>CP188828.1:0-61800 GCA_050110875.1 Methyloligella sp. ZOD6
CCCAATTCGTCAATCTGCCGCCGAACCTCCTTAACAAGCTCGTCCCGGCCGGGGGTTTCAACAAAACTCTCAAGATCCGTGCTCATAAGGCCATTCCATTCCCATATCCAAACTGGGGCTAACCTCTCCCAGGGCAGGCCCTTTGGCAAGTCCAATCACAGACCAATTTTTAGTCTTTTGCCTAATTATCGGGCGGCAGTTAGGGTGGGTAAAATCTAGGCATACGTTCTTTTGCTGCGACATCTTTTCCGATTTATGCCGAAAATATATGCAAAAACAAATAGTTATACAGGTGACGAAATTTCGTGCCAGACGAGAATTCTGCCGATTGATGGTTCCGAACAAGAAAGGGATTGGTTCATAGGATTGTGTTTTGATGCCGAAAGCCGTATAACAATGCGTACCAATTGGATACCAATTCAGGCAGGTGAGCCGATATGAGCGCTGCGACCCCACCGATTTCCGCCATGCGGGCGGATATGAGCGCGGATGCATTCGCGCCGGAACGAGAGGCAGAGCTTTCCCCAGGGGAGAGCCTGCAGGACGACTCTATCTTCGACGCCGGCAGTGCCGGTGCGAAACGGTCCGGGCAGAACGCCTCGTCCATTACCGATCAGCTGAAAAACGCAATCGAGGCAGGGGTTTACAAGAAGGGCTCACAGCTCCCGCCCGAGCGGGATCTGGCCGAGAGTTTCGGTGCTGCCCGCAGCACGGTGCGGCGCGCTTTGGAGCGGCTGGAGCGGGCCGGCTTCATCTCGCGGAAGGTCGGCAGCGGCACCTTCGTCAATTGGTCGGCAGGGCTCGATGCGCTGGAGGACATCTCCGATTCGGTCAGCCCCTTGCAGCTCGTCGAGATGCGTTTCGCCATCGAACCCCATATGGCGGAGCTGGCGGTTCAGCATGCGACGCGTCAGGAGCTAAAGGCGATGGAGGGGCTATTGGACCGGCTCGAGGAGCTGGAGCATGACAAGGATGCCTTCTCCAAATGGGATGCGGAGTTTCACCTGTCACTCGCCGAGGCTTCGCGCAATCCGCTGATCGTCTTTATCTACAAGCAGATCAACGAGGTACGGCTGCATGCTCAGTGGGATGCGCAGAAGGAGAAGACCCTGCATGCGGAGCGGATCGCGACCTATAACCGGCAACACCGGGAGATCTTCGATGCGCTGTGCGAGCGCGATGCGGAAGCCGCCAAGCGGATGATCCGCGAGCATCTGACCTTGGCCCGCAACGACCTGATCCACAATCAGAGCGACTGAGCGCAGAGACGCTTATTTCGCGCTCCGGTTCTTGCCGAAGCGCATATCGAGACCATTGCTGCAGTCGCTTTGAAAAATCACGCTCTGAACCGGCTCGGCATATGAGTTGAGCCCGCCGGAATCCGCCACCTTCTTGTCGATGAAGCGGTTGTAGCAGACCTCCGTGGACCGAATGTTCGGCGCCCGTTTGATGCGGATCGGGCTGGAGCCTTCGAATACGTTATGGGTGATCCGCACCTTGATGATGCGGCCCTTCCAACCATTGATGCTGATGCCGCCGCCGACATTGTCGACGAATTTCGAGCGCTCGATCTCGACGTCCCGCACGGCCTCATGGTCTTTGTTGGGTTCGATATCGATGCCGGCGCTGGGCGCGGTTCCTCGTGTGTCCCGGAATTCCGACCGGGTGACCAGGATCCGGCTGCCGCTTATGATGGAGAGTCCTTGGCGGCGGTTGCGGAGCGCTTTGACGCCGCAAAAAGCGACATCGTCGGATTCTCTAAGATAGAACCCATCGCCCCACATCTCGGCTGCCGTCACGCCTGCGATGGTCACGCGCCGCGCTTTGGGGCCGATCTCGATTCCCATGCCGCGTTCGCCTTGCTTGCCCTTGTGGCTTCTGCGATCGCCCAGAATCGTGCCGCCGACGATATTGACGTCCGATGCGTTTTCGACGGTCAGGGCGGCGTAGCTCTTGGCGTCGTTGGGAATGACCTTCAGAACCGCGCGATCGGCCAGCTTCAGGGTCATCTTGCTCTTGAGGGCGAGCCTGGTCTTGCCCACGGCGCGCACCATATAGGTGCCGTTCGGCACGTGAACCGTTCCACCGCTGCCGGCCACGGTGTCGATGGCCTTTTGGATGGCTCTCGTATCGTCGGCCCGTCCGTCGCCCTTGGCGCCCGTATCCCGCACATTCACGACCTTCTTGGACGGCGTCGCGATCGCACAGGCATCGGTGGCCGCAGCGTGTGCCGGGACCGCGGCGAAGGGGGCCGCGACAAAAGCGAAAAGCGCGAGTAGGGGGCCGAAGCTCTGCATTGGGGATCCGGTAATTGGGGCATCGGAAAGCGCCCCAACTTATACCGGATCAGCTGGTTTCCAGATAGCGGGCACGTTCGAAGCCGGAGACATGGGCGTGGAAAGCTGCGGCTTCGGCGGCGCAGCGTGCCGCGTAATGCTTCACGAAGGCCTCGCCGAACAGTGCCTTCGCCGCGTCGGATTGGGCGAAGCGTTGGGCGGCCGCCTCGAGCGACAGGGGGAGGGCGCGCTCTTCGGGGACCTCCACCAGCCGGCCGTTGCCGGTAACCGGCTCGCCGGGATCGGCCTTGTTCTCAATGCCCCAGAGGCCCGCGCCCAGCATCATGGCGGCGGCGATATGTGGCGCGATATCCGCCCCCGGAAGCCGAAACTCGAAGCGGGTCTCTTCCGGGGTGTGCGTGATCACCCGGACGCCGCAGGTGTAGTTGCCGATGCCCCAATTGGCGGCGCGGGGGGCCCAGTTGCCGGGCCGCAAACGGCGAAAGGCGTTCACGGTGGGCGCGAACATGCTCATGAGCTCCGGGGTGAGGGCGACGATGCCGCCGAGAAAGGCGCGGCCTAGCTCACTTAAGCCGTGAGGGCCGTCGGGATCGGCAAGGGCCGGCTCGCCGGATTTGTTCTTCAGGGACAGGATCACATGGCCGCACTGACCCGGGAATCCGTCGTCCAGCTGGGAGACGAAGCTCGCCGTCAGGCCCTGCTGGCGCGCGAGCGCCTTGGTGAAGTCTTTGAACAGGGCGGCATCGTCGGCCGCCTTCACCAGCGGGTCGGTGCCCAGCGTATATTCGACGCAGCCGGGCCCGAGCTCCATGCAGTGGTGGTCGAGGCCGATCCCCGCGGCGCGAAGCTGATCTTGCACGTGCTTGAGAAAATCGGCATCTGCGGCGGGCGCCACGGCCGACCAGCAGCGGTTATGGAGCATGGCGGCCTCGACATCGCGCCAGCCCTTGGCGCGCAAGCTCTCGCCGTCCTCCTCCAGGTAGATCACCTCGAACTCGAAGCCGCCGAACGGCTCCAGCTCCATCTCGCCGGCTTTCTCGACCAAGCGCTTCAGGACGGCGCGGGGCGAGATGGCGGCGCTGGCGCCGCTGTAATCGCCGATGGCGAGGCAGGCGTCGGCCTCGAAGGGATAGGGCCGAATGCTGTCGGGGTCGACGGTCACGGCCTCGTCGACGAAGCCCTTATCCTCGAAACAGGTCTCGTCGGGCATCCAATAGGGCAGGCAATCGATGAAGTGCCAGCCGTTTTTCAGGACCGTCTCGAAGGCCTCCATGTCGAGCCGCTTCTCGCGGAAGGTGAGAAAATCGAAGATGCCGAGATGGACGTATTTGCAGTCGTCGAGAAGGGCTGAAGAAGCTTTTGAGGCGGTCACGAGATTACTCCGGGAATTGAGTGCACGAACACTCCGGAAAGAGGTGTGACCGACACTATGCGGAATGCGCGCCCCGTCTCACAAGCGACGGGCGCGCGCAACCACTGAATGGTCTCGCTCAGAAGTTCGCCTATAGCTTTTGGCCGGCCTCATAGAGGAACCAGACCCGCCGCTCGGCCTCGTCGATATAGGGCTCCAGGATGCTGACGGTCGCCACGTCGCCGAGCTCGTCGCACAGGCCGTGGGCTTCGCGCATGCGCGCGGCGAGCTGCAAATTGTCCTCGCGCAGCTCGGCGAGCATGTCCTCGGGTGTCACGAACTGAGCGTCGTTATCCTCGATGCGCTGGAGCCGGCTCACCTCGCCGATGGAGTGCAGCGTGATGCCGCCAAGCTTGCGGACACGCTCGGCCAGCGGATCGGTGGTGGCGAAGATCTGGTCCGCATGCTCATCGAGCAGCAGGTGATAGTCGCGGAAATGGGGGCCCGACATGTGCCAATGGTAATTCTTGGTCTTCATGTAGAGAGCGAACATATCGGCCAGCAGAGCATTGAGCGCGCCCTGAATATCCTTGATCTCGTTCGAGCCGAAATTGGAGCGGGTCTGCAGGGGAGCCGTGCGGCGCTTGGATGCGTCTTCGGTGCTCATGGCGTCTCCTTATGAGATGGGGTGGCAATCGATCAAACGGTGTACTCAGAGATGACCTGAACAGATGGAAATATAGTTACAGGCAGGTGTGTTCGCCACGCGCGAAAGACAAGCCGCGATGCCGCAGGCGGGCTTGTGCGCAGAGCAGAAATAGTCAGGAAAATGGAACGGTCGGAAATGGGACGCTAGAACTCGACGTCCAGCTCCTCGAGCTCGTCGGGCTCTTGTTTGGCGGCATCGATCCATTCCGCCATCAGCGGCCAGTTGAGGATCGTCGCGCAGTAGCTCGCGCTGGCCGGATCCAGCTTCACGTCATAGGTCTGGAAGCGGGTGCAGACCGGCGCATACATGGCGTCGGCGAGATTCGGCGTCTCGCCGAACAGGAAGGGGCCGCCGTAGGTCTGGAGACATTCCTGCCAGATGGTGAGAACCCGGTCGATATCGGTCTTCACGCCCGTCCAGGTGCCGAAGGCGGGGAGGCGGGCTTTCAGATTCATCGGCAAGGCCGAGCGCAGGTTTTGAAAGCCCGAATGCATCTCGCCGGAGATGGCACGGCAATGAGACCGCGCGGCGATATCCTCGGGCAGAAGATCGGAATCGGGAAAGCGCTCCGCCAGATATTCGGCGATGGCCAGCGTATCCCAGACGCGCACCCGCTCATGGGTCAGGCAAGGGACAAGGAAGGAGGGCGAAAGCAGAAGCAGCTCGGCTCTTGTGGACGGATCGTCGGAGGGAAGCTGCTCTTCCTCGAAATTCAGCCCCGCCATTTTGCAGAGCAGCCAGCCGCGCAACGACCAGGAGGAATAGTTCTTGCTGCTTATCGTGAGGACAGCCTCGGTCATTTTCGCCGGTTCCTTCGCTGGAGCTTATTCACATAAGGGCGGCTTCTTGACACGCATGTGTCAAAAAAGTGCTCGCTGCCATGAGCAGGATGCACTAGCGTTTGCCAGCTGCGCAATGGCTGCCGCCTCGAATCATACCGGGTGCGGCGACCTGTCTGATAAGGGACGTATGCTGTATCACGCTTACCAAGCTCAGACTCAGCTCTTCGAACCTGCCAAGGCACTGGCCCGTACGTCGCTCGCTTGGATGGATTCCTGGCGGCAGGCGGCGCCGTTTCCCTGGTTCGATGCGTTTGCCGCAGGCTTCGAGATGATCGCCCGCGCGGAGCTGACCCATCACCGGCCGGATTACGGGATCGATCGCGTTGTGGTCGGCAATCGCGAGGCGAAGGTCACCGAGGAGGCAGCGCTCACGCTGCCTTTCGGCACGCTGCTCCATTTCAAGAAGGATATCGAGGCGAAGCAGCCGAAGGTGCTGATCGTGGCTCCGCTTTCGGGCCATTTCGCCACCCTGTTGCGCAACACCGTGCGCACCATGCTGCCGGAAAACGACGTCTATATCACCGATTGGCACAATGCCCGGGATGTGAGCCTTGAAGCGGGACGCTTCGGCTTCGACGATTTCGTGGATTATCTGATCCGCTTCATGGAAGAGATGGGGCCCGGCTCCCATCTCGTCTCAGTCTGCCAGCCATGCGTTCAGGCGCTGGTCGCCGTGGCGGTCATGGCGAAGGAAAACAATAAGGCTTGCCCGCGCAGCATGACGCTGATGGCCGGTCCGGTGGACACGCGGATCAATCCCACCAAGGTGAACGAGCTGGCGACGGACAATCCGATCGAGTGGTTCGAGCGCAATTTGATCGCGACCGTGCCGGGCGATTACGAAGGGGCGGGGCGACGGGTCTATCCGGGCTTCATGCAGCTGACCGCCTTCATGTCCATGAACATGGAGCGGCATATCAAGACCCATCGCGACCTCTACGGCCATCTCGCCAAAGGCGAGTCGGCGGAGGCCGAGCGGATCAAGACCTTCTACGATGAGTATTTCGCCGTGATGGATATGCCGGCGGAGTTCTACCTGGAAACGGTCCAGTGGGTGTTTCAGGAGGCCCGGCTGCCGAAAGGCGCGCTGACCTTCAAGGGCGAGCCTATCGATCTGGGGGCGATTCGGAAAACGGCGCTTTTGACCGTCGAGGGGGAGCGCGACGATATCTGCGCCCTAGGGCAAACTGCCGCGGCACACGATCTCTGCACCGGGCTGCGGCCTCATAAGAAGATGCATTACATGCAGGCCGGCGTGGGCCATTACGGCGTATTTAGCGGAAGACGCTGGGAAAATCAGGTCTATCCGACCGTGCGAAATATGATCCTGGCCAACCATTAGGCGAGGCGCTGGCTCAATAGTGCACAAAATCAACGGGCTGGTAACTTCTTCGGTTTAATGTCATTTTCGCGCTGCATTGAAGGAACCAATCTGTTATGCGTTGGTTTCTTGAATCACCGCTCGGGCCGAGTGTCCGGCGGACCATTGCAGGAAACGGGTCTCATGTGAGGCTCGTTGGTTAGTCCAAGGGGGAACGGAAATGCGAAATCCCGTTAAAGTAATCGCGGCCCTCGCGGTTTTGGCTGCCAGCCTGACGCTTGGCGGCTGCTTCCATCATCACCAGCAGGCTGTGGTCACCGAGCCGCTGCCGCCGGCTGCTCCGCCGCTTAAGTAAGCAGCGGATCAAGCAGGGTTATGAGCTTGGTCAGGGTGCTTAACCGCACCCTGACCCGCTCAAATTTTGGTTTATCGGCTGGCCCTGCTGAATAGGTCTTACAACGGCGCGGATCCCTCACGGGGTCCGGGCCGTTTTGCTTTTCAGGGGGCATCGGATCTAGACGCATCCGAAGAGCGGCCGTGGCCGCGGCTCGCAGAAGACTGATCTTCAGGACATCGATAAAACGAACGCACCGGCAGGGGCGAGCCCACCGGTGCGTCACGCTCGACTCACATGAGCCCCAGCCGGCGTTGCCGCCAGCCAGGGCTCATATCTCTTCCCAACTAGAACTGCGCGCGCGCAGAGAGCAGGAAGGTCCGCCCGCGACCCGTGGCGAGACCGGCCGGCGCGCCGGTCGCACCCGTGGCAAGCGCGGGCGTATAGGTCCGGTCGAAGAGATTCTGGATTGTCATGTTCAGATCCAGGCCTTCGACGACCTCATAGCTGGCGAACAGATCCATCAGCTCGTAGCCGGGCAGTTCCGTCGGAGAGGTGGGCGAGAACTGGAACCCAAGCGGCGCATCGGAATAGAAGTAGGCGCGCGCACCGATGGTCATCTGCTCTTCCATCAGACGAACGCCGCCGGTCAGGACGAGCATGTGATCGGGGAGATAGCTGTTGGCTCCGAACCCATCGACCTGTGGCGGCAAATCGGTGTGCGTGTAGGTGTAGGCCATCTGACCGAAAGCCCAGCCGGCATCATAGATGCCTTCGAGCTCCACGCCGTTGACCTCCGAAGTCCCCGGGTTGTTGCAGAAATATACTCCAGCGCCGAAGCCCTGAGTCGGGAAGCAGGCGGTGATATAGTTCTCCACGTTCAGGTGGTAGTAATTCGCCTTGAACAGCAGCTTGTCGTTGGCGAGAAGGGCATTCTCGAAGACGAAGTTCGCACCGGCTTCCCAGCCCTTGGCCGTTTCAGGCTCGAGAAAGGGGTTTGGGAAGAAGGTCTGTGCCGTGTCCCCATCGCCCGGATGGACGCCGCCGGTCAGCAGCTCGTTCACCGTCGGAGCGCGCATGGTCTCCGAATAGGTCACATAGGGCTGCATCCATGGGGTGACCTGGGCGGCCAGAGTGATGTCGGGGAGGACCTTCCCTTCGTCCTGATCGACCACGTACTGGCCTGGCGGAACACCGGCCGGGTTGAACGGCGCTACGGAACCCACCCCATCGGCCGTATAGCGGTCGTAGCGGACACCGGCGATCAGATCCCATATGCCTTTCGAGAAGGTGGTCTGAGAGAACAGGCTGAAAATGTCGCTCTCGCCGCTCGGGTTGACGCCGAAATCGGGCTGACGTGCGCTGTTGATGACGGAGACGTCGTCCTTGAAGTATTCCACGCCGTATGTCGTTGAGACATTGATCGTGCCCATGTCGAAGCTTGAGGTATTCGAAGTGTCGAAACCCCAGCCCTCGTCGTCAATCACACGGCCGACATTGGTGGTCCTACCGCCCGGCCAGCCGTCAACGTAGTTCATCTCGACATCATTGAAGTAGAGGTTGGCCCGGAAGTTAATCAGGTCATTCGCAGCCGGGTTGTAGACATAGTTGGTGTAATAAGTATTCGACTTGACCGTCTGCTCGTAGGAGTTGGCTGTGAAGTCGTTGTTGTAGAGCACGGTGCCGAAGGAGAGTTGTTGCCCGGGGCTGATATCGATATGGGCCTTGGCCAGACCGGAGATCAGATCCTCGCCCGTGTTGGGCACGGACAGCCCTTCGCCGTTCTCGTAGTTCTTCTCATCGTGCTTGCTGATGGCACCGGCGACGCTGACGCGGCCGGATTTGGCGGCGGCAGCGCCCATCTCGGCCCAGCCGACACCGTTGCTGCCCCAGCCCACATGGGTGAGGGCGCCGTAGTTCTGGCCTTGCCTCAGGATGTCCTGCACGTCGAGAGTACGGATATTGGCCGTACCCGCTAAGGCACCAGCGCCGCCGGCGGTCGAGACCGCGCCGCGCTGGACGTCGATGCCGCCGACGAGAAGTGGATCGACATAGGCGAAGCCCTGGGCCTCATGACCCGTGAACCGGAAATTCTGACGGACGCCGTCGATCATCGTATTGACGCGGCCGGAGCCTTCGAAACCACGAATATTCACGGCAATGCCCGGATTGCTTTCGCTTTCGCGGGTGAAGGTGCCGGGCATAGACCGGAAGACGTTGTCGAGCTGATCGGAGCCGAAAGTCTCGATCTCGCCGCGGCCGGCCGTGCTCACGCTGGCGGGCGTGTAGTAGGGCGCCTCGGCAGGAGCGATGATCTCGGTGTCGTTCACTTCGACCGAATCCGCCGCAATCGGTTCGACCGGCTGAGGGGCAACCGTAGGACGCGGCGTGCTGCGGCGAACGACGGTGCGGGCCGGCGCGCCGGCCTCGACGGTGATCTCAGGCAGTGTGGCTTCCTGGCCGAGCACCGGCTGGGAGAGCCCCAAGGCGAGCGCGGACACGGTCGCGACGAGCAGCAGCGGTCCGGTCGTCATCCTGCCGCTTCCATAGCGCCCTGCGGCGCTGTGCGGGTTTCTCAAGAAATTCGATAGTGCCTCGCCGTCCGGGCGGACGGACGAGGAGACGGACGCGCCGAAGCGCGGTCCATGATGTGGTGACATCATGCCAACCCCCGTTAATCCCCAATGTTTGTTTTTCGGGCTGGCTTGCTGTCCGCGACTGGACGCGTGTGTGAGTTAGCGGGCTGGCCTCTGGTTCCGGCGAGTTGCGAAAACAGTCGCCGGATCAACCTGATATCAGGTCAGGCTCGCAAGCTATAAATCATGACTAAAAAAGTCAACAAAATGCAGTGCGTCAAAAGTGGCGCTGGGGGCGAGGGATATCGGTGCGAGATGTGGGCTGATATTCGCCCCCCAAGTCCGCCCCAAAAAGCACGACGCCGCTCATGGGAATGAACGGCGTCGCGACGTCATGCATTGCGAGACCAGCCCTCAGGATGCGAGGCCGGCCCATGGGCGGGCAGGGGCTATTCGGCCGCGACCGATTTCGGTCCGGCCTTGACCTCCTGCAGGCTGGTGAAGCCTTCGAATTCCGGATGGCCCTGATAGAGAGGCTTGTTGTTGCCGGCGCCGGCATGAGCCTTGCGGAAGGCTTCCGATTTCGTCCAGGCGTCGAACGCCTCGAAGGATTCCCAAACGGTGTGGGACGCATAAAGCGTATGATCCTCGCGCTCCGGGCCCTTCAGCAGATGGAAGGCGACGAAGCCGGGAAGCTCCTCAAGATGGGTCTCGCGGCTCAGCCAGACATTCTCGAAATCCTTCTCCGAGCCCTTGTTCACCTTAAAGCGGTTCATGGCGATAAACATCGGAACGCAGTCCTCCTCAACATAATGACGCCCCATCGGGGCTTTGCCTTACTATAACGAACGCACCGGCGGAGACGAGCCCCCACCGGTGCGTATCGCTTCGTCCATCATGAGGCCGGCCGGCGAAGCCGCCGACCAGATCCCATATTTCTCCTTCCTCAGAACTGCGCGCGCGCAGACAGGTAGAAGGTCCGGCCACGACCGAGGTCGATATCCGTGTCGTCAAGTCCGGTCGCGATCGTGCTCAGTGCCGGCGTATAGGCGCGGTCGAACAGGTTCTCCACCGTAAAGCCGAGATTGAGCCACTCCCTGACCTGATAGCTCGTGAAGAAATCGGCGAGTTCGTAGCCGGCCAATTCGCTGCCGTCCCCCAGATCGGTGGAAGAAACGAACGTGCCGCGCATGCCGATTGTCCACTGCTGATCCATCAAGCGGATACCGCCGGTGACGGTCGCATAATGCTCCGGCAGATAGCTCGTGGCGCCCAAGCCCGATCCCCGGTTGGGGAGGTCGGTATGGGTATAGGTGTAGGAGAAGCCACCGAAGGCAATTCCGGTATCGTACAGGCCTTCCATCTCGACGCCGTCGACGTCGGAAACGCCCGGATTGTTGCAGAAGAAGGCCGTTTGGATGATGGAGATGCTCGGCGGCGCGAAAAAGCCGTTCGGGAAGCTCACATCGACATCCTCCGGACCCTCGCACTCGGTGATGTAGTTCTCCACCTGCTGGGTGTAGTAGTCCGCCTTCAGCCGCAACACGTCGCCGGGCCTAAAGACGCTGTCTTGCGCGATATTGAAGCCGAACTCCCAACCCTTCTGAAACTCGGGCTTGAGGAACGGATTGGGCAGGAAGGTCAGATTCAAGGTCGGCCCTCCGATCGGAATCGGATGCAGGCCCGTCATCAGCGTTTCCTGAACCGTGGGGGCACGCATCGACTCCGAATAGGTTACGTAGGGCTGGAGCCACGGGGTGGCTTGCGCCGCCAGAGTGACCTTCGGATCCCAGCTGGAGTAATCGTTGTCGATATCGTACTCGCCCTCGGGCAGGCCGTAGGGGTTCGTGGCAGCCAGGAAGGTGTTCCCCTCCAGCTTATACTCGTTGTAGCGGATGCCGGCGGTCAGATCCCAGATGCCGTAAGAGAAGGTGGTCTGGTTGTAGGCGCCGAGAAGATCGGAAACGCCGGAGGGATTCACGCCGCCATTTTCGGTGCTGACGTCGTCGCGGAAATATTCGACGCCGTACTCGGTCGCCACCGCGATCTCGCCGAGATTGAAGCGCGAGATATTGGATGTGTTGAATCCCCAGCCATTGTCCTCGATGACGCGATCCGTTGCGTCCGCCACAGAGGGGGCAATGCCGGTGAAGTAATCCCCGTAGTCCATCTCCACATCGGAGTAGGAGAGCTGAGCCCTGAAGTCGATCAGGTCGTTGGCCGACGGCGTATAGGCATAGTTCATCGTATAGATGTTCGACTTGAGCTTCTGATCGTAAGAATTCGCGACGAACTCGTTGTTATAGAGAACCGTGCCGAAGGAGAGCCGCTGCTCGGGGCTGATATCGATGTGAGCCTTGGCCAGGCCCGAGATGAGGTCCTCCCCGGTATAGGGAATGACGATGCCGTTGCCGTTTTTGTAATCGTTCTCGTCATGCTTGCTGATGGCGCCGGCAACGCTAATTTTTCCGGCCTGGGCCGCGGCCGCGCCCATTTCCGACCACCCCACGCCGTTGCTGCCCCAGTTCAGCGAGGTCAGGGCGCCCGAGTTCTGGCCGGGCCGCAGGATGTCCTGCACATCGAGAGTGCGGAAGTTGGCCGTGCCGGCAAGCGCGCCGCCGCCAGCCGTGGTGACCGCACCGCGCTGGATATCGATTCCAGCCAGCAGAAGCGGATCCACATAGGCGAAGCCGCCAGCCTCGTGGCCGGTGAAGCGGAAGTTCTGGCGAACGCCGTCGATCATCATGTTGACGCGGCCCGATCCTTCGAAGCCGCGGATGTTTACGGCGACGCCTGGGTTGCTGGCACTCTCGCGGGTGAAGGTGCCGGGCATCGAGCGAATGACATTGTCGAGTCTGTCGGTGCCGAAGGTCTCGATCTCGCCGCGGCCGGCCGTGCTCACACTGGCGGGCGTGTAGTAGGGCACCTCGGCCGGGTTGAGGATCTCGGTGTCGGTGATGACGTCGGCATCGGACGCGACCGGCTCGACCGGCTGGGGAGCCGGCGCTGGACGCGATACGGGCCGGCGCGTCACGGTCCGGGCCGGCGTGCCGGCTTCGACGGTGATCTCCGGCAAGGTCGCCTCCTGGCCGAACACAGGCTGGGAAAGGCCCAGCGCCAGTGCCGAGGCCGATGCGATCAGCAGAAGCGGACCCCAGGGAATCCTGCTCGCTCCGCTATTCTCCGCGGAGTCGTGCGACGCTCTCAGGAAATTCGATAAAGACTCGCCATCCGGACGGACAGGCGAGGAAACGGGCGCGCCGAGGCGCGATCCCTCTTGTGGTGACAACATGCCAACCCCCGTAATCCCCAATGTTTATTTTTACGGGCTGGCTGGCTGTTCGCGATCTTTGCGCGTTGTTAGCGGGCTCGCCTCTCTTGTCCGCCGACCTCTGTGAAATGTCAGTCGGATCAACCTGATCTCAGCTCAGGCTTGCGCAAGCTATAAATCATGACTATGAAAGTCAACAAAATGCATCGCGCTAAGCCCTCGAATTGGCGGGGGAATTCGGCTTTGCCGGGTTGTGTGTCTTTTTTGCTACAGCATCGCGGCTGACAGATCTTTCGAACAGCTTGCGAGGCTTACACAAAGGTGGGGTTCTATGGAGTGTGCGCCCAAGAATGACGAGGAGCAGCCATCAGAGGGACAGGCTGGTGCTCGTGACGGTGAGGCGGAAAGCGCCGGACCGGTGCGCTGGCGAATCGGAGACCTTCTCCAAGGCGGCCGCATTGCCATCATAGAGCATGCAGGCGAGGAGTACCGGCTCAGGCTCACCGCCAACGACAAGCTGATCCTGACGAAATAAGGACAATCGACATGACCGCAGCATTCTTCCGCATGCGCGCCGTGACGGCGTCGCTTTTTCTCGTATTCGCGATGGTCGGCTGGGCGATCCAGCTCGGACCGTCCTCGGCATTGACCGTGACCGATGCGGCGGGCGATTCGGTGGAGGTGGACGACACCTCCCGGATCATCTCGATCGGTGGCGATGTCACCGAAATCCTCTACGCGCTCGACAAGCAGGATCAGATCATCGCGGTCGACACGACCAGCCAGTATCCGGCCAATGCGCTGCAGGAAAAGGATGACGTCGGCTATATGCGGGCGCTTTCCGCCGAAGGGGTGCTGTCGCTGAATCCCAGCGTGATCATCGCCTCCGCCGGCTCGGGACCTCCGGAAGTGGTGAAGCTTCTGAAATCCTCTTCCGTGCCCTACGTGGAGGTGTCCGACGAGACCTCGCCGGAAGCGGTTGCCGACAAGGTCCGGTTCGTGGCCCATGTGGTCGGCGAGGACGAGGCGGGCGAGAAGATCGCACACGGTGTGGAGGAGGATTTCGCGGTGCTAGCCGAGCAGCGCGAGAAGATCGAGACGCCGGTCCGCGCGCTGTTCATCCTGTCGGTCAACGACGGCAGGGCGAGCGTCGCCGGCACCGGCACGGGTGCCGATGCCATCATCAAGCTGGCGGGGGCGGAGAACGCTGCCGGTTCGCTCACGGGCTACAAGCCGGTGGTGAACGAGGCGGCCATGGAGCTGGCGCCCGATGCCATCATCACCATGCAGCATGGCGGCCCGGCCTCGAATAGCCTGGAGCAGATCAAAGGGGTGAAGGGCTTGGACACGACTCCGGCGGTGAAGCAGGACCGGGTCATCGGCATGGACGGTCTTTACCTGCTCGGTTTCGGACCGCGCGCATCGAAGGCGGCTCGCGATCTGATGGCCAAGCTTTATCCCGAGCTCGACATCCCGCAATCCGAGGGCGGTGCGGATGTTCACCACAAGGCAGAAGCCAAAGAGGCGGACCACGCCCAATGAGCGTCGAAAGCGCCGAGAGAGTCCGGGCGCTCCCCATGACGGAGCGGGCCCGGCTGGTGCCCCGCTTTCTGGCGGCGTCCGCCTTGGTCCTGCTGGTTACAGCCCTGCTGTCGCTGTCGTTGGGACCGACGGGAATCACGCTCACATCGCTGCCGCGCGCCTTGGATGCCGCCTGGTTCGGATCGGTCGATGCGGCCTCGGCGCGGGAGCGGCTGGTGCTGCTCGATATCCGCCTGCCGCGGACCTTGCTCGGCATGTTTGTCGGCGCAGGGCTTGCGGTGGCCGGGGCCATGATGCAGGGCTTGTTCCGCAACCCGCTGGCCGATCCCGGCCTGATCGGCGTATCTGCCGGTGCGGCGTTGGCGGCGGTGGCGACCATCGTGCTCGGCAATACGGCCCTGGCGCCGATCATCGAGCCGCTGGGTATCTACGCGCTGCCATGCGCGGCGTTCGTCGGCGGGGCGATCTCGACCACCGTGCTGGTGGCGATCGCGGGGCGGCATGGGCAACTCGCCATCGGCACGCTGCTGCTGGCCGGTATCGCGCTGGGGGCGCTTGCCGGCGCACTGACCGGGCTGCTCGCCTATGGCAGCGACGATCGGGAGCTGCGCGATCTCACCCTTTGGTCCATGGGCAGCCTGGGCGGGGCGAGCTGGCCCAAGGTCTTTGCGGTCATCCCCTTCGGCTTGCTGGTCCTGTTCGTCGCACCGCGCATGATCCGGGCGCTGAACGGCTTCCTGCTGGGAGAGGCGCAAGCCTTCCATCTCGGGGTCAATGTGGAGCACACCAAGAGACTTGCGATCCTGGCCACCGCGGCCTCCGTCGGTGCTGCCGTGGCCGTGGCCGGCGTGATCGGCTTCGTCGGCATCGTGGTGCCTCATGTGGTGCGCATCATCGCCGGGCCGGATCATCGGGTCGTGCTGCCGGGGAGCGCGCTGCTCGGCGCTGCACTGGTGCTCATGGCCGACATCTTCGCGCGTATCGTCGTGCCGCCTGCGGAACTTCCCATCGGCATTGTCATGGCGGTGATCGGCGCACCGGTCTTCCTGCATCTCGTTCTGAAACGCGGCGTGGGAGGGTTCGGCTAGGCCATGCTTGAAGCACGACAAACAACCTTCGAGATTGCCGGCAAGCGTCTGGTGGACGAGGCGGAGCTTTCCATCCCGCCCGGTCGGGTGGTCTCTATCGTGGGGCCGAATGGCGCCGGGAAATCCACTCTTCTGAAGCTGCTCTCCGGCGAGATCCATCCTACGGGCGGCGAGATCCGTCTGGAGGGCAGGGAGCTTGAGAGCATTCCGGCAGGCGAGCTTGCTAGGCGGCGGGCCGTGGTGTCCCAATCCACCGCGCTGTCCTTCCCCTTCACGGTTCTGGAGGTCGCTCTGTTGGGTGCGACCGTGCCCGGCTTCGGGGTAGAGGATCGGCACGTGGTGCGTCTGGCTGCGGATGCCATCGAGACCGTGGGGCTGAAAGGGTTCGAGGAGCGCCTTTATACGGAGCTTTCGGGGGGCGAGCGGCAGCGGGTCCATATCGCCCGCGCGCTGTGTCAGCTCGAAGCGCCGCAACGGCCGCAAGGCGAGGCCGCGGCACTGCTGCTCGACGAGCCAACGGCCAGTCTCGATTTCTCCCATCAGAGCATCGTGCTGGGGGAGGCGCGGCGGCAAGCCAGGCTCGGCCGGGCGGTGCTGGTGATCCTGCACGACCTCAATCTCGCCGCGGCCTATGCGGACGAGATCGTGCTGATGCATCGGGGACGGGTCATGGCCCGCGGCCCAGCCGAGGCAGTCCTGTTGGACGAGCTCCTCTCGGACGTCTATGGCTGTCCGGTGCGCACCAACACGGTGCCGGCCAACGGTATTCCCTTCGTGCTGCCTTATGTCGGCGCTTGAGACCTGGGTCGAGAGCGTTTTCCG
The DNA here is from genome assembly GCA_050110875.1 of Methyloligella sp. ZOD6. GTDB lineage: Bacteria > Pseudomonadota > Alphaproteobacteria > Rhizobiales > Methyloligellaceae > Methyloligella. The sequence goes on from CP188828.1 coordinate 16,154, forward strand.
ATCACAGTCGGCAGGATTTTAGACGCGCAAGCTTGAGATCGACTGGTGCTCGCAGGTGTCAGCTCTTTGCTGAGCAGGCGAAAACTTGGAACTTCCACACGTATTCGAAACTTTCACTCGCCATAGAACGGTTCAACGGCCGTAACAACTGGGAGGAGACGAGAATGCGTAACACGATCTTCGGACTCGCAAGCTTGGTTGTCGCTGGCTTCGCGCTGGCCGGATGCGGCGAGCAGGCGGCGCCAGAATTCGCCAAGGATGCGGCCATGTCCGATCTTTATGAGATCGAGGCAGGACGTATCGCGGCAGAGAAGGGGCAATCCGATGCCGTTCGCTCGTACGGGCAGAAAATGGTGGATGCCCATAGCAAGACGAGCGACGAGCTGAAGCAGATCGTCCAGGCGGAGAAAATCGATGTGAAGCTGCCGACGGATCTCGATGCGGCCCATCGGGATATGATCGAGGAGCTGAACGATGCGGACCCTTCCGAGTTCGACGAGGAATATGCCGAACAGCAGGTGGATGCGCATCAGGCTGCGGCGGATATCTTCGAGGAGTATTCGGAGGACGGCGATAAGGGCGCGCTGAAAGATTTCGCCGCCAAAACGCTTCCCGTCATCCAAGGGCATCTCGAAGAGGCCAAGCAGCTCGAGGAGCAGGCCAGCAAGGCCGAAGAGACGAAGGGAGCAGGCGGCACGTCGGATCAAGGCGGAGAGACGCCGCCTTCGACCGACTCGATGCAATAGCCGCCAAGCGGTGCAGGATTTGCGAGGAAGGGCTGCTGAGATGGCGGCCCTTTCTCTTGCTGTCGGAATTTGGCTCTGCCGTTAAGGTTACGGCACGTTCACGTTAATAGCTTCAATTTCTCGCCAAAGGTCTGAGTCTTGGCTAGCGTCTCATGTCTTTTAAGGCCTTAAGTCTCTCACCAGAAAAACGGGATATCGGATGCTGGGCAGGGCTGAGTTTTCTCCCAAGAAACTTCGGGAGGCAGTCGGGCATGAGCCGCTTGCGCTCGATCTCGACCATGCGCTTCTCAAGACGGACCTGCTCTTCGAGACGGCGGCGGCCTATCTCAGCGTCAATCCGCTGCGGATCTTCAAACTTCTTTTCTGGCTGCTTCAGGGCAAGGCGGTTCTGAAGCGCCAGCTCTGCGAGCGGGCCGTGCTCGATGTCGATAGCCTGCCGGTCAACGAGGCTTTGATCGCCTATGCGCGCCGGGCAAAGCGGGATGGACGGCAAGTCGGGATCGCATCGGCCAGCGACGAGCTTCTGGCCCATCGGCTCGCCAAACGGTTCGATTTCATCGATTTCGTCGTCGCCAGCGACGGCGACAGCAATCTCAAGGGGCGTGCCAAGGCGGCCATGCTCGCGGAGCGTTTTCCGGAAGGTTTCGCCTATGCCGGCGACAGCCGCTCCGATCTGGCCGTGTGGAAAAAGGCCGATGCCATCATCCTGGCCGGCGCCTCGCCGTCTACGGCGCGGGCGGCGGAGCGGCTGGATAAGCCCATCGAGGCGGTCTTTCCGAGACAGCGGCTGGGACCGAAGGGCTGGCTGAAGGCTGTTCGCGCGCATCAATGGGCGAAGAACCTGCTGGTTTTCGTGCCGCTTGTGCTGGCCGGCATGGCGGCAGACCCGATCGCGGTGGCGCGAGCCTTCGCGGCCTTCGCCGCGCTCTCCATGATGGCGTCGGGCACCTATCTGATGAACGATTTGTTCGATCTCGCCGACGACCGGCGACATTGGAGCAAGAAGGAGCGGCCGCTCGCAGCGGGCCGCATGCGCCTTTCCGATGCCATGGTGCTGTCGCCGGCGCTGGTCCTCGGCTCCTATGGAATCGGCCTCTATATGGGGTGGGGCGTCACGGCGATCCTGTTCGCCTATATGGCGACGACGCTCGCCTATTCGATCTATCTGAAGCGGCAGCCTGTGGCGGATGCCTTCACCTTGGCGGTGCTGTTCACCTTGCGGTTGGGGCTCGGCATCGTGGCGGTCGGCGCGGAACCGTCGGCCTGGCTGCTCGTCTTCTCCATGTTCCTGTTCACCTCGCTTTCCTTCGCCAAGCGGCAGACCGAAATTCAGCGGAGCGGTATCGAGGGTGAGCAGACCTTGAAGGGCAGGGGCTATCGCGGTGACGATGCGGCTCTGGTGCTCGCCATGGGAATCGCGACCGGCATGACGGCGGTCACCATCATGGTGCTCTACATCATCAACGATGCCTTCAATGCCGATTTCTATAGCCAGCCGCTCTTCCTCTGGGCGTTTCCCGCCGTGCTTTTCATGTGGATCTCGCGTATCTGGCTGCTTTGCCATCGCGGCGAGTTGAACGACGATCCGGTCGCCTTCGCCTTGCGCGATCGGATGAGCATCGCACTCGGCGGGGTGATGGCGTTGGCCTTCCTCGCGGGCTGGCTGTCGTGAAACGGCTGATCCACGTCTCCAAGCGGCTGTCCCAGCATCAGGGCGTGCGGTTTCTGGCGCTGGGCGGCTTCGCGGCGGCGGTCAACTGGCTGGTACGGTTTCCACTGTCGCTGATCATGCCATTCGAGGCGGCGGTGCTGGTGGCTTATGCCATCGGCATGTCGGTGGGCTTCTCGCTCTATCCGCGTTTCGTCTTCCCTGGCTCCGACCGTCCGGTCTCCCAGCAGATCGTCATCTTCGTTGCGGTAAATCTCGCAGGGGCCGGCGTTGTCGTGGTGGTTTCCTACCTGCTCTTGATGGCGCAATCCGGCTTCGCCTATCCGCTGATCGTCAAGCAGGGCCTCGCCCACGGCTTCGCCATCGGCGTCGGAGCGCTGGCGAATTTCTTCGGCCATAAGAAGCTTACGTTCCGGGTGCGCCCGCCCCAGAACGGGGCTGCCGGCTCGCAGGCCTGAAAAGCCTAGCCGGCAAGCATCCCGCCGATCGCGATCATGCCGAGGGTCACGGCCATGGAATAGACGGTGAGGATGGCCAATGGCGGGGCATATTCGCGCTTCAGCCCGAGTGCCAGAAACACCAGCAGGATCGGCAGCCAGTCCAGCGCATAGCGTTGCGTGCTGTACTGGGAGAACCCGTTCGAGTGATAGAACAGGGTAATTCCCAGAATGACGGCGCAGGTGATGAGCCCGATCCAAAACGTGCGGGTCCAGCGCGCCAGGAAGGCAAAGAGCAGGACCGGCGTCACCAGGAAGAGGGAGGCGCCGTTATTGTCGAAGCTTTTCATCTCGGTGAGATAGCGGCCGGCGAACTCTACATGGGGGCCCTGGAAGAACATATAGAGCGTGTTGAACGGGAAATACTCGATCGCGAAGGCGCCGAGATCGCGCATCCGATGCTTGATGAAGCCCGGATCGACGCCCGGCCGATCGAGGGATACCGGGAAGAGATAGCTGTAGCCGGTCTCCAGCGGCGATCCGAAACGCACCCAGTTATAGGCGAGATAGGCGGCCACGGCGGCGATGGGAAAGGCGATCAGCTTCAGGCCCCGGGCAAAGGCCGCTCGGTCGATATGCCAGAGGGGGCGCTCATCCTCCATCATCAGCACATAGAGGAAGGGTAGGTAGAGAATCGACATCTGCCGGCAGAGAAAGGCAAGGGCGATAAACAAGCCGGCAAGCAGGGCGCTTCGGCTAATCAGCGCCGAATAGAGTGCCGCAGTGGTGAAAAGGAACGCCCAGATTTGGGCGAAGAACCAGATATGGTCGCCGCGGAGGGTGACGAAGATCAGCGGCGTCGCGAATAGGATGAGCAGAAGGAGAAGGGCACGCAGGTCGCGGCTTTCGGTGAGCGCACCGCCGATCCGCCACCAGAGCATGGCGGTTGCTGCAAAGGCGAAGATGCTCAGGGGGAGGAAATAATGGAAATCGCTCCCGAAGATCGCAACGAGAGGAAGGATCATCAGGGCCGGCAGGGGCGGGAAGACGACATAGGCTTTGCCGTCGAATAGGGCGCAATCCTCGTCCAAGCAGCCATCCACATGGAGCTGACCGTGCAGGAAGGCCTCGGCAAGGGCGACATAAGAGTTGCTGCCCGGCTCCTCGCGAAACACCGCCATCGCCAAGACAGCGATAAAGAGAACCGTCAGCCCGGCGAACAGGGTCGTGATGATGAATCGTTTTGCCGTCATATTCCCTCAGCCTTGCGGCCGCACCATAGGAAGCAAGACACTTCCGAATCGTGAATTTCCGTCGCACTTGGCCTTATGGGCGGCGCGCGATGCGGTGAGGATCGCTGCGTCGTCTTTCTGTCGCATCCACACCGGCTTCGGTGGCATACGGTGCTGCCGGTTGGTATAGCTGTGGCGAGATTCACCTCTATTTCGCCTCTCATGGAAAAGCCAAGAATGTCGATTGTCTCGCGCTCGAGGACTGCCTTTCGGGATTTTGTGCATGCGGAATCGGCCGGCGGGCTGGTGCTTATCGGTGCCGCCGCCTTAGGGTTCATCATCGCCAATTCGGCTTGGTCGGAGAACTATACCCACATCCTCCACACCAAGGTGGGTGGGCTGGACGTGCTCCATTGGATCAATGACGGTCTGATGGCGCTGTTCTTTCTGCTGGTCGGGCTCGAAATCAAACGCGAGATGATCGAGGGCCAGCTGAACTCCTGGTCGAAGCGCATCTTGCCGTGCGTGGCGGCGGTCGGCGGCATGGTCGTGCCGGCGGTGATTTTCATGATCGTCAATTACGACGTGCCGGAGGATTGGCGCGGCTGGGCGATCCCGACGGCGACCGATATCGCCTTTGCGCTCGGGGTATTGTCTCTGTTCGGCTCGCGGGTGGTGAACTCGCTGAAGGTCTTTCTCACCTCGCTCGCCATCATCGACGACCTGTTGGCCATCCTGATCATCGCGCTGTTCTATTCGGGCGATCTTTCGCTTCCGTTCCTGGGGGCTGCGGCGGGAGCGGCGGTGGTGCTGTTCCTGATGAACTGGTTCGGCGTGATGCGGGTCTGGCCCTATCTGATCGTCGGTCTCGGGCTGTGGGCGGCGATGCTGTTCTCCGGCATTCACGCGACTCTCGCCGGCGTGGTGCTGGCGCTGGCGATCCCGATCGGGGGCGGCCATCAGGCCGTCGGCGCCAAGGACGTGCCTTCGCCGCTGCACGATATGGAGCATGGGCTGGAGAGGTGGGTGGCCTTCCTGGTCGTGCCGATCTTCGGACTCGCCAATGCGGGCGTGTCCCTCGAAGGGGTCGGCATCAGCCATCTCGTCGAGCCGCTCGCCCTGGGCATCATTCTCGGCCTCTTCGTCGGCAAGCAGCTCGGCATTATGGGGACGGTCTGGATCGCGGTGAAAACGGGCCTCGCCGATTGGCCGGAAGGGGCGACCTGGCGGCAGACCTATGGTGTTGCCGTCTTCTGCGGCATCGGCTTTACGATGAGTCTTTTCATCGGCTTGCTGGCTTTCCCCGATGTAGAACGCGAGGAGATCACCAAGCTTGCCGTGCTGGTCGGATCCCTGCTTTCGGTCGCTTTCGGCACGCTGATCTTCCTGGTGGGCGGCAGCCAGACCCTGGCGGAGGAAGACAAGGAAGAAGCCCGCGTGCCGCGCTATTAGGCACCATAGAGCCAATCGAACCGGGCGAGCGCCTTCTCCGGGGCTTGCCGGGAAATCGCGAGATTGCGCGCAGCGGAAAAGGGCGGGCCGAGATGATAAATCCGGCCAAGCCGCGCCGATTGGCGCATGACCCGGGCGGCACGTTTGCGGCGCGCTGCCTCGTAACGGGACAACGCACCCGCCGGATCGTCCCGAGATGCCGAGAGGGCGTCCGCCAACACGACGGCATCCTCAATGGCAAGCGCTGCGCCTTGCGCCATATAGGGCAGAACCGGATGGGCGGCGTCGCCGAGGAGCGCGACATGCGCGCTCGACCAGCGCCGTAACCCTTGGAGCTTATAGAGGGACCAGCGCCGCCATGATGCCGCAAGGCTCAGCAGCGCGCGGGCGCTCTCGTGCCACCGTTCGGCGGCGGTCTCGATTTCCCGAGCATCCGCTTCGGTATTCCAGCCTTGCCGGGCAGGGCCGCCTTCGGACGCGAAGACCACATTCAAGGCTTCTCCGCGCGCGACCGGATAGGTCACGAGGTGAGCGCCGCGGCCGAGCCATAGGCTCACCACGGGGGCATCGAACGGTGCGGGTAGATTGCCGGTCGGTAGCATGGTGCGCGCGGCCGTATGTCCGGTGAAGGCGAGGCGGGCGGCGGGGGCAACGAAATTGCGAACAGAAGACCAAAGGCCGTCGGCGCCGATCAGGAGCGCTGTCTGCTCGTCCCAAGGACCGTGCAGGGTAACGCGACCGTCCCGCTCGAGAACGCTGCCGACGGTGAAATGATCCTGCAGCTCGATGCCGCCGGCCGACCGGCACGTCTCGAAGAGGGCGTTGGCGAGATCGGCGCGCTGCACGGCAAGGTAGGGGGCGCCGTAACGGGCCTCGTAGGCCGGCCCGAATGGCAGGATCTGCAGGCGCTTGCCGGAATGGGCATCGAAGATATGCAGCGCTTCGGGGCGGACGCTTTCCGCTTCGATCGCGTCGCGCAGGCCGAGCGTTTGGAGGCGGCGCACCGCATTGGCTCCGAGCTGGATGCCCGCTCCGGCCTCCTTTGCGAACTCCCCCCGCTCCAGCACGCGCGCAGAAAGCCCGCGCTCGGCGAGAGCGAGGGCGGCCGCAAGTCCGCCGATGCCGCCGCCGGCGATGGTCAGAGGCGCGATTCCGCCCGTCACGTGGAGAAGAGGCTAGGCGCCCGCCGGCTCTGTCGCCACATAGACGCAGCCTTCCGGCTCGCTCTCATCCGGTTTGAGATCCGGGTCGTAGATATAGAGCGTGGAGCAGTAGGGGCACACATGCTGGGTCTCGCTTCCCATATCGAGGAAGACATGGGGATGATCGTAAGGCGGCGAAGCGCCCATGCATTGAAACTCTTTAACGCCGATCCTGATACGGTCGACCCCCTTATCGTTGACGAAATGGGGCACCACAGTTTGTGCCATGTCTCACGTCCTTGTTTATTCGACGCTTTCGATGAAGATCAGCATAAAGGCCCAAAGGGGCGGATGGTAGGGCGAATGCAAGAGTTCAAAACCCGAGAGTTCGATTCCGACGGCGTCAAGATCAATTATCTGGATGTCGGGGAGGGCGATCCCGTGCTGCTGATCCACGGCTTCGCGTCCAATATCGAGGCGAATTGGATCGCGACCAGCTGGGTTACGACGCTGACCAAGGCGGGGCGCCGGGTGATCGCGCTGGACAATCGCGGTCATGGGAAGAGCGAGAAACTCTACGCGCCGGAGCGCTACGGTTCGCCTGCCATGGCGGAAGACGCGGTGCGGCTTCTGGATCATCTCGGCATCGGCCGAGCCGACGTGATCGGCTATTCCATGGGCGCGCGGATCTCCGCTTTCCTGGCGTTCGCCCATCCGGACCGGGTGCGCAGCCTGGTCTTCGGCGGGCTCGGCATCACCATGGTGCGTGGCATGATCGGGGCCGGGCCGCTGGCGCATGCCTTGGAAGCGCCGAGCATCGACGACGTGACCAATGCCACGGCCCGGTCCTTCCGCAGTTTTGCCGAATCGACCAAGAGCGACCTCAAGGCGCTTGCCGCCTGCATGCGCGGGCCGCGCGAGAAGGTGAAACCGGAGGCGCTGGGCGAGATTTCGGTGCCGACCCTGATCGTGGTGGGCAGCGAAGATGTGATCGGGGGATCGCCGGCAGAGCTTGCAGCTCTCATCCCGAATTCCCAATATCTCGAATTGAAAGGCCGCGATCACATGAAGGCGGTCGGAGACAAGCAATTCAAAGAGGCCGTGCTCGACTTTTTAAGCAAGCGGCGTTAAGCCAGCCGGCAAGGCAATGCTGAAAACGCCGCCGCTTCTGTAAAAGCGGCCGATTTGACAGCCTCTAAGAGGTAGCCATGCAAAAGACCGCAGCGGCAAAGCGGCCGGAGCTCAAACGGGTCGATCCCATTTGGAGCCGGCTGCAGGATGAAGCGGAACAGCTTCGCGTCAATGAGCCGGCTCTCGCCGGGTTCGTCTATGCGACTGTCCTGAGCCATGCACGGCTTGAAGATGCGCTCTGTCATCGGCTTTCCCAGCGTCTGCAGCATACGGTGGGCGACGCCGGCTTGCTGAACCGCACCTTCCTGGAGGTGGTCGAGGCGGCGCCGGAGGTCGGCGAGGATGTCCGTGCGGATCTCGCCGCCTGGGCGACCCGCGACCCGGCCTGTGAGCGGGTGATCGAGCCGTTGCTCTATTTCAAGGGTTTCCACGCCCTCGAGACCTACCGTCTGGCGCATGTGCTATGGCATATGGGACGGCGGGATCTGGCGCTATATCTCCAGAGCCAGGCGAGCCGCGTGTTCGCCGTGGATATTCATCCTGCGGCGAAGATCGGCAAAGGCATCATGCTCGACCATGCCACGGGTATCGTGATCGGCGAGACGGCTGTGATCGGCGACAATTGCTCGCTGCTGCACGGCGTGACGCTGGGCGGCACCGGCAATGAGAGCGGCGATCGCCATCCCAAGATCGGCTCCGGCGTGATGCTGGGGGCGGGGGCGAAGGTCCTCGGCAACATCAAGATCGGCGATTGCGTCCGTGTCGCAGCCGGCAGCGTTGTGCTGAAGGACGTTCCGGCCCGGCGTACCGTGGCGGGCGTTCCGGCGCGCGAGATCGGTTTTGCGGGCTGCGAGGAACCGGCTATCGCCATGGACCAGTTCGTCGCCGGCATTGTCGACGACAACGATTCCGAGTAGGCGGCCGCCGCGTCGGCTGCTTCCAACCTAAAAGAAGCGCGTCCGTCACGGGCGCATGAAGGAGTTTTCGTGACCCGGGAAGAAATCATCAAGCTTGAGCAGTACCTGCAGAAGACCTTCCAGCTGCCGTCGTTGGAAGTACGCCAGCGGCCGAAGAAGGACGATTCCGCGGAGGTCTATATCGGCGACGAGTTTATCGGGGTGCTGTTCCGCGACGATGACGACGAGGATCTGGCCTATCAGTTCCAGATGGCGATCCTCGAATTCGACCTGACGGGGTAACACCGAGGCTCCGGCGCAGGCGCCGCCAAGCCTTCAACATAGCGTCAACTCAATCTATTAAGCCGCTCTTCTAGAGCGGCTTTTTCATTGCCGCTCCGGCATGGTTAACCAATCGTAAAAATTTTATCCAATGCGCCCGTCGCCTTCGATAGAGTCCCTAAAATATAGAGAAAATTGAGGGGGGCGATGATGTCCACGATTGGCATCAATCTCTACATCATGGCCGTCGGGTTCGTGACGGCCGGGATCATCGCAAGCTTCGTTCAGCTGGTTTCGGGCAAGCCTGCGCGGTTCGAACTGGCACCGGAAACCCTGCTCGGTTCGATCGGCGGGGTGATGCTGGGGCTCACGGCAGGGCCGGCCATTCTGATGCGCAATGCCTGGCGCGGCATGTGGATCGAGGCGCGGCCGCCGTTCTGGTTCCTGCTGTCTTTGATGATCGCAGGGGTATGGAGCCTGTTCTCCGGGGCGATCGTGCTGGGGATCGCGTTCAGCGTCTGACGATCCGGCCACGGCTTTCACGACAGACTCATCTAAACGGCATCCATCTAAACGGCATCCATCTAAGAAGAGAGCCGGTCTCATGGGGAGACCGGCTCAGTACAGCCCGGCTGGGTCGGGGATGGGTGGGATGGGCGCCGGGCTTCGGGGGGCTGGTGTACTCTGTGCTACCTCTTAAAAGCCGTTTCCTGTCAGTTGCTCTGGGAGGCGGAAATGGGCGTCTGCTCCGCCTGACCCGGCGGCACCAGGGAGATCCAGATGAGCGGATTGCGCTCCGATTGGCGCTTGACGAAGCTATAGGGCGTCTCACGCCAGGCCATGACGGCCTTCTGCTTGTTATCGAGAACGAGATCGCCCTCATCGGTGCGGACGGTGAGGACTGCGTGGCCCTCGTTGTTCTCGTCGCGCACAACGGTGATCAGCAGGGCGGAGCTCGGCCAACCGCGCTCGAGCAGGATCTTGCGCTTCAGGAGCACGTAGTCCTCGCAGTCGCCGCTGTTTGCAGGATAGGTCCAGCGCTCGGTCTCGCCGTAAAGCTCCAGATCGGTCTTGGGCGTCACGGCCTCGTTGACCATGCGGTTGACGCTGACCAGCTCGGCCGCGCGGGCCTCGGTGAGGGAGATGCGTCCGGCAAAACGGCGCACCGGCGCGCACTCGGCCCGGTTCAGACGGCAGAAATTGACATAGCCGATCGGTGGCAGCGTCTCGGAAAAGGTTTGCATCTGCGCGACCTTCTCGACCGTCTGGCCGGGCGCCAAGGAGATGACCCTTTCATTGGTCGCCTCGGCGGAGAAGGAAGACACGGACATCACAAGAGCCAGTCCCAATGCAAAATGTTTCATTTAAAGCCCCCTGCTTTTTCTTGATGGGGACTGTCTCACAAAGATTTTTACATCGGGATAAGTAGGAAAACCTGTTTCAATCTGTATTTGAACCGCTTTAGCGGCAAATTTGCCTAAAATTTTAGGCAATGGGGAATTCGCTAAAATTTTAGCGATTTAGGTACAAAGCATAAACCAAACGGGATCATCGGAGCATTGGCCGGCTTCGAGACAAAGCGGCATGCTCTTGGAGATTTTTTTGGGAGAAATCTGCGAACGCGAGCAGGGGACTCGGCCGCTCGGCGTCTAGCCGAAAGACTGTGCAATACTGTCCGGGTTCTGAATATTCGCAAATTGAATGGCGACGCCGTTGTCGTGCTGGCGCACGACGAATCCCCGCATCCTGCCCAGCACCACCTCGGTTCCGATGGCCGGCTTAGGATCGACGGCGAGCGAAGCACCGCTCAAGGAAACGTCGATCACCCGGCATTCCAGGCTCTCGCCATCGGGCAGGATCAGCTTGGATTCCGGATTGTTCGGGATCGTTCGTTCGTGGATGCGCGTGCTCGACGAAAGACCGAGATTTTCCTGATTGACCGCCCAGGTGAGAAGGTTGGCGATCTTTTCCCGGCGAACGGCGCTTGCGGTGATCTTGATGGCGAAGCCGCCTTCGAAGCAGCGCACGACCGTCCCTTCGATGCGGCCGAAATTGTCGAGATAGGCGACGATACGCTCACCCTTCTCGCAGGCCACGGGGGCCAGCATGGCCATGCCGCCGGCCGACATGTTGATGATCCGGCAGGGGAATTCCTGCTTATCTTCTCGCATGAAGCGACCGAAGATACGGACATTCACACGGCGATATTGCCGCCGGTCCTTGACGATCGTGGGAGGTGTCCGGCCGGGTTCGGCGCCGCTCTGCGACCTCAGCTTTTGATTGACCGATGCTTCCTCGGTATTGGGCGCGCTTATCATTCTTGGACCCTCGCCGCGGTCTTTGCCGGCGGCGGTATTCTTGAGGAGCTCTGTCCAGCTCGACAAATCTAGGCCCACCTTCCTTAACGAAGGAATAAGCGTCTGTAACAATACGAAAATATTCTCTATCGCTGGATGATTACTTGGTCTTCGCTGCTAATCGCGATCGGAGAGTCCGCCTTCATAGACCTTGAATTGCGGCCGGAGCTTAGATTGCGGCGCGACACCCTGATCGTTGCTTGGAAGATCCGGCATAGGCGGTTTGCGCAGCGTCGGCGCGCTGTCGGGCCAATCCAGCGCGACGTCGGTGAGATCCAGATGAACGATCGGATCGGCGCCGAGCCAATAATGCGGCTCCAGCGCCGTGATGGAGCCGAGACAACGGTTCACGGTCTGGGACGTGGCGGTCAAAGGCAGGAGCAGCATCGAGAAGCTGCAATGATGCCCATTGATGGAGAGACCTTGAAAGCGCACCCGGCCGACCGCACCTTCGCCAAAGATATTATTGAGGAGAGAGGTCATGGCGTGGCGGTCGGCGCCGTCCCATAGCTCGAGAAACGCGGTGCCGCGCAGTTCGCGGCCGAAGTGATCGCAGATCTTGGTGCCGGCAAGGCGGAACCGGATCTGCATCGGGCCGGCGTATTCGACAATGAAAGTTTCAGACAGCAAAGGTGCGATGGCAGCCGGCTCAATCTCGGCCCTGTTCGGGGCGATACGTCCGTTGCGCACGCGGTCCCAATAATCGTAAAGCTGTTTGTCCGTTGAAGTCTGCATGACCCACCCCGGCCTAACGCTACATCCTCACAAAGCCGGCGCCCATCTCCGCTCCAAACCAAGGTAAACGTCTCGATTTGGCACAAACCGTTAACAGCGCCAGCGCGATTTCCAGTTGTGATGCAGCGCGCATGCCATGGTGTGAAGTGTCTGAGAAATTTATCGTTTTTTGCGATTTCGGCGGGGGATCAACCGTTTCAATGGTTAATGGGCGCGCGATTCCGGCGCCTGAAGGCGAACAGTCCGCACCTCAGCCTCGAAGTGTGGCGCGTTTAGGATATTAGTGAACGGCCCATGTCCCGGAATGAACCAATTTTTAATGTGCCGCGTAGCGTGATGGGACTGATCGTCCTGCTGGTTGCGGTGCATGCCATCCGCATCTCTCTGCCGGACGAGACCGACGTTACCATTCTGTTGCTGCTCGCCTTTATTCCGTCCCGTTACGCGGGGGAGGCGATGCTGCTGCCGGGTGGATATCTCGCCTGCGTCACGTCATTCGTCACCTATACGATCGTGCATGGCGGATGGCTTCATCTGGCGGTCAACTTGCTTTGGATGCTGGCCTTCGGCAGCGCGGTTGCCCGGCGGATCGGCGACCGGCGATTCCTGATTTTCTCGGCATGTGCGGGTGTGGCGGGGGCTCTGGTGCATCTCGCACTGCATTTCGGGGAGCAGGCGCCGATGATCGGCGCCTCCGCTGCGATCTCGGGTCAGATGGCGGGCGCCTTGCGTTTCATCTTCCGGGCTCAACCGGGCGCTTACGGCCCGGGTATGGGGCGGGATCTTACCGCGGCGCCGCTCGCCTCACTCGGCGAGACGTTGGCCGATCCCCGTATTCTTCTCTTTCTGGCGATCTGGATTCTGCTCAATGTTTCCTTCGGGTTGAGCGCGCTTTCCATCGCCGGAGCGCCTTCCGGCAGCGGGATCGCCTGGGAGGCTCATATCGGCGGGTTCCTGTTCGGTCTGTTCTGCTTCGGTTTTTTTGACCGGCAGCCGGAGCCGGAGCCCGAGCGGGACGAAGCGGTCTAACGCCCATCTTTTTCGCCCAATTGCGTATATTTTCAGCGACCTATGGGACGGTAATGTCTTGTCATGCGTTGTCCCAGGCGCGACAATACGCCTCGAACCGGGCAGCAAGCTCCGGCATGGGAGGAAGAGATGAATGTGGCGACTATCCTGAAAGAGAAGGGTAGGGAGGTGCTCACCGCGCTTCCCGATGCGTCGCTACTTGAGGTAGCGAAGCTTTTGAGCACTCATCGGGTCGGCTGTGTGGTCGTGGCCGATGAAACCGGCAAAGTCGTCGGCATCGCATCGGAACGCGATATCGTTCGCGCGATCGGTAAGGACGGAATCAACGTGCTGGAGCAGCCGATCCAGAACTTCATGACCAAGGATGTGGTGAGCTGCCAGGAGGCGGACACGATCGAGCAGCTGATGAGCGAGATGACCGCCCACCGCTTCCGGCATATGCCGGTCGTGGAGCGTGGCAAGCTCAATGGCCTGGTCTCGATCGGCGATGTTGTGAAGATGCGGATCGCCGAGGCCGAGATGGAAGCGGCCGCCATGCGCGAATACATCGCGACCGGCTAGACCGCCAAGCTTCGCACCGAATTCAGGATATCGTCGAGGTGGCGATGGGTCGCCTCGGCGCCTTCCTGTATGGCCTCTTCGGCACGATGGAAGTCGAAGGGGCGGATGGCTCCGACGCGCGGCGTGATCGTGACGTCCGGCGGATCGCCGGCGAGCCGGGACCGAGAGATGCGGTCCTGGGTGATGTTGATTGCATCCATCATGACCGAGGAGATGCCGGGCGCGCCGTCGCGCCGGCCCAGAAGTTGGCGTTGCAGCAGACGCACGGCGGACCGTCCACCGTTTTCCGGCTGCATCGCATCGTCCGGATAATCGCCGTTCTGGGCGATGGCGGCCTGATCGGGAATGACGGTGCCGCGGGAATACACGTCGGAAGACAGGTTGACCGCGATGACGAAGCGTGCGCCGAGCGCGCGGCAGACGGAGACCGGGACGGGATTGACCAGCGCGCCGTCGATCAGCCAGCGGCCATCGATCTTCACGGGCTTGAAGATGCCGGGGAGGGCATAGGACGCCTTCAGCGCATCGACGAGGCTGCCCTTGCTCAGCCAGACCTCGTGGCCGGTGCCGAGTTCGGTCGCCACGGCGACGAAGCTGCGGGGCAGGTCCTCGATCTGGTATTGAGACAGATGGGTATCGAGCCGGGCGCCGAGGCGCTGACCGGTGATCAGTCCCGAGCCGCCGAAATTGAGATCCATGAAGCCGAAGACGCTGCGCCGGGTCAGGCTGGTGGCGAAATCGTGCAGCGCCTCCAGCCGGCCGGTCACGAAACAGGCACCGGCCACGGCGCCGATGGAGGTGCCTGCTATGATATCGATTTCCAGGCCGGCTTCGGCAAGAACGCGCAGGACCCCGAGGTGAGCCCAGCCGCGCGCCGAGCCGCCGCCGAGTGCGATGCCGATCTTTGGTCTCGCCATGTAAGTCATATCGCGACCCCTTGTACTGTTCTCGCGCCGGCGCAGCGCAGAGACGAACCTCAAGACGTCGCCGCGGTTGATTCTGCTCTTCGCGGCTAGAACAGAATATTGTGGAGTCTTTAAGGTTCCGTTGGGGCGCTATTTGGCGCCATAGACCTTTTCGGGATCGAACAGGCGAGCGGAATCGACGAAGCGAAGGCTTCCGTTCTCCTCGCCGATGGGAGCGGCGCGGTAGAAGCAGGAGCGGCGGCCGGTGTGGCAGGCCGCGGGCGAGCCGTTCATCTCCACCTTCAGAAGCACGGCGTCCTGATCACAATCGGTCAGGAGCTCGATAACTTTCTGGGTGTTGCCGCTGGTCTCGCCCTTTTTCCAGAGCTTTCCGCGCGAGCGGCTCCAGTAATGGGCCTCGCCCGTTTCTATCGTGCGGGCGAGGGCTTCTTGGTTCATATAGGCAAGCATAAGCACCTCGCCGGTGCGGGCGCATACCGCGACCGCCGGCAAGGTGCCGTCGGGGCCGAATTTCGGCGAAAACCGCGTCGTCTCTTCGATCGTGGCGCTGCTCTCAGTGCCCTCCTTGGTCGTGGAGGGCATCTGTTATCTGCCGCGTTCGGAGACGAGGGTCATGAAGCGCGCCTGCTGCGCCGGATCCTCTTTGAAGATGCCGGTGAACTGGGTGGTGATCGTCGCCACGTCAGGCTTCTTCACCCCGCGCAAAGACATGCACTGGTGCACGGCCTCGATCATGACCGCCACGCCCTTCGGCTTCAGCACATCGTCGATGGTCTCGGCGATCTGGGCCGTCATGGTCTCCTGAGTCTGCAGGCGGTGCGCGAAAACATCGACCACCCGGGCGAGCTTGGAGATGCCGACAACGCGATCGGTCGGGAAGTAGGCGACATGGGCCTTGCCGATGAAGGGGATCATGTGGTGCTCGCAATGAGAGTTCACCTCGATATCCCGCAGCATGACGATATCGTCATAGCCGCCGACCTCGTCGAAGGTGCGCGACAGCACGTCGTGCGCGGACTCCCGGTAACCGGAGAAGAATTCCTCATAGGAATCGACCACGCGTTTGGGCGTGTCCAGCAGCCCCTCGCGTTTCGGGTCATCGCCCGCATAGGCAATCAGCGTACGCACGGCCTCCTCGGCCACATCGCGGCTCGGCCGGATGAGCTCTGCGCTCGCCTCGGTGTCGCGGCGTTTCGGCTTCTCTACGAAAGCATCCATCAAACTATCCTTGTCAGTCCCGACATCCAGGTCGTCTATCTTGTCTGCATGAAGCTGGTAAGGGGGATAATGCACGCCTTAAGTCTCACCTCCCAACATTCCGATCGAAAAATCGGCTCGTTCTTAAGGCTGGAGGTCGAAGCTTCTGGTAGAAAATGCCCGCCTACATGCCCGTGGCGCGGCCTTATCGCGCCGGGCCGCCTGCAAACCAAACCACAAAAGCATATATAATGCGGTAAGCTAGCGTTCAAGTTGGGGTTCCCATATCAGGTTCAATGACTCTGCAGGAAAATATCTACAGCCAACGCATTCTGCGGCTGGCGAGCGACATTCCGCGCTGCGAGCGGCTCACCAATCCGCAGGCCAGCGCCACGGCCCATTCCAAGCTTTGCGGCAGCACGGTGAGTATCGATCTCGCCATGGAGGACGGTGTCGTGACGGATTACGGCCAGGAGGTGAAAGCCTGTCTGCTCGGCCAGTCCTCCGCCTCCGTCATGGGGCGGGAGATCATAGGCTCGACGGCTGAGGAGCTGCGCGCCATCGGCAATGTGATGCGCAAGATGCTGAAGGAGGAGGGGCCTGTGCCGACCGGCAGATGGGCCGATCTGGCAGCCTTGGAACCGGTGAAGGATTACAAGGCGCGGCAGCCTTCGACGCTTTTGGTGTTCGATGCGGTGGAGGATGCGATTTCACAGATCGAAGCGCAGCGGCGGGATGCGGAAGCCGCCGAGCCTGCATCCTAGGGCTGTTGGTATCGTGACCCATAAGACCGGCAGACGAGAGACCGGCGGACAAGCCGAGAAAGAGTTGGAGGGCGCAGGGTGCTGGCTCGATCCAGAGACGGTCGCGCCTCGGCGGGGGTCGGGCTACCCGGCCCCTTTCGCCGAAGCTGTGGCCGGGCGGGCCAAGCGCGCCCTGGGCGATGCGCTGGGACTTTCCCAGTTCGGGGTCAATCATGTGACTCTGGATCCCGGCGCGGCATCCTCGCAACGTCACTGGCACGCCGTGGAGGACGAATTCGTGTTGGTTCTGGAGGGTGAACTCGTACTCGTAACCGATGCTGGTGAAAGGGTTTTGCGGGCCGGCATGGCCGCCGGATTTCCGGCAGGTCGCCCCGACGGGCATCAGCTGGTCAATCGCTCAGACAAGCCGGCCGTCTATCTTGAGGTCGGCACGCGGGCGGCAACCGAGCAGGTCGAATATAGCGATATCGACATGCTGGCCCGCAAGGAGGGCGGCCGGCTGGTCTATACGCACAAATCGGGCGAGCCATATCCATGAGCGAGTCCCGATCCTTCGGGCAACGGATCGCGCAGGCGGTCGTCACCGCGCCGATCACAGCCTATCGCTTCACATTCTCGGGTCTTGTGGGCGGCCATTGCCGCCATCTGCCGACCTGCTCCGACTATGCGCGTGAGGCGATTGCGCTGAACGGGGCGTGGCGTGGCGGCTGGCTGACCCTTGCCAGGCTGTGGCGCTGCTCACCTTGGGGAAGCCATGGATTCGACCCCGTGCCGGATATCCGCGGCGAAAACCATCCCTTCGCCCCTTGGCGCTACGGGCGATGGCGATTATGGTCCGACCCGTCGCCGCCCGGCGACGCAAGAGACGAGCGGCGCGCTTAGCCGTTCGATCCTATTTTCAAAAACCAGCTCTTACCTGCGGCGGTTCGCAGGAGTGAGAGGAGAGAGATATGATTTCACTGACGTTTCCCGACGGTTCTGCACGCGAATTCGATCCCGGCATCACGGGCAAGGATGTCGCTGCGTCGATCGCGAAGTCGCTTGAGAAAAAGGCCGTCGCGGTCGAGATCGATGGCGAGCTCAAGGATCTGGCCCAGCCGATCGAAGACGACGCCAAGATCCGCATCATCACTCGCACCGACCCGGAAGCCCTTCAGCTGATCCGGCACGACGCGGCCCATGTGATGGCCGAGGCGGTGCAGGAGCTTTATCCCGGCACCCAAGTCACCATCGGTCCGGTGATCGAAAACGGCTTCTATTACGATTTCGCGCGCGAGCAGCCCTTCACGCCCGACGATCTGCCGGTCATCGAGAAGAAGATGGCGGAGATCATCGCCCGGGATCATCCCTTCACCGTGGAGGTGTGGGACCGGGAGAAGGCGAAGCAAGTGTTCGCCGAGAAGGGCGAGACGTTCAAGGTCGAGTTGGTGGATGCGATCCCGGAAGGGGAGTCGGTCAAGATCTACCATCAAGGCGACTGGTTCGATCTCTGCCGCGGGCCCCATATGGATTCCACGGGGCGTATCGGGAAGGGCTTCAAGCTTCTCAAGATCGCCGGCGCCTATTGGCGGGGCGATGCCAACAACCCGATGCTGCAGCGGATCTACGGCACCGCCTGGGCCAACGAGGACGACCTCAAGGCTTATCTGCATCAGCTGGAAGAGGCGGAGAAACGCGATCATCGCCGGCTCGGCCGGGAGATGGATCTGTTCCATTTCCAGGAGGAGGCGCCGGGCGCCGTCTTCTGGCATGCCAAGGGCTGGACGCTGTTCCAGGCGTTGATCGGCTATATGCGCCGGCGCCAGCATGGCTGGGGATATCGCGAGGTGAACTCGCCGGACATGATGGACAAGGCTCTCTGGGAGAAATCCGGCCATTGGGAGAAGTTCGGCGAGAACATGTATACGAGCGAGACGCCGGACGAGCATGTCTATGCGTGCAAGCCTATGAATTGTCCCGGCCATGTGCAGATCTTCAAGCACGGGCTGAAGAGCTACCGGGAACTCCCTCTACGGATTGCGGAATTCGGCAAGGTGCATCGCTACGAGCCGTCCGGCGCGCTGCATGGGCTGCTGCGGGTCCGCCACTTCACCCAGGACGACGCGCATATCTTCTGCACCGAAGATCAGATCACGGAAGAATGCGTGCTGCTGAACGAGCAGATGCTCTCCATCTACCGGGAGTTCGGCTTCGAGGATGTCCGGATCAAATTTTCGGACCGGCCCGAGAAACGGGTCGGGGACGATACGGTCTGGGACAAGTCGGAGGCGGCTCTGAAGCGTGCCGTGGAGGCGGCCGGCCTGGACTATGAGCTCAATCCGGGCGAGGGGGCGTTCTACGGCCCGAAGCTCGAATATGTGTTGCGGGATGCCATCGGGCGCGATTGGCAGTGCGGCACCATCCAGGTGGATCTCAACCTGCCGGGCCGGCTCGGCGCGTTCTATATCGGGCCGGATGGCGAGAAGACTGTGCCGGTGATGATCCACCGGGCCATGTTCGGTTCGCTGGAGCGCTTCACGGGGATCCTGATCGAGCATCACGCGGGGCACCTGCCGCTTTGGCTGGCGCCGCTCCAGGTGGTGGTGGCGACCATCGTTTCCGATGCGGACGATTATGCGGAGGAGGTTGCCGCCAAGCTGAACCAGGCCGGCATTCGCGCCGAGACCGATCTTCGCAACGAGAAGATCAACTACAAGGTGCGGGAGCACTCGGTCACCAAGGTTCCGGTGCTGTTTGTCGTGGGCAAGCGGGAAGCGGAAGAGGGGACCGTCTCGGTGCGGCGTCTGGGGAGCAAGGACCAGGAGGTCTTGCCGCTGGGCGACGCGATTACGGCACTGAGTCGCGAAGCAGTACCCCCGGATTTGCAAACCCCCCGATCGAAGCAGGCGGCGTAGAGGATTCTCCGGCGAAGCCGAAGGCTTCTTCGTCGCCGGCCGGGTATTCCGGCGAAGGAGTCATGATCTTGCGCAAGGCTTCCGGCGAGGAGGGGCCGTCCTTGACGGCCACTTCCACCTGCTCGGCATGGCCTGCGATGACCGTGAATTTCCGGGTGTAGCTGAGACCGTTATGGCGGGCCACCACGGCATAGTCGCCGGCAGCCAGAATATGGGTGGGCAGGGCGCCGGCCCCTTCCGTCACCACATCGCCGGTGGGCGTGATGACGGTCCAGCGGGTGTCCGCAAGCGCCTCGCCGCCGGGCTCCATGACCAGCTTCAGGGTCACCTTGGCCGCAGCGTGCTTCACGGTGGCCACGGTGAGCTTGCCCGGTTCGACGGTGACATCGGCGCGGACGGTTGCGTTGCAGTCGCCATAGGTCGAGACGACGTGATAGGCGCCGGCATTCACCCGCACCATCCGATTGGGTTCGACATCGGCCAGGATGACCCGGCGGCGGCCAAACTGATCCTGCTCGTCGGACATGATATCGAAGCGGAGATTGGTGCCGATCTCGGTGTTGTCGGAGAGTTCGGCGGAAAGCTTCAGCCCGCCGGTGTTGAGCACGAAGGTTTCGTCCACGGATGAGCCGCGGGAGACCTTGATCTTGCGGGTCAGGTTGGAGAGGCCGTAGGCGGCGTTGACGAGATATTCGCCCGGGGTCAGCGCCGCGGTGGGCTGGGCTTCGCGGTGGGTGCTGACCAGCTCCTGACCACCTGCGGGCGTGCCGGGTGTGAAGATGCGCCAGATGACGCCGCCTTTGAGGGGCGGGCCCTGCTCGGTGAGGAGGGCGCGGAAGCTGACCGGAACGGGCTTGCCGGAATCATCGCTGCCGGATGTGGCATCGGTATTGGCGCTGCGCTGGGAATCGGCCGGCGAAGAGGGGTCTGCCGCGCGGCTCGATTCGGGGCGGGGCGTAGAGCCGAAGAGCGTGTTGGCGGAAGGCACCCTTTCGGGAGGGGTTGGCGCCGTGGCGCCGCTCTGAAGGCTGAAGGGGGAATTCATGGACGGGGAGTCCGACCCCCCGCCCAAGATGCTTTGAGCCGTTGAATTCTGCGGCATCAAAACCATCAGGGCGGCGGCTAGAAGCGATAGCCTTAGCCAGGCGCGGCTGGTCCCCCACATGCTCAGCATTCCGTCCCGCGTGCCATAAGGAGCAAAGCCATATCCACTGTTCGCCGCATGCCGGCGCAGAGACATGACCATAGCACCTACAAGAGTCATAGATTTAGGCAGTGTTAAGGCCTGAATTCAAACCAAAAGCAAGGGGAAGGCGACATTGTCCGGCTTCGCGTTTCGGAGTAGGGAAACGGCTCATCCGGTTTTCGCTCCATGAATAATCCGATTCTCGATCATCTTCTCACGCGCCGCTCGGTTTCCGCCGCCCTGTTGGGGGAGCCGGGGCCTGCGCCCGATCAGATCACGCAGCTGCTCAAGGCGGCTTCTCGCGTGCCGGATCACAAGAAACTTGCGCCGTGGCGGTTCATTCTGTTCCAAGGCGAGGCCCGGGCGGCATTCGGTGCCGAGCTTGCTCGGATATTCGAGGCGCGGCAGCAAGACGCCACGCCGGCGCGAATCGATTTCGAACGCAATCGGTTCTTGCGCGCGCCTTTGGTGGTCGCGGTGATCTCGCGCGTCACCGAGACTCCGGCAGCGCCCGATTGGGAGCAACAGCTTTCGGCCGGTGCGGTTTGCCTGAACCTGCTGCATGCGGCCGGCGCGCTCGGGTTCGGCGCGCAATGGATCACCGAATGGTACGCTTACGACCGGGAGGTTGCGGGTGTGCTGGAATTGGCTGCCAATGAGCGGGTTGCAGGGTTTGTCTATATCGGCACGCCGACGGCCAAGCCCGACGAGCGAGACCGACCGCGGCTGGACGATATCGTTACGGATTTTCGGGCTTGAGGCTTGAGGCCCGCAAAGGGAGCTCCATGTTTTACGACGCTGTCGCCAATACCCATGGGCTGAAATACGACCCGTTCAAAGCGCTGGTTGCGCCACGCCCGATCGGCTGGATCTCGACCATCGGCAAGAACGGCGTGGTCAATCTCGCGCCTTACAGCTTCTTCAATGCGGTTTCGGAGAATCCGCATTATCTGATGTTCGCATCCGGCGGACGGAAGGACAGTCAGATGAATGCGGAGGAGACCGGGGAGTTCGTCTGTTCTCTGGCGACCTACGCCTTGCGCGAAGCGGTCGGAAAGACCTCCATGGCGGTCTCGCCGGATGTGGACGAGATGGCACTTGCGGGGCTGACGCCTGCGCCCTCCAACCTCGTCTCGCCGCCGCGGGTGAAGGAATCGCCGGTGGCGTTCGAGTGCCGCTACTACAAGACCATTCCGCTGCCGGGCCCGGACGGGGAACCCGGCGATAACGCGATGATCCTCGGCCGTGTCGTGGGAATTCATATCGACGACGACATGATCGAGAACAACGAGACGGTCGACATCACCAAGCTCCAGCCTATCGCGCGGCTCGGCTATCGCGACTACTCGGTGGTCGACGCTGTTTTTTCGATCGGCGAGAAGAAATAAGCGACCGGCGCTTGGCGCTAGTCGTAGAGGGCGGGCTCGTCCAGAAGCGTCGCGGTCTTGCGATTCATTTCTTGCACCAGCGCCCGGGCGTTCTCGTCGGAGTGGTTCGGCTGATGGTTCTTGAAGACATCGTCGATAGCAGCGACATGCTCGGCGGCGATGTCGCCATAGGTCTCGTTCGGCACCCAGTGTCTGAGCAGCCGGCACAGAGAGGCGGCAAGCTGAGCGATTTGCGGCTGGCCCAGGGGAGCCGCCTGGCCCTTCAGGGTATGGGCGGATAGATAGATGCCCTGGCGGGATTCGACGGAGAAATTGTCCGCTTCCGCAGCGCGGCAGGCCTCCACCAACGCCTGGATCTCTTCCCCGAGCCAAGCTCGAAAGGAAGGCGAGAGCGCCTCCACGGCGGCTTCCGCCTTGCGAATGGCGTCCCGGGTATCGATCTGGGTTGGCGACTGCATAATTTCTTCCGTTATCATAACAACTTAATAAAATCAGCTCCGATTTTACATCGGATGAAGCCTTGGCCGCTTCGGGGGCGACAGAGCGCGCTCCGGCGATGGTTTTTTGATTTGCGCGATACTGGGCTCGTCCCAGCCCGTTCTCCCCGGTCATCCCTCTGTCCGAAGGCGCGCGACCATGGGGCACGAAGCTTAAGGTTCGTTGAATCGGTCAAGCCGAATTGGGCCGCGAAACGCCGGACCCTAGTACTCGAATTGCTCCGAGAGAATGCGTTCGGTCAGGCTGTGGCCGGAATCGAACATCATGAAGATATCGATCTTGGTCTCCTGCTTCACGTCGACGGCGGCGATATCCCTGAACTCCGTATGGTCGGCGACCGCGCTCACGGGCCGCTTGTCCGCCTCCAGCACCTCCACACGGACGGTCGCCTCGTTGGGCAGGAGCGCGCCTCGCCAGCGGCGCGGCCGGAAGGGGCTGATGGGGGTGAGGGCGAGCAGGGCGGCATTGATCGGCAGGATCGGGCCATGGGCGGAGAGGTTGTAGGCGGTGCTGCCGGCCGGGGTTGAGACCAGCACGCCGTCGCATATCAGCTCGTTCAGCCGGACGGTGCCATCCACCGCGATCCGAAGCTTGGCGGCCTGATAGGTCTGCCGGAACAGCGAGACCTCGTTGATGGCGAGGCCTTGATGTTCGGTGCCGTCGCAATCGAAGGCGGTCATCCGCAAGGGGTGGATGATGTTGATCTCCGCCGTCTCGAGCCGCTCCAGCAGGTTGTCTTCCTGGTATTCGTTGAGCAGAAAGCCGACGGAGCCGCGATTCATGCCGTAGATGGGAATGCGGTCGGTCAGGTGGCGATGCATGGTCTGGAGCATCAGACCGTCGCCGCCCAGCGCGACGATGGCGTCGGCTTTTTCCGGCGCGATATTGCCGTAGCGCTCGGTCAGCCGCTTATAGGCGGTTTGCGCCTCGTCATAGTCGCTGGCGACGAAGGCGATCTTTTGGAAACGTGACATATTAGATCAATGCTGGTGTGCGACCGAGGTCGGCGATACGCCGGAGCTTGGTCCCCGGCAGGGAAGCGGGCATTATAAAGGCGAGGCTTGGCGACCATGGCAAGCCCGGAGGCGCATTTCCAAGCATTTCAGACGCCACGATGGCAAGGGGGAAGGATGCAAGCCAGCGAGCAACCGGTGCTGATCTATACGACCTTCGGATCGCTCGAGGACGCCAAGCGGGTCGGCGGGGCGCTGGTGGAAAAACGGCTTGCGGCCTGCGTCAACATCTTTCCCGGCATGATTTCGATCTTCGAGTGGCAGGGCGACATCGAAGAGGAGGCGGAGATCGCCATGATCATCAAGACCCGCCGTGCGCTCACCGAGGCGGTTCTCGCCGAAACGGCGGAGCTGCATCCTTATGAGGTCCCGGCGCTGCTCGTTTTGCCGACGGAGGCGGCGGGCGAAGGGTATCGCGACTGGATCGTCGAGCAGACGAAATCCGCGTCTTGAGGTCCAACACGCGCGATTGCGGGGGTCAGATGCTCTGCAATCTTATGGCTAACGAAAACCTATTTTAATCTTCGGCCTGTAACCCGGTTGTTCGAGGGATGAGGAGCCGCTCTTCGCATCGAGAGCGGCGATTTCGCCATTCGGGCAAGTCTGGAGTTACGTGTGTCTTCGCTCAATCGATCGATTCAAGCCGGCGATGCCGAGGTTGAGGCTGAAGAACGGGCTCGCATGGCCGATGCGTTGGAACGGTCCCGCGATGCGCTCTTCCGCGAAAGTGCTTTGGAGCGCGCCGAGCGGGTCGTGCTGGGAACGGCCTGGTCCCTGAAGCCCGACCAAATCGGCGATATGCCCGGCTTGGCGAAGCTTTGGCTGAAGGATCAGCTGGGGCGACAACCCCGCATTCCCGACCCCAGGTCGGATGAGCGGGCCGGCATCGTGGTCGGCGTTGCGCGAGATCTTTCCGTGCCGACACTGATCGCCGCTGCCAAGCGCGGCATCTATCCGCTGGGCCATGTCGGACATCCGAAATGGTGCTCGCCGCCGACCCGCGCGATCCTGTTCTTCGAAGATTTCCACATTTCCAAGAGTGCCCGCCGGGCGATGCGTAAGGGCCAATACCGGGTCACCTTCGATCAGGCCTTCGACGAGGTGATCGTGGCGTGCTCGGAACCGAGACCGGGACATTGGCACGTCAACTGGATCACCCCGACCATGAAGCACGCCTATGCGGCGCTTTTCGATGCCGGGTACGCCCACTCCTTCGAGGTTTGGGACGAGAACGGCGAACTCAAGGGCGGTGGCTACGGTGTGGCGATCGGCCGGGTCTTCATCGGGGAGTCGCTGTTCTCGCGCGAGCGCGACACCTCCAAGATCGCCGTGGCGGTCCTGATATGGCACCTGGCGAAATGGGGTTACGCCTTCGTCGATACCAAGCTGCTGAATCCGCTCGTGGAGAGCTTCGGCTTCCGTGAGGTGCCGCGCGAGGAATTCCTCTCCCTGAACGAAAAAGAGATGTCCGCCCCTGGCCGTATCGGCCACTGGGATGTCGAGGCCGACACCGAGACGGTGGCCGACTGGCACCCGGAACGGGCGTCCAATCGAGAGCCGGAAAAGGCTTCCGCCTGAGTCACTTGTAGGAGCGTATGATGGTGTTAGGCGAAGTTCCCGCTACGCTGGGCCTGCTGGCCCGCCAATATCTCAGTCAACAAGCGCGAGACAAAGGGCTGCCCGATCCAGATCGGATGGCTGTCGGTCCGGAGGGACTTGCCGGTCTGTGTGGCGATCTCGACGTGCAGACGCTGCTTGCCGCCTATGCCAAGGGCCTTTATCCGCGCTCGACTTTCGGTCCGCAGAAATGGTGGGCGCCGGAAGAGCGCATGGTGCTCTTCATCGAGAATTTTCAGCTGGGGAGCCGGATCGCCAGGAAGCTTGCCGGGGATTTCTATCGGGTCAGCTTCGACGAAGATTTCGATGGGGTGGTGGAGGCTTGCGCCCGTCCGAGCGAGATGCGGGGAAGGCGGAGCTGGATCCGGCCGGATCTAGCTGAGGTCTTTCGGGCGGCACATGCTGCCGGGCTTGCCCATTCGGTTGAGGTGCGGGATTTCGAAGGAAGGCTGGTCGGCGGGGCCTATGGGCTTTCCGTCGGCAAGATGTTCTTCACCGAGGCTCAGTTCTCGACGCAGCCGGATGCGGGCCGGGTGGCGTTTGCGGCCCTCAACTGCCATCTGCAATCCTGTGGTTATATCGCCAACGATGCCAAGCATCTGAACGGCGCGCTATGCCAGCAAGGCTTCTCCCTGGTGCCGCGAGCCGCCTTCAACCGCTTGCTGGAGAAAGCCTGCGCGAATCCAATGGCCATGGAGGCATGGCGGCTCAAGGATAGTAGGCAGATCGCCGACTGGCAGCCGCAGGCCGCTCGTTTGCGTGGCGCGGCTTGAGGTCGTCCTCCACCTCTCAAGACCTCTCACGCTGTCGGGTTCCCACTAGGCACTTTCCGCAAAAACTGTATAAGTCTGGCTTTGGCCGGTTTTGCATTCCGCCTTGGCGGCATTGGGTAACCGTAACCTGCACGTTTGCGGACCATGGCCGGCGATGGCCCAAACGCTCCTGAAACAGAAGCGCTCTTGTCTTCGCTACGCATTCCCACACTCAAGCGCCCCGCCACACCGGAGGCTGCATCGCTCGGCCGCGATGTGCTTGCGGGCGCGATCGCGGGCGTGGTGCAGATCGCCTACTGCATATCCTTCAGCGCGCTGATCTTCCAAGGCTCGCTGGCCGCCGGCTTCCCCATGGGGCTGGCTGCGCTTCTGATGGGGACCATCGTCACGGGGGTGGTCGTTTCTCTCACCACGAGCCTGGTGCCGTCCGATGCGGGTCCCGACACACCGGCGGTCGCGGTGATGAGCGTGCTGGCGACGACGGTGGCGGCGACGCTCGCCTCCCAAGGGGCGAGCCAGGAAACGATCATCCTCAATGTGCTGCTGGCGCTGGTGGTCAGCACCTTCTTCACCGGCTTGCTGTTGTTCGGGCTCGGGATCTTCCGGCTCGGGCAATGGCTCCGCTTCGTGCCTTACCCGGTGATCGGCGGGTTTCTGGCGGCGTCCGGCTGGCTTCTGATGACCGGTGGCATCGAGGTGATCACCGGTGTCGGCCTGACGCTGTCTCCGGCGAGCTGGCTTGCGACCTTCTCTGCGGACAATGCGGCACAGCTTGGGGTCGCTGGGCTTTTCGCGCTCACCATCGTCATCTTGCGGCGTTGGGTGCATAGCTTTCTGGCGCTACCCATCGCCTTCGTCGCCTTCATGCTCGTGATGGATGTGATCTTGTTCGCGGTGGTCGATGGCGGACAGTCGAGCGGGTGGTTCCTGGCGAGCGTCGGCGACCTGGCGCCCTGGTCGCCGATCGAGACCGCCATGCGGGCCGATATCGATTGGACGGCACTGCTGCGCAGCAGCGCGGAGATTGGCGCGGTTTGCGGTGTGACCGCGATTTCCATGCTTCTCGACGTCTCGAGCCTGGAAGTCGCGCGGCAAAAGACGGCCAATCTGGACCGGGAGCTGCGGGTGAACGGTCTGGCCAATCTGCTTGCCTCCGTCCTAGGCGGCGTGGCCGGCAATCTCTCCCTGAACGGCAGCATTCTGCTCAACGAGGCTGGCGCTGTGAGCCGCTTGAGCGGCGTTTTCGTCGCCATCACCTGCGGGCTGGTGCTGTTCGTCGGGATCGATGTGGGCACGCTGGTCCCCAAGGCGGTGCTCGGCGGAATGCTGGCCTATCTCGGCGTGGTGATCCTGCTGGAGGCGCTGTTCCATGCGCCGGCCAAGCGGTCCGGTGCGGATTTCGCCCTGGCTTTGGCGATCGCCGTCGTCATCTGCTATTTCGGCTATCTGCTCGGCGTCGTGCTGGGCGTGATCGGCGCCTGCCTGATGTTCGCTCTGAGCTACAGCCGCATCGGGGTGATCCGGCGGCATCTGACCCGGGAGGATTTCGCCGGCAATGTGGAACGGGCGCCGGAGCAGGCGCGCATCCTCCGGGAGGAGGGCGACCGGATCCATATCTTCTGGCTCTCCGGCTTCATTTTCTTCGGCTCCTCCAACGGGCTGTTCGAGCATATCCGGTGCACGATCGACGAGCAGACCGAAATCCCGGTCCGCTTCGTGGTGCTCGACTTCGCGGCCGTCTCCGGTCTTGACACCTCTGCCGTGCTCAGCCTGGTGAAGCTTCGCAACTATTGCGACGAGAAGGGCGTCACCCTGGTGTTCTCCGGGCTCGACGATGCCATGGGCAACAATCTTCTCCGGGCCGGGTTTTTCCTGAACGAGCATCGCCATCGCAATTTCCGCAGCCGGAACGAGGCGATCGAGTGGTGCGAGGAGGAGCTGCTGCGCGCGCATGCCTTGCCGGCGGTATCCCACCGGAGCTTCGAAAGCTGGATCAAGGCGGAGTTCGGCGAGCTGGCAGATCTCGGCCGGATCGAGCCTTATCTCGACCGCTGCGAATTCGAGCCGGGGGATGTCCTGTTCCGCCAGGGCGAGCCGTCGGATTCGGTGGATATGATCGCGGAAGGCTGCGTGGCCGTGACGGTCACCGACGAGATGGGACGGACGATCCGTTTGCGGCGCATGATCGGTCAAACCGTGGTGGGGGAGATGGGCTTCTATCGCAATTTGCCGCGCACGGCCGATGTGGTGGCGGAGCAGCCGACCCTGGTCTTCCGGCTTTCCCGGGACTCTTTCGAGAAGATGCGGGAAAAGGATACCGCCGCGGCGGCGGCTTTTCATCAGCTCATCGTGCGGCTGCTGGCGGACCGTCTCGATTTCGCCAATCGCGAGATCTCCGCGCTGCTCTGACCGGGCGGGACGAATAGGCTATTTGCTGATGGCCTCGGCGCTGCCGTCCCAATCGGGCGGGGGCGGGGCCGTCTTGTAGACGGCGATGCGCTCGCGATAGAGGCCGTAAAGGGTCTCCAAGCCGTGCTCCTGCTCCTCGGCGAGGGCCCTGGCCGTTTCCTCGGCTTCGTCCCAATGGCGGGCGCGAAAGGCCTTCAGGAATTCGGCGTGGCGTTTTTGAAAGGCTTTGAAGCCGGCATCCTGCTTCAGGGAACCGTCGCCAAGCAGCGCGAAGATGCGGGTGGCTTTCGTCCTGCCTTTCACCTTCAGAAGGTCGAGCTCCAGGAAGGCATAGTCCGGTGCGCGCTCGACGGTGGATTCGCCGATCACCGCGCCGACGCCATAGGTCTTCGACTGGCCCTCGATACGCGAGGCGACGTTCACATTGTCGCCGATGACCGAATAGTCGAAGCGGGTTTCGGAACCGAGATTGCCGACGCAGCATTCGCCGGTATTGATGCCGATGCCCAGAGAGACAGGGCGGTATTCGCGGCCACGGGCCTTGGCGTGCTCGCGCCACTTGTCGTTTAGAGAGCGCATCTCGTTCATCATGAGAAGCCCGGCGCGGCAGGCATTCTCCGCATGGTCCGGATCGTCGAGAGGCGCGTTCCAGAAGGCCATGAGGGCGTCGCCCATATATTTGTCGATGGTGCCGTCCTGGGCCAGGATGATGTTGCTCAAGGGCGTGAAAAGCTCGTTCAGAAATCGAGTCAGCTCTTCGGCATCAAGTCCTTCGGAGATCGTCGTAAATCCGCGCACGTCGCTGAAGAGCAGCGTCATGTTGCGCATCTCGCCGCCGAGCTTCAGGCGGGCGGGGTCGGCGGCGAGGCGTTCGACCAGGGCCGGCGCCATGTAATGGCTGAAGGCGTTGCGGACGCGGTTCCGCTCATGCTCGGTCTGGAGGAACATGAAGAGGCTGCCCGTGAGGTAGACTGCCACCAGGGAAAGCGCCGGATAGACCGGATCGACGAGCCAGCCGAGATCCGAGTAGGCGTACCAGGAGAAGCCGACGACTCCGGTAATGGCGGCGATCGCTATGACGGCGCTCAAGGCGGCGCCGGCGCGGAAGATCAGGGCGGCGATCAAGAGCCCCAAGATCAGGATGTAGAAGAGCTCGCCGGGCAAGGCGAGGTCGGGCCGCAGCAGGAAATCGCCTGCGATGATCTGCTCCACGGCTTGCGCGTGGAGCTCCACCCCCGGCACGGATGCTTCAAGCGGTGTGGCGCGGAGATCCAATAGCCCTGCGGCGCTGGTGCCGATGATGACGATGCGGCCGGTGATTTCGTCGGCCGAGACATCCCCATTCAGCACTTTCCAGGCGGGCAGGTATCGCCCTTCGTCGCTCATGCTGAACCGCATCCACATCTGGCCGTTCGGATCGGTCGGCACCTCGAAATCGCCGACACGGACGCGGGTTATGCCAGTCTGCTCACCGAAGGATTCAACACCGCTCGCCCCCGACGATTTGACGATATAAGTGGAGGCGCCTTGGGCGACCCGGAGCATCTCGCCGGCGAAGGCGGGGAATAGGGTGTCGCCGATGGTGACCAGCATGGGCATGCGGCGGATCACCTGATCGTGCTCGGGGATCCAGTTGAGCGCGCCGGACCCTTGGGCGGCATTTTGCAGCTCGGGCAGGCTGACGGCCGCGCCGGGGAAGCGGGGCGCAAACAGGCGGGGATCGTCGCCGCCATGGGCGAAGCCTGCCTTGTTTTCCGGAGTTCCGCCGCCGTGGGCAAGGCCGATGAAACCGAGAATGACCGGCGTCTGAGCGATGGCCTCGGCGAAGACCCGGTCGTTGGCGGGCAGATCTCTCAACGCCTCGGCGAGCGGACCTTCGCTCTCGGTGCCTTTCCAATAACGGGCGATATTGGCGGGCGACATGCGGTCTTCCTCGGGGAAGACCATGTCGAAACCGATGGCCGCGGCACCGTTCGCCCGCAATTTGTCGGTCAGCTCGGCGAGAAGGGTGCGGGGCCAGGGCCACTGGCCGAGCTTGGCGAGGGACTCCTCGTCGATATCCACGATGCGGACGGGGAGATTGGGATTGAACTTCGCCGGATCGATGCGCTGGAAGCTGTCGAAGGCGAGCGCCCGAAGCCGCGCCACGGGGGCCGGGTCCCAGAGCCGCAAGGCGAGAGCGCCGAAGATCACACAAGCCAGGATCAGGGCATAGCTTAAGGCGGGTCTCATGGTGCGGCCCCAGCGCAAGGCGTGACGGAGAGCCGGGTAACCGGCGCGCGAAGCCTAGTGCAAGGGACGCTTTCGCTCCAGCCGTCTCAGCAGACAAGCGGTTGGGATTCAGCCCCGGCCGCTGGCGACCGTCTCGCCGTGGGAGACCGTCTCGCGCTGCTGCTCGATCGCTGCGGCCCGCTCTTCCGGGGAGGGAAGCTTTTCGCCGCTCACGGTCTCGTTCGCGAAGCGGCCGAATTTGCGCAACAGCCGCTTTGCAAGACGGCGATAGGCGAAGTAGTTGGCCTCGAGCCGGTGGCGCTCGCTCTGGACATAGCCCTTGTGGGATTTGTGGTCCGAGCCTTCGCGCTTCAGCTTGGCGAACCATTCGGCTTTCGGATCGCCCTTCTCGCGGGCCATGAGATAGGCCGCGACGAGGCGGGACTGATCGTCGGCGAGGCGCCAGATGCTGCCATTGGCCTGGATCAGCCCCACGGCGAAGAAGTCGTCATAGTCGGGGTGAAAGACATTCATGAAGAGAATCGGCTTGCCGTCCTTGTCGAAGACGAGGCTGTCGTCGAGGAAGGGCAGGCTGATCTCGTAACCGGTGGCGAAGACGACCAGATCCGCCTCCACCTCGCTGCCGTCTGAGAAGCGGACCTTATTGCCGTCGAACTCCGTGACGTCCGGCTTGATGTCGATCCGTCCATGGGCCACGAGTTGGGGCAGCACCGTATTCATGGTCGGGTGGGTGTCCATGATGAGATAGTCGGGCTCGGGCAGGCCAAAATTCTCATTCTTGCCGACGAAAATACGGTGCCATCGCGTATAGAGCCGGTTGCGGATGACCCGCGGCATGGGGATCTTCTCGAAGAAGTTGATCAGCCCGTCCATGGGCTTGCCGAGGAGGAATTTCGGAACGAAATAATAGCCGCGGCGCATGCTCTGATGCACCGATTTGGCGACGCTGGTGGCGTCCACAACGATATCGCAAGCCGAATTGCCGGCGCCCAGCACGACCACACGCTTGCCCGTGAGCTGGCTGACGGACCGGTAATCGCGCGAATGGATGATCTCGCCGGTGAAGTTGCCGGGAATATCGGGATAGCGCGGAATGTGATGATGGCCGTTGGCCATCACCAGCCCGCGGTAGAAGCGAGGGTGATTCTCGCCCTTCACCTTCACCCGCCAGCCGCCATCGATGCGGGTCGCTTCCTCCACCTCGGCATTGAGCTCGATCATGCGATCGATACCGAAGGTCCGCGCATAATCCTTCAGATAGGCGAGCACCTGGCCGTGGGAGGGATAGGTCGGATAGTCCTCGGGGAAGGGAAAGTCCTCGAAGCTGGTGAACTTCCGTGACGAAACCAAGAAGGTGGTGTCATAAACCACGCCGGTATCGGTGCCGGCATTCCATAGGCCGCCGATATCCCCCTCTCGCTCCAGACAGTCGAAAGGGATGCCGCGTTCCTTGAACACTTTCGCGGCCGCCAGACCCGATGGGCCGGCGCCGATGATCGCGATCTTGTCGGTCTTCCCGCTGACGTCCATGACGCCTTAAGCCTCCTCTTAAGCTCGGCCCCGCATTCCGAGCTATCACGTTGTTTTTACTTAAACTTGCCGACCGGTCATACCTATAATTTACGTTTCGTCCTCAGCTTCAACATGGTGAAGAGGACGAAATTTGGCGTGAACGGCCACAGCGTCGAATGTTCGCAGTTGCACAATGAGAATCCGTCCTAATCTCTCTTTCCGTGGATTTTCTTCGCAACTGCACAAAAGACACTTCCGCAGGGTGTTGCTGTCACTGTAGAGGCAAAGAACTGGGAGCCTCTTAATGAACGGCGGACGAAACATGCGTCTTCTGTTTGTGCTTACGGCAACGGCTCTGGCCATTGGACTGTTCCGGGCGGGAGACGCCGACGCTCGGCCCATGTGGCTCCCGGAGATCGAGAATCCTTACTGCAAGGTGGCGACCTTCGCGATTCCCAACATTCCTGAGCAGGCCGTCTCGCTGACCGACGATAACGGCGAGGGGATCATTGTCGTCAGCAGCTCGACCATGTCCCGCACGCCGGCTTATAGCCATTTTCTGATGGCGCATGAATGCTGCCATCACACGCTGGGCCATGTGGCGCTGCTGAAGAAGGAACTCGGCCATATGGGGCCGCAGCCCTTCTTCTACATCAAACCGGCCTTGCGGAAAATGGAGCTGGAGGCCGATTGCTGCGCGGTGAAGCTTCTGAAGGCGAGCCATGAGGACGACAGCATCTCGGCAGGCGAGAAGGCGATGAGCGCGTTCGGAAACGAGGAGACCGGCGCCTATTATCCGACCGGCACCGAACGGGCGGCAAATATCGCCGCTTGCGCAGACGCCGATTGAGCATGCGCCGCCAGCGATTCGTCGCTGAGAGCTTAGCGATATCCGATTTTCCAGCTTGGCGGTTTGTAAGGGAAATCCGATCGGCTTCCATAAGCGTGGCTTCGTTGTGAGGGACCGGCGACCATGGCGTCGTGCTGTCACGGAAGGGGACCATTCGCGCGCTATGCTATAGACTGACGGTCGGTGCCGATGAGAAGTTTGCCGGCTTAACGGTCGGAGGGTGAAGAGTGTTTGGACGTCTCGGCAGAGCGGCTTTTTGCGTGCTCGCACTGATCGGGCTTGCGGCCGCGCCGACAGCATATGCACAGGAGGCCGAGACCGGTCCGCTACGGGTCTGCGCCGATCCCGATAATCTGCCGTTTTCCAACAAGGCGGGCGAGGGTTTCGAGAACAAGCTCGCCGAGTTGATCGCCAACCGGCTCGACCGTCCGCTGTCCTATAGCTGGTATCCGGAAGCGCATGGCGGCATGCCGACGCCGTTCAGCAACCGGGACTGCGCCATCGTCATGGGCTATGCGCAGGGCACCGAGCTGATCGAGGATACGAACCCCTATTACTACACCTCCTACGCGCTGCTTTACCGCCGTCAGGACGAGAGTCTCGCCGGCGTCAGGCAGCTCTCGGATCCCAGGCTGAAGAACAAGCGAATCGGCATCGTCGCCCGGACGCCGCCGGCGTCTCTGCTGGCGACCAACGGGCTGACGTCAAGCGCGGTGCCGTTCGAAAGCGAATCGGACGAGGGGTCGCCGCGGCCTGCGCGGGAGATGATCGATGCGCTCGCCCAGGGCGATCTGGATGCGGTGATTTTGTGGGGGCCGATCGGCGGCTATTTCGCGCAAGCCTCTCACGTGCCGATAAATGTGGTGCCGCTGGTGAACGAGACGGCCGGGCCTGCGCTGGTCTACGGCATCACCATGGGCGTGCGGCCCAACAATCCCCAATGGAAGCATCAGCTGAACAAGATCATCGCCGACAACCAGGGCGAGATTAACGCGATCCTGCTGAGCTATAACGTGCCGCTGCTCGCCCCGGATGGCGAGCGGATCAAATCCGCCGAACGTTAAGCCGCGCTATTGCTCGGCGGTTTCCGCCTCGACATACATCTTGCAACGGCTCTCGTCCTGATCGATGCCCAGGGTATCGACCAAAAGGTCCGGCGCGCTCGGATGGGGAAAGCCCGGCTGGGGCGAGACGGAGACGATGACCTTATCCGTCACAAGGAGAATAGGCTGGCGGAACTGGCCGTCCCAGGCGCGATAGGTGTGCTTGATGCCCTTGAAGCCGTTGAGCTGAAACTTGTCCGAATGAATGAAGTCGCGGATCGTGTCGAAATCGGCATTGCGGTTGCGGGTCACGGCCTCGCCGACGGAGCGTGCGGCGATATAGGCGTGGTAATCCACCGGACGCATGGTGCGCTGGTGCTCTTCCTCGAAATGATTGTTGAGCTGGCGTGCCCCCCATTTGGAGTGGGCTCCGTGCCAGCTCTCCGGCATCAGCCCGGCCGTGCCGACGATGGGTCTTAGAGCATCGCCACGGTAGGGTGCGTAAGGTGACCACGACCGTGCTTCGTCGGCGGCCACGACCACGTCGTAACTGGCGACATCGTCGCCTGCGCCTTGGCTGGGAGCCGGAATGGTCCCAATCTCGTCGCGGTCGCGGCCGGGTGTATCCTTGTAGCTTCGCCGGTCGACGATCTTGCCGCCGAAGCGCTCCGCGGCGCGCTCGATGGCGGCGGCATAAGCCTGGTCGCCTTCGGTCGGTCCGGTGACCAGCAGCCAATTTTTCCAATCATTGGCGATCAGATACTGCGCCAGGGCATCGGCCAGCATGGTCCTGTCCGGCGCGACATGGAGCACGTTGTCCCGGCATTGCTCTTGGCGCAGCGCGGTTTCCGGCGCCCGCACATTGAAGAGCAGGACATCCTTTCCTTTCACCGCATCGGCGAGAGCGAGCAGGGTATCGGCCGGCGCATCGACGATGATGTAGCGGATGTTCTGATCGAGAAGCGTCTGGAGGGCGGCCACTGCGTCCTCGTCGGGAGCGACGGTCTTCTCCTCGACCGTATAGAGATCGCCGGTGAATTGGCCCGCCGAGTTGTTCTCGCGCAAGGCCGTATCGGCGCCCGCGACGCCGATATCTCCCGGCTCTGCATCGAGGCGGGAGGCGGGCAACGTCTCAGGGCGCGTGGTCTGGTGAAGATAGCCGATCTTTATCTCGTTCTGCTGTTTCGCCCGGGCTGCTTCCAAGGGGGTGGGAAGCTCCTTGGCGGGCGCGGGGAAGGCCAGCAGGAGGGCCCCCAGAAACAGGATTATGCCAGCAAGCAGAGAGGTTGCATCGGCGCGGGCAGCGCGGGTCGAAGCCATGACCAATTTCCTTTTCAACCAGGTTCACGCCTTCGCCCTCAGGCGGAAGATCAGGAAAAATTGGTATCACCTTCAGGAAGTAATGGCAATTTGTCGCAGGGAGGCGCGAGATGGCGGTTGCGGGAAGCTTCAGCACCCTCGCGCAAAAGTGAGGAAAAGAGCCTCACAATAAGGGCCTCACGCGCCCGAATGTGATATTTTCCTCCGGTAATTATGGGGGGCGGTTACATGCATCTATCTATTGGAGACGCGTTCAAGCAGGGCTGGGAGATCTTCAAATCCCGGCCATGGTTCTTTATCGGCGCCGGCGTGATCTTGCTGATCGCGACGATTGTCGTCGGCCTGATCACCGAGGCGATCAACTACGCTATTCTGGGGGAGGTTTCGACCGACCCCGAGCAGCAGGGAACGGTCGTGGGCAACCTGGTCAACTTCTTGCTCGCCTCGCTGATCAATATGGGCGCCATCGCCTTCTATCTGAAGGCGTACGATAACTTGGCCGCGACGTCCTACGGCGATCTGTGGCACCCGCAATCCTATCTGAAATATCTGGCGGTCTCTGTCCTGTTCGGCTTGGCGGTCGGCATCGGCACGTTGCTGCTGATCGTGCCGGGCATCATCGCGCTGCTTTTCTTCTTCTTCTCGCCCTTCATCGTGATCGACCGGGATATGGGGCCGATCGATGCCATGAAGGCGAGCGTCGAGATCACCAAGGGCAATCGCTGGCAGCTTCTGGGGCTGGTGGTCGTGGCGCTTCTTCTCAATATCGTGGGCATTCTGGCATTTGTCGTCGGGCTGCTCGTCACCATTCCGATCACGACGCTGGCCATCGTGCATGCCTACCGGCTGCTCGGCGGCGCGGCAGCGCGAGCGCCTGCGGATGCGGCCTACGCCTAGCGGCTTTGCCGGCTGCAAGCTCGAGGCAAACAAAAAAGCGCCGGGCAAACGGGCCCGGCGCGATCAGGAGAGAACCGTTGGGATGTCTTACTCGGCAGGGGTGAGCTCAGGCTCTTCCTGCTTCGGCTTCAACGCCTCTGCCGCGTTCTTCGGATTGCGGTAGACGTAAGGCTTCAGGGGCTGCTTCGATTCCTCGCGGGCCATGGCGACCATCTCGCCGTGATAGGGCGACAGGGCGCAGGCTGGGTCGGTATTGGTGGGGTCGCCGGTGATGGCCATGGCCTGGCAGCGGCAGCCGCCCCAATCGACCTCCTTGAATGCGCAGGAGCGGCAGGGCTCCTTCATCCAGTCGGTGCCGCGGAAGGCGTTGAAGGCTTCCCCATGGAGCCAGATATCCAGTAGCGGCCGGTCCTTCACATTATCGAATTCGAGCTGCGGGATGCTCTCGGCCGCATGGCAGGGGAGCGCCTTGCCGGCCGGAGTGACGTTCATGAAGCCCTTGGCCCAGCCGCCCATGCAGGGTTTCGGGCGCTTGGCGTAATAATCCGGCACGACCATATCGATGGTCA
Organism: Methyloligella sp. ZOD6; assembly: GCA_050110875.1. Lineage (GTDB taxonomy): Bacteria > Pseudomonadota > Alphaproteobacteria > Rhizobiales > Methyloligellaceae > Methyloligella. The sequence continues at coordinate 52,911 of CP188828.1, forward strand.
GGATGCCTTTCAGGCGCTCCCGCGCGCTTTCCACCACATCCACGCTCTGCATGGTCTGCTCGTAGGAGGGGATCAGCATGGCGCGGTTGAGATAGGCCCAGCCGTAATATTGGACATGAGCGATCTCCAGGCGCTGGGCGCCGAGCTCCACCGCCATGTCGATATAGCGGCCGACATTATGGATGTTCTGGCGGTGGATGGGGGCGTTGATGGTCAGCGGCAGGCCCATATCGGTGACCCAGTTCGCAGCCTCCAGCTTCTTGGCCGTGGCGCCGGGATAGCCGCCGATGCGCTCCGCATTCTCGGGGTCGACATCCTGGAAGGAGATCTGCACGTGATCGAGGCCGAGCTCCTTCAGCTTCTCCAGGCGTTCGCGCTTCAGGGTGACGGCGGCGGTGATCAGATTGCTGTAGAGGCCAGAGCGGGCCGCGGCGGCGACGATCTCTTCCAGATCCTTCCGCGCGGTGGGCTCGCCGCCCGAGAGGTGCACCTGAAGGATGCCCATCTCACCGGCTTGCTCCATGACGGAGACCCATTCCTCGGTGGTGAGCTCCTTGTTGACCCGCTCCAGCTCGATGGGGTTGGAGCAATAGCCGCATTGCAGCGGGCAGCGATGGGTCAGCTCGGCCAGAAGCCCGATGGGGGCGCGGGCGCAGAGGGCGCCGAGGGAAGAATCCTCGCCGGTGACGCCGCTGGTCGGCTCGTCATCGACGGTGACGGACTCCAGGTGCTCGTGCGTCTCGCCCGTATGGTCCTTTAGCTCGGTCATATCAGTCACCGCGGCGTTAGAAAGCCTTGAGAAACCCCTTGTCGGCCAAATCCTGCAGCAGCTCGGTCACGTCTTTCTCGATAATTTCGACCGGTGCCGAATATTGCTCGGCCAGGGTTTTCGCTATGTCCTCCACACTCCTTGCGCCGTCGCAGAGCTGAAGCACCTCGACGGCGATTTTGTCCGGCGTCAGAATCCGTTCCGGCGCCAGCAATATCCATCTATCGCGCCCCTTATCGTGCCGAAGCTTCAGATAAGGGGGCAGGTAAGGCTTGGTTCCTGAATCGACAATCAGGCGGCCAGGCCGGTTTGTCTCAGCCATCTTGCTCCGCCGGTACGAATGCGCCTGGGGGAATCATCCCCGGATCGTAGTAAGCGAGGTAGAGCGCATCCAGCTGTACCCACAGAACATTGGTCTTGAACCGTAGCGCATCAAGAACGCCGGCCTGGGATTCCGGCGTGCGCGCATGCTGCTTCACATATTCGAGCGCAAAGTCCGCATCGCGGGGCGCCTGGGTCAGGCGGCGGCGGAAATACTGCATCACGCTGTCGTCGATGAAGTCGTAGTGCTCCAGCATGCCGGAGATGCGCTCTTCGTGGATCTTCGGGGCGAAGAGCTCGGTCAGGGACGACGCGACGGCCTCAACGAGGGTCTTCTCCTGGACGAAGCGGACATAGGCCTCCACCGCGAAACGGGTCGCGGGCAGGGCGCCCTTCATGGACTTGACGTAGTCCTCGTCGAGACCGAGGCCGGTGGTCAACGCCAGCCAGCGCTCGATGCCGCCTTCCTCGCCCGGGGCGCCGTCGTGATCGGTGATGCGATGAGCCCATTCCTGGCGCAACTCGCGGTCGTAGCAGCGGCTCATCAGGGCGGCGTCCTTGCGGGGGACGGCGGATTGATAGCAATAGCGGTTCAGCGCCCAGGCCTGGACCTGCCCCTTGTTCAGCTTGCCGCCATGCAGGAGCTTATGGAACGGATGCTTGTCGTGATAGCGCTCCGCGCCGATGGCGCGCAGCTCCGCCTCCAGCTCCTCTGGGCTTAAAATCTTCGTCACGGCGTTACCTCGGTCTTCTCTTGCATGGTTCGGGCGGGATCGATCCGCACCCGCATCTCCTGCAAGTTTATTCTTGCGGAGGATCATAACCGAACCCGCGGCATTTCGTCATGAACACGAGAAAACGCGAAGATGAAGAATTTCCAACAATCCGGCGGCGACTCGGTTGCAGGCGTTATGCCTTTGCCAGGGAGATGCGACAGCCGTAATTGTCGTTTTTCCTTGAGAAACAGCCTGTTGCTCTGGAGCCTTAATGTTTCGGTACATGGTTCGGTTGCAGCCGTTGGATCTTCTAAATCGAAAGCTGCTCGTCAGGATCGATCTCTTCTCCGTTCGGAGAGGAGGGGGATGATTCCGGCTTTTCCTCGGCTTCGGGCGCCGCTTCCTCTGCCGGGCCGGCGTCGGATTCGCCAGGCTCAGGCGTCGCTTCTTCCGTATCCGGCTGAGTGGATTCTGCCCCGGGCTCCTTGCTTTCCGGTTCAGCTTCCGGAGAGGCCTCTTCTTCGGGTTCCGCTGCGTCCTGCCCGGCGGGCGGCATCTCGTCGACGGCGTCGGCGTCCGGTGCCGGGGCGGTCTCCGTATCGTCATCGGGCAGGGGCGGGACCGGGGCGGTCTCGGCCGGCGTCTCAGGCTCAGGCGCGGGCGTTTCCTCCGGTTCCGTCACCTCTTCTTCGGCTGGAGCGGCATCTTCGACCGGCGCGCTTTCTTCCGCCGGTGCGCTTTCTTCCGCCGGCTCGGCCTCTTCCTCGACGGGGGCGGAGTCGTCCTGCTGGGGCGGCGCCGCATCGGGCGAGGCGGATTCATCAGCGCCGGAGTCGGCCGTTTCGCCCGGTTCAGGATTGCCGTCGTACAGACTTTCGCTGGGTGCGGGCTCCTCGATCCCTTCCTCTTCCGATTCCGACATGAGCCCTTCGGCCGGAGCGGTCTCGTCGGCCTCGTCGCCCATCAGGTCTTCTTCCGTCGCCTGGGGCGTCTCCGGGGCAGTCTCCTCGGTGAGATGCTGCTCGGGTGTGGCGAGCTCTTCCTCGGTCGGTTCCTGCTCGACGACCTCTTCGCCGGTGGTTGCGTCCGGGTCGATCAGCCGGAAGGATTGACGAAAGCGCCGGGCCTCCTCGCTGCGTGCATGGCCGGGCGGCCCCGCCGTCACCAGCATGTAGACCCGATCGCCGGTGGGCAGGAGATCGATCAAGTGAGTCAGGCCGTTGGCCTTGTCCGTTGTGATGGCCTCATAGCCGTGGCGGCGCGCGATGACGGCAGGCCCCTGATTGTCGACCGTGGAACCGCTGCCTTTGGCATAGGCGGCGACGAGGCGGCGGTAGTAATCGATATTGGTATCCGGTGCGCGGCCCTCCGGATATTCGAAGACGATGGCGTGATAGGCGGTGCCGTCACCGGGATCGACCTGATAATCGTGCTGGATCAGCGGCGTATGGCCGGTCACGGACTTGGCGGAGACCTTGGGCTGTTCGGGCAGAGCGACGGAGAAAAGCTGCTCGGGCGCCTTGAAGATGATCCAATTATCTTCGGTGAAGCGGCGCTTGGCGGCTTCTCTGGCGTCCTTCTCGTTCTTCTTGAGAGGGAGCGGCGGCGAGAGGATTTCTTCAGATTGAGCCCAGGCCGGGGCCGAAAGCCAGTTCAGGGGGGTCGACTGGAATCCGGCCGGCGCAAACACCCCCACACCGCCAATCGCGAGACTGGCGAGCGCCACAACGACAATCCGCATTCTGTCCCTCATCGCGCTTCGTCTGATTCCCATCTTTAACACAGGCGGAACGGCGGGTCCCGGTCGCCGTGGAGCCTTGGCAGACATTTAGGAACTCTCCCCCTGAGCCGTTGTTTGTAAGCTTGAGGGCAACAGCCAATATTTCCGGCATTTCATCTCTTCATGACAGCGCCAGAGAGTTTCGAGACACCGCCACAGCCCAGGAATGAAGCGGGCGAAATCCGAAATGTCGGCATCGAGATCGAGTTCGGCGGGCTGGACGGAAAACGGACCGCGGAATTCCTGGCGGAGAAACTGGGCGGCACCTTCCGCCAGACCGATCCTTATGCCTACGAGGTGACGGGCACGGCGCTCGGCGATTTCGAGGTCATGCTCGATACGAGCTACGCTCATTATCAGAGCAAATCGCATAAGTTTCTCGACGAGGTCGGGGCGCGGCTCGCCAATATCGTCGGGGCTGCGGCCGAGCTCGTGGTGCCTTACGAGATCGTCACGCCGCCGGTGCGCCTCGACAGGCTGCACGAGATCGCCGAGCTGTTGCACCGGTTAGAGAAGGGCGGAGCGCGCGGAACGGAAAAAAGCGTCTTCTTTGCGTTCGGGCTGCATCTCAATCCCGAGACGCCGTCGTTAAAGGCCGAAGGCATCATGCCGATCGCCAAGGCGTTCGCGCTGATGAGCCCCTGGCTATGGCGGAATATCGATCCCGATCCCACGCGGCGTTTGCTGCGTTTCGCGGACCCTTACGATCCTGCCTATGTCCGTTTGATCGCCGATCCGGCATACCGGCCGGACTTGGTGCGGATGATCGACGATTATCTGGCCTACAATCCGAGCCGCAATCACGATCTCGACATGCTGCCGCTCTTTGCCTTTCTCGACGAGAGGCGGGTGCGGTCAAAGCTTCCAAACGAGAAGTTCAATCGCCGGCCGACCTTTCACTATCGGCTGCCGGATGCCAAGCTGGGAGATCCGGCATGGAGCTTGGCGGGCGAGTGGAACCGCTGGGTGGCGGTGGAGCGGCTGGCGGCGGATTCGGAGCGGCTGGCGGCGGCGGGCCAGGCCTATCTCGCCCATAGCGGCGGCGAGGAGAGTTGGGCGCAGGACGTTGCGGGCTTTGTCGGCGCATGAAACCGAGGATCGGAGTCACGACATCCGCCCGCGGCGGCTGGCGCATCTTTCAGATGCATCGTCTCGCCCTATGGCGGGCGGGTGCCAAAGCCGTGCGTCTGGTGGCAGGGCGCCAGGCGCCGCTAGACGATCTCGACGCTCTCATCATCGGGGGCGGGGACGATATCGGTGCCGAATTCTACGGCGGTGCGGTGCTACCCGATGTGCGGATCGATCCGGACCGGGACGCGCTCGAGTTCGAGCTTCTGGACAAGGCCTTGCCGACCGATATGCCGATCCTCGGCATTTGCCGTGGGGCACAGGCGATCAATATCGCCCTCGGTGGCACTCTTCATACCGACATACACGAGGTCTATGAGGAGGCGCCGAAAATGCGCACCGTGCTGCCCCGCAAACGGGTGATCATCCTGGAGGGCAGCCGGCTGCATGAGATCCTCGATTGCTCGCCCTGCAAGGTGAACGCGTTGCATCACCAATCCATCAACAAGCTTGGCGCGGGACTTCGGATCGTCGGCCGCGACCAGGTCGGCATCGTCCAGGCTGTAGAAGGAAAGACGGACCGTTTCCTCGTGGGCGTGCAATGGCATCCGGAGCTTCTCTTCTATGCCCGGGCGCAGCAGCGGCTGTTCCGCGCCCTGGTCGAGAGCGCGCGGGCACGCATGAGAGGCAAGACGGTGTTTGCCGAAGGCGAACCGGGCGTGGATTGCCCGCAGACAGACCGCGCATGAGGCGGGAAATCAAAGCCGCGGGGCTGAGGATCCCTCATCTCAAGCTATGGACCGGTCTCGGCGTCTTCCTTTTGCTGGCTGTGGGGGCCTATTTCTTCCGCAGCGATATCCGCCTGCCGACGGAAGACGAGGTCGAGAGGCTCCTGGTCGAGATCGGAGTGTGGGGGCCGATCCTCATCATCGGTCTGCGCTGTCTTGCTGCGATCCTCGCCGTGGTGCCGAGCTCCGTGGTGGTGATCGCGGCGGGGGCCGCCTACGGCACGGTTCTCGGAACGGTCTATGTGCTGATCGGGGCGGAGCTGGGGGCGGCGATCGGGTTCCTGATCGGCCGGCAACTCGGGCGCGACTTCGTGGCGGAGCGGGGCTGGATCGATGCGCTCCAGCGCACCAAGGTCGGCTCCTGGCTGCTGGCGAGCGATGCCAGCCAGGGCCGGCTGACCATGGCCGTGCTCTATTGCCGGCTGCTCCCGGGACTCAATCTCGACGGGGTGAGCTATGTGGCTGGGGTCACGCCGCTCACCCTCTGGCGCTTCCTGCTGGGTAGCTTTGGCGGATTGTTGCCCTATACGCTGCTGCTCACTATGCTCGGCGATAGGCTGATGGAGATGAACCCGGGCCAGATCGTCATCGCCCTCGGCGCCTTCGCCTGCCTCGCTGCGCTGCCTTTCGTCTGGAAAGGGTTCATGCGCCGGCGCAAGCGAAAGGGGGAGGGCGCCTCGGCCGGGCCGGGCGCCTGAGAGCCCTTCGAGCGGCTGTCCAAAGCCGCCTACTTGCTGAAGTCGACGTCGCCGCGGGATTTCAGCTCGAGCTTGGCGATGCATTCATCGATCTCGCCGTCCTGATCCGCGCAGGCCGTGACGTCGTTCAGCAGGAGCTGTCCGACCTTGTCGCATGTGACATCGCCGATATCGAACACCTTGAGGCTGGTCTTGTCGGCCGCGAGCGGGGCGGCTTCCACGGCGAGGCGCTTGGCTACGATACCGTCGGTGTCGAAGACCACCAGATCGAGTTTCAGGGTCTTGAAGCTGCTGTCGGTCTCGTTCTTGAAGACCAGATAGGTGCGGCAGGCATTGCCCTGGGTCTCGAGCTTGTTGAGCTCCATATTCAGCTTCGCAGCCTCATCGGCGGGTGCTTCCTCCGCGGGCGCTGCGGCATCGCTCTCTTGCGTATCGCTTTCTTGGGCATATGCGCCGCCCATTGGGGCAAAGACCCCACCCATGGCCATCAGCAAGGCGACCAGTGCAACAGGCACGAACTTCATCGGACTCTCCTCTTTCGCGTTTCCTCTCGCCAGCCCTTTGGGCTGTTGCCGGGCGGCTTGTGCCTCCGGCGACCATCCGTTTCTCTATAAGGAGTTTCGATGGCTGCCTAGAGGCGGCTGCCATTCAATAGAATAGCTGCATAGATTTCATGTCTGATCCGAAGCTGCCGGACAGGGTTCGCGTTTACGCCATCGGCGATGTGCATGGCTGTGCGGATCTGCTCGACCGGCTGCTCGGCAAGATCGCGCAAGACATCGCCGATCATCCGCAGGATCGAGCAGAGCTGATCTTTCTGGGCGACTATATCGACCGCGGGCCGCATTCGAAGGCGGTGATCGACCGGTTGACCTCCGGCGATCTGCCAGCACCTGCCACCTTTCTGGCGGGCAACCACGAGGAGATGCTGCTCGGCTTTCTGGAACGGCCCGGCGAGGGAATGCAGTGGGCGTTCAATGGCGGGGAGGAGACGCTGGCCTCCTACGGCGTTTCGCCCGATGAGTTGAGCCGGCATCCGGAGGCGGCACGGGATCGGTTATTGCAGGTCATGCCGGCAGCCCATCTCGATTTTTATAAGGCGCTTCAAGTCTCTGCGGTGCGGGGCGATTATTTCTTCTGCCATGCCGGCGTGCGCCCCGGCGTGCCGCTCGACCGGCAGAGCCGCTTCGATCTGGTCTGGATCCGCGAGCCGTTTCTCGATTATCGGGGCGATCTGGGGAAGGTGATCGTGCACGGCCATACGCCGGTCCGGGCGGTGGAGATTCGGCCCAATCGCATCGGGATCGATACGGGCGCTTTTGTGTGGGGCCGGCTGACCGCTCTCGCGCTGAGCGGCGAGGCGCGGAAGATCATCGAGGTGGTGCGCTAGCCGCAAAGAGAAGAGCCCGGCCGCGTTTTCGCGAACCGGGCTCTTACGTGAAGATCGCTGGGTGTTGTGAGAAATCGCGATCAATCCACGTGAATATCGGCGCCGGGAACGTCGATATTGACGCCATCGTCGTCCCGGTCGTGGTGGTATCTGTCGTGATAGGGCTCGTCGATATGCTCATCTTCGTGGTGATGATGGCGATCGTCTCCGGCATCCACCTCGACGCCGTCCCGGCCAATCTCGACATCGGCAGCCGTGGCGGCCGAGGGAAACGGAAGCATGGCCAGGCTGCCGAAAAGTAGGGTCGAAATCCCAGCGATACACATCAGTTTGGACATTGACCTTTCCTTTCCGTCTCCAGGAAGGCGTAACGAGCGGGAAGAAGAGCAAGTTCCATCGAGGCCCATGTGCGGGGTCATGTGCGGTGTGATGGAGCGATCCCTAGGGATGGCGAAAGAGGGATGGCGAAGGTTCGGCGCTTGCGTCCCCATCCGGGTGAGGTCTACGATTCCATCGAATCGGGCGTTTTCGCGAGGTTGAGCGGCGAGAAGCCCGTCTGGGATCAGATCGAGGGACGATATGCGGTGGCTTGCAGCCTTCGCGATGCTCTTTGCGCTGTGGCCGGCGGCGGTTTCGGCTGCGGATTCCGGGGGCATCGAGAAACCGAACTCGGAGACGGTGCAGCCGTCAGAGGGCGAGACCGGGATGCCGGCGGAGCCGGATTCGGCAAAGATGCCGGCGGAAAAGCCCGTGGCGCCAGCCGATCCGGAGCCGGCGGAGGACCCGGTGGAGCGGGGCCGGGCGATTGCGGAGGCCAATTGCGGGCGCTGTCATGCGATCGGAACGACAGGCGACAGCCCGGAACCCAAAGCGCCGCCTTTCCGGGAACTGCATAAGCTCTACCCCGTCGAATCTCTCGCCGAGAGCCTGGCGGAGGGGATCGTGACGGGGCATCCGGAGATGCCCGCCTTCGAGCTGACCGGTGCCCAAGTCAATGCGCTGATCAGCTATTTGAAGACCTTGTGAGGAGGTGCCCGCTTTGCGAAATGCCTTCAACCTATCCTTCTTGATACTTGTTCTGGCAGGGTTTCTTTGGAGCGGCGCGGCGACAGCAGCGGGGATGCCGGCGAACGGCAAGCAGATCGCCGAGCAATGGTGCGCCTCCTGCCATCTGGTCGGTCCTGACCAGGAGACCGCCGCTGCCGTGGGCACGCCGAGCTTCATGGCCATCTCGAAGAAATATGGCAGCGGCGTCGACGTGCTGGCCGGGTTTCTGGCCGATCCCCATCCGCCCATGCCGTCGCTGTCTCTGACCCGGCAGGAGATCAACGATCTGATCGCCTATATCGGCAGCCTGGAT
>CP188828.1:61850-160732 GCA_050110875.1 Methyloligella sp. ZOD6
GTCTCTGACCCGGCAGGAGATCAACGATCTGATCGCCTATATCGGCAGCCTGGATGCGGGCGAGAAGAGCGATGCGCCTTAAAGCCCGAAGGCCTCAAGATTCCTCGATCTCGCCGCAAGCGAACTGTTGGCGCAGTCACGTGTTGGCCCCCTATTGGATCGAACCAAGGGAGGAACTCGTGACGAAGCATATCTTTTTGAGTGTCATGCTGGCGGCCGGTCTTCTCTTCGCCGGCCAGACGGGTGAGGCGCAAGCCGCTATGGCGACACCGGGTGCAGGCATTGCCCAAAGCGCGGTCCAGGGCGGACTCGTGCAAAAGGCAGCTTGGCGCTGCGGTCCGCGCCGCTGTCATTGGATGCCGGGCTATGTGGGGCCGATCCCGCCTCATGCCCGCAGCTGGGGCCCGCCGCCGCGTCCGGTCTGCGTCTGGAAGCGCGGTCTCCTCGGCCGCTGGAAGATGGATTGCGACGATTAGGTGCGTCCAGCGTCGCAGAAGAGAGAAGCGTCGGCTGCGGCCGGCGCTTTTTTATTGGCAAGCAGCTTTATCGGCAAGCAGCCGCTTCGAGGGACCGGGCGGCGGAGAGGAAGCTCTCGCCGTAGATGGTGGAATTGGAATCCTCGAGGACCTGGATTCCCTTGCGGACATCGGCGCACTGGGCGGCGGGGTCGGTTTGGCCGGTCGCCCGGTCCACGTAATACTCGCCGACGAGATCGTTCTCGTAAGGCGCATTTTCGATCAGGCGGGTGCAGGCATCCACCTGTTCCTGGGCGGGAATATCGCCGACGGTGTTCCGGCAGCGCTCCTGGTCCTTCTTGTCTTCCTCGATCTCGGCCATGAAGTCCTCGAAGGAATAATCGTCGGAATAACCATCGTCCTGGGCGCGCCCGGTCTCCGGCACCATCATGCCGCCCGCCATGGCGAGCGCCCCGAAAAGAACTGAAGCAAAGAGAAATCGCGCGGCCATAACCTCAACCCCCTGTTGAGATTTTATAGCAGACCCGCAAACATTGAAAAGAGAGTGGTGCCGGCTGGAGGATTCGAACCCCCGACCTACTGATTACAAATCAGCCGCTCTACCAACTGAGCTAAGCCGGCTTTCTCGGCGGTGTTGCCATTTCGAGAGCGCCTTGGCGCGGCGCGGCAAGCCGCCGACCGTGGACCGTGCATCCTGGATAGCCGGGGTGAGAGCGCTCTTCAAGCGGGAAGGGGCGAGGGGTCTGTTTTGCGCCCAGCCAATGATCTGACGCCTCAGCTCCGGTCACGCGCAGCGTTTTCACCCTCTGCTATGCTTTTTCTTGCCTTGGCATAAATTTTTGCTGCCTCTAAGCGGTCTGTGGGGCTTCCGTTCTCCCCGTCATCCGCGCTATGTGGCGGGTGCGCTTTCGGCGATGACGGATGCGCTTTTGAGATGAGGATTCGGAATTCGGGCTCTTGGGACAAAGACAAGGCGGTCCGGGCTATTCGTGCGCCAGGCCGCAGACGGGGAAGAACAGAGTCGTTTCAAGAGGATGGAAGGATTAGGTGATGCGCCAAGTGAGTAATCGTTTCGGTGGGCTGCGCGCCGGATTGAAAGGCGTTTTTCTGGCCTGCGGCCTGGGATTGGCGGCGGGCGCTGCCATGCCGGTGCAGGCTCAGTCTATCGCCACGCCGGTGAAGCCGGATGTCAGCCTGCCTGGCGGCGCATCTTCGCTGACCGAGACCCATGGGGATTGGACGGTGCGGTGCACGGTGGAGGCGGAAGGCAAGCGATGCGCCTTCAGCCAGTCGCTGGGCAACAAGCAGACCGGTCAGCGGTTGCTGAGCATGGAGCTCGGCCCGGTAGAGGGCGGTGTGGAAGGGGTGATCCTGGCGCCGTTCGGCCTGCGGCTTGCGACGGGGCTGACCCTGAAGCTCAACGATCAGGAGCAGCTCGGCGAGCCGATCGGCTTCACGACCTGCGTGGAGGCCGGCTGCGTGGCGCCGGTGAAATTCGATGACGCCACGGTCTCGAAGCTCGCAAAGGGCGAGACCATGACCGTCAATGCCGAGAACGGCTCCAACGGCGAGCCGGTGGTTCTGACCATCTCGCTGAAAGGCTTCGAAGCGGCCCGCAAGCGGTCGGCGGAGATCATGCAGTAGGCTCTTTGCCTCGGCGGCGGCGGGCCTAGAAGGTGAAGAACTTATAGGTCACGTCGCCGTAGACGCCGATGCGTTCGCTGGTGAAGTCGTTGAGATCGACATCCGTGCCGCTGGCGACAAATTCCTGGGTGCCGTTGGTTTCCGCGTACCAGTAGCGGAAGCCGCCGGTGAGCGCCCAATTCTCCGTAATGTCGACCTGAGCGGCCGCTTCGATCTGGTAGCCCCAGCCCGTGCCGTCGCCTTGAATATTCGGCACGGGGCCGAGATCGTTGCGGTAGAAGTGGCTGTCCTCGTTATAGAGCCCGGCAACCGGCAGAAGCGCGAAATCGCCGATCAGGGTGATGCGGTCGTAGAATTTTGCCCTCACTTCCGTGCCGAGGCGCAAGGAATACCAGTTCGCTTCGTTGCGGATTGCGCGGGATCCCGGAGCGATGAGATTGGTTCCGGGAGGGCACATGGTGCCGCCGGTGCAGCGCGCGCCATAGGCATCGGCCGTCTCGCCCCAATAGTTGAAGCCGACGAACGGGCTGACGTCGATCTGCGGGCCGGCGGCCGTCACGAAGCTGAAGCGCTTGCCGATATCGATGGTGCCGTAGAGCATGTTGTCGCCCTCGATGCTGCTCGAGGTGTCGGAGAATTTCACCTGCCCGGCGAAGTAGTCCTCGTCGTCGAGATTGCCGCCATCGAGCCAGCCGCCGCCGAAGAAGCCCTTGAAGATCCATTGGTTGGGATTTTCGGCTCGCAGCACGTATTCCAGGGTGCGGCCCTGCATCCCGTCATAGTCGAGGACGGAGGTCGGGCTTCCGAGGGCAGGGTTGACCCGTGCCGAATCGATGCTGAAGCTGGTGCTGCCCTCACTCGCCCAATAGCGCAGGGACATCTGGAAATTGGGCTCGGGCGTGGGCGGCGGGGGGATATAGACTTCGGGCTCGATAGGGCCGGCGCCGCCCTTATAGATCGGCACGACTCCTCCGTAGTTCTGCGCATCGGCCGGGGTGCAGGCAAAGCCGATGATCAGACTCAGGGCCATTCCCAAAGCGAAGCGGCGAAAGTCCAGTCTCATGTTCTCCCCACGGTGCAGGCGGACGCCGGATGGTTCGCGCCGTCTCGGCCAGAGTGGGGAGGGGATGGTTAATAGCGGCTTAAAAGGCGGCCCGAAATGAAACAGCCCGGTCCGGAATTGCCGGGCGGGGCTGCCGATGTTCTGTATGCGGGCTTTCTACACCGTTTTGCCGCCGATCCCGCCCTGGAACAGCCGTCAGCGGCGGCTTGCGAGCAGACCCGCCGCAAAGGCCACGGCGAGGAGAGTGATGGGGCCGACCCGCTTCATGGCCCGGTTCAGGCTGCGTTCGGCCATCTCCAGACTTTCCGTTCCGGCCTCGACAATCATCTCGGGCTGGGATTTGGGCGGCCGTTCCCCGAACAAGGGAATGGCCGCGAGAATGAAGCAGGCGAGCAAGAACAATCCCCCCGCGACGATGCCGGAGGCTTCGAGGGGCGAGAATTCGGCAATCTCAATAAGCGCGTGATAGCCAGCCAGCAGAGCGAAGATCAGCGCGAAAAGGAGAAAGACGATGCCGATGACGGCGACGATGGTCTGTCGCTTGATGGCATCGACCTTCTCCTTGATCCGGGCTCCGATCTGTAGACTGGAGATCAGTCCAAGAATTCTTCCAAGCATGAAGCCGTGTCCTAGCGGCGGGTGAATATGCCGAAGAGAAAGCCGAGACCGGCGGCGATGGCGACCGCCTGCAGCGGATTCTTGCGGATCGCTTCTTCGGCCTCGTAAGCCGTCTCTTTGGCTTTGTCTTGGGCACGGCCCATCTGACGATTGGCTATATTGGTCACGGTAGTTTTCAGGCCTTCGATCTCCTCGCGGATGGAGGCGATATGCTCGACCAGCTCATCCGCTTCGGACTGGGTTGCCCCTGCACTTGTCGCGTTCTTCTTAGCGCCAGAACGAAGATCATCGGTGGACATGCGAATATTCCCTTCTCTCATGCATTAGTCGCAGCGGTACCCGGTTAACTTGCCGCTAGGCCCGCAGTTCCATAGGATCGCCGCACTCCTGTCAGCTTGAGTCGACCGCAAAGCATGCGACATCTCGCAGTATGACAGATGCGTCTTTACGGGCGATGAAAGCCGCTGAAGAGTCGATCATTTCGGGCGACGGGGCCGGAGAGTTCCGTTATGCTGGAGACGAATTCGAGATCGCATCGGAGCAGGGAATAACGATGCAAGGCAATCGCAAATGGAGCGTTCGTGCCGCGTTGGCGGCTGCGGCGCTCGGGGCCACCGGGCTGTTGGCGCCGATCGCGGCCCAGGCGGGGGCGGTTCACGCCGGTGCCGTCGCAGGGCAGCAGGCGGCAATGCAGAACGGGCTCCTGCAACAGGTCATCTTCCATCACCGCAAGCGTCCCACGGAGCTTTACTGCGTCGAGGGGGATCACTGGTGGTATTACAGGCCCTACCAGACGGCGGGCGAGAACTATGCGCGCTGCATGCCGTATTTCCACTATCCGGCCGAGCGTGCCGGCGCCTATGGGCCGCCGCCCGACGGGATGAAATAGGCCGCCGCTTTTCCAATCCTGCTGAGGAGTGCGTGTTCCGTGCCAGTATGAGGCATCGGTTCAGGGCCATTTAACGCTTTAAATTCCGCGTGTTAACGCGCCCGATACGGGTGTTGTTGCAGACTTCGCGCGCCATCGGCCGGCAAGATGTCCTTGTCCAGCGGGATGGCTTTTCCTTGGAGTCCGCAACATGAAGTTTGTCTTGAGTCTCGCTGCGGTGCTTGCGCTGGTCCTCGGAGTCACTCTCCCGCTGGGACACCAGGCGGAAGCCGGGTGCTGGAAACCCCGCTGCGCCCGCGTCGCTGTCGTGCCGGCGCCTGTGGTCGTGCAGCCGGTTCCGGTGTCCCCGCCTGAGGTGGTCTATGCCGTGCCTCAGCCGAATCCGATCCCGGCGCGCCGTTTCCGTCGCTGCGGCGGCAATTGCTACACCTCTTACCGCTACCCGCTCTACGCCGGCGGCTATACGGCCAATGCGTCCGTTGGCTGTGGCCTCGGTGTTCGGTCTTGCGGTTATTTCCGCCGCGACTGCTGGTACGACGCTTTCGGCCGCCGGTTCTGCAACTAAGCAGACGCTGGATTTTAGGGATGGGGAAGGGGTCTCCGACCTCTTCCTCATTCTTCTTTCTCCCAATCAGTCGGCCGTGCCCGGTCCTTTCGATGCCGCCCAATGCAGCGCGATGGCGCCGGCATTGGAAACGTTGAGGCTGGCCAGGGAGTCCTTCGTGCCGATGCGGCAGAGCTGATCGCAGGTCTTGCGGGTCAGCTCGCGCAAGCCACGGCCTTCGGCGCCGAGCACGATCCCGATTGGGAATTGCGGCGCGGTGCTCTCCAGAGTCTCGGCGCCTTCCTCGGCAAGTCCGATGAGCCAGTAGCCGCGGGTTTTCAGCTCCTCCAGGCATTGGGCCAGATTGCCCACCAGAATCACCGGCACGAGATCGAGCGCACCGCTCGCCGTCTTGGCCAGGGTGGCATTCAGCGGTGCGCTATGGCGTTCCTGCATGATGAGGGCGCCGGCCCCGAAGGCAGCCGCGGAGCGGAGCAGGGCGCCGACATTGTGCGGATCGGTGACCTGGTCGAGGACCAGCACCATGTCGCTATCGGGCAGATCGTCGAGGGAAAGGACGGGCAGGGGGGCGACTTCCAGAGCGATTCCCTGATGCACCTGGTCCGGTCCGAGCAGCTTGTCGAGATCCTTCGGCGTGACCGTCTTGATCTTCAGGCCGCGCGCCTGGATTGGCCCTTCGAGCCTCTTGGCCGCATTGGGAGTGGCCAGCAGGCGATGGACCTGACGCTTCTCGTTGCGTAGGGCGGCCTCGACCGCATGGAGCCCGTAGAGCCAGTGCGGACCGTCGGCGGCCGCCCCCCGGTGCATCCGGCCCGGAACGCTGCCTTGCAAGCGTCGCCGGCCACGCGCTTTGGGTGGAAAGCCGTCTTTGCCACCCGGCTTGCGGCGCTTCGGCGATGGATGGGGCATCTGTGGATCCTGCTCTCGATTCTCGGCAAGGGGATGCCCTATCTTGCCGCTCAAGCCAAGCTGTAGACACCACCGGCCCAAGATTCTTACCAAAAATTGGTTGGGAAGGGCGGATTTGGAGTTGACAGGCGCGCTCCAGCTTTCCATAAACCAAGGTCTTTGGCGGACCCTGCGGGCTAGCGGCGGGGCCTTTTTGCTTGGTTAGACATAAGTCCGACAATTCGTCTTAAAAGGAGGGGTGCCCGAGTGGCTAAAGGGGACGGGCTGTAAACCCGTTGGCTATGCCTACGTTGGTTCGAATCCAACCCCCTCCACCAACACCCTTTCTTGTGTAGACGGATGCGGGTGTAGCTCAATGGTAGAGCAGCAGCCTTCCAAGCTGACGATGAGGGTTCGATTCCCTTCACCCGCTCCAATCCTCGGAGCGCCGGTGCGACAGGTTGGAGCGGAGATCTTGGGTGAAGAGCCTAATCCGTACGGCAAGCGCCGCCAGTGGGCAGATTTGAGACGGTTCGACGGGCGAGAATAAAGCGAGGCGGCAAGAGCTTGGCGTTACAGCCGATAGGAGTGTAGCTCAACTGGCTAGAGCACCGGTCTCCAAAACCGGGGGTTGGGGGTTCGAGTCCCTCCACTCCTGCCACGGCAGGACAGGACTCAAAGAGCCGGGGCTTCGAGAGGCGAGGCTGGGAGCTCTCCCGAACGGCATTTGCGCAGAGCCGCGCGACTGAGAAATTGAAACGGCGCAGCCCGCAAGATCGTCGGGCGACGCGCCGAGAAGGTAATTTGAGGCGATGGCGAGAACGAATCCATTCGAGTTTCTGCAGGAGGTGCGGAACGAGGTTTCGAAGGTCACCTGGCCGACCCGCCGGGAGACCGTCATCACGACCATCATGGTGGTGATCATGTCGATCCTCGCGGCGCTGTTCTTCCTGGCTGCCGACTGGGTGATGAGCACTGCCGTCAGCTTTATCCTCGGGCTTGGAGGGTAGCGGCTGAAATGGCAATGCGCTGGTACATCGTCCACGCCTACTCGAATTTCGAGCGCAAGGTCGCCGAATCCATCAAGGAGCATGCGGTCTCGGCCGGGCTCGAGGACAAGTTCGAGCAGGTGCTCGTGCCGATGGAAGAGGTTGTGGAGGTCCGCCGCGGCCGCAAGGTGAGTTCCGAGCGGAAGTTTTTCCCGGGCTATGTGCTGGTCAAGATGGAGCTCACCGACGAGACCTACCATCTGATCAAGAACACCCCGAAGGTCACGGGCTTCCTCGGAACCGACAACAAGCCGGTGCCGATCAGCGAGGAAGAGGCGACGCGGATCCTGCAGCAGGTGCAGGAGGGCGTCGAGCGGCCGAAGCCTTCGGTGACTTTCGAGATCGGCGAGCAGGTGCGGGTGGCGGACGGCCCCTTCGCCTCGTTCAACGGTCTGGTGGAAGAGGTCGACGAGGAGCGGGCGCGGCTCAAGGTTGCGGTTTCGATTTTCGGGCGTGCGACGCCGGTCGAGCTGGAATACGGACAGGTCGAGAAGCTCTAGGGCCGCAAGAGACGGTCCGCGTAGGACAAGCGTAGAAAGAGACGAAGATGGCAAAGAAGATCGAGGGCTATATCAAGCTGCAGGTCCCGGCGGGACAGGCCAACCCCGCGCCGCCGATCGGTCCGGCGCTGGGCCAGCGCGGCGTCAACATCGCGGAGTTCTGCAAGCAGTTCAACGCGGCCACCCAGGATACCGAGCCGGGCTCGCCGCTGCCGACCGTGATCACGGTCTATGCCGATCGCTCCTTCAGCTTCGAGACGAAGACGCCGCCGGCGTCCTATCTCCTGAAGAAGGCGGCGAAGATCGGCAAGGGCTCGAAGGCGCCCGGCCGGGATAGCGCCGGCAAGGTCAACCAGGATCAGCTTCGGGAGATCGCCGAGGCGAAGATGAAAGACCTCAACGCCAACAGCGTTGAGCAAGCGATGAAGATTGTCGAGGGCTCCGCCCGCTCGATGGGTCTCACGGTGGAGTAAGAAGAATGAGCAAGCCGGGTAAACGCTATCGCGCCGCCAGCGAGAAGGTCGACCGTCAGGCCACCTATTCGCTGGAAGAGGCGGTCAAGATGATCAAGGACGGCGCCAAGTCCAAGTTCGACGAGACCATCGAGGTGGCGATGAATTTGGGCGTCGATCCGCGCCATGCCGATCAGATGGTGCGCGGTGTCTGCCAGCTGCCGAACGGCTCGGGGCGGACCCTGCGGGTCGGTGTGTTCGCCAAGGGCGACAAGGCGGAAGAGGCCAAGAAGGCCGGTGCGGACGTGGTCGGCGCGGAAGACCTCGTGGAAGAGGTGCAGAAGGGCAATATCGATTTCGACCGCTGCATCGCAACGCCGGACATGATGCCGCTGGTCGGCCGTCTGGGCAAGGTGCTCGGCCCCCGCGGCCTGATGCCGAACCCGAAGGTCGGCACGGTGACGGCAGATGTCGCCGAGGCGGTGAAGGCGGCCAAGGGCGGCGCTGTGGAATTCCGTGTCGAGAAGGCGGGCATCGTGCATGCCGGCGTCGGCAAGGCGAGCTTCACCGAATCGGCGCTGCTGGAGAATATTCAGGCTTTCGTCGATGCGGTGATCAAGGCAAAGCCTACGGGTGCCAAGGGCACCTTTCTGAAGCGTCTCGCGGTGACCTCGACCATGGGGCCGGGCGTCAAGGTCGAGACGTCGAAGATCGGGAGTGCGTAAGAGTTGAGTTTCGGGGCTTCGACCCCGAGAATGGCCCGTTCCTCTTTGTAATATGGAGCGGGTCGAACCTGTCCGAGACTGCAGGTGTGGGTGACCACTTAAGCGCTTGAGGAGACTCAAGAGCCTGCATGAGACGGGGAGACGAACGGTTCTATGGCGCGTGCGGAGCGTATCCCCAATCGTGCCGGGAGATCGGTTTGAACCTCGGAAACGGCTTCAGCGCTCGTGAAGAGTGCAAAAGCGGACAGGCAATGGAGCGTCGCTTGGAAGAGCGGGGCGGCTTCTTTGCGGGGGCCGCTTTTTGCGCGTTTTCCGGGCGACAGGTGTGAAGCGGCCGGAGGCTCGCGCCTTCGGTCAAATTACGGAGTGAGCAGTGGATAGAGCTGAGAAGCGCGAAGTCGTAACGGCGCTTCACGATGTCTTCGCCAATACCGGCGTGGTCGTCGTGGCTCATTATTCCGGCTTGTCCGTCGCCGACATGACCCAGCTGCGCCGCGAAATGCGCGACGCCGGCGGTACGGTCAAGGTGGCGAAGAACAGGCTGGTCAAGCTCGCGCTGGAAGGAACCGACGCCACGGGGATCGCGGATCTGATGCAGGGACCGACCTGCCTCGCCTATTCCGACGATCCGGTGGCGGCACCGAAGGTTGCCGTCAAATTCGCCAAGGGGAACGAGAATTTCGTGATCCTGGGCGGTGCGATGGGCACCACGATGCTGGATCCGACGGGCGTGAACTCGCTCGCCTCTCTGCCTTCGCTCGACGAGCTGCGTGGCAAGCTGGTCGGTCTTCTGCAGGCACCCGCGGGCAAGATCGCCCAGGTGGTGAATGCGCCGGCCGGTAAGGTTGCCCGGGTTGTCAGCGCCTATGCGCAGAAAGGTGAAGCCGCTTGATGCCGTTACGCAAAAGCGACTTGAAACACTGATCGAGATTCGAACCGACAAGGACAAGAGTTATGGCTGATTTGGAAAAGATTGCTGACCAGCTCTCTGAGCTGACCGTGCTGGAGGCCGCCGACCTGGCCAAGTTGCTGGAAGAGAAGTGGGGCGTTTCCGCCGCCGCGCCGGTCGCGGTCGCGGGCGTTGCCGCCGGCGGCGGCGGCGAGGCTGCTGCGGCCGAGGAGAAGGACGAGTTCGACGTCGTCCTCGCGTCTGCCGGCAGCCAGAAGATCAACGTGATCAAGGAGGTCCGTGCGATCACCGGTCTCGGCCTGAAAGAGGCGAAAGACCTCGTGGAAGGCGCGCCCAAGCCGGTCAAGGAAGGCGCTCCGAAGGACGAGGCCGAGAAGATCAAGAAGCAGCTCGAAGACGCGGGTGCGACAGTCGAGCTCAAGTAGTTGGGTTGAAAACCATCCGGGCGAGCGCCATATGTGCTCGCCCGGTCAACCCACCGAAAATGATGATTTGAGACGTCTCACCTGAGCTTCCGCCCCTGAACAGCGGAGGTTCCGGCGAGCCGTCTTTACGAGCTTAAGGGAAGAGGACTCTATGGCCCAGAAGCTGACGAATGGTCATAAGCGTTTGCGGAAAATGTTCGGTCGCATTCACGAAGCGGCCGAAATGCCGAACCTGATCGAGGTTCAGAAACAATCATACGATCAGTTTTTGATGGTCGACGAGCCGGAAGGCGGACGGGCCGACGAGGGGCTGGAAGCGGTTTTCCGGTCGGTTTTCCCGATCAAGGATTTCGGCGACCGGGCGCAGCTCGAATTCGTCGGCTATGCTTTCGAGCAGCCGAAATACGATGTGGACGAGTGCCAGCAGCGCGACATGACCTTTGCCGCGCCGCTGAAGGTGACGCTCCGTCTGATTGTGTTCGATGTCAACGAGGAGACCGGCGCGCGCTCCGTCAAGGACATCAAGGAGCAGGACGTCTATATGGGCGATATGCCGTTCATGACCTCGAACGGCACCTTCGTCATCAACGGCACCGAGCGGGTGATCGTCTCCCAGATGCACCGTAGCCCGGGCGTCTTCTTCGATCACGACCGCGGCAAGACCCATTCCTCCGGCAAGCTGCTGTTCGCCGCCCGCATCATTCCTTATCGCGGCTCCTGGCTCGATTTCGAGTTCGACGCCAAGGACATCGTGCATGTGCGCATCGACCGCCGCCGGAAGCTTCCGGTGACGACGCTGCTCTATGCCCTGGGTCTGGAAGGGGAGGAGATCCTCTCCACCTTCTACGACACCATCCAGTTCAAGGCGACAAAGGACGGCTGGAAGATGCCGTTCCGGTCCGACCGGATGCGCGGCATCAAGCCGATGACCGATCTGATTGACGCCAAGACCGGCAAGGTGGCGATCGAAGCCGGCCGCAAGATCACCGCGCGTCTCGCCAATAAGCTTGCCGAGGAGGGGCTGAAAGAGCTCCAGGTCAAGGACGAAGATCTCTACGGCCGTTATCTGGCCGAAGAGGTGCTCAATCCCGAGACCGGCGAGATCTACGGCGAGGCCGGCGAGGAGATCGACGAGAAGCTGCTGGAGACCCTGAAGGAGCTGGGCCTCAAGGAGATCCCGATCCTCGATATCGACCACGTCAATATCGGCGGGTTCATCCGCAACACACTTGCCGCCGACAAGAACTCCAATCCGGAAGAGGCGCTGCTCGACATCTATCGCGTCATGCGTCCGGGCGAGCCGCCCACGCCGGAAGCCGCCAAGACCCTGTTCGACGGTCTGTTCTTCGATGCGGAGCGCTACGATCTTTCCGCGGTCGGCCGCGTGAAGATGAATATGCGCCTCGATCTGGAGTGTCCGGACACGGTCCGCACCTTGCGCAAGGAGGACATCCTGGCGGTCATCAAGACCTTGGTGGGTCTGCGCGACGGCAAGGGTGAGATCGACGATATCGACCATCTCGGCAACCGGCGCGTGCGCTCGGTCGGCGAGCTGATGGAGAACCAGTACCGGCTGGGTCTGCTCCGCATGGAGCGCGCCATCAAGGAGCGCATGAGCTCCGTCGATATCGACACGGTGATGCCGCAGGATCTGATCAACGCGAAGCCCGCGGCCGCCGCGGTGCGCGAGTTCTTCGGCTCCTCGCAGCTCTCCCAGTTCATGGATCAGACCAATCCGCTGTCGGAGATTACCCACAAGCGGCGTCTTTCGGCGCTTGGCCCGGGCGGTCTGACCCGCGAGCGTGCGGGCTTCGAGGTGCGCGACGTGCACCCGACCCATTACGGCCGCATCTGCCCGATCGAGACGCCGGAAGGTCCGAATATCGGCCTTATCAACTCGCTCGCCACGTTCGCGCGGGTGAACAAGTACGGCTTTATCGAGAGCCCGTATCGCACGGTGGAGAAGGGCAAGGTGACCGACAAGGTCGTCTATCTCTCCGCCATGGAGGAGGCTCGCTACATCATCGCTCAGGCGAACGCGGAGCTGAATCCGGACGGCACCTTCGCCAACGAGCTGGTGACCACGCGTCATGCGGGCGATGTGGAGCTGACGCCGGCCGATCAGGTCGATCTCATCGACGTGTCGCCGAAACAGCTGGTCTCGGTGGCCGCGGCGCTGATTCCGTTCCTGGAGAACGACGACGCCAACCGCGCGCTGATGGGTTCGAACATGCAGCGTCAGGCCGTGCCGCTGATCACGGCGGAAGCGCCGTTCGTCGGCACCGGCATGGAAGAGGTCGTGGCCCGGGATTCCGGTGCCGCCATCGCTGCCCGCCGGGCCGGTATCGTCGATCAGGTGGATGCCACCCGTATCGTCATCCGGGCGACGGAGGAGACCGATTCCTCCAAGTCGGGCGTCGACATCTATAACCTGCGCAAATTCCAGCGCTCCAACCAGAACACCTGCATCAACCAGCGGCCGCTGGTCCGGGTGGGCGAGCAGGTGGCGGCGGGCGCCATCATCGCCGACGGGCCGTCGACCGATTTGGGTGAGCTGGCGTTGGGCCGGAACGTGCTCGTCGCGTTCATGCCTTGGATGGGCTACAATTTCGAGGACTCCATCCTGATCTCCGAGCGTGTGGTGCGCGAGGACGTCTTCACCTCGATCCATCTGGAAGAATTCGAGGTGATGGCCCGCGACACCAAGCTCGGGCCGGAGGAGATCACCCGGGACATCCCGAACGTCTCCGAGGAGGCGCTTCGCAATCTCGACGAGGCCGGCATCGTCTATATCGGTGCCGAGGTGCATCCGGGCGACATCCTGGTCGGCAAGATCACGCCGAAGGGCGAGAGCCCGATGACGCCGGAAGAGAAGCTGCTGCGCGCCATCTTCGGCGAGAAGGCATCCGACGTCCGCGATACGTCCCTGAAGCTGCCGCCCGGCGTGTCCGGCACGGTGGTCGAGGTGCGCGTCTTCAACCGCCACGGCGTGGAGAAGGACGAGCGCGCCATGGCGATCGAGCGGGAAGAGATCGAGCGTCTCGCCAAGGACCGCGACGACGAGCTCGCGATCCTCGACCGCAACGTGTTCGGCCGTCTGCGCGACGTGCTGCTGCACAAGCAGGTCGCCAAGGGTCCGAAGGGCTTCGCCAAGGACGCCAAGATCACCGAGGCGATGCTCGACGAGGTCGAGCAGCATCAGTGGTGGGAAGTCGCCCTCAAGAACGAGAAGGCGATGGAAGAGGTCGAAGGCCTCCGCCGCCAGTATGACGAGGCGCGCAAGCGGCTCGAGCAGCGTTTCGTCGATAAGGTCGACAAGCTGCAGCGCGGCGACGAGCTGCCGCCCGGCGTGATGAAGATGGTCAAGGTCTTCGTCGCGGTGAAGCGGAAGATCCAGCCCGGCGACAAGATGGCCGGCCGCCACGGCAATAAGGGTGTGATCAGTCAGATCCTCCCGATCGAGGACATGCCTTACCTGGAGGACGGCACGCCGGTCGATATCGTGCTCAACCCGTTGGGCGTGCCGAGCCGTATGAATGTCGGTCAGATCCTCGAGACCCATCTGGGATGGGCGTGCCGCGGGCTCGGTCACAAGATCGGTCAGGCCTTGGACGACTATTACGAGTCCAGCAAGGTCAAGCCGCTGAAGGACGCGATGAAGGAGATCTACGGCGACGACAAGAAGTTGGCGGCGCTGGACGATGACGACGTCGTGGAGGCGGCCGAGCTGCTGCGGCCGGGTGTGCCGGTGGGCACGCCGGTGTTCGACGGCGCCCATGAAACGGACGTCACGGCGCTGCTGGAGCAGGCGGGTCTCGACGGCTCGGGCCAGGTCACCCTCTATGATGGCCGTACGGGCGACGAGTTTGAACGTAAGGTCACTGTGGGCTACATCTATATGTTGAAGCTCCACCACCTCGTCGACGACAAGATCCACGCGCGTTCTATCGGTCCGTACAGTCTGGTCACCCAGCAGCCGCTCGGTGGCAAGGCCCAGTTCGGCGGCCAGCGCTTCGGCGAAATGGAGGTGTGGGCGCTGGAGGCATATGGCGCAGCGTACACCTTGCAGGAGATGCTTACGGTCAAATCCGACGACGTTGCCGGCCGGACGAAGGTCTACGAGGCCATCGTGCGCGGCGACGACACTTTCGAAGCCGGCATTCCGGAGAGCTTCAACGTTCTCGTCAAGGAGATGCGGGCGCTCGGGCTCAATGTCGACTTGGTGCAGCCCAAGCCTTCGGACGAGCCGTCGGATCGGCCCCAGATTACCCAGCGCCCGGCGGCGGAATAGCCGAGCGCCTTTTCGCCGTCCAGGCGTAATCGGACGGCGCGTGACTGTTAGAGAGATGACGTCGGCGGCGACGCAGCAATGCCCTTAAGCGCGGGCATTCGGGAGAACGGAAAGCATGAATCAGGAAATCGTCAATCTCTTCAACCCGCAGACCCAGCAGCAGAATTTCGATCAGATTCAGATCGGAATCTCCAGCCCGGAGAAAATCTACTCCTGGTCCTACGGCGAGATTAAGAAGCCTGAAACGATCAACTACCGGACCTTCAAGCCGGAGCGGGACGGGTTGTTCTGCGCCCGGATCTTCGGTCCGACGAAGGACTATGAGTGCTTGTGCGGCAAGTACAAGCGCATGAAGTACAAGGGCGTCATCTGCGAGAAGTGCGGCGTGGAGGTCACGCTTGCGAAGGTCCGGCGCGAGCGCATGGGCCATATCGAGCTCGCAGCCCCCGTCGCCCATATCTGGTTCCTGAAGTCGCTTCCTTCGCGCATCGGGCTGCTGCTCGATATGACGCTGAAGGATTTGGAGCGCGTGCTCTATTTTGAGAACTACATCGTGCTGGAGCCAGGGCTCACCACGCTCAAGCCGATGGAGCTGCTCACCGAGGAGCAGTATCTCGAGGCTCAGGATGAGTTCGGCGAGGACAGCTTCACGGCGGGCATCGGCGCGGAGGCGATTCGCGATCTGCTCAAGGATCTCGATCTGGAGAAGATCGCGGTGGATCTGCGCGAAGAGATCGCCGAGACGACGTCCGAGCTGAAGCCGAAGAAGCTCGCCAAGCGTTTGAAAGTGGTCGAGGCGTTCATCCAGTCGGGCAACCGGCCGGAATGGATGATCATGACGGTCATCCCCGTGATCCCGCCGGAGCTGCGCCCGCTGGTGCCGCTCGATGGCGGCCGCTTCGCCACCTCCGATCTCAACGATCTCTATCGCCGGGTGATCAACCGGAACAACCGCCTGAAGCGCCTGATGGAGCTGCGCGCGCCGGACATCATCATCCGGAACGAGAAGCGCATGCTGCAGGAGGCGGTCGATGCGCTGTTCGACAACGGCCGCCGCGGCCGTGTCATCACGGGTGCCAACAAGCGTCCGCTGAAGTCGCTGGCCGACATGCTGAAAGGCAAGCAGGGGCGTTTCCGCCAGAACCTGCTCGGCAAGCGCGTCGACTATTCGGGCCGTTCGGTCATCGTGGTCGGCCCGGAACTCAAGCTGCATCAGTGCGGTCTGCCGAAGAAGATGGCCCTGGAGCTGTTCAAGCCGTTCATCTATGCGCGGCTCGACGCCAAGGGGCATGCCTCGACGGTCAAGCAGGCGAAGAAGCTGGTGGAGAAGGAGAAGCCGGAGGTCTGGGATATCCTGGACGAGGTGATCCGCGAGCATCCGGTGCTGCTCAACCGCGCGCCGACGCTTCACCGTCTCGGCATTCAGGCTTTCGAGCCCACGCTGGTCGAGGGCAAGGCGATCCAGCTTCACCCGTTGGTCTGCGCGGCGTTCAACGCCGATTTCGACGGCGACCAGATGGCCGTGCACGTGCCCTTGAGCCTTGAGGCGCAGCTGGAAGCCCGTGTGCTGATGATGTCGACCAACAACATCCTGCACCCGGCCGATGGTTCGCCGATCATCGTGCCGTCCCAGGATATCGTGCTCGGCCTCTACTACCTCTCCATCGCCATGGACAACGAGCCGGGCGAGGGGATGGCGTTCGGCTCCGTGGCCGAGATCCAGCATGCGCTGGACGCCAAGGTGGTGACGCTGCACACGAAGATCAAAGGCCGCTTCAAGTCCGTCGACGAGGACGGCAACGAGGTCTCCAGGATCTACGACACGACGCCTGGCCGGATGCTGCTGGGCGAGCTCCTGCCCAAGCGCTCAAGCACCGGTTTCGAGCTGGTGAACCGGCTGCTGACCAAGAAGGATATCTCCCACATGATCGACGTGGTCTATCGCCACTGCGGTCAGAAGGAGACGGTGATCTTCTGCGACCGGATCATGGGCCTCGGCTTCTCCTACGCCTGTAAGGCCGGTATCTCGTTCGGCAAGGACGACATGCTGATCCCGGAGACCAAGGAGGAGATCGTCAAGAAGACCTCCGATCTCGTGCTGGAATACGAGTCCCAGTACAATGACGGTCTGATCACCCGGGGCGAGAAGTACAACAAGGTCGTCGACACCTGGACGGAATGCACCGAAGAGGTGGCCAAGGAGATGATGAAGCGCATCTCCTCGGTTCAGATCGACGAGGAGACCGGCCGCGAGAAGCCGATCAACTCCATCTACATGATGTCCCATTCGGGCGCGCGCGGTTCGCCCGCCCAGATGAAGCAGCTTGCCGGCATGCGCGGTCTGATGACCAAGCCGTCGGGCGAGATCATCGAGCGGCCGATCATCTCCAACTTCAAGGAGGGGCTGTCGGTGCTGGAGTACTTCAACTCCACCCACGGCGCGCGTAAGGGCCTGGCCGATACCGCTCTGAAGACGGCGAATTCGGGTTACCTGACCCGCCGCCTGGTGGATGTGGCGCAGGATTGCATCGTCACGGAGCCCGATTGCGGCACCAAGGAGGGCATCACCTCCCGTGCGGTGATCGATTCCGGCGAGGTGACCGTCACGCTCGGCAAGCGCGTGCTCGGCCGCACGACGGTCGAGGATGTGAAGCATCCTTCGACAGGCGAGGTGCTCATCAAGAAGGGGACGCTGATCGCCGAAGAGGAGATGGAGCTGATCGAGAACTCCGACGTTCAGGAGATCAAGATCCGCTCGGCTCTGACCTGCGAGACCCGCAACGGCATCTGCGCCGCCTGCTACGGTCGCGACCTGGCCCGCGGCACGCCGGTGAACATGGGCGAGGCGGTGGGCGTCATCGCCGCTCAGTCGATCGGCGAGCCGGGCACCCAGCTCACCATGCGGACCTTCCATCTGGGCGGTGTGGCGAGCTCCAAGGTCGCCGACCAGTCTTCGCTCGATGCCAATTACGACGGCACGGTGAAGATCAAGCAGAAGAACGTGGTGGAGGATTCCCAGGGCCGCCTGATCGTCATGGGCCGGAACACCGTTCTGTCGCTGCTCGATGCCGACGGCAACGAGCGGGCCGTGCACCGTCTGCCTTACGGCACGCATCTGCGTGTCGATGATGGGCAGGAGGTGAAGCGCGGCGAGCGTCTGGCCGAGTGGGATCCCTATACCCGTCCGCTGATGACGGAAATCGAGGGCGTCGTCGACTTCGAGGATCTGGTCGAAGGGGTGTCGGTCTCCGAGCAGCGCGACGAGTCGACGGGCATCACCTCGAGCGTGATCATCGACTGGCGGGCGAGCCCGCGCGGTTCGGATCTCCGTCCGGCCGTGGTCATCAAGGACAAGAAGGGCAATATCGCCAAGCTGCCGCGTGGCGGCGAGGCGCGCTACCTTCTCCCGGTCGACGGCATTCTGTCGGTCGGACCCGGCGGCGAGGTCACCAGCGGCGACGTGCTTGCGCGTGTTCCGATGGAGAGCGCCAAGACTCGCGACATCACCGGCGGTCTGCCGCGGGTGGCGGAGCTGTTCGAGGCGCGGCGTCCGAAGGACCATGCCATCATCGCCGAGGTCTCCGGTATCGTGCAGTTCGGGCGCGACTATAAGAACAAGCGCCGCGTGACGATCACGCCGGATGACGAGTCGATGGATCCGGTGGAATTCCTGATCCCGAAGGGCCGGCATTTGTCGGTGCAGGACGGCGACCGTATCGAGAAGGGCGAGTACCTGCTCGACGGGCATCCGGCGCCTCACGACATCCTGGCCATTAAGGGCGTCGAGGAGCTGGCCAATTACCTGGTCAACGAGATCCAGGAGGTCTACCGGCTGCAGGGCGTGACCATCAACGATAAGCATATCGAGGTGATCGTCCGGCAGATGCTGCAGAAGATGGAGATCTCCGATCCCGGCGATACGGAGTTCCTGAAGGGCGAGCAGGTCGATCGGATCGATTTCGAGGACGCCAACGCGGCGGTCGAGGCGGAGGGCAAGAAGCCCGCCACCGGCCAGCACGTGCTCCTCGGCATCACCAAGGCGAGCCTGCAGACCCGTTCCTTCATCTCCGCGGCCTCCTTCCAGGAGACCACCCGCGTGCTGACCGAGGCCGCCGTGAACGGCAAGGTCGATACGCTGGACGGGCTGAAGGAGAACGTCATCGTGGGCCGGCTGATCCCGGCTGGCACCGGCGGCATGCTCAACCGGCTGAAGAAGGTCGCGTCCCATCGCGACGATCTGATCGCCGAGGAGCGGGCCAAGGTTGCCGCCGAGCAGCGGGTCGATACGGAAGAGGAAGCGGCCGGCAGCGAGGAATCTGAGTCGGTCTAGGCTCTCTCGAAAGAGAAGCGATTCTCTAAGAGCATTATGGGCCGGGGCGCGGATTCGCGTCCCGGCCTTGTTTTTCGGTGCGGCAGGCCGCATTTGAAGCGGGCAGGGGCGTCCATTTCGGATGAATTCGAGGCCGGTTTGCGGAGGCGACGAGAAAATGGCGCTTTTCGCGGTTTTTCTCAGGCTTCTCCCTTGACGATGCAAGAATCCGCCTGATACAAGGCGCCTGACTTTCGCGGCAGGTGGTAACTCATCAGGCCATCCCCATTCGGCGGATTGGCGCGGGTTAAACACTGCCGGACCAACCGGATCAAATTCGGGTTCACGATCTTGGGGCTCGACCTTCAAGATCCTCTGATTTGGGGGCTGAAGTTGCGCATGCCGCACTTCGGCTTCTGGTTTATGGGCGAAAGCCCTTTTTGCGTTGGGCCAAGGCCCAGAAGGAACATGCGGCGGAGGCCTCTTAATCGTAAGAGCCGAAGCCCTCTTGAAATCGGTAAGGCTCAAGCATGCCCACGATTCAACAGCTCATCCGCAAGCCGCGCCAGAAGGTGCTGAAGCGGAACAAGGTGCCGGCCATGCAGGCCTGTCCCCAGAAGCGGGGCGTCTGCACGCGCGTCTACACTATCACGCCGAAGAAGCCGAACTCGGCGCTTCGTAAGGTGGCGCGTGTGCGTCTTACCAACGGGCTCGAGGTGACCACCTACATCCCGGGTGAGGGGCACAACCTGCAGGAACACTCCGTGGTGATGATCCGTGGCGGGCGCGTGAAGGACCTTCCGGGTGTGCGCTATCACATCATTCGCGGCGTGCTGGATACCCAGGGCGTGAGCGACCGCCGGCAGCGGCGTTCGAAATACGGCGCGAAGCGGCCGAAGTAACCGATTAGTCAAAGAGGTGCTCCGGCCGGTTGCCAGGACCCTCGCGAAGGATTGTTTGAGGATTTAAAGAGATGTCCCGGCGCCATAGAGCAGATAAGCGCGACATTATCCCCGATCCGAAATTCGGGGATGTGATCCTGACGAAGTTCATGAACTCGATCATGCAGCAGGGGAAGAAGTCCGCTGCTGAGCGCATCGTCTACGGCGCGCTGGATACGGTCGAGGAAAAGACGAAGCAAAACCCGGTGGAGCTGTTCCATCAGGCGCTGCAGAACGTGATGCCCGCCCTGGAGGTTCGCTCCCGGCGCGTCGGCGGCGCCACCTATCAGGTGCCGGTCGAGGTGCGTCACGATCGGCGGCAGGCGCTGGCGATCCGCTGGATCATCGCTTCGGCGCGGGGCCGCAACGAGAACACGATGGTTGAGCGCCTTTCCGGCGAGCTGCTCGATGCGGCCAACAACCGGGGCAACGCCGTCAAGAAGCGCGAGGACACGCACCGCATGGCCGATGCCAACCGTGCCTTCTCGCATTATCGCTGGTAAGCGAAGCTAAGGAATTTTGAGATGGGACGCGTAACTCCCCTTAAGGACTACCGCAATATCGGCATCATGGCGCATATCGATGCCGGTAAGACCACGACCACCGAGCGGATCCTTTTCTATACGGGGCGCAGCCACAAGCTGGGCGAGGTCCATGACGGCGCGGCCACCATGGACTGGATGGAGCAGGAGCAGGAGCGTGGCATCACGATCACCTCTGCTGCGACCACCGCCTTCTGGAACGACCATCGTATCAACATCATCGATACGCCCGGCCACGTGGATTTCACCATCGAGGTGGAGCGCTCGCTTCGCGTGCTCGACGGTGCGGTGGCGCTGCTCGACGCCAACCAGGGCGTGGAGCCCCAGACCGAGACCGTGTGGCGGCAGGCCGACAAGTATCACGTGCCGCGCATGATCTTCGTCAACAAGATGGACAAGCTCGGCGCCGACTTCTTCAACTCTGTGAAGACGGTCAAGGAGCGTCTTGGCGCCAAGCCGATCGTCATCCAGCTGCCGCTGGGTGCCGAGAACGACTTTATCGGCCTCATCGATCTGGTGCGTATGAAGGCTATCGTCTGGAACGACGAGACCCTCGGCGCGTCCTTCGACGAGCAGGAGATTCCGGACGAGTATCTGGAGCAGGCGAAAGAGTATCGCGAGGCCATGATCGAGCAGGCCGTGGAGCTCGACGAGGCTGCCATGGAGGCCTATCTGGAGGGCGAGGAGCCTTCCGAGGAGAAGCTGAAAGAGCTGATCCGCAAGGGCACCTGCGATCTGGAGTTCGTGCCTGTGCTGTGCGGCTCCGCCTTCAAGAACAAGGGCGTGCAGACGCTTCTCGATGCGGTGGTGCATTACCTGCCGTCGCCTGTCGACGTGCCGCCCATCAAGGGGCTGGACGTCAAGACCGGCGAAGAGACCACGCGCAAATGTTCCGACGAGCAGCCGCTCGCCATGCTGGCCTTCAAGGTGATGAACGATCCTTTCGTGGGCTCGCTGACCTTCTGCCGCATCTATTCCGGCGTGGTGGAGACGGGTGCCAGCGTTCAGAACACGGTGAAGGACTCCAAGGAGCGCATCGGCCGTATGCTGCAGATGCATTCCAATCACCGTGAGGACATCAAGGAGGCTTATGCCGGCGATATCGTCGCGCTGGCCGGCCTGAAGGATGTCACCACCGGCGATACGCTTTGCGATCCGGCCAATCCGATCATCCTGGAGCGCATGGAGTTCCCGGATCCCGTCATCGAGGTGGCGGTGGAGCCCAAGACCAAGGGCGATCAGGAGAAGCTCGGCGTCGCGCTCAACCGGCTGGCCCAGGAGGATCCGTCCTTCCGCGTGTCCGTCGATCACGAATCCGGCCAGACCCTGATCAAGGGCATGGGCGAACTGCATCTCGACATCATCGTCGATCGTCTGCGCCGCGAGTTCAAAGTGGATGCCAATGTCGGTGCGCCTCAGGTGGCCTATCGCGAGACCCTGACGAAGCCGACCGATGTGGACTACACCCACAAGAAGCAGACCGGCGGCTCGGGCCAGTTTGCCCGCGTCAAGATGACGGTGGCGCCGTCGGAGGCGGGCGAGGGCTTCGTGTTCGAGAACACGGTCGTCGGCGGCAATATTCCGAAGGAGTACATCCCGGGCGTCGAGAAGGGCATTCAGAGTGTCCTGGAGGGCGGCATCATCGCCGGCTTCCCGATCCTGGACGTCAAGGTCACCCTGACGGATGGCGCCTATCACGATGTCGACTCCAGCGTCATGGCGTTCGAGATCGCGGGCCGCGCGGCGTTCCGCGAGGCGGCTCAGAAGGCGGCCCCGAAGCTGCTCGAGCCGATCATGCATGTCGAGGTCGTGACGCCGGAAGAGTATGTGGGCAGCATCATCGGCGACCTCACCAGCCGCCGTGGTCAGGTCCGCGGTCAGGAGCCTCGCGGCATTGCCACGGTGATCGATGCCATGGTGCCGCTGGCCAATATGTTCGGTTACGTCAACAACCTTCGCTCCATGAGTCAGGGTCGGGCGCAATACACCATGCAGTTCGATCACTACGCTCAGGTGCCGCAACAGGTGGCTGACGAGGTTCAGGCGAAATTCGCCTAGCAGAAGGTGGCGGGGAGACCGCCGCAAAACTTTTCGCTTCTTTGTAGAAGGAATGGAGAGCCAGGATGGCTAAGGAAAAATTTTCGCGGGCCAAGCCCCATTGCAACATCGGGACGATCGGCCACGTCGATCACGGTAAGACGACCCTGACCGCCGCGATCACCAAGGTTCTGGCGGAAACGGGCGGCGCAACCTTCACCGCCTACGATCAGATCGACAAGGCGCCGGAGGAGAAGGCGCGCGGCATCACCATCTCGACCGCGCATGTGGAGTACGAGACGGAGAACCGTCACTACGCCCATGTCGACTGCCCGGGTCACGCCGACTATGTGAAGAACATGATCACCGGTGCGGCGCAGATGGATGGCGCCATCCTGGTGGTGTCGGCTGCCGACGGCCCCATGCCGCAGACCCGCGAGCACATCCTGCTTGCGCGTCAGGTCGGTGTGCCGGCGCTGGTCGTGTTCCTGAACAAGGTCGACCAGGTCGACGATCCGGAGCTTCTTGAGCTCGTCGAGCTCGAGGTTCGCGAGCTGCTGTCCAACTACGAATTCCCGGGCGACGACATTCCGATCGTCAAGGGATCCGCTCTGGCGGCCGTGGAAGGCAACAATCCGGAGATCGGCGCCGAGGCCATCCTCGAGCTGATGCGGAATGTGGACTCCTACATCCCGCAGCCGGAGCGTCCGAAGGACCAGCCGTTCCTGATGCCGATCGAGGACGTGTTCTCGATCTCCGGCCGCGGCACCGTGGTGACCGGCCGTATCGAGCGTGGTGTGGTCAAGGTCGGCGAGGAAGTCGAGATCGTCGGCATCAAGCCGACCAGCAAGACGACTGTCACCGGCGTGGAGATGTTCCGCAAGCTGCTCGACCAGGGCGAGGCCGGCGACAATGTCGGTTGCCTGCTGCGTGGTATCGAGCGCGAAGGCGTGGAGCGCGGTCAGGTGCTCTGCAAGCCGGGTTCGATCACTCCGCACACCAAGTTCAAGGCTGAGGCCTATATCCTCACCAAGGAAGAGGGCGGTCGTCATACGCCGTTCTTCACCAACTACCGTCCGCAGTTCTATTTCCGCACCACCGACGTGACCGGTGTGGTGCATCTGCCGGAAGGTACCGAGATGGTGATGCCGGGCGACAACTGCGCCATGACCGTTGAGCTGATCGTGCCGATCGCCATGGAGGAGAAGCTTCGCTTCGCCATCCGTGAGGGCGGCCGGACCGTCGGCGCGGGCGTCGTGTCGTCGATCATCGAGTAAGGAAGTTGCGGCGGGGCGCGCTGCTGTTCAGGCAGCGCGCCCGTCTCATTTAGGACGATCGGGATGCAAAGCCAGAACATCAGAATTCGGCTCAAGGCCTTCGACCATCGCATCCTCGATGCGTCGACGAAGGAGATCGTGAATACGGCGAAGCGTACGGGTGCCGAGGTGCGGGGACCGATCCCGCTGCCGACGCATATCGAGAAGTTCACCGTGAACCGGTCGCCGCATATCGACAAGAAGAGCCGCGAGCAGTTCGAGATGCGCACCCATAAGCGCCTGCTCGATATCGTGGATCCGACGCCGCAGACGGTCGACGCTTTGATGAAGCTCGATCTGGCCGCCGGTGTCGACGTTGAGATCAAGCTCTAGAGCCAAGCTCTAAAGCGATTTGAGGAAAGTAACCGATGCGATCAGGTGTCATCGCACAGAAGGTCGGCATGACCAGGATCTTCACCGAAGCGGGCGAGCATATCCCCGTGACGGTGCTGAAACTGGACAACTGTCAGGTCGTCGGCCAGCGCGTCGCGGATAAGAACGGCTATACGGCGCTGCAGCTGGGGGCGGGGCTCGCCAAGGCGAAGCGTCTCTCCAAGGCCGCGCGCGGGCAGTTTGCCGCCGTCGAGGTGGAGCCGAAGCGGCGTCTGGCGGAGTTCCGGGTTTCTCCTGAGAACCTGATCGATGTCGGGGCGGAGTTCACGGCGGACCATTTTGTGGAAGGTCAGTTCGTGGATGTCTCGGGCACGTCGATCGGCAAGGGATTTGCCGGTGCCATGAAGCGGCACGGGTTCGGCGGTCTGCGGGCGTCCCACGGCGTGTCCGTCAGCCATCGTAGCCATGGCTCGACCGGTAACAGCCAGGATCCCGGCAAGGTCTTCAAAGGCAAGAAGATGGCCGGCCATATGGGCGACGTGAAGGTCACCACCCAGAATCTGAAGGTGGTGAAGACCGATGTCGATCGCGGGCTGATCATGGTTTCCGGCGCGGTGCCGGGCGCCAAGGGCGGCTGGGTGCTGCTTTCCGATGCGGTGAAGCGTGCGCTTCCCGAAGGTGCGCCCAAGCCCGGCGCCTTCAAGCTGGCCAATGGTTCTGCCAAGGCCGCCAAGGCGGAAGCGAAGGACGAGCAGGGCGAGGCGGCGGAAGCCGCGCAGCCTTCTGAGGGTGGGAGCGAATAGTGATGCAAGCGGACGTAACCACGCTCGATGCGAAGAAGGCCGGTAAGGTCGACCTCTCCGATGAGGTGTTCGGCTTGGAGCCGCGCGAGGACATTCTGCACCGGATGGTGCGGTATCAGCTCGCCAAGCGGCGGGGCGGCACGCGCTCGGTGCAGGACCGGTCGGAGGTGACCGCGACGGGCGCCAAGATGTATCGCCAGAAGGGAACCGGCAATGCGCGTCACGGCAGCCGTCGGGTGAATATCTTCCGCGGCGGCGGAAAGGCCTTCGGACCGAAGCCGCGCAGCCATGCGGTCGAATTGCCGAAGAAGGTCCGGGCGCTGGCGCTGAAGCATGCCCTGTCGGCCAAGGTGAAGGCGGATGCGCTCGTCGTGATCGACAAGTGCGAGTTGAAAGAGCCGAAGACGAAGGAGCTGAAAGAGCGCTTCTCCAAGCTCGGCCTCGGCTCCGCGCTGATCATCGACGGCGATGAGGTGCAGCTGGCATTTGCGCAGGCTGCCCGCAACCTGCCGAATGTGGATGTGCTGCCGGTGCAGGGGATCAATGTCTACGACATCCTCCGCCACGAGAAGCTGGTTCTTTCCAAGGCGGCCCTGGAAGCGCTGGAGGCGCGGTTCAAATGACCACTGCTTCTCTCTACGACGTGATTTTGTCGCCGGTGATCACCGAGAAATCGACCGCGGCTTCGGAGTTCAACCAGGTGATCTTCAAGGTTCGCCAGGATGCAACCAAGGACCAGATCAAGAAGGCCGTCGAGAAGCTCTTCGACGTGAAGGTCCTGGCCGTGAACACCATCGTCCGCAAGGGGAAGAACAAGCGGTTTCGCGGCATCCCCGGACGCCAGAAAGATATCAAGAAGGCCGTCGTGCGCCTCGCCGAGGGCGAGAAGATCGACGTGACGACGGGAATTTAGAGCTATGGCACTGAAGACCTTCAAACCCAGGACCTCGAGCCAGCGCCAGCTGGTGCTCGTGGACCGCAAGCAGCTCTGGAAGGGCAAGCCGGTCAAATCTCTGACCCAGGGGCTTTCCCAGAAGGGCGGTCGCAACAACCATGGCCGTGTCTCGGTCTGGCATCGCGGCGGCGGTCACAAGCGCACCTATCGCCTGGTCGATTTCAAGCGCCGCAAATGGGGCGTGCCGGCTGTCGTCGAGCGGATCGAATACGATCCCAACCGCACGGCCTTCATCGCGCTGATCAAGTATGAAGACGGCGAGCTGTCCTACATCATTGCGCCGCAGCGTCTGGCCGAGGGCGACAAGGTGATCGCGGATGCCAAGGTCGATGTGAAGCCGGGCAATGCCATGCCGCTCGCCGCCATGCCGATCGGCACCATCGTCCACAATGTGGAAATGAAGGAAGGCAAGGGCGGTCAGCTCGCCCGCGCGGCCGGATCCTATGTGCAGCTGGTTGGCCGCGACGGCGATTATTCGATCATCCGGCTGAAGTCCGGCGAGACCCGTCTGGTTCGCTCTGGCTGCATGGCCACGGTCGGCGCGGTGTCCAACCCGGACAACGCGAATATCAATCTCGGCAAGGCCGGCAGAAGCCGCTGGCTCGGTCGCAGGCCCACGGTGCGCGGTGTCGTTATGAACCCGCACGATCACCCCCATGGCGGTGGTGAGGGCCGGACTTCGGGCGGTCGCCATCCTGTGACTCCATGGGGCAAGCCCACCAAGGGCAAGCGCACCCGGAGCAACAAGGAAAGCGACAAGTACATTCTGCGCAGCCGGCACATGAAAAAGAAGAGAGGTTAGGGCGTGACCCGTTCGGTTTGGAAAGGTCCGTTTGTCGACGGATATCTGCTCAAGAAGGCGGACAAGGCGCGCGAGAGCGGCTCGAGCGCGGTGATCAAGATGTGGTCCCGGCGTTCGACCATCCTGCCGCAATTCGTCGGCCTGACCTTCGGCGTCCATAACGGCCAAAAGCACATCCCCGTGCTGGTGACCGAGGACATGGTGGGACACAAATTCGGTGAGTTCGCGCCGACCCGGACCTTCCCGGGCCATGCGGCGGACCGTAAGGCGAAGAGGAAATAGCGATGGGTAAGCCGCATCGCGAGAGAAAGCTCGGCGAGAACGAAGCGCAGGCCGTGACTCGGCTGCTGCGGGTGAGCCCGCAGAAGCTGAACCTGGTTGCCCAGATGATCCGGGGCAAGAAGGTGGAACGCGCGCTGGCCGATCTCACCTTCTCGCGCAAACGCATCGCGCAGGATGTGAAGAAGACTCTGCAATCGGCGATCGCCAATGCGGAGAACAATCACGATCTCGATGTCGATTCCCTGGTCGTCAAAGAGGCCTTTGTCGGCAAAGGGCTGGTGATGAAGCGGATCAAGCCTCGGGCGCGCGGCCGCGCGGCCCGGATCCTGAAGCCGTTTTCGCAGATCACCGTGGTCGTGCGCCAAGTTGAGGACGCAGCGTAATGGGACAGAAAGTCAATCCGATCGGGCTGAGGCTCGGCGTCAACCGCACCTGGGATTCCCGTTGGTATGCCGACGGCGACGAATATGCCCGGCTGCTGCACGAGGACATCAAGATGCGCGAGCATATCTTGAAGTCCCGCAAGCAGGCCGGCATCTCCAAGGTCGTGATCGAGCGCCCGCATAAGAAATGCCGGGTGACCATCCACACGGCACGTCCGGGCATTCTGATCGGCAAGAAGGGCACGGATATCGACAAGCTGCGCAAGGAGCTGTCCAAGCTGACGGATTCCGAGGTGCATGTGAACATCGTCGAGATCCGCAAGCCCGAGATCGACGCCAATCTGGTGGCGGAGAGCATCGCGCAGCAGCTCGAGCGCCGCGTGGCGTTCCGCCGGGCGATGAAGAGGGCGGTGCAGTCCACCATGCGCATGGGCGCGCTGGGCATTCGGATCAACTGCTCCGGCCGTCTCGGCGGCACCGAGATCGCGCGCATGGAGTGGTATCGCGAGGGCCGCGTTCCGCTGCACACGCTGCGCGCCGATATCGACTACGGCACGGCGCTGGCACGGACCGCGTACGGCATCATCGGAATCAAGGTCTGGATCTTCAAAGGTGAGATCCTGGATCACGATCCGATGGCACAGGAGACGCGTGCAATGGATGCGCAAGAGGGTGGCCGTTCCGGCGGTGGCTCCCGCCGCGACAACGCACCGGCATCCGCGTAACGAATTGAAAGAATAGGCGAAGCGTCATGCTGCAACCGAAACGGACGAAATACAGGAAAGTCCAGAAGGGCCGTATTCACGGCAAGGCGACCGGCGGTGTCGACCTGAACTTCGGGACTTTCGGTCTGAAGGCTCAGGAGCCGGGGCGGATCACCTCGCGCCAGATCGAGGCCGCGCGCCGGGCGATGACCCGTCAGATGAAGCGTGCAGGCCGCGTGTGGATCCGGATCTTCCCGGACACGCCGATCTCCAAGAAGCCGACCGAAGTCCGCATGGGTAAGGGCAAGGGTTCGCCGGAGTATTGGGCGGCCAAGGTGAAGCCGGGCCGGATTATGTTCGAGATCGACGGCGTGGGCGAGCCGGTCGCGCGGGAGGCCCTGCGGCTTGCCGCTGCGAAGCTGCCGCTCAAGACCCGCCTCGTGATGCGTGTGGAAGGCTAAGGACAATGAAGGCCGATCAGATCCGCGATATGACGCCGGACCAGCTCAACGACGAGCTCGTCAAGCTGAAGAAGGAGCAGTTCAACCTGCGCTTCCAGGCGGCGTCGGGACAGCTGGAGAACACCGCCCGGGTGCGGCAGGTGCGGAGAGACATTGCGCGCGTGAAAACGATCACGCGTCAGAAGGCCGACGAGGCCAAGAAGGCGTAAGGACAGGAAAGATGCCGAAGCGAGTTCTGCAAGGTGTCGTGGTGAGCGACAAGAACAACAAGACCGTGGTGGTCAAGGTGGAGCGCCGCTTCACCCACCCGCTGCTGCGCAAGACCGTGCGCCGGACGAAGAACTATCAGGCGCATGACGAGCAGAACGCTTGCAAGGTCGGCGACACGGTTTGGATCGAGGAGTGCCCGCCAGTCTCCAAGCATAAGAGCTGGATGGTCGTTCCGCGGGATGAAGCAAGCGCTTAAGGGCGATATTTCGGGTTAGAGGATCATTGCAATGATTCAGATGCAGTCAAATCTCGATGTCGCCGACAATTCCGGCGCGCGCCGCGTCCAGTGCATCAAGGTGCTGGGCGGGTCCAAGCGGAAATATGCCTCGATCGGCGACATGATCGTGGTGAGCGTGAAGGAGGCGATCCCGCGCGGCCGCGTCAAGAAGGGGCAGGTCATGAAAGCCATCGTCGTGCGTACCGCCAAGGGCGTGCGCCGGGCCGATGGCAGCCTGATCCGCTTCGACCGCAATGCGGCGGTGCTGGTCAATCAGCAGGGCGAGCCCGTGGGCACCCGTATCTTCGGGCCGGTGACCCGCGAGCTGCGCGCCAAGAAGCAGATGAAGATCGTCAGCCTGGCGCCGGAGGTGCTGTAGCGATGGCGTTGAAGCTGAAAGTCCGCAAAGGCGACAAGGTCGTCGTCACCAGCGGCAAGGATAAGGGCAAGCGCGGCGAAGTGCTCCGCGTGATGCCGTCTGAGAATCGCGTCTTGGTTCAGGGCGTCGGCATGGTGCAGCGGCACCAGCGCCAGACCCCGACCCAGGAGGCGGGGATCGTCGCCAAGGAGGCGCCGATTCACATTTCCAATATCGCCCTGGAGGACCCCAAGGACGGGGAGCCGACCCGGGTTGGATACAAGTTTTTGAAGGATGGGCGCAAAGTGCGGTTCGCCAAGCGCTCGGGCGAGGTGATCGATGGCTGAGGTAAGTTACGTTCCGCGGCTCAAGGAGCACTACAACGATGTGGTGCGGGGCGAGCTGACCAAGGAATTCGGCTATCAGAACGTGATGCAGGTGCCGCGGCTCGACAAGGTCGTGCTGAATATGGGCATCGGCGAGGCTGTGGCCGACTCCAAGAAGGTGACGGCGGCGGCCGAGGATCTCGGTCTGATCGCAGGTCAGAGGCCGGTGATCACCCGGGCCCGCAAATCCATCGCCGGCTTCAAGCTGCGCGAGGGCATGCCGGTGGGGGCCAAGGTGACCCTGCGCAAGGCTCGGATGTACGAGTTTCTGGATCGGCTGGTGAATATCGCGCTGCCGCGGGTGCGCGACTTCCGGGGGCTGAATCCGAAGAGCTTCGACGGCCGTGGCAACTTCACCATGGGGCTGAAAGAGCACATCATTTTCCCCGAGATCAATTACGACAAGGTCGAAGAGATCTGGGGTCTGGACATCATCGTCTGCACGACGGCAGAGAGCGACGACGAAGCGCGTGCGCTGCTGAAGGGCTTCAACTTTCCGTTCCGCGGGGACGCTAAGGCGGCTTAGCGCTCGCGAAGGAGGACCGAATGGCAAAGACCAGCATGGTGGAGCGCGACAAGAAGCGCCGCCGCATGTCGAAAGAATTCAAGACCCGCCGGGAGCGGCTGAAGAAGATCGCGTCGGACCGGTCGCTTCCGCCGGAGGAGCGTTTCGCAGCGCGGCTCAAGCTGGCCGAGCTGCCGCGCAACTCCTCGCCGGTGCGGATCCACAATCGCTGTGCCGTGACGGGTCGTCCGCGTGGCTATTACCGGAAGCTGAAGCTGTCACGCATCATGCTGAGGGAACTGGGCAATCACGGCCTGATCCCGGGCATGGTGAAGTCGAGCTGGTAAAGAAGGCTGGTAGAGAACTGGCATGAGCATCAATGATCCATTGGGCGATATGCTCGCCCGCATCCGCAACGCGCTTCTGCGCAACAAGTCGCGGGTCACCACGCCGACCTCCAAGCTGCGTCAGCATGTGCTCGACGTGCTTCAGGAGGAGGGCTATATCCGCGGCTACGCGCAGGTCGATTACGACAACGGCCGCTCGGAGTTCGACATCGAGCTGAAATATTTCGATGGCGAGCCGGTGATCAAGGAGATCAAGCGGGTGTCCACGCCGGGGCGGCGGGTCTATTCGTCGGTTCGGGATCTGCCCACCGTGGCCAACGGGCTCGGTGTCGCGATTCTGTCGACGCCCAAGGGCGTGATGTCCGATTCGAAGGCCCGCACCGAGAATGTCGGCGGCGAGATCCTTTGTAACGTATTCTAAGATTTGAACTTTTTCGGGTGAGACGAAGACAATGTCGCGTATTGGCAAAAGGCCGGTGACCATCCCGAGCGGTGTGACTGCCACACTGGACGGGCAGCATGTCGCCGTGAAAGGTCCCAAGGGCGAGCTTAGCCAGCATCTGGTGGACGATGTTCTGCTGAAGCTGGAGGATGGCGAGCTGACGGTTTCCCCGCGCGACGAGTCGAAGCGCTCGCAGGCGATGTGGGGCATGTCGCGAACGGTGATCGCCAATCTAGTGACGGGCGTCACGGAAGGCTTCACCAAGAAGCTCGAGATCACCGGCGTGGGTTACCGCGCCGCGGTGCAGGGCAAGACTCTGCAGCTCAATCTCGGGTTCAGCCATGACGTGAACTATCCGATCCCGGAGGGTATCGAGATTCAGTGTCCGAAGCCGACGGAGATCGTCGTGTCGGGCATCGATAAGCAGAAGGTCGGCCAGGTGGCCGCGGAGATCCGCGCCTATCGTCCGCCGGAGCCCTATAAGGGCAAGGGCGTGCGCTATGAAGGCGAATACATTCTCCGTAAGGAAGGCAAGAAGAAGTAGCCATGAGCGTGCAAGGAACAGGCTTTACCAGGCGGCAGCAGCGCGTGCGCCAGAGCTTGAGGCGGGCGGCCAACGGTCGCGCCAGGCTTTCGGTGTTCCGGTCGTCGAAGCATATCTATGCCCAGGTGATCGACGATGCCGAAGGCAAGACCATGGCTGCGGCGTCTTCGCTCGACAAGGATCTGAAGGGCTCGCTCAAGAAGGGCAGCGACGTGGCGGCTGCGGAAGCGGTCGGCAAGCTGATCGCGGAGCGGGCGGCGAAGGCCGGCGTCAAGGATGTGGTCTTCGATCGCGGCGGTTATCTCTATCACGGCCGGGTCAAGGCGCTGGCGGATGCCGCGCGCGATTCCGGCTTGAATTTCTAGGTTCCAGGGAAAGGGTTCTAACGTGGCACGTCCTCAATCGCGCGGTCCGCAAGGCAGAGACCGCGATGATCGTGACAACGAGTTTGTCGACAAGCTCGTCCACATCAACCGCGTCGCCAAGGTGGTGAAGGGCGGGCGTCGCTTCGGTTTCGCAGCGCTGGTCGTGGTGGGCGACCAGAAGGGCCGGGTCGGTTTCGGCCACGGCAAGGCGCGCGAGGTGCCCGAGGCGATCCGCAAGGCGACCGAATCCGCCAAGCGCGGCATGCTGCGTGTGCCGCTGCGGGAAGGCCGGACGCTGCATCACGATGTGGAAGGCCATCACGGCGCGGGACGGGTGGTCTTGCGTGCGGCGCCTCCCGGCACCGGCATCATCGCCGGCGGCCCCATGCGCGCCGTGTTCGAGACACTCGGCATCCAGGATGTGGTGGCGAAATCCGTCGGCACGTCGAACCCGTACAACATGATCCGCGCGACCTTCGATGCGCTTTCCCATGAGGACAGCCCGCGCAGCGTGGCGGCCCGCCGGGGCAAGAAGGTTTCGGAGATCGTGTCGCGGCGCCGGGACGAAGCCGGCGATGCGGCCGGCGCGGCAGACGTTTAATCGAAGCCCTATTTGACGAGACAGGTTGGTCGAGATGGCCGAGACAGCGAAGAAGAAGACCGTCACGGTCGAACAGATCGGGAGCCCGATCCGGCGACCGAAAGATCAGCGGCAGACCCTGGTCGGGCTGGGGCTGAACAAGATGCATAAGCGCCGCACGCTGGAAGATACGCCGGCCGTGCGCGGCATGATCGCCAAGGTGAGCCATCTGGTGCGCGTCGTCGAAGACGAGCAGAAGGCGTAAGGGTTGAAACGATGCGACTGAACGAACTCAAAGACCGTCCGGGCGCCACCCATTCCAAGAAGCGGGTGGGGCGGGGGCCGGGGTCCGGCCTCGCCAAGACCTCCGGTCACGGCATGAAGGGTCAGAAGGCCCGCTCCGGTGTCGCGCTGAAGGGCTT
Organism: Methyloligella sp. ZOD6; assembly: GCA_050110875.1. Taxonomy (GTDB): domain Bacteria; phylum Pseudomonadota; class Alphaproteobacteria; order Rhizobiales; family Methyloligellaceae; genus Methyloligella. The sequence goes on from CP188828.1 coordinate 94,650, forward strand.
CGAGGGCGGCCAGATGCCGCTCGATCGGCGTCTGCCGAAGCGCGGCTTCAACAACATCTTCGCCAAGCGCTACAACGAGGTGAATCTCGGGCGCGTGCAGGCGGCGATCGATGCCGGCAAGCTGGATGGCAAGAAGCCGGTGAATGCTCAAAGCCTGAAAGAGGCCGGGTTGATCCGCCGGGAGCATGACGGCGTTCGTCTGCTCGGCACCGGCGAGATCAAGGCCAAGGTCAGCTTCGAGGTGGCCGGCGCCAGCCAGGCCGCGGTCAAGGCGGTCGAGGCCGCCGGCGGATCCGTCACGGTCGTGGCGCCGGAGCAGCCAAAGGCAGACAAGAAGAGCGCCAAAGCGCCGGCTAAAAAGAGCGCCTCGCAGGCCAAGGCCGGCGATGATGCGTCTGATGGGGGTGAAGCCAAAGCCGAAAAGGCCGGATCCTCTCAGTCGAAGGCGAAGAAAGAGGATTAGCTTGCGCATGGCTGAGCGGCGCGTCGCCGTTCAGCCGCGCGGGAAGGGAGGCACCGCCTCATGGTCTCTGCTGCGGAACAGCTCGTTTCGAATTTGAACTTTGCGGCCTTCGCCAAGGCCGAGGAGCTGAAGAAGCGTATCTGGTTCACCCTGGGTGCGTTGCTGGTTTACCGGCTCGGAACCTATATTCCGATCCCGGGCGTGAATCCGCAGGCTCTGGCCGATCTCTTCCAACAGAATCAGTCCGGTATTCTGGGCATGTTCAATATGTTCTCCGGCGGCGCCGTGGGACGTATGGCGATCTTCGCCCTGAACATCATGCCCTACATCTCGGCCTCGATTATCATTCAGCTGCTGACCACGGTTTCCCCGCATCTGGAGCAGCTCAAGAAAGAGGGCGAGCAGGGGCGCCGGCAGATCAACCAATATACGCGCTACGGCACGGTGGTTCTGGCCGCGCTGCAGGGCTACGGCATCGCCGTGGGGCTGGAAGGCGCCGGCAATGCCGTGATCGATCCGGGCCTCTTCTTCCGCATGACCACCGTCATCACCCTGGTGGGCGGCACGGTGTTCCTGATGTGGCTCGGTGAGCAGATCACGGCGCGCGGCGTCGGCAACGGCATCTCGCTGATCATTTTCGCCGGTATCGTGGCGCAGCTTCCTTCGGCGGTTGCAGGCACTCTGGAACTCGGCCGGGAGGGCGCGCTCTCCACCACGCTGATCATCGGCATTCTGGTGATGGCCATCGTGGTCATCGCCGTGATCGTCTTCATGGAGCGGGCGCAGCGCAGGCTGCTGGTCCAGTATCCGAAGCGACAGGTGGGCAACCGCATGTTCCAGGGCGATGCCTCGCATCTGCCTCTGAAGCTGAACAGCGCCGGCGTGATCCCGCCGATCTTCGCCTCGTCGCTGCTGCTGTTGCCGATCACGGTGGCGAACTTTTCCGCCGGACAGGGGCCGGAATGGCTGACCACGGTCACCACCATGCTGGGCCGCGGCGCGCCGCTGCATATCGCGATCTATGTGGCGCTGATCGTGTTCTTCGCCTTCTTCTACACCGCGGTGGTGTTCAACCCGGAGGAGACGGCCGAGAATCTGAAGAAGTATGGCGGCTTCATTCCCGGTATCCGGCCAGGCAAGCGCACGGCGGAATATATCGATTACGTGCTGACCCGGATCACGGTGGTGGGCGCGATCTATCTGGCCGCGGTCTGCGTGTTGCCGGAGATCCTGATCTCCACCGCCGGCGTACCGTTCTATTTCGGCGGCACCTCATTGCTCATCGTGGTCAGCGTGACCATGGATACGGTCGCTCAGGTGCAGAGCCATCTGCTGGCGCACCAGTATGAGGGGCTGATCAAGAAGGCGCGGCTGCGGGGCGCGCGCAGGAGATGAACCTTATCCTGCTTGGACCGCCTGGCGCCGGTAAAGGCACCCAGGCAAGCATGATCGAGGAGGAGAGGGGCCTAGAGCAGCTTTCCACCGGCGACATGCTCCGAGCGGCGGTGGCCGCAGGCACGGATCTCGGCCGCCAGGCGGAGAAGATCATGTCCCGCGGCGAGCTGGTGCCGGACGAATTGGTGATCGGGCTGATCGCCGAGCGTATGGATCAGGGCGACGGCAAAGGCTATATCCTGGACGGGTTTCCGCGCACCATCGCCCAGGCCGAAGCGCTGGAAGCGCTGCTGGACGAGCGGGGCGAGCGGCTCGATGCCGTGGTCGAGATGGAGGTGGACGACGATGCGCTTGTCGAGCGCATCACGGGCCGCTTCTCCTGCGCCAAATGCGGTGCCGGCTACCACGACATCTACAAGCAGCCGAAAGTTCCTGGCGTGTGCGACCGTTGCGGTTCGACGGAATTCGTCCGCCGCAAGGACGATACGGAAGAGGTGGTCCGCTCGAGGTTGAAATCCTATCACGAGCAGACCGAACCGCTGATCGCCTTCTACAAGGCGAAAGGCAAGCTTCATGCCGTGGACGGCATGGCGGATATCGGCGATGTGCACGATGCCATCGCCGAGGTGCTGGACGATGTTTCGCAAGGTGCGGAAAGCTGAGGTTGACCTTGTCAAGCGGAATCGTTAGAAGAGCGCCAATCCATCGTTGGAGAAAGAGCAACCGGTCCCGGAGCGAGGTTTGTTCCGGCGGTCGGTCTTTCTGTGCTTCACCGGAATTTTGCTATTGAATACAACACGTTAGCACGTGTTCGAGGAGATGCCACGTGGCCCGAATTGCAGGTGTAAACATCCCGACCAATAAGCGGGTCGAGATTGCCCTCACTTATATCCATGGCATTGGCGACAGTTTCGCCAAGGAAATTTGTTCGAAAGTCAGTGTTCCGGCGGAGCGGCGCGTGAACGAGCTCACCGATGCCGAAGTAAGCCAGATCCGCGAAGTGATCGATCGCGACTATGTCGTGGAAGGCGATCTTCGCCGCGAAGTTGCGATGAATATCAAGCGGTTGATGGATCTCGGCTGCTATCGCGGCCTGCGCCATCGGCGCGGCCTTCCGGTGCGTGGCCAGCGGACCAACACCAATGCGCGCACGCGCAAAGGTCCGGCCAAGCCGATCGCCGGCAAGAAGAAGTAACAGAGGTCTTGAATTGGCCCGGACGGTTGTTAGCTAACCTCCGAGCGACGAGAATTGCGGGAAAAAAGCATGGCTAGAGAAAAAACGCGTCTTCGCCGTCGCGAAAAGAAGAACATCTCGTCCGGCGTGGCTCACGTGCATGCGAGCTTCAACAATACGATGATTACCATCACCGACGCCCAGGGAAATGCGATCTCCTGGTCTTCTGCGGGCGCGATGGGTTTCAAGGGGTCCCGGAAATCGACCCCTTATGCGGCGCAGGTCGCGGCCGAGGATGCCGGCAAGAAGGCTGCCGAGCACGGTATGCAGAATCTCGAAGTCGAGGTCCGTGGGCCCGGCTCGGGACGTGAATCCGCACTGCGTGCCTTGCAGGCGGCCGGGTTCACCGTCACCTCGATCCGCGATGTGACGCCGATTCCGCATAACGGCTGCCGGCCGCGGAAGCGGCGCCGCGTCTAACGCGTCCTTTTACGCGTTTTCGCACTTTAGCGCGCGATGTTTCGCGGCGCGCTCCCGGGGCCGACGAGCCCCTGATATCGATCAAGAAAGGGCCCTTAGGTGCTGCACAAGAACTGGCAAGATCTTATCAAGCCCAACCAGCTGAATATCATTCCGGGCCGCGATCCGAACCGGTTCGCGATGGTGGTCGCCGAGCCGCTCGAGCGCGGCTTCGGTGTGACGCTCGGTAATGCGCTGCGGCGTATCCTGCTGTCTTCGCTGCAGGGCGCGGCCGTGACCTCGGTGCATATCGACGGCGTGTTGCACGAGTTCTCGTCGATTCCCGGTGTGCGCGACGACGTCACCGACATCGTTCTGAACATCAAGGGCATCGCGGTGCGCCAGCACTCCGAAGGCATCAAGCGGATGATGCTGAAGAAGGAGGGGCCGGGCGTTGCCACGGCGGGCGACATCGAGACCGGCGCCGATGTGGAGATCCTCAACCCGGATCATGTGATCTGCACCCTCGACGAGGGCGCGTCGATCCGCATGGAGTTCACCACCTCGGTGGGCAAGGGCTACGTGCCGGCGGAGCAGAACCGTCCGGACGATGCGCCGATCGGCTTCATCCCGGTGGATTCCCTGTTCAGCCCGGTGCGCAAGGTCTCCTACAAGGTCGAGCACACCCGCGAGGGGCAGATCCTCGACTACGACAAGCTGACCATGGATATAGAGACCAACGGCTCGGTGAAGCCGGAGGACGCCATCGCGCTCGCCGCGCGGATTCTGCAGGATCAGCTCTCGGTCTTCGTCAATTTCGAAGAGCCGAAGAAGGAGCAGGCCGCAGAGACGCCGCCGGAGCTGGTGTTCAACGCGGCGCTGCTGAAGAAGGTGGACGAGCTGGAGCTTTCCGTGCGCTCCGCCAACTGTCTGAAGAACGACAACATCGTCTATATCGGCGATCTCATCCAGAAGACGGAAGCGGAGATGCTTCGCACGCCGAATTTCGGCCGGAAGTCGCTGAACGAGATCAAGGAAGTGTTGGCCGGCATGGGGCTGCATCTGGGCATGGAAGTGCCGGATTGGCCGCCGGAGAATATCGAAGAGCTGGCCAAGCGCTTCGAGGACCATTACTAGGGCTCTCCGGCGTCGCCGGAAGAACGAGAAGAATGCGGCTGATGCCGCACGCAGGAGGAGAGAATGCGCCATCGTAAAGCCGGCAGACGGCTCAATCGATCGGTCCCGCACCGCAAAGCGCTGCTGAGCAGCCTAGCGAATGCCTTGATCAAGCACGAGCAGATCGTCACCACCTTGCCGAAGGCCAAGGAGCTGAAGCGGGTGGCCGACAGGCTCGTCACGCTCGCCAAGCGGGGCGATCTCCATGCCCGCCGCCGCGCCTTCGCCAAGCTGCGCGACGACGCCATGGTGTCCAAGCTGTTCGATACGCTCGGACCGCGCTATGCAGAGCGTCCGGGCGGCTATACGCGCGTCCTCAAGGCGGGCTTCCGCTACGGGGATTCCGCGCCGGTGGCTGTGATCGAGCTGGTGGACCGCGACGTGGAAGCCAAGGGGCAGGATTCCGGTCCGACCCAGGATTTCGAGGAAGAAGAGGCCGCAGCGGCCTAAATCGCGCTTCCTTCAGCGTAACGGACTAAAAAACGCGCCGCGGCAGAGCCGGGCGCGTTTTTGTTTGGTCCAATCGCTCAGCGGATCTTGAAGACGAGCGCTGCTCTACTCGTCCTCGCCCACGGTGCCGTGGACTTTCGGCGGGGTGAACTCGATGCCCTCGCTCTCCTCATGGGCGGCGATGGCGGCATCCTTGATGCCGGCGAGGCCGTCCTTGTAGATGCCGGTGATGATCTCCTCGGCCTCTTCTTCGGTGGCGCCGTCCTCGTCGAAATCGCCGGTCCAGTAGATCACGGTCCGATCCGGCTCATCGTCTTCTTCGACCCAGATCTTGGATTCGTAATCCTTGACGGGCAGGGGGCTCTCGACGATCTCGTAAGAATAGCTGAGGTCGTCCTGGTCGGTGAGCTTCTCGACGATCTTGCCGCCATCGCCGAGGGTGAGCTCGCGATAGGTGTCGCCGTCCTTCTCGCTCTCGACGCATTCGACCACGGCCGGGTGCCAGTCCTTGATGGCGCAGAAATCGCCGACCACGGCCCAGACCTCGTCGGGCAGGCCCGGCGCTTCGATGCGCCCCTTGGCGTCGGCGGCGAGGGCGGAGCCGCTCCACAGCGCCGTGACGGCGGCAATTGCAATCGCGCTTCTCCACATGGGCATATGTTTTCCTCCAAATCGTCTTTGTGTAGCTTGATAAACGCTTATTCCGGCATCCTAGTCGAACGGACCGGTGCAGCAAGTCTTCGACCTGCCGGCCCTTGTTCCGCCATGCCGTTCCTTAGGCTATACGAACTGCATCCTATCGGTGTCGTTAATCGGAGTTCCTTGCCATTATTCTTATGAGATATAGCACCGTTCTTCCCATCCTTCTGGCCGTGCTTATGGGGGCGACGGGGGCTTCGGCCGAGATACGCGTGGTCCCGAAAAGCGAGACGGCGCTGAAGCAGTCCTACGCCCCGGTGGTCAAGAAGGCCGTTCCTGCGGTCGTGAATGTCTATGTGAGCCGCCGGGTCTCCCAGCGGGTTTCGCCCTTCATGAACGACCCGTTCTTCCAGCGCTTCTTCCGGGATTTCGGCATGCCCCGGGAGCGGGTGCAGAACTCGCTCGGCTCCGGCGTGATCGTGAGCGAGGAAGGCATCGTGGTGACCAACAACCACGTGATCGAAGGAAGCGGCGAGGCGGAGATCACCGTCGCCCTGGCCGATGGGCGGGAATTTCCCGCCGAGATCATCCTGAAGGACGATCGCACCGATCTTGCCGTGCTCCGGCTGGACAGCGAGGGGGAAACGTTTCCCTCCGTTGCGTTCGCCGATTCCGACAGCCTGCAGGTGGGCGATATCGTGCTCGCCATCGGCGATCCCTTCGGTGTCGGTCAGACGGTGACGAGCGGCATCGTCTCCGCGCTTGCGCGCACCAAGGTCGGCATCTCGGACTATCAGTTCTTCATTCAGACCGATGCGGCGATCAATCCCGGCAATTCGGGCGGCGCGCTGATCGACATCGACGGGCATCTGGTGGGCATCAACACGGCCATCTTCTCCAAGAGCGGCGGGTCCCACGGCATCGGCTTCGCCATCCCGTCCAATATGGTGCGATTGGTGGTCCAGGCGGCCCTGGAAGGGGGCACGGTGCGCCGGCCATGGCTCGGGGCCTCTCTGCAATCCGTGACCTCTCAGCTTGCGGATACGCTGGGGCTTGAGAGCCCGCGCGGTGCGCTGGTCAACGAGATCAACCCCGAGGGGCCGGGGGCCGGCGCGGGTCTCCAGATCGGCGACGTGATCGTAAGCGTGGACGGGCGTCAGGTGAAGGATCCCGAGGCTTTGCAATACCGCCTCGTGACCAAGGGGATCGGCAGCACCGCGAAGCTCGGTGTCATGCGCAACGGAGAGCCGCTTAGCATTTCGCTCGAATTGGTTCCTGCCGCCGAAATTCCGCCCCGCAACGAGCAGCTCGTGGAAGGGCGCACGCCGCTGACCGGCGCCAAGGTCGCCAATCTCTCGCCGGCCGTGGCCGAAGAGCTCGATCTCGACAACGAGGGGCCTGGGGTCGTGGTGACGAATATCGCGCGCGGCACGGTCGCCGCGCGTGTCGGGGTGCGGCCCGGCGATGTCGTTAAGACGGTGAACGGCACGGATGTGACGTCGGTGAAGCAGCTGGTGACGCTGCTGGAAACCAATCAAGGCGGCTGGCGGCTCCAGATCGTGCGAGGCGGCCGCACCTTAAGTCTTTCGATCGGAGGCTAGGGCAGCATCATGGCCAGCCTGTTCGAAGCCGCCGGAATGGAGCGGAACGCGCCGCGGCCCTTGGCCGACCGTTTGCGCCCGGAGAGCCTTGCAGAGGTGATCGGCCAGGACCACTTGCTGGGCGAAAACGGGCTGCTTACGCGGATGGTCAATGCGGGGCGGCTCGGCTCGGTGATCTTCTGGGGCCCGCCGGGCACGGGAAAGACCACCGTGGCGCGGCTGCTGGCCCAGGTCACGGATCTCGACTTCGTGCAACTCTCGGCCATCCAGTCGGGCGTGCAGGATCTGCGCAAGGTGTTCGATGCGGCCAAGGCGCGGCGGGAGCAGGGGAAGGGAACCTTGCTCTTCGTGGACGAGATCCATCGCTTCAACCGCTCTCAGCAGGATGCCTTCCTGCCCCATATGGAGGACGGCACCATCACGCTCGTCGGAGCGACGACGGAGAACCCCTCCTTCGAGCTGAATTCGGCGCTGCTGTCGCGCTCCACGGTGCTGACCTTCAAGCGGCTCGACGAGGACGCCTTGAAGGAGCTGCTTTCGCGGGCGGAGAAGTTCGAAGGCCGCAAGCTTCCTTTGGACGACGATGCCCGTTCGGCCCTGATCGACATGGCCGATGGGGACGGGCGGGCGCTGGCGACCTTGGCGGAAGATGTGCTGCTCGCCACCCATAAGGGTGTCGACAAGCCGCTGAACCGGGAAGAGCTCACCGAACTCGTGCAGCGCCGGGCGCCGCTCTACGACAAGTCCCAAGACGGCCATTACAATCTGATCAGCGCGCTGCATAAATCGGTGCGCGGCTCCGACCCGGATGCGGCGCTTTATTGGCTGGCGCGCATGCTGGCGGGCGGCGAGGACCCGCTCTATATCGCCCGGCGGCTGGTGCGCATGGCGGTGGAGGATATCGGCATGGCCGATCCGATCGCCCTGGTGCACGCCAATGCCGCGAAGGACGCTTACGACTTTCTCGGAACTCCCGAGGGCGAGCTGGCCCTGGCCCAGGTCACCGTCTATCTCGCCACGGCGCCGAAATCGAACGCCGCCTATATGGCCTTCAACGCCGCCACGCGGACGGCGAGGGAGCATGGCTCCTATCTGCCGCCGAAGCACATCCTGAATGCGCCGACCCGGCTGATGAAGGATGAGGGGTACGGTGCGGGCTATGCCTACGACCACTCTCAGGAAGGCGCGTTCTCGGGGCAGAACTATTTCCCGGACGAGATGGAGCGGCAGCAATTCTACCGCCCGACGCCTTACGGCTATGAGGAGCAGGTGGGCAAGCGGCTGGAGCGCTGGGCGAGGATCCGGGCTGAGCGGGGCGGTGCGGCTGGGCCGAAAGGCACAGAGCCGCAGGATTAAGGGGGCGACGTGACGATATTCTATGTGGCTGCTGGCGGCGCGGTCGGCGCGAGCCTGCGCTACCTGGTCGGGGTGGCCTCGGGCCGCCTGGTCGGCTTCAACTTTCCCTGGGGCACGCTGGTCTGCAACGCGCTGGGGTGTTTTCTGATGGGTGTCCTGATCGAGGCCATGGCCACCAAGCTGACGGTGCACAACGATCTGCGCGCCTTCCTGGCCGTCGGTCTGCTGGGCGGTTTCACCACCTATTCGGCTTTCTCGGCCGAGTTCGTTCTGCTGCTGGAGCGGGGTGAAACTGTCCAGGCCGTGCTGTATGTCGCCGTCACGGTGACCCTGGCCTTGCTCGGCGTGCTCGCCGGTCTCGCCCTGGTCCGCGCGCTGTAAGCCATGGCCGGCGTCGAGACCAGAGAAGTCACCCGGGACGAGGACGGGATGCGCCTGGACCGCTGGTTCAAGGCCCATTTCGCGAGCCTGCCCCATAGCCGGCTGGAGAAGCTCCTGCGCACCGGCCAGGTGCGGGTCGATGGCGGCCGGGTGAAGTCCCATACCCGGCTCGAGGCGGGGCAGCAGGTGCGGGTGCCCCCGCTGCAGGCTTTCGAGGGCGGCAGGACACCGAAGGCGCAGGGCAAGATCAGCGCCGCCGATGCCAAGTTCCTGCGCGAGATCACCCTCTACGAGGACGACGATTTGCTGATCCTCAACAAGCCGTCGGGCATGGCGGTGCAGGGAGGCAGCAAGACGACCCGCCACATCGACGGTATGCTGGCGGGGTTGGGCGACGGGCCGGAGACCCGGCCGCGACTGGTGCACCGGCTGGACCGGGACACCTCGGGCGTGCTGGTGATCGCCAAGCGGCGCAGCATCGCCGCCAAGCTCGGCAAGGCCTTCCAGACCCGTTCGGTGCGGAAGATCTATTGGGCGATCGTGCATGGGGTGCCGAAGCCGCCCCAAGGCAAGATCGACGCGGCGCTGGTGAAGGCGACGGGGCCGGAGGGCGACCGGGTGCGGAAAGCCCGCCCCGGCGAGCAGGCGCAGGCCCAAAGCGCGGTGACCTATTACGCCGTGGTCGACCGGGCAGGGGAGATCGCCTCATACGTCTCCTTGAAGCCGGTGACCGGGCGGCAGCACCAGCTTCGCGCCCATATGGCCATGTGCGGCCATTCCATTTTGGGCGACAGCAAATATCCGCCGGATGAAGGGCAGGAACTGCCTGAGGGCATCGCCAGTAAACTGCATCTGCATGCGCGTCGTATCAGTTTTAAGCATCCGACGGGCGAGGGGATCGTGGACGTCACCGCGCCGCTCCCCGGCCATATGAAGGACAGCTTCGCGGCGTTCGGTTTTACGGAAAAAGGCAACGAGGAGGATCAGTGAGCGAGCCCGAAAAGAGCCAGCCGAAGAAGGAGCGCATGAAGAAGTTCTACAAGAACGTCACGCTGGGGTCGGCCGAAGGCGAGGGCGGGGCGGCGCTGCTGCTGGACGACCGGCCGGTGAAGACGCCGGGCCGTCAGCCTCTCGCCTTGCCCACGGAGGGGCTGGGGGAGGCGGTGGCCGAGGAATGGCGCGGCCAGAAGACCGAGATCGTGCCGGAGACCATGCCGCTCACCCGGCTTGCCAATACGGCGATCGACGGGGTGCGGGGAAACGAGACGGCCGTCGCCGAGGATATCCTCAACTTCGTCGGCACCGATCTCCTCTGCTATCGGGCCGACGGTCCGGACGGGCTGGTCGCCATGCAGGCGGAGATGTGGGATCCGACATTGCGTTGGGCGGAGGCGAAGTTCGGTGCCCCCTTCGCCGTGGCGGAAGGGGTGATTCATGTCGCGCAGCCGGAAGCGGCGTTGGTTGGGGTGCGTGCCGCATTGTCCGAGATGGACGCTTTCCGGCTGACGGCGCTGCATATCATGACCACCCTAACGGGCTCAGCCCTGCTGGCGCTTGCGGTGGCCGAAGAGGCGCTGACGCCGGACGAGGCCTGGGCCGCCGCCCATGTGGACGAGGATTGGCAGATCTACCAATGGGGCGAGGATCAGGAGGCGATGGTCCGTCGTGCCAAGCGGAGAGAAGATTTCAACACGGCGGCGCGCATGTTGGCGCTGCTGCGGGGCTAGGCTGTAAAAGAGGCCGGATTTGCCTCGCGGGCTTGCCTCTTGGGCCTGCCATGCTATTGAGCGGGGCGCCAGTCGAGGCACGGAGTGAATTGTCGGGTTGGGGAGCGTCCTATGAAAGAAGTCCTTGAAGAGCTTGAGATCCGCCGTGAGAAAGCCCGGACAGGGGGTGGGCAGAAGCGTATCGAGGCCCAGCACAACCGCGGCAAGCTGACGGCGCGGGAGCGGCTGGAGCTGCTGCTCGACGACGGCTCCTTCGAGGAGTTCGACATGTATGTCGAGCATCGCTGCACCGATTTCGGCATGCAGGAGACCAAGGTGCCGGGCGACGGCGTGGTGACCGGCTGGGGCACCATCAACGGCCGAGTGGTCTATGTCTTCGCCAAGGATTTCACGGTGTTCGGCGGGTCCCTATCGGAGACCCATGCCCAGAAGATGATCAAGATCCAGGACATGGCGCTGAAAAACCGTGTCCCGATCATCGGCCTGTTCGATGCGGGCGGCGCGCGCATCCAGGAGGGCGTGGCGGCGCTCGGCGGCTATGGGGAGGTGTTCCTGCGCAATGTGCAGGCTTCGGGCGTCATCCCGCAGATCTCCGTCATCATGGGGCCGTGCGCCGGCGGCGACGTCTATTCGCCGGCGATGACGGATTTCATCTTCATGGTGCGCGACACCGCCTACATGTTCGTGACCGGGCCGGATGTGGTGAAGACCGTGACCAAGGAGGAGGTGACGGCGGAGGAACTCGGCGGCGCCTCGATCCACACCACGAAATCCTCCATCGCCGACGGCGCTTACGACAACGACGTGGAGACGCTGCTGCAGATGCGGCGTTTCATGGATTTCCTCCCCGCCAGCAATCTCTCCGGCGTGCCGGAGCTGCCGACCCAGGACCCATGGGACCGGGCGGACCATTCGCTGGATACGCTGATCCCCGACAATCCGAACATGCCCTACGACATGAAGGAGCTGATCCATAAGGTCGTGGACGAGGGCGATTTCTTCGAGATCCAGGAGGATTTCGCCAAGAATATCGTGACTGGGTTCGCCCGCATGGAAGGCCGGACCATCGGCATCGTCGCCAATCAGCCCATGGTGCTGGCGGGCGTGCTGGATTCCGACGCCTCGCGCAAGGCGGCGCGCTTCGTGCGGTTCTGCGATTGCTTCCAGATCCCGCTGGTCACCTTCGTCGACGTGCCGGGCTTCCTGCCGGGCACGGACCAGGAATATGGCGGCCTCATCAAGCATGGCGCGAAGCTGCTCTTCGCCTTCGCGGAAGCCACCGTGCCGAAGGTCACGGTGATCACCCGCAAGGCCTATGGCGGCGCCTATGACGTCATGTCGTCAAAGCATATCCGGGCGGATGTGAACTATGCCTGGCCGACGGCCGAGATCGCCGTGATGGGGCCGAAGGGCGCCGCCGAGATCCTCTATCGCGCCGATCTGAAGGACCCGGAGAAGATCCAGAAGCGCATCGCCGAATACGAGACCCGTTTCGCCAATCCATTCGTGGCGGCCGAGCGGGGCTATATCGACGAGGTGATCATGCCCCACGGCACCCGGCCGCGGATCGCCCGGGCCTTGCGCATGCTTCAGAACAAAGAAGCCGAGACGCCGTGGAAAAAGCATAACAATCTGCCGCTATAACGCCCCGATTGCGGCTTTGCGCGAAACTCCGCTAAGCTTGCAACCGTTCAATGGTTCAGGGGGGATGTTATGCGTTTGTATGTTGCGATTTTGGGGGTCTGTCTGACCCTCGGCGGATTGGCTTTGAGCGCCACGCCGGCGTCGGCTTACACGTGCAGCGAACTTTGGTGGCTGCGCAACCAGATCTTCCACGCCAATGGCTATTGCTTCAAATCCCGCCGTGGAATCAACACCTTCGGGAATGCGGGGTGTCTCTACGACGATGCGGGCTCAATGCCGATGTCTCAGACAGATCGGAATGCTATCGCCAATGTCCAGAGACAAGAGCGCTTGCAGGGCTGCCGGTAAGGCCGCTTTCTAGGCCGGAGTCTTCCGGCGAGAGTCTTCTCTGAGCTGTTTGGCCGAAGCTTTGCCGCGGCTTCGGTGCGGCTGCTTTTGCCTGTCTGCCAGGTTCAGCCGCCGAGACGTGCGGCTAGTCGTCGATACGCATTTTAAACCGGCTTTTAGAACAAAGCTTGCGGTTTGCGCGTTTGTCCGGCTCTTTCTTGGCAAAATCACCTATTGAAGGGAGGTAGATTTGATGAAGTTCGTGAAACTTATTCCTGTTGCCGGCGCCGCTTTGATGCTGTCGACCGCCGTTTATGCTGCGGAGGTCAGCGAGACCATGAAAGCCGTGGATCCGGACATGGACAACGAAATGACGCTGAAGGAAGCGCAGACGGCCGGCAAGAAAGTGTTCAAGGCCATCAACCCGGATGGCGACGACACGCTGGAAGCTGATGAGCTCAAGGGGCGCGTGACCAAGCGCCAGCTCAAGGAAGCCGACCCGGACGATGACGGCTCCCTCGATATGAACGAATACATGAACCTGATCGAAAAGCGGTTTCATGCCGCCAATCCCGATGGCGACGACACCATCGAGTCGGACGAGCTAGAGACCCGGAAGGGCAAGAAGCTGCTCGAGCTTATCCAAGAGTAAAATTCTTTTCTGTTCTGTTCCAAGGGCGGGCCTGGCATTGCGTTTCCAGGCTCGCTCCCTTCCTTCCCGCCTTTAGGAGGCGGCTGCCACCGGCTTTCGCGCGGGATGGCGTTCGATCAGGAAGCTCAGGACGTCCTCTGCCGGGACCGGCATCCCGAAGAGCGCGCCCTGGCCGAGGGTGCAGCCATGCGCGGTCAGCCATTCGGCATCCTCTTCCGTCTCGATACCTTCAGCCGTGATCTCCAATTCGAGATTCTGTCCCAGGCCCAGGATCGAGGCGACCAGCTTTCGGCTATCCTCATTCATGCGCATGGACCGGATGAAGGAGCGGTCGATCTTGATCTTGTCGAACTGAATGGTTCGAAGCTGGGCCAGACTGGAATGGCCGGTGCCGAAATCGTCGAGCGCGATGGAAATGCCGGTATTGCGGAGCGAAGCGAGAATCTTTCTGGCCCGTTCCAGATGGGTCATCACGGCACTTTCGGTGACTTCTATCTCCAGACGTCCGGGCGGCGTCCCGGTCTCGGTCAAGATGCCGAGTATGCGCTGGGGCAGCTCCTCGCCGGCGAGCTGTGTCGGGGAGAGGTTGAGCGCGAGCCGGAAATGCGGCGGCCAGTCTTTCATGTCGTGACAGGCTTGGCGCAGAAGCTGAAAGGTCAGCTCGTCGATCAGGCCCAGCTCTTCCGCGATCGGAATGAACACATCCGGCGTGATCCGGTCTTGGTTGCGTGGCCAGCGGGCCAGCAATTCGAAACCGAATGGAGTCCGATCCCCAAGATAGGTGAGCGGCTGGTAGTAGGGCACGAGGGTGCCGCCGGTGATGGCCTCGCGCATCTGGCGTTGAAGATCCGCACGATTCTGGATTTCCTCGCCCATTGAGGGATCGAAGATATCGAAATTGCCGTGCTCGACCTTCTTGGCGTGGTGAAGCGCCATATCCGCGGCGCGGAACAGGCTTTCCGGGTCGCTCTCGGCGTGGCTAATGGCGATGCCGATGGTGATGCCGATATCGAAATTGGCCGATCCCACGGAGAAGCTTTCGCCGATCCGGGTGGTAATTTCTTTCGCGAGCGCCAGCTGGGTTTCTTCTATGAGCACCTGCGGCGGCTCCTCAGGTTCGATATCGGTCACGAGAAGCGCGAATTCATCGCCGCCGACCCGTGCGGCGATCATTCCCCTCGGCGCCAATTCGGCCAGGCGATCTGCGACGACGCGGAGAACGGCGTCCCCCGTCGCTTGTCCGTACAATCCGTTTACCAGCTTGAAATTGTTGAGATCGATCGCCAGAAGCGAGCAACGCCTGTTTCGGCGCTTGCTCTTTACGAGGGCGAATTGGAGTTCTTCGTTGAACACGCTGCGATTGGGCAAGCCTGTCAAGCTATCGATCCGGGAGAGGGATTGTGCCAGCCGCTTGGCATTCGTGAGCGAACGGTAGGAGTGCTTCAGATGATCGGTAATATTGAAAAGAAGCAGAGCCGGTATGACCAAGGACAGCGCGGCGAAGGCGGTCGAGGTCAGGACGAATCGCCAGCGTTCTTCTGTCTCGAAACTGTTGTCGTAGGAAATGCCCAAGATATCGCAAAACCGTTCTTCGAGCTCGAACTCCCATAGGACGGAAAGAGCGAACACAGTCAGAACGGTCAGCAGCAGAGCGCCTATGATCCTCGATCGCGTCAATGACATGGAAGAAACCCCTTGAGACATTCAATGGGGTCATAATTTTGCGAGGATATACTTAAGGCTTGGGCGGAATTTGTACGAACTGCGCAAAATCAGAATTTAGTCTGACGAAACAGGTGCCAGGTCTTCGCACGGAGATGCCTGCTCCTCGAGCCTAGTCTTCCTGCAGGAACTCCAGCATCACCTTATCGAAGCGCTTGCGTTGCTCGAGCTGGGGCAGGTGGCCGACGCCCTCGAAAATAACGGCGCGGGCATTGGGCATCTTCTCGGCGACGGTTTTCGCGTTCTCCGCGTTGTGGCCCATCTTTTCCTGCATCTCCTTCGGAGCGGCTCCCTTGCCGGGTGCCACATGGTCGTTCTCGCCCATGACGATCAGCACGGGCTGCTTCACGAAGGGCATGTCGTAGACGACCGGCTCGCGCAGGACCATCTGGGCGGAATTGGCGAAGGCGCGCAGCCAGCGCGGGAACTCGGCGCTGTCGCGCATGCCCGTGCGGGCCCAGACGAAGGGATCGAGATCCTCGTCCGGGAGGGTGAGCCGGTAGCGGGTTTTCAGGCTCTCACGATAATCCTCCGGCGTGACCTTCGCCTCCATGGCGATCAGTTTCTCCGTCGGTACGGGCGGCACGTAGAGACCGTAATCCTCCAGGCCGATGGGACCGGTCATCAGCACACGGCGAACCCGGTCCGGAAAATCGCGCGCAAAACGCATGGAGAGCATGCCGCCCATGGAATGGGCGACCACGTCGACCTCCTCGATATCGAGCTCATCGAGCAGCTTGGCGGTGTTGCGGGCGAGTTCGTCGAAATGAAGGTCGAAGGTTGGCTTGGAGGATTTGCCGAAGCCGATCTGGTCCGGCGCGATGACGCGATAGCCGGCCTCGGTCAGAGTCTCGATGACCGGCTTCCAATAGCTCGACGGGAAATTTCGTCCGTGAAAAAGCAGCACCGTGCGGCCATTGGCGTCTCCTTTCGGCGCGACATCCATATAGGCCATGTTCAGGTCCTGACCTCTGCGCCGAAGCGGAAACAGCTTCACCTCGTAAGGGTAGGGGTATCCTTCCAAGGCAATTCCTAGCGGCGGGGAGCCGTCTTTTGATGGTGCATTCGCGGCCTTATCGGCGGCTGCGCCGGGTTGGATAGAACCGAGCGTCAGCGCCATGGCAGCGAGAAGCGGCAAGGCGGCGGTTCTCCAACACATTTTCGTCATCGCGTTTCCTTTCTCGCCTGTCATAACGGCCGCTTCCCCGAGAGGTTGCGCGGGCCGCGGGAGCACGGTTCGCGGCAAGGGCGCGACCCATGGCTTCAGGATTGTTGCAAATCGGCCAAAGCCTGCTATCCCGGGGCTCTACAAAGCCTGGACGGCTCATTTCCGCCGCCAAAGGCCCCTATGTATTTCCTTATCGGGAACCGTCCGGCAGGTCCGAATTCCGGTTATGACTAAACGACTTATCATCGTTGCCATCATCATTGCGGTGTTTTTGGGCGGGCTTGCCTGGTTCCAGCTCATCTTCAAGCCGCAGATGATCGAGCAATTCGTCTCGCAGATGCAAGGCGCCGCACCCACGGTGACCACCGAGGAGGCTCGCACCGAAAGCTGGACGCCGCAAGTGCGCGCCATCGGAACCGCGACGGCTATCCGCGGTGTCAATTTGGCGCCGGAGATCTCCGGCATCGTGAAGGACTACTTCTTCGAGAGCGGCGACGATGTCGAGGAAGGCAAGCTGCTGGTGCAGCTCGACGATTCCGTGCAGCAAGCTGAGCTTGCCGCCAACAAGGCGACCCTGAAGGATGCCGAGATCGATTACGACCGGCAGAGCAAGTTGGTGGAGAGGGGCGCGGTCTCTCAGGCGGCGCTGGACACCGCGACGGCCAACCGGGATTCCGCACGGGCCGCGGTCGATCAGGTGAGTGCCATCATCGAGCAGAAATCCGTGGAGGCGCCGTTCTCCGGGCGCATCGGTTTGCGCAAGGTGGAGAAGGGGCAGTACGTGCCGACAGGCGAAGGTATCGTCTGGCTGCAGTCTCTGGATCCGATCTGGGTCGATTTTCCGGTGCCGGAGGCCGAAACCGGGCGGATCAAGTTGGGTGATCCGGTCACCGTGCATTCGGACAGCTATCCGGACAGGACATTCGAGGGGAAGATCACGGCGCGGGACGTTCGGGTGAATACCGGTACCCGCACGCTGACTATGCGGGCGACCCTGCCGAATCCCGACAAGGCGCTGCTGCCGGGCATGTTCGGAGATGTGACGGTCTCGTCGGGAGAGCCCAAGCAGTATGTGACCGTGCCGAAAACCGCCGTGACCTACAGCCTTTACGGCGATGCGGTCTGGGTGGCCGTGCCGAAAGACGCCGAGGATGGTCAGAAGCCGGACAAGCCGGCGCCGGATAGCGGCGCGGCCCAGGCGGCCGAGACAACGGATGGCGAGGCTGCAACGGGCGAGGGGGAGAGCACCGAAGCGCAAGGCGGGAAAGAGGGGCCTCAGCTAAAGGCCGAGCGCCGCTTCGTTCGAGTCGGCCCCAATCGCGGCGACCGGGTCGCCATTCTGGAAGGCGTCGAGGAAGGGGAAGAGGTGGTGACCAGCGGGCAGCTCAAGCTGAAGCCCGACTCGGCCATCGAAGTGGACAATTCGGAGCGCTTGAAAGCGCCGGCCGAGCTGCCGAGGCCCTGATCGCATGAGCTTCACCGACCTTTTCATCAAGCGCCCCGTGCTTGCCATGGTGGTGAGCTTTCTGGTGCTGCTGGTCGGTGCCCAGGCCGGGCTCAACCTGCAGATCCGGGAATACCCGGAGATGTCGAACACGACGATCACCGTCACCACGACCTATCCGGGCGCCAATGCGGACCTGATTCAGGGGTTCATCACGGTGCCGATCCAGCAGGCGGTGGCGAGCACCGAAGGCGTGGACACGCTGACCTCGTCCTCCAGCCAGAATGTCTCGACGATCACGCTCAATCTGAAGCTGAACGCCGATCCCGACCGGGCGATGACCGACGTGCTGTCGAAGATCGCCCAGGTGCAATATCTGCTGCCGCGGGAAGCGAACGACTCCGTCGTCACCAAAGAGACGGGCGAGGGCACGGCGCTGATGTACATCTCGTTCTCCAGCGACGTGATGACCTCCTCCCAGATCACCGATTATCTGACCCGCGTGGTGCAGCCGCGGCTGCAGACCATCGGCGGAGTGGCGAGCGCCGAAATCCTGGGCGGGCAGACCTTCGCCATGCGGATCTGGCTGAACCCCGACAAGATGGCCGCGCTGCAGGTCACGCCGTTGGACGTGGCCCAAGCGCTGGACCGGAACAATTACACCTCGGCGGCCGGACAGGTGAAAGGCCAGTTCACCGAGACCAGCATCGATGCGCAAACCGATGTGAGCGATCCGGAAGCGTTCGGAGAGCTGGTGGTGAAAACGGACGGCGATGCGCTGGTACGGCTCAACGATATCGCCGATATCGAGCTCGGACCGCAAAATGTCGATTCCTCGTCGGTGTTCGACGGGCTGAAGGCGGTCTTCATCGGCGTCGAGGCGACCCCCACGGCCAATCCGCTCACGGTCATCACGGATGTCCGCAAGGACATGCCCAATATCCAGCGCGAGCTGCCCGAGGGGCTGAAGGCGGAAGTCGCCTACGATGCGACGAACTTCATCCGCACCTCGATCTGGGAGGTGGTGACCACGCTCGGCGAGGCGGCGATCATCGTGATCGTGGTGATCTTCCTGTTCCTAGGAAATCTGCGCTCCACCATCATCCCCATCGTCACCATCCCGCTGTCTCTGGTGGGCGTGCTGGCGATGCTCTATGTGCTCGGCTACTCCATCAACCTGATGACCTTGCTGGCGCTGGTGCTCGCCATCGGTCTGGTGGTCGACGACGCCATCGTGGTGGTGGAGAACATCTACCGGCATATCGAAGACGGTATGAAACCGCTCGATGCGGCGTTGAAGGGCGCGCGCGAGATCGTCTATCCGGTGATCGCCATGACGATCACCCTGGCGGCGGTCTACGCGCCGATCGGCTTCGTCACGGGCGTCACCGGCTCGCTGTTCCGCGAGTTCGCCTTCACGCTGGCCGGCGCGGTGGTGGTCTCCGGCTTTATCGCGCTGACCCTGTCGCCGATGATGTGCTCCAAGCTGCTGCGCGAGCACGACAATGACGGGAGTGGCTTCACCGGGGTTCTCGACCGCTTCTTCGAGCGGCTGAACGGCTGGTATCGCCGGCGCTTGAGCAATTCGCTGAACTACCGGCCCGTCACGGTGCTGGTGATCATCGGCGTGATCGTCGCCACGGTCTTCATGTATATGACGAGCCAGAAGGAGCTCGCGCCGGAGGAGGATCAGGGCATCCTCTTCGCCATCGTGAAAACGCCGCAATACGCCAATCTCGATTACCTGGAGCAGGCGACGGCGCAGCTCGGCAAGGTCTTCGACAAGCTGCCCGAAGAGGAGCATGTCTTCACCATCAACGGCATGGCGGGCACCCATCAGGCCTTCGTGGGCATGCTCCTGAAGAACTGGGGCGAGCGGGAAGGCAGCCAGGCCGACGTTCTGCAGGAGGTGCAGCCGGAGGTGAGCAAGGTTGCGCCTGCCCAGGCGCTGATCTTCTCGCCGCCTGCGCTGCCGGGCTCCACGGGCGGCGCTGGGGTTCAGTTCGTGATCACCACGACGGAAGATTTCGAACAGTTGGCGGATGTGACGAACCAGATCGTCGACGAAGCCAATAAGAGCGGCATGTTCCTCTTCACGGATTACGATCTGCGCTTCGAGACGCCGCAGATCCAGTTCGAGATCGACCGGGACAAGGCCAATAGTCTCGGCGTTTCCATGGCGGATATCGGCCAGTCGTTGGCGACGCTGCTGGGCGGCAACTATGTCAATCTATTCGACCTTTATGGGCGCAGCTATCAGGTGATCCCCCAGGTGCCGCGCAAGTTCCGGCTCGATGAGGATTGGCTGACCCGCTATCAGATCCGCACAGCCTCCGGCGATATGGTGCCGCTGTCCAACGTGGCCCATGTCACCAAGACCGTGCAGCCCAACGCGCTGACCAACTTCCAGCAGCTCAATTCGGCGACCGTGTCGGCGGTACCGTTCCCGGGGCGAACAGTCGGCGATGCGGTGACGTTTCTGGAGAACAAGGCGGCGGAGGTTTTTCCGGCCAACTTCTCCTATGACTGGCAGGGCCAGAGCCGGCAATACATCCAGGAGGGGAATACCCTCGTCTATACCTTCGTCTTCGCGCTGATCCTGATCTATCTGGTGCTGGCGGCCCAGTATGAGAGCTTCCGGGATCCGTTCATCATCCTGGTGGCGCTGCCGACCTCCATGTTCGGCGCGCTCTTGCCGATCAATCTCGGGCTCGCCTCCATCAATATCTATACCCAGGTCGGGCTGGTCACCCTGATCGGTCTGATCGCCAAGCACGGCATCCTGATGGTGGATTTCGCCAACCACCTGCAAGAGGAGCAGGATTACAGCCGGCGCGAGGCCATCGAGGAGGCGGCGGTGATCCGGCTCCGGCCGATTCTGATGACCACGGCCTCCATGGTGGTTGCCATGGTGCCGCTCCTGATCGCGGAAGGGGCCGGCGCGGCGAGCCGCTTCGCCATCGGGCTGGTGATCTTCTCGGGCCTCACCATCGGCACTCTGTTCACACTGTTCGTGACGCCTGCGATCTACACCTTCCTAGCCAAGGACCATGCGAGCATAAAAGGCGATGAAATGCCGGCCATGGAAGGGCGGGGCGATTTCGAAGAAGCCGAGGCGGACCGGAAGAAGCGCGAGGAAGAGGAGCGCAAGCGCTATTCTTCCGCCGCAGAATAGGGCGTATCCGGAGCAACCATCAGGTTTACTCCGCTTCGTCTAACCTCTAGAAAGCAGTGCTCAAAAAGAAGGCCTGGGGGCGTATGTTTTCGAAAATCCTGATCGCAAACCGCGGTGAGATTGCCTGCCGCATCATGAGGACAGCCAACCGTCTCGGCATCAAGACCGTGGCGGTCTATTCCGACGCCGATCGCGATGCGGTGCATGTCGATATGGCAGACGAGGCGGTGAATGTCGGACCTGCGCAAGCTGCGCAATCCTATCTCGACATGGACAAGATCATCGCCGCGGCCAAGGAGACGGGCGCGGAGGCGATTCATCCCGGCTACGGCTTCCTCTCCGAGAACCCGGCGTTTGCCAAGGCGCTGAAGAAGGCCGGCATCGCCTTTATCGGGCCCAATCCGCGGGCCATCGAGGCGATGGGCGACAAGATCGAGTCCAAGAAGCTGGCGGCGAAAGCCGGGGTGAACACCGTGCCCGGCTATATGGGCGTGATCGAGGATGCCAAGGAGGCGGTGAAGATCGCCGACGACATCGGCTATCCGGTGATGATCAAGGCCTCGGCCGGCGGCGGCGGCAAGGGCATGCGCATCGCTTACAGCAAGAAAGAGGTCGAGGAGGGCTTCAACGCGTCGAAATCGGAAGCCAAGTCGAGCTTCGGCGACGACCGGGTGTTTATCGAGAAATTCGTCGAGGAGCCGCGCCATATCGAGATCCAGGTGCTCGGCGACAAGCATGGGCATGTGATCCATCTGGCCGAGCGTGAGTGCTCCATCCAGCGCCGCAACCAGAAGGTGCTTGAGGAGGCGCCGAGCCCGTTCCTGGACGAGAAAACCCGCGAGGCCATGGGCAAGCAGGCGGTCGAGCTCGCCAAAGTCGTGGACTACGACTCTGCCGGCACGGTCGAGTTCATCGTCGACAAGGACAAGAACTTCTACTTCCTGGAGATGAATACCCGCCTCCAGGTGGAGCATCCGGTCACCGAGCTGGTCACCGGGATCGATCTCGTCGAGCAGATGATCAAGGTCGCCGACGGCGAGAAGCTTCAGATCAAGCAGAAGGACGTGAAGCTGAACGGATCGGCCATCGAGGCGCGGGTCTATGCCGAGGATCCCTCGCGCAACTTCCTGCCGTCCACGGGACGGCTGATCCGCTACCGTCCTCCGGAGCTCGGCGAAGAGAACGGGATCACGACCCGCCTCGATACGGGTGTCGAGGAGGGGGGCGAGATCTCGGTCTATTACGACCCGATGATTGCCAAGCTGATCACCCATGCGCCGACGCGCATCGAGGCAATCGAGCAGATGGGCCGGGCGCTGGATGCCTTCGCCATCGATGGGTTCCGCCACAACATTCCGTTCCTCGCGGCGCTGATGCGTCATCCGCGCTGGCGGGAAGGGGACATCTCCACGAAGTTCATCGCCGAGGAATATCCGGACGGCTTCACCGCGCCGCTTCCCGAAGGGGAGATCCGCGACGTGCTGATCTCGGTGGCTGCCGCCATCGACCATTTGAGCAATGCCCGCCGCCGCAACATCACCCAGCAGATGTTGGGCGAGCCGGTGACCTTTGCCCAGGAGCGGGTGGTCGAGCTTGGCGGTGCGGCCGAGCGGGTGACTGTCGCGGAGGGCCCGGAAGAGTCCCTGACGATCGCATTCACCGGCGAGGGGAAGGGCCGCGAAATGAGCCTCGCCTCGGATTGGTGGTTCGGGGAACCCGTCTGGAAGGGCACGATCGACAATGCGCCCGTCGCGGTCCAGATCCGGCCGATCCTGAACGGCTATGCGCTGACCTATCAGGGCGTGGAGGTCTCCGCGCGGGTCTATACGTCGCGCGAGGCGGAGTTGATGGCGCTGATGCCCATCAAAGAGCCGCCGGACACCTCCAAGATGCTGCTTTGCCCCATGCCGGGCATGGTGGTCTCCCTCGCGGTGGAAGAGGGGCAGCAGGTCGCTGCCGGCGATACGCTTTGCATCGTGGAGGCCATGAAGATGGAGAACGTTCTCAAGGCCGAGCGCGATGCGACCGTCTCCAAAATCCTTGCCGAGCCCGGCGATAGCCTTAATGTCGATGCTGTGATCATGGAGTTCGAATAGGCGGGAGCTGACCGATGGTTAGCGACAGCGAGGATATCCGGACTGTCACCGTGCGCATCGAGGGTCGCGTTCAAGGCGTCTATTTTCGTGCCTGGACGGAACGGACGGCGAAAGAGCTCAATCTCGATGGCTGGGTCCGCAATTGCGATGACGGCTCGGTCGCGGCGGTGTTTTCCGGTCCGCCGGAGGTCGTGGCCGACATGCTGAGGCGCTGCGAGGAGGGCTCTCCCGGCGCGCAGGTCTCCCAAGTCCTCATTCTGGACGAGGGCGGCACGCCGCCCGACGGCTTTCAGGTCATCGCCACGGATAACTACAAGTAGCGCTGAACACTTCTCTCTGCGTCATGCCCGGCCTTGAGCCGGGCATCCAGGGTCGCGAACTCTTGTGTCGCGAACTCTTGTGCCAAACGCCCTGGATTGCCGGGTCAAGCCCGGCAATGACGTGGGTGGGATGGAAAGCCCTCTCCCACAAGGTGAGAGGGGATTGATCAGCGCTCAGACCGCAGAGTGGACTAATCAGCTCTAGCGCCAGGGCCAGGCTTTCTGAAGTGCCGAATCCACCTCATCCATCGTCGCATCGACGCTCAGCGCCTGCAGGCTCGTCACGGGCGCATCCTTCAGGCCGCACGGAACGATTCCCGAAAAGTGCTCCAGATCCGGCGCCACGTTGAGGCTGATGCCATGGAAGCTGACGCCGCGGCTGACGCGCACGCCGATGGAGGCGATCTTGGCGCCGCCGACGAAGAGACCGATATCGCTCGAGGCGGGGTCGGACGCGATCCCGAAAGCGGCGAGGCTATCTGCCAGCCAGGTCTGCAGGCCCTGGACGTAGGCGCGGACGTCGCCGCCGCGCTGCTTCAGGTTCAGCATCACATAGGCGATGCGTTGTCCGGGCCCGTGATAGGTGTAGCGGCCGCCGCGGCCGGTTTTGTAGACGGGAAAGCGGTCCGGATCGATCAGCTCGCCCGGTTCCGCGGAGGTGCCCGCCGTATAGAGGGCGGGGTGCTCCAGCAGCCAGACGCATTCACCCGCCTCACCGCTCGCGATCTCCGCGACGCGGCTCTCCATGGCGTTGAGAGCGCGGGGGTAGGGGACGGGTTTCTTGCTGCGGAACCACTCGATTCCGCTCGCTTGGCCGGGCTCGGGGAGGAGTTCCGCGCCCAGAAGCCCGCTCGTTCCCACCATTCTTGCGAAGTTGGCTGTCGGCATGGCGCCATCATGGGGGAGTTTAAGCGGCCATGCATCCCTATATATTCCGACATAAAGAGGTGGCTTCGGGGTTCTGTCAGCTTGCGCGGCTGGTCCGAGTTTGCTAATGCAGCCCGACCTTCGGGCTTCGGCCCGGAGCGACGCGCTTTCGTCGATGCACGAAAGCTTCGCCTTATCTTTGCGGTCGTGGCGGAAATGGTAGACGCGCAGCGTTGAGGTCGCTGTGGGCTTAGCCCGTGGAGGTTCGATTCCTCTCGACCGCACCACTCTTTCTTGGTGCATTCCCGCTCTTCGGATGATTTGAGCGCCAGACGGGCGCTCTGTCGGTCGTCATCCCCGGGTTCAATCCGGGTATTCATGCCGTTGCGCCTCGCTGGATAGAAGCCGCCGGGCTGGGGCACCCGCTACTTTTTTGTCTGGCGGTTAAGGGCGAAGCAGCGTTTATTTGCCAAACTCAATCCGACCATAGCCGGCGGCGGAAACTGCGCCTGTCGGCACTGCGTTCCGTGTCTGCAGGCCGCGGGACGACTGCTTCTTAAGCGTTCAAATCGAGCTACGGAATAGGCGATGGACACCGTCCCGGACGAACATATGCCCGTGCGCGACGAGGAGGGCGATTTTCGCTCCGAGTTCCTGCATGCCGTGGAAGCGGCGCTGGAAGCGGACGATCGCGCCGAGGTCCGGACGCTTACGGGCGATCTCCACGAAGGCGACCTTGCCGACCTGCTGGAACTTCTGAAAGCGGAAGAGCGGGACCGGCTCATCACCGTGCTCGGCCGCGACTTCAATCCGGCCGCCTTGAGCGAGCTGGACGAGGGGGTGCGCGATCAGCTTTTGGCGACGCTGCCGGCGGAGGTGGTCGCCGATGCCCTGAAGCAGCTCGACACCGACGATGCGGTCTATCTTTTGGAGGATCTGGCGGAGGACGACCGCAACGCGATCCTCGACCAGCTGCCGCGGCTCGATCAGCTCACCCTCAAGAAGAGCCTGGAATACCCGGAGGATTCCGCCGGCCGCATCATGCGGACCGAGGTCATCTCGGTGCCGCCCTTCTGGTCCGTCGGCCAGACCATCGATTTCATGCGTGAATCCGACGATCTGCCGGAGCGGTTCGACGAGATCTTCGTGGTCGACCCGGCATTTCACCTGATCGGTTCGGTGGCGCTGAACCGGCTGCTCCGCTCCAAGCGCCATGTGAATATCGACGATATCACCGATCACGAGCTGCGCCCGATCCAGGCGGAGGCGGACCAGGAGGACGTGGCGCGGGAGTTCGAGCGCTACAATCTCTCCTCGGCGCCGGTGGTGGATCAGGACAACCGGCTGATCGGCGTGATCACCGCCGACGACGTGGTCGAGGTGGTCCAGGAAGAGGCCGAAGAGGATATCTTGCGGCTGGCCGGTGTCGCGGCCACCACAGGCATGTCGACCAGTGTCTGGGAGACCACGCGCCAGCGCTTCGCCTGGCTGCTGGTCAATCTCGCCACGGCGATTCTCGCCTCCTTCGTCATCAGCTTTTTCGATGCGACCATCGAGCAGATGGTGGCGCTTGCGGTGCTGATGCCCATCGTGGCCTCCATGGGGGGAAATGCCGGAACTCAGACCATGACCGTCGCCGTGCGGGCGCTCGCCACCCGGGATCTCGGCCGGGTGAACGCCTTCCGTGTGATCGGCCGTGAATCCGCCGTCGGTCTGCTCAACGGGCTGCTGTTCGCCGTGCTGATGGGGCTCGTGACCTATGTCTGGTTCGGCCGCACCGATCTCGGTCTGATCATCGCGCTCGCCATGATCGTCAATTTGATCGTGGCCGCCTTGGCCGGCATCCTGGTGCCGCTGGGGCTGAACGAGCTGGGGGTGGATCCCGCCATCACCTCGGGCGTTTTCGTTACGACGGTGACGGATGTGGTCGGGTTCTTCGCGTTCCTCGGTCTCGCCGCACTCTGGCTCCTATAGTCTCAAGACGGCATCATCCGTACCCTGACGGTTGATTCGAGAGCCTAAACGAGCGGAGAAACATGACAATCAAAGACATGATGTGTGTCGAAGCCCATGGCGCCTCGATACCGGCGCTTGGATTCGGCACGTGGCAGCTGGAGGGAGATGTCTGCGTCGAGGCGGTCAAGACGGCGCTCGCTTGCGGCTACCGCCATATCGATACGGCACAGATCTACGACAACGAGGCAGAGGTCGGAGAAGCGCTGGCGGATTCCGGTGTCGACCGCGAGGACGTCTTCGTCACCACCAAGGTCTGGATGGACCAGATGGAGGAGGCGCGGTTGCAAGGCTCCGTGGAGCTCAGCCTGAAGCGACTCGGTCTCGACCGTGTCGATTTGCTGCTCATCCACTGGCCCAACCCGGACGTGCCGCTGGCGGAAACCATGGCCGCGTTGTCGGAGGTGAAGCGCTTCGGTATGACGCGCCATATCGGGGTCAGCAATTTTCCGATCGGCCTCTTGGAGGAGGCGATCGCGCTTGCCTCGGAGCCGTTGGTCACCAACCAGGTGGAATATCATCCGCTGCTCGATCAGCAGGCCATGCTCTCGGCGTGCCGCCGCAATGGTCTCGCGCTCACCGCCTATTCGCCGCTTGGGCGCGGGGGGCTGCTGTCCAACCCCGTGCTGAGGGAGATTGCCGAAGCGCACGGGAAATCCAGCGCCCAGGTGACGCTCCGCTGGCTGATCCAACAGGAGGGCGTCGTGGCCATTCCGCGGTCCGGCGATCCGGCGCATATCAGAAGCAATTTCGACGTGTTCGATTTCGCGCTGAGCGACACGGAGATGCAGCGCATTTTCGCGCTTGCCGAGCCGGGTGGGCGTATGACCGACCCCGAATGGGCGCCTCAGTGGGACTGAGGATCGGTGCGCTCAACCATGGATGCATGGTCGCAACAAGGCTGCTATGAGTGGCCGGTTCAGCCTGCTGTCGCTCTTCTTCCGGTTGAAGTGAGGGAATGTTCTTCTATCTCGCGAAGTTCTTATGGTTCTTTCTGCAGCCGTCTTGCCTGATCGCCTTTCTGCTTCTGATCGGCACGCTGATGGTCTGGACCTATTGGGCGCGCTGGGGCCGTCGAATCGTCGCCTTGGCGGCCGTCTTGCTGCTCGTTGCCGGCCTCTCGCCGCTCGGCAACTGGCTGGTGCTTCCGCTGGAGGATCGCTTTCCGCGCACGGATTTGGAGGAGGGGCCGCCCCCTACGGGCTTCATCGTGTTGGGTGGGGCCGAACAGCGCTATATCGGCGAGGGGCGTGAGGCGCCGACCTTGAACGAGGCGGGTGACCGTATCGTCGAGGCGGGGCTGCTGGCGCATCGGTTCCCGGACGCCATGGTCGCCATCTCGGGCGGCGATGCGGCCCTGTTCTACCCGTCGGAGAGCGAGGCGCTGGGCACGGCTGCGATTCTGGTCGGGCTTGGTATCGGCCGGAAGCGGCTGGTGCTGGAAGATCGATCCCGGGACACTTTTGAGAATGCCGAGCGTGTGAAGGCCGAGCTTGCCAAGCTGGAGCTTCTCGGGCCCGACAAGCGCTGGGTGCTGATCACATCGGCCGCCCATATGCCGCGGGCCATAGGCTGCTTCCGTCAGGCGGGTCTCGTGGTCGAGCCGTGGCCGGTGGATTACCGCACCCGCGGGCCCGAGGATGCTTGGCGCCCCTTCGACAAGGTTTCCGAGGGTTTGCGGCGGGTCGATATGGCGACCCGGGAATGGGTCGGGCTGGTTGCCTATTGGATCGCCGGGCGCACCGATGCGCTGTTTCCGGCGCCGAAGGCACCGGCCAGGCCGGAGACGCCGCCTCCTGCGCCGGACAACGATCATGAAGATGGGGCCGAACCCGGGCTCGACGCGGCGTAACTACCGAGAAAGCCGGGGAAAACTTGCCGCGCCGCCTTATCCGGGCACGGCCTCACTCGCTACGGTCATCGCGTCATGACGCTTCATCTTCTCAAGCTCTGTGTCGGGATCGACAGCGTGCAGGCTTTGCGCGACTGGCAGGCGAAGCGGCTTGCCGAGCATCGCGCCGCGGGACGGCCGGCGGAGCTTTGCCACCGCACCAGCCAGACACCGCGCCGTGGCGCGGAGCTGCTCGCCGGCGGATCGCTCTATTGGGTGATCAAGGGCACAGTGCTGGTCCGGCAGCGAATCCTCGATCTCAGGCCTGAGACGCGGGAAGACGGAAGAGCCTGCTGCGGCATCGTCCTCGGCCCCGATCTCGTCGCCACGCGGGGCCAGCCGCGCCGGGCTTTTCAGGGATGGCGGTATTTGACGGAAGAGGATGCGCCGGCGGACCTCATGCAAGGGGAGGGGTTCGGCGATATTCCCCAGGAGATGGTGCAGGATCTGAAGGAGCTCTGCCTGATCGACGGGTAGGGCTGAACCCTATTCAGCTTTCGCTTTCTGCGCGCTGCGGGGCTTCGACCTCTGCTTCGGCTTCACCGCGATATTGTCGATGAGACGGGTCTTGCCGAGAAAGGCCGCGACGAGAGCGCGGGCCGGGGCGTCCAACAAGCCGGTCACGGGCTGCAGAGTCTCGGGATCGACGACCTGTAAATAATCGACCCGGAACCCGGCTGCGTCGAGCCGCATGGAACTGGCTGCGGTTGCATCTTCGATGGGCCGGCCTTCGCCGAGATCGTAAGCCATATCCTGCAGGGTCCGGTGGAGCAGGGGGGCCAAATCCCGTTCCATCTTTGAGAGATAGGCGTTGCGGGAGGAGAGGGCGAGGCCGTCCTCCTCGCGGATCACGGCTGCGCCGACGATCTCCACGGGGATGTCGAGATCGGCCGCCATACGCTTCACGGCGAGGAGCTGCTGGTAATCCTTTTCGCCGAAGACCGCGATATCGGGGGCGCATTGCAGCAGAAGCTTGGCGACGATGGTGGTGACGCCGTCGAAATGGCCGGGGCGGGAGGCGCCGCAAAGCCCTTCGGTCAGACCTTTCACATGCACTTGGGTGGCGAAGCCCGGCGCGAACATCTGGCGTGTATCGGGGATGTAGGCCACATCCACCCCGGTCTCGGAGAGACGGGCCAAATCGCCCTTTTCGTCTCTGGGATAGGCGTCGAAATCTTCGCCCTCGCCGAACTGGGTGGGATTGACGAAGATCGAGACCACGATCCGGTCGGCTTCCTCCTTCGCACGGGCGACGAGAGATAGGTGGCCGTCATGAAGCGCGCCCATAGTGGGGACGAGGGCGATCTTATGCCCGTTGTTACGCCACTGGGCGACCCGGCGCCGCAGACCGGTGATCGTTCTGATGGTGCTGATAGACGGTGCCATAGCGCTCGGTGCTTCCGTTCTCGACCGTGGCGGACGATAGCGCTTTCCTTTCCGAAGGCAACCGGGCGTGGCGGTTCTGCCCATATGGGAGAACCGGTCCGGGAACGCGAAGACGCTAGAGTCGCTTTAACCTCTCTTGGGAGTAAGATCGAAGGATGAGCGGAGCGATCGATCCGAGATGAGCAGCGTCCGGTCAGAGCGAAATGCGATGACGAGGACCCCTGCGCGGGATGGCATTGCGGCGCTGCTGCTGGCCGACGAGGATCGTTTGGTCGAGGAGCTGATCGATCAGGCGCGGTTCAGCGAACCGGAACGCCGGCAGATCGAGCGGGTGGCGCGGGATCTGGTCCAGGCGGCGCGGGCGGGACGCCAGTCTTACGGCGGGGTCGATTCCTTTCTCCACGAATACGGACTCCTCACGGAAGAGGGCGTGTTGCTGCTTTGCTTGGCGGAGGCGCTCTTGCGCATTCCCGACAAGGCGACAGCCGACCGGCTGATTGCCGGCACCATCTCGGCGGGCGATTGGGCGAAGCATCTCGGTCATTCGCCATCCCTGTTCGTCAATGCGTCGACCTGGGGATTGATGCTGACGGGCCGCGTGCTCGACTGGGGAACGCGGGACGGCAACGAGGTCTCCCAGCGTCTGCAACGGCTGGTCTCGCGCACGGGCGAGGGGGTGATCCGGGAAGCGCTCCGCCATGCCATGCGGATTCTCGGCAGCCAGTTCGTGCTCGGCGAAACCATCGAAGAGGCGATTCACAACGGCAAGGACGAGACAGAGCGGGGCTATCGCTTCTCCTACGACATGCTGGGCGAGGCGGCGCGCAGCGAGAAGGATGCCCAGAGATACTTGCAGCGCTACGCCCATGCCATCGAGGCGATCGCCAAGGACGAGGGGCGCCCCAAGACCCGGGATGCGGAGACCTTGCACAAGCGCTCCGGCCTCTCGGTCAAGCTGTCGGCGCTTCACCCGCACTATGAGCCCTCGCATGCGGCGCGGATGCAGGCCGAGCTGCTGCCGCGGCTGAAGCGGCTGGCCGTTGCCATGCGGGAAGCCTACCTGCCGCTCACCATCGATGCGGAGGAGGCGGACCGGCTGGATCTCAGCCTGTCGCTCCTGCAGCCGCTTTTCGAGGATCCGGAGCTTGCCGGCTGGGATGGGCTGGGGCTTGCCGTGCAGGGCTATTCCAAGCGGGTCCTACCGCTGATCGCCTGGCTCGCGGCCGTGGCGCGGGCGACCGGGCGGCGCATCCCGGTACGGCTGGTGAAAGGTGCCTATTGGGATTCGGAGATCAAATGGGCGCAAGTCGCCGGGCTTTCCGGCTATCCGGTCTTCACCCGGAAGGTGAACACGGATGTCTCCTATCTCGCGGCAAGCCGGGCGCTGCTGGAGCGGCCCGATTGCTTCTTCCCGCAATTCGCCACCCATAATGCTCATACCATCGCGGCGGTGCATCGGCTGGGCGAGGGCGCCGATTACGAGTTCCAACGGCTCTACGGCATGGGGGAGCCGCTTTACGAGGCGGTCATCTCGCCTGAGAAGCTGAACCGCCCCTGCCGCATCTACGCGCCGGTGGGCGGCCATAGCGATCTGCTCGCCTATCTGGTGCGCAGGCTCCTGGAGAACGGCGCGAACACCTCTTTCGTGAACAGGCTGGCCGATGACGAGGCGCCGCTCGCGGCGATCATTGCCGATCCGGTGGAGAAGGCGGAAGGGCTCGAGCCGAAGGCCAATCCGCGTATTCCGCTGCCCGGCCGGATCTTCGCGCCACGCACGAACAGCCAGGGGTTGCCGCTCTGGGAAGATACGATCCGAGAACCGTTGCTCGACGATATGGAGGCCGCGCTCCATGGCGGCGACTTCATGGCCGGGCCGATCGTTTCTGGCGCGCTGGTGGAGCGCGGCGCGCCGCTCGCCGTCACATCGCCCCATGACCGGCAGGTGGTGGTGGGGCAGTGCTATCAATCGGATTCCGACGCCATGGAGACGGCGCTCGATGCGGCATCGGCCGCGGCACCGGCCTGGGATCGGCGCGGGGGGGACGAGCGGGCCGCGATCCTGGAGACGGCAGCCGATCTCTTCGAGGCGGACCGGCCGGCTATGATGGCGCTGTTGGTTCGCGAGGCCGGCAAAACCCTGGAGAATGCCCAAGGCGATCTCAGGGAGGCTGCCGATCATCTGCGGTATGCGGCGGCCCAGGCGCGCGAGAAATTCACCCAGCCGCAGCGTCTCCCCGGGCCGACGGGAGAGGAGAATTTGCTCTCCTTCCACGGTCGCGGGGTCTTCGCCTGCATCTCGCCCTGGAATTTCCCGCTCGCCATCTTCAGCGCGCAGATCGGGGCAGCGCTCGCCGCCGGCAATGGGGTGATCGCCAAGCCGGCAGAACAGACGCCGCTGATCGCTGCCCGCGCCGTTCGCCTCTTGCACGAGGCGGGCGTGCCGGCGGATGTGCTGCATCTGTTGCCGGGTCCGGGCGAGGTGGTCGGCCAGGCGCTTGTGAAGGACCCGCGGATCGACGGCGTTGCGTTCACGGGCGGCACGGAGACGGGCATTGCCATCAACCGAACGCTTGCGGCCCGGGACGGCCCCGTGGTGCCGCTGATCGCCGAGATGGGCGGGCTGAACGCCATGATCGTCGATTCCTCGGCGCTGCCAGAGCAGGTGGTGGACGACGTGATCGCTTCGGCTTTCGACAGCGCCGGCCAGCGCTGCTCGGCGCTCCGGGTGTTGTTTCTGCAAGAGGAGGTGGCGGATCGCATCCTGGAGATGCTGACCGGCGCCGTGCGCGAGCTCAGGATCGGCGATCCGCTCGATTATGCGACGGATGTGGGGCCGGT
The DNA here is from genome assembly GCA_050110875.1 of Methyloligella sp. ZOD6. GTDB lineage: Bacteria > Pseudomonadota > Alphaproteobacteria > Rhizobiales > Methyloligellaceae > Methyloligella. The sequence continues at coordinate 127,014 of CP188828.1, forward strand.
GATCGATGCGGAAGCAAAGCTGGCGCTGCAGGGCCATAAGGTGCGCATGCGGGCCGAGGCGAAGGAGATCCTGGAGCTGCCGCTGCCGGAGGGGCTTGAGAAGGGGACTTTCGTCAGTCCCGCCATCTATGAGATCGGCGCGCTCTCCGAACTCGAGGCGGAGGTCTTCGGTCCCATCCTTCATGTGGTGCGCTATCCCAGCGATGGATTGGCTGCGGTCTGCGATCAGATCAATGAGAGCGGATTCGGTTTGACCCTCGGGCTTCATTCGCGAGTCGCTCAGGTCGCCGATTTCGTCGCCGCCCATGCCCATGTCGGCAATTTCTATGTGAACCGGAACCAGATCGGAGCGGTCGTTGGCGCCCAGCCCTTCGGCGGGGAAGGGCTCTCGGGCACGGGGCCGAAGGCGGGAGGACCGAACTATCTGATGCGTTTTGCTAACGAACGGGTGGTAACGGTCAATACGACGGCCTCCGGCGGCAATGCGAAGCTGCTTGCCGCAACGGACGAAGATTAGCCCCGCCATTGCCGGAGGGGCCAAGAAGTTCCATCTATAGGACGATTGTTTCCCGATATGTTCGCCAGCGAAAGGAGCTTTAATGGCGAAAGCGATGCGTCCAGCCAGAGACGACGCCAAGAGCAATACGCAGGATTTGGAACGGCAGCGCTCCAGCGACACGGAAATCGCCGCCTTTATTGAGCGAACCCGCTCGGTCGCGCCTCATTCGGGCGATGGCCGGCTGATCTTCGCCATGGACGCGACTATGAGCCGCCAGCCCACCTGGGACATGGCGTTGCAGCTTCAGGGCGATATGTTCGCCGCGGTGGATGAAATCGGCGGGCTCGACGTTCAGCTCATCTATTTCAGAGGGTTCGGCGAGTGCCGGGCGAGCAAATGGGTGAGCGATGGAGGCGCGCTCGCCCGGGTCATGGGGCAGGTCTCCTGCCGGGGCGGTTATACCCAGATCGGCAAGGTGCTGACCCATGCCAAGCGCGAGACCGGAAAGCAGAAGGTCAATGCCGTGGTTTATGTCGGCGATTGCATGGAGGAGAATATCGACGTGCTTTGCCAAAAGGCTGGCGAGCTCGGGCTCCTCGGCGTGCCTGTCTTCCTGTTCCAGGAGGGGCGGGAGCCACAGGCCGAGATCGCCTTCAAGGAGATCGCCCGGCTGACTAAGGGCGCCTATTGCCCGTTCGACGCCGGATCGGCACAGCAGCTCCGGGCGCTGCTAAAGGCCGTTGCGGTCTACGCCAGCGGTGGCCGCAAGGCGCTGCAATCCTTCAGCGCACGCGATGGCGACGTGGCGGCCCGGCTTCTCGAGCAAATAGGCTGACCAAAAACATGTACGCGTTCCTCATCGGCCTCGGCATCTTTCTGATCGTGCTGTTCGGTGCTCGCTATCTGGCCAATGCCGACACGAGCAAGCTCGCCCGCGCCATTCGGAAATATAGCTGGATCGCCCTGTTCATCCTGGCCGGGCTCTTCATCATCCCGGGCCTGCTGATCCTTGCGATTCCGCTGGCGATCGTCGGCTACACGATGCTGCGCCGCCAAGGGATCCGTTTCCGGACCTTCGGCACCGGGCCGTTCGGCCCTGGCGGCATGGGCGGTCTTGGCGGCGCCTACGGGCCGCGTCAACGCCGGCCTGGCGGGCAGAAATCGTTCGTCCGGACCGCCCATCTTGAGATGGAGCTCGATCACGGGACCGGCCGCGTCGACGGGCGCGTCGTGGCGGGTCAATTCGCCGGTCGTGCGCTGTCCGATCTCGATATGCGTGAATTGCAGGCGCTGGTCGCGGCGCTGCAACAGGGCGATCCGCAAGAGGCCGCGCTGATCGAGGCCTATCTGAACCAGCGTGCCCCCGGCTGGCAGGAGGGGGCAGGACCGTCCGGCGCCGGCAATGGTACGGGCGGGACGGGGCGTCGGCGCACGCGCGCCTCAAGCAGCATGAGTGTCGACGAGGCGTATGAGGTTCTGGGCGTCAGCCGTTCGGCGAGCGTGGAGGAGATCCGCGTCGCGCATCGGCAGCTGATGAAGCGAGTCCACCCGGATCAGGGCGGCTCCACCTATCTCGCTGCGCGGATCAACGAAGCCAAGGAAGTGCTCCTCAGCGTCCGTTGATCCGCCGCGATTGCTTCGGGCGTTATCCGTTTCGCTTCCAGAGATTGTCGACGGCCCAGGCGCCAGGGCCGGCGAAGAACAGATACAGGAAGACGAAGCAGAACAGGATCGATCCGTCGCCGCCGTTCTGAATGGGATAGAACGCATCGGGTTTGTAATGGGCCATCCAATAGGCGACCGCCATCTGGCCGGAAAGCAGGAAGGCGATGGGCCGGGTGAATAGCCCGATCAGGATGGCTAGACCGCCGAACACCTCAAGGATGCCCGCAACGAGCATCAGGGGCGGAAGGCTTCCGCCACCTGCGCCATGGCCTTCGACTTCCGGAAACCCGAACAGCTTGACCGTGCCGTGCTCCATGAAGAGGAGCGCGGCGACGATGCGAAGCGCGGTAAGCGCATAAGGTGCGTATCGATCGAGTGAGCTCAGCATAAATCGTCCCTCGTTATGGTCTCGTTATCCCCCCAAGACGGGAAGCACCCTATGGCGCGGGGAGATTCGCGGCAAGAAAGAGCCGCGCGACGAGAGGGCGATTTTGCGGGCCGGGTCTTTTTTTGGCGATGTTGCACTATCCGTACCCAAGTGCTATATAGTGGGGTAAGGAGAATGCAGCGATGTCCAATCTTTCTGCCCCACACTTTCACGACGAGCAGGCGGCATACCAGTTTGTAGAGGCACGGATTTGGCCGGAAGGTCCGATCTGCCCGCACTGTGGTGGGACCGAGCGCATCAGCCCCATGAAGGGCAAGAGCACTCGCATTGGCGCTTACAAGTGCTACCAGTGCCGGAAGCCGTTCACGGTCAAGATCGGCACGATTTTCGAGGCCTCCAACGTCAAGATGCACGTTTGGCTTCAAGCCATCTATTTGATGGCGGCCAGCAAGAAGGGTATCAGCACGCATCAGCTTCACCGGACTCTCGGCGTCGCTCTTCGTACGGCGTGGTTCATGTCCCACCGTATTCGGGAAGCCATGCGCGAAGGCGCGTTGGATACGTTCGGCACCGGCGGCGGAATTGTTGAGGCGGACGAAACCTTCATTGGAAATGATCGGACAAAGAAGCCGAAAGGTCAGAAGAAGGGCCGCGGCTATCACCACAAGCACAAGGTGCTTGCTCTGGTCGACCGCACCACGCGCCGCGCGCGGACCATGGTGATTGACAGCCTTGCCGCGAAGGACATCGCTCCGATCCTTCGCGAGAACGTCGCGAAAGAGGCGCGTTTGATGACGGACGAGGCTTCTTATTACACGCTAATCGGTCGCGAGTTTGCATCCCACGATATCGTCCGGCATGGGCAAGGCGAGTACGGTCGCGGGGAGATCGGGACGAATACTATCGAAGGATTCTTTTCCGTGTTCAAACGCGGGATGAAGGGCATCTATCAGCATTGCGGGAAATCCCATCTTCACCGCTATGCAGCCGAATTCGAATTCCGGTACAATCATCGGGTCGCGAATGGCTTTGATGACCTGATGCGAGCCGACAGATTGTTGGTCGGCTTCAAGGGAAAGCGACTTATGTACCGGGACTCGTTCGCAGGGTAGAAGACACAAATCCCTCTAGTATCGTGGTGCGCGTAATGGCTGAAGAGGACCGGATCACTCTCGTTATCGAGGGATTCCCTGAGGACGACGGCCGCGTTAGGCTTGCTGCGTTCATGTCTCAAATCCAAAATCTGAACGCGACGGTTGCAAAGCTTGATCGGGAGGCTCATGACGGCAAGTCGGCAAGCTATTTCCAGATTGCTGAACTGTCTTTCAGTAGCCCCGTGCGTATCAGTGTGGAACCGCACGCCCTGGCGAAACGCCCCTATGTCGGAAGCGCGATAGTTGAGAGTCTTGAGCGCATTACCACTGCGCTAGATCTTGATGCGGATCTGTCTGGGTTCGACGCGGACCTTCTCGAGGACATTCGCGCCCTAGCGCGGCCGGTGGGCAAGAGCGTTAAGAGTGCTGCGCTTGTGTTTAACGGGGAGAGCTTTGACCTCACGGAGCGGGTTACTGCTCGCGTAGACGAAGCGTTAGCCGTAGATGACGAGTGCGAAGGTGCTCTTGAGGGCAGGCTAGAGCAGATCAATCTCCATCACGGTGCCAATGTATTTCATATCTATCCTGACGTTGGGCCTAAGAAGGTAAGCTGCCATTTTCCGGCGAAACTCTATGACGAGGCGGTTTCCGCAGTCGGGCGCCGCGCCGAGATTTTCGGCACTCTGCATTACAGGTCTGGAGCGAACTTTCCTCACAAGATTTCTGTAGCCTCTATTGAGGCATACCCACCGGATGACGAGCTGCCGGATTGGGAGGATCTCCGTGGGCGGGCACCTAACGCAACAGAAGGGTTGAGTAGCGAAGCCTTTGTTCGGGAGCTTCGCAATGGCTGGCGCTGAGACGGTTTACTACTGGGACACCTGCCTGTTCCTCGCGTGGATTCAGGATGAGGCTCGCCCGACTGGGGAAATGGACGGCGTTCGTGAAGTGATAGAGCGGTGCAAGAGACGCGAGGTCAAAATAATTACTTCTGTTTTGACGTCAGTCGAGGTTCTGCAAAGCAAATTACCGGCTGGCATGGACACGCTGTTTGCCGGTTTGATGAAGCGCATCACCAGGTTGAGCATCGATGCGAAAGTTGCCTCAGTAGCCCACGACATTCGGAACTATTATCAGCAGCGGATCGATCAGTTTGACGGTAAGAAGCTGACAACCCCCGATGCCATCCATTTGGCCACGGGAGTTTTGTACCGAGTCACGGAATTTCATACCTTCGATGACGGCAAAAGCGACAAGAAATCGATCGGCCTAATCAATCTGTCAGGCGATGTTGGTGGGAACAATCTCAAGATATGCAAACCGACCGCAAAAAACCCCGGCCTAGACCTGAGGCCTCCGACCGAGCCGAAGGGTTCATAGAGACGGCTCAACGGCTTGGACTGGACACCGAGGAAGCTGAGGCCGCTTTTGAACGCGCCTTTGGGGATGTGGCCCCGCCCAAGAAAAAGGATCGCAACCCTTCAAAATCGGGCAGTGAGACACCACGTAACGACGACTGAATAATCCAGAAATGCCGGTTCGATTCCGGTACCCCCGACCAATCGGGGGTTCGTCTAATGGTTAGGACGCTGAGACTGATCAAGGCCGCTCCCTTCGGGTTGAGCGGCCTTTCTATTATCTACATCTGGCGGTGGGTACGGATAGTGCAACATCGCCCTTTTTTTATTCGGCCCGCATGGCGATGCAATCCACCGACATCCGTTTCAGGCTGGAGCAGGTTTTCTGAGCGTCGGATTGCGAGAAATTCGCAAATCGCGCGCGGTACCATTGCTGGCTGCCACTCTGAAAGCTCGTGGTGACCGGCTGATGGCCGGAGAGCAGATTACCAGCCTTGCTGCCGATCGATTCCAGGCGGCGCTGGGCATCCTGGGGCGTCGTGTAGGAGCCGACCTGAACGTGATAGGGGCCGGATGGCTCCGACTGGCCGACAAGCTGAGGCTGAGGCTGGGGCTGCTGCCGAGGCTGAGCTTGCGGCTGTGCTTGTGCGAGCGGGTTCCGGACAGCAACACGCTGCGGTTCCGGCTGCCGCTGCTGAGGCTGATAGGCGGCCGGCCGTGCAGAGGTGGCGCTCCCGCCGGCGGAAGCCACGGCGAAGACCGGCGGCCGGCGAAGCGGCAGGCTGGGCGAAGCGACGAACGGATTGCGCGTGCTGCCGACGCTCGCTTTGGCCCAATGCTTGTCGAAGAGGTAACGGACGGTGGCGTCGCGGCCACGGCTCGTCGAGCCGCCCAGCACGACGGTCAGGAGATGCTTGCCGTCGCGGCGCGCCGATGCGGTCAGGTTGAATCCGCTGGCCCGGATATAGCCTGTCTTGATGCCGTCGGTGCCGGAGTAGTTGCGCAGCAGATGGTTGTGGTTGCGGTAGCTGCGGCCTTTATAGGTGAAGCTCGTGAGCGAGAAGTAGTGATAGTACTCGGGGAAGTCGCGCATGATGCGCTCGCCGAGAATGGCCATGTCGCGGGCCGTCGTGACCTGTGCGTTATTGGGCAGGCCGGAGGCGTTCTTGAACACGGTGCTCTTCATGCCGAGGGCACGGGCCTGCTGGGTCATGATGCGGGCGAAATTGGATTCCGTGCCGGCGAGATTCTCTGCCACGGCCGCCGCCATGTCGTTGGCGGACTTCGTCACCAGCGATTTGATGGCGTCCTCGCAGCGGATGGTGGAGCCCGGCTTCAGCCCCAGCTTGGTGGGCGGCTGGGCAGCCGCGTGAGGCGTGATGGTGAGTTCCGAATCCAGGGTGATCCGTCCGTCCCGCAGGTAACCGAACAGAACGTAGAGCGTCATGATCTTGGTGAGGGAGGCGGGATATCGCTTGGTGTCGGCGGAGCGTGCGAAGAGCACTTCGCCGGTGTTCATATCCACCACGATCGCTGAGCGGTAATCGGACGCCGCCTGTGCCGGCCGGACCGACGGCAGCACCAGACAAACGGCCAAAAGGCTTACGAAAACCCATGCTGCGGCGCGTTGCAGTCGCTTCGCACCGCCCACTCGAATTTTGGACATATCGCGCATGACGCCGTAAATCCCCGTCGACTAACCATCCCTTGCCGCCCGCTGCCGCTCGCCTATTGTTGACGGTACGGCTATCCCAAATGCGGTATCATCCGCCACGGGCGACGCTGGACAAGCGTAAAATTTGGGAATTGCCAAAGAGTTAAAGCGAATTTTCTATATTTTTGTGCACCGCAACAAAACCGGTTGACGTTTTTTGTGCATTGCATATATTCTTCGCATCCGCAAGATTTCTCAACGCTACCGAGAGAGGGCATGATGTTGAAAGGGTTTGAAGAGTTTCAGAAGGCCGGCAAAGACGGTTTCGATGCCAGCGTTCGTGCGATGGGCGAATGGAGCAAGGGCGTCCAGGCTATTGCCTCGGAGATGACCGATTACTCGAAGAAGGCATTCGAGGATGGGACCCGCGCCTTCGAGCAGCTGGTAAGCGCCAAGTCTGCCGAGCAGGCTCTCGAGATTCAGTCGCAATACGCCAAAAAGGCCTATGACGATTACATGGCCGAGATGTCCAAGCTTGGCGAGATGTATGTGGGCCTGGCCCAGGATGCCTATAAGCCGATGGAAGATACTTTCGCCAAGAAGAGCTTCTAAGCTTCGCATCCAAGCGAGCACACGAATAAAAGGCCCGGGTTTCGATCCGGGCTTTTTTTGTGCCTGAGAGTGGGCAGGGGACGATTTGGTCATTCTAAAGGCACGAAATCGTCCTATGTTAAGATGGCGTAGGTTCGAGGGCTCCGCGGAGAATTAATGGCACCGTCGCTGCGAGGTGGGGTTGCGCCGCTTTGTGCGATTGGCACAGGATAGCCTTCGAAGCGGTCTCGATGAGCGTTTTGGGAGGGCGGGTGACCATCTGAACCATTCCAATCCGCTCCGAGACAAAATGGCATTCAGGCCGTACTTGGAAGATGAAGAACGAGACGCCACATAGAGGCTAACAATGGCGCGGAACGGCGATAACGGCCGGGGCGACGATACCGGCACGAACATCATCACGAAGACTCGTCCGAAGACGAAGCGGCCCAGCCTGTACAAGGTGCTGCTTCTCAACGACGACTACACGCCGATGGATTTCGTCGTTTACGTCCTGGAGCACTTTTTCAACAAAGGCCAGGAGGAGGCCACGCGGATCATGCTCCATGTCCATCAGAAGGGCGTGGGGATCTGTGGGGTCTACACTTACGAGGTGGCCGAGACTAAAGTGGCTCAAGTGACGAGCTTCGCGCGCCAGAACGAGCATCCGCTCCAATGCACAATGGAAAAAGAGTGAGGATCTGACTTGGCTTCTTTTTCGACCAGTCTCGAACAGGCCCTGAGGCGCGCGCTGCAATACGCCAACGAGCGCAACCACGAATATGCGACCCTGGAACATCTGTTGCTGTCGCTGATCGACGACCGCGACGCGGCCGCCGTGATGCGCGCCTGCGACGTCGATCTCGATCTGCTGCGCGACAAGGTCACCGGCTATATCGAGGAAGAGCTCGCGGGGCTTTCCGTCACCCAGCGCAGCGATGCCCAGCCGACGGCCGGCTTCCAGCGGGTGATCCACCGGGCGGTGGCCCATGTGCAGTCGTCCGGCAGGGAAGAGGTGACGGGCGCCAACGTGCTGGTCGCGATCTTCGCCGAGCGGGAAAGCCATGCGGCGTTCTTCCTGCAAGAGCAGCATATGACCCGGCTCGATGCGGTGAACTATATCAGCCACGGCATCGCCAAGCGGCCCGGCATGTCCGAGCCCCGCACCGTGCGCGGCGTCGACGACGACGCGGCGACGGTGGAAGGCAACGAGGACAAGAAGCGCGGCGCGGATGCCCTCGAGGTCTATTGCGTCAATCTCAACGAGAAGGCCGAGAGCGGGAAGATCGATCCCCTGATCGGACGGGCGAGCGAGATCCAGCGCACCATCCAGGTGCTGTGCCGCCGGCAGAAGAACAATCCGCTTTTCGTGGGCGATCCGGGCGTCGGCAAGACGGCCATCGCCGAAGGCTTGGCGCGTCGCATCGTCATGGGCGACGTGCCCGAAGTGCTGCAGGAAGCGACCATCTTCCAGCTCGATATGGGCGCGCTGCTGGCCGGCACGCGGTATCGCGGCGATTTCGAGGAGCGGCTGAAAGCCGTGATGCGGGAGATCGAGAATTATCCCGGCGCCATCATGTTCATCGACGAGATCCATACGGTGATCGGTGCCGGCGCGACTTCCGGCGGGGCGATGGATGCTTCCAACCTTCTGAAGCCTGCGCTGCAGAGCGGGGGCCTGCGCTGCATCGGCTCCACGACCTACAAGGAGTATCGCCAGCATTTCGAGAAGGATCGCGCTCTCGTCCGCCGTTTCCAGAAGATCGACGTGAACGAGCCGAGCGTGGCCGATGCGATCGGCATCCTGAAAGGGCTGAAGCCTTACTTCGAGGACTTCCACAAGGTGCGCTACACCAACCAGGCGCTGCGCACGGCGGTGGAGCTGTCGGCGAAATACATCCACGACCGGAAGCTGCCGGATAAGGCGATCGACGTGATCGACGAGACCGGCGCGTCTCTGATGCTGGTGCCGGAGAAGCAGCGGCGGAAGGTGATCGGCGTGAAGGAGGTGGAGACCACCATCGCCTCCATGGCGCGGATTCCGCCGAAGACGATTTCCAAGACCGATGCGGAAGTCCTGCGCCATATCGACCGCGATCTGAAGCGGGTGGTGTTCGGCCAGGATCAGGCGATCGAAGCGCTTGGGGCGGCGATCAAGCTTTCCCGCGCGGGGCTTCGGGAACCGGGCAAGCCCATCGGCTGCTACATGTTCTCCGGGCCCACGGGCGTCGGCAAGACGGAGGTCTCGCGGCAGCTCGCCGAGCTGCTTGGCGTGGAGCTGCTCCGCTTCGACATGTCGGAATATATGGAACGTCACACGGTATCCCGTTTGATCGGCGCGCCTCCGGGCTATGTCGGGTTCGATCAGGGCGGTCTCCTGACCGACGGGGTCGACCAGCATCCCCACTGCGTGCTGCTGCTCGACGAGATCGAGAAGGCGCATCCGGATCTGTTCAACATCCTGCTCCAGGTCATGGATCACGGAAAGCTGACCGATCACAACGGCAAGAAGATCGACTTCCAGAACGTCATCTTGATCATGACCACCAATGCGGGCGCGACCGATCTCGCCAAGGCGGCGATCGGCTTCAACCGCACCAAGCGGGAAGGGGACGACGAGGAGGCCATCGCGCGGATGTTCTCGCCGGAATTCCGCAACCGTCTGGATGCGGTGATCCCGTTCGCAACGCTCGGGCCGGAGGTGATCTCCAAGGTGGTCGAGAAGTTCGTCTTCCAGCTGGAGGCGCAGCTCGGCGACCGGAACATCACCATCGAGCTTACGGATGAGGCGAATAAGTGGCTGGCCGATCGCGGCTATGACGAGAAGTTCGGTGCACGACCGCTTTCCCGGGTGATCCAGGAGTACATCAAGAAGCCGCTCGCCGAGGAGATCCTGTTCGGCAAGCTGCAGACCGGCGGCATCGTCCGGGTGCTCGTGGAGAAGAAGGACGGCGAGGAGAAGCTCGGCTTCGAGTTCCTCGATGCCAACGCCCCGGCCAAGCCGAAGAGCGAGAGCAAGCCGAAGCCGAAGAAGCGCAAATCGCGCAGCAAGGAAGGCGCGGCCTAGCCGTTCGCTCGACAGAAGATCTGAAAAAGCCCGGCCTCGCGGAAGCGTGCCGGGCTTTTTTTGTGGCTGGGGCCACGTGGGTGGTGATTACCGGCGTGCCCCCCTCTCCCTGGAAGTGGGAGGGTTGGGGAGGGGGTCTCTATGGAATGCCCTCGGAAAGAAGACTCTAAAGAGAGCTGACCCCCACCCGGGCGCTATGCGCCCGACCTCCCCCTTCCAGGGGGAGGTGTCCTAAAGCGCCGCGCGGATCGTCTCGGCGGTCTTCGCGAGCTCGTCCTGGTCGGCCATGTCGCCGGCATGGGGCTTGAGCTCCACGCCTTCTTTGCGCGGCACGATGTGGAAGTGGAGATGGAAGACGGTCTGGCCGGCGGCCGACCCGTTGAATTGCTGGATCAGCACGCCCTCGGCGCCGACCGCATCGCGGATCTTGGGGGCGAGCTTCTGGACCACCGCCATGGTCTTGGCGAGCACATCGGGCGAGACGTCGAATAGATCCTCCGTTTCCGCCTTGGGGATCACCAATGTGTGGCCTTCCGAGCGGGGCATGATGTCGAGGAAGGCGAGGGTGTCCTCGTCCTCATAGACCTTGTGGCAGGGGATCTCGCCCTTCAGCATCTTGGCGAAGATATTGTCCGGATCGTAAGCCATGCGCTCCCTCCCTTAAGCGTCTGAATGATCGCCCGGGTTTTGGCATTTGCCTAGAGGCGGCGCAACGCGCGAGACCGCTTTTTCACGCCCGTTACGCCCCGCCATCCTTCTTGTAAGGGCTTTCCTCCGAGAGAAGGGCGATCTCGTGGGCGACGGCCTGGCGCTCGCGCTTCAAGAAGCCGGCGATGGCCTGGGCCAGTCCGGGATCGCGGCAGAAATGGACGCTGTAGGTCTGCGTCGGCAGATAGCCGCGGGCCAGCTTGTGCTCGCCTTGTGCGCCGGCCTCGACGGTCTTCAGGCCATGACGAATAGCGAAGTCGATGGCCTGGTAATAGCAGATCTCGAAATGGAGGTAGGGGTGATGCTCGGTACAGCCCCAATAGCGGCCGAAGAGAGTGTCTGCGCCGATCACGTTCAGCGCCCCGGCGATATAGCGTCCGTTGCGCTTTGCCAGCACCAGCAGCATATGGTCGGCCATGGTATCGCCGATCATTGAGAAGAAGGCGCGGTTCAGATAGGGGCGCCCCCATTTCCGCGCTCCCGTATCCATGTAGAAATCGTAGAAGGCGTCCCAATGAGCCTCGGTGAGATCGGCGCCGGTGACCCATTCGATCTCGATGCCGTTCTCGACCGCCTGGCGCCGCTCCTTGCGAATGGCCTTGCGCTTGCGCGAGACCAAGGCATTCAAGAAGTCGTCGAAGCTTTCATAGCCCTCGTTGCGCCAGTGGAATTGCTGGTCGGTCCGCCGGAGGAAGCCAAGCTCGCCGGCGAGCTCCCATTCCTCGCGTGTGAGGAAGGTGACGTGGAGGGAAGAGACGCCGAGCTGCTCGGAGTATCCGGCGGCGGCGCGGAGCAGGAGGCTTTGGCGCTCAAACCGGTCCGGCCCCTCGGGCACCAGGAGCCGCGGCCCCGTCACCGGCGTGAAGGGGATGCTCGCCTGCAGCTTCGGATAATACGCGCCGCCGGCCCGCTCATAGGCATCGGCCCAACCATGATCGAAGACGTACTCGCCCATGGAGTGGGCCTTCAGATAGCAGGGCATGACACCCTCGATCTCGCCGTCCGGCGATTCCAGGACGAGATGGCGGGGCAGCCAGCCGGTCTCCGCGCAGGCCGAGCCCGAAGCCTCGAGGGCATGCAAAAAATCGTAGGCGAGGAAGGGGTTGCGCTTGCGGGTTGAGGAATCGATTCCAGAATGCTCGCGAGCCGTTCCCTCGGCGCATGCATCCCAGGTTTCGGGTTCGATTTCGGCCACGCCGGCGATGGCGCGGACGACGATATTATCGATGTCACCCAATGACTTGTAGTCCTGGCTTAAAGCCCGGTTTCTTCGAAAATCATGGCGTCGGCGTGGGCTTCCGCCTTGGCGCGATCGGCAGGCGTCCGCACGGTCCAGGTCAGAAGCGGATAGCCGAGCCATCTGGCGATCCGCGTCGCGGTGGTCGGCAATACCCGGATATCGTAAGCGATGAAATGCGGTCTGGCGATAGATGCGGTCAATAAATGGCGCATGGCAAAGCGCTGCCAGATCGAAATCTTCTTCTGGTAGGTCCGGCGGGACATCCATTCCGCGACCAGCCCGCGGGGCAGCTCCGGGGCGAGCTCCCGGAAGGCGGCGACACAGTGGGGGTCGAAGGACATGATGGCGACGGGGCCGGGATAGTCCTTCAGGGCTTGCGCGATATTCGCCTCGTAACGCCGGTCGCCGTTCCATTGGCTCTTGATTTCCAGGATCAGCGGGGCGCGGCCGGCCAGCAGCGCCAGAAGCTCGGGCAGGGCGAGGATGCGGTCCGCCGTGCCGCGAAGGGGAATATGCTGCAGATCCTCGAGATCGAAATCGCAGACCCGGCCTTCCCCCTCGGTCAGCCGCTCCAAGGTCTCATCATGGAAGACGACCGGCTGCTGATCGCGGGTGGAGCGGAGATCCAGCTCCATGCCGAAGTCGGCTGCGACGGCGGCCTCGACGGCCGATTCCGTATTCTCGATGATGCCGTTTTCTCGATCATGCAGGCCGCGATGCGCGATCGGCCTCTTCAACCAGTCGAGCCCGCCGCCGTAACCCATTGCTTGCGGACTCTATTCGATCGCGAAGATCGCATCGATCTCCACGGCGGCGCCGAGCGGCAGGCTGGCGCAACCGACCGCGGCGCGGGTGTGCCGGCCCTTATCGCCCAGAATCTCGACCAGCAAATCGGAGGCCCCGTTGATGACCTTGGGATGCTCGGTGAAGCTGGGGGCCGAATTCACGAAACCGGTCAGGCGAACGGCCTGGGCGATGCGATCGAGATCGCGAAGCGCGTTGTGGGCTTGCGCGAGGATATTCAAAAGGCAGATTCGGGCCGCCTCCATGCCGTCCTCGGTCTCGAGTTCCTTGCCGAGCTGGCCGGCCACGGCGACCTTGCCGTCACGCATGGGAAGCTGGCCTGAAATGTAGAGCAGCCCGTTGATATGCAAAAAGGGCACGTAGTTGGCCACGGGGCTCGCGACCTCGGGCAGGGTGAGGTTGAGGGCCTTCAGACGTGCTTCGATTTCTCCCGTCATCGATGGTTCCGTTTTTGACCGTTCCGTTGTCGATAGTCCCGTTTTCCGGGCTGCGGCTTCACCGGAATACGGCTGCCTGGCAGGTCCGCAGACCTTCCGTCAAAATCCGCCACCCCGCAAGCCGGTTCGCCGAAACCCTTGTAGACGGGATGCGTTGGTGCGAAAAACCAGACAGTCGAGATATCAGCTAACCCCTTCAGGAGGCACCTCTCTTTGCCATCCGATGTGCTCAGTCGCTGTCTCAAAGCAGCCCGCCTGGCAGTCCTTGCCTTGCCGTTTTGCGGCGGAGCTACCGATGCGGCATCCGCAGATGTAAAGCTCCAGCCGCACAGGGCGGTTTACGAGATGCGGCTTGATGATGCCCAATCCGCTTCAGGCATCACGGGTGTCGATGGGCGGATGGTCTACGAGTTCTCCGGCTCCGAATGCGAGGGCTATACGCTCAATATGCGCATGGTCACCCAGATGACCGACAGCCAGGGGGAGACCAATCTGACCGATCTCCGCTCCTCCACCTGGGAGGAGGGGCAGGGCAAGAAGTTCCGCTTCCAATCGGCGCAATATCTGAACGACAAGCTGGGCGACGTCACCATGGGCCGCGCGTTGCGGGAAGCACCAAACGAAGCGGTGGAGGTGCGGTTGAGCCAGCCCTCGCAAACCGAGCTCAATCTTTCGTCGAAAGTGCTATTTCCGACCCAGCACAGCTTGGCGGTGATCGATGCGGCGAAGGCCGGCGAGACCAAGCTGGAGGCTGAGCTTTACGACGGCTCCGAGCAAGGACAGAAAGTCTACGACACGACCTCGTTCATCGGTAAGGCGCGTCCGCCCGGGACCGATGAAAGCCTGGAGCCGGCGGCCAAGAAGCAAAAGCTGGACAAATTGCGGTCCTGGCCGATTTCGATCGGCTATTTCGAGACCAGCGCAGGCGATCTCACACCCGCCTACCAGATCGATTTCCTGCTCTATGAGAACGGGGTGAGCCGCAAGCTCAAGATCGACTACGGCGATTTCGCCATTTCGGGCGAGTTGAGTCAGCTGGAATATCTTCAAGAAGACGCTTGCGATTGAGAGTTTTCTTGTGCGTAGCTTCGCCTTCGCGTTTTTTGTTAAGTCCTAAAGGGTTTGGTTACCGGTCCTAGTGTCCAATCAAGACGACAGGACGAGGGAACCCACACATGTTTTGGACGGCTTGGCCGCAATCTGACGCGACGGGGGAAACCGGCTGCGTCGGCACGGCAGAAGACAGCGTCCCGCCGGGGCTGAAGCTGATGAGCAAAACCGTACTGATCGTGGAAGACAACGAGCTCAATATGAAGCTGTTTCACGATCTTCTGGATGCCCATGGCTACCAGACTCTGCAGACGCGCAACGGCATGGAAGCATTGTCCTTGGCGCGGGAACACCGGCCAGACCTGATTCTGATGGATATTCAGCTGCCCGAGGTTTCGGGTCTGGAGGTCACCAAGTGGCTGAAGGAGGACGATCAGCTGCGCGAGATCCCGGTCGTGGCGGTCACGGCCTTTGCGATGAAGGGCGATGAGGAGCGGATCAGAGAAGGCGGTTGCGAGGCCTATATCTCCAAGCCGATCTCCGTTGCGACCTTTCTCGATACGGTGAAACAGTTTATCGGCGAAGCCCAGTAGGAACGCATGACGGCTCGCATTCTCGTCGTCGACGACGTCGATACCAACGTCAAATTGCTGGAGGCACGGCTTACGGCCGATTATTTCGAGGTCGCTTGCGCCTATAGCGGTTCGGAAGCGCTTCAGATTTGCGCCCGAGAGCGGGTCGACGTCGTGCTGCTCGATGTGATGATGCCCGGCATGGACGGGTTCGAGGTCTGTCGCCGGCTTAAGGCGGAACCGCGTTCTCAGCACATCCCGGTGATCATGATCACGGCGCTCGATCAGCCAGCCGACAGGTTGGAAGGGCTCGAATCCGGCGCCGACGACTTTCTCACCAAACCGGTCGACGATATTGCGCTGATCACGCGGGTGAAGAATCTCGCGCGCCTCAAAATGCTGACCGACGAGATGCTGATGCGGGCCTCGACCGAATCCCAAATGGGTATCGGGGCCATCGGCGAGCAGGAGCTGCAGCAGCTTTCCGACGGCGGCAAGATCCTCCTGGTTGAAGACCGGCCCTCGGCAGCAGCGCGGATCGTCGAGGCCCTGTCTCCCCATTTCGAGGTCGAGCTGGAGACGGATCCGTCACGCGCGCTGCTCGAGCTGCCCGATGCCGGCTATGACCTGATGATCGTCAGCCTGGGGCTGGAGCATGCCGACGGCTTGCGGCTTTGCTCCCAGGTCCGGTCCCTCGACCGGACGCGGCATCTGCCAATCCTCGTCATGGTGGAGGAGGGGGAAGACGGGCGTTTGCTTCGCGGTCTCGATATCGGGGTGAACGACTATGTCACCAGGCCGATCGATCCGAGCGAGCTGTTGGCGCGGGTGCGCACCCAGGTGAAGCGCAGACGCTATGTGCATTACTTGCGGATGCGGCTCGAGGAATCCGTCGAGATGGCGGTGCTCGATCCGCTCACGTCGCTGCACAACCGGCGTTACATGAGCAACCATCTCACGACCTTGTTCGAGGAATCCGCTCAAAGCGGCCGACCGCTCTCCGTGCTCGTGATCGACATCGATTTCTTCAAGGCGGTGAACGACACCCACGGGCACGACGTGGGCGATCTGGTGTTGAAGGATTTCGCGCTTCGTATTCGCCGCAATATCCGCGGCATCGATCTCGCCTGCCGGATGGGCGGCGAGGAATTCGTCGTCGTGATGCCGGACACGGATCTGTCGAACGCCTACACGGTGGCGGAGCGTCTGCGCGTGGCAATCGCCAGCGTTCCGTTCTTCGGCGGCGAAGGGGCGGGCTCCCTGGACATCACCGCCAGCGTCGGGGTTGCCGCTTTCGAGTTCCCGGACGACACGCCCGAGATCATCCTCAAGCGTGCGGATCAGGCGCTTTATTGCGCCAAGCGCGACGGCCGCAACAAGGTCGTCGCGGACGCAGCGTAGTCGACGCTGTCGCGGACCCATCTCTATACTTTGCGGGCAAGTTGCGATTCGCAAAATCGCGGCGCGGCTTTACACGGACAGAGCCTGCTTGCGTTGGGAAATGAAGCCTTTCGGCCAACGCTTTACAATGACTAATATTTTAGCGTATTAAGCAAAAGAAAAAGATTGTTATCGTCGGATCGGACCGTACGTTAGTATCCGCTATGACAGGGATTACCTGAGGGATAGGAATTCTATGGGGTGAGGGCGCTCCCTGCGAACTTCCAAATGCCGCTCACCTGCAAAAACGTTGTTCGGAATAGCCCTACGGAATGCTCAGGTCCGCCGCATCTCCTGGGTCCGTGGGGTTCGGTCGACCGAGGCGCGGTTTGAGTGGCCTCCTCGTTAGCGCCGCGTTTCGGTCGACCACCAAGTCAAACGGCCAAGCCCTCTTTGGTCTTTGACTTGCAGACTGGCCCCGCAGTTCACGCAGGAGCTACCCCGCTTGACCTGTGTGGCTGCGGGGTTGGTCATTTTTGAGCCTTGGGGAAGGCGTTCGACGAGATTCTCGAAAATCAAAACCTGCCGCCGCGCCGTTCGAGACGCAGGGCTTGCGGTTGGCTATTTGATTTTCGCTTCCTTGAACTCGACATGCTTGCGCGCGACTGGGTCGTATTTCTTCAGAGCAAGCTTCTCGGTCGAGTTCCGCGGGTTCTTCTTCGTAACGTAGAAATACCCGGTGCCCGCGCTGCTTACGAGCTTGATTTTCTGGGTAATTGGCTTTGCCATCTTGGTTCCTTGATCGGGCAGATATGCGCGGGGCGCACCCTACTCAGTGGTCTTACGAAGTCAAGACTGATTGATGCGTCAGGACTGGACAGGCGGGTAGGGGACCGTTTCGCCAGGCTGGCCGGGATCGGCGAAATGGGAAGATTCCGCGTCGTCGGCATTGAATCCGTGCATGAGGAGCGCCCATTGCAGGGCTACTAGCGCGCCTTTGATGGGCGGCAGCATGAGAAGGCACAGGATCACGGTCAGCGGGAGCCACAACGACCAGTGAATCCACATCTCCGGCCGGTATGCCATTTCCACCGACAGCATCAGTCCCACGACGATATGGCCGACGATCGAGATCGTGACATAGGGCGGGGCGTCGTCGGCACGATGATGATGAAGCGCCTCGCCGCACTGCCCGCAATGATCGGTCACCTTTAGGTATTTCGTGAACATCTTGCCTTCGCCGCAGGCCGGACAACGGAGCAAGGTGCCACGCCATAGGGAGTCCACAAGGGGACGTTCCCCGGTGGAACGGCCGTCGATTTGCGCAGGCTTGTGATCGTCACCGTGGGTGTGGGCGGTGTCCGACATCGATTTCTCCCAGTTCTTTTCGCGCCGAGCTTATCTTTTGCGGGGAATTCCCGCCAGCATCGACCAATGATTGCTTCATGCGCCGCTATTGCTTCGCGCGTTTTGAGCGTTTGCCCGGCTTCCGCCTCGCGGCCTTGGAAGCGGGTTTCTTGCCCCTTGCGCCACTCGAGGGCGCCGACTTGCCTCGGCCTCTGGTACGGAAGCTTCTATGGCGGGCGCCGCTTGGCTTGATGCCGATCTGGCGGCCTTCGGTGAGGATCTCGAAGCGGAGCGCGCCCGCCGTCGGAATCGCCTCCACGAGCTTGACCTCGACGCGGTCGCCGAGCTGGTAGGCTTTGCCGGTATCCTCGCCCACCAAGGCCTGGTGGGTTTCGTCGTGATAATAATATTCATCTCCGACGGTGGATGCCGGGATAAATCCATCGGCGCCTGTGTCATTCAGCCGCACGAAAAGGCCGGAGCGGGTGACGCCGGAGATCTTGCCGAAGAAACGTGCGCCCACCCGGTCGGCGAGATAGGAAGCGATGAGCCTGTCGACGGTCTCGCGCTCGGCGGCCATGGCCCGGCGCTCGGTGTTGGAAATCTGCTCCGCCGTTTCGTCCAGCCGCTCGATCTCCGAATCGGTGAGACCGCCTTGCCCGAGCGATAGCGCGCGGATGAGCGCGCGATGGACGATCAGATCGGCATAGCGCCGGATCGGCGAGGTGAAATGAGCGTAGCGCCGGAGATTGAGGCCGAAATGCCCGTAATTGCCAGGCGCATACTCGGCTTGGCTTTGGCTGCGCAGCACGACTTCCGAGACGAGATCGGCGACCGGCGTGTCCCGGGTCATATCGAGAATGCGATTGAACTGGGCGGGCTTCATGACGCCCGCCTTGGCGAATTTGATGTCGAGCGTGCGCAGGAAATCGGAAAGGGCGGCGATCTTCTCGTCCGAAGGCGCATCGTGCACGCGGTAGACGAGGGGGATGCTCTCCTCTTCGAGGGTTTCGGCCGCGGCGACATTGGCCGCGATCATGAATTCCTCGATGAGGCGATGGGCTTCGAGGCGGGGCGGGGTCACGATATTGGCAACCTCGCCTTTCTCGTCGATTTTGATCTTGCGCTCCGGCAAGTCGAGATCGAGAGGCGCGCGGGTGTCGCGGGCCTTCGCCATGGCGCGGTAAGCCGCCCAGAGCGGTTTCAAGACAGGCTCGAGAAGAGGGCCGGCTTGCTCGTCCGGATTGCCGTCGATGGCGGCCTGGGCTTGGCTGTATGTGAGGCTGGCAGCGGACTGCATCATACCGCGGATGAAGCGGTGGCTCTTCTTGTGGCCGCCGGCGTCGTAGACCATGCGTACGGCAAGGCAGGGGCGGGGCTCGCCCTCCACCAGCGAGCAGAGATTGTTGGAAATACGCTCCGGCAGCATGGGCACGACACGGTCGGGGAAGTAGACTGAATTGCCGCGCGTGCGGGCCTCTCGGTCCAGAGCGCTGCCGGGTGTGACGTAAGCCGACACATCGGCGATCGCCACCATGACGATATGGCCGCCTTTGTTGTCCGGATCGTCGTCCGGTTCGGCCCAGACCGCATCGTCGTGGTCGCGGGCATCGGCGGGGTCGATGGTGAGCAGCGGAATCCGGCGCAAATCCTCGCGGTCTTCCATGCCAGGCGGCTCGGCCGCTTCCGCCTCGGCCAGGGCGGCTTGCGGAAAGACATCGGGAATGCCGTGGGCGTGGATGGCGATCAGGCTGGTGGCGCGCTGATCCTGCGGATTTCCCAGCCGCTCCACGATTCGAGCGGACCCGGAGCCGTAGCGCGGCGAACGCGCGAGCTCGAAGCGGACGAGCTCGCCATCCTCGGCCTCGTTCCGATCGTTTCTGGGCACGCGCCATTCCTTGAGCTGCTTACGATCGATGGGATCGATGACACCGTCCTCACCGCGCTGCCGATAGATGCCGAGCATGGTGCGGGGGCCGGTGGAGAGCTTCTTGATGGGCTTGGCGAGGTAAGGATAGCCGTCGTCCTTCAGCTTCTCGATTCGAGCGAGGACTCGGTCGCCCACACCGGCGGCTTCGGTGCGCTGACGGCTACCGGCCACGAGAATGCGGGGCGGGGGACCATATTCGTCTTCCCATGATGCAGGGGTGGCGATGAACTCGCCGTCCTCGTCACGGCCGGTGATGCGGATGACGGTGACGGGGGGCAGTTCGGCAGGTTTCTGGAGATTTTTCTTGGAGCCGGCGATCAGCCCTTCGTCTGACATTTCGCGCAGAAGTGCTTTCAAGGGGATGCGATCAGACCCTTTGATGCCGAAGGCGCGCGCGATCTCCCGCTTGCCGATCTTCTCGTCGCTCGACTGGATGAAGTCGAGCACCTCTTGCTTGCTCGGAAGCGATCCTGGTGTGCTTTTGCGGGTAACCTTGGGTTTTGCCACTGGGGCCTAGCCGGCCGTCTCTTCGACGGTCTCCTTGCTGCCGTTCTTCTTCGATGCGGACTTCTTGCTCGTGGATTTCTTCGCGGCGGGTTTCTTCGCGGCGGTTTTCTTCGCCCCCTTCTTGGCGCCGCCCTTTCCGGTCTTCTCGGCGCGTGCCGCGATCAGTTCCACCGCCTCTTCCATGGTGATGGATTCCGGATCCTTGTCCTTGGGCAGTGTCGCGTTGACCTTGTCGTGCTTGACGTAAGGTCCGTAGCGGCCGCTCATCACCTGGACGGGACCTTTCAGCTCGGGATGCTCGCCCAGCTCCTTGATGACGCTGCCGCCGCGCTTGGCCCGGGAGGCTTCCTTCTCCGCAAGCAGGCTGATGGCCCGGTTGGCGCCGACGGTGAACACCTCTTCGGGGCCGCTCAGGCTCGCATAGGTCTTCTGGTGATGGACGTAAGGTCCGTAGCGCCCGAAGCCCGCGGTGATCGGCTCGCCGGTTTCGGGATGCAGACCGACCTCGCGGGGGAGGGATAGCAAGGCCAGGGCCCGCTCCAGCTCGATCTCCCCCGGATCCTCGCCCTTGGGGATCGAGGCGCGTTTCGGCTTCTCGCCGTCCTGGGCCTCGCCCAATTGGATGTAGGGACCGAAGCGGCCGTCGCGGACGGTGACCTCCAGCCCGGTTTGCGGATCGGTGCCCAGCACCTTGCCGTCGGCGGAGGCGGCCGCATCGCCCTTGTCGCCGGTCTCGGCGAGCTGGCGGGTGTAGCGGCACTCCGGATAATTGGAGCAGCCGATGAAGGCGCCGAACCGTCCGACTTTCAGGCTCAGCCTGCCGTCCTCGCAGGCCGGGCAGGCGCGAGGATCCTTGCCGGGCTCGGCCTGGGGGAAGATATGCGGACCCAAGAGCTCGTTGAGCGCATCCAGCACCTGCGCGATCCTGAGATCGCCGATTTCCTCCACCGCGCCGGTGAAGTCGCGCCAGAAATCCCGCAATACGTCGCGCCAGGCGAGATCGCCGGCGGAAATGCGGTCGAGCTTCTCCTCCAGGTCGGCGGTGAAATCGTATTCCACATAGCGTTCGAAGAAGCTCTTCAGGAACGCCGTGACAAGGCGGCCCTTATCCTCCGGATAGAGGCGCTTTTTGTCGATACGCACATATTCCCGGTCGCGCAGCACGTTCATGGTCGCGGCATAGGTCGAGGGGCGGCCGATGCCGAGCTCCTCCATCTTCTTGATGAGGGTCGCCTCGGTATAGCGAGGCGGCGGCTCGGTGAAGTGCTGCTTGGGCTCGATTTGGTGGGCCTGCAGGGGATCCCTCTCGGAGAGGGGCGGCAGCTTCATGCTGTCCTCGCCGTCCTGATCGTCGCGGCCTTCCTCGTAGAGCTTCAGGAAGCCGTCGAAGCGGATCACCTGGCCGGTTGCGCGGACGCCGTAGGGTTTCCCATCGCTGCCGGCGACATCGATATCCACGGTGGTGCGCTCGATCTCGGCGCTTGCCGCCTGACTTGCGAGTGTCCGCTGCCAGATCAGCTTGTAGAGCTTGGCCGCATCGGCCTGCAGATAGCGGGCGATGCGATCCGGATCCTTGGTGAAGTCGGTCGGGCGGATGGCCTCGTGGGCCTCCTGGGCATTCTTCGCCTTGGTCTGGTAATGCCGCGGGGAGGGCGGCAGGTAACGGTCGCCATAAAGGCTTGAGAGCCGCTGCCGACAGGCGCTGATGGCCTCCGGCACGATCTGCACGCCGTCGGTCCGCATATAGGTGATCAGCCCTTCCGTCTCGCCGCCGATCTCCACGCCTTCATAGAGAGCCTGTGCGATCTGCATGGTCTGGCGCGGCGAGAAGCCGTATTTGCGCGACGCTTCCTGCTGCAGGGTCGAGGTGGTGAAGGGCGGATAAGGGTTGCGCTTGGTCGGCTTCTTCTCGACCTGGGCGACGTTGAAGCGGCCGCCTTCCAGCGCCGCTTTCAGCTTCGTGGCGGTCGCCTCGTCCGGGATTCCGAACTTGTCGAGCTTCTTGCCTTCGGCGGCGGCGAGGCGCGCTTTGAAGGTTTCGCCTTGCGCCGTCGCTAGCTCCGCGGTGATGGACCAGTATTCTTGAGGCTTGAAGGCCTCGATCTCCATCTCGCGATCGCAGACCAGGCGCAGCGCCACGGACTGGACCCGCCCGGCGGAGCGGGAGCCGGGAAGCTTCCGCCACAGGACGGGCGAGAGGGTGAAGCCGACAAGATAGTCCAGCGCACGCCGCGCCAGATAGGCATCGACCAGTGGCTCGTCGATCTTGCGCGGATGGGCGATGGCATCGAGCACCGCGTCCTTGGTGACCGCATTGAAAACCACGCGCTCCACATCGACGCCTTGCAGCGCCTTCTTTCGGTCGAGCACTTGGAGCACGTGCCAGGAGATGGCTTCCCCCTCGCGGTCGGGGTCGGTTGCGAGGATCAGCTTGTCGGCGCCCTTCACGGCCCGGGCGATCTCGTTCAGCCGTTTGGCGGATTTGGGATCGACGTCCCAATGCATCTCGAAGTCTTTGTCGGGCAGGACCGAACCGTCCTTGGACGGCAAATCCCGGACATGGCCGTAGGAGGCCAGAACCTGATAGTCCGAGCCGAGATACTTGTTGATGGTCTTCGCCTTGGCTGGCGATTCCACGATGACGATATTCATCCGATTCCTGCCTGGGAAATTCTGGGACGGCCGATTTCGCCGCACCTGGCCGCACCCGCGTTAGGGGCGAAAATGGTGTCTCGAACCCAAGGTGTCAATTTCTGGGCCTTCTGGCGGTTGACAATCTAGAGATGCATAAAATAATCATTACAACCAGCAGTCGTAATGCAACCTGTCCTGATCTAAAGGGGATATGGGACGTGTTCCTTCAGGAGGGCAAGCTGACAGGGCCGAGACGAAGCAAGAATCCGGGTGGAAAACCAAGCTCCCGCAAGAAGGAAGGTGTCTCAGCGAGGGGCGATAAGCGTTTGCGGCTCGAGAGGGCGGACGCTGCGGATTACCTCGCCGGAATGCTGAAAGGCTCGATGGATGTGGCAAGGGGGGCCGAGATGCGTTTCCTTGCGTATCTTATCGAGGTCGCAATGCAGGAAGCCCAGGACGAAAAAACCCGTAGCGATTCGCGATAGTTTCGATCACGCCTCATCCACCACGGAAACGAGTTGTTGTCCATGGCGCTCCAGGCGTCCGGCGAGGTCGAGCTCCAGAAGCACGATCTGCACTTTGCGGGCGGGAATGCCGGTGGCGCGGATGAGCTCGTCGATATCGATGGGACTTGGCCCGAGCGCGGCGAGGATCTGTTCCCGTTCCGATTGCTCGATATCGGGCAGGGGCTCTGGGGTTGGGTGTTCGTCGGCGGCTTCAAGGGATCGGGGCGGCGCGGGCAGCCGGCCCATGATCGGGGCGAGGGCCTCGATGATATCGGCCGCACCGGTGATCAGGGTCGCGCCATCCTTCAACAGCGCGTTCGTGCCGGAGGCCCTGGGATCGAGGGGGCTGCCGGGGACCGCGAAGACCTCGCGGCCCTGCTCGCCTGCGAAACGGGCGGTAATCAAGGATCCTGAGCGTTTCGCCGCCTCGATGACCACGACGCCGAGCGAAATCCCGGAAATCAGCCGGTTGCGGCGCGGGAAATCCTGACCGCGAGGGGTGAAGCCGGGCGGCCGTTCGCTGATGAGCAATCCCTGCTGGCCGATAGCCTCATGCAATTCGGCGTTTTCGGGCGGGTAGACATTGTCGATGCCGCCGGCGAGCACCGCGATCGTGCCGCGTTCCAGAGCGGCGCGATGGGCGGCCGTGTCGATGCCCCGGGCCAGCCCCGATGCGACCACGAAATCTTCCATGCCAAGCTCGGCCGCGATCTGACGAGTGAATTTCTGGCCGATGGCCGAGCCGTTGCGGGCGCCGACAATGGCGACGACGGGTTTATCGGCGAGGTCTGGCCTGCCCTTGATATAGATGACGGGCGGGGGTGCATCGATGCTTGCAAGAGCCGGCGGATAGCCCGGCTCCCCGGTGACCACAAGCTCCGCGCCGCTCCGCTTCGCCGCCGCCAGCTCCGCCTCGGCCTCGTCTCGCGGAAAGGGCCTGACCGATTGGCTGCGTCCGCCACGCTTCGAAAGCTCGGGCAAGGCATCCAGGGCGGCTTCCGCGCCTCCGAACTGATTGACCAGGGCGCGAAAGGTGGCGGGGCCGACATTTTCGGAGCGGATGAGGCGGAGCCAGGCCAGGCGCTGCGCGTGGGTCAGACGCTGGCGCGCCGCGTTGCCGGAGTCATCGCTCGCCAATGCGCGTCTCCTCACCGCGGATCAAGCGGCCGATATTGCTCTGGTGACGGAGGATCAGGACGATGCTCAGCAACACTGACGCGATCACCAGGGGCGGGCTGGCAATGAAAGCCATGATGGCGGGGATCGCGAGGGCGGCGATCAGCGCGGAAAGGGAGGAGTAGCGGGTGGCAAAGGCGACGGCGAGCCAGATGGCGCAGAACAGAAGGGCGGCAGGCCAGAATAGTCCGAGCAGCACGCCGATATAGGTGGCCACGCCCTTGCCGCCGCGAAAACCGAGCCAGACCGGCGCGATATGGCCGATAAAGGCGCCGATGCCGGCGGCGATGGCCGCTAAGGGCCCGAGAAAATAACCCGCGGCGAGAACGGGCAGGGTGCCCTTCAGAACATCGGCGATCAGGGTCGCTGCCGCGATCGCCTTGTTGCCCGTGCGCAGCACATTGGTGGTCCCGATATTGCCGGAGCCGATCTGGCGGAGGTCGCCGAGCCCTGCGGCACGGGTCAGCAGCAGGCCGAACGGGATCGAGCCGCAAAGATAGCCGCCGAGAAAGACGGCGATATAGACGAGCGCTTGATAGATAGGCGCTTGGCTCGAGCTCAGCTCAATCACGAGATCTCCCCCCAGAGTCCCTTAGCCCGGCTGGGTTCCGCCGAAAGCTTTAGCACCGTAGTTGTAGACAATGCGGCCTGCAACGAGGGTCGCGACTGGACGGCCCTCGAGGCGCGCCTGGTCGAATGGCGTGTTCTTGGATTTGGAGCGGAGGGCTTCGGGGTCGACCACCCAAGGCGTCTCCAGATCGATCAATACGAGATCGGCCGGCGCCCCGATGGCCAGCCGTCCGCCCTTCAGTCCCAGAATTCCGGCCGGGTTGGCGGACATGGCTCGCAGCAGGGTGGTCAGCGGCACCCCGTCATTGTGGTGAAGGCGCAAGGCGACGGCGAGCATGGTCTCCAGCCCGACGGCGCCATAGGCCGCATCGGCGAAGGGATGGCGCTTCACATCGGCATCCTGGGGATCGTGAGCGGAGACGATCACATCGATATCGCCGGAGGCCAACCCCTCGACCATGGCCTGGCGATCCTCTTCGGCCCGCAAGGGCGGGCGCATTTTGAAGAAGGTCCGATAGGGGCCGATATCGTTCTCGTTCAGCGCCAAGTGGTTGATGGAGACGCCACAGGTGACGGGCAGCCCCTTCTCCTTGGCCGCGCGGACGATCTCAAGCGATGCCCGGCAGGAGATTTCGGCGGCGTGGTAGCGGGCCTCTGTCATCTCGACGAGCCGCAGATCGCGCTCCAGCATGATGGTCTCCGCCGCGGCGGGGACGCCCTTCAGGCCCAGCCGCATGGAAACCTCGCCGGAATTCATCACGCCGCCTTCGGCAAGGGTCGGCTCCTCGATGGCATGCATGACGAGGATGTCGAAATCCTTCGCGTAGGCCAGGACGTTTCGCATGACCTTGGCGTTGGCGAGGCTGCGCTTGCCGTTTGAGGCGGCGATGGCGCCGGCCGATTTCAACAGGCCGATCTCGGTCATCTCCTCGCCCCTCAGCCCCTTGGTCATGGCGGCGAGGGGATGGACGTGAACCGCGGCGGTGTCCCGGGCGCGGCGCAGCAGAAAATCGACCAGGGCGACATCGTCGATGACGGGGTCGGTATCCGGCATGCAGAGGATGGAGGTCACGCCGCCGGCGGCCGCGGCGCGGCTCGTGTCGGAGAGGGTGCCGCGATGCTCGTGGCCCGGCTCGCCGGTGAAGACCATCATGTCGATCAGCCCGGGCGCCAAGACGTTGCCGCCGCAATCGACGATCACCGCATCGCCACCGGCCTCGCCGTGAATATGGCGGCCGATATCGGCGATCTTGCCGTTTGCGACAAGGAGTCCGCCTTGCTCGTCGAGGCCGGTCGCGGGGTCCACAAGGCGTGCATTGACGAAGGCGAGCCGGTCGGGCGTTTCGCCGTTGCCGAGAGCTGGATCGTCGATAAGCATGGGAGTCAGTACCGCAAATGGGGGATGAGGGCCTGAAGCACCGCCATGCGGACGGCGACGCCCATTTCCACCTGTTCGTTGACCACACTCCGCTCGTCGTCGGCAACGGCCGAATCGATCTCCACGCCGCGATTCATGGGGCCGGGATGCATGACGATGGCGTCGGGCTTGGCGTAACTCAGCTTCTCGTGGTCGAGACCGAAGAAATGGAAATATTCCCGCTGGCTGGGGATCAGGCTGCTGGTCATGCGCTCGCGCTGAAGGCGCAGCATCATCACCACATCGGCGTCCGCCAGGCCTTCCTCCATGGAGGTGTAGACCTCCACGCCCAGACGATTGATCGCGCCGCCGAGCAGGGTCGAGGGGCCGATGACGCGCACGCGGGCGCCCATGGTGTTGAGCAGCAGAATGTTGGAGCGGGCCACGCGGCTGTGCAGGATGTCGCCGCAAAGCGCCACGATCAGCCCGGCGATCTTGCCCTTGTGGCGGCGGATGGTGAGCGCATCGAGAAGGGCTTGGGTCGGGTGCTCATGAGCGCCGTCGCCGGCATTGATGACCGAGCAATCGACCTTCTGGGACAGCAGCTCCACCGCACCGGCCGCCTGATGACGGACGACCAGCAAGTCCGGCCACATCGCGTTCAGGGTGACCGCGGTATCGATCAGCGTCTCGCCCTTCTGCATGGAGGAGGTCGGGATCGACATGTTCATGACATCCGCGCCGAGCCGCTTGGCGGCGAACTCGAACGAGCTCTGGGTGCGGGTGGAATTCTCGAAGAACAGATTGATGAGGGTGCGGCCGCGCAGATCGTCGCGCACCTCGCCGGGACGGCGGATGGATTTGGCGGCATCCTCGGCCAAGTCGAGCAGGCCTGAGATCTCAGGCGCTTTCAGGCCTTCGATGCCAAGCAAATGCCGGTGAGGAAAATCGAGATTGGTGGGGGAAGGCGCGACGCTGCTCATCAAAGGCAACTCTATAAACCCGCGCTTCGCCGGCAGCAAGACAGACAAGCCGCCGTCGTCAACCTCTCCTTAACGGTGCTGACACGTAAATGCGGTCTAGAGGGGCCGGGTTCGGTTCTCGCATTTGCCGTTGCCGGCCTGGCGTTGAGGGATTTACCGCCAGTTGCGAATCACTGAGAATGCAATAATTCCGAAGCTTATCCGAGATGAGCGCTGCCGGTCTGGCGGAGACCGCAGTGTGAGGGGCCAGATTAGATCATGATGAGCTTACCGTTTTTTCTATTTGCATGCGGACTGGGCGCGGCCTGGTCGGAATGGCGCAGCATGGCTATGGGATTTTGGTTTGCCGGAGCGATCACATTGCTGGTGCTTTTCCGGCTCCATGCCACCGAAGTCTTGAATATCGGCCTGTAACGGATGACGTCCTAGATGACGCCGGCAAATGCATTGCGCTTGAACGCGCTTGGATTGCTCGCAATCTGTATCGTTCTGTCCTTTGCCTTTGCCGACCAGCTTCTCTACCACGATCTACCTTGCCCGCTCTGCCTGCTGCAGAGAGCGGGTTTCTTCGCCGCCGGATTCGGCATCGCGCTCAACCTGGTCTTGCGGGTTCGGACAGCTCATTACGCCTTGGCGATTCTAGGAGCGATCTGCGGTGCGGCGGTCTCGCTTCGCCAGATCGCGCTTCATGTGGTGCCCGGCACCGGCTCGTACGGCGATACCTTCCTCGGCTATCACTTCTATAGCTGGGCGTTCATCGTGTTCTGCCTGATCGTCGCCGGGACGGGCGTGATGCTGCTGTTCGAGCGGCAATTCGCCGACAATCCGGATCTCTCCGATCTGACCCTCATGGACATGCCGACGCGGCGGCTCGCCCAGGCAGCCTTCCTGATCTTCGGGTTGCTTGCCATCGCCAGCGGCGTCTCGACGGTGGCCGAATGCGGCGGCGGTCTCTGCCCGGATAATCCGACCAACTATCAGCTTCTCGATAAGAGCTAGGCCGGGGGCGGGAGACTGAGTCCCTTCAGCCGGTCCAGCGCGCCTTGCAGGATGTAGGCGGCGGCCATGCGATCGACGACCTCGCCGCGGCGTTTGCGGCTGGCATCGCCCTCGATCAGGTGGCGTTCGACCGCCGCGGTCGACAGCCGCTCGTCCCAGAAGACGATGGGAAGGCCGATGTGCTGATTCAGATTGCGGGCGAAGGCGCGGGTCGACTGGGCGCGCGGGCCTTCGCTGCCATCCATATTGACGGGAAGCCCCAGCACGATGGCGCCGACGCCGAGTTCTTCGGCGGTCTTCAGGATCGGCTGTATATCCTTTGTGAACTTGGTGCGCTTGATGGTTTCCACCGGTGTGGCGATGGAGCGGCTGACGTCGGAGACCGCCATGCCGATGGTCTTGGTTCCGAGATCGAGGCCGAGAAGCCGTTCCTCTCGGGCCAGTCGGGCAGGCAGATCCTGGATTTGAAGAATCGTTGCCGTCGTTCCGGGTTGTGACCTTGTCAACGCGTTACGCTTTCCTATAGTCGCGGCGAAGCCAAAAGCCCCGAAGAGACCTACGAATTTCAGAAGAGAGTTTCATGCAGATTACCTGGTTCGGCCATTCCTGCTTTCGCATCGATCTCGACGAGCAGCGCATCCTGATCGATCCCTTCCTGACAGGAAACGGCGTCTTCGAGGAGGCCGGCATCCCGGTGCGGGAGGTGGCGAAGGATATCACGCATCTGGTGCTGACCCACGGCCATGACGATCATACGGGCGACACGGTCTCCATCCTGAAGGAGAGCGACGCCACGCTGGTCGCTTGTTTCGAGCTCGCCAGTTATCTGCAAGGGAAGGGTGTGGAGAAGGCCGAGTATGCGAATACGGGCGGTACCCTGGATCTCGGCGAATTCTCGCTGACCTATGTGCCGGCCTTCCATTCCTCTTCTACCATGGTGGATGGGAAGCCGGTCTATCTGGGGGCGGCCTGCGGTGTGGTGATCGCACCGAAATCGGGCAAGACCGTCTACCACATGGGCGACACGGAGATCTTCTCCGATATGGGGCTGATCAACGAGATGCATCGGCCCAAAATCGGGCTGGTCCCGATCGGCGATCGCTTCACCATGGGGGCGAAATCGGCGGCGCTGGCCTGCAAGCGCTTCTTTGCCTTCGAGACGGTCATTCCCTGTCATTACAAGACTTTTCCGATTATCGATCAGTCGCCCGACCCGTTCGTCTCGGAGATGGCGGGAGAGCATGTCGTGGTGCCGAAAGTCGGCGAGGCGCTGGAGGTCTAGCGACCTCCCGTCACCATCGAGGCCGGCTTCGGCTTGACCGGAGCGGCCAATTTCCCGATACCTTCCTGGCCGTCAAGCCGGTGTGAGAGACACCCGGCCAGCCCATCGTCCTGACAGGGTTTCAGTTAAGGATTTCAATGTCCGTCGACCGCGCGACCGTCCACCGTATCGCCAAGCTCGCCCGCATCGCCATCACCGAGGAGGAGGCGGCGCGTTTGGAAGGCGAATTGTCCGGCATCCTCGACTGGGTTGCCCAGCTCGACGAGATCGATACGGCCGGTGTGCCGCCCATGACCCGGGTGGCCGAGATGAAAATGAAGATGCGCGAGGACGTGGTGACCGACGGCAATTGCGCCGACGATATCGTCGCCAACGCGCCGGAAGCGGACGACGACTACTTCGTCGTGCCGAAGATCGTGGAGTAGGGGCGGCCGATGTCCGAATTGACAGACCTGACCATCGCCGCGGCACGCGACGGTCTCGACAAAAAAGAGTTTTCGGCGAAAGAGCTGGCGGAAGCCCATATCTCGGCCATCCAGGCGGCGAACGAGGCGCTCAACGCCTATGTGCTGGTGACGCCGGACCGCGCCCTTGAGATGGCGGCGGAGAGCGATAAGCGTCTGGCCAAGGGCGAGGGGGGTGCTCTTGAGGGCATCCCGCTCGGCATCAAGGACCTGTTCTGCACCGAGGGTGTCGTCACCACGGCCTGTTCGAAGATCCTGGAAGGCTTCACGCCCCATTACGAATCGACGGTCACCCGCAATCTCTGGGATGCGGGCGCGGTGATGCTCGGCAAGCTCAACAACGACGAGTTCGCCATGGGCTCGTCCAACGAGACGAGCGCTTTCGGCGCGGTCGCCAATCCGTGGCGCCGCGAGGGCTCGGACGCCAAGCTCGTGCCCGGCGGCTCTTCGGGCGGATCGTCCTCGGCCGTGGCCGCCAATCTCTGCATGGGCGCCACGGGGACGGATACGGGCGGCTCGATCCGCCAGCCCGCGGCATTGACCGGTACGGTCGGGCTCAAACCCACCTATGGCCGCTGCTCCCGCTGGGGCATCGTGGCCTTCGCCTCGTCCCTCGATCAGGCGGGGCCGTTCGCGCGCACGGTGGAAGATGCGGCGCTGCTGCTCAATGTCATGGCGAGCCACGATCCGAAGGACACGACCTCGGTGGATGTGGCCGTGCCGGATTACACCGCCTCCCTGAAGGAAGGCGTGAAGGGGCTGACGGTCGGCATCCCGAAGGAATACCGGATCGACGGGCTGAAACCGGAGATCGCCAAGCTCTGGGATCAGGGCGTGGAGTGGCTTCGGTCGGCCGGCGCGACGGTCAAAGAGGTGACGTTGCCTCATACGAAATACGCGCTGCCCTCTTATTATATCGTGGCGCCGGCGGAGGCCTCTTCGAACCTCGCCCGCTATGATGGCGTGCGCTACGGGTTGCGGGTCGATGGCGACGACGTGATCTCCATGTATGAGAACACCCGCGAGGCCGGGTTCGGCGCGGAGGTGAAGCGGCGCATCCTGATCGGCACCTATGTGCTCTCGGCCGGCTATTACGACGCCTATTATCTGAAGGCGCAGAAGGTGCGGACCCTGATCAAGCGCGATTTCGATCAGGCCTTCGAAGATTGCGACGTGATCCTGACGCCGACGACGCCGGGGCCGGCATTCGCGCAAGGGGAGATTTCCGGCGATCCGCTGGAGATGTATCTGAACGACATCTTCACGGTGACCGTGAACATGGCCGGGCTGCCGGGGATTTCCGTTCCGGCCGGGCTTTCGGGCGAGGGAACGCCGCTCGGTCTGCAATTGATCGGCAAGCCATTCGACGAGGCGACCCTGTTGCGGGCGGCGCATACGATCGAGGAGGCCGCGGGGCCGCTTCAACGCCCTGAAAATTGGTGGACGAAAGCTGCGTAGATTTTGAGGAGTTGGGCGATGCCGGTGCCTGCAGGGCGATGTGCCAATATGGATGAGGTGCGGGAAGAGATCGACCGGATCGACCGCACCCTCGTGGATCTGATTGCCGAGCGCTTTTCCTATGTGGATCGGGCGTGGCAGCTCAAGGCCTCGCCGGCCGATGCGCGGGTGCCCTGGCGGGTGCAGCAGGTCATCGACAAGGTGAAGGCCCATGCGGAGGAAAAGAACCTGCCGCCGGAGCTGGCCGAGGCGCTGTGGCGCCAGATGATCGGCTGGTTCATCCAGTATGAGGAAGAGAAGCTGCGGGCGAACGGCGCCCAGACGGCATCAAAGGACTAGCGACGCACGATGCAGGAGACGGTGGAAAAGAACGATCTTCTGATCGAGGGCGAGACCGGCGATTGGGAAATGATCATCGGCATGGAGGTGCATGCCCAGGTCACCTCCAACGCGAAGCTGTTCTCCGGCGCGTCCACGGCGTTCGGCGGGGCGCCGAATTCCCATGTCAGCCTGGTCGATGCGGCGATGCCGGGCATGCTGCCGGTGATCAATTCCGAATGCGTGGCCCAGGCCGTGCGCACCGGGCTCGGGCTGAAGGCCGAGATCAATCTCTATTCAGTGTTCGACCGGAAGAACTATTTCTATCCGGACCTGCCCCAGGGCTATCAGATCTCCCAGTACAAGCAGCCCATCGTGGGCGAGGGCGAGGTGATCGTCGATCTGCTGGACGGCAGCCGTGTCGTGGTCGGCATCGAGCGGCTGCATCTGGAGCAGGATGCGGGCAAGAGCCTGCACGACCAGCACCCGAAGAAGAGCTTCGTCGATCTGAACCGCTCCGGCGTGGCGCTGATGGAGATCGTCTCGAAGCCTGACTTGCGCTCGTCCGAGCAGGCCAAGGCCTATGTCTCCAAGCTGCGCACCATCCTGCGGTATCTCGGCACCTGCGACGGCAATATGGAGGAGGGATCTCTGCGCGCCGACGTAAACGTGTCGGTGCGGCGGCCGGGCGAGCCGCTCGGCACGCGGGCGGAGATCAAGAACGTCAACTCAATCCGCTTCATCGGCCAGGCCATCGAATACGAGGCGCGGCGCCAGATCGAGATTCTGGAGGAGGGCGGCGAGGTCGTGCAGGAGACGCGCCTGTTCGACGCCAAGACCGGCGAGACCCGCTCCATGCGCTCCAAGGAAGAGGCGCATGACTACCGCTATTTCCCCGATCCCGACCTGCTGCCGCTGGAGCTGACCCAAGACTGGGTGGAGAGTCTCAAGGCCGATCTCTGCGAGCTGCCGGACGATAAGCGGGAGCGCTTCATCGCCGATTACGGGCTCTCGCCCTACGATGCGTCCGTGCTCGTGGCGGAGAAGGAGCGCGCCGATTATTTCGAGGCGGTGGCGGCGGGTCGCGACGGCAAGCTCGCCGCCAACTGGGTGAACAACGAGCTGTTCGGCCGGCTGAACAAGGAAGGCTTGAGCATCGGCGAGAGCCCGGTCTCGGCGGAGCAGCTGGGCAAGCTGATCGATCTCGTCAAGGACGACACCATCTCCGGCAAGATCGCCAAGGATGTGTTCGACATTCTCTGGAGCGAGGGCGGGGACCCGGCGGAGATCGTCGAGACCCGTGGCATGAAGCAGGTCACCGACACGGGCGCCATCGAGGCGGCGGTGGACGAGGTGATCGCCGCCAATCCCGACAAGGTCGAACAGGCGAAGGAAAAGCCGAAGATGATCGGCTGGTTCGTCGGCCAGGTGATGAAGGCGACAGGCGGCAAGGCGAGCCCCCAGGCGGTGAACGATCTGCTGAAGAACAAGCTCGGCTTGGAGTAGGTTTTACCTCTCCCCTCCGGGGAGAGGTCGGATGCGCAGCATCCGGGTGAGGGGGTGAGGAACAGCTCGACTTTCCCCTCACCCCGACCCTCTCCCCAGAGAGGAGAGGGAGCGCTCTTTCCGTAAGCCAATAAGGAGATCCCCATGACCCACGCGATGCGCGTTCACGACTATG
>CP188828.1:160832-165568 GCA_050110875.1 Methyloligella sp. ZOD6
CCGTAAGCCAATAAGGAGATCCCCATGACCCACGCGATGCGCGTTCACGACTATGGCGGGCCGGAAGTCATGCGCTGGGAAGAGGTGGAGATCGGCGCGCCCGGGCCGGGCGAAGCGAAGATCAAGCAGACGGTGATCGGCCTCAACTTCATCGACGTCTATACGCGCAAAGGCCTCTATCCCCAGCCGAGCTTCCCCTTCGTGCCTGGTTTCGAGGGCGCGGGTGAAGTGCTCGCCGTCGGCGATGGCGTTTCCGATATCGCGGTGGGCGACCGGGTGGCCTATGCGGGCGCGGTCGGTGCCTACGCGGAAGAGCGGCTGATCCCGGCCGACCGGCTGGTGAAGCTGCCCGGCGGCGTGAGCGACGAGGTCGCCGCCGCGGCGATGCTGAAAGGCATGACGGCCGAGGTTCTGCTGAAGCAGGTCTATAAGGTCGGACCCGAGACGGTCATGCTCTATCACGCGGCTGCCGGCGGCGTCGGCCAGATCGCCACCAAATGGGCGGCGGCGTTGGGGGCCACGGTGATCGGCACAGTGGGCTCTGCGGAGAAGGCGGAGATCGCGAAGGCGAATGGCTGCGCCCATGTGATCAACTACCGGGAGCGGGATTTCGTCGAGGCGGTGAAGGAGATCACGAACGGCGAAGGCGTCGACGTCGTCTACGATTCCGTCGGCAAGGACACGTTCCCGGCCTCCTTGGACTGCCTGCGGAAGCGCGGGCTCTTCGTGACCTTCGGCAATGCCTCAGGCCCGGTGCCGGATTTCAGCGTGCTGCTGCTGAGCCAGAAGGGCTCGCTCTATATGACGCGGCCGTCGCTCTTCGACTATATCGCGACCCGTGAGGCGCTGCTTGAGACGGCGAACGATCTGTTCGACGCTATCGAGACGGTCAAGACCGGCATCGAGATCGGCCAGCGTTATTCCCTGAAAGATGCCGGCCAAGCCCATGCCGATCTGGAGGGCCGCAAGACCACCGGATCGACCATCCTCGTCCTGTAGGCGGGCGGGGTTCTTTCTGCAAAATTTTTTTGATGGTTACGAGCTGGTGAGCTGGGAGAGTCAACAGACTCTTTCAAAATCGCCCGTGTTTACCTTTGAGCCCTGAAAGAGGCCGATCTGTAAACCGAGATTACCATCCGGTTTATGATAAGTTATTTTGCGTTAATACCTACATTTAGACGTTGTTTATCTGATAAACCCCATCATCCTCCTCGTCAAAGACGCAAAAACAGGTCCGCTCTTCTGAAGGTTTGAAAGAAGTCATTCGGAAGTTTCGGACAGCAGTTACGGGGAATGATCAATGGCTCGCTTTGATATTTGGACGGAACAGCCTGAAAGCGCCGCGACGAGCGGCGGTCCTGATGTTCTTTTCGCGCTCGGTATTCAGTATTCGACCGGCCGCGACGTGGAGACCGACCTGGTGACGGCTCATAAATGGTTCAACCTTGCTGCGCTGCGGGGCAACGACGACGCCAAGCAATACCGCAAGGAGCTGGCCGAGGTGATGTCGCAGGATGAGATCGCGCAGGCCCAAAGGGCCGCGCGGGAGTGGCTCTCCACCCACTAGATCGACGGCGGTTGGGGCACGGCGTTGGGGCGCCGGTCCAGAGGGCAAGAACCAGAGGGCAAGAATAAGAAGAGGCGAGAATAATAAGAAACGGCGCGGCCTAATTTGCCGCGTCCTCGCTGCCGCAATTGAAGAAGAACGATTTCAGGCAGCGATAGGAGCGGTGAGCGAAGGATTCGTCGTTCTCGGGGGCTTGTGCGGCGACCGCTCGCTCGGGGACTGGAGGTAGCTGGCCGGACGCTGGGGGGACGGCCGCTTGCGGAACCGCGGTTGGGGCCGTGGTTTGAGAGGGCGGGGCGCTCGGTGCGGGCGTCTCGTCCGACCCGTAGCCCAGCCGCGACCGG
Organism: Methyloligella sp. ZOD6; assembly: GCA_050110875.1. Classification (GTDB taxonomy): domain Bacteria; phylum Pseudomonadota; class Alphaproteobacteria; order Rhizobiales; family Methyloligellaceae; genus Methyloligella. The sequence continues at coordinate 162,744 of CP188828.1, forward strand.
GTCCCGCTGATCATGCCTTTGCCGAGATCGAACAGGGTCGCTCGGCCCTCTTCCTCGGGAGATGCGAATTTCTCCTGCTCGCGGGTCACCCGATTCTTATATTTCTTGACGGCGGCATTCTGATCCAAAGCCTGGGGCAAGGCAGGTCCGTTGTAGTCGTAGACCTTCTCGATGCCGTTGCAGGCAGGATCCAGCGACGCCGTGCATTTTGCGTGGCCTTCCTGCTTGGTGGTCTGCAGCACGCAGAACAGCTTTGCGGCATCTGAATATTGCGAGCTGACGCCGGTCACCTTGCAGCGATAGGTCTGATCCGGCCCCGAACAGCGCACGCAGAATTCTGCCGCGTGGGCCGCCGGAGCCAAGCCCATCAGGAGAATCGCAGCCAGGCTGGCGGATAGGACGCGCAGCACTGATTCTTTGGCACAGCGGTTCGACATCGACATTCGCTAGCCCCAGGGCGAAATTGTGTTCCGATTATAGCATAAGTGGCGCGAGGCAGCACGAAACAGCCGATCGTCGGCCTTGTGCGCAGATCGGTGCCGGAGTCGCGGCGAAGCCTCTTGCACGGGCGGCATGCCGTCGAGTAGGAAGGGGCTTCCGGAGACGTGGCCGAGAGGCTTAAGGCGGCGGTTTGCTAAACCGTTATACGGTGATAAGCCGTATCGAGGGTTCGAATCCCTCCGTCTCCGCCATTTTTTATCTCACGCCAGCTCGCTTCGCTCACGGCTCCGATGGGGCGGCTTGACCGGCCGGCGGGCAGTCGCCCTTGCGAGCGCCGAGGCGCTCGGTTTTTTCTCTCATGTCAGTTCGCTCGCCGATAACCGGCAGTATAGCTACGCTGATTCGGCTAATCGGGATCGTTCCCTATCTTTCGGGCTGTGTTCGGCGGTGGTGCTATCTTACGAGAGCACTTTTCAATAGGTCGTTCTTTTTGTTTTCTTTTCAGGGTGCGCGCGTGTGTTTCTGTGCACGGCAGCGGACTCTTTCGGCTTTACAATAAAAACACCTGCGCAGATGATTCATTTCTGCGGCGAGTGCAGTCGATTCATGCAGCCAATGTCCCGAATATGCCTGCCGTGAATTGCAGATGCTGCGGGGCTTGGGATCCTAGCGCCGCGTCTTTCCCATAGGCCGGGTTTTTGACGAGGCAGCCTGCCTAGACGGCAGGCTTGAACCGTGCCGAATCCGATTCGGCGCGAGGGCAGGGGAAAGCCATGCGATCGGCGATATCACGCAAACGAGATGCGTTGGCGTATCTGCATGTGTCCTTCTCACGAAGGTCTGTCTTCGGACCGATGGCAATTGGCGTCTACGCCATGCTGATGGTTGTGGCGCCACGTCCCACCGCGGCGCAGCAGCAGACCTGGACTGGCAACACGAGCAATGACTGGTTGGTTGGCAGCAACTGGTCCGGCGGCAGGGTGCCAACCACCGGTCGAGCAGGGGACGTGTTTATCAACACCACATCGCCTAATGCGACCGTTATTGGCGCCTCCGGAGCAGTGACTGCCACAAGCGGCGTTGTCCATATGGGCAACTTCAGCGGTACATCGAGTGAGTTGACTATTCAGAATGGGAGCACACTGACAAGCAGCGACAACGGCCGGATCGGACAGGTCGCGGGCGCGAACAGCAAGGTGACCGTAACCGGCGCGGGATCGACGTGGACAATCAACAGTACCAGATTCTCACCCACCATCGCCTTCGTTGTCGGCAACGCTGGCACCGGCACGTTGAACATTTCCAATGGCGGTTCTGTTGTTACGACCAACGGCGGCTATTTTTATATTGCCCAAGGTGCTACCAGCAGCGGGACGCTGAATGTGACGAGCGGCGGCGTGCTGATAACAGACGGTGAGGGATATGTCGGCGATTTAGGAATTGGTACCGCGACTATCTCGGGGACCAATTCACTTTGGAATGTAGGACAACAATTGACAGTCGGCAGTAGCGGTGCCGGCACGCTCACCGTGGCGGATGAAGGGCGGGTGGAGGTCGGTGGCAACTTGGTCATCGCGAATAATGCCGGTAGCACTGGCACCCTGAATATCGGCGCGGCGCCAGGCGATCCAGCCAAAGCGCCCGGCATCGTCGAGACAAGCGCTATCCAATTCGGCGCCGGCACCGGTGCGATCAATTTCAACCACACGAGCACACGCTACGTTTTCACGCCTATCATGTCCGGCGACGGCGCTGTCAATCAGATCGCCGGCACCACCATCCTGCCCGGCGAGCATAGCTATACCGGCCCCACCACGATCTCCGGCGGCACGCTTGCGGTGAACGGCTCCATCACCAGCGATGTGACGGTTCAGAGCGGCGGCACGCTTGCGGGCATCGGCATGATCAGCGCCGGTGTTGTCAATCGCGGGACGGTGGCGCCGGGCAATTCGATCGGCACGCTCACCGTCACGGGCAATTATGTGGGCTCCGGCGGCCGCTTGGAGATCGAATCGGTGCTCGCCGGGAATGCATCGCCCACGGACCAGCTGGTGCTGGACGGCGGCTCTGCCAGGGGTCGGACCGGCGTTCAGGTAATCAATCTGAACGGCCCCGGCGGGGTGACCTCCGGCAACGGCATTCCGGTGGTGGTTGCGCAGAACGGTGCGACCACGAGCGCGAGCGCCTTTTCGCTCACCGGGCCGGTGGCGGCCGGCCCCTATCAATATGTGCTGCGGCGGGGCTCCGGCTCGCCGGCAGAGGCGCAGAGCTGGTATCTGGCGAGCCATGTGCAGGGTTCCGACAACGGAGGCGGGCACGGCGGTCCGCTGATCCCGCTCTACCGGCCCGAGACCTCCGCCTATGCGGTGCTGCCGGCCATGGCG
>CP188828.1:165618-230506 GCA_050110875.1 Methyloligella sp. ZOD6
ATGTCGACGGCGACAGGCACGAGATCGTGCACGGAACCGCCGGCCTGCGCATGCTCTGGTGAGACTCACGATCGCCTGCGTTTCCGACGCGAACATTCTCGCCTTTGGAGGCGCGCTCGAGCGGCGCTGCGGCTAACGCCGAGGCTCCACGCGGTCGGCGATCTGTTTGAACAGCGCCTTGTTTTCCGCCCGGGCCATCGCCTTGAATTTTTCGATGCTGGCGCGTTCCTCGTCCGTATAGGGGGCGATGCGCGATGGGGGCAGGTCTGCCGTCCGTTCGGCGAAGTCATCGACATCGGACAGCAGCCGGTGGGACAGGCCGACCTCTTCGAGCAGGGCCTCCACCTTCCAGGAGTTCGTGGGAATCACCAAGAAGGGGATCTGAAGGTCGAGGGCGATGCAGACGGCATGGAAGCGCCCGGCAAGCAGAAACCCGGCCTGTTCCTGAAGCAGGGCGATGAAGTCGTCGAACCCTTCCACGATGTCCCGATAGCGGGCCCGGTAGATGGGGTTCGGGTGGATGCGCGCGGCAAGCCTCCTGACCCCATAGCGAATCCTCTCCCGGTTCAGCGGAGCCCGGCCTTGCGGCGGGCGGCTGCGCAAGGGCAGGAAGCGCGCATGGGGGATCGTTCGAGAGAGCTGGAACAGCGCCGCGGTCGCACCACCCATGCTGGAATCGGTGATGAAGAGGATGTCGCGCTCGCGCGGGCGCTCGGGCGCCGTGTAGGTGAGGGTGAGGTCCGGGGCGTAGCCCGCCTCGATGCCGAACTCCGCGAAACATTGCTGGCTGTAGCGGTCGCGGGCCCAGATGCCGCGGAATCCCTTCAGCGCCGCTCCCACCGAGGGCGGCAGGGCTTGGCAGATCGAATTGACGAGAAAGGCGGGCCGTCCCGTCTCGCCGGCGCAGGCGCCGATGGCGCCGATGGCGTGGGCGCCCTTGGTGTCGTGGTGCAGGGTTCCTTCGCCGTTGACCAGGATCAGATCGTATGGGTCACGCGCGATCTGATCCCAGGGCGCGGTGAGGGGCAGAGTGCGGACGATCTCGATCCCGGCTTCACCGGCAAGGGCTTCGAGCTGGCGATTGACCAGGGTGCAGCCGTGATGGCCCTTGGCCGCGGTATCGTTGAGGAGAACGGCGCGGAGATTTCGCGGCATTGCAGACTCGACCAGGCGCGCTTTCTTGTTGGGCGGGCGGGATCCTTGCTGTACCGCAAGGACTCACGCCGCGCCAGAAGGCTTTCGCCGATCGCAGATGCTGCGTTTGCCGTCTAGTCTCCGAGAACGAAGGAGATCTTGGCGTTGATCCGGTATTTCTGGATCTTGCCGCCTTCCACGGTGGCCTCGTGGTTCTCGATATAAATGGATTTAATATTGCGCACGGACTCCGCGGCCTGGGCGACGGCGTTCTGGGCGGCGTCCTCCCAGCTCTTGTTGGATTCCGCCAGAACCTCGATGACTTTCAACATAGGCATCGCGCTAACCTCCTTCTGATCGCTCTCTATTAAACGGAGAGGGATCGATAGAGTTCGGGAGGAAAGCGTAGACGCTAAAGCGCGGTCGTCACAAGCGGGGGAGGGGCTGTCGGTTGAACCTTTGCTACTGGCCGGGGATCGGGGTGCCGGTTCCCGCGAAGATGCCGCCTGCGCGGTAGTTCGGGCTCCGGACCCCCCAATTGCCAATCAATCCACCGGCCGGGATGCCGTTGCGGTTGGCGAAAGCTCCGTGAGCCGTGCCCGTGAGAGTGGGTACTGTGGACTGATCGGCCAGATTGCCCGTGAACATGTTCTGTTGGCCGACTTGATTCATGGGTCCACCGAACTGCCGGCCATCGAAGTTCATATTCATTTGACCGGAGCGCTGGGCGAAACTCCAATCCATGTCGAACGTCCCGACGGTAGAATACCGGTCTACGCCCTGCTGGCTGTAGTTCACGACACTCCCGATCACGCCACCCGCATATTGAGCTGTCGCGCCTTGGGCTTGCAGATTATCGAGCTGAACCGGTGAGGTCAGCTTGTTGGAGGCAATCCAAAAGGCGGGGGTGAACTCGTCGATATATTGGTCCGGGTCGCCGGTGCTCCCGAAAGCGACCGAGCCCGTAACCGCACCCCATTTCATGAAGTTGCAGTCATTGCAGAAGCCTTGCCCCTGGGCCACCGAGGTGGTGGCGAAGTTCTCCGCATAAGGTTGGCCGTTATTGTCGTACACGATCACTTGCGTGGGAGCGTAGGCGAAGTCGCCCTCGCTGGCGAAATCGAACTCATAGCGGTTAACCGCAGGATCTTCTCCAAGCGTATCGCGAAGCACCAGCCGGCCGACGCCGCTTCCGTCATCGTTCTGAGTAAAGCGGAAATCGGCTAGCGATTCTGAAAGCACGACGCTGCTGAATCCCGACTGAGGCTCGTCGGAATACATGACGCCGCCGGCAAAGCCGTAATAATTGGGCGATTCAGGCGGCTCGGGTGTCGGTGGGCCATCCGGCGGGGTGGGGGGCGGCGTATTGTCTTTGTTCAGCTGATCCTGGATCTGCTGGTTGATGATCGTGGTCGTTGCGTCGGTGACGATGGTCTCGACGTTCTGGAACGGATCGAGGGAGTTGTTGCGCGCGCGCTGGTTCTGGCTGTTGCCGCCCGTCCCGTCGCCGCCTTCGCCATTTCCATTGCCGCCCTGGCCGCCTGCGACGGCCCGGCCTCTGCCGCGCAGGGATTGCATGATCATTTGGGTGTCGGCCGCCGTGGTGGGACGGATGCGGGGGGCGCCGCCGGTGAGGTCGAGGGTATAACCGGGCTGATAGACGCGATGGACCCGGCCGTTGGTGCCGGTCAGGACCATCTGATCCCCGTAAAGAAACGAGAAGATGGTGCCGTTGCTGTTGATGGCGCCCTGGAACATGCCGCCGCGGATGGCGAGCGCGCCGGCGGGGGTCTTCACGGTGACGCTGTCGGGGTTCTTGGAGATCTTGCCGCCGACGAATCGGACCACGCCCTTGGAGAAGGAGGCGGCGATCTCGCCCTGATCCTTGGACGGGTCGTAGACGAATTTGTCGATCACCAGATCGGAGCCGGGGCCGACGGTGAAGGTCGAGCCGTCGACCAGCAGCACCTGCACCAGGCCTTCGCTGTTGGTGTTGATGCGCTCGTTATAGAAGATGGATTTGCCGATCTTGATCTGCTTGCCGCCGGAGAAGGCGTCGGGTTGCACGGCGGCGGCGACGCCGACCTTGTTGGCGGACGCATCGCTGGGAAGTGTGAGCACGGCGCAAAGGGCGAGCGCCGCGAGAGGCGCTTTCCACGCATTCCGCGCGGGCTTCCAGTCTCGACCCATGATGATCCCCTCCCGTCCTCGGCTGGGCATCAGATAGGGGCTCGCGATTGCCACTGCAAGGTAGGGTAGCATGGGCGCGCGTCTGATTCTCCTTCCAATCGCCATGGCGGACCTCAGAACGTCTTCTGGATGCCGACGATCAGGCTGAGATCGTCGAAAGCCCGGATGTCGTAGTTGGAGGCCTGATCCCGGTATTCGACCTGGGGAATCACCGCCCATGTCTCGGCGACCGGCAGGATCAGCGCCGTGCGGCCCCAGAAGGTGGTGTCCTCTTCCGTCTCGGTGACGTCGATCGTCGGGTCGGGCGAATCGTAGGTGCGCCGGATCACGCCCGCGCCGATCTGCCAGGTCCAGGGATAACGGCCGGTCCAGAGCGGGTTGGCGAAGGTCCAGGCCACGCCGCCGGAGAGCGCGACCTCCCAGTTCGAGTAGAAATCCGCATCCAGCTCCTCGCGCTGAGCGTAGCCTTGGGTGGTGAGCACCAGCCCCGGCGAGAGGATGTAGGAATAGGTGAGACCGAAGCGGGTCTGCGGACCGTCCCGCAGGCTTGCGGTCGGGATCTCGGCGGTATCGTTGAATTCTCGCACGCGGGTCTCGATGCGCGCATCGAGGAAGCTGCGCTCGGCGGCGAAGGTGGTGAAGCGGATACCTGCGCCCGGCGCGCCGAAATAGTAGTCGTTGCCGAGATAGGCGAGGTCGCCGATGGCATAGACATAGCCGCGGCTCTTGGGCATGCCCCATCGCTTCAGGTTGAAGCTCGGACCCAGGGTGGCTTCGAAGAAGTTCAGGTCGATATCCTGCAGGGCGTCGTCGAAATACCAGGAATTGTAGGTCAGGAAGTCGAACTCGATCGTATCGCCCTGGCGCTCCAGATCATGGGAATAGTGCAGGTTGCCGATGGTCAGGTTGCTCCAGCCCGACCGTCCCACCGCCTGATCGTCGAGGGTGAAGTCGATGCCGTTCAGGGTCACCGTGTTGTTGGCCGGGCCGGTATTGGCGTTGCTCTCCCAGCGGATGGCGCTGTAAACGGAGCCGGAGAAGGGCGGCGGATCGGCGGTGACGTCGAGTTGCTCGATATAGATCTGCACCTGCTGGGAGATCTCCGGCGGGGTGGCCGGATTGACCCGCGCCTGCTCCAGATAGTTGCGGGACACCTCGTAGGCGCCGAGCTGGTAATAGAGAATACCGAGCTCGAGCTGGATCTGCGGCGTGTCGGGCTGGTAGATCAGCATACGCTCCAGGGTGGAGACGGCGCCTTCCAGGTCGCCGACCATCTTGGAGAGCTTCACATATTCGAAGGCGAGATCGAGATCGTTGGGCCGCGCCATCATCTCCACTAGCATGGCCTGGCGGCGGCGTTCGATCTGTTCGGGGGTGAGGGGTTCGGCTTTGGCCACGGTTGACGAGGCGGCGAGCGCGGGAATGCTGCCACCCAAGACAACACAGAAGGCAGCCATAATGGCTGCCAGATAGTGGTACCCAGCCCGCATTACTTGTTACCCAGCCCTCATCGATGATTTGAAACTACCGGAGGCCTGAAAAACCAGCAAGGAGAGGCATGTAGCGTTATGTGCTGTTTCTGCCGTTTGTGGCCGCAAGATCACGCGGTTTGTTCAGTTTCGGGACATTGGGGGCACCTGGGTTTGGTTAACGCGGTTTAAGGCTTTTTCAATCGTCTTGAGACACTGATGGACAAGGTGCTCGGGAGGCGCAACACCGCGTCTCGCCCGTTGGCGCGCACAAGCGTCGTCAGTATCTGCGTAGACGGGGTCAAAATTGAAACGGGTGGGCTTGCCCAATTGCGCGGCGCGCGTGGCCGGGACACGGATTTCCGTGCAGTTTCCGGCATCGGCGCGGCTTTTCCTTGCCTTGCTTGCGGTTTTCGGCCTCGCCGTCGGTCTGAATGGCTGCGGCGAAAGCGGAAACGGCGAAAAGCTGGGACCGCGGGTGATTCCCCTCGGCCAGCCCGTGCCGAAGGGCGGCGGGCGCCGGGTGGTCGGCCAGCCCTACAAGGTCGCCGGCCGCTGGTACAAGCCGCAAGAGGTCAATTCCTATCGCGAGAAGGGCGTCGCTTCCTGGTATGGCGAGCTGTTCCATGGCCGCCGTACCGCGAACGGTGAAATCTACGATATGAACCGGCTTTCGGCGGCCCATCGCACCTTGCCGCTGCCGTCCTATGTCCGGGTCACCAATCTCGCCAATGGCCGCACCTTGGTGGTGCGGGTGAACGATCGAGGGCCGTTCTCCAACAATCGGATCATCGATCTCTCCAGCCGGGCAGCCGATGCCTTGGGCTATCGGAAGCATGGCGTGGCGAATGTGCAGGTCACCTATATGGGACCGGCGCCGATCAGCGGCGACGACAGTTTCGAGCGGCGTTTCCTAGCCCAGCAGCAGTGGCGGCATTACGCCTCGAACGACAAGACGCCGGCCGCGGCCGGACGCATGGCCGAACCTATGGCCGTGGGAAGCCTGCCGAAATCGGTCCCGGCGCCTGTCCAAAAACCGTCCACGACACCGGCCCCGGCTCCGCAATTGGCCGCGACCCAGGCTCCCGCAAGGCCCCCGGCGCAAGCCCCGGCGGGCGGGTATATGATTCAGGCGGGATCCTTCTCCGTGCAGGAGAATGCGATGCAGGCCCATCGGCGGCTTGGCGATGTCGGAACGGTCGATGTCGCACCGGTCACGGTGAACGGCTCCGTCTATTACCGGGTGCAGGTCGGGCCCTTCCGGGATCGGCCGTCCGCGGAGGCGGCGCGCGCGCAAGTGGCGGCCGCGGGCTATTCCGGCGCGCGGGTGGTCTCCGATTGAGGCTCTCGGCAGGGTGATCCCATCAGCGTCGTCGATTGATTTTCCCGGGCCGGGCCTCGATAGTAGGGTTAAGGGCTGCCGGAGGGCGCGCGGCTCCATTCCATCACAGTCCAGCGTTCCCATGTCGCCATACCCGGGGTTCCGACAGGTTTTTCAGTTCTTTGCCGCGAGATCCAGGGCGGCGGGCGCCATAGTTGCGCTCGCGGCGATGGTCGGTGCCAACCTGATATCGTTCCCCGCGATGGCCGTGGAGTTCGCCACGGATGCGAAATACGCCATCCTGGTGGAAGCCGACACGGGCATCGTCCTGTTCGAGAAGAACGCCGACACCCAGATGAAGCCGGCGAGCATGAGCAAGTTGATGACGCTTGCCGTGGTGTTCCGTGAGCTGAAAGCGGGGCGCATCAAGCTCGATCAGGAATTCACCGTCAGCGAGCATGCCTGGCGGACGGGCGGGGCACCGTCGGGCACCTCGGCCATGTTCGCACCGATCCATTCCAAGGTGACCGTCGATCAGCTCATCCAGGGCATCACGGTGCAATCGGGCAACGATGCCTGTCTGATCCTGGCGGAAGGAATTGCCGGTTCCGAAGAAGCCTTCGTGAAGATGATGAACGACTACGCGAAGGAAATCGGGCTTACCCATTCCCACTTCGAGAATACGACGGGTCTTCCGGCAGACGGCCATGTGATGACGGCGCGGGATATCGCGACTCTGGCGGAATATCTTCGCACCGAATATCCCGAATATTATCACTATTTCGGTCAGCCGACCTTCGAATTCACTCGCTATACGTTCCGCAACCGCAATCCGTTGCTCGATGAAGGACTCGGGGTGGATGGGCTGAAGACGGGCTATACCGAAGATGCGGGTTATGGGCTGGTTGCGAGCGCCGATCATAAAGGGCGGCGGGTCAATGTCGTGGTGAGCGGATTGAGCTCGAAGAACGACCGGGAGGAAGAGGCACGCAAGATCATCCAATGGGCCTATAAGCACTTCAAGCGCTACCGGCTTTTCAACGCGGGGGAAAAGGTGAGCCGTGCATTGGTATGGGGCGGCGAGAAGCATTACGTGCCGCTGGTCGGCAAGGGCGATATCGACGTGCTGCTGCCGATCTCCGACGATCCGCAGGTGACGGCGACCATTGCCTATCAGGGCCCGGTGAAGGCGCCGGTGAAGAAGGGCGACCATCTGGGCTATCTGCGAGTGGAAGGCGTGGAGCTGAAGACGAAGAACGAAATCCCGCTTTATGCGGGCGAAGATATCGCGCCTTCGAGCTTCGCCTGGCAGGGGCTCGATTCCCTGTTCGTGCTCGCCTTCGGCTGGGCCCTTTGATGTGCGGCAAGGTTTTCTTCTGATGCGGTTCGACAACGGACGATTGATCACACTCGAAGGAGGCGAGGGGTCCGGCAAATCCACCCAGGCCGAGATCTTGGCGACCCGGCTGGCGCGGGCCGGGCGTCGTGTGGTGGCGACGCGAGAGCCCGGCGGCTCGCCGGGGGCGGAAGCGATTCGCGAGGCGCTGCTCTCCGGCAAGGTCTCCAAATACGGTCCCTTCGCCGAAGCGCTGCTTTTCGCGGTTGCCCGGAAAGATCACATCGACAGTCAGATCGGAGCGGCGGTTTCGGATGGGAAATGGGTGGTCTGCGACCGGTTCATCGATTCCACAAGGGCCTATCAAGGAGCCATGGCCGGGCTCTCCAGGCAGGTTATCGCCTCGCTCGAGCGGCTGACGGTCGGCGATCTCATTCCCGATCTCACGTTGATCCTCGATATAAATCCCGAGGAAGGCATGGCGCGGGCCAATGCCCGGCGCGGCGCGGATGAAGAGGCGGATCGGTTCGAGCAGGAGCAACTCTTCCTGCATGACCGGGTGCGTCAGGGCTTTCTCGACATCGCCGAGGAAGAGCCGGAACGCTGCGTGGTGATCGATGCATCGCAGGACGAAGAGATTGTGGCGGAGGATATCTGGGAAGCCGTGACGGAACGGCTCGGTGCCTGATGGCGGCGGTGGAGGCGAAAACCCGTACCGAGGAACCCGACCGCCTCAGCGGGTTTCCGGCCCCGCGCGAGACGGTACGGCTCTACGGTCACGATGCGGCGCGTGAGCAGTTCGAGCGCGCATTGGATGAGGGGCGGCTGCATCATGGCTGGCTGATCTCGGGTCCGGAGGGGATCGGCAAGGCGACGCTGGCCTATCGTCTTGCCCGCACGGTTCTTGGCCATGAAGATCCCGGCGTGGCGTCTCAGGATCCGGAAAGCCCGCTCTTCCATCAGGTTGCCGGACGCGCCCATCCCAATCTGCTGATCCTCAATCGCTCCTATAACGAGAAGACCAAGCGCTATTCCCAATGGATCGGCGTGGACGAGGTGCGGCGGCTGCGTTCGTTTCTGGGCGGCACGGCGGCCCAGGCCGGTTGGCGGGTGGTGATCGTCGACCGGGCGGAGGAGCTCAATGCCCATGCAGCGAACGCGCTTCTGAAGGGGCTGGAAGAGCCGCCGGAGAAGACGGTGTTTCTGCTGGTGGCGACGGCGGAAGGGCGGCTGCCGGTGACCATCCGCTCTCGCTGCCAATCCTTGCGGCTTCATCCGCTCGACGAGAAGGCTGTCGAGAGCGCCGCCAGACAAGCCTTCGCCGGCGCCGAAACCGAAATCGACGGGGAGACCCTCGCAACGGCGATCGGCTTGAGCGAGGGCAGCGTGCGCCGGGCGCTGGTGCTGTCGGGCGGGGAGGGGATCGCGCTCTATGACGAGATTCTCGATGCGTTTCGTCAGCTTCCGTCCCTCGATATGGCGTGGCTGCACGGCAAGGCAGAGAAGCTCGGCGCGGCGGGCAATACGGAGCAGCTCGAGCTGTTCTTCGCCCTGTTGCTGGGGTTGATGGAACGGCTGATCCGGGCGCGGGCGACCGGGCAAGGCACGCAAGGGTCGGAAAGCGCGCTGGCCGCCAAGCTCGTGGCGGAACGCGATCTGGGCCGCTGGGCGGATGCCTGGGAGGCGATCGGCAAGGCCCATGACGAGACGCTCGGTCTCAATCTGGATCGAGGCGTTCTGGTGTTGGAGAGCTTCTCGCGGCTGCAAAGCCTGGCAGGGCGGGAAAACCGTTAAGCCCAAACCTTCGAATGCTTGCGGGGGGACGGGCGCACGGCTATGTCTCCCGCCATGTCTGGCAAAGATTCCTATTACATCACCACGGCGATCTCCTATCCCAACGGCGAGCCTCATATGGGACACGCCTATGAGGCGATCGCGACGGATGCGTTTGCGCGGCACAAGCGGCTACAGGGCAAGCAGGTCTATTTCCTGACCGGCACCGACGAGCACGGCATCAAGATGGTGCAGACGGCGAAGGCGGAAGGTGTGAGCCCAGCAGAGCTTGCGGACCGGAATACGCCGCGCTTCCGGGAGCTTGTCGCCGCCATGAACTGCTCCAATGACGATTTCATCACCACGCGCGAGGAGCGGCACTGGAAATCGGTGACCGAGCTCTGGAAGCGCATGGCCGACAATGGCGACATCTATCTCGACACTTATGCCGGCTGGTATTCGGTGCGGGACGAGGCCTATTACGACGAGGACGAGCTGACCGAGGAAGACGGTCAAAAGCTCTCGCCGCAAGGGACCCCCGTGGAGTGGGTTGAGGAAGACAGCTACTTCTTCAGGCTCTCCGCCTATCAGGACAAGCTGCTCGCCCATTACGAGGCCAATCCGGGCTTCATCGGACCCGAGACCCGGCGGAACGAGGTGGTGAGCTTCGTGAAGGGCGGTTTGCGGGATCTCTCGGTGTCGCGCACCAGCTTCGATTGGGGCGTGCCGGTGCCTGGCGACCCGAAGCATGTCATGTATGTCTGGGTCGATGCGCTCACCAACTATCTGACGGGGGTGGGCTTTCCCGACGAGGAGAGCGCGCAGTTCAAGCAGTTCTGGCCGGCCGATGCGCATATCATCGGCAAGGATATCGTGCGGTTCCATGCCATCTACTGGCCGGCCTTTCTGATGTCGGCGGGCATCGCCCTGCCGAAGACGGTGTTCGGCCACGGCTTCGTGAACAATCGCGGGGTCAAGATGTCGAAGTCCCTCGGCAATGTGGTGAACCCGTTCACGCTGACGGAAGAGTTCGGTGTCGATCAGGTGCGCTATTTCCTGCTGCGGGAGGTGCCGTTCGGTCAGGACGGCAACTACTCGTCAGAGGCGATCACCACGCGGATCAATGCCGATCTCGCCAACGATCTCGGCAATCTGGCGCAGCGCTCGCTTTCCATGATCGCCAAGCATTGCGAAGGCAAGCTGCCGCCCGCCACGGGCTTCACGAACGAAGACGAGGCGATCCTGCTGGCGGTGGATACGTTGGGCGCCCGGGTCGACGAGGCGATGGATTGCTTCGCGCCCCACCGTGCGCTGGAAGCGATCTGGAGCGTGGTGGCGGATGCGAACCGCTATTTCGCGGGCGAGGAGCCCTGGGCGAAGCGTAAGACCGATTTTGCGCGCATGGAGACGATCCTCTATGTGACGGCGGAGGTTCTGCGTCAGGTCGCGATCTTGGCCCAGCCGGTGATCCCGGTCGCTGCGGCGAGGCTCTTGGACCAGCTTGCAGTGTCCGAGGATGAGCGCGACTTTGCGGCGCTGGGCGAGCCTGGGCGGTTGACGGCGGGCGTCTCGCTTCCCACACCTGAAGGCATCTTCCCGCGCTACGAGATGCCGGCCCAGGCAGAGTGAGCTTCCCATGCATGTGATCGACAGCCATTGCCATCTGGATTTCGAAGGCCTTGCCGAGGAGCGTGAGGCAGTGTTGCAGCGCGCGGCCGGGGCCGGCGTCGATCTGATGGTGACCATCTCCACGCGGGTGAAGCGGTTCGACGAGATCCGCGCCATCGCCGAGGCACACCCGCAAGTCTTCTGCTCCGTCGGAACCCATCCCCACAACGCCCAGGAGGAGCTGGATGTGACGGCGGAGGAGCTCGCCGGGCTTGCCGAGCATCCCAAGGTGGTGGCGATCGGCGAGGCGGGGCTCGACTATCATTACGACAACTCGCCGGTGGAGGCGCAGGCACAAGGATTCCGCACCCATATCGCCGCGGCGCGGGAGACCGGCCTGCCGCTGGTGATTCATGCCAGGGAGGCGGATGACGACGTGGCGGCGATCCTGGAGGAGGAGAGCGAAAAGGGCGCCTTTCCCTTCGTGCTGCATTGCTTCACGGCGGGCCCCGACCTTGCCAGGCGCGGCTTGGCGCTGGGCGGCTATCTGTCGGCGTCAGGCGTGCTGACCTTCAAGAAGTCCGATGCGTTGCGGGAGATCTTCGCCGAGGCGCCCATCGACCGGCTGCTGGTGGAGACGGATGCGCCGTATCTCTCGCCGGAGCCCTATCGCGGCAAGATCAACGAACCGGCCCGGGTGGTGCATACGGCGGCGAAGCTCGCCGAGCTGCGCGGCCTCAGCGAAGAGGAAATCGGCCGGATCACGAGCGACAACTTCTTCCGCCTCTTTTCCAAGGTTCCGCGTCAGGCGGCCGGCCGCAATACCGATGCGGCTTAGATCCCGCCGGTTTTATCCATGAGCTTGAAAATCACGATTCTCGGCTGCGGCACGTCCGGCGGCGTACCCCGGATCGGCGGGGTCTGGGGCGCTTGCGATCCCGACAATCCGAAAAACCGTCGGCTGCGGTGCTCGCTCCTGGTCGAGAAGGAAAGCGATGCCGGCAAGACCACGGTGCTGGTCGACAGCTCGCCGGATCTCCGCCAGCAGATGCTGAATGCCGGCGTCTCCTGGGTGGATGGGGTGCTCTATACCCATGACCATGCCGACCACACCCACGGCATCGACGATCTCAGGATGATCGCCTTCAACGGCAAAAGCCGGGTGCATGTCTATCACGACGCGGAAACCGGTGCGGTGCTGAGGCGGCGCTTCGACTATTGCTTCGAGACGCCGCCGGGAAGCGAATATCCGCCGATTCTGAACTCCACGGAGATCACACCGGGGGAGGTCTTCGTTGTCTCGGGGGCAGGGGGCGACATCGCCGTGCTGCCCTATCTCCAGCAACATGGATCGACCCACAGCATCGGCTATCGCTTCGGCGGCATCGCCTATTCGCCGGATGTGAGCGATCTGCCGGAGGAGAGTCTGCCGTTCCTGCAAGGTCTCGATGTGTGGATTCTGGATGCGCTGCGGCCGGCGCCCCATCCCAGCCATTTCAGCCTCGAGGAGGCGTTAAGCTGGATCGACCGGATCAAGCCGGCCAGGGCGGTGCTGACCCATATGCATATCGATCTCGATTACGAAACGCTGCGGCAGGAGCTACCGGAGACCATCGAGCCAGCCTATGACGGACTCGTGCTCCATACGGAAGAAAGCGATTAAAACGTTCGTGGGCGGTCAGGCTACGGCTTGTTGCCGAGGGGCACGTTGACCGAGAAGCGGCCCGCGACCGACGGATCGAGCTCGGAATTCATGGTGTCCGTATAATCGGCCGTGGCGCGGATGCTGTAATCGTCCGTCTTGGTCAAGGCGACTCCGCCGCCGACCCTGTTGGTGGGGGCGGCGTTGGTAAAGTCCGCTTCGTCCACGTTGAGACTGCTTTCGAAATATGCGAAGGGCTCGATCTTCTTGTCTTCGCCGGCCTGGAAAGGACGCTTGATCTCCGGCCGGATGGAGACCCGGGTCTCGTCGATCCGTCCGGCATCGACACCCGCCACGGGGATGTTGCCGTCTTCGGTGATATGGGTGACGGCGCCGGAAGGCGTCAGCTGCAGATTCTTGATGCCCCAATTGCCGCTGACGCGCGCCTGGCTCAGGGAGCGGTTGGTGGCGTAGCGCGCGGCATCCTCGCCCGTGCGGGCCACATCCTGAGATTGTCCCCAAAGAGTTTTGGCGTCGACGATCACCTTGTCGGTGACCCGATAGGCCGCATACGGACCGGCCATATAGGCCTTGCCTATGACCTCCTCGGACGCGCCTTCGACATGCTGCTGGGCTTCGTCGGCCTGGACCATGCCGCCGACAAGCACGTCTGAATTCACACGATAATCGGCGCCGACATAGGTGGTGACCGCATCGCCGCGGCGTCTGACGTCTCCGCCCGCATCGAGGGAGCGGGTTTGGCTGCTCACCCAGACATCGACGGGCGGCGCTGCGTGCCGGACCGGTTCCGGCAGCTTCAGGTCCTCGCCCTTCTCCTTCGCCTCTTGCAGGCGTTTGCGTTCCGCGTCGGTGAGGGCGGCGCGCCATTCGTGCAGGCTCGTCTCGAGCTTCGTGCCGTTTCCGGCGTCTTGCACGTTGAAGGGGGTTTTGACATTGCCGTCAGGCGTCCAGTGATCGGTGTTCAGCCGATTGGTGACGCGGCCCTGTCCCGGATTCGTCGAAAGCGTCCGGCCGAATCGGCTCTTGAGCATATCCTGGCTCATGCCCGGCACGGCGATGCAGCCGCTCGTATCCGTAGTGGTGCAGGCCTGTTGAGCGGATGCGGAAGATGCCAGCAGAAACACTGCGGACAAGCCGATGAAGATGCTGGTGGGCGCTGTTCGAGTCGGCGCCTTCTTCGTCTCGATCATGATGGCTCCGTTCCCTCAAGACGGCGAAATTGCCTTGTCTTCCCTCATGGAACAGCCTGCTTAATGAAGTCTGAATCTAGGCCAAGCCGTGGCGATATAACAGCCTTCCGCGACAAAATGCGCTGCCTAAAATGTCGCCAAACCAGCTGCGAATTCAACTCATTAGAAAGGGGCTTTGAGGCGTTGGCCGGTCTCGGTCCAAGCTGGCTCGGCGATCTTGACGAAGCTATCGGCCAGGCTTTCCGGGCTTTTCAGGGTGGCCGGATCCTCGCCGGGATAGGCTTCGGCGCGCATGGCCGTGGCGGTCGCGCCGGGATCGAGGATATTTACCCTGATGGGCGTTTCCCGAGTTTCGTTGGCATAGGTGAGGGCGAGAGCCTCCAGGGCCGCCTTGGAGACGGAATAGGGCCCCCAATAGGCACGGGCGCTTCTGGCGGCGCCGGAGCTCACGAAAATGCACCGGCCGGCATCGGAGCGCCTGAGCAGCGGGTCGAGGGTGCGGATCAGGCGCCAATTGGCGTTGACGTTGATGGCCATGGCCCGCTCCCAGTTGGGCGTCTGGATATGGGCCAAGGGCGAGAGACCGCCGAGCACGCCGGCATTGGCGACGAAGATATCCAGCCGGCCGAAGCGCTCATAGAGCGCCGGCCCCAGACCGTCGATCTGCGTGCCGCTGCCGAGATCGAGGGGGATCAGGCTCGCCGTGCCGCCCTTTGCACGGATCGCATCGTCCACGGGCTCCAGGCTCTCCTGCTTGCGGGCGAGCAACAGCACATGAGCGCCTTCGGCTGCGTAAGCCTCGGCCACCGCGCGGCCGATGCCCCGGGAGGCTCCGGTGACGAGCGCGATGCGGTCCTTGAGGCGCAGATGGTTGGCGGGAGCAGTCAAGCCTTAGCCGACATTCTTTAGCCGACTTCGGCGAGGAAGGAGAGCTGCTTCTGAAGGGGCGGGCCTTCGCGGTCTTGCAGCCGCGTGGGGTATTCGCCGGTGAAGTGGTGATCGGTGAATTGGGGGTGGTCGTTGTCGCGGCCTTCGTAGCCGAGGGCGCGATACATGCCGTCCACGGAGAGGAAGGCGAGGCTGTCGGCGCCGATGAACTCGCGCATCTGCTCCACCGTATGGGTGGCGGCGAGGAGCTTCTCCTGCTCCGGCGTGTCGATGCCGTAGAAATCCGGGTGGCGGATGGGCGGGCAGGAGACCCGCATATGAACCTCGGCGGCTCCGGCATCGCGCATCATCTGCACGATCTTCACCGAGGTGGTGCCGCGCACCAGGCTGTCATCGAGGAGAATGATGCGCTTGCCCTTGATGCGCGCCTGATTGGCGCTGTGCTTCAGCTTCACGCCGAGCTGGCGAATCTGCTGCTCCGGCTCGATGAAGGTGCGGCCGACATAGTGATTGCGGATGATGCCGAATTCGAAGGGAATGTCGGATTCCTGGCTATAGCCGATGGCCGCGGGCACGCCGGAATCGGGGATCGGCACGATGACATCGGCGGGGACGCTGGCCTCGAGGGCGAGCTGCCGGCCCATCTCTTTCCGGACGTCATAAACGGAATGCCCGCCCACGATGGAATCGGGGCGGGAGAAATAGACATATTCGAAGAGGCAGAGACGAGGGTCGTATTTCGGTACGAAGCGATGGCTCTCGAGTCGGGTGTTGCCGTTCTCGTCCCGGGTGGCCACGACGATCTCGCCATTCTCGACGTCGCGGACGAATTCGGCGCCGATGATATCCAGGGCGCAGGTCTCGGATGCCAGCACCCAGGCGTCGCCGAGCTTGCCCAGGACCAGCGGGCGGATGCCGAAGGGATCGCGGGCGCCGACCATCTTCTTGTTGGTGAGGCCGACGAGCCCGTAGGCGCCTTCGACCTGGAGAAGCGCTTCGACGAAGCGCTCGATGAACTCGCCCTTCTGACTGCGCGCCACCAGATGGAGGATGACTTCGGTGTCGGAGGTCGATTGGCAGATGGCGCCTTGGCGGATGAGCTGCTCGCGCAAGGTGAGCGCGTTGGTGAGATTGCCGTTATGGGCCAGGGCAAAACCGCCGGAATCGAGATCGACGAAGAGGGGCTGGACGTTGCGCAGCACGTGATCGCCGCAGGTGGAGTAGCGCACATGGCCGATGGCCGCGTCGCCTTGCAGCCGGTCGATGACGGCGCTGGAGGTGAAGTGGTCGCCGACCAGGCCCAAGCGCCGCTCGGGATGAAAGCGCTCGCCGTCGAAGGTGACGATGCCGGCGCCTTCCTGACCGCGATGTTGGAGTGCATGGAGGCCGAGCGCCGTCAGAGCGGCGGCATCGGGATGGTTGAAGATGCCGAAAACGCCGCATTCTTCATGGAGCCGATCGGCGTCGAACCAATCCGCAGGCGCTTGATGGTCTTCGGTGATCTGGTCGTCTGAAGTATGGGTCACGGCTATCCTTGTCTCGCCCTTTGTAAATAAGAGCCGTGGCTGGCGCGTCAATGACCCCCTGCGCGTATCTCGTCGCCTTGTTCCTGGCCTCTTCGCGAAAGGGTTTAAATGTGGCGCGGCGTCGCGCCGGATGTCATCGACCTTTCGTCACGGCTTCGGTTCGGGACGCTACGCAACTAAGGTTTTGACTTCCTTTACTGTACGTTCGGCGTGGTCTCTGTCTCGGGCGCGGGCTCAGGCGCCGGCTCGGGTGTTGGTTCAGGTGCCGGCTCGGGCGGCGTTTCGCCCTCGGGCTGCACCTCGTCCCCGGCCGTTCCGGCATCCGGCGCGCCTGTGGACGGACCGGCCTCGTCGTCGGATTGGCCGGGAAGATGCGCTTCCGGATTTTGGGGAATCAGCGATTCGATGGCGATCTGGGTCTGCTGTAGCAGGGGATAGGACTTGGCGTTCTCGACCCAGTCCGGCTGCTCCTTGGCGAGCGCCGTGAAGATGACGAAGACGATGGCGACCAGCAGGAACCCGCGGGCCAGGCCGAAGAGGAAGCCCAGGGTGCGGTCGAAGGCGCCGACCCGGCTGTCCAGCACGTGGTCCGACAGGCGCAAGGTGATCAGGCTCACGACGATCAGCACGACGATGAAGACGGCGATGCCGAAGACGATCTGCGCGGCGGTGTCGGACGGGAAATAGGGCTCGATGACCGTCCAGTATTTCGGGGTCAGGTAGAGAGCGGCGACGGCGGCGACGGCCCAGGAGAAGATGGAGAGAACCTCTCGGGTGAAGCCGCGCACCATGGCGAGGAAGCCCGAGATCAGCATGATCACGATGAGAATGATGTCGAGCCAAGAGATTGGCATGAAAGTGGCTCCCTCCGACCGCTTTTACGTTAACACGATTCCCGGGCATGAAGCATAAATGGGACGGCTGGGCAACGCTCCTAAGAAAGCTATACGGCGGTTTTTGGCCTTTGCGATGCTAAAGGCAGGGCGATCAGGCCTCCGGATCGCTATCGAAGGGACCGAAGCGGGCGACCAGCTCCTTGAGCTCCGATAGCTCTACGCGTTCGATCCCGCCTTCGTTCGTCTGGGCGTCGTTGCCGGCGGGGAGGATGGCGCGGGAGAAGCCGAGCTTGGCGGCTTCCTTCAAACGCTGCTCCGCATGACCGACCCGGCGGATCGCGCCGGTGAGGCTCACTTCGCCGAAAAGCGCGGTGTGTTCGGGCACGGGCGTGTTGGTGAGGGAAGACAGAAGCGCTGCCGCGGCGGGCAGGTCGGCGGCCGGCTCGGTGAGGCGCAAGCCGCCGGCGACGTTCAGATAGACGTCGTGACCGGACAGACGCACGCCGCAACGGGCTTCCAGCACGGCGATGATCATGGCGAGGCGGTTGGAATCCCAGCCGACCACGGCGCGGCGCGGCGTGCCGAGAGAGGAGGGGGCAACCAAGGCTTGAATCTCGACCAGGATCGGACGCGTGCCTTCCATGCCGGCGAAGACGGCGGTTCCGGGGCTCAACTCCTCATGGTCGGAAAGAAAGAGGGCGGAGGGGTTTTCCACCTCGGCGAGGCCATCATAGCCCATCTCGAACACACCGATCTCGTCGGTAGGCCCGAACCGGTTCTTCACGCTGCGCAGGATACGGAACTGATGACCGCTTTGGCCTTCGAAATAGAGCACGGTGTCGACCATATGCTCGATCACCTTGGGTCCGGCGATCTGCCCCTCCTTGGTGACGTGACCGACAAGGACCAGGCAATAGCCCTTGCGCTTGGCATGGCTGATCAGGGCCGATGAACAGCCGCGGAGCTGAGAGATCGTGCCGGGCGCCGCGTCGAGATTCTCCGCCCAAAGGGTCTGCACGGAATCGACGATCACCAGGGCCGGCGTGTCGCCGTCGGACAGGCTCGCCACGATATTGGCGACGTTGGTTTCCGTGCCGAGGGCGACGGGAGCCTCGCTCAGCCCCAACCGGCCGGCCCGCATGCGGACCTGGGCGGGAGCCTCCTCGCCGGAGAGATAGATGACGGGGGCACCGTTCTGGCTGAGGGCGGCGGCCACCTGGAGGAGCAGGGTGGATTTGCCGATGCCCGGTTCTCCACCGACGAGAATGGCGGAGCCGGGCACGAGGCCGCCGCCGGTGACCCGGTCGAACTCGCCGAGATTCGTCTCGATGCGCGGCGCATCGCGGGTCTCGGCCTTCAGGCTCTCGAAATTCGCCTTTCGGCCTTTGCCGCCCTTGATGGAGACGAGGTTTGCGGTGGCGGGCGGGGCCGGTTCTTCCTGTTCTTCGACGATCGAGTTCCAGGCGCCGCAGGTGACACATTTGCCGGCCCATTGGGAGGTGACCGCGCCGCATTCCTGGCAGACGAAGCTGCGAGACCGCTTGGCCATGGGGTTAAGCGTCTCCTCCGACATAGCGACGGGCGGCCCGCCGGCAAAGATTGGTCAGGATCTCGTAATTCACGGTGCTGGCGAACTGGGCGATGGTCTCGAGGGGCACTTTCGGCCCGATGAGCTGGGCGAGGGCGCCGCGATGGGCGTGCTCTTCCGGAATGCCAGTTACGTCGAGGGTGATCAGATCCATGGAGACCCGGCCCATGATGGGGGCGGGGTAGGGGCCGAGATAGGCGTTGAGGGGCGGCTTGCCGTCGCCGGCCGACAGCACCCAGGAGATGCCGTCCGCATAGCCAGCTGCAATGGTGGCGATGCGGGCGGGTTTGTCGATAAGCCGGGTGGCGCCATAGCCGATCGTATCGCCGGCCGGCGCCTCGCGGATTTGGAGGATGCGGCTCTCCACGGTCACGACATTGGCAAAGCGATGCCCATCGCCGCCGGCAGGCTGGCCGCCGTAGAGGGCGATGCCGGGACGAACCTGATCGAAATGGTATCCCGTTCCCAGCATGACGCCGCCGGAATTGGCCAGGCTGGCAGGCGCCTCGGGCAACCGCTTGCGAAGTTCGGCGAAGCGGGCGCGCTGGGCCTCGTTTTTCGGGTGTCCGGGGGTGTCGGAGCAGGCGAGGTGGCTCATCACCAGGCTGAGGGTAAACGCCTTCAAGCCGTCTCGATCCTGCGCAAGCGCATCGAGCTCGGCCTCGGGCAGGCCGAGACGGTTCATGCCGCTATCGATATGGATGCCGGCAGGGAGGCTTTCGCCGCTCGCATGGCAAAATTCAGCCCATTCGCGGATCTCGTCCAGACTATTGAGCACGGGGCGAAGACCTGCCGCCTTGAAGAGCGGCGCGGTGCCGGGCATCAGCCCGTCGAAGACGTAGATGACGGCCTCGGGCAATAGCTGCCGCAAGACCTGCGCCTCCTGAGGGGTGGCGACGAAGAAGGTATGGCAGCCCTCGCGCCAGAGCACCGGCGCCACCTTGGCAATGCCGAGGCCGTAGGCGTCCGCCTTGACCACGGCGGCGCATTCGGCCGGCGCGGCCCGGTCCCGCAAGAATCGGTAATTGGACGCCAAGGCGTCGAGATCGATGGTGATGAGGCCGGGGGCCGCGGCGATCAAGTCCGGTTCGTCGGCGGACGGCGAGGCGGGTTTCGCCTCTTCGCTCACTCGAAACGCTCCGGCAGCCGCTCGTCGCCCGCCAGATTGCTGAACTTCGTGAACTCCGGATTGAACTGGAGCGTCACCGTTCCCGTCGGTCCATGGCGCTGCTTGCCGATGATCAGATCGGCCTTGCCCATCACGATTTCCATCTCGTCTTGCCACTGGCGGTGCTCTTCGGTGCCCTCACGCGGTTGGCGTCGCTCTAGATAGTATTCCTCGCGGAACACAAACAACACCACGTCGGCATCCTGCTCGATGGAGCCGGATTCTCGAAGATCAGCCAATTGCGGCCGTTTGTCGTCACGCTGCTCCACCTGACGGGAGAGCTGGGAAAGGGCGAGGACGGGAACCTCGAGTTCCTTGGCCAGCGCCTTCAAGCCGGTGGTGATCTCGGTGATCTCCTGGACGCGGCCTTCCGAAGCCCGCCTGGAGGAACCGGCGAGAAGCTGCAGATAGTCCACCACCAGGAAGCCCAAGCCCCGCTGGCGTTTCAGGCGCCTTGCGCGGGCGGCCAGCTGAGCCACGGTGATGCCGCCGGTCTGGTCGATATAAAGCGGCAGATTCTGCAGCTCCTGAGCCACTTCGACGATGCGGTCGAACTCGTCCGGATCGATACGGCCGCGGCGGATGCGCTCCGACGAGATCGACGATTGCTCGGAGATGATACGGGTGGCGAGCTGTTCGGAGGACATTTCCAGGGAGAAGAAGCCGACCACGGCGCCGTCGGCATCCTTGCCCGTGTTGGGGTCGGTCCGGTGGCTCTTGGCCACGTGATAGGCGATGTTGGTGGCGAGCGCCGTCTTGCCCATGGAGGGGCGGCCGGCGAGGATGATCAGGTCGGAGCCCTGCAGGCCGCCCATCTTGCGGTCGACATCGGCGAAGCCGGTGGAGAGGCCCGACAATCCGCCGTCGCGGGAATAGGCATTCGCCGCCATGTCGATGGCGTCGGTGAGGGCGGCGGAGAAGGGAGAGAATCCCTGACCGTATTTGCCCGTCTCCGCCAATTCGTAGAGCTGCTGCTCGGCAAATTCGATCTGGGATGCGGGCGGGGCGTCGATGGGCGAATCGTAAGCGGTGTTGACCAGGGTCTCGCCGACCTGGATCAGCTCGCGGCGGACGGCGAGGTCGTAGATGGTGCGGCCGTAATCTTCCGCATTGATGATGGTGGTCGCATTGGCGGCGAGCCGGCCGAGATATTGCGGCACGGTCACATCGCCGGCCGGATCCTCGTTCTGAAAGAAGGTCTTCAAGGTGATCGGCGTGGCGCGCTTGCCGCCAAAGATCAGCTTGGCGGCGGCGCTATAGATGCGGCCGTGCAGCGGCTCGAAGAAATGCGTCTCCTTCAGAAACCCCGATACGCGGTCGCACGCCTCGTTATTGACCAGGATGGCTCCGAGAAGCGCTTGTTCGGCCTCGATATTATGCGGCAGCTCGCGGAATTCAGGCGACTCTTCGGCCGGCTGCCGGGGCAGAATCAGTGCGTTGCTCATGCTGCGGACACTAGCTGAAAAGCAGCCCTTGGCTAGGGTAAGCGACATATCGGAGAGAGCTGGCGGAGTGTCATCAACGCTTTACACAGGGCGGTGGAAAACTCTTCCGTCCCGCATCCAGTGCGCAGCCTATTTCGCCGTGCCCGCCGGTTGCCGGAGCGTCTGGGACGGCGTGCCGCGCAATTCCCGCTCGGTGTCGAAAATATAGTCGCGGGTAAGGGGAAGGCTCTCCTGATTCTTGCTCAGCTGGATCTGGAACACCATCAGGCCCTGATAGCGGAAGGCCGTCTCCGAGCCAGCAAGATAGAACTCCCAGATACGGCAGAATTTCTCGCCGAAGCGTTCCGAGAGGATGTGCCAGGAAGCGCGGAAGCGCTGGCGCCAATGGCGCAAGGTCATCGCGTAGTGCAGGCGCAAGATCTCCACATCTGTCGAAATCAGCCGTTCCCGCTCGATGGCCGGGAAGACTTCGGAGAGTGCCGGGATATAGCCGCCGGGGAAGATATACTTGGCGATGAATTGATTTGTCGTTCCCGGCCCGTCGAAACGGCCGATGGAATGGATCACCGCAACGCCGTCATCGGCGAGGAGCTTGCAGATCTTCCGGAAGAAAGCGCGGTAGTGGTTCACGCCGACATGCTCGAACATGCCGACGGAGACGATGCGGTCGAACTTGCCTTCGAGCGCCCGGTAATCGATGAGCTCGAAATTGACCGACCGGGCGAGGCCGCTCTTCTCGGCGCGCTCGCGGGAGACCTTGAGCTGTTCCTCGCTCAAGGTGATGCCGGTGACGTCGACATGGGCGCTCTGGGCGAGGTAGAGGGCAAGCCCGCCCCAGCCCGAGCCGATATCGAGCACCTTCTGGCCTTCATGAAGGTCGAGCTTGGCCGCCAGGTGGCGTTTCTTGGCGAGCTGGGCCTCTTCCAGGCTGCTCTCGGGCGTTTCGAAATAGGCGCAGGAATATTGCCGGTCGGAATCGAGGAAAAGATCGTAGATCGCACCGTCGATATCGTAGTGATGGGCGATATTCCGCTTGGCCCGGGGCGCAGGGTTATATTGCGCGATCCAGCGGGTGAGGTAACGGAAATCCTCGATAATGCGCGTCCAGCGCGGCCACTCGTGAGGATTGAGATCCTGGAGCAGCACCTCGAGCAGGTCGTAGATGGTGCCTTGCTCGACGGTCAAGGATCCGTCGACGAAGGCTTCTCCCACATTGAGGCCGGGATTGAGGGCGATGCGCCGCTCCGATGCGCGGTCCTTGATACGGACAACCACCGTCTTGGCCGAGGGGTTGCCGTATTCATGGGTCTTGCCGTCAGGGGCGATATATTCGAGGTGACCCCTGACGATCAGTTTCTTGAGTACGTAGTCGAGCGGACGAAGCATCTGAATCGCGTATCGGCCTTCCCATCCGCCGCGTGCGATTCGCACCCGGCAACCCGGGAGATAATTGAAACTATCTCACAGGTGCCGGGCAAGTTTACAGTCCGAAATTGTCGCGATCGTTACGACTTTGCTTCTTCGTCAGCTTCGTCGCCGGAGTTGTTTTCTTCCGATTCGGCCTCCGAGGCGGCGTCATCTTCGATCAGCCCTTCCGTTTCGGCCGCGAGTTCCTCTTCCGTCGTATCGACGTCTTCCGGCAGATCGGTGCCTTCCTCGAAGAACTCCTCGGCAGTGCTCAGGGCTTCCTGACGCGCCTCTTCTTCCTCATCCATCGGGCGGCTGAGATCCTCGCCGCGCGCCTGACGCTTGGCTTCTTCCTCGGAGCGGGCCACGTTGATGGTGATGGTGGGCTCGACTTCCGGGTGAAGCTGGATCTGCACGTCCTTCAGGCCGAGGATCTTGATGGGACGGTCCAGCAGAACCTGACGCTTATCCAGGGAGAAGCCGCCCTCGGTCACGACCTCGGCGATGTCGCGGGTGGCGACGGAGCCGTAGAGATGACCGGTCTCGCCCGCCTGGCGGATCACGACGAAGGTTTCGCCCTCGATCCGCTCGGCAAGCTTTTCGGCTTCCTGCTTGGCTTCGAGATTGCGGGCCTCCAGCTGGGCACGCTCGTTCTCGAAACGCTTCTTGTTCGCTTCGTTCGCACGAAGGGCCTTGCCCTGGGGGAGAAGGAAATTGCGGGCGAAGCCGTCCTTGACGGTGACGGTATCGCCCATCTGGCCGAGACGGCCGACACGCTCTAGCAGAATGACTTCCATTTTACGCTCCTATCAAAAAATCTGTTGTTCAGTCTGGGGTGTTCCGGTTCGCCGCTCGCTCGCGCAGGTTCAGCATCGGCTCGGCAACACCGAGAATCGCGACGATGATGGCCGGCCATCCGAAGAGGAAGATGCCGAAATAGACGGCGGCCAGGATGATGCCCCGCATGGACATGCCGCGGGTCGCGGCATGGATCACGGCAAGACCCTGCAGCACGAAGGCAAGCAGAAAGGCCCCGGCAAAAGCGGTGCCGATCAGGCCGATCTGACCGGGAATGAAAGAGGCCGCCAGGGAGCCGACCAAGCCGAAGAAGACAGTGTTCGGAAGCTCCAACGCATCGAGCTTGGGCCAGGGGCGCAGCGCTCTTCCGGAGGCTTCCACGATCATGCCGGCGATCCAGAGATTGAGCAGGGCGGTGGTCAGCCAGCCGACGGAAAAGATGGCGGGCATTATTTGCGCCAAGGTGCCGCTCAGGATCTCGATATTCTTTGGGGTGAGCAGCGTGCCTTCCGGGTCGAGGGCTGTGCCTGTGGCGCCCTGCAGCTCGGTTCGGATGGTCTCGCGCAAGGCTGTTTCGTCGAAGCCGAGGGCGACGATCACGAAGGTGGCGAGCACGCCCGCGATCAATGCGGACCAGCCGACCAGGCGACTCGGCGGATACCATTCCACGGCGATGGCGTTGACGCCTTCTTGGCTCTCGGGCGGCCGCGAGAGCAGCAGGAGATGGCAGAAGAAGGCGAAAGGCGCGCCGACAAAGACCAGAAAGACGATGCCGGCGATGGGGCCGAAGCTCAAAGCCGTCACGAGGCCGCCGGCGAGCGCTGCCACAAGCGCTGCGCGGCTTCCCCAGCCGAGCCCGGCCAGACAGACGGGCAGGGGCGCCAGGTAGAGCAGAATGCCTGCCAGCGCTTTAGCGACGGCGGCCGCACCGACTAGGGTTGCGGAGATGACGCCGGCGCCGAGGCCGATAAGATATTGCCGTAGCATGGTCTAGCTGTCCCGCCTTCGCATCGAAGGGGTTAGGGGCGGCCTTTCGGCCGGCCCAACCGCATTGAAGCCGATCGCCCGGTTCGGGCGTCCTACTGAACCAGATAGGGAAGCAGGCCTAGGAAACGGGCGCGCTTAATGGCACGGGCCAGCTCCCGCTGCTTCTTGGCCGAGACGGCGGTAATCCGGCTCGGCACGATCTTGCCGCGCTCCGAAACGTAGCGCTGCAGCAGCTTGACGTCCTTGTAATCGATCTTGGGCGCCTTATCGCTGGAAAACGGGCAGGTCTTCCGGCGGCGATAGAAGGGGCGCCGAGGGGCTTGGGCCGCGTTCATGCGTCCTCCTTCGACTGGGTCTCTTTGTCGTCACTCTTGCTCTCGGTACGGTCGCGGTCGCGATCACGGGGCGGTCCGCGGCGGTCGCCACGATCGCCGCGCCCACGTCCGTCTCGCTCGTCGCGCTCGGAACGGCGCATCTGGGCCGAGGGGCCTTCCTCCAGCTCATCCACGCGAATGGTCAGGGCGCGGATGATGTCCTGGTGGAGGCGCTCCTGGCGCTCCAGCTCGGTCATGGCCTCGACGGGCGCATCGATGTTGAGCAGTGCGTAATGCGCCTTCCGGTTCTTCTTGATCCGGTATGCGATGGATTTGAGGCCCCAATTCTCGGTCTTGCCGACGGAACCGCCATTATCCTCGACGATCTTCTTCAGCTCGTCGATCAGGCTGTCGACCTGCTGCCCGGAGATGTCCTGGCGCGCGAGGATGACATGCTCGTAAAGAGGCATGGAGTGCCATTCCTTCTTTCAATGCTTCGGCGCGAAGCCTCTCTCGAGCGCTTAAGAAGGAAGGCTCAAGAAGAGTTCTCAAGGAGCGGAGACACGGGAAGCCGGCATTTCATGCCTGTGGCGTAAAATGCCCTATCGCGCTTAAACGATACGCGACCTTCCGTTCAGCCTCCGACCGAAGCGGTTTCAGGTGGCCGCTTTATAGCGGGGTTTGTGCAATTTGCAAGCGGCCGCCAGCGCTTGGCTAGAAGGTTTCGTCCCGCTTCACCCGGGTGGTGCATTCGACCGTCTTGGACTTGGCCAAGGAGTAGGCGATGCAATTGTCTTCCGCATAGACTTCGATCACGTCGATATCGCCGACGGGAGCGTCCTTATAGGTGCCGCCTGCGGTGACTTCGGTCGGCTTCTCCTGCTTGGCCGGGGTCTGCGGCGGACGGCCGCGCAGCTCGAAAGCAAAGATGCGGTCGTTCAGCTTGCCAGGCCGGTTGACCAGGGTGAGGTCGGTATAGCCGGGCCGCGGCGTTGTAGCCGTCACATCGATCGTAATGCGTTTCGGATCCTTTCCCGTGATCTCGACGGCGAGGCTGTCCACCTTCTGTAGTAGGCCAAGGGCCGGGTCGCGTGGCGTCTTTTCATTGAACGGCCAGACCTTTACGTCGGCAGCCATGACGGCCCCGCCGGCCATCAGGCTGAGCGATGCTGCCAATAAAATGGCCGAAAGCTTTGTCATTCACGTCACCTCCAAATATTCGCTTCGGCGGAGTTGTGACATAAACCCGGGGGACAAGGCACGGGTTGCACGCCGTTGGCCGCAAATGGGGTGGGGGATAGGGTAAGTGCGGCCGCTTGGCGCTTCGCCCCATCTTGACAGGGCGGGCGCAAACAGTGTCTTTGGCGCGCTTCTGAGACGACCGCCCCACGACAATAGGTTTCATCGTACGATCAATATGAGCACAGCATTTCTTTTTCCGGGCCAAGGCAGCCAGCAGGTCGGTATGGGCAAAGCGCTTGCCGAGACCTACGCCTCTACGCGCGCCGTCTTCGACGAGGTGAATGAGGCGCTGTCGCAGGATCTTTCCAAGCTGATGTGGGAAGGGCCCGAGGACGAACTGACCCTGACCGAAAATGCCCAGCCGGCCTTGATGGCGGTTTCGCTGGCCGCCATGCGGGTTCTCAGCGAGGAAAAGACTGTCTCCCTGGAGAAGGTCGCCTCCTATGTGGCAGGGCATTCGCTCGGCGAATATTCGGCGCTTGCCGCCGCCGGCGCCCTGAGCGTTGCGGATGCGGCGCGCTTGCTGAAGACGCGGGGCCGCGCCATGCAGGAGGCGGTGCCGGTGGGCGAGGGCGCCATGGCGGCTCTGCTCGGTGCGGAACTGCCGCAAGCGAAAGAGCTGGCCGCCGCCGCCGCCGAGGACGATGTCTGCGAGGTGGCAAACGACAATGCGCCGGGCCAGGTGGTGATTTCCGGTGCCAAATCCGCCATCGACCGGGCGATCAAGCTGGCGCCGGACTATGGCGCGCGGCGTGCCGTGCCGTTGCCGGTGAGCGCGCCGTTCCATTGCTCCTTGATGGGCCCGGCAGCCGATGTCATGCAGGAGGCGCTGGCGGGCATCGAGATCCAGGCGCCGTGCGTGCCGCTGGTCGCCAATGTGCTGGCCGCGCCGATTTCCGATCCGGAAGAGATCCGCAAGCGGCTGGTGGAGCAGGTGACGGGTACGGTGCGCTGGCGCGAGTCCATGCTGTTTTTGCAGGAAAAGGGCGTGAAGGCAGTTTATGAGATAGGCGCCGGCCGGGTCTTGACTGGCATTGCGCGCCGTTTTGAAGGTATTGACGCCAAGAGCATCGGCACGCCCGAAGAGGTGGATGCCGTCGCGGGCGAGCTCGTAGCCTGAAGGCGCCGGGCGAATATTAAGAGGAGGAGATCGGTCGATGTTCGACTTGAGCGGGAAGAACGCGCTCGTCACAGGTGCCACGGGCGGCATCGGCGGGGCGATCGCCGAGGCGCTGCACGGGCAGGGCGCTCAGGTGGCCATCTCCGGCACGCGGGCTGAGAAGCTCGAGGAACTCGCCAAGAAGCTTGGCGACCGGGTGCATGTGATGCCATGCGATCTGCGCGATCGGGCGGCGGTGGCCAAGCTCGGCGAGGATGCGGAGGCCAAGCTCGGCCAGGTCGACATTCTGGTGAACAATGCCGGGATCACCCATGATAATCTTTTCATGCGGATGAAGGACGAGGAGTGGGACGACGTGATCGCCGTCAATCTCACCTCGGTCTTCGTGCTGACCCGCTCGATCTTGCGCAATATGATGCGCCGGCGTGCGGGGCGCATCGTGAATATCGCATCGATCAGCGGCGTGATCGGGAATCCCGGTCAGCCGAATTATGCCGCTTCCAAGGCGGGTCTCGTGGGCATGACGAAATCGCTCGCCCGCGAGGTTTCGGCCCGGGGAATCACGGCCAATTGCATCGCGCCCGGCTTTATCCAGACGCCGATGACCGATGCATTGACAGAGAAGCAGGTGGAGACTATTGCGGCTGCGATTCCGGCCGCGAAATTCGGCGTGCCGGAGGATATTGCGGCCGCTGTGGTGTTTCTCGCCAGCGAGGAGGCCGGTTATATTACCGGCGAAACCATGCATATCAACGGCGGGATGGTAATGGCGTAATCGTTGATTTAGGAGACTGAAACCGGATAAATCGGCCTCAAATCAAAGGGCTCTCTTTGGCCCGAGGCTGCTGGCAATGTCCCGGAAAGTGTGTTACCCAAACGCCGCTTTGTGGGGCTAATCAAGGAAAAATCCCACTCGCTATCGACCCTACGATTATCACCGCTCGGAGGTTTGTTAGGCCGTGAGCCGGGGCTCCAGGGGGGACGTGCGAGGCCTAAGGACTGACAGAAGGACTGTGAGGCGGACATGAGTGATATCGCAGAGCGTGTTAAGAAGATCGTGGTCGAGCATCTCGGTGTGGAAGCCGATAAGGTGACCGAGAATGCGAGCTTTATCGATGATCTCGGGGCGGACAGCCTCGATACGGTCGAGCTGGTCATGGCATTCGAAGAAGAATTCGGGTGCGAGATTCCCGACGATGCTGCGGAGACGATTCTGACCGTCGGGGACGCGATCAAGTTCCTGGAAAAGAACAGCTCTTAGGCGATAGCCCCGCCGGGCGAGATTGCGCCCGGCCCGTCATAAGACCGGCCTCTTCGGAGGCCGCTAACCGGATTCCATTTAGCGCCCGATGCGACGAGTCGTCATCACAGGTATGGGTCTTGTCTCGCCGCTTGCTTGCGGCGTCGACGAGTCTTGGCAAAAGCTGACAGCGGGAAAGAGCGCGGCGCGTCGGATCGAAGATTTCGACGTGTCGGATCTGAATTGCAAGATCGCGTGTCAGATTCCGCGCGGCGACGGCAGCGACGGCACCTTCAATCCGGACGAGTGGATGGAGCCGAAGGAGCAGCGCAAGGTCGACGACTTCATCATCTACGCGATGTCGGCTGCGACCCAGGCATTGGCCGATGCCGGCTGGAAGCCCAGCGAATATGAAGACCAGATCCGCACCGGTGTCATGGTGGGGTCCGGTATCGGTGGGCTTCAGGGCATCGAGAAAGCCTCTCTGCTGTTTGCCGACAAGGGGCCGCGCCGGCTTAGCCCGTTCTTTATCCCCGGGCGGCTGATCAATCTCGCATCCGGCTATATTTCCATCGCCCACGGGCTCAAGGGGCCGAACCACGCCGTGGTGACGGCCTGCTCGACGGGGTCGCATGCCATTGGCGATGCGTCCCGGCTGGTGGCGCTCGGCGATGCCGATGTCATGCTGGCTGGCGGCACGGAGTCTTCCGTGTGCCGTCTGGCGATCGCGGGCTTTGCGGCCTGCAAGGCGCTTTCCACCCATTTCAACGACGAACCGGAACGAGCCTCGCGTCCTTACGACCGGGACCGGGATGGCTTCGTGATGGGCGAGGGGGCCGGGATCGTTGTTCTGGAAGAGCTGGAGCACGCGAAGGCCCGTGGCGCGAAAATCTATGCCGAAGTGATCGGCTATGGACTTTCGGGCGATGCCTACCACATCACCGCTCCGGCGGAGGATGGCGACGGCGCTTATCGCTGCATGTCGGCCGCGGTCCAGCGGGCCGGGATCGATGCGGCGGATATCGATTACATCAACGCCCATGGCACATCGACCCCTATGGGGGACGAGATCGAGCTCGGTGCGGTGGAGCGTCTCTTCGGCAATGCCGCCGGCAAGATCGCCATGTCGTCCACGAAATCGGCTATCGGGCATCTGCTCGGCGCCGCCGGGGCAGTCGAGGCGATTTTCTGCACCCTCGCGATTCGCGACAATGTCGTGCCGCCGACGCTGAATTTGGACAATCCATCGATCGAGACCGCGATCGATCTGATACCGCATCAGGCACAGGAGCGTGCCGTCAACACGGTGCTGTCAAATTCCTTCGGTTTCGGTGGGACCAATGCCTCGCTCATCTTGCGGCGCTACGACGCTTGACGAAAGCGGACCTTTCTCTTGCCAGCTCGTCCCGGCTTTAGCCATATTTTCCCCGCAGGGGATAGACGGTATCGCCATAACCTTGAGGCTTCCACCTCATGTCCATGACCGGAGGGGAGAAACCAGGATCCGATAGGGGGGATCCGTTTTCCCTGGCCGATCAGAGGGGACGCAGCCTTGCACCGAGACCGCGCAGTCCTGCAGAGGCCCTGCAGCCGCGTCCGGCGCCGGCGCGGCCAAAACGCGAACCGCGAAACGTGCAAATGCATCCGTTCTTGAGAATCATAAATCGCGTTCTGACCCTGATCCTGGTGGCAGCAGGTATCGGGGTGGGGCTTTTGTATTTTCTGAAGGTGCAGTTCGACAAGCCGGGCCCGCTGGAGACCGCCAAGGTGGTGGTGATCCCGCAGGGGCGGGGCGTGAGCGGTATTGCCGACCAACTGCAATCGGAAGGGGTGATTTCAGACCGGCGGGTCTTCGTCACCACGTCCTATTACTTCAATTACATCAAGGGCGACTCCACCTTGAAGGCTGGCGAATACGAATTCGCCGCCCATACCAGCATGCGCGATGTGCTCGACAAGCTGGTGGAAGGGAAGAGCATCCGCCACAAGGTGACCATCGCCGAGGGGCTGACCAGCCAACAGGTGGTTCGCAAGCTGCTGGATCACCCCGAGCTGACCGGCGAGATCACCGAGATCCCACCGGAAGGCTCGCTGCTTCCCGATACCTATCTCTTCCGGCGGGGCGAGAGCCGGCAAGACATTCTCAACCGCATGGCGCAAGCCCAGCAGGTCTTCCTGGCCGAGCATTGGAAGGATAGGGCGCCTGATTTGCCGATCCAGACTCCGCAAGAGGCACTGATCCTCGCCTCCATCGTGGAAAAGGAAACGGGCGTCGAGGGCGAGCGGCCGCATATCGCGGCGGTGTTCCATAACCGGTTGCGCAAGAGCATGCGGCTCCAGTCGGATCCCACCATCATTTACGGGCTGGTGGGCGGCCAAGGAAAGCTCGGACGGCCGATCCTGCAGAGCGAGCTTGATAAGAAGACGGTCTACAACACCTATCAGATCGACGGGCTGCCCCCGACGCCGATCGCCAATCCGGGGCGTTCGGCCATTCTGGCCACGCTGAACCCGGCCGCGACCGACGCGCTTTACTTCGTGGCCGATGGAAGCGGCGGGCATGCCTTTGCCGCCTCGCTCAGCGACCATAACGACAATGTCGCCGAATGGCGCAAGATCCAGCGGCAGAAAAGGCAGGAAGAAGAGGCCCGTCAGGCCGCGGCGGATGGGGCGGCCAGCACCGATCTTCCCGGGGGCGAGGGCGAGCCCGAGTCTGGATTGGACGCTTCTGCCGGCATCGCGGCCGACCCAGCCGCTGGCGACGGAAAACCGCCGCTTCCGGTTCGCAATCCGAAGCTGGGTTCGACACCTTAATCCGCGCTGGAACGGCAGGGCATTCGTCCTTAACCTTCGCGCGCGGTTCCTCCTGAACGCAGAAGCCCGTACTGTGTAAAACACTGCGACTCGGCCTATAAGCCGCCATGGCTGCCAGGGGCCGGCGGCCATCGCTCTTCAGCCAAAGCAAGGCGCCACCCATGACCGTGAAAAGCATGACGGGATTTTCAGCCAGCGACGGCGTGCATGCCGAGACGCGTTGGCAATGGGAAGGGCGCAGTGTGAATGGGCGCACTCTGGAGCTTCGCTTTCGCTTTCCGCCCGGATTCGATGCGCTCGAGCGAGAGGCGCGGCAGCGCTGCCAGGCGGCGCTCGCCCGGGGCAATTGCTCGATCTCGCTTCGGATCCAGCGCGAGGCCGTGGCGAGCGAGATTCGATTGAATGAGACGGGACTGCGCCAGGCCCTCGCGGTGGCCAAGGCCGCCTCCGAGATGACGGCGATGACGCCCCCCTCTCTCGATACGCTTCTCGCCATGCGCGGTGTGGTGGAGACCGTCGACGGCGAGGAGAGCGAGGAGGCGCGCAAGGCTCTGGACTCCGCCTTGCTCGCAGGGCTTGCCGAGATGCTGGAGGGGCTTGCCGCGGCGCGGGCGTCAGAGGGTGAACGGCTCGGTGCGATCATTGCCGGGCAGCTCGACGAGATCGAGGAGCTCGTGGGCAAGATTTCCGGCGCCGCGTCTCGTCAGCCGGAGGCCATTGCAGCGCGGCTATCGGAACAGATCGCGCGTCTTACCGAGGATAATTCCCTCGATCCCGCGCGGCTGCATCAGGAAGCGGTCTTGCTTGCCTCCAAGGCGGATGTGCAGGAGGAACTGGATCGGCTGCATGCTCATATCGGGGCGGCGCGGACGCTTCTGGAAGAGACGGGACCGATCGGGCGGAAATTGGAATTCCTGGCCCAGGAGTTCAACCGGGAAGCCAATACGATCTGCTCGAAGGCGAACGATGTCGAAATCAGCCATGCCGGGCTTGCGCTGAAAAGCGTGATCGATCAATTCCGCGAGCAGGTGGCGAATATCGAATGAGGCGGGCAATGAGGCTGGTATGAGCGAAGAGATCGCGCGCAGGGGGATGATGCTGGTGCTGTCCTCGCCGTCCGGGGCGGGCAAGACGACGCTGGCGCGTCAGCTTCTGGAAGACGAGGAGGGGATCGAGATGTCGATCTCCTGCACCACTCGGCCGTCACGGCCCGGCGAGCAGGACGGCAGGGATTACTTTTTCGTCGATCACGACCGCTTCATCGAGATGCAGAGCGAGGACGCGTTTCTCGAATGGGCCGTGGTTTTCGACAATCGCTACGGCACGCCCCGAAAGCCCGTGGAGGATGCCCTGTCGCAAGGCAAGGACGTTCTATTCGACGTCGATTGGCAAGGGGCGCAGGAGCTCCGCAAGAACGCCAATTCGGATGTGGTCTCGGTCTTCGTGCTGCCGCCCTCGGCCCAGGCCTTGGAAGAGCGTCTCAAGCAACGCGCGCAGGATCACGAGGACGTGGTGCGAAAGCGCATGCAGGGCGCCAGCAACGAGATCCAGCACTGGGACGATTACGACTATGTCATCGTCAATTCCGATGTGGCGCGGTCGCTCGCCTTCCTGAAGGCCATTCTGTCGGCCGAACGGGTTCGCCGCGATCGGCTGACGGGTCTGCCCAGCTTCGTGAAGGGGCTTTTGGCCGATCTTTAGGGCATATCCCGCAGAGCGTTCGCCAGGTTGCAGAAATCGCTTATCTGAAGCTCTTCGGCCCGGCGGGTCGGCGAGATTCCGAGCTGCTCCAAGAGAGGCTCGATATCGGGGCTGAGCCGGCGTAGCGCGCCGCGCAGCATCTTGCGCCGCTGGCCGAAGGCGGCTGCCGTTACCTTCTCCAGCATAGCGGGATCGCAATCGGGATCCGGTGTGGGTTTCGGCACGAGCTCGACCACGGCGGAGTCCACCTTGGGCTGAGGCGTGAAGGCGCGGGCCGGCACGCTGAAGAGAATGCGGCAGTCGCAGCGCCAGCCGGCGAAGACGGCGAGACGGCCGTAATCCTTGGTGCCGGGTTTGGCGACGATGCGTTCTGCCACCTCGCGCTGGAACATCAGCACCATGCGATCGAACCAGGGCGGCCAAGGATCGGTCTTCAACCAATCGATCAGGAGAGGCGTGCCGACGCTATAGGGCAGGTTGGAGACGATGCGGGCAGGCGCAGGCGAATCGAGCGCGCCGTAGTCGAAGCCGAGTGCATCCGCTTCGACCACCTCCAGCCGGTCCGGATAGGCGGCCTGGATCTCCATGAGCGCTGGGAGGCAGCGCGCATCGCGCTCAATGGCGATGACCCTGCGGGCGCCCTCCATGAGAAGGGCGCGGGTCAGCCCGCCGGGGCCGGGGCCCACTTCTACTATCGTAGCCCCGTCCAAGGGTTCGGCGGCACGGGCGATGCGGCGGGTCAGGTTGAGATCGAGCAGGAAGTTCTGACCCAGGCTGCGCTTGGCCCGCAGATCGTGAGCGGCGATCACATCGCGCAAAGGCGGCAGCCCGTCGGGCGCGATCACGAGGCGCTGTCCTGGGCGGCTGCGCGTTTCGCCATTCGATCGGCGAGACGGATCGCTTCGGTCAGGCTTGCAGGGTTTGCCTTGCCGCTGCCTGCGATGGCGAAAGCCGTACCGTGGTCGGGAGAGGTCCTGACGAAGGGGAGCCCCAGGGTCGCGTTCACCCCGGTCTCGAAGGCGAGGGTCTTGATGGGGATGAGGGCCTGATCGTGATACATGGCGAGGACCACGTCGTAAGTCTCGCGTGCCGCCGCATGGAACATCGTATCGGCGGGATGCGGTCCGGTGACATCGAAGCCCTCGGCCTTGGCCGCGTCGATCGCGGGAACGATGATGCGTTCCTCTTCATCGCCTAAGGTCCCGCTCTCGCCCGCGTGCGGGTTCAGGCCGGTGAGGGCGAGGCGCGGGCGTGGAATGCCGAAATAGCGGCGGAAGCCTTCTGACGTGATGCGAATGGTCTCCAAAATCAGCGTTTGGGTGAGGGCGCCGGGCACGTCCTTGAGCGGTATGTGGATGGTTACGGGGACGATCTTCAGTACTGCCGATGCGAGCAGCATGACCGGGTGAAGCTGTTCGCCAGGTCCGGCCGCCAAGGCGGCGAGATATTCCGTATGGCCGGGATAGGGGAAGCCGGCGCGAGTCAGAACCACCTTGCTGATCGGATTGGTGACCACGGCGGAAGCGAGGCCGCCGCGGGTCAGGTCCACGGCCTGCTCGATCGCCCCTTGGATCGCGGGGGCGGCGGCTTCGTCCGGCTTGCCTGGAATCACTTCGCTGGCCAGCGGCACCGGCAGGATGGGGAGCGCCTGGCCGAAGCATCCGATCGCCTCTTCCGGCTCCTCGACGATTTCGAAGGGTACGGTCATGCCAAGCGATCTGGCCCGGGTCGCCAGCATGTCGGGATCGCCGAGCAGGAAGAAGGGGGGCAGGGCCGTTGCGTCGCGCTCCGCCCAAACGGCAAGCGTAATATCCGGACCGATCCCCGCGGGATCGCCCATGGTCAACGCGATGGGGCGCTCAATCATGAATGTGGGCGTATGCCGCGATGCGGCTCACGTCAACGGCGCTCGATATAGGCGTCGTTCTTAAGGTCGCGCAACAACCGCTCGGCGCGGATCTTCATTTCCTTGGTCATCAGGCTGCGCTTGGCCACGTCGCGCTCCTGGGGGATGTCGGAGCTGCTGTCCTTGCCGCAGAGCACGTAGACATCCACGCTCCCGGAGGACACGGTGGGCGCGACCATCGAATTGACCTCGGCATGCATCAGCATGGTGCGGGCCGGCTGCGGTACGTTGGAAGCCTTGGTCTGGCTGATGGTCTGCATGGTCGCGCCGGGAAAATCCTTCACCAACACCTCGGTTCTCGCGCAGGTCCGGAAGCGGGTGCGCAGGGTATCGGCCTGGGCGATCTGACGGGCAATGGCGGCATCGCCTCGGGCGGGGAAGCGGATCTTCTGCAGCGCAAAAGTGGTGTTTTGGGCCAGACTGCCCGTGTCGGATTGGGACAGGGCTTCGTCGATATCCGTCTCGCCGATATTCACGGTGTGGCGAAACTTCTTGACGATGACGTCCTGCCAGATCAGCTGGGCACGGATCCGGTCTTTCAAGGTCTTTATGTTTACGCCAGCCTGGCCCAATGCTTTGGCCAGGCCGTCGGCGGTCAGCTTGTTCTTCTCCGCCATGTTGCTGACCACCTTGTTCACGTCAGACTCGTCGGCGAAGACCTTGAGCTCCTTGCCTTGCTGTATCTGCAAGCGCTCTTCGATCAACATATCCGTCGCCTTCTTCCGCAACTCCGCGGAGGGCTGCTGCTGGGTGGTGATGGCGAGGAAGCGGGTGCGCTGCTCGATATCGTAGGCGGAGATCGGGTCGTCATTGACGAGAACGACGATGGATTGCTCGCTTTGCGCTGCTGCGGGCGCAGACCAGGCCAGAGCGCAGACGACGATGGCTGCAAGGGCCAGGAGCGCCTTGCCGCCTGTCGCGATTTCACATCTTCCGGCCTCGAAATTGAGCGATCTCAGCATGGCCTAATTATCCGAATCGAAGCTTCCGGCGTCGGTTTTCAACTCGTAGTCGCCAAGATACTTCAACGAGAACTGGGCCATAATACGCCGATCAGGATCGATATCCTGATCCTCGAAGTTCGACCTCAGATAGGTGAGGGCGAAGGTGAAGCAATCGTCCTGATAGCGCAGGCCGATGCCGTCCTGCAGGGTGAGGTCGTCCTCCAGGTCGTAGCGATACTGGCCGAGCAGCGCCCACCTGTCCGTAAGGGCCAGGGCGCCGCGGGTGCGCACCTCCTCGCGATCCTCGACATAGAAATCGGTGTCGCCCGGAACGTCGGCATAGTTGACCGAGACGGAGATCGGGCCGTAATTCGCATAGCTGCCCAGATCGGTCCGGCGGATATCGAAATCCTCCTCGTCGAAGCGCGCCTGGGCCGAGAAGCCGAGATAGCTCGAAGCCTGGATATAGGCGCCGGTGACGTAGTCGGACCGGTCGGTCGCGAGGCCCGAGCTTTCGTCGAACGGGCTGTCGCCGGCGAGCTGATAGCTCTGGCCGAAGACCGTGCGCAGATAGGCGCCGGAATAGAGCTGGGCCGTATAGCGGATGCCGACATTGGCGCGGGTGCCCGTCTCAATGCGGTCATAGCCGGAGAACTTGTCGATATCGAACAGGATGGTGTCGTCGAAGACGAGGCTGTTGGCGTCCTCGTTGGGAATCTCGTCCTGGTTGCCGACGGAGTTGGGCCGGGTGATGATCTGGGCGATCGGCTCCATGACATGGGTCATGTTGCCGGTGGTGGCGATGAAGGGATAGCGGTACTCCGCACCGGCCACGGCATTGCCGCGGACCAGAGATCCCTCGTCGCCTTCCGGATAATTGGAGATGTCGTAGGCATCGCCACGAAGACCGGCGAAGGGCGTATAGACCTGGCCCATGCCATCGATGATCTCGCGCCGCCAATTGGCTTCCATGATCACCCTGTTGCTGTCGGCGCCGTCGACCCGGGACAGGCTCATGGCATTGGAGTTGAAGCTCAGCTCACCGCCCAGGATCGGCTGATCGACGATGTAGTCGTAGTCGATGATCGGATGGACCCGCGTCTTGGACTCGTCGTCGTCATAGTAGATCAGCCCGTCCGTATAATAGGCGCGCATGCTCATGTAGTTCCGGTCGTGCAAGCCCTCCAGGTAGACTTGCGAGACCCGGTCGGTCTTGAGGTAGCTGTCGAGCTGATAGAAGCGCCGGAAGGTGTCGTCGGACTCCGCCAGGATATCCCAGCCCCAGGACCAGTAAGGGTTGAGCGCGAAACGGCCGGCGGTTTTGATGCTGCCCCGGAAATCCGAATTGGCGGGGCTGTCGACATCGCCGTTGTCGTACACGCCGGCCAGCTCGACATGGTACGAGCCGTTGGCCAGCCGATGGCGCCAGTCGCCGCGCAGCAGCACGTTCTGCTTCGTCGTCACCATGGGCGAGAAGGTGAAGTCGTAATGATCCGACAGGGCGAAGTAGTAGGGCGTCGTAAGGGTGCTGCCGAGATCGTCCGAATGGGTATAGACCGGCATCAGGAAGCCCGACTTGCGCTTCACCGTCGGATCGGCGGTCTGCAGGTAGGGCGTCCAGGCAATCGGCACGCCGAACAAGTCGAAGGCGGCATTGCGGAAGGTGATCGTCGCCTCTTCCTTGTTGTGGGTGATCTCCTTCGCCCGTACCCGCCAGGTCGGCGCCTTGTCCGGGTTTTCGCGACACGGCTTACACGGGGTGAACCAACCCTGCTGGAACTCCGTCACATTGCCGGCCTGACGCGAAGCCGTATTGGCGACGATGCGGGTGTCGTCCTGGGTCACGACCTTCAAGGCATCGATGAAGCCGTCGCGGAAATCGTCCGTCAGCGTCATCTGGTTTGAGGTGATGACGGCGCCGTCCGGATCCTTGATGCGGACATTGCCTTCCGCCGAGAGGGTGTTGGAATTGCGGTCATAGACCACCCGGTCGGCCAGCAGGGTGTAGTCGCCGTAATAGATCTCGACATTGCCCTTGGCGGTCACCCGGTTGCTGTCGTTGTCGTAGACCATCTCGTCGGCTTGCAGGAGCATCGGCGCGTTCTCGTCGATGTTCGGCGGATTGACGATATTGGTCAGGTCGTCCTCGTTGCGCGCCAGAGCTTCATGGGGGATGACGAAGCAAGAGCCGATCAGGACGACCATTACGAGGGCGGAGACAAGACGTGCGCAACCCTCCTGCGCACGCGAAATTATTTCCGCCTTAGACGCAGCAAGGCCGGGCAGGGCCCGGCGCGCGATACGCGATACTCTCAACAAAACCGCCATCATCCGTCCTCCTTATACAGGAGAATGGTTACCGCAAGACTTGCGGCGATGATGACCGGTACCCAGGCAGCGGCAACGGCCGAGGTAAGCCCTGCCATGGCGAAATTGCGCGAGATCTCGGAAAACAAGAAAAAGCCGAATCCGGCCACCAAGCCCACCACGGCCTGCATCTGGGCGTTGCCTTGCCGGAAGGCGCGCAAGGAGCAGGTGGCGGCGACCAGCACCATGGTCATAAGCAGGAAGGGCCGCGACAACAGGAGATGGTACTGCACTCGGTATTGGGTTGCAGGCAGGCCGGCCTTCTCGGCGATCTCGATGAAATTCGGCAAGTCCCAGAAGGAGATCGAGAAGACGGTTCCCAGGCTATCGCGCACCTGGGTGGGGGAGAGATAGGTGCTGAGCAGATAGCGCCGATGCTTTTGGGGCTCGGCGTCGACAGGCGTGACCCAAGCGTCCACCAGCTCCCAGCGGCCATTTTTCAGCACCGCCTTTTCCGCCGCCACGCGTTCGATCAGCTCGTTGTTGCGGTCGTATTGGAAGACGGTAACGCCGCGCAGCTCCAAGCCCTGATGCAGGACATGGGAGGCTTGCAGGACGGAAGGTCCATCGACGCCATCCTCGCGCAGCCAAGCGCCGCCCTTGCTGCTGCTCAGCACGGATTCGTCCTTGCCGAAGGCGGCCGTGTACATCTCCTCGGCTTGGGCGCGGGCGAGGGCGGCAAGGGGATTGTAGAGCAGCACGAAACCGACGCCGAGCACGAAGGCCACGAGAATGGCGGGGAGGGTGAACTGCCAGACGGAAATTCCGGCGGCGCGCACCACCACAAGCTCGGAGGAACGGCTGAACATCACGAAGACGATGATCGTGCCGATCAGCACCGCGAAGGGCAGGGTGAGCTCGGAAAACGATGGCATGCGCAGCAAGGTGATGCCGACCAACATGGAGGGCGAGATATCGCCATCGTAGTTGCCCGCCCGGCGCAACATCTCGATGAAATCGACGAAGAAGATCAGCAGGCAGCACAGTGCGAACACGGCGACCATGGCCACCAGGAAACGCACCGAAAAATAGCGCGCAAGCGTCCCTGCTGCACTGATGCCTGGCATCTGCGCTCTCACTTCGCCTTAATCCCCCGTGCGACCCCGAATTTTATGTTTGGGAGCTTGGACTTAAGATCCAGGCTCCATTTGGA
Source organism: Methyloligella sp. ZOD6 (assembly GCA_050110875.1). GTDB lineage: Bacteria > Pseudomonadota > Alphaproteobacteria > Rhizobiales > Methyloligellaceae > Methyloligella. The sequence goes on from CP188828.1 coordinate 204,747, forward strand.
TCGCAATTCTGGCGCCATTCTAACGTGCGCGGCCCAGGCCGCAACGAGAATCGCAGCCATTGGAATAGCATAAAGCGGCACGACGGCCCATGGATTCAAGGCAACAAGATTCATCATTGTTATGCCAAGGATCCTCAATGCCACAGCGGTGCCGACCACCGTCATGATGGGCCCCCAGCGGCCCTGGCGGGTTGTCCGGGCGTGACCCAGCACGCAGACGGCGAGAAAGGTGAAAAGCAGCGGGTAGAGAGGGGCGGAGAGACGCTCGTGAAGCTCGGAGCGGATCTTCCCGATGCCGCCTTTGATCTTCTGATCCAAGTCCGGATTGAGAAGCTGCCAGAGGGACATCTCTTTCGGCTTCAAGATCCGGTCGTCGCCGCCGCCCGGCGAGAAGGTCGAGATGTTCAGCATATACTGGTCGAAATTGACGATCTGAACGCCCTTGTTGGCTTCCTCCGGATTGGAGCGGTGCACCTGGCCGTCGAACATCACGAGATAGGCGTCACCGTTATGCTTGAGGATCTGGCCTCGCTCGGCGAGGTAGCTCATGGTCGTGCTCGGGTCGCGCTCGTCATGCACCAGAAGCCCCAGCATATCGCCGGCCTGATCGCGATCGCGGATATGGAAGGTCAGCCCTGTGGCCGGGCTGGAAAAACGGCCTGGCTGAAGGACTTGCGAGATCAGGTCCGTGCGCACCTCGACGATAAGATCGCGCAGCGCGCGCGAGCTTGCCGGGGTGACGAAAAGATTGATCAAGAGAATCCCGACAGAGACGAGGGCGGCCAGGGAGATGAGCGCGGAGCCGATGCGCCAGATGGTACCGCCGGAGGCCGCCGTGACGATCACCTCGCTGTCGTTGTTCATACGGTCGAGGGTATAGAGCACCGCCATCAGCACGGCGTTGGGCGCGATGAGGCCGATCAGGCTCGGCAAGGTCAGCATCGTCATGTGCAGGAACAGGAAGATGCCCTGACCCTTGGAGGTGAGCAGGTCGAGCTGCTTCAGGGCCGTCGCCATCCAGACGATGCCGGTCAAGGTGAGCAGGATCAGCAGAAATGCGCCCGCCACCTGGCGGAACACGTACCGGCTGAAGAGTGTTGGGCCGATGGGCATCATGACGATGTATAGCATCCCCCGGTCATGCGCCCCCAACCTGGCACCCGTGGGTATCCCAGAGCCGTGAAAGAATTTGCGCTTCACGGGATAAACACAGGGTAAAATGGCGGAAATTCGGCCAGCTGGGCGGCTTGCTTTCCGCAACGCCAACCGCTAGTTACGCCGAAGCATTATCTCGACCGCTGTTGCGCGTATGCATCATAAGAGGGGCGGTTTTTACGCGATTTTCCGCCAATAACCACCCCACGCGGCAATCGGGCGCGGCAAGCGGTTCCCGCGGCCATAATGGAGCAGTCCTTTGACAGATCAGACATCGATTTCCTTCGTCAATCTCAATGCCCAGAGCGACGGTGTCGTCGCGGTTTTCGCGGAGGAGGGGCCCAAGCTCACCGAATCCGCCAAGGCGTTCGACAAGGAGTCCAAGGGGCTTTTGACCAAGGCGGCGGAAATCGCAGGCTTCAAGGGCAAGAAGGACAGCTCCGTCGATCTCCTGGCGCCGGCCAATCTCAACTGCTCGCGGATCGTGCTCGCCGGTCTGGGCAAGCCGGACGAGATGAATGGCGAGGAATGGCTCAATCTCGGCGGAAAGGTGAGGGGGGTCGTCACCGGCAAGGAGGCGCCGACGGCGCATATCTTCCTGCAGGGGACCGGCGCCGAGATCTCACCCGAGAATGTCGCGAACTTCGCGCTTGGCACGATCCTGCGCGGCTACAGCTTCAAGAAATACAAATCCAAGAAGAGCGCGAGCGACGACGACAAGAAGACACCTGAGAAGGTCCTCAAGAAGATCGTCATCCATTGCGAAAACCCGCGTGCGGCCCAACGCGCCTTCAGCAAGGAGAAGGCGGTGGGGAAGGGGGTCAACTTCGCCCGCGACCTGGTCAACGAGCCGGCCAATGTGCTGACCCCGCAGGAATTCGCCAAGCGCGCCCGGACGCTGGCCAAGCTCGGCGTCGAGGTGGAGGTTCTGACCGAGCAGCGGCTGAAGCGGCTCGGCATGAACGCGCTGATGGCCGTGGGCCAGGGCAGCACCCAGCCGAGTCACGTGGTGGTGATGCAGTGGAAGGGTGCCGGCGAGAAGGGCGGGGCGCCCGTCGCGTTTGTCGGCAAAGGCGTGGTGTTCGATACGGGCGGCATTTCGCTCAAGCCCGCCAGCGGTATGGAGGACATGAAGGGCGACATGGCGGGGGCCGCCTGTGTGGTCGGCCTGATGCACGAGCTAGCCGAGCGCAAGGCGAAGGTGAACGCCGTCGGCGTCATCGGCGTGGTGGAGAACATGCCCGACGGCAATGCCACGCGCCCCGGCGACGTGGTGAAAGCCATGTCCGGCACGACCATCGAGGTGCTCAACACCGACGCGGAAGGGCGCATGGTTCTGGCCGATTGCCTCTGGTACGCCCAGGACCGGTTCAAGCCGAAGGCGATGATCAATCTCGCCACGCTGACCGGGGCCGTCATGGTGGCGCTCGGCAAGGAGCATGCCGGCCTGTTCTCCAACAACGACGCGCTGTCGGACGAGCTGATCAAGGCAGGGCAGGAGACCGGCGAGAAGCTGTGGCGCCTGCCGCTCGGACCGAAATACGACAAGCTGATCGACTCCAAGGTCGCCGACATCAAGAACACCGGAGGCCGGTGGGGCGGCTCGATCTCGGCCGCTCAGTTCCTGCAGCGCTTCGTGAAGCCGGAAACGCCCTGGGCGCATCTCGACATCGCCGGCATGGGGATGGGGAGCCCGGAGAGCGACGTGAACAAGAGCTGGGGCTCGGGCTTCGGCGTGCGTCTGCTCGACCGGCTGGTGCGCGACCAGTACGAGAAGTAGGGGCCGTCACGTCACGATCGGGCGGTGGCCGTCGCCATCCGCCCGATCTTCGCAATTTTAGCGGTTTTCGCTGTGTGGCCTCATATCCGTATATTTTCCATAATATACCTTATGCGAATTTCGGATATGGCTGTTTTTCAGGGGGCGAGCGGAAAACTCCTCCTATGCTGCCCTCTCGCCCGGATGCGCTAACCGGCTGTTTCTACGCGCTAAATGTGCAGCTCTGTCGGCTCGGTATGTAGCCTCAGCTTTCCATCGTTCAGGAAACAAGCTCGATCGAACAGCGTGAGATCGACCGGGTTCGGCAGCCTCACATCCGTTAGGTCCGGACATGGCTTCAGCGCCGGATCGTAGCTGCGGTCGATCTGCGAGATGCAGACGACGACGAGATCGCGCTCTTTCGCAAAGGCTTTCAGCGTCCGCACCTGCTCTTTCAGTGGCGGCGTCTCGCGGCGCTGGTCGAGGAGCTGTAGATAGTCCACGGCGATTAGCGCGTTTCGAGGGGCTGAGGCCAGTTTTTCGACGATGTGGCCGGCGCTTATGGCATCGGAGCAATCGAAGCTGAAACGATCATCGAATTGGGACGGCTCCAGACCGAGATCGCGGAAGCGCTCACGGATGTCCCGCTCCGTATATTCGAGGGTGAAGAACCACCCTGCCTTACCGTCTTTCATAGCCTCTACGAGGAGCTCCAAAGCCAGGAGCGTCTTGCCGTGGCCGGGCCTGGCGCCGATCAGCATCAGGTCGCCGGGCTCGAGATGAGAATAAAGACGTGCGGCCGGCGCGGTGTCGGCGTTCTTCGCGGCGAGCAGGCTCCAGCTCCCATAGCCCTCTTGCTGGGCGATGCGGTTCAGCGCTGCATGAAGCGGAATCTTCGCCGCGCGGGAGAGATGCCTGGCGGCGCGCTTGAGACTGTAAATCGGTGCGGAAAGCTGCATCGGTAACCTCCTGATCCGAGCCGGATTTTGCATGCCCTCCTTCTGCAGCCGCTCGAACAGTCGGTCCGGATGAATGATGCGCCCTGTATGGAGAGATACTTTCCCGGTGGAGGGGGGAGGCTTGGGCCGTGCCAGAGCGCTATGATAGCCCGAGTCGGTCGCGGCGGAAATCGCCGTATGCCCCCTCACCCTTCACCACCTTATTCCACCACGGACAACATTCGCATGGCTGACGAGATCGAGTTCGAAAAAGATGCGGATGGCCGCTATTCGCTTGCGGCGCTGCTCGCTATCATGCGGCGCTTGCGGGATCCGGAGACGGGATGTCCGTGGGATGCCAAGCAGGATTTCGCCTCTATCGCGCCCTACACGATCGAGGAGGCCTATGAGGTCGCCGACGCTATCGCACGAGACGATCGCGTGAGCCTGAAGGACGAGCTGGGCGACCTGCTGTTTCAGGTCGTCTATCACGCGCAGATGGCCGAAGAGGAAGAGGCCTTCGCTTTCGACGATGTGGTCGATGCCATCGCGTCAAAGATGGTCCGGCGGCACCCGCATGTGTTCGAGGATCCCGCTCTGAGAGACAGCTTCCTGGGCTCGGGGCGCTGGGACGAGATCAAGGCGCAGGAGAAGCAGCAAGCGAAGCAGGAAGAAGCGCGCGCGAATGGAGAGCAGGGTGCCCCCTCCTCTCTCCTGGACGACGTGCCCCTCCCCCTTCCCGCCCTCTCACGCGCGGTGAAGCTGCAAAAGCGGGCCGCAAGGGTCGGCTTCGACTGGCCGGATATGGCGCCGGTCTTCGATAAGGCTGAGGAGGAGTTCGGCGAGCTGAAGGAAGCGATCGAGGCGGGCGACCAGGCTCATGTGGAAGAGGAGTTCGGCGACCTGCTCTTCGTGATGGCGAACCTCTCACGTCACCTCAGAATCGATCCGGAGGCCGCGCTTCGCGGCGCCAACGAGAAATTCCGCCGGCGCTTCCAGGCCATCGAGCAGGCGCTTGCGGACGACGCCAAGGCAATCGAGGAGGCGACGCTCGAAGAGATGGATGCGCTGTGGGATGCGGCGAAGGAAAAGGAGAAAGCGGGCGGCTGAGCCGCCCTGCTCCATTTCGTCTGATTGAGCGCTTGGTTTAAGCCACGGGCTCTTCGGTCTCGCTCTCCGGCTCGAGCGCCGCGTGGGCCTCTTCCTTCTTCTCGAAGATATGAGGCGGCAGGCCGCGCCGGCTCAGCGCTTCCTGCATCTTCACGCGCATGAAGGCGGAGGTCGTGTAGCGTGTGGTGGAAGCGTAGTAGTGCTCGATCATATGGGCGATCATGCCAGCATAGCGGTCGTAGAGATCGTCGGCGATGCGGCAGCCGTCGTGATTGACCACGGCATTGACGCGCTTGCCCGCTTTCTCGCACGCCTCGACCAGAACCTTCTGGAGATCGTCGACATCGGATTTCTTGCGCACGCTCCAGCCCTCGAGATTGAGGAACAGGATGTTACGCTCCGCATCATAGGACACGCGCTCCGCCAAATTCAGGTTGAGCAGGTCGTCCATCAGATCCATGGGCGCTTCGCCGAAGATCTTAGGATTCATCGGCACCGGCTTATTGACGATGGGCTCGAAATCCATGTGGGGCAGGATATCGCGTTCGATATCGATGCCGGGCGCGATCTCGATCAGCTCCAGCCCCTCCGGGGTCAGCAGGAAGACGCAGCGCTCGGTGACGTAGATCACCGGCTGGGACTTCGAGGCGGCGTATTTGCCGGAGAAGGTGATCTGGTCCACGGATTTCACGAATTTGCGGTGCTTGCCTTCCTGCACGATGCGCAGCTCGCCATCGTCGACGGCGATCTTCAATCCCCCGGCCGTGAACGTGCCGGCGAAGACGACGGCGCGGGAATTCTGGGAGATATCGATGAAGCCGCCGCAGCCGTTCAGCTTGCCGCCGAAGCGGGAGGTGTTGACGTTGCCTTCCGCGTCGCATTCCGCCATGCCGAGGCAGGTCAGATCTAACCCGCCGCCATGGTAGAAATCGAACATCTGGTTCTGATCGATGATGGTATCGGCGTTTACCGACGAGCCGAAGCTCGAGCCGCCGGCCAGGACGCCGCCGATGGCGCCGGCTTCCGTGGTCATGGTGAGAAAGGGCGTCACCTTCTCCTCGGCCGCGACCGAGGCGACCCCGTCGGGCGCGCCGACGCCGAGATTGATCACGCCGTTCATGGGCAGCTCGAACGCGGCGCGGCGGGCGATGATCTTGCGCTCGTCCAGGGGCAGCCGCGGAATAGCGTCCACGGGTACGCGGATCTCGCCGGCGAGCGCCGGGTCGTACATCACCCCGTAATTCATCCGATGCATCTCGGGTTCTTCCGGTACCACCACGCAATCGACGATGATGCCGGGAATCTTCACATCCTTGGGCTTGATGGAGCCCTGCTCCACGATCCGCTCGACCTGGGCGATGACGATGCCGCCATTGTTGTAGGCGGCCATGGCCTGGGCCAGGGCGTCGAGGGTCAGCGCCTCCTTCTCCATGCTGAGATTGCCGGACGGGTCGGCGGAGGTGGCGCGGATTAGGGCCACGTCGATGGGGGTGGCCTTGTAGAACAGCCACTCCTCGCCCTCCACTTCCGTGACGCTCACGATGTCGTCCTTGGTCATTTCGTTGACCTTGCCGCCATCGAGGCGCGGATCGACATAGGTGTGCAGGCCGACCTTGGAGAACAGGCCGGGCTGGCCGGCGGCGCAGGAGCGATAGAGCTTGGAGATCACGCCTTGCGGCAGGTTGTAGCCCTGGATCTTGTTGTTGGCGGCCGCCTCGGCCACTTTGGGCATGCGGCCGAAATTGGCCGCGATCACGCGCTTCAGAAGGCCTTCGTGATGCAGCCGGCCGGTGCCCAGCCCCTTACTGTCGCCGGCGCCGGCGCACATGATCAGGGTCAGCCCCTTCGGTCCTCCCGTCTCCACGTAGCGCTTTTCCAGGGCGGCATGGAGCGCCTCCGGAATGCAGCTCTGGACGAAGCCCGTCGTGCAAATGACGTCGTCGTCGCTGATCAGGGCGATGGCTTGGTCAGCCGTGATGACCTTGTCTTTTTTCATCTCGAAGGCGTTTTCCCAGAGTGACCGCAATGTAATGCCGTCCCGAGACCGTGGGGCTCGGCACGTCTTGCGGTTTGTTCCCAGACCCCTCCGCTTCGCGCAGAGGGCCAATGTCATACTCGGAATTTGCCTGTGAACTCAAGCGGCTGTGGTGGAGAGCCTCTGTTGCAGCGCAAGACGAATTTCATGCTGCGGCGCGGTATTCGCCGCTATTCCACGGCGGGCGGCAGGCGTTCGGGCCCGGCCAGCTTGGCCAGCCTGGCGCGCTTGTCCGGCGCCACCCGGACGCCCAGCTCGACGACCCCCTCGCCTAGCTCGTTACGCTCCACAACCTCGCAATTCTCGTAAATCCAGTTGGTGAGAGCGCCCTCCTCGGGCCCCAGGGCGATCTGAAGACTCTCGCGTTTGCGGTTGAGACGGCGCTCGATTTCGGCGAGCAGGCGATCGATCCCCTCTCCCGTCGCGGCAGAAATCAGCACCGGCTTGCCGGCATCCCGCGGTGCGGTATTCATCGCCGTCTCCCGCGCATCGGCGTCGAGCAGATCGATCTTGTTCCAGACCTCCAGCAGCCGCTCCGGCGCCGCTTCCGCATCGATGCCGAGCTCGCCGAGAACGTTCAGGACGTCGGCCTGCTGGCCTTCCGAATCGGGATCGGCGATGTCGCGCACATGCAGGATGAGATCGGCCTCTTCCACCTCCTCCAGGGTTGCGCGGAAGGCGGCGACCAGCATGGTGGGCAGCTCGGAGATGAAGCCCACCGTATCGGACAGCACGGCCTTGGAGCCGCCGGGCAGATGGATGGCGCGGATGGTGGGATCGAGGGTGGCGAAGAGCTTGTCTTCCACCAGCACATCGGCGCCGGTCAGGCGATTGAACAGGGTCGACTTGCCGGCATTGGTGTAGCCGACCAGCGCCACGGTCGGGTACGGCACGCGCTCGCGGGACTTTCGGTGCAGGGCACGGGTCCGGCGGACCTGGGTGAGATCCTGACGGATCGCCGAGATGCGCTCCTGGATCATGCGGCGGTCGGCTTCGATCTGGGTTTCGCCGGGGCCGCCCAGGAAACCCACGCCGCCGCGCTGGCGTTCCAGGTGAGTCCAGGAACGCACCAGACGTCCCTTCTGATAGGTGAGATGGGCAAGCTCGACCTGAAGCCGGCCCTCCTTGGTCAGGGCGCGTTCGCCGAAGATCTCCAGGATGAGGCCGGTTCGATCGAGCACCTTCACATCCCAGCTGCGCTCCAGATTGCGCTGCTGCACGGGGGTGAGCGGATGGTCGACGATGGCGAGGGCCGCATTTTCGGCGCGGATGATGCCTTTCAGCTCCTCCACCTTGCCGGCTCCGAAGAGCGTCGCGGGGCGCGGATTCGATATCGGGACAACGCCTTCCGCCACCACGTCGAGCTCGATGGCGCGGGTCAGTCCCACCGCCTCCTCCAGGCGGGCCTCCGGCGAGCGGATCGCCGTCCTGCGGGCACCAGGTGTGCCTTGGCTGCCGCTCTTGCCTTGCAGCTGCGGTGAGAAGACGACAGCCCGGGTCGGCTCCGGACGGAGCACGGATGCGTGCCGCCCATCAGCGTCGGAATCCTGCCGTTTCTGTCGTCTCGGGTCTTGTTGCCGCAATTACTCGCTTGCGCCTTCCGCCTCGCCCATATCGGTCAGCTGTATAGGCTGTCCCGGCATAATGGTCGAAATGGCGTGTTTGTAGACCAGTTGCGAATGCCCATCCCGCCGCAGCAGGACACAAAAGCTATCGAACCAAGTCACCACCCCTTGAAGCTTCACGCCGTTCACCAGGAATATGGTGAGCGGCGTCTTGGTCTTCCGGACATGATTGAGAAAAGTGTCCTGCAGACTCTGAGCGCGCTCTGATGCCATGGGCTTCCCCGTCCCTTTCGTGGCTTATGGGCCTCTTCTTAGAAAGGCGCCTTGTCTTCCTTCTCCCTAGAACGGCCATTAGACGCGAAGGAAGCCCGAATCTGCAAGCAAAGACTAGAGAGTGCTAACGGGCTCGTATCAGCGTGCCGCGGCGGTTCTTTCTGCCGCATTCACCCCGAGCGCCCTCAGTTTGCGGTGCAGCGCGGAGCGCTCCATGCCTACGAATTCGGCAGTTCGAGAGATGTTGCCACCGAATCGGTTGACCTGGGCGAGGAGGTATTCGCGTTCGAAAATCTCCCTCGCATCCCGCAAGGGCAGCGACATCAAATGCTCTCCCCCGCCGCCGTTTATCGACAGGGGAACCGGCGAAACGATCTCGTCGGGCAGCATTTCGGCGGTGATCGTGCTGTCGGGGTCGCCGCCGACGAGAATCATCAGCCGCTCCACATTGTTTCTGAGCTGACGGATATTGCCCGGCCAATCGTGAGATTGGAGGACGGCGACGGCATCCTCGCCGATATTGCGCGGCGGCAGGCCCGTGGCGGTGGAAATCTGCTGAATGAAATAGCGGATCAGATCCGGAATATCCTCGCGCCGCTCTGAAAGGCCCGGAACCTTGATCGGCACCACGTTGAGCCGGTGATAGAGATCCTCGCGCAGATTGCCCGCGGCCATCTCCTTCTGCAGGTCGCGGCCGGTGGAGGAGATGATGCGCACATCCACATGCACCTTAGGACCGCCGCCGAGGCGCTGGAAGCGCTGCTCCACCAGGACGCGCAGGATCTTGCCTTGCGTCTCGAGCGGCATGTCGGCGATCTCGTCGATATAGAGGGTGCCTTTATGGGCTTCCTCCAGGGCGCCGACCTTGCGGGGGCCGGTCCCCTCCTCCGTTCCGAAGAGCTCCAGCTCCACCCGGTCGGGCACCATGGCGGCGGCGTTCATCACCACGAAAGGCCCTTCGGCGCGGGCCGATTTGTCGTGCAGGACGCGCGCGGCGAGCTCCTTGCCCGAGCCCGAGGGACCGGTGATGAGCACGCGGCTATTGGTTGGGGCGACCTTGTCGATGGCATGCCGGAGCTGGGAGATGGCGGCGGAGTGGCCGATCATCTCCGTGGAATGGGGGCTGCGCTCCCGGAGCTCGCGGTTCTCGCGGCGGAGACGCGAGGCCTCGAGGGCCCGTGAGGTGATGAGCACCAGCCGGTCAGCCTTGAAGGGCTTCTCGATATAGTCGTAGGCGCCGCGTTTGATGGCGGCGACGGCGGTCTCGATGTTGCCGTGGCCGGAAATAATGATCACCGGCAGGTCGGGATGCACCTGCTTGATCGAATCGAGAAGCTCCAGCCCGTCGAGCTTGCTGCCCTGCAGCCAGATATCGAGGATCACCAAGGTCGGCCGCCGCTCCTCGATGGCCATCAGGGTCTCGTCGCTATCCTTGGCAAGACGCGTCTCATGGCCTTCATCTTCCAGAATGCCTGAGATGAGCTCGCGAATATCGGCTTCGTCGTCGACCACAAGAATGTCAGATGCCATCGCTCACTCCCTCTTTTTCCTTGTCGCCGGCTTGCTTTGTCGTCGTTGCGGCGGTGTCTGAGGCCTTCGCCTCCGTCTCGCCTTCGGCAAGATCGGTATTGTCTTCCTTTTCCACCAGGGGCAGCTCGACCCGAATGGCCGCGCCCTGGCTTATGCCCTTGCGTTTCGGTGCATCGCTGAGATGGAGGACGCCGCCATGCTGCTCCACGATCCGTTGCACGATCGCCAGGCCGAGACCGGTGCCTTTGGTGCGGGTGGTCATATAGGGCTCGACGAGACGCTGACGGTTCTCCTGAGGCAGACCGCAGCCGTTATCGATCACGCTGAGCTCGATATGGTCGCCGTTGACCTCCAGCTTGCCGATGACCTGGCCCTTCTCGGTCCGCTCGGGATCGGCCTCGAACGCGCTGTCGATGGCCTCGCTGGCGTTCTTCACGAGATTGGTGACTGCCTGGGAGAGCAGCCGACGGTCGCATAGGGTGACGACGGGCTCGTCGGGCAGCTCGAGCTTGAAGTCGATCTCGTTGCGGCTGACCTGGAATAGGAAGATCGCCTCGCGAAGAATGTCGCGGACGTCATGGGGCTCCATGACCGGCTTGGGCATGCGGGCGAAGTCGGAGAACTCATCCACCATGCGGCCGATATCGCCGACCTGCCGGATGATCGTATCGGTGCATTGATCGAAGATCTCGCGGTCCTTGGTGATGCTGTCGCCCCATTTGCGGCGAATGCGCTCGGCGGAGAGTTGAATCGGCGTCAGCGGGTTCTTGATCTCGTGGGCGATGCGGCGGGCGATGTCGGCCCAGGCGGTGGAGCGCTGGGCGCTGACCAGCTCGGTGATGTCGTCGAAGGTGACGACGTAGCCTTCGAGATCGCGCCCTGCCCCCTTGGCCGTGACGCGAACGGCAAAATAGCGTTCCTGATCGTCGACTCGCAGGGTGATTTGATCGGTGATCAGCCGCTTGCTCTGCTGCTTCCGGGCGCGATCGAGAAGCGGCCCGAATTGCGGCACGATCTTCTTCAAAGGCTTGCCGGTCATCGCCTTGTTCTTGAGGTCGAGCAGGGTTTCGGCGGAGCGGTTCACGAGGGTGATGACGCCCTCGGTGTCGACGCCGATCACGCCGGCGGTGACACCGGACAGCACGGCCTCCATGAAGCGGCGGCGCTCCTCGGCCTTGGCATTGGCGCCGATCAGCTCGTCATGCTGGTTCTTCAGATCGGCGGCCATGGTGTTGAAGGTGGTGCCGAGCATGGCGAGATCGCCATCGGCGCGATTGACCGGAACCTCCACGTTGAGATTGCCTTCGGAAATCTGCTTGGCGGCGCTCATGAGCTTGCCGATCGGCGCCACCAGGCGGTTGGCGAACCACATGCCGATCCAGATCGCCGACAAGAGCAGCGTCAAGGCGATGGCGATATACATCAGGCCGAAGGCGACCTGGACGCCGGCGCGGCGCTGCTCCAGGAGCTGATATTCGGCGACGGAGGCGCGGGTCTGGCGAAGCTGGGTCAGCACCTTCGCATTCACCGGACGGATCACATAGAGATAGGTGTCGTTGAAATTCTCCAGGCTCTTGATGGCGCCGACCATATTGGTCTTGCCTGGCGCGATGACGATAGCCTGACCGCTCTTGGCGAGCTCCATGGCCTTCGCCGGCGGCGGCCGATACGGAAAATCGGGCAGCGTCGCGGCGGTGGCGAGGATCTCCCCCTTCTCGTCGATCAGATAGGCGATGGGCAGCGCGCGGATGGCGGCCTGGGCGGTCAGGAAATTGCCGAAACCCTGCGGCCGGGACCGCACGAGCCCCACCGCCTCGTCGATATCCTTGGCCATGCCGAGCGTATCGGCTCGGATCACCTGGCCGTGCTCCTGAAGATAGGCGGTGGCGACGTCGATGGAGTTCTGGATGATGGATTTGGTTCGGTCCGAGAACCAGTGATCCAATCCCCGATCCAGGGAGATGGTGGCGAAGATGGCGAGCAGAATCGCCGGGACCACGGCGATGACGCTGAACAGGCTCGCGATCCGTACGTGGAGCTGAGCGCCGGCCGTCTGACGTCGCCGTGCACGCCATAGGCCGGTGACCTGCCAGGCCAGGACGCCGACCATGGCCAGCACCAGCGCGCCGTTGATCATCAGCACGCCGACCACGACCTCGTGGCTCGGCACGATGGGGGTGAGGCCCGTCAGGATGAGATAGGTGGCCAGGCCCGAGCAGAGGGACAGGACCATGATGACAAGGCCGAGAATGAAGGCGATCCGGCGCCGCGAGCGGCGCTTCTTGGGAGCCTTCGCGGATTGACCCATCGGGCCGAATGGCTTGGTCTTATCTGCCGGAATGTCTTGCGGGCTTTCCGTGCCGGATTGCGTCTCGGAACGCTTCGACCTCCCAGCCTGGGCGGGTCGCTTGGTGACGGCGTCGCGTAGTTTTTGGAAAACGCTACTCACCACTCCCCCAGAAGGTCTGTGCAAGTGAACCGCCGATCCGGTCGGAAAGGGCCGGACTCGAAGCGAGATTGGGACCGTCGGCGCAACCCTGATGCAATAAGATCACATTGTGGCGCTTTGGCGACTGGTGAGGGGAAAAAATACCAGTCCTGCACGAGAATTTGCAACGTTTGCGGGTCCGGTTCAGCCGCCGGGCGAGCGGATCACCTTGATGCCGAGGTCACGGATCTTTTTCCGCAAAGTGTTGCGATTGAGGCCGAGAAGATCGGCGGCGCGAATTTGATTGCCACGGGTGGCGGTGATGGCGGCGGTAATGAGCGGAAACTCGACCTTTTTCAGGACGCGGTTATAGAGCCCGGGCGGCGGCAGCTCCTGGCCGAAGCCCATGAAGTAGTCGGCGAGGAAGCGCTCCACCGACTCGGAGAGATCGCCGGGCTGCTCGGCCTGATTGTCGAAAGCGGGCCGGGTCGTGCTGGCGAGCTCGGCCTCGACCATCTCCGTGGTGATGATGTCCTGGGCATAAATCGCCGAGAGCCGCCGAACGAGATTTTCCAGCTCGCGAATGTTGCCCGGCCAGTGATAGCGCTTGAGACGCTCGATGGCGCCGGGCTCGACGCTTTTCGGCGGCAGTCCCTCCTTCTCCGCAATGGCGAGGAAGTGGCGGACCAGGTCGGAGATATCTTCCAGCCGCTCGCGCAAAGGCGGCAGCCGCAGCGGCACGACATTCAGCCGGTAATAGAGGTCCTCGCGGAAGAAGCCCTGATCGATCTGCTGCTTCAGGTCGCGATTGGTGGCGGCGATGATGCGCACATTGGTGCGGATTGGGGTGCGGCCGCCCACCGTCGTGTACTCCCCCTCCTGGAGCACGCGGAGGAGACGGGTCTGGGCCTCCATGGGCATGTCGCCGATCTCGTCGAGGAAGAGCGTGCCGCCTTCGGCTTGCTCGAAACGGCCGACATGGCGGTTCTGGGCGCCGGTGAAGGCGCCCTTCTCATGACCGAAAAGCTCCGATTCGATCAGCTCGCGCGGAATGGCGGCCATGTTGATGGCGACGAAGGGGCCGGTCTTGCGCTTGCCGAATTCGTGTAGCGCGCGCGCCACGAGCTCCTTGCCGGTGCCGGACTCGCCGGTGATCATGACGGTCAGATCGGTCTGTGTCAGCCGCGCCAGCACCCGGTAGATGTCCTGCATGGCGGGGCTGCGGCCGATCAGCGGCATGCCCTCGTTGTCGTCCGACGTGAGGCGCTGGGTCTTCTTGCGCGGCTCGGCCAGGGCGCGCCCCACCACGGCCACCAGCTCGTTCAGGTCGAAGGGTTTCGGCAGATATTCGTAGGCCCCACGTTCGGTCGCCGTGATGGCCGTCATGAAAGTGTTTTGCGCGCTCATCACGATGATCGGCAGCTCCGGCCGCAGCTTCTTGACCCGCGGGATCAGCTCGAAGGCGTTCTCGTCGGGCATCAGCACGTCGGTGATGACGAGGTCCCCCTCCCCCTGGCTGATCCAGCGCCACAGGGTGGAGGCGTTGCCGGTTGCGCGCGGCGAGTAGCCGGCGCGGGCGAGCGCCTGATTCAGGACCGTCCGGATTGCGGCATCGTCGTCCGCGATGAGTATGTTTCCCTTCGCCATGGTTTAGCCTTGGCCGTCTTCTTGATTTTCGGTTGCTGCGAGGTCGCCTTCCGCCGCCGGCATTAGGGTGCGGAACACGGTCATCTTGGGGCGGGAATCGCATTCAATGATGCCGCCATGGTCGTTGACGATCTTGGCCACCAGGGCGAGGCCGAGGCCGGAGCCGGTCTGCTTGGTGGTGACGAAGGGATCGAACAGGTTGGGCATAAGGTCGGGCGGTATGCCCGTGCCGTTATCCTCTACCGAGATCTCCAGCGGCAGGCTGACCCGGGAGCGGCCGCCCTGGAGGGACAGGCGCACGCCGGGGCGGAAGGCGGTCGACAAGGTGATCTGGCCATTGGCCCGGTCGTCGCCGAGCGCCTCGACGGCGTTCTTGATGAGGTTGAGATAGACCTGCACCAGCTTGTCGCGATTGCCGGGGACCGGCGGCAGGGAGGGATCGTAGTTCTCGACGATCTTCACGCCGCGGGCGAAGCCGTTGACCGCGACCTGCTTCACATGATCCAGCACGTCGTGGATGTTGACCGGCTCGCGCTCGAGCGGCCGCTCGTCGCCGAAGATCTCGACCCGGTCCACCAGCTTCAGGATGCGGTCGGATTCGTTGCAGATGAGCTGGGTCAGCGCCCGGTCCGACTCGTCCGTATTGCTTTCCAGGAGCTGGGCAGCGCCCCGGATGCCGGAGAGCGGATTCTTGATCTCGTGGGCGAGAATGGCGGCGAGCGCGGAAACCGACCGTGCCGCGCCGCGGTGATTGAGCTGGCGCTCGATCATTTGGGCGATGGAGCGCTGCTGCAGCATGATGAGCACCTTGCCCGGCGCGTCGGGAACCGGGCCGGCATAGAGATCCACCAGCTTGGGCGCGTCCAGACGGAAGGAGGAGAGCTCCACGCCGTACTCGTTGACGGTGCTGCCGGTGCGCTGCACCTGCTCGGCCAGCGCGATCACCGGGCTGCCGAAAGCCACGACATCCCCAAGGGCGTGCCGGCTCAGCACGGCGATGCTCATTTGGAAAAAATCTTCCGCCGCGCTATTGGCGTATTCGATCTGGAGATTATCACCCACCACAAGGAGGGGATGCGGAAGAGCGCCCAGAAGCGCTTCGAGCGAATAGCTGGACGGGCCGGACGGTTCTGATGCCCGTGTGTTACTCAAGGCCTTCAAAAGGACAATTCCCCCTCGACCTACTTATCAATGCACAAATTTTGCGCAAGACGACATGGTGACATTTAATTGTGCACGATACGCAGGTTTGTGTTTGGGAGCAACACGCCAATTGCGCGGATGCGACAATGTGCTTAATCGCTTGATTTCAAAGGCTAAGGGGGAATTTTAGTGAGTGTTGCAGCGTTAATTGTGGCGGCGGGGCGCGGCCGGAGAGCCACTTTGCCCACGGGAGCGGCGGCCAGCAGCGATTCCGGATCGGAGGAAACGCCCAAGCAGTATCGGCAAATCGGCGGGGCTCCGATGCTCGCCCATGCGATCCGGGCATTCAGCGATCATCGCGGCGTGGACGAGGTGCTGGTGGTGATCCATGAGAGCGATCAAGCGCGCTACGATGCGATTGCCGGTGGGCTCTCCGGAAAATTGCGGCCGGCGGTGGTCGGCGGTTCCCAGCGGCAGGATTCGGTGCGCTCCGGGCTGGAGGCGCTGGCGGCGCAGGCGCCCGATCAGGTGTTGATCCATGATGCGGCGCGTCCTTTCGTGGATGCCGGCCTGATCCAGCGGGTGATCGACAGCTTGAAGACCCATATGGCGGCCCTGCCCTGCCTGCCCGTCACCGATACGCTGAAACGGGGCCGGAAGGGCATCGTCACGGAGACGGTGGACAGAAATGACCTCTGGCGGGCGCAGACGCCGCAAGGGTTCCGCTTTCAGGATATTCTCGATGCCCATCGGGCGGCGGCGGGGCTCAGCATGAACTTCACCGATGACGCCTCGATTGCCGAATGGTACGGGCTGGCGGTGGCTCAGGTCGAAGGGTCGGAAGCCAATCAGAAGGTGACCACCAATGAGGATTTCGTGCTGGCGGAGGCGCGCTTGAGCGGGGCTGTGTATTTGGACGGCCTGCGGATCGGCTCGGGCTATGACGTGCATGCCTTCGGCGAAGGCAATGCGGTGACGTTGGGCGGGGTCTCGATCCCGCACGACAAGGCCTTGTCGGGTCATAGCGATGCGGATGTGGTGCTGCACGCCTTGACGGATGCCCTGCTGGGCGCCATCGCCGATGGCGATATCGGGGTTCACTTCCCCCCTTCGGACGAGAAATGGGCCGGCGCCGATTCTTCCGTCTTCATCGGGGAAGCGGTGCGGCGGGTCGAGGCGCGCGGGGGGCGCATTCTCAATGCGGACGTGACAATCCTGTGCGAGACGCCCAAGATCGGTCCTCATCGGGATGCGATGTGCAGCCGCATTGCGGCGCTGCTCGGGGTGGATTTGGATCGGGTTAGCGTGAAGGCCACGACTCAAGAAGGACTCGGCGCGATCGGCCGGAGCGAAGGGATCGCAGCCATGGCGACGGTGACGGTCAACCTTGCATAGCGATCTGGACGATACGGAAATCATCTGCATCGGCGAGACGCTGGAGGCCCAGGCGGCCGCGGTGCTCGATCGGTGCCGGGCGCAAGACTTGCAGCTTGCCCTGGCCGAATCCTGCACAGGTGGCCTGTTGGCGGGCACGCTGACGGCGATCCCGGGCTCCTCGGATGTGGTGGATCGCTGCTATGTCACTTATTCCAACGTGGCCAAGATGCAGATGCTCGGCGTTTCGGCGGAGTTGCTCGAAGCGGAAGGCGCGGTCAGCCAGGCGGTTGCCTTCGCCTTGCTGGAAGGCGTGCTGGAGCGCTCCCGCGCCGATATCGCTCTTTCCTTGACCGGCATTGCCGGACCCGGCGGCCAGGAAACCCAAAAGCCGGTCGGTCTCGTCTATTTCGCCGCCGCCAAGCGCGGCGAGGAGCCGGTCGCGGAACGGATGTTGTTCGGCGATGCGGGGCGGACGGAGGTGCGCTCCTTGAGCGTCGACCGCGCCCTGAAGCTGATCGCCTCGATCCTATAAGGCGATCTCCTACCCGCTGATGGGACGAGGCCTCATGGAGGGAGCCCCGTAAACCTTGTCCGCCCGCTCCTCGAAGGCTTCGGTATATTTCCGCACGGCCTTGGCGAACAGCCCGCCCATCAGCCGTTCCAGCATGTGCGAACGGAAGCTGTAGCGGATGAAGAAATGGATATCGCAGACCTTGTCGTTGAGCGGCGTGAAGCGCCAGCGGTTCTCCAGGAAGGAGAACGGGCCGTCCAGATATTCCACGAGGATGAGGCGCTCGGCGGGATCGAGCACGACTTCCGTGGTGAGGCTCTCCCGGACCAGCTTGTAGCCCACCTCCATCTTGGCGATGAGCACCTGCTTGGATTCGCGTTCCTCGCGGCGGACGATCTTCATCGACTCGCAGAGGGGCAGATAACCGGGATATTGCTCGATATCGGCCACCAGCTCGAACATGTCGCGGGCTGAATGGCCGACACGGTGGATGACCTCGTAAGTATGCATGAGATGCGTAATCTTCGGGTCTGATTAAGCCCGTATTGCGGCTTCGCGGGCGGCCTTGAGCTTCGCGAAATCGTCGCCCGCGTGGAAGGACGAGCGGGTGAACGGGCTCGAGGCCACGAGGAGGAAGCCTTTGGCATAGGCCGCTTGCTTGTAGCGCTCGAACTCTTCCGGCTCCACGTAGCGGTCGATGGCGGCGTGCTTTCGCGTGGGCTGAAGATATTGGCCGATGGTCAGGAAGTCGATCTCCGCGGCGCGCATATCGTCCATGACTGCGAAGATCTCGTCGGGGTTCTCGCCGAGACCCACCATGATACCCGATTTGGTGAAGCCGGCCGGGTCCTGACGCTTGGCTTCTTTCAGAAGCGCCAGGGAATGGGCGTAGTCGGCACCGGGCCGTATGCGCCGGTAGAGAGACGGCACCGTTTCCAGGTTGTGATTGAAGACATCCGGTTTCGCGGCGAGGACGATCTCCAGCGCCCCTTGCTTCTTGCGGAAATCCGGGGTCAGCACCTCCACCGTCGTGTCAGGGGCATAATGGCGGATCGCTTCGATGGTCTCGGCGAAATGACGTGCACCGCCATCTTCGAGGTCGTCGCGGTCGACGGAGGTGATGACGATATGCGCAAGGCCGAGATCGCCCGCGGCGCGTCCGACCCGCTCGGGCTCCGCTAAGTCGAGAGCGCCGGGCTTGCCGGTGGCTACATTGCAGAAGGCGCAGGCCCGGGTGCAGATCTCGCCCATGATCATGAAGGTGGCGTGGCGCTTTTCCCAGCACTCGCCGATATTGGGACAGGCGGCCTCCTCGCAGACCGTATGCAGACCGTGATCCTGCACGATCTTGCGGGTTTCGCGAAAGGCGGGGCCGCCCGGCGCCTTGACGCGGATCCAAGAGGGTTTGGGCACGACCGGCGTGTCCGGAAGGCGCATCTTCTCCGGATGGCGCGGCCTATTCGGCTGCGGCCGCCTTCCCCCTCGTGTGTCGATCAGCGTGACCATAAGCCAGGCGGCTCCCTATTAGCTGCGGATACGGCGCCAGACGAAAAGCAATAGAATGGCGCCGAGGGTTGCAACAAGCATTGCGCCCCAAAAACCGTAATCGTCGAAGCCAAAGATTTGTTGCGCCAGCGTGCCGCCGACGAACGAGCCGGCGATACCTACCAGAAGATTGGTGAGCAAGCCATGATCGCTCGCCGTGACCTTCTCGGCGACGTAGCCCGCGACGAGGCCGATGATGAGCATGCCGAAGAAACCGATTTCCGGTCCCATGATCCTCTCCCATTTCAGCTCGGGCTCATATGCCCGCCGATCACTATAGGGTTTCGGTTGCAAAGGGATAGAGGAACCGCCCGTCTCACGCCGCCTCCGCCAAGGGCTTCACCATCAAAATCCAATCGCCGCGATGGCTCCATTCGGCGGGCGGGCACGCCTCTTCTCGCGCCGTTTCGGCATAGCCTACGCGCTGGTAGAGGCGCGCCGCGCCATGGTTCCAGCTTCCGACGATGACGCTCAAATTGTCTGTCCCCGCCTCTTTCGCTTGGCGTTCCGCCAGGGCCAGGAGGCCTTCGCCGATGCCGCGGGAGCGAAATTCCGGGAAGGTCGCCAGAACGTTCACATACCAGGAGCCCGGCGCTTTCGATTCCAGGATCACGAGGGGGCGCAAGACCTCCGGCACCTCTTCGAGGTCGCCGATCTCGTAGGGGGCGTCCAGGGGATAGCCGATCAAGGCGCCGGCGGTCTCGTCATCCTGCTCGGCGACGAACCCGTTCCGGTACGAGAAGCCGCCCTCGTCCCGCCGGGCGCGAAAGCGACCGAATTCGAGGACCGACTGGCCGGGGGCTTTCAGGCCGCGCCACAGGAAGGCCGGGAGGCCTTCGCCGGCGATATCGATCAGCACGGCGAGGTCCGAGGAATCGGCGAGCTGCGCGGGGCGGTATGTCGGATTGGAAGTCATGGGACGAGCCTAGATCAACATCATGACGGGGTCTTCCACCAGGGACTTGAAGGCGGCCAGGAGCTTGGCTCCCAGCACGCCGTCGATCACCCGGTGATCGCAGGAGAGAGTCACGGTCATCATCGTGACGGTGGCGATCTCGTCGCATTTCGGCACGAGCTGCTTCTCCGCCCGGCCCACGGCGAGGATGCTGGATTGAGGCGGGTTGATGATGGCTGAAAACTCCCGGATGCCGTACATGCCGAGATTGGAGATGGCGGTGACGCCGCCTTGATATTCGTGGGGTGCGAGGCGCTTGGACCGGGCGCGCTTGGCCAGATCCTTCATTTCGTTGGAGATCGCCCGCAAGGGCTTCTGCTCGGCGTTGCGCATGACGGGGGTGTGCAGCCCGCCCTCGTCGAGCGCCACCGCGACGCCGATATCGGAGGTCTTGTGGAACAGCATGCCGCCCTCGGTCCAGGTGGCGTTGGCCTTGGGCACTTTCTGCAGCGCGAGCGCCATGGCCTTGATGAGGAAGTCGTTGACCGAGATGCGGTATTTGTCAGGGCCATCTTGCGGGGATGCGGCATTGACCGTCTTGCGGGTCTTCAACAGCGCGTCGAGCTCGCAATCCACGGTCAGATAGAAATGGGGAATGGTGGATTTCGCCTGGCCCAGTTTCTCGGCGATCATCCGCGCCATGGTGGAGTGCTGGACGCGCTCGTAGCTGCCGGGCTCGTAGAGGGCGAGGATCGCCTCGTCGGACAGGGCCTGGGGCGCAGCGGGTTTGGCGGTCAGTGACGGCTGCGCCTTGCCGATATCCCGGGCGACGATGCGCCCGCCTGGGCCGGAACCGGAAAGCCGGGACAGATCGATCCCCCGTTCTCTTGCGAGCCGCTTGGCGTATGGCGATGCGATCAGGCGGTCCATGGCGGTCCTCAGAGATCCCGGGCGATCCACCACGCCTCGGAGCGGAACTCCTGCGGCAGGGTGTCGAGGATATCGTCGAGCAGGCCGACCTCGGGGCCGAAACGCTTCTCCGCCTCGTCCATATAGGCATCTCGCACGGAGCCCGGCAGCTTCTTCCCCGTCCAGGGATCGAAGGGCAGCGTCAGGCGGGACGGGCCGCCATCGAAGACGGGCATGCCGAATTCCCGGAAGACGGGATCGTAGACAATGGGCGCTTGCGGATCGCAGGCCGACCAGAGGAGATCGGGAAAATCGGCATAGAGCACCGAGCGCCGCGGATCGAGATTGAAGGCGTGACGCACGGCGGCCTTATGGCCGGCCACGATCGCGAAAATACCTTCCCAGATTTCCTCCCAGGCCGTCTCGTCGCGATGGAAATCGGCGAGGCGCTCGAGGGCGGTCAGATTGGCCTCGATCTCCCGGGCGATCTCGTCTTCGGTCAGGTTGCGGGTCATTGGGTATCCGTAGGCTCAATCCGCGTAGAGGACTTTCTTCGCCGCTGCGATCACCTGCTCGGTCCGCGGCAGGGCCAGCTTCTCCAGATTGGCGGCATAGGGCATGGGCACGTCGGCGCCGGAGACGGTCAGCGGCGGCGCGTCGAGATCGTCGAAGCCTTCCCGTGTGACGCGGGCGGAGATCTCCGAAGCGATAGAGCAGACGGGCCAGCTTTCCTCGATGACGACGATGCGATGGGTCTTGGCGAGGGACGCCAGGATCGTCTCCATGTCGAGGGGGCGAAGGGAGCGCAGGTCGATGATTTCCGCCTCGATCCCCTCCCCGGCCAGCGTGTCGGCGGCTTCGATGGCGTAGGTCAACCCGCGGGAATAGGAGACGAGGGTCACGTCCTTGCCCTCGCGTAGCACGCGGGCCTTGCCGATGGGCAGCACATAGTCGTCGAGCTTCGGCACCTTGAACTTCTGGCCGTACAAGATCTCGTTCTCCAGGCAGACGACCGGGTTGGGGTCGCGAATGGCGGCTTTGAGGAGGCCTTTGGCGTCGGCGGCGCTAAAGGGCGCGATCACCTTCAGGCCCGGCACATGGGCGTACCAGGCCGAATAGTCCTGGCTGTGCTGGGCGGCGACGCGGGCCGCCGCACCGTTGGGCCCGCGGAAGACGATGGGGCTGCGCATCTGGCCGCCAGACATGTAGTGGGTCTTGGCGGCGGAGTTCACGATGTGGTCGATGGCCTGCATGGCGAAGTTCCAGGTCATGAACTCCACGATGGGCTTCAGACCGGCGAAGGCCGCCCCCACGCCGATGCCGGCGAAGGCGTATTCGGTGATCGGGGTGTCGATCACGCGCTTCTTGCCGAACTCTTCGAGCAGACCTTGGGTGACCTTGTAGGCGCCCTGATATTCGGCGACCTCCTCGCCCATGACGAAGATATCCGGATCGGCGCGCATCTCCTCAGCCATGGCGTCGCGCAGGGCTTCGCGCACGGTCTGGTCGACGAACTCGGTGCCTTCGGGAATCTCCGGATCGGGTGTGGTCTTCGGCTTGGGAGATGCTTTGGCCTCAGGTTCCGCCGGTGCTTTGGCTTCGGGCTTGGCTGGTGCTTTGGCCTCTGGCTCGGGCGGTGCTTCTCCCTCTCCCCTCGGGGGAGAGGGTTGGGGTGAGGGGGAGGTTTTTTCCGGCTTCGGCCCATCACCGGGAATCTTGATGTCGGCGGCGTCCTCGCCCTCGCCCAGCAGAATGGCGATAGGCTGATTGACCGGCACGTGCTCGGTTCCTTCGGACACCAGAAGCTTGCCGACCTTGCCGTCGTCGAGGGCCTCCACCTCCATGGTCGCCTTATCGGTCTCGATTTCGGCGATCACATCGCCGGTCTTCACCGCATCGCCTTCCTTCACCAGCCATTTGGCGAGGGTCCCCTCCTCCATGGTGGGCGACAGGGCCGGCATCAGCACTTCTTGAGACATGTGGGCGCTTCTTGAGAGATGACGATGCTTCTAGGCCTTCAGGCTTGGGACAGTCTCGGGGGAGTCGACCAGGACGTCGGTCCAGAGCTCTTCAGGCGCCGGCTCCGGATCTTCCAGGGCAAAATCGGCGGCTGCGCTCACCACGGCGCGGATTTCCTTGTCGATCTTTTTGAGGTCTTGCTCGGTGGCCGCGCCACTCTCCATCAGGCGCTTGCCGACCAGCTCGATCGGGTCGTGATGCTCGCGGATATCCTTCACCTCCTCGCGGGTGCGGTATTTGGCCGGGTCCGACATGGAGTGGCCGCGATAGCGATAGGTGAGCATCTCCAGAATATAGGGTCCGGCGCCGTGGCGGACATGCTGGACGGCGCGGGCGCCCGCGTCGGCGACGGCCGAGATATCCATGCCGTCCACCTGCTCGCCCGGAATGCCGAAGGCGGCGCCGCGATTGTAGAGCTTATGGGCATTGGCGCTGCCGCGCTCCACCGACGTGCCCATGGCGTAGCGGTTGTTCTCGATCACGTAGACGACGGGAAGCTTCCAGAGCGAGGCGATATTGAAGCTCTCGTAGACTTGGCCCTGATTGGCGGCGCCCTCGCCGAAATAGGTCAGGCAGACCCGGTCGTTGCCGCGGTACTGGTTGGCGAAGGCGATGCCGGTGCCCAGCGGCGCAGGGGTGCCGACGATGCCGTGGCCGCCGTAGAAATCCTTCTCCACGGAGAACATGTGCATGGAGCCGCCCTTGCCCTTGGAGTAGCCGTGGCGGCGGCCGGTGAGCTCGGCCATGACGTATTTCGGGTCCATGCCGCAGCTCAGCATATGGCCGTGATCGCGATAGGCGGTAATCACCTGATCGCCCTCCTCGATCACCGTGCGCATGCCGGTGACGATGGCCTCCTGGCCGATATAGAGATGGCAGAAACCCCCGATATGGCCCATGCCGTAGAGCTGTCCGGCCTTCTCCTCGAAGCGGCGGATCAAGAGCATGGCGCGATAGGCGTCCAGATTGGAGGTGTCGCCCTTGCTGCCGATCACCTCGTCGGCGACCGCCGCGGCGAAGCTTTCCGCACGGCCATTGCCGTTGCCGTCCGGCGTGGCCGTCTCGCGCGGAGCGTTGGGCGCTGCCTGGGACAGGAAGCGCGGAATCGGCTGGTGGTAATGGCCTTGAGAACTCAAGCGGGCCTCCGTCTGCTCAAGCAGCCGCGTGTAATTTTACACGCTTCGGGCGCGGTCTGCTACTGACGGTGCGGCTTTGCGCTGGCTCGCCCTAACGTTCGGGGCGCGGCATGAGCGGCGCTGTCGGCGCCTTGCGCTTCATCATCACCACCTCGTCGGGATGGGCGAGGTCGAGAATGGCCCGGGCGCGTTCGTCCAGCATGTCGGGATCGAGACTTTCGGGACGCAGCAGCGCCACGTCGCGTTCTAGCCGCTTACGGACCTCCCGCAAGCCTGCGAGCTCGCCCTGAAGCACCTCTTTGCGGGATTGCAGCTCCTCTCGGGCTTTCATGCCGTGATCGCCGCTTTGCAGGCTATAGCCGAAATAAGCGCCGATCCCGCAGGCCAGAAGCGGGAAGATCAGTGACCGGACACCCATGAGATACGCGTAACCCCCTCCCCCGATGAGATGCGCCGCCAGGCGCGAATCGGCAGTCTCGGCGAGAAGACGTTAAGCTTGGGTTACGCACCGCGCTTCAGGACGGATTTGCCGGCATATTTCGCCGCCGCGCCCAGCTCTTCCTCGATACGCAGAAGCTGATTGTATTTCGCCACCCGATCGGAGCGCGCCAGGCTGCCGGTCTTGATCTGCCCGCAATTGGTGGCGACGGCGAGGTCGGCGATGGTGGCGTCCTCGGTCTCGCCGGAGCGGTGGGACATGACGGCGTTGTAGCCGGCGTCCTGGGCCATCTTGACCGCTTCCAGGGTCTCGGTGAGCGAGCCGATCTGATTCACCTTCACCAGGATCGCGTTGGCGATGCCCTTCTCGATGCCCTGCTTCAGGCGGGTGACATTGGTGACGAAGAGATCGTCGCCGACCAGCTGGCATTTGTTGCCGATCAGCATGGTGAGGGCCTTCCAGCCGTCCCAATCGTCCTCGGCCATGCCGTCCTCGATGGAGAAGATCGGATAGTTGGTGAGAAGATCGCCGTAATATTCGGCCATGTCGGCGGGCTCCAGCATCCGTCCTTCGCCGGCAAGATTGTACTTACCGTCCTCGTAGAACTCGGTGGCGGCCACGTCGAGGGCGAGGAAGACATCGTCGCCGGGGGTGAAGCCGGCGTCCTGGATGGCCGTGATGACGAAGTCCAGAGCCTCGCGGGTGGAGCCCAGATTGGGGGCGAAACCGCCCTCGTCGCCGACATTGGTGTTGTAGCCGGAGGCCTTCAGAGCCTTCTTCAGAGCATGGAAGATCTCCGCGCCCATGCGCAGGGCTTCGGAAAACTTGTCCGCGCCCACCGGCACGATCATGAACTCCTGGAAGTCGATCGGATTGTCGGCATGGGCCCCGCCATTGATGATGTTCATCATGGGCACGGGCAGCAGATTGGCCCCCTCGCCGCCGAGATAGCGATAAAGCGGCTGGCCCTTGGCGGCGGCGGCGGCCTTGGCGATGGCGAGCGAAGCGCCGAGAATGGCGTTGGCGCCGAGGCGCTTCTTGTTGTCGGTGCCGTCGAGCTCGCGCAGGGCGTTATCGGCGCCTTCCTGGTCGAAGGCGTCCCGTCCCTTCAAGGTCTCGGCGATCTCGCCGTTCACCGCCTCGACGGCCTTCTGGACACCTTTGCCGAGATAGCGGGTGCCGCCATCGCGCAGCTCATGGGCTTCATGGGCACCGGTGGAGGCGCCGGATGGCACGGCGGCGCGGCCGAAAGCACCGTCTTCCAGCGTGACGTCCACCTCGACCGTCGGATTGCCGCGGCTGTCGAGAATTTCGCGGCCCTTCACGGATTTGATTGCGGTCATAGG
>CP188828.1:230606-937973 GCA_050110875.1 Methyloligella sp. ZOD6
TGCCGCGGCTGTCGAGAATTTCGCGGCCCTTCACGGATTTGATTGCGGTCATAGGGGGTCCTCGCTTTAAAAAGCGCTTCTTCGCGGCTTTGCATATTTCATGGGGGGCGCATGAGACCGCGCCCAAGGTTCCGTCCTCTTAACAAAGGGCCTGGAAAAGCGAAAGCGCGTTGTTACGTCGCTGTTACGTTGCATTGGGCTTTCGGTTCAACATAAGCAGGACAATGAGCACGCCCGACCGCCACATTTCTTCCGATAACGCCCTCGGGGCGCTGGTGCTTTTCTCGGGTGGGCAGGATTCGACCGTCTGCCTGGCCCACGCCCTGTCGCGTTACGCCCATGTGGAGACGGTGGGCTTCGATTACGGCCAGCGGCATGCGGTCGAA
The DNA here is from genome assembly GCA_050110875.1 of Methyloligella sp. ZOD6. Lineage (GTDB taxonomy): Bacteria > Pseudomonadota > Alphaproteobacteria > Rhizobiales > Methyloligellaceae > Methyloligella. The sequence goes on from CP188828.1 coordinate 230,993, forward strand.
TTGGAATGCCGGGCGCGGGTCCTGGAAGAGTTTCGCCGGGGGTTTCCGGATTGGGCGCCGAAGCTCGGGGCCGATCATATGCTCGATATCACCGGGTTCGGGCAGATCGCGGAGACGGCGCTGACCGGCCAGTCCGAGATCGTGATGCTGGAATCCGGTCTTCCCAACACCTTCGTGCCCGGGCGCAATCTCGTCTTCTTCACCTATGCCGCGGCGCTGGCCTATCGGCGCGACCTGAAAGTGTTGGTGGGCGGCGTGTGCGAGACGGATTATTCCGGCTATCCCGATTGCCGCCACGAGACCTTGCAGGCGCTGGAGCGCGCCATCCAGCTCGGCACGGAAAAGGATTTCCAGATCGAGACGCCCTTGATGTGGCTCTCCAAGGCGGAGACCTGGGCACTGGCCGATGCGCTCGGCGGGCAAACGCTGATCGATCTCATCGTCGAGCATAGCCACACCTGCTACCGGGGCGACCGCGAGACCCGTCACGATTGGGGCTATGGCTGCGGCACCTGTCCGGCCTGCGATCTCCGCGCCAAGGGCTATGCCGCGTGGCAAGCCGCCCGATCTGCCGGGTGACGACGCAGCGCAGCCTTGCGGTGTTCGTGCGAGGGCTGCCGAAAACCGGACTGCACTCGGTTCCGCGCCGGGCTAAATTCGCCTATTTCCCAGAAAAATGGCATAGCTGATGCCGCTGCGTGGCTATTTCCACTGCGCGGCATGTTGAGAAACTGGGAAAAATCATACGGAGAAATACGCATGAAAGCTTTGATGCGACATGCGCCGCTCGTCGCGTTTTGTCTGACGATCGGCGTTTTATTCCTCACCGAGGGTGTCCCGTGGGCGGTTCAGTCTCACGCGGAACCTGCGATGTCGGCGGCGGCTGGCGGCGGGCCTTCGGACTCGTCCGGAACACCCGCATTGTCCGACAAGACCGGCGATACGGTTGAGCTTGCCGCTGACAGCAGCGGCGCGTCGGCCGATGACGACGAAGAGAAGTCTGCCGCTCCTGCAGACGCCGCCGCGAAAGCCGGCGATAAAGCCAGCGACACCGTGGAGTGCTGCGAGCCCGGCGACACCACCCCGCCGCTGGAGCTCGTCGAAAAAGTGCCGCCGGGCGGTCTGCACAGCCCTTACCCCGACTACGAGAAAATGGCGAAAGACGACCCCGACCTCGTCAAACAGTTCCGTCTCCCGGGGTGTAACGAATGCCATGGCGGTACCGGCGGCGGCGGGTTCTGCCCGGCGCTCAGCCAAGGCGTCTGGTTCTGGGGCAACACGGACGACGTGCTGTTTCGGCTGATCACCCTGGGCTCGGACGGTCTGAAGAAGCAGGGGTTCTACCGCCGGCAATGGGGCAGCGTCCATGCCGGCATGCCGCCCATGGGCCAGACCATCAAGACCGCCGATCATCTCTGGAAGATCATCGCCTTCATCCGGTCCATCAATCCTCCGGGCACCAACCCGCCCGAGAAGGTGATTCCCGGCAAGATGAAACTCGAGGACTGGGAGAAATAGGCGCCTTTCGCCGCCTCTAAAGAAAGAGGCGGGCGAAGCTCATCGCGTCACCCGCCTCTTTCCACTCTGGGATCAAATCCGATCCTTACAGGTCCTGCACGGTCGGCCGCACGAGGATCTCGTTCACGTCCACGTCCTCCGGTTGGCCGATCGCGAAGGCGACGGCGTCGGCAATGGCCTGGGCCGAAATCGCGATCTGAGCCAAGTCCTCCAGATTCTTGGCGGTCTCCTTGTCGGTGATGTGCTCAATGAGCTCCGACTGGACGGCTCCGGGGGAAATGATCGTCACGCGGATGTCCTTGTTCTCCTGCCGCAGCCCTTCGGAAATCGCACGGACGGCGAACTTGGTGCCGCAATAAACCGATCCGCTCGGAAAGACGACGTGACCGGCCACGGACGAAACGTTGATTACCTGGCCCGAGCCCTGACGTTTCATGATCGGGAGCGCTGCTGCGATGCCGTAGAGGGTGCCCTTGATGTTGACGTCGATCATGCGGTCCCACTCGTCGACCTTCAGAGCCTCCAGCGGCGATAGCGGCATGAGGCCTGCATTGTTGACGATGACGTCGACCCGGCCGAATTCCTGCTCGGCCGCCTGGACGAAGGCGTCCACCTCGTCGCGCTTGACGACATCGACGGCCTTGAAGGCCGCGGTTCCGCCACTCTCCTTGATCTCGTTGGCCAGCTTCTCCAGCCGGTCCGTGCGGCGGGCGCCGAGCATCACCTTGGCACCGAGCTTTCCCAGATGGCGCGCGGTAACTTCGCCGATACCGCTGCTCGCGCCAGTGATGGCGACGACTTTTTCTTCGATATTCGACATGGTCGATCTCCTCTCATTGGGGGCGCCAGGGCGCCATTGGCTTGAGAGGGAAATTGGCAGATGCACCCTTCCGGACAATAGACCGATGGTCCGGATGTCTTGCCTGATTCTCCAGAATTCTGAGATCGCTTGAGACGAAGAGCCAGGAAAAGCGATAAGCTGTCTATCGGTTGGACAGCAATTTTTCATACCGTGGCAGGTAGACAGAGGATTCCGATATGACCGACCAGCCGACGGAACTCGCATCCCTGGTTGATCGATTTGCCGATGCGGACGGGGTTCAGGCAACGACGATTCCGCGCCTTTTCCTGGTCAAGAGCTCCACGCCGACCCTGCCGCTCCACACGGTTTACGAGCCGGCGGTCTGCATCATCGCGCAAGGCAGCAAGCGGGCGATCCTGGGCGATCAGGTCTTGGCCTATGACGAGAAGAAATATCTCGTGATATCCGTGGATGTGCCCGCCGTCGGGCAGATCATGGAGGCGAGTCCGGAACGTCCCTATCTATGCCTCCGTTTCGATCTCGACCGGGAGGTGCTCGCCAGCCTACTGCTCGATCAGGCGGTGCAGACGACGCGGCCGCACATGCCGGCCCCTGCCCTGTCGGTGAGCGCGGTGACGCCGGAGTTGACCGACGCCGCAACGCGCATGCTGCGTTTGTTGGAGACGCCGGAGGATGCGCGGGTATTGGCGCCATTGATCGAGCGGGAAATCCTGTTCCGGCTGCTGCAAGGGGAACAAGGCGCGAAAGTGCGGGAAATCGCCATGGCCGATAGCCGGCTGCAGCGGATCAACCGGGCCATCGGTTGGCTCAAGGCCAATTACCGCGAGCCGCTCCGGGTGGAGGATCTGGCAGACAGGGCCGGTATGAGCGCGTCGGCCTTCCATAGCCATTTCAAGAGCATTACCGCCATGAGCCCGCTGCAATATCAGAAGCAGCTCCGTCTCCAGGAGGCCCGGCGGCTGATGCTGCTGGGGATGCGGGATGCGGCGTCGGCCGCCTACGATGTGGGCTATAGCAGCCCGTCCCAGTTCAGCCGGGAGTATCGCCGCCTTTTCGGTCTGCCACCGGCCCAGGATATCGACCGGCTGCGTGAGCTGCCGCAGAGCCTGGTGGCGGCCTGATCGGCAGCTTGCTCTGTCGTCATGCCCGGACTTGATCCGGGCATCCATTCGGGCGGGCGTAGCCCGCGTCTCGAACCATTGGCCCCGGAAGGTGCGACTGCGCAGTTCCCTTGCGCATTCCCGCCGAAATCGCCAATTTCCGCCATAAGATGACTTACGCCGTCAAAGAGATCTTCTACACGCTGCAAGGCGAAGGAATGCAGGCCGGCAGGCCCGCCGTCTTTTGCCGCTTTGCCGGCTGCAATCTGTGGTCGGGACGCGAGGAAGATCGCAGCGACGCGATCTGCGATTTCTGCGATACGGATTTCGTCGGCACGGACGGGACCGGCGGCGGCAAGTTCCGGGACGCAGAGGCGCTCTCGGCGGCCTGCAAGGTCGCCTGGAAAGGCAATGGCGGCACGCCGCCCTTGGTGGTGCTGACGGGCGGAGAGCCCATGCTCCAAGTGGACGATGCGCTGATCGCGGCTCTCCATGACGCCGGCTTCGAGATCGCCATCGAGACCAACGGCACCCTGCCCGTGCCGCGCTCCATCGATTGGATCTGCGTGAGTCCCAAGGCGGGCGCCGCGCTAAAGCAGCGATCCGGAGAAGAGCTGAAGCTGGTCTATCCGCAAGACTCGCTCAAGCCGGAAGACCTGCCGGACCTCGCCTTCTCCAACTATCTGCTGCAGCCCATGGACGGGCCGGCGCAGGAACAGAACACGCAAGCAGCGATTGAATATTGCATGGCGCATCCCAAATGGCGGTTGAGCATTCAAAGCCATAAAATTCTGGGCTTGCGCTAAATTGGCCGAGCCTCTGGCTTGGCCCGCCGAAATCTCATAAACAGCGCCCATGCGGATCTATAAGGAATTCTTCTTCGAGGCGGCGCATCTGCTGCCGTCGGCACCGGTAGGCCACCCCAATGCGCGGGTGCATGGCCATTCGTTCCGCGTGCGCGTCTCCATCGACGGCGCACCGAACCCGGAAACCGGCCTGGTCGTCCATTTCGAAGATGTAGAGAAGGCGATCCAGGACGCGCGCGAGGCGCTTGATCACCGTTTCCTGAACGATATCGAGGGGTTGGAGCTGCCGACCTTGGAGCGCATCACCATGTGGCTGTGGGACCGGCTGCATAATCGTTTGCCGGGCCTCTCGGAAGTTGCCGTCTCGCGAGATAGCTGCCAGGAAGGCTGCATCTATCACGGGCCGCACCCCATGGCGGCCGAGTAGCGTTCGCCGAATAGGATTCTCCAATGGCCGGCAAGGCCGATACACCCGCCAAAACCGAAGAGCTGACCCAGCTCGGTCATGAGGTGGCGATTCCCCAATCGCCGGACCAGGCCAGGCTGGAGCGTGTGCCGAACCCTCATTCCGATACGCAGTATCTCGCCCGGTTCACCTGCCCGGAATTCACCTGCCTCTGCCCGGTGACGGGCCAGCCCGACTTCGCCCATCTGGTGATCGATTATGTGCCGGCGCGCTGGCTGGTGGAATCCAAGTCGTTGAAGCTCTACCTGTTCAGCTTCCGCAATCACGGTGCCTTCCACGAGGAGACCACCGTCTCCATCGGCAAGCGGATCGTGGACGAGATCGCGCCGGCCTTTCTTCGGATCGGCGGCTATTGGTATCCGCGGGGCGGTATTCCCATCGACGTCTTCTGGCAGCACGGCGAGGTCCCGGAAGGGCTTTGGCTGCCGGATCAGGGTGTCGCGCCTTATCGCGGGCGCGGCTGAGGAGCTTTTGCATGGTTGCGATGGAGCACGATCTGATCATCACCAATGGCGACCAGGCCGGCGAGCTCTTGCGCTCGACCATCGCCGGCGCCGAGGTGCTGCCCTGGCGCGACGTGCTGCATGAAGGTCCGGTGCCGTTTACCGAGGACCGGGAAGAGCTGGACGCGATCCGCGCCGACTATCTCGCCTCGCGTGGCTGGGCCACGCCCCAGCAGCTCCGGAACGATTTCGAGGCGCGCAAGCGCGGGCTGATGGTTTCGGAGGTGTTCGACCGGGTGGCGCTCTGGTTCGAGCACGACCTCTACGATCAGCTGCAGCTCCTGCAGATCCTCGACTGGTTTGACGCCCATCCGCGGGAACCCGGGAAGCTGCTGCTGGTGCAATCGTCGGAGTTCATCTCCCATATGACGGCAGAGGATCTACCCGATCTCAGAGCGTCCGAGCAGCCGGTCACCGACGAGCAGCTTTCGCTCGCCGCGCGGGCTTGGGCGGCATTCCGCTCCGATACGCCGGAGGAATGGGCCGAGCTGCTCGATAGTGCCGATCCGTCACTGCCATACCTGCGGTCGGCGGTGCTGCGCATGCTGGAAGAGCTTCCCGGTCGCGACGGCCTCACCCGGACGGAACGGCAGATGCTTCAGCCGCTCTATTTCACCGAGCTGAACCCGCCCCAGATGTTCGCCCTCTCCCAACGCCAGGAAGAGGCGATGTTCATGGGGGATTGGAGCTTCTGGGGCGTGCTGGACGGGTTGTCGCTCTGCGACACACCCCTGGTGGAAGGCCTGCAGAACATGTTCTTCAACCCCGAGGACGCCGCAGGCACCCAGACCTATCTGAAGAGCTCGGTTCGCCTCTCGGAATTCGGCAAGGCGGTGGTGACCGGCGAGACCGACCGGTATTCGGAGAATTCCATCGACCGCTGGTGGGGCGGCACGCACCTCACCGATGACAATCTCTGGCGTTGGGACCAGGAGGCGCAAGAGCTGATCCCGCCGGGGGTGATCTAGCGGGGTTGATCTAGGAGGTCTTCTCGCTCGGCGTCTTGGTCAGATAGTCGAGAGCGATGAGATCGGCCAGCAGCGGCTGCAGCTCCTTCAGCGGCACCATGTTCGGCCCGTCCGACGGAGCATGGTCCGGATCCTCGTGGGTCTCGATGAAGAGGCCCGCGATGCCCACGGCCACGGCGGCCCGCGCCAGGGTCTCGACGAAGCGCCGCTCGCCGCCGGAAGAGTTTCCCTGCCCGCCCGGCTGCTGCACCGAATGGGTGGCGTCGAAGACCACCGGCGCGCCGGTCTCGGCCATGATGGGAATGCCGCGAAAATCGGTGACCAGGGTGTTGTAGCCGAAGGACACGCCGCGCTCGGTCAAGAGCACGTCCTGATTGCCGGCCTCGCAGAGCTTGGCCAGAACATTCTTCATGTCCCAGGGGGCCATGAACTGCCCCTTCTTCACATTGACCGGCTTGCCGGTCTCGGCGGCCGCCACCAGCAGGTCCGTCTGGCGGCAGAGGAAGGCCGGGATTTGCAGCACGTCGACCACGTCGGCGACCGCGGCGCATTGCTCGGGCTCGTGCACATCGGTGATGACCGGCAAGCCCAGCTCGTCGCGAATCTCGGCGAAGACGGGCAATGCCTTCTCCAGCCCGATGCCGCGGGCGCTGGAGCCGGAGGTGCGGTTCGCCTTGTCGAAGGAGGATTTGTAGACGAGGCCGAGCCCCAACCCTTGGGCCATCTCCTTCAGCGCGCTCGCCATCTCCATGGCGTGGTCGCGGCTCTCCATCTGGCAGGGGCCGGCGATCAGCGCGAAGGGCTTGGTGTTGTCGAACTCGGCCTTGCCGATGGTGACGGTCTTGTGAGGATTGTTCTTGAAGAGGGCCATGGAGGCTTAATGCCACTAATTCCGGGAAGGCGTCGAGAGTCGAAGATAAGAAAGCGTGCGCGCGATTACACCAACCGGCTCTGCTCCACCGCCGCGCCGATGAAGGAGGCGAAGAGCGGATGGGGCGCGAAGGGGCGCGATTTCAGCTCGGGATGGAACTGGACGCCGACGAACCAGCGGTGGTCCGGGATTTCGACGATCTCCGGCAGGAGCCCGTCCGGCGATAGCCCTGAAAAGCGCAAACCCGCCGCCTCCAGCACGTTGCGATAGCGCATATTGACCTCGTAGCGGTGGCGGTGGCGCTCGGCGATCTTCGTATCGCCGTAGATCTTGGCCACCCGGCTGCCGCCATCGAGCACCGCGTCGTAGCTGCCCAGCCGCATGGTGCCGCCGAGATTGCCGCCATTCTCGCGAGTCTGGAGCTCCTCGCCCTTCATCCACTCGGTCATCAGGCCGACCACCGGCTCCGCGGCGGGGCCGAACTCGGTGGAGCTTGCCTCGTCCAGGCCGGCGAGATGGCGTGCGGTCTCGATCACCGCCATCTGCATGCCGAAGCAGATGCCGAAATAAGGGAGATTGCGGGTGCGGGCGAACTGAGCCGCCTCGATTTTGCCTTCGGCGCCACGCTCTCCGAAGCCGCCGGGCACCAGGATGCCGTGGACGTCCTCTAGATAGGCGGCCGAATCCTGCTTCTCGAAAATCTGAGATTCGATCCAGCGCTGATTGACCTTCACCCGGTTGGCGATGCCGCCATGGACCAGCGCCTCGCTCAAGGACTTATAGGCGTCCTTCATGCCGGTATATTTGCCGACCACGGCGATGGTCACCTCGCCGTCCGGATTGTGCACGGTCTCGGCGATCTCCCGCCATTTTCCGAGATCGGGCTCTGGCGCGTCCTTGATGCCGAAGGATTTCAGCACTTCGGTGTCGAGCCCCTCCTCGTGATAGGCGCACGGCACGTCGTAGATACTGGCGACGTCGCGGGCCTGGATCACCGATTCGGGCCGGACATTGCAGAACAGCGCGATCTTGCGGCGCTCGTCGTCCGGGATCTCGCGGTCCACCCGGCAGAGCAGCACGTCGGGCTGGATGCCGATGGAGCGCAGCTCCTTCACCGAATGCTGGGTCGGCTTGGTCTTCAACTCGCCTGCGCTGGGGATGAACGGCACCAGGGTCAGGTGGATGAAGATCGAATCGTTGCGCGGCAGCTCGTTGGACAGCTGGCGGATCGCCTCGAAGAAGGGCAGTCCTTCGATATCGCCGACCGTGCCGCCGATCTCGCAGAGCACGAAATCGACGCCTTCGTTGCCGGTGACGATGAATTCCTTGATGGCGTCGGTGACGTGGGGAATCACCTGGACCGTCGAGCCGAGATAATCGCCGCGGCGTTCCTTGGCGATGATGTTCTGATAGATGCGGCCGGTGGTGATGTTGTCGGCCTGGCTCGCCGGGGTGCCCGTGAAGCGCTCGTAATGGCCGAGATCGAGATCCGTCTCGGCCCCGTCGTCGGTGACGAACACCTCGCCATGCTGATAGGGGCTCATGGTCCCCGGATCGACATTGAGATACGGGTCGAGCTTGCGCAGACGGACCTTGTAGCCGCGTGCCTGCAGCAATGCGCCCAGAGCGGCCGAGGCCAATCCTTTTCCGAGGGAGGAAACCACGCCGCCGGTAATGAAAATGTACCGCGCCATGGGCCTCTACCTTATACCGGAATCGATTCTATACGTAGCTTAATCGGCACCCATCCACCGGCTTTGCGATGGATAAGTTGACGCGGGGGGAACCATCGTTGCGGGTTCCCGCCGCGCGCTGCCTATTGGGACTGCGGCGCTTGGGGCTCGGCCGGGGTCTCTGGGGCCGCCGGGGCCGGGCTCGACGGCAGGGCCGGCAGATTCGTATCGCCGATCGTGCCGCCGGTCAGCGGCGAACTGCCGCTATTGTTGTAGCCGGCCAGAATGGTGAGCAGCAGGCTGGTGGCGAAAAATGCCGCGCCGAGCACTGCCGTCGCCCGGGTCAGCGCATTGGCCGTGCCACGGCCGGTCATCAGACCGCCGCCGCCGCCTCCCCCGCCGCCAATACCGAGGGCGCCGCCTTCGGAGCGCTGCAGCAGGACGACCGCCACGAGCGCGGCGGCGACCATGAGGTGGATGACCAGAAGAATTGTGCTCATCAGAAGCTGTCCGTGAATCCATCAAGGCGGCTCCAACGCCAATCCGGCGCGAGCACGCGTTCCTTCAAAGCGGGGTCTTAGCTAATCGATGCGCGCTTGGCTAGTGCTGACAACACGCTGATCGGCTTTGCGATCGGGCTGACGCTCGGCCTGTTGCTGTTCTTCCGGGGCTGGCGTGGGCGGATTGGGCCGGCGGACGGGCAGCGGCACGATATCCCAGTACTTCTTAATGTAGCGGCCCTTGCGGCATTGGAATTCCAGCCGCTCCTCAAGCACCAGGTATTCGCGCACCCTATTGAGCTTGGCGGTGTCGAGATTCGCCTTCACCCAGTCGGGCCCGTGATCCAAGGCATCCTTGATCTCCGGCGTGAGCTTCTCGTCATGCTCGGCCTTCAACTGCTCGCAAGTCTCCTTGTCGAGGGGCAGCGCAGAAGCGCCGCCGCTGAAAAGGCAGACAAGAGCAAAGCCAACCATAAGAAGAGCCGTGGCGCGCAGTGCCAAGATCGTGCCCCCGTAATTCAGAAATAGAGCCTTGCGAAGATGCTCAGGTGCAATCTTCAATCACAGAAGTTGCGATTTCACTTCCGATCAAGGCCGAAGAATGGCGAAGTTAACCTTCGATGCCAACCATTCAGGCGTTTAAAGGTGCTTAGAGTCACGAGTTTTTGGCGTAAGTTGCCAGAATGCCATAGAAGTCGCCGGCTTTCAGGCTCGCACCGCCCACCAAGGCGCCATTGACCTCCGGCACGGCAAGCAGCTCGGCCGCGTTGGACGGCTTCACCGAGCCGCCATAGAGAATGCGGACCGATTCGCCGTCTTCGCCCAGCTTCTCCGTCAGTCGGTCGCGGATGAAGCGGTGAACCTCCTCCACGTCCTCGGCCGTGGGCGTGAGGCCCGTTCCGATGGCCCAGACGGGCTCGTAGGCGATCACGGTGTTGTCCGGGGTTGCGTCCTCGGGCAGCGAGCCTTCGAGCTGGCCGCCGACGATTTCCAAGGTCACGCCGTCGCGGCGCTGCTTCTCCGTTTCCCCCACGCAGATAATGGCGGCGAGGCCGGCGCGATGGGCTGCGGCGGCCTTTCCGGCAACCAGAGCATCGGTCTCTCCATGGTCGGCACGGCGCTCGGAATGGCCGACGATGACGGCTTCGGCGCCGGCATCGGCCAGCATTTCAGCGGAAATATCGCCGGTATGAGCCCCCGATTCCGCCGGGTGGCAATCTTGGGCGCCGAGGGCGATATGACTGCCGGCCAGCATGTCATGGGCACGGGCAAGGAGTGTGGCCGGCGGGCAGATCATGATATCCGCCTCTTCCACCGGCTGTTCCTTCAATAGCTTGCCCAACCGGGTGAGCTCGGCCAGAGACGTCTCCAGCCCGTTCATCTTCCAATTTCCAGCAACCAAGGGTTTGACCGCCACGCTTCCCCTCTCGCCTTTCGGGATTGAATAAGAAATTCGGTTGGTCGTTCAGAGTGTTAGGCGGGCTCTTGGGCCTTGCTTCGGTGCTTTGCCTCGGCTTGCCGCCTCTCGCGATGCTCCCTATGATGCCGCCGCCTCACCGGAATGTCCAAAGATTGCACTTGCATTCCCACGCTCCGGCGTGGAAATCCGCACCCGGTAGACAACAATTCGAACGGTCGAGCGCTTCTCTTACGCGGAGATGAAGGCGCCGGCTTCTAGGGAAGGTAGACGCGTGGCTCTCGATTCTATGCGCAGAGGCGCAAGCCGCTTCTTCGGCGTAATCCTCATCGGCCTGCTGGTGATCAGCTTCGCGGTCTGGGGTATCGCCGACATCTTCACCGGCTATGGCAGCCAGACCTTGGTCAAGGTCGGCGATACGGAGGTCGGCCAGGAGGATTATCTGCAGGTGCAGCGTGAGATGCTGCAATCCATGAGCAATGATGCGGGCCGGACGATCAGCTTGCAGGAGGCGCGCGCTCAAGGGCTCGATTCCCAGGTGCTGGAACGGCTGATCGGCGGCGCGGCGCTGGACAACCACGCCAAGCATCTCGGCCTCGGCATCAGCGACGATAGGCTGCTCGAAGACATCATGAAGGATCCAGGGCTTCAGGATAGCGCGGGCAATTTCAGCCCGGCCATGCTGCAGCAATATCTCGCGCAGATGGGGATGAGCGAGCAAACCTTCCTGGACATGCAGCGGGAGCGTAATTTGCGCCGCCAGATCCTCTCCACCCTCGGCGAGACGGTGGCGACGCCGAATCTGCTGATCGATGCGCTCGATACCTACAACAATCAGACCCGGACCTTGCGCTACGTGCTGGTGCCGGAAGATGCCGTGCCCCCCTCGCCCGATCCGACCGAGACGGAGCTGAAGAGCTATTACGACAACCATCAGGCCGATTTCACCGAGCCCGAGTATCGCAGCATCGGCGTGCTGGCGGTGACGCCCGAGACGGTGAAGGATCAGGTGGATATCAGCGAGGCGGAGCTGAAAGAGGAATACGAGGCCAACAAGGCCGAGTACGACAAGCCGGAGAAGCGGCATATCTATCAGATGTCCTTCCCCGACGCGGCGGCCGCCAAGAAGGCCTATGAGGAGATCCAAGGCGGCAAGGATTTCAAGGAGGTCGCCAAGGCGCGCGGCCTGGAAGAAACAGATATCGATCTCGGCGTGCTGACCCGCGAGGGGCTGGCCGATCCGGTGCTGGCCGAGACGGCGTTCGCGCTGGAAGAGAACGGCGTGAGCGAGCCGGTGGTGGGTCAGCTCGGCGCCAATGCGCTGCTCCATGTGAGCAATATCATCCCCGGGGAGGAATCGAGCTTCGAGAAGGTGAAACCGGAGATCGAGAAGAAGGTCCTCGCCGACCGGGCGGAGACGGCCATCCTCGACATGCACGACCGGATCGAGGACGAGCGTGCCTCCGGCGCGACCTTGGAAGAGGTCGCCGAGAAGCTCGACATTCCTTATCAGTCCTTGAAGGAGGTCGACGCTCAGGGGCGCACGGCCTCCGGCACGCAGCCGGAGATTCCCCAGAAGCAGGAGGTGCTGGAAGGCGCCTTCGCCTCGGATACCGGGATCGAGAACGATCCGGTGGATGCGCGGGAAGAAGGCTTCGTCTGGTACGAGGTGCTCGGCATCACACCGCAGCGGGTCCGTCCCTTCGAGGAGGTGAAGGACGATGTTGCGCGCATGTGGCGGCAGGACGACCGGCAGAAGCGGCTTGCCGAGCATACGGACAAGCTGGTGGAGGAGTTGCGCAGCGGCAAAACGACCATGGGAGACATCGCCGAGAAGCTCGATGAGGATCTCGTGACCACCCAGCCCCTGAAACGCTCGGGCATGGCGCTCAACGTGCTGCCGCAAGCGGTCGCTCAGGCCTTTGCCCTGCCGGAAAAGGATTACGGCTCTGCCGTGGCGGGTGTCGAGGGATCGCGCATCCTGTTCCAGGTGGACGAGATCATTCCCGCCAAGCCTCTCGACGGGCCGGCCCGCGCGGAGCTCGAGCGTCAGCTCAAGCTTTTCGTGAGCGACGACATCCTGGCGCAGTATTTCGGCGCCCTGCAGGACCGCTACGAGGTGTCGGTGAACCAGGAAGCGATCAATCGGTTGACGGGGGCCGAGCAGCAGTGACCGCAGAGACTGCCGCTCGGCGTTCGGACGCGGCCGCAGGAGATGGGGCGGAGACGATCAGGCCTGGCTTCGATGCGTTCGCGAAAGCTTACGACGCCGACAAGCCGCAAGTGGTTTGGACGCGGCTGGTGGCCGATCTCGAGACTCCCGTCTCCGCCTTCCTCAAGCTCGCCCATGAGCGGCCGAACAGCTTCCTGCTGGAATCGGTGGAAGGCGGCGCGACCCGGGGACGCTATTCCATCATCGGCTGCGATCCCGATCTGATCTGGCGGGTGCAAGACGCCAAGGCCGAGATCGACCGCGCACCGGATGCGGGTGGCTCCGCCTTTGCGGCGGAGGCGCTTCCGCCGCTCGACTCCTTGCGTGCGCTGCTCAAGGAATCGGCGATCGACCTGCCCCGGGACCTCCCCCCCATGGCGGCGGGCATCTTCGGCTATATGGGCTACGATACGGTGCGGCTGATCGAGGATCTGCCGAACGACAAGCCCGATCCGCTCTCTCTGCCGACCAGCCTGATGGTCCGGCCGCGGATGATCGTGATCTTCGATTCCGTGCGGGACGAGATGACCCTGGTCACGCCGGTGCGGCCTGCCCCGGAGCAGGATGCCTCTGCGGCCTATGATATGGCCCGGGCAAGACTTGAGGATGCGCTGGCGAAGCTGGAGCGCCCGCTGCCGCATCAGCCGCAAGCCGAAGGCGCGGCGGAGGCGCCCGCGCCGCAAAGCGCGACGGCGCCCGAGAGCTATATGAAGAAGGTCGAGGCGGCGAAGGACTACATCACCGCGGGCGATATCTTTCAGGTGGTGCTGAGCCAGCGTTTCGAGGCGCCCTTCCCGCTTTCCTCCTTCGCGCTTTATCGCGCGCTGCGGCGGGTGAACCCTTCGCCCTATCTCTACTATCTCAATTTCGGCGATTTCGCCGTGGTGGGATCCAGCCCGGAGATCCTGGTGCGGGTGCGAGACGAGACCGTCACCATCCGGCCGATCGCCGGAACGCGTCCGCGCGGCGCCACGCCGGAAGAGGACGATGCTCTGGCGCAAGAGCTGCTCGCCGACGCCAAGGAACGCGCCGAGCACCTGATGCTGCTCGATCTGGGGCGGAACGATGTGGGACGTGTCGCGGAGGTGGGCTCGGTCTCGGTGACCGACAGCTTCTTCCTCGAATACTACAGCCAGGTCATGCACATCGTCTCCAATGTCGAAGGCAAGCTCGACAAGCGCCACGACGCGATCGACGCGCTGATGGCTGGCTTTCCGGCCGGCACGGTCTCCGGCGCGCCGAAGGTCCGGGCCATGCAGATCATCGACGAGCTGGAAGACGAGCGGCGCGGGCCCTATGCGGGCTGCGTGGGATACTTCTCCGCCAATGGGGAGATGGACAGCTGCATCGTGCTGCGCACCTCCGTCATCAAGGACGGCAAGATGTATGTGCAGGCCGGTGCCGGCCTGGTTGCCGACTCCGTGCCGGAAAAAGAGCAGGCCGAATGTGTGAGCAAGGCAAAAGCCCTGTTCCAAGCGGCCGAAGAGGCTGTACGCTTCTCTGCCCGGGACCGGCGTGGAGGTTGAGCCGCCGATCGTCCCGCCGGAGCGCACCATGCTGAGATTGAGTCTTCTGCGGCACGCCAAATCGAGCTGGAAGAATCCGAGGCTGCCGGATATCGAGCGGTCGCTGTCCTCGCGCGGGCGTGCCGCGGCGCCCCTCATGGGAGAGGCGATCGCCGAGCGCGATCTGATCCCCGACCTCGTGCTCTGCTCGTCGTCGCGGCGGACCCGGGAGACGTTCGACCTCGCCTCGCCGGCTTGGGGGGAGACGCCGAAGGTCGAATATCTCGAGGCGCTGTATCATGCGGCGCCGGACCAGCTGCTCGATATCGTCCGGGATCAGACACCGGAGACCCGGCATCTCATGCTGATCGGCCACAATCCCGGCTTCCATATCTTCGGCTACGATCTGATCGGACGCGGGCCGATGCATGCGCGGGACCGCTTGAGCGAGAAATTCCCGACCTGCGGCTTGCTGGTGATCGATTTCAATGAGGGGGATTGGGCCGATATCCGCTACGGTGCCGGCGAGTTGTCGCTTTTTCTGGTGCCTGCGGATCTTGGGATGACGCCCTCGCCCATCGATCCTTAAATCGAATCGGCAAACTTTTCGGGACGATCTGCTCGATCTGAAGAGGCTCAGTTTCCTTGACCTCGCGGGAGAGCGGGCATAACAGCTAGCCATGCTTACGCTGATCGATAACTACGACAGTTTTACTTACAATCTCGTCCATTTCCTCGGCGAGCTCGGCGCCCCCACGCGCGTCTACCGCAACGACAAGGTGACGGTGGACGAGGTGCTGGCGGAAAATCCGGCGGCCATCGTGCTGTCGCCCGGCCCGTGCGATCCGGATCGGGCGGGCATCTGCCTGGAGCTGATCGAGCGGGCCGGCGCCGACGTGCCGATCCTCGGCGTATGCCTGGGTCACCAGGCCATCGGCCAGGCCTATGGCGGCAAGGTGGTCGGCGCGCCGGAGCTGATGCATGGCAAGCTCTCCAAGGTGCATCACCAGAACCGCGGGGTTTTCGCCGGCCTCGCCCAGGATTTTTCAGCCACGCGCTATCACTCGCTGATGATCGATCGGGGTAGCCTCCCCGATGCGCTGGAGGTGACGGCGGAGACCCAGGACGGCATCATCATGGGCGTGCAGCACAAGACCCATCCGGTGCATGGCGTCCAGTTTCATCCCGAAAGCATCGCTTCTGAACATGGCCACCAGCTTCTCGCCAACTTCCTCGACCTCGCCCGGGTCGAGCGGCGCGCAAAAACAGACGGAACGGAAAGCCGGGTCGGTGCCGTCTAGCGGGCCGGCCGAAGACCGTCCCGCTCCCACCGATCTTCGCGAGGCGATCCGGAAGATCGAATCCGGCTCGGAACTTACCGAGCGGGAAGCCACCGACGCTTTCGAGCTGGTGATGGCCGGTCACGCGACGCCCGCCCAGCTCGGCGCCTTTCTGATGGCGCTCAAGATGCGCGGCGAAGCGGTCTCGGAGATCACAGGCGCGGCGAAGGTCCTGCGGTCCAAGGTACGGAAGGTGAAAGCGCCCGACGGCGCGATCGACACGTGCGGCACCGGGGGCGATGCGAAGGGCACCCACAACATCTCGACCTGCGCGGCTTTCGTGGTGGCCGGCGCCGGGCTTCCGGTCGCCAAACACGGCAACCGGTCGATCTCGTCCCGCTCGGGCTCGGCCGACGTTCTGATCGCGCTCGGCGTGAATATCGATCTGGAGCCGGACCAGGTCAGCCGTTGCATCGACGAGACCGGGCTCGGCTTCATGTTCGCGCCCGCCCATCACTCTGCCATGCGTCACGTCGCGCCGGTGCGCCAGGAGCTTGGCACGCGGACGATCTTCAATCTGCTGGGCCCGCTGGCGAACCCGGCGGAGACGAAATTCCAGCTGATCGGCGTCTACGGGAAGGAATGGGTCGAGCCCATCGCCCATGTGCTCGGCCGGCTGGGCGTGAAGCGAGCCTGGGTGGTGCATGGCGCCGATGGGCTGGACGAGCTGACCACCACCACGTTCAGCTATGTGGCGGCTCTCGATGCCGGCAAGATCTCGACCTTCAAAGTCTCGCCCAAGAATGCCGGTTTACCTGAGGCCAAGCCGCAGGATCTGCTCGGCGGCGATGCTGCGGAGAATGCCGCCCATATCCGCGCGGTGCTGGAAGGCATGGCCGGGCCGTTCCGTGATATCGTCTTGTTCAATGCCGGCGCGGCCTTGATGGTGGGCGGCAAGGCGAAGTCCTTGCGGGATGGCGTGGCCCTGGCGGCCGACGCGATCGATAGCGGCAAGGCGAAAGCGGTGCTCGATAAGCTGATCGAGATCAGCCAGGAAGGCGCGTAAGGCAGAAGCTATGGCCGATATCCTGAACAAGATCATGGCCTACAAGCGCGACGAGGTGGCCGCCGCCAAGGCGGCGCTGCCGTTCGATGCGCTCTGCCACCGGGCCGAGGCGATGCCCGCCCCCCGCCCCTTCATCGAGACCTTGCAGGCGGCGGGCGTGGACGGGTTCGGTCTGATCGCCGAGATCAAGAAAGCGAGCCCGTCGAAAGGTCTGATCAGAGAGGATTTCGATGTGCCGGCGCTGGCGAGGGCCTATGCGCAAGGCGGCGCGGCCTGTCTTTCGGTGCTGACCGACAGCCCCTCCTTCCAGGGAAGCCCAGATTTTCTGATGGCGGCGCGGGAGGCGGTGGATCTGCTGATCCTGCGCAAGGATTTCATGTTCGATCCCTACCAGGTGGCGCAAGCGCGGGCCTGGGGCGCGGATTGCATCTTGATCATCATGGCGGCGGTCGACGACGAGACGGCGATCACCCTGATCCGGACGGCAAAGGCATTCGATCTCGACGTGCTCGTCGAGGTGCATGACGAGGCGGAGCTGACCCGCGCCTTGCGGCTGGATGCGCCGTTGATCGGCATCAACAATCGGGACCTGAGAACGTTCGAGACCAAGCTGGAGGTCACCGAACGGCTGGTTCCGCGCATCCCGGAGGATCGGACCGTCGTGTCGGAGAGCGGATTGAACCGGCATGCGGATCTGGCGCGGCTGGCGGAAGTCGGTGTTCGCTGTTTTCTGGTGGGCGAAAGCCTGATGCGCCAGGACGATGTGGCGGCTGCCACGAAAACGCTTTTGAAAGCGGAGGAGACGGTGCGCTCATGAGCTCCTCATCTCTCACCCATCTCAACGATCGCGGCGAAGCGCGCATGGTGGACGTCTCAGCCAAGGACGTCACAAGCCGTGTCGCCGTGGCGGAGGGCTACGTTTCAATGGCGCCCTCGACTCTCGACCTGATCATCGAGGAAAAGGCGCAGAAGGGCGACGTGCTGGCCGCAGCCCGGATCGCGGGAATCATGGCGGCGAAACGGACCCACGAGCTCGTCCCGCTGTGCCATGCGCTGGCGCTCAATCAGGTCGCCGTGGCGTTCGATGCGGAGCGGGAGGCGGGCAAGCTCAACGTACGTGCGAGCGTCAAGGTGGACGGGAAGACAGGCGTCGAGATGGAGGCGCTGACCGCAGTCTCCGTCGCCTGTCTGACGGTCTACGACATGTGCAAGGCGGTGGACCGGGACATGGTCATCTCCGGCATCAAGGTGCTGGAGAAGGCAGGCGGCCGATCGGGGCACTACCGGGCAACACCGGAGCCGGAGACGCGCTAGATGGGGTTGCTGCCGGTCGAAGAGGCGCTGTCGCGGGTCACGAAGGGGCTTGATCCCCTGCCCTCCGAGCTGGTGCCTCTCGGCAAGGCGCGCGGACGCGTGCTGGCCGATGCGGTGACCGCCAATCTTACCCAGCCCCCTTTCGATGCCTCCGCCATGGACGGTTATGCGGTTCGTGCGGCCGACGTGCGGGATTTGCCGGCGACGTTGCGGCTGGTGGGGGAATCGGCGGCGGGCAGCGGCTACGCCGCCAGGCTCGGAAGCGGTGAGACGGTGCGCATCTTCACCGGCGCACCGGTGCCCCGCGGTGCCGATACGGTGGTGCCTCAGGAAAACGTGGAGGTCGCCGAGGCTGAGCCTCAGGTGACGATTCGCGAGGCGGAGGCCGGGCGGCATATTCGTCCGCAAGGACAGGATTTCCAACGCGGCGAAGCGGTGCTCGAGACGGGCACGGCGTTGGGACCACGCCAGATGATGCTCGCTGCGGCGGCCAATGCCGCGGAGCTGCGGGTGCGGCGGAAGCCTCGGGTGGCGATTCTGGCGACGGGGGACGAGCTCGTGCCGCCGGGGTTCGATCCGGCGCCCGATCAGATCGTTTCCTCGGTGCCTTACGGGCTGTGTGCTCTGGTGATCGCCGCCGGTGGCGAGGCGGAGATGCTGGGCATTGCCGAGGATACGCCGGACAGTCTTGCAAGCCTGATCGAATCCGGTGCCGAGGCCGATATTCTCGTGACGGTCGGCGGTGCATCGGTGGGCGAGCGCGATCTGGTCGGCAAGGTGCTGCAGTCGGAGGGTATGGTGCTCGATTTCTGGAAGATTGCCATGCGGCCCGGCAAGCCGCTGATCTTCGGGACGCGCGGGCCGCAGCGGGTGCTCGGCCTTCCCGGCAACCCGGTCTCCGCCATGGTCTGCGCTCATGTCTTCTTGCGCCCCATGCTCACCCGGTTGCTGGGTCTGTCGGAAAAAGAGGCGGTACACCAGCCGGCGCTTTTGGCGGAGACCTTGGACAAGAACGGTCCGCGGCAGCACTACATCCGGGCGATCTCGAAATGGAATGGCGCCGGCGAGCGGCTGGTCTGGCCGCAAGCCTCCCAGGACAGTTCCCTGATGGCGGCGTTCGCAAAGGCCGACTGCCTGATCGTGCGCGCGCCAGAGGCGCCGCCGGCGGAACGGGGCGAGACCGTCTCTATTCTGCCCCTCGATTTCTAGCGCCCTCGCCCGTTAAGGCCTCGGCAACCGAATCAGCGCAGAAGCTGAAGATTCTCAAGGTTGCAGATTGCGACGGCAGGGTTTATTTCGCCGAGGCTCTTGCGGAACACAACTAGAACATGTAGTGTTGTTCATGCTTTGTCCATAAACCTTGTGGCGGTTGGACAACCCGAGGCGACGATTTTTCAGGGGCGGACATGCTGACTTCGAAACAAAAAGACCTTCTCATGTTTATTCATGAGCGGCTGAAAGAGACCGGCGTGCCGCCTTCTTTCGACGAGATGAAGGAGGCGTTGGACCTCCGCTCCAAATCGGGCATTCACCGGCTGATCACCGCATTGGAAGAGCGCGGATTCCTGCGCCGCCTGCCCCATCGGGCGCGGGCGCTGGAGATCCTCCGGCTGCCGGAATCCATGCCTCAGCAGCTTGGTGCCGGGCGTCAGCGGGGCTTTTCGCCCAGCGTGATCGAAGGAAGCCTGGGCCGCAAGCCGGCTGTCGCCGATGCCGATGAGGTGCAGACGGTGACCGTGCCCGTGATGGGCCGGATCGCCGCCGGTGTGCCTATCGAGGCGATCCAGAATCGTAGCCATTCCATCGACGTGCCGCCGGAAATCCTGACCAAGGGCGAGCACTATGCGCTCGAGGTAAAGGGCGATTCGATGATCGAGGCCGGTATTCTGGAAGGCGACACCATCATCATCCGGAAATCCGATACGGCCGATAACGGCGATATCGTCGTGGCGCTGGTGGACGAGGAAGAGGCCACGCTGAAGCGTTTGCGTCGGCGGGGCGATTCCATCGCGCTGGAGGCGGCGAATCCCGCCTATGAGACTCGGATCTTCGGTCCGGACCGGGTGCGGGTGCAAGGCCGGCTGGTCGGCTTGATCCGGCGGTACTAAGCTCCCTCCTTTCTCTTTCCCGGTCTCTCTAATCCCGGTTTATCTATTCCCGGTTTGCCGTCACGCCGGCGGTCTCGCTGCCGGACCTCGTTTCTTGTTGCGTGTCCGACGTGCTTGCCGCCCAGGGGCGTTGCCCGCGCCTTTGGGCGACGGTCTCGATGCGGATGGCATCGCCTGTCAGATAGAGTGCATGGGCCCCTGCGGCCTTGAGGGTGCGCCGGTCGACGACGATCTGCGGCCCTGTGCAAATGCGCGGTACGTAGAACTGCGCGATGAGAATAGCCGCCTGACGGCAATCTTCCTCCGCCCCGCCCGGATCGGTGAGGAAGGCGACCCGGTATCCGGCCAGCCTCGCTAGACAGCCAAGGGAATCGCAAGCGAAGACCTCACCTGCGGCGGCCTCCGCCGCTTCTCGCGCGTCACCGTCGGCTTCCAGCCATTTCTGAGCACTGTAATTGCGGTGGCTGCCAGGCAGGAGCGCCAGGCGGCCATCCATATCCCGAATGGCGATGGTCTTGCCTTCCCGTTCGATCAGAAGATCGGGTCGCGGCCCGAGGCTGGTTGAGAAGATGCCAACGGCTATGACGGCCCATCCGGCCTGGCGGGATCGGCCGTGCCAGAGGCAAAGCCAAAGGCCGCCCGCGACGATCAGAAACAGGCTCAGCCCTGAAATGCTCGGCACGATTGACACCGCGCCGGGCCAGCCGGCCACCGTCACCCCCACCCAAACCATGGCGTCCAGCCCCGCCCCCATGAAGAGGAGCGGCCATTGTTCCAGGTGGAACGGCATGGCGATCACCGAGAGGAGCGCCATGGGCATGACGACAAGCGCGACGATGGGCGCGGCGAGGAGATTGGCGGCGAGCCCGTAATACGCGACCCGGTGGAAGTGATAGGCGGCAAAAGGCGCAGTCGCGAGACCGGCCACGGTCGCGGTGAGCGCTGCTGCCCAGACCGCGAGTCCGCCATAGCGAAGGACCCGCCAGGTAAAGCTGACATCTTGGAGTTGAGGCTTTTGCCGGCGAGACATCGCTTCGTAGACGGCCACCAGAGCGATCACGGCTGCGAAGGACATTTCGAAGCTGGGATCGAACACGGATTGCGGCGCAAAGAGCAGGATTGCGAAGGCAGCGAGCGCCACATTCCGCATGGTGATGGCGGGCCGATCGAGCAGCACGGCCAGGAGCACGATGCTCATCATGATCCAGGCGCGCATGGTGGGAAGCGCGGCACCGGAGATCGCCAGATAGAACAGCGCTGCAAAAAGCGCGGCGATGGCCGCCCATTTCTTGATCGGGAACCGCAGAGCGATCGCCGGGATGCCGGCAAGCAGCGCCCGTACAGCCCAGAATACCGTGCCGGCCATGAGCATCATGTGGAGGCCGGAGATGGATAGAATATGGGCCAGGCCGGAATCCCGCATGGCCTGTTGCACCTCTTCCGGGACGCCGCCCCGGTCGCCGGTGATCAGGGCCTTGGCTAGTCCCCCCTCCTCGTTCGGCAGGCTGGCGTCGATGCGTCTGTTGATGGCCGCGCGGATGCGGTCGATCGCGGCCCAGAGCCGTATGCTCGGCGGGGGGTGCGGTGCGTCCTTCAGCTGCGTGATCCGGCTTGTGGCATAGCCCACGGCGCCGAGACCCATGAACCAGGCCTTGCGCCCGAAATCGAATCCGCCCGGCTTGGCCGGTTGGGGCGGCGGCATCAGGGTCGCCCAGACAGAGATCGCGTCACCCGTCTCGATATCGGCCGAAGCTTTCTTGCTGACGCTGATACGGACGCGATAAGGCGTTCGTTCTCTCGCTCGCCGTTCCATGGCGATGACCCGCAGCAGGATGCGGTCGCGTTTGCCGTGCGGCCGCTCCACCTCCTCGGCCCATCCGCTCAGCCTGGCGAAATCGGTTTCTTCCAGGATCACCGGCGCTCTGACCAGCTCCGTGCGAATCTTGGCCGTCGCGAAACCGCAAACCGCGCTCAGGACGGCGGCGAGCAATGCCAGTTTGAGAGGGTTATGACGGAAGGCGACAAGAAAACCGCCAACGAGCAACGGAAGGGCAAGGCTTTCCAGGAGACCCGGCTCGGTCTTCAGGCTGAAATAGATGAGAATGCCACAGGCGAAAACGACCGGGAGCCAGAGGATCTTGCGGTCCCATTGGGCTTCGATGGTTTCGATGCTCGCGCGCCATAGGGAAGCGAGCCGCATCCTGCCGTATCGCGGCGTCCGATAAGCGTCCCCAACTCTGTCTTCCGGCGCATACACCATGCCGGACGCGCCGGGTGCCTTCTTTGCACCCGCCCCCCTACGCTCACGCTCTGCGTGCAGTCTACACCACTTTCGCCCTTCGTCTCTTCTCTGGTTCTTGAGCGCGGACTCTTACCCGCGGGCGACGGCTGTGCTAAACAGCCCGCGCTGGCGATGAACGGCCGGCTTCCAACAAACTCAGACGAATTCACCATGAGCGATCAGGTCATCACCCGTTTTGCGCCCTCGCCGACGGGCTATCTGCATATCGGCGGCGCGCGCACGGCGCTTTTCAATTGGCTCTATGCCCGGGCCAAAGGCGGCAAGATGCTGCTCCGCATCGAGGACACGGACCGGGCGCGCTCGACCGAGGGTGCGATTCTGGCGATTCTCGACGGGCTGCGCTGGCTGGAGCTCGATTGGGAGGGCGAGCCGGTCTATCAGTTTGCCCGGGCTGAGCGTCACAGGGAGATTGCCGAGCGGCTTTTGGCCGAGGGCAAGGCCTATCGTTGCTATGCGACGAAGGACGATCTGGAGGCGATGCGCGAGAAGGCCCGCGCGGAAGGCCGTGCGCCGGGCTATGACGGGATGTGGCGCGACCGCGATCCGGCAGAGGCGCCGGATGGCGCCGCCTACGTGATCCGCTTCAAGGCGCCGGATGACGGCGAGACGGTCATCGAGGATCAGGTGCAAGGCCGGGTGACCTTCGCCAACAAGGATCTCGACGACCTGGTGCTGCTGCGCAGCGACGGCTCGCCGACCTATATGCTCTCCGTGGTGGTGGACGATCACGATATGGGCATCACCCATGTGATCCGCGGCGACGATCACCTGACCAATGCGGCGCGCCAGAGCCAGATTTATCAGGCGCTTGGCTGGGAGCGGCCGGTGTTCGCTCATGTGCCCCTGATCCATGGGCCGGACGGGGCGAAGCTCTCCAAGCGTCACGGTGCCCTCGGCGTGGAGGCCTATCGGGAGATGGGCTATCTGCCGGCAGCCTTGCGGAATTATCTGGTCCGGCTCGGCTGGAGCCATGGAGACGACGAGATCATCTCGCTCGAGCAGATGATCGAATGGTTCGATCTGGATGCCATCGGCAAATCGGCCGCCCGGTTCGATTTCGCAAAGCTCGAGAATCTCAACGGCCACTATATCCGCCAGACGCCGGATGACGCGCTGGTTGTGGCAATCAAGTCGCTTCTCCCCCACCTGACAGGTGGCGAGGTGATGCTCGCAGCGCTCGACGAGGACGGGACGCGGATGCTGACGCAAGCCATGCCCGGGCTGAAGGAGCGGGCCAAGACCCTGATCGAGCTGATCGAGAACGCGGCTTTCCTGTTCGCGAGCCGCCCGCTTGCTTTGGACGAGAAGGCGGCGAAGCTGCTCGATGAGACGGGACGGGAGACTTTGGCCGCACTTCGGCCTAAGCTGGAGGCACTCGCCGATTGGTCGCCGGAGACGCTCGAAGCCTGCGTGCGTGACTTCGCCGATGCAACGGATCGTAAGCTCGGCAAGGTCGCCCAGCCCTTGCGGGCGGCGCTTACCGGCCGCAGCACCTCGCCCGGGATTTTCGATGTGCTGATGGTTCTCGGCCGTGACGAAGCCCTTGGCCGGATCGGCGATCAAATTGGATTAACCGAGAGTGCCTAGAGTTTGGGCGTGCGTCTTTGTTGCGTTGCAGTAGAATGGCAAGGCTGTTTTTGCACTGCAAAAATTCATTGCTTTGGCTAACGATTGAGGAGTCCGGCCGCCACGCGTGACATCGCCATGCGACATGCCGTTGTCCGTTTCGGCCGCGAAAGGCGTAGGAGGCTTTGATATGAGCATCGCAGAACGTTACGACGCTTCGACGGCTGCGAGAGACGCCGTTCTCAATATCGATGGAGAGACCGCCGATCTGCCGATTCGGAAAGGGACGCTCGGACCCGATGTCGTCGACATCACGAGCCTCTATCAGAAGACCAACAACTTCACCTTCGATCCCGGCTTCACCTCCACGGCGTCTTGCGAATCCAAAATCACCTTCATCGACGGCGATGAAGGCGTGCTGCTCTATCGCGGCTATCCGATCGATCAGCTCGCCGAGACGGGCAAGTTCCTAGAGACCGGCTATCTGCTGCTCTACGGGGAGTTGCCCACCCAGGCACAGTTCGACGATTTCGCCCAGCGCATCGCCTATCACACCATGGTGCACGAGCAGATGAGCCAGTTCTTCACCGGCTTCCGGCGGGACGCTCATCCCATGGCGGTCATGGTCGGCGTTGTGGGCGCGCTTTCGGCCTTCTATCACGACTCCACCGATATCCGGGATCCGGAGCAGCGGGAGATGGCGTCGATCCGCATGATCGCCAAAATGCCGACCATCGCGGCCATGGCCTATAAATATTCCATCGGCCAGCCCTTCATCTATCCGCAGAACCATCTCGATTATTCGGCGAACTTCCTGAATATGTGCTTCGCCGTGCCGTGCGAGCCCTACAAGGTCGATCCGGTGCTGTCGCGGGCCATGGACCGCATCTTCATCCTGCACGCCGATCACGAGCAGAACGCCTCCACCTCCACGGTGCGGCTGGCGGGGTCTTCGGGCGCCAATCCCTTCGCCTGCATCTCGGCCGGCATCGCCTGTCTTTGGGGGCCGGCGCATGGCGGGGCGAACGAGGCGGCGCTGACCATGCTGCAGCGGATCGGCACGGTGGACCGCATCCCGGAGTTCATCGCCCGGGCCAAGGACAAGAACGATCCCTTCCGGCTGATGGGCTTCGGCCATCGGGTCTATAAGAATTACGACCCGCGCGCCAAGATCATGCAGAAGACCTGCCACGAGGTGCTCGAGGCGGTCGGCCACGGGGACGACCCGACCTTGAAGGTCGCGCTGGAGCTGGAGCATATCGCGCTCAACGACGACTACTTCATCGAGAAGAAGCTCTATCCGAATATCGACTTCTATTCCGGCATCACCCTGAAGGCGCTGGGCTTTCCGACAGAAATGTTCACGGTGCTGTTCGCCATCGCGCGGACCGTGGGCTGGATCGCCCAGTGGAAGGAGATGATCGAGGATCCGTATCAGCGGATCGGGCGCCCCCGGCAGCTCTACACGGGGCCGACGGAACGTTCCTACGTGCCCATGGACCAGCGGGGCTAGATCTCCGCCCGGCTGGGCTCTTCGGTTTCCGCATAGGAGAGCACGATGCGCGCCGCCCGGATGCTGGGCGGCTCGTCCTTCTCGGTGACGCGCCGGATAACTTCGTCCAAAGCCGCCTTCTGCGCCTCCAGCTCCGGTCCCCCCTGCAGAAGCGGCAGCAGCGCCTCGGCAAGCGCTTCCGGGGTGCAGTAGTATTGCAGCAGCTCCGGGAAACGTTTCTCACCGAGGATAAGGTTGGACATGGCGACCATGTCCACCAGGATGATGTAGCGAATATAGGCGGCGAGCGGATCGACCTTGTAGGCGACCACCATCGGTCTTCTGGACAGGGCGAGCTCCAGAGTCACCGTGCCGGAGGCCGCAAGGGCGACATCGGCCAGCTTGAAGGCGGCGAACTTGTTGTCGGTGCCGGTGAGAATGTGGGGCTTGAGCGGCCAGGTCTCGATCCCCTCCTCCACCAGATGGCGAACGGACGAAACCGTCGGCAGCACGACTTCCAGGTCCGGAATCTTCTCCTGCAGCAGCCGGATGGCCTCGCCGAAGGGCGCCATGAGGCGCTGGACCTCGCTGCCGCGGCTACCGGGCAGGACCAGCAAGATTTTCCGGCCGGCCTCGATGCCGAGCTGCTTGCGAAGAGCGGACGGGTCCAAGCTCTCGAGCTCCTCGATCCGTTCGATCAGCGGGTGGCCAACATAGGAGCAGGTCGGACCGCCGAGCCGCTCATGCACTTCCGGCTCGAAAGGCAGGATGGCCAGCACGTGGTCGACATAGCGGCGCATCTTCTTGGCGCGGCCCGGGCGCCACGCCCAGACCGTCGGCGAGACGTAATCGATGATCGGAATATGCGGCGCCCGCTTCCGCACGCGCTTGGCGACCTGGTGGGTGAATTCGGGGCTATCAAGAATCACCAGCACGTCGGGCTGATAGGCGAGAATGGCCTCGACCGTCTCGTTGATGCGGCGCAGCAGGAAGGGCAGCTGACGCAGGATGGCAAGCGGGCTCATGACGGAGACGTCGCTCAAGGGAAACAGGCTGGGGCAGCCTTCCGCCTCCATCAGCTCGCCTGAGATGCCGGCGAGCTCCAGAGGACGGGATGTCAGGCTGCGGAGCCCCTGAATGAGCTTGGCGCCCAGGGCATCGCCGGAATGCTCGCCAGCGACGAGGTAGAAGCGTAAGGGCCGGTCGCCGCCGGCGATCGTTTCTGGATCAGCCATCTTGCTCGCGCTTCACGCCGACGAGGAAAAGACCGAGCTTGTTCGCCGTGGCGATGGCCTTGTCACGCTCGGCGAGATGGACGCGGTTGGCGGCGATAGCGATGCCGGCCAGCCCCGCCTTGGCGGCCATCTCCACGGTACGCGCCCCGATGGTCGGCAGGTCGATCCGCTCTTCCTGGCCGGGCTTCGGCGCCTTGACCAGCACGCCGAGCTGCTTTTGACGGAAGCGGTAGCGCTTGGTCCTGAGATCGGCGCAGCGGGCCAGCATGGCGTCGGTGCCCTCCGCCGCCTCGACCGCCATGACGTGGCGGTTCACGACGACCACGGCTTGGCCGATATCGAGCTCGCCCAGCTTTTCGACGGCGGCGAAGCCGACCTCCATATCGCCAAGATCGTGCTTGCTCGGCGCCTTCTTGGTGAGCAGGCCTTCGCCGGCCAGGATCTCGGGCGCGATGGCGGCGGCACCGATCACGCGATAGCCCCGCTCGTCGAAGAAGCGCACGATGCTGGACAGGATACGGTCGTCGCCTCCTGTCCCGAGGGTCTTGAGGAACGGGATGAGCTTCAGCGCGCCGCTATCGACCTTGAGATTTTTGACGTCCGGCCGGGTGACGGGGCCGATGATCACGATCTCGGTGCAGGCTGCCTCCTCCAGCATCGAGAAGAGCCTGCCGATCTGGCCCCAATCCATCCAGCCGTGGGGGTAGCGGGCGATCACCTCTTCTTCAGCCTGCCCCCGCAGCCCGATGATGAAGACCGGCCGGCCCTGGGCGCGCGCCGCATCGGCGACGACGCTGGGCAGATTGCCGCCGCCGGCGAGGATCGCGAGCGTACCTTCGCTTTTCTGGCTCACCTGCGAAAGCCCTGGATCAATGTCCGTTGGAACCACCATGGCTTGGGGTCAGAAACTGCCGATCGGTATCGGAACGGATGAAATCGAGGATCTTCTTGACGCGAGGGTTCTGGCCGAACGTCTCCTCGACCTTGGTGCAGCGCTGCGCCAGATTGTTCTCCGGGCCAAACAGCTCCCGATAGGCTTGGCGGAGCTGATGGATCTCCTCCCGCGGGACACCCTGGCGCTTCAGTCCGACGATATTCAGGCCGGAGAGCGAGGCGCGATCGCCGATCGCCATGCCGAAGGGAATGAGATCGGCGGTGACGCCTGTCATGCCCCCGACCATGGCCCCCTCGCCCACGCGGACGAATTGGTGGATGGCGGAGAGTCCGCCGACGATGACGTTGTTGGCGAGATGCACATGGCCGCCGAGGGTCGCGTTGTTCACCAGAAGCACGTTGTCGCCCAGCTTGCAGTTATGGGCGATGTGGGAGCCGACCATGAACATGCAGCGATCGCCGATCACGGTCTTCTGATCGTCGCCGACACTGCCGATATGGATCGTGACGTGCTCGCGGATCACCGTCTGCTCGCCGATGATGAGCTGGGTGTCCTCGCCCTTGTATTTGGTGTCCTGGGGCGGCTCGCCGATAGAGGCGAAGGGAAAGACCTTCGAGCCCTTGCCGAGGGTCGTCCGGCCGGTGACCACGACATGGGATTGGAGGGTCACGCCGTCGCCTAGGGTGACGTCCCCGCCGACCATGCAGAACGGCCCGATCGTCACATCTGCCCCAAGCGTGGCGCTGGGATCGACCACTGCGGTCGCATGAATATTGGCCATAGAGCTTGCGCCTACTCGACGTCGTCGACGATAACGGCGCTTACCTCGCCCTCGGCAACGACGTTGCCCTCGACGGTCGCTTCGCAGCGAAAACGCCAAACCTTGCCGCGATTGCGCATCTTGTTGACCCGATAATAGACCGTGTCGCCGGGGATCACGGGGCGGCGGAAGCGCGCCCGGTCCACCGCCATCAGATAGACGATCGGCGGCTTGGAGAAGTCCTCAACGAAGCGCATGCAAAGGGCGCCGGCCGTCTGCGCCATGCCTTCGATCAGCAGCACGCCGGGCATCACCGGATTGTCGGGGAAGTGGCCTTGAAAATACGGCTCGTTGGCCGTGACATTCTTAATGCCGGTGCAGGACCGGTCGCCATCCATGTCGATAATGCGATCGACGAGCAAAAACGGATAACGATGCGGCAGGAGCCTCATGATATCCACGACTTCAGCCGTGCCGAGCTCTGCCTTTACACCGCTCTCATTCATGCGGCCTCACTCCTTATACAGCGGCGATTCCGTTACTCGGCTTCGCCATCTTCTTTATCACCTTGAAGCTTCAGCTTGCCTTCGGCCAATTGGCGCAAAAGCGTCACTTCCTTGAACCAGAGCCTCACCGGTTTCGCGGGCACTCCGCCCCATCTCACACCAGCCGGGACATCGCCCCGGACGACGCTGGTGGCGGCGATCTGAGCGCCGTCTCCGATGCTCACATGACCTTCCACGCCGACCTTGCCGCCGAGCGCGACGAAATCTCCCAAAACCGCGCTGCCTGAAATACCGGTTTGCGAGACGATGATGCAATGCCTTCCGATGGCGACGTTGTGCCCGATTTGCACGAGATTATCAATTTTTGTCCCTTCGCCGATTACCGTATCCCTTAATGCACCTCTATCGATGGTGGTGTTGGCGCCGATCTCAACGTCGTCCTGAATGATGACGCGGCCGATTTGCGGAACCTTTTTATGGCCTTGCGGGCCCATGGCGAAGCCGAAGCCGTCCTGGCCCGTGGCGACGCCGGAATGGATGACGACGCGGTTGCCGATCAGGGTGTGGATAAGGTTGGCGTTGGGCCCGATATAGCAGCCGCGGCCGACATTGACCCGGTAGCCGATCACGGCGCCGGCGGCGATTCTCGTGTTTCGGCCGATGCGCGCCTCGGGCCCTATGACCGCGCCGGGCTCGACGACGACATCCTCCTCAAGCGTTGCGCTGGGATGGATAGCGGCGATGCCGCCCTCGCCAGCCGGATGGGTGGTCTTCGGCGTAAGCGAGTCGGGATAGAAGACCGCAAGGGCCTTGGAATAGGCGCCGTACGGGTCCTTCGTGACCAGGCAGGTCAGCCCCTCGGGCGCTACATCGACGAAGCGCGGCGCCACCAAACACGCGCCGGCCTTGGTGACCTTGAAGTCGTCCAGGTATTTCCGGTTGTCGAGGAAGGCGAGATCGTCAGCTCCGGCAGCTTCCAATGGCCGGATATTGGAGATCTGCGTCTCCGCTTTGCCAACGAGTTCGGCGCCGAGCCGATCTGCCAGCTCGGCGGCCGAAAAGGGGCCCGCTTTTTCGAAGAAGCCGGGATGCTCCATGGTTCAAAGCCTACCGATCACGCATGAGGCGTTGCCTCTGCGAGATGTATTACGAGATTGGTCCCGGACGAGCGCGCCTTAGAAATTGGTCGAGGCGCCGAAGCGGAACACTTCGAGCTCGTCGTAATCCGTATGCAGGAAGGCGTGGGCGATATCGGCACGCAATGGCCCGAGCGGCGAGGCCCAGATGATGCTGAAGCCGGCCGAGGCGCGCAGATCGTCGCTATCCTCAAGATCGATCGCGATGTTCTTGGCGAGCGAGCTGGCATCGTAAAGCGAACCAGCATCCACGAAGACGGCGCCCTGCATGCCGAGATTCTCAGGAATAAGCGGCATGGGGAAGCGCACTTCGGCGGTAGCGGCATAGTAGATCTTGCCGCCCAGCGCGTCGTTGTCGGACGAGCCGACGTCACGCGGGCCGAAACCGGCGCGCTCGAAGCCGCGAATGGTCTCGCCGCCCTTGAAGAACAGGTCGGTCAGGCGAAGACAGCCCGGATCCGAGTTCGAGATGTTCGTGCCGCATTGAGAATCGCCCCAGCCTTCGATGATACCGCCCTGCAGACGGCCGGCGAAGGTGAGCTTCTTGGTGATCGGATAATAGCCGCGCGCATCGGCCACTGTGCGCAGATAGTTCACGTCGCCGCCGACACCGGCGAGATCCTGCGAGAAGGACAAGAAGATACCTTGGGTCGGCGATTGCGGCAGATTCCGCGTGTCGTAAGCCAGGGTGTAACCGATGCTCGAGACGTTCGCCTCGCCCTTCGATGCTTGGATCACCGGCGAAGCGTTGGACTCGACATCGTAGATCTCTTCCTGCTCGAAGGAGTAGCGCAGGCCAAGACGAGTATCCTCCGCGACCGGGAAGCCGAGCCGCAGCACGCCGCCGGTATTGCGCTGGGAGAACGAGGCCACGTTCGAATAATCCACGTCCTTGTGGAACGCATCGAAGCCAGCCGCCAGATCGCGGCCCAGGAAGCGCGGCTCGGTGAAGCTGAAGTCGAACTGCATGCGTTCCTGGCTACCCGAAACGCCCAAGCGGACATACTGGCCGCGGCCCATGAAATTGCGTTCCGACACGCTGATGTCGCCGATGATGCCTTCCGAGGTCGAATAGCCGACACCGAAGGAGAGCTCGCCGGTGGCCTGCTCTTCGACAGAGACGACGATCACGACGCGGTCTGGCGAACTTCCCTGGCGGGTGTCGACATCGACCGATTTGAAGAAGCCGAGCTTGCGCAGACGCTGTCTCGCCGCCTCTACGAGAAGCCGGTTATAGGCGTCGCCCTCGGAAAGCCGGAACTCGCGCCGGATGACGTGATCCTGAGTGCGGTAGTTGCCGACGATATCGATGCGCTCGATGTAAACCCGCGGCCCCTGCTCGATCATATAGGTGATGCCGACGGTCTGGCTGGCGGGATCGCGGTAGAGGCGCGGCTGCACCTGACTGAAGGCGTAGCCCTGCTCGGAGACGTCCACCGTCAAAGCCTCGACGGTCTTCTCCACCTTGGCAGCGTCGTACCACTTGCCCGGCTTGGTCGAAATATCCCGGCGCAGGGCCTCGACATTGACCGACGGAAGATGGGATTCGATATCGACCTGGCCGACGCGATAGCGGGGGCCCTCGTCGATGACGAAGGTGATGTAGAAGCCCTTGCCGCCCGGGTCCATATCGGCCGTGGCCGATACGATGCTCGCATCGACATAGCCTTCCTTCAGATAGAACTGGCGTAGCAGCTCCTTATCCAAGTTCAGCCGGTCGGGATCGTAGATATTGGTGTTCTTCAGGAAGCTCAGCCAGTTGGTCTGGGTGGTCGAGATCACATAGCGGAGCTGGGAATCGCTGAAGGCGTTGTTGCCGATGAAGTTGATCGCCCGCACCTTGGTCGTGGCGCCTTCCCGGACCTCGTAGACCACGTCGATACGGTTGTTCTCGACATTGATGATCTTGGGCTCGACGGAGGCGGCATACATGCCCTGGCGGCGATAGACGTCGAGAATGCGCTGCACGTCCTGCTGCACCCGGGCGCGGGTATAGACGGAGCGCGGCTTGAGAGAGACTTCGGCGGCCAGCGTGTCGTCCTTGACCTCGCTATTCCCCTCGAAGGCCACCCGGTTCACGATCGGATTTTCCTCGACGACGATGATCACGGCGCTGCCCCGGCGGCGGATGCGTACATCCTTGAAGAGGCCGGTGGAGAATAGGGTTTTGAGGGATTCGTCGATCTCGGCGGGATCGTAAGGGTCGCCGACGGAGAAGGTCAGATAGGCACGCACGGTGGCCGGCTCGACGCGCCGGTTACCCTGAACCTGAATGGATGAGATCGTGCCGGCGGACTGAGCGTGTGCCGACATATCGCCTGTGGCGAGACCGATGCCGGTGTAAACCGGCAGCGCGCCAAGAACCACAAGGGCCAAAAAGAGTAGCCCGCTAAACCACGTACACCGCACCATTTCTGGTGATGTCCCCCTTCACGCCGATCCCCCATTGACGCCGATGCGAGATCGAAGCTGACCAGCTTTTGTGGCCCTTTTTTGTTGACTGTCCCCGAGTGTGCGGCGGGTCTTGTCCCTCGCCCACCTGCACAAGATGCGTCTATGTCGTTACGAAAAGCTTAGATGGATCAAATCATTCCAAGTTGCGAAGATCATTAGCATAAGAACGAGCGCAAGGCCAATCCGGAAACCGACTTCCTGGCTTCGTTCCGACAACGGACGACCGCGGACCGCCTCCACCGCGTAGTAGAGAAGATGACCGCCGTCCAGCATCGGGATCGGGAAGAGATTAATTAGTCCGATACTGATGGAAATCACGGCAGCGAAGTTGATGACGGCAAGAACACCTAAGCTCGCTGCTTGGCCGGAAACCTGCGCGATACGGATCGGGCCGCCCAATTGGTCCGGTTTTGCACGGCCGACAATGACGTCGTAGACGTAGCCAAGTGAATGACTAATAACGAAATAAGTCTGATTGACCGCCATTCCCAGCGCGGTCAGCGGATCTTCCCGCTTCAGGGTCCATTCACTGGCGCCGGCATTGCGCTGAATCCCTAGAATTCCCATGGGAACCTTGTTGCCGAAGCGGTCTTCGATCTCTTTCAGCTCCGGCGTGGCGGTGAGTCGAATCTCCCGGCCGTCGCGTTCCACCAGGAAATTCAGCGACTCGCCCGGCTGGGTGCTGACGATTCGCTGCATCTCGCCGAAATTGTCGATTCGGGTGCCATCGACCTCCAGCACCACGTCGCCGGGCTTGAAGCCCGCCGCTTCCGCAGGGCTGCCCTCTTTCACGATGTCGACATTGGGGGCGGTGACCTGCTGGCCGAAGAAGCTGAACATCACCGTGAAGATGACGATGGCGAGCAGGAAATTTGCGATCGGGCCGGCCGCCACGATAGCCGCCCGCTGAGCCAGGGATTTCCCTTGAAAACTGCGCTTCTTTTCCTCTTCGGAGAGCTTTTCGAAGGCCTCACGCCCTTGCGCGCTCGCGGCGTTTTCGTCGTCGATGAACTTCACGTAGCCGCCCAGGGGGATCCAGGAGAATCGCCAGCGGGTGTTGTGCTTGTCGGTGAAGCCGGCGATCTCCGGGCCGAAGCCGATGGAGAACACGCTGATATCGACGCCGCACCAGCGGGCAACCAGGAAGTGGCCGAGCTCGTGGACGAAGACGATGACGGTGAGCACCAGCAGGAAGGGGATGATGTAGGAGAAGACGGTGTCTCCGAATCCCCAGAGCGCGCTCAAAATATCCATGGGAAACCCTAACGTTCTGATTTTCTGGCCCGAATATGGACATTCAGGCGAAGGCGGACAAGCACTCTTCCGTGCGGCGCCTTGCCTCTCGGTCGATGGCGACGATCTCCTCGATGCGGCTGGGCTCGCGTCCGACGAGCTCGTCCGATTCGGTCAGCACCCGTTCCACGATCTCCGTTATAGCGACGAAACCGATCCGACCGGCAAAAAATGCGCTTGCCGCCACCTCGTTTGCCGCGTTCAGCACCGCACCGGCGCTTTTTCCGGTCTGTAGCGCTTCGCGCGCCAGGCGGAGCGCGGGGAATCGGTTCGGATCGGGCGCCTCGAAGGTCAAACTGGCAAGCTTCGGCAGATCGAGCGGCGGCATGGGCACTTGCATGCGCTCCGGCCAGGCCAGGCTGTAGGCGATGGGGGTGCGCATATCGGGCGGGCTCATATGGGCCAGCACCGCGCCGTCCCGGTAATAGACCAGGCAATGGACGATGGATTGCGGATGGATCACCGCGTCGATCCGGTCGGCCGGAAGACCGAAAAGATGCTGAGCTTCCAGCATCTCCAGGGCCTTGTTCATCAGGGTCGCCGAATCGAGGGTGATCTTGGGGCCCATGGACCAGTTCGGATGTTGCAGGGCCTGTTCCGGCGTGACCTTGGCCATCTGCTCCCGGGTGAAGCAGCGGAACGGGCCGCCCGATGCGGTGAGGCAGAGCTTGTCGATCTCCGTGCCCGGGCTTCGGTCGAGGATCTGCATGGCGGCGGAATGTTCCGAATCGACCGGCAGCAGCGTCGCGCCATGGCGGCGGACCTCCGCCATGAAGACGGGGCCGGCGCAAACCAGGCATTCCTTGTTGGCCACGGCGACGGTGGTGCCCTGCTTCACGGCCGCGTGAGTCGGCTCGAGTCCTGCCACGCCGACGATGGCCGCCATGCACCAATCGGCGGGCCGAGCCGCCGCCTCGATCACGGCTTGCCGCCCGGCGGCAGCCTCGATGCCCGTGCCCTGGAGACGTTCGCGAAGCTCCTCGTAGCGGCTTTCGTCGGCGATCACGGCAAGCTCGGCCTTGTGGCGGATGGCGAGCTCGGCCAGGCGGTGCGCCTTCTGCCCACCGGTGAGCGCGACCACGCGATAGCTTTCCGGATCGCGGCCGATCAGGTCGAGGGTGTTCTCGCCGATGGAGCCCGTGGCCCCCAGCACGGAGATGCGTCGGGGGTGCGGGTGCTTGGCTGCCCTGTGAAGCGTGCTGTCGAGCGGGATGGTCATGCCGTTGTCCGCTGTTTCGTCCCTAAGGCTACCATTGCAAAAGGGCCTGGCCCGGCGCCGCCGCATCGCGGAAGCCGATGGCCGCCGCAGCGAGGCTGGCGATCAGGAGACCGTCGATACGGTCGAGCAGCCCGCCATGGCCCGGGATCAGATTGCTGGCATCCTTCGCATTGAAGCGACGCTTGACCCCGCTCTCCAGAAGATCGCCGAGAATCCCGGCCAAGGCCAGCACCATGGCAACGAAGGCGAGCGCCAAGGCGTTGCCGTCGAGGATCAGAGCGCCGGCGAGAAAGCCCACGATTCCCGAGAAAACCAAACCCGAGACGAAGCCCGCCCAGGTCTTCTTGGGCGAGACGCGCGGGGCCAGCTTGGGGCCGCCGATCAGCTTGCCGCCGGCATAGGCGGCGCTATCGGCCGTCCAGGCGATGACGAGGACGAAGAGAAGCGCTACGGTGCCGTAATCCGGATCGGAACGCAGCCAAATCAACGCCATGGCCGGCAGGAGGATGTAGAGCAACCCCGCAAGGGACCAGCGGAGCTTGCCGCCGCGATAGGCCATCAGCACGGTTGCCGCGATGGCTACGATCAGGACCGCGGTGGCCTCCCAATAGCGCGCAGTCTCGGTCAGGATTACCAGGGTCAGAAGGGCTGCGCCCTGCATGAGGGCGAGCCGGTCATGGCCGTCGTCCCGCACCATCCGGGCCCATTCCCAATTGACGATCAGGCCGGCAACGATCACGAGCAGGGCGAAGGCCCAGGATCCTGCGATTACAGCGGCGATGGCGAAGGTCGCCATGATCAGTGCTGAGACGATGCGGGTGATCAATTCGGATGTGCCAGACGTTCCCGTGCCGGCATTGGAGGCATTCTTGAGTTGGCTCACGCGGTCGATCTCGCCGAGACGCCGCCGAAGCGCCTGTTGCGTTGCTGATATTCGGCAATGGCGCTCTCGAGGCTGTCGCGATTGAAGTCCGGCCAGTAGGTGTCGACGAAGACGAATTCGGCGTAAGCCAGCTGCCAAAGCAGGAAATTGCTCAACCGAAGCTCGCCGCTGGTGCGGATCAGCAGATCCGGGTCGGGCAGACCGGCCGTATCGAGATTTTCAGCGAAGACGGTCTGGGTGACCTGTTCGGGCTTGAGCTCTCCCCGCTCCACCTGCTCCGCGATCTTCTTGGCGGCGCGGACGATCTCGTCCCGGGCGCCGTAATTGAAGGCGATGGTGAGGACTAGACCGTCATTCTCCTCGGTGAGAGAGACCGCGTCGTCGATCATCTTGAGGACGTCGGACTCGAGACCGTCCCGGGATCCGATCACATTGATCTTCACGCCGTGCTTGTGAAGATCGGCGAGATCGCGGCGCACGAACATCCGCATCAGGCCGAAAAGGTCGCGGATCTCCGATTTCGGCCGCGACCAGTTTTCGGACGAGAAGCTGAACAGGGTCAAATGGCTCAGGCCGAGCTCGATGGCTGCCTGAACCGAGCGGCGCACGGCATCGACGCCCCGCCGGTGGCCCTCGGTGCGCGGCAGGCCGCGCTCCAGAGCCCAGCGGCCGTTTCCGTCCATGATGATGGCGACATGGCCTGGCACCGGTTCGTCGGCGGATGGGAGGGCGGGCTTTTCCATGGCGAATGTCATGTCCTACTCCCAACGAAGCCAAGGGAAAAGAGGCAAGCGCGTGTGTTTCGCGGCGCTAGACCTGCATGATTTCGGCTTCTTTGGCCGCGAGAGCCTCGTCGATTTCCTTGATGACCTTATCGGTCAGATCTTGCACTTCGGTTGCGAAATCGTGGTGCTCGTCCTTGCCCATCTCCCCATCTTTTTCCATCTTCTTCAAGCTCTCCATGCCGTCTCGGCGCACATTGCGCACGGCGACGCGGGCTTGCTCGGCATATTTATGGGCCACTTTTGCCAGGTCCTGGCGGCGCTCCTCGTTGAGCTCCGGAATGGGGAGCCGCAAGATCTGACCGTCAACCACGGGGTTGAGGCCAAGATCGGATTCGCGGATCGCCTTCTCCACAGCCGAGACGAGCCCCTTGTCCCAGACCTGGACGGTGATCATGCGCGGCTCGGGCACATTCACCGACCCCACCTGATTGAGGGGCATGGCGCTGCCATAGGCGTTCACCTGTATGGGGTCGAGCATGCCGGCACTGGCCCGGCCGGTCCGCAGACCGGCGAAGTCCTGCTTGACCGACGTGAGAGCGCCCCGCATGCGCCGTTCGATTTCACCGAGGTCAAAATCCGCCATCACACCCTCTCCCTGTACGCCGATTGCCGTGCCGGCTGTCATTGTCGTCTGGTTCTTCGTTCAACGGTCGGGACCGGTTACGCTTCTCGTTCCGGCTCAAGCGTCCGTTTCGCCACCGATGGTCGTGAAAGCGCCCTGCCCTCGCAGGACGCCGGCCAACCCGCCTTGCTCCTTCAAGGAAAACACCACTATCGGAATCTTGTTGTCGCGAGCAAGGGCGATCGCGGGACCGT
Organism: Methyloligella sp. ZOD6; assembly: GCA_050110875.1. Taxonomy (GTDB): domain Bacteria; phylum Pseudomonadota; class Alphaproteobacteria; order Rhizobiales; family Methyloligellaceae; genus Methyloligella. Next base: position 268,465 of record CP188828.1, read on the forward strand.
CCATGATCCGCAAGTCCTTCTCCAGAACCTCGTGAAAGCTCAAGCGATCGTATCGTTTTGCGTCGGGCACGAGTTTCGGATCGGCGCTATAGACGCCATCGACCTGGGTCGCCTTGAACAGGGCATCGCAATTCATCTCCGCCGCGCGCAGCGCCGCGGCCGTATCGGTGGTGAAGAACGGATTACCCGTGCCGCCGGCGAGAACCACGATGCGGCCCTTGTCGAGATGCTGGAGCGCCACCGGCCGGATGAACGGCTCGCAGACCGTCGGCATGGGAATGGCGGACATGACCCGGGCCTGGCAGCCCTTGTCTTCCAAGGCGCTTCCGAGGGCCAGGCCATTCAGCACCGTGGCCAGCATGCCCATGAAATCGCCACTCACCCGGTCCATGCCCTGGGCGGCGCCGGCGAGACCGCGATAGATATTGCCGCCGCCGACGACGAGGCAGACCTCGGCGCCAAGCGCGACGGCTTCGGCGACGTCGGTGGCGATGCGGTTCAGAGTGGCGACGTCGATGCCGCTGGAGCCGGTCCCCATCAGGGCTTCGCCCGAAAGCTTCAAGAGGACCCGCCGATAATTCGGCGCCGGCTGTTTTGAGGCCATGGCGTCAGACTCCGGCCGCGCAGTGTTCTCTCGCCGCGGCGGGAGCGAAATGCCCGCAGCGCGCGAGAATCGAAAATGTCACCGCCATGTTTCTAAGGGTGTGGGCGGCGTGCCGCAATCACTCCTCGTCCGACTGCTCGATGCCCTCGCCCAGGGCGTAACGGTGAAAGCCGGTGATCTTGATGGGGGCGCCGATCGTCTTTTCGGCCTCCGCGACCGCTTTTTCGACCGTCAGTTCGGAGTCGATGACATAGGTCTGGGAGAGCAGCACCACCTCTTCGTAGAACTTCCGCAGACGCCCTTCGACCATCTTCTCGATAACGCTGTCGGGCTTGCCGGATTCCTTGGCCTGCTCGACCAGGACGGCACGCTCGCGCTCCACGAGATCCTTGTCGAGCTCGTCGGTGGTCACGGCTTGCGGGTGCGCTGCGGCCACGTGCATGGCGACCTGACGGCCGAACTCGCCGAGCGCTTCCTTGTCGCCGGTGGATTCCAGGGCGACGATCACGCCGATCTTGCCGAGCCCGGTGCCCATGGCGTTGTGGATGTAATGGGCGACCACGCCGTTATTGACGGTGAGATAGGCGGTACGGCGGAGCTGCATGTTCTCGCCGATGGAGCCGACCATCTCCTTCAGGGTCTCCGCGACACTGGCGTCCCCACCCGGGTAAGCGGCTTTTTCCAGCGCATCGAGCTCGCCCTTAGCGCCGAGGGCCGCCTCGGCGATCTTCTGGACCATCTCCTGGAAGATCTCGTTGCGGGCGACGAAATCCGTCTCGGAATTCACCTCGACGAGGGCCGCCTCGTTATCCTTCCAGGCCATGCCGACGAGACCGTCCGCGGCTGTGCGGCCGGCCTTCTTGGCGGCTTGGGCGAGCCCCTTGGTGCGCAGCCAATCGGTGGCCGCTTCGGGGTCGCCGCCGGTCTCGTTCAAAGCGGTTTTGCAGTCCATCATGCCTGCGCCGGTCTTCTCGCGCAGTTCTTTCACCATGCTCGCGGTAATGGTCGCCATTCGATCCTCTAATGGAAAAGTTCGGCTTCGACGCTAGTCGGCGGCCTGTTCGGCCTTTGCGTCATCGGTCTTCGCCTCGGTGTCCTCGTCCTTGGCGTCTTCCTTGTCCGCGGCCTTCTTGGCGGTGGACTTGGTCGATTTCGCCTTGGTGGCAGCGGGCTTCTCGTCCTCTTTCGACTTCTTCGCAGGCTCCTCGGTTTTCTCGGCGCCCGTCTCGGCATCGGCCTCGAGGGTGGCCTCGGCGGCGGGCTCCTCGGATTCGCCGAGATCGACGCCCATGCTGCCTTGCGCGCGCTCGATGCCGTCCAGGGCCGCACGGGCGATCAGGTCGCAGTACAGCGTGATCGCGCGGCCGGCGTCGTCATTGCCCGGAATCGGGAAGGCGATGCCGTCGGGATCGCAATTGCTATCCACGATTGCTACGACAGGCATATTAAGCTTGTGGGCTTCGGCGACGGCGATGCTTTCCTTGTTGGTGTCGATGACGAACATCAGATCCGGCGGGGCGCCCATATCCTTGATGCCGCCAAGCGCCCGCTCCAGCTTATCCTTCTCGCGGGTGAGCTGCAGAAGCTCCTTCTTGGTCAGGCCGTGGGTGTCGCCCGCGAACAGCTCTTCCAAGGACTTCAAGCGCTTGATGGAGTGGGAGATGGTCCGCCAATTGGTCAGCGTACCGCCCAGCCAGCGGTGGTTGATGTAGTATTGCGCGCACGATTTCGCGGCTTCGGCGATGGCCTCGGAGGCCTGCCGCTTGGTGCCGACGAACAGCACGCGGCCGCCATTGGCGACAACGTCGGAGATCTGAACCAAAGCCTGGTGCAGCAGCGGCACGGTCTGGGTCAGATCCATGATGTGGATGTTGTTGCGCTCCCCATAAATATAGGAAGCCATTTTCGGGTTCCAGCGGTGAGTCTGGTGTCCGAAATGCACGCCAGCTTCCAAGAGCTGACGCATGGTCACGTCGGGCAGTGCCATGGGCCTGCGTCTCCTTTTTCCGGTTTCGTCCTCCGCGGGGCTATGAAACGCAAGGGTTTTCAGGTCCTTGCCGTTCACCGGAGCGAGAGCGGATCCGATTGTCGTGGAGCCGCAACGCATCCCCGCGTGTGAGATGAGCGGGGTTATAGGCAGCGGATGGGCGCTTGGCAAGCGGTGCGGGGCGGAGAATCGCTTCCGCGGGGCCGCGGGGCGGCCGTCTTCAGAGCGAGTCGACCTGTTTAGAGAGAGTCGACCTGCGTCACCCCGTCCAGGATGGAAAGCGCGCTTTTCCGCTTCGGTGTGGCGCTGATCCCCTGATCGAGCTCGAACTCCACCTCGCGGCCGAGATCGTCGAGGCGGATGACGAGGCGGAGGGCGCTGCGCTTGCCTGCGCCGTTCTGGGCTTGGGCGAGCTCCTCAGCGAGCGCGGTCAGGCCTTCCGGCCCTTCCAGCACGACCTTCAGACCTTGCGGCAGGTTGGCGGCGGCCTGTTCCAGGGAGGTGACGTTGTTGATGCGCGCTTTGACGCTCTCGCCGCCGTCGCCATCCATTTCCGCCTCGAGATCGAGCAGGACGACATTGCCCGTCTCCAGCAAGGGGCGGCCGGCGGAGAGCGCTTCGGAGAAAATCACCGCTTCGAACTGGCCCGTCCGGTCCGAGGCGGCGATGAAGGCAAAGGCGTTGCCGCGCTGGCTCTTCCGCTCGCGCTTGGCAAGAATGGTGGCGGCGACCCGGCCGACCACTTTTCCCTGGCGGGCCTTGGCGGCGAGCGCGCTCCAGCTTTCGGCCCGGAGCGCCTTCAGCACGTCTTCGTAATCGTCCAGAGGATGGCCGGTGAGAAAGACGCCGACCGCGTCGAATTCGTAGGACAGACGCTCGGTGGGCAGCCAGGGCTTGGCGGGACGCAAGGGGATCGGCGGCGGCCCTTCCGCGCCCAGCACGAAAAGATCGTCCTGGCCTTCGGTCGCGGCTTCCAGGCTCCGATTGCCGGCGGCCATGATGCGATCGATATTGGCGTAGGCGACCGAGCGGTCGATGCCGAGGCAGTCCAGGGCACCGGCATAGCAGAGATTCTCGAGCGCACGCTTGTTGACGTAGCGCGGGCTCACCCGGCGGGCGAAATCGGAGATGTCCTTGAAGGGCCCCCTCGCTTCGCGCTCCTCCACGATGTGTTCGACCGCTTGGCGTCCCACGTTCCGGAGCGCGGCGAGAGAATACCGGATGGCATTCTCGCCGGGCAGGAACGCAACCTCCGAATGATTGATCGAGGGCGGCAGCACCTCGATGCCGAGCCGTTCCGCCTCGCGGACAAAGCCGGAGAGCTTGTCGGCATTGCCCATGTCGAGGGTCATGGAGGCGGCGATGAACTCCACCGTGTAGTTCGCCTTCAGATAGGCGGTCTGATAGGTGAGCAGCGCGTAAGGGGCGGAGTGGGATTTGTTGAAGCCGTATTCGGCGAATTTCGCGCAGGCATCGAACACCGCCTGAGCCGTCTTCTTGTCGTAGCCGCGTTCGGCGGCGCCCTTCATGAAGCGGTCGCCCTGCTTGGCCATCTCGGAGCGGATCTTCTTGCCCATGGCGCGGCGAAGAAGGTCGGCCTCGGCAAGGGTGAAGCCCGCCATGTCCCGGGCGATCTGCTGCACCTGCTCCTGATAGGTGATGACGCCGTAGGTGGGCGCCAGGATCGGTTCCAGATCCTTATGAATATATTCGATTTTCTCTTCGCCAAGCTTGCGGGCGCAGTAGAGCGGGATGTTGGCCATGGGGCCCGGCCGATAGAGGGCAACGAGAGCGATGAGATCCTCGAAGCGGTCGGGGACCATGTCCAAGAGGGCCCGGCGCATGCCCTGGCTTTCCACCTGGAACACGCCGACGGTCTCGCCGCGGGCCAGCATGTCGAAGGTCGGCTGGTCGTCCAGGGGCAAGCGGACGAGATCGATGTCCTGGCCGCCTGAACGGATGAAGTCGGCCGTCTGCTCGATAACGGTCAGGGTCTTCAGGCCGAGGAAGTCGAACTTCACCAGCCCGGCATCCTCCACCCATTTCATATTGAACTGGGTGGCGGGGAGCGGCGCGCGCGGATCGCGATAGAGCGGCACCAGGTCGATGAGCGGCCGGTCGGCGATCACGACGCCCGCCGCATGGGTCGAGGCGTGGCGATAAAGGCCTTCAAGACGCTGGCCGATATCGAGCAGCTTGGCGACGATCTCTTCCTCGTCGCGGGCCTCCTGCAGGCGTGGCTCGCCGTCGATGGCTTGGGCCAGGGTGACCGGGTTGGCCGGGTTGTTGGGCACCAGCTTGCAGAGCTTGTCGACCTGGCCGTAGGGCATCTGAAGCACCCGGCCGACATCGCGCAGCACCGCCCGCGCCTGCAGCTTACCGAAGGTGATGATCTGGGCGACCCGATCGGCGCCGTAGTGATCTTGGACGTAGGCGATCACCTCGTCGCGGCGGTCCTGGCAGAAATCGATATCGAAATCCGGCATGGACACACGGTCGGGATTGAGGAAGCGCTCGAAGATCAGCCCGAAGCGGATGGGATCGAGGTCGGTGATGGTGAGCGCCCAGGCGACCAGGGAGCCGGCGCCCGAGCCGCGGCCGGGACCGACCGGGATCTTTTGCGCCTTCGCCCATTGAATGAAGTCCGCAACGATCAGGAAGTAGCCCGGATAGCGCATGCGGATGATGACATCGAGCTCGAAGTCGAGCCGTTCCTTGTAATCCGCTTCCGTCTGGCCGGGGGCGAGACCTTGGGCTTCCAGCCGTGCCTTGAGCCCCGCCTCGGCCAGCTCGCGCAGCTTGGCCGCTTCCGCCTCGGCGCGCTGTTCGGGCGATGCGTCGCTGGAGACGAAGCTCGGCAGCATGGGCGCCTGCTTGGTCGGGCAGTAGGCGCAGCGCTTGGCGATTTCCACCGTGTTGTCGATGGCCTCGGGCAGATCGGCGAACAGCGCCGTCATCTCGGCTTGGGATTTGAAATAGTGCTGAGGGCTCAAACGCCGCCTGTCGTCGACGGAGATGTAGCTGCCTTCGGCGATGCAGAGCAGCGCGTCATGGGCCTCGTAATCGTCGGTCTCCGCGAAATAGGGCTCGTTGGTGGCGACGATGGGCAAATGCAGGTCGTAGGCGGCTTGCAGCAGATGGGGCTCGACGGCCCGCTCCTGGGCCAAGCCGTGGCGCTGCAATTCCATATAGAGCCGGTCGCCGAAGACGTCCTGGAGGAAGGCGAGCCGTGCCCGGGCCGTGTCCGCGTGGGCCCGTGCAAACGCCGTATCGATGGGACCGTCCGGCCCGCCGGTGAGAGCGATCAGATCTTCGGCATGGTCCGCCAGCTGCTCCCGGGTGACGACCAGGGTGCCGTTTTCGGCCGCGGCGATATAGGCCTCGCTGGAGAGCCGCATGAGATTGCGGTAGCCGAGCTCGCTCTTGGCGAGGAGCGCGATGCGTCCATCGGGCAGAACCGGATCGGGCTCTGTGCCGGGCGTCACGGGCTTCGGCGGATCGAGATTGACGGACAGGCTGCAGCCGATGATGGGCTGCACCCCTGCTCCGCTCATCACGGTGGAGAATTCCAGCGCGCCGAACAGATTGTTGCTGTCGGTGAGCGCCAGGGCCGGCATGCGGTCGTCTTTCGCGAAATTCGCCAGCTGATTGATCTTCAGCGCGCCTTCCAGGAGCGAATAGGCCGAATGGGTGCGCAGATGGATGAAGATTCGCTTGGCGTTCCCCTCTCCGGCTTCTGACGTTTCGGGCTCTGGCATGCTGGTTCCGTTCGGGCTTTCGGCTTCCTAGACCTCCCCGATTCTGAGGACGCTGGGAAGCCCAGGGGGACCGCCTGTCCAGGACAGTCCCCATGATTCACCGTCTTCAGTATGTTCTTATTTTGTTCTTACCGCAAGGCATATGCGGTTGTAGAGAACGGAGGCGATCAGTCGGTGGAAATTTCGCCCGTGACGACGGTCTCTTCGATCAGCTTGCCCTCTTCCAGGCGGAGCACCCGGTCCATGCGGCTGGCCAGCTCAAGGTTGTGGGTGGCGATGAGAGCGCCGACGGCGGAGTTGTGGACCAGGTCCAGCAGCTCCTCGAAAACCCGCTCGCCCGTGTGGGGATCGAGATTGCCGGTCGGCTCGTCGGCCAGGAGCAGCGCCGGATTGTTGGCGACCCCCCGGGCGATGGCGACGCGCTGCTGCTCGCCCCCGGAAAGCTGGGACGGGCGGTGCTCGGCTCGTTCGGTGAGCCCGAAGGCGGCCAGCAGCTCATTGGCGCGGGCCTCGGCATCCTGCCGGTCGCGGCCCAGGATCATCTGGGGAAGCACGACATTCTCGGCGGCCGAGAACTCGGGCAGCAGGTGATGGAACTGATAGACGAAGCCGATCTCCTGGCGCCGCATGCGAGTGCGGCCCTTATCGTCCAAGGCGCCGCAATCGACACCGCCGATCAGCACCTTGCCGCTCGCCGGCTGCTCCAGCAGTCCCGCGATATGCAGCAAGGTCGATTTGCCCGCGCCGGACGGGCCGAGCAGCGCCACGGTCTCGCCGGGATAGATATCGGCGGAGGCGCCGTCCAGCACCTTCAGCTCGCGCGGGCCCTGCTTGAAGCTATGGGTCAGCGCCTCGAGGCGGAGCGCCGGTTCGGATTTCGATGCGGTGTCCACTGAATTACGCCTAGCCGTATCTCAAGGCTTCCACGGGATCGAGCCGGGAGGCCTTCCAGGAGGGATAAAGGGTGGCGAGCACGGAGAGCGCGAGCGCCATGACGACGACGGAGATGGTCTCGCCGGTGTCCATTTCGGCGGGCATCTGGGAGAGATAGTAGAGCTCCGGGGAGAACAGCTCGGTGTTGGTCGCCCAGGCGATGAATTCCCGGATGCTCTCGATATTGAGGCAGACGAGCACGCCGAGCGCCAGACCCGCCAAAGTGCCGACCACGCCGATGCTGGCGCCGGTGATGAAGAAGATGCGCATCACCGCGCCGCGGCTCGCCCCCATGGTGCGGAGGATGGCGATGTCGCCGGTCTTGTCCTTCACCAGCATGATCATGCCGGAAATGATGTTGAGGGCGGCGACCAGAACGATCAGCGTCAGAATCAGGAACATCACGTTTCGTTCCACCTCCAGCGCGTTGAAGAAGGTGGCGTTCCGCTGGCGCCAGTCGCTGATATAGACGGTGGGGCCGCCGGCATCGAGGATCTTGGGCCCCAACTCGCCCACCTCGTCTGGTGAATCCAGCACCACCTCCAGCACGGTCACGCTGCCGGGCTTGTTGAAATAGCGCTGCGCCTCGGCAAGCGGCATGAACAGGATCGAGGAATCGTATTCCGACATGCCGAGCTCGAAGATCGCCTTGACGGGGTAGCGCTTCACCCGCGGGGCCGTGCCCAGCGCGGTCGATGCGCCACGCGGCGTGAGCAGGCTCACCTCGTCGCCCACCTTGACGTTGAGATTGTTGGCGAGACGGGAGCCGAGGGCGAGCCCCTCCCCCTCGTCGAAGCCTTCCAGGCTGCCGAAGCGAACGTTCTGGGAAACGGCGCCGAGCTCCTTCAGATCCTGCTCGGTCAAGCCGCGCACGAGCGCGCCGGTCTGAGTCGAAGGGGTCGTGATCATCACCTGGCCTTCGATCAGGGGAATCGCATGCTGCACGCCGCCGACGCCTTTGATCCTGCCCACGACGTCCTTGTAGTCGGTGAAATCGTTATCCAGCGGGTGGACGACCACATGGCCGTTCAGGCCCAGCATCTTGTCGAACAGCTCCTGGCGGAAACCGTTCATCACCGCCATGACGATGATCAGGGTGGCCACGCCAAGGAGAATGCCGAGAAAAGAGAAGCCGGCGATGACGGAGATGAAGCCCTCTTTCCGGCGGGGGCGAAGATAGCGCAGCGCCACAAGCCATTCGAAGGGCGCGAAAGAGCGTCCGGTTCCGCTCGCCTTCGCCTTGTCCGCAACGTCGCTCATGCATCACCCCGTTTGGCCGCTTCGACCTGCTTGCGCAAATGCTCCGTCAGAGCCTCCGGCGTCATGGAGGTCTTCTCGCCGGTCGCCCTGTTCTTCAATTCCACCTCGCCCGAGGCGAGACCCTTGGGGCCGACCACGATCTGCCAGGGAAGCCCGATGAGATCCATGGTGGTGAATTTTGCGCCGGCCCGATCGTCCCGATCGTCATAGAGGATGTCGAGACCGGCGGCGGTCAAGGACCGGTATAGGGTCTCGCAAGCCTTGTCCGTCTTCTCGTCTCCGGCTTTCAGGTTGATCAGGCCAGCATCGAAGGGAGCCACGCTTTGCGGCCAAATAATGCCCGCATCGTCATGGGAGGCTTCGATAATGGCGCCGACGAGCCGCGAGACGCCGATACCGTAGGAGCCCATCTCGACCGGAATCAACTCGCCGTCGGGTCCCTGCACCTTGGCATTCATGGGTTCGGAGTATTTGGTGCCGAAATAGAAGACCTGGCCGACCTCGATGCCCCGAGCGGAGAGCTGCTTGTCCTTGGGCACTTCCTTTTCGAAACGCTTCGGCTCGTGCACGTCCTCGGTGGCGGCGTAGAGCGCGGTGCGGGCGTCGACGTAAGGCGATAGATCGCTCTCATAGTCGATATTCTCCGGTGGGGGAGCCATCTCCACCAGATCCTTGTGGCAATAGACGGCCGATTCGCCGGTCTCGGCGAGAATAATAAACTCGTGGGAGAGATCGCCGCCGATGGGCCCCGTCTCGGCGCGCATGGGCACAGCGCGGAGCCCCATGCGCGAGAAGGTGCGCAGGTAGGAGACGAACATCTTGTGATAGGAGCGGACGGAGGCTTCCTTGGTGAGGTCGAAGGAATAGGAATCCTTCATCAGGAACTCGCGTCCCCGCATGACGCCGAAGCGGGGACGGACCTCGTCCCGGAATTTCCACTGGATGTGATAGAGGATCTTGGGCAGCTCCTTGTAGGACTTCACCCCGGCCCGGAAAATTTCGGTGATCATCTCCTCGTTGGTGGGCCCGTAGAGCATGTCGCGTTCATGGCGGTCGGTGATGCGCAGCATCTCCTTGCCATAGGCCTCGTAGCGGCCGCTCTCGCGCCAGAGCTCCGCAGGCTGCAGGGTCGGCATGAGAAGCTCCAGGGCCCCGGCCCGGTCCTGCTCCTCGCGGACGATCTGCTCGATCTTGCTCAGCACCTTGTGGCCCAGCGGCAACCAGGAATAGATGCCGGCGCTCGACTGGCGGATGAGTCCCGCGCGCAGCATCAGGCGGTGGGAGACAATCTCGGCTTCTTTGGGATCGTCGCGCAGAATCGGAAGGAAATATTGGCTGAGGCGCATAAGGGCCCTGTCGGATCGAGCAAGATGAAAACTGTAGCGAAAGGACTGCCTCTAGTCCGATTCGGTCGGTGACGGACCGGCAACCTAGGCCGCGCTAATAGCTTACTTTGGCGAAACGGCGCAATGGCGCAGCCCCCTCCACGGCGTATCGGTAACCAACTGCAGAAAGATGCGGCGAGAGGTCACAATGTGTGGTGACAATATGGCGCGGCTGGGTTAGTGTGCGCCCACAACGCGCTGAGGACGGGACTTAAAACGATCTCGACTTTGTTGCTCGTTGGAGATTGGACCAAGCTCCAAGTCTCAGGTCCAAGTCTTGGGAGGAAACGCTCTAGCCGCGCCAATCTATCATTTTTCAATATGCGCAGCCTTTCTACCGGATGTCCGCAGGCGTAAGACCGGGCGGGACAGATTTTGGTAGATTGTGAGAGTTATAAAAAAAATTCTACGGGAGTGAGGCGCGCCGGTCTTGCTCCCTTTTTTTTGCCTTATTTCGGAAATGACCTGATGATGGGCGCCGCAATACGCAGCTAGCGCACGCTTTCGTAGCGCGGCAGGAAGGGCACGTCGTCGAGGGAGACCGCGCCCTGAAATACGATGTAATAGATACCGACGAAGATCGCGCCCGAGATCAGGGTGGTGGCGATAATCTTCGGGAGGAAATGGGGCTTGGAGGGGGCGCTTTCGGCCGATCCCTGTACCATCCCCTCCTCGCTCTCGCCTTGCGGCCGCACGCCGAAAGGCAGGATCGCGAAGAATACGAGCCACCATACGATGAAATAGATCGCGAGGCCGAAGGCGATACTCATGTCGCGTATGCTCTCTTAAGCCTGTTCCAGCTCCACCAGGGTGCCGGAGAAATCCTTCGGGTGGAGGAACAGAACGGGTTTTCCATGGGCGCCGATCTTCGGCTCGCCGTCGCCCAGCACGCGGATCCCGTCGGCCACGAGCTTGTCCCGGGCGGTCGCGATATCGTCGACCTCATAGCAGAGATGGTGGATGCCACCGCCGGGATTGCGCTCCAGGAACTTGGCAATGGGCGAATTCTCGCCGAGCGCGCCGAGCAGCTCGATCTTGGTGTTGGGAAGCTCGATGAAAACCGTCGTCACGCCGTGCTCCGGCTGATCCACCTCCTCGGAAACCTTGGCGCCCAAGGTGTTGCGATAGATATCCGCCGCGGCCTTCAGGTCGGGCACCGCAATGGCGACATGGTTCAACTGTCCGATCATGTGGGCTTTCGCTCCTCTTCTCATTCGTCCGGGCTTGCCGCCTGTTTTAATGGCTCAGGCGGCGTTCCGCCAGTGGGGGGCGCCTCGTGACCACGTCATGCCCGGCCTTGAGCCGGGCATCCAGGGCGTCAGGCTCGGAAGGTTCCGCTCTGGATTGCTACCCGGGCTCGGCTTCGCCGACCCGGGCGCAGGCTCAAGTCAAGCCCGGCAATGACGAAAGAAGGTGTCTCCGACGCTTGCCTAAACCACCTGGACCATTACCGAGCAGATCGGCTTCTTGCCGACCGCCTGGTTGACCGCAGCGCGGACGGCGCGAGAAAGCGCATCGGCCACCATGGCACGGTCCTTCCGTCGTGGGCGCGGGATGCTTTCCAGGGCGCCGATGGCGGCATCGACGGCGATATCCTCCATGGGTTCTCCGTCGGCATCGGCCTTCGGCACGCCTAGGATCGCGACCATCGGATCGGCCATGAGCTGCCCCTTGTCGGACAGCACCACGGAGACGGAGATCGTGCCCACGAAGCTGAGCTTGCGCCGTTCGCGGACATGGCCCTCGCCTTCGGACAAGATGATGCTGCCGTCGCGATACAGCCGGCCCGTGGGAAGCTCGTCGATGATCTTGGCAGGCTCGGGCGCGAGGCGCACCAGATCGCCGTTGCGGATGCGGAGCACCTGCTCCACGCCGAGCTCTTCGGCGAACTCGGCGTGGGCTTCGAGATGCAGCCCCTCCCCGTGGACGGGAATGGCCAGCTTCGGCTTCAGCCAGGAATAGAGCTGCTCCAGCTCGCCACGCCTGGGATGGCCTGAGACATGCACCAGGCCGTCCTGATCGGTGATGATCTCGATCGCCTTGTCGGAGAGTCCGTTCTGGACGCGGGCGACGGCGCGCTCGTTGCCGGGAATGGTGCGTGAGGAAAAGATCACCCGGTCGCCGGCATCGAGGCTGACATTGGGATGGTTATCCTGGGCGATGCGGGCCATGGCGGCGCGGGATTCGCCCTGGCTGCCCGTGCATAAGGCGACGACCTTCTTGGGCGGCAGGCTGTCGAACTCGGTTTCGGGCAGGATGCGGAAATCCTCATCCAGATAACCGGTCTCCTGGGCCGCCTCGATGACCCGATACATGGCGCGTCCCACCACGACGAGCTCGCGACCCGCCTGGCGCGCGGCGCGGGCCACGGAGAGGATGCGGGCGACATTGGAGGCGAAGGTGGTGACGGCCACCCGGCGCGGCGCTTCGCGGATCATCGCCGCGAGCGTCTTGGCGACATCGGCTTCCGACGGCGAGACGCCGTCCCGGATCGCATTGGTCGAATCGCAGATCAGCGTATCCACACCTTCCGCGCCGATCTCGCTTAGGCGTTTCTGATCGGTCGGCGGAGATGTGAGCGGCTGCTCGTCGAGCTTCCAATCCCCGGAATGAACCACGTTGCCGAGGGGCGTCTTGATGAAGACGGCGTTGGGCTCGGGGATCGAGTGGGACATGGAGATCAGCTCGATCTCGAACGGCCCGATCTTGCGGCTCCCGCCCAAGGGAACGGTGTGGATCGGGACATCGTCGGCGAAGGCGGTTTCCTTCAGCTTCGATTTCAACATGGCCACCGTGAAGGGCGTGGCGTAGACCGGGGCGCCGATCTTCTCCCAGAGATCGGGGATGGCGCCGTAATGATCCTCGTGGGCGTGGGTCAGAAGGATGCCTGCGATATTGTGGCGTTCCTCCTCCAGGAAGCGGATATCGGGCAGGATCACTTCCACGCCCGGTTCGGCCTCGGTCGGAAAGGTGATGCCGATATCGACGATCAGCCATTCGCGATCGCGTGGCGGGCCGAAGCCGTAGAGATAGAGGTTCATGCCGATCTCACCGATGCCGCCAAGGGCACCGAAGACGAAATCGGTTTTGGGGTCAGAGTTTCGGCGAGACATTCAGACTTTCGGTTGTAGACGGCGGGGCCGCGCGCCTTTGCAACGCGCGGGCGACAGCTTTACCCGGGTCTTACGCAGTTGGAAAGAACACGTCACCTGCTGTAATGCGCCGCTCCGAGCCGTCGGCCATTCTGAGGCGCAATGCACCGGTGGCGTCGAGGCCCTCGAAACGGCCCTGCAGGCGCCCGTTGGGAAGCTGCACCGAGATTGGCTGGCCCAGCGCGTTGGCCCGTTCCATCCAAGCCTTGCGGATCTCCTGGAAGCCCGCACCGTCCGACCATTTTTTAAGGCAGCGGTCCGTGGTCTGGCTCAGGGCCAAGAGCGCTTCCGCCGGCTTGGCATCCACGCCATTGGCTTTGAGGCTGGTGGCCGGCTTGGGCAAGGTCTCGGGGTGACTGGCGAGATTGATGCCGGTGCCGATCACCACGGTGGAGCGCTCCTCGTCGGCGTTGGCGGCGTTCTCAACCAGGATTCCGGCGAGCTTCCTGTCTTCCAGAAACACGTCGTTGGGCCATTTCAGGGCGAGCTTCGGCAGCAGCTCTTCCTTGCCCGCGTCCCGGATCAGGGTGGCGATCGCCTGGTGGGCGGCGAGACCCGCGACGAGGCCGAGCTGCACGGCGGTCGCGAGCGGGCAGCGGGGGCTGATGAGCAGGCTGGCGAAGAGATTGCCGGTCTGGGAATGCCAATCGCGGCCCGAGCGGCCCCTGCCCTTTGATTGGCGAGCGGACCAGATCCACACAGGACCGTCCTCCCCCGCCGCGGCCCGGCGCAAGGCTTCCGCGTTGGTGGAATCCGTCGTGTCGAGCCGGAGCAGCCGGTAGCCTTGCGGCAGTTTGGGAAGCGTTGTCGAGACGACCGCCATCAAAAGAGCGATTGCGCGCCGGCATTGGCGACGGCGATCAAGGGGGCGGGATACAGGAAGAAGAGCAGGATCAGGAGCCCGCTCGCGGTCAGCACGCCGGCGAGCGGCCGCGGAACCGGCGCGAAGGGCTCCAGGGGCTCGTCGAAATACATGATCTTGATGATGCGCAGATAATAGAACGCACCTACCACGCTCAAGAGCACGCCGATCACCGCGAGGGTGTAGAGCTCGGCATTGATGGCGGCCAGAAAGACGTAGAACTTGGCGAAGAAGCCGGCGAGGAACGGGATGCCGGCGAGCGACCAGAGCAGCGTCCCGAACATGAACGCCATCATGGGGTTGGTCTGGGAGAGGCCGGCGAGCTGGTAGATATCCTCCATGTATTTATCGTCCCGGCGAAGCGCCAGGATGAAAGCGAAGCTGCCGAGGGTCATGACCAGATAGATGGCGAGATAGATGATGACGCTGGCGACGCCCTCCTGCGTGCCGGCGGCCAGTCCCACCAGCGCATAGCCCATATGGCCGATGGAGCTATAGGCCATCAGCCGCTTGATATTGGTCTGGCCGATGGCGGCGAAGGCGCCGAGACCCATGGAGGCGATGGCCAGGAAAGCGACGATCTGCTGCCATTCCGGGATCGCATCCGGGAAGGCTTCGAAGAGCGTGCGGACGAGCAGCGCGAAGGCGGCCATCTTGGGGGCTGCGGCGAAGAAGGCGGTGACCGGGGTCGGTGCGCCTTCGTAGACGTCGGGCGTCCACATATGGAAGGGCACGGCGGAGATCTTGAAGGCGAAGCCCGCCATCAGGAAGACCAGGCCGAAGATTACGCCGAGATTGGGCTCGGCCTCACCGAGGCTGGCGGCGATGGCGGAAAAGGTCGTGTCGCCGGTGAAACCGTAGATCAGCGAGGCGCCGTAGAGCAGCATGCCCGAAGAGAGCGCGCCGAGGACGAAGTATTTCAGACCCGCCTCGCTGGAGCGGACCGAATCCCGCCGGAAGGCGGCGATCACGTAGAGGGCGAGGCTCTGCAGCTCAAGCCCCACATAGAGGGTGATGAGGTCGCCCGCCGAGATCATCAGCATCATGCCGGTGACCGACAGGAGCACGAGGACGGGAAATTCGAATTTCAGCGCGTCCGTCTTCTGCCAGTAATCGACGGACATATAGAGGGCGACGGCCGCGCCGATCAGAGTGAGGATCTTCATCACCTGCGCGAAGGGGTCGACGATGATCGCGCCCTTGAACAGGGTCTCGGTCCCTTCGCCCAGAAGCACGGCACCGCCCGCGATAGCCAAGACCAGAATGCCGAGCCCGAGGATCAGCACACCGGAATCCCGCTTGCGCGCCACCCCCAGCATCAGCAGCGCCATGGCGCCGACGGGCAGGATCAGCTCGGGCAGAAGGATCGTGAAATCGGCTGCGGACAAGAAGAACTCCTTACGGGGCGAAAGCGAAACGGACATCGCCGGCAGCGGCGAGAGCGTTCTGGTACTGGTTCATCAGCGCGGTCACCGAGACGTTCGTCACGTCCATGATCGGTGCCGGGTAGAAGCCGAACAGGATGGTGAGGATGACCAGCGGTGCCATGATGCCGATCTCTCGCCAGCTCATATCCTCGATCAGTTTCAGATTGGGCTTCTCCAGCTTGCCGAACACGACGGCGCGATAGAGGAACAGCGCATAGCAGGCGGAGAAGATGATGCCGGAGGTGGCGAAGACGGCCACCCAAGTGTTGACCTGGAAGGACCCCAGCAGAGTCAGGAACTCGCCCACGAAGCCGGATGTGCCCGGCAGGCCGACATTGGCCATGGTGAAGACCATGAAGCAGAAGGCGTAGATGGGCATGCGGGCCACCAGCCCGCCATAGGCGGCGATCTCGCGGGTGTGCATGCGGTCGTAGACCACGCCGACGCAGAGGAAGAGCGCGGCGGAGACGATGCCGTGGGAGATCATTTGGAAGATGCCGCCCTGGAGCCCCTGCATGGTGACGGTGAAGAGGCCCATGGTCACGAAGCCCATATGGGCGACCGATGAATAGGCGATCAGCTTCTTCATGTCCGCTTGCGCCAGCGCCACGAGCGAGGTGTAGATGATCGCCACCACCGAGAGCGCGAAGATCAGCGGCGCGAACTCCGCGCTCGCCAGCGGGAACATGGGCAGCGAAAAGCGCAGGAAGCCGTAGCCACCCATCTTCAACAGAATGCCGGCCAGGATGACAGAGCCCGCGGTGGGTGCCTCCACATGGGCGTCCGGCAGCCAGGTATGCACCGGCCACATGGGCATCTTGACCGCGAAGGATGCGAGGAACGCGAACCAGAGCCAGGCCTGCATGGAGGCCGGGAAGTCGTATTGGAGCAGCGTCGGGATATCCATGGTCCCGGCTTCCCAATACATCGCCATGATGGCGAGCAGCATGAGCAGCGAACCGGCGAGCGTATAGAGGAAGAACTTGAAGCTCGCATAGACGCGTCGCGGGCCACCCCAGATGCCGATGATCAGGAACATCGGGATCAGACCGCCTTCGAAGAAGATGTAGAACAGCACCAGGTCCAGCGCGCCGAACACGCCGATCATCAGCGTCTCCAGCACCAGGAAGGCGATCATGTATTCCTTCACCCGGGTCTTCACCGACAGCCAGCTCGCCAGGATGCAGATGGGCATCAGGAAGGTGGTGAGGATGATGAACAGCATGGAGATGCCGTCCACGCCCATATGGAAGTTGATGGGCCCGAGCCATTCGCGGTGCTCGACGAACTGGAAATCCGCCGTGGTTGGATCGAAATCCCGCCAGATCAGCAGCGAGATGGCGAAGGTGATCAGGGTCGTCCACAGCGCGATCCAACGCGCATTGCGGGCGGCGCTGTCGTCGTCGGAGCGGAGCAGACCGATCAGCAGCGCGCCGAGGACGGGCAGGAAGGTGACCGTGGAGAGAATGGGCCAGCTATAGCTCATCGCTGCAGCCCTCCCCCGGTGAACATGAAGTATGTAATGAGAAGCGCCACCCCGATCAGCATGATGAAGGCATAGTGGTAGATGTATCCGGTCTGGATGCGCACCACGCGGTTGGTGATGTCGACGACGCGCGCCGATATACCGTCCGGCCCCAGCCCGTCGATGATCTTGCGGTCGCCGACCTGCCATAGGGTGCGGGCGAGCCATTTGACGGGCCGGACGAAGATCCGGTCATACAGGGCATCGAAATACCAGGCGTTGAGAAGGAACTGGTAGGCGCCGCGGAAGCGCTTGGAGAGGCCGAAGGGCACCAGTGGCTTCACCATGTAGAAATACCAGGCGAGTGCCAGACCGCCGAGCATCATGATGGTCGGCGCCAGGAAGATCAGCCAGGACACCTCGTGATGCTCCGCCACGCGGGTGACGATGGCGCCGCGCCAGAAGCTGGTCGCGTCGTGGCCGATGAAGTCGTGCATGAAGTAGGCGCCTGCCCAGAGGGAGCCGATAGCGAGCACGCCGAGCGGCACGGCCATCACCCAGGGCGCGTCATGGGCATGCTCCAGCACGTCCGGCTTCGCCCGGCTCCTGCCCTCGAAGGTCATGAACATCATCCGCCAGGTATAGAAGGAGGTGAGCGCCGCGGCCCCCAGGGTCATCACCCAGCCATACATGGCGATGGCGCTATGGCCGGCCCAGGCGCCTTCGATGATGGCGTCCTTGGAGACATAGCCGGAGGTAAAGGGGAAGCCGGTCAGGGCCAGGCTGCCGATCAGCATGGTCGCCCAGACGAAGGGCATCTTGTTCCGCAAGCCGCCCATGCGGCGCATATCCTGCTCGTCATGCATGGCGTGGATCACCGCGCCGGCGCAGAGGAACAGCAGCGCCTTGAAGAAGGCATGGGTGAAGAGGTGGAAGATGCCCTGATCGAAATTGCCCAGACCCAGCGCGGTGAACATGTAGCCGAGCTGAGAGCAGGTCGAATACGCGATGACCCGCTTGATGTCGGGCTGCACCAAGGCGACGGTGGCGGCGAAGAAGGCCGTGGTCGCGCCGATGAAGGTGACGAAATCCAGGGCGAAGGGCGACAGCTCGAAGAGCGGGGAAAGCCGCGCCACCATGAACACGCCGGCGGTCACCATGGTCGCGGCATGGATCAGGGCGGAGACCGGGGTCGGGCCCTCCATGGCGTCGGGCAGCCAGGTGTGGAGCAGGAACTGGGCAGACTTGCCCATAGCCCCCATGAAGAGCAGCAGGCAGATCAGGGTAAGCGTATCGATCTGCATCCCCAGAAAGTCGAAGGTCGTGCCGACCTGATCCGGCGCGGAGGCGAAGATGGGATCGTATTGGATCGTGCCGAACACGGTGAAGGTGGCGAAGATGCCGAGCGCGAACCCGAAATCGCCGACGCGATTCACCACGAAGGCCTTGATGGCGGCGGCGTTGGCGGAGGGCTTTTGGTACCAGAAGCCGATCAGGAGATAGGAGGCTAGCCCGACGCCCTCCCAGCCGAAGAAGAGCTGCAGCAGATTGTCGGAGGTCACCAGGGCCAGCATGGCGAAGGTGAAGAGCGACAGATAGGCGAAGAACCGCTCCTTGTGGGGATCGTGGTCCATGTAGCCCACGGAATAGAGGTGCACGAGGGCGGAGACCGTGTTGACCACCACCAGCATCACGGCGGTGAGTGTGTCGACCCGGATGGCCCAGGCGGCGGAGAGATCACCGGACTGGATCCATTCGAAGAGTTCGACGCGGATATCCTGGCCTTGCAGCGCGACGCTGTAGAACGCCACCCAGGAGAGCACGGCCGCCACCATCATCAGGGTGATGGTCACGACCTCGCAGGCGCGTGCGCCCACCAGGCGTCCGAAGAGGCCGGCGAAGAGCGCGCCGGCAAGCGGCAGGAAGAGGATGGCCTCGTACATCGTTTGCGTGTCCCCCTACCCCTTCATCACATTGGCGCTGGCCACGTCGATATTGCCGCGATTCCGGAAATAGACCACGACGATGGCGAGCCCGATGGCCGCTTCGGCCGCCGCCACGGTCAACACGATCAGCGCAAAGACCTGGCCGATGAGATTGCCCTGGAAGGCCGAGAAGGCGACGAGATTGATATTCACCGCGAGCAGGATCAGCTCGATGGACATCAGAATCACGATGATGTTCTTCCGATTCAGGAAGATGCCGAAGATCCCCAGGGTGAACAGGATCGCGGCGACGGTCAGATAATGGGAAAGGCCGACGGTCATGACGAAAGCCCCTTCCCCGACTGGACCTTGACCAGCTCGACCGCCTTCTTGGGATCGCGGGCGATCTGCTCCGACGGCACCTGGCGGCGTACATTCTGACGATGGTGCAGCGTCAAGACGATGGCGCCGATCATGGCGACCAGCAGGATCAGCGACGCCGCCTCGAAGAGATAGACGTAATCCGTATAGAGCACCTGGCCGAGCGCCACGGTATTGCTGAGATCGGTTCCGGCGGGCGGTGCGGCGATGCTCTCCGGCGCGGCAAACCAGGCGGTGATGACGAAGACGAGCTCCAGGAGCACGATGATCCCGACAGTGGCGCCGATGGGCAGGTAACGCAGGAAGCCTGCGCGCAGCTCGGCGAAATCGACATCGAGCATCATAACCACGAAGAGGAAGAGCACCATCACCGCGCCGACATAGACGACGATGAGCATCATGCCCAGGAACTCCGCGCCGAGCAGCACGAAGAGGCCCGCCGCATTGAAGAAGGCGAGGATCAGGAACAGCACGGCATGGACCGGATTCCGGCTGGCGATCACCATGAAGCCGGAGCCGACCAGGACGGCTGCGAACAGATAGAAGAACAGGCTCGCGATCATGATCTGCCGCTGATTCCCTTGCAGCTTCCCGCCGCCTCTTGCACGAGGCCTGTATGGTCAGAAGCCCGCACTCGATCCCCCAAAAAGTCTTCCGCGCCTAACGATACGGCGCATCCAGCGAAATATTCTGCGCGATCTCGCGCTCCCAGCGGTCGCCATTGGCGAGCAGCCGGGCCTTGTCGTAATAAAGCTCCTCACGTGTCTCGGTGGCGAATTCGAAATTCGGCCCCTCGACGATCGCGTCCACGGGGCATGCCTCCTGGCAGAACCCGCAATAGATGCATTTCACCATGTCGATATCGTATCGGGTGGTCCGCCGCGTGCCGTCATTGCGGCGCGGCCCCGCCTCGATGGTGATGGCTTGCGCCGGGCAGATCGCCTCGCAGAGCTTGCAGGCGATGCAGCGCTCCTCGCCGTTCGGGTAGCGGCGCAACGCGTGCTCGCCGCGGAAACGCGGGGAAAGCGGCCCCTTCTCGAACGGATAGTTCAGGGTCGGCTTGGGCCCGACGAAATACTTCATCGCCAGCCAGAACGCCGACAGGAACTCCAGCAGAAGCAGCGCTTTGGCGGATTGCATGAACTGTTTCATGCGCGGCCTCCAGACCTTGCGATTCTCATGCGCCCGTCCCCCAGAACTTAAGAACGCCGGCGACGATTATCACCATGGCGAGGGAGAGCGGCAGGAAGACTTTCCAGCCGAGTCGCATGAGCTGGTCGTAGCGATAGCGCGGGACCATCGCCTTGACCATGGCAACCAGGAAAAACAGGAAGCAGACCTTCAGCAGGAACCATACGACCCCAGGGATCCATGTGAAGGGCGCGAAGGGAATGGGCGACAGCCAGCCGCCGAGGAACAGAACGGTGCCCAGGCCGCTGAGCATGACGATGGCGACATACTCGCCGAGCATGAAGAGCAGATACGGGGTGGAGGAATATTCCACCATGAAGCCGGCCACCAGCTCCGATTCCGCTTCCAGCAGGTCGAAGGGCGGGCGGTTGGTCTCGGCGAGGGCCGAGATGAAGAAGATCACGAACATGGGCAGAAGCGGCAGCCAATACCAGCCGAGCGCACCGTAAGCCGTGTCTTGCGCCAGCACGATCTCCGACAGGTTCAGGGAGCCGGCGCAAAGCAGCACGGTCACGATGACGAAGCCGATGGAGACTTCGTAGGACACCATCTGGGCGGCGGAGCGCAGCGCGGAGAGGAAGGCGTATTTCGAATTCGAGGCCCAGCCGGCGATGACCACGCCGTAGACCTCCAAGGAGGCGACGGCGAAGACGAAGAGAATGCCGACATTGATGTCCGCCACAGCCCAGTTCTCCGCCACCGGGATGACCGCCCAGGCGGAGAGCGCGAGGCCGGCGGTGACCAGCGGCGCCAGCAGGAAGAGAATTTTGTTGGCGCCAGCCGGGATCACCGGCTCCTTGAAGACGAATTTGAAGAGGTCGGCGAAGGATTGCCAGAGCCCGAACGGTCCGACCACGTTGGGTCCCCGGCGCATCTGAACGGCGGCCCAGACCTTGCGGTCCGCATAGAGCAGGAAGGCGATGATCACCAGCAGGATGACGATCAGCGCCACGCTCTGGGCCAGGATCAGAAAGAGCGGCCAGCCATAGTCGTTCCAGAACTCAACCATCGGTGCCGGTGGCTCCTTCGTCGCGCTCCGCATGCATGGCGCTCAAGGACGCCATGATGGCGGAGGCCCGGGCGATCGGGTTGGTGAGATAGAAATCGGCGATCGGACTCTTGAAGCCGCCCTTGGTCACCTTGCCTTCGGTCTTAGCGAGATTGGCGAGCGCGGCGGGCTCCGCCGGCGAGATGGTGCCGAGCAGTGCCAGATGGGGATGGTCGGCGAACATCTTGGAGCGGAGCTGGGCCAGGCTGTCATAGGGAAGCGTCTTGCCGAGCCGCGCGGAGAGCGCGCGGAGGATCTTCCAATCCTCGCGGGCCTCGCCCGGGGGGAAGATGGCGCGGGCGGCGCTTTGGGGACGGCCTTCGGTGTTGACGTAGAGGGCATCCTTCTCCGTATAGGCGGCACCCGGCAGAATGACGTCGGCCCGGTGGGCGCCGCGATCGCCATGGCTGCCCTGATAGATCACGAAGGCGTCGCCGAGCCGGTCGACCTCGAGCTCGTCGGCGCCGAGCAGATAGACGACATCCATGTCGCCCTTCTCGGCCGCATCGAGAATAGCGGCGACGTCCTTGCCGGCTGTTGCCGTTCCTTGGCCCGGCACGAAGCCGAGATCGAGGGCGCCGACGCGGGCGGCTGCCGTGTGCAGCACGTTGAAGCCGTTCCAGTCCTTGCCGATGGCCCCCATGGCATCGGCGGCTTTCGCCGCCATGGCGAGGACTCCGGCGCCATCCTTCCGGGCGAGAGCGCCCTGCCCCAGGATCAGCATGGGCCGTTCGGCATTCTCGATCTTCTTGGCGAAGTCGTGGGAGCCGTCGGCGATCTGACTCAACGTATCGGGCCCGGCGCCGAGATAATCGTACGGGTAATGGAGATCCGCCTCCTCGCCGATCACGCCGATGGCCAGGTTATGGGGATTGGCGCGATAACGTTGACGGATGCGCGCATTGATGATCGCCGCCTCGAGGCGCGGATTGGTGCCAACCAGAAGGATCGCGTCGGCCTCGTCGATGCCGGCGATGCCGGAATTGAAGAGATAGCTGGCCCGGCCCAGCGCTGGATCGAGCTTGGCGCCGTCCTGGCGGCAATCGGTGTTCGGAGAGCCGAGAGCTTCGGCCAGCTCTTTCAGGGCGTAGGTCTCTTCCAAAGCGGCGAGATCGCCAACGATGGCGGCGAAGCGCTTGCCGTCGAGTCCATCGAGCTTATCGGCGATCGCCGTGAAGGCCTCGTCCCAGCTTGCCGGGCGCAGCTTGCCGTTCTCGCGGATATAGGGCTTGTCGAGGCGCTGGGTCCTGAGGCCGTCCCAAACATGGCGGGTCTTGTCGGTGATCCATTCCTCGTTCACCGCATCGAAAGGGCGCGGCAGGATGCGCAGCACCTCGCGGTCGCGGGAATCGACGCGGATGGCGGAGCCGACCGCATCCATCACGTCGACGGAGTCCACCTTGGAGAGCTCCCAGGGCCGGGAGACAAAGGCGTAGGGCTTCGACGTCAGGGCCCCGACGGGGCAGAGATCGACGACATTGCCGGACAGCTCCGACATCATGCCCTGCTCCAGATAGGTGGTGATCTCCATATCCTCGCCGCGGCCTATGGCGCCGAGCTCTTCCACGCCCGCCACTTCCGTCATGAAGCGCACGCAGCGGGTGCAGTGGATGCAGCGGTTCATATAGGTGCCGATCAACGGCCCGAGATATTTGTCCTCCACGGCACGCTTGTTGTCGGCGAAACGGCCGCCGTCGAAGCCATAGGCCATGGTCTGATCCTGCAGGTCGCATTCGCCGCCCTGATCGCAGATCGGGCAATCCAGCGGGTGGTTGACCAGCAGGAACTCGAGCACGCCTTCCCGCGCCTTCTTCACCATCTCGTTGTCGGTGTAGATGGTCGGCGGGGTACCGTCGCGGCCCGGCCGGAGATCGTTCACGCCCATGGCGCAGGAGGCGACGGGCTTCGGCATCCCCTCCACCTGCACCAGGCACATGCGGCAGTTGCCGGCGATGGAAAGCCGCTCATGGTAGCAGAAGCGCGGGATCTCGACGCCGGCCAGTTCGCAGGCCTGGATCAGGGTGATGCCGTCGGGCACCTCCACCTCGGCGTCGTTGATGATCAGCTTAGGCATTGGAGCTGCCTTTCAGTTTACCGTCATTGCCGGGCTTGACCCGGCAATCCAGAGCCGAGAGCACATCGTCTGCGGCTCTGGATCCCCGGGTCGCGCTAGGCGCGCCCGAGGATGACGTCAGAATGCTGTTCGCGAGTGCCATCGTCCCTACTCCGCCGCGACCGGCACGGAGGCCGGGATGGGTTTCGCCGCATATTGATCGATGCGCTCTTCGATCACGTGACGGAAATGACGGATCAGGCCTTGCACCGGCCAGGCCGCCGCATCGCCCAGGGCGCAGATCGTATGGCCCTCCACCTGCTTCGAGACGTCGAACAGCATGTCGATTTCGCGCTTCTCGGCCTTGCCTTCGGCCATGCGCTCCAGCACGCGCCACATCCAGCCCGTGCCTTCGCGGCACGGCGTGCACTGACCGCAGGATTCGTGTTTGTAGAAGTAGGAGATGCGGGCGATGGCGCGGACGATGTCGGTGGATTTGTCCATCACGATCACCGCCGCCGTGCCGAGACCCGTCTGCAGATCTTTCAGCGTGTCGAAATCCATATCGAGATCGTTGCAGAGATCGGCCGGCAGGCAGGGCACGGACGAGCCGCCGGGGATCACCGCCAGGAGATTGTCCCAGCCGCCGCGCACGCCGCCGCAATGCTTGTCGATCAACTCCCGCAAGGGAATGCCCATCTCCTCCTCGACCACGCAGGGTTCGTTCACATGGCCGGAGATGGCGAAGAGCTTGGTGCCGGTGTTGTTGGGCTTGCCGAGAGCGGCGAACCAGGTCGCGCCGCGGCGCATGATGTCCGGGACGACGGCGATGGATTCCACATTGTTGACGGTGGTGGGCGCGCCGTAGAGACCGACATTGGCGGGAAATGGCGGCTTCAGCCGCGGCATGCCCTTCTTGCCTTCGAGGCTCTCCAGGAGCGCCGTCTCCTCGCCGCAGATATAGGCGCCGGCGCCGTGATGGAGATAGAGATCGAAATCCCAGCCATTCTTGTTGCCGGGACCGATCAGCTTCGCCTCGTAAGCCTGGTCGATGGCTGCCTGGAGCCGCTCGCGCTCGCGGATGAACTCGCCGCGGATATAGATGTAGCAAGCGTGGGCCCGCATGGCGAAGGAGGCGATCAGCGCACCTTCGATCAGAAGATGCGGATCGTGACGCATGATCTCCCGGTCCTTGCAGGTGCCGGGCTCGGACTCGTCGGCGTTGATGACCAGGTAGTTCGGCCGTCCATCGGACTCCTTCGGCATGAAGGACCATTTGAGGCCGGTCGGGAAGCCGGCGCCGCCGCGGCCGCGCAGGCCCGATGCCTTCACCTCCTCGATCACCTCGTCATGACCGCGGGCCAGGATCTCCTTGGTTCCGTCCCAAGCGCCCCGGGCCATGGCCCCTTTCAACCCCCAGTCGTGAAGGCCATAGAGATTGGTGAATATCCGGTCCTTATCGGCAAGCATCAGGAATCATCCTTCTTGCTAGATTGCTCCTGCTTGGCGACGTCCTCACCTTTCTTGGCGGCTTCCGCCCCCTCGGCATCCTGGATCGGCGGCCGGGGCACATCTTCGGCCCGCCGGTTGGCGGCTTTGGTCGGCTCCTTGGCCTCTTTGTCCTTCAACGGCGGGTTTACGGCGCCGGAATCCTCAGACATCCGATAAAGCTCGGCGCTGGTCAGGCTGGTCGGACCGCTTCTGGGCGCCGATAGCTGACGTCCGTTCTGAGGACCGGGAACGACCTCCCTGCCGGCTTTCAGCTCGTTCAGGATCCAGGCGAGACGCTCGCCGTCGAGATCCTCGTAGTAATCCTTGTTGATCTGCACCATGGGGGCGTTGGAGCAGGCCCCGAGGCATTCCACCTCGATCCAGGAGAACAGGCCGTCCTCCGTGACCTTGCCGGGCTCGCCGATCATCTCGCGGCAGGTCTTCTTCAGATCGTCGGCGCCGCGCAGCCAGCAGGGCGTGGTGCCGCAGAGCTGCACGAAGTAGCGCCCCACGGGCGCCAGGTTGAACATGGTGTAGAAGGTCGCGATCTCGTAGACGCGGATATAGGCCATGCCAAGCATGTCGGCGACGTAGCGGAGCGCCGGCTCGGGCAGCCAGCCGCCCATTTGCTCCTGGGCTCGCCATAACAGCGGTATGACTCCCGAAGCCTGTTTGCCTTCCGGGTATTTTTCGAGCGTGTTCTTGGCCCAAACGAGGTTTTCCGGCGTGAATGCGAAAGCCTCGGGCTGCTCATCTGCAAGGCGTCGGACGCTCATGCGGCTGTCTTCTTGTGGTTCGCCTGCAGTGTGTTTCGACTGCAAACGCGATTTAGAGGGCGAGTTCTCCGCTGCCGCGCTCGGCCATTCCCATATGACCATCCCTTAAGCGGGTTACAGCTTGCGGTGAAGCACTCCCAAATTGAAGGCAAACAGTCTTTAAACTCTCTGCCAGAATCTCATCTCTCTTGTTCGCATCTTGCCTGTTGAGCCCCGTGAATCAAGGGGCCGAAAAGGCGCGAAACGCAACCGGACCTTGTTACCGATCGACCTCCCCGAAGACGATGTCGAGGGAGCCGAGAATGGCCGAGACATCCGCCAGCATGTGGCCCTTGGAGAGGAAGTCCATGGCCTGAAGATGGGCGAAACCCGGCGCGCGAAGCTTGCAGCGATACGGCCGGTTGGTGTCGTCGGCGACCAAATAAACGCCGAATTCTCCTTTTGGCGCCTCGACTGCGGCATAAACCTCGCCGGCCGGCACGTGATAGCCTTCCGTATAGAGCTTGAAGTGATGGATCAGCGCTTCCATCGACTGCTTCATCTCCCCACGGCGCGGCGGCACCATCTTGTGGTTCTCCACCAGCACCTCGCCGGGCTCGGTTGTGAGCTTCTCGCAGGCCTGTTTCATGATGCGGACAGATTGTCGCATCTCCTCCATGCGGATCAGATAGCGGTCGTAGCAATCGCCGTTCTTGCCGACGGGGATGTCGAATTCCATCTCTTCGTAGCATTCGTAGGGCTGGCTCTTGCGCAGATCCCAGGCGGCGCCGGAGCCGCGCACCATCACGCCGGAGAAGCCCCAAGCCCAGGCATCGTCCAGATCGACCACGCCAATATCGACATTGCGCTGCTTGAAGATGCGGTTGTCGGTCAGCAGCCCCTCGATATCGTCGAGCACCTTCAGGAAGGGATCGCAGAAGGCGTAGATGTCGTCGACCAGCTTGGGCGGCAGATCCTGATGCACGCCGCCGGGCCGAAAATAGGCCGCATGCATACGGCTGCCCGAGGCGCGCTCATAGAACACCATGAGCTTCTCGCGCTCCTCGAAGCCCCAGAGCGGCGGGGTCAGCGCGCCGACATCCATGGCCTGGGTGGTGACGTTCAGGAGATGGGAGAGCAGCCGTCCGATCTCCGAATAGAGCACGCGGATGAGCTGGGCGCGCTTCGGGATCTCGACGCCAACCAGGCGCTCCACGGCCAGACAATAGGCGTGCTCCTGGTTCATGGGCGCGACGTAATCGAGCCGGTCGAAATAGGGCAGAGCCTGGAGATAGGTCTTGTACTCGATCAGCTTCTCGGTGCCGCGATGCAGCAGCCCGATATGGGGATCGACCCGCTCCACCACCTCGCCGTCGAGCTCGAGAACGAGACGCAGCACGCCATGGGCTGCCGGATGCTGGGGACCGAAATTGATCGTGAACTTCCGGTCCTCGGTGTCTTCCTTCAGCAGTTCACGATCCTGTTTGTCGAGTTCGCTGTCGGTCGTCATGCGCCGGCCTTTTCCGATTCAGCTTCCTGTGCCGCTTGAAGCTTCTTCTGCATGCCTCGGTCGAAACGGTCCCAGGCAACGACGAATCGTTCGTGCTCTCCCTCGCCGATTACGCCGATGCCGTCATGGGCGCGCACGTGAAATTTCAGCCGCGGTCCGCGCATTTCGATGCATTCGGCATCGACGGTCACGGTCAGCCCCGGCGGCGTCGCCGATTGGTGGGAAACATCGATATGGGTTCCGAGGCTGCCCTCGCCCTCGTCGAGATGGGGCGAGATGAGCCTGAGGCAGGTCCATTCCATCAGCCCGACCATGAATCCGGTGGCGAAAACCTCCGGCATGGCCTGAAACTCTTCCGCTTCCGGATAGAGATTGGGCACGGTCTTGGTTTCCGGAATCCGGAACGAGAACCGCTCCTTCAAACCAGGTTTCAGGGTGGGCTTCATGGCTTCCGCTCCGGGGCTTCCGGATCGCCCGCCTTCTCGTCGCCCGGGATCGCTTCGTCCATGCCTTCCCAGGGGCTGAGGAAATCGAAATTGCGGAAGCCCTGCATCAGCTTCACGGGCTCGTAGACCACCTTCTTGGCCTCGTCGTCGT
The DNA here is from genome assembly GCA_050110875.1 of Methyloligella sp. ZOD6. Taxonomy (GTDB): domain Bacteria; phylum Pseudomonadota; class Alphaproteobacteria; order Rhizobiales; family Methyloligellaceae; genus Methyloligella. Next base: position 296,249 of record CP188828.1, read on the forward strand.
AGCGGACCTCGACAAAGCCGGTGAGTGGGAAGTCTTTCCGCAACGGGTGGCCCTGGAAGCCGTAATCGGTGAGCAGGCGCCGCAGATCGGGATGGCCGGAGAACAGCACGCCGTAAAGGTCGTAGGTCTCGCGCTCGAACCAGTCGGCGGCCGGGAAGACCTCGACGAGGCTCGGCACCGGCGTTGCCTCATCGGTCTGGACCTTGAGGCGGATGCGATGATTCAGAGCCGGGCTGAGCAGGTGATAGACGACATCGAAGCGGTCTCCGCGCTCGGGATAATCCGCACCGCAGATATCGATCAGGCAAGCGAATCGGCATTTCGCGTCGTCGCGCAGGAAGGTGGCGACGGGAACGATTTCCTCGCGCACCACCTCTACGGTGAGCTCTTCATGACGAACCCGATAGCTGGATATGGCAGCCCCCAGATTGTCGCTGAGATGCTTGCCGAGCTCGTTCAGGGCGTCGTCCATGCCGGATCTTACAAACTTTCGATGACGCTTCAGCGTTGAATGGTGCCGGTGCGCCGGATCTTCTTTTGGAGCAGCAGCACGCCATAGACCAGCGCTTCGGCGGTCGGCGGGCAGCCGGGGACGTAGATATCGACGGGCACGATGCGGTCGCAGCCGCGCACCACGGAATAGGAATAGTGATAGTAGCCGCCGCCATTGGCGCAGGACCCCATGGAGATCACGTAGCGCGGCTCCGGCATCTGGTCGTAAACCTTGCGAAGCGGCGCGGCCATCTTGTTGGTCAGGGTGCCGGCGACGATCATCACGTCGGACTGGCGCGGGCTGGCGCGGGGCGCGAAGCCGAATCGCTCCAGGTCGTAGCGCGGCATGGAGGCCTGCATCATTTCCACCGCGCAGCAGGCGAGCCCGAAGGTCATCCACATCAGCGAGCCGGTGCGGGCCCAGTTGATCAGGTCGTCGGCCGTGGTCAGCAGAAAGCCCTTATCGGCCAGCTGATCGGAGAATTCGTCGAAACGCGAGACCTGGGTCAGCACGCGGTCCTGCGGGATACGCGGACGCCCTTGCGGCTGCGCCTGATCGAGAATCGGGTCGTCGGTCAATCCCATTCCAAGGCTCCCTTCCCCCATTCATATATGAAGCCGATGGTGAGGATGCCAAGGAAGACCATCATCGACCAGAAGCCGAACATCCCGACATCGTCGAAGGCCACGGCCCAAGGGAACAGGAAGGCGACCTCGAGGTCGAAGATGATGAAAAGCAGCGAGACGAGATAGAATCGCACGTCGAATTTCATGCGCGCATCGTCGAAGGCATCGAAGCCGCATTCGTAGGTGGAGACCTTCTCAGGGTCGGGGGCTTGCGGTGCGATGAAGAACGGAACGAGCAGCAGAACGGCGCTGATGACGAAAGCCACGCCGATGAAGATCACCAGCGGGAGATAGTCTTGCAGCAATTCGCTCATGAAACCGCCTCGATTGTCCCGGGACCGGACGAGAAGGCGCAAAGATACGTGCCTGCTTCCCGAAGGGCTTATACGGGATCGAGCGACCGTGCTCCGCCCTCTCCTCTCGCCCGCAGGCTTGAGTCTTGGCTTACCGCAGCGCTGGGGCCTTGTGCAAGGCGCCAGCCGCCGCAGGGCGCGGCATTGGGCCGATTTTTCATGTTCTGAGAAAATGGCGGGAGTGACGGGACTCGAACCCGCGGCCTCCGGCGTGACAGGCCGGCGCTCTAACCAACTGAGCTACACCCCCGCGGTGCGCCCTTATCGCGCTTCTAAGCGGCGAGGGCCTTCAGCGTGTAAGGCTTCCGATTCCCCAAGTCAACAGAACAGAGCCGATGGTGGACATCTATCGTTCATTTGTTGGTTGGCGAAGCTTGAAGAGCCCCCTGCTCTGCGCATTTGGGACGCGAAGCAAGACGGTCGTTCGGCCTAAAGGCCTTCACGTGGCTGCGCCACGCGTAGCCCTTAAGGGCGAAGTTGTCGCCCTCTAGTTAGAGCAACCGTTTGTTGGCAAACGCCCTGCCAGAATGGGATTTGAGATAAATCTCAAATTCCAGAGCCACATATTTGTCAGGAAAGGCGCAATACCAGGCGAGTTCCCATGGAATAAATTTGGCCGTGTGTTTGGATTTTCCAGCGTTGTGATCACTCACGCGCTGGCGGAGATCCGCTGTTGCGCCAACGTAAGTCTGGTCCGGATGGGCCGAACTACGGATGATATAGACATACCACATGGCAGTCCGTCTCCGCTTTCGCTTTGCTCAAGCTATGCCGGACACGGCTTCGGCCTAAAGGCCTTCACGTGGCTGCGCCACGCGTAGCCCTTAAGGGCGAAGCGTGGTGGGCGGTGAGAGGATCGAACTCCCGACATCCACGGTGTAAACGTGGCGCTCTACCAGCTGAGCTAACCGCCCGTCTCCGGAAAGATTCGCCAATGCGCTTGGGCACGCAAGTCTCACGTGGTCCTCGCGCGCGGCACGGGATTTTCCGAAAACTTTTCTAAAATACGATTTTTACATTCGCCCGGCGTAAAGCCGAAAAAATACAGGCCCGGCAAGATGCTGGGCACTTTTCGGATCACGCTTCCGTCCCTCGGCCGTGAGGGAAAGCCGCCCAGGCGCTAACGGCCTGGGCCAGCAGATTAGCTGTTGCAGGCTTCCTTCAAAGCCTTGCCGGCGCGGAACTTCGGTACGCGCGAAGCCGGGATGTTGACCGCTTCGCCGGTGCGCGGATTGCGACCGGTGGAAGCCTTCCGATCGGCGACCTGGAAGTTGCCAAACCCGACGATTCGGACGGTGTCGCCATTCTTCAACGCCGTCTCGATGGTCTTGAAGGTGGCGTCGACAGCCTTCTCGGCGGAGTCCTTCGAAATATCGGATTCCTTCGCCACTTCGGCTACGAGGTCAGCCTTGTTCATGGTCTATCCTTTCGTTCGGCCCCAAACCTCTGCCGCGCACCCGGGGCCGGCGGGGTGCGAAAGCGATTCTAACAAAATGTGCTGTATGACTGGCCTAGAAAAGGCGGAAGATCAACAAAAATGGTCCGACTCAGCGCGTGAGCCGGACCACAAAGAAAAGTCATTTTTGGGGCAGAGCTGAAACTGCCTTACGCGTTAGTGGGCGGTGAGGCCCGCGGAGGGGTCGTCGCTCTTGGGCGGAACGACCTCCTTGCCCTCGCCGCCATCCTCCGACCATTCGATCCGCTGGGGCGGATGCACCAGGGCCAGAGGCACCACCTCGTCCATGCGCGACACTGTCTGGATGTCGAGCTTGTTCTTGATCTCGTCGGGAATTTCCGTGAGATCCTTGGCGTTTTCTTCCGGAATGATCACCGTCTTGATGCCGGCCCGAAGCGCTGCGAGCAGCTTCTCCTTCAGACCGCCGATGGGCAGCACACGCCCGCGCAAGGTGATCTCGCCGGTCATGGCGACATCGCGGCGAACCTTGATGCCGGTCATCAGCGAGATGATCGCGGTCACCATGGCGACGCCGGCCGAGGGGCCGTCCTTGGGCGTCGCGCCTTCGGGAACGTGGACATGGATATCCCGCTTCTCGAAGAGCGGCGGCTCGATGCCGAACTCGACCGCACGGGACCGCACATAAGCGCTCGCCGCCTGGATCGATTCCTTCATCACGTCGCGCAGATTGCCGGTAACGGTCATCTTGCCCTTGCCGGGCATCATGACGCCTTCCACGGTCAGGATCTCGCCGCCGACTTCCGTCCAGGCGAGACCGGTGACCACGCCGACCTGATCCTCGAGCTCCGCCTCGCCGTAGCGATATTTCGGCACGCCGAGATAGTCCTCGAGATTCTCCTTGGTGATCTCGATGGATTTCTTGTCCGTGGTCAGGAGCTCCTTGACGGATTTCCGGGCCAGCTTAGCAAGCTCGCGCTCGAGATTCCGCACGCCCGCCTCGCGGGTGTAGCGGCGGATCATCTCCTTCAGCCCGTCGTCGTCGAGGGTCATCTCGCCCTCCTCCAGGCCATGGGCCTTGATCTGGGCGGGAAGCAGATGACGGCGCGCGATCTGCACCTTCTCCTCTTCCGTGTAGCCGGCGAGCCGGATGATCTCCATCCGGTCCATCAGGGCCGGCGGAATGTTCAGCGTGTTCGCCGTGGTCACGAACATCACGTTGGACAGGTCGTAATCGACCTCCAGGTAATGGTCGTTGAACGTGTTGTTCTGCTCAGGATCGAGCACCTCGAGCAGCGCCGAGGCCGGATCGCCGCGGAAATCGGCGCCCATCTTGTCGATCTCGTCCAGCAGGAAGAGCGGATTGGTCTTCTTCGCCTTCTTCATGGACTGGATGACCTTGCCGGGCATGGAGCCGATATAGGTGCGCCGGTGACCGCGGATCTCCGCCTCGTCGCGGACGCCGCCCAGGCTCATGCGCACGAATTCGCGCCCCGTCGCCTTGGCGATCGAACGGCCGAGCGAAGTCTTGCCCACGCCGGGCGGTCCAACCAGGCACAGAATCGGTCCCTTCAGGGCGTTGGTGCGATTCTGGACGGCCAGATACTCGACGATGCGGTCCTTGACCTTCTCCAGGCCGTAGTGATCCTCGTCCAGGACGTTCTGGGCATCGTCGAGATCGCGCTTGACCTTGCCCTTCACACCCCACGGGATCCCCAGCAGCCAGTCGAGATAGTTGCGCACCACGGTGGCCTCGGCCGACATGGGGCTCATCTGGCGGAGCTTCTTCAGCTCGGCCATGGCCTTCTCGCGGGCTTCCTTGGAGAGCTTGGTCTTCTCGATCTTTTCCTCGAGCTCGGCCAGATCGTCGCGGCCTTCCTCGCCGTCGCCGAGCTCCTTCTGGATCGCCTTCATCTGCTCGTTCAGGTAATACTCGCGCTGCGTCTTCTCCATCTGACGCTTGACGCGGCTCCTGATCTTCTTCTCCACCTGGAGAACGGAGATCTCGCTCTCCATCAGGGTGAAGACGCGCTCCAGCCGCTCGGAGACCGAGGTGATCTCGAGCACCTGCTGCTTCTCGGAAATCTTGATGGCCAGGTGCGAGGCGATGGTGTCGGCCAGCTTCGAGTAATCCTCGATCTGGTTCAGGGTCGCCAGAACCTCGGGCGAGATCTTCTTGTTGAGCTTCACATAGCTCTCGAACTGGCTGATGACGGATCGTGCCAGCGCTTCGATCTCTTCCTCGGTGCCCGTCTCTTCCTCGACGCGGGAGATCTTGGCCTCGAAATACTCGTCCTTGTCGGTGAAGGAGTCGATCTCCGCGCGCATGTTGCCCTCGACCAGCACCTTGACGGTGCCGTCGGGCAGCTTCAGCAGCTGCAGGACGGAAGCCAGCGTGCCCATACGGTAGATGCCGTCGGCGCTCGGCTCGTCGTCATTGGCGTTCTTCTGCGCGGCGAGCAGGATCTGCTTGTCGGCGCGCATCACCTCCTCGAGGGCCGCAATGGACTTCTCGCGCCCCACGAAGAGCGGCACGATCATATAGGGAAAGACCACGATGTCCCGGAGCGGGAGAACCGGATAGATCTCCTGGCCGCCGGTTTCGAAGTCTGAGGTTTCGGTCTGATCAGTCATAGTAATCCTGTCGGCAGTCCTCTGCGATATGGCTAGCGCCGCCCTATTAGGCTGTCGCTCGCCTCGTATGATCCTCCCCCAGGATCGGTTCCCGCGAACCCGGATCCGGCCGCTGCCGGATCCTTGAGACGGGGGTCGACCCGTCATCCACGGTTAACTCAGATGGCGACAACGCGGCGCGAATTCAAGAAGACCGGCAGCCAAGTCAGTCGGACTTTGTCCCCGATCTCATGTGCTTAGCCGACGCTCGGCAGGCTGGGGCGCCCTTGAGGTACGTCCCAGCCATGATGCCGAGGATTCGTCGCCTATCGCAAGCCTCAAGCGCTAAGCGCTGGTGCCCAGCTCTTCGTGACGCTCCGAGTAGATCCGCAGGGGCCGTGCCTTGCCTTCGACCACCTCCGGGCTGATGACGACTTCTTCGACGCCCTGCATGCTCGGCAGCTCGAACATCGTGTCGAGCAGAATGCCTTCCATGATGGACCGAAGGCCACGGGCGCCGGTCTTCCGCTCGATCGCCTTGCGGGCGATGGTGCGGAGCGCCTCTTCGGCGAAGGAGAGCTGGATGTCCTCCATCTCGAAAAGCCGCTGATACTGACGGACAAGTGCGTTCTTGGGCTCCATCAGGATCTGGATCAGCGCATCCTCGTCGAGGTCGTCGAGGGTCGCGATGACCGGGACACGGCCGATGAACTCGGGGATCAAGCCGAATTTCAGCAGGTCCTCGGGCTCGACCTCCTTCAAGATGTCGCCGGTGCGACGCTCGTCGACATTGCCGACCTTGGCGCCGAAGCCGATGGACGTGGAGCGGCCGCGGCCGGAGATGATCTTCTCCAGACCCGCAAAGGCACCGCCGCAGATGAACAGGATGTTGGTCGTGTCCACCTGCAGGAATTCCTGCTGCGGGTGCTTGCGCCCTCCTTGCGGCGGGACGGATGCCACCGTGCCTTCCATGATCTTCAGCAGGGCCTGCTGCACGCCCTCGCCCGAGACGTCACGGGTGATCGAGGGGTTGTCGGCCTTGCGGCTGATCTTGTCGACCTCGTCGATATAGACGATGCCGCGCTGGGCCCGCTCGACATTGTAGTCGGCCGCCTGAAGCAGCTTCAGGATGATGTTCTCGACATCCTCGCCGACATAGCCGGCCTCGGTCAGAGTCGTGGCGTCGGCCATGGTGAAGGGCACGTCGAGAATGCGGGCAAGGGTCTGGGCGAGCAGCGTCTTGCCGCAGCCCGTGGGCCCGACCAGCAGGATGTTCGACTTGGCAAGCTCGACATCCCCGTTCTTGCCGGAGTGGTTGAGCCGCTTGTAGTGATTGTGGACGGCGACGGAAAGCACACGCTTGGCGTAGTCCTGACCGATCACGTAGTCGTCGAGAACCTGGCAGATCTCGACTGGCGTGGGAACGCCGTCGCGCGACTTCACCAGGGAGCTCTTGTTCTCCTCGCGGATGATGTCCATGCAGAGTTCGACGCACTCATCGCAGATGAATACGGTCGGCCCAGCGATCAGCTTGCGAACTTCGTGCTGGCTCTTGCCGCAGAAGGAACAGTAGAGAGTGTTTTTGGAGTCGGTTCCGCTCACCTTGCTCATTCGCCTATCCAGTTCTTAGCTGCTGCTATTGCAGACGGAAACGGTCAGCCTGCGATGATTCGGCTTCTTAATCCTTGCATGAAAGTTCCCGTTTCTGGGAAAGATATCAATCTCGCGACCCCCACCATACCGCAATCTGATCATGGTAGGTTTCATGGATCAAGGATTGATTAATCGGGTGCTTCCGACTGTCGCCGGAGCGCCCGAGGCTTAATCAAGCCTCTCTTTCAGAAGGAAAATCCGCGCTGCCGGTGGTCGCCGGCCCAGGCTGCCTAAGATGGCCCAAAGCTCTTCGCGGAAGGCGCCTGCCCTGGCGGGCAATGCCTCATTCGCTGGGCTTGTCGGCCTGCTCGAGCACTTCGCGCTTCTGGATCACCTCATCGATGATCCCGAAGTTTTTCGCATCCTCAGCGGTCATGAAGTAGTCACGATCGAGCGTTCGTTCAACCGTCTCGTATTCCTGACCGGTGTGCTTCACGTAGATTTCGTTCAGCCGGCGCTTCATTTTCAGGATGTCCTCGGCATGACGCTCGATGTCCGAGGCGGTGCCCTGGAAGCCGCCGGAAGGCTGGTGCACCATGACGCGCGTGTTGGGAAGCGCATAGCGCATGCCCTTCTCGCCGGCCGCCAGCAGGAGCGAGCCCATGGAGGCGGCCTGACCGGTGCAAAGGGTCGCCACCGGCGGGCGGATGAACTGCATGGTGTCGTAGATCGCCATGCCGGAGGTCACCACGCCGCCCGGCGAATTGATGTACATGGAGATCTCTTTCTTCGGGTTCTCCGCTTCCAGGAAGAGAAGCTGGGCGATGATGAGCGAGGCGACATTGTCCTCGATCGGCCCGGTCACGAAGATGATCCGCTCCTTCAGCAGGCGGGAATAGATGTCGTACGCCCGCTCGCCGCGATTGGTCTGCTCGACCACCATGGGAACGAGGGTGTTCATCTGGATTTCGATCGGGTCTGACATCGTTCGTCCCTAGCTTCGCTGAATGATCGGAGTGGACCGGCGGGCCGCCGGCTTCGAATTGATGGCCTGTTTCGGACGCCGTGCTCTGGGAATCGTCCGGTGCCTGTGACCTGTTCGGCTACACCATATGGGAAGGCACCGGCAAGGGTAACAGGGGGCCGTCTCTTTCCTTAATCGAAAAGCTTAGTCGTGGTCATGGTCGTGATCATGATCGTGAGGGGCCATGCCGCCTTCCATGCCCTCGTAAAGCTCCTCGGCGCTGACCTTCTTGTCTTTCACCTTGGCGAGCTCGGCGATGTAGTCGATCACCTTGTCCTCGTAGAGGGGCGCGCGGATCTCGTTCAAGGCCTGGGGATTGTTGCGGTAGTATTCATAAACCTGCCGCTCCTGGCCCGGGAACTGACGGATACGCTCCAGCAGCGCCTGGTTCACCTCGTCGTCGGTCACCTCGATCTTGTTCTGGCTGCCGACCTCGGAAAGCAGCAGACCAAGACGGACCCGGCGTTCGGCGAGGCTGCGATACTCCTCCTTCGCCTTCTCTTCCGTGGTCCCTTCGGCCTCGAAGCTCTTGCCGTGATGCTCGATGTCATGGGTCACCTGGTCCCAGATGGCCTTGAACTCGTTCTCCACCAGCTCCGCGGGCAGCTCGAAATCGTGGGCTTCGTTGAGCTTGTCGAGCATCTGGCGCTTGAGCTTCATGCGGGAGGCGCTCTTGCGGTCCTCCTCTAGGCGCACCTTCATCATCTCCCGAAGCTTATCGAGGGATTCGAGGCCCAGACCCTTGGCAAACTCATCGTCCAGCTTCGGCTCTTCGGGACCGGCGACCTGCTTCACCTTCACCTCGAAGACGACCGGCTGCCCGGCGAGGCTCGCTTCCGGATAATCCTCCGGGAAGGTCACCTCGATATTCTTCTCATCTCCGGCCTTCGTGCCGACGAGCCCCTCCTCGAAGCCGGGGATGAAGCGATTGCTGCCCAGCACCAGGGGCGCATCCTCCGCCTTGCCGCCTTCGAAAGGCTCGCCGTCCTTCTTGCCCACGAAGTCGATGGTCACCTGGTCGCCCTCGGCGGCGGCGGCATCCTTGGCGACGTAGTTGACGTTCTGCTTGCGCAGGCGGTCCAGTGCGTCTTCGACCTCGTCCTTCGTCACCTCGGCGACCGGGCGTTCCAGCTCCAGCTTGGAAAAGTTCATGGGCTCGAAGTCGGGGATGATCTCGAAGGACATGGTGTAGGCGAGGTCCGAATCGCCTTCGAAGATCTTGTTGATCTCGGTCTCGTCCTCGGGAAGCGCGATCTTCGGCTGATAGGCGGGCTGCTCCTCGCGATCGGCGAGCGCCTTCTGGCTCGCCTCGGTCACCGCCTGCTGCACGACCTCCGCCATCACCGAGCGGCCGTAGACCTTGCGCAGATGGGATTTCGGCACGTGGCCCGGCCGGAACCCCTTGAGCTGGACCTTGCCCTTCAGCTCGTCCAGACGCTGATCGAGCTTCTGCTCGAGCTCGTCGGCGCCGATCACGACCTTCAATTCGCGGCGCAGGCCTTCGTTGGTGGTTTCGGTGACATTCATGCTGGCTGACCTATTGCTGACACCCGGTGCCGCCGGATCCGGCGGCATCGGAAAAGCGGAAATTCGTGAAGCCTATTGGTTTGCGGTTGGTGCGGGCGGAGGGACTTGAACCCCCACGGCCGAAGCCACCAGAACCTAAATCTGGCGTGTCTACCAATTTCACCACGCCCGCAAAGTAGGATCGGCTCGTTTCTGACGCGCGCTATATCACAGCGTTCGAGCCGGCGGCTAGCCCGAAGCGAACGATCCTCTCTTGCCGCATTCAAGCGATCTGGGAGACCGGCGTGCCGATGGCAAGCCTGGTTATCCCCTATGCGCTTCGTCGGCGGCTGGCTTTCCAGCCCGAGCTGGCGAATAGTCTTCCGAATGGTCATGTGAACAATCTTGCATGTGAAGAGTCCCGGCAATCGGCCCGGCCCGGCTTGTCGCAGGCGGTCGGCCTAAAGTAGGTTGCCGCTCCACTCACCCACCAAGCGGGAAGCGTTCTCTTGGATTACAAGGACGGGATTATCGAGGCGATCGGCAACACGCCGCTGATCAAGCTCAAGCGAGCGTCGGAGGAGACCGGCTGCACCATCCTGGGTAAGGCCGAGTTCATGAATCCGGGGCAGTCGGTGAAGGATCGGGCCGCCCTCTTCATCATTCGCGATGCGCTCGACAAGGGCGAGCTGGCGCCCGGCGGCACGGTGGTCGAAGGGACCGCCGGCAACACGGGGATCGGGCTTTCCCTGGTCGGCAATGCGCTGGGGCTGAGGACGGTGATCGTCATCCCCGAGACCCAGTCGGACGAGAAGAAAGACATGTTGCGGCTTTCCGGCGCCACGCTGATCGAGGTGCCGGCCGTGCCCTACAGGAACGACAACAACTACGTGAAGTATTCCGGCCGGCTGGCCGAGGCGCTCGCCAAGACCGAGCCGAACGGTGCGATCTGGGCCAACCAGTTCGACAACACCGCCAACCGGCAAGGCCATATCGAGACCACGGCTGTGGAGATCTGGGAGCAGACCGACGGCCAGGTCGACGGGTTCATCTGCGCGGTCGGCACCGGCGGGACGCTGGCCGGCGTTTCCATGGGGCTGAAGGCCAAGAACCCGGACGTCACCATCGGGCTTGCCGATCCCATGGGTGCGGCACTGTACAATTTCTACGAGCATGGCGAGCTGAAATCCGAGGGCAGCTCCATCACCGAGGGGATCGGTCAGGGACGAATCACGGCGAATCTGGAAGGGGCCGAGGTGGACAAGGCGTTTCAGATCCCGGACGCGGAAGCCCTGCCCGTCGTGTTCGACCTCCTCAAGGAAGAAGGGCTTTGCCTTGGGGGATCGAGCGGAATCAATGTCGCCGGCGCAATCCGCCTCGCCCGCGAGATGGGGCCGGGCCACACCATTGTCACGGTGCTTTGCGACTACGGCACCCGCTACCAAAGCCGGCTGTTCAACCCTACTTTTCTAAAAGAGAAAGGCCTGCCCGTGCCGGAGTGGCTTTCCGGCGCGCCGGCGGAAGTCCCGAGCGTCTTCATTTGATGGAATTTTCCGAATGGATACTCTGACCAAAGCTTGGTTGATCGAGACTGACGAGCTCCAAAGAGAGCTCAACGCCCCCGACCTCGTGGTGGTGGACGGGTCCTGGCATATGCCGGCCGAAGAGCGGAACGCCTACGAGGAATATCTCGATGAGCATATTCCCGGCGCGGTGTTCTTCGATATCGACGAGATCGCGGATACGTCGAATCCCCTGCCCCATATGCTGCCCTCGCCCGAGAAATTCTCCTCGCGCATGCGCTCCATGGGCATCGGCGACGGCGCCCGGGTGGTCGTCTACGATTCGAAGGGGCTGTTCAGCGCCGCCCGGGTCTGGTGGACCTTCCGTGTGATGGGCGTGCAGGACGTCTATGTGCTGAATGGCGGGTTGCCGAAATGGAAGGCGGAAGACCGGCCGTTGGAAGACGGGCCGCCGCCTTTGCGTACGGCGCGCCATTTCACGGCCCGCCGGCATATGGAACTGGTCAGCGAAGCGTCGGATATTCTCGGCCATCTGAAGAACGGCTCGGTGCAGATCGTCGATGCGCGGTCGCCGGACCGTTTTGCGGGAAAGGCGCCGGAGCCGCGGGAGGGTCTGCGTGCGGGGCATATCCCCGGCGCCCACAACGTGCCGTTCCGCACCCTGATCGACGAGGATGGCACGCTGAAATCACGCGAGGAGCTGGAGGCGATCTTCCATGCGGCCGGCGTGGACGTTCACAAACCGGTCGTGACGAGCTGCGGCTCGGGCGTGAGCGCTGCGGTGCTGGCGCTGGCGCTGGCCGTGATCGGCAATCGGCGTGCGGCGGTCTATGACGGTTCCTGGACCGAATGGGGCGCCAATCCGGATCTTCCCATCGAGACAAGCTAGATGAGCAAGCGCTCGGCCGCAGGCAAGAAACCGCAGACCAAGCTCGGGCATCTCGGCCGCGACCCTGCCCTCTATCGGGGGTTCGTCAATCCGCCGGCCTATCGCGGCTCGACGGTCATCTTTCCGACTCTGGCCTCGCTCGTCGCGGACGATCAGGAATTCTCCTATGGGCGGATCTGCACGCCCACGGTGAAGGAGCTGCAGGAATCCCTGGCCGATCTGGAGGGCGGCGATGCGTGCTTTCTGAGCTCGTCGGGGCTTTCGGCGATCACGGCGGTGCTGCTGGCCTTCGTCGAGGCGGGCGACCATCTGCTGGTCACCGACAGCGTCTATAAGCCGACCCGGCGCTACTGCAACGAGGTGCTGAAGCGGCTTGGCGTCGAGACCACCTATTACGACCCCACCATCGGGGCCGGCATCTCCGAGCTGCTGCGGCCCAACACCAAGCTCGTGTTCACCGAATCCCCCGGCTCCCAGACCTTCGAGGTGCAGGATATTCCGGCGATCGCCGAGGCCGCCCACAAGGCGGGGGCGCTGGTCGCCATGGACAACACCTGGGCGACGCCGCTGTTCTTCAAGCCCTTCGAGCATGGGGTCGACATCTCGATCCACGCGGCGACCAAATATATCGTCGGCCATGCGGACGCGATGCTGGGGGCGGTGATCGCCAAGGGCGACGGCCCTGTCGAGGCGCTGGCCGCCATTCACGACGCGGGCGGCATGTGCCCCGGCCCGGAAGACGTCTATCTCGGCTTGCGGGGCATGCGGACCATGGGCGTGCGCCTGGAACGCCATCAGACCAGCGCCATAGCGCTTGCCGAGTGGTTTGCCGAACGGCCCGAAGTGGAGCGTGTGCTGCACCCCGCCTTTCCCGATTGTCCGGGCCATGAAATCTGGAAGCGCGATTTCCTCGGCTCCTCGGGTCTGTTCTCGGTCGTGCTGAAACCGATGCCGCGGGATGCGCTCGCCGCCATGGTGGACGGCATGGAGCTGTTCGGCATGGGCTATAGCTGGGGCGGCTATGAGAGCCTGATCCTGCCCTTCGACCCGCGCGCCTATCGCTCGGCGACCACCTGGGACGCCAAGGGGCCGTCCTTGCGCATCCACGCGGGTCTGGAGGATATCGACGACCTGATCGCGGATCTCGAAGCCGGGTTCGACCGCGCGGCCGCCAAGAGCTGAGAAGAGCTGATTCTTCCCAATTGCACGTCTTTTAGCCGCGTGGTTCTGGCGCGCCCCCTTTCACCTCGTGGCTTCGCCCCCGATATGCGGGGTCGGACAGAAAGACGGATTTGGGAGGTGCATCCATGGATCTGAAACTCGCCGGCAAGCGCGCCCTCGTGACGGGCTCCACGCAAGGGATTGGCTACGCCATCGCCAAGGGCCTGGCCAATGAAGGCGCGATCGTCATCCTCAACGGCCGCAAGCAGGACAAGCTCGACGAGGCCGTCGCCAAGCTGAACGCGGAAGCGAAAGGCGAGGCGATCGGGATCGCGGCCGATGTCGGTACGGCCGAGGGCGCCGAAAAGCTCGCCGGGCAAGCCGGCAAGGTCGATATCCTGGTGAACAATGCCGGCATCTTCGAGCCCAAGCCGGTGCTGGAGATCGCCGACGAGGACTGGCAGCGCTTCTTCGACGTCAATGTGATGAGCGGCGTGCGGCTGACTCGCGCCCTGCTGCCCCACATGCTGGAGCAAGGCTGGGGCCGGGTGATCTTCATTTCCTCCGAATCCGGCGTCCATATCCCGCCCGAGATGGTGCATTACGGGATGACCAAGGCCGCCAATCTGGCCCTCGCCCGCGGCTTCGCCGAGAGCTTCCCCGGCTCCGGCGTGACGGTGAACTCGGTGCTGCCCGGACCGACCCGTTCCGAAGGCGTCGAAGGATTCCTGGAGAAGATGAGCGGCGACAGCGGCGACGACATGGAGACCGTGGAGCGGGACTTCATCAAGGAGAACCGGCCGACCTCGCTGATCTCACGCTTCGCCTCCACCGAAGAGGTGGCCAATATGGTGGTCTATCTGTGCAGCGAAGGCGCCTCGGCCACCAACGGCGCCCCTATCCGCGTCGACGGTGGCGTGGTCCGCTCCATGGTGTAGGGGCGGCGATCAGTCCTGAACGATCCCGTCCACCTTGCGCAGCGTCTGAAGCGAAAAATCGGCGAAGGCCCGGACCGCGGGGCGCATGTGCCGGGTGGGAAGATAGGTGAGATGGAGGGGCGTCGCGGCGACCTCATAATCGGGAAGCACGCGGACAAGACGTCTCTCTGCCAGATCGTCGGACACGAGCAGCGTTTGCGCCGTGCCGACCCCCTGCCCACGCTTCAGGGCCTCCACCAGCACGTGGGCATTGTTCGTCTTGAGGATCGGATCGAGGGGCACGTCGACGGTTTTTCTGCCCCGCTTCAAGGTCAGGACGCCGGACGGCGACAGCACGGCGTCGGTGACGATCGTATCGTGGTTCTGCAGCGATGAGACGTCCGTCAGAGGCGCGGCGCGCTCGATATACTCCGGGGACGCCACCAGGATGCGGGTGATAAGCCCGATCCTGGTCTGGATGAGACTCTGCTCGTCGAGGTCGCCCATGCGGAAGGCGATATCCAGATTCTGCTTCAGCAGATCGGGCGGTTGATTCTCCAGGGTGAGCTGGACGGCGACGTTCGGATGCTCCTTCTGGAACGCCGCGACGATGCCGCAGAGATAGCGTTCCCCGAGACAGACCGGACAATGCAGACGCAGCGGGCCCGAGATGTCGCCCTGTTCCGACCGGATCGATTCCAGGGTTCCGTCGATGGTGGCCAGGGCCGTGCCAGAGCCTTCGTAGAGACGGCGGCCGGCTTCGGTCGGCTGCACCGCCCGTCCATTCCGTTCCAGCAGCTTGGTCTGGGTATGGATCTCGAGATTGCGGACCAGCTTGCTGACCGCCGGCTGGGACAGTTTCAGATCCCGTGCCGCTGCCGTCATCGACCCTGTCTCGATCGTCCTGACGAAAGCGCGGAGCGCGGCTGTGAGGTCCATCTATAACCTATTGGCATGGTTGCTATGAGCATTCCATGCATAGACGATATGGGCAGCGCTGGCGATCCTCCCTATCTCACGAACGCTGGAGGATCTCATGACCATTCCCCGCCGGGCCTTTCTGCAAGGCTCTCTTGCCGTAGCCTGCGGGATCGCGGCGCATTCCAATCGCGCTTCGGCACAGCCTGACGAGACTGTCGTGGCGCCTCCTTCAGGGCTCCCGAACGGCGCGCGGAGCGAGTTCGCGCAAATCAATGGCATACGCATGCATTACGTGACCATGGGATCGGGGCCTCTGGTGGTCCTGCTGCATGGCTGGCCGGAGACGTGGTTCTCCTGGCGCGAACAGATGCGACGGCTGGGGCAAGACTTTACCGTCGTCGCACCGGATCTTCGCGGGTGCGGACTGACGGAGCTGACCGAAGGCGGGTATGACAAACGGACGATCGCCGGCGATGTCCGAGGCTTGATCGACCATGTCGGATCAGGACCGGCCCATGTGGTCGGCCACGATATGGGCGGCAAAGCGGCTTTTGTGCTGGCCCATCTCTATCCCGTGGTCGTCGACAAGCTCGTGCTTGCCGATTGTCTGATTCCCGGCACGGAGAATGCCGACGCGCTGGATGGCGGGGCCTGGCATTACGGGTTTCACATGGCGAAGGATATTCCAGAACTGCTGACCAAGGGCCGCGAGCGGGGCTATATCGCGGCCCAGATCGACCTGTGGACCCGTGAGGACGGCGCCATCGCCGAGGAGACCATCACCGAATATGCGGCTCATTACAGTAAACCAGGCCGGATGACGGCCGGCTTCAACTACTATCGTGCCCTACCGGACGATGCCGAACTTGTCGCCACGTTCGGAGAGCGGCGCTTGACCATGCCGGTCATGACGATCACAGGAGAATACGGTGTGGGCGATACTCTCGCTCTTTCGTTGGCGGGCCGAGCCGACGATGTAACAAATGTGATCTTCGAGGATTGCGGACACTTCGTCGCCGAGGAGAATCCGGAAGCTTTCGCGCAAGCCGTGTCGCGCTTCCTGGTCGGTTGAACCGACCGGCTTTCTCGGCCGACTGCACTTAAGCCTGTCGCAGTTCCCGCCTCCCCAAAGCCTCTCAAACGCGCTATCAGTCGCCTGTCAGGGCGCTGAATTGGAGAGCATATTGGGGGCGTTGA
This sequence comes from Methyloligella sp. ZOD6, assembly GCA_050110875.1. Lineage (GTDB taxonomy): Bacteria > Pseudomonadota > Alphaproteobacteria > Rhizobiales > Methyloligellaceae > Methyloligella. The sequence goes on from CP188828.1 coordinate 312,479, forward strand.
ACGTATTTCGCGTGTTCGGGGCGGGCTTGTGCCGTCTGGCGGTGCTGCTTGCCCTCGCGCTGCTGGCGACGACCATGGCCACGCCAGTCTCGGCTGCGCCGGAGAAGGTGACGGTCGGCGCCTATATCAACGATATCCAGCAGCTCGACTTCAAAACCAACAATTACACGATCGATCTCTATGTCTGGTTCCGCTGGCGCGATCCTGCGCTCCATCCGGCGCGGACCATGGAGTTCATGAATCGCTACGCCTCGGACGACAACCTGCGCCAGAACCTGCTGGAAGAGCCGGAGGTCATGCCCGACAGCAGCCTTTATTCGATCATCCGCTATCAGGGACGCTTCTCCACCAAGTTCAATCTGGAGGATTATCCCTTCGATACCCAGCGCATGACCGTGGTGATGGAGGACACGCTGTCGGGCACGAAGAGCCTCGTCTACGAGCCGGACGGCAAGGACAGCATCGCCATCGATCCGGTCACCACCATGCCCGGCTTTACGGTCGGGAAGCCCGAAATGCGGATCGAAACCAATACCTATCCGACCAATTTCGGCGATCTGTCGGTGACCGGGAACGAGCCCTATTCGCGTATCGTGCTGACGGTGCCGGTGACGCGGCCCGTGGTGGCCATGACGATCAAGACGTTCGTGCCGATCATTCTGATCATCGTCTGCGCCTCGCTCGTCTTCTTCGTGCGGCCGGTCTATGTGGAGGGGCGGATCGGGCTCGGCATCACCGCCTTGCTGACCCTGGTGGCGCTGCAGCTCTCGGCCACCTCGGGCCTCCCCGATGTCGATTATCTGACGATGCTCGATAAGGTCTATCTGCTGGCCTATCTCTTCATCATTCTGGCGCTGACCCGCATCGTGGCGACCTCCTGGAAGGGCGAACATGCCGATCACCAGGAGATCATCTCCCGCAACGACCGTCGCTGGGTGGTGTGGCTGCTGGCGGCCTATGTGCTCGGCAACCTCCTGGTCGCGCTCACCAGCTTGTGGCTTTGATCGAGGGCGATTGAGTTAGGTGGTGATCCCGGCAGGACTCGAACCTGCAACCCCCTGCTTGCGAACCGTGTTCGCATTCAGCAGCTAGAGATCATCATCGGTCCATTCTTCATCCAACGCCTCGGGCGGTGGCAGGTCGCCATAAAAAGCTTGCCGATGTAGGTGGATGTTGATCCTCGCAGCATACATCTTTGGCATGGTGTCTAGTGCAAACGTCTGCCCTTCTGCCGTTCCCTCTATAAGCTGCTCACCCCAAATACCAAGATCGCCAGACCAGTAGTCGCTATTGGTGATCCGAGCGGCTGCAGTTTGGAAGTCCACACTCTCGTCTTGGTCGCGAGCAATGATCCACGAATTATCGGTTGGATAGTCGATTCGATTCTTGGGCGGACTTGCATGCTTGTAGCTACGAGGTCGTGTCGTTCCCCAATCCCCGTAGATGATCCTAGGATGGTTTGTCGTGCGCCGCACTTGAGCGATTAGCGCGCGATTGGAAAAGCCTTCCTCCTCTATTCCGTCATAGGGGGTGAAGTCCTTGGGAAATGAGGTGCAAGAAATTGCGACCGGGATCGCTGGTGGAATTGCGGAGAACAAGGTGTCTGTGTAACCGGTGACAACTGCTGCCACCAACAGAGGATCTTCTACCCAACCGAATTCAAACACGACGGCATAATCGGTTGCTCCATCTTCGGCCAAATTCTCCACCAGCTCAGGCATCCATTGTGGGATGCCTGAGCCAATGCCGTCAGCTAGGTTCATCCTCAGACAAAAGCTTCGGTCATTTTCACGCGCCCAAGCAACTTGGTCGCGCGCGCGTTCAATTGACTGCCCGGCCATCAGCAAGCACGGATTCGCATTCGGATATTTTGCTAAAAGTCCCCACCAAGCCTCTAGATCGGCGGGCTTCCGGGCTAGCCGTTCCCACATCGCTTTTGCTTCGTTAAGCTTGTCGTTGACTTGGTAATAGTGGTCGACGTCGATGAAGTAGGGACGGGAGGGGTAAGATTCCTCGAACTTGTCCAGCGCTCTGGATAGAGGTGTCGTTGCCAGCCACGGTGCCAGCAGTAGCAGGGGCGTGAGCCGATCTTTTGTACTCCCAGGCAGTTCTTTCAGTCCGCTTAATTCCGCCGGACGTACGCCAAGAGTGACCAAATAGTCGTGCACCTCCATTACCGCCACTCCGTCACATCATTTGGAGTTTAATTTCCATCGCCGCCGTAGAGACGCCAAATCGGCGAGCAAGGTCTTCAACGACCTCACCGGTCATGGGCCCAGAGTATTCCGCCGTGGCCTCCGCAAGTTGCGCGGACGGTATGACAAGATCTGACGCGAGGCGATTGGCCTCATATTCTACGTCCGCGGGCTGCCCAGAACGCAGCAGAACATTCTCCGACCAACCGCCCTCGGCCACGATGCGGTCGCGGTGAAGCAGGTAGTGCGCCAACTCGTGAGCGAGCGTAAAGCGCTGGCGGTGCTTGGCCTCGTGTCGGTTAACGCGGATGACGAAATCACCATTTTCTTGCCCGATCTGGCCGGAGGTCCCTCGCGGTAAAGTCGAAAGCAGGACCTTGACGCCCAGTTGCTTGGCTATCGCACCGAGCTTCACAGGGTATTCTGACAGATACTCGTCAATATCCGCCCGCACCTCGGGCGCGAGATTCAGGTATTCCCGGGAAGGCGACTTGACCTCCCAACCATTTGAAGCAGCTTTCCTGTCCATCGTGCCTCCCTCCTGTTTTTCAGGCTTGTTCGCCTTCGTCGTCTACGTATTGCTCCGCGTTGTCCGGGTCGGGCTCCGGCCCGCCGCCCTGTATCCGCATCGCCACACGCTCAAGTACTTCATCGAGTTCACCTCGCTGGGCCATCTCGCTCATGATCTTGTGCCCAAGCTCGTCTTTAAGTAGCGCCGCCTGAAGCGCGGTCGGGAGCGTCTCCTGCACCTTGGCGTTGACATTGGGCTCTAACTCAGCGGCCATCGTCTCATTGATCTTTCCCGCTGCGGCATCTTTTGCCTCGTTTGCCGCGTCGTCTTTAATCTCGCGGAGTGTCTTCAGCGCGACCAGACCGATGACAACCGCGCCGACCGTCACCACGAGGCCAACGGCACCGAGGAAGATCGTCGCCACGGTCAGCAGCAGGTCAACGTAGTCTGCCCTCGTTGGGTCGATGTGGGCGACCTGGCCTTGACCGGCCATTCCCCACCCGAACCAGAAAATAATCGCCGCCACGGCGGCAAACCCGCCGACGAGGGCTCCCAGTATTGCGGCGCTAACCTTGCCCACGTTACCCGGCCCCTGCTTCATAGGAACATATATAGAACAAATCAAGGTCTATCTTATGCGACCTACTGCAGCGGGTCGATAGAAAACCTTTGATCTCCGGGACCTTTGAGGCGCAACTGTATGCGCCAAGAGTTAGGTGGTGATCCCGGCAGGACTCGAACCTGCAACCCCCTGCTTAGAAGGCAGGTGCTCTATCCGGTTGAGCTACGGGACCGGTACCGGCGTGCCCTTCCCGCCGCTTTCGCCTAATGGGTCCAGCGGTCGGGCCGGCCGTATCTGAAATTCTCCGCGTAGGATTTCGGCTTCACGCTGGAGGTATGGGTCTCCTCCAGGCGGAAGGGAATGCCGTGGCGGGTGGCGTAGGCGATGGCCTCTTCCTTGGTGTCGAAGCGCATGCGGATCTGGCGCCGCGTGTCGTAGGAGCTGGTCCAGCCCATGAGAGGCTCGATGACGTTGGGCGTCTCGGGCTCGAATTCCAGCACCCATTCCCGGGTACCGGCCTTGCCCTGCTGCATGGCGTTCTTGGCAGGCTTGTGGATGCGAGCGACCATGGTCTTCTCTTGCCTCTCCAGCTTTCGCCTTTCCAGCGGATTGGTCGGGGCAGCAAGATTCGAACTTGCGACCCCCTGCTCCCAAAGCAGGTGCGCTACCAGGCTGCGCTATGCCCCGATTCCAAAGCTCAAGCCCCAAGCTCGACCGCCCTGTCGCGGGACTGAAGCCGGGTCGAAGCCCTCTCGCATTGGAGATACAGGCTTCGTCTCCTATCGGCAAGATGGCCGGGCCGGGAATACAGTGGAACGAACGCCTTAAGATCGCCTTGCGACAGGGCCGTGTCGCCTGTCCGCATTCTCTTTATTCAGCACCGTCCCCTTTCTCGAAGATCACCGGATCGCCGATTTTCAGGCCGATGCGCTTGGCGGTGCCCGCCACGACCTCCAGCACGCCGATGGCGTTGCCGTTGGAGGGGATCCGGTCCAAGGAGAACGGCTCGGTGCGCTCGGCGATCCGGTTCACCCGCCAGTCCGGGCCGATGAAGACCATGTCGAGGGAGAGATGGGTGTTCTTCATCCACATGGTGAGAGGCTGGGGCTCCTCATAGAGGAAGATCATCCCCTCGTCCCGTCCCAGAGCCCTGCGGAACATCAGGCCCATGGCGCGTTCGTTGGGGGTTTCGGTGACCTCGACCGTGAACGTGTACGGGCCGCCATCCGTCTCCAGGATCACGCGGCCCGTCCCCATGGCGAGGGCGCCGGTACTCAAGGAGAGCATTGCAATAACAATGGCGAAGGCCGCGACGATGAGGCGTGCGCTGAGCGGAAGGACCGGAAGCCGCTGATTTGGCAAGGCCAAAGGCCCTTGCGCTAATGGGAAGACGGGCTGGGGACGCCGTCGGGTCTCAGCTCGGCCGCGGACAGGCCTTTCGGCCCCTGGCCGTAGCGGACCTGAACGATCTGGCCCGGGCGAAGCTCGGTGAAGCCGAAGCGGCGCAAGGTCTCCATATGCACGAAGATGTCCGAGGTCTGCGGCCCCCGGGTGAGGAAGCCGAAGCCGCGCTGACGATTGAACCATTTGACCACCGCGCGTTCCCAGTCGCTTTCAGGAACGACGGAGGCGTGGGTCCGTTCCGGCAGCTGAGACGGATGCACCGCCGTGGATTCGTCCATCGTGATAATGCGTAACGCCTGCAGGCCCTTATCGCGACGGGCTGCCTCGCAGACGACGCGCGTGCCCTCGTAAGCGGTCTGATAGTTGTCGCGGCGCAGGCAGCTCACGTGAAGCAGCACGTCGGGCATGTCACCGTCTGGCACGATGAAGCCATAACCCTTTGATGCGTCAAACCATTTGATTGCGCCGGAGACTTCAATGACCTCGACCGCCGGTTCTTCTTCTTCTCGGCTGTGGTCCTCTGGTTGTGGCGATTCCTTCGCCCGCATAGCCGCACTCCCCCGCTTGTACTTGGCTATCCGATCAGCCGACATCCGCACGAATCAGCCAATCTCACCTTGGGCGAACATAGCATCGGGTCTTCCCGAGGCCAGTGAAAAATCCTTGAGAATCTTAGCTTCTCCACAAAAGCTCGGCGAGTTCCGAGATGCCCCGAAGGTTTCAATTTAAGCGCATGATCGGCAAGCGATATCGCCGCTTCCGAGGCGCTTTGAGTGGATTTTCGGCGTCGACCGGGACGTGATCACGGCAGGGCTGCAAATGCCTCTATCACCATGTAAATTTCCATTTGGGCATGGGCGAGCGGCATTCATCGGTCGAATTGTGGATGTTGTGCAACAATCGTTGCGGAATCGCCCTTAGGGTACGTTCCAGACCGATTTGGACAGAATCACACCGCCGGCGCATCGCCGGAACGGAAGCGACCAGACTAGGAGGAGACCCATGAAATATCTGCACACCATGGTGCGCGTTTCCGATCTCGACGAATCCCTCGATTTCTTCTGCAACAAGCTCGGGCTGAAGGAGACGCGGCGGAAGGAGAGCGAGAAAGGCCGCTTCACGCTGATCTATCTGGCGGCGCCGGAGGACGAGGAGGCGGAGCTGGAGCTCACCTATAACTGGGATCCGGAGGAGTATTCGGGAGGGCGGAATTTCGGCCACCTCGCCTATCAGGTCGACGATATCTACGCGACCTGCGAGAAGCTGCAGGCGAACGGGGTGACCATCAACCGGCCGCCGCGGGACGGCTATATGGCCTTCATCCGCTCGCCCGACGGCATCTCCATCGAGCTCCTGCAGAAGGGCAAGCCCATGCGGCCCCAGGAGCCCTGGGCGTCCATGGAAAATACGGGAAGCTGGTAGGAAAGCCCGAGCGGGCGGGTGGCACCCCCTAGGGGAATCGAACCCCTGTTTCCAGGTTGAAAACCTGGCGTCCTAACCGTTAGACGAAGGGGGCGTGCCGTCCGCGCCGGCCATCAGCGCTGGGCTTGGCGCCCGGCCGCGGCTCAAGGGTGCCCATATAGAAAACTTAGGCCGCTCCCGCAAGCGCACATCGCGCGGTTTTTCCGTCAAGAAGCGGCGATTTTCGTCTGCGCAGGCCTCTATCGGGGCTCCGCGGCGTCCTCAATGGTCAGCTCGACGGTCTCGCGGCCCTGCCAGCGATTGATTCGAAGGTGGCCTGCCACGTGGAGCGGCCGGCCCTCGGCTTCCAGCATCAGCTTGCCCAGCGGCGTCTCGGCCACCCGGAACGCGCAGGCGTCGAGCCGCGTGCCGTCGGGGCTCTGGAGCTGGCAGCGGATATGGCTGCCCTTCATGAGCCGGATGCCGGTCACGCGATGGGCGGGAAAGACGAAGCGGGGCCTTGGATGGCCCATGCCGAAGGGGCCCGCCTGCTCGAGCAAGGCCAGAAGCTCCGTGGTGGCGCCAGAAGCGCTCAGAGCGCCGTCCAGCAGCATCTGACGTGCCTCGTCGGCGGCTGCGACGCCGTCGGCAAATGCGGCGCTCAGCGTGCCCTCAAACAGCGAGAGGCGGTCGCGGGCCAGGGCGAAGCCGGCCGCCATGGCATGACCGCCGCCCTTGGCCAGTATCCCCTGCTCCACGCACCCGCGGATCGCGCGGCCGAGATCGACGCCGGGAATCGAACGTCCGGAGCCGGTCCCCTCGCCCGCCTCGTCCCAGGCGATCACCAGGGCCGGGCGGGCGAAACGGTCGGTCACCCGGCTGGCCACGAGGCCGAGCAGCCCCTTATGCCAGCCATCGCCATGGACGATGAGAAGCGGCCGGGCGGGATCTTGCTCCAGCGCGGCCTCGGCAATCGCGAAGGCTTCCTGGAGCATGCGATCCTCGATGGCCTTCCGCTCTCCATTCAAGGCTTCCAGCTTGTCGGCGAAGCTCCGGGCCTCGACGTCGTCATCGGTGCACAGCAGCGCCGTTCCAAGGCCGGAGAACCCGGTTCGGCCGCCGGCATTGATGCGCGGTCCCAGCACGAAGCCGAGGGTGTAGCAGCTCGGCGCCGCGTCGATCCGTGCCACGTCGGCGAGTGCGCGCAGGCCCGGATTCTGGCGGAGCCTCAAAACTTTGAGGCCTTGGGCCACGAAGGCCCTGTTCACGCCCGTGAGGGGCACGACATCGCAGATGGTGGCCAGTGCGACGAGATCGAGAAAGTTCAGAAGATCGGGCTCGGCCGTCTCGCCATAGGCGCCCGATTGGCGAAGCTGACGGGTGACGGTAACGAGAAACAGGAAGACGACGCCGGCTGCGGCGAGATGGCCTTGGCCCGAAATGTCGTCCTCCCGGTTCGGGTTCACCACGGCGAAGGCCTCGGGCAAAGTCTCGCCGGCCTGGTGATGGTCGAGCACGATCACGTCGGCCCCTGCCCGGTTGGCGGCCGCGATGGGCCCATGGGCCGCGGTGCCGCAATCGACGGTGAGGATCAGCCTTGCGCCCTCTTCGCAGAGGCCCCGCATGGCGCCTTCGGACGGGCCATAGCCTTCCGTCAGCCGGTCGGGGACGTAATGGGCCGCCTCGCGACCATGGTGGCGCAGAAAGCGTTGGATCAGGGCGATGGAGCAGGCGCCGTCCACGTCGTAATCGCCGAAAATGGCGATAGGCTCGTCGTCGCGCAGGGCTTTGACGAAGCGAGATGCCGCCTTCTCCATATCCTGCAAGCCGGCAGGATCGGCCATCAGGGTCCGCAAGGTCGGGTTGAAGAAATCGGCGACAGTGTTGGGCTCGGCGCCGCGGGCGGCCAGCACGCGTCCGAGAATCTCGGGCAAGCCGTTCTGCTGGGCGATGGCCGTGGCGAGGTGCTCTCGAGCGGGGGCGAGCCGGGGCAGCCAGCGCCGCCCATTGACGGACCGCGCAACGCCCAAGAAGGCGGCGTCCGTATCCTCTTCTGTAAATCCAGCTGGTTCGGGCAAGGCTTCGCCCATTCGGTCACCCACTCACGCCGTGCCGGACGCAAAGCCCGGAACGCTCCTTCACGAAAGCGGCGAGCTTAGCCGATTCGGCCCGGATTCCTCGGGGTTGTGCGCCCGCCGCCATTGCGGCGCTCGGTACGGACCCAGCGGGTCGTCTCGTTGATGGAGCGCATGACCACCGTATGGGTGATCACGGTGCGTGGGGTGAAACGCACGCCTTCCAGGAACGAGCCGGAGGTGATGCCGGTCGCGGCGAAGCAGACATCGCCGGAGGCCATATCGGCGAGCCGGTATTTTCGATTGATATCCTCGATCTCGGCGATGCGGGCGCGTTCGCGCTGCTGATCGTTGGCCGGATAAAGCCGGCCCTGCATTTGACCGCCGATACAGGCGAGAGCCGCAGCGGCGAGCACCCCCTCATGAGCACCGCCGATGCCCATATAGACGTCGATGCCCGTAGCGCGGGTGGCCGTGGTGTGGATGACGCCGGCGATATCGCCGTCGCCGATGAGCCGGAGCGCGGCGCCTGTGGCACGGATCTCCTCGATCAGCTTCGCATGGCGCGGACGATCGAGGACGCAAGCGGTCAGGCTCTCCACAGGCACGCCTTTGGCGTCGGCCAGACGATTCAAATTTTCCGCCGGGGTGGCGTCGAGATCGACGACGTCTTCCTCGTAGCCGGGGCCGATGGCGATCTTGTTCATGTAGATCGCAGGCACTTCGAGCAGATCGCCCCGCTTGGCGACGGCGATCACGGACATGGCGTTGGGCAGCGCCTTGGCGCAGACGGTCGTGCCTTCCAGAACGTCGATGGCGATATCGACCTCGAGGCCGTTGTTGGGATCGCCGACCTTCTGACCGGTATAGAGCCGGTCGGTCTCGTCCTCATCCCCTTCGCCGACCACGACCACGCCGTTGGCCGGAAGCCAGCCCAGCGCATCCTGCCCTGCCTCGACGGCGGCGTTGTCGGCGGCCGCCTCGTCGCCGCGTCCGCGCCAGCGCGCAGCCGCGATCGCGGCGGCCTCGGTCACCGAGGCAATATCGAGTGTTATCGTGGAACCGGCTTCTTCCGGCTTCGATGACGGCAACATAGCCGCAGTCCTCCCTCCCCATGGCCTCTTCTTTATCTTAGCGGCCGAAGGTGATTCTTACGCGACTACTATAGACTCTCGATGCGTATCATTTGTGGTTTCGCGACCACATGCCCGTCTCCTTCGATCGCCGCAAGAGCTTTTTGAATCGCCGCTTCGGTCGTCTCATGGGTGATCATAACCACATCGACGGGCCCCGTGGGCTCCTCGCCATCGTCCACACCGGGAATATCGGTGCGCTGACGATGCTGGACGATGCTTTCCAGGGAGATGTTCTGTTCCGCCATCCGCGTGGCAATCCCGGCGATGACGCCGATCTGATCGTGCACGGTCAGGCGAAGATAGTAGCTGCCCGCATGGATGCCCATCTCGGAGCGGCGGCACGGTTTGAGGTTTTCCGCCCTGGTCGCGAAAGGCGCGAAGATGTGGCCGCGGGCGAGCTCGATGATGTCGCTCATCACGGCCGATGCGGTCGGGCCGGCCCCGGCCCCCTGGCCGCTCAGCATGACGTCCTCGACGAAGTCCCCTTCGATGAGCACGCAGTTCTGAGCGCCGAAGGTCTCGGCGATGGGCGTATGCTTGGCGACCATGGCCGGATGCACCCGCTGCTCGATGCCGCTTTCGGTCGCGGCCGCGACACCCAGCAGCTTCAGCCTGTATCCCAGCCGCTCGGCCGCCTCGATATCCGCCGCCGCGATGCGGTCGATGCCTTCCACATAGATCTGGTCGAACGCGGTCTCGACGCCGAAAGCCAGGCTCGTCAGGAGGGCGAGCTTATGGGCGCTGTCGAAGCCGCCGATATCGAAGGTCGGATCGGCCTCGGCGAAGCCCTTCTCTTGCGCATCCTTCAAGGCGTCCTCGAAGGTGGCGCCCTCCTCCTGCATCAAGGTGAGGATATAGTTGCAGGTGCCGTTGAGGATGCCGTAGACGCGGGTGATGTCGTTGCCTTGCAGGCTTTCGCGCATCACCTTGACGACGGGAATGCCGCCGGCGACGGCCGCCTCGAAATTGAGAGCGACATTGTTCGCCTCCGCCAGCTTGGCGAGGGCGACGCCGTGATGGGCGAGCAGCGCCTTATTGGCGGTCACCACATGCTTTCCGGCCTTGAGGGCGGCCTCGACGGCTTCCTTGGGGATTCCCTCCTCGCCGCCCATAAGCTCGACAAAGACGTCGATCTCGGGGTCTTGCGCGAGGGCGATCGGATCGTCGACCCAGCGATAGCTGTCGGTATCCGCATCCCGCTTCTTGTTGCGATTGCGGGCAGAGATGGCGAGCACTTCGACCGGCCGTCCGGTCCGGGCGGCGATCTGATCGGCATGGGTGTCGATCAACCGCAGAACGCCTGCACCGACCGTGCCGAGGCCGGCCAGGCCCAATTTCAAAGAATCCGGCATGAATAAAACTAGAGCGCGCGATTGGCGTTGGACTTAATCGGGATCACGTTATGCAGGGCGTTTTCCGAATCTGAAAGCAATTTCCGAATATTGCGGGCCGCTTGGCGGGTCCGCTGCTCGTTCTCGACAAGCGCGATGCGCACATGCCCTTCGCCATATTCGCCGAAACCGATACCCGGCGACACGGCGACACCCGCCTTCTCCAACAGCAATTTGGAGAATTCCAGGGATCCCATATGGGCGAAGATCTCCGGGATGGGCGCCCAAGCGAACATGGTGGCCGGCGGAGTCGGAATATGCCAGCCGGCGCGGCCGATGGAATCGACCAGGCAGTCCCGGCGGCTCTTATAGATGGCGCGGATCTCGTCGACGCAATCCTGCGGGCCGTTCAGCGCTGCGGTGGCCGCCACCTGGATCGGCGTGAAGGCGCCGTAATCGAGATAGGATTTGACCCGGGTCAGCGCCTGGATCAGCCGTTCGTTGCCGACGGCGAAGCCCATGCGCCAGCCAGGCATGGCGTAGGTCTTCGACAGGCTGGTGAACTCCACCGCGATATCGATGGCGCCTTCGACCTCCAAAATGGAGGGCGGCGGGTTGTCGTCGAAATAGATCTCCGCATAGGCGAGATCGGAGAGCACGATCAGATCGTGCTTCTTGGCGTAGGCGACGACCTCCTTGTAGAAATCGAGATCGGCGACCAGCGCGGTGGGGTTCGACGGATAGTTGAGGACAAGCGCCGTCGGCTTCGGCACGGAGTGCTTCACCGCCCGGTCCAGGGAGGTCATGAAGGTGGAATCGGTCGCTGCCGGCAGATGACGGATCACGCCGCCTGACATGATGAAGCCGAACTCGTGGATCGGATAGGTCGGGTTCGGCACCAGGATGACATCGCCCGGCGCGGTGATGGCTTGCGCCATGTTGGCGAAGCCTTCCTTCGAGCCGAGGCTGGCGACAATCTGAGTCTCGGGATTGAGGGCCACGCCAAAACGCCGCTGATAGTAAGCGGCTTGGGCGCGCCGGAGCCCCTGAATGCCCTTGGAGGCCGAATAGCGATTGGTGCGCGGATTGCGGACGGTCTCGACAAGCTTGTCGACGATATGCTGGGGCGTCGGCATATCGGGATTGCCCATGCCGAAATCGATGATGTCCTCGCCCCGGGCGCGCGCGGCGGCCTTGAGCTTGTTGACTTGCTCGAAGACGTAAGGCGGGAGCCGCCTGATCCTATGAAAATCGCTGTCCATGGGTCTCTCACGCTCTCGCGGCGCCTGACCGCTGCTTGGCGTCCAACGCTTGGGCATCATACGCCAAATTCTTGAAAAGGCTAATTTTTGGCGGCTTCCGCCTGGGCTTGCTCTTTTTGAAGCTCGGCGATGGCGTCCTTCTGCTCCTTCGCCGTCAGGGTATCGTCATAGCCGCGCATGAGCTCCGAGAAGCGCGGTACGGATACCGAGCTGATGGAATCCGAACAGCCAGCCAGACCGGCCGATACGGCGGCGGCCAGGACGAACGGCAATATCTTCTTGGCTGCGCGGCGACGTTCCGTGCTCATGAAGGTCTTATCTTCGACCATTTCTATCAAACCCCAATGGACTTTTTCTTAACACGCCCCTTTTCAGGACGGAAGCCAAGTAAGGCTCACCTCAGTGGACACGTGACTTATGCTTGAAGAATCAGGTGAGAGAGCGGTTTTTTCGCAACAAATTTTGCTCCTGGAAAGGCAGGCCGCCTCATTTGCGGGTGATCGAACCTCGCCGAATCGAAATCGCAGGAACATTCGCCCTGCCGGCCCGTTGACCCTGGCCACCGACCATTGCGGAATGAAAGGGGCCAGACATGACAAACCGCAATTCTCGGCATGTGAAAGATGGGCGCACCCTCGCGGGACGCAAGGCACGGCAGGGCGAAATCGTGCTGAAGACCACGCCGATGCGGATCATCTTTCTCGCGGGATTCTTCGGGATCCTGCTGCTTGCTCTCCTTTTTCAGTGGTATCTCTGAGCCAGGTTTCATCCGATTGACGTCGGGTTGAGCTAGCTCAATCCTGCCGGTCGCGCGGCGAATTGGCCGAGCGGGCTTCAGGCTGGGGCAAGTTGTCCCTATAGTCTTTCCAAATGGTGAGAATCGGGAGGTGGGCCAGGATCGGCTATGCAGAAGCGGAACGACGAATCCGACGAGCACAAAGAGCCCTATAGAGAGTTCGAGCGGTTCGACGAGATCAGCCACAACATCGTCCGACTCTGCAACGAAGGCGCTCATGTGATGGGCGTCCTGGCGCAACGAAGCCGCCGCGACGAAGGGGCCTACAGCTTTGCGTCGGAGATCAGCGAAGCGACCAAGACCCTCGGCGAAGTGGCCAAGCAATGGGTCAGCGATCCGACCCGGCTCGCCGAGGCGCAGCGCGATCTGTTTCAGTCCTACGGTGCGCTCTGGGCGCGGACCATGCGCCGGATGGTGGGCGAAAAGGTAGAGCCCGTCATTCAGCCCGATCCCGGCGACAACCGGTTCCGCGACCCCGATTGGACCGAGAATCAGGTCTACGATTTTTGGAAGCAGGCTTACCTTCTCACGGCGCGCTGGGCGGAAGGCGTGACCCGCCAGACGGAGGGGATCGACGAACCGACGCGCCACAAAGCCCTGTTTCATCTCAATCAGATTCTGACGGCGATCTCGCCGTCCAACTTCCCCTTCACCAATCCGGAGGTGGTCCGCACCACCCTTTCCAGCAAGGCCGAGAATCTGGTGCAGGGGATGCAGCAACTGGCGGAGGATCTGGAGCGCTCGAAGGATATCCTGCAGATCAGCCAGACCGATCTGAGCGCCTTCCAGGTGGGCGAAAATCTCGCCACGACGCCGGGAAAGGTCATCTTCCAGAACGACATCATGCAGCTGATCCAGTATGCGCCGGCGACGGAGCAGGTCTACGAGCGGCCGCTGCTGATCGTTCCGCCGTGGATCAACAAATACTACATCCTCGATCTGGTCCCGCAGAAATCGCTGATCAAATGGGCGGTCGAACAGGGCTACACGGTGTTCGTGATCTCCTGGGTCAATCCGGATGCCAAGCTGGCCCGGAAGACCTTCGAGGACTACATGCACGAAGGCGTGCTGGCGGCGCTGGAGGTGGTCGAGCGCCAGCTCAGCCTGCACTACGTCAATGCCATGGGGTATTGCGTCGGCGGCACCCTGCTCTCCGCCGCCCTCGCCTATATGGCCGCGCGGGGGGACGACCGGATTTCGTCGGCGACCTTCCTGACCGCCCAGGTGGACTTCACCCAGGCCGGCGATCTGCTCGTCTTCGTCGATGAGGGGCAGCTCGCCGAACTCAACGCCATGATGAGCGCCCATGGCTATCTCGACGGGTCGCGCATGGCGGCGGTGTTCAACATGCTCAGGCCGCGGGATCTGATCTGGCCCTATGTGGTGAACAATTATCTGTTGGGGAAGAAGCCCCTGCCCTTCGACCTGCTGTACTGGAATTCCGATTCCACGCGCATGCCGGCGGCGAACCACGCCTATTATCTGCGGGAGTTCTATCAGCTCAACAAGCTCGCCCGCGGCGAGATGACATTGAGCGGCGTGCCCCTGGATCTCAAGAAGATCCGGATCCCCGTCTTTCATCTGGCTGCGGAGCAGGATCACATCGCACCGGCGAATTCGGTGTTCATCGGATCGAAGCTGTTCGGCGGGCCAGTGCGGTTCGTGCTCGCCGGGTCCGGCCATATCGCAGGCGTGGTCAATCCGCCGGAGAAGCACAAATACCAGTTCTGGAGCGGCGAGCCGGCGGACACGCTGGAGGCTTGGCGGCGCCAAGCCCAGGAAACGCAAGGCTCCTGGTGGCCCAACTGGTCGGAATGGCTGAGCGGACTTTCCGGCGTGAAGGTTCCGGCCCGCGATCCCGCTGCCGGCCCCTATCGGCCGATCGAGGATGCGCCCGGATCTTACGTCCGCGTGCGCGCTTAGATCCGCATGGCACTCGACCCATTGACGCTATTCGGGCTGGGGGCGGTTAGCGCCATGCTGCTCTTCTATGCCCTGGAAGACCGGAGCCCCTGGTTCATTTTAGCCTTTGCCGGCGCGTGCGCGCTGGCGAGCCTCTACGGGTTCCTGCAAGGCGCATGGCCGTTCGGCGTCGTCGAGGCGATCTGGACGCTCGTCGCGCTGCGCCGCTTTTGGCGGCGGCACAGCGGCGCGGTGTCCTAACGGCCGCTTGGCTTACGGGAAGAGAGGAAGCTGCCCCAACCCTTCCGTCTCGTCGTAGCCGAACATCAGATTGAAGTTCTGCAGGGCTTGGCCGGCGGAGCCCTTCACCAGATTGTCGATCGCCGCGATGACGATGGCCCGGCCCTCCAGCCGATCGGCGAAGACGGCGATCTGGCAATAATTCGAGCCGCGCACGTTCTGGGTGGCCGGGATGCTTCCATCCTCCAGGAGCTGGATGAAGGGCGCATCGGCATAAGCCTGTCGCAGCGCCGCCCGTAGGGAATCGGCCGTCGCCTCACCTTTCAGCGCCACATAGCAGGTGCAGAGCTCGCCTCTCGCCATGGGCGCGAGATGGGGCGTGAAGTTCACCCGCACGGTTTCGTCCGCCGCCTTGCCGATCTCCTGCTCCAACTCGGGGATATGGCGGTGGCCGGCGATGCCGTAGGGCGAGAGCCCCTCGCCGGCTTCTGCGAACAGCGTGTTCTGCTTGAGCGCGCGTCCCGCACCGGTCACGCCCGATTTCGCGTCGACGATGATCGAGCCGGCATCGATGAGCCCGTCCTTCGCCAGCGGCAGCATGGCGAGCAGGATGGCCGTGGGGTAGCAGCCGGGACAGGCGACGATCCGCGCATCCGTGATCTGCTCGCGGTAATGCTCGGTGAGGCCGTAGACCGCCTCCTTCAGCAAATCTGTGGCGCCGTGCTCTCCGCCATACCACTGGGCGTAGGTGCCGGCGTCGCGCAGCCGGAAATCGGCCGACATGTCCACCACCTTCACGGATTTCGGCAGCTTCGCGATCTCCTGATGGGCCGTGGCATGGGGCAGCCCGCAAAAGGCGACATCGATGCCGCTCCAATCCACCTCTTCCGAGGTCACGAGATCGGGCAATCCAAGCACGCCCAGATGGGGGAAGACCTTGGCGAGGGGCTGGCCGGCATGAGATTTCGCGATCAGCGCCTTGATCTCGATGCCCGGATGCCGCGCGGCCAGCCGGATCAGGTCGGCGCCGGTATAGCCGGAGGCGCCGAGAACGGCGGCTGCGATCTTGCTCTTGGTGGCCATGACGAATCTTTCGGCTCTGGATGATGCGACGGCAGATAAACGAACGGCCCGGACAGGGGTGAAGCTGCCGGGCCGCCGCCAAACCAAAATTTGGGTGAGCGCCTAGCGCTTGGAGAACTGGAAGCTCCGGCGAGCCTTGGCGCGGCCGTATTTCTTACGCTCCACGGTACGTGCGTCGCGGGTGAGGAAGCCTTCCTTCTTCAGCACGCTGCGGAGCTCCGGCTCGTAGCGGGTCAGCGCCAGGGAGATGCCGTGACGGACAGCGCCCGCCTGGCCCGACAGGCCGCCGCCGGAGACGGTGCAGGTAATGTCGAACTGTCCCTCGCGATTGGAGGTGACGAGCGGCTGCTTCAGGATCATCTGCAGCACGGGGCGCGCAAAATACTTGTCGTGCTCCTTGCCGTTGATCTCGATACGGCCGGGTCCGGGCTTCACCCAGACGCGGGCGACGGACTCTTTCCGCTTGCCGGTCGCATAGGCGCGGCCTTGCGCATCGAGCTTCTGCTCATAGACCGGGGCTTCCGGCGCGGCGGTCTCGCCCGTCAGCTCGCCGAGATCCTCGAGGGTCTTCACTTCATCGGCCATGTTTAAGCGTTCCTCGCATTCTTGGCGCTCAGGGCGGCGACATCGAGCGTCTCGGGCGTCTGAGCCTCATGAGGGTGCTCGGCGCCGGCATAGACGCGCAGATTCTTCAGTTGCTGACGGCCGAGCGGTCCGCGCGGCAGCATGCGCTCTACGGCCTTGTGCAGCACGCGCTCCGGGTGCGGGCCTTCGAGGATCCGCTCCGCGGTGCGGCTCTTGATGCCGCCCGGATGATTGGTGTGCCAGTAATAGGTCTTGTCGGTGTATTTGTTGCCGCTGAAGACCACCTTGTCGGCATTCACGACGATGATGTTGTCGCCGCAATCCATATGCGGGGTGTAGCTCGGCTTGTGCTTGCCGCGCAGCCGCGTGGCGATGAGAGCGGCGAGACGGCCGACGACCAGCCCTTCGGCGTCGATCAACACCCAGGACTTCTCGATCTCGCTCGCTTTGGCAGAATAGGTTTTCATGATCCACTCGTTGCAAAAGTTCGGCGCTTGTAAACAAACTCCGAGTCTTTGGTCAAGCATGAACCGCAAAAAATGCAGTTAATTTCGTGAATTAGCAATGTGGTATTATATTACCACATACACAGATCGGCTCGCGAAACGGGTAATTCTCGTGTAGCTTCAAACGCTTCGGTTGGCGATGGGATTGGGAGCGCAAGCGAATGGATCAGATGGAGAACGTGCCGGCAAGCGCGTGTTCGGGGGCGGATGAAGCGCCTTACGTGCTGCGGGAAATCCGCGGCGCGGTGGCGTTGCTCACCTTGAACCGGCCGGCCCAGCGCAATGCGCTCTCGATGGCCATGATTGCCGCCCTGACCAAGGAGATCCGCAACCTGGGTCAGAATGGGGATGTCCGGGTCATCGTATTGACCGGGGACGGGCCCGCCTTCTCTTCCGGCCACGATCTGAAGGAGCTGACCCGCCACAGGAGCGACGAGGATGGCGGGCGACGCTTCTACGTGAATGTGATGACCGCCTGCTCCCGGCTGATGCTTGCCATCGTGCGTTCGCCGAAGCCGGTGATCGCAGCCGTGAACGGTATCGCGACCGCGGCCGGTTGCCAGCTCGTGGCGAGCTGCGACCTCGCGGTGGCGGCGGAGGATGCGCGCTTTGCGACGCCGGGGGTCAATATTGGCCTGTTCTGTTCCACGCCCATGGTGGCGCTCAGCCGCAACGTGCCGCGGAAGGCCGCCATGGAGATGCTGCTGACGGGCGAAATGGTCCCGGCCGATGCGGCGAAGGCGATTGGGCTGATCAATCGGACCGTGCCCGCCGACCGTCTTCTCGAGGTGACGATGGCGTTTGCGGAGACCATCGCATCGAAGCCGACGGCGACGGTGAAGATCGGCAAGGAGGCGTTCTACCGCCAGGCCGAGCTCACCCTCGACGAGGCTTACGGCTATGCGGCGACGGTGATGGTCGACAATATGCTGCACGCCGAGGCGCAGGAAGGCATCGGCGCCTTCCTGGAGAAGCGCAAGCCTTGCTGGCCCGATAGAGACTAGCCGGGCCGCATGCGCGATCGCCGTCACGACAGCTACTCGGATCGCGAGATCCGGGAGATCCTGGACAGGGTGAAGACCGTCGCCATTGTCGGTGCCAGCGGAAGGCCGTCGCGTCCCAGCTATTTCGTCGCCAAATATCTTCTGGCCAAAGGCTATGACGTGATCCCGGTCAATCCGGGGCATGCGGGCGAGACGATCGCCGGCGCGAAGGTTTTCGGATCGCTGGCCGAGATCGACCGTCCGGTGGATATGGTCGATGTGTTCCGCAATCCGGACGAGGCTTACGGGGTTGCGCAAGAGGCTATCGCGATCGGCGCCAAAATCCTCTGGATGCAGCTCGGCGTGCGCAACGACGAGGCGGCCAAGCTCGCCGAACAGGCCGGGCTGACGGTCGTGATGAATCGTTGCCCGAAGATCGAATACGGGCGCCTTTCCGGCGAGATCGGCTGGACGGGGGTCAATTCGCGGGTGCTCTCCAGCCGCCGGCCCGGCATGGGGACGTCCGGCATCCAGCAGCGCACGCTCGGCCCCAAGCGATAAATCTTTGCGCCGGCACTCCTCTGCTCGACATCGGGGAACACATCCCCTTCCCGCCTCTGTTATGGTCCCGCCGAACAAAGCGTATTGGGGAGGTTCGGACCATGACGGATGAACGGCAGCCGGGTTTCGGTACCTTGGCCATCCATGCTGGCGCGCGGCCCGATCCCGCGACGGGCGCGCGGGTGACGCCGATCTATCAGACGACATCCTATGTCTTCGACGATACGGAGCACGCCGCCGCGCTGTTCAATCTGGAAACTTTCGGCAACATCTATAGCCGCATGATGAACCCGACGGCGGCTGTGCTCGAGGAGCGGCTGGCGGCGCTGGAGGGCGGCACGGCGGCGCTTGCCACCGCTTCGGGCCACGGGGCGCAGAATCTCGTCTTCCATACGCTGATGAAGCCGGGGGCGGAGTTCATTGCCGCGCGGCAGCTCTATGGCGGGTCGGTCAACCAGTTCGCCTATTCCTTCGCCAAGTGCGGCTGGACGGTGAAATGGGCCGATACGGAAGATCCGGAGTCTTTTCGCGCCCAGGTCACCGACAAGACGCGGGCGATCTTCATCGAATCCATCGCCAATCCCGGCGGCGTGGTCAGCGATATCGAGGCGATTGCGAAGGTCGCGAAGGAGGCCGACGTTCCGCTGATCGTCGACAACACCCTGGCCACGCCCTATCTCGTCCGGCCCAAGGAGCACGGCGCGGATATCGTCGTGCATTCGCTGACCAAGTTTCTCGGCGGCCACGGCAATTCGGTCGGCGGCGCTCTGATCGATTGCGGCACCTTCGATTGGATGGCGTCTGGCCGCTATCCGACCTTGTCGGAGCCTTGCGAAAGCTATCACGGCATCACCATGGCCGAGACCTTCGGGGATTTCGCCTTCGCCATCGCGGCACGGGTGCTTGCCTTGCGGGATCTCGGGCCGGCGATCGCGCCGATGAATGCGTTCCTGTTCATCACCGGGATCGAGACCCTGCCCTTGCGCATGCAGCGCCATTGCGAGAATGCGCTGGCGGTCGCGCAATGGCTGGAGGGCCACGACAAGGTGGCCTGGGTGAACTATGCGGGACTGCCGAGCAGCCGGTCTTACACGATGGCCCGGAAATATTGTCCGAAGGGTGCTGGCGCCGTCTTCACATTCGGTTTGCAAGGCGGGTTCGATGCGGGGGTGAAGCTGGTGGAGTCCGTGGAGCTGTTCAGCCACCTGGCCAATATCGGCGACACGCGGAGCCTGATCATTCACCCTGCCTCGACGACCCATCGCCAACTCTCGGATGAGCAGCGGGCGGCGGCCGGTGCGGGTGACGATGTGGTGCGCCTATCGGTCGGTCTGGAGGACAAGGACGACATCATCGCCGATCTGGATCAGGCGCTGGCGAGTCTCTGATCGCGACCCGGCTCCTCGATGGGCACGCCCTTCACGGTGAGCCAGAAATGGAACACGGCGAAGCCGAAGATCAGGATGGCGCCGGCCTGGTGGGCGAGCCCCAAAGGCAGCGGCACTGAGAGCAGCAGCGTCCAGACGCCGATGACCGCCTGCATCATGGTGGCGACGGCCAGCACAAGCGCGCTGCCGATCATCTCCGGCGGACGCTTGGTGAGCCACAGCCAGACAGCTTGGAGAATGGTGGCCAGGGTCAGGGCATAGGCCACCATGCGGTGATCGAACTGCACGGTCATGGGATTCTCGAACATGTTCAGAATCCAGGGACTCTGATCCAGCAGGCCCTCCGGTACGAACTGGCCAGCCATCAGCGGCCAGGTATTGAAGCTGAAGCCGGCGTCGATGCCGGCCACCAGCGCGCCGAGCAGGAGCTGCAGGAAGACCAGGCCGAGCAGAATGCCGGCGACCCAGGCCGGCGCCTTTGACGGCCCCCGTTCCCGCACCTTGCTGCTCAAGGACAGGATCAGCCACAGCGTATAGCCGAAGATCAGCACGGCGATGCCGAAATGGGCGGCGAGCCGGTACTGGCTGACATCGACCCGGTCGACGAGCCCGCTCTTCACCATGTACCAGCCGACGGCGCCTTGCAGTCCGCCCAGGGCAAAGAGACCGAGGAGCCGGGGCATGAGCGGACGGGGAATGTAACCCGCCGCCCAGAAGGCGAGAAACGGCAGGAAGAAGACGAAGCCGATCATGCGTCCTAAGAAGCGGTGCGCCCATTCCCACCAAAAGATCCGCTTGAAGCCCTCCAGATCCATGTCCGGGTTGACGTGGGTATATTCGGGGATCTGCTTATAGGCCTCGAAGGCTTGCGCCCAATCGGCATCGGAAAGCGGCGGAACGATGCCGACGATTGGCTGCCATTCGGTGATGGAGAGGCCGGAATCGGTGAGCCGGGTCGCGCCGCCCACCAAGATCATGGCGACGATCATGATGGCCACCGCCGACAGCCAGATGCGCAGCGCCGTCCGATGGCGTGGTGGCGCGTCTGTGACCAGCGGGGTTTCCGCCATTGCCGGTGTGGCCGCGGTGCTCATGGCTATTGCTTTAGCGAGACCGGTGCGGGAACTCAATCACTCCGCTGACGCGATAGTGCCGCACCGGATGGGGCGGGACAGCGCTTTCGAAAGGGGCGGTTCGGGGCTATATGGCAGCCATGTCCCGCCCTGCCCGCAAATTTATCGGCACCATCGTGCTGGTCGTCTTCGTCATGGCCTATGTGCTTGTCGCGGCGGCGATCGGCTCGGGGCGCATTCTCGAAGCGCCGATGCCGATCAAATTCGGCTATTTCCTCGTCGCCGGACTGCTCTGGGTGCTGCCGGCCGGGCTTCTTATCCGGTGGATGCAGAAGCCGGATTCCGACGCGCCTCAAGACTAATCCTCGACTAGGCGGCGTTCACTTCCCTGAACCGATTATAGAGCGCGAACGGCGCGCCGGAGAGATAAAGCCCCGTATAGGTGAGCGACTGGTAATCGCCGTTCAGCGAGACGCGCGGCAGGGCCGTCAGATGATCGCGATGGGCCGGAAAGAGCATGCCCTTGCGGGTGGTGACGGCGGTCTTGAAGCCGAGCGTCTTGGCGATATGAAACTCCCGCGGGCCGGCGCTGGTCTCATCGCCGTAGGGATAGGCGAAGTGCTCGGGCCTTATTCCCAGCTTCTCTTCCAGGCAGTCTGCGCCGCCCTTCATTTCCTCGCGGGCCTGTTCGGCAGAAAGCTTGGCGAGGGCGTAATGACCCTTGGTGTGGCCGCCGATAGTGATGAGCGGATCGGATGCGAGCTGGCGGATCTCCTCCCAATCCATGATCAGGTCGCGGCACATGGCTTCCATGTCCACGCCGTGACGCTCCGATAGCGCACGCACGACCTGGCGCTGGGTGATCTGATCGATGGCGCGCAGCCAGGCATAGATCTGCTCGAAGGCCTTCCATTTTTCCGGAACCGTGCCGGCCGGCAGACGCCAGAGCCCACCATCCCGGCAGAGCTCGATCTCGCTGGCCTTGGCGATCACGTCCTCCAAAGCCAGCCACCAGAGTTCGCCGCGGCCTGACGGGTAGTCGGTCGGGATGTAGATCGTCGCAGGCAGCTTGCGCCGCTTCAGGATCGGATAGGCGTATTCGAAATTGTCGCGATAGCCATCGTCGAAGGTGAGGCAGGCGAAACGCCGGTCGTCGCCTTGCTTCAGGCGGTCCACGGCCTCGTCGAGGGTGACGATATCGAGACCGGCCTCCTCGATCTGATCGAGGACGGCCTCGAAGAATTCGGG
The DNA here is from genome assembly GCA_050110875.1 of Methyloligella sp. ZOD6. GTDB lineage: Bacteria > Pseudomonadota > Alphaproteobacteria > Rhizobiales > Methyloligellaceae > Methyloligella. The sequence goes on from CP188828.1 coordinate 334,721, forward strand.
GGTGATCTGAAGGATCCGGTTGGGGTTGAAGGCCTCGTCTTGAGCGAGGTCTCGGGCGGGCCGCACCTGATGCAGCATGAAGATCAGGCCGCTGCCTTGGGTATAGGGCGACAATAGGCGCGTCGCGCCGGAGTGATAAAGCCCCGACATGGCGGCTTTGAACATTGCCGTCTTAACCTTCGCCACCAAAACCCTCCATTCGCCATCAACCATTAACGCACGCCGTGCAAAGCTCGGACCGCGGTTTTGAGAACTTTGCCCCAGCCTTTCTTTCGAAAGAATTTCCGGGCCCGAAACTTGCTTAACAAGACCATGGGTGGCTCAAGGGTCGGAAAGGTGTGTCAGTTTATGACATCGACAGTACTTCAGCGTACCGAATTGGAACTGCCGGTATCGAAATTCGGCACGGTAGAACCTTGCGTGATCGAAACGACGCTTGGGCCGATCACCCTCGATGTCCGGGGCGATGTGGAATCCTCGGCAGGCGTTTGGGACTCTCTTCTGGAGACGGCTCCTTTCAGCCCCAGCCAGACCTACAGCTACGCCCGTGCCTGGGTGCAGTATGTGATGGCGCCCGAGGGCCGTCAGCCCGTCGTCGCGATCGGTTACGACAAGGACCGGCCGCTCTTTCTCTGGGCCTTCGAGCTCGGCCGGCAATTCGGTCAACCCGTGTTGATCTGGCTCGGCCAGGGCTATGCGAATTACAATATGGGGCTGCACCGGCCGGAGGTCGCCGAACGGCTTCAGGCGGGGGACCTCAAACGGCTGTTGCGTCATATCGCCGACCGGGTCGGTGCGAGCGCGGCTCTGTTCGATGCTCAGCCGTTCGATTGGGGCGGTTGCGAAAACCCCTTCGCGCGGCTGCCTCATCAACCGCATCCGAGCTGCGGCTATGCCGTGAAGCTGGGCAATTTCGAACAGCTCTACCATGCCCGTTTCGGCAAGCAGTCGCGCCGCAAATATGCGCGGCGCGAGCGGAAGCTTGCCGAGGAAGGTACCCTCGCCTTCGGCTGGGCCGAGAGCGACGAAGAGAAACGCGAGGTCCTGGAGACCTTCTTCTCCCAGCGGGAGCTGCAATTCGCCAAGATGGGCGTGGACGATCCGTTCACCCCGCCGATCCGGGCATTCTGCCGCGAGCTCGTGACTCTGCCCGATAGCGATCCGGCGCGTCTGCGCCTCGGCTATATCCGAGTCGGTGATTTTATTCCGGCGACATTCAGCGGTTCGATCTGCCGCGATACCCTGGCCGTCAGCATGTCGTCCCTCGCCGAGAGCGATATGCAGCGTTATTCGCCCGGGCTCGTGCTCCTACGGCGCCAGATCGAATGGGCCTGCAATGAAGGCCTGTCCTATTACGATATCGGTGTCGGCGGCGCGCGGCATAAGGAGCGCTGGTCGGATGTGATCCGTCCGCTCTTCGACTCCTTCATCGCCTTCAAGCCACAAGGGCTTTTCGTGACCTTGCCGCTGTCGGGCCTGTCGCGGGCGAAACGGTCGATCAAGAACAACCGCACCCTTTGGCCGCTGGTGCAGAAAATAAGGCGTCAGCTGTTCGGCCAAAAGGGCCATGCGAGTTCCGAGCACGACGATTGAACGCGATCGCCTGATCCGGTCGAGCTTGCCTAGCTTGCCGCAAGCCTCTCCTGGAGGCTGTTGGCCGTGTCCTTGGACGCGCTGACCGCCCGCTCATAAAGGATGAACGGGCACTCGAGCTGGTCGAGCTTATCCAGATGACCTTGCTCCCGCTGCACCGTCTTAGGCGCGAAGAGCGCGATCGCCACGGTGAGATCGCCTTGCATGGCCGAGGCGAAATGTTCGGCACGCTCGAAGTCGCTGTGGATCAGCACGCAGTCATAGGTTTTGCGCAGAGCGTCCAGAATGCGGATGAAGCTCTTCTGTTCCGTGGGCAGTGGCTTGAGCTTGGGATTGCCGGCCGGAATCACCTGCAACGGCGTCTCGCTGTCGACCCGGAGCACATCGTCGAAGGCGGCCGTGTTGGCGAGCAGCTCGTTGAAGCCGGGCGACCGCTTCACTCCCAAGAAGTCCGAAACCGTCGATGCGCCTTGGGCGATGTCGAGCAAGAGGACGCTCTTGCCGCCGAGGGCGAGAGGCCGTGCCAGTTGAATGGCTTCGGGGAGCGCGTTCGAGGCGGTCACCGGGGTGATGAGCGCGGCGGGAGAGGATTGAGTGTCCAACTCGGCGGCCAGCTTATCGTTGAGCACGACGATATTGCGGACCACCGGATAAGCCTTGCTCGCCTCTTGCGCGTTTTGACCGGACGCGGAACGCGGCGCGGTCCGCTGGCGAAGATAGCGGTCGAGGGGGCTCATTCCCCTTCCCGCCTCTTCGTCATTTTCCGACTTTTCGGAATCGCTGGTCTGAGCGATCGAGACATTGGAGTGCGCATGAGAGGAAACGGACGCGTATTCGCGGCTCGCATCTCCCTTTTCATCGTGCTTGTCGTTTGCCTCTCGGCGGGTCTCCTCCGAGGCATCGCTGCCAGCTTTGTCGCCGGAGTTGAGATGATCGGCCTCGGCGCGTCGAAAGCGTGACAGCACCTCTTGGACCGACCGGATTTGTGGCGGCGCATCCTCGTCGGTTCGGTCGGAAGACCTGTGCGAGGATTGATCCTCCGAGTCTCTCCCCTTCCGCCGTTCTGCCGGATCGGCAGCGGTGTGATCGGAGATCTGCGCGTTGTCCGTGCCAGCAGGCTGCCGCCTCAGGGGTATGGCAGTCAGGCTGGAGGCATTGATCAGCTCCCGGGCCATCACGTAAGCGAGCACGATGAGGGCCACGGCCACCATGACCAGAAGGGTGATGGGCAGTTTTTTGGGAAAGGACGGGCTGGTCGAGGGATAAGCCTGAGAGACGATCGTGGCATTGGCCGGCACCGCGCCGACATCGCCGCGGGCGCTCGCGTCGCGATAGCGCGCCAGATAGGATTCCAGAAGATCGCGGTTCGATTTCGCCTCGCGCTGGAGCGCGCGAAGCTGGATTTCGGCAGCGCTCTCGCCGGAGGCCTCGCTCTTCGCGGTCTTCAGGCTGCTGGTGAGAGATTGGACCCGGGCATCGGCAACCTGCGCCTCGTTCTCCAGGCTCTGAGCGATCTTGCGCGCCTCGTCACGGATCTGGGAACGGACATCGGCGAGCTCGGATTGAAGCTGCTGAAGGCGCGGATGGGACGGAAGCAGCGTGGCGGATAGCTCGGCGAGCTGACGCTGCACCTGAACCCGCTGCTCGATCAGCGCATTGATGAGACCGGATTTCAGCACCTCGGGGGTGGCTTCGATATCGCCGTTCTCGGCCAGCATCTGGCGGATCATGCGGGCGCGCGCCTCGGCTTCCGACTTCTGCGCCTTGGCCAGGATCAGCTTGCTGTTGAGCTCGGAAAGCTGCTGAGCGGTCAGATCGACGTCGTTGGAGCCTGCGTAGATGCCCTCCTCGGCGCGAAAATTCTCCACCGCCGCTTCCGATTCGGCGACGCGTTCGCGAAGAGCGTCGATCTGGCTGCTGAGCCAGGCGGTGGCATCGCGCGTCTGCTCGAGCTTCGCCTCGCGCTGCCACTCGATATAGGCCTTCGCCAGGCTATTGGCGGCCTTGGCCGCGAGATCGGGATCGCCCGAGGTATAGGCGACGGCGATGACACTCGACTTGGCCAGCTGATAAACGGAGAGACGCTCGGCGAAGGCGTTCGCCGCCTTATCCATCTGGGACTTCTGCGAGGTCATGCCAAACTGGCTCATCAGCCGGCCGATCAGGCCGATGCCGGCATCCTCGGCGAATTCGGGATCGTTGGTGAGATCCAGCTCCTTCACGACCTTTAGAATCAGATCGCGGGAGGTGATCACCTGGACCTGACTTTGGATCGCCTGCTCGTCGAGCGCGGGGGCGGAAGGAACGCTCTGATCGCCGGTGGGGCGGCGATAGATCGATTCTTCGTTTTCGACCAGGATGCGGGCTTCCGAGGTATAGACCGGGCGCATCATGGAGAGCGCCACGAAGGTGATGAAGCCGGCGGCGAGCGCGAGGCCGATAAGCCAGCCCTTGGCGCGCCAGATGGCGCGGCCCAACGTCACGAGATCGATGTCGTCGCTGCGGGAATAAGGCTGATCGGACTGCATGGACTCACTTAAATCCCTGTTCGGTTACGGCGTTATTAGTGACTCGGCGCGGTAACCAAATGCTTAAGCGCTGACTTGCTTCAGGACGGTTGGTGAGCATTCATTAACCAAGGATGCCTTAGACAAGAGGCATGAACAGGTGGCGCGATATCGGATTCGTTTTCGTCAGGCTTGTGCTGATCGCAACAGTCGTCGGCATGGGCCTCGGCGGGTGTAATATGCGCGGATTTCCGCGGATGAACCTTCCTGCACCGGTGTTCAATACACCATCTCCGCTGCCTCCGCCGGGTTATAACGTTCGGGCCCCCGCGGGTGCGATTCCCGGCGCGCCGGTGCCGCTTCACGATACCTACCGGCTCGATAGCGGCGACGAGCTCCGAATCGTGGTGTTCGGGCAGCAAAATCTGTCTCGCGTCTATTCCGTGGATGGCAGCGGCTACATCTCCATGCCCCTGCTCGGGTCGGTGCGAGCGCGCGGGCTGACCACGCGGCAGCTCGCCTCGGCCATCACCCAGGACCTGGGCAGTCAATACGTGAAGAATCCGAAGGTCAGCGTGGAAGTGCAGACCTACCGGCCCTTCTATATCCTCGGCGAGGTCCGGCGGGCCGGGAAGTATCCCTTCGTGAACGGCATGACGGTGGAGACCGCCGTAGCCATCGCCGAAGGGTATACGGAGCGGGCCAATGAGCGGAAGGTCCGGTTGACCCGGCGCTTCGACGGCGTGATGAGCACGGTCATGGTGCCCAGCGACTATCCCGTGCAGCCAGGCGACACGATTTATGTGCTCGAACGCCTCTTCTGATCCTCTCTACTGCCGAGACGAACGGGCGGCATCATGAGCCGCCCGTTACGTGTCATCCACTGCCTGCGGGCTCCGGTGGGCGGTCTGTTCCGCCATGTGCGCGATCTCATCAGAACCCAGGCCGAGATGGGGCTGGATGTCGGTGTGATCTGCGCTGCGACAGGGGGCGGGCAAGCGGCCGAAGAAGCCCTCAAGGGCCTCGACGATCACTGCACGCTCGGGGTGATGCGAATCCCCATGTCGCGGCAGCCCGGCCTCGGGGATTGGCAGGCGATTCGCCGTGTGAAGCGATATGCCGCCGAGGTCGAGACGGATATCCTGCACGGTCACGGCGCCAAGGGCGGCGCGTATGCCCGGTTGGCGGCCCACGCCTTGAAGCGGAAGGGCGCTCGGCTCTACGCCTTCTACACGCCCCATGGCGGGAGCCTCCATTTCAGCGCCAAGACACTGCTCGGCAAGATCTATATTGCAGCGGAGCGATGGCTTGCCCCGCTCACCGACGGGCTGATCTTCGAGAGCGAATACGCAAAGCGGGTCTATGAGGCTCGGATCGGCGCGCCCCCCTGCCCCATACGGGTCATTCCCAACGGTCTTTACCTGCGAGAGTTCTACGAGGCGATCGTCGACGAGAACGCCGCCGATTTCGTCTTCGTCGGCGAGCTGCGCGACCTGAAGGGTGTCGATGTGCTGATCGAGGCCCTGGCGAAGTTGAAAAAAATGCACGGCTTCGCCGACGTGCGTGCCGCGATCGTCGGCGCCGGTCCCCATGAGACTGGTTTCAAGGGTCTGGCGAAAAAGCGGAAGCTGCTCGGCCAGGTCGCCTTCCCGGGTGCCATGCCGGCACGGGTCGCCTTCGCGCGCGGGCGATGCGTGGTGGTGCCATCCCGCGCGGAATCGTTTCCCTATATCGTGCTCGAGGCCATTGCCGCAGGCATGCCGCTGATCGCGACAGATGTGGGCGGCATCCCCGAAATGACCGCCGGGGTGCCGATGCCGCTTATTCCGCCTGGAGACGTCGATGCGCTGGCCGAACAGATGCGTCTCTTTCTGGTCGCCCCCGATCCCTTTTTGGAACGCTCCGCAGCGCTGCAGGCCATGGCGGAACAGAAATTCACGGTCCTCGGCATGACCGAGGACATCGTGGCGTTCTATTTTGCCGTGCTGGAAGCCGATTCTGGCGCCGAGCCGTAAGCTCTTCTTAACCACATTGTCATCGCGCTCTTCCGAGATGCGCGCACTTCACCGATCCCAAAGGCCTTGGATGCCATAACCGCCCCATGGGGAGTCTGGTTTGGCATGGCTTGTGCGGTGAACGCGCGCGGCAATGCCGGCGTCAGCCCGGCATACAAGTAAGAGTGAGCGCGAGCGAATGGGTTTGATGGAATCGGAGCGCCAATTACGTGGTGAAAACAGACGCCGTACGAAGAGCTTCCATGCCGGACCGCCCGAAGGCATGCCCGAACGGCGGAAACATCCGCGTCCGCCACTGGCCGAGATTCGCAAAGCGGCCTCTCTGACCCTGCTGCCGAAGGCCGTGCTGACCGGGGCTACGCGGATCATCGAATTCCTGCTCATCGCCGGTCTCGGTTTCACCATTTATCTGCTGCACGTGGCGGACGAGCCCGGTGGCGCGCATCTTGTGTATCTCGCCGCGGTGTTGACCGGTGCCCTGGCCTATTCCGGTCTGGCACAAGGGTTCGGCCTCTACACGATCCAGGCCTTTCGGGATTTCACCAAGAGCTTCTCGCGCATCATCCTGGCCTGGACGCTCGTTCTGGCCGGGCTGATGGCGGTGGCCTTCTTCGCCAAGGTGGGGGCCGAGTTCTCGCGGCTCTGGCTCGGCAGCTGGTATGTCACGGTGTTTTCCCTGCTGCTCGTCGAGCGCCTTTCGCTGCTGATTTTGATGCGGCGATGGCTGCGCGAGGGCCGTCTTTACCGGCGCGCGGTCATCATCGGCGGGGGCAAGCAAGCGGAAGAGCTCATCAAGTCGCTCGAGGCATCGCCCAATACGGATATCCGGATCGCGGGCATCTTCGACGACCGCAGCGACGACCGTGTCTCGCCTTTGGTGGCCGGCTATCCGAAGCTGGGAAAGATCAACGATCTGGTCGATTTCGCGCGCAAATCGCGGGTCGATCTCTTGATCATCTCGCTTCCCATGGCGGCGGAGAAGCGGGTGCTGCAGATTCTGAAAACCCTTTGGGTGCTGCCGGTGGATATCCGCCTGTCGGCCCAGAACAACGCTCTGCGCTTCCGTCCGCATACCTATTCCTATATCGGCAATGTCCCCTTCATCGATATTGCCGACAAGCCGATCGCCGATTGGGACTTCGTGCAAAAGCGGGTCTTCGATGCGGTGATCTCGGGGCTGGCCCTGCTCGCGCTCTCCCCGCTGATGCTGTTGATCGCGGCGGCTATCAAGCTCACCAGCCGCGGCCCGGTGTTCTTCAAGCAGACGCGGCAAGGCTTCAACAACGAGCTGATCAACGTCTACAAGTTCCGCTCCATGTACACGGAGATGGCCGATGCGAATGCCGACAAGCTCGTGACCAAGGACGATCCGCGGGTCACGCCGGTCGGCCGGTTCTTGCGCAAGACCAGCCTCGACGAACTGCCCCAGCTCTTCAACGTCTTGAAGGGCGACCTCTCTTTGGTCGGTCCCCGGCCCCACGCCCTCAAGGCGAAGGCGAGGGACAAGCTCTATGCCGATGTGGTGGACGGCTATTTCGCGCGTCACCGGGTCAAGCCGGGGGTGACCGGGTGGGCCCAGATCAACGGCTGGCGGGGCGAGACGGACACGGAAGAGAAGATCCACCGCCGGGTGGAGCACGATCTCTATTACATCGAGAACTGGTCGGTGATGCTCGACCTCTACATCCTGCTCATGACGCCGATCGCCCTGCTCAAGACGCAGAACGCGTATTAAGGGCATGGCTTGGGGCGAATGGCGATGAGCGCAAGCAATCTTACCGTCGGAATTGTCGAGCCGGTTCGTTCCGGTCCCAAGATCAGCGCTGGGATCCGGCGTCTGTCGCTGCTCTACATTTGGTTGACGATCGCCTCCGTCGGCATCGTGATCGCCGATCCCGCGCCCTACGACGCGCTGATCATGGGGGCCGCGCTCATGCTTCCCGTTGTCGGGCTCATGCGAGTCTCGACCGGGCTTGCCGTTTATTTCTTCGTTTGGATGGTGATCTGTGCCGGCGGCTATATCGCGACGATCCAAGCCGGTGTTCTGGAGTTTGCCCTCCCCCACACGAACATCACGCTGTTCCTGGCGTTGAACTCGGTGCCGCTGGTGGGGTTCGTGAGCGCCGATTCGGAGCGTCGCGTCCATCTTCTCATGTCGGCCTATACGGCCTCGGCCGTCCTTGCGGCCACGGCGGCGTTCATCGGCTACGTCAATCTTTTCCCCGGCTCCTATGATCTCTTCACCCTATACAGCCGTGCGCGGGGCACCTTCGAGGATCCGAATGTCTATGGTGCGTTTCTGGTGCCCGCGATTCTCTACTGCTTCTATCTGGTTCTCAATTCATCCCTCACACGCGCAGCGTTTTTTTCGGCGCTGGGAGGCTACCTTCTGTTCGGCTCTCTGCTGAGCCTTTCGCGCGGTGCCTGGGCAAGCCTGTTCGTTGCGCTTCTCACCTTTTCCTTCTGCATGTTCTCGACGGCGCCCACGAACCGTCAGAGGGTCAAGCTCTTTCTCGTCCTCCTGGTAAGCGTCATCGTGGCGATCGGGGTTGTGGCCGCCGTGCAGACGGTGCCGAACTACGCCGAGTTGTTCGGACAACGTACCTCGTTCGACCAGTCATACGACGTCGGACCCGAAGGACGTTTCGCTGGGCATTTGCGTGCCTTGGGTCTGGTCGTAACCCATCCGCTCGGCTACGGCGCGCTGGAGTATGCGCGGATCTATCGGCTCGGGGACGTGCACGAGGTCTATATCAGCATGTTCCTCAACACGGGCTGGCTGGGCGGGCTGCTTTATCTCGGGCTTGTGATCGCCACGCTGGCGCTGGGAATCCGCCGGGTGATCTACGACCGTGGCGGCGACGGGCTCAGCGCCGTGGTGTTCGGCTCTTTCGCCGCCCTGGTGGTGGAAGGATTCGTGATCGACACGGACCACTGGCGCCATTTCTTCGTGATCATGGCCCTGGTGTGGGGCATGGCGCTCGATATGCCGCTCAAACGGAACGCGCAGTCACGCGACGGTCCTGGCCCGAAGGCAGGCTCTGCCTGACATACATGGCCTGACAGACGCGTTTGGAATTGGGGAGGGTAAGGCTGGTCGGAGCGGCGAGATTTGAACTCGCGACCCCCGGTCCCCCAGACCGGTGCGCTAACCGGGCTGCGCCACGCTCCGAACCTGTCACCTTCAAGAGATGTGGGTATACACGGTCAGGCGCGCCAAGCAAGGCGTGTGTGCAACAACCCTGCAAATTAACCGAGGCCGTTCAATGCCCTCGGCTTATGCACGCCGTCTCGTGCTGCTTCCCCGAGATCGGTTCGGTTATTCCTTGGCCTGGGCGAGCAGATCCTTGCACGCTTGAAGCTCTTCCAGGATGGCATTGATATAGGCGACTCGATCGCCCCCCGGCAGGACCTCGCCCGCCGGCGCCTTCAATGGCTCCATGACCGGCCTCTCAATAGACCGGCTCTTGGCCGCATCCGCCGCCACATCGGGAATCTGAGGCGGGCGTTGAGCGGCCGGCTGACCGTTGCGCGGCGCCATGACCGAACGCGGACCGTTCTCGCGCAGGATCTTCTGCACGCCACGGATGGTGTAGCCTTCGCTATAGAGAAGGTGCCGAATGCCCTTCAACAGAGCCACATCCTCGGGCCGATAATAGCGGCGGCCGCCGCCGCGCTTCATCGGTTTGACTTGAGAGAATTTGGCTTCCCAGAACCGCAATACGTGTTTGGGAACGTCCAGATCGTCAGCCACTTCACTGATGGTCCGAAACGCCTCAGGCCCTTTCGGCATTCGCTTTACCCCCGCTTCTATTTCGCAAATCACCGGCCTCGCGGCGATTATGCGTGCTTAACCGGGGCGCAATCCCCGAAAACACGGGGAACTGAAGAGGGCAGTGCGAAGCCTTATTCCGCCGCCTTTCGGCGCGAAAGTGCGTTGTTGATGTATTGCTTCATGATGTTGCTTGCGCGAAACACCAACACGCGCCGCGGCGTGATCGGCACTTCCTGCCCGGTCTTCGGATTGCGCCCAATCCGTTCCCCCTTGTCCCGGATACCAAACGAGCCGAAAGACGAGAGCTTTACGGTCTCGCCACGCTCCAAGCTGGACACAATTTCCTTCAGAACGAGTTCGACCAGTTCAGCCGACTCGTTTCTCGGTAATCCAACTTTCTGAAACACGGCCTCCGCCAAATCGGCCCGTGTCAGCGTCTTCCCGCCCATTGCGATACTTCCCCCAGGTCGCGGGTAAGCCGAAATGCTAATCGAGCAACTCAGGCAAGGTCAATGATTGTTGCTTCAAATTCCTGATTTTGCATTCTTTTCGGCCCCAGGTGTGGCTTTCTCGGCACGCAACCTAGGTCACCAGCGCACCAGAAGTGCCCCCCAGGTGAAGCCGCCGCCCATGGCTTCCATCAGCACGAGGTCTCCGGGCTGAATGCGGCCGTCCTGAACCGCAACATTTAGGGCCAACGGGATCGAGGCCGCCGAGGTGTTGGCGTGCTTGTCGATGGTCACCACGATGCGCTCCGGCGGCAGCTTGAGCCGGCGCGCGGCGCCGTCGAGAATGCGCTTATTGGCCTGATGGGGCACGAACCAATCGATGTCCGACGGTTCGAGACCGGCCATTTCAAGCGCTTCATCAATGGCTTCGGCAATTTTGATCACAGCATGCCTGAACACTTCGGGTCCATCCATGCGCAACAGGCCTGCCGTTCCCGTCGTGCATGGGCCGCCATCCACATAGAGCTTGTCGCGATAGCGCCCGTCAGAACGGAGACAGGCGGCCAGAATGCCCCGATCCGTCGAGGTGCCCGGCTGCAATTCCGCCTCGACCACGACCGCGCCCGCCCCATCGCCAAAGAGCACGCAGGTGTTCCGGTCCTCCCAATCGAGGATGCGGGAAAAGACTTCCGAACCAATCACAAGCGCGCGCTTGTAAGGACCGGCTCTGAGGAAATTGTCGGCTGTGGCGAGCGCGAACACGAAGCCGGAGCAGACCGCCTGCATGTCGAAGGCGGCGCCTTTCGTGATTCCGAGCTCGGCCTGGATGGTGGTGGCGGTGGCCGGAAAGGTCTGGTCCGGGGTGGAGGTGGCGAGAATGATCAGGTCTATATCGCTGGCATCCATGCCTGCGTTGGCGAGGGCCTCCTTGGCGGCCGCCAGCCCCATTGTGGAGGTGAACTCGCCCTCACCTGCGATGCGGCGCTCGCGGATGCCCGTGCGGCTGGCGATCCACTCGTCGTTGGTCTCGACCAGCTTGGAAATATCGGCATTGGTCATGATGCGCTCGGGCAAATAGCCACCGCAGCCCTTCACGACCGTCCTCAACACACTCACTTAGCCAAACTCCTCGGGCTTAAGCGGCACCTTCGAGCTGGAGCTCGGCCTGGAAACGGGCAACGTCATCGGCGAGGCGCCGCACCACATCGCTGGAAGCCATGTCGTAGGCGAGATCGATCGCGCTGGCGAAACCGGTCGCGTCTGTGCCGCCGTGGCTCTTCACGACGATGCCATTGAGGCCTAGGAAAATGCCGCCATTCAAATGGCGCGGATCCATTTTGTCCCGAAGCGCCCGGAAAGCGCCTTGGGCCAGAACAGCTCCGATGCGCGCCAGCAGGGAACGTCCCATAGCGGCCCGCAAATACTCGGCGATTTGCTTAGCCGTTCCTTCTGCCGTCTTCAAGGCGATGTTGCCTGTAAAGCCGTCGGTGACCACGACGTCCACGACGCCTCGGCCGATATCGTCCCCTTCGACAAATCCGTGATAGTGGAAGGGCAAGGGGATTTCCCGCAAGGTTTGGCCGGCTTCCTTGATGTGGTCCAGGCCCTTGATCTCCTCCACGCCGATATTGAGCAGACCGATGGACGGCATCTCGAGATTGAAGACGGCGCGGGCCATGGCGGCCCCCATCACCGAAAATTCCACCAGCTGACGCGCATCGGCGCCGACATTGGCGCCCATGTCGAGGACGATGCATTCGGCATCGATGGTCGGCCAGATGGCTGCGATGGCCGGCCTGTCCACCTGCTCCAGCGTGCGCAGGCAGAACTTGGCCATGGCCATAAGGGCACCGGTGTTGCCGGCGGAGACGGCCGCATCGGCGCGCCCGTCCTTCACCATTTGCAGCGCCAGCCACATGCTGGAATGCCAGCGGCCCTTGCGCAGCGCGACGGAAGGCTTCTGGTCCATGGTGATCGCCACGTCGGTATGGACGATCTCCGAGCGCTGGGCGAGCTTCTCATGGCCAGCCAGAAGCGGACGGATGACGGCTTCGTTCCCGATCAATAGGAAACGAAGATCCGGATTGCGGATCAGCGCATCGGCGGCTCCCGGCACGACCACGTCAGGGCCTTGGTCTCCGCCCATGGCATCGAGCGCTATGGTGACTGGCGCACCCATATTTATCTACCAATCAGGATGAATCATTACGCGGCCGGACGGCCTAGCCCCAGAATTGGCCCGAAGATACTCAAAAGGCCTCCCCTGACAACCCTCCAGAATCGACAGGGCGCAGTTGTGGTCTAGTCTCGTTTCAACTGTTCCAGCACGGCAAATGGATTTTCCCGCTCCTCCGCCTCTTCGTTCGCCGCATTATCGTCTGTCCATTCGAACGCCACGCCCTCTTTCCGGGGATAGGGATCGAGGGCGAGCGCGAAGCTTTCGTAGACCAGGGTCCCGATATCGATGGTGCCGTCGACGATCGGCTCAGGCCAATCGGCGAGCGGGTCGCCGGCGGACCCCAGCTCTGCCTGCTCGCGCTCGATAGCCTGGATACGCGTCAGAGGCCAGAACTCTGCCTCCACCGGCATATCGATAGACGCCTCCACCGGCTCGAGCGTCACCACGCAGGTTTGCGTTGCCTCGGCCTCCAGACGGCCCTTGAGCCTGATGGCGCCTCCTGCGGCCTTCCGCAAGGTGTAGGTGAACAGCAGGCGCTTCAGCCCCTTCAGATCCTGTAGGGCCGCGATTTCCCGAAGCTCCGCAGCCGTCGGTTCGATCGCCTCTTCTTGGCCGTCGCGGACAGTTTCAACCTTGACGATCCGCTTCAGAGGCGAATCGGCGATGGCGTCCGGCTCGTGCATGGCTCGGTCCGGCGATTTATGGTTCCTCGACATGAGCGGCCTCCGGAAATTCGATTTCTCCCAGACGCAGCGCCTGGAAGGGTTGTTCTGCGAGCGCTGCGATCCCTCTCTGAAGATAAGCGCTCAAATCGCGGCTTGCAGCGTCTACGCGATCCGACGACACCGGCAGGAGCTCGGCAACGGTCTGGCGAAAGGTTTCCTCACCGGCTCCATAGCTCTGCTCCAGGGCATTGACGATCCCATGGGATTTGGCGCAGAGGTCGCGCACCCGCTTCGGCACCTTGAGGTCGCTCACGCCCATTTCCCGCAGCACCGTATCCATGTCGGCGCTGAACAGATCGACCAGCTCCTGGGCCAGGGGATGGCCTTCGGCGCCTTCCGCCTTCAACCGGTGCAAGACTGCGAAGATATGCATTGTCAGCACGGACAGGCGGCCTTCCAGGGTATCGGGCACCCCTATACTTGCATAAAAGACGGGCAGCCGTGCCTGCGCCACAATCGCGCCATAGAGTTTTTCTGCATTCGCACGATTGGGCGTTTTTTTACTTAGCCATTTGAACGGGTTCATGAATCCGGCATTGTAAAGCTGCTGGGACGGTTCGATTTATAGAATTGCTCAACCTCTTGGAGCGATCTTAGACTGAAGCCCAAGAGGCATGCTATGTGGCCCGTTCGTTGACGGGACGTTTTCCATCGAGAGGGATAGCCCTTCGTGCAAGGCACCGAACTCAAACGCACCAACCGATCGCTTTCGGCCTTCGCCGGCCTGATGATGGGCGGACTGCTGCTGCCGCTCGCCGGCTGCGGCAGTGCTGCGACCATCGACCATCATGGCCATGTCTTCACCGATGTGGATACCTCTTTGGTGCGCCCGGGCATGACCAAGGAAGATGTGGAGCTGACGCTGGGCTCCCCCGACACCAAGGGGACGATCGACGGCGACAGCTACTACTACATTTCCAGCACGCAGAAACAGGTCGCCTTTCTCAAGCCCTGGGAAATCGACCGGCAGGTGATCGCGGTCTATTTCAACAATAACGAACGGGTGCGGGACGTCGCCCATTACGGCATGAAGGACGGCATCATCGTCGACTTCGCCGATGACGAATCCCCTGCCCGCGGCAAGGACATGTCGATGGTCGAGCAGCTGTTCGGCAATGTGAGCCAGCGGGGCATGTTCAAGAAACAGCATGAGAACCGCGCCACACCGGGCCCGGGACTCTGATCCGACACACCGAAACGCACTAAAGGAACGGCCGAGCTCGTCATCCGAGCCCGGCCGTTTTCGATTCCGTGCGGCTCGTCTGCTAGTGCGCCAGGACGGCGAGCAGCAGAAGCGCCACGATATTGGTGATCTTGATCATCGGGTTCACGGCAGGACCGGCCGTATCCTTGTAGGGATCGCCGACGGTGTCGCCGGTAACGGCGGCCTTATGGGCATCGGAGCCCTTCCCGCCGAACTGGCCGTCCTCGATATATTTCTTGGCGTTGTCCCACGCGCCGCCGCCGGCGGTCATGGAAAGCGCCACGAAAAGGCCGGTGACGATCACGCCGAGCAGCATGGCGCCGACGGCGGAGAAGGCCGCGCTCTTGCCCGCGATCAGATAGATCACGAAATAGAACACGATCGGGCTGAGCACCGGCAGCAGCGAAGGAATGATCATCTCCTTGATGGCCGCCTTGGTGAGAAGGTCGACCGCGCGGCCGTAATCGGGACGCTCGGTGCCCTTCATGATGCCGGGCTTCTCCTTGAACTGACGGCGCACCTCTTCGACGATGGCGGCGCCGGCGCGGCCCACGGCCGTCATGGCGATGCCGCCGAAGAGATAGGGCAGAAGACCGCCCAGGAAGAGACCGACCACCACATATGGGTTGGAGAGGCTGAAGGTCGGATCGACGCCTTCGAAATACGGGAACTCGGACGGATTCGCCGCGAAGTATTTCAGGTCTTCCGTATAGGCGGCGAAGAGCACCAGGGCGCCGAGGCCGGCGGAGCCGATGGCGTATCCCTTGGTGACGGCCTTGGTGGTGTTACCGACCGCATCGAGAGCGTCGGTTGTCTTACGGGTTTCGGCCGGCATCTCGGACATCTCGGCGATACCGCCGGCATTGTCCGTCACCGGACCGAACGCATCCAGGGCCACGATCATGCCGGCGAGCGCCAGCATGGTGGTCACCGCAATGGCGATGCCGAACAGGCCGGCCAGCCCATAGGTGATGATGATGCCGGCGATGATGACCAGGGCCGGCAGGGCGGTGGATTCCAGGGAGATGGCGAGGCCCTGGATGACATTGGTTCCGTGACCGGTCACCGAGGCTTGCGCGATCGACTTCACCGGACGGTATTCGGTGCCCGTGTAGTACTCGGTGATCACCACGATCAGTGCCGTGATCGCCAATCCGACGACACCGCAGAAGAAGAGCGACTGGCCGGTGAAGGTGGTGCCGCCGACGGTCAGGCTCGTATCCATGCCGACGAGATAGGCGGTGAGCGGCCACAGACCGATCAGCGAGAGGACGGCCGTTGCGATCACGCCTTTATAAAGCGCGCCCATGATGGAGTTGCTGGCGCCGAGGCGGACGAAGAAGGTGCCGATGATGGAGGTCAGCACGCACATGCCGCCGATGGCGAGCGGATAGAGCATGAGGCTTAGGACATCCGCGCTGCCACCGAAATAGATGGAGGCGAGCACCATGGTGGCCACGACGGTCACCGCATAGGTCTCGAACAGATCCGCCGCCATGCCGGCGCAGTCGCCGACATTATCGCCCACATTGTCGGCGATGGTGGCCGGGTTGCGCGGGTCGTCCTCGGGGATCCCCGCCTCGACCTTGCCCACTAGATCGCCGCCCACATCGGCGCCCTTGGTGAAGATACCGCCGCCGAGACGGGCGAAGATCGAGATCAAAGAGGCGCCGAAACCGAGCGCCACCAGGGCGTCGATCACGATGCGGGAGTTGGGCGCGTAGCCGAGGAACTCGGTCAGCACGAGGAAATAGACGGAGACGCCGAGCAGTGCCAGGCCGGCCACCAGGAGGCCTGTGATGGCACCGGCGCGGAAGGCGATGCTGAGCCCTTCCGCCAGTCCGGTTTTCGAAGCTTGGGCCGTGCGGACATTGGCGCGTACCGACACGATCATGCCGATGAAGCCGGCGGCGCCGGACAGGATGGCGCCGATGGCGAAGCCGATCGCCTGCGGCAGTCCGAGCAGGAAGAGCCCGGTGATGAAGATGACGACGCCCACGCCGGCGATGGTCATATATTGGCGAGACAGGTATGCCCGCGCACCTTCCTGAATGGCGGTGGCGATTTCCTGCATCTTCTCAGTGCCGGCGTCGGCGGCGAGTACCGCGCGCGTGGTGGCGAGTCCATAGACGATGGAGAGCGCCCCGCAGGCAATGATTGCATAAAGAACCCAAGTCATGACGGACTGCTCCCGTTTATGAGCGTTGCTTCAATTATGGAGGGAGAGCGCACGCAGAACCGGCGCGCTTCGAGAGACGCGCCTTTCCTCCCTTTTCGGCGCGACTCTAAGCCGCGCGGAAAATGCCAAAGTTGCGTCTGATAAGCAACAAATCGCTGCGCTTGCGGTCGGAGACGCAGCCAAGGACGCGACGACTCTACGCGCCGGATGACGGTCCGAAATGGCTGAAGCTACGGTTCGGAAGCGCGATCGGCGCGCCGGACCCGTCAAAAAACACCGCTTCCGCGGGAAGATCTGCCCGAACAGCACCGATCCGGCTCATCGGCACCCCTGCCCGCTTGGCCTCCGTCTCGAAGGCGCGGGCTCGATCCGCCGGAATCGCAGCGAGGATTTCGTAATCGTCGCCGCCGGTCAAAAGTGCTGGCAGGAGATTCGGATCTTCGGCGCACGCCTTGGCTGCAGGCTCCGACAGGGGCACCTTGGGAGCATCGACAGTGGCTGAAACGCCGCTGGCGACGCAGAGCTTGTCGAGGTCCCCGGCGAGCCCGTCGGAGATATCGATAGCGCCATGGGCGAGATGGCGCAGGGCGCGGGCAAGCGCATAGCGGGGCTGGGGGCACCTATAACGGTCGACCAGATATCGCGCCTCGTCATCGGAAAGCCCCCAAAGATCAGTGAGATTCGGCTCCCTCAAGAGCCGCAGCCCCAAGGTCGCATCGCCGATCGTGCCGGTGACATAGAGCCGGTCGCCGGCGTGTGCCCGGGAACGGAGAACCGCCTGGGCTTCGGGGACGCGTCCGATCGCCGTGACAGTGAGGGTGAGCGGTCCCGGGGTCGCCGTGGTATCGCCGCCTATGAGAGCGAGCCCTGCCTTCTCCTGCAAACGCTTCATGCCCCCCGCCAGCGCCTCAAGCCAGCCGCCGGAAGGCGTGCGCGGCTCGTCTTCCGGCAGGCTCAGGGCGAGCAGATAGGCTTTCGGCTCTGCCCCTTTTGCGGCGAGGTCGGAGAGGTTTACGGCCAGTGCCTTATGGCCGACGGTCTCCGGAGGATCGTCGGGCAGGAAATGGATCGTCTCGATCAGGGTGTCGGTCGTGACGACGAGATCGTCCCGGGACTCGCTGTGAAGAAGCGCGGCGTCGTCGGTGAGGCCGAGACTGCCGGGATCCGTCGCCAGAGGCGCGAAGAAGCGCGCGATGATGTCGAACTCGCCGAGATGCTCGCGATCCGGCGGGCGGGTCATCCGCGCTCGCCTTGCTCGGCGGCGACGCCTGCCACACTGGGAGCGGAGGGTGCCAGCTCTTCGGGCCGGACCTCCTTGGCGATGCGGTCCAGCAGTCCGTTCACGACCTTGGGCTCCTCCCCTTCGAAGAAGGCATGGGCCAGATCGACATATTCGTTGATGGAGACGCGGGCGGGCACGTCCGCACGGCGCAGGATCTCGAAGGTCCCAGCCCTCAGGATCGCGCGCAGGATGCTGTCGATGCGGCTGAGATGCCAGCCTGCCGCCAAGCGCTCGTTGACGAGCGGATCGATGCGGCGCTGCTCGGCGACCACGCCCTGAATGAGATCGGTGAAAAACTCGGTCTCCGCAGCGTAGATCTCCTCGCCCTCGATGGCTTCGCCGATGCGGTGCTCCCGGAACTCCGCGGCGACCGCGTTCAGGTCGATGCCCGTCATATCCATCTGATAGAGGGCCTGGACGGCGGCGAGCCGTGCGGCGCTGCGAGCTGCGGCACGCTTGTTTGTCTGGGCGGGCTTGGTCATCGGGTCAACGGCGGCTTGCGGAGGAGAAGTGATGCTCCAACTCCATCAAAGCGATACAGGCGGCCGCTGCGCTGCCCCCTTTGTTCTTGCGATGGACATCGGCACGCTCCCAGGCCTGCTCGCGGTTCTCGCAGGTTATGATGCCGTTGCCGATGGGAACGGCATGATCGACGGCCAGCTTATGCAATTCTGCGGAGGATTCGCGGGCGACCACGTCGTAATGGCTGGTCTCGCCGCGGATCACGCAGCCAAGCGCGATACAGGCACGATGACGCCCCGCCCGGCCGACGAAGCCATTGGCGAGCGCCAGGCTCAAGGCCAGCGGAATCTCGAGAGCGCCGGGCACGAAGATCCGCTCGTATTCGATGCCGTAGGCTTCCAGCTCCTCGATGGCGCCTTTCGCGAGCTCCTCGGCAATATCGTCGTAGAAGCGGGCCTCGATGATGAGCACCGATGGGGACGATTTCCTTGCCATGACTACTCCAGGGGCCGGTGACCGACCACGGTGAGACCATAGCCCTCAAGGCCGACGATCTTACGGGGCGCGTTGGACAGCAGCGTCATCTGGCGGACTCCGAGATCGAGCAGGATCTGAGCCCCGATGCCGTAATCGATCAGGCGTTGCTGGCCGGGGCCGCCCTGACCGTTCTGCTTGTTCAGCCGGGCGGAGATGTCGCCGGCATTGCTCTCGCGGATCAGCACGATCACGCCTCGGCCTTCCTTGTCTATGGCCTCCATGGACTTGGCGATCAGGCTTTCGCGATGACCGGTCGCGCCGAGGGTGTCGTTGAGAATATTGAGCGCGTGCACACGGACGAGCACGGGGCCGCCCTTGGAGACGTCTCCCTTCACCAGGGCGACATGCTCGGTCTTGTCGACGCTCGTGGCATAGACCTTGAGATCGAACGCGCCGCCGAAGGCGGTGTCGATTTTGGATTCGCCGACGACGCGGACGAGCTGATCGTAGCGGAGACGATAGGCGATCAGGTCGGCGATCGTGCCGATCTTGAGGCCGTGATGGGCGGCGAATTCGATGAGGTCCGGCAGCCGCGCCATGGAGCCGTCATCCTTCATGACCTCGCAGATGACGCCGGCGGGGATCAGCCCAGCAAGCCGCGCCACATCGACGGCGGCTTCCGTATGGCCTGCGCGAACCAATACGCCGCCTTCCTTGGCGACGAGCGGAAAGACATGTCCCGGCGAGACGATGTCCCGGTAATCCTTATTGGCATCGATGGCGACGGAGATGGTGTGGGCCCGGTCATGGGCCGAGATCCCCGTGGTCACCCCTTCCCGCGCCTCGATGGAGACGGTGAAGGCGGTGGAATGGCGGGATTTGTTGGAGCGGGACATGAGCTCCAGGCGAAGCTGGTCGACGCGCTCCTCGGTCAGCGCCAGACAGATGAGCCCGCGGCCGTGGGTGGCCATGAAATTAATGACGTCGGGCGTGGCCATCTGGGCTGGAATGACCAGGTCGCCCTCATTCTCGCGCTCCTCGGCGTCGACGAGAATGAACATCTTGCCGTTCCGCGCATCCTCGATCACCTCCTCGATGGGCGAGAGGGAGTCGTGCAGATCGATTTGCTGGGCAGTGGTCACGGGGCTTCTTATCCTGCGATGCGGACCGCGGCGGAAGGATTCCGGTTCGCGGTGTCGGTCTCGGTGAGACGCTCCACATAGCGCGCCATTATATCCACTTCCAGGTTCAGGCGCGCATCGGTCTCCATTCCGCCGAGCGTCGTGTGCTCCAAGGTAAAGGGGATGACGTTCACGGAGAAGCGCTGCCCTTCGACATCGTTGACGGTAAGCGAGACGCCGTTCAGCGCCACGGATCCCTTTTTCGCAATATATCGGGCGAGTTCCGGTGGACTTTCGAAAACTAGACGGCGGCTTTCGCCATCTGGCTTGGCCGCGAGAAGCAGCGCGCAGCCATCGACATGACCGCTGACCATATGGCCGCCGAGCTCCTCGCCCATCTTGAGGGCGCGCTCCAGATTGATCCGGGTGCCTTGCGTCCAGTCGGACAACGTCGTGAGAGAGAGGGTCTCGTTGGAGGCATCGACGGAAAAGCGGCTGCCGCTCTCCGTCTTCTCCACCGCGGTGACCGTGAGGCAGCACCCGCTACAGGCAATGGATGCGCCGAGGTCGATGGTCTCGGGGGCGTAGCGGGAGAGGATTTCAAAACGGCCGCCTTCGGGGCCGATCTCCGCCTTCGCCACCTCGCCGATATCGGTGATTATGCCGGTGAACATTTCGGTTTCCGATGCCACTCGGTCATACGGTCGCGGCCGAAGGAGCGCGAGCCCGTCATGGTGTAGGCGCCGTTTCCGGTCAGCTTCTCGATGCCGTCGGTCACGAAGGGAAGCAGCCCGTGGGGACCGACCTCCTCGGCGCCTTGATAGATGATGGCTTCGTCGATGAGACCGGCATCGAGAAAGCTCTTGGCGACGGCCGGACCGCCCTCCACCAGCACCCGTGTGATCCCGGCAAGGGCCAGGCCTTGCAGCGCTTCGCGGACGCACGGAAATCCCTCTTCGTCGCAATGGACGCGGATGATCTCCGCCCCCCGCTCCTGCAAGGCGTTTTCATTGGTTTGCGGCTCGTCGGAACAGATGAACCAGACTGGCACCATCTCGTCGTCGAAAAGCTGGGCCTGTTTCGGAGTGCGCAGGCGGCGGTCCAGAACGACACGGACGGGAGAGCGGCATTCCATGCCGGGAAGCCGGCAGGTGAGACTGGGATCGTCGGTGGTGACGGTGCCGCGGCCGACGAGAATGGCGTCGCAGCGGGCCCGCTGCAGATGAGCATGGGCCCGTGCCGCTTCGCCGGTCACCCATACGGGGCTGCCATTGCCTTCCGGGATGCGCCCATCGGCCCCGACTGCGAGCTTCAAAATGACTTCGGGACGGTGTTCATCGACGCGGAGGATATGGCCGCGGATCATATCGGCGGCGGCATCGGCAAGGATTCCTTCGGTGATCTCGATGCCGGCCGCCTTCAGTTTTTCGATGCCTTTGCCGGCGGTTCGCGGATCGGGATCGCGCATGGCAGTGACCACGCGTTTCGGCTCGGCAGCGAGAAGCGCCTCGGCACAGGCCTCGCCCCTGCCCTCATGGGCACACGGCTCCAGGGTCACATAGACGGTCGCACCCTTGGCACGTTCCCCGGCTTGGGCCAGCGCGATGGCCTCGGCATGAGGACGGCCACCCGGGGCGGTGACGCCGCGGCCGACGATTTCGCCGTCGGTGCCGACGATCACGCAGCCGACCGAGGGGTTGGGCCAGGTTGTGCCAAGGCCCCTGCGCGCCATTACCAGCGCCTGGGCCATATAATCTTCGTCACGCATGCTCATGAGCTTTTAGGACGCCAAGTCGCGTTGGACCTGCTCGTTAATCTTCGTCCGGCGATAATTGATCGTCGTCAGGGGCCGGGCCGGCGAGCTCGCCCAGCACGGCCTCGAAATCCTTGGCCTCGCGGAAGTTCTTATAGACCGAGGCAAACCGTACATATGCGACGTCATCAAGCGTCTTCAAGGCCTCCATCACGAGGGTGCCGATGGTCTCCGAAGGCACATCGTTCTCACCCATGTTTTCCAACCGACGCACGAGCCCGCTGACCAAGCGCTCCAGGCGCTCGGGATCGACGTCTCGTTTTCGGGTGGCGATCTGAATTGAACGCATCAGCTTGTCGCGGTCGAAGGGCACGCGCCGGCCATGGCGCTTGACGACCGTGAGCTCACGGAGCTGCACGCGCTCGAAGGTGGTAAAGCGGCCGCCGCAATCGGAACAGATGCGGCGGCGCCTTATCGTGGAATGGTCCTCACTGGGCCGCGAGTCTTTGACCTGCGTGGTGGTGCTGCCGCAATACGGACATCGCATAGTGGACAGCTCCCCCTCTTCTTGCCCCGCCTTCAATCAGGCTAGCGATAGATCGGAAAGCTTTCGCAAAGCGCGATCGCGCGCTCCTTGACGGACTCCTCGATCTTCTGGTTGCCCTCCTCGCCGTTCTCGGCCAAGCCGTCCAACACCTCGACGATGAGGTTGCCGATGGTCTGGAACTCGGAAACGCCGAAACCGCGGGTGGTGCCGGCGGGCGAGCCGAGACGAATGCCGGAGGTAATCGCCGGCTTCTCCGGATCGAAGGGAACGCCGTTCTTGTTGCAGGTGATATGGGCGCGGCCCAGGGCGAGCTCGGCGGCCTTGCCGGTGAGCTTCTTGGGCCGCAGATCGACCAGCATGAGATGGGTATCGGTACCGCCGGAAACGAGATCGGCACCGCCGCCCACCAGCACCTCGCCGAGGGCCTTGGCGTTGTCGACGACCTGCTTGGCGTAAAGCTTGAAGTCGGGCGAAAGCGCCTCCTTGAAGGCGGCGGCCTTGCCGGCGATGACATGCATCAGGGGACCGCCCTGAAGACCCGGGAAGACGGCGGAATTGATCTTCTTGCCGATCTCCTCGTTGTTGGACAGCACCATGCCGGAGCGCGGGCCGCGCAGCGTCTTGTGGGTCGTGGTGGTGACGATATCGGCATGGGGCAGCGGGCTCGGATGAACCCCGCCGGCGACCAGGCCGGCGAAATGGGCCATGTCGACCAGAAGATAGGCTCCGACCTCGTCGGCAATCTTGCGGAACCGCGCGAAATCGATGATGCGCGGATAGGCCGAGCCGCCGGCGATGATGAGGGCCGGCTTGTGCTCCTTGGCGAGCTTCTCGACCTGATCGTAATCGATCTCGTGGGTGTCCTCGCGGACGCCGTACTGGACGGCGTTGAACCACTTGCCCGACAGATTCGGGGGCGCGCCATGGGTGAGATGGCCGCCGGCCGCGAGCGACATGCCGAGAATGGTGTCGCCAGGCTTCAGCAGCGCCAGGAAGACGGACTGGTTGGCCTGAGAGCCGGAATGGGGCTGAACGTTGACGTAGTTGCAGTCGAACAACCGCTTGGCACGGTCGATGGCGAGATTCTCGACGACATCGACATACTGGCAGCCGCCATAATAGCGGCGCCCCGGATAGCCTTCGGCGTATTTGTTGGTGAGCAGCGTGCCGACGGCATCGAGCACGGCGCGGGACACGATATTCTCGGAGGCGATCAGCTCGATCTCAGTCTGCTGACGCTCGGCCTCGTCCTCGATGGCATCCCAAAGCTCAGGATCGGTATCCTCCAGATGCTTGGAGAAGAATCCTGCGCCACGAATGTCCGTGTTGCTCTCGCTTGCCGTCATCTCTTGCGCTCCTCGAAAACTCTCGTTGCCCCATCCTGGGCCGTTGATACGGAATTGCCGGTCCTGCCCCTCAATCCGAGGGCGGCCCCGCCATTTGCGCTGGCCTTACCATATGTCGTGCAGCCGCGCCAGCAACAGCCAAAAGGTCAACCCGCCAAAGAGTATAACTCTCAGAAAAGCGGGCGCCCTGCTTATGCGGCGCGGGCCAGATCCATCTCTTGCCAAAGGGTGTTCAGCGCCCCCATCAGATAATCCATATCTTCAGGGCTGTGGTATGGCGCGGGCGTCAAACGAATGCGCTCGGTCCCGCGGCGCACCGTCGGGTAGTTGATGGGCTGAACATAGATGCCAAAGCGCTTCAGAAGCGCATCGGTGAGCTGTTTGCAGCGCACGGGGTCGCCGACCATCACCGGAACGATGTGGCTCGGGTTCTCCAGCACGGGCAGGTTCGCCTCCGCCATGCGGTCCTTCAGCTCCCTGGCGCGCGCCTGCAATTCCTCGCGTTCCGTCTGGCTCTCCTTCAGATAGCGGACGGAGGCGACGGCGCCGGCCACGATGGCGGGCGCGAGCGAGGTGGTGAAGATGAAGCCGGGCGCATAGGAGCGGATGGCGTCGATCATATTGTTCGACGCGGCGATATAGCCGCCCATCAGGCCGAAGCCCTTGGCCAGCGTGCCTTCTATGATGTCGACCTCGCCCATCAGCCCGTCCCGATCGGCGATGCCGCCGCCACGGGGGCCGTAGATACCGACGGCGTGGACCTCGTCGAGATAGGTGAGCGCGTTGTGCTTCTTGGCGACGGCGCAGATCTCGGCGATTGGCGCGATGTCGCCGTCCATGGAGTAGACGGATTCGAAGGCGACGACCTTGGGCGTGTCGGCGGAATATTCCGAAAGCTGCCGGTCGAGCTCCTCGACATCGTTATGGGCCCAGATCCGTTTCGGGCCGCCGCCATGGCGGATGCCCTCGATCATGGAGGCGTGATTCTGCTCGTCGGAGAAGATCACGCAGCCCGGCAGGATGCGGGCGAGCGTGGAGAGCGCCGCCTCGTTGGCCACGTATCCGGAGGTGAAAAGAAGGCTTGCCGCCTTGCCGTGAAGATCGGCGAGCTCGCTCTCCAGCTCCACATGGTAATGGGTCGTGCCGGAGATGTTGCGAGTGCCGCCTGCGCCTGCGCCGGCGGTCTCGATCGCCTCATGCATGGCCTCCAGCACCTTGGGGTGCTGCCCCATGCCGATATAATCGTTGCTGCACCAGACCTTGATCGACTGCTGGCCGTCGGCGCTGAAATAACTTGCATGGGGGAAGTTGCCGCGCTTGCGCCGAATGTCGGCGAATTCGCGGTATCGTCCTTCCTGACGAAGGGCGCGGAGAGCGCCTGCGAGCTCTTCTTCGTAATCCATCCGCTCGATTCTAGCTTGGCCTTCGGTCAAATGCGACCACTGGCCTTTACCACATCATAGGCCGAAGGCTTACGAGAATGGACGCACCTATGGTCGCAGGGGCTCACCTTTCTGGCACAGCAGACCTGCGATGCAAATGCCTTTCTCCCATTTGGAGATAGGTGCTCTGCCGAGAAGGTAAAGGCTAGTAGGCGGAAGCCGTCTCCGAAGCGCCGCTGTTCACGTTGTAGATGTCGGGACGGAAATGGGTCACGCCGTCGGGGGTGGTCCAGGCATCGATATAGACGAACATGACCTGAACCTTGGAGCGCAGGGAAACCACCTTCTGCTCGCCCGTATGCTTCAGCTCCTGGATACGGGGCAGATCCCAGCCGGGAACGTCGCGCAGGAGCCAGGCCGCCAGCTGATCGACATTGTGGATTCGCACGCAGCCATGGCTCTCGTAGCGAAGCTCTTGCCCGAACAGAGCCTTCTCCGGGGTGTCGTGCATGTACACGGCATATTTGTTCGGGAAGTCGAGCTTGATGTAGCCGAGCGCGTTCTCTTCCCAGGGAAGCTGACGGAAGCGGTAGTTGTAGACCGCATCCGAATACCAATCGACCTCGCCGGATTTGAGGACGCGCCCGTTGCCGTCGATCGCCTGCATGCGATAGGTCGAGAAGAAATCCACGCCGCTCGCCTGCAGCTCGCGCGCTTTCGGAACCAGATCGTTGCGAACGATGCTCTTGGGCACGTTCCAATAAGGGTTGAAGCTGATCCGCTGAATGGTGCTCTTAAGCGTCGGCGTGGCGAGGTCCGCCTTGCCGACGACCGCCGTATACCGGCCGACCACCTGGCCATTCTCGACCGCTTCCGATTGGGCGGACGGAATGTTCACGATGACATAGCGATTCTTGGTCTGCGGCACGGCCTTCTTCAGCCGCGCCAAGCTGGCCTTGAGCTGCTGGAGCCGGACATGGGCCGGAACGTTCATGGCGTCCACGGTCGGACGATCGAGCACGCCGGTCGGCGGTAGGCCATGACGCTCCTGGAAGCGCCGGACAGCCTGGACGACCACCTCGTCGTACTCGTTAGGAACGCTGCGACCGTAAAGATCGCCGCTGATCTCGAGACGCTTGTGGAGGGTAACGATCTCCTCGCCGCGGGAGCCCGGGCGGAGCGCCAATTCGGGCACGCGCGGCCATCCCCCCTGAGCGACGATCTGCTCGTAGACCTGGATCGTCTGCTCGGTCATCTGGATGTTCTGCTGAGCGAGCGTGGGGAACCCGAGCTGGGGATTCCGCACCCACTGCTCCTTGAAAGGATCGGGACCTTGAGGCTGCTGCTCTTGCTGGCGACGGCCGAACCAGACGCCCCGCCGTCCCTCGGCGGAGGCCTCCGTGCCATTGCGCGGGGTGCCGCCCAGCCAGCTCTGCAGGCCGTTCATAAAGTCGGCCTTCGCTGGCGTCACATGCGCCGCAAGAACAATCGCGCCGGCGCCAGTGGCGATCAGCACGGATTTAAGATTACGCTGCCAATTGATCATTTGCCGCTCCCCGTCATTGCGGCTCGGCTCCTGCGAATGACATTAGACCCTAACGATCGGCAACACTAGCCAATCAGGGTTAAGAAAATTCAACAAGAACCGTCGCCCTGCTGAAACGACCGGACCGGCAAAAGCCCCTCGCCCGTCTCGTTCCGTTGCAGGTCAGATGTTTGCTGGACGTTCCTGATTCAATGGCTAGGCGGAGATTGCGGCTATTTTGCGTGGGAAGCGCGTCAAAATAACACAAACCGCCCGGGCGGCATGCCACCCGGACGGCTTCTGATCTGACTGAATTTCCGCTTAGAGCTGGTAGCGGATCTGATCGGTCCAGAAACGCTCCAGACGGATCAGGGACTTGTTGAGCCCTTCCAGCTCTTCGCCGCCGATGCCGCCGACCTTCTGCAAGGATTTCAGCTGGCGGTCGTAGAGATTGTTCACGACCTCGGACACGGCCTGGCCCTTCTCGGTGAGGCTCACGCGGACCGACCGGCGATCCGTGGTCGAACGCTCGTGATGGATATATCCCGACTCGACGAGCTTCTTCAGATTGTAGGAGACATTCGAGCCGAGATAGTACCCGCGGCTTTTCAACTCGCCGGCGGTCACCTCCGAATCTCCGATATTATAGAGCAGCAAAGCCTGGACGCCGTTGACGTCCGACCGCCCCATACGGTCGAACTCGTCTTTTATGACGTCCAAAAGCAGCCGATGAAGACGTTCAATAAGCTTCAAGGAAATAAGGTAGCGACCCTTAAGATCTTGCACCTCTTCTGTGCTTTCATGCACGCCCATGTCTAGCGCTACATTCATCACACCTACCCTCGTTGTTGTTTTTTCCCCAACTTCAAGGGACTATAGGCGCGCTCAGGCTAAAATCACCTTAAGCGGAACGCTTAAGATTGCATGAAATTCTATGCTTAACTTTCGGTTTTTTGGAGCAGGAATCGAGGCGAATCAAAGCCCCGGGGTCAAATCTTCCAGGTAGAGCTCGTGCTCGGCCGGCTCGTCGAAGAGTCGATTTATCGTCTCGTCGTCAATTTCCGACAAAGATGCGGGCCGCCAATCGGCGGGCCTTCCCTTGCCCACGATCCGGGCATCGACCCCCTCGCGATAATCGTGGCTGGCGATCACCTTCTGGGTGAGTCGGTATTCCAAGCGGAGCGCCTCGGCGAGGCTCAAGGATTTGCCGCGGCGCATTTGCTGGAACGCGATCTTGAGAGAGGTCGGCGATTTCTTGCGGATCTCCGCTGCGGTCTGATGGGCGAATTCGGCCTGGGGGCCGTCCTCCGCATCGAGCAGGCTCAAAATCTCCTCGACTGAATCGGCGCCGAAAATGCGATTGACGATCGGGGTGAGCCTGGCGAGCTCGCCTTCTCCGGGGTCACGGTGCAGGCCGTCGAGAAGCTTGTCCACGGGATGATTGTCCCGCGCCGCATCGACGATGACGTGGAAATGGGCCGCCGGGATGCAGTGGCTGACGAGCTTCAGACGATAGGCGTCGGCCCGGCCGATGATCTTGCCGGTCAGGGCTAGGTAGAGCCCCATGTGGTGGGGCAGCCGTGACAGGAAGTAGGTTCCTCCTGCATCGGGCAGGAAGCCGATCCCCGCTTGCGGCATGGCGAAGCCGTAATTCTCGCCGGCGATGCAATGGGTGCCGAACAGGCTGATGCCCACGCCGCCGCCGAGGCAGAGGCCGTCGATGAGCGGCAGGTTGGGCCGATAGAATTTCTCCAGGCGCCAGACATGCTGATAGGCGGCGCGATAGAAATCGCGGATTTCGTCCAAGGCCCCCTGCTCGCCCCATTGTTGGAGCACCTTCAGATCGCCGCCGCTGCAAAAGACCTTGGGATGGGTGGATTGCATCACGACGCCATAGATATGCGCCGCGGGCGACCAGGTCGCGTATTGCGCGCTCAAGGCCTCGAACATGGCCTTGGTGAGCGCGTTGAGGCGATCCGGCCGGTCGAGGGTGATAATACCGGCGCGATCGATCTCCTCGAAGGTGATGCCGAGCGCTTCGCTCAAGGGGCGTCGTCCTTATTCATCGTCGTTGCGGAAGCCAGTCCGGAAGGTTCGCGGCAGCTAGCACTTCGCAGAAAAAACCACAAGTGCCGGACATGATGACCGTGGTAGATCGACCCGCATGACCCCTCGCCTTCCCGTAATCAGCGCGCCTCTGTTCGGTGCGGTTTGTCTGGCGCTTCTGATGGCACCGTCAGGGCTGGCCGTCGGTGCCGAGCCGCCAATGCCGGAACGCAAACCGGACTCCCGCAATGCGGCCTCCAGCGAGCAAAGCGGTTCGGACAAGACGGATTCGGAGAAGGACGGGCCGCTCGCACCGGGAAAACGGCCGTCCCTTGCCTGGACGAAGATAGAGATTGAGAGCGCCAAAAAGGAATGCGCCGCGCTGCTCGATGCGCTTGCCATCGACTACGAGGCGCTGGATCCGATCCGCGAGGGCGAATGCGGGGCGCCGGCTCCCATCCTGGTCAAATCCATCGGCTCGAACCCGCCCGTGGAGATTGCGCCGCCCGCCACGCTGCGCTGCCCGGTGGCGGCGGCCTTGGGCAAATGGCTTGAGAAAGTGGTGCAGCCGGAGGCGCGGGCGCTGTTCGATGCGCCGGTGGTGAAGATGCGGAATGCCGCCGATTATCACTGCCGGAACCGTTACGGGAAGACGGGCGGCAAGCTGAGCGAGCATGCGCTCGCAAACGCCCTCGATATCTCGGTCTTCACTTTGCAATCGGAAACGACCGTGGCGCTGGCCGGCTCGTGGCCGAAGGCGGGACAGCTCTCCGACAAGCTCCTTGCCGAGACACCGCCCCTGCCCGAGCGCAATCCGGAAATGCTCGCCGCGGCCGAGGCGGCGGAGAAGAGGATGAACGAGGCTCTCGGAATGAAGGGCCCCAAATTCCAAACCGTGGCTTTGCGCACGGTCGAGAGCGCCAAGAAAACCGAATCCGTCTCCATGGCGCGGGTGGTGGGAGAGCAGATTCTGGAGGTGATGAAGGCCCGGATCGAACCGCAGGCCATGGCCGCCACGCCGTCGGCGCAGTCATCCTCTGTAGAAGAGCCCTCTGTAGAAGAGCCGGAAGAACCGCTCGAGCCGCCGCTCGAGACGAAGCCCGATGCTGCGGGCCAATTCATGGTGCGTATTCATGCCGGTGCCTGCGATCATTTCGGCACCGTGCTGGGACCGAAGGCGAATGCAGCCCACAAGTCCCATTTTCATTTCGACATGATCGAGCGGCGCAGCAGCTATTGCCAATGAGGCGGGGCAAGCTGGTGGTGGGATCGAAACCCTAATGGCAACGGGTTGTGGTGCGGCGCTGATCGGAGTGCTAGTTTTAGAAAATCTCTAGATTTCAGCCTGCCGAGCAACCAAGTCATCAGAAGTCATGCCGCATTCCGACGATAAACCTCTTTCGCTCCGTACCGAGCGTATCAAGCGTGCCGGCGAGAAGCAGCGCGCCACCGCGCAGCCCGGATTTCCGGCAACGCGGCTGCGCCGCAACCGGATGCAGGATTGGAGCCGGCGTCTGGTGCGGGAAACCCATCTCGGCGTCGACAATCTCGTCTGGCCGCTCTTCGTGATCGAGGGCGACGGGGCGCGCCAGGCGATCGAGACCATGCCCGGGGTGGAGCGGCTGTCCATCGATCTGGCGATCTCGGCCGCGCGCGAGGCGGCTGCGCTCGGCCTGCCGGCGATCGCGCTGTTTCCCTATACGGAGATGGGGCTTCGGGACGAGATGGCGAGCGAGGCCTGCAACCCGGCCAATCTGATCTGCCGGGCGGTGCGCGCCATCAAGGCGGAGGTGCCCGATATCGGCATCATCTGCGATGTTGCGCTCGATCCCTATACCAGCCACGGCCATGACGGGATCCTGGTGGATGGAGAGATCGACAACGACCGCAGCCTTGAGATCCTGGTGCGTCAGGCATTGGTCCAGGCGGAGGCCGGCTGCGATATCCTGGCGCCGTCGGACATGATGGATGGGCGGATCGGCGCGATCCGCACCGCGCTCGAAGAGGCCGGCTACATCAACACCAAGCTTCTCTCCTATGCGGTGAAATACGCCTCCGGCTTCTATGGCCCGTTCCGGGATGCGGTCGGCTCCGGCGCCATGCTGAAGGGCGACAAGCAAAGCTACCAGATGGATCCGGCGAATTCGGAAGAGGCGATCCGCGAGGTCTCTCTCGATATCGCCGAGGGCGCCGATATGGTGATGATCAAGCCCGGCCTGCCCTATCTCGACGTGCTCTACCGGGTGAAGAAGACCTTCGGCATTCCGACCTTCGCCTATCAGACCTCCGGCGAATACGCGATGCTCGCCGCCGGCGCGCAGAACGGCTGGATCGACCGGGAGACGGCGATGATGGAGACGCTGATGGCCTATCGGCGGGCCGGGGCCGACGCGATCTTCACGTATTTCGCGCGCGAGGTCGCCGAGCGGCTGAAGGCCGAAGGCTAAGCCTCACCCTTCTCTTCTTTTTGACCCGCAGACCTTTGACGATCTAGTTGGTGACCTTCACCGAGGAGAAGGTGATGGCTTCGGCCGACTGGCGGTCGAAATTATCGCCGCTGAGGCCAAAGCGCCAACCGCCCTTCGGCTGCTGGCCGCGGAGCTCGCGAAGCTTCTCGTCGTTGACGAAGAAGGACACGTGGTCGCCGTTCGCCTTTACGCGCAGGGTGTTGATCTCGCCCGGCTTGGTCTTGATGGCCTCCGAGGTCACGTTCTGCACGATGACCTGCCAGCGATTGTTCTCTTTCCGGGCGATCCAGTATTTTCCCGTGTTCAGGATGCCGAACTGGAAATAGTTCTTCGAATCCTGGCCCCAGAACAGGATGCCGGCGCCCAGAATGCCGGGTTCCTCCGGCGGCCAAACGGCGTCGGCACAGATATCGACATTCTCCTTGACCGTGTGGCTGATATTGAGATTGGCCTGCATCTCGTCGGGCTGCAGGTCCAAGGTGAAATTGCCGCCCTTGATCTTGACCGCTTCGTTGAGAGCCCAGCCGCCGGCGTCGTCCTCGAAATTGTCGGTGAAGATTTCCATGGGACCGTTGCAGGCCGCTCTCGCGGCCGAGGGTCCGAAAAGCACCGGACCCATGAGGCCTGCGGCGAGCACAAGACTGATACGAACAGACCGATTTACGCAGCGCAACATAACGGGCCCCCTTCCCGATTCCGTTAGAGGAAAATATTTACCGCCTCGCCAAAAGATCGGCAACCGGTGTGCGGCCTCGCGGGCAAGTTGTTCCCGTCCTGTCGGGCCGGGCCTTTCGCGGACGGGGAATTCGGCACCAGGCGTCGCGTCCCTCGCTTGTTTCGCCGGACGTGTTTCCCATCTTTTGGTATGATGGCAGTTGCACTCGCAAGCGGAGATTCGAGAAAGAGACCCATGAGCGACACTCAGACACCGGCCCGCGAACAGGGCACGCCCTTCAACCCGGCCTTCGATGTCGTCTCGCATCCGGAGCTCTTCGAAGGGGTTCTGCGAAAGCGTATCGCCGCCTTCATCATCGACGCCATTATCATTGCGATCATCTGGGCGATCGCCTTCGTGGTGACGCTGGTTCTCGGCGTGCTGACCCTCGGTCTGGCGTGGCTCCTGATCGGCGCGCTCTTCCCGATCGTCGGGCTCGGCTACAATGCGCTGACCGTCGGCGGTCCCAACCAGGCCACCATCGGCATGCGCACCATGGGCGTGAAGATGAAGATGTGGCACGGCGGGACCGTTACGCCGCTGATCGGCGCCTTTCACGCGCTGCTGTTCTGGCTGTCCCTGACGATTTTCTTCCCGATCCTGCTGTGGCCGCTGATCGACCGGCAGAAGCGGTGCCTGCACGATATCTTTGCCGGCGTTGTTGCGGTGCGAAATGTCTGATCGGCCTGCGGCTTAGGCATCCACGAGGCTGATCGGCATTGCTCTCGTTCGCGATCATCCCCTACACTTCGCGAATAGAGACGTTCTTCGAGTCTCGGCGTTACCGATTGCCATCTCTTCCAGGCGACCCTTGAGGCAGTGCCAAGGTGACTGAGCACAAGAGCAATTTTCCCGAGTTCTATATTACCGCCCCGCAGCCTTGCCCCTACCTGCCGGGGCGCTACGAGCGGAAGCTCTTCACCCATCTGACTCCCGACAAGCCCGATCTTCTGATCGACAATCTGCTGAAGGGCGGTTTCCGGCGCAGCCAGAACATCGCCTATATGCCCTATTGCGATTCCTGCTCGGCCTGCGTGCCGGTGCGGATCGTGGCCGACGAATTCGATTTCCGGCGCTCTCATAAGCGAAACCTGAAAGCCAATCGCGATCTGATGGTGAAGCGGCGGGAGCCTTGCGCCGATAGCGAGCAGTATTCCCTGTTCCGCAGCTATATCGATTCACGCCATGCCGATGGCGGCATGGCGGAGATGACGGTGCTCGACTATTCGCTGATGGTCGAGGATAGCGTGGTCGAGACCTTCGTCAGCGAATACCGGCTGAAGCCCGATCCGGAAGGAGACGGCGCGACGCCGCTGGTGGCCATGTGCCTTTGCGACCAGCTCAGCGACGGCATCTCCATGGTCTACAGCTTCTTCGATCCGGAGCTCTATTCCAGGAGTCTGGGCACCTACATGATCCTGGAGCATATCCAATACGCGCGGAGCTTGGGCCTGCCATACGTCTATCTCGGCTATTGGATCGAGGGCGCACGGAAGATGCGCTACAAGAACCGCTTTCACCCGCAAGAGCATCTGACCGCAAAGGGCTGGGTGCGCTTCGACGGAAAGAGCAGTTCCATGAAGGATGCCTCAGGGTGCGGCGCCTGCGCCGACCGCAAGCTCGCTTCCACCTT
This sequence comes from Methyloligella sp. ZOD6, assembly GCA_050110875.1. Taxonomy (GTDB): domain Bacteria; phylum Pseudomonadota; class Alphaproteobacteria; order Rhizobiales; family Methyloligellaceae; genus Methyloligella. Next base: position 368,104 of record CP188828.1, read on the forward strand.
CACCGATTTCTAGCGCCGCTTCGGCGTTTCCCCGCCGTTAGCTCTGCCCGTTGAAGCGCGGCCCGAACGTGTTGGATTTCGGGAAGCCGCGCGGTGCCATGCGGCCGGCCTGGGCGCGCTCGCCCCACCATTCGGCGAGCTCTTCGGAACTTTGGGTGAAGGTGCGCCCGGCCCCGTCGACCCAGCTCAGCCCTTCGGATCTGGCGAAGGTCTTGGCATCGGAGAGCCCGCCATCCCTAAAGCGCTGGAGGCGGACGCCCTTGCCGCGGGGCATCTCGGGCAGATCCTTCAGAGGGAAGAGCAGGAGCTTCCGGTTCTCGCCTATGGCCGCCACGCTGTCGCCGGTCGCCGGCGCGCAGAGCAGCGCCTCGTCGGCCCCGCGGACATTGAGGATTTGCTTGCCCTTCTTGGTCATGGCGACGACCTCGTCCTCCGGCACCACGAATCCGTAGCCGGCGGTCCCTGCGACCAGCAGCTTCCGGCCCGGCTGATGGACTATCATCTCCACCGCATCCGCCGAGCCTTCGATATCGACCATCAGGCGCAAGGGCTCGCCATGGCCGCGGCCGCCGGGCAGCTTGTTGGCGGGCAGAGAATAGAACCGGCCGTTGGTGGCGAAGACCAGCAGCGTATCGGTGGTGTAGGCCTTCACCGCGCGCATGAGCTTGTCGTCGGATTTGAAGGAGAGCCCGTCGATATCGGCCTGGTGCCCCTTGATGGCGCGGATCCAGCCCTTCTCGGAGAGCACGATGGTGACCGGCTCCTTCTCGATCATCGCCTCGACCAGGTCGAGATCGGCTTCCGGCGCCTCGTCGAAGATCGAGCGCCGGCGCCCCAAGGCGGTCTCCTGGCCGAATTTCTTCTTTGTCTCCTTGACCTCCTCGCCGATCCGCTTCCACTGCTTGTCTTCCGATTGCAGCAGCGCCTTCAGCTCTTTCCGCTCTTCGGAGAGCTTGTCGTGTTCCCGGCGGAGCTCCATCTCCTCCAGCTTGCGCAAGGAGCGCAGCCGCATATTGAGGATCGCTTCGGCCTGGACCTCGGTCAGCTCGAAAGCCCTCATCAATTCCGGTTTGGGCTCGTCCTCCTCGCGGATGATGCGGATCACCTCGTCGAGATTGAGGAAGACGATCAGATAGCCGTCGAGGACCTCGAGCCTGTGATCGATCTTGCCCAGGCGGTGATTGGTGCGGCGGACCAGCACCTCGAGGCGATGGTCGAGCCATTCCCGCAAGGCTTGGCGGAGACTCACGACATTCGGGATGCGGCCCCGGCTCAGCACGTTCATGTTGAGGGACAGCCGGGTTTCCAGCTCGGTGACCTTGAAGAGGGATTCCATCAAGAGGATGGGATCGACGGTGCGGCTCTTGGGTTCCAGGACGAGGCGGACCTCTTCGGTGGATTCGTCGCGGATATCGGCCAGCAGCGGCAGCTTCTTCTGCTGCAGCAATTCGGCGATGCGGGCGACGAGACGCGCCTTCTGCACCTGGTACGGCATCTCGGTGACGACGATCTGGTACGCGCCGCGGCCGAGATCCTCCTGTTCCCAGCGTGCCCGGACACGGAACGAGCCGCGGCCGGTCTTATAGGCTTCGACGATCTGCTCGCGCGGCTCCACGATAATGCCGCCGGTGGGCAGGTCCGGCCCCGGCACCATCTCGACCAGCTTCTCGACCGTCGCGTTGGGATACTTGACGAGATGGAGCGCGGCATCACAGAGCTCGCCCACATTATGGGGCGGAATGCTGGTGGCCATGCCCACGGCGATGCCCGAGGCACCGTTGGCCAGCAGGTTCGGGAAATTCGCCGGCAGGACGACAGGCTCTGTATCCCGCCCATCGTAGTTGGGGCGGAAATCGATGGTGTCCTCGTCGATCCCCTCCAGCAGCCTTATGGCGACTTCGGTCAGGCGCGCTTCCGTGTAGCGGTCGGCGGCCGGGTTGTCGCCGTCGATATTGCCGAAATTCCCTTGCCCGTCGACCAGGGGATAGCGGACGGCGAAATCCTGGGCGAGACGGGCCAGCGCATCGTAGATCGCTTGGTTTCCATGGGGGTGGTAGTTGCCCATGGTGTCGCCGACGATCTTCGCGCATTTGCGGAACTCGCCTTCGGGCGCGAGCCGCAATTGCTGCATGGCGTAGAGCAGCCGCCGGTGGACCGGCTTCAGCCCGTCGCGCGCATCGGGTAGCGCCCGCTGCGTGATGGTGGACAGCGCGTAGGAGAGATAGCGCTCTTCCAGCGCCTCTCGCAGATTGATCGGCTCGATTGGCGCCGAATCATCCGGCGTGACGTCTTTTCCCATGGAATCCGGTTAGCCCATTGCGGGCTGGCGCTCAAGGCGACGTTTTCAGCCGCTGCATCAGCCGCTCGCGGGCGGCGGGCAGCGCCTCGCCGTGGGGGGCGTAGATATCCCGGTCGAGGAAGTGGCCTGAGAGGCGGAAGCCGTCGACGATGTCGCCGGGCTCGGCGGCGGCCTCCTCGTCCAGAAGGAAGGCCGGCAAGCGGAAGAGCTTATCCGCGTATGGCTCGCCCGCCTGTTTCGAGACCGCCCGGCCCGATTTCGGCGAGACATAGACCAGGTCTTCCGTGGTGCCTGTCGCGGCGCATTCGGACAGATCGATGCCGAAGCCCATATCGGCGAGGAATTCCAGCTCCCAGCGCACCAGCCGCGCCGGCCAGAGCTTCGAGTCTCCAAGCGCCTCGAGCACGGCACGGGCGCTGTGATAAAGGGCCGGGTGCGGATCGCGCTCCGGCAACATGCGCGCCATGGACGTCAGAGACTCGATGCAAAGCAGCGCCGCCGGATCGTCCAGCACCCCTGCCGCATAGGCCTGCATCAGCTCCACGGTGACGGAGCCGAGATGCTCCGGCAGGCGCGCCCGCCAGGTGATATGCAGCAGATTGCTGGGCTGGAGCAGCGGCCGGAGGCGGCGCGAGCGGCCGCCGCGCACGAGGCCGAGATGGCGGCCGTGCTGCTCGGTCAGAAGCTCGGCGATGGCGTTCGCTTCGCCAAGCGGCCGGGTGGAGAGAAGAATGCCGTCGTCGCGCCAGTCCATGTGGCGGATTAGGCCCTACTCGGTCGGATAGTCCAGCCCCATCTCGCGATAGCGTTCCGGGTCTTCGCCCCAGCGTCCGCGGACCTTCACGAAGAGGAAGAGGTGGACGGGCTGCTCGGCGATCTCCGCGATCTCGGCACGGGCGGCCTGGCCGATCTCCTTGATGGTCTGCCCCTTGGCGCCGAGGACGATCTTCTTTTGGCTATCGCGCTCGACGAAGATGGTCTGCTCGATCCTGGCGCTGCCGTCCCGCAAGGTCTTCCATTCGGTGGTCTCCACGGTGAGCGCATAAGGCAGCTCCTCGTGGAGCCGCAGGAACAGCTTCTCCCGGGTGATCTCGGCGGCCGCCTGACGGAGCGGCGCATCGGTGAGCTGGTCTTCGGGGAAGAGCCAGGGCCCCGGCGGCATGCTCTCGGCAAGATATGTCTTGAGATCCGCCACGCCGTCGCCGTTCAAAGCCGAGATCATGAAGGTCTGATCGAAGCTTCCAGCCGCGGCAAGCTCGGCCACGAGTCCCAGAAGCTTCGGTTTCTTGACGAGATCGACCTTATTGATGGCGAGCGCTGCCGGCACCTTCATATCGGCAAGCTTCTCGATCACCGCCATGGCCTGCTCGTCGGCCCCGCGGCGCGCATCGATCACCAGCAGCACAAGATCGGCATCCCCTGCCCGATCCCAGGCGGTCGCGGTCATGGCCCGATCGAGGCGGCGCTTGGGCTGGAAGATGCCCGGGGTATCCACCAGGACGATCTGGCTGTCGCCCTGAAGCGCAATGCCTCGCACCGGCCCGCGCGTCGTTTGGGCCTTATGGGTGACGATGGAGATCTTGGCGCCGACCAAGGCATTGGTCAGGGTCGACTTGCCGCTATTGGGCGCACCGATCAGGGCGACGAAACCGCAGCGGCGCTCTCCCTCGGCGGCCTTATCGGCTTTTGGATGTAACGTGTTCTTCTCGCTCATGGCTCGACGCTGTCCCAGACGCCTTCACGGATCAGAACGGCCAATGCCGCGGCCTGCTCGGCGGCGCGTTTGCTGGGGCCTTTGCCCTGGGCCGAATCCAGCCCTTCGATCTGCACCTCGGCGGTAAATTCCGGCGCGTGATCCGGGCCGTGGCGGTCGACCTCCACATAACGGGGCAGCGGCAGCTTTCGGCCTTGCGCCCATTCCTGAAGCACCGACTTGGCATCCGCCGCGGCAACGTCCAGCTCGCCCAAATGAGGCGTCCAATCCCGGTGGACGAGCTCCTTCGCGACGTCGTAGCCGCCGTCGCAGTGAATCGCGCCGAGCACGGCCTCGCAGGCATTGGCGAGAATGGTCATCTTCCTGCGTCCTCCGCTACCGGCCTCGCCACCGCTCATCACGAGATATTTGCCGAGATCCCAGTCTTGGGCGACGTCCGCGCAGGTCTGGGCGCGCACCAGATGATTGAACCAGCGGGCGAGCTCGCCTTCCCGCGCTTCCGGAAATCTGCTGGTGAGCAGCTCGGCCACGGCCAGGCCGAGCACCCTGTCGCCGAGAAACTCGAGCCGTTCGTTGTCGTCATCGGCGGCATCGACGGCGCGGGCCGAAGAATGAGTCAATGCCAGTTTGAGTAGCTCGAGATCCTTGAACGAATAGCCCAGACGAGCAGCCAGCGCCTGAAGCGCCTTATCGGACGTCTCGGCCAAGCCTAGCGCACCAGATCGAAGATCCGCGAGCCGCGGATGGCGGTCGGCCATTTCCAGACCTGCCAGAAATGGGCGCCCTCGCCGAGGGAGAAGAAGATGATCTGCGCGTGGCCGATGAGGTTCTCGAACGGCACGTAGCCAACCTCCGAGAGGAAGCGGCTATCGGTCGAGTTGTCCCGGTTGTCGCCCATCATGAAGAGATGGCCTTCCGGCACCTCATAGACCTCGGTATTGTCGCTCATCCCCTCCTGCACCGTATCGAGCACGCGGTAGCTGACACCGTTGGGCAGCGTTTCGCGATATTGCGGCAGGTTGCGCACGCGCCCCGTCGGTCCTTCATAGGCCAGATCCTCGATCCGCTCCTTCTTCACCTCCTTGCCATTGATGAAGAGAGTGCCGTGCCTGACCTGGATCTTGTCGCCGGGAAGGCCGATCACGCGCTTGATGTAATCGGTCTCGTTGTCGGTGGGCAGCTTGAAGACGACGACATCGCCGCGATTCGGCATGGAGCCGAAGATGCGGCCCGAGAATAGGTCCGGGCTGAAGGGAATCGAATAGCGGCTATAGCCGTAGCTGTATTTGGAGACGAAGAGATAATCGCCGATGAGCAGCGTCGGGATCATCGAGCCGGATGGAATATTGAACGGCTGAAACAGAAAAATGCGCACGAAGAGCGCCAGCAGCAATGCCGGAATGATGACGGTGGTAAAGCTGCTCTTCTGCTGCGTCCGCTCCGCTTGGACACTCATGCGGATGATCTCCTCGTTGAAAATAGGTCGCCCGGCCCGAGGCTCATGCCTATAGACCTTCGCCCACGCCGGCGCAAATCGGCCTCGCTGCGCAATTCAGCCCTGCATGGACGTCTTGATGGCCGAGATGATGACGATCGCCTGGGCGGTGGGAAAGTCGTCGGTGATGGTGAGGTCGATGCGGGTTTCGTGGCCTTCCGGCGTGATCCGCTCCAATGCGCGCAAGGCACCGCCGGTCAGTTCCATGGTCGGACGGCCTGAAACGAGATTGACCACGCCCATATCCTTCCAGAAGACGCCTTCTCGGAAGCCTGTGCCGAGCGCCTTGGAGCACGCCTCCTTGGCCGCGAAGCGTTTGGCGTAGGATGCGGCGCGGGCGGCGCGGGCATCCGATTTCTGCCGCTCGATATCGGTGAAGATACGGTCGAGGAAGCGTTCGCCGAACCGCTCTATGGTCTTCTCCACCCGGCGGATGTCGATGATGTCGTTGCCGAGGCCGATGATCATAGGGTTTCGTCCGCCGGCGCCTTGCCCGATATCTTGCCCGGCACGCCCGCAGCCCGGCGGGCGCGATCCATCTGCCAGCGCATATGGCGGACGCTCTCGCCGAGCCCGACGAAGATGGCTTCGCCGACGAGGAAATGGCCGATATTGAGTTCCACGATCTGCGGGATCGCGGCCACGGGACCGACGGTGCCATAGGTGAGCCCGTGACCGGCATGGACTTCCAGCCCCGCCTCCGAGGCCATGCGCGCCGCCTTCTCCAGGCGTGCCAGCTCTCTTTCGAATCCCGTTTGGTCCTTAGCGAGGCCGGCTTCGCAATAGGTGCCCGTGTGCAGCTCCACGGCATCGCTCTCGATCTTCGCGGCCGCTTCAATCTGCGCCTCGTCGGGGTCGATGAACAGCGAGACCCGGATACCCGCCTCGCGCAGCTTGGCGACGAAGGGCTTCAGAGTCTCGACTTGGCTTTCGGCATCGAGTCCGCCCTCGGTGGTCAGCTCCTCGCGCCGTTCCGGTACCAGGCAGGTCGCATGGGGCTTGGTGCGGAGCGCGATCTGCAGCATCTCCGGCGTGACCGCCATCTCCATATTGAGAGGCGCCGAGAGGGTGACGAGCTCGGCAATATCGGCGTCCCGGATATGACGCCGGTCCTCGCGCAGATGGGCGGTGATGTTGTCGGCGCCGGAATCGATTGCAAGTTGCGCGGCGCGGACCACGTCGGGATGAACCTCGCCGCGGGCGTTGCGCAAGGTCGCCACGTGATCGACATTGATGCCGAGCCGGATGGGAGAAACTTCAGAGGTCATTGGACATGTTCGTCGTCTGGCACGGGACTCTTCATTGGGCCCCGATGGCCTGGTCACGCCGAACCTGGCGAAGCTGAAAGCGCTGCTTGCGGCGCTCCTGATAGACTTGCACGGCCCAGCGCGTGGCGAAGTAGAAGATCGCGAACAGAACGAGCCCGACCGGCACACAGCCTACAATGGTGGGTTTCAGGATCGGCCAGATCTTCTCCCAGGACGAGGAGAAGAACTCGCCGGAGAAATCCGTATGGCCATGGGTTCCGGCCGTCCCGAGCAGGACCGTGCCGACCTTGAAGCTCAGATACCAGAAAAAGGGATAGCTCAGCGGATTGCCGATGAACGTGCCGAGAAGGCCGGCGATAATGCTGCCGCCGATCACCCAGGCAATGGTCGCCGCCATGATCATATGGAAGCCGACGAAAGGCGTGGCGGATACGAAACAGCCTGCGGCAAAGCCGAGAGCGATCACATGAGGCGTGGCGTTCAGCCGGGTCACCCTATGCTTGACGTAAAGGGTCGAGCGGGACCAGCTCCGACGCGGCCACAGATGCACCCGGGCCCGCGTCCAAAAAGATTCGGCATTACGACGCTTGAACAGCATCCTCACCTCAAAACACTGAACCGCGCTCAAAAAGTGGCAAAACCGAGCGCTTGACCTATCGTATTTAGGTTAAATCTCGCGTGAAAACAGGCCGGCGGAAAATGTGCCGCGCATTTGTGGCACTTCCCGGTCCGGTTCGGGCTTCAATTCAATATACGGTGAACGATCCGTTGGCGAATCCCCTGGACATTTCAAGGGCTAATCCCCTGCCCGCTCGACACTGGAGACAACTTCCTTCGAGCGGAGCTTGGCAATGCTGGCGTTGAGGTGCTTCAGATCCCAGACATCCACGTCGATGGTCATCTCCGTGTAGTCGGGGAGCTGGTTGGTCATCCGGATATTGACGATATTGCCGTCGGTCTCGGCGAACACCGCCGCGATCTGGGCGAGACTGCCGGGTTCGTTCAAGACGACAAGCTCCAGTCGGGCCGGGAAGCGTTGCGGATTGTCCTGGTCGAGATCCCAGGTCACGTCGATCCAGCGGTCCAGCTCCTCGTCATAGGCATGCAAGGCCTTGGAGTGGATCGGATAGATCGTGATCCCCTCGCCCGGGGTCAGAATACCGACGATTCGGTCGCCTGGCACCGCACCGCCCTCGTCGAAGCGCACCGGCAGATCGCCGCTCACGCCACGGACCGGCACGCCGGCCAGGGGATCGCGCTTGGTCTTTCCGGCGCCGGGCCAGCGAAATTTCAGGCCCATCACCTTGCCGAAGCCGAACCACCCCTCGTCGTCGCCCTTCATCTTGGGCTTGCGCTTCGGCGCCGGCTGCGGCGGGGTCTCTTCCGGGTAGACGGCCTTCAGCACATCCGCCGAGGGAAGCTCGCCCCGGCCGACCGCGGCGATGGCGTCTTCCGTCGTCTTCTGGGACAGGCGCGCCAGAACTTCGCGCAGGGCCTCTTCGGAGAATTGCTTGCCGTGGCGGTCGAAGGTTCGCTGCAGGATGAGCCGGCCGAGCGCGCCGTATTGGGCCCGGACCGCCGCCTTGGTGGCGCGGCGAATGTTGGAGCGCGCCTTGCCGGTAATGGCCAGCTTCTCCCAGGCCGGGCGAGGCTGCTGGCCCTCGGAGCAGATGATCTCGACCTCGTCGCCATTGCGGAGCGCCGTGGCAAGCGGCATGGGTCTGCCGTTGATCTTGGCGCTGACGCAGGTGTTGCCGACATCGGTATGGACGGCATAGGCGAAGTCGATGGCGTTGGCACCGCGGGGCAGCGCGATCAGCCGGCCCTTGGGGGTGAAGCAGAAAACCTGGTCCTGGAACAGCTCGAGCTTGGTGTGCTCCAGGAACTCTTCCGGGTTGTCCCCCTCCTGCAGCATCTCGATGAGATGGCGAAGCCAGCGATAGGCGTTGCTGTCGGCGGGCGGGACGACGTAGCCGGCGCCGTTCGCATTGTCCTTATAGAGGGCATGGGCCGCGACGCCGTATTCGGCGATCTGATGCATCTGCTCGGTGCGGATCTGGAGCTCGACGCGCTGGTGACCGGGGCCGACGATGGTGGTGTGGAGAGACTGGTAGTCGTTGGGCTTCGGGTTGGAGATGTAGTCCTTGAAGCGGCCGGGCACCATGTGCCAGCTCGTATGCACCACAGCGAGCGCCCGGTAGCAATCGGCCATCTCGTCCACCACGACGCGGAAGCCATAGATGTCGGAAAGCTGCTCGAGGCTGATCTGCTTCCGCTCCATCTTGCTCCAGATGGCGTAGGGCTTCTTCTCTCGGCCCACGACGGTGGCCTTGACCTTGGCTTCCTCGAGCTTCTCGGTCAGCGCCGTCTGAATCTCGTCGATCAGGCCTTGATGGTCTTCACGCAAGGTCTTCAGCCGCTTGACCACCGCCTTGTAGGCGTCCGGATGGAGCCATCGGAAGGCGTGATCCTCCAGCTCCTCGCGCAGCCACTGCATGCCCATGCGGCCAGCGAGCGGCGCATAGATATCCATGGTCTCCTGGGCCACGGTCTTGCGCTTGGCCGGCTTCATGTACTGCAGCGTGCGCATGTTGTGCAGACGGTCGGCGAGCTTGACCAGGAGCACGCGGACGTCGCTGGAGATGGCGAGCAGGAGCTTGCGGAAATTCTCCGCCTGCTCGGCCTTCTTGGTGACCAGATCCAGCTTCTTGATCTTGGTCAGCCCCTCGACCAGGGAGCCGATCTCGTCGCCGAACAGGGAATCGATCTTGTCGCGGGTGGTCTGGGTGTCTTCCAGGGTGTCGTGAAGCAGCGCCGTGGCGATGGTCGCATCGTCGAGGCGCATATCGGCGAGGATCGCGGCCACTTCGAGCGGGTGTGAGAAGAACGGATCGCCCGAGGCGCGGCGCTGATTGCCATGGGCGCGCATGGCGTAGACATAGGCGCGATTCAGTAGTGCCTCGTCTGCATTGGGCTCATAGCTGAGAACGCGTTCGACAAGCTCATATTGGCGCATCATGGCGCGGGTACACCTCCACCGCTTTGTCGCGGCAGACTATAGATGGCCAGTAAATTTTCGCTTTGAAAGCCCGGCGATCCAATCGCCGCGGATGCGCATGCCGAAAAGCCGGCCGATGCGCGGGGCATCGGCCGGTCGATATCGTGGGCCGCACCGACGCGGCGCATCGCCACTTGGAAACGCGGTCTAGCGGGACCGCGGACCCGCATTGGAGCCATCCGACGGCGCCTGAGTCGCCATACGGCGCAGCAGCTCTTCTTCGCTCATCTTGTCGATCTGGGTATCGATCGACTGATCGTCGGCGCCGAGCAGCGGACGGCTGTCCGACTGCATGTCGGGAACGGCATCCGCCTCGGGCTCGTCCACCTCGACATATTTCTGCATCGAGTGGATGAAATCTTCCTTCAGATCGTCCGGAGAGATCTGGCCATCGCCGATCTCGCGCAGGGCGACGACCGGGTTCTTATCGTTGTCGCGGTCGACGGTGATCGGCGCGCCGGCGGAAATGGTGCGGGCGCGGTGACTGGCGAGCAGCACGAGCTCAAACCGGTTTTCGACCTTGTCGACGCAATCTTCGACGGTAACGCGTGCCATCGATTCTTCCTTTTTCGGGAGTCGTAGAGTTGCGCCCTATTTAGAAGGTTGAGCGCGCGAACGCAAGGGATGCGGCCGTCTGGTGGCGATCTACATAACGCGCACGGCGTTACCGATCACGTCAGCCGGTCGCTTCTAGCCTTTAGGTCCTTTCGGCATCGTCACTGCTTCGGGGTTGTTTGAACCGAGCCAGGTTCAACCGAATGGACCTTAGGCTTTGTATTGGTCGCTGTTCCCTGTCCAGCCTTTCCTTGTTCGCTGGCTTTGACGTTGCCGATAGCGTCCATGTAAATTTTATGTTCCCCCTTCTCGGCTAAGACTTCATCCGTAGGGTATGGGAGCGATAAAGCAGCAAGCGTCAGAGCGGCCACAGTCGTGCGCATCGGATTCCTCCCTTGGCAGGATAGGTTTATTCTATACTTAATACCTGCTGCCCGCAGCGTACAAGACGATGCCCCCCAATTTCAAACTGAGACACTGCCGGTCGTCTTGGTCAATGCTTTGCGCCTACCAGCCGTCTCAATCCGTCATCTGACGTCCCACCCGGCACGCTTGCTTGAAGCTGGGTTACGGAGCGCTTGAGCACGGGATGCCTCCAATCCGGGGCGATATCGGCGAGCGGCACCAGGACGAAGGGCCGCAGATGGGCTTGGGGATGGGGCAGCGTGAGCCTGCGGGGACCGGCCTCGGCCATGATCGGGGTGCTGCCGTGCCAGCCCGAGATACGGCCGTCGTAATCCACGATATCGAGATCGAGATTGCGGGCGCCCCAGGGTGCGTTTCTGCCCCGACGCCCTGCCCTTGACTCTAGACGCTTCAATTTCCGCAAGAGGGATTCGGGCGGCAGATGGGTGGCGATCTCGGCGATAGCGTTCACGTAAGGCGGCTGGCCGGGCTGGCCGATGGCCGCGCTTTCGTAAATCGGCGAGAGGCGAACGAGCCTGGTTCCGGCCCGATCCAGCTCCGCGGCGGCGCGCTTCACCGCTTCGAGCGGCGTTCCCCAGGGCCCCGGCAAATTGGCGCCGAGCGCAACGAATACGTTTCCCCGCCTCACGCCTCGCCCCCAGGATGGAACTTCTCCTGCGGTGAAATGGATTGATTCAAGAGTGTCATGAACTCGCTCGCGATTTTCGCGTTTACATCGCTGGATAGGAGATTCAATGCAATTTTACGCCACGGAGCGCGTAGCCCTCTTTGTGGACGGCGCCAATCTTTATGCGGCGGCGAAAGCGCTCGGTTTCGATATTGATTACAAGAGACTTCTCGCACTGTTCGGCTCGAAAGCCCGGCTGGTGCGTGCGCTGTACTACACCGCGCTCGCCGACGAGCAGGAATATTCCTCCATCCGTCCGCTGATCGATTGGCTCGATTATAACGGGTACACCATGGTCACCAAGCCGACCAAGGAGTTCACCGATGCGGCGGGCCGGCGGCGGATCAAGGGGAATATGGATATCGAGCTCGCGGTGGACGCCATGGAGCTCTCCGAATATCTCGATCATATCGTCCTGTTCTCCGGCGACGGCGATTTCCGTTCGCTGGTCGAGGCGCTGCAACATCGGGGCCGCCGGGTAAGCGTGGTTTCCACGCTCGTGACGAATCCCCCTATGGTGGCGGACGAGCTCAGGCGGCAGGCCGACCAGTTCATCGATCTCGCCGATCTGCAAGACGATATCGGCCGCGACCCGAACGAACGGCCGCACAAAGAACCTCGGAAGCGTTCCGATCTGGATGGGGAGAATGACGACACTTTCGAATCGGACGATCTCATCGAGACCTGACCCCTCCAAGCCTGACTTGCGAAAGCTCGACTTGCGAAAGCTCGGCTTGCGAAGACCCAACCTGCCGGCTCCCTCGGTTACCTGACAATTTTCGCTTAGAGGCCGCACGTTATGAAAATCGGTTTCATCGGGCTCGGCTCCATGGGCAGCGCCATGGCTCCGCATCTTCTCTCGGTCGGAAAGCCCCTGACAGTCTATAACCGCACGGCGTCGAAGGCCGACGATCTGGTCGCAAAAGGGGCCATGCTGGCGAGCACGCCCGCAGAGGCCGCCGGTGGCGAGATCGTCATCACCATGCTCTCCGACGACCGGGCCGTCGAAAACGTCTCATTCGGCGAGGACGGCATCGTTGCCGCGCTGCCGAAAGGCTCCACCCATATTTCCATGAGCACCATCAGCATGGCACTGGCCAAGAAGCTGGCGGCCGCCCATGGGGAGGCCGGACAGGAATTCGTCTCCGCACCGGTCTTCGGCCGGCCCGATGCCGCCGCGGCCGCCAAGCTGTTTATCGTGACGGCCGGCCCCGCCGAGGTGCTGGATCTCTGCCAATCCATCTTCGAGACGCTCGGCCAGCGGACATTCTTTTTCGGCGAGGAGCCGGCCAAGGCCAATCTGGTCAAGCTCTCCGGCAATTTCCTGATCGCGGCCACGATCGAATCCTTCGCCGAGGCTTTCGCCCTGGTCGGCAAGGCCGGCATCGCCCCTCATACCTATCTGGAATTTCTGAGCGACACGCTGTTCTCCGCCCCGATCCACAAAACCTATGGCGGGCTGATCGCCGACGAGCGCTACGAGCCGCCGGGCTTCGCGGCACGTCTGGGCCATAAGGACTTAAGTCTGACACTTGAAGCGGCGGCGGATCTGCAGGTGCCCATGGGCATGGCCTCCCTGATTGCCGAACGCTATCTGACCCTGATGGCGGCCGGCGCCGGCGATATCGATTGGTCGGGACTGGGCAAGCTCGCCAAGCGCGATGCGGGTGACGACGCACCACTCGCCGGCAAGAAATGACCAGCGCGGTTCAGGCCCGCGCGGCGGAACACGGCGCATCTCCCGAACCGGGCGAAGACTGCCCCCTCTGTCCTCGGCTGGTCGAATTCCGGCAAGACAACGCCTGCAAGCACCCCGATTGGTTCAATGGCGCGGTGCCCTCCTTCGGCGAGACGGACGCCCGGCTTCTGATCGTGGGGCTGGCACCCGGCCTGCAAGGGGCGAACCGGACGGGGGTTCCCTTCATGGGCGATTTCGCCGGCGACCTGCTCTATCCGACGCTGATGAAGTTCGGCTTTGCGACAGGGCAGCACGTGCCGGAACAGCCGCAGGCTCTCCAGCTCGTCGATTGCATGATCAGCAATGCGGTGCGCTGCGTCCCGCCGGCCAATAAGCCGACAACGGTGGAGATCAAGGAATGCCGGCAATTCCTGGCCGCGCGCATTGCATCCCTGCCGCAGGTCGCGGTGATCCTGGCCCTGGGACGGATCGCCCATGACAGCGTGGTCCGGACGCTCGGGCTGAAGCTCAAGGACGCGCCGTTCGGCCATGGGGCCGTGCATAACGTGGACGGGCTCACCCTCGTCGATAGCTATCACTGCTCGCGCTACAACACGAACACGGGCGTGCTGACCACGGAGATGTTCGAAAGCGTCATCGACGGGATCGCCGCACGGCTCGGGAAGAGCTAGCCGGCAAGTCGCGTCAAAAGCTCCGCCGCATGGCCGCCAGGGTCCGAGATGTCGGCGAAGGCCTCTTCGACATGTCCGTCCGAGATCAGAAGCGTCGTGCGTTTCAGATAGATCTCCCCGCCCGTCTCGAAGGTCTCCGCTTCCAGCTTCGGCCAGAGGCGGTCGTCGGCGTCGCTCAGGATCGGGAACGGCAGGCCAAGACGTTCGGCGAGCTCCTGCTGCCAGGCCGTGTCCTGGCGACTGACGGCGAAGAGCGATATGCCGATGTCCGCAAAGCGCGCATGCAGATCGCGAAACCCTTCCAGCTCGGGCGTCGAGCCATGGGCGCCGGGGATATCATCCCAATCGAGCGGGTTCGGCGTGCCCGGCCGTCCGGTCCACGGATAGAGGATCAGGAGCGCCCTTCCCGCAAGACGGCCCGGATCGACCGTCCCGCCATGGCTGGACGGCAGCGCGACGGGTGGCAGCTCCAATCCCTTGCGCATGGACGTTGCCGGCCTAGCCGCGCTCGCGCAGAAGGCGGGCTTTCTGGCGATCCCAATCCCGCTTCTTCTCGGTCTCGCGCTTGTCGTGCAGCTTCTTGCCCTTGCCGACGCCGAGCTTCACCTTGGCGATGCCGCGGGAGTTGAAATAGAGGGTGAGCGGGATGACGGTGATGCCTTCCCGCTGGATGGCGCCGGCGAGCTTGTCCATCTCCTTCTTATGGAGCAGCAGCTTGCGGCGGCGCTTGGGATCGTGGTTCTCCCGACCGGCCTGGGCGTATTCGGCGATGTGGGAGTTGATCAGCCACATCTCGCCGCCCTCGGCCGAGGCATAGGACTCGGCAATATTCGCCTTGCCGTTCCGCAGGGATTTCACCTCGGAGCCTTCGAGGACGATACCCGCTTCCAGGGTATCGCCGATCTCGTAGTTGAAGCGTGCCTTGCGGTTCTCGGCGACGGTCTTACTCGTCCCGCGTTTCGTGGCCATGGGTCGGACCTTAGACGATCAGCCGGAGATGAGCCCCGCCTTGATCAGGGCTTCGTCGACGCGCCGCTGGGTCGACTCCATCACCGGCGCGAGCGGAAGACGGGTCTCGCGGCTGCACAGGCCGAGCCGCTCGGCGGCGTATTTCACAGGGCCCGGATTGGACTCGACGAACAGCGCCTCGTGCAGGGGCATCAGCTTGTCTTGAATCTCCAGGGCGCGCTTATAGTCGCCCTTCAGGCAGACATTGTGAAATTCCGAGCAGAGCTTCGGCGCGACATTGGCGGTGACCGAAATGCAGCCGACACCGCCATGGGCGTTGAAGGCGAGCGCAGTGCCGTCTTCGCCGGAGAGCTGGATGAAATCCGGTCCCATGGCCATGCGCTGCTGGCTGACGCGGGCGAGATTGGCGGTCGCGTCCTTCACCCCGATGATGTTGGGCAGCTTGGCGAGCCGCGCCATGGTCTCGACCGACATGTCGACGACGCTGCGGGGCGGAATGTTGTAGATGATGATGGGCAGATCGACGGCGTCGTTGATCGCCTTGAAATGCAGATAGAGGCCTTCCTGGGTCGGCTTGTTGTAGTAAGGCGTCACGATCAGCGCCGCGTCGGCGCCTGCATTCTTGGCATGCAAGGTGAGCCGGATCGCCTCGGTCGTGGAGTTCGAGCCGGTGCCGGCAATGACCGGCACGCGCCCCGCGGCGGCTTCGATACAGACCTCGATCACCTTGTCGTGCTCGGCATGGCTGAGGGTCGGCGATTCTCCGGTGGTGCCCACCGGGACCAGCCCTTGGGTGCCCTGCTCGATCTGCCAATCGATAAGTTTTCGATAGGCATCCAGATCGAGCACGCCATCCTTGAACGGCGTTATCAAAGCCGTGATCGAACCCTGGAAACGAGAGCGGGACACGAAAGCACTCCTGAGCTGATTTGAGAGATTGCCGGGCCGGCGGCCGGATGTCTGAAAAATATGCCGGACAATAGGGATTCAGACAGCGCGCAGCAAGCTTTGGCATAAAACATGCCTGAAGCCCACGCTACTCCATCTTTCGGACGCATTTTCAGACATTCTTGACCAAGAAACTCCGAAAATTGTTACCATCGGGTCGGCGCGGCATCTACCCGACTCAGCAGGCCGACCGCGCAGCGTAGAGGGCCAAGCGGTAGAGAACTGACAGGATGAAACGCATCGGCGTCCGCGCGCTTGTCATTACTATGCTTGCCCTGGCCGTCGCGCCGCTGCCTGCGCGCGCTGCGGATGGTGTCGTGTTGCCCGAACGCAATCCCAAACTGACCGCGGATAAGAGCGACAACGGCGCCAATGCCAGCGCCGATAGCAAAACCGCCGGGAAGGACGCCGACGAAGACAAGACGGCGGAGACGACGGGTTCGCTGCCCGTCCGCAATCCCCGGCTGACTGAACAGGCGGATACCGAGGATAAGAAGGACACGGCCTCCGCCACGGCGGACAAGCGCAAGGACGATGGGCCGGACTATGCGGCCATGCTGAAGCCGATCCTCGATTACAAGCTCAGCGATTCCGATATCGCCCATGTGACCGATGCGATCAGCTCGGCCTATTCCGGCCGCGGCGAAGAGGCTGGCAAGGCGATCGAGCGCTTGCAGGATCCGTCCGCCAAGGAGTTCGCGACTTGGTACGCCTATCGCAGCGAGAACCCGCCGGCGGATGCCCGTACGATCGAGGCGTTCCGCAAAACCCATCCGAACTGGCCGTCCTTGGACGATCTCCGCGAAGCGGCGGAGCGGCAGCTTTTCCTCTCCGATGCGGATTCGAAAGAGGTCACCGATTTTTTCGAAGGCTCGCCGCCTGAGACCGGGGCCGG
Source organism: Methyloligella sp. ZOD6 (assembly GCA_050110875.1). Classification (GTDB taxonomy): domain Bacteria; phylum Pseudomonadota; class Alphaproteobacteria; order Rhizobiales; family Methyloligellaceae; genus Methyloligella. The sequence continues at coordinate 384,768 of CP188828.1, forward strand.
CAAGGCGGCGCTCGCCAGCACCTATCTCAAGCTGGGCGACAAGGGGAAGGCCAAAGTCATGGTCGTCTCCGCCTGGCGCGAGCATCTTCTTGAGGAACGGACGGAGAAGAAGATCCTCGCCGAGTTCGGCAAGATGCTCGACGACGACGATCATCGGGCACGTATCGACATGCTGATCTATCCCGACGATTCCAGCCTGGTCGACGATGCCAACCGTGTCGCCAAGCTGATGCCGAAGGCGGAGCAGAAGAAGATCGAGGCACGGATCGCCGTTCTGAAGCGGCGAAGCAATGCCGGAAAGCTGCTGGACGCGATACCGGAAAAGGAGCGGAAGGACGATGTCGGCCTGCTCTTCAACCGGATCCAGTATCTGCGCCGCAACGAGCGGGAGGAAGAGGCCTGGAAGCTGATGCTCTCCGCCCCGACCGATCAGGCCGAGCTCGGCGATCTGGACGAATGGTGGATTGAGCGGCGGGTGAATTGCCGGATGGCGCTGCGGCTCGGCCATTACGATACGGCATATCAGATCGCGGCCGGTCATGGCCCGATCGACGACCCGGAGCTTCTGGCAGAGGCGGAGTTCCTAGCCGGATGGATCGCTCTGCGGTTCCTCGACAAGCCTAAGGACGCCCTCACCCATTTCCTGAAACTCCGCTCGGTGGCGGACGATTCCAAGACCCGCTCGCGGGCCGAATACTGGATGGGCCGCACGGCCCAGGCGCTGGGCGACCGGCGAACGGCGCTGCTCCATTTCGCTGCCGCGGCGCGCTTCCCGCAGCATTATTACGGGCAGCTCGGGCGCCAGGCGCTGGATGCGGCTCCGGCCCGGCTGGAGGTGACGTCGACGCCGGTGCCGACGGAAGAGGATGTCCGTCGCTTCACCTCGCGTCATGCGGTCCGCGCCATCGGGGTTGCCATGGCGACGGATTACGAAGCGCTGATGCCCTATTTCTTCATCGCCCTCGCCAGGACCTTGGAATCGCCCGCCGAGGTGGTGCTGCTGGCGGAGCTTGCGCGGCAGACCGGCAACCGGCAGATCAGCATCCGGCTCGCCAAGATCGCCTTCAATCGGGACATGCCGGTCGGCGAGTACGCCCTCCCGATCGGGGTGATCCCGAATTTCGTGCGACTCAGCGACAAGGTGGACGTGGCGCTCGTCCATGCGCTGTCCCGCCAGGAGAGCGAGTTCAACGCCGATGCCAAGAGCCCTGTCGGGGCGCGGGGGCTGATGCAGCTCATGCCCTCCACTGCAAAGCTTGTGGCACGCCAGTTCAACGTCAAATACTCAGCCTCCCGCCTGACCGAGCCGGCCTATAACGTGCAGCTCGGCGAGGCTCATCTCGGCGATCTGATCAAGAACTACGACGGGTCCTATTTCCTGGCGCTGGTGGCCTACAACGCCGGCCCACGCCGGGTCACTCAATGGGTCGAGGCATTCGGCGATCCGCGCGATCCCAGTGTCGATCCCATCGACTGGGTGGAGAGCATTCCCTTCACCGAGACCCGGCACTACGTGGTCAAGATCATGGAGAGCCTGCAGCTCTACCGCTCGCGGCTGCACGGCAAGGAGAAAGCGCTGCAACTCTGGCAGGACCTCAATCGCGGACGCACGCAACCCTCTACCGCGTCGACGGCGACGGAGGGCTCCATGGTGCGGGTGCAGGCCAGCTCCGAGTAGAAGACGCCGGCATCGATTTCTAAGGATGACGGGTTCTGGCACCTTGCCGCCGCGCCGGCTTTGCTTAACACTGGCGATGCGTCAATGGCGTCCTGCCGGCACGGTTTGGAGATCTTCCCACCCCTGATTTGAGGCCTTCGCTCATGCCCACGCCAGACGGCGAGCTGTGGCGGGACATCTATTTCACCGCGAGCGACGGCTTGCAGCTGCATGCCCGCCATTACCCGGCTGCGGATCGGGGCGCACGCCCCGCGATCTGCCTGCCCGGCCTCACCCGCAACGGGCGGGATTTCCACGATCTCGCCGTTGCCCTTGCCACCGATTCAAAGCGGCCGCGCGATGTCTACGCGATAGACTATCGCGGGCGCGGGCTTTCGGAATGGGACCGGGACTGGGAGAACTACACCCCGCTGGTCGAACTCTACGACACGCTGGATTTCATGGCCATTGCCGGTGTGCACCAGGCGGCAATCATCGGCACCTCGCGCGGCGGACTGATCGCCATGGCCATGGCAGGCTTGCGCCCCGCAGCCATCGGCGCGGTGGTGCTGAACGATATCGGTCCGGTGATCGAGAGCCGCGGTTTGGCGCGCATCCTGGGCCATCTGGGAAAGACGCCGACACCGGAGAGCTGGGAGGATGCGACCGCGCTGGTGCGTGAGATGAACGAGCGCGACTTCCCCGCCATCGAGCCTGCGCAATGGGAGGAGGTCGCGCGCGCCATCTTCAACGAGGAGGACGGCAAGCCGGCCCGGAGCTACGATCCCGACCTTGGGAAGGCATTCGAAGGGATCGATCTGAGCCAGCCCGGTACGGAGCAATGGCTCGCGTTCACCGGCCTCTACCCCTTTCCGACCTTGGCGCTTCGCGGCGAAAACTCCGACATTCTCTCACCCGAGACCCTGGAGAGAATGGCCGAGCTGCACCCCAATCTGGAATCCGAGATCATCGCGGGCGAAGGCCATGCGCCGATGCTGAAGGATCGACGCTCGATCGAGATCGTCGCCCAGTTTCTAACGGCGAACGATCCTTTCATACGCGGTTAGCCCTAGCTTTCGCTGCTCGGTGCAGGCGGCGTGGTGCGCTGCCGGGAGGTGCGGCTCGCCGAGGCGCGTCTCGTCGAGCCGCTTTTGGCTTGCGAGGTCTTGCTTCCGCTCCGGCCGGCAGACTTCGCGGCGGTCGTACGGCTTCCCGACTTGGTCGCGCCAGTTGCTGCAGAGCCGGTCTTTGTTGTGTTGGACTTTGTCGTGTTGGTTCTGGCCGTGCTGGTTTTGGCTGCACCGGTCTTCGTCGTGCGGGTTTTGGCGGCCCCTGACTTAGCTGTTCCGGTCTTGGCTGTGCCGGTTTTGGCTGTGCCGCTCTTGGTGCTCCGCGATCTTGTCGTGGCCGATTTTGCCGTTCCGCTTTTGGCAGACGAGGGTTTGCTCGCGGCGCTTTTCGTCGCCGCGCTTCCGGCGGATGACGGTTTCGCTCTCGATGCCGCGGCGCCGGATGTCTGCGCCGTGGACGATTTGGCCGATGCGCTTTTGGAGGCGGTGCGCCGGCCCGTGCCGGATTTCGCCGTGCTCCTCCTTGCGCTGCTGCTACGGGATGCGGGTTTGGGCTGATCGCTTTCGGCGGGCGTGGCTGTTGGCGTGGCCGCTTCCGGCGATGCCGTTTCGGCCTTGCTTGCGGCGTTCGCAGATTCCGCCACGGTCTTTTTGGCAGGCTCGCCGCCGATGGGACCTTTCGCCCGCTGCTGCTTGGCATAGAGCCCGCTCACGATCACCAGCGCTCCCACGACGAGCGCCAGAATCACGATCGTTACGGTTAGTTCGTTCATGTGCCCCCACTTGCATTTTAGCTTGTTCGACATTGGAAGCGGTGACTGACCGCTCCGACAGGTATTCGGCTTGCATATTGCAGGATTATTGCATTCCACAAGAGCCGGGTCGGCTCAGTGCGCAGATGGCGTTTCCAGCGACGGCAGGACGCTCGGGAGCGCCGTGTCGCGGCCATCGACGATTTCCTTGATGCGCGGAATGATCTTGCTCGCGATATCGTTCGAGTTGCCCGCCTCTCTCCAGCGGATGTTCTCCGAGGAGCGGAAGGGCGACGGCAGATCCCGCCTGAGCTGATAGGACAGATCCGTGGCTGTCGTCTTATCCGCCGCGGTGCCGTCGATCTGGAGAGCGTCATCGGACAAGGTGACCTTGCCCTCCTGCAAGCGGCTCAACGCGGCGAGCGCCGCCAGAGCCGCCGCCTCCCAGTTCTCCGGCGCACCGGACGCGATCACCAGTTGATCGTCCATGGCCAGCCCCCGGAATGCATTCCCCGCAAGCTCTTTCAAATGGGCGTGCATTTCGGCATTCGGGACATTGCCGGCAAGGGTCAGGATGTTTCCGTTGAGGGCGGCGGTGAATACGAACGGTTCGGCAACAGGCGGCGCGACGGCGATTTTCTGGACGCTGAGCCCTGTCGGCAGCGGCCCGTGCAAGGATTCCTGCAACTCGGCGAAGTCGTCGGCCGTCTTGGCCTTGCCGTCGATGGTCAGAGCCGCGTCGGAAAGCCTGACATTGCCGCTCTTGATATGGGTCAGTTGCTTGAGCGCGAAGCTGACGGCGCTCAGCCACTGCTCCTTGGGCGGCGCGCCACCGGTGATCTTCATGCCGTCATCGATATCCAGATCGGCAAAATGCGCCTTTGCCATACCGACGATCGTACGTTGATCTTTTTCCGAAGGCACGGCGCCACGCAGCTTGATCTTGTTTTCGCTGCGGCGTGCCGTCCAACGATAGGGCTCCACCTTGGCGGCCTCTTCGGCCGCTTTCTCCGCGGCGGTTTGCTCGCCGGCACTCTCTTCCGTCCCCTTCTTGTCGGCAGCATCGGAGGCGTCAGGCTTGTCCGGCGCGGCGCGGCCGCTGGTCACGGGCTTGGACGGTTTTTGCGTTTCGGATTTGTCGGCGGGATTGGATGCATTCTCCGCGGCTTGCGCAGCGGTGGCGGCCTCAGACCGAACGGGATCGGGCTCCGCCCTGCACTGGTCGATGACCACGCCGGCTGCGAAGAGAAGAGGCAATAAACTTACGAAACCCAAAGACAACAGGGTCGGCCGAACCGACATGGATCTTCCATCCCTCCATGAGCGCTGCTTGGCTTGGGTCCCTGCCGTCCAAACCTCCCACTTGCGCGAAGCATGGCGCAAATGAGTCCGAAATATGATTCGCATCATGCCGCCAGCGAGACGGCTGTCAACTGCGGCCAGACATTACCGCGACAAAGGTCATGACCGCGACAAAGTCAAGGTGAAGCCGGCCCGGTTCTCCCGCAAAGAGAGACGCTTCCCCCGATGCCGGGCGGCGAACGACCCGCTCGACCGCACCGCAGAGACTATAGGTGATGCGGCGCGGCCAAGCTAGTTGCGTCTTGTAACAATTCTTTTCGGCCGCTGGCTACAGATGAGCCGCCAAACCGAGAATGCCGACAATGATGAGATAGATGGCGACGATATAAGCGAGCATGCGTGGCACGAGCAGAATGATGACGCCTGCGATGAGCGCAATCAGTGGATTGACGATCGCCGGATCGAAATTTTCCATCGGAAAATCCCCCCTTTTCTGTGTCGAAAGATTGCTGCCTGATTCGTTCGGTCCGCGCCATGAGCTTAAGGCAGGCTCGCCACAATGTCGTGACCGACGTGTCGCCAGCTTTTCTCTGCAAGCCTTTCCCATCCGATTTTTCTCTGCAAGCCTTTCCCATCCGATGTCGCTTCGGATGAAAGACGGCTGGAGGCGATGGCTACAACAGGGCTGCTTGAGATCCTATCTATAGCCAATCGCACGGTTGCTGTTTTTCTATGCAGCAAATATCCAGCGGAAGGGGCGTTCCGCAAAAGCCCGGTCCGACTGTCCGTTAGATGGAAAGAGAGGCAACGCCGGTATGTCACTGGACGATCCTTCCTTCTTGGTTGCCGTCTTCCAAATCATCTGGATCGATCTGCTGCTCTCCGGCGACAATGCCGTCGTGATCGCCTTGGCATGTCGCACGCTTCCTCCGCGTCAGCGTCTTTCCGGCCTGGTGCTCGGCACGGGCGTGGCAATCACCATGCGTGTTTCCTTCGCGGGCATCATCACGACGCTCATGACGGTGCCCTATTTGAAGATCGCCGGCGGGGGGCTGCTGCTCTGGATCGCGATCAAGCTGCTGGCCCCGGATACCGCCGCGGACGATACCGCCGTGGAATCCGGGGAGACGCTTTGGCGCGCGATCCGGATCATCGCCGTGGCCGATATCGTGATGAGCCTGGACAATGTCATCGCAATCGCCGCCGCCGCCCGCGGCACGGTGGAGCTTTTGATCTTCGGATTGCTAGTGAGCATCCCGCTCATCATGGCCGGCGCGGCGTTGGTGCTGGCCACGGTGCAGCGCTTTCCCATCGTGATTTGGGCGGGCGCCGCCCTGCTCGGCTGGATCGCCGGGGATATCATCGTCAGCGATCCTTTCATTGCAGCCCTGCTCGATACGGCCCACCACAAGCTGATCTGGCTGTTCGCCGGGCTGACGGGGATCGCGATCGTGCTCAGCGCCGGCTATATGCTGCGGCGAAACAGACGGCCCGATCCTGATTTCGTCTAAGGCGCCGGGCGTGTCCCTATCTCATCTGGCCCGCATGGGGGTTATAGGGACGCTTGGCGCCGCTGGGTCCGCCGGCCACGTGGTCGGCGACGAAGGCGCCGCGCTGCCCCATGGGCCGCGACCGGCCGATCGTCGTGTCTTCCGCCGTCTGCAGCTCCAGCTCGGCGTTTATCTCCGCGCCCAGAAGCACGATGTAAAACGACAGGTAGAGCCAGAAGAGCAGGATGATGACCGCGCCGAGCGAGCCATAAATGCGGTCGTAATGGGCGAAATTCGCCACGTAGAGCGAGAAGCCGCCGGAGGCGAGCAGCCAGAAGGCCGTCGCGAAGGCCGATCCCACGCTCACCCAATGCCAATTGGCCGGGCGGCGGCACGGACCGTATCGGTAGAGCAGCGCCAAGGCCAGCAAGGTGATCACGGCGAGAAAGGGCCACCGCGCGATGCGGACGATCTGCTCGAAGGGCTCCGAGAAGCCGAGAACGTCTATCCAGGTCGGCACGTAGATAATGGCGAGCAGCATCAGCAAGCCGCCCAGGATACCGATCACGGCAAAGATCGATGCGCCGAAATAATAGCCCAGCAGGCTTCGCCGCTCCTCCTCCTCATAGGCGATGTTGAGCGCGGCGAACATGGCTTGTGCGGCGAGGCTAGTGCTCCACAGGGCAAGCCCCAAGCTGAGGGCGAGGCTATAGCCGAGGGATTGGCTGGAGGTGGCGGCGAGACGGTGTATCTGTTGCTCCACCATCTGATAGGCCTGCTCCGGCAGCAGCGCATCGAGAATGCTGAAATGCTGCTCCACGGTGGCCGGGCTCGCCATCAGCCCGTAGAGCGAGATGAGCCCCGACAGGGCCGGGAAGATGGCGAACAGTGCATAGAACGCGCAGCCGGCCGAAACCACCGAGAGATTGTCCCGCCCCGATTCGTGCCAGACGCGATGGGCGATCTGGATCCAGCCGATGAGCGGGATCTGGCTCGGCACCCTCGCCTTGCGGCCATAGACATCTTCCGGCTCGGGCTCCTGCTTGGCGGTCCGCGCCGGTTGCCGGGCGGCGGCGGTCTCGGTGCTCATGATGGGATAAATCTCACTCGGTGGTGTCTCGCCAGTGGCCTGATCTCCTGCCGCGCATAATGGGCCTGTTTATCGGTAGGCTACCAGGGAAAAGGCGCGCTCCAACGATCACCGGCAAACCAAGCAATCAGGGCTTTGCCACGGCGGCCCCTTGACGCTAAACCGGCCTGGCGCTTTCTGTGCGCGTGAGGATGGGTGGCCGAGCGGTTGAAGGCACCGGTCTTGAAAACCGGCAGGCGCGCGAGCGTCTCGTGGGTTCGAATCCCACCCCATCCGCCATTAGCGCCGATTGCCCTCTATAGCTCGCTGTTGCCGCCGATCACCGCACCATCACCGTGCGGCGCTGAAAACCACCGATTCTACGCTATAGCCCGATATATCTTGAAGATCAGCGGCGGCAGCCGACTCCGATCAGGACATTCATTGGGCTTGATCGCACCACCACAAACCGGACATTAGTCGCTGGACAAATCGCGTTGCAGGTTCTGGGAGTTTTGGAACATTGCACTTGGATGAAAGATCACTGATAGCAGCGCGGGACCGACTTCTTGAAACTGCCGTGCGGTTTTTCTCCGCTGACCCCGTTATCATAGGGCTATTTCTTGGCGGCTCGCTCGCGGCCGGCAGCGCCGACGCCTAAGAAAGAGGAAGATGATGGCCGGCGGATTATTTCGGTTCCCGACTTCGTCTTGAAAGACGGTGCCTGCTTGAAAGACGGAACCTGAGGCCCCAACTCGACCCGGCATTGAGGAGGACCACATGCGCCCGTTCAGGCCCCTTGGCGTCGTCGTTATGCTCGCCCTGCTTCTTGCAGGCGCGGCGTCTTCGCATGCGGCTCCGGAATTCCAAACCATCGAAATCAGGCTTGTCGCCCAGGAGCCCGGAGACGGTGCGGCACGGCTTGTCGAAGGAGACGCTAAGGCCTTCCATGTTGAGCCCGAGACCCTTTTGGGTCCTTCTGATTTCTCAGGCGTCGGCGATGTGGAGCGGGTCGAAGGCAAGCCTGGATTCAATGTTGCCCTCACGCCCGCCGGTGCGGCGAAGTATGAGCGAATCTCAGCCGAGAATGTCGGCAGAACCCTGGCGATTATCGTCGATGGCAAGGTCCTCATGACCCCGCGGATCCTCGATCCGGTGCGGGCGCAGGGTTTTCTCCTGACCGTGAACTCCGAGGCCGAAGCCAAGGACCTTGCTGCGAAGGTCCGGCAGGTCGTTGCTCAGGACTAGGGCCTCGCCCCCGCGCTTCATCTTCGGCCAGTCCAGCCCGCCCTCTACCGCCCTGAGGGCCGCCAGGACAGCGCCGAAAGGAGCGAGAAGCAGACGGCCAGGAACACGATCGCGGTGTTCACCGCGTGGGAATACTCCCATTGCTGCCGGAGCGTTTCCCAGTTCTCCGGGACGGTCGTCCAATTCGCCGTCACCTGGTTGGCGGGGAACGTCCAGAGCAGGAAGACGACGAACATCAGACCGAAACAAAGCGTGGCGAGCACGGCGAACCGGAATGGCCATGGCTGCGACCGGACCAGGATTGCGAGCACGCCATTCGCGACGAGGGCGATCGGCCAGAGCCATCCCAGGATCGCCCAGCCCGAATAGATGGCTTGGACGGTGAAATACTCGTCTTGCGGCATGCCGATCTTATTGGGCAGAGCGGCGAGATGGGCGCCCGACGGGATCAGCGCCAGCGCCGTGACGATGATGGCGAGGAACTGAATCGCTCTGACGCTCATGGCAAGGCCTCCTCTTCCACAGCTCAATGAGAGCAGCAGTCAAAGGTTCCCCTCGCACACAGCTCAGCGGCCGACCGCTTGCTTCGCGGCGGTTCGGGCTATTCCCGTCTAACGATCCTCGTCGCCGCCGAAGGCCGCCATCACCTCGGCGCCGGTCATGCGGGTCCGGTCGCCCGCGAAGCTGTAATAGGCCGGCTTCTCGTCGACGAAGATCTCGGTCGTGAAGGCGAAATCTTCGAGACCGTCGAGCAGCGCTGCCGGGACGGACTGAAACCGGCCATCGACACTCCGCCACAGGATCGAGGAACCGCAGATCTTGCAGAACAGCCGTTCGCCCCATTCGGACGACCGGTAGACGCCGAGCGCTGTCTCGTCGTCGAATCGCGGCGGGCCGTCTGCCATCACACTGAGCACGGGTCCGCCGCCCCAGCGGCGGCACATGCTGCAGTGGCAACAACCGATCTCTTTCTTCGAGACTTCCGCCGAGAACCGCACCGCGCCGCATAGGCAGTGTCCTTGATGGGTCATCATGTCTCCTCCGTTCCACGGTGGATCGATCAGTCTTTGCTGCTTCTTCGCCGATGTCTCATTTTCGCGTTCAGCGTTCCTGACCCGTCAGCCTCCCGATTATATTTTTATTATCAACGGCTTATTAAGTCCGAAACCGGCAAGAGATTGACCCTTGCCGAATGAAACGGGAGCCTCTCTCGCGACGAGGAAGCAAGGAGCCGATTCATGTCACGCCAATTCCGGACCACGCAAAACCGAATCCCAACGATCGTCGCATTGATGCTGACGGGGGCGATCGCCAGCGGCTCTGCCTATGCCGCCGATCCGTGCAAGGGCGTCGAGCAGACAATCACCGACGCCAAGAAGCGCGAATACTCCCAGCTGGTGGCCAAATCCATGACCGGGAAGGTCAAGCCGTCCCAGGTCGGGCTGTCCAATGTGCTCGAAAGCGGATCCTGGAGCGCGGTCTACGCGTCCACACCTGTCGCGGACGACGGCGTGTTCTTCTTTCAGAACAAAAAGAACAAGGATGTGTGGGGTGGATGGGCCGACCCTTCGGAACGGCCCGAGCTGATCGATTGGGCGAAACAGCTGGGCGCGCCGGACGATCTGGCCCGGTGCTTCGCGCAAATCGTCACCGAATGAAACCTCGAGGAGGATCGCTTCGATGCGGCATGTCCTGACATTTCTTACGGCTTTGCTTCTGCTCCTTGGCGCAAGCGCAACTCAAGCGATCGCCCAATCGGCGGCCGATACGAACGCCACGCTGGACGATCTGTTCGGCGATCACGCGCCCTACCAGGCCTTCTTCGAGAAGCTGAAGACGGCCGTCGCCGCGGACGACAAGGAGACGGTCGCCGCCATGGTCGACTATCCGTTCCAAGCCCGGATCGATGACAGGGCGATCAAGATCAAGGACCGGAAACATTTCGTTTCGGACTACGAGACGGTGATCACGCCGGAGGTGAAACAGGCCGTGGCCCAGCAGACTTACGGGACGCTGTTCGCCAACTGGCAGGGGGTGATGATCGGCGACGGTGAAATCTGGTTCTCCGGCATCGGCGACGACAACAAGATCAAGATCATCGCAATCAACGACTGACGGAAGCAGCTCGGCGGCCGCCCTATTTGGCGACGAAGCCGCCCTCCGGCGCCTCGTGGGGGATCGACCAGCCGAAATAGACCTCGGCCTCCACGAGCTTTCCGCCACGCATGGTCAGGATTTCGGTGTTGCGAAAACGCCGGCCATTCGCCCTTCCTTCGTAAGTGACGAAGACCCGCTCGCCTGCCTCCACGAGATGGACGAACTCGAACTCCGAAATCGTCTCGCTATTGGGCCAGCAACGGTCGAAATAGGCCGCCCGGTCGATGCGATTGTCGAGCGGGCTGGTGAAATGAAAGTCGTCGGCGATCAGGGCCTCGATGGCTGCCCGGTCCTTGTGGACATAGGCGAGATACACCGCCTTGACGATCGCGGCATTGGTCCCTTGCGGTGCACGGCGGTCGTCATCATGCATGGTCACTCTCCCAGTTGTCGTCCTGCCGCCCTCCCCGCCTGCCGCTCGTCAATCGCGCCCCTCCGGCGCGTCGAGCGGGAACAGATGCCGGTAAGGCCGCGCCTCATCGAGGGTGCGCGCATAGCTCGGCCGCGCCAGCAATCGCGTGCGATAGGCTCTGACATGGGGGAAGCTTTCGGCGATGGGATGGGTCCAATCCGCGTAAAGCAGCGAAGGCGCGGCCGCACAATCGGCCAGGCTGAACCCCTCGCCCACCACCCATTCGCGATCCGCCATCCGGCGGTCGAGAACGGCATAAGCGGTCTCGAAGGCCGCCTTCCATTTCGCACAATCCTCGCCGTCATCAGGCTCGCGCCCGAGCGCGGCATAGACCATCCGCTGCTGGGGATAGCTGATGTAATTGTCGAAGAACCGGTCCCACATGCGCACCTCGGCCGCGGTTGCCGGATCCTCAGGGATGAGGCGAGGCCGATCCGGATAGAGGACCTCGAGATGCTCGATAATGCCGGTCGCCTCGAAGATCAGCTTTGGGCCGTCGGTCGCCACGGGAAACCGGCCGATCGGCCAGAGCGCTGCGAAGTCGCCGGCGGCCGGCTCGGTCCCGTCCAGCATTCTGGCCTCGAATGGCACGTCCTTTTCGTAGAAGGCGGTCTTCGCCTTCTGGCAATACGAGGAGAAGGGATGGAGATAGACACTCAACGTCATTTGGGTCCTCCTATCGGGTCGAAACCACTTCTCGGGTCAGAACCACATGGGTCGCATGGTCGGTCGCGGTCTGTTCGGTGACGCGAAAGCCGAGCTCCGGAAGGTCGATCCCGGCAAACATCGCTTCGCCGCGACCGAGAACCACCGGCGAGATGGCGAGATGCATTTCGTCGATCAGCCCGGCCTCGAGATATTGCCGGACTGTCGAGACCCCGCCGCCGATCTTGACGTTCTTGCCACCGGCCGCAGCCTTTGCCTGTTCGAGAGCGGCCTCGATCCCGTTCGTGACGAAGTGGAATGTCGTGCCGCCCTCCATCTCGATCGGGTCGCGGGGATAGTGGGTGAGTATGAAGGTCGGCGCGTGATAGGGCGGGTTGTCGCCCCACCAGCCCTTCCACTCCTTGTCGGGCCAGTCACCGCGGATGGGCCCGAACATGTTGCGGCCCAGGATGAATGCGCCGAAACCGTCCATCGCGCGCGCGGCGTAGGATTCATCGACTCCTTCCGAGCCGCCCTCCTGACCGATCATGGTGCGGAATGTCTTGGTGCCGAACATCCATCGATGCAGCTCCTCGCCGCGCCTCCCCAGCGGGCTCTCAAGACTCTGATCCGGCCCGGCACCGTAACCGTCGATCGAAAGGGAAAAGCCGGAAACGATCACCTCGGTCATAGCCACCTCTCACGCCGTAGGCATTTTGCAACCAGTTGTGTGGTAGCGACACCGTCCTTATATTGCAAGCAGTTTTTGGAGACTTTCATGAACCGGCAGAGTCGCTCCGGATGCCCGATCAACCTGACCCTCGAGACCCTGGGCGATCGTTGGAGCCTGATCGTCATCCGGGACATCATGTTCGGAAATCGCAGGCACTACCGGGATCTGCTCGGCAAATCCGAGGAAGGCATCGCCTCGAACATCCTCGCGGACCGGCTCAAGAAACTGACGAAGGCCGGCCTGCTGTCGACGGCGAAAGATCCCGCGCATAAGCAAAAGACGATCTACAGCTTGACCGAGCCGGCGATTCAGCTGGTGCCGCTCCTCGCCCAAATGGGCGCGTGGGGCCGGCGCTTCACGCCAGCGACCCGCGAACTATCCATCCGGGCCCAGCTTCTCGAAGAGGGCGGCCCTGAGATGTGGAACGCATTCATGGCCGAGTTGCGTAGCCTGCATCTCGGCGCTCCGCCGCCGAAGCGCTCGGTCATCAAGGAACTGACCGACGCCTATCTGGCGGCTATCGCCTGAGTTGCTTCTGCCCGTTTCGGGTGTCACCCATTCCACACGAGCTGAAAGAGGAGAGCCATGAGCAAGATCTTCATTGTCGGCGGTGCAGGCAAGGTGGCCCGACCGCTCGCTGCGAAACTCGTCGAGCGCGGGCACATGCCCTTCTCCCTCTATCGCAATCCGGAACAACGCGAAGCGCTCGAGGCGCTGGGAACCACGCCCGTGCTGGGCGATCTCGCCGAGCTTTCCGCGGCGGAGCTCGCGGGTCTCATGCAAGGCAGCGATGTGGTGGTGTTCAGCGCCGGCGCCGGCGGGGCCGGGATGGAGATCACCAATGCCATCGACGGCCGCGGTCTGGAGAAGTCGGTCGAAGCGGCGCAGATCGCCGGGGTGAAGCGTTTCCTCCTCGTCTCGGCGTTTCCGGACGCGCGGCGCGACGCCGAGCGGAAGGCGGGATTCGAGAACTATATCCGCGTCAAGAAGCTGGCCGATGCGTATCTCGTGGCCAGCGGGCTGGACTACGTCATCCTGCGCCCGGCCACCCTTACCAACGAACCGGGGACCGGCAAGGTGAAGGCGGACCTCGCGATCCCCTACGGAACCGTGCCGCGGGAGGACGTGGCCGCCGTACTGGCCGAGCTGGTCGACCATCCGCAGGTCAGCCGGATAATCATCGAGCTCACCCAAGGCGATACGCCGATCCCTGAGGCGATTTCAGCCCTTCCGTGACGCGGATTTGTCCGTAAACAGACTATCTCGCCCTTGTCACCTGCCGCATTCTCGGCCAGCCTATTGAAAAACATCCTAGGCGTGTCCGATACGGCGACTTCAACTTTCTGGGGCTGGCGTTTCCCGCAAGGCGTTGTCGACGGCCGGATGTTTTCCGACGGGGGCTCTCTGCCATGCGATTTCTGATCTCGTTTTTGCTGGTTCTTTTCACACTGCCCGGCGCCGCTTCGGCGCAGGACGTCGATGGGGCGAGCGACTTCCCAGATATCGGCCGCTACGAGGGAACCACGATCACCCAGTTCGAGCGGATCGAATATGACGGCCAACCCATGCTGGTCGACACAGAGACGAAGACCTACGAGACCTTCGAAGGCGAGGTCACCCACATCGTCTACGACGTACCGGAAGGCGCCTCCCTCCTGCAGTTACGCAGGAGCTTCGAGGAGAAGCTCGTCGAGAACGGCTGGGACGTCCTGGTGAGCTGTGCGGGCACGGGCTGCGACGGTGTCGGAAGGCTGCGCGGCGCGGCTTGGGGTCCGATGCTCGGCGCCAGCTACGAGGTGGTGACGGCCCGGAAGAAGACAGATACGAGCGACACCCACGCGCAGATCATCGTCACGCCGAAGTTCATCAATATCAACGTCGTGGAAAATGCCGAATTCGAGAACAAGGTGATCGACGCCTCGATCGTTCAGAAGGAGCTCGCCGCCCAAGGCAAGATGGCCTTCTACGATATCCATTTCGACACGGACAGCGCCACGCTCAAGTCGGATAGCGACGAGACGATCGGGTTGATCGGCGAGGTTCTGAAGTCGGATCCCAATCTCAAGATCGTTGTGGTCGGCCACACCGATAACGACGGCAGCCTCGATTACAATATCGAGCTGTCGCGGGCGCGGGCGAAAGCGGTGGCCGACCGGCTGATTCAGGCCCATGGCATCCCCGCGGCGAAGGTAAACTCAGCGGGCGTCGCCTTCCTGGCACCGGTCACCACCAATGGCACGGCGGAAGGCCGCGCGCTCAACCGGCGGGTCGAAATCGTCGTTCGGTAAAGGGCCGCCGCCGCCGTCTCGCAGACTCGAAACCGGTCTTCGGTCGCCCGGTGTCCCGACTGAGACGGGTGCATGTGAGGCGGGGCATGCCGTCACCGCTTATCTTCCCTAGCGAGGTCTTTCCGATGAATCGTTTCGTCGTCATTTCCGGCTGCTCCGGCGGCGGCAAATCCACCTTGCTCGCCGAGCTGGCCCATCGCGGTTTCCATACGGTGGAAGAGCCCGGCCGCCGCATCGTGGAGGAGGAGCTCGCGGGCGACGGATCCGCCCTGCCCTGGGTGGATGGCACAGCTTTCGCGCGGCGTGCCATCGCCATGGCACTTGCCGATCTTGAACTTGCCGATCTTGAAAAGGCGGCAGCCTTGGAGGGGTGGGTCTTCTTCGATCGCGGCCTTGTCGATGCGGCCGCCTATCTCGAGCATCTGAGCGGCGAGGACGCCCTGGCGCGCTGGGATGCGGCCCATCTCTATCATCATCGGGTCTTCCTTACGCCGCCTTGGCCGGAGATCTATCGAGGGGATGCGGCGCGGCGCCACGATCTGGATATCGCGCTGGCGGAGTACGATCGGCTGCTGAAGACCTATCCCGCTCTCGGGTACGAGACGGTGGTGCTGCCTAAGGACAGCGTGGCGGCGCGGGTGGATTTCATCCTCGCCACGCTCAAGCAAGACGCGTAAGCATCGGCTGACCGTTGCAAGACGGAAAGACGTAGCGTGAGCGAAAGCGAACAAAGTGGGAGCATGCGGCGGACCCTCTTCCGCCTGCTGGGCCTGATCCTCGTCGGGATCGGCGTCATCGGCGTGGTGCTGCCGGTTCTGCCGACCACGCCGTTTCTGATCGTGGCCGCGGCCTGTTTCGCACGTTCCTCCCCGCGTCTGGAACAATGGCTGCTGGATCATGTCCATTTCGGTCCCTTGCTTCGGGACTGGCGCGAGCGGGGAGCGATTCCTCGGCGGGCCAAAGGCTTGTCTTTGGTCGGTATGGCGGGCGGCTTCGCGGCTTTCTGGTATTTCAGCCATCCGGGATGGCTGCTTTCATTGCTCGTCCTGGCCCTGATGGGGATCGGAGCGGGCTATGTGCTCTCCCGGCCGAGCTGAGAAGCCTCGGAACGGAGAGGGAGCGGCGCCAGGACTTGGCTCAAAGACTTGTCTTGAGCGACTTGCCTCAAAGACTTGTCTTGAGCGACTTGCCTCGAGGGACTTGGCTCGAGGGACTTGGCTCGAAGACTTGCCTCAAAGACTCGGCCCGGCACCGCCAGGGAGAGAGGCTAGCGCAGCTCCTGCTGCTTTTTCTGGATGACCTGGGCGAGCTGCTGGTCCTGCCGGGCCGCGGCCGCGATCTGATTGTAGGTCGTGACGTCGATCTCCGTCTGATTGATCGCCTGCACCATCTCCTGTTCCGCCTGTTGCTGGAGCTGTTGGGCCTGGCTCTCATCCTGGGCCGCCCGCGCTTGCGAGCTATATTTCTGTGCGATCTGCCCCACGGCCAGAGATGCCTTGGCGAACTCGTCCAGGGTCGCTTCGTCGATCTGCTGGGACATGGGCTGGCCTTCAGGCTGCTGGGCCGGCTGTTCGGCTTGCTGGGCCTGGGCCGGCATCATGGCCAGCCCCCACAGGGCGGCGAATGCAGCGAGCCCTGCAATCAGCTTCCCGCGCATCGTTTCTGTCCGTGTCTTGAGTCCCGTCATGAATTCTCTCCTTCGATCCAAACTGTCGGTTGCTGAGCGCTTGTCAGAAAGCGCCTCATTTCCCGGGTCTGCTGGGAGACGACAGGGGAACTGACGGAGCGGCTTTCAAATCAGTTCCAAAATTTTTCCGCGGAACTCTTTCGCTTCCAGTTCCGTCCGTTGTGACGAGGGAAGCTTTATCCGGCTGGACGGAGGGACATGGATCAGGATCTGAAATGGTCGATCGAACGACAGATCCCGCATTTGCGGCGCTATGCCATCGCGCTGACGCGCGACCGCGACCGTGCCGACGATCTGGTGCAGGACACGCTGGAGCGGGCGTTGCTCAAACGCCATCTGTTCCAGCGGAAGGGCCGCCTGCGGGGCTGGCTGTTCCGAATTCTCTATCGCACCTTCGTCGACAAGAAACGCCGTGTCGTGCCGCATATGGTGGCGGCGGACGAGAGCGTTTTGGACGGGGCCGCGAGCCAGCCGGCCAGCCAGGAAGATCATGTCGAGTACCGGAATATCGCGGCCGCCCTCGAGCAGCTTCCCGAAGAGCAACGGTCGATCATCCTGCTCGTGGCTTTGGAAGGCATGCAATATGACGAGATCGCAGACATTCTCGACCTGCCGATCGGCACCGTCCGGTCGCGGCTGTCACGGGGCCGGGAAGCCTTGCGGAGCATGCGCAGCTTCCATGATCGACCCGTACGATTGAGGCGCGTGAAATGAAGAATACCGACAACAACGAGGTTCGTGAGATCGACCTCCTGGCCTATGCCGACGGGCTTTTGGAGAACGATCCGCTGCGCCGCGCCGAGATCGAACGCCATCTCGCCGAGCGGCCGCGGGACGAGGCGCTGGTCGCAGAGATCCGGGCGCAGAACGACGCAATCCGCGCGCTTTATGGCCGCGAGATCGCCCGCCCCATTCCGGAGCGCCATCTTCGCGTGCTTCAGCGGCGGAAAACCGACTGGCCGAGACGGCTGGGCACGGCCGTGGCCGCCTGCATGGCCATGATCATCGCCGGAATTGCGGGACATCTGATCGGACAGGCCGGCGAAGACGCCGGCTCCGTCCCGACGGAATTCATCCGCAATGCGGGGCTGTTTCATGACGCAGCAACAAGGGCTCCCTCCATCGGCAACGAGGTAGACGTTCTGCCGGTCGACGCCTCGCGCATGGAGCCGCAGAAGACGCTCCACTTCGCCATCGACGTTCCCGACCTGTCGCAACAGGGCTACCGGCTGGTGGGCAAAAGCAATCCCGATTCGGCCGATCCCTCCCTGGTCCGCCTGACCTATCGCGATGACGCCCAGGCGGAGACGGTGCATGTCTTCCTGCGGGCCCGCGGCCGTTTGGAGGCGGGGGAGATGCATGCCTCCACGGATCACGACGTCACCAAGCGGTATTGGACGGCTGGCCCGCTCGTCGTGGCGGTAACGGCAGATGCCGGCAACAAGGATGCCGAGATCCTCAGCGAGGCCGTGCGCAGATCTTTCGAGCGGATCGAGCTGTTCCAAGGACACCCGACCCTTGCCGCCGCGGCGAAGGGCAATGGCGGTATCGACGAAGAGACATCTGTCCAACCGCCCTCCCCGACCGATTTGCCGCTGCGTCAGGTCAACTGACCGCGAGCACTTGCGGATCGGTCCGGCACGGCAAGTCCGGGCGCTTACTCACCGCCGGCCGGCATGAACAGGGCATAGGTGAGGAGCAAGCCGAGCACGGTATGAATCGCCGCCCCGCCCCGGATGAGATGGTCGGTGGAGTCGAGGGCGGCGTAGATCAGCGCAACGGCAGCGACGACGTTGTAGAGCCAAAGGGTGTAGGCGGTCCCCATGCCGGCGGCAGTACCGAGCCGGTTGTGCATGATCAGCGCGGCAAGCCCCAGAAGGAACGTCCATACGCCCAGCAGGGTCGCCCATTCGCGGCCGATCCCGCCGAGCGATGAGCCCTTGAGGATGAGCACGAGCAAGCTCGCGCCGAACAGAAACTCGAAACCGCCCGAGACGAGCATCAATATTTTCAGCATCACCCTGCCCCCTTTGGCTTACGGCCGGGCGATGCTTCAAGCGCGTCCCGCGCCTGGCCCCCAGACCATCCAGACCGTGACGATAACCGGGATTCCAAGCGCTGCCCACGACACCGCATCCCAGATGCCGTCCCCGACGAGAGCCGAGATGAGCCCTATCAAGCTGACGATGGCGATCAGCGTTGGCGCGAAGAAGATCTCGCCCAGGCTCTTCGTCCCGGTCTTGCTCTTCGTCCCGGTCTTGGGGCTGCGACGGGTCATTCGGCGGCCTGGGGCGCTGTGCCAGACTCGGCCAGGCGCTCGAGTTCTGCGAGCTTCGATTCAGTACTGACCTTGCGCTTGGCCAGCCAGAGATAGAGGCCGCTCCCCAGCACGACGATGGTGATGATGTCGAGGATGGCCCAGATGATTTTCAGGGGCATGCCGCCGTAATCGCCGAAATGGAGAGGCTGAGACAGCACAAGACCCGTCACGTACCACGGCGGATCGCGCATATCCGTCAATTCGCCCGTCTTCGCATCGACCAGGGCCGGCTTCAGAAGCTTCGACGTCAGCGGTGTGTTGCCATGCATGAAGATGGCGTAGTGATGGGCGCTGGAAAACGCCGTCTGCGGGAAGGCGACGAAAGACGGCGACATATCCGGCGCCGCCTCCAACGCCTCGTCCATGGCCGTCTGCAGGGAGCCGACCTTCTCGTAAGGCGGCAACCCTTCATAGGGTTTTACCATGGCCGCGAGCTGGTCGAAGCGCCAATACATGAAGACGAGCTCGCCCAGGGTATTGATCACCCCCGTTCCGCCGACCACCAGAGCCCAGGCAATGGTGACGGCTCCCATCAGGTTATGCAGGTCGAGCCACTTCACGCGCGGGGCCTTCTTGCGGCGCACGGCGCCGAAATCGAGCCGCTTCATGAAGGGCGCGTAGATCACGACTCCCGAGACGATGGCGACGACGAAAAGCAGCCCCATGAAGCCGAGGAACAGCATGCCCGGCAAGCCTGCGAACAGGTCCACATGGAGCTGGAAGATGAAATACATCACCGTGTCGCGGAAATCATACTCGCCCAGCACATCGCCGGTTCGCATGTCGGACACGAGCAGCCGCGTGGTATCGCGGTCCGCATCGGGCGCCTCGGCCATGGTGACGAAGACCTCGTTGGGATGATCCTCGTCCCAACTCATGAACATGGGCGTCCAGCCGGGGATCTCCGCCTTGGCGCCCTGCATCACCTTGTCGAGGGAGACATGGGGCGTGCCGGGGGCCATCTCCGGCCCCTCGATGGAGTTGCCGAGAGCATGCTCGATCTCGTGGTAGAAAATCAGCGGCAGGCCTGTGATGCAGAGCATCAGCAGGAAAAGCATGCTGATCAGGCTGGTCCATTTGTGGACCCAGCACCATCCCTTGATCGCCCTCGCCGTCATGAGCCTCCTCGCCGCTCTTCCACTCGCCGCTCTTCCAAATGAAGCCCGGAGCCGCGTTTCGCCGCTCGCAAGCCCCCGACTATGCATTGTTGACTGTTACAGTCAAAATAATCGCGTTTGGGGCTCGATTGCCAGTCGATAGACCGCCGCAGGTGCGGCGGAAAGGAGGAGCCGTGGCGGAAAGCCCCGGCCCCTCGCGTTGTTGAATCTCGCCCGCCCCTAGAATTTGTAGGTGATATTGCCGAGCACGGTCCGGCCTTCGCCAAGGAAGCAATCGCCACGGGCCAAGCAGGTGGTCACGTATCGCTCGTCACCCAGATTGGTGGCGTTGATCTGATAGCGCCAATGTTCGGTGTCGTAGCTGAGCATGCCATCGAACAGGGTATAGGACGGCGTTTTCAGACTGTCCGCGCCGTCCCAGGATGTGCCGACGTAGCGGACGCCGCCGCCGACGGCGAAGCCAGAGACGCCGAACGCTGAGAAGCGGTAGGTCGCCCAGAGCGATGCCTGGTTCTGCGGGACTGTTTCAACCCGGAACCCAGCCCGGTCGCCGGCGGTATACTCGGCGTCCGTATAAGCATAACCGGCAATCACATCGAGATTGTCGTTCAAGGTGAAGATGGTCTCGATCTCGCCGCCCTTGAACTTCGCCTCACCGATCTGGATTTGATTGAACGGATTGTTCGGATCGCTCGCCTGCAGGTTGCTCTGGGTGATGTCGTAGAGCGAACCGTTCACGACGATCGGCTTGCCCGGCACCTGGTATTTGAAGCCGACTTCATACTGCTCGCCTTCCAGAGGATCGAAGGCTTGTCCGTAGAAGTTGGTGCCGAAGATCGGATCGAAGGACTGCATGTAACTGAAATACGGCGTCAGCCCGTTGGCGAACTCGTACATGATGCCCGCACGATATGTCGTGGCGTTCACGTCCTGATCCGGCTGCCCTTCCGTGGAGCTGGTGACCTCGTCGTTGCGGATGCCGAGCACGGCGATCCAGTTGCCGAGCTTGATCTGATCCTGAGCGTAGAAGCCGAGCTGCTCCGTGCCGGTCTCGGGAAGGTCTAACGCGATCGGCGGGATGAAGGGCAGGCTGTAATCCGGATCGTAGAGGTCGAACGGGGTCGCGACGAAGCCACTGCCCTGACGGCTGTTCTCCTTGAAGCGAGTGTAGTCGACGCCCAGAAGCACCTTGTGCTCGACCGCACCGGTATTGAAGTCGGCGAT
The DNA here is from genome assembly GCA_050110875.1 of Methyloligella sp. ZOD6. GTDB lineage: Bacteria > Pseudomonadota > Alphaproteobacteria > Rhizobiales > Methyloligellaceae > Methyloligella. The sequence goes on from CP188828.1 coordinate 405,940, forward strand.
GAAGTTGCTGTCCGACGTGAAGGTCTGGGCATGGGGCTGGCTGATGTAGCTGTAGCGCTGCACGGAGCGCCGCGCCGGATCCACGAAGGGATTCTGGGGATCCGTGTAGACGTTCGGATACATCGATCGGTAATCCACCTCGGCGTCCACGTAGCGCAGGCCTTGGCGGAACGTCCAAACGTCGCTCAGCTCTTTGTCGAAGAGGACTTCGATACTGGCGCTCTCGGTCTTGTACTGATCCCAGTCCGGGTCGCTGACAAAGGTACTCCACGGCAGATAGCCATTGGGTCCGGGATAGACCGTCCCCTCCCAGGGGAGGAAGTTGGCGCTCGATCCCGTATCGTCCTTCTGGAAATTGGCGATGACGGTGAGCTCGGTCTTGTCGTCCGGCCGCCAAGTGATGGACGGGTTGAACACGTAGCGGTCGTATTCGACGTAGTCGACCTGGGTATCGGAATTCCGCGCGACGCCCACCAGACGATAGAGCCACTTACCGTCCTTGGTGATCTTGCCCGTCGAGTCCCCCTGCACCTGCCCGAAATCATGGGTGCCATACAGGACGCCGATCTCGGTGTGGCTCTCTTCCTGAGGCCGCTTGGAGATCAGATTGATGATGCCCGCAGTCGAGCCGGCGCCGTAGAGCACCGATGCCGGGCCCTTCAGCACTTCGATCCGCTCAAGCGTATAAGGATCGACGCGGGTGTTGTTGTAGTAGCCGTAGATGCGGCGCATGCCGTCCAGATACTGGACCGGGTCCTGACCACGAATGCGTGCCCAGTCGCCGCGAATATCGAAGCCGTACGGACCGGCAACCACACCCGGCACGTAGTTCAGCGCCTGCTGCACGGAGGTTGCGCCCTGATCCTGAATCTGCTGCTCGGTGACGACGGTGATCGATTGCGGAATCTCGTTAAGCGGCGTGTCGGTCTTGATGCCCGTCCCGGTGCGCTCGGCGACATAGCCATCGACCGGTCCCCAAGCTGATTCCGCGTTGGCGGAGGTCTCCGCCTCGAGATCGGCCTCCACGGGTGTCGGCGTCGGTGCCGGGGCCGATGCGGTCCGGCTCGGAGCCGGCTGGGCGGGCGGCGCCTCGTAAGGAGCCTGGACGGTGATCTCGGGCAGCTCGTGGTCGGTGGATAGATCCGTGCCGCCGGACTCGGCATCCGTCTCCTGGGCGGCGTCCGGTTCTTGTTCCTGAACCGCCGGCGTATCGGTCCCCGAGGATGGGTTCTCTTCCGCTGCGCTTTCGGCAGGCGCCGCATTGTCCTCGGCGGCGCTTTCGTCCTGCGCAAGAGCACCGGTCGATATCAGGCAGGCGAGCCCGATCGACGCGGCGAGCCGGCCGGCTCGCCCAACGAATCGTAATTCCACTGACAGTCCCCCAACAGCGGCGGATTTGATGTCCGCCGTACTTTGCTACGCCCCCTCTTCGGACCCCCGCCCGGCAAGAGAGCCGTTCCCCAACTTTTGGTCTAACGCTTCGTTAAGATTGTTGACAAAAAGTGTCAAGTTTATGGAGTCGTTGTTTTTAAAGACTTTTTGTCACGCGGCCCGGCTACCAGCGGCGTTTGATGCTGCCGATGACCGTGCGGCCCGGCCCGTAGTAGCAGGTATTGTCACAGGACAGCGTGTCCTTGTCGGCGATGTTGTGGACGTTGAGAGCGAAGCGCCACTTCTCGGTTTCGTAGTCGGCCATGGCATCGAACAGCGTGTAGGACGGCACGGTCATCTGCGCGCTGTTGGCGATGTCGCCATAGGTTTCGCCGATATAGCGGACGCCGCCGCCGAAGCCGAAGCCTTCGAACTGGCCGCTCTGAATTTGATAATGACCCCAGAGCGAAGCCATGTGCTCAGGGATCAGTGGCCTACGCTTGCCGACCTCGGCCGGGTTGGCGCTCTCTTCGATGTCGAACTTCGGCAGCCAGGTATAGGCGGCAATCACGTCGAACCCCTCGACGACCTCGGCGGTGGTCTCGAATTCCAGACCGCGGGAGAGGATCTCGCCCACCTGGCTCTGCACGAAGTTGTTGTCGGTGGTGATGTAATTCTGCCGGCGGATGTCGAAGGCGGCGACCGTCATCAGCAGATCGTCGTTCGGCTGATATTTCAGACCGCCCTCATATTGCTGACCTGTCTCCGGCTCGAAGAACTGACCCGTCAGCGGGTCCACGCCCGAGACCGGCAGGAACGAAGTTGAGTAGCTGAAATACGGCGCCCAACCGCCATCCATCTCGTAGACCGCGCCGACGCGCCAGCTCAGCTCGCCGTCGTGCTGGGTGGAATCGGCGCCGAAGAGATGATCTTCGATATCGATCTTGGCCCAGTCGTAACGCAATCCGCCCACCAGGATCAGCCGGTTGAACTGCGCCTGGTCCTGAATGTAGAGGCCGGTCTGCTCAATGGTCGTCTCGGAGACATTGAAAGGTGCGGGGTCGACACCATCGAAGCTGCCGTAATTCGGCGTGTACATATCGATGGGCGTGGTCGCGGCAAAGCCGGAGCGCTGATCGAATTTGTTGTTCTGGTAGTCCACGCCCATGAGAAGCGTGTGGTCAATGCGGCCCGTGGCGAAGTCGGCTTGGGCCTGATTGTCGATCACGAACTGATTTACGTCCTCATAGGAGTAGAACGCCGCCCGGTTCATGGTTCGCATGGTCGGGTCGGCGAGGTTCAGCCCTGTGCCGTAGATCTGGTTTAGGCCGGTGTCGAGCGAGCCGTAGCGGGCGTTCTGGCGCAGGGTCCAGGTCTCGTTGACGTCGTGTTCGAGGAAATAGCTGACCGCCCACTGTTCCCGGTCGTAATTGTCGTAGTTGGTCTCGCCGCCGAAGAAGCTGCGCCGAATCTTGCCATTCGGATTGGGCAGCAGAGTCCCTTGCGCGGGCAGGAACTGGGTCGTCAGCCCCGTGTCGTTCTTCAGGTAGTGGGCCAGCACCGTGATCTCGGTGGCGTCGCTCGGCCTGAAGGTCACCGCAGGCGCGATATAGAAATCCTCGCCGTCGACGAAATCCACCTGGCTGCCGTGGCTGCGCGCCAGACCGGTCAAGCGGTAGAGGACCTTGCCGTCCTGGGTGACCCGGCCGCCCATGTCGAAATTGCCCTGCAGCCACTGATCGTTGCCCGCCTGGATTTCCGCCTCGCCGAACTCCTCGTCGATCGGCCGCTTGGTCACGACATTGATCGAGCCGCCGGGGTTCATCTGGCCGTAGAGGACCGACGACGGGCCTTTCAGCACCTCGATCCGTTCGGCACCGTAAGGCTCCACCTTCCAGGCCGACCAGGTGTCGTTGTTCCGGGCGAACAACCCGTCGAAATAGAAGCCGGGAGAGAAGGCGTTGAAGCCACGGATGGCGAGCCAGTCATAGCGGGAATCGATGCCGAAAAGATTGGACTGGACGCCGGCGGTGTAGTTCACCGCTTCGTTCAAGCTGTTCGCGCCGAGCTGCTCGATCCGGTCGGCGCTGATGACCGACACCGATTGTGGAATCTCGACGATGGGCGTGTCGGTCTTCATGCCCGTGGCGCTGCGCGTCGCGACGATCCCGTCTACGGGGCCGTAGGCCGATTCCATATCGTCGGTGGCGGAGGCTTCGAGCTCGGCCTCTGTCTCCACGCGAGCCGGAGCGGCCGTTTGCGGGGTCGCGGCGGGTGTCGGGCTCGGGCGTGCCGGCGGTGCCTCGTAGGGCGCCTGCACCGTGATCTCGGGGAGTTCGTGATCGGTCGCCCCGGCGGCGTCGGCGCTCGGCTCCGTCTCCTGAACGGCCGGCTCCTGCTGCTGAGAGTCCTCCTCTTGCGGCTGCTCTTCTTGAGCATCAGGATTCTCAATGTCGGGCGCAGTATCTTCCTGCTCGACAATGTCCCCGTTCTCGTCGTCCCCGTTCACGTCCTGCGCGAACGCCGCCCCTCCGAAAAGAAGCGTTCCTGCCACAATGAGCGCAAGCGGTCCGCGCCGCCAAAGGCTGCTACCTGCCACGAATGTCCCCTGATAGTCCCCGGGCCGGTCGACCGGCCCTCCGATAAGGCCTTCAAAAATCGTGCGATTTCTGAAGGCTTTCCCCTGCTGCACACGATGTGTGCGTTAACGACTGTTAAGATTGTTGAGAAAGAGAGTCAACTTTTTGAGCTTGGGTTGTCCCATGTCCGGGCTGGCCTCCCCTCTCCTGGTCTGTGACGCCCATCGCGCCCCGCAAACCCCTCTGCTACCAGCGGTAGCGGAGGCTGCCCAGGACCATACGTCCCTGCCCCAGGCTGCAATACACCTCTGTGTAGCAGTAGGTGACGTAATATTCGTCCGAGAGATTCGTCAGGTTAAGCGCCAACTCGGTGCCGTCGAGTTTTGGACTGAACTTGCCGAGGTCGTAGCTCACCATGGCGTCGAACAATGTGTAGGAGGGCACCACTATCGGGTCGGCCGAGACGGTCTCGCCGAGATAATTGCCGACGTAGCGCACGCCGCCGCCGACCCTCAGCCCATCCAGGACGCCGCGGTCGAACATGTAGTCGAGCCAAGCGGAGGCCTGGTTCTCCGGCGTAAGCTCAAGCGGGCGGCCAATCTCGAGCGGGTTGTCGCTCTCCGTGATCTTCGAGTCGAGATAGGCGTAGGAGGCGATCACGACGAGATGATCGGTGAGGCTGACCTTCGCCTCCAGCTCGATGCCGCGCACCCTGGCCTTTCCGTTCTGGCGACTGATGAAGGTCACCGGGTCTTGGGTCAGGAAGTTCTCTCTCGTGAGATCGAACGCCGCTATGGTGAACAGTGCATCTGTGCCGACGGGCTGATATTTGATGCCCACCTCGTATTGCTCGCCGGTTGCCGGGTCGAACGGCGTGCCATCCACGCTGATGCCGATCTGTGGCTGGAACGATGTGCTGTAGCTGAAATAGGGTGTGAGCCCGTTATCGAACATGTAGCCGAGGCCAGCCCGCCAGGAGAAGTCGCTGTCGTTTTGGCTTGCGGCCGTACCTGCCAGATAGTCCTGGACCTCTGCGGAGGCCCAGTCGTGCCGTCCACCCAGGGTCAGGATCCACCGATCGAGCTTGATCTGGTCCTGAAGATAGACCCCTGTCTGATCCACCAGCTGACTATTCTCGATCGTCGCAGCCAGAGGCGGAATCGGCGCGCCATAAGTCGGGTTATAGATATCGATCGGCGCCACCGGGAAGGCGAGGGTTTGCCGGAAATCCGCATCGGTACGCAGATAATCCAGACCGAAAACCATGGTGTGTTCGAGGGCGCCGGTCCTGAAATCGCCCTGCAGCTGATTATCGACAGTGAAGGTATCTGCCGCGGCTCGCAGTCCTACTGCGCTGCGAATAAGCGTGCGCATATCCGGCAACAAGCCCTCTCCGCGCAGGGCGTCGAAATCCACATCGACGCTTGCGTAGCGGAGGTTCTGGCGAACCTGCCAAGTGTCGTTCAGGCGGTGCTCGAACGCGTAGCCGACCCACCATTGCTCGCGGTCGAAGTCATCCCATGACGGTTCACCCACATTCCGGCTGCGCGGGATTCGACCGTTCGGGTTGAAACGGAGCGTGCCCTGAGCCGGGAGGTACTGATGCGGGTAATCGCTCTCGTCCTTCCCGTAAGACGTCAGGATCGTAAGTTCGGTATCGGCATCCGGCTTGAAGGTCAGCGCCGGAGCGATAAAGAAGCGGTTGTCTTTGGTGTAGTCCACCTCGGTGCCCGCGTCCCGGGCCAGCATCGTCAGGCGGTAGAGCACCTTTTCGTTCTTGTCGACGGGACCGCCGATGTCGAATGCGCCCTGGCGGCGGTCATGGCTGCCAGTCTGCAGCTCGATTTCGCCGAACGGATCTTCGGTCGGCTTCTTGCTCACCATATTGACCAGGCCGCCCGGCGAATTCTGTCCGTAGAGCACTGACGCGGGCCCCTGGAGGACCTCGATACGCTCCAGCCCAAAAGGCTCCATCCTTGGCGTGGCGAAGAACTGGTCCAGCGGCAGGACCATGCCATCGAGATAGTAGAGAGGCGTGAACCCGCGAATCCGGGACTCGTCGTAGACCGAACTGGCGCCATTCGGCTGGGTGAGAAGGCCGGGCGTGTAGCGAAGCGCCTGACTGATGGTCTGTGCTCCCTGCACTTCTATCTGGTCGGCCGTGATCACCGACACCGTCTGGGGAATTTCGACGATGGGCGTGTCTGTCTTCATGCCTGTGGCGCTGCGCGTCGCGACGATCCCGTCTACGGGGCCGTAGGCCGATTCCATATCGTCGGTGGCGGAGGCTTCGAGCTCGGCCTCTGTCTCCACGCGAGCCGGAGCGGCCGTTTGCGGGGTCGCGGCGGGTGTCGGGCTCGGGCGTGCCGGCGGTGCCTCGTAGGGCGCCTGCACCGTGATCTCGGGGAGTTCGTGATCGGTCGCCCCGGCGGCGTCGGCGCTCGGCTCTTCTTCCTGGAGACTGGGCTGTTCGGGCTGATCGTCCTGCGCATCGGGATGCTCGACGTCGCTGGCGGTGCCCTCCTCCTGAACCAGAGTTTCGTCTCCGGACTCTCCGTTCTCCTGCGCGAAAACCGAACCGCCGATGGAAAGCGCCGCCATCAAAACGAGCGCGAACCGGCCCGCAAGCCAAAACCTGTTTAACGTCACCCTGTCCCCCAAGGATGCGAGAGTCTTTGCCCTCGAGTTCTGCTAAGCCTCTCGAAAATCGCCTGAAATGAGAGAGGCCTTGTGTTGTTCGTCGTCCCCAAAACGTTAACGGTTGTTAAGATTGTTGACAAATTGAGTCAACATTTGCCTTTGGAGTTTACCCAGCCGTTTTTGCACAGCCCTGGAAGATTCGCAGGATTCCGGCAATACTGGGCCGCAATCGAGAGCAGGATCGCTTAGGAGGAAGGCGGCGGCGTCCGATGGCAGCAAAAATCATAGCCGTGGCGAATATGAAGGGCGGCGTCGGCAAAACCTCAACCGTGGCCATGTTGGCGGAAGCCTTGGCCGCCACGGAGAATGCCCGCGTGCTGGTGATCGACGTGGATGCCCAGGCCAATGCCTCCCTGGTGCTGGCCGGGGACGCCGTGCTCACAGAGCTCATCGAAAACAAGCAGACGATCGACGGCTTCCTCGACGACTATTATCTGGGCGAAAAGAAGCTTCCCCTGGTCGACTGCATCCGGCGGAACGTCAGCGATGTGAGCCATGGCGCGGAGCAGCTTTCGGTTTCACTGCTCGCCTCCAGCCCGGAGCTCCGGCTGCTCGAGCGGGAGATCATGGTGGCCTTGACCGAAAAGGGGCTGGGGCTGAACGCCGTCATCTCGCGGCTGGCCCGGCTGCTGGAGAACCAGCTCAGCAAGCTCAGCCGCCGCTTCGACTACATCATCATCGATTGCGCACCGGGCATCTCCGCGATCACCGAGGCGAGCTTGCGGATCGCCGATCTGGTGATCGTGCCGACGATCCCCGATTTTCTGTCGACGGCCGGCCTGCAAGCTTTCTGCAACAGCGTCTGGAAGGGCTCGCGTTTCGGCAAGGGCGTCGCCAAGGAGGGCGTGCAGCCTTACGTGCTGGTCACCCGCAAGCGCGAGACACGCGAGCATCATCGCTTCACCAACGAAATGCAGAACGAGCGATACAAGGCCGAACCGTCCTTCAAGCTCTTCAAGACCCAGATACCGGAGCGGACCCGCATCGCCGAGGCGCTCGGACGGACGGGCTCAGAGCCGACCTTCACGAACAAGTGGGGACCGGAGGTTCTGCCCGTGCTCGAGTCCCTGGCGAAGGAAACCAAGGAGGCTGTCCATGGCGGTTAGCTTGAATGGACTCAATGTGCTCGGGAAGATGTCGGCGAATGCGAAAGTCTTCTCCGACATCAGGCCGGATGTCGATAAGCAGGCGCGCAGCCTGGTGGTGAAACAGATCAAGGCGAAGCCCGATCTCGACTCCGTCCGCGCAGTCAAAAAGGCAATCGGCCCCTCGCCTTTCGATTCCGTCCTCGACGGAATGAGCGATGCGGAAGTGCGCACCCTTCTCAACAAGATGGATCCCCACAACAAGGATCTGAAGAAGGCACGGCCCGCGGCACGGCGCGATCATCTGCGCGCGCTCACATCCGGCAAGGCGAAGCTCGTGGCGCCGCCCGAGACGGAGACAAAAAAACGTCCGGCGAAGCGGAAGCCGCGCCGGACACTCGATCTTACCTCTATGAAGACGAAGGCGAAGCGCTAGGTCCAGGCCCTTCGCCCTCGTGCCCGATCCTTAGGCCGTCTCGGAAATTTCCTCTTCCGGCGGCATCGTCTTGTTCAATGTGACGACGAAACGGTCGATGATCTTTTGGATCTCGTAATGGCCGCCGGGCGCCCATTCGCTGAACAGCTCCGATAGGGATTCGACGCGGGCCTGCTCGATCTTCGTCAGCATCGCCCTGCCCTTCTCGGTCACCGTCAGGCTATCCGTATCGTTCGAGACCAGCCCGTCGCGCTGCAGCGCCGCAAGCGGCAAGGCTATGCGCTCCGGCGGATGACGCAGGGCCTGCGCCAAATCCTCCGACCGGGCACCGACGATCACGTTCAAGCGCTGCAGCAGCCAAAGCTCCTGAGGCTTCAGCGCGACACCGGCACGCTCGATGAAACGGCGATAGGTCTCGTTCTGATTGTAGGGCTTCGCCATCTGCCGGAACAGACGTTCCAGATCGCCGATGGAGTAGACCTCGGCCAATGTCGGCAGCTCGCGCGACGGCTTGCGGTCAGGTCTTGCGGTATCCATGGAGAAAGCCCGGCTGTTCCAGCTCGGATCCTCCATCTCGCGGGCCAAGCAACGGGACACCCCGCGGCCGCTCATATGAGCCATCAGCAGCACGCCGAGCCCCGCCGCCGTCACCATGGAGATCGTGGTGGCGTCGAGAACGAAGAGCGACAAGTCCGGTAGCGAGGAAAATGACAACATGGCAGCAGACCCAATCATGATTTTACGCAGCGGGCGGATTCCTCCACCCCAATAATCCCACCCAAATAAAAAGAGCCGTCCTGTTATGGAACGGCTCTCTTAACAAGACGCTCAACGTCTGACGCTTTCGCGAAACGTTCAGCCGCCGATGCGAGCCGTCCCGGACCGTCCGTCGTTGCGGACCCAGGTTACAGTCTTGCCGGATTGGGTCAGGCGATAGCAGTAGGACCGACCGTCCATCCAGCTGTTCCATTTCTGGCAGAGCTGGTCTCCCTTGACCCACCACTTGCCGGAATCGGTCGTGCTCTCGCCGCGAGAGAAGCTCGCAGCGACCGCACCCATGGTGCCGCGCATGGCACCGTTGGCGGAATACTGGATCGGCAGTTCGAAACCGGAGATGCGGAGATACACGGTCTTGCCGCTGATGGCGGAGCGGAGCTCATCGCCGGAGAGGCTGTTGCCGCCAGCCACGGCCGCAGCCGGGGCACATGCGACGCAAGCAGCCAAAATGAGTGACTTGAACTTCATTGGGGGCGTCCTTGGATCTCGAAAATTTTTGGCGCTTTTTGCAGACCGCTATAGGACGCGAAAAAATTGGTCGATTTGGGGCTTGGACGTGGTGGTTGCGTGGCCAAGTTGGGGCACGGTTAGCGCGACGTTAAAGAGGCTGGCCGATCACGAGCCGGATTTGCCCTTCTGGCGTCGCCGCTGAGACGCCAAGACGTTGATGACCTCGACAAGGGCGGCGAAGGCCATGGAGGAATAGATATACCCGCGCGGAATATGGAACTGGAATCCGTCCGCGATCAGCGCAACGCCGATCAGCATCAAGAAGGAGAGCGCGAGGACCTTGGTGGTCGGATGGCGCTCGATGAAGGCCGCGACCGGCTCGGAAGCGAAATACATCACCGCGATTGCCACCATGACGGCGGCGATCATGACCTCGACATGGTCCGCCATGCCGACGGCCGTGATGATCGAATCCACGGAAAAGACGATATCGATCAGGCCGATCTGAAGGATCGCCGAGGTCATGGAATCGGTGACCGGCTTAGCTTCCGGCTCCAGCCCCGCATCCTCGATGTCGTGATGGATCTCCCGCGTCGCCTTCACCAGCAGGAACAGACCGCCGGCGATGAGGATCAGATCGCGCCAGGAGAAGGTATAGTCGAAAACGCTAAACGCCGGCTTGGTGAAGTGGATCAGCCAGGCGATGCCCGCCAGCATGATGACCCGGAAGACCAACGCCAGGAGAAGACCGATGCGGCGCGCCATGAGCCGCCGGCTCTCCTCCATCCGCGAAACCATGAGCGAGATGAAGACGACATTGTCGATGCCGAGCACGATCTCCATGGCGCTCAGCGCGATGAAGCTCGCCCAGATATGCGGGTCGGTTAGCCAGTCGAACATTAGCGAAGCAGGAAAGACGCCCCCAAGGATGTTGCCGCACCGCTAATAATGCACCGGCACCGCAAGGTCTATGGTGAAGGTAGGTATTGCGACACTGCTTGCAAGAGTGTTGGCCGCTTCGCCACAGGTGGCTCGCCTAGTCCTCGGTGCGACGATGGGTGAGAAACCCTGCGATGGCGAAATAGAACCCGGCGATGCCGAGCGGCAGTTTGATCCAGAGCGGCGACGGGAAGGGAAACAGCAGGCTGATGCCCGCGCCGGCAAGCCAAAGCAGCGTGACCGCGATGGTGAGGAAACGGAGGCGCTGGCTGCGGAACGGGTGGACGTAAGGTGTCGGCACGAAGGTGAGCACCGCGAAGACCAGAACGATAGCGAGGTTCACACCGGCCGGCAGCCCGAGGACGAAAAGGTAGAGGGCAACGATGTTCCAGACGGCGGGAAAGCCGACGAACTCGTTGCTCGCCGTCTTGCTTCGCGTGTCGGAGAAATGGAACAGGCTGCTGAGCAGGATGGCGAATCCTGCTGCGAGGCCGCTCCCCTCGGGCAGAAGCCCCGACCGAAGGAGCGCGAAAGCCGGCACGAACACATAGGTGAGATAGTCGACGATGAGATCGAGCTGCTCACCGCTCCAGCGCGGAAGGATCTGCTTCGTTCGAAAGCGGCGGGCGAGCGGACCGTCTATCCCGTCGACGGCAAGGGCCAAGCCAAGCCATAGGAACATCATCTGCCAGGCGCCTTCATAGGCGGCCAGCATGGCAAGCAAGGCGAGGCAGGCGCCGGCCGCCGTCAGAACATGAACGGCAGCCGCCCGAACGATCGGCGGTTTCATATCGAAGGGATCATATCGAAGGGATCACAGCCGAGCGGCATCCGGTGAATGGAATCTCCGCGCCGCAGCCCGGTGGTTCTTCGACAAGCTCGACCCCGAGCAATCGCCGCTTCCCCTCGGCCAGATCAGAAACGGCGCTTCACGGTGCCGACGACGCCGATATCGTCCACCTCGTCATCGGACTTTCCGGTAGGTTTGAGCGCCGGATCCTCGGAGTGGCCGTACAGGACGTCGAGACCGAAATCCAAGCTCGGCAGAACCCCGAAGCTGAAGATCTGGACATCGTTCGGCTGGACCGCATCGGCGGACATCGGCGTGCCGAGCTCCGAGGCGGTGGGCGCGACGCTCAATCCCGGCGTTTTGGAGGCTTCGGCCTCGACCTCGGGCGGCGGCTTGGTGGGCGGCGCGGTCTCGACCTCCTTGAAGGCAAAAGCAGAACCTGCGCTTGCCATCAGAAGCGCTGCCGATGCCGCGATGGTGAGAGAGCCCTTTCTCATGGTCCTTCCCCGTTCCGTTCGAATGATAGCACGGCTTGGATCAAAAACCTCACCGAAGGCTCTTTCCCCGGGCTTAACGGGCGGTATTCGCTGCAATTTCTCGGATGCTCGTGGTAATTCCGCAACGACTCGCCTCCAGATGACCGATTTATGGGGCGTTTCGAAGGCCAATGAAAAAGCCGCCCCGAGCAGAGGCGGCTTTTTCGATCTTTGCTGAGACCGCTGAACCCGTCATTCCCTCACCGCCTAAAAGAGGCGCCGTCCCTTTGCAGGGACGGCGGAAGGTTAGGGACTGTCAGTCTTTTCGTTCAGTGGATCTTTTTCGTTTGCTTGAGAACCGGCGCTTACCAGTCGACCTGGGCGCGGAGACCGACACCGGTGATGTCGGCACCGTCATTGACGCCGCCTTCGATCTCGGACTGGTTCACGTTCAGCATCAGGCGGGTGTAGTCGTTCAGGTGCCAGTTCAGGCCGATGAGCCAGGTGTTCTGCTCACCGCAAGCCTCGCAGCCGCCTTCGGACAGATCGATCGTGTCGTAACGACCGGCGATCTGCCAGGCACCGGGGCCGCCCTCGAAGACCGGCCGGTTGACGTGCACGCGATCGAACTCGCCCTCGTCGTAGTTGCGCATTTCGCCGGTGAGGAAGTAGCTGGCGCTGACATACCAACCGCTATAGGTCGGGCTGTCGGTGGTCAGGTCGATATCCGTCGGAACTTCCGAGGTCAGCTGCATGTACTCGCCTTGCACCGAGAAGGAGCCCAGGACCACGGCGGCTTCAAGGCCCCAGAGGTCGTCGCTCTCGCCGATCTCGCCGGTATCGACGAAACGGTCGGTGAGGTGGAAGTCAGCGGCGCGCTGACGGTAGCGGTAAAGGCCGAGATCCTCGTAATCGCCGTTGTCGCGGGCACGATAGCTGGCGCCCAAGTGGACGACCTTGCGATCGTCCAGGATCGGCGCGGCGGTCACGCGGGCGGCGAAGGTGGTGCCTTCCTCAGACGCATCGTCGCCGATATTGCCGCTGAAGATACCGGCGGCCGCCGTCCACTTCTCCTTCTTATAGGAGAGGCCGGCACCGAGCTGACGGCTCAGGTCGAACGCATCGGTGATGGCGGCCCGCTCCATGAAGGTGATGTAGCGAGAGCTGGTCTGCTCTTCGAGCGAGTTCGGGGTCTTGAACTGACCGAGGGTCACGTCGACCGGCAGGCCCTTGTACTGCAGGTAGGCATCGGTGACGTCGACCTCGTTATCGGCGAAGTCCACCTCGAACTTGTATTTGACGTCGTGGTAGACGACACCCTCGACGCCGAGACGGCCGCGGCGAAGCTCCGTGGCATCGATATCCGGCTCGCCGGTGATGGCGTAATCCTGGTCGGCGTTGGTGTAGTCAACCATCACACGACCGCGCACCTTGAACTTGAAGGCACCGTCCTTGCTGGAGAATTCCGGCGCGCCCTTCCACTTGACCTTGAGATCAAGATCCTCGTCGTCACCGGCTTTGGCCGCGGTTACGCCGGTGGCGAGAAGCGCCATGGCGCACACGCCGGCAAGCAGCATGCGGTTCATCTTACCCAGTCCCCCAATCATAATAGACTCCTCTTCAATCGCGCTTCTTTTCGTAATGTCCTTCAAGGACTTAGAAGCTTCCCTGCTAAATCGTGCCCGTTCGTGCCCGTTTTGTAGGCACGACGCGCACGCAGCGAATGGGTCGTTTCTATTTCCCGGGCCATGACAGGCTCATGACACTCCGACTACAGCCAGGGATTCAGGGCCGGCCTGTTGCAGTCATGCCACGCGTGTTGCGTCGCCTCGCCGCGCCTGTTCGCGGCGAAGTTCACTATTACGCTCACAACACGCATTAACTGATTACGCTACTTGGCTGTTTTACTGCTCTTTTCAGGCGACAACCTCTATTCGGCGCCCAGAACGATAAAACCGTTCTCCTGGAAGACCGCGCGGGCGCGATCGCCGCGAAGAAATTTCAGAAATTCCGTTGCAGTAGAAGCGTTTGCGCTCGAAAGTTGCGCCGCGGGGTAAATGATCGGCGGATGGGTGCCTTCCGGAAAGCGTCCGACGATTCGAACCCTCGAATCGGCGTTCGCATCGGTGCGATAGACGATGCCCAGAGGCGCTTCTTGCCGGGCCACCAGGGCGAGCGCGACCCGCACGTTCTGGGCCTGGGCGATGCTGCCTTTCACCGCGTCCCAAATGCCTAAGGATTGGAGTGCCGCCTTGCCGTATTTGCCGGCCGGCACGGCATCCACATTGGCCATGGCAAGCCGGCCGCTGCCGAGCATCCGTTTCAACGGGAAGCCCGGCGCGATATCAGCCGTGACATCGGAGCCCTCGGGGGCGATCAGCACCAGCTCGTTTTGCAGCAGATCCGTCCGGGAGCCCGGCTTCAAGCGCCCGGTTTCTTCCACGAAGTCCATCCAGTCCCGGTCGGCGGAGATGAAGACATCGGCAGGCGCGCCTTCGGCGATCTGCTTGGCGAGCGCCGATGTGGCCGCATAGGAGATGCGCGCTTTATGCCCGGTCTCCTCCTCCCAAGCCCCATTTACACCATCGAGAGCATCCTTGAGACTGGCCGCGGCGAATACGGTCGGGACCGTTTCTTGGGCGGCTTGGACCGCGTTCCGGGCGGCGGCCGTTGGGGCGCCCTGCCCGCCAGCCAAGAGCGCGCAGGCAAACAACACGCGAATTGCAAATCTCAGCCTCATCGTTATTCCCTCCCGTATATTACGGGCGAGTTATACTCGTTTCGGCATGTTTGGGAAGCCTGTCGATGGTTGAGCCTCGTTCAGCCAATGGTATCAACCGATTAATATGCGATTCGTGGCCGCGCGCCCTATTGGAGGCTTTGAAACCGCGAAGCGCGGTGCGAAACTGGCCGCATGAAAGATGCAGGATCTACGGCCTCCGAGGCGCCATACGATGCGGTGATCGTCGGCGCAGGTCCCGCCGGGCTGGTCACGGCCCTGGCGCTTGCCCATGTCGCGCGTGGCACACGCGCCAAGCTTTGCCTCATCGGGCCGCCGCCGGACGCGAGCGCCGCAAGCCGCGATACGCGCACCGCGGCGCTGATGGACAGCTCCATCGCGCTTCTCAAGCAGCTCGGAGTCTGGGAGCCCCTGGCCCCTGAATCGGCGCCTCTGGAAGGCATTCGCATCGTCGATTCCGCCAGTCCCGTCTTCGCCGCCCCGGATGTGATCTTCCGGGCGTCCGAGCTCGGTCTGCCGGCCTTCGGCTACAACATTCCCAATCCGGTCTTGGTGCGCGTTCTTTATGAGCGCGTCGTTCAAGAGATGCCCGTGGTGGCAAGCACCGTCGCCGGCATCGAGATCGAGCAGGACGAGGCGCGGCTGGTTTGCGCCAATGGGCAGGAGATCGTCACCAAGCTCGTCGTGGGGGCCGATGGGCGGAACTCCCTCTGCCGGTTGTCGGCGGGGATCGACACCCAGGAATGGCGTTATCCCCAGAAAGCCATCGCCACGCGGTTCCGCCACACCGTTCCCCACGACCGCATCTCGACGGAGTTTCATCGCCCTTCCGGCCCGCTGACCACGGTGCCCCTGCCGGATCCGAACGCCTCCAGCCTGATTTGGGTGGTGGACGAGGACGAGGCGGACCAGCTGATGGCGCTTTCCAAGGAAGCCTTCGTCGCGGAGCTGGAATCCCATCTCGGCGCCATCACAGGTCCGATCGTCGATCTCGGAGGGATGGGAGCTTTTCCCGTGGCCGGCATGAGCGCCAAGACGCTGACGGGGCCGCGCACGGCCCTCGTGGGCGAGGCGGCGCATATCCTGCCGCCCATCGGGGCCCAAGGCCTCAATCTCGGCTTCCGGGACGCGGGCTGGCTTGCCGAGCGGCTGCGTCCGGTCTTCCAGTCGGGCGGCGATCCGGGGCTGAGAGCGGTCTTGCTGGCCTATGCGGATTCCCGCCATATGGATGTGATGAGCCGGACCGTCGGGGTCGATCTGCTGAACCGCTCCTTGATCACTCGGTTTCCGCCGGCTCAAGCCGCCCGCGGCGCGATCCTGCGGGGCTTGAAATCCCTCCCCATGCTCCGCCGCTTCGCCATGCGGGCGGGCATCGCGCCGCCCACATCCCTGCCGCCGTTGATGCAGGCCTCTTCCTAATCCTCCTTCGGGCCGGTTCTTCGGAATTGCGCCGTTTGGCAGGCTTGACGCGCACCGCCCCACCTGCCACGGAAGCGCGCCGAAAGCTGTGCGCCTGCGTGGGGACGTCCGCGCGGCCCGTCAGCCTTCACATGGATTAGGAGTTCTCGTGGCCGACCCGTCGCAAATCCCTCTGCCGCGCAAGATCCGCTATCTCGCCGAGTATGCCGTGCTCCGCGGGCTGATCGGCTTCGTGCGCCTGTTTCCCATCGACCTCGCCGGCACGCTGTCCGGCAAGGCCTGGCGGTTGCTCGGCCCGTATAACCGCCGCCACAAGCGGGCGATGATGAATCTGGAGATCGCCTTTCCGGAGAAGACGAAGGAAGAGCGGGAACGGATCGCACGCAATATGTGGGAGAATCTCGGGCGGGTGATGGCCGAGACCATGAATATCGACCGCATCATCAAGCAACCCGACCGGCTGCACGTCACGAACGGCCATGTGATCGAGCGCTATCGGGAAAAGATGGGTCCGGTGCTCATCGTCACCATGCATATGGGAAACTGGGAGATCGGCATGTGGCCGGTGACTCTCGCCGGGGTACGGCCCGCCGGCGTCTACCGGCTCGTGAAGAATCCCTACGTGGACCGTTATCTCCGCGCCCAGCGCCAGGCGCTCTATCCCGGAGGGCTGTTCGGGCGCGGCCGGGCCGACGGCACTCAGGAGGGGCAGAAGACCGCGCGGCTCATCATGGACTATGTGCGTCAAGGCGGGCGGCTCGGATTCATTTCCGATCTCTACGACCGGCAAGGCGTCGAGGTGCCGTTCTTCGGCTATCCCGCCAAGAGCATGCCGATCGCGGCGATGATCGCCCGGCGAGTCGGCGCCCGGATCTGGATCGGCCGCTGCGTCAGAATCGGGAATCGGGCGGTTTTCGACGTGAATGTGAATGAACTCCACGTGCCGCGCACGCGTAATCAAGCAGAGGATATCCGCAATATCACGGCCGCGATTCAGCGCTGCTTTGAAGGATGGATTCGGGAGCATCCCGAGCAGTTTATGTGGTCGAACAGACGTTGGTTCTGAGGTGCGTGTGCGCCTTCTCCCGACATTGACAGGCTAGAAACTATGCGATCATCATCGTCCACAAGCTCCGCACGGAGGGGACCTGCCATGGCGGTTGTCGGCAATGCCAAATACCAAATCGGTCAAGTGGTGCGTCACCGGGTTTATCCGTTCCGGGGCGTGATCTTCGACGTCGATCCGTCCTTCAGCAACACGGAGGAATGGTATCAATCGATCCCGGAAGACGTGCGTCCCTCGAAGGACCAGCCCTTCTACCACCTGCTCGCCGAGAATGCCGAGACGGAGTACATCGCCTATGTCTCCGAGCAGAATCTCGTGCCGGACGAGTCCGACGAGCCCTTGCGCCATTCGCAAGTCTCGGAGCTGTTCGAGGATCTGCAGGACGGCGTGTTCCGGTTCCGCTTTCTGCAGGAGCACTAGACGCCCCCTCGCCCTGCAAGGCGGACCACGCTTTCAGAACATCGGTGCGGATATGAAAAGGGCCGCGGAGCGAGATGCTCACGCGGCCCTTTGACTGTCTCGGACCCGATTGTCCCGGATTCGTTTTCCGGGACCCGGCTTTTATTCTACGGGGACGGCCGTCTTTGGGGCTACGGAGCTGGCGCCACCGCCCTCACCGCCGGCGGCTTCGCCGCCTTCCTTCTTGGCCTCGGCCTCGGCCGCCTTGTTGGCGAGCTCGGTCTGCCGCTTGCGGATCATCTCCATCAGGCGGCGACGGGCTTCCTGGTATTTCGCCTTGTCGATCGGCTCGCCGTCATAGGCCTTGCTGAAACCGTCCAGGGGAACCGGGAAACCGATGGCCTTGCGCTGCAGATTGACCGCGGCGACCACCAGCTGCTTGCCTTTGCGCAGCTCCTGAAGAAGCTCCGGCTTCAGCTCGGTCTCGGCCTGGCAGCTCGTGGCATAGCAGAGCGTGTACGGCAGACGGATCGGCTCGCCCTCGTCGACGCGGATCTGCACGCCGGCGGGGATGGCAAGGGCGATCGCGGTGGGCAGACGGACGAGCAGGGTTTCCTTGTCCTCGCCTTCCACCTTGCGGATCGCGGCGGCCACCAGCACCATGCCGGTATTGCCATCGAGTCGTTCGTGGTGGGTTAGACAGATCTGCTTGTCCTCAGTCTGCGCATTCTTTTCGCAGAGCTTGACCCAGGCATCCTGCGCCGGCGTGGCGCCTTGCTTGGGTTGGGTGTTGGCGGCCGGCGCCTGGGCTTCCTGAGCAAGCGCGGGTGGCACGGCCAAAGCAAGCATGCCGGCCAGCGCAACGAAAAGCGGCAGACGCCCGCCCCTCTGGAGCCTGTTCCGTTGATCTTTCGACCAAAGCATAGCGAACCTTTCCTTCATCTCGCAGACCGGAGCTGCGGCAATCATATTATTGCCCGAAACCAGCATTCGCCTGCGTTGGATATTTGCTTACGGTCAATACCCGAATTGAGGCGTAGACGTGACTAGGGCCGTCTTTCAAGAGACTTTGCGGCGTCTCCGCCCGCGCCATGTGCCTATTATGCCACAGCCACCCCTTGGGAAGACCTGCGGGCGGACAGGTTACGAAGCGCGATCGACCGATTGCTGTGACCTTCGCCGCATCTATAGCCAGGGCTGCGCCTTTGTTAAAGCCCTAATTGCGGGGTTCCTTTTCACGGCTCTGGCGAGCATGACGGCGGTGCTTGCCGCCGATACCGCTCCGCAATACGGAATTGCCATGCACGGCGAGCCTTTGCGCAAAAAAGGCTTCGACCATTTTCCCTATGTGAACCCGGATGCACCGAAAGGCGGCCGGCTGGTGCTGGGCGAGCGGGGCAGCTTCGACAGTCTCAATCCGCTGATCGTCATGGGGCACGCGGCGGAAGGAATCCGCGATTACGTCTACGAATCACTGATGACGCGGGCCTATGACGAGCCCTTCACGCTTTACGGGCGGATCGCCGAGACGATTCAGACTCCGTCGGACCGGAGCTCCGTCACCTTCCAGCTCAACCCGAAGGCCAAATTCTCCGACGGGCAGCCGGTCACGCCGAAGGACGTCATCTTCTCCTACGAGCTGCTGCGCGAGCATGGCCGGCCGAACCATCGCACCTATTACGCCAAGGTGACCGAGGCGGAGCAGATCGGCGCCCACGGGGTGAAGTTCACCTTCGAAGATGCGTCGGACCGGGAGATGCCGCTCATCATGGGTCTGATGCCGGTCTTGCCGAGCCACCTGGTCGATCCGGAAAGCTTCGAGAAGACGGGGTTCGAGATCCCGGTCGGGAGCGGGCCTTACCTGGTGAAGCAAGTCGATCCTGGAAAGAGCATAACCTATGAGCGCGATCCCGATTACTGGGGAAAAGACCTCAATGTGAACAAGGGCCGCTTCAACTTCGACAAGATCCGGATCGAATACTACCGGGATACGGGGGCGATGTTCGAGGCCTTCAAATCCGGGCTGATCGATTTCCGCGAGGAGGAGGATCCGACCTGGTGGACGGAGAGCTACGACTTTCCGGCCGTGGCCCGCGGACGGGTCGTCAAGGAGGCGCTGCCCATCGAGGTGCCTGCCGGCATGTCGGCGCTGGTGTTCAATACGCGGCGCCCGCAATTCGCCGATCCCCGGATACGGCAGTCGCTGATCGCCCTGTTCGATTTCGACTGGATCAACCGCACCCTCTATCACGGGCAATACAGCCGCACGGAAAGCTATTTCGCGCGCTCCGATCTCAGCTCCCACGGACGGCCGGCCGATGCGTATGAGAAGACGCTTCTTGCGCCTTACGCAGACGACGTTTTGCCGGAGATCATGGACGGCACCTATGTGCTCCACCAAAGCGACGGCCGCGGCCAGAACCGGGCCGGCCGCAGAGAAGCGATCAAGCTTTTTCAGGAGGCGGGTTATGTCTTGAAGGGCGGAAGACTGGTCGACGAAGAAACGGGGAAGCCTTTCGCGATCGAGATTCTGGCTGCGACCCGTCCCCAGGAGCGGCTGTTGCTGACTTATGCACGGGCCCTGAAACAAGTAGGAATTACCGTGCGAATCCGGCAAGTTGACTCTGCTCAATATCAGCGGCGGAAGCAGACCTTCGATTTCGACATGATCCAGTATTACTGGCCGGTCTCTCTGTCGCCGGGGAACGAGCAACTGTTTCGCTGGGGGAGCGAGGCTGCGGTGACCGACGGGTCGTTCAACTATCCGGGCATCAGAAGCGAGGCGGTCGATGCCATGATCGCCGCCATGCTGCACGCAAAATCGCGGGAAGATTTCGTCTCCTCGGTTCGCGCGCTGGATCGGGTGCTGCTCTCGGGCCGCTACGTGCTGCCGCTCTTCCATCTGCCCAAGCAATGGGTGGCCTATTGGCGGAAGCTGCATCGGCCCGAGCAAGTGCCGATTTTCGGCTACATCCTCGACACGTGGTGGGCGGAACCTGCGAAGGGAGGCGCGCAGTGACCGCATCGCCGGCCGAAAGCGCCGAACGGGAAGGGCAGCGAAAGGTGAGCGAGGAAGGCGCGGTCGTTGCGGGCAGCACGCTGTTTCGGCAGCGGGCCGCACGGCGCCCCAAGGCGTTGGCAATCGCCGACCGGGAGAACCGCGCCGAGCTGGGCATGCTGCCGGGCCGAAGCTTCACCTATGACGAGGCGGACAAGGCGATCGATAGACTCTGCCGCTTCCTCGCCGATCACGGGCTGGAGCCGGGCGATATTGTGGGCGTGCAGATGCCCAATGTGGCGGAGACCGCCCTGCTCTATCTCGCCGCCTGGCGGAGCGGGCTGACCGTCGCGGCATTTCCCTATTTGTGGCACGCCACGGAGGTCGCCGAAGCCTGTGCCACCGTCGCGCCTGCGGCGCTGATCGGAGCCGGAAAGACCGAGGCTGGGTCGGTGCCGGCGATCTTGCGGGATACGGCGGCCATGCATTTCTGCGTGCGGCTGGTGGCCGGGTTCGGGCCTGACTTGCCGGACGGGATCGCCGATCTGCAGCGGGTGCTCCGAGGCGATGAGTCAGAACAGGACGGTGACGGCGAACCGGTTGTCGAGCACCATTCCCTCGCCCCCGCCCTGATCACCTTCACGGCGCGGGCCGGCCATCCCTTGCTGCCGGTCCCGCACAGCAGCGAAGCGCTGCTCGCCCAAGGCGCGATGACGGTGCTGGCGCTGGGGCTCAATGCCGACGACCGCACTCTCAATGCGTTTCCGCTGAGCGGTCCGGTGGGGCTGACCCTGGGGCTGATGCCGTGGCTGGTCTCAGGCGGCGCCTTGATTCAGCATCACCCCTTCGACGGGCAACATTTTGCGCGTCAGGTCGGGCAGTCGGGGGCCACGGTGACGGCCCTGCCCGCACCGGTGCTGAGCGCCTTCGCCAAGGACATCACGGTGAAGCAGGCGATGACGCTGAAGCGGATCGGCCGTGTGCTGCATGCCTGCCGAACCTCGGCCCCGTCGCCCTCTTTCGGCGGGCTGGCGCCGACCCTGTTCGACGTTCATCCTCTCGGCGATCTCGCTTGCGTGCTGCTGACCTATATGGACGACGCGGATGCGAGTCTCCTGCCGCGGGGCAAGCTCACCCTCGCCCCGCCGGCGCAAAAGGATGGCGTGGTCTTCGTGGAGACGGCGCTGAGCAAAAGCGCCGTTGCGGAAGCGGCCGAGCTTCTGTTGCGCGGCCCGGCCGTGGCGAGAGGACAGGGCAACGGTCCCATCACCCCCGATGGCCGGGGCTTTGTCGGCACCGGCATTCCCTGCCTGCCGGAACCGGCGCCGGAACCGCTTCTCCGTCTCAAGGGCGATCCTGAGCTGATCCATCACGGCGGCGTCCTGATCGCCGCAAGCGAGCTCGACGGGCTCTATCGCAGTTTTCCGGCTTGCGAGGATGCGGCCTGCTTTGTCGTGCCCGACCCGATCCTCGGCGAGAAGATCTGCGCCGCGCTGGTGGCGAAGCCGGGCCAATCGGTGAGCCGGGCCTCGCTGCATTGGTATCTGAAAAAGCGCCAGATCGCGTCCTATAAATTGCCGGACGAGGTGATCGCCTTGCAGCATATTCCGCGTCGCCCGGACGGGCGGGTGATGCGGGAACGTCTCGCCGATCAGGTGGCGGGCGAAGACTCGCACCGGACCATGGCCACGGCCAGCGCCGAAGAAGAGACTCGATAGGCCGTCCCCTCCACGCTTAAGCGGCCTCCTTCACCTTTCCGGCGATCTCCGCCAGCTCCGCGAGAAGCTTGCGTGCGCCTTCGAGGCGGTCTTGGGACTCCGGCCAATCCTCATAGTAGACGAGCTTGTGATCGGGCTGGAGCTTCACGCCGGCACCTTCCTTGCCGATGAAGGCGATCAGCCCTTCCGGATTGGCGAAGCTCTGATTGCGGAAGGACAGCACCGCGCCTTTCGGGCCGGCATCGATCTGTTCCACGCCGGCCTGGCGGCAAAGGCGCTTGATATCCACCACGTCCAAGAGATGGCGGACCTCGTCGGGAAGCGGACCGAACCGGTCGATCATCTCGGCAGCGAAGGCGTCGATGCTCTGAGCATCGTCGGCCGAGGAAAGACGGCGATAGAGGCCGAGACGGACCTGAAGGTCGGGCACGTATTCTTCCGGGATGAGGACGGCGGTGCCGAGATTGATGCGGGGCGACCACTGGTCCTCCACCAGCGCGGTATCGCCGCCCTTCAGGGACTCGACCGCCTCCTCCAGCATGGATTGGTAAAGCTCGTAGCCGACCTCGCGGATATGGCCGGACTGTTCCTCGCCCAGCAGATTGCCGGCGCCGCGGATATCCAGGTCGTGGCTCGCCAGGGTGAAGCCCGCCCCCAAGCTATCCAGGGATTGCAGCACCTTCAGACGGCGCTCCGCCGTGGGCGTCAGCCGCTTGTTGGCGGGGGTGGTGAAATAGGCATAGGCGCGGATCTTGGACCGTCCGACGCGGCCGCGCAGCTGATAGAGCTGAGCCAGGCCGAACATATCCGCCCGGTGCACGATCAGGGTGTTGGCCGACGGCACGTCGAGACCGGATTCCACGATGGTGGTGGAGAGCAGCACGTCGTATTGCCGGTCGTAGAAGGCGTTCATCACCTGGTCGAGCTCCTTGGAGCCCATCTGGCCATGGGCGCGGGCCACCTTCAGCTCGGGCACGTGCTCGGCCAAGAAGGCCGCCGCATCGTCGAGATCGGAGACCCGGGGCACGACATAGAAGGTCTGGCCGCCGCGATACCGCTCCCTAAGCAGGGCCTCGCGCAGAATCATCGGGTCGAAGGGGGTGACATAGGTGCGGACCGCCAGCCGGTCGACGGGCGGCGTGGCGATGATCGACATCTCGCGCACGCCAGACAGCGCAAGCTGGAGCGTGCGCGGGATGGGCGTCGCGGTCAGCGTCAGAACGTGGACATCCTCGCGAAGCGCCTTCAGCCGCTCCTTGTGGCCGACGCCGAAATGCTGTTCCTCGTCGATGATGAGCAAGCCCAGATCGGCGAATTCGACGCTCTTGCCGAGCAGCGCATGGGTGCCGATGACGATATCGATATCGCCGCTCTTCAGCAGCTTCTTGGTCTCGTTGATGTCCTTCTGGCTCACCAGCCGGGACGCTTGTGCGATCTTGACTGGCAAGCCGCGGAAACGCTCGACGAAGGTCGCGTAGTGCTGACGGGCCAGCAGCGTGGTGGGCACGACCACCGCGACCTGCTTGCTGGCGAGCACGGCAATTAGGGCGGCACGCAAAGCCACCTCCGTCTTGCCGAAGCCGACATCGCCGCAGATCAGCCGGTCCATGGGCTTGCCGCTGCGCAGATCCTCGATCACCGCCTCGATGCTGTTGGCCTGGTCTTCCGTCTCCTCGTAGGGGAAGCGGGCAGCGAATTCTTCATAGAGGCCCTCGGGCGGGTAAAGCGACGGCGCGGTGCGCAGTTCGCGCAAGGCCGCCACCTTGATGAGCTTCTCGGCGATATCGCGGATGCGCTTCTTGAGCTTGGCCTTGCGGGATTGCCAGCCGACGCCGCCGAGCTTGTCCAGCTGCGCCCCCGCCTCCTCGGAGCCGAAGCGGCTCAGGAGGTCGATATTCTCCACCGGGAGATAGAGCTTGTCGCCGCCCTGATAGGTGAGCTCCAGGCAGTCATGGGGCTCGCCGGCGGCCTCGATGGCGGTCAGCCCGGCGAAACGGCCGATGCCGTGATCGGCATGGACGACGAGATCGCCGACGGCAAGGCTGGAAGCCTCGGTGAGGACATCGGCGCCCTTCTTGGGCCGGGTGCGGCGAACGAGCCGATCGCCCAGAATGTCCTGCTCGCCGATGACCGCGAGCTCCGGCGTCTCGAAGCCCGCTTCCAGCGGCAGCACGGCGAAGCTGGCGATATCCCGCGGGATCGTCAGGATCTCCGGGTAGCGGTCGATGCTCCTCGTCTTGCCGGTGCCGTGCTCCTCGAGGAGTGTCGCCAGGCGCTCGCGGGCACCCGGCGTCCAGCAGGCGATGAGCACCCGTTTTTTCTCGGTCTTCAGCTTCTGGATGTGTTTGACGACGGCGTCGAAGACATTGGCGCTCTCCGCCTTCCGCTCGGCGGCGAAGGAGCGGCCCTGGCGTCCGCCGAAGGAGACGACCTCGCCTCCGGCGCCTTCCGGCCGCTCGAAGGGCGACAGGGAAACGACGCTCCTGCCGCTCAGCGCCGCGCTCCAGTCCTTTTCGGAGAGGAACATGCTCTCGGGCGGCACGGGGTTATAAGGCGCGGCGCCGAAGGCCTTGCGCTCGAGCGCCTGTTCGCGGGCCTCGTAATGGTCCTGGATCTGCTCCAGACGTTTCTCCTTGGCATCCTCGACCAGCGGATCGAGGCTGAGGGCGGCGCCCGGCAGGTAATCGAAAACGGTCTCCAGACGCTCGTGGAAGAGCGGCAGCCAGTGCTCCATCCCTTGATGCTGATGGCCGGCCGAGATCGCCTCGTAGAGCGGGTCCTCGCTGGTGACGGGGCCGAACAGCTCGATATAGCGCTGGCGGAACGCCCGCCTCGTCTCCTCGGTCAGGGCCAGCTCGCTCATGGGGCGGAGCGTCAGCTCGGTCAGCTGCTTGGTGGAGCGCTGAGTCTCCGGATCGAAGCATTTGATGGTCTCCAGCGTGTCGCCGAAGAAATCGAGACGCGCGGTCTGGCCGCCCGGCGGAAAGAGATCGAGGATGCCGCCGCGCACCGCGTATTGGCCGGGATCGGTGACGGTGCCGGAGCGGACATAGCCGGAGATCTCCAGCCCCTCCACGAGGGCGGCCATATTGACGGTCTGGCCGGGCTTCAATTGCTGCACCGAATTGGCGATGAAGCTCTTGGGCGGCAGGCGCTGGAGAATCGCATTGATGGTGGTCAACACGATCAACGGCACCTTCTCGTCTGTATCCCGATTGGCGAGCGCGCCGAGGGTCAGGATGCGTTGGGCGACGATATCGCTGTTGGGCGCCACCCGGTCGTAGGGGACGCTGTCCCAGGCCGGCAGGCTGATCTGCTCGATATCCGGGGCGAAAAACGCAATGGCGTTTTCCAGGGTGGCCATCCGCTGCGCATCACGGGCGACATGGAGGATGGGCTGCCCCTGTCTGCCGCCCGCCCGTGCAAGCTCGGCCAAAAGCATGGCGTCGACGCCTTCGGGAACGCCGCCGGCGATGACATGCTTTCCGCCAAGAAGGTCTTGGATCGGGGTGGAGAGAAGGGATGGGTCTTTCGGCACGATAAACTCTGCTTGCCTCAGTTCTTCTTGTCGTTCTCGGCGGCGGTGGCGTCCTTAAAGCCGTGGAAACGCCTCATCCGGCCGATCAGTTCGTCGAGTCCCGCCTCCCCCAGGCTGGTGCCCTCATAGATGCACTCGGCGATCAGGGGATCGGGCGCCTCGATGAGCTGCTCCATGACGCCCAAATCCGAGGCCTCCATGCCGGGGATGGTCTCGGTCGCGAAACGGCCGAGGAGAAAATCCATCTCCTTGCTGCCCCTATGGGTGGCCCGATAGAGCGCACGGCGCCGGCGGACTTCCATCTGCAAATCGGACATCGACCAGGATTCCCAAACAGGTTGCCGGATAGGCGGTGCTGGCGCTTTTCCGGCGAGGCTTTCGCGGCGACCCGAATCCCCGGCATAGTGGCGGCATCTCAACCCTGCCTCTTTGGCCTTACGCCGAAAATCCGTTCGGCGAACGGCCTCTTCTCGGGGAGGTTTAAGTGCCGGGCCGTCCCAGTTCTGTCAAGCTGCACCCCTGTCTCGCGCGCCTCGGAGCGCGGATGAGCGACGATTAGCCCCCATGCGTCCCAACGCACTCGCCCCTCTCTTTGCGCCACTCGGCAGCCTGAAAGGCGTCGGGCCCCGCGTCGGCAAGCTTTTGCAGACCCTGCTGGGCTCGAAACGTCAGACGGGCGCGCTCTATATCCTCGACCTATTGTTCCATTTGCCGGCATCGGGCGTCGACCGGCGGATGACGGCTTCGATCTCGGAAGCCCGGATCGGAGAGCTCGCCACCCTGAAAGTCCGCATCGCCGAGCATCGGCCCGGTGCGCCGGGCCGGCGTCGCGCCCGCAGCCGCTACCGTATCCTGGCGGAGGACGCGACGGGCGCGTTGGAGCTGGTCTATTTCAACGCCGACCGGTCCTATCTGCAACGTACCTTTCCCATGGGCGAAGAGCGGCTGATCTCCGGCAAGGTGGAGGCGTATGACGGCTATCTGCAAATGGCTCACCCGGATTACGTGGCCCGCGCGGATGGCGACGACCTGCCCGATGTCGAGCCGGTCTATCCGCTGACCACGGGTCTGGGGAATGCTCTGTTGCGTCGGCTCATGGGCCAGGCCTTACAGCGCGTTCCGCGCTTGCCGGAGTGGATCGACGAGGACTGGCTGAAGAAAAACGGCTGGCCGGACTTCAAGACGGCGCTGCTTGCGAGCCACCGGCCGGAGAGCTTCGCCGATCTGGAGCCCACGGCCCCTGCCCGGTCCCGCCTCGCCTATGACGAGCTGCTCGCCAACCAGCTGGCGCTCGCGGCCATTCGCCAACGCATCCGGAAAGCCAAAGGCCGCTCCATAAAAGGGGACGGTCGCATCCGGAAAAGAATTCTGGAGGCCCTGCCCTTCCAGCTCACCAGCGCGCAGCGCTTCGCGCTTTCGGAGATCGACGGCGATATGGCCGATCCCCACCGCATGCTGCGATTGCTGCAAGGCGATGTGGGGAGCGGCAAGACCGTGGTGGCGCTGCTTGCCATGGCCTCGGCGGTCGAGGCGGGCGGACAGGCGGCGTTGATGACGCCGACGGAAATCCTCGCCCGCCAGCATGCCAAGACGCTTGCGGGCTTTGCCGCGCCGGCCGGGCTACGGGTGGAGATTCTCACCGGACGGGAGAAGGGAAAGACCCGGGAAGCGCTGCTGGAACGCCTGAGCCATGGCGAGATCGACATCCTGGTCGGCACCCATGCGCTGTTCCAGGAGGGGGTCGCCTTCAAGGATCTCGCCCTGGCGGTGATCGACGAGCAGCATCGTTTCGGGGTGCATCAGCGGCTCGCCCTGCAAGGCAAGAGCACGGGCGCCGGCGCGGAGCTTCTGGTGATGACGGCGACGCCGATCCCCCGCACGCTGCTGCTGACCAATTTCGGCGATATGGATGTCTCCAAGCTCGACGAGAAGCCGCCGGGGCGTACGCCGATCAAGACGCGCATCGTCCCCGACGAGCGGTTGGGCGAGGTGGTCGAAGGCGCGCAGCGCGCGGTGGCGGCGGGCGCTCAGGTCTACTGGGTGTGCCCGCTGGTGGCGGAATCGGAGACCCTGGACATCGCCGCAGCCGAGGAGCGCTTCGCGATGCTGCAGAAAGTGTTCGGCGACAAGGTCGGGCTGATTCATGGCCAGCTTCAACCGAAGGAGAAAGACGCCGTGATGGCGAGGTTCGCCGCCGGCGAGCTTGCCATCCTGGTCTCGACGACGGTGATCGAGGTGGGCGTGGACGTGCCCAATGCCAGCATCATGATCATCGAGCATGCGGAGCGGTTCGGTCTCTCCCAGCTGCATCAGCTGCGCGGGCGGGTCGGCCGGGGCGCGAAGGAATCCGCCTGCATTCTGCTGTATCGCCAGCCCTTGACCGAGACCGCGAAGGAGCGGCTCGGCGTCATGCGCCGGACCGAGGACGGCTTCGTGATCGCGGAGGAGGATTTACGCCTGCGCGGCGGCGGCGAGGTGCTCGGCACCCGCCAGAGCGGCATGCCCGCCTTCCGCCTGGCGCGGCTGCCGGAGCATGCCGATTTGCTGGAGGCTGCCCGGGACGAGGCGCGGCTCGCTCTCAATCGCGATCCCAGTCTTTCGGAGCCGCGCTCCGATGCGCTGAAGACCCTGCTCTATCTGTTCGAGCGGGACGATGCGATCCGGCTGCTGCGGGCGGGCTGAGACACCCGACCCACGACAGTCGCGCATCTAGGACGCGGGTTCCTTTTCGGCCGGCGCTCCGGTGTCCGGCTCCGGCGGGGTCTCCGTCTCGGTCTTCTTGCGTCTGCGCTCCTGGCGCTTCGTCTTGCGCATCTCCTTTTGGAGCTGGGCGATAGAGCGCTCCTTATCCGGCGAGACCAGCCCCGCCGAGAGCACCAGCTTCACGCCCTCCTCCACGGTCATGTCGAGGATCTGCACGTCCTTGGCCGGCATGAACATGACGAAGCCGGTGGTCGGGTTCGGCGCGTTGGGCATGAAGACGGTGATGATCTCGTCGCCGTTGCCCGCCTTCTGCTTCACCTCCTTCGGCGTCTCGCCGGAGATGAAGGCAATGGCGAAGACGCCCTGTCGCGGGAATTCGATCAGCCCGACCTTCTTGAAGGAATGGCCGGTATCGGCGAAGACCGACTGGAAGATCTGCTTCAGCAGGCGGTAGACGCCGCGCACCACGGGCATGCGGTCGAGCAGGATCTCGCCATAGCTGAAAAGCGTGCGGCCGAAGAGATTGGCCATCAGGGCGCCGATGAACATCAGGCCGAGAATGCCGACGATGAGCCCCACGCCCGGAATGTTGAACGGCAGATAGGTCTCCGGCAGATAGTCCTGCGGGATCAGCGGCTTCACCCAGTTGTCGACCAGATTGATGAACCACCAGACCACATAGATGGTGATGGCGATCGGGCCGACGACGATGAGGCCGGTCAGGAAGTACCCGCGCAGACGGGCGAGAAAATGCGAGGAATGGCCTGCTCCCGCAGCGGCAAGCTGCCGGAACTGATCCTCCTGGTCTTGTTCACTCATGTCTGTGTTCTGTCCTTAAGCCCGGTCCGGGCTCGCCCGCCCATCAAATTGCCATGCCGTTTCGCGTTTCGGCATGGGCGCCTCGCGGCCGCCACGGAGAGCGTATCTAGCCCCTGCGGCAGTCACACGACAATAGGGCATCAAAGTCAAAGATGCAGGCCGTGGGTCAGAGTTTTTGGGTGCGGAAGAGTGCCTAGCGCGAAACCACCAAGAAGCACTCGACCCCGCTGCGCTTCAGATCGTTGCAGAGCTTCTCGCTCTGGGCCTTATCGCTGAAGGGACCGATTTGCAACCGATAGAAGGTGCCCAGATCGCCGATATCGGCCTTCTCGATCTCCGGGGTCTTGCCCGAGAGGCTCGGATTGGCGGCAGAGACCTTCTGCCAAAGCTGGCGTGCCTCCGCTTCGGAGCGGCTCGCTGCGAGCTGGAGACGATATCCTCCACCTCCGGATGTGGAGGCGGTTTGGCTCGGCGGTTCGGCATAGGAGTTGCCCCAAGACCCGAACCAGCGGGTGAGCCGGTTGCCGCTCGATTGAGGCTCCGGTGCAGGTGACGGTGCCTGTGCCGCTTCGGGTGTCGGGCTTGCCGTCGCTGTCGGCGTCGGCGCCGGCGTTGGCGGGCTCGCAGGCACGGTTTGATCGCCCGTCGCCACGGAGGTCGACCAGCCTTCCGTGGCGCCCGGGCCGGCCGTGGTTGTCGGAGTCTGGGCAGGCGCCGGTGCCGGGGCGGAACCGCCGCCGAAGGGCGACAAGCGGTCCCAGAAGCCGCCGACGGCAACCTGTTGGGTGCTGGTTGCGATCTCGCCGATATTGCCGCCGCCTTGCTCGATCAGTCGCGAGGCCTGGTTCGGGGCAGCTTTCTGGGCATAGGCCAGCTCGCGCTTTGATTCCTCGGCCAAGCCGAGATCGCGGAAGGCGAAACCGCGCTCGACTTGGGCGGTGACCCGATCGGTCGAGGCAAGCCCCAAGAATATGCCGTTGCCGAGATCGGCGATGGCCTGGGCATGGCGGCCGAGCTTCCGGTTGGCCATGCCACGGTAGTAAAGCACGGTCGCCGCCTCGCGAGAGGTGAGATTTTCATCGCCGAGCGCCGCGGTCAGCTGCTGAATGGCGCTCTGATAGCGGCCCGCGCGAAGCTCCGCAGCGCCGGCATCGATCTGCTGATTGGCGGAGAAGGCGGCGCGCGGCGCCACGCAGAGCGTCAGAAGCGCGAAGACGAGGCAAAGCGAAGCCAGGCCGGGGCGGCCCGCAGCTTTCCTGACGTTCGAGACAAACAGATGTGGCGCGCGGGGGCGCTGCCGAGCTTCGATCATTACCGTGCTCAAGCAAATAAATCGGGCGAATCCGAGGCTTCTAATCTATTCGACGGTGACCGATTTGGCCAGATTCCGCGGTTGATCCACGTCCGTGCCCATCAAGGTGGCCGTATGATAGGCGATCAACTGGACCGGAATAGCATAGAGCAGCGGCGTCACGAAAGGATCCACCGGCTGGACATGCAGCAGCCCTGTCAGCTCACAGCCCGCCTCGCCGGCCGCTGCATCGCTGATGAGGACGATCTGTCCGCCCCTCGCGGCGACCTCCTGCATGTTCGAGACGGTCTTGTCGAAGAGGCTGTCCCGCGGTGCGATCACGATCACGGGCATCTTCTCGTCGATCAAGGCGATCGGGCCGTGCTTCAGCTCACCGGCGGCATACCCCTCGGCATGAATGTAGGAGATCTCCTTGAGCTTCAGCGCCCCTTCCATGGCGAGAGGGAAATTTTGGCCCCGGCCGAGATAGAGCACGTCGTTGGCCTTGGAGAGGGAATGGGCGAGCTCCTCGTAAGGCGATTCATCGCGCAGCAGCGCCGCCATATGGCGCGGGACCTCGTTCAGGGCGCCGACCAGCTCCTTCTCCTTCGCCGCGTCGATGACGCCGCGCGCCTTGCCGGCTGCGATCGCCAGACAGGCCAGCACGGTGAGCTGGGCGGTGAAGGCCTTGGTGGAGGCAACGCCGATCTCCGGCCCCGCCAGGGTCGGCAGGACGAGATCGGAATCCCGGGCGATGGAGGATTCCACGACATTGACGATGGAGACGATCTTCTGCCCCTGTTCCCGGCAATGGCGCAGCGTGGCGAGCGTGTCGGCCGTCTCGCCCGATTGAGAGATGAACAGCGCCGCCCCGCCAGGATCGAGCACGGCATCGCGATAGCGAAGCTCGGAGGCGATATCGACCTCGACGGGCAGGCGCGCCCAGCGCTCGAACCAGTATTTAGCGACGAGGCCGGCATAGTAGGCGGTGCCACAGGCGGAGATGGTCAGCCGCGGAATCTCGGCGAAGTCGAAGGGAAGCTCCGGCAGCTCGATCTCCTCGGTCTCGAAACGGACGAGGCTTGCCAGGGTGTGGCCGACGACTTCCGGCTGCTCGTGGATCTCCTTCGCCATGAAGTGGCGATGGTTGCCCTTGTCGATCAATAGGACCTGGGCTTGCGAATGGGCGACGGGGCGCTGCACCGCCTTGCCTGCACGGTCGCGAATGGCGAGACCCTCGCGGGTGAGCACGGCCCAATCGCCATCCTCGAGATAGACGATGCGATCGGTGAAGGGGGCGAGCGCGATGGCATCGGAGCCGACAAACATCTCGCCGTCGCCAAGGCCGATGGCGAGGGGGCTCCCTTGGCGCGCGACGATCATCAGATCGTCGAAGCCCCGGAAGATGATCGCGAGGGCGAAGGCCCCTTCCAGCCGCTTGAGGGTATGAAAGACAGAGCGCACCGGATCGTTGCCGGCCTTCAGCTCCCGGGCGACGAGATGAGCGACGACCTCCGTGTCGGTGTCGCTATCGAAGACGGTCCCGTCCGCCTGAAGCTCTTCCTTCAGCTCGCGGAAATTCTCGATGATGCCGTTATGGACGATCGCCACGTCGGGCGTCATATGCGGATGGGCGTTGGCCTCGGTCGGCTTGCCATGGGTTGCCCAGCGGGTGTGGCCGATGCCGGTGCGGCCGTGCGGCGGATGCTCCTCGACCAGGCGCTCCAGATTGCGCAGCTTGCCTTGCGCACGCCGGCGCTCCAACACGCCATCCTCCAAGGTGGCGATGCCGGCGGAATCGTAACCGCGATATTCGAGGCGCTTCAGCGCATCGATCAATTGCTCCGCGACAGGCTGCTTGCTCAGGATTCCGACAATTCCGCACATATTTGTATTAATTCCTCTGCATACCCCGACCGATAGGTAGGGCAGCGGACTAGCAGGCTGCAATTCAAACGCTATTTCCCATTGTTTCCCAATAGCGGGATGGGTTCGCGATGCTGGCCTACCCGCGCTGTTTGGCTTTCATACGGCGGGCGCGATAGCGGGTCGCCCAATCTGTCTTCTCTTCTTGCGGCGCACGGCTCAACGACAAGGCTCCGGGAGAAACATCGTGGACGATGACGCTGCCGGATCCGACATAGGCGCCATCGCCGACACGAACCGGAGCGACGAGCGAGGTGTTGGAGCCGATGAAGGCCCCCTCGCCGATCTCGGTGCGATGCTTGTCGAAGCCGTCGTAATTGCAGGTGATGGTGCCGGCGCCGATATTTGCGCCCGCGCCGATGCCCGCATCGCCGATATAGGTCAGGTGATTGACCTTGGCGCCGGGGCCGACCGTCGCCTTCTTGATCTCGACGAAATTGCCGATATGAGCACCTTCGGCGAGCTCCGCGCCAGGCCGCAGCCTGGCGAAGGGACCGATCGTGGCGCCCTTGCCGATCGTCGCCTGCTCGAGATGGCAGAAGCCTTTGATATGGGCCCCCTCCTCGACCCTGACGCCGGGGCCGAAGAAAACATGGGGCTCGATCACCACGTCGGGACCGATCGCCGTATCGGCGCTGAGGAACACGGTCTCCGGCGCGATCATGGTCACGCCGCCTGACAGCGCACGGCCGCGCAGACGCTGCTGCATGATGGCTTCGGCCACGGCAAGCTCGGCACGGGAGTTCACGCCGAGCAGCGTCTCGGGATTCGCCATGACGATCTCGAGGTTGAGCCCGTCGGCGGCGGCAAGCTCGACGGCATCGGTGAGGTAGTACTCTCCCTTGGCATTGTCGTTGCCGATCCGGTCCAAAAGCCCCAGCAGCGCCGCGCCGGAGGCAAAGCCCAGAATGCCGGAATTGCAGAGCGCGATCCGTTTCTCCGCCTCGGTCGCATCCTTCTCCTCGCGGATGCCGGTCAGCTTGCCTGCGTGGTCGACGAGAAGACGGCCATAGCCGGATGGATCGGAAGCCTCGAAGCCGACGACCACCAGATCGGCGCCGTCCCGCAACGCGCCTTGGACCTCCGCCAGGGTCTCCGGCTCCAAGAGCGGCGTATCGCCGTATAAAACGAGCACCGGGCCATCGGCTTTCCGGAGCGCTTCCTTGGCGGCAAGGACCGCATCGGCGGTGCCGCGCTGTTTCTGCTGCACGAAAACGTCGAGGCCGCCGGCCAATGCCTCGCCCACCTTCTCCACCTGCTCCATATCCGGCCCGATGACGAGAGCCTGGCGGCCGATCCCGGCCCCGTTCGCCGCGGCGAAGACATGGGCCAGCATGGGCGCGTTGGCGATCGCATGCAGGACCTTGGGATGCTTGGACCGCATCCTTGTGCCTTTGCCGGCAGCGAGGATGACGGCCGTGGTTTCGGGCTCTGACATGATTCTCCCGGATTTGAAGCGCGGTCTGGCGGAGACAGGCCGAGCCGGCCTTTCGTGACAGCCTGTCTAATACAAAGCCATTGCCAGAACCATAAGCGCAGGATTTTTGCTACCAATGTGTGCGACTTGAGTGAATTGACCTTAAGCGGGAAGCGGATAAGCTCCGGCGGCGGCTTGCCGACACGCTGAATTGGCCTATGTTTGCCAAAAGCGGCGCGAGGCGAAGAGGAGGGGTTTTAGCGTATGTATGTAAAGGATCGCCGTAGCGGATTCCGGGATTTTCTGCCGAAGGTCTTCGCGGTCTTCTGGGTGGTGCTTGGCGGCTTCTCCGGCGCCTATCTCTATAGCGTCATGCAGGAACCGCAGATCGTGCAGATCACGACCCCTGCCCCCGAACCTTCTGCGCCGGCCGAAGATACGGCTTCGGAAGAAGAGCTCGCCCGCAACGTTCAGGCGGATGAGGCGCAACAGCGCGAGATCGCCGAGCTGAAGGCAACCATCGATCAATTGCAGCAGCGGCTCTCGGGCGTCGATACGCGACTGTCCCCGATCGAGAAGCTGCTCGGACCGGTCGCGGCGATGCCGCAGCACGAATCCGCGGTCACCGCCGCTCCCCCCTCGCCCCAGCCGAAGCCCATGGAGCAAGCGACGGAGCCGGAGCCGCTGGAAGATGCCGCGCCGGAAGACGACGCTGCATCGGCGGAGAACCCAGAACCGGCGGAAGACGCCGAGGCGGCGGCGGCGGCCGATGCCGAGACGAACCCCGAATCGGAGCCGGCTCCGGCGGAGGAAACCGTAGAGGCCGAGCCCGAAACCGACCCCGAACCGAGGGCAACGCTGGAGGCCTCGCCACCGCCGAACGTCCCGTCCGGCAATGTCCCATCCGGCGACGTCCCGTCCGGCGAGGTCCCGTCCGGCGAGGTCCCGTCCGGCGAGGTAACGCCTGCCGAGGAGCCTTTGCCCCCGGCCGGCGTGGATGCCGAAGAAAACGGGCAAGAGACTGCGAGCCTGGGTGAAAGCCCTGCAACCCTCGCCGCGCCGGATCTGCCGCCGGGCACGAACCGGTTCGGCATCGAGATCGGCTCGGTGGAAAATCGCGGCCAGCTCAGGCCTCTATGGCGAAAGATGCTGACCAATCATGCCGCGCTGGTCGCCGGGCTCGAGGCACGCCGTGTCATGGCACCGGACAATCAATGGCGTTTGGTGGCCGGTCCTTTCTCGGATGCGACGGAAGCGGCCCGGGCCTGCACACTCTTCAAGAAAGCCGACCTGCCTTGCGAGCCGACGGTGTTCGCCGGGGATTCTCTCTAAGGTCGAGTTTCTCGGCGCAACGCTCCGCGAACGACCGAGTGCGCGTCAGCGGGCCGGAGGCCGGACGATACGCGGTTCCGCTTTGCCCAGGTGTCGCGGAGCAATCATGACATATTCGCCGTCGATCACCTGCATCAGAAGCAGTGGCTTGGCGGTATTGCGCCCCCTATCGTCGAAATCGACCGGGCCGTAGAACGTGTCGATCTCCAGCTCGGCGAGCGTATCGCGCACGACCGCCGGGTCGAGGCTGTCGCATTTCTCGAGCGCGCGGACATACACCACGACGGCGGCCGAGGCCTGAGCCGCCTGATACGGCGGCGGATAACCGTAACGCTGATGGAATTTGCTGGCGTATTCACGCGCCGACCCGAAAATATCGTCCTGATACGGAACCTTTGGGTGCCATTGCATGGGGCAGAAGACCCCTTCGCTTTCCTCCGGCCTGACTTGGATCAGGTTGGCAGGATGGCAATGGGTGACGGCGAGCATCGGGATCGTGATCCGATGCCGATCGATCGTCTCGATCGCGGCGAGGGCCGCCCGCTCGTGACCGGATATCACCATGATATCCGGCTCTAGAAGCTTCATGCGGTCCACGGTCATGCTGAGATCCGTCGGATCGGCGGGCAAGCGGTCATCGATCACGAGGCGCATATTGTGCTTATCGACCTCGCTCAGAACCTCCTCGCGCAGGTCGCGGCTGAACCGGTCGTCGTGAACGGCCAATCCCACGGTCATGTCCTCTGGCCTTTTGCCGAGCTTCGGCGCCGCCTTCTTGTTGGCGAGCTCGAACATATCGTCCATGTAATGCTCGGTGGTGGTCAGCACGGAGAAAAGATGCCGGTAGCCACGCTCGAACAGGCTGCTGCCGGCGGCGCCAGCCTCGACCATGGGAATCCTGTATCGCTCCGCGATCGGCTCGACGGCCTGGGTCAGCTGGGTCGAGTATGGCCCCAGCAGGAGCTGGATCCCCTCATCCTTCACCATGCTCTCGATGATGGCGCTGGCGCGGCTCGCCTCGGACATGTCGTCCAAGTATTTCAGAGCGATCTTGTGGGGCGTGTCGCCGATCATCACACCGCCACGCTGATTGATCACGTGGACGGCGAATTCGTAGCCGTCTCGCACATATCGCCCGCTTCGCGAAAAGCGCCCACTTAAGGACAATGCTGCCCCAAAGCGGATGACAGCCTGATCCGAACTCTCTGGTTCGGCGGCTTGACTTGAGTCACCGCACGACAGCACGGGCAACGCACAGAACGCTAAAATCCCGAGCGTTCCCGCTGTCCATAAGCGGCACCACCGCATCGCCACCTCCCAGACAGCCAGGAGCGACAGAGGCCGACTCCTCATGGTCAAAATGATACGCCTTCGAAAGGGCATCGTCTATTTGTACGTATACGGAATATTACGCTGTCGTTAAAAACTGCGCTTTTTTCCACTAAAGACGATCGGCGTTGAAGGTGTCGCAGTCGGAGAAGTTGCCGCTTTCATACCCGCGTCTGAACCAGCGCGCCCGCATTGCCGAGGATCCGTGGGTGAAAGAATCCGGCACCACGTAGCCTTGGGTCTGCTTCTGGATACGGTCGTCGCCGATTGCGCTCGCGGCCTGAAGCGCTTCGTCGATATCGCCAGGCTGGAGGATATCCTTCGAACGTTGGGCGTTGTTGGCGAAGATTCCCGCCAGACAGTCGGCCTGGAGCTCCATGCGAACCTGGATGGCGTTGGCCTGCTTCTCGCTGGCCCGCCGCTTGGCCGCCTCGACCTGATCGGCGATGCCGAGCAGCTTCTGCACATGATGGCCGATCTCATGGGCGATAACATAGGCTTGCGCGAAGTCGCCCGGGGCGTCGAAGCGGGATCTGAGCTCGTCGAAGAAGGAGAAGTCGAGATAGACCTTCTGATCGCCGGGACAATAGAACGGTCCCATAGCGGCTACGCCTAAGCCGCAGGCGGAAGATACGCGGCCCGAATAAAGCACGAGCCGCGGCTCGCGATACGTGCGGCCGCTTTCGGAGAAGATCGCGTTCCAGACATCCTCGGTATCGGCGAGCACGACGGCAACGAACTGCTTCATCTCGTCATCGGCGCCCGAATCCGTCCGATCTTCCGTTTGCTGGCTTGTTTGCTGGCTTGTTTGCTGGCCTGGCGGCGGCCCGCCCTCAAGCAACACGCGCGGATCGATGCCGAAGAACAGCATCAACCCGATAAGGATCAGCAGGCCGACGATCCCCATGCCGCCCTTGCCGCCGACGGGAATGCGGACACCGCCGCCGGGGAAGCCGGCCTGATAGCCGCCCCGCCCCCTTCGATCCTCGATATTGCTGCTTTCTCTACGTCCGCGCCAACGCATCCCTGGCCTCTTCTTCCGCCGCAAGTGAGATAGGCTCAGCTGCTCATGAAGCGCCATCATTTTGCATGCAGCCGTGATGGGCACAAGGGAAGGCGTATGGTCAGAGAAGCTTCAAAGAAGTGTCACCGCCTTGCCATGCGGGCTTGCCACCATAGAAATTGTCCGGGGCGCTCAACGCCCGGCCGTACCTGCGTTCGGAGTAAAGCTTAGAGCCTCGGCACTCCCCGCGCCGGGGCTCACCTTTTTCCGGCCCCGTTTCACGCCTCGTCTCAGCAAGAGATATCCCGAAGAGACATCGCGCAAGGCAGCAAAAAGGCGGTCTGCCGTTCGACAGACCGCCTCTTAAGATCGCTGTATTATCGCGTCCGGCGCGATTACGGGCTCAGGCTGTCGCTCGGCGCCTCACTGCCGCTATCGTCCGTCATCGGCTCGTCAGGCATGGAGTTTTCCTGCTCCATCTCCTCGCCGGCCGATGCGTTTGGCTCCGGCTCTTCAGGGGCCATGGCTCCGGAATCGTCGGGTGCCGTGGTCTCGTCCTCCGTCGCGCCGGCATTGGGCTCAGGCGCCATTGGCTCGGTCGCATCCGGCTCTTCGGTCATGGTGCCCTGCTCTTCCGGCGCTTCGGCGTTCGGCTCCGGCGCCGTCTCTTCGGTCACGGATTCTTCCGTTGTGGTCTCGTCGACCACCGTTTCGCCGGCCTGATCGCCATACATGAAATACGCGGCGATGATCAGGGCGAGAACGATCCCGCCGAGAACGATCGCCAGAAAAGCTTTACCCCCACTATCGTGCTCGTTTGCCATGCTTGCCTCCCTAAAGGCTTCAGCTTCATCGTGCGCCGGCAAGCCTATCGACGAATTGTGGTGGGGTCGAGGAAGTTGTGAGGCGCTTGGCATCAACCACACGTCATGCCGCCGGGGCTCCCGCTTTGCGACCTTCGCTCGCGAAGAGCGTCCAAAGACCAGCGACGGCGAAATTGAGGATCACCGAATAGAGCGCCGCGTAGGCCGGGATCTCGAAGCCGAAGACGGTGAGCGGGTAAATGGAGGTCCCGAAGCCCTGGCTTGCGGCCATGAGGGTGCCGGAAGCCATGCCGACCGCCCAGCCGGCCATGATGGCGCGCGCACCGAACACACTCGTATACAGGCCGAGCAGGATGGCCGGAAGGAGCTGGATGATCCAAATGCCGCCCAGAAGCTGAAGCTGGATGGCGTATTCCTGGGGCAGCAGCAGGATAAAGAGCACGGCGCCGACCTTCACCACCAGGGAAACGATCTTCGCCATGCGGGCCTCCTCCGCGTCGGTGCAGTGGGGCTTGAGATAGGCCTTGTAGAGGCTTCGCGTATAGAGATTGGCGCAGGCGATGGACATGATGGCCGCCGGGACCAGGGCGCCGATGGCGATGGCCGCGAAGGCGACGCCGACGAACCACGAGGAAAAGCTGTCCAGGAAGAGCGCCGGCACGGCAAAGTTCGGTCCGTAATTCTCGAAGCCGAACGCATAGGCCGGGTTGTCGCCGACCCCGGCGGCAATCGCCATGTAGCCCATGAGGGCGATGAGCCCGAGGACGAAGGAATAGGCGGAAAGCAGCCCCGCGTTCCGCCGGATGACGCTGCCGCTGGAGGAGCTCAGGATCCCGGTCATGCAATGGGGATAAAGAAACAGCGCAAGCGCGGAGCCTAGCGCGAGGGTGGCATAGGCGGAGTATTGCCCGAGGCTGCCGGGCTCGGGCTTCGGCAGGGTCAGCTTTTCCGGCGGCACCGCATCGAAGATGGCGCCGTAGCCGCCGAGCTTGGCCGGGATCACCACGATGGCCGCGATGACGGTGATGAAGATCAGCAGATCCTTGACGATGGCGATCAGCGCCGGCGCCCGCAGTCCGCTCGTATAGGTGAAGGCGGCGAGGATCAGGAAGGCGATGATCAGCGGCATATGGCCGAGCCAGCCTTCGGTGCGGAAGCCGAGCGCACCGATCACCACCTCCATGCCGACGAGCTGAAGCGCGATATAGGGCATGGTGGCGAACAGGCCCGTGCAGGCGATGGCGAGGGCCAGATGCTTGCTGCCGAAGCGGTCTTCCACGAAATCGGCGGCCGTGACATGCCCCTTCGCATGGGCGATGCGCCAGAGCTTGGGGAAGACGAGATAGAGGATCGGATAGATCAGGATCGTATAGGGGACGGCGAAGAAGCCGAGGGCGCCGACGCCATAGACCAAGGCCGGGACCGCAATGAAGGTATAGGCCGTGTAGAGATCGCCGCCGAGCAGGAACCAGGTCACCACCGTGCCGAAGCGGCGGCCGCCAAGCCCCCATTCGTGCAGCACGTTCAGATCGGCCTTGCGCCAGCGCGCGGCGATGAAACCGACCCAGGTGACAAACAGGAAAAGCCCGACAAAGACGAGCGTTGCGGTGAGATCCAAGGCGAAGCGTCCCCCAACGTTTCCGCGTTTCCGGTACGCGTGATGAGTCTTGTTACGGCTCTTGCCCGTTCCTCTTCTCGATGGCGTAGACGAGGGCCACGATCAGCGCGCCCACCAGCACGAAGCCCAGCTGGAACCAATAGAAGAACGGGATGCCGAGGAGTTCCGGCGCAAGCCGGTCGTAAAGCGGAACGGACAGCACGACGAGAAAGGGAATCGCGAAGAGAAACCGCGCCCAGTGATGGCGCCAGCCGGTTTTCGGCGTCGCATCGTTCATGATAACCCCCTCGGTTTCCTCCTGCGGCGCTTCCGGCCGCTTACCAGGCCCCCTTCACTATTTCGTCCCACGGAGTGCGTCAAAATCTTTCGCGTTTTGAGGATGGGCCGGGCCTCCCCGCTTTTCCGAAGACGGCATGGGGGCCACCCCTGCATTTATTCGCGGAAGGGCGCTCTTCGCGCCATGGACTTCTTATGAGGCTGGTGCTAGCAACCAGCCTTGGGAGCCGGTAGCTCAGCTGGTAGAGCAACTGACTTTTAATCAGTAGGTCCAGGGTTCGAATCCCTGCCGGCTCACCAATCCCCCGCCAGATCCCCGGACGTCCCCAGCCGCTTCGGCTTTCCGCCTATTTCGTCTCGTCCTGACGGCGATTGTAGACATCGTCCTCGCGGATGATGTCGTCCTCGCCGAGGTAGGTGCCGAGTTGCACCTCGATGATCTCCAAGGGCACCTTGCCGGGGTTGGCGAGCCGGTGCCATTGGGTGGCGGTGATGTAGATCGACTCGTTCTCGTGCACGAATTTCTGCTCGTTGCCGATGGTGACCAGCGCGGTGCCGCAGACGACCACCCAATGCTCCGACCGGTGGTGATGCATCTGCATGGAAAGGGTGCCGCCGGGCTTGATGTGCAGGAGCTTCACCTGGAAGCGATCGCCGAGATTGAGCTGCTCGAAATAGCCCCAGGGGCGGTGATTGCGCAGGTGCTGCTCGTGGTGGCGGCCATCGCCATTCTTCAATCGCTCCACGATCTTGCCGACATCCTGCGCCCGGCTCTTCTGAGAGACCAGGAGCGCATCGGGCGTCTCCACGATGACGATATCTTCCAAGCCGATGGTCGAGACCAGGGAGCGGCTCGAATAGACGTAGCAATTCCGGCTATCCTCGAGAATCGCCTGAGCCGGCGCCGCCGCATGGCCTGCCACGACGTTGCCGGCTGCGTCCCTCTCGCCAAGATCGGCCAAGGCGGCCCACGATCCGAGATCGCTCCAGCCCACGTCGAGGGGAAGCATGGCGGTCTTGTCGGTGTGCTCCATGATGGCATGATCGACCGAGATCGAGGGGCTCTCGGCAAAACTCCGCTCATCGAGCCGCAGAAAATCGAGATCGGTCACGGCATTGGCGAGGGCACCCTTTGCGGCTTTCAGAATCTCCGGCTGAAGCCGCTCGAGCTCCTGCAGGAAGGTGGCCGCGTGGAGCACGAAGATGCCGCTGTTCCAGTAGTAGCGGTCGTTCTGCAGATAAGCCTCGGCCGTCGCGGCATCGGGCTTCTCGGTGAACTGCGCCACCGCGAACGCCTCTGTCTCCAGTCCTTCGAGCTTGTCGCCCTGGAGCAGATAGCCGTATCCGGTATGGGGGCGATCGGGTGTGATGCCGAACAGGACGAGCCGCCCTGCCCTGGCGACGTCGACCGCATGCATGACCGTCCGGCGAAACGTGTCCTCATCGCCGATGACATGATCGCTGGGCATCACCGCAAGGATGGCATCGGGATCGATGGCGCTGGCCCAGAGGGCCGCTACCGCGATGGCAGGCGCCGTGTTGCGCCCGACGGGCTCGAGGATGATCGCGCCCGTGGCAACGCCGCTCGCCTCGGCGGATTCAGCCACCAGGAAGCGATGATCGTTGTTGCAGATGACGATCGGCGAAGAGACCTCGCCCCCCTCCTGCAGCCGCGCCAGGGTCGCCTGCAAAAGGCTGCGGTCGTCGTTGGGCAGGAGATTCAAGAATTGCTTGGGATAGAGCGCGCGCGATAGCGGCCACAGGCGCGTTCCGGCGCCGCCAGAGAGAATGACCGGCACGACTGTCATGACTGGCGCTTACTCCCGATACGAGGCT
This sequence comes from Methyloligella sp. ZOD6, assembly GCA_050110875.1. Classification (GTDB taxonomy): domain Bacteria; phylum Pseudomonadota; class Alphaproteobacteria; order Rhizobiales; family Methyloligellaceae; genus Methyloligella. Next base: position 447,795 of record CP188828.1, read on the forward strand.
CCGAGGCGATATGACTTATCGGCATTTGAGCGATCAAAGCAAATCTATCTCGAAAAGGTTTCCGGCGTAGGGATTCTCCGCCGGCCGGCCGATGGAAGCTGAGGTCGCATAGAGCCGGCGCGGGTTTTCGCCGTGGAAAGCGCAGGCCGTAACGCGCGCGGTCGGCAGGGGCAGAAACCCCAGCCTCTCCCCTTCCGGAGAGAGCACTGCGATACCGCCGCCGTCCCAGAGCGCGATATAGAGATTCCCCTCCTCGTCGATGGCCATGCCGTCGGGATAGCCGTCCTCCGCACCGAAGCGATGGAACGGCTCGGCATCCCCTGCTGTCCCGTCCGGGTTCAGCGGGATGCGGTACGTTATGCGATGCGGGGAATCGTTGTGGAAGAAGGCGTCTCCCTTGGGATCGAAAACAGGACCGTTGGGCACGAGATAGCCGCTGCGCAGCGGCTGCACCTCCCCCTCAGGCGTCAGGGCATAAAGGGTCCCGGCCGCCTGCTTTTCCGAATCGTCCATGCTCGCGGCGAAGAATCGGCCGTCGGGAGCGAGTGTGCCGTCGTTGAACCGGTTGCCGGGCAAATGAGCTTCCGGGTGCGCGATCGGCTCCACGGTCACGCTGTTCCCCCGAACGGTGAGCCAGGCGAAACCTGAATCGCCGGCGCAGAGAAAGCTGCCCGCTCCGCACCGCTCGGACGGCCAATGGCGGTCTGGGACGGCCAAGCATGAGACGCGGCCGGCCAGGCTCCAATTGCGGCTAAGAGAATGCGCGGGGTCGTAGCTCCAGAGAGCACAGCCTTTGATATCGACCCACCAGACCCTTCCGTCCCGCGGATCGAAGACTGGGCTTTCCCCAAGGACCGCACGCGCATCGCAAGCAACCGACCATTGGATTGGAAATGTCACAAGGCCCTCAGCTCTTCGCGGGCGCCTTTCCGACGACGCGGAAGACGGAGGTGCGCCATTGGTGGCCGACGAGCTCGAGCCAGGCGAGGTCCGCAACCTCCTTGTCGACATATTCGGTCACGTCCGGCCAGTCCTGGGAGCCGTAATCGTCGAAGATCACGTACCCGCCGATCTTGACCATGGGGGCGTAGTGTTCGAAATCGAACTTCACGCCATCGTAGGTGTGGTCGCCGTCGATGATGAGCACGTCATATTGTCTGGCGCTCGCCATCTTGATCGCATGATCTTCCGTGCTGAAGTTCTTGATCAAGGTCACGTCGCTCGACTCGACTCCGGCGCGATCCAGATTCTCACGCAGAATTTCTTCCGAGATCGGCTGGCCGGTCAAAACGTCCGGAACGTCCTTGCCGTAGTAGCCGTCGAGGGGATCGAGGAGCGTTATCGAGACGGAATCGAATCTCGGACGCAGCAACTCGTACATGATCGCCGCCCCCACGCCGAACAGCGTACCGATTTCTAGAATCGAAACGGTGGGCTGCTTCACACTCATGGGGACCATGGTGCGGAGGATCATATCTTCCACGGCCGTCGCCAGACGGCCGCGCAGGATGGATTCCATGGTGCGGACCCGGCGCGCGCAATAGTCGATCATGGTGGGCTTCAATTCCAAGCCCAGCCTCTCGGACCAAATGCCTCGCAGTGAGGATTGGTTTTCTCTCGTGAGCAATCGGCCGAAACGAACCGCACTCCCGCTTTCGAAATAACCGCCCAACCGTTCCAATGTCGCCAAGCCATCCGCATGGACGGCAAGAACTTCCGACATCTCCGCTATATTTTCTTGCGCAACGCCTAGCTCGCGCTTCGTACGGGTCAATTCAGACCTCAAATCATTGATTTGCTTCGTCGTCCGAGCGCCAACAAAGCCCAGCAGCAGCAATGATCCGAAAACAGTCAGTATTATAATTGCAGAAAAAAGAAATAACTCGCTGTAATCCTCCATCGACGGAAGATGTGCGACGTAGAGCAACGCCACACTCATGACAATTGGGAGGATGAACTGGAGGGGGTGCTGTCGGGCCATACGCATCAGCCAGTAGATGAAGCGCCCGGACCAACGGAACAGGAAGCCGCTCGAGCCGGTCCAGTCCGTGGACCGTCTGTGAATTTTTCGAACCAGCTCTCTCGGTGGTGTGGTGGAGATTGTGTGGGCCAGAGCCTTGCCCCGCGTAACAGCGCTTTTCAAACTAATTTCTCGCTTATCTGGAGATTTCAAACACCGATCGAAGGCAGGCCACAAGCGCTCGATGCCAGGATCGTTCTTGAACGCCAAGATGTTGCCCCAGGCATCATCGGGGACGGAGTTTTCCGGCCATTTGACGATCCGGCGCCAGTCGTGCGGGACACCGTAGCGTATAACAGGATGCCATTCGCTGAGATAGACTGTGTAGCCCTGCTCCTTCAGATATGCGCAGATATTCTCATAGGTATGGCCTCTCGGCTTGGTCTTGGCGTCCTCGAACTCGGCGAGGATTACATCGGGTTTCACCCGATCCCAGGGCACCCCCTTCAGCACGTCGAAGTCGAATCCCTCGACGTCGATCTTGAGGAAGTCGATGCGATCAATGTCGCGTGCCTCCACGATTTCGGCAACTGTCGTGACATCCACCCGCCCGGCTTCGCGATGCGTGTTTCTAAATGCATGCAGGCTGGATATGCCCGTGCTCTCGTCCGAGCAGAAAAGCGATACGCCGGTTGCCGGCTCATTGCTGACGGCGCGCGGGTCTATGACGATGTTGGAGCACGACCCGAATTTTTGCGTGAGCATGGCCCGATTACTCGAATCGGGCTCGAAACAATAGATCTTCCAACCGAGCTTTCGAAAATAGGCCGCGCTTGTACCGAAATGAGCCCCGACATCGAGCATCACATGCGAGCCGCCTTTCTTGTCGCGGCATAGCCACGCAACAACCTCGGCTTCGTCGACGCTAGCCTTATCGTCGCGTCCATAATCCGGAGCAGCAGCGTCCTTCTGTATTTCCGCTATAGACATTGTCGGAAGTCCTGTTGCTGACACCCTTTCGAGGTGTTTCTACTGTTACCGATGTACGTGCTAGGCTGACGTCTCGAGCTCGCTGATGTATCGGAGGAGATACTGGCAATAGGTGTTGTTGGGGTAGCGGTCAGCCGCCTCTTGCAGTTCGGCGCGGTTGATCCACCCGTTTTCGTACGCGATCTCCTCCAGATGCGCGAACGAGAAATCCTGACGTTCCGAAAGAGTCCGCACGAATTCGCCAGCCGAAAGCAGGGAGTCGAACGTGCCGGTATCGAGCCAGGCGAAGCCCCGCCCGAGTGTCTCGAGTTGAAGCAAGCCTTCCTGCAGATAGACTTCGTTGAGCGACGTAATTTCCAGTTCACCGCGCTGGGACGGCTTCAGGCTCCGAGCGATCTCGCTCGCTCTACCGTCGTAGAAATAAAGCCCCGTAACCGCCATGTGTGATTTCGGATTTTCCGGTTTTTCTTCGATGGAGGTTACGTTGCCCTCACTGTCATACCCAATGACGCCATATCGCTGCGGATCCCGAACACGATACCCGAACACGGTCGCGCCCTTCTGACGCCGCGAAGCGTTGTCCAGCAGCGTGCTAAGGCCGGCACCATGGAAGATATTGTCGCCCAGTATCAGGGCGCTTGGCTCACCCTGTAAAAAATCCTCACCAAGAATGAACGCTTGCGCAAGTCCATCCGGGCTTGGCTGAACCACGTAGCTGAGCTGGATACCGAAGGCGCTGCCGGTACCAAGAAGCCGTTTGAACGCCGCACTGTCCTCCGGCGTGGTGATGATCAAGATCTCCCGAATGCCGGCCAGCATAAGCACCGACAACGGGTAATAGATCATCGGTTTGTCGTAGATCGGCAGCAGCTGTTTCGAAACGGCCCGCGTAACTGGAAAGAGCCGCGTACCAGCACCGCCTGCCAGGACGATCCCTCGTCGCGCCGGTTGTTCGGTCACATCACCCGCCTTTCAGCCACTGATCGAAGGTTTCTTCGAGACCGGAACGCCAGTCCCCCAACGTGACGTTGAATATCTCCGCCGCATGCGCCGAAGATAGGCGGGAATTCGCCGGGCGTTGCACCGGAGTTGGATACTCTGCCGTGGAAATTGGTTCAATATGTGCCCATCGCGTGCCCTCGCCGCATCGCTCGGCGCCGAGTTCAAGAATACGGCGTGCGAACCCGCACCAGGTGGTCTCGCCCTCGCCTGCAAGGTGGTACGTCCCGTAGCCAGAACCGCTATTGACGAGCTGAATGGCTATCGCATGCAATGCGCGCGCTAGCCGGTTCGTCGCTGTCGGGGTTCCGATCTGATCGTCGACAACACGCAGGATCTCGCGCTCCCTGCCCAGTTTGAGCATGGTGAGCATGAAATTCTTCCCGACAGCGGAATAAACCCAGGCGGTTCTTATGATGACATGCCGATCGCACGCATCTCGCACGGCATGCTCGCCCTGAAGTTTGGATCGTCCATAAACCCCGAGCGGATTGGCTTCGTCGTCCTCGACATACGGACCGGACTTTTCGCCGTCGAAGACGTAGTCCGTCGAGATATGTATGACGGGGACATCTGCCTGCGTCGCTGCGGCGGCGATCTCTCCGGGTGCCGTGGCGTTGACGGCAAAGGCAAGATCTTCTTCCTCTTCCGCTCTATCCACCGCCGTGAAGGCTGCCGCGTTGAGGATGACATTCCAGGAACCGGAACGCAGCTCGGTCACAAGTTTTTTCCGGATGGATCCCGTATCGGCGAGATCAAGTCTGTCGCGCCCCAGAAATTCGGCTTCGATACCGCAAGGCTCCGCCCATTCCGCGAGAGCCTTCGCTAGCTGACCGGTCCTGCCGACGACCAGCATTCTGACGGGGCAAGAGGCCTCTATCATGCGTCTTCTAGAGTCGGCTGCCGCAGCCACTGCCTGTTATCGCAATACCAGCGTACCGTTCGGCGAAGCCCCTCCTCCAGGGTCACGGCCGGCCTCCAGCCGAGCGCTGTCTGGATCTTCGTCGCATCGATTGCGTAGCGGAAATCATGCCCTTGCCGGTCGGTCACGAAGCTGATCAAGCTCTCATATGAACCGTCCTCGGCCGGCTCCTCTTCGTCCAATAGCCGGCAGACCAATCGGACGAGATCCAGATTCGCCACCTCCGCGTCACCGCCGATATTGTAGACCTCGCCTAGTTCTCCTGAGCTGAGCGCGCATAGCAGGGCTTCGGCGTGATCGTCGACATACAGCCAATCGCGAACGTTCTGCCCCTTACCGTAGACCGGGATCGGTCGGCCAGAGAGAGCACTCATGATCACGACAGGGATCAGCTTTTCCGGATATTGATAGGGTCCATAATTGTTGGAGCAATTGGTGATGACGACGGGCAAGCCGAACGTCTTATGCCAGGCGCGCACGAGCATGTCGGAAGATGCCTTGCTTGCCGAATAAGGCGAGTTCGGCTGATAGGGGCTGGATTCGCTGAACTTCCCGGTTTCTCCGAGTGCGCCGTAGACCTCATCCGTAGAGACGTGGTGGAAGCGGAACCGCTCCTTCGCGGAAAGGCTGAGGCCGCTCCAATATTCCCGTGCGGCTTCCAGCAAGGTGTATGTGCCGACGATATTCGTCTCGATAAAAGGCGCCGGCCCGCCGATCGAGCGATCGACATGAGATTCCGCGGCCAGGTGCATCACGGCATCGGGCTTGCAATCCGCGAAAATGCTCCGCATTGCGCTTGCATCGCGGATGTCGGCCTTTTCGAACCGATATTTCGGGCTTCCCGCCACGGCCCCGACATTGTCTAAGTTGGCCGCGTAGGTCAGGCAATCGACATTCGTGACTGTATGGCCGTCTGCGATGGCTCTCCGGACCACGGCCGAACCGATGAATCCCGCACCGCCTGTCACGAGCAATTTCATATCTGCGGATGTCCCCCCTGCATCATCGCCTATCCGCGCCCATTTGAGGCTGGCTTCTTCCGGCCAGCAACCAGTATCGAGACATTCTGCGCCTCGGTTCTCAGATCGATCAGCTTCGGTGAGATGGTACCCCAGGCATGCATGGTGTTGTCGGGGTTGGAAGCCATCGAACAGCTGAATTTCAGCGGACCCGCGTAAAGCTCACCCAGCGGCTCGACTGTATCGCCGTCTTCGACCCAGGTGCGGTAAGCGCTGAACCGTTGCTGGAAGTAGTCGCTCGGCTCGTCCTCGACATAGATATCGATGGCATGAATGAACATCCCACCGGGTTTGAGGATGCGCATCAAATCGCGGTGGAACGCATCGAGCCTGTCGTCGACAATATGTTCGACAACGGAAATCGAGAACGCCACGTCGAATTGTTCGGCTTCCAATTGCGGATCGAAGTCGCCGACATAACAAAGAATGTTGGTTACCCCCGGGATCTCCACCACGGCTGCGGGGCCGTTGTCATTTCCTTCGAAGCGCTCGATGTTGAAGCACGCGTTGTTCTGAGCCAGCTGCTTCAGGATGCGGGAATTACCGCCGCCGATCTCCGCGATTTTTGCGCCACGCGCGTCGCGCAGCATCTGATAAACCGCAAGGTCCTGCATGGTCTTGAGCTGGAACGAGATCTTTTTGTTTTCGAGCTCGGTCAGGTAAGCGTTGTCCAGCGCTTGCCAAATCTCCTTCTTGCGGATGAAATCGAACATCTTTGTTCCTTGTGGGGCGGGGGCTAGGCGTCAATCAGGCAACGAATGGCGACACGAAATCGGCAAAACGCGGTGCCGCAGCATCCTTGTCCGAAAGCAGCGGTCGTCCAACAACATCCGGCCAGACGATGCCAATGTCAGGATCGGACCACAACACGCTTCCCTCGCTTTCCCGGTTGTAATACCCGGTGACCTTGTATGAGACGGCAACATCCGGAACAAGCGTCATGAAGCCGTGCAGGAAGCCGGACGGCACCCAAATCTGATTGCCAGCATCCGCGCTGATTTCAGCCGCGACCCAACGGCCATAGGTCTGGGAAGAACGGCGTATATCGACTGCCACATCGTAAATGGCGCCGCTAAGAACACGCACCAGCTTGCCCTGGGCGTGCGGCGGAGCCTGGAAATGAAGCCCCCGCAGGGTCCCTGCTGCGGCCGAAAAGGACTGATTGTCCTGCACAAAATCCAGTTCGCTTTCGTCGAGACCGAGTTCGTCAGCGAAACGGCGGCGATTAAAGATCTCTGCGAAATAGCCCCGGTCATCGCCATGCCGCTGGGGCGTGACAACCTTGACGTCCGGAATATCAAGCGTCTGGACTTTCATTCTGCCTGTTGGACCCTTGCACGGCTGACGGGTTCCCGGAGAGCGTCAGCAAGCGACTGACGTTCGAACAGTTCCAGCTTGCCGCCAACGGTCGCGTTCACGATCTTTCGTCCGTCGGCCTCGAATGCCGCCTTCGCAAGCTTGTACATGGCTTCCATCATGTCGACGTCGGCCGCCTGCCACTTTTTCCCCCTGAAGTAATCGGGGTGGAAATGGTTCTCGTCATCCTCGTCGCTCAGGATGATCTCCTGCTCCTTCACGCCTGCCGACTGTTTGAAATTGTGATCGAAGCCGATCATCACCGCCTTGCGGTAACCCAGACCGTAGGCAAGGTGCATGTTGAAGAACGTGACGGTGTGACGCCAAGACATGTTCTTGAACATATCCGTGGAGAATTCCGGATAGCCCACGGCATCGACGAAGAACGTGTTTGGACCTGGATTGACACAATAAGAGAGCCAATACGGCAGTATCTTGGGGATCTCGTCGAGCCGGTTGATATGGTGGGCACTCTGCTCGGCGACGAGAAAATTCACCACGGTGTGATAGGTGCCGTAGTGCAGCAGCTCTTTGCTGAGAAAAGCGTTGTTGGAAATGATGACATCCTGCCCCTCGAGCAAGGTCAGGTCGGTCTTGTTGAGGCTAGGTCCGTTGCCGACGATAACGCATGTGTCATTCTTCCGTGCCGCGATGCGCTCGCGCAGGAAGGCGTGCGCCTTCTCGATTTGCTCTTGCTTCCATTTGGCATCGAACGCCCAACGGCGCGGTCCGACCGTGTAGAGAACCGATCCCTTCTCCTGTTTCAGATCGAGCGAGACGGGTCGGCAAGGGGTGACACGCCCGAGACCGAGGGAACGCATCTCCCGCAACGTATCGCCATAGCCCTTCTCCGATGCCTTCTGCTCCAGCAGCGTGAAGACGTCATAGGTGCCATTGTAGGCGGCCAACAGATCTCGATAGATGGAGTCTATCTTGGCCTGATCCTTGGTGCCCTTGTTGGCGACGCGGGCAAGCACGCCATCGTAGCCTTCGGCGAGGAATTCCGCATAGCGGCGCAGCCAAATGTGATTCACATAGCCGAACTGCTCCAGCATCAGCGAACAGACCTCGTTGTAGCTGGAACCGCGCTCTCCGTAGGTCTTGTTCGAAGTGTGGTAGCGGGCGATCGCCAAGAGATCGTCGATATAGGCGAACCGGATGCCCGCCTTCATGCAGCGAATCCAATACTCGTAGTCCATCGAGTAATGGTTCGACTCATTCAGCAGGCCAATCTTTTCAACCACCTCGCGGCGCATGAAGAGGGCCGGTTGCAGAACGCCATCTTCGTGTTGGAAGCGTTGCGGAAAGGTCTTGGGCTTCTTGTTGACATAGGCCTCTCGCAGGAAGTTGCCCTTCTCGTCGACGAAATTGCCTCTCCCGTACACAATGTCGGGTGCGTCGGGAGCGGCGAAACGCGCGAGAACCCTCTCGAAAACCTTTTCGTCGGCGTACATATCGTCGGAATTGACCCAAGCGATAATGTCGCCCTTCACGCGCTGAAACCCTTTGTTGATGGCGTCTGATTGCCCCTTATCGGGCTCTGCAACCAGCGTGACATGCTCGAAGGAAGAGGCAATCTCGCGGCTTTTGTCGCTGGAGCCGGGATCGAAAACGAAATGCTCTATCGGCACCACCGTCTGCGACCTGACCGATTCCAGACAGTCGCCGAGAAACTCCCCTTGATTATAGCTCGGGGTAATGACCGACACCGTCAAAGGCTTCGCGGGCGCCGCCGCACGCGGGGCCGAAACATTTCTGCTTCTGAAGCTGGCACGCCTCGCCGCACGGACACCCTTTCCCAGTATGCTTCGCAGACGCAGCTTGCGCTTAACCCCTAGGGGCAGACGATCGAAGAAAGCTTTTGTCATTTTCCAGTCCGCTTCGGTGAATCGGTCGGGATAGGCGAGGCTCTTCCGCACTGTGTCGATAAAAAAGTCGATCAGATGACCATGGATGACCGTGTTCTCCCTGATCTTCACGATGTCGCGCGGCGAAAACGCTCCGGCATCGATCAGGCTGTCGGTCATCGCGAAAAAGGGATGGCTGAAATAGATCGCGTTGCGGCGTTCGACACTGGCCATGAAATCGGCTTCGCTCGTCTTTGCACCGAGCGCCGCTTTTTTTTCCTCCTGGGTCTGCGTGCGATGGCACACGAGGGGACGTCCCAGAAGCAAGGTCGGACGGCTGTGAAACGCCATCACCATAGCGCCAAGCTGAGGGTACATGGTGCCTATGAAGCGGGAGGCGTCCGTTGCGAGAAACGGCTCGCGGCGGAAGATGTTGACGGAGATGAAGCCGATCACGCTGATGAAACCGAAACGGAGACAGAACTCGCGAAGCCCGCTGAACTCGACGTTCTTCCGGGCATCGATCTTCATCCAGTTTTCCGAAATCACGCGGTCGAGTGCGAAACTGCGCCGAGTTCGGTTCATCACATAGAAGTCGTAGCGCCCCTCGCGCAGATGCGACATGATCTCGTCGAGAGAGTCGTCGGACTCCAGAAAGTCGTCATCCCCGAAGATCCACAAATACTCGCCAGTACACAGGTGTGCGCAGTTGAGCAGATTCCGCTCAAGACCGACGTTCGTCTTGTTGGTCTCAAACCGGATGAAGGGATACGGCCTCATGCGTTCACGGACATGGCTCAGAGAGTCCCCCGGCGAGCAATCGTCCGTGACAATGATCTCGATATCGTCTTCGTATTTCCCGACAATCTGAGACGCGAACCGCACTAGGCCGTGTTCGAGTTCAGCCGGCCGGTCATACGCCGGTATAGCAATACTGAGTAGCGGCATCAGAAGCCTTGTAGTTTTTATAGAAGCTATTCTGGAATGTTCCGCCTGCGATAGAGGAAAGATGCAACAAAATTATTTATACTGCACCGTCTATCGAGCAAGACTTGTTCCCCCGAGGAAATTCCCTGCCGCTTACCAAAAGTGCCCCGACATAATTTTCAATGCCCCAGCCGTCGCTGCCGTGTCAAGGCGGGCACCAGGTAGCGGAATGCGTGCACGGAAACGCATGACCGTGGCGAAAGAATAGCAGCCCCGGACTCGATCCGTTTGCATTGTGGGGAGGATTGAGGGTAAGGCTCCTGGCGCAAACAATCCAGGCATCGCGATCATGACAGGCAAGACTGCCCTCATCACCGGAATCACAGGCCAAGACGGGGCTTATCTCGCGCGCTTGCTCCTCGACAAGGGCTACGTCGTGCATGGCGTGAAACGCCGCTCCTCGTCCTTCAACACCGAGCGGGTGGACGATCTCTACCAAGATCCCCACGAGCATCAGACGCGATTCTTCCTGCATTACGGCGACCTGACCGATGCGACGAATCTCATCCGGCTGATCCAGGAGACCCAGCCCGACGAGATCTACAATCTCGCGGCGCAAAGCCACGTTCAGGTCAGCTTCGAGACGCCGGAATATACCGGCAACGCCGATGCCTTGGGCACGCTGCGGCTGCTCGAGGCGCTGCGTATCCTCGGTCTGGAGAAGACCGTCCGCTTCTATCAAGCCTCGACCTCGGAGCTCTACGGCAAGGTGCAGGAGACGCCCCAGAGCGAGACCACGCCGTTCTATCCGCGCTCGCCTTATGCCGCCGCCAAGCTCTATGCCTACTGGATCACGATCAATTATCGCGAGGCATACGGAATCCACGCCTCCAACGGCATCCTGTTCAATCACGAGAGCCCGATGCGGGGCGAGACCTTCGTGACACGCAAGATCACGCGCGCGGTGGCTGGCATTCAGGCCGGGCTTCAGTCCACGCTCTTTCTTGGCAATCTCGACGCCAAGCGCGACTGGGGGCATGCGAAGGATTACGTCGAAGGCATGTGGCGCATCGTCCAACAGGACGAGCCGGACGATTACGTGCTGGCCACCGGCGAGACGCATGCCGTGCGCGAGTTCGTCGAGCTGGCATTCGAGGCGGTCGGCCGCAAGATCGTCTGGGAGGGGCAAGGTGTCGACGAAATTGGACGGGACAGCGATTCCGGCGACGTGCTCGTCCGCATCGACCCCCGTTATTTCCGGCCGACGGAGGTCGATCTGCTGCTGGGCGACCCAACCAAAGCGCGAGAGAAACTCGGCTGGCAGTCCAGCACGCCGTTCAAGACCCTGGTCAGCGAGATGGTCGAGGCCGATCGGGCTCTGGTCGAGCGGGAGCGCTGGCGGAATGACCGCTCGGGCTAAGGCTTGAAGGGCGCCCGTCATGAGCTGGCTCATCGCCAACGGCGCCCCGAAGAGCGGAAGCACCTGGATTTTTCAACTGCTGCAGTCCACAGGCGTCTACACACGCCTGCCCCGCGACCTCCAGGACCCGGGCTGGATGAATCAATCGGTTGCCGATGCGAAGCTACGGCAAGCCGTCACGAGGCTGGGAAAAAGCGATGAGCGGTACGTCACAAAGCAGCATTGGCCGGCACCGCTTCCTCTTTTGACCGGTCGTGGTCTGAAGAGCAGCGCCCTGATACGCCGGGCCCGGCATTTGAGGCACCGTCTGCGCAAGCAGCGAAAGGACAGGCTTTACGCTCAGCTCCTGGCCCAACCCGGTATCCAGGCATGCAACGTCATCCGTGACGTCCGAGATATCGCCGTATCGCTCTACCACCACCAGGTCCGCTCAGAAGGGTATGAACAGGACATCTCAACCTTCCTCAACCGGCATGGGAAGGAGCTGGTCACCAACACGATCGAGTATCACCGCTACTGGATCACCTCACCGGTGAAGACGAAGGAAAGCTATTTCGTCACCGCTTACGAGTTTCTGATCGACGATGTTTCCTCGGCCGCCGACCAACTCTTCGATTTTGCCGGCATTCCCCGAGACCGGGACATGCGCGCTCGCGCGATACAACGAGCCGCCTTTGAGAGCAAGGAAGTCAAGGGTCCCGGTGAGTTCTTCCGCAAAGGGCAAGCCATGGCGTTCGCTGAAGAAATCAGCGCCGAAGAAGCCGACCGACTGCTCGTTTTTGCGGAGCGCGGTGGACTGCGGGACGTCAAGCGCGCTATCGCGACCTTCAACCCGCATCTAACGCCTTACCTGGAAGTCACCGATATCGGGCTTTAGCTGTCTTGTAGCCGCCGCGATACCCCTCCCCGATATCTGCTTCTCTATACCGGCAAAGCCAAATAAAGTGACCCTGCTGGATAACCGAGATCGAGAACACGCAAGTCGTCATCTATTCGGCTAGCAAGATATCCTCGACTCGCTTTCCGCTTTCTGCAGCTCAGGACTTTACCGGGGAATGGTTGCGCCAAAGCGCTAAGATCGGCTCTCAGACTGGGGACACCAGACTCTATTTCGGTCAAACCTAGGGCGCTGCGTCCTCTCGAGTTGAGAGCATTGGATGGGGGGGGAGCCGCGGATAAGCGGCTGGGCACAAGACTTTGGTTTTCTCCGACCAGTCCTTCGTGTTTTTCTTTCTGCCTCTTGCGCTCGCGGTTTGCCTTGGGCTGTGGCGGACTCGCGCCTTCCACGGTGCAGTTCTCCTTTTCAGCCTCGTCTTTTTCTACTGGTCATCGGGCTGGCTAACCCTCGTCCTAATTGCGAGCATCGCGCTGAACTATTCGGGCGGACTGCTGGTGTCCCGGCATCGCTCCAAGCCTCTGCTCGCGGCGATATTATCTGCCAATCTCATTCTGCTGGGCTGGTTCAAATATGCCGGCTTCGCGGCCGGGATATTCGATTTTACACTGAGCCCGACGCTGGTCGAAAGCGCCCGCGCCATCATTCTGCCGATCGGAATTTCGTTCTACACCTTCCAGGGGATGTCTTATGTGCTCGACGTGTGGCGCGGCCACACGCGGCCGGAGCCGAACCCGCTCATCTTCGCCGCTTATCAGGCGTTCTTCCCACAGCTCATAGCCGGGCCGATCGTGCGCTACGCCGATGTCGCCGCGGATTTTCACGCGCCGCATATCAGCGTTGACAATTTCACCGCCGGCGCCAGCCGTTTTATGTTGGGACTGCTCAAGAAAGTGGTCATCGCCGACACGGTGGCCGTGATCGCAAATGCCACGTTCTTCAGCGGCCAGCCGATGGGATTCGCCTCCGCGTGGATCGGCACGATCGCCTTTGCCATCCAGATCTATTTCGACTTCTCCGGCTACTCGGACATGGCCATCGGGCTGGCGATGATGTTCGGCATCCGGTTCGAGGAGAACTTCAATCACCCCTACGCGGCGTCGACGTTCACCGAGTTCTGGCGCCGCTGGCACATCTCGCTGTCCAGCTGGTTCCGCGACTATCTCTACATCCCCCTAGGCGGCAACCGGCTTGGCGCATCGCGCACCTATTTGAATCTCCTAATCGTATTTCTTGCCACGGGGATATGGCACGGTGCGGCGTGGACCTTCGTGTTGTGGGGCCTGTATCACGGCGCGTTCATCGTGGCGGAGCGGCTGATATTCAAAGGCCGGCTACCGCACTCGGAATGGCTACGGCTGTGCTATTTCTTTCCGGTCGTTCTGATCGGCTGGACGCTTTTTCAAGCACCCGACATCGGGACGTTCTGGCGCCTGTTGAATGGCATGATCACGCCATTCGCTGCCGATGCCTTGGCGTTTTCCCCGGCGATGACCGCCGCCATATCTCCTCAAAGCCTGTGCATCCTCGGCTTCGGCATCGCCGCAATGGTGCTGCAGCGGTGGATCCCCCCCTTGGGACCGGTGATCGAGTCTGCCGCCACGCCGCCGCGGGTTGCCGCTCGTGCCGTGTTCATCCTTGGTGGGATGGTCGTCAGCGCGCTGTTCATACTGCCGCAGAGTTTCTCGCCATTCCTGTACTTTCGGTTCTAGGTCCATGAGAAGTGTTCGATTGATAAACCTGATCGTCGCTGCGGCTTTCGCGCTCTTCCTGGCCGCGCCGCTTATGACTCTTGCGGTCGCAGGTTATTCGACGCTGTCAGAGCGGCCGCAACGCTGGAAAGACATCGATCTCGCAGCGCTCCTTGCCTCGGACGACGATTATCGCAAAGGGCTGCTCAAGAAGGTCATGACCGACAGCCCGGCAGGGATGATGGCGGTTCGGGCCAAGTCCACATTCGAATACGATATCTTCGGCTATGTGGAGACGGATCAGGTCATCTCGGGAGACGATGGCTGGTTATATTACAAGCCCCAGTTCTTCGACGGCACCTGCCTCGACCTGGAGCTGATCGCACAGGGGCTCGACCTGGTGGAGGCGCTGACGGCGGTGGCATCGGGAGCTGGGATCCGGTTCGCGTTCAGCGTGTCTCCCGACAAATCGGTCGCCCAGTCCGAGCATCTCGGGACGCGCGCTCGCGCGGCCTCGGGCTGCAAATTGCCGACGGCGGAAGCCTGGCGAAGGATGGCTGCCGCGAACGGCAGTCACATTATCGATCACCTGGCGGAGTTTCGTGCCACCGACCTGCCGCCGGGGACCGAGCTCTATCTAAAGACCGACACGCATTGGAACGAGTATGCCCAGGCAATCGCAGCGCGAGGATGGAGCGAGCGATGGCTCGGCATCGATCCCGGCCTGCCGGAGACTTCCGACGGGCAGTTGATCGCGATCAGAACGGATCTCGGGACGAACATGCTCCGCCTGGATCGCATGGAGTTGACCACATCGTTCGAATCCTTCTGGCAGGGCCGGTTTCAGGACACGGTGGGAACCGGAATACGCAATGCCGTTATTCTGCACGATTCCTTCTACGCCCGGGCCCGGCCGTCCTTGCAAGTCCTGTTTCGCGATGCCGAGTTCTTCGACCGCAATCACCCGGACGAAAAGGGGCTGCGGGCCGCGATCGCTGCGCGCCCCCACTATCTGCTGGTGAACTCCGTCGAACGCCGCGTGTTCGCGCGACTGAGGAACGGCGAATATGGCTGGGAAGGGGCGCTGGGGCTCGGCTTGTTGGATGCGAACGAGGCCGCGGGGGAGAGCTGCGTTTTCGAGTCCGTGAACCGCGCGTCCGGCACGACCGAAAATCTGATCGAATTGCCGGACACGCTTTCGCGTCTCCCCTGTTTGCGCATTTCGATGCCCGCCGCCTCGGGCGAGGTGTGGGTTCTTTTGCCGTCCAGCACATCGCCGATATACAGGACGAGTTTCTCCATCGTGCGCAGCAACGATGGACGCGAAGCCCAGGATTGGAAGCTGGTGCTGCCCCTGGAATACGCCGGAACCACCGTCCTCGTGCGCACGGAACTCTCGGAAGACATGGGGGTCGGAATCAAGGTCGGGCAAGCCCCGAATTCCTGATGGGGTGGACGATGCGCCGGTGGACCTGCCGGGCTGCCTCGGCTAATTGTCGAGGCCAATCCACTCAGCCCTATTCCTGAAGCATCGACCGAAGGGACAATGACATTGGCGTTTTCACTCCGCGGCAAGCGCGTTTGGGTGGCCGGCCATCGCGGCATGGTGGGCTCGGCGATCGTCCGCCGGCTGGCCGGTGAGGATTGCGAGATCCTCACGGCGGGTCGCGACAAGGTCGATCTGCGGAACCAGCGTTCGGTGCGCGACTGGATGGCGTGCGAGCGACCGGAGGCCGTGTTCCTGGCCGCGGCGCGGGTCGGCGGCATCCTGGCCAACGACACCTACCCGGCGGATTTCCTCTACGACAATCTGATGATCGAGGCGAACATCGTCGAGGCCGCCTTCAGGCAAGACGTCGAGAAGCTCCTGTTCCTCGGCTCGTCCTGCATCTACCCGAAAATGGCGCCCCAGCCGATGACGGAAGACGCCCTGCTCACCGGACCGCTGGAGCCGACCAACGAATGGTACGCGATCGCCAAGATCGCCGGCATCAAGCTCTGCCAGGCCTATCGCAAGCAGCACGGGGTGGATTTCATCTCCGCCATGCCGACCAATCTCTACGGGCCGGGCGACAATTTCGATTTGGAGAAGAGCCACGTCATCCCTGCCCTGCTCCGCAAGGCGCACGAGGCAAGGCAGACCGGCGAAAAGACCCTAACGGTCTGGGGGACGGGCGCGCCGCGGCGCGAGTTCCTGCATGTGGACGATGCGGCCGACGCCATGGTGCATCTCATGCAGACCTATTCCGGCGATAGCCATGTCAATGTCGGCTCGGGCACCGATGTCACGATCCTGGAGCTGACGAAACTCGTGGCCGATATCGTCGGCTTCGAAGGCGAGATCGTCACCGATCCCTCCAAGCCGGACGGCACGCCCCGCAAGCTGATGGATGTGTCGAAGCTCTTCGAGAGCGGCTGGAAGCCGCAATACTCCCTGCCCGAAGGGCTCACGCAGACCTACGCCTGGTTCCGGGAGAACATCGAGACCGCGCGGCTGACGGCGTAAGCGTCTAACCTCTACAAATTCGGCGATTTCTGCCAAATGGCAAGGCCCGGCGTGTACCACGAGACGTATTCGAGGTTGAGCAGGTTGCCACCGAATTTCGATTTGATCGTCTTGAGTGCGCCGTTCACACGCTGATCCTCATGAGGCTCCCGGAGCGGATAGGTGTTGTCGAAAATGACCAAAGCGTCGTCGCTCAGAAAAGGCAAAATGGTCTCGAATTCCTGCATCACGTCATCATAAAGATGTGAGGCGTCCAGAACGACGCTACGGATCTTGCCTGACTGTCCGACGATCTCGGGGGCAATCTGAGGAATTAGCTTCCGGCTGTCCCCTTCAAGCAACTCGACCCGATCAGCTAGCCCTGCCTTGATTACATTCTCCCGCGCCTTAGCGACGAAACCAGAATCGAGTTCGATGCTATAGACACGGCCATTGGCGCCACTATCCTTTAGTGCCTGAGCCAAGATGATGGTGGTGCAGCCCTCATTCGTGCCGGTTTCGATAATGGTCTCCTCGCCGTCCGGCTTTAGATGACACAA
The DNA here is from genome assembly GCA_050110875.1 of Methyloligella sp. ZOD6. Taxonomy (GTDB): domain Bacteria; phylum Pseudomonadota; class Alphaproteobacteria; order Rhizobiales; family Methyloligellaceae; genus Methyloligella. The sequence goes on from CP188828.1 coordinate 464,866, forward strand.
GAGGAGATGATAAATCAGGCCCCAGCCTGGATAACCGATCGACCACCGGGTGCGCTCCTGGGCTTCCTCGATATTCGTCACCCCTTCTTCTAACGAGCGGAGATGTGCGTTGGGAAGCAAGCCCTTATCGTAGTCGTACTTCCGGTAGTAGAGCGGTTTCTTCATTTAATCTTCCTTGCTCCAATCATGCGGGATCGTCACATGGCCCCATGACCAGAGTTCTCGCTGCTTCACTTTGAGATCGGGAATCTGATGGCGAAGCAGATATTCCGCACCATCTTTAATCCCGAGAATGCCGACATATTTTCCGGCATTGAATGGGATGGAGGGTATGGTCAGCCGGAAGGTCGCTTTTTCTTCCGCAGCCACTGTAGGGGTGAAACTAAAGTTCTCGGTAGAGAAGCCGGTTAGGCATTCACCGTCTTCGGCCCACAACCTTACTCCAAAGAGAAGGTGGCGAGGCTCATGGGTAATCCGGAATGTTATGTGAAATCGTACTGGTTCACCCGCTGTGATCTCTTCGATCCGATTTCCTGCCTCGTCGCACCAGTAGCAGTCAAAATCCTGAACTGCTTTGCTGTTGAAGAATTCATCTCCAATGATTGCCTTAGAATTTTTCGTTTCCTTGGTCGGATCGGGAGTCTGCAGATTTTGGTAAAATTCGATGGCGCTTTTGGGTGCACCTTCAAAGACCATCTGCCCCTTATTTAGAACAATCGCGCGAGAGCAAAAAGTGCTGATGTCGTGCATGGAGTGGGAGACGAACACGAAGCTCGTATTCTCCCTCATATCGCGGAGTCGACTCAGGCATTTCTGACGGAACTGAAAATCCCCAACAGCAAGAATTTCATCGATGAAAAGAATGTCGGGCGTGGTCGCCACCATGATCGAGAAGGCCAGCCGCATGGCCATGCCGGACGAATAGGTCGCGACCGGCGCTTCGATCGCGTCCCCTAGCTCGGCAAACGCGATAATGTCATCGATCGTCTCAGCGACCTCTTTCCGGCTCCGCCCCAAGGCGGCACTGCGCAGATAGATGTTCTCCCTGCCCGACGCCGCTGGCTGAAACCCGGCGGTGAGGTCGATCATAGAAGCCGTACGTCCCCACACCCGCACGGTCCCGACATCCGGCACGATCTGTCCCGCCAGGATCCTCAGCAAGGTGGTCTTGCCGGACCCGTTGAGACCGATGATGCCAATGGCCTCCCCCCGCCGCATGGTGAAGTCGATGTCTTGCAAGGCCCAGAATTCTTTGTTGTTCGGCTTTAGCTGCTTCTTGCTTTCGCCGAACAGCACCTGGAATAGCATCGCGCCGACCCGCCGCCGCGCCATGCCTTGATCGCGGGAATAGAGCTTTCCGACGTTTCGGACCTCGAGAACGTTTTGGAGCCCTGCGATTGCGTCCATCAGACAACACTCCGAATGCGCTTCTCCATGACGTGGAAGACCCGTCCCGCCAAAAAAGCCACCAACAAGCCGCCGATCAGCCAGATCGCCAACACCCAGGGATGCAGCAGGTCGGCATTGAAGACGAGTTCGCGCGATGCAGCGATGACGACAGCGAATGGATTGATCCATTCAAGAAAACCAAGGGGTCCCAGCCTGGAGAGCGGAAAGATCACACCGCTGAGAAAGATCCCGTAGCGAAGCACTATCGTCACCACCCGTTCCAAATCGGGATAGATGACATTTAAAATCGCCAAGAGCAGGCCGAGAGCCAGGAACAGAATTGCGCTCAAGCCTATGAGCAAAATCCCCAAGGGAAGGGTCAGAGCGGGCGCTTTCATCGTCAGGACGGCGACCACGACAACCAGCCCCAGGCGGATGAGCGTATCGAAGATTGTTTGGGCAAATCCGGCGACGATGGAGACACTCAACGGAAGCGAGGTCTTCATCACCGTCGCGTTCCGCGTCTTTACGATTGAGATCGGGGTTCGCACACAGTCGGAAAACAAAAACCAAAGCGTTGCATTGAAGGTGATCGCCAAGGCGGGCGGCAGACCTTCGAATTGCGGCACCACCCGGAACGAGGTCAGAAGCACGTAGACGGAGACCGGCAGCAGGGGGAGAACGAGGTTCCAGAAAACGCCGAGCTTGGTGCCCCGGTAGCTGTTCCGGAATTGCTGCATGAAGATGGTGCGGATATGCGACCGGAAGCGGAGCACCTCCTTCAGCAGATGGCCTAGCGAGCCGAGATAACCGTCTTGAAACCGGGCATCGGGGCTATATTCCCGATATTGTATCCCGTCATTGTCAGCCATGGCTTTGCGTCCTACCCCGTACATCCGAACCGTCAGATCCACCCTGCGTCGACGACGAGGGTCTGCTTGGTGATCATGGCGGCCTCGTCGGATGCCAGAAACAACACTGCGCGCGCCACGTCCATAGGCATGACGCGGCCGGGCAGCGCCTGGGCCTGATCCATCAGCGCCTCGGCCGCCTCGTCGACCCAGAGGGTCTGCTGGCGCTCGGTCATGGTCCAGCCGGGCAGCACCGCATTGACGCGGATCCGATGCTCGCCCCAAAGCACCGCGAGGGTGCGCACCAGCCCATGGATGCCGGCTTTCGCCACCGTATAGGCAGGCATGCCGGTGGTGTCGTTGAGCCAGGAGATGGATCCCATGCAGACGACCGACCCGCCATTCTTCTTCAGGTACGGCAGCGCGGCCTTGGCGGCGAAGAATTGGTGCTTCAGATTCACCGCCATCACGTCGTCCCAGAGTTCCGGCGTCAGCTCCTCGATGGTGTGACGGGTGTCGTTGCCGGCATTGGCGACCATCACGTCGAGCCGGCCGAAGGTCTTGGCCGCTTGATCGATCGCCTCGGCCATGCGGGCGGTGTTGCTGACGTCGGTGGGAAAAAAGCAGGCGGCGTCTTTATGCCATTCCTCCAGAGCTTTGCCGGCCTCGTGATCGACATCGAGGATCGCGACGCGGGCGCCTTGGGCGAGGAAGGCTTCGGCAATGGCGCGTCCGATTCCGCTCGCCCCGCCGGTGACGACGACGCCCTTCTCCTTCAGGCTCGGATAGACTGCATCCTCGGTCATGGCGCTTCCGATCTCACGCGACGCGGTTCGGACGGAAGGTCGCTTCGGCCAGGCCCAGCACGTCGAGCAGGATCTCCGTCGTCATCTGGTTGATCCGGGCCACCGCCTCGCGGGTATTCGAACCGTTATGGGTGGAGAATACGCAGTTTTCGAATTTTCGCAGCGGACTCTCTGCCGGCAACGGCTCCGCCTCGAAGACGTCGAGACCGGCGCCGCCGATATGGCCAGATTGCAGCGCATCGGCGAGAGCCGCCTCGTCGATCAGGGGACCGCGGGCGACGTTCACCACGAGCGCGCCGGGGCGCATCTTCGCGAAGGCCTCGCGGCCCACCAGATGGCGGTTCTCCGCGGTGAGATTGCAGGCGACGAAGAGCGCATCGGCGCGCGCCAAAACCTCGCTCAAGGGCAGCTGCTCGATGGCGTGGCGGCCGAGCTCGGCATCGCTCAGCTGGCGCACATCGGTGCCGATCGGATGCATGCCGAAGGCGCGGGTGCGGTCCGCGATCGCCAAGCCGATGGAGCCGAGCCCCAGCACGCCGGCGGTCAGCCCGGTGAGGGAGCGGCCTTCGATCTTGCGCCAGCCCCCTTCCGCAATCGAATTGTGCATCAGATGGGTGCCGCGGGTGAGATTGAGAAACAGGCTCAGGGCGAGATCGGCCACCTCGTTGGCGAACACGCCCGGCGTGTTGAACACCGGAATGCCGAGCGCCTTTGCCGTCTCCTTGTCGATGCTGTCGGTGCCGATGCCCCATTTGATCACCGCCTTCAGGCCGCTCTCCTTGCCGGCCTCGAGGACCGAGGCATCGATCTCGTCGTCGCCGGCGATCACGCAATCCATGCCGACGATATGCTGGCGCATGTCCTCGGCGGCGAGCTGCTGGCCCGCAACTTCCGGCAAAACCGGCTCGACGCCGGCCTCATCGTAGATGTGCCGGAAATCCCCGAAATTGCGCTGCAGATGCAAGCAAGAGAGCAAGGCTCTGGGCATGGCGGTCGCTAGCCTCTCGTCTGCTTGAAGATCAGGTCGGCGATACGGAAATCGATCTCCTCGTCGATATCCTGGGCCTCGAGCCGCTCCATCTCGAAGAGATAGGGGCGCAGGCCGATGCGGTTATGGCGTTCCTTCATGCTCCTGCCCTCGAAAATATAGATGCAGGAATTCTCCTCGTAGAAGGGCGGCAGGTCCTGGGTGCGGATGAGGATGTTCGGGTTGTGATTGATGGCGCGGGCCAGACTGTCCCAGAAGCGGGTCTGGACCTTCGTCACCGAGAAAAGGCTGTCGTAGATCGGATAGTTCGCAAAGAACGTCTCGATCGCCTGGTTCAGGGTCTCCACCGTCATCAGCGGGTTGGTGGAATGGGTCTGGAGATAGAACTCCGACTCCACCTCGCCGATGTCGTGCAGCAGCACGTCGTTCATGGGCGTCATGCCGCCAAGGAGATGCTCCGGGCGGTCGAGGATCGCGACGTCCGGGTATTTCTCGGCGCATTGCTGCTTGATGTCGGGCGAATCCGTATCGATGACGATCTTGTCGATCTGCGGACAAGCCTGCATCACGTCCACCATGTGATGGAAGAGCGGCCGCCCATCGCCGAAGGGACGGTAGTTCTTACCCGGTACGCGCTCAGAGGAATGCCGCATGGGCATCAGCGCAACGAGCCGATGACGCGTCATTATCGATCCTTGTTGTCAGCCTTTGTTCAAAACACGGAGATTGGGCACGCCGCTGCGGCCGGCAGCCGTCGAGACGGCGGCCGACTGACCTTCGGTGCCCTGCCCCTCTGCTTCGTTCCCGGCCGCTTGCGGCTTTCTCGGCAGATCCTCATAGGGGATGGCATGACGGGTCTTCTCGCGTTGGGCGAGCCGACGCTCATGGGGGCTTTTCGGATAGTAGAACCGCGTTCGCAGCGCGGCGGAGATCTCGGGCGGATCGTTATGCCCCCGGTAGGTGCCGGTGAGCTGTTTGTAGCGGAAGAGCACGATCGATCCGATTTCCTTGCGCAGCACGTGCTGCCGCCAGGCCTCCATCCAGTCGGAGGCGATGTTGCGCACCAGCAGCCAGGCGAGGTCGAGCCGGGTGAACTTCGCGTGCTCGTCGATGCCGCGCATGGCGATGGCCTCGCGGCGATAGCGGGTGAAGACCTGGTCCCAGCTCTCGTCGTGCACATGCACGATGACGGCGTCGGCCACGTAGGAGATCCAACCGCCCCGCGCCTGCGCCGCCTTGGCCCAGGCAAGATCCTCCAGCCCGGTCAGGCTCTCGTCGTAAGGATGCTTCTCCCAGTCGGCGTGGCGGATGGCGCAGTTCGCGTTGTTGCAAAAATACGTGCCCTGCGGACACATGGACTCTTCCGGGAACCACTGGGCGAAGATCTGGTGCTCGGAGAACTTGTTGAGCTCGTTGCCGATCTGGCGCCCGTAGCTCACGGCAACCCGGTCGTCCCGAAACGGCGCGACGAGCGTTTCCAGCCAGGTGTCGTAGACCGGATAGACATGGGCGCTGGCGAAGACGCAGATATCGCCCGTGGCCGCCTTGCAGCCATAGTTGAGCGCGCGGCCGAAGGTGAACTCGGCCTTCTCGATGGGAACGATCTTCACCCCGTAGCGACGGGCGATGTCGACCGTCTGGTCGGTCGAGCCGGAATCGACAAGGATAATCTCGTGGGGCTGGAGCGTTTGGACGGAGATGCCGAGCAGCAACTTCTCCAGATGCTCGTCCTCGTTATAGGCCCTGATAACGATCGAGACCTTCATGCACGTCCCCCAAATGGGCCGCCGCGGCGGCCGGTGCTGCTGATCTGGTGCCCTCTCCCGGAGCCGGTGTCAACCGACTGCCTACCGCGCCATCTTGGCTCAGATGTGGCCACGCTAATTCTCGCGCTCCAGCCGCCGATAGACAAGCCGCCGCGAGCCCGGTAATGCTGCCCGCTTGTCCGCCTGCGGGACGTTCGAATTCGGCCGAGATGTGCTTTCGCTCATGAAATTGCCTTTCGCGACGGAGCTGCCTCACTCGCTGCGCATGCTTGGCCGCGCTGTCGTGCCGCGCCGCTTCCGGCCGGCGATCGCCGCCCAGCTTCAGCATCTCGCCCATCGCCAAGCCCGCAAGCATCCGCAATACCGCGCCTCGCTCGAACGGCTCAACGGATTGCGCGACGCCCATCGCGGGGAGACCTGCGTCATTCTCGGCAACGGGCCGAGCCTGGCGACCCACGATCTTGCCGAATTCGAAGGGTTGAGCACCTTCTGTCTCAACCGGGGCTATCTCAAATGGAACGAGGATGGCCTGACGCCCACTTATGCCGTCGCCGTCAACGACCTGGTGATCGAGCAGTTTCACGACGAGCTCGCCGCGCTGCGCTGCCCTGTCTTCGTGCCGTGGCAATATCACCACCTGTTCGACGGGCGGGACAATATCGTCTTCATCGAGGCTCGCTGGCAGGAACGATTCTTCGCTGATGTGACGGAAGGGGTGTGGCCGGGCGCGACGGTGACCTTCGCCGCCATGCAGATCGCCTTCCATATGGGCTTCAAGACCGTGATCCTGGTCGGGGTCGACCACCGTTTCGCCCAAGCCGGCCCTGCCCATCTTGAGGTGGTGCAGGACAAGCCCGATGTGGATCACTTCGTGAAGGATTATTTCGGCAAAGGGGTGCGCTGGAACCTGCCCGATCTGGAGCAATCCGAGATCTCTTACCGGCTGGCCCGCAAGGTCTATGAGGCCGATTCCCGGCGGATCGTCGATGCGACTCGGGATGGCGCCCTCACGGTTTTCGAGAAAATGCCGCTGGACGAGGCGCTCGCCGAAGCGCGGCAGGCGGACGATCGCGCCCCCGGCAGCGCTTGAGCCCTGGCCCCATTGACCGCGGGTAGCGGAAAGAAATTCCCACTCATGGATAGCAAGCCGTCCATATCCCTCGTCACGCCGACCTTGAATGCCGGCCGGTTCCTGCCGGAGGCGCTCGAGAGCGTGCAGGCGCAAGGCATCGCGGGGATCGAGCATATCGTCGCCGATGGCGGCTCGACGGACGACAGCGTGGCCCTCGCCCGTGCCGCGGCGCATCGCCCGACCGTTCTCGACGGCACGGATACGGGTATCTATGACGGCATGAATCGCGGACTGGCCGCGGCCCATGGCGATATCGTCGGCATCCTGAACGCCGACGACCTGCTGGCCCCCGAAGCGCTGGCCAAAATTGCCAAGGCGTTCGCGGACGATCCCGCGCTCGAGGCCGTCACGGGCGGCTGCCGCGTGATCGACGCGCAAGGCCGGCCGGTCTCCCAGATCGCCTGGCCGGACTACCGGCAAAGCGCGGCCAGCTTGCTGTTCGGCGTGCCGGTCATCAACGCGCGCTTCTTCCGCCGCAGCCTATTGGAGCGCATCGGCCTGTTCGACCCCGGCATGGGGCTGGCCGCCGACCGGGCGCTCCTCTGGCGGATCATGAAGGCGAAAGCCAGGGCCGGCGTCATCGAAGCGCCTCTCTATATCTATCGTGCCCATAGCGGCTCCAGCTCTCTGGCCGGAGACAGGGAGACGCGGCTTCGCATCTGGCAAGAGCATCTCAAGCTGGCCGACCGGCTCCGCCCCGAGGCCGACGGGCGCGACCGGGCCGTGCTCCGGCTCTGGCGGGCGCTCGAAGGGGCAAAGGCGCTGCGGCAGTGCGGGCGGACCGGCGATCGGGACCGGGCGGACGTCGTAAAGCGGTCGCTCAAAGACAGCGATCCCTTCTGGCGCTTACGGCTTCCGCAGGCCTTGGCCCTCGCCTTGCGGTGGCGCGGCCGTCATTCCGGGATCTAGGCCCGCCGCAATCCCGAAATCGGGCGCGACGATTGCCTCAACTCCGCCGGATCCGGTCACGCAGCACGACCTGGAGCGGCCAATTGCCGAAGGGGTAGAGCCAGGCGGAGTGGGCAAGCTGCAGAACCATGGTGAGATAGTCGCCTTCGAGCCGGGAGACCGAGGCCCGGTTGAAGGCGAGCGCGGCCCGGAACCGGGTGCCGAAGCCGAGGCCGGCCAGCGCATCCCAATGCTTGGCCTCCATCCGGTCGAGCCCCGCACTGGCCGGTTCGGGCGCAAGATGAGTCCCGAGAAAGATCGTGCTCAGCGCCTCCTGCAAGAAGCCGATCTTCCCGGCAAGCCGCACCATCCTGACCAGGAGATCCCAATCCTCGTAGCGCGGAAAGGTGACGTCGTAGCCCGACAACTCCTCGAGCAGCGCCTTGCGGCAGATCAAGGTCGAGCCGGGGGAGACGTAGCAGCCCCAGACCGCATCGTTGAGGGTGAGGGTCCGGTCGTAGGGCCGCCAGGCGATATCGCCCTTCTCGCTTTGCGGCGGCACGAGACGGAAATTGGTGCAGCTCGCCGCAAGACCCAGATCGCCCATGAACGCCATTTGCTGCGCGATCTTAGTCGAATGCCATATGTCGTCGCTGTCGAGAAAGGCGAGATAGTCCCCCCTCGCCTCGCGGATACCCGTATTGCGCGCCGCGGCCGCGCCTTGATTCTTCTCATGACGGACGAGCCGGATATCGCCGCCGTAAGGCTCGAGAGCGGCGCTCAGATCGTCGGACGAGGCATCGTCGACGATGACGATTTCCGCGACGGGCGCGGTCTGGCGCCGCACGCTCTCAACGGCCCGGCGAATACAATGGGCCCGGTTATGGACCGGAATGATCGCACTAACGGTCATGTTTTTGCGCGGGCATCCGAGGTTCGGCGCGAGGGCGCATGACGTCCAGAAAGCGGTAGCGTATCATCAGCGGCAGGCAGATGACGACGACCGCGGCGGCCAGGGGCGCCGGCAGCTTCGCGCGCCATTCCTCATCCTGCGCGATCCGCACGGTCTGCTGGTTCCGCATGAGATTGCCGCCGATGGCGTGACAATTGCTGTCGGCAGCGGTGAAGACCATGCCTTCCAGGGGCGCCTGGGACACGAGAGATCCGAGCTTTCCCGGCAGGCCCTTGGCAAGCGCCTCATCGTAGCGCACACGGATCGTCTGTTTCGGACGCCAGATCCGGAACAGCTCGGCAGCAAGATTGGCCATCATCCAGATGGAGGAGACCTTCAGCGCCAATCCCAACTTCGCGATCGCCGTCCTCGAGCCGCGAGAGCCCCCCTTTTGCGATCGGAACACCGACCAGAGCACAGCCCTGGGATCCCGCACCAGGTGAACCAGCTCCAAGGGGAAGGACAGATGCCGGTCGAGATAGAACGGCATCAGCGCATGAAAGCCCGCTGTCTTGGAGGAGTCGACCAGCACTTGCGCGTCCGTCGCCGCGGCGATGGTTTCCAGCAATGCCAGATGGGTCTTCCGATCGGCGAAGTCCGAATGCCGCGGCTCGATGGTTGCGATCGCCGGCCCCCAGACCGGACAGTCGCGAAATTTTCGACGGCAAGAGCAATGATAATACGGCAAGTCGACAAAGCGCGGCGCGGTCATCACCTCGCCGAGATCCAGGACATCCGGGTTGAGGCTCAGGACCCGGCCCAGCAGGGTCGAGCCGCTTCTCCCATATCCGGCGATGTAGAGAAGTGTCTGGGGCGCTTCTGCCGATTTCATGGTGCCGTGGCCGCCTCGCTCGGCTCGTGAGATCGCCCGCATCGCCCTCGGAAACGCACGGCGCGCCCGATTATTGGGCGGCCTTGATCAGCGAAGCCTCTTTTTGCTCCGGCGACATGTCGTCCGCCCCCGACGCTTGAGATTGCCCGCCGGGCTTCGCGGTGCAACGGCCGACGCCGAAATAAGCGAACCCGGCCGCCTGGGCATCCGGAGCATTATAGACGTTCCGAAGGTCGACCAGGATATCGCCGCGCATGGCCGCCTTCAGCTCACGAAGGTTGAGGGCACGGAACTCGTTCCATTCGGTCAGCACGAGAAGAATGTCGGCCCCCTCGCAGGCGGCCATCGCGCCGTCGCACCAGACGACCCCCGGGAGCTGCTCCTCGGCGTCCTTGGACGCTTCGGGATCGTAGGCGCGGATCGTGGCGCCGCGGTCCTGCAGCATGGGCAAAATGGTCAAGCTCGGCGCCTCGCGCATGTCGTCCGTGTTCGGCTTGAAGGTGACGCCGAGGACGGCGACCGTCTTGCCGCGCAGATCGCCGCCGGCCGCCGTCTGGATACGGCTGGCCATGGCGATCTTCCGCTCCATGTTCACCCGCTCCACCTGCTCTACCAGGCTCATGGGCGACTGAGCCTCGCGGGCGGTCCGGATCAGGGCCGAGACGTCCTTGGGAAAGCAAGAGCCGCCATAGCCCGGCCCGGCATGGAGGAATTTCGGTCCGATCCGATTGTCGGCACCGATGGCATCGGCAACCTGCTGCACATCGGCGTTCAGACGCTCGCAGAGATCGGCGATCTCGTTGATGAAGCTGACCTTCATGGCGAGGAAGGCATTGGCGGCATATTTCGCCAGCTCCGCCGATTCCCGCTCGACGAACATGACCGGCGCCTTGCGCAGGGAGAGCGGCTGGTAGAGCGCCGCCATCACCTCCCTGCCCCGCTCGCTGTCGCAGCCGACGAGCACGCGGTCGGGATACATGAAATCGCGGATGGCCGATCCCTCGCGCAGGAATTCCGGATTGGAGCAAACGGCGAATTTCAGATCCGGCCGAAGCTCGCGCACCTGCCGCTCGATCTCGCGGCTGGTGCCCACAGGCACCGTCGACTTGGTGGTGATCACCACGTCTTCGTTGAGATAAGGAGCAATGTCCTTGATGGCGCCGAAGATATAGCTGAGATCGGCATAGCCGCTGCCGCGGCGCATGGGGGTGCCGACCGCCAACAAGACGAGCTCTGCGCTGCTGACCGCTTCGGGCAGCTCTGTGGTGAACCGGATGCGGCCGGCCTTCACGTTCCGCTCGATGAGATCGTCGAGGCCGGGCTCGTAGATCGGCATGCGGCCTTCGTTCAGGCCCGCGATGCGGTCGGCATCGGTATCCACGCAAACCACGTCCCAGCCGAAATCGGCAAAACACGCTGCGGAGACTAGGCCGACATAGCCTGCGCCAAGCATGCAGATCTTCATAGCGCCCTCGGTGTGAAGCTGACCGAGCCTTCGGATACTGCCTGCAGTACCGCTTGGCAAGGTCAAGGCAAGCGACCTGCGACGGTCTGCACAGAGCAATTAGGGCGTGTCAAATCGCCGCCTGTCTACACAAGATCGCGGTTGCCGGGGCAAATGGAGTTATGCAGAAATCTGGGCGGACAACCGCCGGCCAATGCCTTGCGCGCCATAATCGCGCCAGAGCTTGCCTTCATCTTGCTGCGCACCGGCCATCGGCAACCATTTCTGGCGCCTTGCCAGCCATTGCCGACGAGGCCGGGGCTCGCCCGCCAGGGCGGCCGTAATCCATGGGTGGGATAACGACATGACCGTGACTGACGTAAGAGAGCGCGATCGCCAAAAGAGCGTCGACAAGCCGCTGGCCTTCATCGACTTGGCCGCGCAACAGGCGCGCATCCGGCCGCTGGTCGACGAGGCCGTCATGCGCGTGCTGGATCACGGCAAATACATCATGGGGCCGGAGATCACCCAGCTGGAGGAAGAGCTCGCCGCCTTCTGCGGGGCGAAATATTCGGTGGCGTGCGGCAGCGGCACCGATGCGCTTCTCATGCTGCTGATGGCGAAGGAGATCGGGCCTGGCGACGCGGTGATCTGCCCCTCCTTCACCTTCACGGCCACGGCAGAGATGGTCGCGCTGCTCGGCGCCTCCCCCGTGTTCATCGATATCGAAGAGGAGAACTTCAATCTCGATCCGGCACAGCTTCCGGCGGCGGTGGAAGCGGCGAAATCGGCCGGGCTCACGCCAAAGGGCATCATTGCGGTCGATCTGTTCGGCCTGCCGGCGGATTACGATGCCCTCGAGACCTTCGCGCAAGAGAACGGGTTGTGGATCCTGGACGACGCGGCGCAGGGCTTCGGTGCGACCTATAAGGGGCGCCGTGTCGGCACCTTCGGCTTCGGCACCGCCACCAGCTTCTTCCCGGCCAAGCCGCTGGGCGGTTATGGCGATAGCGGGGCGATCTTCACCGACGACGAGACCGTGCTGGAGACGCTGCAGTCGATCCGCAATCACGGCGCCTCGACCAAGAGCTTCGACAATCCGCTCGTCGGGTTGAACGGCCGGATGGACAGCATCCAGGCGGCCGTTCTGATCGAGAAGCTGAAGATCTTCCCGGACGAGATCGAGAGCCGGGACCGTGTCGCTGCGGCCTATAACGAGGGCTTCGCCGGGCTTGAGAACGTGGTGACGCCGGTGGTGCCGGAAGGGCTTCAGTCCGTCTGGGCCCAATACACTCTCAAGATCAAGTCGGGCTTGCGGGATGCGCTGGTCGCGGCCTTGAAGGAACGGAACGTTCCGACGGCGATCCATTACCTGAAGGGCATCCATCTGCGGAGCGCCTATCGGGATTTCCCGCGGGCCGGCGGCGCGTTGCCGGTAACCGACACGCTGTGCGGCGAAGTCGTGAGCTTGCCCATGCATCCTTATCTGGAGCCGGAGGATCAGGCGCAAATTATCGAGGCGGTGCGGGACGCGATCGCTTCGCTCTAGGCGGCCGAGGCGGGAACGCCCTCCTTCAGCATCGCCGCGACATGCTCGGCGATTGCCATCGAAGAGGTCAGGCCGGGACTCTCGATGCCGTAGAGGGCGACGAGGCCGGGCATGCCGTGGGCTTCCGGCCCGTCGATCCTGAAATCGGCCGCCGGCGCTCCTTCCGGATAAATCTTGGCGCGGATGCCGACATAGTCCGGATAGAGCGCGTTTTCCGGCAGGTTCGGCCAGTAAAGCCGGATCGCCTGCTCGAAACGCGCCAGCCGGGCACCGCCCTGCTCGTCGAAATTGTAATCCGGCCGCTCCACCCATTGGTTGTCGGGGCCGAATTTCAGCCGGCCGGCCAGATCGAGGGTCGCGTGGACGCCGAGCCAGGCCCCGCTGGGCATGGGATAGATCAGGTGCTTGAACGGGCTGGTGCCGGCAAAAGAGAAATAATGCCCTTTGACGGGATAGGTCTTGGGAATCTCGTACGGGCCCGGATACAGCAAATTCCGGGCAAGCCGGCTGCTTTCCAGACCGGCGGCGATGACGAGACGCCGGCAGGTCACCGTGAACGACCTGCCGTTTTCCGATGTCGCGATCGAGAAGAGCTCGCCCTGCCGTTCCAGACGGTCGACATTGGTGTTGAACACCGCTTGGCCGCCACTCTCGGCCAGGTCGCCTTCCAGCGCCACCATGAGTTCGTGGCTGTCGATGATGCCTGAGGATGGCGAGAGGAGAGCGGCGACGCTGTGGATCTCCGGCTCCATCGCCCGCACTTCGTGCCCCGTGAGCTCGAGCAGATCGTCCACCCCGTTCCGGGCGCCGTTCACCTTCAGCATCTTGAGATTGGGGATCTCCGCCGCGGAGGTCGCCACGATGATCTTGCCGCAGCGCTGCATGGGAATGCTTCGCTCTTTGGCGTAGTCGTAAAGCATCCGCCGGCCCTGGACGCAGAGCTTCGCCCGCAGGGACCCGGGGGGATAGTAGAGCCCCGCATGGATCACCTCGGAATTGCGCGAGCTCGCCTCCATGCCGATGGACGCATGGCGTTCCAACAGCAGAAGCTCTCTACCGGTCTTGGCCAGGGCGCGGCCGATCGCAAGTCCGACCACCCCGCCGCCGATAACTATGGTGTCGACATCTGGTGCCACGACCCGTTATTCCGCATTCGAATCGCTTCGCAGGGTATCGGGGGTAAGCCGCCGCCGATAGAGTGCCGCGGCTCCGAATGGAAGCAGGAATTGAGACATGAGCATGAGGGCGGGAGCTTGCCGATGAAAATTCTGGTGACCGGCGCGGCAGGTTTCATCGGCTTTCATACGGCCAAAGCCCTGCTCGCGCGCGGCGATGAGGTGATCGGTCTCGATAATCTCAACGATTATTACGACGTAACCCTTAAAGAAGCACGACTCGCGCAGCTTCGGGAACTGCCGGGTTTCAGCTTCCACAAGCTCGACCTGGCGGATACCGGCGCCATCGCGAAACTCTTCGCCGAGACGCAGCCGCAGCGGGTCGTCCACCTCGGTGCGCAAGCGGGCGTGCGCTATTCCCTGAAGGACCCGCACGCCTATGCCCAATCCAATCTGGTCGGATTCCTGAACATCCTGGAAGGCTGCCGGCAGCAAAAGGTGGAGCATCTGGTGTTCGCCTCCTCGAGCTCGGTCTATGGCGGCAACACCAAGACGCCCTTCAGCGTGCACGATCCCGTCGACCATCCGTTGAGCCTCTATGCGGCGACCAAGCAATCCAACGAGCTGATGGCGCATGCTTACGCTCATCTCTATCACCTGCCGGTGACGGGACTGCGCTTCTTCACGGTCTACGGGCCGTGGGGACGGCCGGACATGTCGCCCTTCATCTTCACCAAGCGGATCCTCGAGGGCGTGCCGATCCAGGTTTTCAACAACGGGAAGCACGCCCGGGATTTCACCTATATCGACGATATCGTGGACGGCGTGGTGCATGCGGTGGACAAGCCCGCCGCACCAAATCCGGACTGGTCCGGCGAGAATCCCGATCCCGCCACCTCATCGGCGCCCTACAGACTCTACAATATCGGCAATAACAGCCCCGTGCCGCTGATGGACTATATCGCCTGCATCGAGACGGCGACGGGCAAGGAGGCGGTGAAGGAGTTCCTTCCCATGCAGCCCGGCGACGTGCCGGTCACCTATGCGGATATCGACGATTTGCAAACGGATATCGGGTTTCGCCCGGATACGCCGCTGGAGACCGGCATGGCGCGCTTCGTGGCCTGGTATCGCGATTTCTACGGCATCTGATTGCCCCATCGGACGCCTCCGGTCTTCTCCACAGGAGCGTCTTCATGGTTCCGACGCGCTTCTCCTTTATGGGACCGTGGTCTATCCTGCGCTCCGAACAAGGGAGGGTACTTGTAATGCGCGTGCTTATACTACTGGTTGTTATTATCGTGGCTCTGGTGATCGTTCAGCATGAGCGGAACGATTGTCAGTGGGGCGAGTCCGGTTGGATGGAATGCATCCTGACGGTCGGCGAGGTGTCGGCGCCGGATGCCGGCTCCACCACCGATACCGAGAGCGACAGCGAGACGGCGCCGGGCGACCAGGGTCCCGACGTTTCTCCGTAGCGGACGCAATCAGAATGGATGCGGGACGCTCAGCCCCGCATCTTTTCCATGCGCGTGACCCGACGGCTGTCGCCGAGAGCCGCACGGCGTCATTTCGTTTGGGTGAGCCATTCCGGATTGAACCAGCGATCGGCCTCGCCGTCGTAGGGCAGCCGGTTGATGTCCCAATGCTGGATATAGGGGGCGTAGACGTCCCAGACCGGCGGTCCCCCGCCGACATAGACGATGCGGTCGGGAAATTTCGCCAAGACCTCTTCCGGATCCATATGGGAGCGGATCTCGAAAATGGTCCGGTCCTCGTAGGCATAGCCGGGCACCGAGGCGATGGTGGTCGGGCCCGCGATCAGGACATGACCTCGTGTCACGTCGAAAAACCTTGCCACGTCGGCCTTATATTCCCTCCCCTGGTTGCCTTCCCAAGGTAGCCTTCCGTGAAGGCCGAGCTGGCCGCGCTGTCCAATGGCAATGATCGAGCGGATATCCGCCATGCTGTCTGCCCCTCGCAAGTTTCACCTGCCCCGCCCCTACCATGTCAGGGCCGGCTTGGGCATGAAATTCGAGACCGCGGCCAGCTTCCGAGGCGGTCGCGTCTAGGCATGGATAACCGGCTGCTTTCCGAAGGGTTCGAAGGTCCGCGCCACCGGTTGATCGCGATCGCGCTGATGGCGGGAGCGGTGGTGAGCTTTTCCCTGCTGGATTCGACGGCGAAGTATCTGGTGACCGAAGGGCTGCCCGTGGCCGAGGTGGTCTGGATCCGCTTCACCGCCCACGCCATCTTCACATCGCTGGTGCTTTGGCCGATCGCGACCTCCTCGCCGTTCCGTAGCAAGAAGCCCTTCCACCAGCTTCTCCGCTCTCTCTTCATGTTCGGCGCGACGGCGATGAATTTCTTCGCCCTGCGCTTCCTGCAGCTCGACCAGACGGTGACCATCTTCTTCCTGACGCCGCTGATCGTGGCGGGTCTGGCGGGCCCGATCCTCGGCGAATGGGTCGGCTGGCGGCGCCTTGTGGCCATCCTGATCGGATTCGTCGGCGTCTTGATCGTGATCCGGCCCGGCCTGGGCGGGATTCACTGGGCGGCGAGCCTGACGCTCGCGGCCACGTTCTGCCTCGCCCTCTACAGCATCTGGACCCGCTATCTCGCTCATTACGATCCGGCGGAGGTGACGCAATTCTATTCGCCCGTTGCGGGCGTGGTGCTCGCCATGCCGTTTGCGATCCTCGGCTGGGAGACGCCGCAAGAGCCCTTCACCTGGCTGCTGCTCGCCACGCTGGGGCTCTGGGGCGGCGGCGGCCATTGGCTCTTGATCCTGGCCCATCGCCGGGCGCAGGCGCCGGTCCTGGCGCCCTTCATCTATGTGGGGCTGCTGTCGAACACCCTGATCGGCTATCTGGTTTTCGGCGACATCCCGACCTGGTGGACCCTTGCGGGCGGCGCCGTCGTCATCCTGTCCGGTCTCTATTTGATCTGGCGGGAGCGTCAGACCGGCAAGGGCGAAGGCGGGCCCGCGGCCGATATCGCCTCGCAATAAGTGCGGGAACCTGGCGCCTCCTGGCAGCCGTCTTCAGCTTTTGTTTACCTCTGTGAACGCGGCAGGAAACTTCTCAGGCCTCAAGCGGTTCATACTGAGACGCGGGGGAAAGGACCCGAATGCGCGGCGTCGAAGAGACGTCCGACGAGGATGACGATGATCGCTACTCTGCCCCAAACACTCGCCAAGGCCGTGGTGCCGGCCCTCGCAACGCTCGCTTTCGCCGGATCGGTTCCTGCCGTGCAGGCTCAGGACAAGGAAAGCGTGACCGTGGCGATGCGGGTCACCCCTTCCGCCTCGCCCAACGTCACGGTCGTGCCGAAGAATTCGGCCGAAGAGAAGACGAAAGGATTTAAACTTTCCGGCGAGATGCGCGAGGGGATCCAAGATACGGTGCGCAAGCAGCTGAAGGCGCTCGCCAAGGGCGATGCCAATATGGCCTTCGCCAATCTGTCCCCCCAGACCCAACGATATTTCGCCGAGCCGCAGCGCTTCATGAACAGCGTCGCCACGGACGCGCCGCCGATGGTCGAGACGAAGAGCTTCGCTTTTCTCGGAATCGAGCAGGACCGGGATGGCGCCCTGCAGCAGGTTCTGCTGACCGATGAGGAAGGCCGGAGCTGGCTCGCCAAGTTCCGCGTCGAACGGCTCGCCGGCGACTGGCGGGTCGAGAGCTGCGTCGTGGAGGCGGTTCCCGGACAGCAAGCCTAAGATTCTCCGTACGACTCGCTCCCCTCCGGGCCGGCGTCTCCGTAGCGCCGGCCCAATTCTTTTGCGAACGCATCGTAGCTGCCGGCAGCGATGGCCTCGCGGGCGCGCCCCATCAGCTCTTGGTAAAAGTGAACATTGGCCCAGCTGAGCAGCATGGCCCCGAGAATCTCGCCCGACTTCACCAGGTGATGGAGATAGGCGCGGGAATATTGCGCCGCCGGGCAGCCGCTCTCCGGATCGAGGGGCGTGGCGTCCTCCGCATAGCGGCTATTGCGCAAATTGCAGCGGCCGGACCAGGTGAAGGCCTGGCCGTGACGGCCGGAACGGGTCGGCATGACGCAGTCGAACATGTCGACGCCCTTGCCGATGGCTGCGACGAGATCCTGGGGCGTGCCCACCCCCATGAGATAGCGGGGCTTGTCCTCGGGGAGAAACGCATTGGTCGCCTCCACCATCTCGATCATCATCCCATGGCCCTCGCCCACGGCGAGCCCGCCGATGGCATAGCCCGGGAAGCCGATCTCGACCAGGGCGTTCGCGCTCTCCTCGCGCAGGTCGGGATAGGTGCTGCCCTGGACGATACCGAACAAGGCCTGGCCGGGCTCGGCCCTCTCCCGGAAGGCCGTCTTGGACCGGGCCGCCCAGCGCATGGAAAGATCGAGAGACCGCTTCGCCTCGCCGCGCTCGGCGGGGAACGGCGTGCACTCGTCGAGCACCATCTGAATATCGGAGCCGAGCAGGCATTGGATCTCGACCGCCCGCTCCGGGGTGAGCATGTGGCGCGAGCCGTCGATATGGGACTGGAAGGCGACCCCTTCCTCGGTGATCTTGCGCAGCTTGGACAGGGACATGACCTGATAGCCGCCGGAGTCGGTCAGGATCGGCTTTTCCCAATGCATGAAGCGGTGAAGCCCGCCGAGCTTCGCCACGCGCTCGGCCCCGGGGCGCAGCATCAAATGATAGGTGTTGCCCAGGATGATATCGGCGCCGGTCGCCTGCACGGTCTCCGGGAACATGGCCTTGACCGTCGCCGCCGTGCCCACGGGCATGAAGGCGGGCGTACGGATGATACCGCGGAGCGTCGCGATCTCGCCGCGACGGGCGGCGCCGTCTTGGGCCAGAAGCTTGAAGGAAAAGTCTTGGCTTTCGCTCACGTGCGGCTCCTTCACCTCGCCCCTGTGGGGAGAGGGAGCCCGCACTGCCGTGTCGCCGCTTCGTACATCATTCGCTTTCCGTCGTGGCTCCCGGGCTGAGCAAACAGGCATCGCCGTAGGAATAGAAGCGATAGCCCTGCGCGATAGCATGGGCATAGGCCTCGCGCATCACCTCCAGGCCGGAAAAGGCCGCCACCAGCATGAAAAGCGTGGAGCGCGGCAGGTGGAAGTTGGTCATCAGCCGGTCGACATAGCGAAAACGATAGCCGGGGGTGATGAAGATGTCGGTGGCGCCGCTGAAAGGCTGCAGCACGCCTTTCTCGTCGGCGGCGCTCTCCAGGAGCCGCAGGGCCGTGGTGCCGACGGCGACCACCTTGCCGCCCCGCGCCTTGACCGCATTCAAGGCATCGGCAGTAGCCTCGCCGACGATGCCCGTCTCGGCATGCATGACATGGTCCTTCGTGTCCTCTGCCTTCACCGGCAGGAAGGTGCCCGGCCCGACATGCAGCGTCAGCCAGTGCCTTTCGATGCCGCGCTCCGCAAGTGCCGCCATGAGGTCTTCGGTGAAGTGGAGCCCAGCGGTCGGGGCCGCGACCGCGCCTTCATGCTTGGCGTAGATGGTCTGATAGTCCTGCCGGTCGCGCTCCTCCGCCGGCCGCCGCGAGGCGATATAGGGTGGAAGCGGCATGGCCCCATGCCGCGCGATCGCCTCGTCCAACGCCGGCCCGGACAGATCGAAGGCAAGGGTGACGGCACCCCCCTCGCCCTTCGTCTCCACCGTGGCATCGAGATGCCCTGCCAGGCAGAGATCGCCGTCCCCGCCGAAGACGATCCGGTCGCCTTCGCGAAGCCGCTTGGCGGGTCGCGCCAATCCTCGCCAGCGGCTGTCGTCGCATCTCTCGGTGAGGTTGACCGTCACGGAAGCGGCAGCCTCGTCGCGCCGCCGGATTCCTTTCAGCTCGGCCGGGATCACGCGGGTGTCGTTGAAGACCAGCGCATCGCCGGGCGACAGCAAATCGGGAAGATCCCGGACGATGCAGTCGCGGAGCGCGCCGCTCGCCCCGTCGACGGCAAGCAGCCGCGCGGAATCCCGCGGGCTCACGGGCCGCAGGGCAATCAGCGCCTCAGGGAGATGGAAATCGAACAGATCGGTGCGCAAGGCGCTTTACGGCTACAGGAGCCGCACCATGAGCGCGCCCACGAGAACCAGGATCGCGCCGGTGACGCGGCCGATGGAAAGGTCGCGCTCCAGCAGCTCGAACAGGGCGAAGCGGTCCAGCAGGAGCGCGGTGAAGAGTTGGCCGGCAATGGCGAGGGCCATGACGGCGGCGATGCCGATCCGGGGCGCCAGCACGATGGTCATGGTGACGAAGCCTGCGCCCAGGAGTCCGCCGGCGAAGATCATATAGGCCGGCATTGTGGTGAGCGCGCCGAAATCGGTGCTGCCGCGGGCGAACAGCCCCGTCAGAACGAGCAACGCCAGAGTGCCGACGCAAAAGGAAAGCGTGGCGGCCGCGATCGGGTTGCCGAGATGGGCCGCCGCCTGAGCGTTGATCGGTGCTTGCAGGGCGATGAACCCACCGCCGACAAACGCCAGAAGCGTCAGGAGAATCCCGTGCGCCCCCATCCGACTGCCCTTTCCACCTTGCCGCCTATTGGTCGTCCGCTGCGACGCGGACGCGTTCCATCTTATCAGGATTCGCGGGCGGCTCGCCGCGGGTGATCTGATCGACATTCTCCATGCCGTCCACCACCTTGCCCCAGACGGTATATTGGCCGTTCAGGAACGGACCGTCGGCGAACATGATGAAGAACTGGCTGTTGGCGCTGTCCGGGTGCTGGGCCCGCGCCGCGCCGACCGTGCCGCGGGTGAACGGCTCCTGGGAGAACTCGGCCTCCACATCCGGATAGTCGGAGCCGCCCATGCCGGTGCCGGTGGGATCGCCGGTCTGGGCCATGAAGCCGTCGATGACCCGGTGGAACACCACACCATCGTAAAACCCCTCGCGGGCGAGGGTCTTGATGCGTTCCACATGCTTCGGCGCGAGGTCGGGACGCAACTCGACGGTCACCGGGCCTTGGGTCGTCTCGATAATCAGGGTGTCTTCGGGGCTTGCAGGCATGGTGGCCTCCCTTACTGCTGCTGAAGCGCTTGCTTCGCTTTTTCTTGGGATGCCGCGTCGGCATCGGCGGCAATCTGCATCTTCACGATCTTGTCCGGGTTCTCCACCGTACCGGACGGCGGCGTTCCGCGCTTGATCTCGTCGACATGCTCCATACCGTCGACCACCTCGCCCCAGACGGTGTATTGCCCGTTCAGGGAGGGCGTCTCGGCGAACATGATGAAGAACTGGCTGTTGGCGCTGTTCGGATCCTGGCTGCGCGCGGCGCCGACCGTGCCGCGAACGAAAGGTTCGTCGGAGAATTCGGCTTCCACATCCGGATAATCGGAGCCGCCCATGCCGGTGCCGGTCGGGTCGCCGGTCTGGGCCATGAAGCCATCAAGCACACGGTGGAAGACGATGCCGTCATAGAAGCCTTCGCGGGTGAGCTTCTTGATGCGCTCCACATGCTTGGGCGCCAGGTCGGGGCGCAGGAGAATGGTGACGCGGCCATCCTTGAGGTCGAGAAGCACAGTATTCTCGAGCGTTTTTTCGGGTGCCGCCTGGACGGCGGTCGCAACCGGCGCGAAAGCGAAAAGCAAGCCGGCAATCAAAGCAATACGGGCGAAAATCATTTGGACAGTTTCCTCTTGAAGGCTTCTGCGACGCAGGCCGGCACGAATGGCGTTACGTCGCCTCCCATCTCGGCAATCTGACGAACAAGGGTGGCGGTGATGTGTCGCGTTCCCGGGGAAGAGGCCAGGAACATGGTCTCCAGCCGGGGCGAGAGCGCGGCGTTCATGCCCGCCATCTGCATCTCATAATCGAAATCGGCGGCATCGCGGAGGCCGCGGATGATGATGGTCGCCTTCTCCGCTTTGGCCGCATCGACGACGAGCCCATCGAAGGTCGCGATCTTCACATCGAGCCCGGTATCCTTGGCCACCGTATGCAGGCTCTGCTTGGCGAGATCGATGCGCTCGCCGGTCGAGAACATGGGCTTCTTCTGGTGGTGCGTGCCGATGGCGATCACCAGCCTGTCCACCAGCCTGGCGGCCCGACGCACGATATCGACATGACCGAAGGTGATGGGGTCGAAGCTCCCCGGGTAGATCGCGGTCCGCATGAGAGCTCCTAGCTTTCGCCGCCGTCGTCGGGGGCGAGATCGTCGCCGCCTCCGGCATCGGGCGTGTCGCCGGCGGGATCGTCGTCGTCCTCGCCGTTCTCGCCGTTTTCGACATCGGCGGGAATATGCTCGATCGAGACGACACGTTCGTCGGCCGCGGTGGAGAAGATGGTGACGCCCTGGGTGGAGCGCCCGACGATGCCGATATCGATGACAGGCACCCGGATCAGCTGGCCGCGATTGGTCACCAGCATGATCTGGTCGTCCTCCTCCACGGGGAAGGAGCGGATCAGCTTGCCGTTCCGCGCATTGACGGTCATGGCGATGATGCCTTTGCCGCCGCGGCCCGAGGTCCGGTATTCGTAGGCGGATGTGCGTTTGCCGAAGCCGTTCTCGGAGATCGTCAAGACGAACTGCTCGAGCGCGCTCAGCTCGGCATAGCGATCCTGGCTGAGGACGACTTCTTCCTCACTGCCCTCTTCGGCGTCGGCCGCCACCTCCATCTCCGCGCCGCCGCGGCGGATCTGGTTGGCCTGGCGCAGATAGGTGGCGCGCTCCGCGGGGCTCGCCTCCACATGGGTGAGGATCGCCATGGAGATCATCGCATCGTCCTTGGCGAGGCGGATGCCGCGGACGCCGGTGGAGTCGCGGCCCTTGAAGACGCGCACGTCGGTGACGGGGAAGCGGATCGCCTGCCCCTTCGCCGTGGTGAGCAGGACGTCCTGAGCCTCGCTGCATGTGTGGACGTCGACGATCCAATCGCCCTCATCCAGCTTCATGGCGATCTTGCCGTTCTGGCGCACCTCGACGAAGTCGGAGAGCTTGTTGCGGCGGACGGCGCCGACATTGGTGGCGAACATGACGTCGAGATCGGCCCAGCTCTCCTCGTCCTCCGGGAGCGGTAGGATGCTGGTGATGTTCTCGTCCTTGCCGAGGGGCAGCAGGTTCACGAGCGCCTTGCCGCGGGCCTGGGGCGCGGCGACCGGCAGCTTCCAGACCTTCATCTTGTAGACCATGCCGCCGGAGGTGAAGAACAGGACCGGGGTATGGGTGCTGGCGATGAAGATGCGGGTGACGAAATCCTCGTCCCGGGTCGACATACCGGAGCGGCCCTTGCCGCCGCGGCGTTGGGCCCGGTAGGTGGAGAGCGGCACACGCTTGATGTAGCCCTTGTGGGACACGGTCACGACCATGTCCTCCCGGGCGATCAGGTCCTCGTCCTCCATCTCGCCGACGGCATCGACGATCTCGGTCTTGCGCGGCGTGTCGAACTTCTCGCGGATCTCGGCGAGCTCGTCCTTCACGATATCGATGATGCGGGCGCGGGACCGCAGAATATCGAGATATTCCTGAATCTCGTCGCCGAGCTTGTGGAGCTCGTCGCCGACCTCGTCGCGGCCGAGCGCGGTCAGGCGATGCAGGCGCAGATCGAGAATGGCGCGGGCCTGCTCCTCGGAGAGCTTGTAGGTGCCGTCTTCCGACACTTTGTGGCGCGGATCGGCGATCAGCTCGACCAGGGGCGCGATATCCCGGGCCGGCCAATCGCGCTCCATCAGCTGCTCGCGGGCCGTCGCGGGGTTCGGCGCGTGGCGGATCAGCTTGATGATCTCGTCGATATTGGCGACCGCGATGGCGAGGCCGACCAGCACATGGGCGCGGTCGCGCGCCTTCTTGAGCAGGAACTTGGTGCGCCGGCCGACGACTTCCTCGCGGAAATCGGTGAAGGCCGAGATCATGTCCTTCAGATTGAGCTGCTCGGGGCGTCCGCCATTGAGCGCCACCAGGTTGCAGCCGAAGGTGCTCTGCAGCTGCGAGAAGCGATAGAGCTGGTTCAGCACCACGTCCGCCATGGCGTCGCGCTTCAGCTCGATGACGACGCGCATGCCCTGTCGGTCGGACTCGTCGCGGATGTCGGAGATGCCCTCGATACGCTTCTCGCGCACCAGATCGGCGATCTTTTCGATCATCGAGGCCTTGTTCACCTGATACGGAATCTCGGTGATGATCAGGGCCTCGCGGTCGCCCTTGCCGGCGGTCTCGGTGGAGACCCGGCCGCGCATGAGCACCGATCCCCTGCCCTTGTGATAGGCGGAGCGGATGCCGGTGCGGCCCAGGATGATGCCGCCGGTCGGGAAATCGGGTCCCGGCAGCACCTCGATCAGCTCGTCGATGGTGATGGCCGGGTTGTCGAGATAGGCGATGCAGGCATCGATCACCTCGCCCAGATTGTGGGGCGGGATATTGGTCGCCATGCCGACGGCGATGCCGCCGCCGCCATTGACCAGCAGATTCGGGAACTTGGCCGGCAGGACCGTGGGCTCGCGCTCGCGGCCGTCGTAGTTGTCCTGGAAATCGACCGTATCCTTGTCGAGGTCGTCGAGCAGCGCCATGGCCGGCTTGGCGAGGCGTACTTCGGTATAGCGCTCGGCCGCCGGCGGGTCGCCGTCCACGGAGCCGAAATTGCCCTGGCCGTCGAGCAGCGGCAGGCGCATGGAGAAATTCTGCGCCAGGCGGACCAGCGCGTCGTAGATCGCCTGGTTGCCATGGGGGTGGTACTTACCCATGGTGTCGCCGGTCACGCGGGCAGACTTATTATACGGCCGGTCGGGCGTATAATTGTTCTGGTGCATCGAATAGAGAATGCGCCGATGCACTGGCTTCAGACCGTCGCGCACATCGGGCAGCGCACGGCTGACGATGACGCTCATCGCGTAGTCCAGATAGGACCGTTTCATCTCGTCGATGAGCGAGATGGGGCGAATATCAGAGGGGTCTCCGGACCCTTCCGGCGATTCCGTGTTGTCGTTGTCAGTCAATGGCCGAAAACCGTGTGGCTCGAAGGCGGGAAGAAATCGACAGCTGCGCGCGACAAGTATGCACGTCGCCAGTCAGAATTCGGATGCTGCTCGCCGGCCCTGTATAGCCGATTTCACGCCGCAACCGCAACTTTTGGAACCGTCATTTGACGGCCTCTTTTTCGGCACTTTTACCTAATTATTTCAACATGTTGCTGAATCAGACATAACGTGCCGACAAACCGGCGCGGCCGGTTCGGCATGCGCGGAGCAAGCGGCGACGGGGGACGTCCGGATGGGGAACGATTCTGGCCAGGCAACGTTGCTGAATTTGATCCGCGCAGACGCAGTTCCAATCCTGTTCCGGGACATCTCGCCAGCCCAAAAAAGCGGAGAAACGACAATGAAACGCATCCTCATCGGCGTGGCCGCAGGATCGATCCTTTGCGCCGGCGCGGCGCTCGCTCAGCCATCGGAAAACGAGCAGATCACACCGCCGCACCCTACCGAGACCATGGAGCAGTCGAAGAATTCGGGGCAAGTCAACGGCATACCGGCCAAGACCGCCCGTTTCATCACCGAGCAGAAGACCACCGATGCGCTTGCCAGCGACCTGATCGGCCAGCCCGTGCTGAACCCGGCCAGAGAGAATGTCGGACAGATCAACGACGTGATCGGCGGGGATGACGGCCGCATCAGCGGCGTGGTGATCGGGGTCGGCGGCTTTCTCGGTATTGGAGAGAAGAATGTCGCCGTCCATTATGAGGATGTGGTGGTGACGCGGAACGACGACGGCACGATCGAGATCTTCGCCAACCTGACCAAGGAGACGCTGACAGCCGCCCCGGCCTATCAGACTCTGGAGGATCAGAACGTGATTCGGGAAAACGGCGCGTTGAAGCACGCCTATTGACCGCGGTTGCCGGACGACC
Source organism: Methyloligella sp. ZOD6 (assembly GCA_050110875.1). Taxonomy (GTDB): domain Bacteria; phylum Pseudomonadota; class Alphaproteobacteria; order Rhizobiales; family Methyloligellaceae; genus Methyloligella. The sequence goes on from CP188828.1 coordinate 490,408, forward strand.
GCCGCTCGGCGACCGCCGGGCGGCCGAATGGGGCATGAAGGGAAAGGGGCAGCGGCATGGCTGCGAGCACGCATAAGGTGATCTACGCGGCGCTGGGCGCCAATCTCATCATCGCGATCAGCAAGTTCGGCGGTGCCCTGTTCACCGGATCCTCGGCCATGTTCTCCGAGGCGATCCACTCGGTGGTGGATACGGGCAATCAGGGGTTGCTGCTGCTCGGCATCAGCCGGTCGAAACGGCCGCCCGACCGGCATCACCCCTTCGGCTACGGCGCGGAGGTTTTCTTCTGGGCCTTCGTGGTCGCCATCCTGATCTTCGCCGTGGGCGCCGGCATCTCCTTCTACGAAGGGGTGATCAAGCTGCTCGCCCCCCACCCCATCACCAACGCCTATGTGAACTACATCATCCTGGCCGGCGCGATGGTCTTCGAGGCCTTTGCCTGGTGGATCGCCTACAAGGAATTCCGGGCCGCCCAAGATCCCCAGCGCGGCTTCCATCCGTTTCGCGCGGTGCGGCAATCCAAGGACCCGACCGTGTTCACGGTGCTGTTCGAGGACACGGCCGCCATGCTCGGCCTGTTGGCGGCGATGATCGGCGTGGCGCTCAGCGACTTCTTCGGCATTCTCTGGGCGGACGGGGTGGCCTCGCTGGTGATCGCGGCCATTCTGGCGGGCGCCGCCATCCTGCTCGCCTACGAGACCAAGGGATTGCTGATCGGCGAGGCGGCAAGCCGAACGGTCACGAACGGTATCCGCGAGATGGTCGAGGCGACCCCCAATGTGCTCCATCTCAACGAGATTCGGACCATGCATCTGGCGCCCCAGGAAATCCTGCTGGCGCTCAGTGTCGACTTTGCGGACGAGATGAGCTCGGCGGAGGTCGAAGAGGCGGTAAGTCAGCTGGAGATCAAGATCAAGAAGCTGCACCCTGCGGTGTCGCGCATCTTCATCGAGGTGCAGTCCGAACGGCGGCACGACCAGTTCGCCAGGGAAGAGGCCGAGGCGAGGGCCACGTCGTGACGGCCGGCCGCGCAACCGGCGAGAGGCTTTCGGGCTCCTAGGACGCCAGCCGCCTCGCCTTGCGCCGATTGGCACGCCACGTCTCGAGACGTTCCCGGCCGCTGGCCATGAGGACCGCGGCGCGCCTGCTCGTGGCGTCTTTCCGCTTGAGGGCCGGATGCTCCACCAGATGCCAGGAGAGCGCCGCGAGGCCCAAGGTGATGGGAAAGCTGATGGCGAAGAGTGCCGGCGCCGCTATGGTCGGGATCAGCGTGACCACGGTCTGCTGGATCGGCCAGCAGAGAATATAAAGACCGTACGAATAGTCGCCCAAGCGGTTGAAGCCGCGGATGAACCCGCCCGGCACGAGGGCCGCCCAAAGGACGCCGTAGGCGAGCGCCAGGCGGAAGGTGAACTCCGCGATCGCCGTCGTGCTCGTCGCCAAGGCCACAACGGCCAGCCCGACCATCCAGATCCAGTTCAGCCGAATGCGGTCCGCGAACACGAAGAATGCGCCGCCGAGGAAGAAGCTCAGGCCGAAGCGCGCCAGGCTGTCGACCGCCGCGATATGCCCACGGAGGTCGGTGGCGAAGGTCACGAGCAGATAGGCGGCCAGAAGGCCCGCCAGGGCATAGACGATACGGCGGTCGAGCAGCGCGCCGAGCAGCGCCAGCACGGCCAAAATGCCGTAGCAGATCGCCTCGTAGCGGAGGGTCCAAAGGGGCGAGTTCACGATCCCCTTCTCCTCCGGCACGGTCTCGAACACGCCGGGCAGCGGCAGCGAGTGGCTCACCAGGAAGCCGGTGAGCGGCCCATAGATCCACGCTTTGAGATCGCCGAAATACTCGGCAAAGCTTTTGTCGCTGATCAGAGGGCCCAGCAGGAAGGCGATGGCGAAGGAGACGGCGAGCAAGGCCGGAAACAGACGCAAGGCCCGGGCCACGGCAAAATCCAGCACGGTCGGCCTGGTGAGCACGCTGCGGGTCACCAGGAAGCCGGACACCACGAAGAAGACGTCGACGGCGATGCGTCCCAGGGGGAACGTCTCGAAGTCGACGGTCAGGGGCCCCAGCACCAGAAGGCGCGTCTCGCCCGTTCCGGCAAGCGCGACGGAATGATCCAGCAGCACCACGGCGGCGGCGATGAAGCGGATCAGGTTGAAGTTGTTGTCACGGCCCGACAGGCGCTCGGCAATCGTCGGCGCGCCGGAAAGCCGGTTTGCTGGTTTGAGTGGGCCCATGCCGCATTTTAACGGTATGGGCCGAAAGCAGGTCGGTTGATTAGAATCAGCGTTAAATTTTCCCGCTGTCTTTCAGACTTATGGCAGGGGGCGAAACCGCCTTCGCAGCCGTTTAGAAGGGAATCTCGTCGTCCAGCTCCTTGTCGAAGGACCCCTCGCCCAGCGCGCTGGTGCGGCCGAAATCGCCGCCAGACGAACCGCCCCCGCTATCGCTCATGCCGCCGCCCTGACGGCTGTCGAGCATGGTGAGCGCCGAATTGAAGCCCTGGAGCACGACCTCCGTCGAATAGCGCTCCTGGCCGGATTGATCTTCCCATTTGCGGGTCTGGAGCTGGCCCTCGAGATAGACCTTCGAGCCCTTGCGCAGATATTGCTCGGCGATGCGGCAGAGCCCTTCGTTGAAGATCACCACCCGATGCCACTCGGTCCGCTCGCGGCGCTCGCCCGTGTTCTTGTCGCGCCAGCTGTCGCTGGTCGCCACCCGCAGATTCGCGATCGGCCGCCCATCCTGGGTATGACGAATCTCCGGATCGGCACCGAGATTGCCGATCAAAATCACCTTGTTCACCGATCCGGCCATGCATACACCTCCATCGTCTCGACGCGACGTTCGCGACTGACTTGTCCTCGTCACTTATCCTCTTCACTTGGCCCTGACCCTACCCCGCCCCGGGGCGCGACCGCCAGAGGGCCAAGCACTCGTCCACAGGCCAGTCTGTGATACTCCCTCGCACGCAATCTTCAATGTACTCTTTTTGTTCTCGTTCGTCCAGAGGCGACAAACCCTAAGATTGCCCCGCAAGGGTGATATGCCTTATGTAACGGCTGCCCGCCCTCGTGGTTTTAGACAGAGAGGCCCAGCCGGAACACGCCGCGCTGCGGGCGAAACTCGCTCCGAGAAGAGGATAGGAATGCAGCGTACTGCGCAATCGCATCTCTCCCCTGCGCGCCTGAAGAAAAGGCGGCGCCAGGACCCGCGCGTCAAATATTTCGGCTTCACCTGGCGCCAGTGGGAATTTCTGTTCGTCCTGTTCGGCAATTGGCTGTTCGCACTCGCCTTTCTGATCATCTGCAAGATGGTTTGGGATTGGCAGCCGGAGCAGTGGGAGACGACCGGCGACAAGATCGGCCTGGTGATCAAGGATTCGGTGTTCGCGATCCTGCCGGGGGTGATCGGCATCTGCATCGTCGCCGCGCAGCGGCTCAACCCGAACATGTTCGTCGGCAAGATGGCGAAGCCGAACTCGCCGCTCGACATCAACACGCGATTCATCCTGAACACGTTCGAGCAGTTCACCGCCTATTTCGTCGCCCATGCGGCCCTGGCGATCTATTCGCCGGCGGAAGAGGCGCGGACGGTGGTGATCCTGACCGCGCTGTTCGTGCTGGGCCGTATCCTGTTCTGGATCGGCTATCACAAGAACCCGCATCTGCGCGCCTTCGGCTTCGGCCTCACCTTCTATCCGACGGTGGCGGCCTATATCTGCCTGGTCATCTACATGACCACGGGCATCCGCGTCCCGCTTTAGGGGCGCGGATGCAGCCTCGCCTCCCCCCTTGCAGCGAGAGGGGGTAAACCGCAAGCGCTTCGACAGCCGCCTTACCCTCACCCTTTCTGCCAAGCGACCTGAGCAAGCTCAAGGTCGCGGCGGAAAGCCCTCTCCCGCAAGAGGAGAGGGAGTCACTCTGCGGCCCTACGGCACTGCTTAGACCCACGTCATCCTGAGGTGCTCGCTTTGCGAGCCTCGAAGGAGGACGTGGCCCACATGCTTCGAGGCGCGCCTCCGGCGTGCACCTCAGCATGCCGAACTCTGAGTGCCTCCGGTGAGCCACAGCATCACCTCTCCCCGATGGGGAGAGGTCGGATGCGCAGCATCCGGGTGAGGGGGAGAAATATGCGGAGAGTTTGGCACCCCCTCACCCCAACCCTCTCCCCCAAGGGGAGAGGGAGCTCCGCCGAACTAGAAGCCATCCCCAGGCCCCCGCCCTACCCGCCGGGCTTGAAGGCGCCGGCCTGCCAGTCCTTGATCCAGTCGAGGGGCCAGAGCAGCATCACCACGTTCAGAGTGAGGTTGTCGCGGATCATCACACCGGTGAAGAGCTCCAGGGCGACGGCCACGATGACCGTGAGCCAGACCGGCCATTTCGATGCCAGCCAGAAGCCCAGCACCATGGCCAGGATGTCCATCACCGAGTTGATGACACTGTCGCCGTAATAATCGAGGGCGATGGTCGCCTCGCGATAGCGCTCGATCACCGCGTCGGTGTTCTCCGAGATCTCCCAGGCGCATTCGATCAGCAGGGCCAGAATCAATCGCGCTCCGAAAGAGAGCCTGCGGCCGAAGATAAGCCAAAGGACGCCGTAGAAGATGAAGCCGTGGATGACGTGGGACGGCGTGTACCAGTCGGTGAGATGCTGGGAATTTTCCGAGCTCACCACCTCGCCGTGCCAGAGCTTCACATATCCGCATTTGCAGATGGGCACCCGGCCCATGGCGAGCAGGATGGCGGCGGTGGCAAGGACGATGCCGATGGCGGCGAGGAGATAGGCGGTCTGCTGGCGTGTGAGTCGCATGGCGGCGGAGTTTGGCGGAAGATTCTGGCGGGCGCTATCGCGTCGATGAGTTGTTTCACCTCTCCCCGGCGGGGAGAGGGAGCACGCTGCGGCCCGTTGCTCTGCCCTTTCCCACAAGCGTCCCGCCCCCTATCCTCACCGTCCGATCCCAACTTGCGAATCCCGGACCGTCCATGAAACAGACCCAAGCCCTGGCGCTGCTCCAGACGGGAATGAGCGTCTTCCTCACCGGCCAGCCGGGCAGCGGCAAGACCCATACGGTGAACCGCTATATCGCGGCGCTGCGCCAGGCGAAGATCCCGGTCGCCTATACCGCCTCCACGGGAATCGCGGCCACCCATGGCAACGGCATCACCATCCATGCCTGGAGCGGGATCGGGGTGAATCATTCGCTCACCCGCCGCGATCTCGACAGGATCGCCGCCAACCGGCGCGTGGCGGCGCGGATCGAGCGGAGCCGTGTGCTGATCATCGACGAGATCTCCATGCTGCCCGCCTATGCGCTGGACCTGGTGGATGCCGTGTGCCGCCACGTGCGGAAGAACGCTGCCCCCTTCGGCGGGCTCCAGGTCATTCTGGTTGGCGATTTCTTCCAGCTGCCGCCGGTGGTGCGGCGGGAGGCGAGCGACGCTTCCTTGTTCGGCGACATGGCGGCCGATACCGGCCCGGTCTTCGCCTATGGCTCGGCCGCCTGGCGGGATCTGGCGCCCACGGTCTGCTATCTCTCCGAGCAGCACCGCCAGAGCGATCGCGACTTTCTCGACCTGCTCGCCGCCATCCGCCGGAACGACTGCGCGCGGCATCATCGCGCGGTGCTGGATGCGCGGACGATCCCCCGGGATGCCCTGCCGACCGATTGCACGCGGCTGTTCACCCACAACGCTTCCGTGGACGAGATCAACGCCGCCGAGCTGCGCAAGCTTCCCGGCGAGACGAAGCGCTTTGCCATGCAGAGCAAGGGCCCCGAGGTCTTCGTGAACACGCTGAAGCGGGGTTGCCTCTCCCCGGAGCAGCTGGTGCTGAAGGAAGGCGCCGTGGTGATGTTCACCAAGAACGATCCCGCCCTCCGCTTCGTGAACGGCACGCTGGGCGAGGTGATCGATTTCGACCGGGAGACCGGCCATCCGGTGATCCGCACCCGCTCCGGCAAGACGATCGTCGCCGAGCCGGCCACCTGGAAGATCGACGAGAACGGCAAGGAGCGGGCCTCCATCATCCAGCTGCCGCTGCGTCTCGCCTGGGCCATGACCGTGCATAAGAGCCAGGGCATGTCCCTGGACGCGGCGGTGATCGATCTGTCCCGCGCCTTCGAGTACGGCCAGGGTTATGTGGCCCTGTCCCGCCTGCGGGGTCTCGCCGGGCTTCATCTGCTGGGGCTGAATGCCCGGGCGCTGCAAGTGCATCCGGCGGCGGTGGAGCAGGACGAGACCTTCCGGTCGCTGTCCGACACGGCCCTGCAGTCCGCTCAAGCGGCCGGGGCCGAGGCGATCGCGGCGAAGCAGCGGGAATTTCTCGCCGATGCGCTGGAGGAGGCCGAGACCAGGCAAACCGCCGCTTCGCCGCAAATGGCCGCCGCCCGGGCCGACGGCCATGCGAAGGCCTATGCGCCCTGGAGCGAGGATGAGGAGAAGGCTCTGGTGCGCCGTCACCAGGCCGGCGAGAGCGTCGCCGCCATCGCCACCGCCCATGGGCGCAAGCCCGGCGCCATCCGCTCGCGTTTGAAGAAGCTGGAGCTGCTTTAGGTCGGCTAAGCCCAGTACCTCTCCCCGGCGGGGAGAGGTCGAATGCGCAGCATCCGGGTGAGGGGGAGAAATATGCGGAGAGTTTGGCCCCCTCACCCCAACCCTCTCCCCCGAGGGGAGAGGGAGCCATCCCGGGCAAGCGGCACAGCGGGAGAACGCCCTCCCCCTTTCTGGGGGAGGTTTGCCTGCCGGACTTGTTGAAAAACCAGCGTCCGCTTGCCGCCCCGACCAACAATGCTTAAGCCTTGTGAAAAGCCTTCCGCCCCCCGACATTGGTGCTCATGACATCCAAGACCATTTCCGTGCGCGGCGCGCGGGAACACAATCTGAAGAACGTGCAGTTGGAGCTGCCGCGGGAAGAGCTCGTGGTGATGACCGGGCTGTCCGGCTCCGGCAAGTCGTCCCTCGCCTTCGACACGATCTATGCCGAGGGCCAGCGGCGCTATGTGGAGTCGCTCTCCGCCTACGCGCGCCAGTTCCTGGACATGATGCAGAAGCCGGATGTGGACTCCATCGAGGGGCTGTCCCCGGCGATCTCCATCGAGCAGAAGACCACCTCGAAGAACCCGCGCTCCACGGTCGGCACGGTCACCGAGATCTACGACTATATGCGCCTGCTCTTCGCGCGAGTGGGCGTGCCCTATTCGCCGGCCACGGGGCTTCCCATCGAGAGCCAGACGGTCAGCCAGATGGTCGACAAGGTGCTGGAGCTGGAAGAAGGCACGCGCCTCTATCTGCTGGCGCCGATCGTGCGCGGCCGCAAGGGCGAGTACCGCAAGGAGCTGGCGGAGCTTCTGAAGAAGGGCTTCCAGCGGGTGAAGATCGACGGCGCGTTCCACGAGATCGCCGACGCCCCTGCCCTCGACAAGAAGTTCAAGCACGATATCGACGTGGTGGTGGACCGCATCGTGGTGCGCGACGACATGGCGACCCGGCTGGCGGATTCCTTCGAGACGGCGCTCGCCCTGTCCGACGGAATCGCGGTGGCCGAGTTCGCCGACGCACGCGACGAGAAGGGCGAGCCGGAGCGGCTGATCTTCTCCCAGCGCTTCGCCTGCCCGGTCTCCGGCTTCACCATCGAGGAGATCGAGCCGCGGCTGTTCTCCTTCAACAACCCGTTCGGCGCCTGCCCCGCCTGCGGCGGGCTGGGCACGGAGCTCACCTTCGAGGCGGAGCTGGTGGTGCCCGACGAATCCCTGAGCCTGGACCGGGGCGCGATCACGCCCTGGGCGCGCACCGGCGCCTCCTCCCCCTATTATCACCAGACGCTCCAGGCCATCGCCCGCCATTACAAGCAGAAGATGACGACGCCCTGGAAGGACCTGCCGGAGGAATTCCGCGCCGTCCTGCTGTTCGGCTCCGGCGACGAAGAGATCACCTTCACCTATGACGACGGGGTGCGCCGCTACTCCACCAGCAAGCCGTTCGAGGGGGTGATCACCAATATCGACCGGCGCTGGCGCGAGACGGAATCGAACTGGGTGCGGGACGAGCTCTCCCGCTACCAGTCCAGCCAGCCCTGCCAGGTCTGCACCGGCTACCGGCTGAAGCCCCAGGCGCTGGCGGTGAAGATCGCCGGCATGCATATCGGCGAGGTCGCCGACATGTCGATCCGCCAGGCGAACAAATGGTTCGACCAGGTGGGCGAGACGCTCTCCCCCCAGAAACAGGAGATCGCCAGCCGCATCCTGAAGGAGATCCGCGAGCGCTTGCGCTTCCTCAACGATGTCGGCCTGGACTACCTCACCCTCTCCCGCGCGTCCGGCACGCTCTCCGGCGGCGAGAGCCAGCGCATCCGCCTCGCCTCCCAGATCGGCTCCGGCCTCACCGGCGTGCTCTACGTGCTGGACGAGCCCTCCATCGGCCTGCATCAGCGGGACAACGCGCGGCTCTTGGAGACCCTCAAGGCCCTCCGCGATCTCGGCAACTCGGTCATCGTCGTGGAGCATGACGAGGACGCCATCCTGCAGGCCGATTACGTGGTGGATATGGGACCCGGCGCGGGCATCCATGGCGGCGAGGTGGTGGCCGAGGGCACGCCGGCGCAGATCATGGCCAATCCGGACAGCCTGACCGGGCAATACCTCACCGGCATGAAGCAGATCCCCCTGCCGAAGAAGCGTCGGGAACCCGGCCGCAAGAAGGTCTCGGTGATCGGCGCGCGGGAAAACAATCTGAAGAACGTCTCCGCCGACATCCCGCTCGGCCTGTTCAGCTGCGTCACCGGCGTCTCAGGCGGCGGCAAGTCCACCTTCCTCATCGAGACCCTCTACCGCGCCGTCGCCCGCAAGCTCACCGGCGCACGGGAGATCCCCGGGGCGCATGACAAGATCGAGGGGCTGGAGCATCTCGACAAGGTCATCGATATCGACCAGAGCCCGATCGGCCGCACGCCCCGCTCCAACCCGGCCACCTATACGGGCGCCTTCACGCCGATCCGCGAATGGTTCTCCGAGCTGCCGGAGGCGAAGGCGCGCGGCTACAAGCCCGGGCGCTTCTCCTTCAACGTGAAGGGCGGGCGCTGCGAGGCCTGCCAGGGCGACGGGCTGATCAAGATCGAGATGCACTTCCTGCCCGACGTCTTCGTCACCTGCGATGTCTGCAAGGGCAAGCGCTATAACCGCGAGACCCTGGACATCAAGTTCAAGGGCAAGTCCATCGCCGACGTGCTCGACATGACGGTCGAGGAAGCCGCCGAGTTCTTCAAGGCGGTGCCGGTGATCAGGGACAAGCTGGAGACCCTCAAGCGCGTCGGCCTGAGCTATATCCATGTCGGCCAGCAGGCGACGACGCTCTCCGGCGGCGAGGCCCAGCGGGTGAAGCTCTCCCGGGAGCTCTCAAAGCGCGCCACGGGCCGCACCCTCTATATCCTCGACGAGCCGACCACGGGCCTGCATTTCCACGACGTGGCGAAGCTGCTGGAGGTGCTCCACGAGCTGGTGAACCAGGGGAACACGGTCGTGGTCATCGAGCACAATCTGGAGGTGATCAAGACCGCCGACTGGATCCTCGACCTCGGGCCGGAAGGCGGCGATGGCGGCGGCCGCATCGTCGCCCAAGGCACGCCGGAGCAAGTCGCAAAAGTGCCGGAAAGCTACACGGGGCAGTATCTCAAGGAACTACTCGGCCGGCGGAAGAAGACGGGCAGCGCCGCGGCGAAGGCGGGCGCGGCCGAGGCGGCGGAGTGATGCACCTTCAAGCCTCTATCTCTGAAAAGCGCATCAGTTCAGCCCGAGCGGAATCAAAGAGGTCAGTAAAGACTTGGCAATCTGATTGAACCTCAAGCGCAAAGCGTAGGTACACATCCATTGCGTCCAGCACTATCAACGCCACAAATGTGTATTGATGCTGATAGGTTTCACAGTCCTGCCCCCGCGGCAAAAATCTAAACGGCTCCTCTGCGTCTTCGTCTTCTTCTAGATAGTGCATGAGCAGGCTCGGCCACGTGCCATGCACATGATGAGATCCCAGTTTTTGTCCGACGACGTAGACTAGCCGAGTGAGTCCAATGTCGTTTAGCATCGAAGCCAAGTCAGGGAGTTTCCTCGACGAGGCAATCTCACTTTCAGTAAGGCCGCTGGCACCGATATGACGCCCGATCGATTCCAACATCCTCGTTTCAATGTCGAGTGGCTTACCACCTCGTCGAGATATATTCGCCTGAATCTGGCTCCTAAATTCTAGCTCGGTTTTTAGACCGTCTGCGAGATACCGAATGAATTTCTCTTGGCTAGATTTTTGACATAGCCAAACGATCTTTACCGCGCTTTCAAAGATGCACCGGTCGACGATGCCAGTTGTTTCACCAAAGCGACCCTCATGGGACAATGCCACGTTCGACAGCATCAACCGGCAACAGCGGTTTATTAGTCCAACCAGAATATAGTGCTGTCGAAGCGGGATTTCTTTGAACGCCGGAGAGTCGTTCTTTATATGGCCGACAAGCGCCGCCAATGATCCCACGAACTTGTACCATTCGAACAGGATTGGAGCGTAGTCACCGGTCTGCTCTGCGCGACTGAGTTCTTCCCTTGAAAACTTCGGCGGTGTGGGAAGCTCAATGCCATCTGGCTGAAACGCCGTCGAATTAGCCACCTACAAAGCCTTTCGGATCGTCCAACTTGTAGAGCTCCGCTCTCTCCAGCAACGCTTCAAAGGCTCCGGCGGCTCACTATTCGATGCAGTGAGGCATGAGCACGAGTAAGGCTTGGATAGCAGCGGCCAAAGCAGCCAAGGCCGCTCCGACAGCATTTCTTACGCCCTGCTTCCGCAACGCTGGAACAATGCAGTCAATCGTCTCGAATGTGATCTGATTCGGCGGCAACTTTACAATTGAGGCGAGAAACCAAAAGGCTGCCGCCCCGCTGGCCGATGCCGCGCTGATCCACTGTAGGGCGCTTACCATATGACAATACATTTGCGATTTTCCAGCTGTGGAACACACCTTCCCGCGAGTGTGGCAATCCATCAGCATGCATCCGTATCTAGCGGTGGAAATCGTCATCACACCGCAGAGGATTGTAGCCCGAGGCAAGGCCAATCGGCGTGCTGACCGACTACATCACAGTTGCAATGCAACCGTGACACTCATGCTGTTGAACTTAAATGCGAAACCTGAGCAGGATCGCATAGACCTAATTGGCTGCGACGCCTCCAGATGAAATTACCCGGAACAAACAATCGTGTGCCTCACTCGACGCCTAAAGGTTAGGCTGCAGTCGATCAATCACTGCGTGCGCGGTGTGAGGTATGATCTCGGTTGCTTCGATGTTGTATTGCCACAGTGATTTCGCCAAATCTTCGGCTCCTTCCGTCGGTTCGTTTGTGCAGAACTTCCACCACCGTGCCAACCAGTCTCGTATCGCTCTGTTCTCAGTCTTACCATCGATGATCAAGGCATCACGTACCTGGGGATAGGTTAGGCGCCCCTGCTTTGCTAAATTAAAAAGATGGGGCTCTGTCACCTTTAGAATACAAAGGCCCGCAATAATCGGTGGTACCCTGAGTGTATTCCGCGGCGTATAAGCTAATGCTATCACCAAGTTTGACATAATTCTCTCGATAGAACGCAGGCTCAGGTCTATATGCTCTTCTACGTGAAGTATAAGCTCTATAGAGTGATCGACAATATTTCTGTCTTCGTGCTTAAACTCCATGCTGCTCCTCAGGTATTCTAGATACTTGGCAGGGGTTTTTTCATGCTTCAATCGTTGGCGATCCACCAGCGGCAGCGTCAGTTGAATGAACTTTTGTAGGTATGTTCGCGCATCAATATTGGGGCCATAGGCAATAACAACTGAGTTTGTCAGTTGACCAAGATGAACCCCAAGAACGAAGTGCACATTTTCTACCGAAAAGAAATGCTTTATTCGCTCAAGTAGTTCTAACGCAAATGACGGGCGGCAGCGATCGAGTTCGTCGATTATGAAGATAAGAGGTTTCGGGGTTTGTTGCTTGTCATTGGATTTTGGACGTTCCGATAATAGCGATGGTAATTCAGAGAGGGCGTCGCGGAACCCCTGAATCGCATCCTTTTGTTGTTTCTGCTTTGTAAGCAGCTGGCCGACGTGCTTATCCGCAAGCGAACTTGCTTCTGACGCTATGTCACTCGCGATCTCTTCAAGATCTATCACCGACACCAAACCGGCTGTTGCTCCCTTAACACCCACTTTAACGCCGCTGCGCATCAATATCTTTCCTGCTTTAACCGCTGAATTGATGAACTTCCGACCTTTAGGAGTGGCTTGTTTCTTTTTATCTTGCGCTAGATTGATGATCTGGCTCGCTAGTGCGAGGAACGCATCTTCCAAGTAATCGTTTTCGAACGCATCGAAGTATACAACCGGGTAGCCGGCTTTGCGGAGTTCGCCAGCCCACATCTTCAGGAAGATGGTCTTTCCGCTGCCCCACTGCCCGTCGACACCCACGACTATCGGATCGCTTGCTGCACTGAGCAAATGCGTTAACCCAGCTCCTATTCTCGCCCGGCCGAAAATATCCTTCTCTGCCGTGAAGCCCTCCTCGTCTCCGATCTCTATTGGTGGGGGAAATAATCGCATTTGCAGGCTCCGAACTTTTCGAATGAACACCTGATTGTAGCCTTGGTCGTTGCAACCTCATAGCCACATCCGACGGCGTGGGGATTCCGTTCGGGCGTCATCATCTCGCTATTGCGTCGGGTGTGGCCAGCGATTCGCGTCCGCATTCCTGCCAGCACCTCCAGGCCTTATCCCCCATTCCCAAAACCTGCAGTATCCTGTCCTCACCTCGTCCTGTTAAGGGGCGTTGTCGCGAAGGCGTTCGTGATGCGGGACGGGGTGCGGCGCCTGCGGGCGTGCCTTGACGCGAGGCGCGCACCCGGGCGGCGGCGGGGTTCCCCCCGGGGCCATTACGAGCCCCTGCCAAGAAGCACAGGTTCAAGTGCTGGCGTGTAGAGACCGGAGACCGTCCGGGATCGAAGCGGGGCCCGCCGCCGAATAGACGCTGCACGTGGCGCGCCGAGAGGCGCCCGCCGCGCATCTTCGGATACGCGGAGCCAAAAGGTTTGCGCTTCCCGGCGCGCCACTCCCCCTAAACCTCGCGGGCTCTGCCCGGCGAGAGGGTTTGCGCGTGGCCGCTCGGTCGCGTGCGTTCGCCCGGTCGTCATCCTGAGGGACTTAATCCGGGATGCCCGGCCGTCCTTCGAGGCTTAGCGCGTCATGCTGAGAGCCTGTCCCGGACTTGATCCGGGATGCCCGCGAAGCGGGCCTCGAAGCACGCGCTAAGCACCTCAGGATGACGGCCTTCTGTCACCCAAACCTGAAAGGAGAGACGTGACGCGAAAGCACGGACGGGAGACGCAACGGGATCAAGAGCGAGACATGGAGCGTGCGTTGCGCTTCGGCGCGGACCGGCTCTGCCTCTGGTCTCTCTGCGGTTCGACCGCCTGCCGGCGCGCGCGGGCCTGCCGGGGCGATGTGCAGGCGTGCTCGGGGCGCATCGTCGCCTGGCTTCAGGCGATCGAGCAGGAGCGGCTGGCCCGGCCCGATCTCGAAGCCATCGAGACGCTCGTCCGGACGCCGCAAGACCTCCGCGCTTACCGCGCCTGGCGCCGGGCCTTGGGGGCGTGAGGATGCGGGCATGCCCTGGCCTGCACCCTTCGAGACGGGCCTTCGGCCCCCTCAGGGTGAGGAGATGCGTGGGTAGGCGTCTCGGGCGACCGTGCCGCAGCTTCAACCCTCATGGTGAGGGCGCGCCTAAAGGGCGCGCGTCTCGAACCATGAGGTCCCAATCGTTGAGGACAGCGCCCTACCCGCGCTCGGCGATCCAGACGCCTTTGCATTTGCCGGACGGGCCGACGCCGTGCCACTTGCCTTGGGCGTGGCTACGCCCGAAGCGGCCGGTTCCCCAGGCGGTGCGCGGGCCGGCGATGCCCTTGATGTTCACCCGGCCCGCCGGCCCCACATGGCCGCCGAGATGGATCTTGTGGAACACGAAGCGGCCCTTGGTGGCGGAGATCTCGCCGCCGGTCACGGCGACGCCGATCTTGATCTTCCCGCAATGGCCGTTGGTGGTCTGGAGCAGCATGTCCCACTTGCCGTCGAAGCGGCTGGCATGGGCCGGGGGCATGGCGAGCAGGGCAACCGATGCGACGGCAAGCGCGAAGACGGAGAGACGGGTGACAGTCTTACGAGGGGCAGTCTTGCGAGGGGCAGTCTTGCGAGGGGCAGTCTCGGGCGTCATGGCGATCCCCATGATGAGTTGCGTAAGAGAGGGTGCGAAGACCGCGCCTGCGCGCCTGTCTCGCGGGAGACATTTAAGCCTACAACTCAAAATGTTGCGCCCGTTTTGTTACCAAATGACTACAAAAGACGGCGGCCGGGCTTCCGCCGCGTCTCGAGCCCGGCCGTCCTCCTGGATCGGAAAGCGGGCGTGTCCGATTGCGGCTTCAGACAGCGGCGGCTTGTGCGCTGGTGACGATAATGACGATGCCCAGCAGGCCGAGACCGCCCAGCACGAAGGCTTTCACCATGGTTCTTCTCCTCTTTGCCTCTCCCCTCTGAAACGCCTTACCGGAAGGGTTGGTTGCGCAGGCGTTTTCGACAACTTGTCTAAATTTCAGAGAGGTCTGGGGGATTCGCCGAAGAAGGCTACGCAGCCGCTTGAGGATGAGGCGTCAAATACGGATGCTGACTCTGCTATCATGGGGCACGTCAGACGGCGGCAACGCCGGTTTGCAGAAAGATCACACCGGGAGGAAACAGAATGGCCGGACCGACTTTGCGATATCTGCTTGCGCTGCCCGACAGCCCTGCCCCCATCTCGGAGAGCGTACTTGTGCTGATCGACTGCCAGCAGACTTATCGCGAAGGGATCATGCGGCTTGAGGGTGTTGAGCCGGCGCTGCATGAGGCTGCGGCGCTGCTGAAGCGCTTCCGCGCGGAAGGCCGGCCGGTGATCCACATCATGCACGATGCCGGCCCGGATTCGCCCTTCGACGTCAACGCGCCGATCGGACAGATCGCCAAGGAAGTGGCACCCATCGAGGGCGAGACGGTGATCGTGAAAAACCTGCCGAGCTCGTTCGAGGGCACGACGCTGGACGATGAGCTGAAGCGGCTCGGCGCGAAGAACGTCGTCTATGTCGGTTTCATGACGCATATGTGCGTGAACTCCACCGCGCGCGCCTCCTTCAATCACGGCTTTGCGACGACGGTTGTCGCGAGCGCCACGGCCACGCGGGATTTGCCTGAGGGCTGGTCCGGGAAGGTCGTGCCGGCGGCGGAGATGCAGGAGGCGAGCCTTTCGGCGCTGGCCGATCTTTTTGCGGTCGTGGTTCCGGATTCAAGCGCGCTGAAGGACTGAGGCCGGCGGCCCGCGATCAATGGCTCGTCAGGTGGCCTCGCCGATCAGCGCCGGCGGGACGTTTTTCGGGTCGAAAGTCTTCGCCCTGCCGGATTTTACCTGGCGCCAGACGAGGGGCACGGCGAGGATGGCGATCACCAGGGCCACGGCACCGGCATTGATGCTCAAGCTGCCGGCGCCGAGGGAGGCGAAGAAGACGCCGAGCATGACGAGGGTGAGCAGGCCGACGAGCGTCCAGGCGATCCAGAGGCCGGTGCTGCCGGCGATGAAGCGCGCGTCCGGGTTTGCGGCGGCGACCCGCCCGGCCAGGCCGTGGATCAGCGGGGCGTAGGTCTGTCGCCGGTCCTCGAAATTGCCCAGGCTGATATAGCTGTGGGAGCGGATCTTGAGGGGGGCGCCGGATTTCGGCTTGAGGGCGCATTGATAGATGCGGCCGCCATAGGAGGCGTAGTCGATCAGCTGCAGGCCGGCGATATCGGCGTAAGCGACCCGCCCCGCCTTGCCGTCCGCCTCGCGCCATTGGAGCGCGTCGGCGCCCAAGGTCCAGTCGCGCTCCCGATCGACGATCGAATTGCGCACCCGATGTATCAGCTCCCCCAAACCTCTACCCTCCCTGATGGGGCGAGTTTGGCCGAGCCGAACTGTGCCGTCCAGCCGGTTTACCGCCTTACAGCCTTACAATCTTCATACCTTCCCGGCTTCGGTCGCCTCGGGCACCTCGATCAGGCGGCCGGAGCTCACGTCGTAGATATAGCCGTAGACGGGCACGCCGGCGGGGACGAGCGGATGGGCGCGGATGCGGGCGACGTCGGCGGTGACGCTCTCCGCCTGGTCGGCGATGGTGAGCCAGTCGATGAAATCGCCTTCCGCCGAGCCGGGCCCCTGGCCCACATCCTTCCAGCCGCCGGGGCCGATCTCCGCCGTATCCAGGCTTTGCTTCAGAAGTCCCCGCATGATGTCGTCGGTGAAAGTCTCCATGCCGCAATCGGTGTGATGGATGACGAACCATTCGTTCGTCCCGAGCAGCTTATGGGAGATCACGAGGGAGCGGATGGCGTCGTCGCTGGCGCGGCCGCCGGCGTTGCGGATGACATGGGCGTCGCCTTCGGCAAGGCCGGCGAATTTCGCCGGGTCGAGCCGGGCATCCATGCAGGTGAGAATGGCGAAGCGGCGGGCGGGCGGCATGGGAAGCGCGCCCTTGTCGCCGAAATCTTGTGCGTAAGTCTCGTTCGCCGCCAGCACGTCGTCGCGAATTTTGGACATTGGCCGTCCTCCCTCCTGTTGCTTCCTCTATTTCAGGGAAGTCTGACACAGGGTTTGGCCTGCGTCATCGCGCACGGTATCGCTTGAGCGGTCGCGCCGGAAACGGGTATCTTCCGCAGCGAAATTTGCATCATCCCACTACCGAGAGAGCCCATGACCGAGAATTTGTCCTTGGAAGAGATCGAGCGCCGCATCCAGATCGTGGAGGACAATCTGCGCGAGCTACAGGAGCAGGCGGCGGCCTTCTCGGGCGCGGCGGACGAGGAGCGCGCGGCCCAGCGCATCGCCGACCAGCAGGAGAAGCTGGACAAGCTGATGGCCCAGCGCGCGGAGCTGATGGGGAAAGACGGCTAAGACAAGCAGCGCGTCATACCGGCGAACGCCGGTATCCAGCCAAAGCGACTCTTTCAGTTTGTAGGGGATTCCGGCTTACGCCGGAATGACGTTATGCGAGCGGCCCAACCTACTCGGCCGGAATCTTGACGGTGCCGGCGCCCTTGCAGTCAGAGAAGCTCGGGGAATCGCCGTATTCGAGGCAAGAGGCTGCGCCATCGGCCGGCCCAAGAGCCAACGGCATGGGCTGACGCTCTTCGGTCACGCAACCGGCAAGAGCCAAAGGCAGCAGCAGCAAGATCAAAAGGCGCAGCACGATCAACTCCTCTTCCGCGTTTTACGCGGGTGCTTGAAAGCGTTCATTCCTTAGATATTACGCCATAAGCTCTTTACAAGATGTTGGCGCAGGCAAGGTTGCGCTGACGCGAACCACATATTTTCGAGGGAAATAACGCCGGTGCCGTCCTTTCGATCCCTTTCCGCCGGGATTTTTCTCCTGCTGGCCGGTGTTCCGACGCTTCCTTCACTCCATCCAGTTCAGGCCGCCGATGGGGATGGAACGATCGTCAATGCGGTGCCGGAACCGGCAGACGCGAAAGCGCGCGACCGCGAGCGCAAAGCCCTGACCGCCTTCTACGAGGCTCTGGGTGGACCGGATTGGATCCAACGGGATTTCTGGGCCAGCGATCAACCCGTGGGCCGATGGCATGGGATCGAAACCGATTCAGACGGTTATGCCGTCCGGCTAACGATCTACGACAACAACCTCGAGGGCCGGCTGCCGGCGGCTGTCTGCGATCTGGAGCGACTCCATACGCTCCACCTCTCCTTCAACAAGATCTCCGGGCGCCTGCCGCAAGCGTTGGGCCGATGCCGGGCGCTGAAGAACCTCTGGCTGAAGGGCAACAAGATCACCGGCGCCCTGCCCGACGGCGTCGCGACCCTGCCGGAACTCGAATATCTCGATATCCATGCCAATCAGATGTCCGGCAAGCTGCCCGACCGCTGGGCGACGCCGAAGCTGGAGATCTTCCGGGGCGAGGACAACGAATTCACCGGCAAGCTGCCGGCTTCGCTGTTTCAGCAGAAGGCGCTCAAGGAACTCTTCCTGCACAATAATCGGTTCAGCGGAAAGCTGCCTGGGACGCTGTCGGAGGCGGATAGCCTGACATCGCTATTGCTGGCCAACAACCGGCTGACCGGTTCGATCCCGGGAGATGTCGGGCGTTTGCGAAAGCTCATCGACCTTCGCCTGAACCGCAACCGGCTGACGGGGGACATTCCGGAAAGCCTGGCCGCGATCCCGACCTTGCAAGTGCTGCGGCTGGACGACAACGATCTCTCGCCGCCCGTGCCCGTGGGTCTGGCCGAGAGGCTGACGGTGTTCGACGTTTCGGGTAACCGGAAGATCGAGGCGGCGGACTGATCACCCCGTCACACCGGCGAAATCCGGTGTCCAGCTTCAAAGAGCGTGCGCGAGGCTGGATCCCGGCTTTTGCCGGGATGACGGAGATCAGAATCTGAGGCCTGACTACTCGCCTTCGGCCTGCTGCAGAACCAGCGGCAGCACGGTGCGGCCGGGCGGATTGCCCTCGCCGTCGGAAGCGTCCTCGCCCATCACCTCGAGATGGCCGATCTGGCGCTTATCGACCTCGTAGGTCACGTCGAAATCGAACGTGCCGGCGCCGTCCACACCGCCGCCGGAGGTGTTTCCGCTAGCGAGCTCGGAGCCGTCCTCGCCAATCAGCTTCCACTGCACGTTTCTCTCGAAGGTGCGGGAACAGCCGGTCACACCGAAACCGGTGTGAACGCGGTCGCCGGCGCGCGGGGTCATTACGATCACGAAGGCGGCATCGCCGAGGGCGCCGTCGTCATTCTCGCAATTCTTCGGGTCGGGGTTGGGCTCGTACCAGCCGCTCATGGCCGATGCGGGCTGGGGCTGAGCCGTCATTGCGGCCAGGCCAAGCGCCATCGCCGCGGCAATACCAAAAGTAAAATGCTTCATCGCCTCCTCCATCTCAGGGCTTGGCCGGCTCCTCCCAAGCCGGCGGCGTCAAACTACGCGGGCGCGCGGGCTCTGACAACGATTCGGTGGGGTTTTGCGGCCGGTCGCGCGGTCGCGTTAAAGCGCTTCGAGAAGGCCCGGCAGGACGTCTCTCGTCTTCTGATAAATGCCGGGCGATTCACTTTCCCGCGGGCCGCCGATGCTGAGCTGAAAATCCTGGTCGACGGTGTGGGCGGTGAGCAGCTCCGTCAGCCAAATGCCAGCACGCTCGACATCGTCCTCGTCCTCGACATTCATCACCATGAGCGCCTTGTCGTATTTTTCAGCGAAGCTTTCGGCAAGCGCGGTCCCTTTCGAAGCTGAAAGGCCCGATCCGTCGGTGATCAGCAGCACCGCGTCGGCATCGCGCACGTTCCATTCGGTGCGCTGGGCCGGATCGTCGGAAGGGGTCTCCTTAAGCTTCGGATAGGCGGCGAGCAGCCCCGGCGGCTCGGTCATATCCTCTGCCCAGCCACCGCGAGGGCACCACCCGCCATAGTCGATATCGTCTTCCAGAGCGACATCGAGCGCGGCGCGGTCCACACCTGTCTGTCCGCCTGTGATCACCTGTACCATGGCTGATTTTCCCTGCTATCGGCTCGGCACATTCGAAGCGCCATCTTAAACAAAGCGTGGCGTTAATTCTTCTTGGCAATGCAACACAAACAAACGGCGCAGGCGGTGTCAGGTTCCCGTCCGGGTTGGCAAGACGGTAGAGATAAGCTAGAGGCTGGCGACCCCGGGCGGAAGGACAGAGCAATTTTGCGCGAACGTTTGAGACAGCTCTATTTCGGCCGAAGCGAGGCCGCTCACCGCTTCCGGCTCGTCCTGCTTGCCTTCGATATCCTCACGATCATCTTCATCATCGCGACCTCCTTCGTGGAGCGGACCCCGCTGATCGAATATGTCGACGTCGTCGTCGGGCTGATCGTGCTTTTGGATCTCATTGCCCGGCTCTATGCCCACGAACGTCCTTGGAAGGAGTTCACCCGGGTCTCCACCTGGGCGGACATCGTGGCGATTATTTCGTTTCTGGCTCCGCTGGCCGGCGAAGGCCTCGCCTTCCTGCGTATCCTGCGCACCTTACGGCTTCTGCATACCTATCAGATGATTTCGCGTCTGCGGCGGGAGAGCGTGTTCTTCCGCCGGAACGAGGAAGCGGTGGTGGCGGTGGTCAACCTTTCCGTCTTTCTCTTCATTATGACTGCGGTGGTCTACGAGACGCAGCATTTGCGGAATCCGGGTATCGGCAACTATGTGGATGCGCTCTATTTCACGGTGACGGCGCTGACCACCACGGGGTTCGGCGATATTATTCTGGAAGGCTCCCTCGGCCGGCTGATCGCCGTCACCATCATGATCTTCGGGGTGACCTTGTTCCTGCGGCTGCTTCAGACGCTGCTCAGGCCCTACAAGGTCCGGCATCCCTGCCCGTCCTGCGGACTACAACGCCACGAGGCCGATGCGGTACACTGCAAGGCCTGTGGCGAACTGCTGAAAATCCCCGACGAGGGCCGGTATTAGGAACCGACTCAAAACAGGTTTCGCTGCGCCAATTCTTCATCTTCTGACTCTTCCGCGTCTTGCTCCAGAGTCTCGACAATGAAGCCGCTTGGATCGTCCCAGAACGCGCTCATCAGCCGGTAATGTTCGGTTTCCTCCACGGAAACCGGCGCTAGCCCCGCATTGGACAGCCCCAATAACGTTGCACCGGGATAGGCCATCAGCATCGGAGAATGGGTCGCCATGATCACCTGACAGATACCGGACATATCCATGCGGCGCAGGAGCTTCAGGAATTCAACCTGACGAGATGGGGAGAGGGCCGATTCCGGCTCGTCGAAAATGAAGAGGCCCTGCCGGCGACAACGCTCTTGGAAGAAGCGCAAGAAGCCTTCCCCGTGGGAGTGGGAAAGATAATCCGGTGGTGGACCGCCATATGGCTCTTGCGCCGCCTTGTCGAGCCCACGAGCGACCGAGAAAAAGCTCTCGGCTCTGAAAAACCAGCCGTTTGTTATCTTCGGCAGCCAGCTTGCCCGCAAGGCTTCCGCGAGAGTGCCGCCCATCGTCTCGACGGCGGAACTGTGATCGACCAGTCGATAGCCATTTCCGCCGCCAGCCTCATCGAAACCGGCAAGCGCAGCGATCCCCTCCAAGAGAGTCGATTTTCCGGTGCCATTCTCGCCGACGATGATGGTGATCGGTTCATCAAACGACAGCTCGAACTCGTCCCGCAAAAAGGGCAGGCAAAAAGGATATGCCTTCTGATCCGGTACCCTCTCCGGGTCCAGCCAAACCCGCTTCAGATAAGGTGCGGGCAGATTGATGCGTGCCTTTCTGCGAGCCATGGACGAATCTTAGCTCCCCCGTCGCATCGATGTCATTGCGTTTGAGGACCGCAGCGCCAAGAGGGCGTATTTGGGACTACGACTCAGGCCGACATCAAGTCCCGGTCGCGGGCAACCGCGCGCTGCAGCGCCGGACGCTGCTCCAGCCGATCGACATAGTCTCTGAATTCTGGACGCTCGGGGATGAGATTGAACATCATCCCCCAGCGCAGACCGGAACCAATGACGATATCGGCGGCGGTGAAATGGTCGCCGAACAGATAGGCCCCTTTGGAGACCGCAGAGGCCACGACATTCATCACGGTGTCGAAATCGCCATAGCCGAGCATGCCGCGGCGCGGCTCTTCCTGGCGCGGCAATGCCCGGTCGACCATGGCTGGCTCGATGCAGCTCGGCCCGAAGAAGAGCCATTTCAGATAAGGTCCCCGGTCCGGATCGCCGATCGGCTTGGCGAGGCCGGCATCGGGGAAGGCATCGGCCAAATAGGTGCAGATCGCCGCCCCCTCGGTGATCACCGCCCCGTCATGACGGAGGGCGGGAACCTTGCCCATGGGATTGATCGCCAGATATTCCGGCGCCATCTGCTCGCCCTCGGAGAGCTTGAGCACGACCAGCTCGAACGGCTCGCCGAGCTCCTCCAACATCCAGAGCGTGACGGAAGAGCGCGACGGCGAGGCATGATACAGCGTCAAGCCAGTCATTTCGTACCCTCTCATGGTTTCTACGTAGAACGGCCGATATTAGGGGACCATAGGCGGCCGAGGCGACAGAAAGACGGCGGATAATCCGTGTCCTCGGCGTATTGTCCGAGCGGCTCAAGGCCCAAGTGGCTTGAAGCCCAGGTCCATTCTCGATAGCAGGTGTCCATGGTGAAACCGATCCACATTATCGGCGGCGGGCTGGCCGGATCCGAGGCCGCCTGGCAGTCGGCCAAAGCCGGCGTGCCGGTGGTGCTGCACGAGATGCGGCCCCATCGCGAGACCCATGCCCATAAGACGGGTTCGCTCGCCGAGCTGGTTTGCTCCAACTCCTTCCGCTCCGACGATTGGGAGACCAATGCGGTCGGGCTCTTGCACGAGGAGATGCGCCGCGCCGGCTCGCTGATCATGCAGGCGGCGGACGCCCACAAGCTGCCGGCCGGCGGTGCCTTGGCGGTCGATCGGGAGGGGTTTGCCGACGCGGTAACGGCGCGGATCGAGGCCCATCCCAATATCGAGATCGTGCGCGAGGTGATCGAGGGGCTGCCGTCTGGCGACTGGGACAACGTGATCGTGGCGACCGGCCCCCTCACCGCGGAAATGCTTGCCCGTGCCATCGGCGCGCTGACCGGCGAGGCAGAACTCGCCTTCTTCGACGCCATCGCGCCGATCGTCCATCGCGACAGCATCGATATGGATATCTGCTGGATGCAGTCTCGCTACGACAAGCCGGGCCCCGGCGGCTCTGGGGCGGACTATATCAACTGCCCGATGGACAAGGCGCAGTACGAGCGCTTCATCGATGGGCTGATCGAAGGCGAAAAGACGGAATTCAAGGCGTGGGAGGCGAACACCCCCTATTTCGAAGGCTGCCTGCCCATCGAGGTGATGGCCGAGCGCGGCCGGGAGACCTTGCGCCACGGGCCGATGAAGCCGGTGGGGCTCACCAATGCCCATAAGCCGGACGAGAAGCCTTACGCGGTGGTTCAACTTCGCCAGGACAACGCCTTGGGCACGCTGTGGAATATGGTCGGCTTCCAAACCAAGCTGAAATACGGCGTGCAGACCGAAATCTTCCGGCTGATCCCCGGGCTGGAACGGGCGGAGTTCGCCCGGCTGGGCGGGCTGCATCGCAACACTTTCCTGAACAGCCCCAGGCTGTTGGACGCTCAGCTTCGCTTGAAGGTCGAGCCGCGCCTGCGCTTCGCCGGCCAGATCACCGGGGTGGAAGGCTATGTGGAATCGGCGGCGATCGGCCTGGTCACGGGACGTTTCGCAGCGGCCGACCGGCTTGGGGCCGAGGCCTCTCCGCCTCCGCCGACCACGGCGCTGGGCGCGCTGGTCGCCCATATCACCGGCGGGCATCTCACCGGCGAAGACAACCGCTTCCAGCCCATGAATATCAATTTCGGACTGCTGCCGCCTCTCACCGAGCCGATCGAGAAGGTGAAAGGCAAGAAGGCCAAATCCCAGGCCCGAAAGCGCGCCATGACGGCCCGTGCCTTATCGGATCTCGCCGGCTGGCTGGACACCACGCCAGCGGTGGCTGCGGAGTAAAGGCTTCACGGCCGCCAGGTCGTGAGCCGCCACAGCCGTTGCAGCGGATTGATATCGGCGAGCTTGGCCATGGGATCGGAGACGGCCTCCAGCGCCTTCAGATACGGCTCGACCAGGGCGAGCGGGCGGAATGCCACCCGACACCTCTCCGGCAATGAGCGGATGTGTGTGCGCGCGATCTCGAGCTCGGACCGGGCCTCTCGCCGCATCTCCGCCATCAGACCGAGAAAGGCCGGATCGGCCTCCCCTGCGAGCAGACGCTCCGCCGTGCCGGTCTGAAGGCTCTGCACGGGCAGGTAAAGCCGGGACCGGGCCGCATGGACGGTCACCGCGCGCATGAGGCCCGTGAGGCCATAGGCGCGGCCGGCGGCGCGCGCTGCCGGAGCGCATTCCTGCGCATCGCATCCGAGGAACTCGCATGCCAGCAGAAAGACATGCCCGGCCGTGTCGTCGAGATAAGCGAAAAGGCTCGCGCTATCCGGCATGATGCGCTCCAGCACATCGAAGCGACGCGCATCGATGAGCGGATCGAGTCGGCTCGCCGGCAGATCATGGGCCAACAAAGCCGCGCCAATGGCATCGGCGACCGGGTTGCCCGTTGCCTCGCCTGCCGCGGCGACCTGCATGGCGTCGCGCCACCATTGCAGACGGATTTCGCCGAGGGTGGGCTCGGTCACCTCGTCGGCGATATGGGCGAGCTCAGCGTTGAAGGCGACAAGAGCCAGATGAGCATCGCGCGCATGAGGCGGCGCGAACAGGGCCGCGAGATAGCGATCGGGATCCTGCTCCCGCGCCATCCGACGAATGGTCTTGCGCCGTTCAGCCTCGTCCAAAGCGAAAGCCCCCCTTCCCGACCGGCTCGCATGAGCATACCGCCGGATCGGGACGCTGCCACGGGTTTCGGCTTTTCTAAACCCCCGCCGGCACGCCGGACTTCGGACGCTTGGTGGTCGACGAGGCGCCCCAGTCGCGCCGCATGCCGAGGATGAGCAGCAGCGGCGCGGCCACGAAGATCGACGAATAGGCGCCGACGATGATGCCCCAGAGCATGGCCACGGTGAAGTTTTCGATCACCTTGCCGCCCCACAGGAACAGCGCCAACACCGCCAGGAAGGTGGTGAAATGGGTGAGCAAGGTCCGCGACAGAGTCTCGTTGATGGCGAGGTCGATCAGGTCCGCCATGGGCAATTTACGGTACTTGCGCAGATTCTCGCGGATGCGATCGAAGACCACGACCGTATCGTTGAGCGAATAACCGATGATGGTGAGCACGGCGGCGAGCGCTGCGAGGTTGAACTCGAGCTGCAATATGCAGAACAGGCCGATAGTGCCGATCACGTCATGGGTCAGCGCGGCGATGGCGGCCACGGCGAACTGCCATTCGAAGCGCAGCCAGACGTAGATCAGGATCGCCAGCATGGCGACGACGACCGCGATGGTGCCCATATAGATGAGCTCCGAGGAGATGGTCGGGCCGACGGTCTCCACGCGGCGGTACTCGACCTCGTCGCCGAGCGCCTCTTTCACCTTGGCCACGGAGGCCTGCTGGGCGGCCTCGGTCGCCTGCTCCTGAATGCGGATCAGAACGTCGTTGGGGGCGCCGAAACGCTGGATCTGCACCTCGCCGATATCGAGCGCATTCAGCGTGGAACGCAAGGCGGCGAGATCCGCCTCCTCGGTCTTGGTGCCGATCTCGATCAGCGTGCCGCCTTCGAAGTCGATGCCGTAATTCAGGTCGTAAACCTGCAGCGCCACCAATGACAGGATCATCATCAGAGCTGAGACGAAGAAGCTGATGCCCCGCATCCCGACGAAATCGATCTTCGTATCGGGGGGGACGAAACTGAAACCTCGGAACATCGCGCGTCTCCTAAATCGGCACGACTTGTGGCCTGGTCCAACGCAGCCAGAACGCCACGATCATTCTGGAAAAGGTCACGGCGGTGAACATCGAGCAGAGGATGCCGATGCAAAGGGTGACGGCGAAGCCGCGCACCGGGCCGGACCCCAACCAGAACAGGACCAGGGTGGAAATGAGAGTGGTGACGTTGGAGTCGATGATGGTGGCCATGGCGCGGGAATAGCCCGCATCGATGGCCGCGAGCGGGGATTTTCCGCTCCTCACCTCCTCGCGTATGCGCTCGAAGATCAGCACGTTGGAATCGACCGAGATACCGATCACCAGCACGATACCGGCGATGCCCGGCAATGTGAGGGTCGCCCCGATGAGCGACAGCGCGGCGAAGATCAGGATCGCGTTCACGATCAACGCAAGATCCGCGAACAGACCGAAAAGCCCGTAAGCCAGCACCATGAACACCGCCACGGCAATCACCGCGATCACGGCGGCGCGCTTGCCGGAGGCAATGGAGTCGGCACCGAGGCTCGCCCCCACCGTGCGCTCCTCGATGGGCGTCAGCTTCGCGGGCAGCGCACCGGACCGCAATAGAATGGCGAGATCGTTGGCTTCCTCCACGGTGAAGTTGCCGCTGATCTGTCCGCTGCCGCCGAGAATGGGCTCTTGGATCCGCGGGGCGGAGATCACCTTGCCGTCAAGGACGATGGCGAAGGGCAGACCGACATTCTCTTGGGTGGCGCGAGCGAAGCGCTTGGCGCCGGTGGAATCGAAGCGGAAGGAAACGATGGGCTCGCCGGTGCGGCCGTCGAATCCGGGTTGGGCGTCGACGAGATTCTCGCCGCTGACCAGCACGTCTTCCTTCAGCACGTAAGGAATCGGCGGCTCGTCGGCGGAATAGGCCAGCTCGGAGCCAGCCGGCGGGCGCTTGCTCGCCTCGACCTCTTGCGGATTGGCGGACGGATCCACCATCTGGAAGTCGAGCTTGCCGGTCTCATTGATGAGGCCCTTCAAGCGCTGCACGTCCTGGATGCCCGGAAACTGGACGAGGATGCGATCGCGCCCCTGACGCTGGATGCTGGGCTCGGAGGTGCCGAAGGCGTCGATACGGCGGCGGATGGTCTCGATGGACGATTCGAGCGCGCCGTTGATGCGCTGGGTCAGGCCCGCCTCGGTGATGGCGAGGGTGACGGTGCGGCTGTCGCCTTCGGTGACGCTGATATTCCGTTCCCCGCTCATGCCGAAGCCGGTGGTGTCGATGGGAACCGAAAGCTCCTCCAACGCGGCGACGGCCTTAGCGTAGTCCGAGTTCTCTCTGATGCGGACGGAGACGCTCTTCGCCTTCGGATTGGCCTGAAGATTCGTATAGCCGATCCGCTCGTCGCGAAGCGCCGTACGCGCCTCGCCGCGCAAGGTCTTGAGCCAGTCCTCGACCAGCTGCTTCTCGTCGATCTCGTAGAGCAGATGGGCGCCGCCCTGCAGATCGAGGCCGAGATTGACCTGCTTGTGGGGCAGCCATTCCGGCACATCCGCCATGGTGGAGGACGGGAACAGGTTGGGCAGCGCATAAGCCACGCCGGCGAACACGACGAGGAGAATCAGCACCACCTTCCATCTTTGGAAATGCAGCATCGAAGCCTGGCTCCGGATTGACTAAAGGGTAAGGCCAGGCAGGCCGAGGCGGGAGATGCGCATCAGGAGTCGCTCCCACGCTTGGAACGGCTGCCGGATTTGGCCGGTGTCTTATTGTCGTTGCCCGCCGGTTCGGGCTTGCCGCGCACCTCGGAAATGGTCGATTTGAGCACGCGGATGCGCACGCCCTCGGACACTTCGATCTGGATCTCGTCGTCGTCGACCTTGGTGATCTTGCCCAGGATGCCACCGGCGGTGACCACGTTGTCGCCGCGGCGCAAGGCACCGATCATTTCCTGATGCGCCTTCATCCGCTTTTGCTGCGGACGGATCATCAGGAAATACATGATACCGATGATCAGAATGGTCGGGATCAGGAGACTGTTGAAATAGTCCATGGCGCCCGGAGCAGCTTGGGCTAAGACCGGCTCGATCATTTGCTCCCATCCCTCGTATTGCTTATGTATGGCCGCCCTTTGGAAGGGCTTGATTTAAGGAGGGGAAACCCTTCCTCGCGTTGGCCGCGACTATAGCCAGCTAACGCGCCTTTGCAACGGCTGTGAACGGGCTTCAAGGCCTGTTTCTCGCAACATCCCGCCAGGTGGAATGGATCGATGGCCTTGGAGACGGATACCCAGAGCTTTCTGGCTCGGATCGCGGATGCTTTAGAGCGTTTGGCCCCACAGCACCCCGAACACCCGGATTTCGAAGTAGCTGAAGCCTTCGTGTGGCAGGCGGAGCGGGAAATCCTGCTGCCGGTGAAGGCGGTCAATCGCCAGCCCCTGCCGCTGCTCAAGGGCATCGACCAGATGCGCGATTCGCTGCTGGAAAATACGGAGCGCTTCGCGCAAGGGCTTCCGGCCAACAACGCCCTGCTCTGGGGCGCGCGCGGCATGGGCAAAAGCTCCCTGGTCAAGGCGGTGCATGGGGAGGTGGCCGGAAAAGCTGCCGGCGATGCCGAGACGCCGGATCTCAAGCTGATCGAGATTCACCGGGAGGATATTGCCTCCCTGCCCCAGCTCCTGCATCTGCTGGGACCTGCGCCCTACCGTTTCATCCTGTTTTGCGACGATCTCTCCTTCGAAACCCAGGACACCTCCTACAAGTCGCTCAAGGCGGTGCTGGAAGGCGGCGTGGAGGGCCGGCCGGAGAACGTCATCTTCTACGCCACCTCGAACCGGCGGCATCTGCTCTCGCGGGAGATGATCGAGAACGAGCAGTCGACGGCGATCAACCCGTCGGAGGCGGTGGAGGAATCGGTCTCGCTGTCGGACCGGTTCGGGCTGTGGCTCGGTTTCCACAATTGCAGCCAGAACGAATATCTGGAGATGGTGCGCGGCTATGCGGCCCATTACGGGCTCGACATTCCCCGGCAGGAGCTGGACCGCGAAGCGCTCGCCTGGGCCATGGGACGCGGCAGCCGCTCGGGCCGCGTCGCCTGGCAGTATATCCAGTCATTGGCGGGCCGGCTGGGCAAGCGGTTTTAGACACAAATCCAACCCGTCATCACCGGGCCGTTGCGCCCCGGCGTGTTTGCGCCGGCTTGGCGCGACGTGACCCGGTGATCCAGCGGCCACTCACCTCAGAGGTCGCCGCCCCTGGATTGCCGGGTCAAGCCCGGCAATGACGCCGTAGTTGGGAAAACCGCATTCCAATAACAGCGAGACGTCCCTCACTATGATGGGAATGGCGCCGAACAGCACCCCAACGAAAAAGGGGCGAGCCTTCGGCTCACCCCTTCCCGTCGATCACTTCTAAGACCGTTGCCTAGTTCGCGCCGGCGGTCGCGGTGCTCATATATTTGAGCGGATCGACCGGACGAGACCCCTTACGCAGCTCGAAGTGAAGCTGCGGCTGGCTGACGGAACCGGTGGCACCCGCCTTGGCGATGCTCTGACCGCGGCTCACCTTGTCGCCGCGCTTTACCAACAGGTCTTCGTTGTGAGCGTAGGCCGAGACCCAGTTGTTGGAGTGGCGGATCAGCACGAGATTGCCGTAGCCCTTCAGCTCGTTGCCGGCATAGGCGACGACGCCGTTCTCGGCCGCCTTGACCGAGGTGCCCTGGGGCACGGAGATGTCGATACCATCATTGTGTCCGCCATCGGCGCGGCTGCCGAATTTGGAGATGACCCGGCCATTGACGGGCCAGCGGAAACGCTGACCGGACATCGGCGCCGGATTGGGCAAGGTCTTGGTGCTGGCCACCTGGCTGGAGCTGCCGCTCGAGGATGCCGCGGTCTCCTGCTTCGGCTCTTCCTGCTTCTGCGGATTCTTATTGGCGAAATCGGGCGACTCGATCTTCTGGGTACGCACGACCCGGACATTGTCGTCGCTCTCAGGCTGCTTGGGCTCCGGCTTGGAGGCCGGCGGCGCGCTGCGGGCCTGTTCGCTCCGCGCCTGGACCGTGGGCTGAGGCGTGCTGCCGCCCTGCGGGATCTTGAGCTCCTGGCCGATCTGCAGGCTGCGCGCATTGGTGACGTTGTTGGCTTGAGCAAGCGCCTGCTCGCTCACCCCATGCTTCTTGGCGATGGAGTTGAGGCTGTCGCCGGCCTGGATGATGTAGGAATCGTCGCCGACGGTCGCCCCCTTGGCCGGGATGACGATCTTCTGGCCGGCAGTCAGGCCGATGCCTTCCAGATTGTTGGCCTTCTGGATCGATTCGACGGAGACACCGTAGCGCAGCGAATAGAGATAGAGGCTGTCGCCGTTCTGCACGGTGATGGTCTTGGAGCCGGGGCCGGTAAGCGCGGCGCGATCGGCCGAGGCCACGCGGCGCGGCGGCATGGCAGGCTCCTTCGATGCGGGCGGCGTGTAGACCGCCTTCTGGACCGGATAGGTGTTCGACGAGCCGGAATAACCGTTGGCGTTATCGTTCGGACGGTAGGAGACCGGTGTCGGCTTGTAGGCGTTGCCGCCGTTATAGCTGTTGCCGCTGCTATAGCTATTGCCACCGCCGTAGGAATTCCCGCTGCTGTAGGAATTGCTGGCATGGCTGCTCCCGCCGTTGCCGTAACGGTTGCTGCCGCCCTGGTAGCTGTTGTTGCTCCGGGTGTTGCTCGCGTAGCTGTTGCCGCCCGTATAAGCACCCCTGCTATCGAAGCCAGGCGAGGTGCGAGGCGGCGTGGCGCTGGCATAAGCATTCCCGCCGCTGTAACCGCCGCCATAGACCGGCTCGGGCGGCACAGGCCCCAGAGACGCGGTCGTCGCCGGATCATAGCCGCCGCTATTGCCTTGGCTCGATAGATTATAGGCCGGATAGTCGAAGCGGGAGCTGCCGTTGCTGCATCCCGCCAGACCGGCGGTGGCCATGGCGGCTGCGGCCAGAACAGTGCCGCGCCCAAGGGTCGACCAAAACGCCGTGTCCCTCATTCCCAGAAACCCCCGTACTCGAAACTCGCTACTCGAGGGGGCAGTTAAGCGCCGAAGCGGTAAACAGGCTCTTAACACTATTCTCTCCTTGGTCGGGACGGCGATGAATTCACTATTCTTTTCATCGCTTGTCCGGCTTTCCGGCCTCTTGCGCCGGCGCCCTTACGATCGTTTCACCCGGCCTTTCACCAGGGGAACGAATCGTACTGGCAACAGAGGTTTCTCGCTGAATTCGTCGTCCTCGCCAAATTTGTCTACCTGGACGAGGGATTGAGAGTCCCGACTTTCGCCGATGGGGATGATCATCCGGCCACCGATCTTGAGCTGGTCGACAAGGGCTTGCGGCACCTCCGGAGCGGCGGCCGTGACGATGATCCGGTCGAAGGGCGCTTGCGGCGGCCAGCCGATCCAACCATCGCCGATGATGGTGCTGATATTGTCGATGCCGAGCTCCTCGAAATGCTCGTCTGCCGCGCTCTGCAACTCGCGATAGCGCTCGATGGTGTAGACGTGGCGGCAGAGCTGGGAGAGCACGGCCGCCTGATAGCCGGAGCCGGTGCCGATCTCGAGGACCTTATGCCCCTCCTCCACCTCCAGCTTCTCGGTCATGAAGGCGACCACGTAGGGCTGGGAGATGGTCTGGCCGCATTCGATGGGCAGCGCGATATCCTGATAGGCGTGCTTCAGGAAGGCCGGATCGACAAAGATATCCCTGGGCACGCGTTCGATAGCGCGCAAAACCCGGGTGTCGCGAATGCCGCGACGCCTGAGCTGCATGATCAGCCCGATCTGGTCTTGGGCGCTTGCCGCCATAAGGGGACTGCTCCGAATCAGAGTCGGTCCCGGAATATCGGACGATTCTAGGTCCTTACGCCATGCTTGCGATGCCGGTTAGCCGTCGAGCGTCTTTTGCAACTGCTCGCAAGTCGGCTGATGGGTGAAGTCGAGGCAGAGCGGAGTCACCGAAATGGCGTTTCTCTGAACCGCCCAAATGTCGGTTCCCTCCGGCGGCTCGGACATGTGGCGACTGATGCCGATCCAGTAATAGGCCCTGCCGCGGGTATCCATGCGGTCGTCGATGTTG
The DNA here is from genome assembly GCA_050110875.1 of Methyloligella sp. ZOD6. Classification (GTDB taxonomy): domain Bacteria; phylum Pseudomonadota; class Alphaproteobacteria; order Rhizobiales; family Methyloligellaceae; genus Methyloligella. The sequence continues at coordinate 521,990 of CP188828.1, forward strand.
AGCAGATCGGGATCCCGCTGCCCCTGGCGGGTGACCGCCATGCCGGTCACCTCGTCAGGCCGGCAGTCGGGGAAGTTCACGTTGAGCAGGATGCCGCGCGACCATTCGGAGTCCAAGAGCTGCTTGACCAGCTTCGCACCATGGGCGAGCGGCGTTTCCCAGATGGGAACCCCCTGCTCCATGGGACCGGTGACGAGGCTCAAGGCGACGGAGCGGATACCGAGCAGCGTGCCTTCGATGGCGCCGGCGACGGTGCCGGAATAAGTCACGTCGTCGGCGAGGTTCTGGCCCCGATTCACGCCGGACAGGATGAGATCCGGCGGATGGTCCAACAGGAGCGAACGCACCGCCATGATGACGCAATCGGTCGGCGTGCCCTTCACGGCGTAGCGCTGCTTGCCGACCTCGCGCATGCGCAAAGGCTCGGCCAAGGTGAGCGAATGGGACGCGCCGCTATTGTCGGTCTCCGGCGCGACGATCCAGACGTCGTCGGAGATCTCGCGGGCGATCTCTTCCAGCACCTCCAATCCCGGGGCCTCGATTCCGTCGTCATTGGTGAGAACGATTCTCATGGTCACCTGCTGTTCCGTGTTTTTTGCCCGCCCTCGCGCCTGGGAACCTCAACGCTTGGGCGGTTCGATTCTTTCCATGCCGCCCATATAGGGCTTCAGCACGTCGGGAATGCGAATGCCGCCGTCTTCGTCCTGGTAGTTCTCCATGACGGCGATGAGCGCGCGGCCCACGGCGACGCCGGAGCCGTTCAGGGTATGGACGAGCCGGTTCTCCTTGGCGTCCTTGACCTTGTAGCGGGCGTTCATGCGGCGGGCCTGGAAATCGCCGCAGACCGAGCAGGAGGAAATTTCGCGATAGGTGTCCTGCCCCGGCAGCCAGACCTCGATGTCGTAGGTCTTCCGCGCGGAGAAGCCCATGTCGCCGGTGGAGAGCGTGACGACCCGGTATGGCAGGCCAAGGCGCTGCAGCACGATCTCGGCGCAGCCGGTCATGCGCTCAAGCTCGTCGAGAGACTGATCCGGCGTCGTGATGGACACCATCTCGACCTTGGAGAATTGGTGCTGGCGGATCATGCCTCTTGTGTCGCGGCCCGCCGCGCCCGCCTCTGCCCGGAAGCACGGCGTGAAGGCGGTGACTCGCTTGGGAAGCGTATCCTCCGGCACGATCTCCTCGCGGACCAGATTGGTGAGCGGGACTTCGGCGGTGGGGATGAGCCAGAGGCGCCCGGCCTCCTCCTCTTCGCCGTCATCGAGCCGAACAGCGGCGAACTGATCTTCCTCGAATTTCGGCAACTGACCCGTGCCGAACATTGTGTCGTCGCGGACGAGAAGCGGCGGCGCGACTTCGGTATAGCCGTGCTCGCTGGTGTGGAGGTCGAGCATGAAGTGGCCGAGGGCCCGCTCCAGCCTGGCGAGCGCGCCCTGCAGCACGACGAAGCGGGCGCCGGACATCTTGGCGGCGGTCTCGAAATCCATCAGGCCGAGCGCTTCGCCGAGCTCGAAATGCTGCTTCGCATCGAAGCTTAGCGTGGGCAACTCGCCCCATTTGCGAATCTCGACATTGGCGTCCTCGTCCGGACCAACCGGCACGTCGTCGAGGGGCATGTTGGGGATGCCGGCCAGCAGGTCGCGCAGCTCCGCATCGATGGCGCGCTCGGCCGCCTCGCCTGCCTGAACGTCTTCCTTCAGGCCGGCGACCTCGTCCATGAGCTGTTGGGCGCGCGTCTCGTCCTTGGCCTGCTTGGCCTTGCCGATCTCCTTGGAGGCGGCGTTGCGGCGCTCCTGGGCCTCCTGCAATTTCTGAATCGTCTCACGCCGTTGTTCGTCCAGCTTGAGGATTTGATTCAACTGGGCTTGGGGGTCGTCGAAGCCGCGATCGGCGAGACCTTTGACGAAGGCGTCGGGATGATCGCGAATCCATCTGATATCGAGCACGGGGAACCCTGTTCTTTTGCCGCTGAAAGACGCCTCCCCTATAAGCCGCCCGCCGCGCTTTGTCATGGGGGTGGCCTTCTTGTGACTCCGTCATGCCCGGGTTCGCCCCGGGCATCCAGAGTCGCAAGCTCCATTGCCTTTAGCCCTGGATTGCCGGGTCAGGTCCGGCAATGACGTGGAAAGTGTGGCTGGGGCCCGCCTGGTTCGAGACGCGGGCTGCGCCCGCCCTCACCATCAGGAGAAACGCGGGTGCATGTGGCCCCTTGAGCCGCGAGCACTGAGCCTCGCCTCACCCTGAGGGGGCCGAAGGCCCATCTCGAAGGGTGCAGGCCCGCAAGCGTGCCAAGGGCGAGCCTCTACTCGTCTTCGGTCTTTTCGTCGTCATCGTTCGCCTTGGCGCGCTTCTTCTCGGCGATGGAGACGGCGAAGACGGAAAGCTCGTAAAGCAGGATGGTCGGGATCCAGAGCGCGAGCTGGCTGATGGGATCGGGCGGGGTCAGCACGGCGGCGATGACCACCAGCACCATGATGGCGTGGCGGCGGTATTTCCTCAGCCAGTCGGCGGTGATGATGCCGGCGCGGGCCAGCAGGGTGAGCACCACGGGAAGCTGGAAGCAGACGCCGAAGGCGAGGATCAGCGTCATGATCAGGCTCAGATATTCGCTGACCTTGGCGGTGAGCGCGATCTTCACCCCGTCCTCCCCGGTCTGCTGCATGGAGAGGAAGAAGGTCATGGCGAGCGGCATGGCGACGAAATAGACCAGCGCCGCGCCGATCAGAAACAGCACCGGGGTCGCCGCCAGGAAGGGCAGGAAGGCCTTGCGTTCGTTCTTGTAAAGGCCCGGCGCCACGAACATGTAGAGCTGGCTGGCGATCACCGGAAAGGCGATGAAGACGGCGCCGAACAGGGCGAGCTTCATCTCGGTGAAGAAGAACTCCTGGGGCGCCGTGTAGATCATCTCGATGGGCGTATCGACGCCCGCCGCCCAGCGATACGGCCAAAGCAGGAGATTGTAGATCTGCTTGGCGAAGGCGAAGCAGAGGACGAAGGCGGCGGCCACGGCCAGGATGGACCAGAGCAGGCGGCGCCTGAGCTCGATCAGATGGTCCATGAGCGGCGCCTTGCTGGACTCGATCTCGTCCTCGTCGTCCCGATCGCTCACGAGGACCGCTCCTTGCTCGTGCCTTTACCACGGGCGGCGGACGAGGGGCGCTTGCGCGCCGCGGGCTTTGCCTTGCTCGCGGTCTTTGTCTTGCTCGTGGATTTTGCGCCTGTGGATTTGGCGGCCGTCTTCGCGCTCGCAGAAGTAGAGGTCTTCGGCTGCCGCTTCGCGGTGGACGCCGCTTTGGATTTCGATCCTGCGGCGGTTTTGGCGCGGGATGCCGTCCCAGCGCGCGGGGAGGACTTCTTGGAGGCGCTCTTCGATGCCGCCGTGGCGTTTTCCGAGGGTGCTTCCGCAGTCTCCGTCTGCCGGTTCTGGGGATGCGCCCTCGCCTCCTCGGGCACGGGCAGCATGGGCGGGCCCTTGACCCGCTCGGGCATCTCGACCGCCTCCTGATAGCGGCGCTGCATCTCCTCCAGCTCCGCATCGGTCATGACCTGATCGAATTGGCGCTGAAAGTCGCTCGCCATGCGGCGGACCTTGCCGGCGTAGTGACCGAAGGTGCGCATCAGCCGCGGCAGATCTTTCGGCCCTACCACCACAATGGCCACCACGGCGATGACCAGAAGCTCGAGCCAGCCGATGTCGAACATGAGTGCTGTCTTACACGCTCACGGCGCGGGTCGGCGCCGTGTTCCGCCCAGAGGAGGCTTTAACTGGATTTGCTTCTGCCGCTGCTCGCCTTTCGGGTGCCCGCAGGCTTGCGAGCGCCGGAGGTCTTACGGGCAGCAGGCTTCGCCGCCGCTTTCGTGGCCGATCGGGTGGCCGTCTTCTTCGCCGGTTTCGGCTGAGGCGGCGGCTCTACCGGCTGATGTTCCAGCGTGCGAGGCTCGGCCTGCGCGATTTTCCGCGCCTCCGTGTCCTCCTCCATCTCCTTGTCGTCATCGGCGAGTCCTTGCTTGAAGCTCTTGATGCCTTTGGCGACATCGCCCATCAGGTCCGAGATCTTGTTCCGGCCGAAGAGCAGGATGAAGACCACCAAGACGATCAAAATGTGAGACCAGCTTAGTCCCATGAAGGACCTCTCGATTCGCAAACTTTGTTAGGGCAGGGGAAGTTTTCCGCACTATGGCAGGAAAGACGTTTCACCCGCAAGCACGCTCAGCCTACCCTTTCGGAGTATCTCCGGTCTCTGCGGCAAAGACGAGCGGATCGCCATTCACCACGGCGATGCCGACCTCCGTTCCCGGCGGCGGGACCGGGTTCTCGGTGCGGGCAAAAACGGAACGGTCCAGCCCCGCGACGGCGATCTCGATCAGCACGGCGTCGCCGAGAAAGCGGATATCGACCATCCGGCCCGGCGTTCCCTCGCCAGCGGGCAGCAGTTTCAGATCGCGCTGACGGATGCAGACCAAAACTTCGGCACCCTCGGCATATCCCTGGGCCGGAAAGTTGCCGAGGGACGACTCGGCCCGTCCAGAGACGATCTTGGCGGGGATCTCGTTCAGATCGGAGAAGAAGCGAGCGGCGAAGATCTCCTTCGGCGCGGTATAGAGTTCTTCCGCGGAGCCCACCTGCACCAGCCGGCCGCGGCGCATGAGGGCGATGCGGTCGCCCATGCGCATGGCTTCCTCGCTGTCATGGGTGACCACGATGGCGGTGGCCTTGGTCTCGTGCAGGACGGCAAGGGTATCCTCGCGCATCCGGTCGCGCAGGCGGGAATCGAGGCCGGAGAACGGCTCGTCCATGAGCAGCACGCCGGGCCTCGGCGCGATGGCGCGGGCGAGCGCAACGCGCTGCTGCTCGCCGCCGGAAAGGATGTGGGGATACTGTCCCGCATAGGAGGCAAGCCCCACGCGCTCCAGGGCCAACAGGGCCTCGCGCCTGGCTTCGGAACGGCCGAGATCGCGCAGGCCGTAAGCGACATTCTGCAAGACGGTGAGATGGGGAAACAGGGCGTAGTCCTGAAACATCAGGCCGATGCCGCGCTTCTCCGGGAGCACGAACCGGCTGGGACCGGTGACCTCCTCACCGTCGAGCAGCACGCGGCCGCGACTCGGACGCTCCACCCCGGCAGCGATGCGCAGAAGCGTGGTCTTGCCGCAGCCGGAAGGTCCAAGCAAACAGAGGATCTCCCCGGCGGGAATTTCCAGGTCGATGTCCTGGAGCACGGGCTGATCGTCGAAGGCGCGGCCGATGCCTTGGAACGCGAGCGGCTTTGCGAAACTGACGCCGGCCTTCGGTGTAACAGCGCCGGGCGGGCGCCCCTTCCGCTGGTCGCTGCCGTTGCGCCGACGGAGAGCCAGACGCGGCGCTTTCAGGAACTCAATCACTGGGACTCAAACATTCGCTTCAGCCGCCGGCCTGAACGGGCCGATCAGCCGCTCCCGCTTCGCTCCGGGTCGGTCTCGTCCTCGAATACCGTCTCAGCGGCTTCACTGTCGCCATCCGCTTCGCCGGTGACATCGTCGGAGTGGTCCGCCGTATCTTCAGCCTCGTCGCGGTATTCCTCCTCTTCCTCGTCCTCCAGCGGGTCTTCGTCCTCGCGGAGATCGGCCGCATCGTTGGGCGTCGGCATGCCGAAGCCCGGCGGCAGGCTGGAATCGAGCAGTCCGGCCCCTTTCAGCTCGGCGAGGCCGGGCAGGTCCTCGATGCAATCGAAGCCGAAGTGCTCCAGGAAATAAGGCGTCGTGCCATAGGTCACCGGGCGGCCGGGCGCACGCCGGCGGCCGCGGAGCTTGATCCATCCTGTCTCCAGCAGCACGTCGAGGGTGCCCTTGGAGATGCTGACGCCGCGGATTTCTTCGATCTCGGCCCGGGTGACGGGCTGGTGATAGGCGATGATGGCAAGGGTCTCCAGGGCCGCGCGGGACAGGCGGCGCTGCTCGACCGCTTCGCGCTCCAGCAGGAAGGCGAGATCCTCCGCCGTGCGGAAGGCCCATTTGCCGGCGACGCGGACAAGGTTCACGCCTCGGCCGGCGTAAAGCCCCTGCAACTCGTCCAGCAACGCGCCGACATCCTCGTCGGCAGCGAAATGCCGGCCCAGGGTCGCCTCGTCCAACGGTTCGCTGGCGGCGAACAGCAAGGCCTCCACGATGCGCAGCTTCTCGCGCCGGTCGGCGGAGGGAAGCGACGTCACATTGGAGGGGAACGGCAGAGGCAAGCCCAGCTCGGGCCGGCCCGCGTCATGTTCCTCTTCTTCCACCTTGGCTGCTCTTTCCAGGTTCTCGATTGTCATCGGCGACCTCGTTCTTGTGTTTCTAGAGCGTCTCTTCGGCAGTCTCGTGGCGCCCGGTCTCCTCGCGCCGCCGCACCAAAAGGGGCGCGAACACTTTCGACTGTCGGAGCTCGACGGCGCCTTCCCGGGCCATCTCGAGACTCGCATTCAAACCGCTGGCAAGCGCCGTCCGCCGCAATTCCGGCTCGACCAGGAACTCGGCGAAAAGATCGTCCAGGGGCGCCCAATCGACGGACATGCCGAGCAAGCGTTCCAGCTCGCTGCGCGCCTCCTTGATGGACCACACCGTGCGCTTCTTCACGTTGAAGCTGCGCACGGAATTGCGCTGGCGCTGCTGAGCGTAGGCCTTCAGGAGATCGTAGACGTTGGCGTCGTAGATCGAGCGCCGCAAAACCCGGACCGGCTCGGGATCGCCGCGGCGGAAGACGTCGCGGCCGAGCCGTTTGCGGTTCATGAGCTTGGCGGCGGCCTCCCGCATGGCGTCGAGGCGCTTCAGCCGGAACTGCAGCATCAGCGCCATCTCCTCGCCGCTCGGCCCTTCCTCGTCCTCCTCCTCTTCGGGGAGCAGGAGCTTCGACTTGATGAAGGTGAGCCAGGCGGCCATGACGAGATAATCGGCGGCGAGCTCGAGCCGCAGCTTTCGCGCATCCTCGATGAAGGTCAGATATTGCTGGGCGAGAGCCAGGACGGAGATCTTGGAGAGATCGACCTTCTGAGTGCGCGCCATGGCGAGCAGCAGGTCGAGCGGGCCTTCGAAGCCCTCGACATCGACCACCAGCGCCTCGTTGGGGTCGCTCTCGCGCAAGGGATCGTCGCCCCAGTCCGCGTAATCGTTGGCTGCGTCAGAGGGAGTGGCCTGAGTCGCTTCGTCCGCCGCCGCTTGCTTCGCCGTATCGGCATCCGCCGTTGCGTCGGCCTGCTTACCGGTCTCGTCCTCTGGCGTGTTCTCGTCTGCCATCATCTACCCTTCCGCCCAGACGATCGGGGTCCCTTCGACCTGGGCCAGCAGGGCGAGCGCCTCCCGATGATCGAAAGGCTCCGGCGCGTGAAGGCACGCAATGGCGCGATCGAAGCGGGCTTTCGGCTCATCGATCAGCGCGGGCACGGCGGCGGCCACCTCCTCCATCTCGGAAAGCTTGCCGCTGCAATGGAGCGCGACATCGCAGCCAGCGGCGATCACCGCGGCGGCCTTGTCCGCCATGGTGCCAGAAAGCGCCTTCATACCGAGATCGTCACACATCACGAGCCCTTGGAGCCCAATCGTTTGGCGAATCACTTTGCCCATTATAACGGGCGAGATGCTGGCTGGCCGTTCGGAATCAAGGGCCGGCAGAAGCACATGAGCCGTCATGGCGAGCGGCGCATCCTTCAAGGCCTGGAACGGCTTGAAATCCACCGCGGCCAGCTCTGCCTCGCTCGCCTCGATCTTGGGCAGCGAGAGATGGCTGTCGGCCTTGGCGCGGCCATGGCCAGGCACGTGCTTGATCACCGGCAGCACGCCGCCGGCCAAGTAGCCGTCCATCACGGCGCGGCCGAGGATGGCGATGGTTTCCGGATCGGCGCCATAGGCGCGATCGCCGATGATCTTGTGGGCGCCAGGCTGAGGCACGTCGAGGACCGGTGCGCAGTCGGTGTTGATACCGAGCCCATAGAGCTGGTGCGCGATCAGCCGCGCGCCGTAGAAGGCGGCGCGTTTGCCGGCCTCCGCATCCTTCGCGAATAGGTCGCCATAAGCCCGCGCGGGCGGCATTTGCGGCCAACGGGGGGGCTTCAGGCGCTGCACCCTGCCGCCTTCCTGATCGATCAGGACGAGGACGTCCTCGCTGCCGACCGCCTGCTTGAAGCTATCGGTCAGCGCACGGATCTGATCCGGCGTCTCGCAATTGCGGGCGAACAGAATCAGACCGCAGGGGCGGCTTCTTGCGAAGAAGCTACGTTCGGCCTCGCTCAAGGAGAGGCCCGCGCAGCTTGCGATGAAGGCTTGGAGTGCCATGGATGCGGGCTATCCGGGGTGGCTGACCCCGTCAAGCCCGCTTTTTGGCTCTCTGGACGATATCGGCGCTACTGCGCCATCACCAGGCAGTCGTTGAGGCCTTGAGACTTCAGCTGACCGCAGAGCTGGGAGGCATCGGCCTGGCTGTTCATGGGACCCACCTGGAGGCGGTACCAGACACCCTTCGAGCCGAGATTCACCCGCTGCACCATGGGCCGATAGTTGGACAGCAAAGACGGATATTTCTGCTGCATATCGGCGAAAGCGGCGAGCGCCTCGGTCTGGTCCTTCTTGGACGCGACCTGCACCACGTATTTCTTGTTCACCGCCGGTGCGGGCGCGGCCTCGGGCTCCGACTGGGGCTCGATGGACGCGGTGGTGGTCGGCTCGGAGCCCTGTGCGCCAGCCGCATCGGCATTGGCCGTAGCGGTCGCGCCGTCGACCGATCCGTCCGGACGCACCGTCAAGGTCTTCACCTTGCGCGGGCCGGCATCGGGATCGCTGGATTCCGCCGCGGCGGGCGTGCCGGCGTTGGCACCGGCCTCCGCCCCTTCGGCAGACGCCAGCTCCGGCATGTTCGGCATGTCGGTCTGGGCCGGCATGTTGGGCAGCGCCAGCTCTTCCTCGCGGGGCACCAGACGATCGGCCTCAGGCTGATCGCCGTTTTCCAACCGATCGTAGATCAGCTTGTTCTTGTGGGGAAACTCCTTGCCGCCGGGCTGCTCTGGCGCCTCCTTGACGGGGGTATTCTCCGCCGTGATCAGCGGAGGCTCGCCGTTGCTGGCAAGACCGCCGCCGCTCTGCTTGAAGGCAAAGGCCAGGGCACCGCCGAGAGCAATCGCACCAAGCACGGCGCCGCCGAGCATGAAGGCGCTTTTGCGGCTCAAATACTTGCTGAAGACGCCGGCTGCGGCGAGCTTGCTACCGGATTCGGATTCGGCTCCCATGAAATCGGCGTCGGCCTGGGGCTCGGTTTCCTGATATTCGGCTCCCGGCTGGCCGTAGCTCAGCGGAATTTCCGGTGCCTGATCGTATTGCGCTTCGTAGGTCTGCACCGCTTGGGACGGATCGTGCGGCGCATACTCGCCTTGGGGATACTGGGCTTCGCTATAAGCCTGAGCGTCATAGGCGTTCGGATCGTAAGCCTGCTCGCCGTAGGGCTGCTCGGCGTAAGCCTGGTCATCACCATAGGCTTGACCATTGCTGTAGGCGGCAGGCTCCGGCTCGGCGCCGTAGGCGTCGCCGGCGGGCGCGTAAGTGTCGTAGCCGGCCTGGGCAGGATCCTGTTCGCCATAGGCGGCCTGCTCGTCGCCATAAGCTTCGAAGGTCTGCTCGACGGGCGGCTGCTCGGCATAGCCGGCGCCCTCCTCCATACCGAGATCGAGGGGCTCTTCGCCCGCCATGGCCGCGTCGTGGTAGGCGCCGTTTTGGTAGGCTTGGCCGTAATCCTGCGGCGCGCCCTGATAGCCCGCCTCGTCATAAGGCTGCTGCGCATAGGCCTGTTCGCCGTAAGGCTGCTCTGGGTAAGGCTGCTCGGCATAGGCTTGATCGCCGTAAGGCTGCGCCTCGTAGCCTTGCGCCTCGTAGCCCTGCTCGTTGGCGTAGGCCTGGCCTTGATAGGCACCGCCTTGGGCGGTTTCGTCGTAATAGCCGTTCGCCGCGGGCTGGGTATCGTAACCGGGATCCTGCTGGGTATCGTAACCGGGATCCTGAGGATAAGGCTGCTCGGGAGCCCGGGTCACGGGTGTGTAGGCCGGCATTCGCGCGAACATCGTCGATCCAGCGGCAAGTCCGGTCGCGGCTCTCGGACGCGGTGCGGCCTGCCGGGAGCGCTGCCCCTGGGGCCCGTAGTCCTGATGGCCCTGTGCTGCGTGCGTAGGCCCACCAGCCTGCTGATCTTTGATAGACATGGCTACTCCCTCAAACCCCAATGCCCAGGGGTTTAGTGCAACTCTTCAACGGGTTCGACGCCAAGGATGCCCAATCCAGACGACAAAATGCGCTTGACAGATGACACAAGCGCAACACGAGAATTCGTCAAATCTGGGTCGTTTTGGTGAATAAATCGTAATTGTGGCGAGTCTTTGCCTCGATTCCAGAGGCTATGGAAGTCACTCGCAAGGTCATGCAGGTAGAATGCAATACGATGCGGTTCATGGGCAGAGGCCGCCCCTTGCACGATCCGCGGGTAGTCGGCCATGCGGCGAATCAGAGCCAGCTCTGCTTCGTCATTCAACAGATCTATTGCGGCCTGTCCCAACGCGTCACCCTCTGGGTCGAAAGCGGGAAAGATCTCCCGCACATTACGCAACACCGAACACGCCCTGGCATGGGCATACTGAACGTAGAACACCGGGTTGTCGCGTGACTGCTCGGTGACCTTCGCAAAGTCGAAATCGAGCGGCGCGTCGTTCTTCCGAAACAACATCATGAAACGAACCGGACCGGGGCCCACCTCGTCCACGACGTCCCGCAAGGTCACGAACGTCCCGGCGCGTTTAGACATCTTTACAGGCGTGCCAGACCGAAACAAGCGAACCAGCTGACAAAGCTTAATATCCAGATCCGCCTCGTCGCCGAGCAAGGCCTTGAGCGCCGCCTTCATGCGCTTCACATGCCCGGAATGATCGGCGCCCCAAACGTCGATCATATTGTTAAAGCCGCGTCTGAACTTCTCGCGGTGATAGGCAATGTCTGAAGCGAAATATGTCGGCGAGCCGTCCGACTTCAGCAGCGCGCGGTCGAGATCGTCGCCGAACTCGGTGGAGCGGAAAAGCAGCTGTTCCCGGTCTTCCCAGTCTTCGTCGACCTGACCTTTGGGCGGTGGTAGCCGCCCCTCATAGACCACGCCCTTTGCCTTCAGGTCGGCAATGGTTTCCAGCACGAGGTTCTCGCCTTCGAGCATGGATCGCTCGGAGAAAAACACGTCGTGACCGATACCTAGCTTGCTGAGATCATCCTTGATGAGAGCCAGCATGGCATCCACGGCTTCGAGCTTGACGGTGGGAAGCCAGTCCGACTCGTCGGATTTCAACAGCTTATCCCCATATTTCTGCGCCAGAGCCTCGCCAAGAGGCTTCAGATAGTCGCCGGGATAAAGTCCTTCCGGAATTTCGCCGATCTCTTCGCCGAGCGCTTCGCGGTAACGCAAATAGGCAGAGCGGCCGAGCACATCGATCTGGGCCCCCGCATCGTTGACGTAGTACTCGCATGTTACGTCATGGCCGGTGAAGGCGAGCAGGTTCGCAAGCGCATCGCCGAACACCGCGCCCCGGCAATGACCGACATGCATCGGCCCTGTCGGGTTTGCGGAGACGTATTCCACGTTGACCTTCTGCCCGGCCCCCATATCGCTGCTGCCGAACGCTTCCCCCTGCTTCAGCACGGTGCGCACCACACCCGGCCAGAAACTCTGCTTCAGGGTGAGATTGAGGAAGCCCGGTCCGGCGATCTCTACCCTTTCGACATCCTCATGGGCCGCGATCAGCGGCACCAGCCGCTCGGCGAGATCCCGCGGCTTCGTCTTGGCGGGCTTGGCCAGCACCATAGCGGCATTTGTGGCGAGATCGCCGTGGCCGGCCTCGCGCGGCGGTTCCACGGTGATGCCGGAGAGCTTGGCGTCGGCGGGGACCGCACCTTCATCCTGAAGCTTGGCGACGGCGCTCAGAACCGCGTCGTAAAAGGGGGCGAAGACATCCATGATCAAAATCCGAGAGTAAGGCGGCGCGGCCTAGCGCAAGTCCGGGGTCGCGTCAAACAGGCGGGCATGCTCGGCGAGAGCGTAACGGTCGGTCATGCCGGCGATAAAATCGCAAATATGGCGGGCATAGGCGGGTGAACCACGATCCGGTGCCTGGTCGCTCCAACTGGCCGGCAAGGCATCGGCGTCGTCGTTATAGCGTTGGAAAAGATCGGCGACCACCTGCTCGGCTTGGCGCATGATCGCCATGACCCGGTCGTGGCGGTAGACCCGCTCGGTGAGAAAATCACGCAAGGTCTGCAGCTCAGCCGTCATCTCCTCTGAGAAGGCGGCCATCGGCCGGCCGGCATAACGGATATCGTCTGGGCTTTCCGGTGCGAGGGCCTGAAGTCGTTTCAACATCTCCTGGCGCGCGTCGTTGATCATCCGGGTGATCAGCCGCCGGTTCAGCTCGTTCAGAAGTCGCGGCGTCTCGAGCCCTGGGTAGCGCCATTTGAGCTCCTCGAGAATGATGCCGACCAGGGAGATCTCGCCCAGCTCCTCCAAGCAGAAGCAGCCGAACCGGAAGCCGTCCTCCACGTCGTGATTGTTATAGGCGATATCGTCGGCGAGGCTGGCGAATTGCGCCTCGAGATAGGCGTAAGTGCCGAGCTCAAGATCGTGCCTGGCGTTATAGTTGCGCACCGGGGCCGGCGCCGCTTCCGACGCGCCCTCGCCTTCCAGCGGGCCGTTATGCTTCACGAGGCCTTCCAAGGTCTCCCAGGTCAGGTTCAGCCCGTCGAATCCGGCATATTTCCGCTCCAGCTCGGTCACCACGCGCAGGCTTTGGGCGTTGTGGTCGAAGCCGCCAAACCCTTGCATCGCCCGATCCAGCGTCCGCTCGCCCGCATGGCCGAACGGGGAATGGCCGAGATCGTGGGCAAGCGCCACCGCTTCGGTGAGGTCCTCGTCAAGGCCCAGGGTGCGCGCCATGGAGCGGGCGATCTGGGCCACCTCCAGGCTATGAGTCAGGCGTGTGCGGTAATGATCGCCCTCGTGATAGATGAAGACCTGGGTCTTGTGGGTCAGACGGCGGAAGGCGGTCGCGTGAACGATACGGTCCCTATCGCGCTGGAACGGCGAGCGGGTCGGGCTCTTCGGCTCCGGCACGTAGCGCCCTCTGCTCACGGCCGGATCGACGGCATAGGGCGCCGGGCCGCCGGCTTGCGCGGCATACATGATGCTGATTTGGAGGTTGTCGGTCAGCGCATCGAACGGCCCGTCAGCGATTGACAAGCCGGGCCGCTCCCCTATCTCTCTGTTATGATATTTCAAGCGAAAGGCCTCGGCCCTTCGCATATCGATCTTGAATTCTTTCAACCGCAGGCAGACCTAACCCAGGATGAGCGAAGCGTCCATCACCATAAGCGATAGCGCGGTCCAGCGGATCGCCGAGATCCTCAAGGCGGAATCGCCGGAAACCATGCTGCGGGTGACCGTCGAAGGCGGCGGCTGCTCGGGCTTCCAGTACCGGTTCGACCTGGTGCGAGACCGCGAGGCGGACGATATCGATATCGGACGCGACGGCGCGCGGGTCATCATCGATTCCATGTCGGTGCCCTTCGTGGAAGGCAGCGAGATCGATTTCGTGGACGATTTGATCGGCGCCCATTTCAAGGTGAACAACCCGAACGCCACCGCGTCCTGCGGTTGCGGGACCAGCTTCTCGCTTTAGGGACAAGCACGGTTTCGTCACCCCGGGCTTGACCCGGGGGTCCATGCCGTTACTTCTCAGCTTGCTCTGCGGGCCATTCGGACCGTTTAGATTCGCTGCACCGTCAGGGCATGACGATTGAGAGGTTCGGCTGAGCTCCCATGAAAATCGCCACCTGGAACATCAACGGCATCAAGGCCCGGATCGACACGCTGCTGACCTGGCTGAAGGATGCCTCGCCCGACATCGCCTGCCTGCAGGAGATCAAATGCGTCGACGAGGCTTTCCCGTCGGAAGTCTTCGAGGAGCTCGGCTATAACGTCGCCGTGCACGGTCAGAAGGGCTTCAACGGGGTGGCCCTGCTCTCCAAGCTCCCCTTCGACGAGACGACCCCACGGCTCGCCGGCGACGACGCGGACGAGCAGGCACGTTATCTGGAGGCGGTGGTCTCGGTGCCGTCCGGGGTGGTGCGGATCGCCAATCTCTATCTGCCCAACGGCAATCCGGCGGACAGCCCGAAATACGATTACAAGCTGGCCTGGATGGAGCGGCTGAAGGCGCGGGCGGCTGAGCTTCTCACATATGAGGAGCCCATGGTCATGGCTGGCGATTACAACGTCATCCCCATGCCGGACGACGTCTACAATCCGGCCGCCTGGGTGGACGATGCGCTCTTCAAGCCCGAAACCCGGGCGCATTTCCGCAGCCTGCTCAATCTCGGACTCACGGATGCCTTCCGGGCCTGCCATGACGAGGCCCATCAATACACGTTCTGGGATTACCAGGCGGGCGCCTGGCAGAAGAACCGGGGCTTGCGGATCGATCACCTGCTGCTCTCGCCCCAGGCCGCCGACCGGCTGCAAGCGTGCGAGATCGATACGGCGCCCCGGGGCTGGGAGAAGCCGTCGGATCACGTGCCGATCTGGATCGAACTGTCGCTCTGAGTTGAAGCGCCTATTGCAGGCCGGCTGGCGCGCCGCTGAAGCCCATGGAAACGCCCGTGGCGTTGCCCCCTATATCGGACGGCATGACGCCCGAGGGCGGAACGGCGTTGGAAGCCGAAGCAGAATTCTGATCGCCCACGGCGTTCATGCCCTGCAGGCTGATGATCGGCTCCCCCATACCTTCCGGGGCGACGATGGCATCGCCGGAGACAGTCTCCGCGGTTAGGGCCGGATCCTCGTCCGGCTCTGCATCGGAGGCCGCGCCTCCCAGGATGAAACCGCCGATGCGCGATCCGATGGAACGCTTCTCGGCCGTCTCTTTGGGTTGATTTGCGGGCACGATGGCGACGCGCGGTCCGCCCCAGCGCGGGGTCGCCGCTTCCACGGCACGGCGTGTCTCGTCGTCGATATTGCTGAACGCCTCGCCATACAGATCCTTGATCCAGGTCGGCTCCTCGCCGGAGGTCGAGGCGTTGTGATGGGCCAGCGCGATCAGCGCCAGGCCGCGCACATAGCGGCTGCTGCCGTCATCGCTGCGCCATAGCATCTCGCCAAGCATGGCCTGAGACTCGGGGTGCTGCTTGCGTGCGGCCATGGCCAGCCAGTTTGCGCCGAGGCGGAGATTGCGCTTCACACCCATGCCGGACAGGTAGAGCTGGGCAAGCTCGTATTGCGCCTCGGCATCGCCGAAATAGCTGGCCGCATGGCCGAAGAGGTCGGCGGCGCGCTTGGGATCGGCTTTCAGGCCGATCTTCGGGATACCGGCGAGCTGATAGCGGCCCAGGGCGACGAAGGAATCGGCGACGTATTTCGCCACCGGGCTGCGCGGGCGGATCTCCGCATAGGTATCGGCGATCTGCCGGTAATAGGTGAAGGCCTGGGCGTCGTCCTTCGGAATGGGACCGCCCTTGGCATAAAGCTCGGCCAGGCGGAGCTGGGCGCCGAGCACGCCGCGCTCGGCAGCGTAGCGCAGAGCCGGAAGCCCCTCTTCGACCGCACCGGACTGGACGGCGGAAACGCCTTGCCGGTACGCGGCGGTGGCGGACGAGAATACGCCGGCAGAGACGGCATCGGCGGTGCTGCTGCCCTGAACGGGTGTTTCCGCCGGTGCCGGGTTGAGCCAGAAGGCAAGAACGCCAGCCGCGGCAGTGATCAGAGCCACTCGGCTAGACATCTGCATAGCAGTCCACTTCCGCTTTGCCGCCGGGATGGGTCACCGCGCCGTCGCGGGCGGCCCCCACCTGCTCGACATATTTCCAGATGGCGCCAGAGCCGAATTTCGGCGCCGGTTCCTTCCAGCTCTTCTTGCGCTCTTCGAGCTCGGCCGCGTCGACCTCGAGATCGAGAATGCCTTCTTCTGCATCGAGGGTGATCATGTCGCCGTCGCGGATCAGCGCGATGGGGCCGCAAACAGCCGCCTCGGGACCGACATGGCCGACGCAGAAGCCGCGGGTGGCGCCGGAGAAACGGCCGTCGGTGATCAGCGCGACCTTGTCGCCCATGCCCTGGCCGTAGAGTGCCGCGGTGGTGGACAGCATCTCGCGCATGCCGGGACCGCCTTTCGGCCCCTCGTAGCGGATGACGAGAACCTCGCCCTCCTCGTATTGCCGCTTGGAGACGGCCGCGAAGGCGTCCTCCTCGCAGTCGAAGCAGCGGGCGGGACCGCGGAATTTCAGATTGGCGAGGCCGGCGACCTTCACGATGCCGCCCTCGGGCGCGAGGCTGCCGCGCAGCTCCACAACGCCGCCGGTCTTGGAAATGGGATTGTCGGCCGGGCGGACGACATCCTGATCCGGATTCCACTGCACCCTGGCCAGATTTTCCTCGATGGTGCGGCCGGTGACCGTGAGGCAATCGCCGTGCATATAGCCGTGCTCCAGCAGGGTCTTCATGACCAGCGGGATGCCGCCGGCCTCGAAAAGATCCTTGGCGACATAGCGTCCGCCCGGCTTCAGATCGGCGATATAGGGCGTCTTGCGGAAGATCTCGGCAACGTCGAAGAGATCGAATTTGATGCCGCATTCATTGGCGATGGCCGGCAGGTGCAGCGCGGCATTGGTGGAGCCGCCGGAGGCCGCAACGACCGCCGCGGCATTCTCCAGCGCCTTGCGGGTGACGATATCGCGCGGCCGGATATTCATGGCGATGAGATCCATCACCTTGGCGCCGGCGGCGCTGCAGAACTTGTCGCGCATCTCGTAAGGCGCGGGCGCGCCGGCCGAATACGGCAGGGCCAGGCCGATGGCCTCGGAGACCATGGCCATGGTGTTGGCGGTGAACTGGGCGCCGCAGGCGCCGGCAGACGGGCATGCGACCTCTTCCAGGGCCTGAAGATCCTCGTCGGACATGTTGCCGACGGAGTGCTGGCCGACCGCCTCGAAGACGTCCTGAACCGTGACCGGCTTGCCCTTGAAGGTGCCGGGCAGGATCGAGCCGCCATAGATGAAGATGGAGGGCACGTTGAGGCGGACCATGGCCATCATCATGCCGGGCAGAGACTTGTCGCAGCCGGCCATGCCGACCAGGGCGTCGTAGGAATGGCCGCGCATGGTGAGCTCGACGGAATCGGCGATCACCTCGCGGGACGGCAGCGAGGATTTCATGCCCTGATGGCCCATGGCGATGCCGTCGGTGACGGTGATGGTGCAGAATTCGCGGGGCGTGCCTTGAGCGGACGCGACACCCTGCTTCACCGCCTGGGCCTGACGCATCAGCGAGATATTGCAGGGGGCGGCTTCGTTCCAGCAGGTCGCCACGCCGACGAAGGGCTGATGGATCTGCTTCTTCGACAGCCCCATGGCGTAATAATACGAACGGTGCGGTGCCCGGCTCGGGCCCTCCGTCACATGCCGGCTCGGCAAGCGCGACTTATCGAAGGTCTTAGCGTCCATTCCTTGGCGTCCGATGGGAGCGTCTCAATGATCCCGAAAGATGGCGTCAGGCGGGCTCGCCATCAACCTCCCCAAACCTCACTCAACTCGCCTCAATACCTGCCCTCCCCAGAGCAGGCGAAGCAGCCATTGGGGCCCGCGTGAGCCCTTGCCGCATTCTTTTCTGCTAGTGCCAGCAGGTAGCAAGGTTTTATGGCGCAAAGGAGGCGTAAATGCCTCACTTCGTTGCGGATTTAACACAGTCTATCGGGATTCCGGCAACGGCTCGTAAACCTGCCGGATCGGCACCTAAAGAACCGCCTGCAGACGGTCCAACGCCTGGTTGAGACGGGCGGCGGTGGCTTCGGCCTCGGATTTCCGCTCCCGCTGCTCCTCGACGACGTGCTCGGGGGCGCGGGAAACGAATTTTTCGTTGGCCAGCTTGGCTGTGAGCTGGCCGATTTCCTTGGAGACCTTGTCGATCTCCTTCTTGAGGCGCGCCGATTCCGCCGCGACATCGATGACGCCGGCGAGCGGCAGGGCGAGGATCGCCTCGTCGAGGACGATCTGGAGCGCCCCTTTCGGCGCTTCGCCGGTCTCGATGCTCTCAAGCCGCGCAAGGCGTTTCAGGGTCTCGTCATGGCGGGTGAGCCGAGCCGCGCTCTCCTTGCCCGCGCCTGAGACGATCAGAGGGACCCGGGCACCGGCGGGAACGTTCATCTCGGCCCGGACGGAGCGGATCTCGGTGACGAAGCGGATGACCCAATCGATCTCGGCATCCGCTTCCGCGTTCTCCAGCCCCAGATGCGTCGGCCAGGGGCTCAGCATGAGAACCCGCTCCCGCCCCTCGCCCAGCTTGGCCCACAGCTCCTCGGTGACGAAGGGCATGAAGGGGTGCAGCAGCTTCAGGGCCCGGTCGAGAACGAATCCGGCCATGGCGCGGGTCTCGCGCTTGGCCTCTTCGTCATCGCCCATGAGGACGGGCTTGATGAGTTCCAGATACCAGTCGCAGAAAATGTGCCACAGGAAGTGGTAGATGGCGCCGGCGGCGTCGTTAAAACGGAAATTCTCCAGCGCCTCGGTGACCCTGGCCGCGGCGCGCTCGCTCTCGCCGGCAATCCAGCGATTGACCGTCAACGCGGCGCTCTTCGGATCGAAGCCTTCGACGGGCGCGCATTCGTTCATCTGGGCGAAGCGCGCGGCGTTCCAGAGCTTGGTGGCGAAGTTGCGGTAGCCTTCGACACGGGCGGTGGAAAGCTTGATATCGCGCCCCTGCGCCTCCATGGCCGCGAGGGTAAAGCGCAAGGCGTCGGCACCATATTGCTCAATCAAATCAAGGGGATCGATGACGTTCCCCTTGGATTTCGACATCTTCTGGCCTTTCTCGTCGCGGACCAGGGCATGGATGTAGACCCGGTGGAACGGGACCTCCTCCATGAAGTGGAGGCCCAGCATCATCATGCGGGCGATCCAGAAGAAGATGATGTCGAAGCCGGTGACCAGGACGGAGGTCGGGTAGTAGCGCTTCAGGGCCTCGGTCTCGTCCGGCCAGCCCAGGGTCGAGAACGGCCACAGACCTGAGGAGAACCAGGTGTCGAGAACGTCCTCGTCCTGGGTCAGCTCGGCCGGCTTGCCATAGTGCTTCTCGGCCTTGGCCTTCGCCTCCGCCTCGCCGGATGCGACGAAGACCTTGCCGTCCGGTCCGTACCAGGCGGGGATCTGGTGACCCCACCAGAGCTGGCGGGAGATGCACCAGGGCTGGATGTTCTCCATCCAGTGGAAATAGGTGTTCTCCCAGTTCTTCGGGGTGAAGCCCGTCTGGCCGCGGCGGACGGCTTCGATGGCCGGCTTCGCCAGGGTCTTGGCGTCGACGTACCATTGGTCGGTCAGGAAGGGCTCGATGACGACGCCGGAGCGGTCGCCGTGGGGGACGGCATGGCGATTATCCTCGATCTCGGCGAGGAGCCCCTGCGCGTCCATCCTGGCGACGACAGCTTTGCGGGCGGCGAAGCGGTCTTGGCCGTGCAATTCTCGAATCGTCTGAGTCAGTTCCGCGCTCTCGCTGACATCGCGTGTGAAGTCTTCGTTGCCCTCCAGGACAACGTTCCCCTCGACATCGAGGATGCTGATCATGGGCAGCGCGTGACGCTTGCCGACCTCGAAGTCGTTGAAGTCGTGAGCGGGGGTGATCTTGACCGCGCCGGACCCCTTCTCCGGATCGGAGTATTCGTCGGCGACGATGGGAATGCGCCGGCCGACCAGGGGCAGGATGACGTTTTTACCGATCAGATCCGTATAGCGCTCGTCCTCCGGATGGACGGCGACGGCGGTATCGCCCAGCATGGTCTCGGGCCGGGTCGTGGCGACGACGATATAGGTGGACGGATCGTCGGCGTCGAATTCGACGCCTTCCAGCGGGTAGCGGAAATGCCAGAGATGGCCGTTGACCTCGACCTGCTCGACCTCCAGATCGGAGATGGCGGTCAGCAGCTTCGGGTCCCAATTGACCAGGCGCTTATCCTTGTAGATCAGCCCCGCCTCGTAGAGCTCGACGAAGACCTTGCGAACGGCCGTGGAGAGGCCGTCATCCATGGTGAAGCGCTCGCGGCTCCAGTCGCAGGAGCAGCCAAGGCGCTGGAGCTGGGAGAGGATCTTGCCGCCGGACTCCTCCTTCCACTGCCAGACACGCTCGATGAACTTCTCGCGGCCCATGGCGCGGCGATCCGGCTCCTGATGCTCCATGAGCTGGCGCTCGACGACCATCTGGGTGGCGATGCCCGCATGGTCCATGCCGGGCTGCCAGAGCACATCCTTGCCGCGCATGCGCTCGAAACGGACCAGCACGTCCTGAAGCGTGTTGTTCAGGGCGTGGCCCATATGCAGGGAGCCGGTGACGTTGGGTGGCGGGATGACGATGGCGTATGGCTGGCCGCCAGCGCTCCCCGCCCCTGCTGCAAAGGCTTCGGCCTCTTCCCAAGCGCGGAAGATCGCGCCTTCGATGGCGGCGGGCTGGTAGGTTTTATCGAGCATGGCGCCGGGATCTCACAAGGTCAGTCGCCGGCGCCTCCTACGCCGACGACCGAGAGGATGTCAATTCGGAAGCTGTCAATAGAGCGGAAGAACGCTTGAGCACAAGGGCGGCGGCGCCACGGGCCGGCGCCGCGCGGGTTCGCATAGCGACTCTTCGCCGAGGAAGATCTATTGGCGACGCCGTCCGGTCCGGCCGCTAGTTGCGCGGATGCTTGGTTCCCGCCTGAAGCTCTTCGTGAAGCGCTTCCTGGAGCAAGCGGTCCATATTCTGATCGAGCCACTCGCGGAGCATGGGACGAAGCATGTCCTTCACCGTCTCCTCCAGCGGACCGCCGGAGGCCACGTAACCGAAATCGGCGGTCTCGCGATGGCCGGTGCCGTTGCGGCGTTCCGCATGGTACGCCCCGGGGAAAGCGGCCGCGTCTTCGGCCAAACCCTCGTCGTCCTCGCTGTCGTAGGTCTCGACGGAACCGATATCGGCGTCCTCATCTTCGGCCGAGGCTTCCTGCAGCACATTTTCCAGAGAGGGTTCCTCGAACTCCTCGTCCCGGGCCGCGCTGTCCCTTTCGGGCTCCGAACCTTGCGACGCTGCTGCGCGTGCCTGATCCCCCTTCAGCGCCGCGATGGCGGCTTCCAGGGCCGAGGTCTCCCGCACCAACGCCTCGCCGGCATCGTCATGCTCTTCTTCCTCGAAGGCGAAATTGAAGTCTTCCGAAAGCTCGAGAGGCTCCTCTCCGGCCGCCGCTTCCCCGGCCACAGGCTCCTCTGCCGCCGGTTCCTGAGGAGCCGGCTCCTGGGCGGCGGGCTCTTGAGGAACCGATTCTTGCGCAACCGCCTCCTGGGCAGTCGGCTGCTGCGCGACCTGCTCTTCCGGGGCGGGCTGTTCGGGAGCCGCCTCTTCGGGCGCACCGCCGGTCAGATCGCCAAGCTCGAGGATTTCCTCGTCGGAGGCGTTCTCTTCCGGCTCGATCGCAACGGTGAGCTCCTCAACCGGCTCTTCGGCGAACTCGGCATCGGCTTCGGGCTGAGGAGAGTCCTGTTCCGAAGTCTCCTGCTCCGACGCCGCCTCGGCGGTCTCGTCTGCCGGAGCGGCTTGCCGGACTTGCGCCGGAGGCGGACCGTAGTCGTACTCCTCGTCCTCGGCGGCAGCCGTTGTGTCCGGGGCGTCGTTGTTCTCTTCCTCGGAGATAATGCGCCGGATGGACGCCAGAATCTCCTCCATCGTGGGTTCCGGGGCCCGATCGGTACTGCTCATAACTCAAACCTCTTGCCGCAATTCAAAACTGGCATCGCCAATGGCGATACTGCTCGCTACCCCCAGCGTGCGCGGAGCTTAACATAGGCTTAACGTACAAGTCTCGGATTGGTTGGCAGACCCTCGGTTCCGCCTATGGTTAACGGCCGGCCTACTCGTCGGGCAGAGGCGGCGAAGGCGGCCGCAGACCGAACCATTTGTTCTTCACCGTATCGTAGTGCTCGAACGGATCGTAGTACGGGACGTTCAGACCGAGCGTCTGGGCATCCATGCGGCCGATGGCGGCATAAAGCGCATATTCCGCCACCACGCGATCGCGCAACGCAGTCACCAGATTGATCTGGGATTCCAGGTATTCGAGCTGGGCATTCAGCACGTCGAGCGTGGTGCGCTGGCCGACCTGGGCCTCCTCGCGGACGCCGGCGAGCGCGATCTTGTTGGCGCGCACGGCGGATTCGGCGGAGCGAATCGTGGCGCCCGTCGACTGCAGCACGCCCCAGGACGAGATCACGTCGGCATGGACGGCGAGCCGCGCCTCCTCCACCAGCTTCTTCAGACGGTGATTGTCTTCCTTGGCCTGGCGGACGCGGGCCGCGACCCCGCCGCCCTGATAGAGCGGCACGGTGACCCGGCCGGTGATGGTGGTGGCCTCTTGCTCGTCCAGCTGGGTCGAAAGGTCGTAATCCTTCTGATAACCCGCCTCGAGGGAGACCTGGGGCAGCAACTCGCCGGTGATCTGGTTGACCACGTAGAGCGAGGCCTCCTCAAGGTAGACGGCGTTGAGAACCTGCGGATTCTCGGCATCGCCCAGGGTCTTGGCCTGGCTCAAGCTGCGAGGCAGCAGATGCATGATCGAGGACGGCTTGGCGAGGCTTCCCGGCGGGTTGCCGATGACCTGCTCGTAGGTGGCGCGGCTGGCCTTCAGATTGGCCTGGGCGACGCTCAAACTCGAAAGCGCGTCGGCCCGGCGGGCTTCCGCCTGGGCCACATCGGTGCGGGTCACCTCGCCGACCTCGAAGCGGTCGCGGGTCTGCTGCAGCTGCTCGGTGAGGACCTTGACGTTGTTCTCACGCAGGCGAATGACCGCCTCGTCGCGCACCACGTCCACATAGGCGATGGTCGCCTGGAGCAGCACCTGCTGCTCGGCGTAGCGCAAGGCCTCGCGGGCCGCCTGGATGCCCGATTTCGCCTGCCGGATGGCGTTGACATTCTGGAAGCCGGCAAAGATCGTTTGGCTGAGCGACACACCCATGCTGAACGGTCGCGTCACACCGTCGGTGGTGAACGTGGTGAAGTCCACGCCAGAGCCGGAGCCGTCCGAAATGCCGGTCCCAGTGCCAGTCGGACCATTGCTGTTCTGATTGATATAGCTCTTCGATGCGTTCCCCAGGATCTGCGGCCGCAAATTCGATTTTGCGATGGGCAGATTCTCGTCGGTGGCGCGCAGATTCGCCCGCTCCGCGTTCAAGGTCGGATTGACGAGATAGGCGTTGGCCAGGGCTTGCTGCAGAGATTCGCCGGAGGCCGGCGCGCTCACGAGCAGAGCACCGCCAAGCACGAACGCCAGCGATCCAGCTTGCCTGATGGCTGTCTGGATTTTTTGGATACGCAAACCATTCCCCTGCATATGAGACGGCCCCTTGCCTCATGCCGCGAATGCACTTTAGAGCAGCGCGGCGTTTTTAGACATAGTCTGACTCGGTCAGAAATCCAAATTTCCGAAAAACATCAGCGCCCTGTGTGAAGGGCGCAACAGTCGATACACGCTTGGATAGAAATCTTGCTAGAAGTCGAAGACGGCCTCGCGGACGAAGCCCGGCAGCGGTTTGGCGCCGGCGGAGAATTGCGGCAACGCAGCCAGTTCTCCATCCGTCTTCACAAATAGGAAGACGGTCCCCTGCATCCCGTTCGACACGACCCCGACGATCCGTCCTCCCTCTTTCACCTGCTCTTCCAAGGCAGTTGGAATGGCCGGAACGCTACCACCCAGAAGTATCAGGTCATAGGGGCCCTCTGACGCAGCACCGTCGGTGAGTGGACCGCGAAAAATACGCGTATTGGTGGCGCTCAACGCGGCGAGATTGCTTTCCGCTTGCGCGGCGAGCGCATCATCCGATTCAACGCCGATCACCTCACGCACAAGCTCCGACAGCACGGCCACGGAATAGCCGCTGGCGCAGCCGACGACGAGAACCCGCTCATCCGCCCCCAGATCGGCAGTCTGGATCATGCGGGCCAGCACCATGGGCGCCAGCAGATAGCGCGGCATCTCGCCGGATCCAGCCTCGACGGGAACAGCGTCGTCCATATAGGCCAGAGCCCGGTTCGCCGGGCTTACGAAACGCTCGCGCGGCACGCTCCCCATGGCAGCGATCAGCCGGCGATCGTTGACGCCGGCGGTGCGCAGCTGGGATTCCACCATGGTTTGGCGGGCGGCTTCGAAATCGATCCCCTGAGGTGCCTTCACGGCGATGGCCCCCTCTACAGTTTTGTTTCGGTTTTCTCGTGGCATGTCTCTTCTTCTCGAAACGACATGGAACTTAGCCGCGAGCTTACGATTTGGCGACGATTTTGCGCCACATAGGCGAAGGCTTGTTGACGCAATCACACGCGACACTTAGTAACGCCTTGCTGGGCGATCCAATCGCTATTCGCATATCATTAGGCCACGTGGCGGAGTGGTGACGCAACGGACTGCAAATCCGTGTACCCCGGTTCGATTCCGGGCGTGGCCTCCAATTTCTAACGCGTTTCCATCGATTCCTTTCGCCGGGCCGCCTTTCCGGGGCGCCGGCGCTGAAGGCCGTGCGCGTCCGCGGCAGCGCTTTTCCGCGCCGATCTTTCTTCCTTCTTGCGGTGCCACCATACCGTGAGCTGGCGACGCCAGCGCCGGACGATCGGAATATCGATGGAGAGAACCAGGAGACCGAGCGGAATCATCCAGAAGCCCAGAACAGGCAGGAAGCCCAGGATTCCAAAGATCACCAGCGTCACGCCGATGGCGATGCGCACGATGCGCGACCCCGGAATGTGAATATGGCGATCGGCGAATTTGACCTTCTTAGCCAATGGATTTTCTAGCTCCGGGCCCGTAGGGCGAAAACGCTGACGACAGGCGCAGATAAGGGGTGCCTCGCCGGCTTTCAATCGTGCTTGAAAAATGGCCTGCGCCATTTCTATGTTCCGAAGGTGCGTAAAAGCCTTTAAAGGCCAGGCGGCTTTTGCTATGACGCCCTCTCGCGCGTGTCGGCGATATGACGTTCGCCGCCGCGCCCTGCTCCCCGGTAGCTCAGTTGGTAGAGCAAGCGGCTGTTAACCGCTGGGTCGCTGGTTCGAGTCCGGCCCGGGGAGCCAACTCTTTCTCCTGACAATCTGATTCCGCGGGTTGCGCCTTATGCGGCCGCCGCCGCGAAGGTGAGCGCAGCGCCGTTGATGCAGTAGCGCAGGCCGGTGGGCTTCGGCCCGTCCTCGAAGACATGGCCGAGATGGCCGCCGCAACGGCTGCAATGGACCTCCTGGCGGACGATGCCGAGAGACGTGTCGCGGGATTGCTCGACCTTGCCCTCGATCGGCGCCCAGAAACTCGGCCAGCCGGTGCCGCTATCGAACTTGGTCTTGGACGAGAAGAGCGCCTGCTCGCAGCCGGCGCAATGAAACGTGCCTTGGCGCTTTTCCCTATTAAGCGGGCTGGTATAGGGACGCTCGGTCCCCTCCTCGCGCAGCACGTAGTACTGCATGGGGGTCAGCCGCTCCTTCCATTCCGCCGGAGTGTAGCTTACCTCGAACTTTCTGGCCTTGGCCGCCGTTTCTTGTGGGGCAAGGACCTTGAGCCCGGCTATGCCTGCAAGAGAGAGAGCCCCTATTCCAAGTTCGCGCCTGGTGATCATGAGTCTTTCCTTTTCCGGCATCCTCGAAATTGGGATGTCACGCTTTGCTTGAGGGTAAAATGGGTATGCAAACCGGGGTTCCTCAAATCAAATTCCCCCCACAAGCGATCACGAGAGGTTTACGCAGCGCTTTCGTCACGGAAGAGACGTCCAGCCTGAGACACCGTTCAAGACCGGTCCGCTGAAGACCCATCGGGCCCTATCGGAATCACCGACACCCGTATCACTGACACCCATGCGCCTGCTCGTCCTGATCAACCCCGACGCCTCCCGCGCCGAAGAGACCCTGCCGCAGCTCAAGGAGCGATTCGCCGAGGAGCCCGAAGCGACGCTGATGGAGGTCGGCAGCGCCGAGGCGATGTCGGATGCACTGAAGGAGCACGGCCGCGGAGCGGAGCGGATCGTGATCGGCGGAGGCGACGGGACGATCTCTTCCGCCCTGCCCGTGTTGCTGCAACTCCAAAAACCGCTCGGCGTCTTGCCTCTGGGCACGGCAAACGATTTCGCGCGAACCTTGAGCTTGCCGGAGGCGCCGCATCGAGCAGCGGAGATCGCCTTAGGCCCCCGGACCCACCGCATCGACGTGGGCATGGTGAACGGCCATCCCTTTCTCAACGTGGCGAGCGTCGGTGTCGCTACGAGGGTGAGCGAGCTTCAGTCGAAGGATCTGAAACGTTCGTTGCGAATCTTGAGCTACGCGGTGAGCTTCCGGGAAGCGATCCGCGAGGCCAAGCCATTCCATGTCTCGATCGAGGTGGACGACCGCACTTATTGGAAAGGCATGGTCCACCAGGTCAGTGTCGGGAACGGGCGGTTTCACGGCGGCGGGCTGGTGGTGGCGGAAGAGGCGGCGATCGACGATGGAAAACTGAATATCTATGTGGTGCGGCCGGGCACCTTCATGGAGCTCGTCGCCTGTGTGGCGAGCCTACGATTCGGGCTTGACGGCGAGCTCGAGACGTTGAAACGACAAGCTGCGCGGGCCGTGCGGCTCAAGACATCGCGGCCGAAACCGATCAATGTGGATGGCGATATCCGCAGCCAGACGCCGGCCGAGTTTTCCGTCGCCAGAGCGGCGCTGGAGGTCGTGATCCCGGAGACCCTACCGGCTTACCAGCGGGGCCTGGTCGATCTCGACGACAGCCGGTGATCGCGAAACGGCACAAAGCCGGCGTTCCATTCGAAACGCCGCCGTCCCGCGACCGGTCCGGCCAGTCGAGCCGGTCGTCGCTTAATCCTTGAGGCTATCGGGAACCTTCCCGCCACCCTCGGCAAGCTTGGTCATGACCTGCTTGTGCAGCCAGATATTCATCTCGGCGGACCCGTCGAGCGCGCCGGTATAGCCAAGCTCCTCCGCCAGCTCCTTGCGGGCGCCGAGGCTGCTGTCGAGGTCGAGCAGCTTCATCAGATCCACGATCGACTGCTTCCAGTTGTACTGACCTGGCCGATTGTCGGCGATCTTGGCGATTATCGCCTCGACTTCTTCGATGGTGATGGGTTCGGCCTTCGGCGCTTCGGCCGGTGCAGCAGCGGGGGCGCTGGCCTCCCCGGGCTTGGCTTCCCCGGTTTTGGCCTCCTCGGCCTTCGCCTCGTCGGATCCAAAGATGGACGATACGATTTTTCCGAAAATACTCATTTAAATCTCCCGAATTGACCCAGTGAATATCGTTCGTGCCGCCTCAGAGCAGCGGTCGCCTCACACTCAATCACGCGGCGCCGTCGTGTTTATGAAAGTCTCAGTTGGCCCGCCGTTCATTCCCTCTGAGAGAGAGCGCATCGGTCACGGTATAGACACCGAGGGTCTTTTGACACCCCACAGTGCCGTACGGAGTTGACGTGCTAGTCGGGAATGAGCTGGCTCGCCGGAATATCGATCTCGCAGCGTACGCCTTGTGGCTCGAACGACAAATCGACCTGACCATTCAGCGCCTTGCTGACGACGGTCTCTATCATGACGCGGCCGAAGCCCATGCTTTCGGGACGCGGCACTTTCGGTCCACCGCTTTCTTCCCAGATCAGCTTCACGCCCCGGCCGTCACGCTCGTCCCAATGGACGTTCACATGGCCATCATGGGTGGAGAGCGCGCCATATTTCTGCGCGTTGATGAAAAGCTCGTGCAGCGCGAGTCCGACATTCTGAACCGCATCCGGCTTCAGCATGACGTCCTCCCCTTCGACCTCGATCTGATCCTCGCACGGCTTGAGATAGGTGTGGAGTTGGGCCTTCACGAGATTCTTCAGGGACGCGCCCCGCCAATCGTCGGCAACCAGCAGATCGTGGGCCGACCCTATGGCGACCAGGCGGGCATTAAAATTCTCCAGGAATGCGTCGACAGAACCGGTGCGCGAGGCGGTCTGACGCGCGATGGCGTTGACCACGGCCAGGAGGTTCTTGGAGCGGTGGGTCAGCTCTCGCAGCAGCAAGCGCAGCTGCATTTCCTGAGCGCGGCGCTGACTGATATCGACGACGACGGAAATGGTGCCGACCGGTTCCTCCTTATCGTTCAGCATGGGCTCGACCAGGATGTAAAGGGTGCGCTGGCGGCCGGAGATCTCATAGCTCGTCTCCAGCTCTTGGGGCACCTTGGTCGCCATGGCCTTTCGCTTGGCGGCCACGATGGGACCGGCAATGCTGGGCGGCAGCACCTCTTCGTCGCGACGCCCGATCAGATTTTTCGACGAGAGCCCCGGTGGGGGATTGTGCACCCAGGTGAACCGCATATCGGTGTCTTGGGTGAAGACACCGATGGGCGAGTTGCGCAGCGCGATCTCGAAGCGCTGCTTGATGCGCTCCAACTCGTTCTCATGGGCGGAGATGCGCAGCTGCAATTCCGATTCGGCTTTGTCCAGAGCATCGCGGGTGACCGAATGGGCAGCGATCTCGGCTTCGAGGTCGCGCGCGAAACGGCCGCGCAGACGCGGCAGCAGACGCCAGACGAGGAGAAAGGCGCCCAGGCCGATCAAGCCGGCAACGACATTCAGTCCTGCTGCGAGGCCGCTTGCGGGCGACCACAGACCAAGCAGATCGGCCATGTGAGCAAGCCCCGCCACGCCCAGGGTGGCACCGAGCAGCAGCAACATGAGGGATGTGAGGTCCTGGCGTGTTTCGGACCGCCAGTAAAGGGAAAGCAAGAGCGCCGCCAAGCCGAGCAGCGCGACGGCAAGAAGCGTTTCGCCGACGGCTTGCAGATACAGGAGGTCAGACATGCCGGCTTTGGTTCCGTTATCCGCGACGCCGTTCCCAGACTGGGTCGCGCCGAAGGCCTGCGCCGACCCAAAAAGATCAGAGAACCAAGACTCCATCTATCCCTCGATGCCTGAGGCGCCGAACCAGCGGCAAGCGCCATACAAGGGCCAAGGCTTTCTCACCATGACGCCCGGAATACAAGGTGGCACCGTCGCGACTGCCATGTGGCGATATGGTGCTCTTCGCTTAACCCACTGAAGCGCGTTTCGTTCTCGCGATGAGAAAGAGTTTTTTCAGCGCTCTCGGCGCCCCCCTGCAAAGACTAAGTCGCACCGGGATGGAACCGCGTCTGGAGTACGACGTTTATCTATCTCTCGGAACGCCGCGATCCCCCCGCAACTCGCCCCTCAGCGGCGCCGAGAATCTTAAACGCCCGCAGCCTCCCCCGGCGCGGGCGTTTGCTTTTCCAGCCCACTCCTCGACATCCGATGCGCGGCGGCGCCAGCGTGACGGGAGTGCCGTTTTCCGAACTCGCGCACGTCTCTGAACAAAAATCTTTCTGTCATGCCGGCTGTGGAGCACTGGACCAGGAACCGCCGGATAAGAGCGAACGTTGATGGATCGGACAGCTGCCAAAACGAAATCGCAATCAAAGGAGGAAGACATGAATTGGGACCAAGTCGAAGGCAATTGGAAGCAGCTCAAGGGAAACATCCAGCAGCAATGGGGCAAGCTCACAAACGACGATCTCGACAGGGTGGAAGGCCGCCGCGAGGAGCTCGTCGGACGGATCCAAGAGCGTTACGGCATCGCCAAGGACGAGGCCGAGCGGGAGGTCGATCACTGGATGGAACGGGTTTAATCGGAAAGTGAGAGCGCTTCCGGATCGCGGCGGCTACGCTACCGGCTCGGAGGCGTTCTCACCGTCGGGGCGCGGCATGTTTGTTTTCGCTTGCGTCGGCCTGAATTGCCCCGCGTCATTGCCGAAAGAATTTTATTCGCAAATGCAGCGTCGCGAGCCGCTGCATATCGGGCGCCGGATCCGCGCCGCATAAGGAGGCAACATGCTGGGCACCATTCTGATCATCATTCTCATTCTTATTCTATTGGGCGCCGTGCCGGCCTGGCCCTATAGCCGGTCCTGGGGATACGGCCCGTCCGGCGTGGTCGGGTTAATCCTCGTTATTCTGATCATCCTGCTCTTGCTCGGCCGTCTCTGAGGCGGCGCGGTCAAGCTGTCCGATCAAACGAAGGGGCGGCCCTTCCAGGACCGCCCTTTTTCGATTCGGATTCTGTTCTCGGATCAGACCGTCGGCTGTCAGCGCGGCGCGTTCGCCGTCTTACGCCTTCGCCTCGGAGCGATCGCGCAGATGGGCGCGGCGCTCGAAGAACAACGCCTGGCTGATGATCGCCTTCACCGTGTCCGGCTGATAGGGCTTGGTGATGAGGAAAGCGGGCTCCGGCCGGTCGCCGGTGAGCAAGCGGTCGGGATAGGCGGTGATGAAGATCACCGGAACCTCGAAGCCACCGAGAATCTCGTTCACCGCATCGAGACCGGAACTGCCGTCGGCGAGCTGAATATCCGCCAGGACCAGGCCCGGCTTCTGGGCGCTCACCGCATCGATCGCCTCGCTATGCGTGCGCGCCACTCCGGTGACGTTGTGTCCCAGACCGTCGACGATGCCTTCAAGATCCATGGCGATCATCGGCTCGTCCTCGATAATCAGGACATCGGTGGCGACCTGCTCGGCGATCTCGCGACCGGCCTCGTCGACGAGCTGGCGCACCTGATCCTCGTTCAGGCCGAGGATGATGGCGGCTTCCGACGGGGTGAAGTTCTCCACAGAGCAGAGCAAGAACGCTTGGCGCGGCAGCGGTGTGATCGACTCCAGCTTGCGGTCGATGGTCGAGGCCAAATCGGTCGAGATATCGGCCTTGCGATTGACGTCCAGGGAATTCCAGAGCCCGACAAAAGTTTGATAGAGGGCAACGCGAGGCTCTAGTTCCGTGTTGAAAATCGAGGGGTCCTCGACCATGACCTCGAGCGTCGCCGCGACATAGGCATCACCGGCCTGTTGCGTGCCGGAAAGGGCCCTGGCAAATCGGCGCAGATAAGGAAGATGAGGCGCAATCGCTTTCGAAATGGACATTTAAATTCCGTCTCTGAAAATGTTTCAGTGGGACTGACCCGAAAACCCAATGGCATGGGCGGGCGAAGGGTAGCAACTCAAAACCGTCTTCACGGGCTATTCAACACATATGCTTCTTTCTAGGTTCCCGCACGGAACCGACAGACATTCCAGGCGTTCTTCGCGATTGAAGGACCTGCATCCGCTGTCGGGCGCAGTTTTGAGCGGATTGAAGGACGACTTGTGACTGAAAAAGAAAAGAGCGGGGCTCGGGATGAGCCTTCCGGAGAGAAGGGAAGGATGGACCTATCAACAGGGAACGCGCCGGATGGCGCAAGTGACGGCGCGCCTGTGGGAAACGAAGTCGGCAAGGCCGCCATGGACGACCCTCACGGCTTGTCGTCGGACCTCCAGGCGCATATCGGCCGCCAGCTTCGCGCAGCCTTCGACGAGGTTGCGCGAGAGCCGATTCCGGACCGATTTCTGCAACTTCTGAAAGACCTTGAAGAGAGCGGGTCTAAGAAGTGAACCAGAAGGTTTCGGCCAGTCTGAAGGACGCTCTGGTGGGCGAGATGAGCAATCTTCGCGCCTTCGCCGTGTCCCTATGCGGCGATAAGGAGCGCGCGGACGATCTCGTGCAGGAAACGCTCTACAAGGCGTGGAATCATCTCGATTCCTTCCGGGAAGGGACCAACCTCAAGGCTTGGCTCTTCACCATCCTGCGCAATACCTATTTTTCCGAACGCCGCAAACGCCGCCGCGAGGTCGAAGACGCCGACGGCAGCTATGCGGCGAAGCTCTCCACCCATCCGGAGCAGCATGGCCATATGGATCTGCAGGATTTCCGGGATGCGCTCGCGCAGCTGCCCGACGATCAGCGCGAGGCGTTGATCCTGGTGGGGGCGGCCGGCTTTTCCTACGAGGAGGCGGCGGAGATTTCCGATTGCGCCATCGGCACGATAAAGAGCCGGGTCAATCGGGCGCGAAACCGACTGGCGGAAAGCCTCGGGACAAGCGGCGAAGACTTCGATCAGGGCCTGTCTTCCGCCCTCGCCTCGGCCGATCCGACGGGCAGCTAATTCCCCGTCCCTTCCGGCTTGCTCACTTCAGAATAGGAGACGCGGGAGCGCGGATCGCCGCGCCGCAATAAAAAGACGGGCGCCACCTGCTCGGCGCGCCCGTCCCATAAACCATTCTCGCGATCGCGGAACCCCGGCTAACGCCGAACGATATTGGCCACGATGGTGAGCGCGAAAAGCACCAAGGCAACGACGAAGATCAGCTTGGCAATACCAACCGCCGTGCCGGCGAGACCGCCGAAACCGAGCGCCGCCGCAATCAAAGCGATGATCAGAAATGTGAGGGCCCAACCCAGCATGATGATAATCTCCTTCGTTAGAATATTTTGCCTCGAGTCTGGCAACGTCTCTGGGAAGACAAAAGTTTCGCTTTAGAGGCAATTGTTCGATGCGCCAGGCCGCAATGAAGACGTGGAGGTCCAGATGATGAGACAGCTTTCCGCCGAGGAGCTCGAGCAGGCAAAACTGGACCCGGCAACGGTGTTCGATTGTCCGCAAGACGTGCTCGTGGCCGAGGATCTTACCAAACAGCAGAAGCTCGCCATCCTCAAACGCTGGGAGATGGATGCGGATGCTCTGCTTCGTGCAGGCGACGAGGGCATGACGGAGGGCGCGGAGAGCGGCGAGCTCGTCCGTTCTGTGCGCGCAGCCATTGAAGTTATTGAATCAGAATAGTTCCTTGAAACACTTATTGTGCCTTCTTCCGCGCTAGCTCCTCCCCTTATCGGAACGGATAGGGGGCTGTGGCGTTTTGCTGATAAAGGGGCGGGGACCGTAGTATTTGTGTCCGTTTCGGCCTCTCCCCCAGAGTCTTTGGCAAACTGAACTGATTGCGAAAGAGAGATTCTCGATGGCACATGATCATACCAAGGACGAACTTCGGCCCAAGGAGGCGCGCCAGGGGACCCGCCCAAGCGCGATGGTTTGGGTCTTGCTGATTTCGACCGTGGTCGCCGCGATTGCGATGTATCTTATTCTTGCGGTGGGCTGGACGGGCCCGATTCCGTGGACCAGCTAGCGGTCCGCTGACGCGCACTGCCGCAATCGAGGGAGGCGGCTATTTTTGGACGATTTCGCTATCGCCAGACAGGGGGCGTTATCTTCTCAGCGGCGCTCTATCTGATTGTGCTTCTGGGGTCTTCAAGCCTCGCCGCAGAGCCCTCGCGGCACCTCGAACGCGGTGCCGCGGCCGTGGCCGAAGCGCTCGATCCGAACGCTTCCCCTCCTTCAAGCTTTCAGAGTTTCGCGACGGAAACCCTGCGCCGTTTGAACGACGGGATAGAGAGCCTGCAAAGAGGCTCCGCCGAGACGATCCGGTCGATCGGAGATTCGATGGAAGAGATCCCGGCCCGCATGGAAGGGGCCTGGGGTGAAGCGCTTGAAAAGTTTCAGTCCCTGCGCGGACACGCCCGCAGCACATACGACGCGCTGGAGCGCCGGACCGTGCGGAGCATCGAGCAGTTCGAGAGATGGCTTGCGGGCGACCAAACGCGCCCCTCACGCCCCCGCCCGGAGCCGGGTCGCATGAAAGGCAGCGGCCCGCCTATCGCGGTCTGATGGTTCAACTTCTCTCCGCCGCGGCATCGGCGGGGTTCGGCCTCGCTTCGGCTTGCGCGCCTTTCACCGGCTCGGCACGGATAAGTCCCCGCACGGAATTCCCCAGATAGATGCGATCGGCGCGGTGGAGATCCTCCAGGATGAGGATGGCCTCGCTGGCCTCGACCCGGGGCAGATCGATCATCTCTTCCCGCAAGGTGCCCGGCAGGAGACCGCAAGCGACGGCTGGCGTGTAGAGCCGGCCGTCCTTCTCGATGAAGAGATTGGTGCGGGTGCCTTCGGTGAGCTCGCCCTTGCTGTTGAGGAAGATCACCTCGTCGCAGCCGGTGGCCTCCTGCGCCTCGGCCAGAGCCTCATCGTAAAAGGCGCGGCGGGTCGTCTTGTGAAAGAAGAAGGGATCCTTCTCGTCCACACGGCGGTCGGACACGGCGAAGGTCCAGACGGTATCCTTACCGGGAAGCGCGATCTCCTTGGCGGTGACGGCGATGGCGCCGTCCTCGCCCAGCAGCAACCGGACCATATAGGTCTCGCCCTGGAGCGCCCTGGTTTCGGCGGCGAGCGCCGCCTTCACCGCCTCGCGATCATAGGGATAGCCGAAATGCTGGGCGGAAGCCTGAAGACGGTTCAGATGGCGGTCCAGGAGATAGAAGCCCCCTTCCCGCTCCCAGCGGATGGTCTCGATGAGATCGAAATTCTGGGCCGGCTTGGTCAGGAACTCGCCCTTGAGCAAACATTCCTCGTATTCCGCCTCGCCCTTGCTGTCGGCGACGACGCCGCTGCCGATACCCATCTCGCCCTTGCCATCCTCGAGCATCAAGGTGCGGATGGCGACATTGAACTCCGCATCGCCATTGGGGGCGATGGTGCCGACCGCCCCCGTATAGACGCCGCGGGGCAATGCCTCGAGCTCGCGGATGATCTCCATGGCGCGGACCTTGGGCGCGCCGGTGACGGAGCCCGAAGGGAACAGCGCCTTCAGCATCTCCCGCAGCCCCATGTCGCTGCGCATCTCGGCCCGGATTCCGGAGGTCATCTGATGCACCGTGCGATAGGTCTCGACCGTAAAGAGATCGGTGACCTCCACCGAACCGATCTTGGCCAGGCGGCCGAGATCGTTGCGCAGAAGATCGACGATCATCAGGTTTTCCGCCCGCTGCTTCTCGTCCACTGCGAGCCACGTCTTTAGGCGCGCATCCTCGCGAGGCGTACGCCCACGCGGCGCCGTGCCCTTCATGGGGCGGGTGGAGAGCGCCGTTCCTTCGCGCTTGAAGAAGAGCTCGGGCGAGAGAGACAGGCAGTGAAAGTCGGGCGTGCCGATCAGCCCGCCATAAGAGACCCGCTGCTTGCGGCGGAGCGTTTGATAAAGCGCCACGGGGTCGCCGCCGTAGCGGAAGAAATATTTGAGGGTGAGGTTGATCTGATAGACGTCGCCGGCGGCGATGTAATCCTTCACCTTTTCGAAGGCATCGAGATAGGCCGCCTTGGTCCAGGACAATTCCAAGTCCGAGACATCGGGCTCCCCCTCTCCCCCCTTTCGGGCGAGCCACGCCTTAGTCTCGCGGTCGTCGAAGCGTTTCGGCGCGCGGTAGAGGCCGATCCAGAAGAGCGGCTGCGCGCGCTCCGGCGGCATCAGGCCGGCGAGCTTCGGCTCCAGGCAATACCCCAGCTCATAGGCAAAGAAGCCGGCCGCGTAGAGGCCGCGCTTCAGCCCCTGCTCCACCGCGACGAGCTTCTCCTCGACCTCTTCGGGGTCGTGACAGACCACGACCTGAAGCGGTTCCTCAAAGAGAAGCGAGACGCCACCCGGCCTCAGGCTGTCATCCAGCAATACAAAAGGAGAATCGGTCATCAACCGAAGCGGCTCCCTATTCGCCAATCCGGCTCTGCACAAGCCAGGCTCTCGATATGAAACGAGCCTGTGCGGAGATCGAGCACCAAAGTCGTAAGCCTAGCCCAGGCCTAGCGAAGGATCAGCATCTCTCCCTTGCCCAACGCCGCCATATCGCCCATGAGCCGCTGGGCGCGCCGCGGCAGGCGGAGCTTGACATCGTGCTCCTTCAGATGGCGTTCGAGGAGCTTCAGGTAGGTGAACTCGATGATTCCGCAATCGGCGAAGGTGGGCAGGATCTCCTTCGGCTCTTTCTTGAAGATCAGGCTGCCGCGCTTGCAGCCGTAGCCGGCGAAGCGTCCGACCTTGCCGAGAAAGACAATCGTGCCCGCCACCACACGCGCACCGGCGTAATCGCCAGCATCGCCGCAAACGGTAATGATGCCGCGGCGCATGCGCTCTCCCAGCATGGGGCCCGCATTGCCGCGAATAATCAGCCGGCCGCCACGCATGCCGTGCACCTCGCCGACCAGCACGCCGCCGGCGCGCTCGCCGGCATTGCCGCCGATATCGAGAGTGCCGCCGGACATGGCCGCTCCGGCATAGGGGCCGGCATTGCCTTTCAGAATCAAGGTGCCGCCCTTGAGGGAGGCGCCGAGATAGGCGCCGGCATCGCCGTCGACCAGGATATCGCCTTCGGAGACGCGCGCGCCGATATGGTCGCAGCGCTCATCCGTGCCGACGAAGCGCAGCTTGGACGTCTCGTCGCCGCTCACCTTGAAAAGATCGCCGACGGAAAGCGGCGCCCGGGTCGTGCCGATATGCAGCGCCTCGATATCCTTCGGCTTCATGCCGGCGAGACGATCGGGGGTCAGGCAGGACAGATCGACCCTTTGATCGGGCCGCTGCTTCATTTTGAAGGTGAGAGCGCTCAACCGACAATCTCCTTCAAATGGAAATGATGGGGGCCGAGATTGCCGCCGTAATTGCCGGCAGCGATCTGGATGATGCCGTCCTTGGAACCGCCGTCGAGAACCGCATCCATGCCGGCCTTCATGGCGGCGGAGATGGCTTCGGGCGTCAGACCGTCGATAACGATCTCCATGACCGCCTCGACCTCGAGCGGCAGATCCGTATCGACCGCGCCTTTGAGCGTCGGGCAATAGGCATCGTTGGTGGAGGCGATCTGGCCCTCGTATTTCGAGCCGACCTTGGAGCCGGAGCGAACGATGCCGCCCGGGAACGGCGTGATGATATCGGGCATCTGGCTCATGGCCTTCACGGCACGGGTGCAGGCCTTGAGCACGCCGTCATGAGACTTGCCGAGCACCAGGAAGTTGCCGCCACCGACGGCATCCTTGGTGAAGCCGGTCTTCTCCTCGCAGACGAACTCGCCATCCATCACGGGAATGCGCCAGAAGCGGCGGCCGTCGACGACCTTCGACATCTGCCAGCCATCGCCGAAGAAGCGGAGCGACGAGCCGAGCTTCAACCCCTTCTTGCCCGGGAGCCCGGCATAGCAGGCGGTGCCGGGACAGGTCAGCACGCATTGGCCGACGCGGTTGCGGAGCTGCTTCTGCAGCTTGTCCTTGTCCATGGTGAAGAGCAGCACGGCAACGCCCGGACGGCCGTCATAGGTCTCGTCCCGGGAAAGCTTCCGCTCGATGCCGCCCTCGGCACCGCAAGCGATCACCGAGGTGGCGAAGCCGGTCATGGTGCGGGCTGCGATCTCCGCCCATTCCGCCGTCGGCGCCGTGACGATCACCCGGGTGCCCACCATGGGGAAGGCCTCGGCGAAGGTATCGACGATGGTGACGCCCTTGCGCTTGATATCCGTCATGACGTCGTTCCTGGCAGCTTCGCGAAGCGGCCTTCGCGCCCTGCAATCCCCTCGGGCACGTCGAACACCTCTGGATTGATGCCGTAATTGTCGCCGTAGAAACCGTTGAGGCGGCGATTGATGTTCTTGTCGAAATCGGGGGTGGCGTGGAAGGCCTTGCCCCAGGTGATGTCGACGATCTTGCCGTCGCGCACGACGAGCGTGCCGTCCTTGAAGACGAGGGCCGCCCGATCGAACATGGCGACCTTGTCGTCCTTCTTCGTATAGACGGCGACATCGCCCACCGCGCCTGCGCCGAGATGGCCGCGATCGGGAAGACCGAGCAGCTTGGCCGGCGCGGCACGGGTCATGACAGCGAATTCGGAGAGCGTGATCTCACGATCGATCTCCGCCAGATTGGTGACCTCGCGAATCGCCTCGGGCAGCTTATCGAGCCAGCGGGTCCGCTCGTTCTTGTCGAGAAGCAGACCGAAGATCTCCGGATAGCGGGTGAACAGCGCGCCGTTCGGATGGTCGGTGGAGAACAGCACCTGCCACGGGTTCTTGGCGAGGAGGAAGATCTCCAGGCCAATGGCCCACTGCACGGCGTTCACGAAGCTCTTGGACTTGTATTTGTAAGGCACGACGCCGGTGCCGTTGCCCTCGCCCTGGTAGAGTGCCCACTTCCCCGGGCTCGCCGCCTTGCGGCCGTCGAACTGGCGCAGCACGTCGGCTGACATCGTGACGGTCTGTCCGAACAGCACCTGGCCGACATCGACGGTGACGTTGGGGTGGGCATTCAGCGACTCCACCAGACGCGATGCGCCGGAGGACAACCCCTTCTCGCCTTCGGTGCCATAGCCGTAGAACTGGATATGGGCGAAATGGATCGGCACGCCCTCGGCCGCCTCGATGGTGGCGATGGCCGTGTCGATATTGCCGGCGATACCCAGATTGTTGCAGTGGACATGGGCCGGGTGCGGCACGCCGAGATTATGGACCGCATGCTGCATGGCCTGGACGATCTGGCGCGAGGTCGCGCCGTAGAACGGCACTTCGTCGTCGAGATTGAAGGTGCGGGCATTGAACTTGAAGGCTTCGGCGCCGCCCGCGTTGATGACCTTGAGGCCCAAGCATTTCGAACGGTGCAGGGTCCAAGCGACGTAGTCCTGAATCTCGCTCTCCGAAGCGTTCCGGTGCAGCTGCTGGAGGGCGAAATCGTCGTTGCCGAGGATCGCCAGCCCGCCGACATCGAGGATCGGAATCTGGGAAAGCTCCAGATGGGTCTGGATCGCATGAGTCGGCTGCACGGCCGGCTCGATGGCCGTGGTATAGCCCATCTGGGCATAGCGGAGGCCGGTCGCATAGGCACCCCAAGAGGCCGGTGTCGGCGGGATATGCACGCCGCCTTCGGCCGCCAGCAACGGCAACTCCGGCATGAGCTGACGCGCCAGAGTGACGTTGGAGCCCGCGATATGGGAATGGACGTCGACGCCGCCGGGCATGACGATCTTGCCGGAGACATCGTAGGTCTCGTCCGGCTTGCGGCCTTCCGGATCGGCGATGACGCGGCCGTTCTCGATATAGACATCGCCCACCGCATCGCGATTGTTCGCCGGGTCGACGACGCGTCCGCCTTTCAAGCGAAGCAGCATTATGCGGCCTCCGTGGTGTTCAGACGGTCGGTCAGGGCGCCAAGAATCTGCGCCACGCTCGGCAGGCCCGATCCGCTTGCGGATGCGCGAACCATGCCGAGACCGGAAATTTCGGGCAAATAAAGTGCCGCATCGTGATCGCTGCCGGGCTTGGCGATTTCGATGACGATATCGGCGGCGTCGGGCTTCACGGTGCCGGGATTGGCGAGGAGGATCGTCGGCACGCCTTTGGGCGCCTCGGCCTTCTTCTCCCCGAAGGCATCGATCCAGAGCAAGGCATCGGCCTCGCCGTCCTCGATCATGCGATGAGTGTCGTAGCGCCAGGCGTCGTGCACGGGATTGCCATGGGCAAAGCTCGTGCGCACGGGCAAGCCGCAAGTCCAGACCGAGCAGAGATTGACGCCTTCGCCGTTGCCGTGAACCGGAACCGTGTAGGTGCCGGCGCGCGCCTTGCCGCACAGGGAGCGGACCATGTCCAAAACCGTGTGCAGCACGGGTTCGGGAAGCTCCTCAGGCGAGTAGACGAAGACGGAGAAAGCCGCTTCCCGGAAACGTTCCGCCGCCTCGGCGAGCGCCTTGGGCAGCGCCTTCCTGGTATCGCCGAAAGGATGATGCTGGATCGCCGCCGCCAGCATGCCGATGGCGGTCATCAGATCGACTTTTCGGATATCGATGGCCGTGGTCTCGACAGTCTCGGGCAGCGTCTTGGGCTTGCACCCCATGGTGATCAAGCGGCGTGGCTCGGCACCCGGCCGCGGCAGCTTCTGCTTGGCCGGGAAGATCTTCTCCAACAGTGCCGGGTCGGCCTCCAGAGGCGCCTTGCCCAGCACGATCACCAGATCGGAGCGATTGCGAACCTCGCCCAGGCTGACGGGCGTGGAGCCCGCCTCGCGCATCAGCCGATTGGCGCGGGCCATGCCACCGCCGGCCGCATGATCGATGACGCCACCGACTGTCTCGGCGAGATCGAGGGCCGCCTCGGCGCCCGCGACGTCGGTCATCAGACCCGCAATCAAAGGAAGTTTGGCTTTGCCGAGGAGCTCTGCAGCGCTGGCGAGCGCTTGCCCCTCCTCGACCTCGTTGCCGTTTAAATAGACCGCCATAGCGGCGCACCTTTATTCAGAAGCGGAGACCCACGCAAGCGCTCGAATGCGCGCAGGGCAGCTGGTGTGGAGAACATCCGGCGGACAGCCTAGCGCCGCCAGACAGTTAGCAAGGCAGGTTAGGATTTCGGCTTATCGTATTTGATATAGGCAAAGCGCTGATCGTCGGGCGTACCTTCCAACGCACCGTCCTCCACGCCGGGCTGCCAGTGAACGACCTCCTCGATCTTCTTCGCCAGTTCGAAATCCTTATCGGTGATTCCCCTGGCGGCGTGATTCTTCAATCGAACCTCGACCCAAGCATAGGAGGCGGTGATATCGGGATGATGAAAGGCGGCCTCGGCCAGATGCCCCACCGTGTTGATCACCATCAGGGTGCTCTTCCAACTGGCCGTCTTGTACTTGCGGCGAATCCAGCCGTCTTCCAGATACCAGTGCGGAAGCTCCTTGAGGCGTTCCTCACATTCGCTTTCGTCGTATACGCGTTCCGAAGTAGCCATGACACCTGTCTTTAAAAAATATCTCGCTCGAGAACCTCGCGGTGGGAAATTCTCCACCCTCTCGCTTGACGCCAGCATACCGAGGGGCTTCATGCGCAGCAACGGAAGCTTCTCGGGAATGCGCCATGCTGCAGCTTGAACGCAATAAGGAGGTGGTGGTTTCTTTCTACGACCTTATGTTCAATAAATGCCGTCCGCGTGAAGCGATCGAACTCTACGCAGGCGCCGAATACAAGCAGCACAACCCTGGCGTCGAGGACGGCAAGGCAGGCTTCATCGCGTATTTCGAAGACGCGGCACGCCGCCATCCAGGGAAGCGGGTCTACTTCAAACGTGTGATCGCCGAGGGCGATTACGTCGTGCTGCATTGCCATCAGGAATGGCCCGGAGATCACGACTGGGCCGGGATCGACATCTTCCGGTTGGATGAGGATGGCAAAATCGTTGAGCATTGGGACGTCTTGCAGATCGTCCCGGAAAAATCCGCCCACTCGAACGGAATGTTTTGAGTGCTTGGCCCTGAGAGAGATCTCGATTGACGAAATTTGATCGCATACGCGCCTCCGCGCCCGGCGGCCCCGACGGATCGTCTTGGCCGCAGAGCGTGTCCGTCACGACGCGGGCTCGCCTGCATTTCGGGTTTTTCGATCCGAGTGGTCAAGGCGCCCAGCCTTTCGGCAGCTTCGGTCTCGGGCTCGACCGGCCGGTGACGGCGCTTCGCCTGACCCGTGCCGAAAATTTGACGGTCAGCGGCCCGGAAAGCGAGCGGGCAAGCGCCTATCTCACCCGGCTCGCGGACCTGTCCGGCCGAGACTGCAATTTTTCGCTGCAAATCGATTCGGCAATTCCTTCCCATTCCGGTCTCGGCTCGGGCACCCAGCTCGCGCTCGCTGTCGGCGCGGCCTTTGCGCACATCGAAGGGCTCGCCCTGACCCCGCGGGAGATCGCCAGCACGCTCGACCGGGGACGCCGCTCGGGAATCGGCATCGGCACGTTTGCCCATGGCGGCGTGGTGATCGATGACGGACCCAGCGGCGGCGATTTGCCCGTGGTGCTGGCCCGGGCCGACTTCCCGGAAACCTGGCGGGTGATGTTGATCTTCGATCCCGATTGCAAAGGGCTGCACGGCTCCAACGAATTGGAAGCCTTCGCCACCGCGCCGGCCTTCCCCGACGCCGAATCGGCGCGGCTGAAGCAGCGCTCGCTGCATTCGGCGCTGCCGGCCCTCGCCGACGGGAGCTTCGACCGATTCTGCGAGACGATCGGCCATCTGCAATCGGTGATGGGAGTCTATTTCGCTCCCTATCAGGGCGGGCCTCTGGTCAGCGAGAAGGTCAGCGCAGCGGTCCATTGGCTGCGCAGCGAAGGCTATAAGGGCGTTGGCCAGAGCTCCTGGGGTCCGACGGGGTATGCCATTCTGCCAAGCGAACAAGACGCCGAGCGGCTGCTGTCCGAGGCGGAGAAGCGGTCCGGCTTTGCGTCGCTGCGATTCGAGATCGCGCGGGGCTGCAATGAAGGCGCGCTGATCGAATGCACCTGATGGGCGACAGCGCCTAAGACTTGTGCCGTCTTGCCGCGTTTGCCAGATATGCAGGGACCGGTTGAGAGGTTCCCATTTCGATTTCGAAATTTCAGGAGATGAAGGCCCATGGCGCATCGCCACATTCTGCACATGCTCACCCCGCTCAAATATATGAGCCCCTTCGACGTCAACATGGCGGTCGATGCCGGTTTCGATGTGGTGATCCCCTATACCAGCGTCACCGAGAGCGACGTGAACGGGCTGGTGCAGGATGCCATCTTCTCCCGCGGGCCCGATGGCGTGAAGAATACCGGCGTCTTTATCGGCGGGAAACGCGCCATCGAAGCGCTCAACATGATGGACAAGGCTAAGGCGGCCATGGTGCCGCCCTTCGAGGTCTCCGTGTTCGCCGATCCGGCCGGCTCCTTCACCACGGCCGCGGCCATGGTCGCCTGCGCCAACAAGGCCTTGGAGGACAAGTTCGACACCGGACTGAAGGGCAAGCGAATCGCGATCTATGGCGGCACGGGCGTGGTGGGCTTCGCGTCCGCGGTGATCGCCGGGCTGCATGGCGCAACCCCGGTCCTGGTCGGCTATGACGGTCCGGAGCGGGTGCGCCGCCTGGCCGAGGAATCCAACCAGCGCTTCGAGGCCAACCTGCAATATGCCGACGGCAGCACCGAATCCCAGAAGACCGAGATCCTGAAGGAGTGCGAGCTGACCTTCTCCGCCGGTCCGGCCGGACGGCAGCTTCTCACCACCAACCAGCTGAAAGAGGCCGACAAGCTGCTCGTGGCGGCGGACGTGAATGCGGTTCCCCCGGCGGGCATCGAGGGCGTCGGCATCCAGGATAACGGCAAGCCCATCGACGGGCTGAAGACGGTCGGCATCGGCGCGCTCGCCATCGGCGACGTCAAATACAAGACCGAGGAAGGCTTGTTCAAAATGATGCTCGATTCCGACAAGCCGCTCTATCTCGATTTCCGCGACGCCTACGACCTTGCCAAGACGCTCGCGCCTTAAGGGTGCCCCGCTCCTGATCGCGGCGGTCTCGGCCAGGAGCCTGGCTGCCGCCGCGAACCGTGCCGGTCTCGTTCCGCTTACCGTGGATTTCTTCGCCGATCGGGACACCCAGGAGACCGCCGCGGCCAGCCTTCGGTTCGACGGCGACATGAAGACGGGAATCGGGGAGCGCGATCTCCTCGACAAGCTGGCGGTGCTTGCCGAAGCCGCCCCCTCCCCGCCCATCGGCTTTCTCTACGGATCGGGTTTCGAGACGAATCCCGGCTTGCTCGACGCGGTTGCCGCGCGCTGGCCGGTGCTGGGCAATGGGGCGGAGACGGTCTCCGCGGTCAAGGATCCCGGCGGCTTCTTCCGGACGCTTCGGAGCCTCGGCATTCCTCACCCGGAGACGCGAACGACGCCGCCGGAGCATTTCGAAGGCTGGCTGGTCAAACGGATCGGCGGGGCCGGCGGGAGCCATGTGAGCACGGCGAAGGACGAAGCCCCCGGCAATGTCTATTATCAGCGGCATGTGGACGGCACGCCAGCCTCCCTGCTCTTCGTCGCCAACGGTTCGGAGATGACGCCGATCGGCTTCAGCACTCAATGGGCGGCACCGGGACCCCGATCGCCCTGGCGCTATGGCGGCGCGGTGCGGCCGGCCGCGCTCGGCGACGCGCGGGAGACGCGGATGATCGGATGGATAGCCTCCTTGGTCGAAGCCTTCTCACTAACCGGGCTCGGAAGCGCGGATTTTCTGGTCGAGGACGAAAAAATCTGGCTTCTGGAAATCAATCCGAGGCCTGGCGCCACCCTCGATATCTTCGACGATACGGCGCATCCTCTCATCTCATTTCACCTTGACGCGGTGACGACCCGAAAGCTACCCAGCCGCCCTAGCACGGGCGGTGCGGCCGCCACGGCTATCGTTTTTGCGCGCCATGGTGTCACCATACCGCATGGCCTCGAATGGCCGGAATGGGCTTCCGATAGACCGAAGCCGGGCGAACGCATCGCAAAGGATGGGCCGATCTGCACGGTGATGGCCCGGGGGAAGACGAAGGACCAGGCACGGCAGTGCGCCGAGAGGCGGGTCCGGGAGATCTGGGCCGCGGTGAGCGGCACATAGGAGGGTTCAGTGAGCGACAAGATCAAGGCGCCGAGCGTCAACAAGACTGTGAAGCCCATTGTGGAGAAGATGATCACCGAGGCGGATCAGCTTCGTATCATCGTTTCCAAGGGCGAGGCCGGCGAGACGCTGATCGATTGCGGCGACAAGGCCCCGGGCGGTCTGGAGGCTGGCCGCCTGATGGCGGAGGTCTGCCTGGGCGGACTCGGCA
This sequence comes from Methyloligella sp. ZOD6, assembly GCA_050110875.1. GTDB lineage: Bacteria > Pseudomonadota > Alphaproteobacteria > Rhizobiales > Methyloligellaceae > Methyloligella. The sequence continues at coordinate 566,370 of CP188828.1, forward strand.
CGGTCACCTTCGACGTCGCAGATACCACGAGCCCCTGGTCTTTCAATGTCACGGTCCATACCAGCCAGCCCATCATCGCCTGCCTCGGCTCGCAATATGCCGGCTGGAGCCTTTCGGCCAAGAAGGACGACGGCAAGACCTACTACGTGCTGGGCTCGGGGCCCGGCCGCGCGCTGGGCTCGTCCGAGCCGCTGTTCGAGGAGCTCGGCTACCGGGACAAGGCCGATGAGGGCTTCTTCGTGCTGGAGGCGGATTCGCCCCCGCCGGCGGCATTGGTGAAAGAGGTCGCCGAGGCCTGCAAGGTGAAGCCGGAGAATCTCACCTTCCTCTATGCGCCGACCAGCAGCATCGCCGGCATGGTGCAGATCATCGGGCGCAGCCTCGAGGTCGCCATGCACAAGGCCCATGAGCTGCATTTTCCGCTCGAGAATATCGTAGATGGCATCGCCTCGGCGCCGCTCGCGCCGCCGGCCCCCGATTTCGTCACCGCCATGGGCCGCACCAACGATGCGATCATCTATGGCGGGCGCGTGCAGCTTTACGTGAAGGGCGACGAGGCAGCGGCCAAGGAACTGGCCGAAAAGCTGCCAAGCTCGGCTTCGAAGGATTACGGCCAGCCCTTTGCCGAGATCTTCTCCGCCGTGAAGGGCGATTTCTACGCCATCGACAAGATGCTGTTCAGCCCGGCACAGGCCATGGTGAGCGCGCTCGACAGCGGCAAGAGCTTCCAGGGCGGCGGTATCGACGACGTGCTTCTGAACCGTTGCTTCTACAAATAGCGTAGAAAGCGTCCATGGCAGACATCACGCCTCTTCCCACTGAAGCCGGCGGCCGCCCGGCGCCGCGATCGCACGGGGACGCGCCGATTCTCCTATTCGGAGACGGCAAGGATTGGCACGGCAAAAGCCTCGGCCGCGCGTTCGAAGCGCGCGGCATCGCACCGATCACCGTGCCTCTGGGGGCGTGCGGCTTCGACACGACCGCGCCACACGGGCTCGCCATTCCGGGGCTGGGGGAGCAACTCCCGGCGGCGGCTTTCGTGCGTTTCGTTCCCGGCGGCAGCTTCGAGCAGGTCACCATGTATCTCGGGGTGCTGCACGCGCTTCGCGATCTCAGAGTCATGGTGTGGAACGACGCCCGCACCATCGAGGCGTGCGTCGACAAATCGACCACCAGCTTCCGCCTGGCAAGCGCCGGTCTGCCGACGCCGCGAAGCTGGACCACGGTGCATCGCGAAGAGGCGGCCGAGATCGTCGCCAAGCTCTGCGCGGAAGGGAAGAAGGCGGTGCAGAAGCCCCTGTTCGGCGCGCAAGGGAACGGGCTGGTGCTGCTCGAGACGCCGGACGATCTGGCGCCGGACGAAGAGGTGAACGGCACGTATTATCTGCAGGAATTCGTTCCCCCTGCCCTCGACGACCAGTATCAGGATTGGCGCATCTTCGTCTGCCGCGGCCAAGTGGTGGCGGCGATGCTGCGCCACGGCTTGAGCTGGATCACCAATATCAAGCAAGGCGCGCGGGCCAAGGCGGCGATCCCGTCCCAAGAGCTGAGCGAGATGGCACTTAAGGCCGCGGCGTGCGTTGGAGCCGATTATGCCGGCGTGGACGTCATCCAATCGCGAGACGGCGGATTTCTCGTCCTGGAGGTCAACAGCATGCCCGCCTGGAACGGACTTCAGAAAGTGACCAAGTTCGGCATCACCGAGCATGTGGTGGATGCGTTTCTCGACGCGGCCTTCGTCCATTCGGACGCGGAAGCGCGAGGTTGAAGGTGAGCGGCGGTCTCTCCGACGACGCGGTGGCCAAGGCCTATATCGAGGCTTGCCTGGCGGAGCTGGAGGCGCTGAAGCCCGGCAATGTCCACCGCTACGCCGACGATCCGCGGCACGTCGTCTCCGATTTCGAGAAGAGCGCGGAGGCCTCCGCGCCGTTCGTCGCCGATTCCGCGCTTTCCGTGGGCGAGCGGATCAAACGCGCCGCCGAAGCCACGGCGGAGGCCTGCGGCACCAATACCAATCTCGGCATCATCCTAATGGCCGCTCCGCTCGCAGCGGCCGCACAGCAACCTCCGAAGAAAGACCTGCAATATCGCGTCGCCAAGATCCTGGCGAAGCTCGGCAAGCGCGATGCGCGGGACGCCTATGCCGGCATCCGCGCCGCGAACGCAGGTGGGCTCGGCGAGGTGCCGGAGCATGACGTGGCGGAAGAACCGTCTGTAAGCTTCCTCGAGGCGATGTCCGCAGCGCAGAGCCGCGACCGGATCGCTTGGAACTATACCCATGATTTCGCTGATATTTTTGAGATCGGCTTGCCGACATATGCCGATGCGATGGCGCGGTGGAGCGCACCGAGCTGGGCGCTTTCGGCGGTCTTCATGCGCTTCTTGGCCACCGAGCCGGACAGCCTGATCGCCCGCAAGCATGGGATGAAGGAAGCGAGCGATGTGCGCATGGAGGCGGCGCAACTGGCAGAGAAGCTCGGTGCCGCGGAGACGCCGGCCGGCATGGAATCGGCGCTGCTCGCATTCGACCGGTCTCTCAAGGAACGCGGTTTCAATCCGGGCACGACCGCCGATCTGACAGTTGCGACATTATTAGCCGACCGGCTTCGACTGATGCAGAACACTCAATAAAAGGCCTTATTCTGCCGATAATCGACTTGCCCATGGCATCGGCGCCTGCTTATGTTGCCCCCGCGGCTCCGACAGGAGTTGTGGACGAAGGGCGTTTGAGGCATAGCGCTGTCGTCGGTCGGTCTCCGAGCGCTTCTGTTAGCGGCGGCGTCGATCTCTTTGTTGGATTTCTGTGAATTAGGGAGGGCTTAGTTTATGGCCAAGATTACGAATGTACGCGTCGGCGAGTCGCTCGTGGGCGATGGCAACGAAGTTGCTCACATCGACCTTCTGATGGGTCCCCGCGGTTCCGCCGTCGAGACGGCGTTCTGCAACGCGCTGACCAACAACAAGGACGGCTTCACCACCCTTCTCGCGGTGGTCGCGCCGAACCTGCTCTGCAAGCCGAACACCATGCTGTTCAACAAGGTCACCATCAAGGACGCCCGTCAGGCCGTCCAGATGTTCGGCCCGGCTCAGCATGCCGTTGCCAAGGCTGTTGCCGATTGCGTCGCCGAGGGCATCATCCCGGCTGACGAGGCCGACGATCTCTATATCTGCGTCGGCGTCTTCATCCACTGGGAAGCCAACGACGACAAGAAGATCCAGGACTTCAACTACCAGGCAACCAAGGAAGCCATCGAGCGCGCCGTCAAGGGTGAGCCGACCGCTGCCGAGGTTACCGCACAGAAGGACAGCGCTTCGCATCCCTTCGCGGCTGGCTGAAAAAGCGAGCCCCCCGGTCGGGGCGAATCCGGCAATTCACCGGGCCCGATACGGCGGTGGTTAAAGAAGCTGGGTTTTTGAGTTAACGGCACGGCGCCTCAAGGCGCCGTGTTCGAGGCCGACAATCGCCGTCTTCTCCGGAAGGCGGCGATTTCTTTTTGGCTGAGCGTTCCGCGATGCAAGGCGGTCGCGATCAAAGCCCCGCTCGTCCCCGCATCGGCCGCGGCCTCAAGATCGCCGATCCCGCGAATGCCGCCTGCGGCGTAGAGCAACGTTCCGGGGCGCGCTCTTTTTGCAATCTCCTCCAGCCTGGCGAGGTCCGGCCCCGCAGCCGACCCCACAGCCCCCAAGGTCATGACGATGATCCGCGCCGGCCAGAGATCGGGTTCGGCGAGCAACATGTCGGGGCCGCGAAATCCCGCCTGATCGAAATCGAGCGAGAGAACGAGCTCGTCGCCGCCGGCCGCGCATATGGCAGCCCAGCGCGCCATATCGGCGAGGCACTCCGACCCGATCACCGGTGTCAGACCTTCGCTCAGACAGCGCCGCGCAGGCTCGCCAGCGGTAAACCCGGCATCCAGCCATATCTCTATTTCGGGCAAGGCGCGCTTGAGAGCGCAGCAGAGCGCTGCCTGATCGCCTTTCCCCTCGATGGCATCGAGATCGGCGATATAGAGCGCATCCAGGCCGGTGAGCCCGCATAAGGCTTTTGCGATGGCGGCAGGATCGTCCGCTGAGCCGAACGGGCTGACGATCGGCCGGTAGCTCTGCCTGGCGCCGGCCTTGCCGTGGACGACCTGCCCGCCCATAAGATCGAGCACGGGTATGACGCTGAAGTCTCGCATGGCGCATCGGTACCCGGTCAGAGGCCGCTTGAATAGCGGCGCGCGATGGCGGAGACAGAAGCCATGAAAACAATTATCGGCTGGGATCTCGGCGGCGCCAATGTGAAGCTCGCTTGCGTACGGGACGGCACGCTCGTCGAAGCGCTCCAGATTCCCTGCCCCATCCTTGCGGACCGAACCAAATTCGATCAGGCGGTGGAGACCGCCCTAGCCGCTCTTCCCGTAGCGGCGACGGCGGATCTGCACGCCGTCACCATGACGGGAGAGCTGTCGGACGTCTTTACGAGCCGCATTGAAGGCGTCGGCTATCTGATCGCCCTGATGGAGCGGATCGCGGGCGAGACGCCGCTTCTGATCTGGGGCGGCTCTGAGGGACTCCTCTCACCGGAAGGTGCCAAGGCCGCCCCTAGCGCGGTCGCCTCGGCCAATTGGCTCGCCACGGCGATGCTCGCCGCCAAGCTTCAGGGCGACGGGCTGCTGGTCGATATCGGCACGACGACCACCGATCTGATCCTCTTCCGCGACGGCACGCTCCGCATGCGCGGCACGACGGATGGGACACGGCTGGCCGAGGGGGAGCTGATCTATACCGGAATTGTGCGCACCCCCGTCATGGCGCTCTCGCAAAAGGCGCCGTTCCAAGGGCGGATGCAGGGGGTTGCGGCGGAGAAGTTCGCGACACTGGCGGATGTCTACCGACTGACCGGCGATCTGCCGGAGGATGCCGATCCTTACCCGACTGCCGACGGCCGCGGCAAAAGCCTGGGTGAAAGCGCAGCGCGGCTGGCGCGCATGCTGGGGCGGGACGCCGAAGACGCACCGATGGCGGATTGGCTGGCGCTCGCGCGGTGGTTCGCCGAGCGGCATTGGGAGCAGATCGCGCGCGAGGCCGAGGCCCTCATGGCGCGAGAGGCCCTCCCCCAGGACGCGCCGTTGATCGGTGCCGGCTGCGGGCACTTCCTCGCGGGCCGGCTCGCCAAGGCATTTTCCCGCCCGTATACGGATTTCGGCAAGCTGATCGGCGCGCCGAAGCTGCTTTGGGGCGGTGCTGCGGTCTGCGCCCCTGCAGTTTCGGTGGCACGCCTGGCTGCAACCGAAAACACGGAATGGGCGTTGTCTCCGCAGAGGAAACAGCTCCAGGGAGTGCCTTATGCGTAATCTTTTCGTCGCGATAAGTCTGATGATGGGTGCGAGCGCCCTGCTCGCCACTCCTGTCCATGCCGGGCCGGGCCAAGCCCTGAAAGGGGACTGGGCAAAGACCCAGGGTCAGCTCCAGACGGTCGGCTATCTCGATCGGGCCGAACGCCGGCTCCGCCGGAACGGCTATACGGTGATCCCGCCGGCTCCTCCAGCCGCAGCGCCCGTCGTTGTCGGCGATGCCGCCATCGTTCCCGCCACGCCGGTCGTGCCCGTGCGGCCGACGTCCTGCGGCGAGTATCACTATTGGAACGGCGTCGCATGCGTGGATGCGCGCTACGAGGAAGAACCGGAAACCCCATAGGGACGGCGTCGGGCAAGAATGACAGATCTTTTCGCAATGCTTAGGTCCACCGGTGTGGGCACGGCTCTTATCGTGGGCGGGTTCCTGTTCGCCTTCGCACCGGCGCAAGCGGCGCCCTTCTCCGGCACCACCGCCTCCTCGAACGCCGCGAAGGCCGCGATTACCCTTACGCGCTCGGCCCGCCCGCCCGGACGAACCTTCTTCCGCATGCCTTGGCGCCATCGCAACACGCCTGAGAAAACATGCGGCAAGCATTATGTCTGGAACGGCAAGGCCTGCGTGAAGGCGAAGGGCTGAGACAGCGTGGCGCTGCCGGGCTTATTCCGGCAGCGCTGCCGTTAGATGCGCGCTATTCGGCGGCGTTCCGATAGAACGCATCGATCTTGGCCATGAGCAAATCCCAAGCCTCCCTCTCGCGAGGGCCGGCGGTCTTCTCGATGGCGATGGTGAGATAATCGATCTCCTGATCGACCTTCTCCCGCGGCAGCATCTTGAGCCGGCTCGCCAGGATGGCCGCTTCGAGCACGGCGCTCTTCGCCCGGTTCATGCCGCCGAACGGCGCATGATTGACGGTTTTCACGACCCGGCAGGAGAAGCGCGGACGAAGCTCGTCCTCCTCGATCCGGTCCACCGCCAACTCCATATGGGCGAGGGTCTCGGCGAGGCGCGCCCCGGGCACTTCGTCCGCAGGCACGGTCGGCCAGTCCTTCCGGCCCGTCAGGCAGCCGGCGAAGATCAAGACGTCATCGGTGAAATTCGCCACGGCAAAGGGATTTTCCCGCAGGTTCTTTAGGGTGGTCGAAGGGTGGAACGGCGCGACGATCCAATTTCCGCCATCCTCGATCAGACCGAGCGGCGCGATATGGATCTCGCCCTCGGCATTGCTCGTCGTGACGATGCATTCGCGGATCATCGGCATGGCATCCCCCTGCCCTTAAGAGGCAGTCTCCTTCGTTCCCTTCTTCTCCGCCTTTCCGGCTTTCTCGCCCGGCTTGTCCTTTTTGCCGTCCTTCGCCTGTTTCTTGGTGACGAGGGTGTGGCCCGCCTCCTTAAGCTGGGTCTCGTCCTCTTCATCCTTCGGCGCGGCGACGCCCCAATTGAGATCCTCGTCCTGGGCGTAGCGCTTGCCGAGGCGCCAGGCGATCTCCGCCTTGGTCAGCTCCGCGGCGAGATAGAAGGCGTGGGCTCCATCCTCCTCGACGCCGAGCTTGGGAAAAAGCTCGAAGGCGTCTTGCGCCACGTGATGCATGTCGCGATTGAAGATGTGGATGCCGTCCTCGGCCGTGTAGATCCGGAAATTCTTGTCCTTGATCTCGGCCGCCAGCTCGTCCAGCTCCTCCGGCGTCTGGGGATAGGGCCGCCGGTCGTGCAGGCTGAGCAGGCCGGAATCGTAATCCTTCGGCAGGTCGTGCTCGGCACGGGAGGCATGCATGATGCGGCGCGCCAGATCGTGCTCCTGCACCGTGCGCCGGGTATGGGGGCTGACATGGACCACCAGCACGTTGCGGATATGGAGCTCGGAGCAGATGCCCAGGAGCATGGCGGTGACGCCGCCGGAGTCCGCATCGGTCAGCTCGGTGAGATTGCCCGTGCCCATGAGAATATCGGCCTCGGGATAGCGGCGGCGCACTTCCGCATAGCGCTCAAGCGACGTCATGAAGCCGAAATTGATCGGGTCCAGGACCGGATCCGCCATGTAGGGCAGCCCTTTCTTCTCCATGGCATCCATGGCGCGATAGAGGGAGTCCAGGTCGCCGTGCTCCTTGGGAATCAGCACGGGCACCGACGGGACTTCGTCTGCGATATGGAGCGTCTCCTCGTTGAGGCTGAGGAGATAGTCGGCGCCCGCCTTCCCGCCGCGCAGAAGCTCCTCGGGATTTGCGGAATCGACGCTCACTTTATAGCGCTCCGCCCGGAGCGCCCGGACCGCCTCCTCCAGATGGGGGAAGGGCGTATCGGGCAGACAGCCGAGATCGATGACATCGGCCCCCGCCTCGTTGAGCTCGGCCGCCCGCATGACCAGGGTCTCGACGGGCAGCGCGGACGCATCGACGATCTCGGCAAAGATCTTGATGTCGTATTGACTGAGATCGGCGTCGCGCTTGGCCTTGCCGAAATAGACCGGCAAATCCTTCAGCTCGTCCGGCCCGCGCACGAAGGGGACGCCGAAGCGCTCGGTGAGCTGGTCGAGATCGGCCCGGCAGCGGCCGGGCACCATGACCTGATCGGCCTCGACCGGCTCCGGCAAGCGCCGCGCGATGATCTCCTCGGTCATCAGGGCGGCGACCTTCACGCCGATATCGAAGACCTCGTAGTCGAAATCCGGCTCCATGCCGGCGAGCACGGCCTCCAATCTCGGCTTGGCGATATGTCCGGTCAGGAAAAGAATGGCTTCAACCACCAATGCAGGATTCGAAAACAGCTCTCACTATCACTGTCGGGCACCCTTTGCGGGGTCAATCGATGGCCGCACCGCACGGTTCCTCGGCGGCGAGCGACGATGCGAAGCCTTCCTGGTCGCCCTTGCCCAGCAGAAAGGTCGGCACACCGGCCTGGCGAAACATCTCCGGGAAAGCCTCGTCGACGATGCCTTCACTCGCCAGGGCCGCCGCCCCGGTCACGCCCTGGCGCCGCTCGATGGATTTCACGATATAGCAGCGCTTGGCGGCAAGACGGCCGGCAAGCCAAAGGGCCAGACTGTCGGAGGTTATGGCCCAGGACGGGGCGATCTCAGGCCGGTTCGCGACATGGGCAAAGGGCGCCCAGACGGCGACCCGGTTCTGGTCGAGGCTTTCCATCAGCGCCGTCTCGCTGTCGCCCACGGTAAAATCGGGTCTGAGCCCTGCGACGGCCCAGGCGAGCTGGTCCATGGCCAGCAGCGCCATGCGGTGTGCCGCGGGATCGCCGAAACCGAGCGCGCTCTGAGTGGCGCGCACCTCATCGGCAAGCGCGCCGCCGCCCGGGACCACGACGATGGGGCATGGCGCCGCGGCGATGGCGTCGAGCCAGGATTCCAGATCGCCGGAACGGACAATGCTGCCGCCGAGCTTTACGATGACGGGCCGCAAATGATCGGGGATACGGTCGGGCTGGCGAGACGACGATTTTTGGAGCGCCTGGCCGCTCATGAGGCCCGCTTTCGCACGATCTCCGTGCCGACGGCGCCGGGGTCCTTGTCCAGCTTCTCGACCTTTACCCGCACGGTTTGGGCACGCGGGTGCTTCAGAACCCGGCTCGCAATCTCCTCCGCCATGGTCTCGGTGAGATTGATATGGCCGCTGCCGACCACCTCCTTCACCGCATCGATGATGACGTCGTAATCGAAGGTGCGGGCGATATCGTCCTGGAGGGGCTGGTCGCTGGAATCGATCTCTACATCCACGGAGACGCGCACACGCTGGGTGACGCCCTTCTCGTTGGAATAGACGCCGATCTCGCTATCGAGCACGTAGTCGTGGACGAAGATGCGGTCGAGCGGCAGCCCACCCGTTTCGCTGTTCGGGTTGAGCGCAATGGCCCCTAAACGCTGTGCGGTCTGTTCCGGCACGTTACTCGCTTTCTATCTGTACACATTCTGTCGGGCGCGGATTTCGCTGCCTACCATATCGGACTTGCGCTCTCAGCCGACAATGTCGGGTTAACGCGCTGACGCGTCATTGGCTCCTCGGGGATCAGGGCGCGGATTTCGCGAACCGCTGATTCATCGAGCGCACCACCGCGCAAGGCCGCTTCGCAGAGGGCGCCGCGGAAACCGAGGAGATCCGGCGACAGGGCCAACAACGCGCCCACATGCTCTTTGCGGAGCGCACCAGCCAGTCCGACCCGAAGGCCACGGAGGCGCGCCGTCTCGATAAAACCGGCAAGCTTCGCACGATCCAGATGGCTCAGGAGATGGCCGGAATGCTTGTGTCGCGTGTCGAGCATGATGCCGGTGGCCCCCATTCCTGCCACGCATGACAGAGCATCGAAATCCGGGAGATCGTCGGCGAACAACACCACGATCAGCTTGGTTGCGGCGAGAGGCGGCCGAAGCATCCTGAGACACTCTTCCGCGCCCTTGCCCGGGAAGACGCCGAACTTGACGTAATCCAAGCCGGTTTCGGCCGTCGCGGCGATGGCTGGATGCAAGACATCCGGCAGCATGGGCAGGTCACCGACCGTGGCGCTCACCTCCGCACGGCCCGCGATGCGTTGCACGGTCTCGCACAGGACGTCATGAGGAACCGCCCCCAGCGCACCGCGATCGGGTTCCTTCAGGTCGATGATATCGGCGCCGGCACGAAGAGCGATCTCCGCCTCTCCCGGTCCGCGCACGCTGGCCAAGAATTGTGTCATCCTAATTGGCCCATCAGCGGAACAGAAAATCGAACAGGCCCCCGCCCCCGCGGCGCTTGCCGCGGTTCGGCCGGTAGGTCGTTGTGGTCTGAGGCTGCGGAGGCGGCTTCGGCTTGCGAAGCTGGATCTGGTTGGTGTTGCCTTCCGGATCGGTCACGGCGACGGAGTAGCGGCCCCACTCCCAATCGGCACTGTTGGAGCCCCAGCTATAAGGCTCCACGGCAAGCACTCTCTTGCCCCAGAGATCGACGATGGCGACGTAAACCAGATCCGAGCTGCTCTCCCGGCTCAGATCGCCCGCATGGTACCGCAAAAGGCCGATACCGTTCAGCGCATCCTCCATCTCGGTCCATTCCAAAACCTTTGGTTTGCCGGCGCCGAACATCTCAAGCTGGGCGCGTATGGCCGGGTATTTGTCGTTCAGGGCAACAAACCGGCTCGGTTCGGGCTCCTTCACGATCCAGCCGGAAACCGGCGGGCCGAGCGGTGCGCCTTCCGCCGGCGGAACCGCCTCATCCAGGGCGAGAAGCGCCTCGCGCGCCTCTTCCTGGAACGGATCCTTCTTCAGGGCCGTGCGATAGGAGCCGATGGCGTCCTGGTCGCGTTCCAAGGCCAGATAGACATCGCCGCGGACCCGGGAGGCATAGGCGCTGTCCTTGTCCATGGACACGGCCTGAAGGACGTCGGTAAGCGCCTCGTCGGGCCGATCGTCCTTGAGCTTGGTCTCGGCACGAAGTGCATAGGCCTCGGCGCTCGGCGACGTCTCGATCACATAGGTCAAGTCTTCGACCGCCTCTTCGGGAAGGCCGAGCGTCATGAAGAGCCGGCCGCGTTCCAGATAGGCCTCCAGACGGCCGGGCTTGAGCTCGATGACACGATCGAGATCCTTGCGCGCCGGGCCGTATTGTCTCGCTCCGAGATAAGCCTTGGCGCGCAGCAATAGAAGCTCCTCGTCATCCGCCCTTCCGAGCAGACTCTGGGTGAAATCCGACGCCGCCTTGTCGTATTCGTCGATGGCCAAATAGGCCTTGCCACGATTGGCATAGCAAGCACGACAGCTGGCATCGACCTCCAGGGCCTTGGTGAGATCGCGGATCGCGGCGTGGTAGCGCTTCAGCGCGGCATGGCTCTTGCCCCGGCCGTTCAGCGGCACTGCGCTGGTCGCCATGAGCTGCACGGCCTTGCGGTAATCCTGGAAGGCGGCGTCGTATTCGTTCAGCGCCACATGGGCGTTGCCGCGATTGTTGAAGGCCACACCATAATTCGGCGACAGCGCAATGGCCCGGTCGAAGTCCTTCACCGCCTCTTCCGGGTGGCCGAGCTGCAGCAGCGCATTGCCGCGATTGTTGTAGACGGTCGCATTCTCGGGCGAGAGGGCGATGGATTGGTTGAAGTCCTCGATCGCCGCCTTGGTGTCGCCGAGGCGCCATTTGGCGATACCGCGATCGCTATAGATGCTCGCCTTGACGAAGTCGGAGATCTCCGCCTGCTCCAGGGCCGCGTCCAGTGAGGCGATGGCCTTGTCGTATTGGCCGCGCAAAATCGCCGCCGCCCCCTCCCTCGCCCGGAGCAGAGTCACATCCTCCTTGGCGCTCGCCTCCCCGGACAGGGTCAGCAACAGCGCCGCTAGGCAGGCCATATGAATTCCCAAACGCAGCATCGATGTCCGGCAGGGCCGCTCCTCCAATCCCTTCTCCTTTATCCTCCAGGACAGGTTGTCAAGAAAGGGTCACCGGCGCTTCTTGCGCTAGAGAGCAAGCAACTCCCGAAATACGTCCGGCAGCATTTCGGGCACATCCTCGGAAATCAGGCCAGGGCCGAAGGCGCGGGCAGCAGCGCCATGCAGCCAGACGGCCGCAGAAGCTGCCTCAAAAACAGGCATCGCCACATCGAGCCGCTCTTGCGCCAGCATGCCGCCGATCATGCCGGCCAGCACGTCGCCGGTGCCTGCGGTGGCAAGCCAAGGACTCGCCGTGGCGTTGATGCTGGCCAAACCATCCGGACTGGCGACCACGGTATCGGAGCCCTTCAGGACGATAACGGCGCCGGATACTCTCGCGGCTTCCCGGGCACTGTCGAGCTTGGAGGCGGGGCCCCCATCCTCGCCGGGCATCAGATCGCCGAACAGACGTGCGAACTCGCCCATATGAGGCGTGAAGACGGTGGGGGCCTGGCGCGCCTTGACGGCATCGAACAGCTTCTTCGGCGCATCGGCGAAAGAGGTCAGCCCGTCGGCATCCACGACCACCGCAGCCGGGCTCGCCAGCGCCGCCAGCACCATCTTGCAGGTCGATCTTCCGACGCCGAGGCCTGGACCAACCACAACGGCATTTTTTCGCGTATCGGCCAAAAGCTGCGACAGATCCTTCGCCCCGTCGACGGGACGAACCATGATGGCCGTCAGCTGACCGGCATTGATGGCAAGCGCCTCCTCCGGCGAGGCGACGGTCACCAGGCCCGCCCCAACGCGAAGCGCGCCCCTCGCGGCAAGCCGTGCGGCCCCGGTCGCATCCGCAGGACCCGACACGACGACGGCATGGCCGCGGCCGTATTTGTGGCCACCGGCCTCGGGCCAGGGAAAATCTCCCAACCAAAGCAACGGCTCATTGGCAAAAGCTTTCGGCGCGATGTCTTCCAGAACCGAGCTCAGGATGCCGATATCGGCGAGGCTGATCTCGCCGCAATAAAGGCGACCGGGCAGCAGCAGGTGGCCCGGCTTGAGGCGAAAGAAGGTGACCGTGGCCTCGGCCTCGACGGCGATGCCCCGCACCGCCCCCGTGGTGCCGTCGATGCCGGTCGGAACGTCGACGGCGACGACGGGGAGATCACTCTCATTCAAAGCCTCGACCAGCTCCGCGATCTCGTTTTCGATGGGCCGTGCCAGCCCTGCCCCGAAGATCGCATCGACGACCACGTCTGCATCGTCCAGCAAGGCCGTGCCCAGCGCCTCGACCTCGCCTGGCCAGCGCTTCGCATGGGCCGCCGCATCATGGGGCAGATTGTCCCGCTTGCCCAGCAGACCGATGCGAACCCGATAGCCCCGCTGCTGCAGCGCCAGGGCGGCAACGAAACCATCGCCGCCATTGTTGCCGAGACCGCAGAGAACGCTGACGGATTCGGCTTGCGGATAGCGCTCGGAAACCTCATCGGCGACCGCATCGCCGGCATTTTGCATGAGATCGTAGCCAGGCACGCCGCGCTCGACGGTCAGACGATCGGCCTCGGACATTTCTTTTGCGGTGAGAAGCTCCAGCACGCCTTCCATCCTCGTTGATTAGTTGTTAGGCGATATGCCTATAACTTGAGCAGCAACGGATGCAGATTGAGCGAAAAAAATGTGCGATTTTCGCTACCTCCTTGGGATATAAGGGATATTCAGTCGCACTATTTTTGGCACAGCCCATGCTTCATGCTGTCCCTTAACAATCCCGAAGGCGGATGCCCGTGCTAACCGCCACCCACCACCCAGCGGGGAGATGCCGTCATACATGAAAAAAGTCGAAGCTATCATCAAACCGTTCAAGTTGGATGAAGTGAAGGAAGCTCTGCAGGAGATCGGATTGCAGGGTATCACGGTGACCGAAGCAAAAGGCTTCGGACGCCAGAAAGGCCATACGGAGCTCTATCGGGGGGCCGAGTATGTGGTCGACTTCCTCCCGAAAGTGAAACTCGAGCTCGTCATCGACGACGACATGATCGACAAGGCCATCGACGCGATAACCCGGTCGGCGAAAACCGGCCGCATCGGCGATGGCAAGATCTTCGTGTCGGCCGTGGAAGAAGCGGTGCGTATCCGTACCGGGGAGACCGGGTCCGAGGCCATCTAGGGAATCGACAGCCTGAGGAGGGGCGCCATCGGCCGCCCCCATCATCGTATCATGATCGCCCGCAAGGTTCGCCTTGAGGCGAATTCACCTTTTTGAAACCAGGGGAGAACAATGGCAGACGCTTCGAGCTTAGTGAAAAAGATCAAGGACGAAGACATCAAATATGTCGATGTCCGCTTCACCGATCCGCGGGGCAAAATGCAACACGTCACGATGGATGCGGAGCTGATGGACGAGGAGGCCTTCGCCGAAGGCGTCATGTTCGACGGCTCCTCCATCGCCGGGTGGAAGACCATCGACCAGTCCGACATGAAGCTGATGCCCGACTGCGAGACGGCGATCATTGATCCGTTCTTCGCCCAGAGCACGCTGGCCGTGGTCTGCAACGTGCTGGAGCCGACGACGGACGAGCCCTATGAGCGCGATCCGCGCGGCGTGGCCGTCAAGGCGCAGGAATATCTGAAGCAGACCGGCGTCGGCGATCTCGCCGTGTTCGGGCCGGAGCCGGAGTTCTTCGTGTTCGACGATGTGCGTTTTCGCGCAGACCCTTACGACTGCATGTACAGGCTCGATTCCACCGAGCTGCCGTCCAATATGGGCACCGAGTACGAGATGGGCAATCTGGGTCACAGGCCGCGCACCAAGGGCGGCTATTTCCCGGTGCCGCCGATCGATTCCGGCCAGGACCTCCGCAGCGAGATTCTCAGCGTGATGGGCGAGATGGGCGTGCCGGTGGAAAAGCACCACCACGAGGTGGCCGCCGCCCAGCACGAGCTCGGCATCAAGTTCGGGCCGCTGGTGAAGACCGCCGACAACATCCAGCTCTACAAATACGCGGTGCACAACGTCGCCCATGCCTACGGCAAGACCGCGACCTTCATGCCGAAGCCGGTGTTCGGCGATAACGGCTCGGGCATGCACGTGCATCAGTCGATCTGGAAGGACGGCAATCCGGTCTTCTCTGGCGACAAATACGCCGACCTTTCCGACAACGCCCTGCACTATATCGGCGGCATCCTGAAGCATGCCCGCACGCTGAACGCCTTCACCAATCCCAGCACCAATTCCTACAAGCGTCTGGTGCCGGGTTACGAGGCGCCGGTGCTGTTGGCCTACTCCTCGCGCAACCGTTCGGCCTCCTGCCGCATTCCGTTCGGCTCCAGCCCGAAAGCGAAGCGCGTCGAGGTGCGTTTCCCCGATGCGATGGCGAACCCCTATCTCGCCTTCTCCGCCATGCTGATGGCCGGTCTGGACGGTATCGAGAACAAGATCGATCCGGGCGAGGCGATGGACAAGAACCTCTACGATCTGCCGCCGGAGGAGCTGGCCGACATCCCAACCGTGGCGGGCTCGCTGGCCGAGGCTTGCGAGGCGCTGGATTCGGATCGCGAGTTCCTGAAGAAGGGCAATGTCTTCACCGAAGACATGATCGACGGCTATCTGGAACTGAAGATGGAAGAGATCGACGCGCTGCGTCTGATGCCCCATCCGATCGAGTTCGAGATGTATTACAGCTGGTAGTTTCCGGTCCGCCGCTTGGCGGGAAGAGACGAAATTGAAGGGGGCGGCTCTTGCGCAGAGAGCCGCCCCCTTTTTCTGCCCGGCCTGCCCTTTAGCTCGCGGTCCCCGTATGCTCCGCGAGCCTTTGTCGATCAGCGCCGGCCGGGCTCCCCCAAAACTTGAATATGCGCGTCTCCCTCAAAGCCAATAGAAGACGAGGAGCAGAAAAGCGCCGAGCAGCAAGACGGTCAGCCAAGCGCGATTGTCCTCGTACCAATCGGCGAGCATGGCGGGCACGCTGTAGATCATCGAACGGCAGAGCGAGACCGTGAGCGGGACGGCGATCGCGGCCAAGACCCAGATTCCGTAATGCGGTGCCGCTGCGCTGCCGCTCTGGCCCGTCATCAGGGCCTTGCTCGTTTCGGTCCAGGCGACGAACACCGCATAAAGCGACAGGACGAGCAGCGTCAGCAATATCAGCACGCGAAACATCGCTGCTTCTGTCCCCCTCAATTCGAGGAAAATCGTAAGCAAACGCCGTTAACGAAGGGGAAAGCCTTAAGCTTAGCGGCGGGTAAATGGGTGATTGCTTTTGGGGCGGCCGCTTAATAAGGGGCCCGAACTCCTCCCCTTCGAGACGCAGGCTTACGCCTGCCCTCAGGGTGAGGAGTTCTCTTCAGCGGACGCTCCTCATGGTGAGGGCGCCGCGCTGGCGCGGCGTGTCTCGAACCATGAGGCCAACGCCGCTTACGCCGCCTTCCATTTGATGGAGCAGCCCATGGAGGGCGTCTGCTCCTTCGGCCCCTCGCCCGTCTCGGCCACCTGCTGCATGGCCTCGAAAAGCTCGCGCTTCGCGTCGGGGGCGGCCGCCTCTTTGCGGCTCTCGTCCAGACGGCCGCGATATTGCAGGCCGAGATCGGCATTGAAGCCGAAGAAGTCCGGCGTGCAGACGGCATCGTAAGCCCGCGCGACGTCTTGGCTCTCGTCGTAGAGATAGGGAAAACCGAAGGCATGGTCTTCGGCGAAGGCCTTCATGTTGTCGAAGGAATCCTCCGGATAGTTCTCCGCATCGTTGGCGGAGATGGCAACGGCACCGATGCCGAGCGCCTTCAGATCGTTCACGTCGCGCACGATGCGGTCGATCACCGCTTTCACATAGGGGCAGTGATTGCAGATGAACATCACCAGGGTGCCGTTCGGCCCTCTCACATCCGCCAGGCTATATGTCTTGCCGTCGGTACCGGGCAGCGAGAAATCGGGTGCTTTCCAGCCAAAATCGCAAATCGGCGTGTGCTCCGCCATTTGACCTCCTTGAGCCTTCCTATCCGGGTTTAAAAATCTGCCATGGAGCGCTCCTACAGTCCGGCGCTTCCTGAAAATGGGTGAGGTTTGAGATATGGCCGGGGATGGCCGTTACTGCAACCGGGCCGAGGCTTTCGAGGCCCATGACGACATTCCGCGCAGCCCGGAGAGCAATGAAAGCCTGGGCGAGGTCGTGGCGCGGCGCTATAGCCGCCGGGACGTGATGCGTGGCAGCTTGGGCGTTGCGGTGGCGACGGCGCTGTTCGGGCGCCAGGCGCTCACATCGGCGGCCGCGCACCCTGCCCCAGCGCCCAGCCGCTTCGATTTCGAAGAGGTCTCCGCCGGCATCGACGAGCGCTCTCATGTCGCCGAAGGTTATCGCGCGCAGATCCTGCTGCGCTGGGGCGATCCGCTGTTTCCGGATTCTCCCGCGTTCGATCCGCTGAACCAGAGCGCCGAAGCCCAGCTCAAGCAGTTCGGCTACAACAACGATTATATCGGCTTCTTCCCGCTGAACGATGCAGGCAGCCGGGCCCTGCTCTGCGTCAATCACGAATATACCAGCGAAGAGGTGATGTTCCCGAACCTGCCGCGCCAGGATCAGGACGCTTTCTTCAGGGACATGACGCAAGAGCTCGCCGAAATCGAGATGGCCGCCCACGGGGTCACCATCGTGGCGATCGAGAAGGTCGGTGCCGATTGGATGCCGCAGCTCGACAGCCCCTATAACCGGCGCATCTCGCCGCTCACCACCGAAATGACCGTGGATGGGCCGGCGGCGGGCCATGCCCGACTGAAGACGAGCGCCGATCCGCACGGAAACTGTATTCTCGGCACGCTGAACAATTGCGCCGGCGGGGTGACGCCCTGGGGCACGTATCTGACGGCGGAAGAGAACTTCCACGGCTATTTCTGGACCGACGAGCGGAACGCGGAAGGAAAGCCAGCTGCGGGCCTCGGCGGGGATCAGGCGAAGAGCTATGAGCGGTACGACGTGCCGGCGATGTGGTGGAGCTGGGGCAAATTCCACGACCGGTTCAATGTCGATCGCGAGCCGAACGAGCCCAACCGGTTCGGCTGGATCTGCGAGATCGATCCGTTCGACTCGACCTCAACGCCGGTGAAGCACACGGCGCTCGGACGCTATCGCCATGAGGGGGCCGAGTGCATCTTGAACAAGGACGGCCACGCCGTGGTCTATTCCGGCGACGACGGCAAGTTCGACTATGTCTATCGCTTCGTCTCCGCCGGCACTTACGATCCGGACGACCGCGCGGCCAATATGCAGCTTTTGTCGGACGGCACGCTCTCGGTCGCCCGCTTCCATGCGGACGGCACGCTGCATTGGCTGCCGCTGGTGCACGGGCAGAATGGGCTGACGGCTGAGAACGGCTTCGCCAGCCAAGCCGACGTGATGATCGATGCCAGGCTCGCGGCCGATCGGGTCGGCGCCACGCGCATGGACCGGCCGGAGGATATCCAGCCCAACGAGGTGAATGGCCGGGTCTATCTGATGCTGACCAACAACAATAAGCGCGGCGCCGGCGAGACCGATGCCGCCAATCCGCGGCCCGAGAATCTGTTCGGCCATATTATCGAGATGGTGCCCCCGGACGGCGACCATGGGGCCGATCGCTACCGGTGGAGCCTGCTGGTGAAGTGCGGCAATCCCTATATCGCCGAGGTCGGCGCGCTGTGGGGGCCGGATGTGACCGAGTCCGGCTGGTTCGCCTCTCCCGACAATGCGGCAGTCGATGCGGATGGCCGGCTCTGGGTCGCCACGGACCAGGGCGAGAACTGGAAGGCGACCGGCAAGGCGGACGGGCTGTACGGGCTGGAGACGGATGGGCCGGGCAAGCGCAATGCGAAGCTGTTCTTCCGGTGTCCGGTGGGGGCGGAGCTCTGCGGCCCCTGCTTCACGCCGGATCAGGAGACCGCTTTCGTGGCCGTGCAGCATCCGGGAACGGATGCGACCGAGGACTACGAGCCCTTCGGACGGGCCTCGACCTTCGAGGATCCCGCAACCCGCTGGCCGGACTTCCAAGACGGCATGCCGCCACGGCCCTCCTTGGTCGCGATCACCAAGATCGGCGGCGGCAAGATCGGCTGATCCCGTGGGAACCGTGCGTATGCACGTCTCGGCTTTAAGTCCCGCTTGCCCTTGAAAAAAACCTGATCGCGTGTCAGCAAAAAGACTTCGCTGAACCGGAGCGATTCTGTTTCGTCCTTTCGACCTGTCTTGCGCCCGGCCCGGCCCTCCGACACGAGTAAGATTGACCGAAGATGGCCTCATCGCGCGATCTCTTTGCCAAGCTTGACGACCAAGACGCGCCGTCCACCGACAAAGCCAAGGCTAAGCCCAAGGCGGATAAGGCGGCGAAAGCGGACAAGGCGCCGCGCAGCCGATCGGCGGAGGATGCCTATAGCGCGGCGGATATCGAGGTTCTCGAGGGGCTCGAGCCGGTTCGCCGCCGTCCCGGCATGTATATCGGCGGCACCGACGAATCCGCGCTGCACCACCTCTTCGCCGAGGTGCTCGACAATTCCATGGACGAGGCCGTGGCCGGGCATGCGAACAAGATCGAGGTGGCGCTCACCGCCGACGGTTTCCTGAGCGTGACCGATAACGGGCGCGGCATTCCGGTGGATGCCCATCCGAAGTTCAAGGACAAATCGGCGCTCGAGGTCATCATGACCACGCTCCATGCAGGCGGTAAGTTCAACGACAAGACCTACGAGACCAGCGGCGGCCTGCACGGCGTCGGCGTCTCGGTGGTGAATGCACTGTCCGAGACGCTCGAGGTCGAGGTCGCGCGAAACCAGAAGCTCTATCGCCAGACTTACGCGCGCGGCGTGCCGCAAGGGCCGCTTACCAAGGTGGGGGACGTCAAGAACCGGCGTGGCGTCAAGGTCCGCTTCAAGCCGGACGAGCAGATCTTCGGTAAGAATTCCCATTTCAAGCCGGGACGCCTGTTCCGCATGGCGCGCTCCAAGGCCTATCTGTTCGGCGGCGTACGGATCGAGTGGTCTTGCGATCCCGACCTTCTGGAAGGCGACACCGTCACGCCGGAACGGGAAGTCTTCCACTTCCCCGGCGGTTTGAAGGATTTTCTGGAGAGCCGCATCGCGGGCGAGGAGCGCGTGGCGAAGGATCTCTTCACGGGGCGCGTGGAGAAGGTGAAGGGCCACGGCACGGTGGAATGGGCGATCGGCTGGATCGCCGGCGCCGACGGTTTTGTGCAATCCTACTGCAACACGGTGCCGACCCCGGAAGGCGGCACCCATGAGACGGGATTGCGTGCCGCGCTGCTGAAGGGGCTGCGCGCCTTCGGCGAGATGGCCGGCCATAAGAAAACCGCCCAGATCACGGCCGACGACATCTTGGGCAGCGCCGGGGCCATGCTCTCGGTGTTCATCCGCGAGCCGGAATTCCAGGGCCAGACCAAGGAGAAGCTCTCCAGCCAGGAAGCCACCCGAGTGGTGGAAGGCACGGTGCGCGACGCCTTCGATCATTGGCTGACCGGCAACCCGGCACAAGCCAACCGGCTGCTGGACTGGGTGGTGGACCGGGCGGAAGAGCGCTTGCGCCGCCGCAAAGAGAAAGAGATCAACCGCCAGAGCGCCACGCGGAAGCTGCGCCTGCCCGGCAAGCTCGCCGATTGCTCGTCGCGCTCGAAGGAAGGCACCGAGATCTTCATCGTGGAGGGCGATTCCGCCGGCGGCTCGGCCAAGCAAGCGCGGGATCGTGCCATGCAGGCGGTGCTGCCCTTGCGCGGCAAGATCCTGAACGTTGCCAATGCCAGCTCCGCCAAACTGGCGGAAAACCAACTCCTTTCGGACCTGATCCAGGCGCTTGGCTGCGGCACGGGCACGCGCTTCCGGGTGCAGGATCTCCGCTACGACCGGGTGATCGTGATGACGGACGCGGATGTGGACGGCGCCCATATCGCCTCGCTGCTGATCACCTTCTTCTACCGGGAGATGCGCGGGCTGATCGAAAGCGGCCATCTCTATCTGGCCGTGCCGCCGCTCTATCGCATCAGCCAGGGCGGCAAGACGCTCTACGCAAGGGACGACTTCCACAAGGAAGAGCTGCTTCGGACCGAATTCACCGGCAAGGGCAAGATCGATGTCGGCCGGTTCAAGGGTCTCGGGGAGATGCTGCCGAAGCAGCTGAAGGAAACCACCATGGATCCGAAGCGGCGCACCCTGCTTCGGGTGGAACTCGACGATGACGAGCGTATCGTGGTGAGCCAGACCGTGGAGCGGCTGATGGGGAATAAGGCGGAAGCGCGGTTCCAATTCATCCAAGAACGCGCCGAATTCGCCACCGCAGAAGATCTCGATATTTAGCGCAGCGCATCATTTCGTTTTGGACGATGCGCGATTGCCACTTGCGTCTTAAAGCCTTGCGGATTATCTCAGGCGTTAACGAGTTTCATTTTGCGCCTCCCTTTCTTCGTCTGAATTTGATAGGAAGCGCAGAATGTTGCATCAGGACCTGCACCTTAAAATGCAGGGCGTACACCTAAAAAGAAAGTAGACCCCGCGGAGCGGAGCCCGTTTCGCGGCATCTTTGCTAGCATATGAGCTTTGCAGACCTTGGCTTAAGCCCGAAAGTTCTGTCAGCGGTCCAGGCCGCGGGCTATGAAAGCCCCACTCCGATTCAAGCCGAAGCCATTCCCTACGCCATGATGGGACGGGATGTGCTGGGCATTGCCCAGACGGGCACCGGCAAGACCGCCTCCTTCGTGCTGCCCATGCTGACCAAGCTGGAGCAGGGCCGGGCACGCGCGCGCATGCCCCGCTCCTTGATCCTGGAGCCGACCCGCGAGCTGGCGGCTCAGGTGGCGGAGGAGTTCGAGACCCTCGGCAAGCAGCACAAGCTGACCGTGGCGCTCCTGATCGGCGGCGTCTCCTACGACGAGCAGGACAAGAAGCTGGACCGCGGCGCCGATATCGTGATCGCCACGCCTGGCCGGCTGCTCGATCATTTCGAGCGCGGCAAGCTGCTTCTGAACGGCATTCAGATCCTGGTGGTCGACGAGGCCGACCGGATGCTCGATATGGGCTTCATCCCGGATATCGAGAAGATCTGCAAGCGCCTCCCCTTCACGCGCCAGACCATGTTCTTCTCCGCCACCATGCCGGCGGAAATCCAGCGGCTGGTGAACAACTTCCTGCATCAGCCGGCCCGGGTCGAGGTGGCCCAGCGGAGTTCCGCCGCCACCACCATCAAGCAACGCCTGGCCAAGGCGCCGGTTGAGCCCAAAGGCAAGCGCGAGGTTCTGCGCGGGCTGATGCGCGCCGAGAACGTGAAGAACGCCATCATCTTCTGCAACCGGAAGAAGGATGTCGGCATCGTGCTTCGCTCGCTCCAGCGCCACGGCTTCAACGCCGGCGGGCTGCATGGGGACATGGATCAGCGCACACGGACCGCCACCTTGGAAGGCTTCCGGGATGGCAGCATCACCTTCCTCGCTGCCAGCGACGTGGCCGCGCGGGGGCTCGACATTCCCGAGGTGAGCCACGTCTTCAATTACGACGTGCCGGTGCACCCGGAGGATTACGTGCACCGGATCGGCCGCACCGGCCGGGCCGGCAAGGAAGGCTTCGCCGCCACCCTGGTTACCCCGAAAGAGATCAAGGCCATCAAAGCCATCGAGAAGATGATGGATCAGGACATCCCCTGGCTCGAAGGCGAAGAGCTGAGCGAGGCGGAGGTCGAGCAGGCTCTTGCCGAAGAGAAGAGCGGCCGGCGGCGCGGCCGCGGCGGACGCTCTCGCGGCGGCGCCAAGAAGACGCAAGGCGCCAAGCCGGCGGAGAAGACCTCCGACAACAAGCCTGCCGACAACAAGCCCGCCCAGGCGAAAGGATCGGAAAAGAAGGCGCCGTCCGAGGCACCTGAAAAGAAAGCCGCCGACGAGAAGCCCAAGGGCAGATCCGCGAAGCCTTCCGACAAAGGCGCCAAGCCGAAAAGGGGGAAACCCTCACCCAACCCCGCCAAATCGGCGAAGTCCGACAAGGGCACGAAGGGCGACAAGAAAAAGGGTGGCGACAAGGAGAAGGTCCGCGGCATGGGCGATCATGTGCCGGCCTTCATGATGCGCTCGGTGCGATCGAGCTAGGGCGCAGCGCCCTACTGCACTGATATTTGGTTAGGGGCCGAATAGTTTTCGGCGTCATCGCCGGGCAACCGGGCTCCGCTTTGCGGACCCGGTCGAAACTTGACCCGGCGATCCATGCCGTTACCGCTCAGCGGCTTACGGCGTCTCGACCGATACTCTGAACAAGACGAAATGAAATGGCGTGGATGCCCGGATCAAGTCCGGGCATGACGAGGGAGATTGTGGCTGCCCAACCCGCCAATGACGCTGAGAAAAGACACAGCCCATCCTTCGAGGTGCGCCCATGGCGCGCATCTCAGGATGACGTTTCGATGTGGGCTAGACACCGAAGGCCAGCGTTCTAAGACACGCGCTGGGTCGGCTCGAAGCCGCGGCGGGCGGCCTCGGCGGCGGGCGTCAGCTCGACGGATTCACCGCAGCCGCAGGCGCTCGTCTGGTTCGGATTGTTGAATACGAAGCCGGAGGTCAGCCGGTCGGTGCGATAATCCATCTCGGTTCCGAGCAGGAACAGCACCGCCTTGGGATCGATCAGGAGCTTCACGCCCCGGTCCTCGACCACCTCGTCCATGGGATCCGCCTCTTCGGCATATTCCATGGTGTATTCCATACCGGCGCAGCCGCCGTTCTTCACGCCGACGCGCAAGCCGGCGATGGGCTTCTCGGACCGTTCCATCAAACTACGGACGCGCTCGGCGGCCGCCTCGGACAGGGTCATCACTTTCGGTCGTGGTCTCGTGCTCATGTCGTCCAGATAAGATGTAAGGGCGCCGCATTTCAAGGCTTTCGGACGATACGTCCCGCTTAGAACATATGCCTAGAACATATTGAGGGCGACCTTCGCCTCCTCGCTCATCATGCTCATATCCCAGGGCGGATCGAACACCAGGTTCACATTGACCTGGCCGACACCGGGAACCGACGCGATGGCGTTCTCCACCCAGATCGGCATTTCGCCCGCCACCGGACAGCCGGGCGCGGTGAGGGTCATATCCGCCTCGACATTGCGGTTCTCGTCGATATCGACACGGTAGATCAGGCCGAGCTCGTAGATATCGACCGGGATCTCCGGGTCGTAGACGGTCTTCAGCGCCGCGACGAGATCCTGAGTCAGGCGCTCGACCTCTTCCGGGGCGAGATCGGCATGGGCATGGGTGATGCCCTGCTCGGCCGCCTCGGTGCTTTCGCTCTCCACCGCTTCAGAGGGGGCGGGCGCTGCCGTTTCCGTACCGTTTTCGGCAGTCTCTTCGATCTCGGCCTGCTTGTTCTCTTCGTCCATCATTTCCATCCTCAGGCGAACGTCTCAGGCAAACAGTTCACGGGCCTTCTTCAAGGCCAGAACCAGGGCATCCACCTCTTCCAGGCTATTATACATGGCGAATGAGGCACGGCATGTCGAGGTCACGCCCAGCCGCGCCAGAAGCGGCTCGGCGCAATGGGTGCCGGCCCGCACGGCGACGCCATAACGGTCCAAAATCGTGGAAACGTCATGGGCGTGAGCGCCATCCATCTCGAAAGAGATGATGCCGCCGCGGTCCTTGGGGTGGCCGAAAATCCGCAGCCAGTTGAGACCATCCAGCTCCGAAAGCGCATATTCGGTCATCCTCGCCTCGTGCGCGGCGATGGCCGGACGGCCGACGCTCTCCACATAGTCGATGGCGGCCGCGAGGCCGATGGCCTGTGCGATCGGCGGTGTGCCCGCCTCGAAGCGATGGGGCGGTGCGGCGTAGGTGATCTCGTCCTGCTTGACGTAGCCGATCATCTCGCCGCCACCCTTGAAGGGGCGCATCTTCTCCAGCAATTCCTTCTTGCCGTAGAGCACGCCGATGCCGGTGGGGCCGTAGAGCTTATGACCGGTTAGGCAATAGAAATCGCAATCCAGCTCCTGCACGTCGACCGGCAGATGGACCGCGGCCTGGGCCCCGTCGAGGAGCACCGGAATGCCGCGCGCGTGGGCGATCTCGATCGCCTCCTTCACGGGCACCACGGTGCCCAGCACGTTCGACATATGGGTCAGCGCCACCATCTTGGTGCGCGGGGTGAGAAGCTTCTCGAACTCCTCCAGCAGGAAGTCGCCATCTTCGGAAATGGGAGCCCATTTCAGCACCGCGCCTTGACGTTCGTGCAGGAAGTGCCAGGGGACGATATTGGAGTGATGCTCCATGATGGAGAGCACGATCTCGTCCCCCTCGCCGATCTCCGCGCCATAGGAATTGGCGACGAGATTGATGGCGTCGGTGGCGTTGGCCGTGAAGATGATCTCCTCTTCGGCTTTCGCGTTGATAAAGCGCTGAACCGTCGTCCTCGCCTTCTCGTAATTGGCCGTGGCGAGATTGCTCAGGTAATGCAGACCGCGATGGACGTTGGCGTATTCGGCGCCATAGGCGCGGGCCACCGCATCCAGCACCTGCCTGGGCTTCTGGGCCGAGGCGCCGTTGTCGAAATAGACCAGCGGCTTTCCATGGACCTCGGTCTTGAGGATCGGGAAATCGGCGCGGATCTTGTCGACATCGTAGGCGCGGATATCGGAAACCGCGATATCGTCCCCGGTCCGCTCTGCCGTCTTTCCGGCCCTGTCCGTAACTTTGGGCCCGCTATCCATGCATAACCTCAGTCGAGTTTCACGCCGAGCCAATCGGCGGTCACGCCGGTCAGCGCGTCGCGCAAGGGTTCGTGATCGATCTGCTCCAGCGCCTCGCCGACGAAGGCCTGAACCAGCAGCGCCCGGGCCTGCGCCTCGGGAATGCCGCGGGCCTCCAGATAGAACAACAGATCCTCGTCGATCTGGCCCGACGTGGCACCGTGGCCGCAGACCACGTCGTCAGCGAAGATCTCCAGCTCCGGCTTGGTATCGAACTCCGCACCTTCAGAGAGCAGCAAGGCCTGGCCCATCTGCTTGCCGTCGGTCTTCTGGGCATCGCGGGCGACGATCACCTTGGCCTGGAAGATGCCGCGGGATTCGTCGTCCAGCACGGCCTTGTACAGCTCGCGGCTGGTGCAATGAGGAACCAGATGCTCGATCACCATGGTGGTGTCGTAATGTTGGCGGTCCTTCAGCAGCGAAGTGCCGCTGAAATTCATCACCGCGCCCTCGCCGGCGAAATGCACCCGCACGTCGTTACGGGCGAGATCGCCGCCCTTGGAATACTGGAAGCCGTTGTAGCGGACATTCTCCTGCAACGTCAGGATCCAGTTGGACAGATGCGCGGCCTCATCCTCCTCGTTCTGAATCTTGGTGTGCTCGATATGGCTGTCGGGACCCGCGACCAGCTGGGTCAGCGCGTTGCGCTGCAGACCGCGGCCGCCGAGACCGGCGTAGCTCTCGATCAAGTTCAGGGACGATCCCTTGCCGGCGATCACGATCAGCCGGGTGACGGAGGCAACGGGCTCGCCGGCACCGTCCAGATGCATGATGTGAACCGGCTTCTCCAAAGAGACGCCATCGCCCAGGCGCAGCACAGCGCCGCCGGTCATCAGGGCCGTGTTGAGCGCGATGATCGGATCGGGACCGGCACCGCTGCGGCCCGTGGGCCGTGCCGCCTCGAAGCCGGAGCGCTGATCGCCGGTCTCGGCGAGCA
This sequence comes from Methyloligella sp. ZOD6, assembly GCA_050110875.1. Taxonomy (GTDB): domain Bacteria; phylum Pseudomonadota; class Alphaproteobacteria; order Rhizobiales; family Methyloligellaceae; genus Methyloligella. The sequence continues at coordinate 592,719 of CP188828.1, forward strand.
AGGGCTCCAGATCTTCCGGCGGATGCTCCAAGGTCTCGGCGAGAGAACGAAGCTCGACGCCGGCCTCCTTCAGTGCCTGCACGTCGGAGAGCTCGGAGCGGAACTCGCCCTCGGCAATCACCACCCGATAGGCGTCCAGCCCGGCTACACGAGGTCCGAGCGCCTTCTCGATCTCCGCCTCCTCGATGGGCCGGCCGCTCGGCCGCACCATGGGGTAGGCTTGCTTCAGAAGATTGCGGAGATCGGTGTATTTCCAGGCCTCGATGCGGCGATGAGGCAAGCCAAGCGAGGCATAGCGCTCCATGGCTTTGGCGCGCAGCTTCGCGACCCGATCGTTCTCCGCGCCCGGCAGCGCATCGTGCAACGCCGCAAAGCTGTCGAGCAGCTCCTGCTCGACCTCGGAGCGAAACTGTTGAACCGGCAGATCCATTGCTAATTCCCTGTTGGCGGATGTTCTCGGCGAGCGCTTACGCGGCCTTGCCCCCGAACTCCGCATAACCTGTCTTTTCAAGCTCGAGCGCCAGATCGGCATCGCCGGAGCGGACGACCTTGCCCTCGGACATGACATGCACGCGATCCGGAACGATGTAGTTCAGGAGCCGCTGGTAATGGGTGATGACGAGCATGGCGCGATCCGGGGAACGGAGCGCATTCACGCCTTCGGCCACGATGCGCAAGGCATCGATGTCGAGCCCGGAATCGGTCTCGTCCAACACGCAGAGGCTCGGCTCGAGCAGCGCCATCTGAAGTATCTCGTTGCGCTTCTTCTCGCCGCCGGAGAAGCCGACATTCAAGGGACGCTTGAGCATCTCCGGATCGATCTGGAGCTCCTTGGCGCGCTCGCGCACGACCTTGATGAATTCCGGCGTGGAGAACTCCTCCTGGCCGCGCGCCTTGCGGACGGCGTTCACCGCGGTGCGCAGGAAGGTCATGGTGGCAACGCCCGGGATCTCCATGGGGTATTGGAAAGCCAGGAAGACGCCGGCGGCCGCCCGCTCGTCGGGCTCCATCTCCAGCACGTCCTCGCCGTTCCAGGTGATCGAGCCTTCGGTGACCTCGTAATCCTCCTTGCCTGCCAGCACATAGGCGAGGGTCGACTTGCCGGAGCCGTTGGGGCCCATGATGGCGTGCACCTCGCCCTTCGGCACGGTCAGGTCCAGACCCTTGAGGATCTCCTTCTCCTCGATCCGGGCATGCAGGTTTTTGATCTCAAGCATTCTGTCTCGTTCCCTGTTGCTCGTCATTGCCGGCTTATCCGGCCATCCACGTCTCCGGCCTTTCGCCGTGTGGCTCGTGGATGCCCGGCACACGGCCGGGCATGACGCCTAACGTTTCGCTCTTTCTTAGCCCACCGACCCTTCGAGGCTGATGCCGATCAGCTTCTGAGTCTCGGCCATGAATTCCATGGGCAGGTGCTGTAGCACATCGCGGACGAAGCCGTTGACGATCAGGGCGATCGCCTCCTCCTCCGAAAGACCGCGCTGCAGGCAATAGAACAGCTGGTCGTCGGAGATCTTCGAGGTGGTCGCCTCGTGCTCGAAGACGGCCGTGGCATTCTTGGCCTCCAGATACGGCACGGTGTGAGCACCGGACTTGTCGCCGATCAGCAGCGAGTCGCAAGCGGTGAAGTTCCGCGCGTTCGTCGCCCTCCGGTGTGCCGACACCAGACCGCGATAGGTGTTGTTGGAATGGCCCGCCGAGATGCCCTTGGAGATGATCCGGCTGGAGGTGTTCTTGCCCAGATGGATCATCTTGGTGCCGGAATCGACCTGCTGATAGCCGTTGGAGATGGCGACGGAGTAGAACTCGCCGCGCGAGCCGTCGCCGCGCAGGATGCAGCTCGGATATTTCCAGGTGATGGCGGAGCCGGTCTCGACCTGCGTCCAGGAGATCTTGGAGTTCTTGCCCCGGCAATCGCCGCGCTTGGTGACGAAGTTGAAGACGCCGCCCTCGCCTTCCGAATTGCCCGGATACCAGTTCTGGACCGTCGAGTATTTGATCTCCGCGTCATCCAGGGCGACGAGCTCGACCACGGCCGCGTGAAGCTGGTTCTCGTCGCGCATGGGGGCCGTGCAGCCCTCCAGGTAGCTCACATAGGAGCCCTTGTCGGCGACGATGAGCGTCCGCTCGAACTGGCCGGTCTGCTTCTCGTTGATGCGGAAATAAGTCGACAGCTCCATGGGGCAGCGCACGCCTTCGGGGATGTAGACAAAGCTGCCGTCGGAGAAGACCGCCGAGTTGAGCGTGGCGTAGAAATTATCGGAGGTCGGCACGACCGAGCCGAGATACTTCTTCACCAGCTCCGGATGGTTCTTCACCGCTTCGGAGATGGAGCAGAAGATGACGCCGGCCTTGGCCAGCTCCTTCTGGAAGGTGGTGACGACGGAGACGGAGTCGAACACCGCATCCACGGCGACGCCGGGACGGCTCTCCTCCAGCTCGGCGCCCTCGACGCCGGCCAGCACCTTCTGCTCGGACAGCGGGATGCCGAGCTTCTCGTAGGTGGCGAGCAGCTCCGGATCGACCTCGTCCAGGCTCTTCGGCTTATCCATGCTCTTGGGCGCCGCGTAGTAGTAGAGCTCCTGGAAATCGATCTTCGGGTAATGGACATTGGCCCATTCCGGCTCGCTCATGGTGAGCCAGCGGCGATAGGCTTCCAGGCGCCAATCGAGCAGCCATTGAGGCTCGCCCTTCTTCTCGGAAATGAAGCGGACGATATCCTCAGATAGGCCTTTCGGCGCCTTGATGGATTCGATGTCGGTCGAGAACCCGTATTTGTATTTGTCGACGTCGATCTCGCGAACGCGTTCGACTGTCTCTTCAACTGCTGGCATGTCTCTTCCTCGAAATCTTACTCTTCGTCCGCTTCTCTAACCCGTCAGGCCGCCGCTTCCACCGGCGGCTGTTGCCGCTTCACCAGCGCCGTCCAGGCGCTCAGGAAGCGTTCGATATCCGTCTCTTCGGTGTCCCAGCCGAGGCTCACCCGGATGGCGCCGTCGGCGAGTTTCGGCTTCACGCCCATGGCTTCGAGGACGTGGGACCGCTCGACCTTGCCGGACGAGCATGCACTCCCGGAACTCACCGCAAAGCCCGCCAAATCGAGCCCGATGACCAAAGTCTCCGCCTTGGTGCCGGGAACGGCGAGGCAGATCGTGTTGGGCAACCGCTCCACGCCGGCGCCGAAGATCACGGTCTGCGGCACGGCCGCCAGGGCTTCGCCTTCCAGCCGGTCTTTCAAATCCCGGACCGTCTCCGCCATCAGCGTCTCGGCGGCCAGCTCCGCGGCCACTCCGAAACCGACGATGGCGGCGACATTCTCGGTGCCGGCACGCCGCCTGGTCTCCTGGGCGCCGCCGGTGATCAAAGGCTCGATCTTCAGCCCATCGCGGAGGATGAGCGCGCCGATGCCTTTGGGGCCGCCGAGCTTATGGGCGGAAAGGCTCATGAGGTCGGCGGCGGTCGATGCGAAATCGAGCTTGATCTTGCCTGCGGCTTGAACCGCATCGGTATGCAGCAAGCCGCCCGACCCGTGGACGATCTCGGCAGCTTCCGCCACCGGCTGCAGAACCCCTGTTTCGTTATTGGCGGCCATCACAGAGAAAAGCGGAACGGCCTCGCTTTGGAGATGGGCCTCGTCGACGGACTTCGCAAGCGCCTGAAGGTCGAGAACGCCATGCTCGGTCACGGGCAGCATTTCGGCCCGATCGCCGCCGCAGGTCATGACCGACGGGTGCTCGACGGCGGTGACAAAGGCCGCCGGCGTCTCGCCGCGGCGCCTGAGCCCCATGGCCGACGCATTGGCCTCGCTGCCACCGGAGGTGAAGACCACCTGATTGGGCTCCACACCCACGAGAGCCGCCACCTGGGCGCGGGCCTTCTCCACCGCGGCACGGGCATCCCGCCCCTCGCAATGCACCGAGGAGGGGTTACCGCAAAGATCGAGGGATTCGATCATCGCCTCGCGCACCGCAGGCCGAAGGGGCGCGGTGGCGTTATAATCGAGATAGGAGCGTCTTTTCATGCTCTCCTCGACCGCGGACGGCCAGTCTTGGAACGGGTTTCGCGCCATTCCGCCTCGGATAGCGCTTGCGCCGGACCCCGCGACCTATGCTATGTAGCGCGGCCCGTGGATCGGAATGTGGCGCCTGCCTCTCCGGGTCAGACGGCGTGATTTGGAACAGTTCTAAATCTATGCTCTTGATAGAATTCCTGACCGGCTGAGTCAAGTTAACGAGGCCCCGAAAGACGGCTAAAAAGCGCCCTTTCAGGCCAATCGGAAAATAGGACCGCCTGTCTTTCCTAACAACAGTTACGAGGTCGATGTTTCATGCCCGAGGTGAATATCAGCGGACCAGCCGGTCGCATCGAGGCCCGCTATCACCACGAGAAGACGCCGAACGCGCCAGTGGCGCTGATTCTGCACCCTCATCCGCAGTTCGGCGGCACGATGAACAATCAGGTGGTCTACCACCTCTACTACGCCTTTCAGCGGCGGGGATTTTCCGTGCTGCGGTTCAATTTCCGCGGCGTGGGACGGTCGGAAGGCTTGTTCGACAACGGTCCCGGCGAGCTGGCGGACGCCGCCACGGCGCTGGACTGGCTGCAGACCTATAATCCGGACGCTTCCACCTGCTGGATCGCCGGCGTCTCCTTCGGCGCCTGGATCGCCATGCAGCTTCTGATGCGCCGGCCCGAGATCGAAGGCTTCATCTCAGTCGCCCCGCCGGCCAATCTCTACGACTTCACCTTCCTCGCCCCCTGCCCGTCCTCCGGGCTGATGATCAACGGGGCGAACGATCGGGTGGTGCCGACGGATTCGGTGCGCGGTCTGGTCGAAAAGCTGAAGACCCAGAAGGGCATCGTTATCGATCATGCGGTGGTGGAGGATGCGAACCACTTCTTCGAAGGCCGCATGGATGCGCTGATGGAAGCGGTCGACGAGTATCTCGACAAGCGGCTCGGCGAAGCGCCGGAGGTCAAGAAGGCCGAAAAGAGGGCCTAAGGCCCCAAGAACGCAGATCCACCCTACCGTCTCGGAGCTCTGACCAAGCGGCCGCCGGTGAGCGGCCGCCGCACCCCCGTTGTCGAGGGGTAGGTCAGCGGCAGCTTGCGCAAGGCCCGCACGGCGAGAAAGGCGAAGGCCTCCGCCTCGAAATGCTCCGCCGACCAGCCCATCTCGTCGGCCGAGGTGACCGGCTCGCGCACGGCTTCTGCGATCGCCTGGACGATGGCCGGATTCTTGGCCCCGCCGCCCGCCAGCACCCAACGGCGCGGGCGTGCCGGCAGATAGTCGGCCGCGGCGACGATCTCCCGCGCGGTGAGCGCGACCAGAGTCGCCGCGCCGTCTTCCAGGCTGAGCTCGCTCGCCTTCAGGCCCGGGAGATCGTAGCGATCCAAGGATTTCGGCGGTTTTCGCTGATAATAGGGATGGCTTGCCAGCCGCTTCAGCACGGTCTTGTCGGCCTTGCCTCTTAAGGCGCACTCGCCATTCCGGTCGAAAGCAAGCCCTGCCTCCTGAAGCATCCACTCGTCGAGCATGCAGTTGCCGGGGCCTGTATCGAAGGCAACCAGGCTGCCATCGGCGCCGATCCAGGTGATATTGGCGATGCCGCCGATATTGACCACGGCAAGGGGCTTCTCGAAACCGATCTCGTCGGAGACGGCCCGGTGATACACCGGGACCAGCGGCGCCCCCTGCCCACCGGCAGCGATATCGGCGGAGCGGAAATCGTGCACCACGTCGATGCGGGTAAGCTGGGCCAGCAAGGGACCGTCGCCGAGCTGGCGGGTGATCCGCCGGGAGGCGTCGTGGAAGACCGTCTGGCCATGAAAGCCGATGAGGTCGATATCCTTGCGGGAAAGGCCGAAAGCCTCAAGAAAATCGCCGATCGCATCGGCGTGGAGCTCGGTGATCTCCTTCTCCACCGCCTCCAGCAACGCCATATCCTGCGGGTCGGGGACGCGGCCTTTGGCCGACAGGCCCCAGATCCGCCACGCGGCCTTGCTCGCTTCGCGCACGCGGTCGCGCGTGTCGAGGGGATAGGGATAGCTCAGCCCACGGCCCCGATCGGTCAAGCGCTCGCCGTCGGTGGCGATCAGCGCCACGTCGATCCCGTCCATGGAGGTGCCGCTCATCAGGCCCAGCACCGTCACCGCATCATGCATGGTTCCTTCCCGTGCAATTTCTCGACAAAGCTGTTAGAGGCAGCAGGCCAATCGCGACCCCAGTCGCCTGGCCGATTGCGGCTCCGATCGGGCGCCGTCTCCCTCTAAGGTATGTTTCAGGCTTTACAGTAAGATATTCGACAATGAGCGACTTTCGATCCGAATTTCTAAAGGCGCTGGAGGCGCGCGGCTATATCCATCAATGCACCGATGAGACCGCGCTAGACGAACTCGCTGCGAACGGACGGATCACGGCCTATATCGGCTTCGACTGCACCGCGCCCAGCCTGCATGTGGGACATCTTCTCGGCATCATGATGCTGCGGAAGCTGCAGCAGGCCGGCCATAAGCCCATCGTGCTGATCGGCGGCGGCACCTCCAAGGTGGGCGATCCTTCCGGCCGGGACGAATCGCGGAAGCTGCTCACGGAGCAGGATATCGAGGCCAACAAGGCGAGCCTGAAGGAGGTGTTCAAATCCTTCCTCACCTTCGGCGAAGGCGCATCCGACGCTAAGATGATCGACAATGCCGATTGGCTCGACAAGCTGCACTATGTGCAGTTCCTGCGGGATTACGGGCGCCATTTCAGCGTGAACCGCATGCTGAGCTTCGAATCCGTGAAACAGCGCTTGGATCGCGAACAGCCGCTAAGTTTCATCGAATTCAACTACATGGTGCTTCAGGCTTACGACTTCGTTGAGCTTTACAAGCGCTATGGCTGCCAGCTCCAAATGGGCGGCTCCGACCAGTGGGGCAATATCGTCAACGGCATTGAGCTCGCCCGGCGGACCGAGGGCGTGGAGCTTTACGGGCTCACCACCAACCTGCTCACGACCGCGTCGGGCGCCAAGATGGGCAAGACGGCCAAGGGAGCGGTCTGGCTCAATCCCGACCTGCTCAGCCCCTACGATTACTGGCAGTTCTGGCGAAACACGGAGGACGGCGATGTGGGTCGCTTCCTGCGGCTCTTCACTGAGCTGCCCCTGGAGGAGATCGCCACGCTGGAAGGGCTGGAAGGCGCTCAGCTGAACGATGCCAAGAAGGTGCTGGCTACGGAGGCCACCGCCCTGCTGCATGGCCGAGAGGCGGCGGAAAAGGCGGAGGAGACCGCGCGACAGACCTTCGAGCAAGGCAAGACCTCGGAATCTCTGCCGAGCTTCCCGGTCACCCATTCGATGCTCGAGGACGGGTACGGCATCCTGACCGCCAATGTCGATGTCGGTTTCGTCGGCTCGACCAGCGAGGCGCGGCGTCAGATCAAAAGCGGCGGCTTGCGCGTGAACGACGCGGTGGTGACGGACGCCAAGCGCGTGCTGACCGTCGACGATCTAACCGCCGACGGCGTGATCAAGCTCTCCTTCGGCAAGAAACGCCATGTGCTGCTCAAGCCGGAATAGGCTCTAGCGCTGAGCGCCGGCCATGGGCGGCTGGCCCTGGAACTCGAAGATCTGCCGGAAGATGCCCGGCGCCACCACCGACATGGGATTCACCAGCACGGCGGGATCGGAGAGGTTGCCCTTGATGGCAAAGGTGATGCCCACGATCCCCTCGCCTTGGCGCCCCACCAGCAAATTGCCGAGAAGGGGAATCTGGCCCAGGGCCGAGTTCAGCCCGTAGAGCGGCACATAGGTGCCGCCGAGATCGACCGTATCCTGCTCGAAATTGACCCGCCCGCGCATGGTGGCGCCGAGGGTCGGCCCGTTCATATAGGCATCGCGCAGAACGAACTGCCCGTTGCCCACGGTAAAGGGCGCCCGAAGCTTGTTGAAGACGATGCGGTCGCGGCGATTGCGCCGCCGTTTCTGGCCGAAGGCGGCGGCGGTTTGCTGATCGTTCAAGACATCATCCAGCACACGATCGCTCACCACCTGGAAATTGTTGACCCATAACGTGCCGCGCTTGGAGTCCCCGGCGCCGGCATCCATATCGACGACCAGCGTGCCGTCGCCGCCCTGCACCTGCCGGTAGAAGCCGACCAGACGGAAGGCGTCGCCAGCATCGAGAGATTCGGCGCGCAGTATGCGTTTCCCGTCCTGGTTCTTGAGCTCGACGACGAGCGGGGAGTCTCCGTTCAGCTGGCCTTCCGCATTGAGCGCCACGAGCCTGTCGCCCCGCTTCTTCAGACTCAGGCTCATCTGCTTGAGGGTGGTCCCGTAATAGCCGACCACGGTGTCCACCTGAGCATCCATATCGATATTCACGGTCCCGCCCGGCTCGCCCGACGCATTCTTGGCGAGCTGGCCGGCAGAGAACAGCGAGCGGAAGAACTGCTTGCCGTCATAGGAGGGGCCGCGGGCCTTCACCCGCATGATGCCGTCCTCTCCCATCTCGCCGCCGATCTCGATATGAGTCAGCGCGTTGAACGAGAAATCGCTGAAATGGAAGGAGTTCAGGCCCATCTCGTCATTCAGGGCGATCCAGCCATCGATGTTGATGTCGTCGTCGCCGCGGACCTTGAGGTCGTTCAGCACGGTGGTGCCGTTCTGTCCCTCATCGATATCGAAGGTGATGGTGGCGCCGTGGCCGGAGGGTTTGGTCCACCCCATGGCGGCGACCACGAGCTGGGTGTTGGTCAGATCGGCCTCGACCGAGAGCTCGGGCTTTTCCGTGTGGGGGTCGTGAATCAGCAAGGTGACCGGCAGCAGGCCGGTGACCAGGTCGTTGATGCCAAGTCCAAGCTTTTCGCGGGTCTCGGCATCGAGGACGGCGCTGAGGCGAACCGGCGGCTGACTGTCGTCGGGCACGTAGAAAAGGCGCTGGATCGAGACCTCGGCGGGGATCTCCTTGACCATCACGTCGCCTTTCATCTCGAGAGCCTTCTCGGTGACGTTGACCTGGTACGTCCCGCCTTGGATATCGAGATCGCCCACCACATTGGCGGCGACCACATCGGTCACCTCGGCATTGCCGTTGAAGCCGATCTCCTCGAGCTGCAAATCCTTGCGGAGAGGAATGGTGACGGCGAAATCGCCCCTCACCCTGCCGCCGAAGCTGGTCGGGTCCTTGCCTAGATCCTGCATGAAATGGAGCGGCTCGTTGTCCAAGAGCTGCAGGACCGCGGAGAGCCCTCCGTCGCCGGAGAAGGTGACCACGCCCGTATCTTCCTCGGGCCTCAGATCGGCAACTTCGTAACGTCCACCGCTCAAGGCGATCCGCTCGCCGGAATCGAGGCTAATCGTGCCTTGCGGGATGTCGGCGAAAAAGCGCGTCCCCCGCAGGGTAAGAGTGGCGTCCGGGACGGCAATCTTCGGCATGCCGTCGATATAGTTCACCTCGAGGTCCTTAAGCTGCATGTCGAACTTCACCGGCTGGGAATACGACGCGCCATGGTCGATCACCTGCTCAACTTCGCCAGGGCCGATATTGATGTCGATGGTGCCCCCTAGCACTTGGCCGCCGGAGACGTTCTTGCCGGACCACTCGCGTGCGCCCGCGGCCACGAATTTGGGCCAGAATTGCTTGAGGACCTGCGCGGGCATCGGGCTGATGGTGCCCTTGATCCGGATGGCGGGGGTGGTGTTGCCGGCATTGACGAGCTTGCCGGAGAGATTCACCTCGGCGTCGCCCTCGCGCAGCAGCAATTGAGAGACCGTCACCTCCTTGGCCTCCGGTCCCACAAAGCCTTTCGCCATCAACTCGTCGGCGGCGATGGGCGGGACACCGAATTCGTCGGCAGCCAGAAAAGCTTCATCGGCTTTCAGATGATAATTCCAGCGCAACACTTCTCCCGCCTCATCCTTGGCGGCCTTGAAAACGCCGCTGACGGCGATCTTGCTGCGCCCCCATTGCACGGTCGAGGATTCGACCTCGACGCGATCCTTGCCCTCCGGATAAACGAGGTGGAACTGGCCGGAATCGATCCAGATGGGATGCTCCTTCTCCCACGGCACAATGATCTGGCCGGGATGCAGGTTCAAATCGGCGTCCCAGCTGATGACTTCGCCTTTCTTCGAGAGCTGGACATCGGCATCGGCCGAAACCGGGATATCCAGCCCTTGCAGAGCGAGCCGCTCGGGAAACTTCTCGGTGAGGCTCGAGGGGACGAAATCCTCGACCTGCACATTCACGGCAAGCCGGTCGTGCTTAGGATCCTGAGCCGTGCTGAACGATAGATTCCAATCCCCCTTGTCGGACCGCATGGTGGCCTGACCGACCAGCAGGCTGCGCCAGCGCTCGTGCTTAAGGTCGACGGAGAATTTCGGCACCTGCCAAATGGTCTGCTTGCCGTCATGGGTGAGCAGCACGAGGGCATCTTGGACGCCGAAGCGATTGAGATAGGAGTTGCTGCCTTTACGGGCCCTTTCGAAGACCTGGCTCATGGTCTCCGTGACGTTGAGCTTCGGGCCGGCGGCCTCTGCATGCTCGACGAGGTCTGCATTGGGAACCAGCTCGCCGAAGGGCGAGGCCTGAGATGCGCCTGTGGGCTGCCTCGGCAACGGCAAGGCATTGGCCTCGGCGGTCTCGGAGAAGCTGAGAGAAAGCCCCTGATCGTCGGAATAGAAGAGCAGCAGGCGCGGCCCGATGAAGTCGACGCTGCCTGGCGCGATACGACCGGAGAGAAGCGCGCTGCCACTCAAGCCGATGGCGGCGAACGGAGCCTGGGCGAGAACCGTGCCTTGGGTGTCGACAAGACGTATATTCTTCAGCCGGAATGCGATGCCCGGCCCATCGGGCGAGCGCTGGAGGATCGCGTCGTCGATCTCCACACGCATCTCCGTCAGCTCGCCGTTGATGGAATCCTCCACCGCCGGCACCAAGCTCGGCAGCGAAATCGGCCCCTGGGCGAGGCGGCCGTAGCCGGCAACGATGATGACGAATCCGATGACCAGAATGCCTGCGAAGATTTCGCGGGTAAGCCTGGCGCCGTGGGAGGAAAGCTTCTTGATCTCCACCTGCACGGGCTCTGGCAAACGATTGGCAAGGGCACGCCCCTGCGCCGGAAGCGTCAAAAGGGCCCGGCCCCTATCAGACCATCTCACCAGAGCAGTTGAAGTCGGCTTGTCCATGTAAACGAGATCGGCTGGCGCCCTCACCCCGAGGCGGCCCATCGATCCGCCTTCGTTCATTCGTGCAGCGTCTTGGCAACTCAGCGACGCCGGATTCTAGCTTAGCCCGACTATCGGTCTGAATTCATGGCCAGATTTTACGGTATCCCCGGAAAGGTCAAATCGGCGCCGCGCAGCGAAGTGTCCTCGACCGTCCTGGATTCGCCGCATATGACGGTGGAAAATCGGCTAAAGGAAGGCGATTTTTCCCAGATTTTACATACTTACCCTGGCGTTGAAAATTTGTCTTCCGTCTTAGAAAGCCCGGGACAATTCGAGTCTGGGGCTCTATGGTTCCGAGCAGCAACGAGCCGCTAGACAAGCCGTTTAGTGAGGCCTGACAGTATTCGCTTCGGAGGGACAGGAGATGTTTACGAAAAAACCAGAGCGAGACACGGCAGGAGATAGCAGCAAGTCCTTGGGACAGCGCTTGAGCGGCGAATCGCGCCCCTTCGGCGAGCGGCCCACCCCATCGGCCAAGCCGGCGGCATCGAGCCCCGCGCCGAGCACCGCTTCCAGCTCCCAATCCTACGGCGGCAAGGCGGTCCCCTCGATCATCGGCGAGGATCTCACTATCGTCGGCAATGTGACCTCGAAGGGCGAAATCCAGGTGGATGGCGCGATCGAGGGCGACGTCCATTGCGTGTCGCTGCTGCTGGGCGAGAAATCCCGGATTTCCGGCGCCGTGGTCGCCGACGATGTAGTGGTGCGCGGCAGCGTTACCGGCTCCATCAGCGGCATGCGGGTGACGCTTCAGGCTCAGTCTCACGTGGAAGGCGACATCTATCACCAGAGTCTTTCCATTGAGCAAGGCGCCTATTTCGAGGGGAAATCCCGCCGCTCGGAAGACCCCGTCAAGGATGCCCGCAAAGGGACCGAGACGGCGAAGCCGGCTTCGGAGCCGCAAAAGTCGACGGGCGGCTTCGGCTCCAGCGCCACGACGAGCAAAGACAAGGACGATTCCGGCGACGACGCCATGACGCTCTCCAAAGAGAAATCGTCGGACAGCTCGGAGAAGAAGGCGAACGCCGCAGAGTAGGCTCAACGCCTTGACGCTACGGAATTCGTGAAAGGAGACCCGCCGGGTCCCCTTCCGGTTTCGTGATCGCCATGCTCCATCCGCGGCCGAACGGGGCCGCGCCGCCTAGGCGTCCTCCACCTCTTGCAGCTTTCCGGCGAGGGCCGCCTCGATGAAGGGATCGATGGCGCCGTCGAGAACAGCGCTCGGATTGGTGCTCTCCACGCCTGTCCGCAAATCCTTCACCAGCTGATAGGGCTGCAGAACGTAAGAGCGGATCTGGTGACCCCAGCCGATCTCGGATTTCGTGTCGGCTTCGGATTGGGCGGCCTCCTCGCGACGCTGGAGCTCGGCCTCGTAGAGCCGGGCACGCAGCATGGCCCAGGCCGTGGCGCGGTTCTTGTGCTGGGACCGCTCGTTCTGGCACTGGACGACGATGCCGGTCGGGATATGGGTCAGGCGAACGGCGCTGTCGGTGGTGTTCACATGCTGGCCGCCGGCCCCGCTCGCACGGTAGGTATCGACCCGCACATCCTTCTCCTCGATCTCGATCTCGATGGAATCGTCGACCACGGGGTAGACGGAAACCGAGGCGAAGCTGGTATGGCGCCGCGCGGCCGAATCGAATGGCGAGATGCGCACCAGACGATGCACGCCGCTCTCGGTCTTCAGCCAGCCATAGGCGTTGTTGCCCTTGACCAGCAACGTGGCGGATTTGATCCCTGCCTCTTCACCGTCGGTCTCGCCGATCACCTCGGCCTTGTAGTCACGATCTTCGGCCCAGCGGAGATACATGCGCTCCAGCATCTGGGCCCAATCCTGGCTCTCGGTGCCGCCGGCGCCGGCATGGATCTCGACATAGGTATCGTTCGCGTCGGCCTCGCCGGAAAGCAGCGCCTCGACCTCGCGTCGCTGCGCCTCTTTCAGAAGGGCCTGCAGGGCGCGGGTCGCCTCCGTGACGACCTCCTCGTCGCCCTCCTCCTCGCCGAGGCCGGCAAGCGCGACGTTATCCTCCAGCTCCCGCTCGAGACGATCGTATCCTGTGAGGGCGTTTTCCAGATGCTGACGCTCGCGCATGAAGCCTTGCGCCTGCTGGGGATCGTTCCAGAAATTGGGATCCTCGGCGAGCGCATCGAGCTCGCTCAGACGCTTTTTCGCTGTCTCCGGGTCAAAGATGCCTCCTGAGCAGGGAGAGCGATTCCTTGATGTCGTCGACGATGGCTTCGATTTCAGCCCGCATTGTCGTCCTCGCGTTTCTTCTTGTCGTGAATATTGCAGATAAGAGCGGCTCGCCTCGTCTCGCAAGAGCACACGCGTGCACCGGCGAGGCGGGACGATTTTCGAAAGACGTTAGACCTTAAGCGCTAATAGAGCCCGCCCGGCATGATGGAACGCCAGCCGCGGTTCTCCTCAGGCGCACGCCGACGAGGCCTGGGCTGGGGTTGCGGACTGGGCTGAGGCTGATACTGCCCGTAATCGTCAAAGCCGCCCTGGCCCTGATTCTGATAGCCAGACGATGCCACGGCCCCCACCGGCTCCTCGCCGGGCTTGAAGGCTTCCATGATCGTCTGGCCTTCGCCGCCGCTGGCCGGCAGGCCGGTCTTGAGATTGACGCGGACGAGCTTCACGCCGGGCGGCGCGCGGAACGGCACGGGCGGTTCGTCCTTGAGCGCCGCCTGCATGAATTCCAGGAAGACCGGTCCGGCGACGCGGCCGCCGGTCTCGCCGCGGCCCATGGGCTTCGGATTGTCGAAACCGATGAACACGCCGGCCACCAGATTGGGTGTGAAGCCGATGAACCAGGCGTCCTTCTCGTCATTGGTGGTGCCGGTCTTACCGCCGACGGGGCGTCCGAGCGCGGCAATGCGGCGGCCGGTGCCCCGCTGCACCACGCCTTCCAGGATGGAGGTCATCTGATAGGCGGTGATGGGGTCGATGATCTGCTTGCGGTTCTCCACGAGCTCCGGCTCGGGCTGACCACGCCATCCCTTGGCATCGCAGCCGGTGCATTCGCGCTCGTCATGGCGCCAGATGGTGCGGCCATAGCGATCCTGCACCCGGTCGATGAGCGTCGGCTTAATCTGCACGCCGCCATTGGCGATCATGGAGTAGCCGCCAACCAGCCGCATCAGGGTGGTTTCGCCCGCGCCGAGCGACATGGAAAGCACCGGCATCAGATTGTCGTAGACGCCGAAGCGGTCGGCATATTCGGAGATGATCGGCATGCCGAGATCGCGCGCCAGGCGGACCGTCATGAGATTGCGCGACTTCTCGATGCCGTAGCGAAGCGTCGAGGGACCGGCGTGAGAGCCGGCCTCGTAGTTCTTGGGCCGCCAGGGCGGCATGCCTGGGCCCTGGTCGATGGAGATGGGGCCGTCATAGATGATACTGGCCGGGGTATAGCCGTTGTCCAGCGCGGTCGAATAGATGAACGGCTTGAAGGACGAGCCGGGCTGACGGCGGGCCTGCACGGCACGGTCGAACTCGCTCTGGGCGAAGCTGAAGCCGCCCACCAGGGCCAGAACGCGGCCCGTGAAAGGATCCATGGCCACGATGGCGCCGCCCACCTTCGGCACTTGCTGCAAGGACCACTGGCCGGCCACGTCCTCTTCGGTCTCCTTTTCGCCCGGCTCCTTCGGCGAGACGTAGATCACGTCGCCCGGCTTGAGCACGGCATCGACCGATTTAGGCGTGCCGCCGAGCCCACGCTCCAGGACGGGACGCGCCCATTTCACTTCCGAATAGGCAATCTGCCCCTTCTCACGATCCGGCTTGACCTTGCCGTAATCGTCGAAGCCGGGGCGGAGGCCGATGGTCGCCGTCTTGGTATCGCTCTCCAGCACCACGGCGAGACGCCAGGGCTCGATGTCGGACCAGACGTCGATCTCGGCGAGCTTCTGCCCCCAATCGCCCTCGATGGAGATCTGCTCCTTGGGTCCGCGCCAGCCATGGCGGTGGTCGTAGGCGACAAGGCCGTTCACGAGCGCCTTGCGGGCGATGCGCTGCAGGCGCGGATCGAGGGTGGTGCGCACGGAAAGACCGCCGCCATAAAGCTTGTCCTCTCCGAACAGATCGAGGATGTCGCGGCGGACCTCTTCGGCAAAATATTCAGACGCGAAGATACGCGGGCCGGTCGGGCGCCGGGTGACGCCAAGCGGCTGGGCCTTGGCCTGCTCGCCTTCCTCGGCGGTGGCGTAGCCATTCTCCACGATGCGGTCGATCACCCAGTTGCGCCGGGCGATGGCGCGATCCGGATGACGGAAGGGATCGTAGTTGCTCGGCGCTTTCGGCAGGGTCGCCAGATAGGCGGCATCAGCCAAGGTCAGCTCGTTGAGAGACTTGTCCCAATAGCTGAGCGCGGCCGCGGCGACGCCATAGGAACCAACGCCGAGATAGATTTCGTTGAGATAGAGCTCGAGGATCTGATCCTTGGTGAAGGCGCGCTCGATGCGGATGGCGAGGATCGCCTCCTTGAGCTTGCGCTCGATGGTGACGTCGTTGGTGAGCAGGAAGTTCTTGGCGACCTGCTGGGTGATGGTCGAGGCGCCGACCATGCGGCGGCCGGACTGAATGTTGTTCAGGTTGGTCACCACGGCGCGGATGATGCCCTGAATATCCAGACCGCCATGCTGATAGAAATTCTTGTCCTCCGCCGAGATGAAGGCCTGGATGACCTTGTCGGGCACGGCGGTGATGGGAACGTAGATGCGGCGCTGGCGCGAATACTCCGCGATGAGGCGGCCGTCATTGGCGTGCAGGCGCGTCATCACCGGAGGCTCGTACTTGGCGAGCACCTCGTAATCGGGCAGCTCCTGGGAGACGTCCCAGAGCAGGAAGGCGGCAACGCCTGCGCCCGCCACGAAGAGGATCATGCCGGCGGCGAAAAGAAAGCCGAGAAAACGCAGCACGAAATTGCCGCGCTTGCGGCGAGGCCCGTTTCCCGGCGGCCTGATAGGAGCTGTAATGTCCATGAACCCGTCTCGTATTCCGCGATTATTTGCGGTGCCTTCGGACCCTATCCAAGATTATGGCAACAACAAGCTGATGTCCCGCCCAAATGCAAGGCAAAGCCTTGGATTTCGGCTGAGCTCGGCTGTTCAAGCCGCGGTTCGGCGGCAAAGCGTGAGATGAACGGGGCCGGTTATTCCCCGACCGGCATCAGAACGGCGTGCGCGCGATTCGCCGCTCGAAATAGCTCTCGACCGCCTGCGCCACCGCTCGAGCGGTCTTCTTGCGCCAAGCGTCCGACAGAAGCAACTTTTCGTCTTCCTCGTCGCTGAGATAGCCGAGCTCCAGGAGCACCGAGGGCACGTCGGGCGATTTCAGGACCCGAAACCCAGCCGATTTCGCTTTGCGGCTATGGAGCTTCACCCGACCTTCGAGGGTCGAAAGGATGGAGCTGGCGAACACAACGGACCGATTCTGGGTCTCGCGCTGGGCGAGATCGATGAGGATATTGGCGAGGACCTCGTCGGGCTCCTGGGGCAGATCGTACCCTCCCACGGCGTCGGCCAGGTTTTCCTTGGCGGCGAGCGCACGGGCCTCGGCGTCGGAAGCCGTCTCCGACAATGTGAAGAGGGTCGCCCCCCTCGCCTCGCCCTTATGGGGGAAGAAGTCGGCATGGATCGAGAGGAAGAGGCTCGCCCCCTTCTCATGGGCGAAGGCGACGCGATCGCGAAGAGTGAGGAAGCGGTCGCCCTCGCGGGTCAATGCCACCTCGAACCTGCCGGACTTCTCCAGCCGCTCCTTGAGCAGCTTGGTGAAGGCGAGCACCACATCCTTCTCTTCCGTGCCTTTCTTGCTGACGGCGCCGGAATCGATGCCGCCATGGCCGGGATCGAGCACGACGACGGGCTTGGCGTTCGCCGGACGCTCCTTGGCTGGCGGGAGCGGCTTGACCGGCGGCGCAGTGTCGGCGACGGACGCCTCTGTCGTTTCCAGGAAGGTCTTGCGGTCGGTGGGCACCAGATCGATCACCAGCCGCGCCGGCTGGCCGTCGCGCGCATCGAGGACGAAACTCTTGTCGACCAGGAAGGGCCCCGACACGTCGATGACGATGCGGGATTTACCCGGCGCGAAAAGACCGTAGCGATAGCCCTCGATCAGCCCTTTCGGCTTATCGCCGATGCCGGGCGGCATCTGGAACTGCACATCGGCGAGATCGACGATCACCCGATAAGGATTGTCGAGGGAGAAGATCCGGACATCCACCTTCTCCGACAGGTCGGCAATGAATCGGGTGCGCTGGCCGTCGCCGGCGAGCCTTGCGTCGTTGGCGACGGTCGGCGCGGCCTGAGCGACCGAAATGTCGATTAGTCCTGCACTCAGCGCGCAAACGAAAGCGAGCAGAAGGCATGCGGCGGCCTGAAAACGCCTGCGCAGGTCTCTCGATCGGTTGAGTCGCATGTCCAACACTTTGCGGAATCCAAAGCAAACGCCCGTTTTTGCCCTCCTCAACGGCCCGTGGAGACCGCTGCGGAAAGCGCTAACCCGCTGCGAACTTGCCAAAATTCCGGAAAGGGATCGTTAAGAAAGCGCTGCCTTGGATTAAGGGCGCTTTGCTGCCACACTTGCCAAATCTCTGTGCAGCATCCTAAATATGACTGTTCGACTCGTTCGAACCGCCGAAGGCCTGGAGCCGCGAATACGCGCGGGCCGGCCTTGCTAGTCATTATTTTTCGCGCGTCCTGCACGATGTAAACGCGGACGCCGAACCAGGCGGCGGGTGAGAGACGACCGCCTCGACACATCATCCCCGGCCGGAAAACACACGGCCTTTCGGAGATCGTGATGCAGATCGGATGCACAGATCGAAGCCTCGGACGAAACATCGTTTCGCCCCAGCACGGTCCGGTGCGCGTTTCCCTAAAAAGCGCGTCACCTAGACCGGCGCTTCGCCATGCGCGCCTGCATCGCGACACCACATCATCTTCAGAACAACAGCCCGCGCGGGCCTTCGGGTCACTTTTATCGCGGCAGCGCAATCATCTGCCCTTCCCGTCCCGCGCGGCGGAGAACCAACAACATGCCAAGCAAAATGCTGATCGACGCGGCTCACCCGGAAGAAACCCGGGTGGTCGTCGTCAAGGGAAATCGCGTAGAGGAATTTGATTACGAGTCCGCCAACCGAAAACAGCTTCGCGGAAATATCTATCTCGCCAAGGTAACGCGGGTCGAACCCTCGTTGCAGGCCGCTTTCGTCGATTACGGCGGAAACCGGCACGGCTTCCTCGCCTTCAACGAAATCCATCCCGACTATTATCAGATCCCGGTCGCAGACCGGCAGGCTCTGCTCGAGGAAGAGGCCGAGGAGCAAAGCCGCGCCTCAGCCGAAGAGGCGGCCGAGGACGACGCAGCGGCGGGCAAGCGGAAGCGCCGCGGGCGCGGCCGTGGCAAGGCGTCGGACCGTCAGATCGAAGCGGATTCCGATCAGGACGATGCCGAGACGTTCGATTCGGACGACGTTGAGGGCGATGCCTCCGACGACGATACGGAGGAGGAGAGCGGCTCCGGCGTCATGCTCGCCAAGAAGGATCTGACCCTCGAAATTTCCGAGGACGCGCCGCCGCCGGACTCGTCGGACGAAAACGACGACGAGGACGACGATACGGACGAGGATTCGGAGGACGATACCTCCGACGAGGACTCTTCCGACGACATCGAGGCCTCAGGCGAGGATGAGTCCGACGACGAAAGCTCGGAAGACGACGGCACCAAGCGCCGCCGGTCGCGTGGACGGGGCCGCGGGCGTGGGCGCGGTTCGGCGAAGACTGCCAAGAGCGCCAAGAACGGGGACGGCGACAGCGTCGAATCCGTCGGCTCGGAAGACGCGCTGGAAGAGGTGCCGGAGCGCGCCCGTCGGCGTCGCCGCTCCTACAAGATCCAAGAGGTCATCCGCCGCCGCCAGATCATCCTGGTGCAGGTGGTGAAGGAGGAGCGCGGCAATAAGGGCGCCGCCCTCACGACCTATCTGTCGCTTGCCGGCCGCTACACGGTGCTGATGCCCAACACGGCACGGGGCGGCGGCATTTCCCGCAAGATCACCCAAGCCCCGGACCGCAAGCGTCTGCGCGAGATCGCCGACGAGCTGGAGGTGCCGGAGGGCATGGGGTTGATCATCCGCACCGCCGGCGCCCAGCGCACCAAGGCGGAGGTGAAACGCGATTACGACTATCTCCTGCGCCTGTGGGAGACGGTGCGCGATCTCACCCTGGAATCGACGGCGCCGAGCCTCGTCTACGAGGAAGGCAGCCTGATCAAGCGGTCGATCCGCGATCTCTACAACAAGGATATCGACGAGGTTCTGGTGGCCGGCGAAGAGGGCTACCGGGAGGCCAAGGACTTCATGCGCATGCTCATGCCGAGCCATGCGAAGAATGTGAAGCTCTACAAGGAGCCCGATCCTCTCTTCATCAAATACAAGGTGGAGCGCCAGCTCGCGGCGATGTTCAGCCCGCAGGTCACGCTGAAATCGGGCGGCTATATCGTCATCAACCAGACGGAAGCCCTGGTCGCCATCGACGTAAACTCCGGCAAGGCGACCCGGGAGCACAATATCGAGGACACCGCGCTTCAGACCAATCTGGAAGCGGCGGAGGAGATCGCCCGCCAGCTGCGCTTGCGGGATCTGGCCGGGCTGATTGTCATCGACTTCATCGATATGGACGAACGGCGTAACAGCCGTCAGGTGGAGAAACGCCTGAAGGATTCCTTGCGCAACGATCGGGCCCGGATCCAGGTGGGCCGGATCAGCGCCTTCGGGCTTTTGGAGATGTCGCGCCAACGCCTGCGCACGGGCATGCTGGAAGGCAGCACGAGCCCCTGCCCCGTCTGTCAGGGCACGGGCGTCGTCCGTTCCATCGAATCGGTGGCGCTGGACGTGCTGCGGAGCATCGAGGACAAGCTGATCACCGATGGCGTGATGCCGCTCGCGGCCACCACGGCGCCGGATGTGGCGCTCTACATCCTCAATCAGAAGCGCGCCCATCTGAAGGATATCGAGCATCGCTACGCGGTGCCGATCATGGTCACGGCGGGCGAGAGCCTGCATGGATCCCACTTCACCATCGAGCGGATGGCCGAGACCGAGATGTCGACGGGCGACAGCTCCGTGGTGCAGATGGATTGGGCGCATCACCAGCCCGGCGCCTCCGATGACGAGGATTCCTCCGGAGACGGCCGCGCCAAGCGCTCGCGCCGGCGCCGGCGGAAGCGTCGCGGCGGCGGCGATCAGGAGCAGGAGGCTTCGGAGCGCCAGAGCTCGACCGATACGGACGAGCAGGACGATCAGGACAATGCCGTCGCTGCGCGGTCCGAGGAGGATGCGGAGGACGGCGAGAGCCAGCCGAAGAAGCCCCGCCGGCGTGGACGCCGCGGCGGACGGCGCGGCCGCGGACGCGGCCGTGGCGGCGAGCGCGCAGCCTCTGAAGGGCAGAATGACGAGGCCGAGACCGGCCCGGACGAAGCCACGGAACCCCGCAGCCAGGAAGGCGACGACGAGCGTCCCGAATCTACCGCCGCCGCTGAGGGCGGAGCGAGCAAATCTCGTCGCAAGCCGCGCAAGGACGAAGGCCAGGCCGATACGGTCAGCGCGGAAAAACCTGAGCTTGCCGCGACGGATGATGAGACCGAAAACGCCGCTGGCGGCAGCAATGGCCATGACTACGAATCGCCGGAACCGGTCGCCGCGATGGACAGCGACGAAGACGACGCTAGCGAGCGGCGCTCTTTCTTCGCGCGGCGATCCCAGGCCAATACCGAAGTCGTGGTGGAGGAAGAAGAGGACGATCGTCCCCGCCGCCGCGGCTGGTGGCAGCGTTAAACGGAACCTGCCTAAAACGACCTGCCTCAGGCATTCTGGGAGGCCCCTTCGGGGGCCTCCTTTCGTTTGAGAGCCCTCCGGCCTAGCCGCCCTGCCCTGCCGCGCTCCAGGCTTGCAGGCGCCGGCTCGCCTCGCGCATCTCCTCCAGGGAGCCGGCATAGGAAAAGCGCACGAAGCGGTGGCCTTCCGCCGGATCGAAATCGAGGCCGGGCGTGACCGCCACGCCGGCGCGATCCAGCATCGTTTGGCACAGGGCGCGGCTGTCCTCGGCGATGGCGCCTATATCCGCATAGAGATAGAAGGCGCCGTCGGCGGGAAGGATGTCCTTGAACCCCGCCTTGGGCAGTTCCTCCAACAGGAGCGCGCGATTGGCGGCATAGACCTTCCGCGTTGCCTCGAGCTCCTCGATCCCATCGAAAGCGCCCAGCGCCGCATGCTGGGCGATGGCCGAGGTGGAAATGTAGAGGTTCTGGGCGAGGCGCTCGATGGGCCGCACCAGATCTTCCGGCACCACGAGCCAGCCGATGCGCCAGCCGGTCATGCTGAAATATTTCGAGAAGCTGTTGACGACGATGGCCTGGCCGCTTGCGGCGAGCGCCGTCTCGGCAGGCCGGTCGTATTCGAGCCCGTGATAGATCTCGTCTGAGACCAGCCACAGACCTTCCCTGGCGCAGGCGCGGGCAATCTCCCCGATCCTGCCGTCGACGGCCATGGTGCCTGTCGGATTGTTGGGGCTCGCCACCAGAAGCCCTTTCGCGCCTGCCGCTTTCAGCGCTTCGACATGGGATGCATGGGGCATCCACCGGTCGTCCGCGCCGGGCGAGATGAGATGGGCTTCGGCGCCCAGCGCTTTCAGGATATGGCGGTAGCAGGGATAGCCGGGCGACGGCAGCCCGAAGCTGTCGCCCGCCTCCAAAATAGCCAGGAAGGCGAGGATGAAGCCGGCGGACGATCCGGCCGTCACCACCACCCGTTCCGGCGCCACGCCGATCCCATAGCGCTCGCCGTAAAAGCGCGCGATCCGCTCGCGCAGACGCGGGACGCCCAGGGCATCCGTATAGCCAAGCCGGTCGGAGCGAAGCGCGGCTTCGGCGGCTTGCAGAGCGGATTTCGGCGCCGGCGTGGCCGGCTGACCCACCTCCATATGGATGATGTCGTCGCCCCGCGCGACACGGGCATTGGCCTCGCGCATCACGTCCATGACAATGAACGGATCGATGCGGCTCCGGGACGAGGGCGGTTGCGGCCCTGTCACGCTGTTGCCCCATTCGGGGCGATCATCGGGCCTTGAGGTGGGCGATCGCATAAAAGCTGACTTTCCAAGGTTTCGGCCCGGCCGGTCGCGTTCGATCAAATCCGGGTGATGTTCGACGGAAGTGGATTGGCCGCGAGGCTATCGCTGTGCGATACCCGTCTTTGGCTATTGATCGCAAACGCTTAGCATATTCCGGACAATGCACGCGCCGGTTCGAACCAGAAAGATGAGCTTCTCAAGATTCGGCAGAGCCACGGTTGCGGGACTGCTGGCCGTTACGCTCGCCTTCTCCTCATTTGTGACCAGCGCCGCTTCGGCGGCCGGGCTGATCCGCGATGCGGAGACCGAAACGCTGATCCGCGACTACGCCAAGCCGATCTTCAACGCCGCCGGGCTCGGCTCGCAAGGAATCGAGATTCATATCGTCAACGACCGCGCCTTCAACGCTTTCGTGGTCGACGGCCACAACATGTTCATCCATGCCGGCACGATCATGATGGCCGATAACCCCAACCAGGTGATCGGCGTGATCGCCCATGAGAGCGGCCATATCACCGGCGGCCATCTCGCCCGGCTCCGGTCGCAGATGGCGAAGGCCAAATCCACCGCCCTGATGCTGCAGCTTCTCGGCCTCGCCGCCATGGCGGCGGGCGCGGTCGCGGGCGAGGGCAATATCGGCCAGGCCGGCGCAGGCATCGCCTTCGGCGGCACGGAAGCGATGATGCGCTCTGTGCTGGCCTACCGGCAGGACGAGGAATCCTCCGCCGACCAGGCGGCCGTGACTTTCCTCAACGCGACCCAGCAATCGGGCAAAGGGATGCTGGAATCCTTCGAGTATCTGCAGAGCAAGCTGCTCGGCGTGGAAGGGATCAACCCGTTCCTGCAGAGCCATCCCCTGCCCTCCCAGCGCCTCTCACAGCTTCGGGAACTCGTGAGGTCGAGCCCGTATTACGACAAGAAGGATCCGCAAGAGCTTCAGTTCCGGCACGATCTGGTGCGCGCCAAGCTGGTCGGCTTCATGGAAAAGCCGGAGGTGGTGTTCAACAAATATCCGAAGGACGATCGCAGCTTCCCGTCCTATTATGCCCGGGCGATCGCGACCTATCGGGATAAAGGGGTCGATGCGGCCATGCCGCTGCTCAATGCGCTGGTCGAAGCGCAGCCCGACTGGCCCTATTTTCACGAGCTGCGCGGGCAGTTCCTGTTCGAAAGCGGCCGTGCGGCCCAGGCCGTTCCCGACCTAAAGAAGGCCGTGGAGCTGGCGCCGGAAGAACCGCTGATCCGCGTGATGCTGGCACAGGCGCTGCTCGCTGCGCCGAATCCGCGCAATGTGGACGATGCGATCAAGCATCTGAACTTCGCGCTCGCCAGGGAGCGCAGTTCGGCCATGGGCTATCGGCAGCTCGCCATCGCCTATGCCCGCAAGGCCGAGACCGTGCCGGCACAGGCGCGCAAGGATTTCCTGGCACGCGCCGATCTTGCCTCGGCGGAAGCCTATTTCTATGAAGGACAACTCGACCTCGCCAAGATGCAGGCGAAACGTGCCAAGACGGCTTTCATCGAAGGCACGCCAAACTGGATTCAGGCCGACGATATTCTGGCCTTCCAACCCCCCAAGACCAACTGAGACGCTGACTATCGTCTCTTAGGAGAACTCTCATGACTGCAAGAACAGGCCTCCTCGCCGCCCTGGTGGCTGCGATCGTCTCCGCCGCGGTGACGGCGGCGGGGCTGCTGATCTTCGCCCCGGACCGGGCTTTCCAGCTCACCGGCGACGGAGCAGAGAACGGACCGATCGCCAATCTCGATATGAGCGACGATGGGACCCGGACTCAGGTGATCGCCGTGGTGCGCGATTATCTCGTCAACAATCCGGAAATCCTGGTCGACATGTCCCAGGAGCTGGACGAGCGCCAGCAGGCCGCCCAAAACGAGTTGCAGAAGAAGGGTATCGGCGACAATGCCGACAAGATCTTCCGCTCCGATTACGCCTATGTGGGCGGCAATCCCGATGGCGACGTCACCGTGGTCGAGTTCTTCGATTACAATTGCGGCTTCTGCAAGCGCGCCTTGCCCGATGTGGTCAAGCTGACCGAAGAGGACAACAGCGTCCGCGTGGTCTTCAAGGAGCTGCCGATCTTCGGCGAGGATTCCGAGGCCGCCGCACGGGCCGCCCTCGCCGCGAAGGAACAGGGCAAATATTTCGAGATGCACCAGCGCCTGTTCAACGATCCGGGCAAGGCGAACAAGGGCAAGGCGCTCGCGATCGCCAAGGATCTCGACCTCGATATGGAGCAGTTCGAAGAGGACATGCAGAGCGACAAGGTCGAGGCGGCCCTCGCGGAGAACATGGAGATCGCCAGCGCCATCGGCCTGCAGGGCACGCCGCTCTATCTGATCGGCGACGAGATCATCGCCGGCGCGCCGGACAATCTGTTCGAGCAGCTGGAAAAGAACGTCGCTCAAATCCGCAAAAACGGCTGCACCACCACCTGCTGACGCTGCGAGGCGCCAGGCATAAACGCTCTGGCGCCTCCCGCTTTGCGGCTTTAGAAGAAATTTGATAAAGAGCCGCGGCCTATACTGCCCAGCCAAACCGGCCAGGGCAGGCTTCGTGTCGCCCGGGTGGCGGCGGTTTTCTTGCGTTACTGTCTCAATTGCCAGGTGTTTGCCCGTCCATGGCCAAACCGATCTTCATTCTCAACGGCCCGAATCTGAACCTTCTGGGCAAGCGTGAGCCGGAGATCTATGGCCATGAGACTTTGGACGACCTCAAGGCGATCTGCGCGGCCAAGGCGGAGTCTTTCGGGCTCACGATCGATTTCCGCCAAAGCAATCACGAAGGCGAGCTGATCACCTGGATTCAGGAGGCGCGCGAGAATGCCTCGGGCATTATTGTCAACGCGGGCGCCCTGACGCATACATCTGTGGGCTTGCTCGACGCGCTGCTCGCGGTCTCGGTGCCAAGCTTGGAAGTTCATCTTTCCAATGTCTTTGCCCGGGAGCCGTTCCGGCAGCATTCTTATATTTCCAAGGGGGTGAAGGGCGTGATCTGCGGACTCGGACCGAAAGGATACGAGCTCGCGATCGAGGCTCTCGCCACAATGATCGGTGAAGGCGGGAAGAGGTAATGGCGGACGAGAAGAAAACGCCGGAGTCAAAAATGACGGGAGCCTTCGATAAGGCCTTCATTCAGGAGCTCGCGGAGCTTCTGACGGAGACCGAGCTCACCGAGATCGAGATCGAACATGACGGGCAACGCATCCGCGTCGCCAGAAATCAGACCATTGTCGCGGGCGGTTTCGCGCCCTCTGCCGGGAGCGGCGAGGCGCCGGCCACCAAGCCGTCCGAAAAATCTGCCAAGCCGGAAGCCGGACCGCATCCCGGCACCGTGACCTCGCCCATGGTCGGCACGGCCTATCGGGCGCCGGAGCCCGGCGCACCGCCCTTCGTTGAGGTCGGCACGCGGGTCACCGCCGGCCAGACCATCCTGATCATCGAGGCCATGAAGACGATGAACCACATCCCTGCCCCGCACGCAGGCACGGTCATCGCCATTCTCGTGGAGGACGGGCACCCTGTCGAATATGGCGAGCCCATCGTCGTCATCGAATCCAACTAGCGGCCCCAGATGTTCGACAAGATCCTTATCGCCAATCGGGGGGAGATCGCCCTTCGCATCGAGCGGGCCTGCAAAGAGCTGGGGATCGCCACGGTGGCGGTCCACTCCACGGCGGATGCCGACGCGATGCATGTCAGGCTTGCGGATGAAAGCGTCTGCATCGGCGGCCCGGCGGCCAAGGACAGCTATCTGAATATTCCGCAGATCGTCTCGGCCTGCGAGATCACCAATGCCGATGCCGTGCATCCCGGCTACGGATTCCTGGCGGAGAATGCGCGCTTCGCCGAGATCCTGGAAGAGCACGAGATCACCTTCATCGGACCGTCGGCCGAGCACATCGCGCTGATGGGCAACAAGATCGAGGCGAAGGAAACCGCGCGGAAGCTCGGCATCCCCGTTGTGCCCGGTTCCGACGGGCCGATCTCCGATTACGAGGAGGCCCGCAAGTTCGCACGCGAAATCGGCTATCCGGTCCTGATCAAGGCGGCCTCTGGCGGCGGCGGACGGGGCATGAAGGTCGCTCAGTTCGAAAGCGAGCTGGAGCTCGCCCTGGCGACCGCCCGTACCGAGGCTCAGGCAAGCTTCGGCGACTCCACGGTCTATATCGAGAAATATCTCGGCAAGCCCCGCCATATCGAGGTGCAGGTGCTGGCGGACGGCAAGGGCAACGCCATCCATCTCGGCGAGCGGGATTGCTCCTTGCAGCGGCGCCACCAGAAGGTCTGGGAAGAGGCGCTGTCGCCGGCTCTGAACGCAGACCAGCGCAATCGGATCGGCGAGGTCGTCGCCGCGGCCATGCGCAAGCTCAAATACAAGGGCGTGGGCACGGTCGAGTTTCTCTACGAGAACGGCGAGTTCTATTTCATCGAGATGAACACGCGGCTCCAGGTGGAGCACACCATCACGGAGATGATCACCGGGATCGATCTGGTGATCGAGCAGATCCGGGTGGCATCCGGCGCGCCGCTGACCATCACGCAGGAGGACGTGACCTTCAACGGCCACGCCATCGAGTGCCGGATCAACGCGGAGAATGCGCGAACCTTCCGCCCCTCCCCCGGCACCATCACCCATTTCCACCCGCCGGGCGGTCTCGGCGTGCGCGTCGATTCGGGCGCCTATGCCGGCTACACGATCCCACCCTACTACGACAGCATGATCGGCAAGCTGATCGTGCATGCCCGCAATCGGAACGAATGCCTGATGCGCCTGAAGCGGGCGCTGGGCGAATTCGTGGTCGACGGGATCGACACGACGATACCGTTGTTTAACGCGCTTCTCGCAGAACCCGCCATTGCCGATGGAATGTATGATATTCATTGGCTGGAGGATTACCTCGCTCAAGATTCGTGATCCTCGTGGCGGAGAGAGGCAATGACAGCGCTCGACGACATCATGATCGAGATCACGCCGCAGGTCTTGCTCAAGGCCTATGCGTGCGGGATCTTTCCGATGGCGGAGAGCGCTAGGGACAACGCTCTCTACTGGATCGAACCGGAACACCGGGGGATCCTGCCTCTCGACAAGGTGCATGTGCCGAGAAGCCTGGCGCGGACGATTCGGCGAGGCGATTTCGAGATCAAGGTCGATAACGATTTCGCCGCGGTGATCGAAGGCTGCGCCGCGCCGCGTCAAGGCCGCCGCAGCACCTGGATCAACGGGCGCATCCGCAGCCTCTATGCCGATCTGTTCGATCTCGGCCATTGCCACACGGTCGAGGTTTGGCGCGACGGTGCGATGATCGGCGGGCTCTACGGCGTACATCTCGGACGGGCCTTCTTCGGCGAAAGCATGTTCAGCCTGGCGCGGGATGCGAGCAAGATCGCGTTGGTCTATCTGGTGGCGCGGCTGAAGGCCGGCGGCTTCACCTTGCTCGACACCCAATTCGTGACCGATCATCTGGCGCGGTTCGGCACCGTCGAGGTCGATCGGGCGGAATTTCAGAGATTGCTGGAAGAGGCGCTGTCGGACGGCAGCGGTCAGTTCTCTTCGCTTTCGAGCGGCATCTCGCCTTCCGGCATCTTGCAATTGGTCAGCCAGACATCGAACACCGGGTGCTCCACGGCGTGAAGCCCTGGGCTTTCGGCGAACATCCAGCCGGTGAAGATGCGGCTGGTCTCGCCGGAGAGCTTGGTCTCGTCCACTTCGACGAAAGCGGCTGTCTTCGGCTGCTCGGTCGGCGGGCGGGTATGGCAGACCCGCGGCGTCACCCTTAGGGCACCGAAACGGACAGTATCGTTGATGGGGATCTCCAGATGGGAGATCCGTCCCGTCACCTTGTCGAGAGCGGCGAAGACGGCGATCTTGTTTTGAATCACGTCGGCCCGCGCGTCGCTGCCCCACACGACAAGCAGCCCCAAGACCGTCAGGAGGATGGCGGCGCTGCGACCGGCGTTTTCGGCGATTCGTTCGTGGGTCATGAAAAGGCACTTATACGGACGGGAGGGCATCCGTCCACTTCGCTAGCAAATTCCGCTCCGGATGATCGATGAATATGTCGCGAGGGTGGCAGGCTAGTTGGGCTGCCAAGGCTCGTAGGCGCGGGTCGGCGGCCCCTCCTCGCCGGCTGGCCGCAAGGTGCTGCCCGGCGGCCGGTAGGCGGCGGGCGTGCCGGTGAGATTGGGCTGAGGCGGTATCTGCCAAGCCCTGGGCTCGTATGTCTCGTCGGTAGGCGGCACATCGACGGTGTGGTGCAGCCAGCCATGCCAGGCCGGCGTGACGCTGCTCGCATCGGCGCCGCCGTGATAGATCACCCAGCGGCGGGTCCCGGTCTTGTCCTCGTAATAGGTGTTGCCGAAGCTGTCGGTGCCGACTTTCTTGCCGTAGCGCCAGGTGAAGAGCCGCGTGCCGATGGTGTTGCCCGTCCACCAAGCGAAAATCTCCTCGAAGATTGCCATCGATATCCGCTGTCTCTCTGCCCGTGGGGTGATTTGCCGAAGGTTGATTTGTCCTTTCGGACTATGGCGGCAAAGGCCAAATGCGTCCAGTGGGCAAGCTGCCTCGCCCTGTCCTTCCACCATGTCAAAAAAGCCGCGCCGGACTCCCTGCCGGAGCGTAGAATCACCATATGGTTGTGACCGGATGAGGCGCCTCGCCGCCCTAGCTAATCCACAACTGTTGTGGAATATTAACCTCTGACCACTACATATAGGGTTCCGCTTGCTACCGGGCCCGAATCGAACGAGCGTGAACGGCTCGACTGATCGCTACACACATCCGGGGGAGAAGAGATGCGGATCGACAGACATTTTACCGAAGCCGGCCAATCGCCTTACAGCGCCATCCAGTTCAGGGATAGCGCGAGCGAGATCCGCAATCCGGACGGCTCCCTGGTGTTTCACCTCGAGCGTTTCGCGGTGCCGGCCCATTGGAGCCAGGTCGCGGCGGATATCCTGGCGCAGAAATATTTCCGCAAGGCGGGGGTCGCGGCACGTCTAAAGAAGGTCGAGGAGAACGACGTGCCGTCCTGGCTGTGGCGGTCGGTGCCCGACGAAGATGCGCTTGCCGCGCTGCCCGAGGAGGAGCGTTACGGCTCGGAGACCGATGCTCGCCAGGTGTTCGACCGGCTGGCCGGCACCTGGACCTATTGGGGCTGGAAGGGCGGCTATTTCTCTTCCGAGGAAGACGCACTCGCCTTCTTCGACGAGCACCGCTACATGCTCGCCATGCAGATGGGCGCGCCGAACAGCCCGCAATGGTTCAACACGGGGCTACATTGGGCCTATGGCATCGACGGTCCGGCGCAAGGCCACTACTACGTCGATTTCCGCACCGGCGAGCTGAAGGAGTCGGAGTCGGCCTACGAGCATCCCCAGCCCCATGCCTGCTTCATCCAGTCCGTCGAGGACGATCTGGTGAACGAGAGCGGCATCATGGATCTGTGGGTGCGGGAAGCGCGGCTGTTCAAATACGGCTCCGGCACCGGCTCGAACTTCTCCAAGCTGCGCGGCGAGAACGAGCCGCTCTCCGGGGGCGGCAAATCCTCCGGGCTGATGAGCTTCCTGAAGATCGGCGATCGTGCCGCCGGCGCCATCAAGTCGGGCGGCACCACGCGGCGCGCCGCCAAGATGGTGGTGGTCGATATCGACCATCCGGATGTGGAGGATTTCATCAAGTGGAAGGTCACCGAGGAACAGAAGGTCGCCGCGCTGGTGACCGGCTCCAAGGTGCTGTCGGAGCGACTCAACGCCATCCTGAAGGCCTGCGTGAATTGCGAGGGCGACGACGATCAGTGCTTCGATCCGAAGCATAACCCGGCACTGAAGCGCGAGGTGAAAGCCGCGCGCAAGCTGAAGGTGCCGGACAACTATATCCGCCGGGTGATCGAGTTCGCCCGCCAAGGCTACACCTCGATCGAATTCCAGACCTACGACACGGATTGGGATTCGGAAGCCTACCGCACGGTCTCGGGCCAGAACTCGAACAACTCGGTGCGGGTCACGGACGACTTCTTGAACGCTGTCGAGGCGGATGGCGATTGGGATCTGATCCAGCGCAAGAACGGCTCGGTCGCAAAGACGGTGAAGGCGCGGGAGCTTTGGGAAGAGATCGGCAATGCGGCCTGGTCCTGCGCCGATCCCGGCATCCAGTTCCACTCGACCATCAACGACTGGCACACCTGCCCTGCGGCGGGACCGATCCGCGCGTCCAACCCGTGCTCGGAATACATGTTCCTGGACGACACGGCCTGCAATCTCGCCTCGCTCAATCTGATGAGCTTCCGGAAAGAGGACGGGAGCTTCGACATCGAGGCCTACCGCCATGCCATCCGGCTCTGGACGGTGGTGCTGGAGATCGCCGTGACCATGGCCCAGTTCCCGTCGCGGACGATCGCCCAGCTCTCCTACGAGTATCGGACACTGGGTCTCGGCTACGCGAATATCGGCGGTCTCTTGATGGCTTCGGGCGTCCCTTACGACTCCGAGGAAGGGCGTGCGCTATGCGGCGCGCTCACCGCCATCATGACCGGCACGGCTTATGCAGCGAGCGCGGAGATGTCGAAGGAGCTCGGCCCCTTCCCCGGCTTCCAAGAGAACCGCGATGCCATGTTGCGGGTGATGCGCAATCATGCGCGGGCGGCCCGGGGCGCTTCAGACGGCTACGAGGCGCTTGCGACCCGGCCCGTGCCGCTGGATCACGGCGCCTGCCCGCAACCGGCTCTGATGGAATATGCGGTCCGGTCCTGGGACGAGGCGATCGCGCTCGGCGAGATCCACGGCTATCGCAATGCCCAAGCCACGGTAATCGCGCCGACCGGCACGATCGGTCTGGTGATGGATTGCGACACCACCGGCATCGAGCCCGATTTCGCGCTGGTGAAGTTCAAGAAGCTCGCCGGCGGCGGCTATTTCAAGATCATCAACCGGATGGTGCCGGAGGCGCTGCGGGTGCTCGGCTACAACGAAGCCGACCGTAAGGAGATCATCGACTACGTGGTCGGCTACGGCACGCTGAAGGACGCGCCGGAGATCAATCACGAAACGCTCGCCGCGAAAGGCTTCACGGAAGAGAAGCTCGAGATCGTCGAGAAAGCGGTCGCGACCGCCTTCGATATTAAGTTCGTCTTCAACAAGTGGACGCTCGGCGAGGATTTCTGCACCCAGGTTCTAGGGCTGGAAGCGGAGCGTCTCAACGCGCCCGATTTCGATCTGCTGGCCGAGATCGGCTTCTCGCGGAAGGCGATCGAAGCGGCCAACGAATATGTCTGCGGGGCGATGACGCTGGAAGGCGCGCCGGGCCTCAAGGACGAGCACCTGCCGGTGTTCGACTGTGCCACGCCGTGCGGCCGCAAGGGCACGCGCTACCTCTCCGCGGAGAGTCATATCCGTATGATGGCGGCGGCGCAGCCTTTCATCTCGGGCGCGATCTCCAAGACCATCAACATGCCGAACGATGCGAGCGTTGCGGACTGCAAGGAAGCCTACATGCTCTCCTGGCGGCTGGCGTTGAAGGCCAATGCGCTCTATCGCGACGGCTCCAAACTCTCCCAGCCGCTCAACGCGCAACTTCTCTCCGACGACGAGGACGAGCAGGACGAAGCGATCCAGGAGATGGCATCCGATCAGCCGGGCGCCCAGCGGGCGAACGTCGTGGCCGAGCGTGTCATCGAACGCATCGTGGAGCGGGCACGGGTGCGCGCCGAGCGCGAGCGTCTTCCCGACCGCCGCAAGGGCTACACGCAAAAAGCCGTGGTCGGCGGTCATAAGGTCTATTTAAGAACTGGCGAGTACACCGACGGACGTTTGGGTGAGATTTTTATCGACATGCACAAGGAAGGCGCCGCCTTCCGCTCACTCATGAACAACTTCGCGATCGCGGTGTCGGTTGGTTTGCAATATGGCGTGCCGTTGGAAGAGTTCGTCGATGCTTTTACCTTCACGCGCTTCGAGCCTGCCGGACTGGTTCGCGGAAACGAAGCGATCAAGAATGCTACTTCAATTCTTGATTACCTGTTCAGAGAGCTTGCGGTCTCGTATCTGGGTCGTTACGAGTTGGCTCATGTCGATCCTTCGGAGATCGGCAGCACGACGCTCGGTTCGAGTGATGAGAACGGCGACGCGCATACGACGACAGAAGCTCTCGTCTCACCAGGCTTCACACGCGGACGTCTTAGCGAATTCCGACGTGGGGGCCGACTCCAGGCAAAAGGGCAACCAGCCCATGCACTCAGGAGCGACACTGAAGAAGAGGCTGACCGGCAGGTTACCGGCACGGCTGCCTCGACCGCATCCGACACTTCATCTTCGACACCGGACTCGGACTATGTCGCCCGAGCCGTCGAAGCGCTCGCCGAGCGTGGCGAGACAGATCTTATCGCCGAAGCGCGCGTTAAGGGTTATGAAGGTGAAGCATGCTCTGAATGCGGGAACTTCACACTCGTCCGCAACGGCACCTGTCTTAAATGCGACACTTGTGGCGGGACGAGTGGCTGTTCTTAGAACCAGTCAGAGACCCCGATAGGAGGGCCCACTCGATGGCCATACTGAAGACGATGAAGAAGAAGCCGGCTGCCAAGAAGCCGGCTTCGAAGGCCGCCACCGCGAAGACCACGACTGCGAAGAAGACATCGACCGCCAGGGCTACCGCAAAGAAGCCGGCGACGCGCAGCACCGCACGTAAGCCAGCCGCCGCGAAGAAGACCACGACGGCTCGCAAGACGACGGCGGCCAAGAAGCCTGCCGCGACCAAGAAGCCGGCAGCCCGCAAGACGGCCGCCAAGAGCGCGACCACGGCGCGCAGGACGTCCACCGCAAAGAAGCCGGCTACCGCTCGTAAGACCACCGCTCGCAAGACCACCGCGGCAAAGAAGCCCGCTGCGAGGACGACGGCCCGGAAGACCTCTACGGCGAAAAAGCCCGCCGCCAGGAAGCCGGCTGCGCGGAAGACGGCCGCCAAGAGCACGACGACGGCCCGCAAGACTTCTACGGCGAAAAAACCCGCCGCCAGGAAGCCGGCGGCCCGGAAAACGGCCGCGAAAAAGCCGGCCGCCAAGACGGCTTCGGCTCGCAAGCCCGTGACTGCGAAGAAGACCACGGCGCGGAAGCCCGCAGCCAAGAAGCCCGCGACCCGGACGGCGGCCGTCAAGAAGACCACCGCACGCAAGACCGGCGCGGCTCGGAAGCCGGCTACGCGAAAGACAACCGCGAAGAAATAGCATTCGCCGGCAGTCGAGAGCCGATCGGAAGCGGCGCGAGGGGTCCCCTTCGCGCCGTTCCTTTATCCGGGAACGCTCTTATCAAGGACGGCGTCTTTTAAGTCGACGCTCCTGTTTGGTGGCCGTTCCCGCTAGGAGGTTTCCTTCTCCCCGTCGGCATAGGCCATGCCTTCGCACTGCAGGAATATGCGCAGCTCCTCGACCGCTTCTTCGATGAGTGGCTTGTCGGCGCTGCGCAGCACCACGTAAGTCCCGACCCGTCGCTCCTCGAAGAACGGATAGCTGCCGATCTGAACTCTCGGATGCTTCTGCTGGAGCGCGGCGAGTCCGCCGGCGACATGCCCCTCCGGCGCATCGACCCGGACGGAACGGGAGGCGACGGGACGCCCCTTCTCCAGACGCGGCAGTACATCCTCCATCATCGCCTGCATGATGCGCGGGATGCCGGCCATGACCACGACATTCCCGATCATATAGCCGGGCGCGCCGGAGACGGGATTGGCGACAAGCTCCGCACCTTGGGGCAGACGTGCCATGCGCAGGCGTCCCGGTCCCAGCGGCTCGCCGGGATAGCGCTCCTCCAGCACACGAACCGCGCGCGGATCCTCAGCAACGGGCACATCGAAGGCCTGGCCGATGGCATCGGTCGTGACATCATCATGGGTCGGGCCGATGCCCCCGGTGGTGAGCACGTAGCGGAAGCGGCGGCGCAGCGCATTCACCGCCTCGACGATCTCTTCTTCGATATCGGGGACGACCCGGACCTCGCGCAGAGCGATGCCTGCCTCGTCCAGCAGCCGAGCGATGAAGGCGGTGTTGGCATCCTGGGTCCGGCCGGAGAGAATCTCCTCGCCGATGATGAGAAGCGCGGCTGTGACGATATCGGAAGTGCTGTCAGACTCTGCCATGGCCCTAGAAAACACCTTTCCCGCCTTGCTGTCCCTGTCCGATCCCGCCTAGGCTCGAACGATGCTGCACGCCTTTCCTTCTCCCCTCATACCGGGAACCTTGATCCGCCGCTATAAGCGCTTCCTCGCCGATATTAAACTCCAGACCGGCGAAACGGTGACCGCCCATTGTTGCAATCCCGGCGCCATGCTGGGGCTGAAGGCGGAAGGATCGAGGGTCTGGGTCTCGGCCTCGAACAGTCCGAAGCGCAAGCTGCGCTATTCCTGGGAGCTGATCGAGGTGGATCTGGGAGACGGAGCGGCGCTTGTCGGAATCAACACGGCCCTGCCCAACACCCTTGCAGGGGCGGCCTTGGCGCAAGGCGCGATCCCCGAGCTCTCCGGCTATGACGAGATCGCCCGGGAGGTCCGCTACGGGACCAATAGCCGGGTCGATTTTCTGCTGCGCGATACCACCGGCGCGACCTGCCATGTGGAGGTGAAGAACGTGCATCTGATGCGGGAGCCGGGATTGGCGGAGTTTCCGGATTCCGTCACCGCGCGAGGCACGAAACATCTGCACGAGCTCGCCAGGATCGCGCAGTCGGGCGGCCGCGCGGTGATGCTCTATCTCATTCAGCGGAGCGATGCGCAGGCCTTCGCGGTCGCTGCCGATATCGATCCGGCCTATGCCGCGGGGCTCGAGGCGGCGCAGGCCGCGGGTGTCGAGGTGCTGGCCTATGCTTGCGCACCAACTCTCGAAGGCTTTTCCGCGCTCGGCCGCGTTGCGCATATCGACGGTCGCGACACCGATGCTCCGCCTGCCACCATTGCGCGTGCGGCCCTTTCACCTTAAGTCAGCTAAGGTCCTTGCTTCGGACGGGACCGGCCAACTCGGAAACGTGGCGCTTAAGGAGCGCTGAACAAGACGGCATGACCAATCTCGAATTCGCAGCAGCGCGGGAATCCCGCATCGAACTTCACGGACCGGAGGCATTCGCCGGCATGCTCAAGGCCGGTCAGCTCGTGGCCGAATGCCTCGACCTTTTGGTCGACGAGGTGAAGCCCGGCGTCACCACGCAAGCGCTCGACGATATCGTGTTCGCCTTCGCCGAATCCCACGGTGCGATCCCCGCGACGCTAAATTATCGCGGCTATACGAAATCGAGCTGCATCTCGCTCAACCACGTCGTCTGTCACGGCATCCCGGGTGCACGGGTGCTGAAGGACGGGGACGTGCTGAATATCGACGTGACGCTGATCGTCGATGGCTGGCACGGGGATTCCAGCCGCATGTACGGCGCCGGCAAGGTGAGCCGCGCGGCGGAGCGTCTGATCGAAGTGACCCATGAATCGCTCATGCGCGGCGTGGCGGCGGTGAAGCCGGGCGCCACCACCGGCGATATCGGCCATGCCATCCAGTCCTATGCGGAGAGCCAGCGTTGCAGCGTGGTGCGCGATTTCTGCGGCCATGGGCTGGGCCGCGTGTTCCACGACCGGCCCAACATCCTGCATTACGGCGAGCCGGGCGAAGGGCTTCCCCTGGAGCCGGGCATGCTGTTCACCATCGAGCCGATGATCAATCTCGGCAAGCCGCATGTGAAGATCCTGTCGGACGGCTGGACGGCGGTAACCCGCGACAGGTCGCTCTCGGCCCAGTTCGAGCATACGGTGGGCGTCACGGAGACGGGCTGCCAGATCTTCACGGAATCGCCGAAGGGTCTCTTCCGGCCGCCCATCCACACCAGCTGATGGGCATCAGATGGGCTTCAAGGACGCCGGCAAGCCACATTATCTCGGTCATCGCCAGCGGCTGAGGCAGCGCTTCCGCGAGGCTGGCGCCGACGCTCTGCCCGATTACGAACTTCTCGAGATGATCCTGTTCCGGGCCAAGGCGCGGCAGGACACCAAGCCGCTGGCGAAGGCGCTGCTGTCCCGTTTCGGCAGCTTCCCGGAGGTGATCAACGCGCCGGAGGAGCTGTTGCGGGAAATTCCCGGCCTCGGCGAGGCTGCGGTCACGGAGATCAAGCTGGTGCGGGCGGCGGCGTTGCGTGTCATGCGCGCAGAGGTGCTGAACCGACCAATGCTGAATTCCTGGTCGCAACTCCTCGACTATTGCCGCGCCGCCATGGGCTTCGAGGCGAAGGAGCAGTTCCGAATCCTGTTTCTCGACAAGCGCAACCAGGTGATCGCCGACGAGGTGCAGCAGACCGGCACGGTGGATCACACCCCGGTCTATGTGCGCGAGGTGGTGAAGCGGGCCTTGGAGCTATCGGCCACCGCCATGGTGCTAGTGCACAATCACCCGTCCGGGGATCCGACCCCGTCCCGCGCCGATATCGAGATGACCAAGCAGATCGACCAGGCGGCGAAGAATCTCGGCATCGTCGTGCACGATCACATCATCGTGGGAAAGCACGGCCATGCGAGCTTCAAGGGGCTGGGGCTGATCTAGGCGCAAACGTCCCTTGCGCAGGAAAAGGGCAGCACGGCACGCTGGCCGGCCGCCCTTCCCCTTTCAAGCCAGGGCTCGTCCTAACGCCTAGAAATAACCGCCACCGGCCTCGACCACCTCGCCGGTCAACCAGGCTGCCGAGGGCGATGCGAAGAAGGCCACCACAGATGCGATGTCTTCCGGCTGGCCCATCCGTCCGAGCAGCGTGTGAGAAATAATTTCCTTTTCGAAATCGCTGCCGATCACACCGGCGGCATGGGTGCCTTCCGTCTCGACGCCACCAGGATTGACGGAGTTCACCCGGATTTTCTTCGCGGCCAGCTCTTTGGCCAAACCCAAGGTGATGGTATCCACAGCACCCTTGGTGGCCGAGTAGACGACCGCGCTGGGCGGCACCCACTCGCTCGCAACCGATCCGATATTGACGATGCTGCCGCCCTCAGGATTGAAATGAGCCACCGCTTCCTGAGTCACCAGCAGAAGACCGAGCACATTCACGTCGAAGATCGATCTGTAATGTTCCTCGGTGATCTCATCCAGAGCGGCAAAGCTATAGATGCCGGCATTGTTCACGAGGATGTCGATGGGGCCGAACGCATCGACCGTCGTGGCGACGAGACGCTCCACATCCTGCTTGCTCGCGACATTGGCCTGAACGGCGATCGCCTTGCCGCCGGTCCCTGTAATCGC
Organism: Methyloligella sp. ZOD6; assembly: GCA_050110875.1. Taxonomy (GTDB): domain Bacteria; phylum Pseudomonadota; class Alphaproteobacteria; order Rhizobiales; family Methyloligellaceae; genus Methyloligella. The sequence goes on from CP188828.1 coordinate 630,331, forward strand.
CTCCACGACACGATCGGCGCCCGCCTTGTCGGACGCATAGTTCACGACGACCGCGGCGCCGCCTTCGGCAAGCTCCTTCGCGATGCCGGCGCCGATCCCCTTCGATGCGCCCGTTACCACGGCCACCTTGTCTTTCAGATCGCTCATTCTCGTTCTCCCACCTTTCGATAATTAGACAAATGTCGAAACGTAGATGGGAGGTCCCGAAGCGCTTACAAGCCTTTGTCGGGCCGATGGGGAAAATTTAAGCGTTGGCGCTAGATTTCAGCGAGACGGGCCAGATAGGCCTCCAGGACGTCACGCTGCAGGGTGAGGATGGCGAAACGCCCCTCACGGCCGATCCGAATCAAGCCTGCGGTCTCCAGCTCCTTCATATGGTGGGAGAGCGTGGCTGCGCTGATTTCCTGACATTGATTGAGCGTGCTGCAGCGGAGCTGACCGTTATTGGCGCCGATCTCCTTCAAGATCTGCACCCGCCGCGGCTCGGCAAGCGCGCGGGCGATGCGCTCGAAATCGCGCTCTGAGAGCTCTTTGCTTGTCTTGGACGCCATGGGTTCTCCGGATCACTATGGCGCTCCGCCCAGGCCCGAGCAAGCGATCCATCCAGGGCGTGCTAAAACGTAACTGCGCCGCCGAAGGGATCAGCAGTCGGCCGAGCAGCCCTCTGTGCGGACATCCTCCACGGCCGCCGACAAGTCCCCGTAGAGGTCGTCGCTTTCCAGGACGCGCCGATCGCCCACGAGAATGAAGGGAACGCCGGGCACATCGAGCGCTTCGGCCAAGGCTTGGGTGTCGTTGAGCTGCTCCGTGATCTCGTCGGAATTCGCCTGCCGCTTGAGTTTGTCGATATCGACGCCGACCGTCTCGGCAATGCGAAGCGCCCGCCCTTGCGTGACGCGTCCACGCTCCTCGAACAATGCGGTATGAAGCGGCCAGTATTTGCCTTGCGCGTCGGCGGCGAGCGCGATCCTGGCGGCGATTTCGGAATCGCGGCCCAAGACCGGGAGCTGCTTGACGATCAGCTGGACGCCGTTCTTCTCAGTCACCAGGCGCTCGATGGCAGGCTCGGCCTGCCGGCAGTCGGGACAATTGAAATCAGTGAACAGCACGACGGGGACGTCGCCATCCGGATCGCCGGCGACGGCGTCGGTGCCGCGATAGATCCGATCGGCATGTTCCGAAATAGCCGCCTGCAGATTGCTATCGCCGCCATCGAAGGCTGCGTAGGCGACAATTCCCGCTCCCCCCAGCATCGCGAGGCAGAGGAGCAGAATGGCAGGCAGCTTTGGCACGGGGACGCCCCCTTATGGGTGGCTTTAGGCCGGGGGCGGACCGAAAACGAGCACCGCGTTGAGGCCGCCGAACGCGAAGGAGTTCGACATGGCGTAGTTGACCTCGCGCTCCTTGCCTTCGTTCGGCGTGTAATCGAGATCGCATTCCGGATCCGGATCGGTCAGCCCGGCCGTCGGCGGAATGTAGTTTTCCCCGATGGCCTTGATGGCCGCCACAGCCTCGATACCGCCACCGGCGCCCAGGCAATGGCCATGCATGGACTTGGTGGAAGAGATCGAAATCTTGTTGGCGGCATTGCCGAACACGCGCTTGATGGCACGGGTCTCGTTCAGGTCGTTGACCGCGGTCGCGGTGCCGTGAGCATTGATATAGTCGATATCGCTCGGCGACAGGCCGCTATCGGTCAGGGCCATCTCCATGGCGGCGGAAGCGCCGTCGATGGAGGGGTTGACCATATCGGCGGCATCGGCCGTGGTGCCGTAGCCCTTCAGCTCGGCAAGGATCGGCGCGCCGCGCTCCTTGGCATGCTCGTACTCCTCGAGCATCAGGATACCGGCGCCCTCGGCGAGCACGGTGCCGTTCCGGTTTTTGGAGAACGGGAACAGACCGTCGGGACTCAGCACGCGCATGGCCTGCCAGGCGCGGGTGGCACCCCAGTTCAGCGAAGCTTCGGCGGCGCCCGTCACACCCATATCGATGAGACCTTCGCGGATCATCCGGTAGACGGTGCCGATCGAATGGCTCGCGGTGGAGCATGCGCTCACCAGGCCGTAGGTCGGGCCCTTGATGCCGTACTCGATGGAAACATGGGCCGAGGCCGAGCTGCCGATGGCTTTCAGCAGAGTCAGCGGATGGGTCGCCCGCTTATTCTCCTGGAACAGCATCTTGTAGGAGAATTCCAGTGTCGTGAGACCGCCCACGCCGGAGCCGATCACACAGGCCGCGCGATAGGCCTCCTTGTCGGCGATCGGAGTCTCGATCTTCGACATCTCGACCGCCTCGGCGGCGGCGCAGCCGGCGTATTGCGAGTATTTGTCGGCCAGCATCAGTGGCCGGCTCTTCAGGTGTACCTTGGGATCGAAGTCAGGCACCTCGCCGGCAATGGTGATGTAGAGATCCTCGGTGGGGAAGCTCTCCACCTCGCGAATCCCAACCTTGCCGGCCTTGAGGCCCGACCAGAATTTCTCGACCCCTGTGCCCAAAGGGGTGACGACGCCGTGACCTGTGACCACAACGCGTCTGCGACCATTCGTTTTTGTCATGTAATGCTAAGCCGTAATTCCAGCCCTGTTCAACGCCCGAAGACCGGCCCCGGGCGGAACAACCTGGTTAAGCCGCTGCGCCCGAAGACTTCGTCTCGGCAATGATGCTCTTCACGCGGTCGACAACGGATCCGACCGTCGCGAACGCCTCGACCTCTTCGTTCGCATTATACGGGATTTCAATACCGAAGGTATCTTCAATATCGAACACGATCACAGCCAGATCGAGCGACTCGATCTCCAGCTCGCTGAGCGGCGTCTCAAGCGTAACCGCCTTCGATGGATCCTTCATGTTCTTGCGCAAAATCTCGATGATTTTGTCAGCCACATCGTCCATAATTACTCTCCCTGCCCCGTGAACCGGGGTCCGATCGAATGGGTCCCTGAGCTAAATCATAGCTAATGCAAGGGCAAGTCGGCGTTTGGAATAGACTTAAAATCCCTCCCAGTCTACCGGCTCTACTGCAATCGCTCCCTAGCTGCGGGTTCTCATCCCCAACAAAATTGGCGTTTTTACGCCTAACCAAGCCACGGTTTCAGCATAATTCCGAACCGATTAGCCGCTGGCCCCCATCTGACACCCCAGTCTAAATATATTAAAACTCTAGACCGGCCCCAACAAGGGCCCCGCATCGTCATCACTGGTTGCAATGGCCGACGCGGAAAAGCATCCTAAGCGAAAAGTCTTAAAGAAAGAGCCAAGACGCTTATGGGGAGAAACGTCACGAACGGCACTTCGAACCGCCCGCCCTTAGCGCACAAGGGACGGCCTGGCAAGGGACGTCCTGCCGCACCGGCCTCGTCCGAATGGCCTTGGATCAAATCCTACCCGGCCGGCGTGGATTGGGCAATGACGCTCACGCCCGAGCGGCTGACCGATATGTTCGATGCCGCCGCGGCGCGGTTTTCCGGCGATTTTTGCACCTATTTCCTGGGCAAACGGCTCACCTACGGCGAGATCGCGAACCTCGTGGACCGGGCGGCAAAGGGGCTCCAGACACACGGCGTGGGCAAGGGCACACGGGTCGGCCTGCTGTTGCCCAACACACCAACCTTCATCGTCTATTATTTCGCCGTGCTGAAGGCCGGCGGCACGGTGGTCAATTTCAATCCGCTCTACAGCGTGGAGGAAATCGAATTCCAGATCCGCGACAGCGGCACGGAAATTATGGTCACGCTGGATCTCACCCTGACGTTTCAAAAGGTCGAAGCCGCCCTCAAGAGCGGGGTTCTGGAGCGGGCCGTCGTGGCGCCGTTCACCAAGCTTTTACCGAAATTGAAATCTGCGGTGCTGAAATTCAGCCCCGGCTCCAAACTTGCCAAGATCGGCCGCTCCCCCGTCAGAGACCGCCTGGTGCCGGAGAAGGCGCTGCTCGACAACGACGGGCGCTACGATCCGCCTACCCTCACCCCGGACGATATCGCGGTGCTGCAATATACCGGCGGCACCACGGGCACGCCGAAAGGGGCGGTGCTCACCCATGGCAACCTCACGGTGAATATCCAACAGGTGAAGGCCTGGTGGCTGAACTCGCAAGGGAATCCCAACCGTATCGTCGGCGTGCTTCCCTTCTTCCACGTCTTCGCCATGACCACGGTGATGAATTTCGGACTCAGCGAAGGGATGGAGATCATCCTGGTGCCGCGCTTCGAGCTGATCGGAACGCTGAAACTGATCGATAAGCTGAAGCCCAGCATGATGCCCGGCGTGCCGACCCTGTTCGGCGCCATGATGCGGTTTCACGGTATCGAGAAATTCGATCTGACCTCCTTGCAATTCTGCATCTCTGGCGGGGCGGCGCTGCCGCTCGAGGTCAAGCATGGCTTCGAGGCGATCGCAGGCTGTCATCTGGTGGAGGGGTACGGCTTGAGCGAGACCTCGCCGGTCGCGACTTGCAATCCGCTGGACCGGGCGCCGCGGGAAGGCTCCATCGGCCTGCCCCTGCCGGGCACGGAAATCTCCATCCGCTCCCTGGACGATCCGAGCCAGGAAATGCCCCAGGGCGAGCGCGGCGAGATCTGCATCGCCGGGCCTCAGGTGATGGCCGAATATTGGAACAAGGAAGCGGAGACAGCGGACGCCTTCGCCGGCCGGTTCTTCCGCACCGGCGATGTCGGCACCATGGACGAGGAAGGCTATATCTATATCGTCGACCGGCTGAAGGACATGATCACCTGCTCCGGGTTCAACGTCTATCCGCGCCGGATCGAGGATGCGCTCTACGACCATCCGGCCGTGGAGGAGGTGACGGTGATCGGAATTCCGGACACGTATCGCGGGGAAGCGCCGAAAGCCTTCGTGAAACTCAAAGAAGGCGAGACAGCCGATCAGGCGGCGCTGATCGCCTATTTGCGTGAAAAGCTTTCCAAGATCGAAATTCCGGCCGAAATCGAATTCCGGGACTCATTGCCGAAAACCATGATCGGCAAGCTCTCCAAGAAAGAGCTGGTCGCGGAAGAGCGGCAACGCGCCCGCCGCGACGCTTCTTAAACGTCGCGGCGGAGGCTGCGCTTCCGAAGGGCTCGTGCCGCAAGCCCTAGCGGTAGGAGTAGGTCTGCTGCGGCACCTGCTGCGGCGGTGCCAGACGCTGGACCGGCGCTTGAGTGGCCTGGGCCTGGTTGGCCTGGGCCTGATTAGCCTGTGCCTGATTGGCCTGGGCTTGGCCGGTATTCAGCCAAGGCAGCTCGCGGCGCAGTTTCCGCAAGCGGCGGCGTTCACGCCAGGAGAGATTCTGTTGGCTAGCGAGCGCTTCCGCCTCGGCATAGGCGTCGATTTCGGGCGGCCGCTGGTTCGGCATCGGCACGGACTCGCCGGGCTCGATGGCTCCCATGCCGGTCGCGTCCGCCGTCGCCGCCTGTGGCATGGCCGATGCGGAGGCCGTAGCAGGCTGACGCGGGGGTCGACGCGATTCGGATGCCGACGCCGTCACACTGCGCGATTGCGCCGGGCGATCCTGGATCGATCCGGTGGACTCGTTCGCCGCCTCCTTCACCTCGACGGGGTCCGGCTTCGGGCCGGGGCTCACCAGATACATGGTCGACGGGCTGTGCTCGCCAACCTCGGGAGCCGCGTCGGGGCTCGCCGTCGTCAGGACGAAACCGTAGCCGGCCGTCGCATCCCGGTGGGCGGGCGGCAGAGCCGGCTGGAGCTCCCGGACCTTGGCCGGGCTTGCGGAAGCAAGGGTCGGCATGCCGCCGGCGCTCGCCTCGATCTGGCGCGGCTCTTCCGGCTCGCTCTCCTCGGCCTTGGCCTCGATCGGCTCAGGCTGCGCTTCCTCTTCGACCTCTTCCTTGACCTCGATCTCCTCCGGCTCTTCAGGCTCCGGATTGAACTCGGTCCGCGTCCAGGTCTTCTGGCCGCAGAGGAACATGGCCAAGCAGCCCTTCAGGACAATCTGATTGGAACTGACGAGGGTCAGCGTCGCCTTGTAGGTGCCGCCATCCTCGGGATTGTAGATCTGTCCCTTCCAGGTGTGGCTCCCTTGCGGCACAAGCCCCTGGAAGATGGGCAGGCCGATGATCGGGCGGTTGCGCAATGACGGATTCTCGTTCCGTGCATCGTGCAGTGGTTCGCCTTGATCGTTATAGGGATCGCGCAGCCACACGATCTTGCTGCAAAGCTGGTTGCGCCCGCATTGGCTGATCTGAAGTTTGGCGGCGCCGTCTTCCTTCAACCAGTAACCGACCGGCGAAGCCGCGAAAGCCTCCCCCGCCAGACCGAGCCAGCCAAGCGCGAAAAGTCCCAGGGTGGTCGCTACGTATCGATGCTGCATAAGCACCTCCTCGAAATGGGCGCGGCAAGCGTGCATATGTGCCAGCCCCACAACACAGTACCCCCTGTTTTACTAACCCCCCGTTGCCGGGTTTTTTGGAATCTTAAGCTTTTTTCATCGCGGTGGGTAGCCATCATGAAGCGGACTCCGTTGCAGAGTCTAGCCCCGCGGCCCCTGAGGCGGTCACTTCCGCCTCCTCAGGCGCCCGTTCCGCTCCTTCAGATTCCCTCTGCCGATCGGCTCCGTCGTCTCGCCGTGGCTTGTCCACGTTCGCGCCTTCCAAGATCGCCGCGACCCCCATGCCGCCCGCGGTACAGACCGAAATCAAACCCCGCCGGCGGCCATTCTGACTGAGCAGCTTGGCCAATACAGGTATGATACGCCCGCCAGTTGCGGCAAAAGGATGACCGATGGCGATGCTGGAGCCTTTCACGTTGAGCTTGGCGCGGTCGATCGTGCCGAGCGCGGCGTCCCGCCCGAGACGCTCCCGGCAGTAATCTTCCGATTCCCAGGCCGCCAACGTGGCCAGCACCTGGGCGGCGAAAGCCTCGTGAATCTCATAAAAATCAAAGTCTTGCAGTGCAAGTCCGGCATCGGAAAGAAGCTCACTGACCGCTATTGTGGGCGCCATGAGAAGCCCCTCGCCCGCCACGAAATCCACAGCGGCGGTGCGGCCGGTGGAAAGATAGGCCAACACGGGCAGATCGTGCTTGGCGGCCCAGTCTTCGGAGGCGAGCAGGACCGTCGAGGCGCCATCGGTCAGCGGGGTTGAATTCGCCGCTGTGATGGTGCCGTTCGCCTTATCGAAAACGGGCTTCAGCTCGGCGATCTTCTCGAGCGAGATGTCCTCGCGGATATTGTTGTCCCGGAATACCCCGGCGCAGGGCACGACGAGGTCGTCCATGAAGCCTTCGTCGTAAGCGGCGGCCGCTTTTTTGTGGCTTTCAAAGGCCAGAAGATCCTGATCTTTCCGGGAAATCCCCCATCGCTTGGCCATCAGCTCGCAATGCTCGCCCATGGTGAGGCCGGTGCGCGGCTCGGCCGTGTTGGGCGGCTGAGGAGCGAGTTCGGCGGGGCTGAAGCCTTTGAAGGCGCCGAACTTGTCGCCTATTTTCTTCGCCCTGGAGAGACCGATCAGGCGCTGAGCAAATTTTCGGTGGAAAACGATGGGCGCATCGCTGGTCGTGTCCGATCCCATGGCGATGCCCGATTCGATCTGGCCCGTTGCGATCTTGCCGGCAAGGCCGAGGGCGGCCTGCAGGCTGGTGCCGCAGGCTTGCATCATGGTGACGGCCGGCGTGGTGGGGGACAGCTCGCTGCCGATCACCGCCTCGCGGGCGAGATTCCAATCCTTGGCATGGGTGACCACGGCGCCGCCAACCACCTCGCCGATATGAAGGCCGTGCAGCGCGAACCGGTCGACCAGCCCGCCTAGCGCCGCGCCCAGCATGTCGAGATTGGTCAGATCGGCATAGGCGGTATGGGAACGGCAGAAGGGTATCCGGCTGCCGCCGACGATCGCCACCTTGCGCAAGCTCTGCTGCATGATCCCTGCCCCCTCTACGCCGCCGCCGCGCTCTTCAGCGCGTTTTCGGATTCACGATAATGCAGCGGACCGCCCCGGAAGGGCGCGAAGCCGGTGCCGAAGATCACGCCGGCATCGACGAGATCGCCATTCTCCACCACGTGCTCGTCGCGGGCGCGCTCGGCTTCGTCGAGCAGCGGCTTGATCAGCTCGGCGGCGAGACGGTCCAGCTCGTCCGGCTCGTATTCCGCCTCTTCGCGAAGCGGCTTGCCGTCCTTCCAGACATAGAAGCCCTCGCCTGTCTTCTTGCCGAGCTTGCCCTCCTTGACCAGGCGGGAGAGCGTGTTGTCGCCTTCCGGCGCAAGGCCCAGGGTCTTGCCCACATGGTCGCAGATATCGAGGCCGACCATGTCCATGAGCTCCAGCGGCCCCATGGGCATGCCGAACTTCTCCGCCGCCTGATCGATCTTCTCGCGCGGCTGGCCGTTTTCGTATTGCCGGACGGCTTCCATCATGTAGGGCGCGAGCACCCGGTTCACGAGGAAGCCGGGCACGCTGCGGACGATGAGCGGCATCTTGTTGATGGCGGTGACGAAGAGACAGGCCTTGCGCACCTCTTCCTCCCGGCTCTGCTCGCCGCGCACCACCTCGACCAGGGGGAGTTGGGGCACGGGATTGAAGAAATGGAGGCCCATCAGCCGGCCGGGATCTTCGAGCCCTTCGGCAATGTCCTCGAGCTTGAGAGACGAGGTGTTGGTGGCCAGCACGGCGCCGGGCTTCAGCTTGCCTTCGATATCCTTGAAGAGCGATTGCTTGACGTCGAGCTTCTCGACGATGGCCTCGATCACGACATCGGCGCGAGGCAAATGCTTGCCTTCCGGATCGGCGATCAGACGCACCTTGGCAGCATCCTGATCGCGCTTGCCGCGCAGACGTTTCTTGAACAGCTTCCGGCCGCGGGCGATGCCCTTCTCCAGCTGCTCCTCGCTCAGATCCTGCAAGCTCGCCTGCATGCCGGAGACGACGCACCAAGCGGCGATATCGGCGCCCATGGTGCCGGCGCCGATGACATGCACCCGCAAGGGCCGGAAGGCGCCCATGCCCTTCTCCTGCTTCGGCGCTTCGGCCTTCAGCATCTCCGACAGCTTGAAAACGCGGCGGAGATTGCGGGAGGTGTCGCTGACCATGAGCGGGGCGAAGGCATCCGTCTCGGCGCGCTTCATTTCCTTCAGGTCGCCGCCATGCTCTTCGAAGAGATCGATGAGCCGGAAGGGCGCCGGATAATGATCCTCGCGGACCTTCGCCTTGGTCTGCTTGCGCATCTGGCCGGCGAGATAGCCCCGGATGGGCGACATCTGCATGAGGCGCTGCCACCAGGCGGCCCCTTTCGAATGGCGCTTCTTCAGCACCGCCTTGCGGGCAGCCCAGTGCAGCCCGTGGCGGGACGGCACGAGCTGATCGACGAGGCCGATGGCGCGAGCGGCGGACGGCCGATAGAACTTGCCGGTCAGCATGGCGGTCATGGCGGCGAGCGGCCCGGCCTGGCGGATGGAGCGGACCGTGCCGTTGAGGCCGGGGAAGATGCCGAGCTTCACCTCGGGGAAGCCGATGCGCGTTCCCTCCTCGCGGTCGGCGATGCGCCAGTCGCAGGCGAGCACCAGCTCCAGCCCGCCCCCCAGGCAATAGCCATGGATGGCGGCGACCACCGGCACTTTCAGCTTCTCGATGCGGTCGAGCAGCGCCAGCGGGGGCGAAAGCACCTCCTTCACCTTCGCCTCGGTGTCGAAGCTTTCGAACTCGCGGATATCGGCGCCGGCGATGAAATTGTCCTTGCCGCTCATCAAGACGAGGCCTTTGACGGCGCCTTTGCCGGCCAACGCCTCCACCTTCGTGACGATGGCTTCCAACTCCTCCAGAGGCCGGCGCCCCAGAGAGTTCACGCTCTCGTCCTGGCGATCGAACACCGCCCAGGCGATGTCTTCCACATCGATGGTGAAGCGCCAATCCTTCAGCTTAGGCAGGGGAGTCTTGTCGGGGATCATGCTCACTCGGCAGCGTATTGGTGGGTCGCGTCGTTTTCGGTGTCGGCCACGCCGCCGCGTGCTGCGGGGACCAGTGCGGAGGCCTCGAAGTGGTCGACCGCGATGGCGCGGGCGACGAGCTCCTCGGTCTCCTTCAGGCTCCGCGCCTCGTCGGCCGTGACGATGCCTTTGGCTTCCGCATCGGCGATCCAATCGGTCTCGTAGTTGCGCACGATCTCGCCCTTGCGGATGGCGGCCTCCAGTCGGCGCTCGGCCGGCTCGTTGGCGATCACAGCATGGAAGGCCTTCTCCAAAAGACCGGTCGGATAGGCCGGATCCTCGGTCTTGAAGATGCCGCCGGTGAGCCGGTCGCGGAGTCGGCCCGGCTGCAGCACGGCGCGGACGATCTGCTTGGCCCTTGCGTCGGACGGCGCGTTCCGGCGGATGCCGAAGGGGAAGACGAGCTGACGCAGAACCGGACCGGCACCGGCCATGGGGAAATCGGCAAGCGCTTCATCCATGGCCAGATCGAACCGGTGGAGGGTCGCAGCCGCCGAATATTCAAAGAGCGGCAGATCGTCGGGCTGGTAACCGTCCTCCTCGAAACGCTTGATCAGGCAAGAGAGCATGTAGAGCTCGGTCAACGCATCGGCGAGACGGCCGGCGGTGCGTTGGTGTTTCTTCAGACCGCCGCCCAGCAACGCCGCGGTCATATCGGCGACAAGGGCGAAGGAGCGGCTGCCGCGGGAGAGCTGGCGATACCAACGCTTGGTGAGCCCGGCATCGCCTGGGGAATCGGCAAAGATGCCGAAGGTCAGATTGTGGAAGGCGGCGCCGAAGAGATTGCTCAGCATGAAGGAGAGATGGGCGTGAAACGCGCTCTCGAAGCGCGCGAAGCCCGCCTCGCGGTCGTCATCCTGCACCGCCTCGATCTCGGTCAGAAGATAGGGATGACTGCGGATCGAGCCTTGGGCGAAGACGATCAAGGTGCGGGTCAGGATATTGGCGCCTTCGACGGTGATGCCGATGGGCATCATCTGATAGGCGCTCTGCAGATAGTTCGACGGACCGTCGCAGATGCCCCTGCCCCCGTGGATGTCCATGGCGGCTTCCAGGGCTTTGCGCATGCGCTCGGTGGAGGCGTATTTCAGGAGCGCTGAGATCACAGCGGGCTTCTCGCCTTGCGTGACCATCGCGGCCGTCACGCCGCGGGCGGCCTCCAGGGTGTAGGCCGTCTCGGTGAGCTCGGCGAGCGGCGCCTCGATGCCTTCCATATAGCCGATGGGCAGACCGAACTGACGGCGGATGCGGGCATAGGCCGTGGTATGGAGCAGCATGGACTTGGCCGCGGCGGCGCTCACGGCGGGCAGCGAGATGGAGCGGCCGGCGGCCAGGCAGCTCATGAGCATGGGCCAACCGCGGCCGGCGCCGTCGGCACCGCCGATGATCCAGTCGATGGGAATGAACACATCCTTGCCGCTGGTCGGACCGTTGGGGAAGGCGCAGCCGGTCGGCGCATGGCGGCGGCCGATCTCGACCCCCGGATGGTTCGTCGGGATCAACCCCAAGGTGATGCCGATATCCTCGCCCTTGCCGAGCAAGTTTTCCGGATCTCGCAAGCGGAAGGCGAGGCCGAGCAGGGTCGCCTTGGGAGCGAGGGTGATGTAGCGCTTGTCCCAGGTGACGCGAATGCCGAGGGTCTCGCGGCCCTCGTGCTCGCCCATGGCGACGATGCCGATATCCCGCATGGCGGCGGCGTCGGAGCCGGAGAACGGGCCGGTGAGCGCGAAGCAGGGAATCTCCTCGCCCCGCGCCAGGCGCGGCAGGAAGTGGGATTGCTGCTCTTCCGTGCCGAATTTCTCGATCAGCTCGCCGGGGCCGAGAGAGTTGGGCACCATCACCACGACGCCCGCATCGGCGCTGCGGGAAGAGATCTTGCCAATCACGAGAGACTGGGCCTGGGGCGAGAAACCGAGGCCGCCATGGTCCTTGGAGATCAGCATGCCGAGGAAGCCTTGCTCGGCGATGAAGCGCCAGATGTCCTCCGGCAGATCGAACAGCTCGCGGCGGATCTTCCAATCGTCGATGCGGCGGCACAGCTCTTCCGTGGGTCCATCGAGAAAGGCGCGCTCCTCGGCCGTCAGCTCGACGCCGGGCAGGTCGCGCAGGCGGTCCCAATCGGGCGTGCCGGAGAAGAGCTCCGCATCCCAGCCGGTGGTGCCGGCCTGCAGCGCCTCGCGCTCGGTATCGGAGATCTTGGGAAGCGCGCGCCGCAGCGTTCTATAGGCCGGCTGAGTGATCAACGCCCGGCGGACGGGGTCGAAGGTGAGCGCAAAGAGGAAGGCTGCAAGCGCCCAGCCGGCCCACGCCCACCAGGGGAAGACCGGCGGATGGAGCGTCCCCTGCCCCAGCCCGAGCTGAAGCGCGAGAGTATAGCCGGCGACGGCCGCGGCCCAAGCGATCAGCGGCTTGCGATAGATCGCAAGCGCGAAGAGGCCGGCAAGGCCGATAAAGAACATGATCAAGCCGGGCAGCATCGGACCCTCTCAAGAAGATGTCTCAAAGTTCGCACCACCCAGCCCCGAAGAGAGCATACACAGTGACACGGCTTCACGACAAATCTCCCAATTCTTGGCAAACCAGGACTTTCCGGAACGGTGCGGCGCCCCACGCGCCCTCTCCCGCTGCCGTAACAAGTCCAAGGCGTGCTTTATGGTTAAAGTTTGCTTGAAAACTCATAACCAGCAATTAACGCGCGTCTCATTTCCGCAAGAACCGGTTGCGCCCTGCCTTGCTTGAACGGGGCGTGCGAATTGGATAAGCGTTTTAGAGCTTTTCCAACCTATCTCGCCCAAGAAGGACGATCATGGAAGAACCAGAACGCCCCCAACTCAGCCCCTATCAGGTCGAGCTCGAAGAGGGTAAGCGCTATGCGTGGTGCCGCTGCGGGCGAAGCGAAAAGCAGCCCTTTTGCGACGGCAAGCATGCCGGCACGGGAATCGAGCCCTTGCTGTTCACCGCGGAGCGGACCGAGACCGCGCTGCTTTGCGGATGCAAGGATACGGGCGATCCGCCCTACTGCGACGGCTCGCATCTGATGATCTTCTGATCCTCTGCTTTACGGGCGTGCGGATGGGAAATGCAGAGGGAATTGCTCCCCTCTTGCCATCCGGCGTGTAATCCGTTCTGCTTAACACCCAGCTAGAGAACGATTTTGCGTCGCCCTGGCCTTCCCGTTTTGGGGGAGCGGAGGCAAACACGGACGGCGGATGGAGTATTTCTTACAGCAGCTGATCAACGGGATCGCGCTCGGCTCGATCTATGGGCTGATCGCCATCGGCTACACGATGGTCTACGGGATCATCGGCATGATCAATTTCGCCCATGGCGATGTGTTCATGGTGGGGGCCTTCATCGCGCTGATCAGCTTTCTCGGCCTGCTGGCGATGGGCGTCACATTCGTGCCGCTGGCGCTGATCCTGGTGCTGGTGGTCGCGATGCTGCTCACCTCGGCCTGGGGCTGGACCATCGAGCGGATGGCCTACCGGCCTTTGCGCACCTCCTTCCGGCTCGCCCCGCTGATCACCGCCATCGGCATGTCCATCGCGCTGCAGAACTTCATGCAGGTAGCGCAGGGCGCGCGGGTGAAGCCCTTGCAGCCCGTCATCACCGGCGGCTTCAAGCTGTTCGAGGGCAACGATTTCGCGGTCAGCCTCTCCAACATCCAGATCCTGATCGTGCTCACCACCATCGTGCTGATGGCGGTGTTCTGGCTGATCATCGACCGGACGCCGCTGGGACGCTCGTTGCGCGCCTGCGAGCAGGACCGGATGATGGCGGCGCTTTGCGGGGTGAATGTGGATCGCACCATCTCCCTCACCTTCGTCATGGGGGCGGCACTGGCCGCGGTCGCCGGCCTGCTCTACCTCCTCTATTACGGGGTGATCGATTTCTTCATCGGCTTCATCGCCGGCATCAAGGCATTCACCGCCGCCGTGCTGGGAGGCATCGGCTCCTTGCCTGGCGCCATGCTGGGCGGGCTGATCATCGGGCTGATCGAGACCTTCTGGTCGGCCTATTTCTCCATCGAATACAAGGACGTGGCCGCCTTCTCGATGCTGGCGCTGGTGCTGATCTTCTTCCCCTCCGGCCTGCTCGGGCGGCCGGAAGTCGAGAAGGTATAGCCTTGTCTTCGACCGAGCAGGACCCGCGCCGCCAACTCGGCCCCGCCTTGCGCGATGCGTTCGTTGCCGCGGGCATCGCCTTCCTGCTCTTCTGCCTGACCCTGGGCATACGCACGGTCGACGGGGTGCGTGGGCTCACCCTGGAGCCGCGGCCGGTGCTGCTGGCGGTCGTGGTGGGTGCGGTCTTCTTCGGGCGGCTGGCCCTCACTCTCTTTTGGTGGGAGGGCGACTGGCGTTTTCCGAAACTGCCCTTCCGATGGCGGAGAGAGGCCAAGGCCCCCGCCGGGACATCCGGCAATATCTATCGCATCGGGCTGGTGCTCATCGGCTTTGCGGCGGTCCTGCCGCTGATCGGGCTCTTCCTCAACACCGTGCTCGGCCTCAACCTTCCCCTGCTCTATCTGATCGATCTTTCCATCCTGGTGCTCACCTATGTGATGCTGGGATGGGGGCTGAACATCGTGGTGGGGCTCGCCGGGCTGCTGGATCTCGGCTATGTCGCCTTCTATGCGGTGGGGGCCTATACCTTCGCCATCCTGGCGACCACCTTCGGCTGGGGCTTCTGGATGTGCCTGCCCCTGGCGGGCATTCTCGCCGCGTTCTGGGGTATCATCCTGGGCTTTCCCGTGCTGCGGCTCCGGGGCGATTACCTGGCCATCGTGACACTGGCCTTCGGCGAGATCATCCGCATCGTCCTGCAGAACTGGACGGCGCTTACGGGCGGGCCGAACGGCATCTCCAACATCCCCGAGCCCAGCTTCTTCGGGCTCGAATTCGCCTTCCGGGGCGAGAACACGTTCCACGAATTTTTCGGTCTGCCCTATGACGCCATCTACGGCAGCATCTGGCTCTACTACATCATCCTGGCGCTGGCGCTGATCACCAATTTCGTGACCCTGCGCCTCAGGCGGCTTCCCATCGGCCGGGCCTGGGAAGCGCTACGGGAAGACGAGATCGCCTGCCGGTCGCTCGGCATCAACACCACCGTCACCAAGCTTTCCGCCTTCGCCACCGGCGCGCTGTTCGGCGGCTTCGCCGGATCTTTCTTCGCTGCAAGGCAAAGCTTCATCAGCCCGGAATCCTTCACCTTTATCGAATCCGCCATCATTCTCTCCATCGTCGTGCTGGGCGGCATGGGCTCCCAGCTCGGCGTGGCGATCGCGGCGGTGGTGATGATCGGCGGGTTCGAGGCGCTGCGCCATACGGACAGCCTGCAGCTCATCTTCGGTGCAGGCTTCGATCCGACCCTCTACCGGATGTTGTTCTTCGGTCTCGCCATGGTGGCTATCATGGTGTGGCGGCCGCGCGGGCTGGTCTCGACGCGCCAGCCCTCGGTCACCCTGCATAAGGATGCAGGCGCCATCTCCGGCGATCTGGTCAGCGAGGGGCGTGGATGAGCGGAGGCGAGACACATCCCCCGGTGCTCAAGGTGGAGCATCTCACCATGCGCTTCGGCGGGCTGATGGCGGTGGACGACGCCTCCTTCGACGCCAGGCGCGGCGAAATCACCGCTTTGATCGGCCCGAACGGCGCCGGCAAGACCACGGTCTTCAATTGCATCACCGGCTTCTACAAGCCCAGCGAAGGGATGATCGTCCTGACCAAGGATTCAGGTCAGCGCTATCTGCTGGAGCGGATGGACGATCATGCGATCAACGCCAAGGCCGGCGTGGCGCGCACCTTTCAGAATATCCGTCTCTTCCCCGGCATGACGGTGTTGGAGAATCTCATGGTGGCTCAGCATCGGATGCTGACGTCGGGACCGGCCCGGGCGCTCGGCTCCCTGATCGATCTCGCCGCCTACAAGAAGGCCGAAGCGGATGCCATCTCGCTGGCCACGAATTGGCTGAAGCGGGTCGGGCTGATCGACAGAGCGGATCAAGCGGCAGGCGATCTGGCTTACGGCGATCAGCGCCGGCTGGAGATCGCGCGGGCCATGTGCACCCGGCCGGAGCTGCTTTGCCTGGACGAGCCGGCGGCGGGGCTGAACGCCCGGGAGAGCGAGGAGCTGAACGGTCTGCTGCGGCTCATCTGCGATGAAGAAGAGACCGCCATCCTTTTGATCGAGCACGATATGAGCGTGGTGATGCGCATCTCCGACCATGTGATCGTGCTCGACCACGGCAGCGTGATCGCCGACGGTCCGCCGGACGAAGTCCGCAACGACGAGCATGTGATCGCCGCCTATCTCGGCGTGCCCGACGAAGAGGTGGCCAAGGTCGAGAAGGAGGTTGGCAGGTGAGCGAGGCGCTGCTCGAAATCTCCGATCTGGTCGTGGGCTATGGGCACCTGCCCGTGTTGCACGGCATCGACCTTTCGGTGCAGGAAGGCGAGATCGCCGCCATCATCGGGGCGAACGGCGCCGGCAAGACGACTCTGATGATGTCGATCTTCGGCAATCCGAAGCCGTCGGCGGGCCGCATTCTGTTCGAAGGCCGGGACATCACGGATTTGCCGCCCCATGAAGTGGCCCATGAGCGGATCGCCCAGTCCCCGGAGGGGCGGCATATCTTCCCGCGCATGACGGTGCTGGAGAATCTCCAGATGGGCACGCTGATCGCCCCGGATGCCGACCGCTTCGATGCCGATCTCGCCCATGTCTTCGAGCTGTTTCCCGTGCTCGACACGCGCAAGGACCAAAGGGCCGGCACGCTTTCCGGCGGCGAGCAGCAAATGCTGGCCATCGCTCGGGCGCTGATGGGCCAGCCGCGGCTGCTGCTGCTGGACGAGCCTTCGCTTGGGCTGGCGCCCCTGGTGACCCGGCAGATCTTCGCCGCCATCAAGGCGCTCAACGAAGAGGGTCTCACGGTGCTTTTGGTGGAGCAGAATGCCTATCACGCGCTGAAGCTCGCCACTTGCGGCTATGTCATGGTGAACGGATGCATCACCCTATCGGGCAGCGGCCCTGAGCTTCTGGAAAGCGAAGAGGTGCGGCGCTGCTATCTGGAGGGCGGCGCGGCCGCCTCATCCGCGGAGGGCGCCAAATCATGATCTGGCTCTCCGACGACGGGCCTCTCGTCTTCCTGGTGCTCACGGTGCTGATCGGGGGCGGCGCGGCCTATCTTGCCGCGCGCGGCCTGGCGCTCACATGGCGTCCCTTCCGGCGGGTCGCCCTCTATATGCTGCTGCTGGCCGGCGCGGTGCGCTTCTTCCATTACGCGCTGTTCGATGGGCGACTTCTGTCGGTCTACTATTACCTGGTCACCTATCTCGTGCTGCTGGCCATCGCCGGTCTCGCCTACCGCCTGACCCGGACGAACCAGATGGTGCGGCAATATCCCTGGCTCTATGTCCGCTTGGGACCTCTGAACTGGCGGGAGCGCTAAGCGACAATCTTTGCCGGACCCGTTGGCGACGGCCGGATTTGCGCTAGAGTGCCCTCAACTTTGCCGAAGAGCTGGAGGGATCACATGGGACGCTTCTGGGGCATTACGGCGCTCGCCGCCACATTCGGTGTGCTGGCCGGATTAGCGGGCTGCGGCGACGGCTCCGACGAGGATGTCACGACCATCGGCGTGGCCGGGCCGCTGACCCTGCAATACGCCTCCTTCGGCGAGCAGATGAAGCAAGGGGCGGATCTCGCGATCGCCGACATCAACGAGGCGGGCGGCGTGCTCGGCAAGACGCTGAAAGCCGACTACGGCGACGATGCGTGCGATCCGAAGCAGGCGGTGGCCATCGCCGGCCAGATGGTCGGCAACGACGTTCCCCTGGTGGTCGGGCATTTCTGTTCCGGATCCTCGATTCCGGCCTCGCAGATCTACGGCGATGCGGATTTGGTGATGATCTCGCCGGCCTCCACCAACCCCACCCTCACCGACGACCGGGCCGGGCCGAATATCTATCGGGTCTGCGGCCGCGACGATCAGCAAGGCGCGGTGGCCGGCCAGTACATCGCGGACAATTTCGCGGGCAAGAATATCGCCATCGTCCACGACAAGACGGCCTACGGCAAAGGCCTCGCCGACCAGACCAAGAAGGCGATGAACGCGGCCGGCCTGCAAGAAAAGCTCTATGAGGCCATCACCGCCAACGAGAAGGATTATTCGGCGCTGGTCTCCAAGCTGAAGCGCAACAATATCGATCTGATCTTCCTCGGCGGCTATCACACGGAAGCCGGGCTGATCACCCGGCAGATGCGCGACCAGGGCCTCGACACGGTGATGATGGGGGGCGACGCGCTGGTCAGCCAGGAATACTGGTCCATCACGGGCGATGCAGGCGAAGGCACGCTGATGACCTTCTCGCCCGATCCGCGCAACAATCCGGCAGCCAAGCCGGTGGTGCAGCGTTTCGAGGCCAAGGGCGTCGAGCCGGAGGGCTATGTGCTCTACACCTATGCTGCGATCCAAGCCTGGGCGCAGGCGGCCGAGAAGGCGGGCACCACCTCCTCCGCCGAGGTGACGAAGGCTTTGAACGACAACCAATTCGACACGGTGATCGGCACGTTCAAGTTCGACGAAAAGGGCGACCCGAACCTGCCGCCCTATGCCGTGTATCGCTGGGAAGACGGGGAATACGCCGAAATCGACATCGAGAGCGGCGAGGCCGTCGTCGCGCCGGACGAGGACGAGAAGGAAACGCTGGACGTGAACCCGGTGGAGGCCGAAAGGCCCGGCGAGACGCAAAGCGCGCCGGCGGAATAGAGACTACCGGCTCGGGAAGGGCCGGTCTCTCGGCCCCGCTTCCCGGCCTTTCCTATGGCTTCTGCCTATCCCTTCTTGTCTATCCCTTTTTGGGCGACGCCTTTTCCTTGGCGGCCAGAAACTCGGCCTCGAGAGTCTTTTCCAGCTGCACGAGATCGTCGGGCAGCGGCATGCCGTAGGCACGCATCTCGTTCAGACGCTCGCGGATCTGCTCGTAAAGCTCATGTCTATCTTCAGGCTGTTCCTCCATCTGATTGATGAGGATGGCGATTTCCGCCTGCAGATCGTCGAATGCCATATGGGTCAAGCCTCCTTCAACTCTGGGCGGATCGGAGCATAAAGCGAAGACATGGGCAAGAAGACTTGGGCAAGAAGACTTGGGCAAGAAGACTTGGGCAAGCGGATGCGTGGCGGGATTGCGGGTTCGGTCAATCGCTTGCATAGTCGCCTTGGGCTGACGCGGGGGCGAAAACCATGGGCACCATCACGATCAACACGGTCATCGGCTTCATCCTGGCGATCCTGTTCGCCATGGTGATGGGCATTTCCATGCAGGCGGTTCTGGTGGGCGACTATCTGCAATCCCAGAACGTGATGAACGAGACCACCCAGGCCACCTTGCGGATCGCAGGCTTCGCCGGCGCGCTCGCCGCCCTGCTCGCCTGGTGGGCGCAGCGCTTCGCCGCCGCGCGCGGGCTGGTCGTCCGTTTTCTTTACGGGCTGGTCGTCTTCGTTCTCGCCTTCGTCAGCTTCGGCGGGCTGCTGAGGGTGATCTATCGTCTGGTCAGCTATCCCGGCCGGCAGGACTGGTCCTTGTCGGGGCTCTATTTCGCCTCGCTCGACGATTTCTATTCCTTCGTGATCTTCATGATCGGCCCGTCATTGCCGGCCTATCTGATGCTGCTGGTCGCAGCTGGGGTTTATCTCGCCCTGTTCGGGCCGCGGGAGCCGTCCGCGGCTTAAGGCATCCTCACTTATTAGGCGTCCCCTGCCATTTCACCTCTGCCGAATTGAGGGTTTGGCGCGGCTCTGCTAGACGAAGGCTCGATTCCCGTAAGCTGAACGGC
The DNA here is from genome assembly GCA_050110875.1 of Methyloligella sp. ZOD6. Lineage (GTDB taxonomy): Bacteria > Pseudomonadota > Alphaproteobacteria > Rhizobiales > Methyloligellaceae > Methyloligella. Next base: position 650,102 of record CP188828.1, read on the forward strand.
GCATCGCCGCTCGCCTTCATTCAGGTCTAAACATGATCCCTCGTTATAGCCGCGCCGAGATGGCGCGTATCTGGGAGCCGGAGAACCGGTTCCGCATCTGGCTCGAAATCGAGACGGCCGCCGCCGAAGCCATGGCGAATCTCGGGCTGATCCCGAAAGAAGCGGCAGAGGCCGTCCGGGCGAAAGGCGATTTCGACATCGAGCGGATCGACGAGATCGAGGCGGAGGTGAAACATGACGTGATCGCCTTCCTGACCTCGGTCTCGGAGCATGTCGGGCCGGAAGCCCGATTCCTGCATCAGGGCATGACCTCGTCGGACGTGCTCGACACCTGCTTCAATCTCCAGCTGGTGCAGGCGGCCGACATTCTGCTCGCCGATCTCGATAAGCTGCTGGCGGCGCTGAAGGCGCGGGCCCACGAGCATAAAGACACGGTCACCGTCGGCCGCAGCCACGGCATCCATGCGGAGCCCACCACGTTCGGGTTGAAGCTCGCCTTTGCCTATGCGGAATTCGACCGCAACAAGCAGCGGCTGGAAGCGGCCCGGGAAGAGGTGGCGACCTGCGCCATCTCCGGCGCCGTCGGCACCTTCGCCCATCCGGATCCGCGCATCGAGGAGACGGTCGCCAAGCATCTGGGGCTGAAGCCGGAGCCGATCTCCACCCAGATCGTTCCGCGCGACCGCCATGCGGCCTATTTCGCCACCCTCGCGGTGATCGCCGGCTCGGTGGAACGGCTCGCCACGGAAATCCGCCATCTGCAGCGGACGGAGGTGCTGGAGGCCGAGGAACGATTCGGTTCTGGACAGAAGGGCTCCTCGGCCATGCCCCATAAGCGCAACCCGGTGCTATCGGAAAACCTGACCGGCCTGGCGCGGCTGGTGCGCGGCTATGCCATGCCGGCGCTGGAGAACGTGGCGCTGTGGCACGAGCGGGACATCTCCCACTCCTCCGTGGAGCGGGTGATCGGCCCCGACGCCACCATCGCGCTTGATTTCGCGCTCCACCGTCTCACAGGGGTGATCGAAGGGCTGGTGGTCTATCCGGAGCGGATGCAGGCGAATATGGACAAGCTCGGCGGGCTGATCCACTCCCAGCGCGTGCTGCTGGCGTTGACCAATGCCGGCGTCTCCCGCGAGGACGCCTATCGTCTGGTCCAGCGCAACGCCATGAAGGTGTGGGAGGGCGATGCGGACTTCCTGACCGAGCTGCTGGCCGATCCGGAGGTCACGGCCGCGCTGTCGGAAGAGCAGATCCGCGCCCAGTTCGACCTCGGCTATCACACCAAGCATGTCGACACGATCTTCGCCCGGGTGTTCGGCTAGCTGCATCCAAGGCGGCCCCCTTCCCTCGCCGGGATGGCGCCGCCAGCCTTCCATATCGCCTAGTCGGGCCGCCCACCGTATTTCGGATGAAGATCGGGGCCGCGATCCTTGGGCTGGCCGGAGCTTTTCGGTTTCGGCTTGGGTGCCGGCTTCGGCTTCGGTTTCGGCTTGGGCTTCGCGCTGGACGGCTTCTTGCTCGGCTTCCGGTCATGGTCGTGACTGCCGCCGCGATGACGATCGCGATCGTAGCGGTCCCGGTCATAATGATCGTGATGCCGGTCGTATCTGTCGTAGCGATCGTACCTGTCATACCGATCATAGTGGTCGTAATACCGGTAACGCGGCACGGGATAGGGCCTGACCGGATAAGGATCGTAGGGCACATAGCCGGGGCTGTCGTAGCCGTATCCGGGATAATCGTAGCCATAATCCGGGTAATCGTAGCCGTAGCCCGGCCCGACAAAGTCGAGATACATCTGCGCGACATAGCCGCCGGCCGCCTGGCACCAGCCGAAGCTGCAATCGGTGGCATTGACGGTGGCGCCGGCCGGGATGCGGCCGATGACCGGCGAGCCGGTGGTCGGCGCCGCCCGCACGTTCAGATTGACGGTGACGACCGCCGTGGCTGCGGAGGCCGCTGTCGGCACGGCCAACAGACCGCCGGCCATCAAGAGCAAAGCTGCGAGTCCTCGCATGAATCCATTCCTCCCGCCCGGCCTCGGCTGGCTATCGGGCGTTTGATCGGAACGTCTTTATCGCTTGATCTGAAACGAATTAAGGCGATCGCCGTTTCAGCGCTGCGACGATTTCGACTATTTGATGTAGCCGGCAGCGGCATCGCCGGCCGGGCCGAAAATATGGGGCCGGTAGCGATAGCGATTGCGTTCCCGCGGGCTCAGGATGAAGCGGCGCGGATAATAGCGCGGCGGCACGGCCGCATAGGGCGGCAGATCGTAATAGACATTGGTCGAGCGGTAATGGCCGGCCCGATAGGGATATGGCGGATCGATCACCAGGACTTCCGGCGCGGGTTCTGCCCGGCCCCCGGCGAGGCCGACCATGCTGGCGTAGCCATCCCGGCCGCGCCAATCGACGGCGCACCAGTCCTCGGCGCAATCGCCGATGTCGACGCGGCTGCCCGCCGGCATGGTGGCGATGATCTGATATTGAGTCCCCGGCCCGGTGCGCAGGTTCAGATCGGCGGTGGTATGGGCGGAGCGCGCCTCGGCGCCGCTTGCGAAGAGGCCGGCCAATGCGACGAACGCCAGTCCCGCGGAAACCCTTGTGAGACCTTTCAAGCGCCTGGTTGCCAGGCTCCGCATTGTACTCCGCATCGTCCTCCTCCTGGATTTTCCTGCCGCGGCCTTATCGCCCATGATGCACCGGAATCGGTCCCTTCGCCTAGCGGCCATTGGACGCCTCACGATCCATCGTCGATAGACCGCCGGATCTCGGCGGCGGTTTGGGCGAGCCAGGACGCATCCGAGCCGATGGCCACGACGTCCCACCCGGCTTCGATCGCGGGCCGTGCGAAATCGATGTCGTTGGCAAAAATGAGAGCGATAACACCGCGCTCCTTGGCTTTCCTCAAAACCAGATTCATCGCGTCGGCGACTTCCGGCGCACGGATATCGAGCTCGCCTGTCAACGCCACGGAAAGATCGTTGGGGCCGAGGCAGATCATGTCCAGCCCCTCGAGGGAGAGGATATCGTCCAGGGAGTCCATGGCGCCGGCGGTCTCGATCTGGGCGCAGGCGATGGTCCAGCCATTGGCGGCGGAGAAGTAGTCGCCCTCGAATTCCAGCCTGGCGCGGTACGGTCCCCAGCTCCGGATCCCCTGGGGCGGATATTTCACGGCGCGGATGAAGCGGGCGGCGTCATCGGCCGAATCGATCAGCGGGCAGATGACCCCTTGCGCTCCGGCATCGAGAGCCCGGCCGACCAGGGCCTTGTCGTTTTCGGCGACACGGACCAGCGCCGGCAACCGTGCCGCCCGCGCCGCGGTCAGACAGGCGACCAATTCCGAATGGCCGCCCAGCCCGTGCTGCTGATCGATGGTGACGCAGTCCCAGCCCGCTTTCGCGATCAGCTCGATGGCGAAGGGCGAATTCAGCGTGAGCCAGGCGTCGTAGAGTGTCCGGCCGGCCTTCGCTGCGGTTCTGAACCGGTCGTCGCTCATCTGCCGGCTCTCCCCCACCCCAGGACGATGTCTGGCAGGGGGCGTCTCATCTAGCCCTTGGCCTCGTTCTCGATCTGGTTGATGGCTTCCGCCAGGAGATCGACCATTTGGCGGCGGATCTGATGGTCGGATTGGTCGATATTCTTCGCATCGAAATCGCCGCGAACCTTGCGGAAAACGTCTTCCTCGCCCGGCTCGTCGAAATCGGCCTTCACGACCTCGCGGGCGTAGTTTTGGGCGTCGTCGCCGGCAAGTCCCATCTTTTCGGCGGCCCACAAGCCGAGCAGCTTGTTCCGGCGTGCCGTCGCCTTGAATCTCAGCTCTTCGTCATGAGCAAATTTCTTCTCGAAGCTCTTTTCGCGTTCGTCAAAGGTGGCCATGGCGCCGCAATCCTCCAAAATGGCGGTTTTTCGTCTCCGTCGCGCCCAAACGCACCGGAATCCCGCAAAATTTTGCGGGGGAGACATAGCCTTCCGGCGTTCCTAAATCAATAAAAGGCCAGCAAATCGGTCGCGGGGCCGAATCGTTGTGCGGGCATTTGCCTTCGGATAAGCTCCGAGCCACAATTTCGCTAGGCGATTCCGACCATGGCAATTGGCTCAAGCGCGCGGCTCATCGTTTCGCCCCGCGCTTTTTTGCTTTTTGCCGGAAAAGACTCCGGCTTGAAAGGACAGACATGAACCGCCGACGGCGCATCTATGAAGGCAAGGCCAAGATCCTCTACGAGGGTCCGGAGCCGGGCACGCTGATCCAGCATTTCAAGGACGACGCCACCGCCTTCAACAATCAGAAGCACGACAAGATCGAAGGCAAGGGCGTGCTCAACAACCGGATCTCCGAGTATCTGTTTCAGCGGCTCGGCGATATCGGCGTGCCGACCCATTTCATCAAGCGGATGAATATGCGCGAGCAGCTGGTGCGCGAGGTCGAGATCATCCCGGTCGAGGTGGTGGTTCGCAACGTGGCCGCCGGCTCCATCGCCAAGCGGCTGGGCATGGAAGAAGGCACGCCCCTGCCCCGCTCCATCGTGGAGTTCTATTACAAATCCGACGAGCTCGGCGATCCGATGGTGACGGAAGAGCACATCACCGCCTTCAACTGGGCGGCGCCGCAAGAGATCGACGACATGATGTCGGTGGCGCTGCGGGTCAACGACTTCCTGACCGGCCTGTTCCTCGGCATCGGCATCAAGCTGGTGGACTTCAAATGCGAGTTCGGCCGGCTTTGGGAGAACGATACGATGCGGATCGTCCTGGCCGACGAGATCTCGCCCGATTGCTGCCGGCTGTGGGATATCGAGAGCCAGGAGAAGCTGGATAAGGACCGTTTCCGGCGCGATCTCGGAGGGCTGGTGGAGGCCTATCAGGAGGTGGCGCGCCGGCTCGGCCTGCATGTGGAGAACAACCCTCAGCCGAACCAGTCGGGTCCCGTGCTGGTCCGCTCCCAGTAGCGACTCAAGGGGGAGCAGGCATGAAGGCACGCATCACCATCACCCTGAAGCCGGGGGTTCTGGATCCGCAAGGCAAGGCCATCGAAGGCGCGCTCCATGCGCTGGGCTTCGGCGGCGTGGACGACGTCCGTCAGGGCAAATATATCGAGGTCGAGATCGGCGAGAGCGACCCCGACCGGGCGAAGGCGGAAGTGGAGCGCATGTGCGAGGAGCTGCTCGCCAACACGGTGATCGAAAACTATTCCTACGAGCTCGAGGCGGCGTGAGGGGCCTCGCCCTTCGAGACGCGGCTTCACCGCTCCTCAGGGTGAGGCGCAACGCTTCATGCTGAGGGCCGCAGAAGGCGGCGTCTGGAAGCATGAGGCCAGAGGCATCTAAGTTTGACTATGAAAGCTGCTGTCGTCGTCTTTCCCGGATCCAACTGCGATCGAGACGCCAAGACCGTGCTGGAACAGGTGACGGGGATGAGCCCCGCCATGGTCTGGCACGGCGATGCGGAGCTGCCGAAGGCCGACCTGATCGTGCTGCCAGGCGGCTTCTCCTATGGCGATTACCTGCGCTCCGGGGCCATGGCGGCCCATTCGCCGGTGATGCGCGAAGTGATTGCCAGAGCGAAGGAAGGAACGCCGGTGCTCGGCATCTGCAACGGCTTCCAGGTGCTGACCGAGACGGGGCTCCTGCCCGGCGTTCTGATGCGCAACCGCTCGCTCCGGTTCATCTGCAAGGACGTGCGGCTGAAGGTGGAGCGGAACGACACGATCTACACACGCGCCTACGAGGCCGGCGAGATCGTCACCATCCCAATCGCCCATAAGGACGGCAACTATTTCGCCGACGACGAGACCCTGGCGCGCGTCGAGGGCGAAGGGCTGGTCGCCTTCCGCTATGTCTCGGAAGACGGCGCGCTGGAAAATGACGCGAACCCGAACGGGTCCCAGCACAATATCGCCGGTCTCTATAACGAGCGCGGCAATGTGCTCGGCATGATGCCCCACCCCGAGCGCCTGGCGGAGCCGGCGCTGGGCGGCACGGACGGGGCGAAGATTTTCCGCTCCCTCCTGGAGGCGATCCATTGAGCGATGTCACGGGAGATATCGAGGCGCCGGACGAGCTCTCTCCGGAGCTGATTGCCGAGCACGGGCTGTCGCCGGACGAATATGCCCGCATCCGCGGCGAGCTTGGCCGTACCCCCACCCTCACCGAGCTCGGCATCGTCTCCGTCATGTGGTCGGAGCATTGCTCCTACAAATCCTCGCGCATCTGGCTGAAGACCCTGCCGACGGACGGGCCTCAGGTGATCCAGGGGCCGGGCGAGAATGCCGGCGTGGTGGATCTCGGCGACGGCCAAGCCGCCGTCTTCAAGATGGAGAGCCACAACCACCCCTCCTATATCGAGCCCTATCAAGGCGCGGCGACGGGCGTGGGTGGCATCATGCGCGACGTGTTCACCATGGGCGCGCGGCCGGTGGCGAATATGAATGCCCTGCGCTTCGGCGCGCCGGAGCACCCCAAGACCCGGCATCTGGTGTCCGGCGTGGTCTCGGGCATCGGCGATTACGGCAACTGCATGGGCGTGCCGACCATCGGCGGCGAGACGAATTTCGACGCCCGCTACGACGGCAATATCCTGGTCAACGCCATGTGCGTCGGGCTGGTGGATGCGGACCGGATTTTCAAATCCGCCGCCCGCGGCGTCGGGTTGCCGGTGGTCTATGTGGGCTCCAAGACCGGCCGCGACGGCATCCACGGCGCCACCATGGCGTCGGCGGAGTTCGACGACGCCTCGGCCGAGAAGCGCCCGACCGTGCAGGTGGGCGATCCCTTCACCGAGAAGCTGCTGCTGGAAGCCTGTTTGGAGCTGATGGCGGAAGACGTCATCATCGGCATCCAGGACATGGGCGCGGCGGGGCTCACCTCCTCGTCCGTGGAGATGGCCGACAAGGGCGGTGTCGGGATCGAGCTCGACCTCGACAAGGTGCCCTGCCGGGAAGAGGCCATGACGGCCTACGAGATGATGCTCTCGGAAAGCCAGGAGCGCATGCTCATGGTGCTGAAGCCGGGCGCGGAGCCGAAGGCCGAGGCGATCTTCAAGAAATGGGAGCTCGACTTCGCGGTGATCGGCATCACCACGGATACGGGCCGTTTCGTGATCAAGCATCAGGGTGCGGTGGAGGCCGATCTGCCCCTTTCGGCCCTGGCCGACGGCGCACCGGTCTATGAGCGCCCCTGGGTGCCCAAGGAGCCCCAGGTGGCCCCGAAGGAGGTGCCGGGCGCGGACGGACCGCTGAGCTCGCTGGAAGCGCTGATGGGCACGCCCAATCTCTGCTCCAAGCGGTGGATCTGGGAACAGTACGATCACATGGTGATGGCCGACACTGTCGCCCGGCCCGGCGGCGATGCCGGCGTGGTGCGCGTGCACGGCACGGATAAGGGCATCGCGGTCTCCTGCGATGTGACGCCCCGCTACTGCGCGGGCGACGCGTTCGAGGGCGCCAAGCAGGCGGTGGCCGAGTGCTGGCGGAACCTGACGGCGGTTGGCGCCGATCCGCTCGCCATCACCGACTGCATGAATTTCGGCAATCCGGAGCGGCCTGAGATCATGGGCGAGTTCGTGGCGGCTGTGAAAGGCATGGGCGAGGCTTGCACCGCCCTTTCCTTCCCCGTCGTCTCCGGCAATGTCTCCCTCTACAACGAGACCAACGGCGTCGCCATTCCGCCGACGCCGGCCATCGGCGGGGTCGGGCTGATTCCCGATGTGGCGAAGATGGCGCGGCTCGCGCTGGCCCAAGACGGCGACATGCTCGTCGTGCTCGGCGAGACCAAGGGGCATCTCCATCAATCCCGCTATCAGGACTGGATCAGCGGCAGAAACGAAGGCCCGCCGCCGCCGGTCGATCTGGACGCGGAGCGAAAAGCAGGCGATTTCGTCCGCGGGCTGATTCGCGATTCGAAGGTCACCGCCGTACACGATGTCTCCGATGGCGGTCTGCTGGTGGCAATCGCCGAGATGGCCCTGGCCGGGAATCGCGGCGTGACGCTGGAGGCCGAGACCGGCGCCATCCCCGAGCATGGCTTCTGGTTCGGCGAGGATCAGGCCCGCTATGTGGTCTCGGTACCGGCGGACGGCCTGAAGGGGCTGCTGAAGGCGGCGGACAATGCCGGCATCCCGGCGCTCAAACTCGGCGTGGTCGGCGGGGATTCCCTGAGCCTCGGCGCGGAGCCCCCCTTGCCGCTCGCTACGTTACGGTCCACTTATGAGCAGTGGTTGCCCGGCTATATGGAAGGCGGCCGCGAAAGCTGACGCGCCAGGATCGAAGGAGAATTGCGAATATGGCCATGCAGGCCAGTCAAATCGAAGCGCTGATCCGGCAGGAGTTTCCGGACGCGGAGATCGAGATCGAGGATCTCGCCGGCGACGGCGATCACTACAAGGCGGTGATCGTGGCCGAGGCCTTTCGGGGCAAGAGCCGGGTTCAGCAGCACCAGATGGTTTACGCGGCGCTGCAAGGCAGGATGGGCGGCGAACTGCATGCCCTCGCCTTGCACACGAAGGCGCCGGCATAGGAAAGGACGGATCGTATGAGCGAACAAGACGTTCAAGACTGGATCAAGCGGCAGGTTGCCGAGAACGACGTCGTGCTCTTCATGAAGGGTGCGAAGGAGATGCCCCAATGCGGGTTCTCGGCGCAGACGGCCTATATCCTCAATCACCTCGGCGTCGACTTCAAAGACGTCAACGTGCTGGAAGATATGAGCGTGCGCGAAGGCATCAAGACCTTCAGCAACTGGCCGACCATTCCGCAGCTCTATGTGAAGGGCGAGTTCGTCGGCGGCGCCGATATCGTCCGGGAGATGTTCCAGGCCAACGAGCTGCAGGAGCTGCTGACCTCCAAGGGGATTTCCCACAACAATCAGACGCTGACGGCCTGAGCCGCTTCAGCCTAGATTCGCGCATAGAAAAAGGGGCGCTGAGGAGAGATCCTCGCGCCCCTTTTTCGCGCCTGAAGCGTCTCGACCGGAAGGCGCGGGAGGCAGAACCTCCAACGCTCGAGGGAGACGCCTCTAGCGCGAGTAGTACTCGATGACCAGATTCGGCTCCATCATCACCGGATAAGGCACATCGGTAAGCGCCGGAGTCCGGACGTATTTGGCCGTCATCTTGTTGTGGTCGACATCGAGGTAATCCGGCACGTCGCGCTCGGGGCTCTGGGCCGCTTCCAGCACGATGGCGATATCCTTGGCGCGGTCGCGCACCTCGATCACATCGCCCTCTTTGCAGCGATAGCTCGGGATGTTGACCTTCTTGCCGTTCACCAGCACATGGCCGTGGGACACGAACTGCCGGGCGGCGAACACGGTGGTCACGAATTTCGCGCGATAGATGATGGCGTCGAGGCGCGACTCCAGAAGGCCGATCAGGCGCTCGCCGGTATCGCCCTTCAAGCGCTCGGCTTCATGATAGATCGCCTTGAACTGCTTCTCGGTGATGTTGCCGTAATAGCCTTTCAGCTTCTGCTTGGCGCGCAGCTGAATACCGAAATCCGACAGTTTCTGGCGACGGCGCTGGCCATGCTCGCCCGGGCCGTATTCCCGCTTGTTGATGGGGCTCTTCGGACGGCCCCAAATGTTTTCGCCAAGCCGACGGTCGATCTTGTACTTGGCGTTAATGCGTTTCGTCATCGAAAACTCCAAAAGCTCGTCAGTGCCGATCGCGAGCGCTCCGCTTGGTTTCCAGTTCAAATAAGACGCCTCTCCCCTGAGGTCGAATGCGCTATATCGCGGCCATTCGCCTGATCGTGCGGGGCGGCGGCTTGGATGAAATGGAAACAGGCCCCCTGACGACCGGACCTCAGATCCGGCTTCATGGGCGCCTCGCGCTCAAGCTCAGCTTTCGCTGGGGTTCTGTTACACGCAAATCGGAGAAAGTGTCAATTGGCCCCGGTGTCGTTTGGCACAACCGGCTGGGCGACAGGCCCCCCCTGACGGGGCGGCACGACCGACATACCGGGGACAGACAGAGCCTCGGAGCTCGCGGAGGGCGGCGGGGCCGCCGGTTGCGGCGTCTGGATCGACAAGCCCGGGACGGACATCGATTCGGGGCTCACGGGCGGCGACGGCTGAGTGGCCTCCGCCGCTTTCAGATACTCGTTGATGGCCTCGGTGACAGCTTCTTTCTTCTCCGGCGTACAGGTCGGGCGGGTGGGGTTGAAAGCCTCCTCGCCCTCCGTCGCCTTGGAGGCGGCACCTTCTGCCGGTGCTCCGTCCCCCTCCTGCTCGGTGATCTTCATGTCGCCGGTGAAATAGGAGACGGCGAACATGTGCAGGGTGTTGATGAACTGCATCTGCTCCAGGGACCAGATGCCCCGCTCTCTCTGCTCGTCCATCATGGTGCGAAAATTCTTCTGGCCGAGCTCGGGGAGCTCGCAGATCTCGGCATAGGCGGAGCGCATGGCAGCGCGAATCACGCCGCGCGCATCGTCGACAGGAATGAGAAACTTGGCCGGATCCGACTTGTCGAGCTGGATCGTCCCGCCCGAGGGGCCTTCCATCTCATCGGGCATGATGGACCAGGCATAGCTCGTCATGACACGGACGGCGCTATCGCTGAGCTTGTCCTCGGACCCCTCGGTGCCGGTTTCCGGCTCTCGGGTCCGTTCCGTCAGCTGCTGTGCCATGACCTGGCCGGCCTCCTGCTCGGCGGCCAGACTCGGCGACCCGGACATCAATACCGTTGCGGCAAACGCGGCGGCGCTTACACGCACCCACAAAATACCCATAAACGCCCCTCTTCCTCCCGTGCAGGAAGCTACCATTCTTAACCGCCATCGCAATAGGAGAAAGCGGGCGGAACTATGACAGTGCGCCCGGCGAATCAAGGAGTCCTACGCTTCCCGCCAGTCAGCGAGGAGATGATTCCCCGCCAGGTTCTGACGTCCTGCTCGGTTAGCTGCATGCGGTGGAACATATTGCGAATATTGCGCACCATGGTGGGCCGCTTTTCCGGCGGCCGCAGAAACCCATGGTCATCCAACGCCGATTCGAGATGCTCGAAGAGGCCGAAGACCTCCTCGCGCTCCGCAGGCCGGGTGTTCGGCAGAGGCGTCCCTTCCCGCGCCGGTCCATCGAATCGGGTGGCGCGGCCGAGCCCGCTCTGACCGCCGGATTGCTTCTGCCATTCATAGGCCACCAGCAAGACCGTCTGAGGCAGGCTCAGCGAGGCGAAGGTCGGATTGACCGGTGCGGTGATCAGGGCATCGGCGAGACCGATGGCATCGTTGTCCAGGCCGCTTTTCTCCGGCCCGAACAGAATGGCGCAGCGCTGACCGTCCCGTTGGCGGCCAATGAGCTCGGCTGCGGCGCTCTCCGGCGTCATGACCGGTTTCACCATGTCCCGCGGCCGCGCGGTGGTGGCGATCACATAGTTCGTCTTGGCCAGCGCTTCCTCGGTCCTTTCGTAGAGCGTGGCCGCCTCGACCGTGGCATAGGCGCCGGCGGCCGCGGCCGTGGCCTTCTCGTTGGGCCAGCCGTCGCGGGGGGCGACCAGCCGGAGGTCCGTCAAACCGAAATTGGCCATGGCACGGGCGGCGAAGCCGATATTCTCGCCGAGCTGGGGCCGGACCAGAACGATGGTCGGCCCGGTGACGGCTTGGGCGGCTGCCTTGTCCTTCGTGCTCGCTCGCGATGCGCGGCTCACGTCTCTACTCCTCCCTTTTCGATCGACGGTTTTTTCCAGCCATCGCCCTTTGCCGCAGGGGCGCTCGCTTTTTGGCGCCGCTGCACGATGCTATAGGTTTGTTCTTCCCGTCTTTGACGCGGTCATAACGGCCGCCCCGAGAAATACAAGCGCCTCACCCTCCTCGGAGATCAAGCCTTGAAAAAAATCACAGTCGAAAATCCCATCGTCGAGCTTGATGGGGATGAGATGACACGGGTCATCTGGCAGTTCATCAAAGAGAAGCTGATCCTCGCCTATGTCGACGTTCCCCTGAAATATTTCGATCTCAGCATCGAGAACCGGGACGCCACGGACGATCAGGTCACGGTCGAAGCGGCGGAGGCGATCAAGGCCAACGGGGTGGGCGTGAAATGCGCCACCATCACGCCGGACGAGGCGCGGGTCGAGGAATTCGGCCTGAAGAAAATGTGGCGATCGCCCAACGGCACGATCCGCAACATTCTGGGCGGCGTCATCTTCCGGGAGCCGATCATCTGCCAGAACGTGCCGCGGCTGGTGCCCGGCTGGACCCAGCCCATCGTGATCGGCCGCCACGCCTTCGGCGATATCTACCGGGCGACGGATTTCGTGGTGCCCGGCAAGGGCAAGCTCACCATCTCCTTCGTCGGCGAGGACGGCGAAAAAATCGAGAAGGAGGTCTACGACTTCCCCGGCGGCGGCGTCGCCATGGGCATGTTCAATCTCGACGAATCGATCCGCGACTTCGCCCGCGCCTCGCTGAATTACGGGCTGGCGCGCAACTATCCCGTCTTCCTCTCCACCAAGAACACCATCCTCAAAGCCTATGACGGGCGCTTCAAGGACCTGTTCCAGGAAATCTACGACACCGAGTTTCGGGAAGAATTCGACAAGCGCGGACTCACTTACGAGCACCGGCTGATCGACGACATGGTGGCTTGCGCGCTGCGCTGGTCGGGGGGCTATGTCTGGGCCTGCAAGAATTACGACGGCGACGTGCAGTCGGACACGGTGGCGCAAGGCTTCGGCTCGCTCGGGCTGATGACCTCGGTCTTGATGACGCCGGACGGCAAGGTGGTGGAGACCGAGGCCGCCCACGGCACGGTGACCCGGCATTTCCGGCGCCACCAGGAAGGGTTGGAGACGTCCACCAACTCGACCGCCTCCATCTTCGCCTGGACCCGGGCCCTGAAGCACCGGGCGAAGCTCGACGGCAACGACGCGCTCGCCGCTTTCGCCGAGACGTTGGAGAAAGTCGTCGTCGACACCATCGAATCGGGCTTCATGACCAAGGATCTGGCGCTGCTGGTCGGGCCGCAGCAAGGCTGGCTCTCGACCACCGGCTTTTTGGACAAGATCGACGAGAACCTGCAAGCCGCCATGGCGACGTAGTCACGGTCTGCTAAGCGGAGGTCTGTTCAGGGGACATCTGCTCAGAAGATGTCTGCTCTTGCCGCTCCTCGGCGAGTTGCCGGAGGGTGAGCAAGACTTCCGGGTGCCGGCGGGCGAGTTGGGCCAAGGCGACGGAATCCAGCACATAGATGCGGCAGGCGGTCTTGGCGACCACGTCGCTCTTGTGCCGGCGGTGCTCCAGAAGTGCCCGCTCGCCGAAGAAATCGCCGGGGCCGAGGGGCATTTTGATATCGTCGCCGCAATCGGCCAACGCCTCGCCGCTCTCGATGATGTACATGGCGCTGCCGGCGTCTCCGATGGAGACGATGGGGGCGCCGGGCGGAAAATGGCGCGCATAGAGGAGCCGGCAAATCTCGGCGATCTCGGCGGCCTGTAGAGAATCGAAGATCGGAACCCGGGCGACGTTTCCCCAGGTGATCACGAATTCGTGGCGGCTGGATTCCTGGCTGAAGCCGGTTGCGACGATGGCGACGGGGATGGCCAGCGCCGCCAGGCCCAGCAGCATGACCACGGCGCCGACGATCTTGCCGGGCACCGTTATGGGAACCACGTCGCCATAGCCGACGGTGGTGAGAGTCGCCATGGCCCACCAGAGGGTCTGGGGGATGCTGCCCATCTCCTCGGGCTGCGCCTCCCGCTCCAGGAAATACATAATGGTGGAGCAGAACAGCAGCAGCATGAGGATGACGAGGAGCGCGCCGAACAAGGCTCGCCATTCGGTGACGAAGACCCGCTGCAGGGATTGGAGCGCCGGGGAATAGCGCACGAGCTTCAAGAGGCGCAGCAGCCGCAAGACCCGCAGAACGCGAAGGTCGATGGGCAGCAGGCTGCCGAGATACCAGGGCAGGACCGCCAGCAGATCGATGATCATGATGGGGCGGCGGGCGAATTTCGCCCGCGCGCGCCAATGGGGCTCGTTGCGGAAGAGCGGGATATCGACGGCGCTCCAGATGCGGAGCAGATACTCGACGGTGAAGACGATCACCGAGAAGGTGTTGAAGCGATCGAAGACGGTGCCGTATTGGGCCGCGAGGGGCTCCACGGTCTCCAGCGCGAACGCGACCACATTCGCCACGATCAGGGTGATGATGAAGGCGTCGACGAAGGAGGATGCCGGGTGGGCATCGGTGCCCACCTCGAGAATGTCGTAGACGGTGTGGCGGAGGCGGCGCCACGCGGTCCCAGCACGCATCACACGGCTCATGCGGATTTGAGGCTCACGCCGTCGATTCGGCTAGATTGGGCGCCGCGCTTCCCGAAAGCTGCGCGGCGATGGCGGCGAGCGCCTCGTCGGCCTTGGTCCCGTCGGCACCGCCGGCCTGGGCCATATCGGGACGGCCGCCCCCGCCCTTGCCGCCGAGCACGGTAGCACCGGCCTTGGCGAGATCGACGGCGTTGTAATCGCCGGTGAGATCTTCGGTGACGCCCACCACGAGGCTCGCCTTGCCGTCCTCGCTGACGCCGACGATGGCGACGACGCCGGAGCCGATGCGTTTCTTGCCCTCGTCGACCAGACCGCGCAGCTCCTTGGCCGGCACGCCTTGGGCGGTGCGGGCAAGCAGCTTCACGGGGCCGAGATCCTGGATGGCATCGGCGTCGCCGCCGGATTTTCCGCCCCCGCCCAGCGCCAGCTCGCGCTTCGCCTCGGCGAGCTGGCGCTCCAGCTTGCGGCGCTCGTCCACCAGGGCGGCGAGCCGGGCGATGACGTCGTCGGGACCGACCTTCAAGAGCTCGGCGGCTTCGCGCACCTTCTCGTCTTGGGCGTTGAGATAATCGCGGGCGGCCGCGCCGGTCAGGGCCTCGATGCGCCGCGTGCCGGAGCCGACGGCGGTCTCGGCGACGATCTTCAAGATGCCGATCTCGCCGGTGCGGCCGACATGGGTGCCGCCGCAGAGCTCGATGGAATAGGCGTGATCCGCCTTCTCGCTATCGTCGACGGTGCCCATGGAGACGACGCGGACCTCGTCGCCGTATTTCTCCCCGAACAGCGCGAGCGCGCCCTTCTCGATGGCCTCGTCGGGGCTCATGAGATGGGTCTCCACGGCGCTGTTCTGCAGGATCATCCGGTTGGCGATGGCCTCGACCTCCTCGATCTGCTCGTGGGTCATGGGCTTCGGATGAGAGAAATCGAAGCGAAGGCGGCCCGGCTCCACGAGAGAGCCCTTCTGGGCGACATGGGTGCCCAGCACACGGCGAAGCGCCTCGTGGAGCAGATGGGTGGCGGAGTGATGGGCGCGGGCGCCGGCGCGAAAGCTATGATCCACCTCCAGCTCGACGGTGTCGCCGACATGCAGGCTGCCCGTATCCAACTTGCCCTGATGGACGAAAAGCCGGCCCAGCTTCTTCTGGGTGTCGTCGACCTGGAAAAGGGTCTTGGGCGCGAAGATGCTGCCGCGATCGCCGACCTGACCGCCGGATTCGGCATAGAAGGGCGTCTGGTTGAGGATCACCGCGCCGCGCTCGCCCTGCTTGAGAGCCTCGACGCGTTTGCCATCCCGGATCAGAGCGACGATCTCGCCGGAGGCCGCCTCGTTCTCGTAGCCGAGGAATTCGCTGGCGCCGAGCTCTTCGGCAAGCTCGAACCACAAGGTCTCGGTGGCGGATTCGCCGGAGCCGGTCCAGGATTTGCGCGCCTCGTCCCGCTGGCGCTGCATGGCCTTGGCGAAGCCTTCCGTATCGACGCCGATGCCCTTCTCCTTCAGCGCATCGGCCGTGAGGTCGAAGGGGAAGCCGTAGGTGTCGTAGAGCTTGAAGGCGACGTCGCCGGGAAGCGTGGCGCCGGGCTTCAGATCGCGGCTCGCCTCGTCGAGCAGCTTCAAGCCGCGATCGAGGGTCTCGCGGAAGCGGGTCTCTTCCAGCTTCAATGTTTCGGTGATGAGCCCCTGGCCGCGAATCAACTCCGGATAGGGCCGGCCCATCTCCTTCTCCAGCGCCGGGAAGAGACGATAGAGCAGCGGCTCTTGGGCGCCGAGCAGATGGGCATGGCGCATGGCGCGGCGCATGATGCGACGCAGCACATAGCCCCGGCCCTCGTTGGAGGGGAGCACGCCATCGGCGATCAGGAAGCTCGCCGAGCGCAGATGATCGGCGATGATCCGGTGGCTGGCCTTGTCCTTCCCCTCCGCGGGCTTGCCGGTGAGATCGACGGAGGCCTCGATGAGGTGGCGGAAGAGATCGATATCGTAATTGTCGTGGGTGCCTTGCAGGACGGCGGCGATGCGCTCGAGCCCCATGCCCGTGTCGATGGAGGGGCGCGGCAGCTCCTTGCGGCTGCCGTCTTCCTGCTGGTCGAATTGCATGAAGACCAGGTTCCAGATCTCCACGAAGCGGTCGCCGTCCTCGTCCGGGCTGCCGGGCGGGCCGCCCGGGATGCCCTCGCCGTGATCGTAGAAGATCTCCGAACAGGGGCCGCAGGGGCCGACCTCGCCCATGGACCAGAAATTGTCCGAGGTGGCGATGGGGATGATCTTGGAATCGGGGAAGCCGGTGACCTTCTTCCAGATCTTCGCCGCCTCCTTGTCGTCCGCATAGACGGTGACCAGGAGCTTCTCCGGCGACAGGCCGAAGCCTCGGGTCAGCATCTCCCAGGCGAGCGGGATCGCCTCTTCCTTGAAATAATCGCCGAAGGAGAAATTCCCCAGCATCTCGAAGAAGGTGTGATGGCGGGCGGTGTAGCCCACATTGTCGAGATCGTTGTGCTTGCCGCCGGCGCGCACGCATTTCTGAGAGGAGACGGCACGGGGCGCCGGCGCCTTCTCCGCGCCGGTGAAGACGTTCTTGAAGGGCACCATGCCCGCATTGACGAACATCAATGTGGGATCGTTATGGGGCACGAGGGGGGCGGACGGCACGATCCGGTGATCGCGCTTACCGAAATACTCCAGGAAGCTCGTCCTGATCTCGTTTACGCCGGTGCTCTCACTCACGGGCAAAATCCACGGAAGGTCGCATCTAAAACTTCGGGTCCGACGGTAAGGGGCTCGCGCCGCAGCTGCGCAGCAAACCCTTACACGCAAACGGTTCGCGTAAAATCTGAAAACGCCGGCTGAGACATATGATGGCTGGATAACTCTGTCCAGCCGTTCCAAGGCAACGCTTCGCTTATGGGAAACGGGTTTCCTTTCGGGAACGCCACGATCCCGCCCCTGGCCGGCTCGCCAGCGGACGCTCCTCGTTCCGTCGGATCAAGGGGCTCAAACGGCAGACGCCGCCCCGATGGTCGAGGCGGCGCCCGATAAGAACTCCGGTCTTGAAGACTTTCCGCTCCTGAAGACTTCTGGTCTTGGCGGCTTTCGGGGCTTGGCGGCTTTCGGGGCTTGGCGATCGGCGCAAGATAGATCCAAGACCGATCAGCTGCGCTTTCGGCGCTTGCTCTCGATGGGGGTCACGGCGCTCTCGCCCCCCTCCCCGGCGGTTTCGGATGCGACGTCAGCGGATTCGTCCTGCTCCGCCTCGCCGCTTGGGTCAGCATCGAAGATGCGATCGGCGATCAGCCCGGCATTCTGGCGCACGGCCGCCTCGATCCTGGCGGCAACCTCCGGATTTTCCTTCAGATAGGCCTTGGCGTTCTCGCGGCCTTGGCCGATCCGTTCGGAATCGAAGGAGAACCAGGAGCCGGATTTCTCCACGATGCCGGCCTTCACGCCGAGATCGATGAGCTCGCCCACCTTGGAGACGCCCTCGCCATACATGATGTCGAACTCGACCTGCTTGAAGGGCGGAGCGACCTTGTTCTTCACCACCTTGACGCGGGTCTGGTTGCCGACCACCTCGTCCCGCTCCTTGATGGCGCCGATGCGGCGGATATCCAAGCGGACGGAGGAGTAGAATTTCAAGGCGTTGCCGCCGGTGGTGGTCTCAGGGGATCCGAACATCACACCAATCTTCATGCGGATCTGGTTGATGAAGATCACCATGCAGCGGGATTTGGAGATGGAGCCGGTGAGCTTGCGCAAGGCCTGGCTCATGAGCCGGGCCTGGCTGCCCATCTGCATGTCGCCCATCTCGCCTTCCAGCTCGGCCTTGGGCGTCAGGGCGGCGACGGAGTCGACCACCAGCACGTCGATGGCGCCGGAGCGCACCAGGGTATCGGCGATCTCCAGGGCCTGCTCGCCGGTGTCGGGCTGGGAGATCAGCAGATCCTCCAGGTTCACCCCGAGCTTCCTGGCATAGATCGTATCGAGGGCATGCTCGGCATCGACGAAGCCGCAGATGCCGCCCTTCTTCTGAGCCTCGGCGACGACATGCAGCGCCAGGGTCGTCTTGCCCGAGGATTCCGGCCCGTAGATCTCGATGACCCGGCCGCGGGGCAGACCGCCGATTCCGAGGGCGATATCGAGGCCTAAGGAACCGGTCGGAATCGACTCCACCTCGACGATCTTCTCGTTGGCGCCCAGCCGCATGACCGAGCCCTTGCCGCAATTCCGCTCGATCTGCGAAATCGCCGCTTCGAGCGCTTTTTGTTTGTCCATTTCAGCTCCCTCGACGAGGCGCAGCGCAGCGTTCGACATCGAATTTCTCCCCTTTTCACACGCGATTCGGGCGTGGGTAAATGGATAAGTGCGGTTGCGTTCGAATTGCCGAAGACTGTACATGCTTTGTTCTATGTTCGCAAGATGTTCTTTTGCGGAACTAACCTTACCGCCGGGTTTGCATCTCCCGCTTGGTCCTAACGTCCCCTCCCCTTACGTTCCTCCCATGGCTTGCTGTTCCGATCTCGACCCGGCCGAGACCGCCCGCTGGCGCGCGGTGCTGTGGGTGGCACTCGCCATCAACGCGGCGATGTTCGTCGTGGAACTGACCGCCGGGCTGCTCTCCGGCTCCGTCTCCCTGCTCGCCGACGGCATCGACTTCGCGGGCGATGCGGCGAATTACGCGATCAGCCTCGCCGTGGTGGGGCTGGCGCTGCAATGGCGGGCGCGGACGGCGCTGCTGAAAGGGGTCACCATGGCGGCGTTCGGGCTCTGGGTGATCGGACAGGCCGTGTGGCACTGGTGGACCGGCGTGGTGCCCGATGCGCCGGTGATGGGCGCGGTCGGCATGCTGGCGCTGGCCGCCAATGTGGGGGTCGCGGTGATGCTCTATCGCTACCGGGAGGGGGATTCCAACATGCGCTCGGTATGGATCTGCTCGCGCAACGACGCCTATAGCAATCTGGCGGTGCTGGCCGCGGCGCTCGGCGTGTTCGGGACCGGCTCGGCCCTGCCCGATATCGCGGTCGCCGTGGTGATGGCGGGGCTGGCGCTGCACGGCAGCACGACGGTGATCCGCCATGCGCTGTCGGATCTGCGCAGCGCCGCGACGACGGCGCGGGAAGAACTTGCGCCCTAGCCCGCCTGGTCGAAGCGGCGGAACTGGTAGCGGTCGCGGATATTTTCGTTGAAATAGGCGCCTTTGGAGGGGGCGCCCGCAAGCTCGCGATAGACGATCTCGGGGACCTGCTCGTAGACATAGCGGCGGCCCGACTGGAAGATCACGGTCAGGCGTTCTCCTTCCACATCGTAGAAGAAGGTGCGGATGACGCTGGAGGGCATTTGCTCAAATCTCCAAGACCTCGGCGGCCGCGGAATGCGGCCTCACCAAGGATATGGTCTCGGAGAGGGAAAGGTTTAAGTCCCGGGCTTGCCGGCCGGGGCCGGGCTTTGCGCAAGCTCAGCTTGCGAAGGCCGGCACGCCCCGCATGGGATCCAGCACGTTGCCGGCGAAGGTCGAGGGATAGTTCTGACGGATATGGTCATTGTAGAAGCGCCCTTGAGAGGGTGCTTCCAGGAAGGCGCGGTAGACCTCTTCGCTCACCCCGTGGAAGCTATAGGTGCCGACATCGCGGAAGGTGATGTCCATGGTCGACCGCTTCGCATCGTGCTCGACGTGAACGATGCTGCCAGAGTTCACGTAAGGCATAGAACCTCTCCTCATCCCATCTCACCGTCAGGGGACTCGCCCAGGCTTACGGACCGGAATCACGCGAACGCCACTCGGAAAGCGGGAAACGCCGGCACGATTTACTCCGGGAGGTCCCTGCTTACCCGGAAGACCCCTGCGCCGGGCCGGCGGCGATGCGCCGGCCGCGAAGGCCGCGCCCGATTCTTCGAGTCGTTTCAGCCTTCAAGACAGAAGTGTGACGCCGCAAAGTTCACGCCGTCAAGCAAATCACGCGGTTCGCTCGGTTTCCTGCGCAGGCTGTTGCGTGTCCGCCTGGGCCTGCCGGTCGAGATAACCGTAGCGCTCCATATGGGGCTTCATGCGGTCCAAAATGCGCGCCTTAATGT
The DNA here is from genome assembly GCA_050110875.1 of Methyloligella sp. ZOD6. Taxonomy (GTDB): domain Bacteria; phylum Pseudomonadota; class Alphaproteobacteria; order Rhizobiales; family Methyloligellaceae; genus Methyloligella. The sequence goes on from CP188828.1 coordinate 670,431, forward strand.
CGCTGGGGAGCTCGTATTGGGACGTTTTGTGCTCGGCGCGGTTCTCCAGCAGAGCACGCATCTTGGGCTCGGCAACCGAGAAATCGCCGATGCCGAGCTTCTCGTATATCTCGCGCAAACGGCCAATCGGATCCTGCACCAGATCCTCGTAGCGGATCTCGTAGAGCCTGTCCTCCGGGATCAGATGACGGTCTTGCTGATAGCGCTCGGTCAGGCGCTGCATCATGTCGAGCACGTAATCGTCGAGCCAGCCATCGACGTAAGGCGGGTTGTGCAGCCCTTGAGTCGAATAGAGGGCGCGCCAAAGCTTCACCGTGGAGGGGAAGACGTCGAGCGGGTTGCGGGTGATGTAGATGAAACGGCCGTTGGGGAAGCGCTCCAGCAGGTAGCGCACCCGGGCGGAGTTGGCCGGCGATTTCAGGATCAGCGGCTTGTTATGGCGCACCATGAGGCGCTTGTAGAACCACATATAAGCGTCAAACCAGGCCTTGCGCTTCTTCTCCGGTATCCCTTCGAAATCGACATAGTCGCTGTCGACGGGGCCGTGGCGGGGCCAGGCCATGGTGTTGAGGGGGCTGCCCTGGCCCAGCATGATGACGCCGAACTCTTCCTCTTGCGGCCGGTCGAAACCGACGGGCACGTCGTCCTGGGGCCGCTTCTTGGGCAACAGCACCTTCATGATGCGCGACAGGGTGCGCTCGGTGATCAGGAAGTGGTGCGGGAAGAAGCACTCGTAGGTGGTCGGATAGGCCGTGTTGGGATCGGAGGCCAACAGGTCGTGCAGGAAGGTGGTGCCGGTGCGCCAATGGCCGATGACGAAGACCGGCTCCTTGTCGAGCTTCACCTGCTTGATGCGGCGGCGGTAGATCAGCTCGCTCAGAAGATAGAGCGGCGTGTTGATCGGGCACCACAGGATGAGGGTCAGGACGTCCGGGATGCAGTTGGTGGTGAAGTCGAAGCGTCCGCGGGCGAACAGCTTCATCAGCGTGCCGAAGCGCATGCCGTACCACATGTAGAGCAGCTTGCCGCCATAGCGGTGGATGCCGAGGATTTTCTGCTTCGGCTTGCGCTTCTCGGCCTTCAGAGCGGCCTTCTCGGGATCGTCCGGAATCTTCTCGTAATCGGGCACGCGGGTATGGCTCCAGAAATCGGGCTGACGGTGCGGAAATAATGCTCCGGCGTGTTAGCCGGGATTGGGCCCCAAGAAAACCCCTAAGGCGCATGGGAGGCAGGGCATGCGACCGCCGATCAAGCCTCCAGCGCGTCTTTCACGGCGGCGGCGAGCTGCTTCAGATCGAAGGGCTTCTGCAGGAACATGAAGGCCTCCTTCTCATCCAGATTGCGCTTGAAGGCGTCTTCCGCATAGCCGGAGATGAAAATGATACGCAGGTCGGGCTGCTGGCGGCGCAGCTCCTTCAGCAGGGTCGGTCCGTCCATCTCCGGCATCACCACGTCGGAGACCACGAGATCGACCTCGCCGTCATGCTCGTTGAAGACCTCGAGCGCCTCGGCGCCTGTGCCGGCCTGGAGCACGTTATAGCCGCGCTGGCCGAGGGCCCGGGCGGCGAAGCTGCGCACCGCATCCTCGTCCTCCACCAGAAGCACGGTGCCGCGCCCGGTAAGATCCTTGGCGGCCTCCCGCTTCTCCGGCTTCTCCTCCTCGACCTCTTCGGGCAGCGCCACGTGACGGGGCAGATAGACCCGCATGGAGGTGCCCTTCCCCGGCTCGCTCTCGGGGAAGATGAAGCCGCCGGTCTGCTTGACGATGCCGTAGACGGTGGACAGGCCGAGACCGGTGCCGCGGCCGACCTCCTTGGTGGAGAAGAAGGGATCGAAGATCTTCTGGATCACCTCCGCCGGCATGCCCTCGCCGGTGTCGGTGACCTCGATCTCGACATACTCGCCCGGGTCCAGATGCCGCTGGCCGAGCTCGCGGGAGGCGCGCTCGGAGATGTTCTTCGTCCGGATGGTGAGCTTGCCGCCGCCGGGCATGGCGTCGCGGGCGTTCACCGCCAGGTTGATGATCACCTGCTCCAGCTGGTGCTGATCGGCCTTTACGGGCCAGAGATCGCGGGCCTGCTCCAGCTCCAGCTCGATATTCTCGCCGAGCAGCCGGCCGAGCAGCGCTGACAATTCGGACACCAGATCGCCGATCTGCAGCACTTGCGGGCGCAAGGTCTGCTGGCGGGAGAAGGCAAGCAGCTGCCGCACCAGGCCGGCGGCCCGGTTGGCGTTCTGCTTGATGTTCATAATGTCTTTGAACGCCGGGTCGGTCGGGCGGTGGTTCTGGAGCAGGAAGTCCGAGAAGCCGATGATCGCGGTCAGCATGTTGTTGAAGTCGTGGGCGATGCCGCCGGCCATCTGGCCGATGGCCTGCATCTTCTGGCTCTGGGCGATCTGGAGCTCCAGCACGCGCTGCTGGCTCGTGTCGATGGCATAGGCGATCGCGGCGTCCTTCTCGCCCTCCACCTGCTCGATCGGGCTCAAGAAAAGCCGGCCGCTCTTCTCGCCGTCATTGGCGAGTGTGAAATCCAGCGGCTCGATGAGACCTTGGCCGGCGATGGCGAGGTCCAGGGCCTTCTGGAAGGCCGCACTGCTCTCCTCATCCAGCAGGCTTCCCATCTCGGCGGCGCCTTCGGCCTTGTCGATGTCGCCGAAGAGGGTGGCGAAAGCCGCATTGCTGGCCGTGATGGCGCCGTCCTTGCTGATGGTGGCGATGGCGATGGGCGAGGACTGGAAGAGCCGGGCGAAGCGCAGCTCGGCGGACGCTGCCTCGTCCGCCTCTCCGGCCGCCCGGTTCAGCACCAGGGCATGGGCCCAACCCGTGTGGCTGCCACGCGGCAGGCGGTGAAGGATACGGACCGGCAGATTGGTGCCATCGGCCTTCACCAGATCGAGATCGAAGCGGCGCGTGGCGCTCTGAGACGCGTTGCGGCCGGCACCGGCCAGCAGCGCCGCCCCGTCGCGGGACATGATCTCGTCGAGCTTCAACCGGCTGGTCGCGGCATCGGACAGGTCCAACCCCAGCCATTGGGCCAAGGTCGCATTCAGATACTCGACATTGCCTTGCGCATCGGCAGTGAAGAAGCCGGCCGGCGCGTGATCGAGATAGGCGATCGCCTGCTGGACCTTCTCGAAGCTCTCCTCCTGATGCTGGCGCTCGTCGGTGATCTCGTCGAGCTGCCAGACCACCAGACCCGCGCGGCGATCGGTCTCCGGGTGGCCCGGCATGGGCCGGACCGAGATGCGGAACCAGCGCGGCGCGACCGCATCGTCATCCGTCGCCTCCCCCAGAGGCGGGAGGCGGAACTCTTCCTTCAGGGAACGGCCCTGCTGGGCGGCACGCGCCAGGCGGAAGATGGTTTCCGCGAGATGGGGATTGCCGGCGAAGGCGCGATCCGGCGCGGGCACCGATGCGTCGGGCTCGAGCCCCAAGAGATCGCGATAGCTTTCATTGGCGTAGAGCACGCGGCCGCCCGAATCGGCGATCAGCGCGCCTTGGGGCAGATTGTCGAGGAAGGCCTTGGCGATGTCGTTCTTCACCTGGCGCTGGCCGAAATGGAGAATGCCGACCGCTCCGGCGAACAGGCAAAACACGCCGATCACCGCCAGCCCTGCGAGTATGGCCAGCACGAACGGCTCGGCGATCTCGCGGGAGACCATGGCAAGCCCGACGGCGGCCACGGCGAGTCCAAGCGCCAGCAGCACGACGAGCCCGATACTTCCGTCGCGTTCGGTCCGGTCGGTCACAGGCTCTGAATAGCGCATCGGCGCTCCAATGTCGGTCATGGGTGAAAAACTATCCGATTCGCCCCCAAGTCGAGCCGGAGATTATGCCCAGAGGGCGGCAGAGAGATTGGTTCCAAACCATTTGAATATCGCTAATTCCGGCGCTCGTTCGGCAGGCGGTCGCGGGTTCTCGCCCATGTAGACTTTCGCAAGGGTTTGCCTAAATCCTCTACTTGAGCGTAATCCTCTGCTACAAGGGCGCTGGCCGGAGCTTATTCGGGTCTTCGATACTTGGCGGTCTTGCGAATCGCCCATCGCCGACCCATCTCCCACGCCGAGCCGCGCGGGGCGGCGGCGCATGCGGCAGACTATCGCGAGGAAGGGATGTCAGACACTAGCCAGCTGATCCTCGTCATCTCCACATTTCTCTTCGTCATCGCGCTGATCGCGCTGGCGGTGTGGGGATTCAAGGCGTTTTTCTCCAACGGCGCGAGCGGACCGAGCTTCTTCCGGAGCCGGGAACGCAGGCTCAACGTGGTCGAGAGCGTGACGATCGACGGCAAGCGAAAGCTGACCCTGATCCGCCGGGACGACAAGGAGCATCTGCTGATGCTGGGCGGGCCGGTCGATATCGTTATCGAAACGGGAATCGAGGCGCGGCAGCCCTTGGAGCATCCGCTGGAAGATGTCGTGATCGACCGCGGGGAGCCGCCGAAGCCGGCCGAGCCGGACTTCAACTAGGATTTTTCCGACCTTCTCCTTCGACAGCACCGTTTTCTGATGCCTTGGCGGGGCATCGCGCGGCACTGCGGCCGACGATACCCGTTTAACGCGAATATTTCGCTGCGGCTTTAAGTCCTTCTTTTAACGAAAAGATTGACTGGTGCGGAAAAGCCACGGCGGTTTCTCTTGTGGGAAGGGCCGAAATAGGCTAAAAGGGAAATGGTCTTGCGGTAGCCACGCATAGCCTTGGCAAACGGGAGAAATAGTCGCCGGTAAGCTTCTGCCGTTTTCGCCGTAAGATCGCCGGCAGTTCCCTGCTAATGGTCCGACATCGGTTGGTTCAGCCAACCCTGTCAGTCCCCCAAAACCTCTCCACGCCCCGCTCCCCAGCGGGGCGTTTTTTTATGGTTCGACGCCCGCCAGCGCGGGCTATTGGCCCCGCTCCCCAGCGGGGCTTTTTTATGGTTCGACGCCCGCCAGCGCGGGCTATTGGCCCCGGCGGCGCTCCTCATGGTGAGGGCGATCGGCAAAGCCGATCGCGTCTCGAACCATGAGGCCACCACATTGCGTCCGCCCTTCTCTCCTTCGAGACACGCGCTTCGCGCGCACTCAGGATGAGGCGTTCGGGTGTTGGCTCTGGCGATTCAGGCTGAACGGTACGCAATAGGACGTTCGCGCCGAGTTGACCGCGGCGCGCGCATCCCGAAATGTTGTCCGGCCATGGCGAGAACGCGAACAAGGCGATTCGTTTCAGTCCTCTGCGGGCTTCTCTTCACCCTGCCCGCAATCGCCGCCGGTTCCGACGCGATGCTCCCGAAGGGTTTCGTCTATCTGCACGACATCGATCCCACGATCCCGCAGGAGATGCGCTATGCGGGGCCGCACAATTTCACCGGCCGACCGGTCCCGGGCTACGAGGCGGCGGAATGCGTGCTGACGCGGCCGGCGGCGGAGGCGCTGAAGGCGGTACAGGAGGATCTCAAGCGGCAAGGTCTCTCTCTCAAGGTGTATGATTGCTACCGGCCGGAGCAGGCCGTGGCCGCTTTCGTGGACTGGGCGAAGGAGCCGGCCGACCCGAAGGCCAAGCGCGTCTATTATCCCAACCTGCCGAAGAGCGCGCTGTTTCCGGACTATATCGCCACGCGCTCCGGGCATTCGCGGGGGAGCACGGTCGACGTCACCCTCGTCCCCCTCGAAGCGCCGCCTGACTCCGGCGATCCTTCGAGTCCGGTTGCCTGCACCCGGGCCGATCCGGGCGACGGCAGCCTGGACATGGGGACGCGCTTCGATTGCTTCGACGCAAAGGCGAATACCGATGCGCCCGGCCTGACCGAAGCGCAGCGGCGCAACCGGACACGTCTCGTCGGCGCGATGAGGGCGCACGGCTTCGAGAACTACCCGAAGGAGTTCTGGCACTACAGCTTTCAGCCGGAGCCTTATCCGGACCGATATTTCGACTTCCCCATCGCCCCGCGACCAACCGGCGACGAGTCGCGATGAGCACCTCGCCCGGCACGGTTCTCGAGACCGATATCCCGGCCCGGCTGGAGAAGCTCGCCTGGGGGCTGTTCCACACCAAGGTCGTGCTCGCCCTCGGAATCACCTGGGTGCTGGACGGGCTGGAGGTGACCCTGGCGGGCGCTGTCGCCGGGGCTCTGAAGCAAAGTCCGGTGCTCGAAATGGGCAATGCGGAGGTCGGACTCGCCAACAGTGCCTATCTCGCCGGCGCGGTGCTGGGCGCGGTGTTCTTCGGCTGGCTGACGGACCGTCTGGGGCGGAAGCGGCTCTTCACCATCACCCTGGCGGTTTATCTGCTGGCGACCGCATCCACGGCCTTCGCCTGGGATTTCTGGAGCTTCGCCGTCTTCCGCTTCCTCACCGGCGCCGGCATCGGCGGCGAATACACCGCCATCAATTCCGCCATCCAAGAGTTGGTCCCGGCCCGCTATCGCGGCTGGACCGATCTCGTCATCAACGGCAGCTTCTGGATCGGCGCCGCCATGGGGGCCGCGGGCTCCATCGTGCTGCTCGAGCCCGGCTTCCTGCCGCCGGATATGGGCTGGCGGGCGGCCTTCTTCATCGGGGCGGCGCTCGGCCTTGTCATCCTGATCCTGCGCCTCTGGATTCCCGAATCGCCGCGCTGGCTGATCACCCATGGCCGGCCGGACGAGGCGGAACGGGTGGTCGAGGAGATCGAGGGGCGGACAAAAATCCATCACGCCCATCACGAGATCGCGGTGCCGCAAAACGTGCGGCTCACGCCCCGCAGCCATACGCCCTTGCTGGAGGTCTGGCGCAGCCTGTATCGCGATCAGCGCCAGCGCACGCTGGTTGGCTTGAGCCTGATGACGGCCCAAGCTTTCTTCTACAATGCGATCTTCTTCACCTACGCGCTGATCCTGACGGATTTCTACGACATCCCGGCCGAAAGCGTCGGCTGGTACCTGCTGCCCTTCGCGGCGGGGAATTTCTTCGGTCCCGTATTCCTGGGGCGTTTCTTCGACACGGTGGGACGGCGGCCGATGATCGCGCTGACCTACGGGCTTTCAGGCCTCTTGCTGACGATCACCGGCGCGCTGTTCGCCGCGGACATGCTGTCGGCGACGGGGCAGACCGTTGCCTGGTCGGTGATCTTCTTCTTCGCCTCGGCGGCGGCAAGCTCCGCCTATCTCACGGTCTCGGAGACCTTTCCGCTGGAGATCAGGGCGCTGGCCATCGCGTTCTTCTATGCGGTGGGGACGGGCATCGGCGGGGTGTTTGCGCCGGCCCTGTTCGGGGTGCTGATCGACACGGGTTCGCGTTTCAGCGTCTTCGGCGGATATCTGCTGGGCGCCGGCCTGATGCTCGCGGTGGTGTTCGTGATCCTGCGCTGGGGCGTGGCGGCGGAGCGCCGGTCCCTGGAGGATGTGGCGAAGCCGCTTTCGTCAGCCGACTAGCCGGCGTGGATACCGCGCCCTACTCGTCGCGATAGACGCGTTCGCGCCGCTCGTGCCGCTCTTGCGCCTCAACGCTGAGCGTGGCGATCGGCCGGGCGTCCAGGCGCTTCAGGCTGATGGGCTCGCCGGTCTCCTCGCAATAGCCGTAGGTCCCGTCCTCGATGCGCTCCAGCGCGGCATCGATCTTGGCGATCAGCTTGCGTTGACGGTCGCGGGCGCGCAGCTCGAAGGCCCGCTCGCTTTCGGAGCTGGCGCGATCGGCGATATCGGCGTGCTGCTCCGATTCGTTTTGCAGATGCTCCAGCGTCTCCTTGGTGGAGCGCAGGATCTCTTCACGCCAATTTTCCAGCTTTTCCCGAAAATAAGCGCGCTGGCGCTCATTCATGAAAGGCTCGTCCTCGGTGGGACGATAATCCTTGGGGAGCTTCTTCTCGGGCCGCATGACAGCCTCTTATTTCCGAACCAGTTCACCTACTTGGGAGAGCGAAGCTCAACCCCTCTTCCAGCACCGCAGACGGTTCCCCCCGCTGGCCGCCCCCGTATTACGGAAGCGATGCGCCAAGTCAAGCGAGGAGAACGCTTGACACAAAAGCTTATGATGGCGGGAGACAGTCGGCTCTGTTCGGAGAAGCGTGCTAAGCCTTATATGCTGCTTGGGCGATCCCGCTCAGCGATCGCGCCCGCCCGGCAAGCGAAGAAAGTCGAATAACTCCCCTCATGATCAATCTGGTTCAGGACACAGCCGATGCCTTCCGGAATGTCGGCCATTACGGCGGCGATCTGCTGCATCCGACATTGCGACTCGGGGTGACGGGGCTCGCCCGCTCCGGCAAGACCGTGTTCATCACCGCGCTGGTGCACAACCTGATCTCCGGGGGGCGCCTGCCCTTCTTCGACGCGGCGGCCGAGGGGCGGGTGTCGCGGGCCTATCTGGAGCCGCAACCGGACGACACGGTGCCGCGCTTCGATTTCGAGGTACATATGGCGGATCTGACGGGCGATCCGCCTTCTTGGCCGGAGAGTACGCGGCGAATCAGCCAGCTTCGCCTGGCTATCGAATATCAGCCGCAAGGGTTCTGGAAGCGGCAGCTCGGCTACGACCGCCTGCATGTCGACATCGTCGACTATCCCGGCGAGTGGCTGCTCGACCTGCCGCTTCTCTCCCTCGACTTCGCCGAATGGTCGGCGCAGGCGCTGCAGCAGAGCGGCGAGGCCGGGCGGGAGAAGATCGCCGGGGCCTGGCGAAAGGCGTTGGCCGAGATCGATCCGGCGGCGCCGGCCGACGAAGCCCTCGCCGTGCGGCTCTCCGATCTGTTCAAGACCTATCTCGCCGATGCCCGTGCCGACCAATACGCGCTCTCCACCTTGCCGCCGGGCCGGTTCCTGATGCCGGGCGACTTGGAGGGCTCGCCGGCGCTCACCTTCGCGCCGCTCGATGCCAAGGGGGAGACCAAGTTTCCCAAGGGCTCCCTCTGGGCGATGATGGCGCGGCGCTACGAGGCCTATAAGACCCATGTGGTGCGACCGTTCTTCCGGGATCACTTCTCGCGTCTCGACCGGCAGATCGTGCTGGTGGACGTACTGGCGGCGCTGAATGGCGGGCCGGAGGCGGTGGCGGATCTGGAGCGGGCCATGACGGACATCCTGGATTGCTTCCGCACCGGCTCCAACTCGTTCCTCTCCAACCTGTTCTGGCCGCGCATCGACCGGCTCGTCTTCGCCGCCACCAAGGCGGACCATCTGCATCACTCCAGCCATGACCGGCTCCAGGCGATCCTGAAAACCCTGACGGAGAAGGCCATGGCGCGCGCGGAATTCGGCGGGGCCGATGTGAAGGCGCTCGCCATGGCGGCGATCCGCGCCACCCGCGAGGGGGAGGCCAGGCGCGGCGGCGAGACGTTGCCCTGCATTATCGGCAATCCGCTGCAGGGCGAGACCATCGGGCGGCGGAAATTCGGCGGGGACGACGCGTTCGCGATCTTCCCCGGCGATCTGCCGGAGGACCCGAACGTGGCGCTGCGCGGCGGCGGCATGCAGGCGGAGGATGTGCGATTCGTCCGTTTCCGGCCGCCGGATCCCGTGCCGCTGCCGGGCGGCGGTTTCGCGCCCTTCCCCAATATCCGCCTGGACCGGGCAATTCAGAGTCTGATCGGAGACCATCTGGAATGAGCGCATCTCCCCGCAAGCCCACCGCTTTCCGGGTCGAGGAGGTGGAGATCGATTCGCCACCTCCGCCACCGCCCGAGGAACCCTTGGCGACTCCGCCGGCGACGGTGCGCAATCTGCCGAAGATGAAACGCGGCTTCGCCTGGGGCAGCATCCTGATCGGCGCGATGGGCGGCTTGATCTCGATCTGGGCGGCGATCTGGTTCGACGCCATGGTGCGCGATCTGATGGCCCGGGAAGACTGGATCGGCTGGGCGGCGATCGGGCTCATGGTCGTGGCGCTTCTGGCGCTCGCCATGATCGTGCTGAAGGAGGCGGTCGGATTGCTGCGGCTCGGGCGGCTGGGCAGGATCCGCCACGAGGCGGAGAGCGCGATAAGGCAGCAGGACAAGCCGCTGGCGCTGGACGTCACGCACCGGCTGAAGAGCCTGTATCACGGGCGAAGCGACATGGCCTGGGGCCTCAGCCGCCTGGCGGAGAGCGAGCGGGACATCATGGATGCGGACGAGCTTTTGAAGCTCGACGAGCGGACTTTGGTGGCCCCGCTCGATCCGCTGGCCCGCGGGATCGTGGCAGCCTCGGCGAAGCGGGTCTCGGTGGTGACGGCGGTAAGCCCCGCCGCGCTGATCGACATGCTGTTCGTGGCGGCGGAGAATTTGCGCATGCTGCGCAAGCTCGCGACGCTCTATGGGGCACGGCCCGGCACGCTGGCGCTGCTGAAGCTCGCCCGCATGGTGATCAGCCATATCGTGCTGACCGGCGGTATCGCGCTGGGCGACGACGTCATCCAGCAGCTCGTCGGCCACGGGCTGACGGCGCGGCTCTCGACTCGGCTCGGCGAGGGCGTGTTCAATGGCGCGCTGACCACCAGGATCGGAATCGCGGCGATCGATGTGTGCCGGCCCCTGCCCTATATCGAGGCGAGCCGGCCGCGCTTCCGGACCCTGGTCGCCGAGGTGGCCGGCATCCGCTAACGGCGCGGCATCAATTGAAGCTGCCGCAGCCGTCGAGCGGCACCTTATGGGAGCGCCCGTCCTTGTAGGTCAGCGTGAGGGTGATGTTGCCTTCGCAGCTGGGAGCTTCGTAGGAGACGCGGAAGCCGCTCTCCGGCTTGCGAGACAGGCGGGTGATCATGTCTCCGCCCGCCGGCTTGAACTGGTACCCAACCGCGGTGAGCCGCAGGCGCATGTCCATGGAAGGCTCCAGCCAGAGCTCGTAGCGTGTGTCGCCCGAGGCCGCATTGGACGACCGGCCCTGAAGCCATCCCTTCACCACATCGGGCGCGGGTAAGCTGAACTCAGGCGTATCCTCCGGCACCTCCACCGGCGCCATCAGCTCCGGATCCGGCACGATGGCCTCCCAGGGGAGCACCTCGCGCTTGCCGCTGGCCCCGGGGGCCGGCGGAGGCGCAGGCTGGGCTGAGGAGGCCGGCCCCTGGGCCGGTCCACTCTCGGCGTTATCGCTGCCCTCGCCGTTCTTCTCTTCTTTTTCCTCCTCGGCCTCCTCCCGATTCAAATCGCTCAAGGCATCGCCGACATTGAGATCGATGGGGCCATCCAGGACGGCCTCGTCATCCGCGTTGCCGTCATCGCCGGGCGCGCCCTCGGGACCTTGCCAACCGAGAGGTCCGGTGGCGGGGGCTTGCGGCTCAGCCTCCGTCTCCGCCGTTCCGCGCGGGCCGGACGGAGGTGTCGCTTCGCTCGCACCGTTCGCCGTTTCTCCGGCGGATTGCGCCGCCGGTGCCGATTGCTGCCCTTCCTCCGCCTGCTCGGATGACGGCACAGGGCTTGCCGTCGGCTCGTCGTCCGAGGACGGGGCCGGGGTGGCGATGGGCGGCGGCGTTGTCCGGGTCACGGACGTGCCTTTCGAGACCTCGGTGGCAACTTCCTGCTGGCTCGCCTGCTCCCCATTGAGGTGGATAGCGAAGATGCCCGGAATCCCCAAGCTGCCCGCGGTCAAAACGAGCACGATTTGCGAGACGACGATGCCGGCGACGACGGCCAGCGCAATGATGCCAGCGCTGCGCCGGCCGCCCGAAAACTCAAAATTCATGAAGAACACCACATCTCTTCGACGCCACGAAAAGGCGCAGGTCCGGGTAGCATAGCAATGGCGTAGCAGGACAGAAAAGCATGGTTCCGCTGTCGCATTGGGTGAGCGAGACCGCCGGTCGGGCGAGGCCCCGCAAGGAAAAATCACTCGTTCGGAATATGGGCATGAAAGACCGGATTCGTAGGCTTTCTCAGACCATGCAAATCGCACAGTCCGGCGCATTGGTTTGCCGGGACGGTGGATAACGGGGATAAATTGCGCGGCATGCGTGCAAGTAAAATTCGAAAAGTTAACATTGAACTTGTGAGCGGCCCCGCTGCTACCAAGGCGGCGGCGGAACGCTCCAAGAAAGCGAACGGAGCGATCCGGGCGTTTTCGAGGAGCGTGCCAAAGTCACCTCGGTGATATCGGGAAAGCTCATATGGCTAGGCAAGCCGAGGTCGTCCACTGCCATGGGCGGCTGAAGGCGAAGCTGCCGGAAGTCGTGGGGGACCACGGTCTGACGGTTCTGCCGAAATGCCGTTTGAGGCTGAGCCGGCAGGGTGTTCCGCGAGTAAGGCGGCATCGCCGTTCCCGGGTCTGGGATGGCCATTTCCGGATCCGCGTCGTGGCAGCGCGACGTAAAATAAGTGGCTGCAGCCGGGTCGCACTGGCCCGAGCGCAGGGGGACCTGCGCGAAAGCCGGTGCGGCGTGAGGTCGAGAGGCCTCGCGGCGCCGATTGATCGTCCCGAACGGGCGTGAGGATCGACATCGCAAAGGGAGGCGGGGCTGGCCAGCTCCGCCTTTCCTGCGTTTGGGACCATTCGCGCTCCCCATCTTCCGCTTCTCCTTTGCTTCCGTTTCGATCCTCTCCCCCTGCCCTTGGAGATCAGATTCCCGCGTCGCTTCGTATCTCGCTGCTTGCAGCGGCTTAGCGCGCGCCGCTTAATCCGCTACACTCGCGCCGGCGTCATTGGGTCCGACGTCATGGGTATGGGATTCGAGTTTGAGTCTTCGGTCTTCTTGGGGTGGAGGTTTCGTTTTGCGTCAGGCTGCTCCGGCACTCGCCTTCGTTCTGCTTGCTGCGCTGTCCGGGCTTACCGGGTGTGGGAGCTCTGGCAAGGAGAGCGCCGCCTGGAAGATGAACGAGGACGATCCGCTATCCCGTCCCGTCCAGGTGGCTTGGACCTCGGCCCGGGCCAGCCATTGCGGCTTCATCTTCCAGCCTGCCCAGCTTCGGGCGAACTATCTCAACCGGATGCGGCAGCTCGGCACCCCGGCCTCGCAGCTCGCCGAAATGGAAGAGGCTTACGACTACACCTACAAATCGGTGTCCGAGACAATCGGGGGGCAGACGAATTACTGCACCAAGTCGAAAACCGACGCGATCCGAAAGGATCTGCAGCAGTATCTCGCCGGCAATTTCGCCCATCGGGCGAGCCCGGCGGATTAATTCTCGGCGTCCGGGCTCTCCTCGGTGGCGCCTTCGTCGGTTCCGCTTGCTTCGTCCTTGCGTGCGCTGTCGCCGGGCTGGTCTTCGGCTGACGGCTCATCAGCGGGGAGCTCGTCTGCGGGCTGGAGACGCTGATCGTCGCGCGGCTCGTTGCGGATCTTCTCAGCCATCCTCAGGAGACTGCCCTCCTCAGCTTCGGCCGCGAGCAGATAGGCGACGCCGTCTTCGGTCCATTTCACCCCGTCGACGGGACCTTCCTGCAAGGCTTCGGGCTCTGCGTCCGTCCCGCCCGGCGTGGCGTAGAGGGCGAGCGGCTTACCGGAGGCGGGCAGATAAAGCATCTGGGCGATGGGCTTGTCCCCGAGCCGCAGCACTTGCGCCCGGATAAAGCGGTAACCGTCGGCGCGCAGATCCGGTCCGCGCACGTTCTGGCCGATCGCCTTGGTGAGCTGGAAGGAGAGAAGATACGGGTTCTTCTGGCTCTCGATACTGACTTCCAGACTCTCGCGGCTCACCAGGGCATGAGCCTGGGCCGCCCTCTCCTGCCAGGTCGCAGGCTCTGCCGGCGGCGGCGCGGGCGGTGGCGGCGCGATGGTCAGATCGGCCGTGAGCGTCGCGGGCACCTCGAAAGCGCCGTAGCTAGGCGATTTCGCCTTCACCGTCTCCATGGGCGGCTCGATACCGGCATTCAGGGTTGCGGGCGTTTCGAACGGTCCGTTCGGTGACGGTGCAGGCGCCTCCTGGACCGCCGTCTCCACCGCGGGCTGGCCGCCGCCGTTCGGGGCGAGAATAACCCCCAGCCCCAAGCCAGCGATGCCCGCCGCGATACCGCACAGGATCAGCGTCCTGGCCGGCCAACCCTTGGTCTCCGGCTCGGCCTCGATCAGCCGTTCGGCAGGATTGCTGCGGAAGCTCTCCCTGGGAACGAGTTCGCGCAGCTCCCCGGCGAGAATGGATTCGAAGGCGAATTCCAGCCGGCCATGGGCTTCCTGCAGCGCTTCGGCGCGTCGCGCAACGACGTCGTCCTGCTGGAGGACCTTCTCGATCGCCCGGTTCTGGTCCTTGGCAAGCTGGCCGTCGACATAGGCCACCAGCAGCTCGTCGCTCAGCTCTGTCATGAGACGGTTCCGGCGTGATGGGTTTCGAGGGTTTCGACTTCGGCGGAGATCGGCACCTCGCCCCTGGAACCGACCTTGTCGGCCAGGCCGGCGCTCGCCCGGATCATCCGCGTCTCGATGCTCTCCACGGGACAATCGAGGACCAGGCTCGCATCTTCGTAAGAGAACCCTTCGCCGTAGATGAGCAGAAGGGTGACGCGCTGCTGGGGCGGCAGGTTGGCGATGAAGGAGACGGTCAGCGGATCGGGACGGGCACCGTCGTCTTCCGCGATCAGCTTATCAAACGCGCGGTCGGGCCGGCTCGCCCGGCGCATGGGATTGGCATGGCCGCGCAGCTCCTTCAGCCAGAGACGATAGATCTCGCCGAAGGCCCAGCGATCCAGCGGCGTGCCGCGCTGATAGCTATGACCGTTGTCCAACATTTCACGCAAGCTGCGGCTGAGCAGCGCGGTACCGGCCTCCTGCTCACCGACGAGCACCTCGGCGAAGCGCTTCAGCCGAGGCAAAATGGAGACCAAACCGTTCCTTACGGTTTCCTCGCCATACTCTGCCACCCGTCACTCCCCGCTTGGCGGCCATTTCCCCCGAGCTGCGCGTGCGCCGCCTCGTTTTACGAATCGAAGGATACCATAAGCGGTGCCCGATCCGGCCCGACAAACTGTTCAGGCTGTTGGTGAAATTGGGTAAAACCATTAAGCGGAGCCTGATTCGAGGACACCACGCCCCGACATGCCAAAGCCTGCCAACAAATCCAAAGACGAGACGGACAAGGCCAAAGCGTCGAAAAACGCATCGACGAAAGCCAGCTCGCCGAAGGGTTCGGAGGCGACCGAGAAAGCGAAGCCGAAGCGCAAAAGCAAGCCCAAATCCAAGCGCAGCGCCAAGACCTCCACGAGAACCTCAACGGCTCGCCTCGTTAAAAAAACCCGCGAGACCCTGGCCCGGGAGGCGGAGGTCGAGCGGGAAGCGGCAGGTCCCTCCTTCGGGGAACAGTTCAAGATGCTTTCCGGCAAGGCGGGAGCTCACGCCAAAGATGCCGGCTTGGTGGGGGTCGGCCTAGGCCAGCGCGGCGCCAGCCATGCGGAAGGCTGGCTGACCCGCGCCTTCTCCAGCCTTCGCGAAGCTCTCTCGCCGGCCAGTATCGGCGATGCGGCCCAAGCCTCGATCCTGTGGTGGCATTGGCTGCTCTTCGATAGGGATTTCGACAAGCTGCTCTTCCGTCCCACGGACAAGCCGGCCAAGATCGGCACCCTCACGGTGCATGGCCAGCGGTCCGAGGGGCGCGACTACCGCCCGACCCCGACCCTGGTCTTCGAATGGGCGATGAGCGCACTCCGCGACGATCTCGGCCATTACCGCTTCGTCGATTACGGCGCCGGGCGTGGCCGCGTGCTGATGATGGCGGCGCAATACCCCTTCAAATCGATCGATGGGTTGGAGTTCGCCGAAGAGCTGCACGAGGATGCGCGGCTCAACATCGCCCAGTTCCCGCGGCCGCGGATGCGTTGCCGCGATGTCGCTTGCGCGCTGGAGGACGCGACGGCGGCCGCACCGGCGGAGGGCACGGCGGTGCACTATTTCTTCGCGCCGTTCTCGCGCAAAGCGTTCGCCGCCATCCTGAACAAGATCGCCGCATCCCTGCGGGAGAGCCCCCGCCCCGCCTATCTCGTGCTGGTCGATTGCCGCGACGGCGACCTGGTGCGGCAGACGGGGCTCTTCACGCGCGCCAAGATGCATCTCGGCGCGCGGATCGAGAGCTTCCTCTTCAGCCCCTACCGGATCGAGGTCTACCGGGCGAAGGACGGCTAGCCCGCGAAATTCGCGGGCCGCCCCATCGCTACTTCACGCCGAGCTTCTTCTGCAGGCTCGTGGAAGAGGTCGTGTACTGGAAGGTCAGCTTCTTGTCCGGGTAGACATACTCATGGGCCTTTTGGGCCATGAGGGCCGCCTCGTGGAAGCCGGACAGGATG
Organism: Methyloligella sp. ZOD6; assembly: GCA_050110875.1. GTDB lineage: Bacteria > Pseudomonadota > Alphaproteobacteria > Rhizobiales > Methyloligellaceae > Methyloligella. The sequence goes on from CP188828.1 coordinate 686,558, forward strand.
AGCTTCAGCTTGCCGGGATAGGCATTGATATCGCCGATGGCGAAGATCCGCGGCTCGCTGGTCTCGAACTTCTCCGTATCGACCGGGATCAGGTTCTCTTCCAGGTTCAAGCCCCAATCGGCCACGGGTCCCAGCTTCATGGTCAGGCCGAAGAAGGGCAGCATGGCGTTGGTCGGCTGCTCGAACGTATTGCCGTCGGGCGACTTCACGGTCACGCCGGTCAGCTGACCTTCCTCGCCGTGCAGCTCCGTCACCTGGCCGAGTTCGAACTTGATGTCGCCGTTCTCGACGAGCTTGAACATCTTGTTCACGGAATCGGGCGCGGCACGGAACTGGTCGCGGCGATGCACCAGGGTCAGGGACTTGGCGACCGGCTGGAGGTTGAGGCTCCAGTCGAGGGCGGAATCGCCGCCGCCGACGATCAGCACGTCCTTGTCGCGGAAATCATCGATCTTCTTGACCGAGTAGAAGACGGATTTGCCTTCGTAATTCTCAATGCCCGGAAGCGGCGGACGCTTCGGGGTGAAGGAGCCGCCGCCCGCGGCGATCACCACGACCTTGCACTCCAGCACCACATCGCCGTCGGTGGTCAGGCGGAAGCCCTCGTCCAGCCGCTCCAGCTTGTCGACCCGCTGGTTGAAGTGAAATTCGGCGCCGAAGGGGGCGATCTGCTCCATCAGGCGATCGGTCAGCTCCTGACCGGTCACGGTGGGCAGCGCCGGAATGTCGTAGATCGGCTTTTCAGGGTAGAGCTCGCTGCACTGGCCGCCGGCGCGGGGCAGAATATCGACGACGTGGCATTTCAGATCCACGAGGCCGAGCTCGAAGACGGCAAACAGTCCAACGGGGCCAGCGCCCACGATGACGACATCGGTTTGAATAGGTTCTTCCGACATGGTTCCTACTAGAATTGTTTCTCAGGGACACGGACCACGAGGCCGTCGAGTTCCTCGGTCACGGTAATCTGGCAGCTCAGCCGGCTTTCATCGCGCACGTCGAAGGCGAAATCGAGCATGTCCTCCTCCATGGGCTCGGGCGTGCCGACGGGCTCACGCCATGGTTCCTGTATGTAGACATGACAGGTGGCACATGCACACGCGCCGCCGCACTCGGCGGCGATGCCCGGAATGGAGTTCTGGACAGCGGCTTCCATAACGGTCTGGCCGAGTTCTGCCTCAACCGTGTGCTCCTGCCCGTTATGCTCAATAAATGTTATTTTAGCCATGCGTTAGGCCGCGTTCGGATCGTCTCATAAATCGAGGGAGATGAGCGGGCCCTGCGTTGCCCGCAACCACGGTGAAAGGGGAGCATCCCCTTGCGTGATCGTTGCTCTATAAGGCAATTGCCGACGCGTTGCCAGCCCCATAGACCCGATTACACGGGCGAACGCTTAGCGCTCTCGTTGCAAGATTCCGATCTGCTCTTTCGCCTCTGCGAGCCTCGCTTCTAGCGTTGCGCGCAACCTCTTACGCTCTTCAAACGTGCAATCGGCGGCGGCCGTTTCCGCGGCCTCCGCCGCGGCGGCGACGAGAAATGCACCGACAGCCTTTGCCGATCCCTTCAAAGAATGCGCCGCATCCCGCCAAGCCGCGGATGTCTTCGCTTCGCGCAGACGCTCCATATAGACGCCCGATTGGTCTGCAAAGAGCGAAAGCAACTCCTGCTCCAGATCTGGGTCCCCGAGGGTGTATCTCTCAAGGTGAACGCGATCTATTGCCGCGGTTTTTCTCGCCTCTGTGGATAACTTTTCGCCCTCTTCGGGCGGCTTGGAGCCTGCCGACATGCTCTAGGTTCCCGTTATGGTCTCGGCGAAAGCGGAAATAGCATGGCCCTACCCCTGGTTTGTGAAGCAATTCAGGATGCTTGGCTCATATACTCTCTTGGAGGTTATGAACTCCCCTATCCTATCTTCTTGAGAGCAATCCGATAGTCCGCCAGCCTCGCCCCCTGGGGCGCGGCGATCCCGGCCAGAGAAATTCCTCCGAAATAATAGCAACTTATCCTTCGTTTAGGATGTTTGGCGATTCACCTTCCCATGGGATTAAATTTTCGCTAACCATGAGCTAGCGGGGGAATGAGATCGGAAGCTTGGGGCCTTTATAAGGTCCGTAAGAGGCGGCTTCCGAGAGACGCCGCGCGTAAGCGGGTCTGTACTGAGTTCAAGCGGCACCAATTCTCTCGTTTAGTAGTGTTGTACGAGGATTGCGTGATGGCGCAGGAACGAGCCCGGTCGAAAGACGCCAAGTCCGACGACATCGAGAAATCGCCTGAAAACAAGGAATCGGAAGCCAAGAGTTCCCGCTTCACAGCCACCGAGCGGCAGCGGCTGGGAGCGGCGGATCCTTCCGAGAGCGAGTCGAAGCGCCGTATCTCCCTGACCGAGCGGCTGCAGCAGCGGAAAACGACCGACACTCAAACCGCACCCGAACCGGAGCTGCGCACCGGGGCCGATGACGACGAGCAGGACAAGCCGGCGCGCCGCCGGCCTGCGGGTCCGCCGCCGCGTCGGCTGGCGATGCCGGCCAATGACGATCTGCCCTCGATCGGAGGCTTGATCTTCTCGCTGCAGCAGAAGCCATCCCGCACACCTTTCACCATCGCCCTGGTGGCGAGCCTGGTCTGGTTCGTGATCGGCGGCTTCCTGAGCTATGGGCTGCTCAGCTCCGCCGCAAGCGGCATCCCCGCCACGCCGACCATGCTGATGGCGGCGATGGCCATCATCATTCCCATCGCGATCTTCTGGTTCCTGGCGCTCCTCGTGTGGCGCGCGCAAGAGCTCCGCTTGATGGCGTCCGCCATGACCGAGGTCGCGGTGCGACTGGCCGAGCCCGACAAGCTCGCCGAGCAATCGGTGGCCTCTCTCGGCCAAGTGATCCGCCGCCAGGTCGCGGCGATGAATGACGGCATCTCGCGGGCGATCGGCCGGGCGAGCGAGCTGGAAGCCCTGGTGCATAACGAAGTGGCCGCGCTGGAACGCTCCTATGGCGACAACGAAACGAGGGTGCGCGGACTGATCAACGAGCTCGCCAGCGAGCGGGAGGCGTTGCTCAACAATAGCGACCGGGTGGGCGCCTCTCTGCGGGGGGTCGGCCAGCAGGTGGCGAAGGATATCGCGGCGGCGACCAACGAGATCGACAAGAGCCTGGCCGATCGCGGGCTGAAGCTGACGGAACTCATGGTCGCCCGCTCCAATGAGGCAGCGCAGGAGGTCTATAAGGCGCAGGACGCCATCGCGGCGAGAATGCCGGGTCTGCTGCAGCAGCTCGGCAAGGAGCAATCCGGGCTGGCTAAGCTCGTGCAGGATGCCGTCGATAATCTCTCCATGCTGGAGAACGCCGTTGGCGATCGGACCGCGCGTTTCGACCGTGTGATGCAGGAGCGCAGCGCCGGTTTCGCCATGAGCCTGGCGGAACGCATCCAAGCGCTCGAGTCGCTGGTGGAGGACGGCACGCGCCGCATCGAGACCACCATGCAGGAGCGCAGCGATCTTCTCGACGCGCAGATGCAGGAGCGGAGCGATCTGCTGACCTCCAGGCTGCAAGCGCGCACCGATGCGCTCGGCGCCCAGATCGACAGAAGCGCCCAGACATTGGTGAAGACCTTGGAGGACGGCTCGGAAGTCTTCGCAGTCGCTGCCGATCAGAGCATCACCGGGCTGGAGACCGCACTGCGCTCGCGCACGGACGCCTTTACCTCCAGCATCAACCAGGGCGCCGTGGCCCTCGACCGGACGCTCGCGGAGCGGTCCGACACGGTCGCGAAGACCCTCAACGAGCGGCTTCAGTCCATCGACACGGCCTTCGGCGAGCGCGCCATCGCCGTCACCAAGGATATCGACGAGCGGCTGAAACTCATCGATCAAATCCTGGAGCAGCGCGGCACGGCCGTTACCAAGGGGCTGGACGAGCGGCTCACCTATATGGACAAAACACTCGAGGAGCGTGGCGCGGCCGTCTCCAAGACCCTCAGCGAGAATATGAAGGCGATCGACGACACCTTCGAGCAGCGTACCGAGATCGCGACCAAGCGGATGGACGAGCGGCTGATCGCCATGGACAGGCAGCTTCAGCAACGCGCCGGCGAAGTCACCCGGGGTCTGGACGAGCGGCTGAAGGCGATCGACACCACGATCGAGCAGCGCGGCGGCGCGGTGACCCGGAATCTCGACGAGCGGCTGAAGTCCATCGACACGACCTTCCAGCAACGCTCCGGCGAGGTCGATCAGGTGCTCTCCAAGCACGTTCAGGGGGCGGAGCAGACCTTCGGCCGCCAGACCGAGCTGCTGCATAAGGTGCTGTCTGAGAATTCGGCATCCCTCCGGGAGACCGCCGCCATCGTCGGCAAGCAGTCCGGCCAGGCGGTCGATGTGCTGACCAAGCAGACGGAGTCCCTGAAGCAGGTCTCGTCCGGCTTGCTGGATCAGATCCACACCTTGACCCAGCGCTTCGAGAATCAGGGTCAGGGCATTCTCACCGCCGCCAAGGCGTTGGAAACCTCGAACACCAAGATCGACTCGATCCTGGAGAGCCGGCATCAGGCGATCATCGGCCTGCTCCACACGGTCAACAACAAGGCCCGCGAGCTGGACGATCAGATGAAGAACTACGTGGGGGTGATCACCAACTCGATGACCGAGGCGGAGCAGCGGGCCAAGCATGCCACGCAGCTCCTGTCCCGCGACACGTCCCATCAGGCGCGCCAGGCCGTGGCCCAGATCGAGAAGCTACGGAGCGATGCACAGAACCACACGGCGCGGGCCGTCGCGGATCTAAAGAACAGCTTCGCCAAGGTGATCGGCGATCTCGGCCAGCAGATGGAGCAGATGCGCGGCCAGTTCGCCCATACGTCCCAGGGCATGCGGGAGGTGGCGCGGCAGACCGCCGGCGATCTGGAATCGTTGCGTCAGGAGATGCAGACGCGGATGGAAGCCCTGCCGGAGCATACGGCGCAAGCCACCGAGGCGATCCGCAAGGCGCTGGCCAACCAGATCTCGGAGATCGAGGCGATCACGCCGGTGCTGACCAACGCGGCGACCCAAGGCCTGAGCCGCAACGAGCCGGGCAACGCCCCGTCCTCGCCGTCCCAGGCGCCCTCCTCGTCCGCCTCTTCATCGTCCTACGGGTCATCCTCATCCTACGGATCCTCTTCGCCGTACGGGACGCCACCTTACGATCCGTCCATCCCGCTCAAGGGCGAGACCATCCCCCCGGTGCAGCAATACGATTATTCGCCGCTGCCGGAGTTCGATGCTTATGGACGTCCGACGGGGGCCGGCGCGACGGGCGATATCGGATCCGTCGCCGGCAATCTTGCCGATCAGCTGACCGGCGCATCTTCCTATACCGATCCCTCCTTCCGCGGACCGACGGAGCCGGTGTCCACCGGCCGAAGCGGCAACGCCGCGACGGGCAAAGGCAGCGCGCGCGGACGGCAAACGCCGCCGCGGACCACACGGGCAGGCAGCGGCACCGCGCCCGGCGGGCTGCGTCTCGACGAAATCGCACGCGCCATCGACCAGAGCACCGCAGCCGATATCTGGCAGCGCTACCGCTCGGGCCAGGACGGCGTGCTGAACCGCCGCCTCTATACCCGGGAGGGGCAAGGCACCTTCGACGAGATCAGCCGGCGTTACGCGCGCGATGCGGAGTTCCGCAGCACGGTCGACCGCTATATGTCCGATTTCGAGCGGCTGCTGGGCGAAGCCGAGCAGGCAGATCCGGAGGGGCGCATGCTCGACAATTATCTCGTCTCGGAGACGGGCCGGGTCTATCTGCTGCTCGCCCACGCCAGCGGCCGGCTGCGCTAGAGGCGCGGCCGCCGGATTCATGTCTATGGACGAAAGCGCCGCACCGCGGCCGCCCAGGCTCGCGGTGGTCACCGAGCGCTGGCCCATCCGGGGCGGCTTCTCGATCTCGCGCGGGCAGAAGCAGTTTACAGAGGTCGTGGTGACGACCCTGTGTGCGGGCGATGCGATCGGCCGGGGCGAATGCGTGCCTTACGCCCGCTATGGCGAGACCCTAGAGGGTGTCGTCGCCGACATCCATCGGACGGGCGCGCAGCTCACGGGACAGGACGACCGCCAGCGCCTGCAAGAGCTGTTGCCGCCGGGCGCGGCGCGAAACGCGCTCGATTGCGCATTGTGGGATCTAGAGGCGAAGCAGTCCGGAGAGCCGGTCCACGCCCTGGCCGGATTGCCGGCGCCGAAGCCCGTCGAGACGGCCTTTACCCTCTCTCTCGATACGCCCGACGCCATGGCCGAGAAAGCGAAGGCGGCAGCCTGTTATCCGCTTCTGAAATTGAAGCTCGGCGGGGATGGCGATGCGGACCGGCTTGCGGCGATCCGCTCCGCCGCCCCCTCCGTGCGGCTGATCGCCGATGCCAACGAGGCATGGCGGCCGGAGCAATTCGAAAGCCTGATGACTGCGGCGGCGGCCGCAAGGGTCGAGCTGATCGAACAACCCTTGCCGGCCGGCGATGATGCCATGCTGGAGAATTTCGCGCGGCCCGTGCCGATCTGCGCCGACGAGTCCGTGCATGACCGCAAGGGGCTTAAAGCCCTCGCCCGCCGCTACGATGCGATCAATATCAAGCTCGACAAGACGGGCGGGCTGACCGAGGCGCTGGCTCTTCTGGAGGCGGCGCGCGCCTTGGATCTCAAGATCATGGTCGGCTGCATGGTCGCTACCTCGCTCGCCATGGCGCCGGCGATGCTGCTCGCCCAAGGGGCGGACTGGGTGGATCTCGACGGGCCGCTGCTGTTGAGCGAGGACCGGACGCCACCGCTGGCCTATCGCGACGGCAAGCTGCAGCCGGCCGATCCCGCTCTTTGGGGATAGCAAGTTCCTGGGCGGGACTCGAATCAGCTAGATTCGACACCCATGACTGAGGAACAGACCAAGGGGGCCGGCACTGCCGGCGGCCAGCAGGACGATTACGCGAAGATCGAAGGGGCGCTTCAGCGCTCGCCGCGCGGCCGCTGGTTTCTTGCCGAGTACGCCAGACGGAACCGCAATGCCGATACGGCGCTGGTTCTGGCCGCGATAGAGCGGCTGGAGAGCGTGGTCAAGAGCGGCGCCGAGGATATGCGATCGTCTCAAGACGCAACTCCGGCAGAGGCGGAGACAGCAGCCGGCGCCCTCCCCCTCGCCGGGCTGAAAGAGAATGTCGAGATCGCATCGCGGGATGTCGCCGCGATGGAGCAGGCGACCAAGGACGCCACCGCGGATATCCTGATCGCGACGGAGAGCATTCAGGATTTCACCTGGCAGATGCGCGATACGGGCATCGACCGGCATGTCTGCGGGACCATCGAACGGCACACGGCGGATATCTATGCCGCCTGCACCTTCCAGGATGTCGTGCATCAGCGGAAGGCGAATGCGCTGCATCTTCTCCGGCTCATGGCTGAGACGCTGGAGGCTGCTCTCGGGGGTGCGTCTGGATCGGACGATCGCGCGGCCTCCTCCTCCAGCGCGGCGGAAAGCTTCGATGCGCTCCTAAGCGATATCGCGCCGTCTGCGGAAAGCGATGAGGCGGAGTTGGAGATTCCCCTCGCACCGGAATTCGTGGCCGACGAGGATGCGACCGAGCAATTGGCTGATGAGACGAACCGGGACGAGACGGAAGGCGTCCGGGAAAACGTCGCGATACCGGAAGACATTCCGGCGACCGTCCCGGCGGACAGCGCTCAATCGGGCTCTCTGCCGCCAGCCTCAGAGCCCCTCGTTCAGACCGGTCCGCCCGCTTTCGAAGCTTCCGAGATTGCGGGACGCGAAGGGCATCTGGCGGCGCTTTCCAACCGCCTCGACAGCACCAAACGGGCGGTGCTTTTCGGCTAGACCGGCCCTCCGAGAGAGCCAAACTTTCAGTCGATTCAAGGCGCTATAATTTTTTTATTTTTGGGGTTTTCCGGGGCTCTTGACTTCCCCGCGCGCCCTCCCCATCTGGGTTTGGACGCACTATCCCCCAAGCGTCCCCCAATAGACGCATGAGTGCGAGACGGCCCGGTTTCCCCCCAACCGGGCCGTCCTTCTATCTGGCGCCGGCTTTTGGCGCGCCAACGGACTCGAACGCTCCTACGCGGGAACACATCGTTGGCCGCAAACACGTTCTCCAGGAATTGGCCGGCCGAGCTTTCCCAGCTGAATTTCAAGGCATGCTCGCGGGCGGCTTCGCCGTCGAGCTCTAGCGCCTGCAGGGCCGCCCGGCGCAGATCGTCGTCGAGCACACCGGCCGCGGGATCGGTCACCACATCCTTCGGCCCGCAGACCGGATAAGCCGCGACGGGCACGCCGCTGGCCATGGCCTCCAGCAGAACCAGCCCGAACGTATCGGTCAGGCTCGGGAAGACGAAGACATCCGCCGAGGCATAGATCTCCGCAAGCTCCTCGCCGTGCTTCGGCCCGGTGAAGATGGCGTCCGGATATTTCTTCGCCAGCTCCGCCGCTTGCGGGCCGCCGCCGGTGAGCACCTTCTTGCCCGGCAGATCGAGGGACAGGAAGGCTTCGATATTCTTCTCCACCGCGATACGGCCGACATAGAGAAAGACATTGTCGTTACCGAAGAGCCGCGCCTCTCTCGGGCGGAAGAGATCCGTATCGACGCCGCGCGACCAATACATCAGCCGCTCGAACCCCTCCTCCCTCAGCTGCTCCGCCAGGGAGGGGGTGGCGACGAAAGTGCCCGCGGCGCGGCCGTGGAACCAGCGTTCCATGGCATAGCCGAGGGACAGCGGTACGGGTAGGCGCGCCGAGACATATTCGGGGAACCGCGTGTGATAGCTCGTGGTGAAAGGCCGCTTGCGGGTGATGCAATAGCGGCGGGTCATCAGCCCTACCGGGCCTTCGGTGGCGATATGAATGAAATCCGGTGCGATCTCCTCGATCAGGCGCGCCACTTTGCGCGGCCTGGCCAGGGCCAGCCTGATCTCCGGATAGGTCGGACAAGGAAAGGTGCGGAAATCCTGGGGCGTCAGGAAATGCAGCTCCAGACCGCGCTTGGCCACCTCCTTGGCCAGCCGCTCATAGGTGCACACCACACCGTTGACCTGGGGGTGCCAGGCATCCGTGGCGACGAGCACCTTCATCAGGCGGCTGCCTCGAGCTCCTTTTGGGGAAGAGCCGGGGGGCTTACCCCGGAGATCGCGGGGGTCCATCGAATAATCTCGAACGTCCCCGCCTGGGTCTCGGCGACTGCCGTACAGCTCTCGACCCAGTCTCCGGTGTTGATATAGGTCACCTCGCCGATTTGGCGCTTCGCGGCATGGTGGATATGGCCGCAGATGACCCCTTGTGTCCCACGGCGGGCTGCCTCTTGGACAAGCGCCGCCTCAAACTCACCGATGTAATTTACCGCACGCTTCACTTTGTGCTTCAGATACGCGGACAACGACCAGTAAGGCAGACCGAACCAGCGCCTTAGATGGTTGAAATGGGTGTTCGCCCAGAGCGCGAAATTGTAGGCGCCGTCGCCGAGGAAGGCGATCCACTTGGCGTAGCGCACCACCACGTCGAACTCGTCGCCATGCATCACGAGGTAGCGCTTGCCGTCGGCTGCCTCGTGGATCGTGTCGCGCTCGATCCGGATGGCGCCAAAGCTCGCGCCGCAATAGTCGCGCAGCACCTCGTCGTGATTGCCCGGAATCACGATCAGCTCGGTGCCTTTGCGGGCGCGGCGCATGAGCTTCTGCAGCACGTCGTTATGCACTTGCGGCCAGTGGATCCCGCGGCGGAGGCGCCAGAAATCGACGATGTCGCCAACCAGGTAGATCTTCTCGGCTTCGCAGGTCTTCAGGAATTCGAGGAAGGCTGCGGCCTGACAGGCCTTCGTCCCCAAGTGAATATCGGAGATGAACAATGCCCGGTAATGCTTCACTTCAGGGCGGGGCGCGAGTGGTGTAACCGGCATATCCATGATGCTGCGGCAGGTAAGCCGAATTTGTTTCAAGCTTGTGACAACCGACACGGGTGCGTCATGTTGAAAGAACGGCTCGAAACGGTCTTGGGAGCGCAGATCACCCATTCCGCCCCCCTCCCCGTGGGATTCGGGTTGGAGGGGTTGGAGATCGTGCTTAGCGACGACCGGCATCTCGCGGTGAAGGCGGTGCGGTCGCCTGCAAAGCTCAATCCCGCCAATGAGTTATGGGCGGCGCCTCTGCAGATCGAAGGCTATATGCTCGGCGAGCTCCGGCGGCTGTCCGACTTCCCCGTCCCGACGGTGCATCACTGCGACGCCGACCTGCTCGTCATGGATTTCATCGAGACCGATGGCGGAAGCATCACGGACGCGGTCGAGCGGGACGCCGCAGAGAAGATCGCAGCGCTTCACGCGATTCGCGGGAGGCGATTCGGCTATCCCAGAGACACGCTGATCGGCCCCCTGCCGCAACTGAACCGGGAAGCCGATGGCTGGATCCCCTTCTTCGCCGAATATCGACTGATGGCCATGGCGCGCATGGCCCATGAGGACGGGCCCCTCTCGACTGCGGATCTGGCGCGACTGGAACGGCTGGCGGAGCGGCTCGACGAATTCCTGATCGAGCCGAAGGCTCCCAGCCTGCTGCACGGCGATCTTTGGACCGGCAATGTGCTGGTGAAGGGAGATCGAATCGCCGGCTTCGTGGATCCGGCGATCTCGTTCGGCCATCCCGAGATCGAGCTCGCCTTCACCACCATGTTCGGCACGTTCGGGCGGGCGTTCTTCGAAGCGTATGAGGCGATCGCGCCCTTGGAGCCCGGCTTTCATACGCTGCGCAAGGATCTCTACAATCTCTATCCGACGCTGGTGCATGTCCGGCTGTTCGGGGCCGGGTATCTCGGCGGGATCGATTCGACGCTACGGCGAATCGGGCTTTGATCGTGGAGACTTGCGCGGCTTTCTTCATCCACGGCGGCACAAAAAAAACCGGCCCGCGATGCGGGCCGGTTTTCCCTGCGAAACGAGTTGGCTTGGAGGCTAATGCCTCTACAAGGTCTCCAACTCGCCCCCCCAATGTTTCCCGGATCCTTACTTCTTATTCGGATCGGATCCGTTCCACTGTCCCTCGGACCTCTCGGCCCTGTGGAGCCATTTGCGTCCCCCGACTGGCTCCAGTTCGACGCCTCTTGAGGCATTGGGCCCCCCAGCCCGTGCCCCCGTCTTGTGTGAGTTAAGCTACCCAGCGCCCCGACCTGCTTCAAGTTTGAGCAACGGGTCGAAAAGCAAAAGCCGACAGCCTGTTGCAAAAATGCACTTCGGTCGTTTGAGCGTAAAATCGCAATTTCACGCGATGCTATTTTTCGTTTTAATTCAGCATGTTAAACACGCCCTGCAATCAGAGCGGGATTTATCTTCCGCATTTCACCCGAGCCGCCGAGGCAAATTTCCATGCTCGTTCAATGGGGTCGTGTCCCTGATTCCTGTGGCCGGAAAACCACAGTGGCTCGCGGCTGGGCAATATCGGCTCGTTTCGCTCGGAATCGGAGGCACGATTCAGACGCGGCCGGAGAATCGAAAAGGGGAGCGCGGAACGCTCCCCTCTTCCCACGATAAGATTCGGATGGCCCGGGCTCAGCTGCCGTCGCCGCCGATCTTGATCTTCAGCCCGCCATAGACGGCAGCGCCGGCGGTCTCGAACCCATAGACCTCTTGATAGTCCTCATCGAAGAGATTTTCGGCACGCGCGAAAACCTCCATCCCCGGCTTGAACTCGTAGCTGCCGGCGAGCCGGACGACGGTGTAGGAGTCCAGCGTCACCCGGGTCGGCGTAAAGAACGGCCTGGCGAGTGCCAGATCCTCCATGGTGCCGTTATAGATGACGCCTAAGCGCACATTGGCCTTGTCGTCGGCGAAGCGGTAATCCACGTCGAGGCGGCCGGCGTGCTCAGGACGCCGAATCTCGGCGAGACCGTCGGGGTCGAAGGCCCGCAGATGGGTATAGGCGCCGCTTACGGTCAGCCCTTCGGTGACGCGCCAGGCAGCGGAGAACTCCTCGCCACTGCGATGGCTCACGCCAGGAAGATTGATCACCGTGGAGGAGAGACCGACGAAACTCGTTGCGATCTCGTTCTCCAGATCCGCCTCGAAATAGGTCGCATCGACCAGGACGCGGCCTTTCATCAAGGTAAGCTCGACACCGGCATCCCAGCCGAAGGATTCCTCGGGCACCAGATCGGGGTTGGGCACGAACGAGCCGGGGATTTGACCGTAGAGCTCGAACAGGGTGGGCTGCTTGGCGCCGGTGCCGACGCTGGAATGGACGCGAACCGGCGTGTTCGGCACGGCGTAGGAGCCGGCCACGCGGTAGGTGGTGAAGTCCTCGACATGGCTGTCGTTGTCGTCATGGCGGAGCGAGGCCACGAGATCGAGGCTGTCCAGGAACTGGCCACGATATTCGACGGCCGCCGCCCGCGTTTCGCGGCTTCGCTCGATATTGTCGGCGGTGACGGGGGTGAAGCTTTCCTCGGTGTTCTCGAGCAGACCGGTCACGGCGTGATGGCTGTCGAGAAAGCCCGGCATGTCGCCGGAGAAGGTCGAGGTGTAGCTATTCTCCACCCGCTGACCGTCGTTGCGATAGGGAAAGAAGCTGCCGCCGAAGAAGGCGTAATCCTCGGCCACCGTGTCGCTGTAGTTGCTCTTGAAATGCTGCACCCAATGCCCGTCCAGCAACGTCGCGGTCGCGTCGATGCCGGCCAAACGGTTCCGCTGCTCGAAATAGGACGGGTCGTCGGTCTGGATGAAGAACGGCCCCGGCCCGATGCCGTCGGTGTCCCGGCCGCCGTCGTTCTGGTCGATACGCAGCACGCCGTCGACCTTCAGCCAGGGAAACACCTCGACCCCGCCCTTGGCGAAGGCGTTGGTGATGTCGGAGAAGTCGTCCTCGTCGCCAAACTCGGAGATGTTGAAGCCATGGCTCTTCCGCTTCTGAAAGCTGACGATGCCGTGGGCTTCGTCCGTTCCGCCCGAGAGTGTGGCGGCGTAGCCCTGGCTTGAAAAGCTGCCGCCTTCGGCGCGCAGACGGGCCTGGGCCGGACCCTTGCCGGATTTGGTGACGATGTTGACGACGCCGCCGACGGCGTTGGAGCCGTAAAGACCGCTCTGGGGCCCGCGGATCACCTCGATACGCTCGATATCGTCGGCCAGCAGGCTGGCGAAGTCGAATTCGCCATTGGTGGCGGAATTCACCTCCACGCCGTCGATCACCACGAGGGTGTGATTGGCTTCCGCGCCGCGGATGCGGACCTGGGTCAAGCCGCCGAAGGAGCCGCTCCGGCTCACCTCCACGCCCGGCAGGCTGCGCAAGGCTTCGGCAGCGTGACGGATCTGCTCCTGCTCGAGATCTTCCGACGTCACGACGCTGACCGCGCTGCCCGTGGTCGGCAGACGCCGAGCCTCGCCCGGCGTCACGACGTTCCCCTCGACGGCACCGGCCTGCACGTCCTCGACAGGCTCGGAGGTCGTGGCCGTCCGCGGCGCAGACCGCGCAGCGGCGGCCGGCTCGCGGGTCGTCTTCTGCAGCGACTCGTCGAGAGTCGCGCCTTCCACCACGATGGGCGGCAGGATCAGCGCGTCTTCCTCATCAGTGTCTTGCGCCACGGATGGCTGGACGGTGGCGGAAAGTGTGAGAACTGCAAGGACGCTTGCGAGCGCCCTCCCCCCAAATTTGGTCATCTAAGATGCCCCCCATAATTGCCGTTATCCGGCCGGTCTTGGAGGGCGCTGCACCGCGCTCTTCGCACGACGCCTATCGCTGTCTTGTCGAAAGACCAAACACGTTTGGCGCATCGAGACGACCCTCCCTTCTCGGCCTGAGGATCGTCACCACTCCGGGGGTATTCCGTTCCTCCGCGCCCCTCGCACGAGAAGATGGGTGACGCTCGATGGGCAGGTCTCCTGGCTCGCAGCTCTTGTCTTCGCCTGCTCCACCTTCCCAGCGCCCTTGCGCCAGTGGCTCATCGGAGCAGACATCGCTGCTTACAGTTGCGGGGGCAGCCGCGGATTGGAGCAAAGCTCTTCACCGCGTTCCCTTTTCACCCGTCGGCGAGGAGCCGCCGGGAACCCACGAGTGACGCTATGTAAGAGGAAGCGTCATCTTCGAGTCAAGCCGTTCTCGAGGCTGGACATTCCATGGGCGCGATTTTGGCCCGCGGCCATTGCCGCGCGGCTTCCGCCTATGCAACATGCGCGAGATTTTTTGGCTGTGGGAGTTGAAGCTGATGAAATTGTTGCGGTTTGGCGAGAAGGGATCGGAGAAGCCGGGTCTGCTGGACGGGGACGGCGCGATCCGCGATCTGTCCGGCAAAGTGGACGATATCGCCGGCGATGTGCTGACCAGCGTGGGTCTGAAGACACTCGCCGAGATCGACCCGGCCTCCCTGCCGAAGGTCGAGGGCAATCCCCGCATCGGGGCACCGATCGGCCATGTGCAGAAATTCCTCGGCATCGGGCTGAACTACAGCGATCACGCGGCCGAAACCGGATTGCCGGTGCCTGAGGAGCCCATCGTCTTCGTGAAGGCCAGCTCCTGCATCTGCGGCCCCAACGACAATGTGCTGATGCCCGACGGGTACGAGCGCATGGACTGGGAGGTCGAGCTCGGCGTGGTGATCGGCGATCCGGCCAAGCGCATCTCCGAGGCGGAAGCCCTCGACCATGTCGCCGGCTACACGATCTGCAACGACGTGTCGGAGCGGCGGCTGCAGGTCGGCGGGCCCGGCGAATGGTTCAAGGCGAAGAGCTACGACACGTTCGGCCCCATGGGCCCTTGGGTCGTGACAAAAGACGAGGTCCCGGATCCGCAGGCCCTCAACCTGACCCTCGACGTCAACGGCGAGCGAATGCAGACCGGCTCCACATCCACCATGATCTTCAACGTGGCTCAGCTCGTCGCCTATATCAGCCGCTTCATGACCCTGATGCCGGGCGACGTGATCACCACGGGCACGCCCCCGGGCGTCGGCATGGGCCGCAAGCCGCGCATCTTCCTGAAGGACGGCGACGTGATGCATCTCACCGTGGAAGGCTTGGGCGAGCAGACCCAGAAGGTCGTGCGGGGGAATTAGTCTTCCCTGCCCTCATGGTTCGAGACGCGCAGCTTCGCTGCGCCCTCACCATGAGGCGCCGGGATGACGGACACCTGCACAGGGAAGACTCCTACTCCATCTCCTCGTCGCCCTCTGCGGACGCCCACTCTCCCGGCCACTGGCGGTAGAAATGGTGCACGGGGCCCTTGCCGTATCCGATCATGATGTCGTCGGCGGCCCGGATGGCGCCGGTCAGATAATCCTTGGCCAGGCCCACGGCGTCGCGTAGCGGCACGCCCTTCGCCATCTCCGCCGCGATCGCCGAGGAGAGCGTGCAGCCCGTGCCATGGGTGTGCTCGGTGTTCACCTTCGGCGCTTCGAAGCGGGCGACGTCGCCATCGAACAGAATGTCGAGGGCCGTATCGCCAGGAAGATGACCGCCTTTCAGCAGCACGGCACGCATGCCCGAGTCATGGAGCCGTTCCGCCTGCGCGATCATGGCCGCCTCGTCCTGGGCGACCGGCTCGCCTAGGAATTTCGCGGCTTCCGGCAGGTTTGGCGTCACCAGGTCGGCGAGCGGCAGAAGCGTCTCGCGCATGGCCGCAACGGTCTCTTCGTCGAGCAGCGGGTCGCCGCTCGCCGCGAGCATCACCGGATCGACGATGACCGGCACCTCGGGCAGCTCGCGCAAGCTTGAGAGGGTCTCGGCGATCGCGCCGACGATCTCGGCATTGGCCAGCATGCCGATCTTGATGGCATCAACGTCGAGATCGGAGGTCACCGAGGTGATCTGGGCGGCGACGAAATCCGCCGGCGCGGCGATCCAGCCTTGGACACCCTTGGTGTTCTGGGCGGTGAGCGCGGTGATGGCGCTGGCGCCATAGACGCCCAAGGCCGAAAAGGTCTTCAGGTCGGCTTGAATACCGGCACCGCCGCCCGAATCGGAGCCGGCGATGGTGAGGGCGATAGCGGTCATGACAGGGCGCCCGGGCGGTCGCTTGGCCGGCCGATCATCGAGTCATCTGAATCGGTTAGCCAATCGTAGTGAGACTCGGGAACCACTCTATCAGCCAATTGGCGATCAGGGTCATGGAGTTGGTGAGGAAGAGAATGCCGGTCAGCACCAGGAAGGCGCCGAGCACCTTCTCCATCTTGGTAAGATGGCCGCGATACTTCTCCAGGAAATCCAGGAAGGGGCGGATCGCCACCGCCGCCAGGATGAAGGGAATGCCGAGACCGAGCGAATAGACCAGCAGCAGCAGCACGCCCTGGCTGATCGTGTCTTCCTGGGCGGCGAAGGCGAGAATCGTCCCGAGCACAGGACCGATGCACGGCGTCCACCCGAACGCGAAGGCGAGGCCCACCACATAGGCGCCGATAAAACCGGCCGGGCGCGACTCAACGTGATAGCGAGCCTCGCGATGGAGAAAGTTCAAGGTGAAGACGCCCAAGAAATGCAGGCCGACGATGATGATGACGACGCCGGCGATCTGGCTGAGAAGCTCCAAATGCCCCTGGACGAGGGAGCCCAGGGTCGTGGCCGTGGCGCCTAGCATGACGAAGACGGTGGTAAAGCCGAGCACAAAGGCCACGGCCGACATCACCACGGTGCCGTAGACGTGATCCGGGGTCTCCTCCTCGCCGGAGAGCTGGTCGAAGGTGGTGCCGCCCAGAAAGCAGAGATAGGGCGGGACCAGCGGCAACACGCATGGGCTCAAGAAGCTCAAGATCCCTGCGAGAAGGGCGCCGAAATAGGTGACGGTCATGGGGTGGCTTTCAAAGACTCAAATACGGTTTCGCTTTATCCGGTTCAGCGGCGCGCCGGCCGTTCCCCTGCCCGCTTGAGCCGGCCCGCCAGCACGGCAAGGCTGCGCGGCAGCTCAGGCAGGCTATCGATCACCACGTCGCCCCCCATCTCGGAGGCGGGAAGCTTGGAATAGCCGTGGCTCACCAACACGATTCCGGCGAGGCTGGCGGCACGGGCGGCCTGCACGTCGGCGGTGCTGTCGCCGACCATAACGGTTTGCGACGGCTTGGCACTTAACTTCTCCATCACATGTACGAGAGGAGCCGGATCGGGCTTCTTGGGCAGGTCGGTGTCGCCCCCCTGGATGAAGACGAACCGGTCGCCCAGCTCCAAGCCTTTCAGCACGTCCTCGGCGATGGCCTGGGGCTTGTTGGTGCAGACGCCGCAGACAATGCCCACCTCTTGCAGCTTCTCAAGCATGGCTTCGGCGCCTTCATAGGTGCGCGTCTTCTCGACCGGGTTCTCCGCATAGAGCGTATAGAGGCGTTTGAGCAGTGCTTCCCGCTTGGCCTCTTCGAGCTCTGCCTCGCGGGCTTCCAACGCGCGCTCCATCAGAGCCTGGAGCCCGCCCCCCACCATCAGCCGCACCTTCTCGACGGTGAACGGTTCGATGCCGATTTCCTCCAGCCCGGCGTTCAGGGCCGTGGCGAGGTCTTCGGCGGTGTCGGCGAGAGTGCCGTCGAGATCGAAGATCACGGCCTTCGGCCAGATGCCCTCTGCGCGCCGAAGCGACGGGAGCACCGAGGCAAGATAGGCGTCGGCGATCTGGTGCTGGGATTTGTCGGGCATCAGTCCGCGTCTTTCCGTGCATCCTCGGCGCCGGCCCTCAACCCATCGATATTGGCCTTGTAATCGCCGCCCTTGAAGACGCCGGATCCGGCCACGATGGCGTTGGCGCCGGCTTTCGCGACCTCGGCGACCGTATCCTGGTTGATGCCGCCATCGACCTCGAGATCGATGGGACGGTCGCCGATCATGCGGCGGATATTGCGAATCTTTTCGAGCTGGGAGGGCAGGAAGGCCTGACCGCCGAAACCTGGATTGACCGTCATCACGAGGATGAGATCGACCTTGTCGAGCACATATTCAAGGGCGGATTCGTGGGTCGAGGGCGTCAAGGTGACCCCCGCCTTCTTGCCGAAACTCTTGATGAGCTGGAGCGACCGGTCGAGATGGGGCCCGGATTCCGCATGCACGGTGATGATGTCGGCGCCGGCCTTGGCGAAGGCCTCGATATAGGGGTCGCACGGCGCGATCATGAGATGGACGTCGAAGGGCTTCTTCGAGTGAGGCCGCAAATCCTTCACCACATCGGGGCCGATGGTGATGTTGGGAACGAAATGGCCGTCCATCACATCGACATGGATCCAATCGCATCCCGCCTCGTCGATGGCGCGGATTTCCTCGCCCAGCTTGGCGAAATCGGCGGAGAGGATGGATGGCGCGATAACGATGTCTCTAGCCATGCTCAGGCTCTCTCCCCCGCTGCCGATGCCCCGGTTCTAATGCCCGGCCCTTAACGAATCGCATAAGACGGGGGGCAGCGGCGGATGCCGGCCCTCGTCTCCAATGATATCCCGCCCGGAGCGGCCTGTTACTCGGCCGCCTTGGCCATGCCGATCTTGGGATCGAGCTTGCCGGAAGCGTAAAGCTCGGCCATCTCGGCCATGGGAATGACCTTGATCTTGGAGGCCCAGCCGGCGGTGCCGAAGGCTTCCAGCCGCGCCACGCACACCTCCTTCATGGCCGCCACGGCGGGCTTCAGGAATTTGCGCGGATCGAACTCCGACTTGTTCTCTGTGGCGACCCGGCGGAGCGTTGCCGCGCAGGCGATGCGAAGATCGGTGTCGATATTCACCTTGCGCACGCCGTGTTTGATGCCGCGCACGATCTCCTCGACCGGCACGCCATATGTCTGAGGCATCTCGCCGCCCCATTTGTTGAACTCCTCCTGGAGCTCCTGGGGCACGGAAGACGAGCCGTGCATCACCAGATGGGTGTCGGGAAGCTTCTGATGGATCGCCTCGATGACGTTCATGGCGAGGACGTCGCCGGTCGGCTTCTGGGTGAATTTATAGGCGCCGTGAGACGTGCCGATGGCCACGGCGAGCGCGTCCACCTTCGTCTCGGCGACGAATTCGGCCGCCTGGTCAGGGTCGGTCAGGAGCTTCTCGCGATCGAGCTTGCCCTCGAAGCCGTGGCCGTCCTCCGCCTCGCCCGAGCCGGTCTCCAGGGAGCCGAGGCAGCCGAGCTCGCCCTCCACGGAGGCACCGACCATATGGGCCATCTCGGTCACCTTTTTGGTGACGTCGACATTGTAGTCGTACTCGGTGGGCGTCTTGCCGTCCTCGCCGAGCGACCCGTCCATCATCACGGAGGTGAAGCCGTGCTGAATGGCGGAAAGGCAGGTGGCGGCGTTGTTGCCGTGATCCTGATGCATGCAGATCGGGATCTCCGGGAACAGCGCCTGAAGGCCCTCGATGAGCTTTGCCAGCATCAGGTCGCCGGCATAGGCCCGCGCGCCGCGGCTCGCCTGGATGATGACCGGCGCATCTGTCTGCTTCGCCGCCTGGCAGATGGCGAGCCCCTGCTCCATGTTGTTGATGTTGAAGGCCGGCACGCCGTAGCCGTGCTCGGCCGCATGATCGAGAAGCTGTCTTAGGGTGATCAGTGCCATGTCGAACCTCTTAAGCTGATGTCGCTCGCTTATGTCGCTGCGATATTCTCCGCCGGCTTTTCCGCCTCGCCTGCGAGTGCAGCAACGGCCGGGAGCTGCTTGCCCTCCAGCCATTCCAAAAATGCGCCGCCCGCGGTCGAGACATAGGTAAAATCGTCCGCGACGCCTGCAGCCTTCAGCGCCGCGACCGTATCGCCGCCGCCGCCGACGCTGACGAGTTTCCCCGCCTTGGTCAGCCGCGCGGCCTCGCGGGCGATCTCGAAGGTCCCTTCCTCGAAAGGCGGAACCTCGAAAGCGCCGAGAGGGCCGTTCCAAAGCAGCGTCTTCACCTCGCTTAGGCGGCGCTTCAGATCGGCAACGGTCTCCGGCCCCACATCCAGGATCATGCTATCCCCAGGCACGTCGGAAATCGAGCGGGTCTCGGTGGACACACCGGATTCCAGGGCTTTCGCCGTGACACCATCCTTAGGCAGAACGATTTCGCAATCGCTCTGGTTCGCATGGGCTTCGATCTTCTCCACCGTGGAGACGGCATCCTTCTCGCAGAGCGACTTGCCGATATCGACGCCATGGGCGAACAGGAAGGTGTTGGCCATGCCGCCGCCCACCACGATGATATCGACCTTCTCGGCCAGATGATTGAGCAACGCGATCTTGGTGGAGATCTTGGCCCCGCCGACGATGGCCATGACCGGCCGCTGCGGATCCTCCAGAGCCTGCTCCAGAGCGCGGATCTCGGCGAGCATGAGAAGTCCGGCGAAGGACGGCAGCCGATCCGTGATCGCCGCATTCGACGCATGGGTGCGGTGGGCCGTCGAGAACGCGTCGTTGACGTAAAGGTCGCCGAGTTTGGCGAGCTCGTCGGCGAAGGCTCGGTCGTTCGCCTCCTCGCCGGCGTGATAGCGCAGATTCTCAAGCAGCACGATCTCGCCCGGCTTCATCCGATCGATCGCCTCCGCCGCGGCCGCGCCGATGCAATCCTGCACGAAATGCACCTTCGTATCGGGAAGCAGCGCGCGCAGCGTCTCGGCCACGGGCTTCAGGGAATATTCCGCCAGCCGTTCGCCTTTCGGCCTGCCGAGATGGGAGAGGAGGACGATCTTCGCCCCCTGCTCCTGCAGCAGCTTCACGGTCGGCAGGATCCGATCGATGCGGGTGGTGTCGGCGACTTCTCCCTCCTTCAGCGGCACGTTCAGATCGGCACGCAGGATCACCCGCTTGCCGGCAGTCTCGGCCTGCTCGACGGATCGGATGCGGGAGAGGTCCACGGTCATATCAGACGATCCATGGCCGCCGCAGTATCGCTCATCCGGTTGGAGAAGCCCCATTCGTTGTCGTACCAGGAGACGACCCGGCAGAAGACGCCGTCGATCACCTGAGTGCTAGGCAGGTCGAAGATCGAGCTGCGCGGATCGTGGTTGAAATCCGACGAGACGAGCGGCTTGTCGTTGACGCCCAGCACGCCCTTGAGCGCGCCGTTGGCCGCCTTGGTCATGGCCTCGTTGATCTCCTCGACGGTGGTCGGCTTGGCGGATTGGAAGGTCAGATCGACCAGGCTGACATTGGGGGTCGGCACGCGGATCGAGGCGCCGTCCAGCTTGCCCGCGAGCTCCGGCAGGACCAAGCCGATGGCCTTGGCGGCGCCGGTGGAGGTCGGGATCAGATTCACCGCACTCGCCCGCGCCCGGTAGGGATCCTTGTGGAAGGTGTCCACGGTGCGCTGGTCGCCGGTATAGGCGTGGATCGTGGTCATGTAGCCACGCTCCAGGCCCACCGTCTCGTTCAGCACCTTGACGACGGGCGCCAGGCAATTGGTGGTGCAGGACGCGTTGGAGACGACGAGGTGCTCCTGGGTGAGCTCCGCGTCGTTGACGCCATACACCACGGTCAGATCGGCGCCCTTGCACGGCGCGGAGACCAGCACCCGGCGGGCACCGGCATCGAGATGCTGCGCGGCGGCGTCACGATCGGTGAAGCGGCCGGTGCATTCCATGACGATATCGATGTCGAGATCACGCCAGGGCAGCTTCTCCGGCGAGGCTTCGGAGATGACTTTGACCTCCTTGCCGTTCGCGCGGATGTTGCCGTCGGCGAGGCTCACCTCCATGGGAAGACGGCCATGCACGCTATCGAATTCCAGCAGATGGGCGTTCATATCCGCCGGGGCCAGATCGTTGATGGCCACGAATTCGAGATCGTCCCTGCCGGATTCCAGATAGGCTCTCAAAGTGAGCCGTCCAATTCTGCCAAAGCCGTTGATCGCGACGCGCTTGTTCGACATCTCTCCTCGCACCTCTTTGGTATTTAATCTCTGCCGAGGCAGCTTCGCGCGGCAGCGCAGACGGCCTCGCTGGTGATGTTGAAACGGTTATATAGGTCTTTGGCGGGTGCTGAAGCCCCGAAGCCCGTCATTCCGACGAACGCACCGTCCAAACCGATCCATTTTTGCCAGCCGAATTCCATGGCGGCTTCGACGGCGACGCGCGGGGCGGTTCCCAAGACCGCTTGCCGGTATTCCGCCGGCTGAGCGTCGAAGAGCTCCCAGGACGGCATGGAAACCACGGCCGCCTCGATGCCCTCCGCGGCGAGGGTCTCGGCCGCTTCCACCGCCAGCATCAGCTCCGAGCCCGTGCCGATCAGGGTGACGTCGCGTTCGCCGCCGGCCTCGCGCAAGACATAGGCGCCCTTGGCGGAGAGGTTCTCGTCACCCGCCTCGCCGCGCAGGAGCGGCAGCCCCTGACGGCTCAAGGCCATGATCGACGGCGTGGTCTGGCTGAGCAGGGCGAGCTCCCAGCATTCGGCGCATTCCACGGCATCGGCCGGACGGAAGACGTTGAGATTGGGCATCGCCCGAAGCGCGGCGAGCTGCTCCACCGGCTGATGGGTCGGGCCGTCCTCGCCGAGGCCGATGGAATCGTGGGTCATCACATAGACGACCCGCTTCTTCATCAGCGCCGAGAGGCGGATGGCCGGGCGGCAGTAATCGGTGAAGACCAGGAAGGACCCACCATAGGGCACGAAGCCGCCATGGAGCACCATGCCGTTCATGGCCGCGGCCATGCCGTGCTCGCGCACGCCATAATGGATGTAGTTGCCGGAGAAATCGTCCGGCGTGATCGGCGTATGGGCCTTGGTCAGGGTACCGTTGGAGCCGGTGAGATCCGCCGAACCGCCGATCATATGGGGGATCAGCGGGGTCAGCCGCTCCAGCACCTTCTGGGACGATTGCCGGCTGGCGAGCTTCGCCTCATCGGCGACGAACTGGACCTTGGCGTCGCGCACCGCGTTTTTGATCTCGATGGCGATGTCTTCGCCGATAGGCTCGACCAGGGCATTGCGCTCCGCGCTATCGAGCTTGCCGGCCCGGTCCATCCAGGCCTCATAGGTTTCGCGATTGCGGCATCCGGCAGCGTGCCAAGCGGCGAGCACGCCCTTGGGCACCTCGAAAGGCGCATGCGGCCAATTGAGCTTCTCGCGGGTGGCGGCGATCTCCTCTTCGCCCAGGGGCGAGCCGTGGGTGGAGGCCGTGCCCTGCTTGTTGGGAGCGCCGAAGCCGATAGTGGTACGGCAGGCGATCATGGAGGGCCGGTCGGTGACGTTGCGCGCATTCTCGATGGCAAGGGCGACTGCTTCCGGATCGTGGCCGTCGACCCGGGCCACGTGCCAGCCGCTCGCTCTGAAGCGCTCGAGTTGATCGTCGGAGACGGCGAGATCGGTGTCGCCGTCGATGGAGATGTGGTTGTCGTCGAACAGCACGATTAGACGGCCGAGCTTCAGATGGCCGGCGAGAGAGATCGCCTCGTGGCTGATGCCCTCCATCAGGCAGCCGTCGCCGGCAATGACATAAGTATAGTGGTCGACGATCTCGTCGCCGTAACGGGCATTGAGCATGCGCTCGGCCATGGCCATGCCGACGGAATTGGCGAGCCCCTGCCCCAACGGACCCGTGGTCGTCTCAACGCCCTTGGTGACGAAATTTTCCGGATGGCCCGGCGTCTTGGACCCGAGCTGGCGGAAATTCTTGATCTGCTCGATATCCATGCCCGGCGCGCCGGTGAGATAGAGCAGCGAATAGAGCAGCATGGAGCCATGACCGGCGGAGAGCACGAAGCGGTCGCGGTCGGGCCATTCGGGATGCTCGGCATCGAATTTCAAGAACTTCGTGAAGAGCACCGTGGCCACGTCGGCCATGCCCATGGGCATGCCCGGATGGCCCGAATTCGCCTTCTGCACCGCATCCATCGCCAGGGCGCGGATCGCGTTCGCCATGTCCTCGCGGGTTGCCGCGGGTGAAGCCTGGTCCTGTTTCAGGCTCTCGGCCATTCATTTTCTCCAATTGATGAGTTCAGAACTAATAGGCACGCTCGCCCATCGACGCTTTCACGGCGTGGTATCCCACAAGAAGCTGGGTGAGCGCTAGGGGATGACTGACGCGATCGCCATTGGCGATGTCGATGCGGCCCACCTGATCGCGCATATGGCCCGCCTCGGGAATCAGATCCCAAAGCAGATTCTCGATCTTCTCGGCCCGGGAGTCGGAAATATCCCCTTTGATTTCAAGCACATCGACGGGCTTCCCGTCGCTGTCCCGTGCCAGCTCGAGCCTGAGATCGGCATAGTTTGAGCCGTCGAAAAGCGGGGAAAAGTCCGGATGCGGCAGGGTCGGCCGGAGCAGATGGCGCACGTCGAGATGGGTATCGGCCCCGTTCGCGCCCTCGGGTCTGGAGAAACGGATGACGATATCGGCGAAGGTCCGCTGGGGATGGATGAATTGCGGGCTGTCCTTCTTCCGCTTCACGAGCGATTCCTCCACCTCGCCGGAGGTGTAGCCGCGCTGGGTGGTGTCCCGGTGGCGCTTCCACTTCACCCGAAGATCCTCGATGGGGTCGAGATAGATCTTCACGTCGTAGCAATCGCGCATGGCGCGGGTGGTATAGCCGAGCAATCCTTCGGCGATCACGAAATCCTTGGGCTGAACGTAAATCGGCCGCTCCAAGGTGCCGCGGGCATGGTCGTAATACGGCTTGAGGATCGGCTGCCCCTCGCGCAGGAGACGCAGATGCTGCTCCAGGATATCGACATAGTTGGCGCGGGGATCGAGCGCCGAAAGTCCAAGCTTGGCGCGCTCGGTCCGGTCGAAGGCGTGATAATCGTCGATGCACAGGACCGTGCAGCGGTCTTCACCCAGAATCTGGGCGACGCCCGTCGACAGCGTCGTCTTGCCAGACGCCGAATCGCCGACGATGCCCAGGATGATCGGATGATCGACCTGCTTCGGCATTTCACTCCCCACGCACGCGACTTTTGTGACGTTTGTTTTGCGGCATCTTACGCCATGGGTCAGGCCACGTCTCGCGCTGTGATGTTTTCCGGCAACGCGCGGGTCAAAGGCAATGTGCTGGTGAGCACCTGCCGCTCCCCGGTATATCCGGAGATCATCATGGTCTGGGTGCGGTAATGGGTGCGGACATGCTGCACGCCTTCCAGCATCAGACCCGAGGTGATCCCGGTGGCGCAAAAGAATATGTCGCCGGAGGAAACCACCTCGTCCCGGTCGTACCAGCGGGTGGTGTCGAGATCGGCAGCCCGCACCGCGATGGATTCCGTCTGGAGCTGAGGCGCGAGGCGGCAGCGAAATTCACCGCCGAGAGCACGGATGCCGGCAGCCGAGATGACCCCTTCGGGTGCACCGCCCACCCCCATCAAGGCATCGATGCCGGACTCCGGGATGGCGGCCAGAATAGCGCCGGCCACATCGCCCGCCGGGTAGAGCGAGACCTGAGCGCCAGTGGCGAGGATTTCCTCCACAAGCCGGCGATGCCGCGGCTTCTCCTGCACGTAGATGTTCAACTCCGGCACGGGCTTGCCGAGACACCGGCCGAGAATCTCGATCTTCCGAGCCGCCGGCAGGTCGGGATCGATATGTCCGCGGGCTTCCGGGCCGGCGACGAATTTCTCCATATAGAAGGCAGGCCCCGGCTCCATCATGCTGCCCCGGGGGGCGATGGCGACCACCGCGAGGGCGTTGGTTTGGCCGGGCGCGATATAGGCGGTCCCTTCCATGGGATCGGCGGCCAGATCGGCCCGGAAGGCCGCACCGGGCCGCCCCAAGATCTCGCCGCGCTTGAATTGGGGAAGCTCGCCCTGCTGGGCATGGCCGATCACGTCCATGGCTTCGATGTCGAGCTCGGCAAGACTTGTCCGCATGGCCTCCAGGGCCGCCTTGCCCGCCGCTTGACGGTCCCCCCCTTTCAGGGCGTCGGAAGCGGCACAGGCGGTGGCTTCGGTGACGCGTCGCAGAGCGAAAATGAAATCGGGCGAAACGGATCGCTCGTCGTTCATGGCGATCTCCTTTGCTGCTCACCGTTCTCGGATGCGCAATTGCCAAGTGGGCATTGCGACTCGAATTGCAATTTCCGCGGCAGCCGGAGACCAGCTTAGACGATCGGCGGTTTCGCTTCAGCCCCGGTATGGCGGATTGGTTTCGAAAAGCTCACGCCGTGACGCTGCCGCCCGGCCCTTTCAGGCGCGGATCGAGGGCATCGCGCAAGGAATCGCCGAGGAGATTGACGGTCAGCAGAAGGGTTACGAGCACCGCGCCGGGGATCAGGGTGACCCACCAGGCGCCGGCGAAGATGAGATCGTAGCCGGAGCGGATCAGGGTGCCGAGGGAGGGCCTCGTCGGCGGCATGCCCAACCCCAAGAAGGAGAGCGCGGCCTCCGCCATGATGGCGTTGGCGATGCCGATGGCGGCGACGATGATGAGCGGCGAGAGGATATTCGGAAAAATGTGCCGGCGGACGATCTCGCCATCGGTGGCGCCGAGCGCACGGGCCGCGCGCACATAATCCTTCGCCTTCTCGGAGAGCACGCCGGCCCGGGCCGTGCGGGCGAAGAACGGCCATTCGGCAAGCCCGATCACGACCACCAGGATCGGCACGGCATTGGCACCGAGACTTTCCTCGCCGAGCCAGGTTCGGAACAGGGCAAGGGCGACGATGGCGAGCATCAAGGTGGAGAGGGAGAGCTGGATATCGGCGAAGCGGGTGACGATCGTGTCGGCGCGGCCGCCGAGATAGCCCGCCAGCATGCCCAGCGGAATGCCGATGGCGGCCTGGATGACGACCGCGAGAACGCCCACCAGGAGCGAGACGCGCATGCCGTAAAGCACGGCGCTCAAGAGATCGCGGCCTTGCGCGTCGGTGCCGAGCGGATAGGTCCAAGTTCCGCCCTCCAGCCAGACCGGCGGCAATTCCGCGTCCAGGATATCGAGACTGGCGAGATCGTACGGGTTCTGGGGAGCGATCAGCGGGGCGAAAAGGCCCGCCAGGGCGAAGAGCGACAGTATTCCGAACAGCAATAGGACGCCGGGATGACGCCGGATTGCGCGCTTCGCCGTGACCGGCGGCTCCATGACCGCCCCCTCCCCGGTCATGATGCTGCCTCGAAGCTGATGCGCGGATCGAGGGCAAGGCTCGCCAGATCGGCCAGGGTGTTGGTGACGACGAAGATGGCGCCAACCACCACGAGATAGGTGGTGATCAGGGGGATATCGGCACGGGTGACGGCTTCGAGAAACAAAAAGCCCATGCCCGGCCATTGGAAGACGATCTCGGTCAGCAGGGTGAAGGCTAGGAGATTGCCGAATTGGAGGCCGGCTTGGGCAATCACCGGCAGCCAGGCATTGCGCAGGGCATGGCCGATCCAGATCCGGGGACGGGAGACGCCCTTGGCCCGGGCCGTGCGGACGTAGTCGCGGCCGAGCTCGTCCAGCATGGCGCTGCGGATCAGCCGGATGAACAGCGGCAGCATGATGGAGGACAGGGTGACGGCGGGCAGCAACAGATGCTCCAGCCCGTCGAGGCTGAGGAAGCTCGTCTCCCAGCCGAAGACGGAGACGGTCTGGCCGCGCCCGAAGGCGGGCAGCAACCCCCACAGCATGGAGAAAAGGCTTATCAGGAGAATGCCGGTGAGGAAGACCGGCACGGAGACGCCGAGCACGCTGAAGCCCAGGACCAGCTTGGCTCCGAGGCTTCTGGGTTTGACGGCACAGTAGATGCCGCCGGGAATGGACAGCAGCACGACGATCAGGGAGGCCGCGAGCACCAGCTCGAAGCTCGCCGGGAACTTGCCCGCGATCACCGCAAGGGTCGAGCGCTTATAGATGTAGGAGGTGCCAAGATCGCCCGTGGCGGCGTTTTGCAAGTAACGGCCGAACTGGACGGGCCAGGGATCGTTGAGACCGAGCTCTTCCCTCAAGGTCGCACGTTCCTGCTCGGAGGCGATCTGTCCGGTGAACTCGCGGACCGGATCGCCAAGACTGGAGCGGATGGCGAAGGCGATGGCGAGGATCGCCAACATGACCAGCAGCATCTGGAAGAGGCGCTGGAAGAGGAAGGAGGCTGCGGGCCGGATCGAATCCATGCCCCTCTTCTATTCGATAACGAGGTCGCCGAGATAGGGCATGTCGAGCCCATTCACAACCGGGCCGATCAGGACGTTCTTCCGCGCCGCCCAGGAGAGGTGCTGCCATTGCAGCGGCACCATGGCGGCATCGTCGTAGAGAATGCGCTCGATGCGCTGGAGCAACTCGGTGCGCGCCGTCCGGTCCAGCATGGTCTGGCTTTCCAGGGTGAGCTTGTCGATCTCGGGATTGGAATAATTGCCGGCGTTATACTGGCCGTAGCCCGTCTTGGGGTTCGGCGTCATGGCGAGGAACTCGTAGAGATTGGCCGAATCCTGGGTATCGGACTGCCAGCCGATCATCAGGATATCCCCTTCCCGCGCATCGAAGCGCTGCCAGTATTGCGCCTTGGGCATGGTCTGGAGATCGACGGTGACGTTGATCTTGGCCAGCATGGCGGCGACGGCCTGGGCAATGCGGTAGTCGCCGACATAGCGATTGTTGGGGGCGATCATGGTGACGCGAAAACCGTCCGCATAGCCCGCCTCCGCCATCAGCGCCTTGGCCTTGGCGAGATCGTAGCGGGGCTTCAATTTCGGATCGTAGCCGTCGAAGCCTTCCGGACTGAGCTGTCCCGCCGGCGAGCCGAAGCCGCGCATGATCTTCTTCACGATGCCGTCGCGATTGATGGCGTAGTTGATGGCAAGACGCACCCGGCGGTCTTTGAAAGCCTCGACCCTCGCCTGATTGAGCTGAAAGGTGAGGATGCGCGTGCTCGGCATGGTGACCAGATTGCAGCATGGCGCGGCCTCGATGCGCTTCAGATCGCCGGGCGGCACGGGGGCGATGAAATCCACATCGCCGGCGAGCAACGCCGCGACCCTTGTGGCGGGCTCCTTGATCGGCGTGAGGACGATACGGCCGACATTGCCCGGAGAGTCCTTGTCCCAGTAATCGGCGAAACGCTCCATCACGAGGCGGACGCCCTGCTCCCGCTCGGTCACGATGAAGGGGCCGGTGCCGGCGACATTCGCCGAGGCGAAGGAGGCGCCGTGCTTGACGATGGCATCCTTGGGCTCGCCCTTCTCGTTCTCGCCCGAATAGAATTCCTGATCCATGGGGAAGATGTAGGTGGCGAGGTTCAGCACCAGCGGATACGGCTTCTTGGTGATGAGATCGACGGTCAGCTTGTCGATCACCCGGGCCCCTTCGAAGGGCTCGAACAGCGCTTTGAAATCCGGACTCCGCTTCAGCCGGTTCAGGGTCCAGACGACATCGTGGGCGGTCAGCGTATTGCCGGTATGGAATTTCACATCCGGCCGGAGATAAAAGCGGGTGGTGCGCTCGTCGATCTTCTCCCAACGGGTGGCGAGCCTCGGCTCCAGCTCCATGTTCGAATCGAAGCGGAGCAGCGGATCGAACAGCAGATGGGACATCTGCAGCGTCGCGCTGGCGAGCTGTTCGTGGGGATCGAGGGAGATGGGATCGGCGTCGTACGCCATGCGCAAGGTCTCGTTCCGCTCGACGGCGAGCGCCGGAGCGGCCAGACCGGCAGGCGCAATCCCTGCCCCGATGATGAGAAGCAACGCAAGAAATACACGCATTTGCACGAACCAATAGCGCTCCTTTGCGCAAGCGCCTAGCCCTCTCAGCGGGTTCCGGCGATTGGCCGCGGTGCGGAGGCTCGGGCTTGTAACCTCGTCTTGAGCGGCTAAAGTCCGCGCCAACTTAGAGAAATGGAGCGCCACAAGCTCGTGAAAGGGTTTTTCGTGACCGGCACCGATACGGATGTCGGCAAGACTGTCGCCGCCGCCTGGCTGACCGCTCATCTCGGGGCGGCCTATTGGAAACCGGTGCAGGCGGGCGACGAAGGCGGCACCGATACGCAGACCGTGCGCGGTCTCGCCGAGCTGCCGGAGGATCGTGTGGTGCCGGAAGCTTATGTGCTGCCCGATCCGCTTTCCCCCCATGAGGCGGCGCGCCGGGCCAATGTCACGATCGACCTTGCCCGGATTCGCCCGCCCGAGACGGACGGCTTCCTGATCGTAGAGGGCGCCGGCGGCATCATGGTGCCGCTCAACGAAGCGGAGCTCGTCATCGACCTGATCGAGGATCTCGGCTTGCCGGCGATTGTAGTGGCACGTTCCACCCTCGGCACCATCAACCATACGCTACTCTCCTTGGAGGCGCTGCGCCGCCGTGGCCTCGCCATCGCCGGCGTGATCATGGTCGGGCCGGAGAGCAGCCATAACCGCGCGGCCATCGAACGCTATGGCCGCACCCAGGTGATCGCTGAGATCCCCTGGCTCGACACTCTCAACCGGCAGACCCTCTGCGGGATCGCGCCGGAGCTCGATCTTGCGAAACTGGCACAGATGACGACATGACCCTTTCTCCCGAAGAATTGATGGCGCTGGATGCGCGTCATATCTGGCACCCCTTCACCCAGCACGGCACCGAGAGCGCGCCGCTTTTCGTCAAGGGCGCCAAGGCGGCGACGCTCACGCTCGGCGACGATCGGAAGCTGCTGGACCTGATTTCGTCCTGGTGGACCTGCACCCACGGGCATTCCCATCCGGCGCTCAATGAAGCATTGGCCAACCAGGCGAAAGCCTATGAGCATGTGATGTTCGCAGGCTTCACCCATGCGCCGGCGATCGAGGTCGCCTCCCGTCTGGTCAAGCTGCTGCCGGGAGACCTCAACCGCGTCTTCTTCTCCGACGACGGCTCGACGGCGATCGAGGTGGCGCTGAAGATCGCCTATCAGCATTGGGCCAACCAGGAGTCTTCCCGGAAGATCTTTATTGCGCTCGACGGCGGCTATCACGGCGATACGGTGGGCGCCATGGCGGTGAGCCGGGGGTCCGGCTTCTTCTCCCTGTTCCGCGATCTCATGTGCGAGGTGCAGGTGCTCCCCTACCCATCCACCTTCATGGGCGACGACGAGGTGGAGGAAAAGGAGAATGGCGCGATCGCCGCGCTGGAGCGGCTGATCGAGGAATATCCGGACGATATCGCCGGGTTGATCGTGGAACCGCTGCTACAGGGGGCCGGCGGCATGCGGGTGTCGCGGCCGGCCTTTCTGAAGCGGCTGGTGGAGGTGGCGCAAGCTGCCGGGATCCTGGTGATCCTGGACGAGGTGGCCACGGGATTCGGCCGGACCGGCACCATGTTCGCCATGGAACAGGCCGGTATCGTGCCGGACCTGGTGTGCGTCTCGAAAGGCCTCACCGCCGGCTACCTGCCCATGGCGGCGACCGTCGTGCGCGACAGCCTGTTCGACAGCTTCATCGGCGACAGCTTCGCCAAGGCGCTGGCCCACGGCCATTCCTTCACGGCCAATCCGCTCGCCTGCGCGGTGGCGCTCCGCTCGCTTCAGCTCTTCGAGGAGGAGAATACCTTGCAGCGGATCGGCGAGATCGCCGAGAAGCATCGGAACTTCCTGACGCAGATCGCCGAGCGTCCCGACGTGACCTGGCCGCGCCAGGCCGGAAGCATCATGGCCTTCGACGTGAAGGGCTCGCCGGAATATCAATCGACCCAGAGCCGGACCTTGAAGGACTGGTTCTTGAGCAACGGGCTGAATATCCGGCCCCTGGGGCCGGCGGTCTATCTGATGCCGCCCTACTGCATCACCGATGCGGAGCTGGATCGCGCCTATGAGGGCATCATCGAGGGGCTGGACCGGCTGGCGGCGAGCGAGCTCTCCATGGACGACAGGCGCCCATAGACGATGTGCCAGGTGACGCGGCCGCCATGCTCCTCGTCGAGCCGGCGGAGCACGCGCCGGAGCGCGCCGGCCGAGACCGGCGCATAGCCTTCCTTCGGGGTGAGGCCGCCGATGGCGCGCAGCCGCCGCAGGAAGGCGAGACCGCTCTCCTCCATGACGGCGCTTTCCTCTTCGAGAAGCCCCGGCAGGGCTGCGATAGGAACGAGCCCATCGGCGAGGCCCTCGGCAGCGACCGCTTCGCGCCATTCGGCAAAACACTCCGGCCCGAGGGCGCTGAACAGGAGCGTGCCGCCAGGATTGAGCAGACCGCGGAGACAGGCGAGCGCGGCCGCCGGATCGGCCAGCCAGTGGAGGCTCATGCTGGTGACGATGAGGTCGAAACGGCCGGCATCCTCCGCGCGGGCGGCATCCATCACCTCGAACGAAAGGTTGGCGCCGGCGGGCAGAACGATATTCCGTTCGGCGGCCGCGATCATCTCGGGCGCAAGATCGGTGATGCGGAAATCGCCATCCGGATAGGTTTTTAAGAGATGCCGGGTGAGCAACCCCGTGCCGCAGCCGAGCTCCAGCACCCGGGGCGCTAGGAGCGGAGGCAGCTTCGCCGCGAGCCGTGCCGCCACCACGCGCTGGAGCGAAGCGTGGCTCTCATAGGCTTCGGCGCGGGCACCGAAGCTCTTGGCGATCTTTTCGCTACGGTTGGAGGTCATCGGCAAAATTCATAATCTTTTCGGCACACCAATCGGGATGACGCGCGGGCAGAAGGTGGCCGCACGCATCCGACCATTCAATATCGTCGCGCCAGATCGCCGCGCTCATCGCTTCCGGCACGATCGGATCGTCGCGGGCGGCGAGCGGGAGGACAGGACATCCCAGCCCTGACCTGATTTCAGCAGCGTCCCATTCCATCAGCCAGTTCAAGCCTTCTTCCAAGCGTTCGACATCGAGATCGGCCTCGGCTGCGAAGGACCCGGTGCCGCAGCTCTTCCAGAACATGCGCATCAGACCGTAAGGATCGCGCTTCAGAGCCTTGGCCATGCCTGCGACCTTGGCGCGGCCGACATGGGACGCGAAACGATCGAAGCCTTGCAAGCTCACCAAGGCCCGGAAGCTTTCAGGCCTTTCATGCAACAGCCAGAGCACGCCCAAAGAATGGCCGATGGCGATGGCGTCGCGCGGCCAATTGTCTTCGCTTCGAAGCGCGCCGGCGGGCCCGCCTGAGACGAAGCCGAGATCGACCCGGCTCACCTCTCCGGCCAAACGCTCAGCCAGAGCATCGAAAATACCGGGGTGGAAGCCCCAGCCATGGACCAGTACGAAATGCATGGGCGTTATTCGGCGGCCATCGGCCCATGGAGAGAGCCCGGATCCGCCTCGTTCAGCACCTGAAGCAGACCGTCGACATCCTCCTCCGTATGGGCGGCGGTGAAGGCGAAGCGCAGCCGCGCGGTTCCCTTCGGAACCGTCGGCGGGCGGATGGCCGTCGCCCAGAACCCTGCGGCTTTCAGCTTCTCGCTCAGCGCCTTGGCGGCCTTTGCGGACCCCACTATGACCGGCACGATCTGGGTCTCGGACGCGCCGGTCTCGTAGCCCAGCTTATGGGCACCTTCGCGAAACCGCTTCGACAGCCGGGCGACCGTGGCGCGGGCTTCCCGCAGGCTGGGCAGAAGGTCGAGGGCCGCATCCATGGCGCCCAGGGCCGCCGGCGGCAGGGCGGTGGAATAGATCAGCCCGCCGCAGCGATTGATCAGGTAATCGCGCACCAGCTTGGAGCAGGCCACATAGGCGCCGAAGCCGCCGAGCGCCTTGGAGGCCGTGCCGATGACGATATCGCCGCCGCCGCTCAGCCCCTCCCCCGCTCGCCCGAGGATGCCCGTGCCATGGGCGTCGTCGACGATCAGGAGCGCATCGTGCTTCCGCGCCAGCGCGCCGATTTCCTTCAGAGGCGCGATATCGCCATCCATGGAGAAGACGCTCTCGGTCAGGATGAAGCGCGGGGCGTCCTCGGCTTGGCTGTTCTCCAGCAGCGCCGCCAGATGGCCGGCGTCGCGGTGGCGGTAGCGCTGCTGACGGATGCCCGCCGCGGCGCAGCCGAAATGCATGCTGGCGTGGTTGAGCTTATCGGCGAAGACGAGGGGCTTGGCGCCGAGGATCTTGGGATCCAGCAGAGCCTGGAGCACCGCGCCATTGGTCTGGAAGCCGGACGCCATGACGAGAGCCGCTTCCTTCCGTTTCAACTTGGCGATCTTCGCCTCGATGATGGAGAAGGGCTCGAGATTTCCGGTGACGAGCCGGGATGCGCCGCTTCCCGCCCCGAACGCATCGAGCCAGAGCCGCGCGCGATCCGTCACCACCGGGTGATAGCGGAGCGCCAGATAATCGTTGCTGGAAAAGTTGACGTAGACCTTGCCGGCGACCTCGATCCGGCGCGCGTCCAAGGGCCGCATGTCCACAAGCGTCCGTTGGAGCCCTTGCTCGGCCTGGGCAGCCAGATATGCGCCGTAGCGGCTTTCACTCCGTCTCATCATCCTGTATTAGCGAACGGAAGGTCCCGCAGCAATCGAGAGCCGGTTCACGTGCTTGATCATCCCGAAACCCTCACCGAGCATCACTCCGATGAGATGGAGAATCCCGCCATCACGCCTGAGAAGGCGGCGCGCGGGGGCTTGCGTCACGATTGGACGCGCGGCGAGATTCAGGCGCTTCTGGAAGCGCCCCTGATGGCGCTCCTGGACCAGGCGCGGGAGGTGCATCGGCGTCACCACGAGGATGGCACGGTCCAACTGGCGAGCCTGCTCTCCATCAAGACCGGCGCCTGCCCGGAAGACTGCAAATATTGCCCGCAAAGCGCCCATTACGCGAAGAAGACCGGGCTGGAGCGCGAATCCCTTCTCGATGTCGACGACGTGCTCTCCAAGGCGCGGCGCGCGCGGGAGGCCGGCGCCACCCGGTTCTGCATGGGCGCGGCCTGGCGGCAGGTCCGCGACGGCAAGGAATTCGACAGCGTGCTGGAGATGGTGCGCGGCGTGCGCGATATGGGCATGGAGGCCTGCGTGACGCTGGGCATGCTCAACAAGGACCAGGCCAAGCGCCTCGCCGAGGCCGGGCTCACCGCCTACAACCACAATCTCGATACCTCCCAGGAATATTACGAGAAGATCATCACCACCCGGACCTTCCAGGACCGGCTGGATACGATCGAAAATGTGCGCGAGGCCGGGGTCGAAGTCTGCTGCGGCGGCATCATCGGCATGGGCGAAACCATCGCGGACCGGGCCAGCCTGCTGAAAAGCCTGGCCGATATGGATCCGCATCCGGAGAGCGTGCCGATCAACGCGCTGGTGCCGGTGGAAGGAACGCCCCTCGCCCATCGCGCCAAAGTCGATTCCATGGAGCTGGTGCGGATGATCGCCACGGCCCGCATCGTGATGCCGAAATCCCGCGTACGGCTCTCGGCCGGGCGCCACAACCTCTCCAAGGAGGCGCAGCTTCTCTGCCTGATGGCAGGCGCCAATTCCATTTTCTACGGCGAAAAGCTGCTGACCACGGACAACAACGATACCGGCGAGGATCTTGCGCTGATCGAGGAGGCCGGCCTTCGGGTCTCCGATCCCAGGGGCGAGGACGCGTCTTGCGGCTCGGATCACCGGCCGCAAGCTTGCGCGAAGGCGCGCGGCTAGCCCCGCATGTCACGCATCGTCTATGTCGATGGCGGCTACGTCCCGGAGGCGGAGGCCCGGATCTCCGTGTTCGATCGCGGGTTTCTGTTCGCTGACGGCGTTTATGAGGTGACGGCCGTGCTGGGCGGGAAGATGGTGGATTTCGACGCCCATCTGGCGCGTCTCGCCCGCTCCTTGTCGGCTCTCGACATCGTCTCTCCCCTCACCGACCGGGAGCTGCGCACCGTGCATCAGAAGCTGATCGCGCGGAACGGCCTTGACGAGGGCATCGTCTATCTCCAGTTCACCCGCGGCGTGGCGGACCGGGATTTCGCCTATCCCTACGGGCTGACTTCCACCATCGTGGCCTTCACCCAAGAAAAGGCCCTGCTCGACAACCCGCTGGTCGAGACGGGCGTAAAGGTCGTGATGGCGCCGGATCTGCGCTGGAAGCGGCGGGACATCAAATCCATCGCCCTCCTGCCGCAAGCGATGGGCAAGGAATTCGCCAAGCGGAACGGCGCTTACGAAGCCTGGATGGTGGAGAACGACGTGGTGACGGAGGGCACATCGTCTTCCGCCTTCATCGTCGATTCGGATGGCGTATTGCGGACCCAACCTTTGGGGCGCCACATCCTGCCAGGCGTGACCCGCCGCGCTGTGCTTGCCCTCGCG
Source organism: Methyloligella sp. ZOD6 (assembly GCA_050110875.1). GTDB lineage: Bacteria > Pseudomonadota > Alphaproteobacteria > Rhizobiales > Methyloligellaceae > Methyloligella. The sequence goes on from CP188828.1 coordinate 722,506, forward strand.
AATGAGCATGGTGTCGTCGTGGAAGAGCGGCCTTTCAGCGTGGACGAAGCGTTGTCCGCCCGGGAGGCCTTTCTGACGGCGGCATCGGCCTTCGTGCTGCCGGTCGTGTCCATAGACGGCAGGATTATCGGCGACGGGACGCCCGGCCCGATCACCAAACGATTCCGCGAGCTGTATCTCAAAGAGTGCAGTCAAGAAAAAAGTTAACGAAACTGAAACTCTTTCCTGGCGGGCGCGTTTATCCGCCATGACTAAGCTACTCTACTGGCTCGTGTATAATTTTGACCTCGGTCCGCTCGGCCCTCGGGTGCTGGATATGGCGGTCAAAAGCTGGCTCCGGCGTGACGCAAGGGCCAATGAGCCTTCGCTGTTGCAGAACACGATGCAGTCGGTCCGCGGCCACGAGCTGAATTACGGTAAGTAGCACCGGATTGCGCTAACATGTTCAAAGCCTTTGCCTTTCCGGATTAAGAGGCAAGCCCGCAGTAGGACGCGTGTCCTGCGGCGGCGCACCTGACCGCTGGGAGGCGACACGCTGGGAAGGTGCGATGGGCGCCGGCACCGGATTATTCCGGGCCGGCGCTTTTTTTTTGCGCGTCGAACCTGGGCCCGACGGCGAATGGAGCCTCCCGAATCGGGCGGGAAAAACTTGCGCTTGAGCAACTTGGCGCGATCGGACTAGTCTCCCCGCGCTTTATTGGGATGTCTGGGGGGATATTCCGTGCAGAGACCGGCCAGAAACGGATGGCGGCGAATCGCCGGAGCCTTGGGGCTTCTCGGCATTCTCGTCTATTCCGGCCTCATCCCCGGCCATCTCATCTCCCAGCTTCGCGCCGATCTGGTGCAGGCGGAGCTTGGCGACGCGCTTACCGTCATCTGCCATTCCGGGGTGCCCGGCAGCGCCCTGCCGGATCGACAGGACGACAAGTCCCAGACCAATTGTCCATTCTGCAAGAGCTTCGCCTCCTTCCAATTCGCCACGGCCAATACGGTCGCCACCGTCCTGAAACGGCCGGCCATCCGCAACGTCGTGCCGCCGGCGGAAACCGCGATCGCGCGCTCCCGCGCCGGAATCACCCCGCTCAGCCGCGGACCTCCTGCCCGCTCCGTCTGAACCTTTGAAATCGCGCGGGCGCACCCCGCGCATCCCAATCCGTTCAAACGGGGAGTCTTCCCATGTGGCTTGTCCGCCCGGCCCGCATCGCGTGGCCGTTGTCGCTGATCGCGTCTGCGATCGGCATGCCGCCTGCCCTCGCGCAGGACACCGAATACGAACTTCCGACCATCGTGGTCACCCAGCCCGCGGAGCCGGAACCGGCGCCGGCCCGCCCAACAGCCTCAACCGCCGCATCCGGCACCAGCCGCTATGCCCTTCCGGCCGATGCGCCAGCGGAACTGCCGGAATACACGGAGCGCTTTGAGGCCTCGGCGGTCCAACCGGGCACGCGCTCGGGGAGCCTGACGGTTCCGACCCTGGGCGAGGCGATCGCGGAGATCAACCAGACGCCGGGCGGCGTGGAGATCGTGCCGGGCAGCGCCTATCAGGAGAGCACGCCGGCCACCACGCTGAAGGATGTGCTGAACTACGTGCCGGGCGTCTATATCGAGCCGAAATGGGGCGAGGATTCCCGCATCTCGATTCGCGGCTCGAGCCTGTCGCGCAATTTCCACCTGCGCGGCATCCAGCTCTATATGGACGGCATCCCCATCAACACCGCCGACGGCTACGGCGATTTCCAGGAGATCGATCCGACGGCCTACAAATACGTGGAGGTGTTCAAGGGCGCCAATGCCCTCCGCTTCGGGGCCAACAGCCTCGGCGGGGCGATCAATTTCGTGATGCCGACGGGCTACAATTCCGAGCTTTTCGGCCTGCGCACCGATATCGGCTCCTTCGGCATGCGGAAAGCGGCGGTGAGCTCCGGCGCGGTCTCCGGCAATGTCGATTACTACGTGCACGGCACCTGGCAGGAGGCGGACGGCTTCCGCGACCATAGCGCGGGCGAGTCCACCCGCGGCGTCGCCACGTTGGGCTATCGCATCACGCCGAATGTCGAGACGCGCTTCTATTTCAACGCCAACGATATCGAGCAGGAGATCCCCGGGGCGGTGACCCGGCAGGTGGCGCTGACCGATCCGAAAACCCCAGCCAAGATCAACGTGGTGAACGATTGGCAGCGGAATATCGAGTCGTACCGCATCGCCAACAAGACGGCGATCCGGCTCGCCCCCGATACGCTGCTGGAGCTGGGGGCGTTCGGCGTGGACCGGCATCTGATCCATCCGATCTTCATGTATCTCGACTACGATTATGCCGATTACGGCGGTTTCGCGCGGCTGTTCGACGAGCGGCAGGTCGCGGGCAGGCGGAACCTGCTGCTGGCCGGCGTCAACCTGCATAACGGCGAGACGGACGCGGATCTCTACGGCATCGGGCCAGGGGCCGCGAAAGGTCCGCTGATGCAGAGCTCGGAACAGATCTCGAAGAATCTCTCCGCCTATCTGGAGGACAGCTTCTACTTCCTGGACGACGTGGCGCTGGTCGCCGGCACCCAGTTCCTGCATGCGGAGCGAGAGCAAGTCGCCATTCTGAACACGATCTCCGGGGAGAGCACATTCGATCTCTGGAGCCCGAAGGTGGGGCTGCTGTGGGACGTGGAGCCGGATTGGCAGATCTTCGGCAACATCTCCCGAAGCGCCGAGGTGCCGAGCTTCGGCGAGGGCGGACAGGTCTTCTCGTTCGTAGATATCCGCGCCCAGCGGGCGACCACCTACGAGATCGGCACCCGCGGCAGCCGGCCGAACTATAGCTGGGACCTTTCCATCTACCGGGCCGAGATCCGCAACGAGCTGCAATGTCTGGGCGCCTCCACGGCGGCCTGCACGGTGGTCAATGCCGACAGGACGATTCACCAGGGCGTGGAGCTCGGGCTGGGCGTCAGCCTCGCCGAAGGCATCTTCGAGAAAGGCGAGGACGCCGACCGGATCTGGCTGAACGGGGTCTACACCTATAACGACTTCTTCTTCGACGACGATCCGGTCTACGGCGACAACCAGCTGCCCGGCGCGCCGCCCCATATCGTCCGGGCGGAGCTGCTCTACAAGAACCCTCAGGGGTTTTATGCCGGCCCCACGCTCGACTGGGTGCCGGAGGCCTATTTCGTCGACAACGCCAACACGACGAAGACCGACGCCTATGCGCTTCTGGGCGTCAAGCTCGGCTTCGAGCGCGGACGCTGGTCCGGCTATGTCGAGGGCCGGAATCTCACGGACGAAAACTATATCGCCGCGGTGGACATCGTCGCCGAGGCCAATCCGGATGCCGCGCTCTACTGGCCCGGCGATGGCCGCGCGGTGTTCGCCGGCCTGCAGATGAAATGGTGAGGGTGATGATGAAAAGAAGATTCGTTTCAATGCTGTCGGCTGTGTTGCTGACAGGCTTTCTGAGCAGCGCGGCACAGGCCCATGTGACGCTGGAAACCCAACGCGCCGAAACCGGCAGCCATTATAAGGCGGTGCTGAAGCTGCCCCATGGCTGCGAAGGGTCGCCGACGGTGAAGCTGGAGGTCGCCCTGCCCGACGGCTTCATCGCCGCCAAGCCGATGGTGAAGCCAGGCTGGACCATCGAGACGGAAACCAGCGATTACGACCGGGATTACGCCTTCCTCCACGGCATGACCCTAAAGGACGGGGTGCGCAAGATCCGCTGGTCGGGCGGCGAGGTGCCGGATGGATTCTACGACGAGTTCGTCGTCACGGGTTATCTGGCGAAGGAGATGGCGCCCGGCCCCGTCTATTTTCCGGTGAGGCAGATTTGCGCAGAAGGCGAGACCTCCTGGTCGGAGGTGCCGGATACGGATCAGGATCCCCATGCGCTGAAATTCCCGGCGCCACGGCTGATGCTGACCGCGCCTGACGCGGGAAGCGGCCACCATCATCACTGAGGCCTAGGGATAACGAGACCGGCGAGCCGGGCTACCTGCCCGGCTCGCCCTCCGGAATGTGGGGCGCGGATTCCCGCGTCACCGCGTCGAAGGGTTTCGACGAGATGTGGACAGGGCCGGTGAAGGGATAGTCGAACAGGATCGCCGGCAGCAGCACCAGGGCGATAAGCGCGGCCATGACAGCCGCCATGGAGATCTGCGCGACCGCATTGGGCGCGCCGAAGAAAGCGGGGTAGCCGAGCAGGATGAAAGCCCCGCCGATCAGTACGAGCCAGAGGACGCCGTGAATCGAGCCGTCGGCGCTTTCCACCCTCTCGCTGCGGCTGTCCTGAATGATGGCGAGCAGACGCAAGGCCTCCTGATAAAGGGCGAGTTCCCGATAATTCTCGACATGGAGATCGATGATCGCCTGCTCCACATGGGCCAGATGGTCCGCCGGCTTGGTTCCGAGGCTGCCATCGGCCATGGCGGGCCATTCCTCCTTCTGGACGTGCTTGGCGTAGGCGATGAGAGATTTGCGGATCGCCTCGCCGTTCTGGGGCATCGCGTAGGAGAGCTGGCGCAGATCGCGTACGGCTTTGGCCTCGGTGCGCACCGCGGTCTCGACGTCCCGGTAATCCTCCCAGACGGCGATGACCATGAAGGCCAGCATGACGGCATAGAGCACGCCGATCGTGCCGAATTTGAATCCGCCGACCTCGTTATTGAGCTTGAGCCGGTGCGGCCCCCAAATGCGCCGGCAAATCAGGATGAGGCTGATCGTGTAGATTTCGAAGACCGCGATGAGGCCGAACACCACCAGCAGCAGCGGCGCTTCATTGACCAGTCGAAGCAGAACCACGGGCGAGAACTCCATTCCTGACCGGAAACACCTTATTCTTGCGCAGAAAGACAGATGGCCAAGATTTTTCACCCCACCACTGCCGGCTTACTGCCATCTTTCTGTGCAAGACTGAGTATCAGCCGTCATGTGGCACGAAATGGCAAGTTTACCGATCCCCTCTTGCCTAATTTATAAGCCTTTGCATGTCGGCTGGGGGGTCGGCTTTGTTGAATGTTCTACTATCCGGGCAGTCGAACGCTCTCGGTCAGCGGGCGGGCGGGCCGCCCTTCTCGGACTGCCATGCGGCGGTCGAGGTTTGGAACAACTTCAACCCGCTCGGATCCTACGGCTATGAATGGGTGCGGCCCAGGGAGGCCAGGCCGCCGTTCCAGCTATCCCGTGCGACCAACAATCTCGGCGTCTGGTTCGCCCACCATGCGGCGCAAAGGCTGGGCTCTCCCGTCCGCCTGACGGTGGTCGCCACCGCCAATCGGTCGATTATCGATTGGCTGCCCGGGGTCGGGCCGATGTTCGACACCATCGAGGCGATCTTTCACGCCCAAGGGGCGGCCTCCTACGACGTGATGCTCTGGCACCAGGGCGAGGCCGATCGCGGTTGCGATTCCGCCTGGTACAGGGAAGCGCTCGAATGGCTGGTGAACGAGCTGCGCGATCAGAGGATCCTGACGCGAAAGGCACCGGCGATCCTCGGCGGCCTTCCATCCCCCATGGATGCCTGCATCAACCACGTCTTGCGGGAAACAGCGCAGGAGAATGCATCGATGCGCTTCGTCGATGCGGCCGGCGTGCCGACCGAGGGCAGTTTGGAGCATTTCAGCGGCGAAGGGCTGGCCGAGCTCGGCCGGCGCTATTTCGAGGCCTTCCAGGCGCCTTGCGCTGCCACCCGAAACCGTCCCTCGGCGCGCAACGGGGCGGATCGCTTTTAGCGCGGCCCGCCCCTTTTTGGCCGGGTCATGCTGCGGCGTCCCTCCCGCGGCATGCCCTTCGGCCTTTGGCTGTTTCGAAGAGATTTTCTCTTCCTTGAAGAGATCTCTCGCTTGAAGAGAGTGCTCTTGCTTGAAGAGACTACTCTTGCTTGACCTCGACGCCCTCGGCATCGATGCCGTCGGCGATGTCGGAATCGCGGACGATCAGCGTGCCCTTGCCGTCGCCGTCCTGAACGACCTCGATACCGGTCTTGTCGCCGTCGTCGTTGTTCTCGGTCTCGACCTTCACGACGACCACGTCGATATCGCCTTCGTCTTCCTGCTCGAAGACGGCGCCCTTGCCGCCATTCTCCTTGGAGGACACGTCGTGGACCAGGGCGGAGACGCCGTCGGCGCCTTCCTCGGAGACCTTGATGCCGTCGTCGGTCTGGCCTTCGACTTCGCCGTCGCGGAAGGCGAAGGAGACCCGCCCGGCGTCGGCCTCGTCGAAGTCGATGCCTTCGTCCTTGTTGTCCTTCACCTCGGTGTCGGAGAGCACGGCGATGAGATTGCCCTCGCCCGCCTCGTCGATATCGAAACCGTCATCGAGGTCGATGGAGATCTCGTATTTCTTCACCGAGCCGGACTCGTAGAGCTTCACCTCGCGCTCGAAGCAGGCATCGTCGGGCGAGCCGGCGATCTTGGCCGGGATATCGGCCTCCTGCTTCTCGCCGTCGTCGAACTTGCCCTCGTCCTCCTTGGGCAGGAACGCCTTCAGGAGCTTCGGATCGCAATAGGTGCCGTTGCCGGAGAACTCGGCATCGGCGACGCGGGTGACGACATCGCCTTCCTGGCCCTCGTCGAGCTCCACGCCGTCGGCGCCGACATGTGAGAATTTCGCATGGCGGGCGGTGAAGCGGATATCGCCCTCGCCGCGCTCGTCGACCCGGACGCCGTCGGCGTCGAACTTGCCGTGGCCGACATTAGACACCTCCACATCGGCCAGACGCACATCGATAGAGGCGGCGGAGCCGGCCCCCTCGCCGCCCATGCCGAAGCCGCAATCGTCGGCGAGATCGCAATCGGAGATATGGATGCCGTGATAGGCGACCCCGGAGACGGAGACCTTGTCCAGGGTCAGGCGGACGGTGCCGGTCGCGTCCTTATCGACATCGACGAAGATGCCCTTGCCCGCATCGCGCTTTTCGATGGAGAAGCCGCCCGGCCCCTGGAAGCTCAGCTCGCTGACCGTGAGGTCCGCGCCCTTGGCGATCGTCAGCAGCGTGATGTTCTTGTCCGTCTTGATCACCTGGCCGCTGCCATAGAGCCCGAGCGGCGCGGTGCCTTCGTAAGTCAGCGGAGTCTCGATCTGGATGTCGTCGCCGGTGGTGACGAAGATTTGCGCGTCCCCCTCGCCCTTGGCGGCCTGCTGAAGCGCGGCCCGGAGCGAGCCCGGACCTGCATCGGCGCCAGTGGTGACGAGAAGCTCGGCGGCGGAAGCCGGCATGGCGAGCCCGGCGGCCGACGCCAGAACGCCGGCGAAAACAAACGATTTCAATGAGTTGGTCGGTAACATGAAAGAGCATCCTCGAACGGAGTGGTGGATGCTCTTCCCTAGCGAGGGTTTGCGATGCTTTTGTTACGGTTGGGGGTGGGTTGGGTCTGGACCTTGTCACCACCGCTCAAAACTGTAGTCGCTTGAACATTCTGATAAATCGACACCCTGCAGTGCCTTAACCATTTCACGGTGCCCGCAGAAACTATGTAATCCTTCTACTTAGAGATCTAGTGGAGCGTGCAGATTCTATTTAAAATTACCCCACAGCCTCAGCAGGTACAGGGACATATTAATTTCTGATGGCGGACCTCAAATTAAGAGACGCACCCTCTATTATTGCTGTGGCGGGTGCGCTCTCCGTGGTCATCACGGTAGCCCACGAAGCTGGATTTTTCTTCTCGATCGATCCAACACTTATGTCTCTGTTTTCGCTCGAAGACATTCTTCGGAGTAGCTTGAAGTTTTTGCCGCCCACCCTAATCGGAGTAATTTTAGGCGGTTATCTTGTAATATTTATTCCGAAGGCAGCCAAATTTTTCGATCAGAGGGAGGCAGGCACGCGTTTTACGATCTGGCTCTTGACTATCTTTACGATACTTAATCTGCTCTTTTTATCTCATTGGGCGAGAGGTTTGCTGTGGCTCACGTCTTTTAACGCTGGCGCGGTCTCTGGTTTGATCGCATCGCGCCTGGGTAATTCGAAAACTAGCCTAGCAGTGGGGGCGGGTACGCTTGTTGTATTGTTTGCTACGCTCTCAGGGCTCTCAGAGGGACAGACCGCACGGAGTTCTGAGATCTTCAGCTATGAGTTACGGCTGAAATCCGGGAAAAACCTCAACGTAAATCTACTCCGCACAACGTCCGAAGTATTCGTTGTTCGTCACAACAAATCTGAGATCTGGGTGGTTCCGCGCTCGGAAGTTGCATTACTCAAGCGAAAGAACGTGAACGAGCCGGAACCGCTCATATCACTAGGTAGCGCGTGGTCTTATATTGTAGCGCGGTGGCGCGAGAAGACGGGGCTAACGTTAGAATAAACCGAGAAGTCGATTACCTGAGCGGCTGCCAACCGCCGGCTCTTCATCAGCGGCGCACATCCCCCAGTCAGTCTCGCGAGATTCGCTCCCCTGCCAATGCACACGGGGAGAATGCGCGATTTTTCGCGTCCCGCTTCCGGCGCCGTGATATCCTCAGCCTGGAGTATTTTTGAGTCTTGGGCTGACGGGAGGAGGCAACGATGCCAACATCAGCGACCATTTCCGAAAATCGCACCTGGTTCTTCATCCTCGGAATTCTGTTGATCGTCCTCGGGGTCGTAGCGATCGCATTTCCGTTCCTGACCACCATCGCCACCAAGATCTTCATCGGCTGGCTTTTCCTCATCGGCGGGGTCGTTCAGATCATCCACGCCTTCTCGACAAAGGGGTGGAGCGAGTTCTTCCTGAACCTCTTGATGGGCGTTCTGTTTCTGGTTGCCGGCGCCTGGCTGGCCTTCTTTCCGTTGACGGGCATCGTCACCCTGACGATCTTCCTGGCCGCCATGTTCGCGGCTCAGGGCGTGATCGAAATCGTCATGGCGTTCCGCATGCGGCCGCATGACGGGTGGGGCTGGATGCTGTTCGCCGGGATCGTGGCGCTGGCCGTGGGCCTCATGATCATGCTGAACCTGCCGAGCTCGGCGGCCTGGGCCATCGGGCTCCTGGTCGGGATCAATCTACTGATGACCGGCTGGGCCTATGTGCTGCTGCCGATGATGGCCGGCCGCGCACAGGCCGCCTAACAGGTCCGGTTGTCTGAGAGGCCGGCTCGTCCGGCATGGGATCGGCGGAGATCACGATCGGCGGCCTTGGCGAGAAAAGCTGGGCTGCCACAGGTTTCGCGCGGCCTGCCCGCCACGCTGGCCAGCAATGGGGACAGGGAGCGGCTCGCCCACCGCGTCGGCTCTGGAAGTACGGAATGGGGTCTGGTGGGCGCACAAGGACTCGAACCTTGGACCCGCTGATTAAGAGTCAGCTGCTCTACCAACTGAGCTATGCGCCCGACCGGCATCCCTGCCAGACGTCCACCGAATATAGGGTGTGGGGGATGCGAAATCGAACGGACCTGTTAGCACCAGGCTCGGCGTCCTGTCTAGAGCGCTTTGGGGGATAAACGCCCCTTCCGCCGAACTATTTTTCGCCGCCGCAACGGCCCGTTCGGGCCGAAAACCACAACGTGCACGAGCGGGGGTGCGCGAATTGCCCTTGCGAAAGCCGCGGCGGCAGTCCATATAGCCGCCAGACGGCACGCCCGTGTTGGGCGTGGACTAACGACGACGGCAAGTTATCGCGCCGATTACGAGCACGACCTTTCCCGACATCTGCAGACGCCGCCTCCGGAAGACGCCTCACGGTTTCGTCCCGCGGCCCGCACTTAACGACAAACGGGAAAGGATCCCCAATATGTCTCGTGTCAACGGCACTGTGAAATTCTTCAATCATTCGCGCGGCTTCGGCTTCATCGCCCCGGAAGGCGGCGAGAAGGACATCTTCGTCCATGCCTCCGCCCTGGAGCGTTCCGGCGTTCCGGCGATCGACGAGGGCGACAAGGTCACCTTCGAGATCGAGGACGATCCGCGCGGCCGCGGCAAGCAGGCCACGAACATTCAGCTCGCGTAACACCCGCGCTGAAGAACGATTGATGGCGGGAGGCACCCCCTCCCGTATCCTAGGTGGCGGTTCGGTTTTCCGGGCCGCCACTTTCCGTTTCGGCCCCCCTCTCCCCTCTTTTTCCCGCCTGCGTGTTTCCCGCCCGGCGCGAAGATCGCTCTTGATATCTCCGGTCCGGTCATTGCCGCGCGGCGCGCGTTTTGTATCTTAGCGCTCTCTTCTTTCTGGCAGACGGGACCGCAGATGACATCTCTCTCCTCGTTTTCACGTCTTTTCCCGCTTTCACGGCTTCTGACGGGTATGTTCGTCGCGGGCGGGCTCGCGCTTCTCGCGCCTGGGCTGTCCGGCTGCAGCGACAGCGATCCCTTCTGCGAGGGGTTGGAGGAGATCGTGGACGAGGCGAAGTTCGACTTCGTGCATCTGGGGGCGGAGAAGCTTCCCAAGGAGAGCGGCAACAGCGTGAGCCAAGCGGACGGCACCATCACCCTGCCCGGCATGCGGCGCTGCCAGGTGACGAGCAGCATGGGCACCATGTCCTATGACTGCGAAGTCTCCTTCGAGGAGAAGGACAAGGCGATCGCCGAGATGCGCAAGATCGGCCGCCAGGTCATCGATTGCTTCGACGAGGTGGACTCGGACCTTCAGGAAGGCGCGGTGATGGGCGTGGAGGACGTGGTCTACACGGTCCCCCACACGGCCTCCGACACACCGATCCGCATCGCGCTGCAGCTCTTCGAGCACGCGGATTACATCGTCTCGCTCTCCGTCTCGCGGAAATAGCGGGACCCATCCCGCCGCGCGCTTTCGTGGGCTAGTTGCCGCCCGGGCGTTGGGACGCGGCCCGGTCGCCGCAAAGGGACCCGTCGGAGGCTCGGTCGCTCGGCACGTTGCACGGGCCGGCGATGGCGCTGGTGGACACAGCCGTGGCGGAAAGCCCCGCGAAAAGCGCGGCCAGAATGAGTTGACGCATGACATTTCTCCCTCCGCCCGCTTTCAGAGATCGGTTGCGGGCGCCGGGATAAGCTACACGTTTTGATTGTGTTTTGGAAGATAGGTTGTGGGCAGCTCGCCCTGCACGCTGTTTGTCCTGCCAGAACGCGTCACCCCTGGCTGGGGTCATACCGGCGAAAGCCGGTACGACCTTCCGATTTCGGAATTTGCGGCTGGATTCCGGCTGATGCCGGAATGACGGCCTCTAAGGAGAGGCCGTCGCCAAGCCCTAGGACGCCATCATGGTCTCCGGCTTCTTGCGCACATCGCGGGCGAAGATCTTGTTCAGGGCGATGATATAGGCGCGGGCCGAGGCCACCAGGGTGTCGGTGTCGGAGCCGCGGCCGGTGGCGACCTTGCCGTCCTCCTCCAGGCGCACGGTCACCTCGGCCTGGGCATCGGTGCCCTCGGTCACGGCATGGACCTGATAGAGCTCCAGATTCGCCGTGTGGGGCACCATGGCCTTGATGGCGGCGAAAGTCGCGTCCACGGGGCCGTCCCCTTCCGCCTCATGGGTCTGCTGCTGGCCGTCGATGTCCAGGGTCAGGGTCGCCTTCTGGGGACCCGACGTGCCGGCGATGACAGTCAGGGAGACCAGCTTGATGCGGTCGTGGGCGGTGGCGATCTCCTGATCGACCAGAGCCTCGATATCCTCGTCGTAGACGTGCTTCTTCCGGTCGGCCAAGGCCTTGAAGCGGATAAAGGCGTCCTCGAAGGCGTTGTCGCCCAGCTCGTAGCCCAGCTCTTTCAGCTTCTCGCGGAAGGCATGGCGGCCCGAATGCTTGCCCATCACCAGGTTGGACTGGGTCAGGCCGACGCTTTCCGGCGTCATGATCTCGAAGGTCTGGGCGTTCTTCAGCACGCCGTCCTGATGGATGCCGCTCTCATGGGCGAAGGCGTTCCGGCCGACGATGGCCTTGTTGTACTGCACCGGGAAGGCGGTCACCGCGGAGACCATCTTCGAGGCGCGGGTCAGCATGGTGGTGTCGATGCCGGTCCAGTAAGGCATGGCGTCGGAGCGGGTCTCGATCGCCATGACGATCTCCTCCAGCGCCGCGTTGCCGGCGCGCTCGCCCAGGCCGTTGATGGTGCATTCCACCTGGCGTGCCCCGTTGGTGACGCCGGCCAGGGAGTTGGCCACCGCCAGGCCCAGATCGTCGTGGCAATGGGTGGAGAACACGATCTCGTCGGCGCCGGGCACCTTCTCGATCAGCATCTTGATCAGCTCGGCGAACTCATGGGGCAGCGCGTAGCCGACCGTGTCCGGGATGTTCACCGTGGTGGCGCCGCATTTGATCGCCATCTCCACGCAGCGGCACAGGAAATCCTCCTCCGTGCGGGTCGCATCCATGCAGGACCACTCCACGTCGTCGGTGTGGGAGCGGGCGCGGGAGACGGATTTCTCGATCCGGTTCAGAACCTCGGCCTGGTCGATGCCCATCTGATCTTTGCGGTGCAGGGGCGAGGTGCCGATGAAGGTGTGGATGCGGCCGCGCTTGGCCGGCTTGATGGCCTCGGCGCAGCGGTCGATATCGGGGATCTGGGCGCGGGACAGGCCGCAGATCACGGCGTTGTCGGCGCGCCTGGCGATCTCCTGGACGCTTTCGAAATCGCCCTGGCTCGCGATGGGAAAGCCCGCCTCGATCACGTCCACGCCCATCTCGTCGAGCAGCTCGGCCACCTGCAGCTTCTCTTCGAAGGTCATGGTGGCGCCGGGGCATTGCTCGCCGTCGCGCAGGGTGGTGTCGAAGATCACCACGCGGTCTTGCTGGCGGCGCTCTTCCTTCGGGGTCTTCTTTTCGGAAGCCGTATTCGCTTCGGAAGTCGTTTCGGAGGTCATGGGTCTCGTCCTTTGCTCCCCGCCCCTCGCGTTTCCTCGCGCCGGGGCGGCTCTTATCCAGTTTCGCTTGTTAGACTTTGCGATCCCCTGAACGCCCGTCTCGAAAACTCCGAGACCGCCGGTGCTCAGGGGCAGATAAGGAGGAGCTCGGAAAGAGCGAGCGGCGCGCGCGCGAAACCGGCCGGCAGCGTGGCGCCGGTCATCATCCCGATCTCGTTCTCAATGCGCGGCATTCTCGATTGCCCGTCGTCAAACCAGTCTTGATCACCTTGGAGCCGAACGTCCCGAATGCGGGGCCGTTCGACCGATGGAGCGGAAAATAGGCCAGGTGCCGCGCTTGCGCAAGTGGGAGACGTCACGGCGCCTCGTCGCGCGCGTACACGAAGATGAGCACCAGCAGCATGGTGGCGTAGAAGCGGAAGGCGGCCTCTTGGCCGTTCCAGTCCTTGGACTGCCACATGGCGAAAAATTCGCCGCCCACCACCATGAATCCGAAGAACCAAAGCAGGAAGGCAAGCGTCGCGCCCGCGACCACGAAGGCTTTCGCACGTTGGAAATCGGCCGCAGGTGCGCGGAGGGCGCGCGTCATCTGGATCGCGCCGATCAGGAAAAGTAGGCCGGTGATCGCCTCCGTGACGATGATGCCGGCGTAAGCGGCGCGCCAGACGCCTTTATCGTGAATCGCCCGGTCGCGCAGGGGATTGTCGGGAAAGGTGTCCTCCATGGAAAGGACATGGCCGACGAAGCCGTAATTCGCCTCGTAATCGGCGATGTTGTCATAGGCAACGAGCCCGCAGAACGCGGCGAGGCAGAGCACCATGACGATCTTGGCGATGCGGGCGATGAGCATGGGGCTGAGTGTGCCAGCCAAACCGACGAGCGTCATGCCCGGACTTGATCCGGGCATCCACGGTTGGGCGCCACCTCCCCCAGAAAGGGGGAGGTCGGCTTGAAGCTCGCTTCAGGCCGGGAGGGGGTCAAAAAAGCAGCGGGCCACACTCGTGGCCTAGCCGACCCCCACCCCAACCCTCCCCTCAGGGGGAGGGAGTGAACTTCGTCGCTAGTTCTTGGACTTGTCCACCATGGCGCGCTCGGCGATCCACGGCATCATGCCGCGGAGCTTCTTGCCCACCTCTTCCATCTGGTGATTGTCGCATTTGGCGCGGGTGGCCTTGAAGCTGGTCTGGTTGACCTTGTTCTCCAGCATCCAGTCGCGGACGAACTTGCCGGTCTGGATATCGTCCAGCACGTCCTTCATGGCCTTCTTGGCATCCGCCGTCACGACACGGGGGCCGGAGACGTACTCGCCGTATTCGGCCGTGTTGGAGATGGAGTAGTTCATGTTGGCGATGCCGCCCTCATAGATCAGGTCGACGATCAGCTTCATCTCATGGACGCATTCGAAATAGGCCATCTCCGGCGCGTAGCCCGCCTCGACCAGGGTTTCGAAACCGTTGCGCATCAGCTCGACCACGCCGCCGCACAGCACGGTCTGCTCGCCGAACAGGTCGGTCTCCACCTCCTCGCGGAAGGTGGTCTCGATGATGCCGGCCCGGCCGCCGCCGATGGCGGAGGCGTAGGAGAGCGACAGGTCGTGGGCATTGCCGGAGGCGTCCTGGGCGATGGCCATGAGGGTCGGCACGCCGGCGCCGCGTTTATACTCGGCCCGCACGGTGTGGCCCGGGCCCTTGGGCGCGGCCATGCAGACATCCATGTCCGGGCGCGGCTCGATGAGATTGAAATGGATGTTCAGCCCATGGGCGAAGAACAGCGCGGAGCCCTCCTTCATGTTGTCCTTCAGGCTCTTCTCCCAGATATCGCCCTGCAGCTCGTCCGGGGTGAGCATCATGACCACATCGGCCCATTTGGCGGCCTCGGCGACCTCCATGACCTTCAGCCCCTCGCCTTCGGCTTTCGCAGCGGAAGAGGAGCCGGGACGCAGGCCGACGGCCACGTTCTCCACGCCGGAATCCCGCAAGTTCAGCGCATGGGCATGGCCCTGCGAGCCATAGCCGATGATGGCGACATTCTTGGATTTGATGAGATTGAGGTCGGCGTCACGATCGTAATAAACGCGCATGCTGAACTTCCTTGAAGGCTAAATATTCGAACGAGTTTGGAGCGGGGCTTAGCAGGTTTGGGCTCCTTGGAGAAGCCTCGACGCGGCGCTTCACTCCGCCATGGATTTTGGGCCCCTGGATATGGCCGCGACGCCCGTGCGGGCGACCTCGACCAGGCCGAGCGGCTGCATCAGGGCGATGAACTGCTCGACCTTGGATTGCTTGCCGGTGACCTCGAAGATGAAGTGATCGAGAGAGGTGTCGATGACCTTGGCCCGGAAGGCGTCGGCCAGGCGGAGCGCCTCGACGCGCTTGTCGCCCTTGCCCGCCACCTTGAGCATGGCGAGCTCCCGCTCCACGGCATTCCCCGTTACGGTCAGGTCGTTGACGGAGTGGATCGGCACCAGCCGGTCGAGCTGGGACTTGATCTGCTCGATCACCATGGGCGTGCCGGTGGTGACGATGGTAATGCGGCTAAGATGCGCCTCGTGCTCGGTCTCCGACACGGTGAGGCTGTCGATGTTGTAGCCGCGACCGGAGAAGAGTCCGATGACGCGGGCGAGCACGCCCGGCTCGTTGTCCACGAGCACACTCATCGTGTGGGTTTCCGGCTTCTCTTCGGAAGACTGGAACGAATAGACGCTGCCTGGCTGCTTGGTCATTGGCTTGGGCCGTTCTCTGAATGGTTCTCATGCTGTGCCGGCGCTGGCTTAGCCTCGCCATGGCCGTTGCCGTTCGGGGCGTGGCCGCTACCGAGGTCGATCATCCTGAGCGCGATGGCGATCATCAGGATGGAGGCCGGCAGGACCAGCATCTCATAGGTGAAGGCGCCGCCGGATTCGACCACCACGCGGGCAAACATGACGATCAGAACGACGATGACGACCTCGGACAGGCTCGCCTTGAGCTGACCGATGCCATCCACCTTCATCCAGGCCGGCAGGCGCCGGCCATACCCCTCAGGCAAGGTGAACACAAAGCCGATGGCGATGCCGTAAGCGAAGATCACCAGCACCAGGCCGAACAGGAAGGCGTCGACCGCCTCCAGCACCGGCACGGTGACCTGGCGCTCCGAGGCATGCTCGAAGCCATGGCCGCCCGCCAGCGCGATATGCCAGGCCTCGGCGAGGTAATAGCCGCCCTGCAGGAACATCAGCAGCGCGCCGACAATGGCGCCCGCAGAGCCGATCAGCATGATGGCGCGCAGGCCCAAGAAGAAGGTCAGTAACGTCCGCATGGCCATGCCATCCCCTGCCCTGGAATTTCCTTCGATGCGAGTCGGTTAGACGAGGATCTTGCCCTGCTCGGAGATGGCGTCGTCCACGCCCTTCTCCTCGACCTCGTCGCCCAGCAGCATGTTGTTGTGGGCTTCGCCGCTCGGAATCATCGGGAAGCAATTGGCATGGGGATCGACCCGACAGTCGAACAGGACCGGCCGGTCGACGGCGATCATCTCTTCGATGGCATCGTCCAGCTCGCCCGGCTTCTCCGCCCGAAGCCCGACGGCCTGATAGGCCTCGGCGAGCTTCACGAAATCGGGCAGCGCTTCCGAATAGGAATGGGAGTAGCGGCCGCCATGGAGCAGTTCCTGCCACTGGCGCACCATGCCCATATATTCGTTGTTCAGGATGAAGATCTTGATCGGCAGATCGTACTGAACCGCCGTCGACATCTCCTGCATGGTCATGAGAACGGAGGCCTCGCCCGCGATATCGATGACCAGGGATTTCGGATGGGCGACCTGCACGCCGACCGCGGCGGGAAGACCATAGCCCATGGTGCCCAGACCGCCGGAGGTCATCCAACGGTTCGGCTCCTCGAAGCGATAGAACTGGGCGGCCCACATCTGATGCTGGCCGACCTCGGTGGTGATGTAGGTATCCCTATCCTTGGTCAGCTCGTAGAGCCGCTGGATCGCGTATTGCGGGGCGATCAGACCGGGCTTCGGCTTGTAGGCCAGGCAGTCGCGGCCGCGCCATACGTCGATCTGGGTCCACCAGGTCTTGAGCGCCGCCTTGTCGACCTTCGGCTTCTTCCTTTTCCAGACGTCGAGCATCTGGTTCAGGACCTTGCCGCAATCGCCGATGATCGGCAGATCGACCCGGACATTCTTGTTGATGGAGGACGGGTCGATATCGACGTGGATCTTGGTCGAGCCCGGGGAGAAGGCATCGAGACGGCCTGTGATGCGGTCGTCGAAGCGCGCGCCGATGCAGACCATGACGTCGCAATCGTGCATGGCGTTGTTGGCTTCGTAGGTGCCGTGCATGCCGAGCATGCCGAGCCATTGGGGATCGGCGGCCGGATAGGCCCCCAACCCCATCAGGGTGGAGGTGATCGGATAGCCGGTCAGGCGGACCAGCTCGCGCAAGGCGGCCGTGGCTTCGGGCCCGGAATTGATGACGCCGCCGCCGGTATAGAAGATCGGCCGCTTGGCGTTCGCGATCAGCTCGACCGCCTGCTCGACGCGTGCGTCGTCGCCGACCACCTGGGGGTGATAGCTCTTATGCTGGGATTTGGTGACACCGCGATAGGTCCCCATGGCGAACTGAACGTCCTTGGGGATATCGACCACGACGGGCCCCGGCCGGCCGGTGCGCGCGACATAGAACGCCTCGTGCAGGACGCGGCTCAGGCTCTCGATATCCTTCACCAGGTAATTGTGCTTGGTGCAGGGGCGCGTGATGCCGACCGTGTCGCATTCCTGGAAGGCGTCGTTGCCGATCAGATGGGTGGCGACCTGGCCGGTGATGCAGACGAGCGGGATGGAATCCATCAGCGCGTCGGTCAGGCCGGTGACGGCATTGGTGGCGCCGGGGCCGGAGGTGACGAGGACGCAGCCGACCTTGCCCGTGGACCGGGCATAGCCTTCGGCCGCATGGACCGCGCCCTGCTCGTGGCGCACCAGGATGTGCTCGACATCCTTGCGGCTGAACAGCTCGTCATAGATCGGCAGGACCGCGCCGCCGGGATAGCCGAACACATGCTCGACCCCCTGATCGGCCAAAGCCTGCAGAACCATCTGGGCGCCGGTCATCTCCTTGCCGGCGGCCTCTGGTTCATCCGTCTGCTTACCAGCCCGTTTATCGGTCTTTTCCTTGCCGGCCTCTCCGGTCTTTTCGCGCGACATCTCTTCCTCAACTCATTCCGTGGCTGCTTCGATTAGAGAAAGAAGCAACTGTTTACCGCCCATCGGGAGCGGCATTCTCCCAGAAATATCTTTCGAATGCTTGCAAATGAGGCGCGCACCCTAGGGAGTCAACCCTGACCGGTCAACGGAAAATGCGAATTTTCGGAACGGATTTCCCGTCGCATCTTTCCGGATATTACCTTTTCTACGATAAATTCGCATCTTTATTGCCAACTGCTCGGTGGACAAACCGCGCCGTCCCCCATTTGCCGCGGCGTAGCGTCCCGGTGACGCTAGACAAGCCCTTCTCATGCGCCTAAAGGGGAACTCGTCGAAAACACGGGACGCACTCAATACTGCGCAGCCCACCAGGCAACAGACGACACCTTCTCCCACCCATCCGATTTCGCATGACGCAGGCTTCCACCGACTTTCCTGCAACGAATGACGGCCATGCCGAGGCCAACGGGCATAGCCCGAAGACCTTCTGGACCCTGGCGCTGGGTTCCATGGGCGTCGTCTATGGGGATATCGGCACCAGCCCGCTCTATGCGTTCAAGGTCGCGCTGGTGGCTGCAGGCGACGAGTTCAGCGTCGCCCGCGCCAACGTTCTGGGCGTGCTGTCGCTGATCCTCTGGGCCCTGATCCTGGTGGTGACGATCAAATACGTGCTGATCCTGCTTCGCGCCGACAATAGGGGCGAAGGCGGCACGCTCTCGCTGATGGCGCTGGCCCAGCGCACGCTGAAGAACGGCGCGGCACGCACGACCGTGATGATCCTCGGTATGATCGCCGCGGCCCTGTTCTATGGCGATGCGCTGATCACGCCAGCGATCTCCGTCATCTCCGCCGTGGAAGGTCTGGAGGTCGCCGCGCCGCAGCTCGAGGCCTATGTGGTGCCGCTGACGATCCTGATCCTGTTCGGCCTGTTCGCCGTGCAGTCCCGGGGAACCGCGCTTGTGGCCGCCTATTTCGGGCCGGTGATGATGGTGTGGTTCACGGTGCTCGCCGGGCTCGGCATCTGGCATATCGCCGACGACCCCAGCGTTATCGCCGCGCTCAACCCCTATTATGCGGTTGCGTTCTTCATCGATCACGGGCTGATCGGCCTGCTGACCCTCGGCGCGGTCTTCCTTGCGGTCACCGGTGCCGAGGCGCTCTATGCGGATCTCGGCCATTTCGGACGCAAGCCGATCCAGACGGCATGGCTGTTCTTCGTGCTGCCGGCGCTGGTGCTGAACTATTTCGGCCAGGGCGCGCTGGTGCTGTCCGATCCTTCGGCGCTCGATGCGCCGTTCTACAAGCTCGTGCCGTCCTGGGGACTCTACCCCGTCATCATTCTCGCCACGCTGGCCACGGTGATCGCCTCTCAGGCGGTGATCACGGGCGCCTTCTCGCTCACCCGCCAGGCGGTGCAGCTCGGCCTGCTGCCGCGCTTCCAGATCCTGCGCACGTCGGAGACCCAGGCCGGGCAGATCTATATTCCGCGCATCCGGGCCCTGCTGCTGACCGGCGTGATCTTTCTCGTGCTGCTGTTCCGCTCGTCGGAAGGCCTCGCTCACGCCTACGGTCTCGCCGTTTCCGGCACGATGTTCGTGGACGGGCTGATGGCCTTCATCGTGATCTGGCGGGTCTGGAAATGGTCGATCTGGACGGCGGGGCTGATGATGATGCCGTTCATGCTGATCGATCTCTCCTTCATCAGCGCCAACTTCCTGAAGGTGCCGGAAGGCGGCTGGGTGCCGCTTCTGATCGGCGGCATGCTCGTGCTCATCATGCTGACTTGGCGGAAAGGCGCCCGGATCCTCACCGACAAGACCCAGCGCATGGAGATGCCGGTGGAGGAGCTGATCGAGCAGCTTCAGAAAAGCTGTCCCCACCGGGTCCCCGGGACGGCGGTCTTCCTCACCGCGACACCAGGCAGCGCACCGACCGCCCTGCTTCACAGTCTCAAGCACTACAAGGTGCTGCACGAGAACAACGTCATCCTCACCATCCTCACCGAAGACGTGCCGCGGGTCTCGCTGCAGGACCGGGTGGAGATCAGCGAGATCGGCGAGAACTTCATGCGGGTAATCCTGCATTTCGGCTTCATGGAGACGCCGAATATCCCGCGGGCGCTGGCCATCGCGCGGAAGCTCGGCTGGACTTTCGACATCATGTCCACCTCGTTCTTCCTATCGCGACGAACGCTGAAGCCGGATCAGCGGTCCGGCATGCCGATCTGGCAGGACAAGCTGTTCATCTTCCTGGCCCAGACGGCCGACGACGCCAGCAATTACTTCCAGCTTCCCACCGACCGGGTGGTGGAGATCGGAACCCAGGTGACGGTCTAGAGGCGCCCTCTCGGCGTCTGCTGCCGCCTTCTCTTCTCTCACGCTTCCTGCTCGACCAGCCTTTCGCTGGCGAAGGCGACCGCCTCCGCGGGGCTTTCCACCCAATGCCAATCCGCCATGAAGCGGCGCGCCCAGGTGAGCTGCCGCTTGGCGTAGCGGCGGGACACGGTCTTGGCCTTCTCCACCGCCTCCTCGCGGGTCATCTCGCCCTTCATAACGGCCGTCAGCTCCGGCACGCCGTGGGCGCGCATGGCTGGAAGATCGGAGGGCAGGCCGAGATCGAGAAGCGCCCGCACCTCCTCCAGAGCTCCGAGCTCGAGCATGGCATCGAAGCGGCGATCGATCTTGGCGTAGAGCGCGGCGCGATCCGGGGCGACGAGGATGCGCAAGACATGCGCCGGGGGCAGAAGCGGCGTGGCCTCTTCCGCCTGCCAATCGGCCAGGGAGACTCCAGTCGCATCGAACACCTCCAGGGCGCGCAGGATGCGCTGGGGATCGGTGGGGGAGAGACGCTTCGTCATTTCGGGATCGCGATCGGCGAGCTCGCCGTGCAGCTCTGCCACGCTCGCCGTGGCGGCTCGTGCCTGCCAGTGCTCTCGCACGGCGGCCGGGATTTCCGGCGTCGCGGCGAGGCCTTCGGTCAGCGCCTTGAAATAGAGCCCGGTGCCGCCGATGAGGATGGGAAGCCGGCCGCGGCGCTTCTCCTCGTCTAGGATCTCCTCAACATCCGCCAACCAACGGCCGACGGAATAGCGCTCCTTCGCGGAGACGGTGCCATAGAGCCTGTGGGGGACCAGCCGCTCCTCGTCGAGATTGGGGCGGGCGGTGATGATACGCAGCTCCTCGTAAACTTGCATGGAATCGGCATTGACCACGACACCGCCGAATCGCGAGGCGAGCTCCAGCGCGGCGCTGGACTTGCCGCTCGCCGTCGGTCCCGCGATGAGGACCGCCGTTATCGCTTGCTGCCCGGCTTGGTTCGCCACCCGGCCTCCCACATATTTTCTTCTTTCAGCCGGCGCGGAGTGTGCCGCCTTTATCGAGGGAGGAAAAGCTCGGACTGGCGGGAAGCCAAAGGAGAATCTCAGCTCAGAGGCAGGGCGACGAAGGAGAGCTCGCCCTTGCCGTCGGAGATCAGCAGGAGGACGGATTTCCGGCCCGATTTCTTCACCGCATCGATCCGGGCCAAGACCTCTTGCGGATTGGTGACGGTCTCCTGAGTCACCTCGACGATGACATCGCCCACCTTCACGTCCTTCTCCTCGGCCTGGCTGCCGGGCTCGACCTCGAGAATGATGACGCCTTCGATGCTGTTGTCGATGCCGTACTCGTCGCGCAGCTGCGGTGTGAGCGGGGCGATGGCGAGGCCGAGAAGCCGTTCCAGCTCCGGCTCGGGCGGTTCCGCGGGAGCCTCGCTCAGATCCTCCACCTGCTCGCTCTCGGGCAGGCGGCCGACGGTGACCTCAAGCTTCATCGGTTCACGCTTGCGCAGCAGGGAGACATCCACCGTCTTGCCGATCGCGGTGGCGGCGACGAGCCGCGGCAAGCTCCGCATGGTGTCGACCTCCTGGCCGTCGAAATCCAGGATCACATCGCCGCTTTTGATGCCGGCGACCTCGGCCGGGCTTCCCGGCATGACCTTGGCGACGAGGGCGCCTCTCGGCTCTTCCATGCCGAGGCTCTCGGCGATCTCCTCCGTGACGCGCTGGACATGCACGCCGAGCCAACCGCGGCGGGTCTCACCATATTGCTTCAGCTGCTCGATGATGGTCAGAGCGCTGTTGGAAGGGACGGCGAAGCCGATGCCGATGGAGCCGCCGGTGGGCGAGATGATCGCCGTGTTCACCCCGATGACCTCGCCATCCATGTTGAAAAGCGGACCGCCGGAATTGCCGCGGTTGATGGCGGCGTCGGTCTGGATGAAGTCGTCGTAAGGGCCGGCGTTGATATCGCGCTTGGTGGCGGAGATGATGCCCAAGGTCAGGGTGCCGCCGAGACCGAACGGATTGCCGATGGCCATCACCCAATCGCCGACGCGCATCTTGGTTGAATCGCCGAACTTCACCGCCTTCAGCGGCTCCTCCGGCTCCACCTTGAGGAGCGCAAGATCGGTCTTCGGATCGTGGCCCAGAATCTCGGTTACCTTCAGCTTCCGGCCGTCGGTGAAGTTGACGACGATCTCGTCAGCACCTTCGATCACATGATTGTTGGTGATGATCAGGCCGGAGGAGTCATAGACGAAGCCGGAGCCGAGGGAGCTGACCCGGCGCGGCATGCCCTCGCCGTCGGGGGACTCGAAGAAATCGTCGAAGAACTCCTCGAAAGGGGACCCCTCGGGCCGTGGCGTGTCCGGTTGCGGCTCCTGGATGCCCTTGACGGTCTGGGTGGTCGAGATGTTGACCACGGTCTCCTGCAGGCCTTCGGAGATATCGGCCACGGATTCGGGCCCGCGGGCGGATCCCGCCTGGGGCAATGCCGACATGGCGAGTGCCAGAGCGGCGATCGCGCCGATTTTCAGGCTTAACAGACGAGTTCGTGATAGGAGCTGCATGGGGAACGCCGCCATTTCAATCTCTTAGCCGAAAGGGAATGCCCCCTCCCGACCGGCAGATCAAGCTGCCACGTGGCGGCATAGTGCTCAATCACCAAATTGGGAATACGCCGAATCGCCGGTTTTGGCGCCTTAGCCGCGGGCCAGCCAGACCACACCGAGACCGGCTGTCGCAGCAATAAGGCCAACCAGGCGCAGACTCGATTCGGGCGCTTCGGCGGTCTTTTCCAGCATGGCGCGTCCCAAGCGCGGAGAAAGCGCCCAGAGCATTCCCTCAATCACGAGGACGAGACCGATGGCGCTTGCGAAGTCCTGCATGCCTCGTTATTGCGCCGCTTCCGGCTGGGCGCCGGTATCCGCTCCACCGGGCGAGGCGCCTTCCTTATCCTTGGCGGCCTCGGAGCTTTGCCGGTCCTCTACCGTATCGGTGCTGGGCACTTCGAGGTCCGCGGAATCGTCTTCGATCTCGGAGGCCTCGGTATCCGGCGCCGCCTCATCGTCACTCGCATTTCCATTGTCGCCGCCTGGCACCGCCTTGCTGGTGTCCTTCGGCGCGAAGCTCGCATTGGGTGCAAGCCCCTGCTTCTCCATGGCGGTGCTGCCAGGCGTCTCGGGACCGCCGGTGGCATCGTTGAAGTAGCGGAAGAACTGGGAATCCGGGCTCAGCAGAAAGCGCGTATCCGCCTCGCCGAGGGCATTCCGGTAGGCCTGCATGGACCGGTAGAAGGCGAAGAAGTCCGGATCCTGGCCGAAGGCCTGGGCGAAGATGCGGTTTCGCTGAGCATCGCCCTCACCGCGGATACGCTCCGCCTCGCCTTGTGCGTTGGCCTTGAGCACGGTGACCTCTCGATCGGCTGTGCCGCGGATACGGCGCGAGGCGCCCTCGCCTTCGGCGCGGAATTCGGCTGCCTCACGCTGACGCTCGGTGTTCATGCGGCGGTAGATCGCCTCGCTGTTGGCCTCGGGCAGGTCCACACGCTTGATGCGGACATTGAGGAAGTCGACACCGTAGCTCGCGGTCTTCTCGTTCAACTGCTTTGCGATGACCGTCATCAGGTGATCGCGGCGATCGCGCACGATGGCTTCGAAGGTCGAGGCGCCGAGAACGCCGCGCAAGGTCGATTCCAGATAGTTGGCGAACTGGCCGCGCGCGTTCTGCTCGTCCGTAACGCTCTGGTAGAAGAGCAGCGGATTGGTGATGCGGTAGCGGGCGAAGGCATCGACCACGAGACGCTTCTGTCCGGCGGCGATCACCTCCTGCGGCGCCGTGTCGACCTCGAGAACGCGGCTGTCGAAATAGAGCACGTTGTCGATGAAGGGCACCTTGGCATGAAGGCCGGGCTCCTTGATTACCTGCTTCGGCTCGCCGAAGCGCAGCACCAGCGCCTGCTCGGTCGGATCGACGGTGAACAGGCTGAGATAGGCGGTAATGCCGGCTAAGGCGACTAGAACGAGAACGACGATCGAAACGATACGCATTACTGGCCTCCTTCAGAGGTGCGGCTGCTGCCAGTAGACGGCTTCTTGATCTCTGAAAGCGGGAGATACGGGACAACGCCCTGCCCGCCCTTCTCGTCCAGGATCACCTTGTCACGGCCAGAAAGAACGTCCTGCATGGTCTCGATGAAGATGCGCTTCCGGGTCACGTCGGGGGCGGTCTTGTAAGCGTCGAAGATCTTCAAGAAACGATCCGCCTCACCCTTGGCTTCGGCAACCACCCGGTCCCGATAACCTTGGGCTTGCTGAAGAATCCGCTCCGCCTCGCCTCGCGCCTCGGGAATGACCTTGTTCGCATAAGCCTCGGCTTCGTTCTGGAGACGCTCCTGGTCGGCCTTCGCCGCCTGGACATCCCGGAAGGCGTCGATGACCTGCGCCGGCGGGTCCGCCTTCTGCAGCTGAACCTGGAGAATCTCGACACCAGCTTTGTAGCGGTCGAGGGTCCGTTGCATCAGTTGCTGCACGGCCTGCTCGGTCTCCGTCCGGTCTTGCGTGAGGATCCGCTCGATATTGCTGCGGCCGACCACCTCGCGCATGGCGCTTTCGGCCACGTCGCGGACGGTGCCTTCAGGATTTTGGACATTGAACAGATAATTCGGTGCATCGCTGATCTTCCAGAACACGACGAAATCGATGTCGACGATATTCTCGTCCCCGGTCAGCATCAGGCTTTCCTGCGGCCGGGTCGGACTTGCGCCGACCCCACCGATCTCGAGGCGGTTCTGACGCGTCACCTTGGGCAGGAGCACCTGCTCAATCGGATAAGGCAGACGGAAATGCAGGCCCGGCGGGAGCTGGCGGACATATTCGCCGAAGCGCAGCACCACGCCCTGCTCGTCGGTCGCCACGCGAACGGTGAAAGCATAAAAGCCGACGATCGCGGCCAGGACCAGGGCGATGAGAATCGTGAACGGACCGCCGAAGCCGCCACCGCCGGGAAAGGCCTGGCGCAGACGATCCTGGCCTCGGCGCAGGATCTCCTCCAGATCGGGTTGAGGGCCACCGCCACCACGGCCGCCGCCGCCACCGCTTCCGCCGCCGCTGGGGGGCTGACCCCACGGGCCGCCTCCGCTTTTCCAACCGCCGCCGCTCTGATTGCTCCAAGGCATGATCGCGTCCGATCCCGATGTCGTTGAAATAACGTCTGGCTGGCGATGCGAAGCCGCCCAGCCTTGAGGGGCCAACCGAATAGCCGGCCCGCACGACGCATGATGCGGGTTATAGGATAGTCCCCACGCTCACGCAACGATGGGCAGGGTTACGATCCGGTCATTTGACGGGACGAATGTACGGCACGGCTTGCAGGTCAGGACTGCCGCTTGCGTTCCAGGACGACGATGCTGAAGGGATGCTCGTCCTTCGGACCCGCCTCGTAGCGCTGGCGGGAAACCTCCTCCCATTCCTCTCGGTTCCAGTCCGGAAACCAGGTGTCCGCCTCGGGGGAGGCGTGCACTTCGGTAAAATAGAGACGATCAGCGATGGGGAGGCTCTCCTTGAACAGCGCCTCTCCACCGATGACGGCGATCTCGTCAGCCCCTGTCAGCGCCGCCTCCTCCCGGCCGCGCTGGAGCGCTTCTGCGAGGCTATGCGCCACGGCGCCGCCGGGGAGCACCTCGAAGCTGCGGTCCCGGGTAATCACGATGTTGAGCCTGCCGTCCAGGCAACGGCCGAGGGAGTCGTAAGTACGCCGTCCCATCACGATGGGCTTGCCCATGGTGACCTTGCGGAAATGCTTCAGCTCGCTCGAAATGCGCCAGGGCAACTCGCCGTCCAAGCCGATGGCGCCGTTCTCGCCCACGGCAACCACCAGCGAAATGGCGGGATCGGCGCTGGAGAAGGGATGATCCGTCATGAAACTCCGTCGTATCGGGTTTGATCGCGTCACACCGCGACCGGCGCCTTGATCGGCGGGTGGGGATCGTAGCCGACCAGCTCGAAATCGTCGTAGGCGAAATCGAAGATCGAGGCGACGTCCGGATTGAGATGCATTCTGGGAAGCGGACGGGGTTTTCGAGAAAGCTGCTCGTCCGCCTGTTTCAGATGGTTCAGATAAAGGTGAGCATCGCCGAAGCTGTGCACGAAATCGCCCGGCTGCAGCCCCGTCACCTGCGCCATCATCAGAGTCAGCAGCGCGTAGGACGCGATGTTGAAGGGGACGCCAAGGAAGATATCGGCCGAGCGCTGATAGAGCTGGCAGGAAAGCTTGCCGTCGGCGGCATAGAACTGGAAAAGGCAGTGGCAAGGCGCCAGGGCCATCTTCTCCAGCTCGCCGACATTCCAGGCGCTGACGATGTGGCGGCGGGAATCGGGGTCGCGCTTCAGGCCTTCGACGACGTTCTGGATCTGATCGATGGCGCGGCCATCCGGCGTCGGCCAGGAGCGCCATTGATGGCCGTAGACCGGACCGAGCTCGCCGTTTCCGTCCGCCCATTCATCCCAGATGCTGACGCCGTGCTCTTTCAGATAGGCGATATTGGTATCGCCGCTCAGAAACCAGAGCAGCTCGTAGATGACCGATTTCAGGTGGACGCGCTTGGTAGTGACGAGAGGGAAGCCGTCGTTCAGGGGAAAGCGCATCTGGTGGCCGAAGACGCTCAACGTGCCCGTGCCGGTGCGGTCGCCCTTCTCGGTCCCCTTGTCGCGGATCAGGGCCAATAGATCGAGATATTGCCGCAAAAAATCCTTCCTCCGCTGGTCGTCTTCCTCGCCTGGGGTCTGGCAAGACCCTAGGCGCGCATCGCACCCCGATATAGGCTTCAGCGATGCGCAACTCCAGCGAAGTTCCAGGAGACACGCCGCCCATGTGCAAAACTCGAATGCTGAAACGTCTGAGCCAGCCTTTGTGGATTTCCGCGCTCGCCCTCACGATGGGTGTCGTAATGCTCGCCGGCGGTCCGGCCGATGCGAAGCATTACCGCTATATCGACGCCTATGTGGCGCGGGATATCGCCTTCGATACCGGCATCGTTGAGATCAAGGAGATGGAGCTCGACGACGGAATCTGGGAAATCGAGGGCTGGGATGCGCGTCACAAAAAGATCGAGCTCGAGCTCGATGCGCGCTCCGGCGGAATCGTGAAGATTGAGCGAGATTAGAGCCTTCTGCTCATCAGTAGCCTTTTTTTCATAAGCTTACGGGCTTATATATGACATGTCGGCTACGGGCCGACTATGGCGATAAATGGCCTTCGTAATAAGCCTATCGGACCCGGGGGCAGTACCCGGCGCCTCCACCATAGCTCCAGACAGGCGGGAACCGCATCTGGAGCTCTGTGGGGGCGAACTAGGATCGACGAGGGTGTAAAGGTTGTGCTTTCGCCCGGCATGGTTCCGCCGTTATCGGGCCGTTCAATAGTTGCAAACGACAACTATGCGGAGGCAGCTCTCGCTGCGTAAGCAGCGCGATAGCCTCGAATTCAAGACCTAGCCTGTCGCAAGGTTAGGCGCGGTTTCGGAGGGCACCGGGCAACAGAAGCCCTCCACTTCTGCCGACGGGGGTTGTCTTCCCACCCTGGGAATGTTTGCCCCCTCAATTTTCAAGCGGGGCGGCAAAGCGCGATGGCTCAGGACGAGATCCGCTACGACCTTCTCATCCAAGACGCACTTCGGGGCGTGATCCGCAAAGTGCTCATGATGGTGCGAGACGACGGGCTTCCCGGCGAGCATCATCTCTATATCGCCTTCGACACTACGGCGGAGGGCGTTCAGATCTCCGATCGCCTGAAGGAACAGTACCCGGAAGAGATGACGGTGGTGCTGCAATACCAATTCTGGGATCTGGTGGTCGGCGAGGACCGCTTCGAGGTCAAGCTCTCCTTCTCCAACGTGCCGGAGCGGCTGGTCGTGCCGTTCCGCGCGGTGAAGGCGTTCTACGATCCTTCCGTCCAGTTCGGTCTACAGTTCACCCAGCCAGGCGCGGCCAACGATTCCGCCCGGCAGCATCTCGCCGCCGCCATTCCCGATCTCGTATCCGATGCCGATGAAGGCGATCACGGCCATGGGGCGCCGGAGTCCCACGGGGCCGAGACCGCCGCGCAGGGAGATGACGCGCCGGCGAAGACCGGCGAGGTCGTTCAGCTCGACCGGTTCCGCAAGAAATAGCGCACTCCTTGGAATAACTGGCGTGCTTCTGTCCCGGGCGATCTATGCGCTGGCCGATTCCGGCTGGCGGAGTTGGCGTTGCGCGGCCTGGGTTGGCGCCTCCTCGCCTTCGACCGGCAGATCCAGCTTCACGTAAAGTCCTTCATCGCGGAATTCGAGCTTGGTCTCGCCGCCGAGATTGTGGCGAATCCCCTTCTCGATGAGCTGCATGCCGAAGCCGTTCTCGCCGGGCTTGGGCGGCTTGCTGCCCTGTTCCCGCCAGGTGAAGCGGAGACGCTTGCCGCGGGTCTTGCGCCAGGTCACCTCCAGCTTGCCGTCGTTCTGGGACAAGGCGCCGTATTTCACCGCGTTGGTGGCGAGCTCGTGCAGGGTCATGGCGAGAATCGAGGTGGCGCTGGCGGGCAGCAGGATGTCCGGCCCCTTGATGGTGATGGCCGGGCCGTCCTCGCGGCAATAAGGGGCCAGTTCCCGCTCCGCCATCGCTTTCAGGCTGGCGCCGGACCATTGGGATTCCAACAGCAGATCATGGGCGCGGTGCAGCGCCTGAAGCCGCTCGCCCAAGGTCTGCGCCATGGCCATGGCCGCCGGATTGTTCGCGTGGCGGAGGCTCGCCTGAACGAGGGATTGCACGATGGCGAGCGCGTTCTTCACCCGGTGGTTCAGCTCGCCCACCAGCATGGTCTGGCGTTCTGCGGCACGGCGCGGCTCGGTCACGTCGCGGAAGATCAGCACGGCGCCGGTCAGCGTGCCGTCGACGCCGAGGATGGGGGCACCGCTATTCTCGATGGGAAGCTCCGCGCGGGCGCTGGTGATCAGCAGGCCTTTGTCGCTGAGCCGTGTCACCTCCCCTTCGTCCAGGGCCACCGTGGCGGCATCGCGCAAGGGCTTGCGGGTGCCTTCGTCCACGACCCGGAAGATCTCGGCGATGGGACGGCCATTGGCCTCTTCCGCATGCCAGCCGGTCAGCTCTTCCGCGACCCGGTTGATGAGCAGCACGTGGCCATCCGCATCGGTGGCGATCACGCCGTCGGAAATGCTGTCCAATGTGATTTGCAGCCATTCGCGCTGACGGCTCAGCTCGTGCAGCGCATCGGCCCTGTCCTTGTCGGCGTCCCTGACGGCGCTGGTGGTGGTCCAGACGAAAGCTGCGAGCAGCACGATGCTGGCCACGGCGAAGATGGCGTAGCTCGCAGCGCTGCCGTAAATACCGTTGATCTCCGCCTGATGAGCCAGGAAGCCGGTGGCCAAGGGGAGCAGGACGATCCCGGGCAAAAGCCTTCGCAACATCTCGCCGGCCGGAGACTGCTCCAGCACGGCCGCCGCGATTCCCCGATCCGGCGTTGCCAGCAGCAGGCCTATACCGAGCAGAAAAGCGCTCGTCGCGCCGTAAATCGATAGGGCCGAAAACGGAAACGGCGAATAGGCGGAGGTGATGCCGTAGGCGTAGCCGGTCATCACGATCAGAACCTGCACCAGCAGCGCAATGCTGAAGAACTGGCTGAGCCAGGTCATGGCCCGTCCCCGCCCGGCAGCTGCAAGAGCAAGCCCGAACAAGAGGAGAGCGATGCCGATGCCGAGCGACATACGGACGGATTCCTGCGTATCGGCCAGCTCGCCTTGTGGCATATCCGGGTTGCTCAGCAGGCGATTGAGGCCGAACTGCCAGCCCAGCAGATCGTGGCCGAGGGCAAGCAGGGACAGGGCGATGACCGGCACCGCGAGGAACCAAGCCACGAGCCGGCCGGACGGCCAGGAGAAGTAGAGCAGCGCCAAGCCGCCCAGCAGCACGCCGAGAGCCGCGTTGGGCCGCATATTCGAAAGATGGTCGAGAACGTCGGGCAGCTCGGCGGGCAGATCGAACCGCCAGGCAGCCAGCACGTAGGCGCCGATCAAAAAGGTGAGAACGGCGGCAATTCGCGCAAGCCCGACGGCAATCCGCTCGCGGCGGGGCTTCGGCAGGGGCAGATGATGCGGAACGTCGGTCATACGCCGGTCCTCACCTGCCGCGACACCCTTAGGAACATTTCCCGGCAGGATGGCAACCCGCCAGGAAAACAGCCGCCAAGCGCGCGGCAGCCTCCTCTGTCAGGCCATGCTATAGCATAGCACATAACAGCATCATTGCTGCTTGATGATGCTCCAATAGAATTGCCTAAAAGCGCGAAAATTGCGCCTAGATGCGAGGAATACGAGGTAACCATGGCCAGCGACGCTTCAAACACCGAGACGCGAGAAACACGCACCGAAACGGATGCCTTCGGCGCCATCGAAGTGCCTGCGGACCGGTATTGGGGCGCGCAGACCCAGCGGTCGCGGCAAAACTTCAAAATCGGCGAGGAAACCATGCCGGCGCCCATGATCCGGGCGCTCGCGCTCGTGAAGAAGGCGGCGGCGCTGACCAATCTGGAGCTTGGGCGGCTCGACGAGCGATTGGCCAAGGCCATCGCCGCAGCAGCCGATGAGATCATCGAAGGCAAGCTCAACTCCCATTTTCCCCTGGTGGTCTGGCAGACCGGATCGGGGACCCAGTCCAACATGAATGCCAATGAGGTGATCGCTAATCGCGCCAGCGAGATGCTCGGAGGAACGCTCGGGACCAAGTCCCCCATTCATCCCAATGATCACGTCAATCTCGGGCAATCGTCCAACGACACGTTTCCGACGGCGATGCATATCGCGGCCGCCGAGGAGATCGCCTACCGGCTGGATCCCGCACTGGCCCATCTGTTCGAGGCGCTCAAGGTAAAAGCCGAGGACTTCAAAGACATCATCAAGATCGGCCGCACCCATATGCAAGATGCAACGCCGTTAACCCTAGGCCAGGAATTCGGCGGCTATGCGGCGCAAATCGACCAGGGAATCCACGGTATGAAACAGTCCCTCTACGGGCTCTACGAGCTCGCCCAGGGGGGAACCGCGGTCGGCACGGGGCTGAACTCCCACCCCGACTTCGCCGAAAAATTCGCCGAGAAGATCGCCGAGCTCACCCGGCTTCCCTTCGTGACCGCGCCCAACAAATTCGCCGCTCTGGCCGGCAACGACGCCTTCGTGGCGGCCCATGGCGCGCTGAACACGGTGGCAACCGCCATGTTCAAGGTCGCCAACGATATCCGGCTCCTGGGCTCCGGACCGCGTTCGGGTCTCGGCGAGTTGATGCTGCCGGAAAACGAGCCCGGCTCCTCCATCATGCCGGGCAAGGTCAATCCGACCCAATGCGAGGCGGTGACCATGGTGGCGACCAAGGTGATGGGCAACCAGACGACGATGACCATCGCCGGCAGCCAGGGGCATTTCGAGCTCAACGTGTTCAAGCCGGTGATGGCTTTCACCATGCTGCAATCGATCCGGCTGCTCGGCGATGTGGCGGTGAGCTTCGTCGACAATTGCATCGATGGCATCCGGCCGAACGAGGAGCGGATCGCGGAGCATATGGGGCGGTCGTTGATGCTGGTGACGGCCTTGGCGCCCCATATCGGCTACGACAAGGCGAGCGAGATCGCCAAGGCGGCCCATAAGAACGGCACCACCCTGAAGGAAGAGGCCGCCAGGCTCGGCTATGTCGAGGAGGACGCGTTCGATCGGATCGTCCGGCCGGAAGAGATGATCGGGCCGAAGGCCTGATCCTTCGCCAGCCCCGCCCCCATGACCTCGAGCAAACGATCCATCACCATCGCCAAGCACCGGACATCGGTCTCGGTGGAGGACGAGTTCTGGGAGGCGCTGGCGGAGATCGCGGAGAAGAACGGAACGTCGATCGCCAAGCTGGTGGAGCAGATCGATGAAAAACGCGGCGAGAAAAACCTCTCCTCAGCGATCCGGTCCTTCGTGTTGAAGGCTTCCCGGGGCGCTTAAGGGCCGTAGCCGAAAATCGAAATACCGCGTTTCCAGTCGTCCGGCGCAGGTTCCGAAGCGGACCGGCGCCGCGGCGGGGGCGGCGGCCGGCGGTTCGGCACGCTGACCGTGCCGGTTTCGCTATCGTCCTCCGCCGTCATGGACGGATCTTCACCGGGTGAAGGCTCCTCTTCCGTTTCGAGAAGCTCCTCGATGGTGGCGGGGGTCCCTTCTGGGTCCATATCCTCTGTTGCCGTGTCCGCTTCCGGCAATGCCGCCGCCTCCGGTTCGATGGAGGATGGCGCCGCACCGATGGCGGCTTCCTCGGGCGCCATATCATTGTCCGGCGCATCGACACCGGCCGGCTCGCGGGAGGATTGCGGCTTCGGTTTGGGCGGCGGCAGAGGAGCGGGCTCCGGCGGTCCCTGGCCGGTCACGTCCAGATTTTCCAGCCGCTCCACGTCCTGCTGCATGCGGCGCACGGTGAAATGGCCGACCAGGGCATCGGTGTCGATGCGGGGCGTTATCTCGCCGATCCGCTCCAGGGGCCCGGCAAGCACCAGGGTGACGGGGGGCGCATCCGCCACCGGCGGGTTTCTGAGCGACATGGACCATTCGCTGTCCAGGCGAAGG
The DNA here is from genome assembly GCA_050110875.1 of Methyloligella sp. ZOD6. Lineage (GTDB taxonomy): Bacteria > Pseudomonadota > Alphaproteobacteria > Rhizobiales > Methyloligellaceae > Methyloligella. Next base: position 755,373 of record CP188828.1, read on the forward strand.
CTCGACAAGGCGACGAGGCCGGAAATCTTGGTCACCGCTTCGTCATTGGCGAGACGCCCGTTCTTCATACGGAGAGTGCCGTTCTGCACCTCGAAGTCGAGAACGGCGGCATCGAAGGGATAAACACCTTCCGTTATCTCCGTCTGGAGCGTCTCTGCGAGACCGACGATCTCTTCTTCGTTCACCCGGTTCTGGTCGGTCTTCACGGCCTGGCGCAGCATCTTCGCATAGGCATCGGCATTTAGCCCACGGATCTCACCCGGACGCAAGGTCAGGCGTCCCTTGCCGCTCAGGCCGGCGACGAGACCGGGCGGGCTCAACCCTTCGCCCGTGAGATGGATATTGAAGCCGTATTCGCTCTTGGCCCGCACATCGCCCAGCAGGGCCCGGGACGTTTGCGACATCTTCGCCGCGGCGAGCTCGGCGTGGATATCGAGATGGGCTCCCTCGCCGCGCGGCTCGAGCTTGCCGGCAGCCGTGAACAGACCGTCGAAGAGCTTCCCCTTCAGAACCTTGATATCGAGCTTGCCGTCGTTGGACTGGGCCTTGAACTGAGCCTCCTTCAGGGGGAAGGCGGAGCCCAGATGCATGGTCTTCGCCTTCACGTGAAGCTGGGTCTTGGCCCAGGCCAGCGGTCCGAGCGAAAACCCGCGGGCCGGCCAGAGATCGGCCCGCCCCTGGGTCACCGTGCCGAGCATCTCTTCGGTTGAGGCGGTGCGTTCCCAAGCGACCAGCGGGCCCAGCAGCGCGGGCAGCGAGACGGTATCGGCGGTGGCATCGAGATAGATTTTCGTCTCGGGCTTGCGCATGAGGACATGGGCGCCGAGCTCCACCGCCTCATCGCCGATGGCGCCGGTAAGCGGGTAGAGATGGATCTCATCCTGCTTCTTGGCGAGCTTGCCGCGAAGATCGACGGGGAGATCGCGCGCGCTCGGCGGGACGGCGACACCTGCGAGAGCGAGCAACATGGCAGCGTCGTCGGCACGCGCGTTGACCTGGCCTTGCAGGGTGAGCGTCTCTTCCCGATAGGCCCCCTCGCCGGCAAAGCTCGCCTCGAGGGGACCGGCCAGCGCGAGGCTGAGCTTCAGACCGTCTTCCGGCACGCCTTTCAACGCGACGGCGAGGCTGTTCTTAGCATCGGCATTCTCGGCCAGACGGTTCTTGCGCTCCTCATCACTGAGATCGGGCGCGACCAGGGAGATCAGGGTTTCCAAGGTGATGTCCTCGATCTCGCCTTCGATATCCATGTCGGTCTTGCCGAGCTCGCTCAGATCACCGCGGGCCGAGCCGTGAAGATCGACGGTTGCTCCCTTCATGGTCCCCGACGCCTCGAGACGGCCGAGAGAGGTCTCGCCCTCCCGTTCCGCCGCCAGCACGAGACGCAGATCGACCGGGGCGAAGTTCGCGATCGTCCGGTCGCCGAGGCCGAAGGTGCCGGCCAGGGTCTTCAAGCTCTCCGGCTCTTCGCCCTTCACGCTGAGGGCGATGCGGCCTTGCGGCTTGTCGCTGAGTCCGGTGAGCTCGCCCTCCCCGGTGACCATGAGCGCGCCGGGGCTCTCGAACTCGAGCGCTCGGATGCTCAGCCGGTCATTGGCATAATCGAGGCGCGCGTCCAGGGCGCCGGTCGGCATTTCCGGCAGCAGCAGCTCGTCCAGCGCGAGCGCGATATGGACGGTGTCGTCTTGGAAGGCGGTCAGCATCTGCCAAAGATCCGTCTCGGAGGCTTCGGGCTCATTCTTCCCGGCCTTCTCGGTCTTCTCGGCTTGGCTGCCGTCCGCCGCCTGCTCCGGCTTGCCGGCCCAAAGACGTGAAACCCCGCCCTCTCCCATAACCTCGCGGAGATCAAGACGCTCGCTCTCGAGAGCGAGATCGAGTGTCCGTTGCTCGCCCGTTTCGTAGCGCAGCGCACCGCCGAAATTGGTGCCGCTGATCTCGCCCTGGATCTCGCTGAGGACGACGATGTCAGGCGAAAGCTCGGCATTCGCTTGAAACGAGAATTCGCCGGCGCTGGCCTTCCCGGCGAGTCCGCGCTCACCCACGGCCCAGCGGGTAAGGGTGGCGAGTCGTTCACCGGCAAGCCCGAGCTTGCCCTTGAAGACGGGATGGAAATCGTTCTTCGCGATCACGCCTTCGACGTCGATCTCCGTGTCGCCGGGAAGCCGCGCATCGAGGGATTCGATGGTGAGCCGGTCGCCTTCGGAGGCGAGTTTCAAGTCGATATCGGTCACCAGATCGCCGCCGAGGCTCGCCTGATCGACACGGATATCGAAATTGGCGGCGTCGAAACGCCCGGCCTGCTGGAGCGCCAAAACGGCGAGACGCTGCAGGCGCGAGGCCGGATCGGGCGCGACGGCCGCTTCGGGATCGGACAGAAGCGCATCGACATCGACCCAGCGTGCCGACACCTCGCCCGTCGCCTCTTCGGTGGCGACGAGATCGACGGCGAACTTGCCTTTCAGCATCTGGGAGCGGCCGCGGCTGTGAATGGTCAGCTCGAAGGGCGAAAGAGCAACCCTGTTGGGACGCGCCTCGAGCTTGCCCTTCATCTCCACGAGGGACATGGCGTCCCGGGGCTGGGGCTGGGGCGGTGCGGGCTGAGGCTGCGCCCCTTCCCCGTCTTGATCCCCGTCCTGACGGGTGGCGATCGGCACACCATCGAAGATGGCGGTCTCGGATAGCGGCGGGGGACGATACGGCAGGAGGCGCGCGGTGACGTCGCCATCGTAATGGGGCGTGGTTCGCAGACCGCCGACCAGACCGTCGAACAGCAGCGCGGTGCCGGACGCCAGCTCGCTGATCCGCGCCTTCAAGCGGAAATCGCCGCCCTGCTCCGCCGTGCCGGTGGAGAAGCGGATTTCCTGGCGGGCATCGTCGAACAGATACGTGGCGGACACCTTGTACGGGCCGGTGAGGCTGCCGGCGGTGGCCTCCCCGTCGATATCCCGGATGGCAGCGACGGCCTCGCCCTGCCTATAGATCTCGATCCGGCCGCCCGTGACGGTGACGGAATCGAAAGCCACACGCTTCGGCGCGAAGGGCAAGGCGGCCTCGTGCAAGCCGACATCGGACCAGGCGCCCGTGCCGTCGGGGTTCACGTTCAGCCGCAGCACGGGATCGACGATGGTGAGTTGCTGGGTCTCCACGGTGCCGCGCAAGAGAGCGCCGATATTGAGGGAGGCCTGCAGGGAATGCGCCTCCATGAAGGGCAGCGCGGTCCCGCCATCGGCATTTGCGACCGTGACCTGCTCGAAGCGCAGCTCCGGCACCGGCAGAAGCTTGAGCGCGACCGGCCCCCGCACGGCGACCTCGCGGCCCATCACCTTGGTCGCCTGGGCTTCGAAGACGTCGCGGTAATCGTTGAAGTCGACGAAGTAGGGAATCGCGAAGAGCGCGCTCAAGGCGACGATCAGCAATACCGTCAATGAGAGCAGAAAAGAATTCACGGAAGTTCGACCTTAGGGGCGTTCACGCCGTCTCATTCTCATCTTCGGACCGAATTCTCGGCTTCGGACCGAGCCCAATCTCCAGGGCTGCTTCGCCTAGACCTCGCGGCCTCCTCGCAGGATTGCGGGCCATCGCTCCCGGAGCCCGATGGACCCCGGCCGATAGCGAAATCAACACCGATTCCCGCACCCTACCCTAAAGAAGCCCGCAAACTGCGGCACAATCAACGGCTATCCGGCGCAATTTTTAGGCGGCGCGCCCGTTCGCAGCCCGTGGGGCCGGAAGCCGGACCCCGATTATCCCTGCACCGCATCGATCACGGCGGCATAATGCACGCTGGCGGCGCAAAGCACGAAGCCGTGCCAGATCGCATTTTGGTACGGCAAGCGTGACAGGTGAAAGATCACGCCGATCGTATAGAGCAGACCGCCCAGGGCGAGCAAAACGGCGACGCGCTCGGAGACCGCTTCTGTAAGCGGCGTCCAGGCGGCGATCACGGCCCAGCCCTGCACCAGATAAAGCGCGGTGGAAACGCCCTCGAGATAGCGCGGCGCGGCAAGCTTGATGGCCACCCCCACCAGGGCAATGGTCCAGACCACGGCCAACAGCGTATGGCCGGTCGATGCGTCCATCTTCATCAGGGCGAAGGGCGTATAGGTGCCGGCGATCATCAGGAAGATCGCGGCATGGTCGAGACGATGAAAGATCGCCTTGAGCTTCGGCCGCACGATCAGATGGTAGCAGGCGGAACAGGTGAAGCAGGCGACCAGCGCCAGTCCGTAGATCGTGAGGCTCACGACCCACAGCGCGGTGTTCGAGGTCACGCCGATGGCGAGCAGGCTTCCCAGCCCGATCAGGCTGGCCGCAACGCCGATGACATGCACGCAGCTATCGGCGATCCGCTCGCGAAGCGTATAGTCCGGCACTTTCCGCATAGTCCTATCCGTCACACTCCGTCCCCGTGGATGCGAAGTTTCACGGAAAGGAGGTTACGGACGGTTGTGGCGAGCGTGAGGCACTCGCCATGCGCCGGATTGTCCCGTTCTCAGACCTGGACGAGGCGAAAGACGCGCCTCAATTGCCGCAGGCGACAGCGCCGGAGGTGCAGACATAGGGCACCACGACACCAGGCCAGCACTGGGTGTAGGTCTTGGAGGTGACGATATCCGGCTTGATCAGGATCTCCTTCGGCACCACGGGACGCACGGATTTCCAGAAAGGATCGGGCTCGACCTTCCTGGCGCGCATGCTGACATAGCTCCAGCCGCGTCTGCGCTGGACTTGCTTTGCCACCTCGGCGGCGCTCGCTTGCGACGCGCGCGCTGCAGCGCGCGGCGATTCCGCACTATTGGTCGCTTTGATCAGCTCGCAGCCGGCCGTAGCCGGCGACGCGCCTGCCAAACCGATAGCGGCAAATCCGCAGAGAACCAAAATCGATTTCAACAGCCCGCGCATATCCCTCTTCTCCCAGTCTCAACGATCGCTTTCAGAATGTACGGTAAGTGCCGGGCGGAACGCGCCGACTCGCGACAATTTAAGGAATCGCAGACCCAAAGCCAGTGCATCCGGGCCACAATCACCAACAACTTTCGGTGAAGAGATGGCGTCCAAAACGCCTTGTTCGCGCAGGCGAGCGGGCGTGCCGCAGGCCCGGTCCTTTTTTGCGCCCAGACGCATGCTATATCTCGGACCATATGGCAAAGAATCACCTATCGGCTGCAGAGGCGGCCGACACGCAAGACGACCGGCCGCTTTCCCAGCGCGCCATGGGGCGTCCGGCCGTGCCCTATCTCGATGCGCTCAATCCGGAGCAGCGCGAGGCGGTGGAGACGCTGGACGGGCCCGTTCTGGTGCTGGCAGGCGCCGGCACGGGCAAGACCCGGGTGCTGACCACCCGCATCAGCCACATCCTCAATCTCGGCAAGGCGCGGCCCGGCGAGATCCTCGCCGTCACCTTCACCAACAAGGCGGCGCGGGAGATGAAGACCCGCATCGGCCAGATGATCGGCGGCGTGGTCGAAGGCATGCCCTGGCTCGGCACCTTCCACGCCATCGGCGTGAAGATCCTGCGGCGCCATGCGGAGGCGGTCGATCTCAAGCCCTCCTTCACGGTGCTCGATGTCGACGATCAGATCCGGCTTTTGAAGCAGCTTCTGTCGGCGGAGAATATCGACGAGAAGCGCTGGCCGGCGCGCATGCTGGCGGGATTGATCGACAGCTGGAAGAATCGCGGCATCACCCCGAAACGCGTGCCCGACGGCGAGAGCTTCGCCTTCGGCAACGGCAAGGGCGCGGAACTCTACGCCGCCTATCAGAAGCGGCTGAAGGAACTGAACGTCGTCGATTTCGGCGATCTGCTATTGGAGAATCTCCGGCTCTTTCAGGAGCATCCGGACGTGCTGGCGCAGTACCAGCAACGCTTCCGCTACATGCTGGTGGACGAGTATCAGGACACCAACGTGGCCCAGTATCTCTGGCTGCGGCTGCTCGCCCAAGGAAATCCGAATATCTGCTGCGTCGGCGACGACGACCAGTCGATCTATGGCTGGCGCGGGGCGGAGGTCGACAACATCCTCCGCTTCGAGCAGGACTTTCCCGGCGCCAAGGTGATCCGCCTGGAGCGCAACTATCGCTCCACCGGCCATATCCTCGGCGCGGCGTCCGGGCTGATCGCCCATAACGAGGGACGGCTCGGCAAGACGCTGCATACCGAGGACAAGTCCGGCGAAAAGGTGAGTCTGCAGGGCTGCTGGGACGACGAGGAAGAGGCCCGGATCATCGGCGAGGATATCGAGCAGCTGCAGCGCCAGGGTCACGCGCTGAACGAGATCGCCATCCTGGTGCGGGCGAGCTTCCAGATGCGCGCCTTCGAGGAGCGCTTTTTGAATCTCGGCCTGCCCTACCGGGTGATCGGCGGTCCGCGCTTCTACGAGCGGCAGGAGATCCGCGATGCCATCGCCTATCTCGCCGTCACCCTCAACCCGGCGAACGACATCAAGTTCGAGCGCATTGTCAACGTGCCGCGAAGGGGGCTCGGCGATTCCAGCGTGAAGGCGGTGCACCAGCTGGCGCGGGCGCGCGGCGTGCCGCTGACGCAGGCGGCGCGGATGATCGTGGAGACCGAGGAGCTGACGGCACGGGCGCGGAAATCCCTCGCCGGGCTGATCGCCTCCTTCGACCGCTGGCGCGGCCTTGTCGACAGCATGAAGCACACGGATCTGGCCGAGCTGATCCTGGACGAGTCCGGCTACACGGCCATGTGGCAGAACGAGAAGAGCCCCCAGGCCCATACCCGCCTCGACAATCTGAAAGAGCTGATCCGCTTCATGGACGAGTTCGAGACCCTGGCCGGCTTCATGGAGCACGTGACCCTGGTGATGGACCGGGAAACGGAGGAGAGCGAGGATCGGGTCAATCTGATGACCCTGCACAGCGCCAAGGGGCTGGAGTTCGACACGGTCTTCCTGCCCGGCTGGGAGGAAGGGTTGTGCCCCCATCAGCGGAGCCTCGACGAATCCGGCCGGTCCGGCCTGGAGGAAGAGCGCCGGCTCGGCCATGTCGGCCTGACCCGGGCGCGGAGCCGCGCCAAGATCACCTTCGCCCAGAACCGGCGCACCCACGGCACGTGGCAGTCGGCGATCCCGTCGCGCTTCATCGACGAGCTGCCCGTCGACCATGTCGACGTGGTGGAGGACACGGGCTATGGCGGCTACGGTGCCAGCCGTTTCGATACGGTGGAGACCGTGTTCGCCGGCGGCTTCTACGAGACGCCGGGCTGGCAGCGGGCGCAACGAAACCGCCCCGATACCGGCAATCCGCAAAGACGGCGCGAGCCGCTCACCATCGAAGGTACTCTGGTGGCCGCCAGCACCGCGGAAGGGGGCGGCTTCCGCACCGGCATGCGGGTTTTCCATCAGAAGTTCGGCTATGGCAGCATCGCCAATATCGACGGTAACAAACTGACGGTGGATTTCGAGAAAGCGGGCCGCAAGAAGGTGGTCGACAGCTTCGTGGAGCCCGCCTGAACGCCGCTCTCTTCGCGAATGCTTCGCTTGGCTTCCATGAATGCTTCGCTTGGCTTTGATGAATGCTTCGCTTCGCGTTCACAAATTATTGTGCACTGCGTCACCAAGAGCCGGGACATTCTGGCAATTCCAGCTAGAATAAGTATTCCAGATGACAGGAGGCCCCATGCGCAGCCTGATCTTAGGGATGCTTTTCTGCCTGCTGGCGCTCACGCCGGCCTGGGCTTTGTCCGGCGCGACGACCGATAACGGCGATCGCTTCCCCTTCGTTGTCGAAATCAAGCGCGACGGCAAGCTGATGTGCTCCGGCACGGTGCTGTATCCCCGCATCGTGGTGACGGCGGCCCATTGCGTGCAGAAGAAAGTCTATTGGCGCGGCGGCCTCGTCTATGTCGACGAATATGTCTCGGCCGAGGCGCTGACGGTCTCGGTGACCCACCATGGAGAAGCCCGCGAATACGCCGTTTCGGATGTGGATGTCTCACCCGATTGGCAGCGCGTGATCCGGAACTCGAATGCCGGCGACCGGTTCATTCACGACGTGGCGGTGATCGTCACAGAGGAGCCCGTGGCCGTGGGTCTTCCGCCGGGGCTTTTCCAGCTGGCCCGTGAAGCGACGCTCGCTCAAAAACCACGCTATCATGCCGACGACCGGCCGCAGACGCCCGAGGCGGCGGATGTTTCCGCCGGCGACGGAGACCGCGCGCTGGGCCCCTTGGACGGCCGCGGCGTGATCGTCGCCTTCGGCGCCGACCATTGCGAGCCGATGCGGGGATGCGATAACGCCGGCATCCGGCGCTATCAGGCGGTGGCGATCATGCGGAGCACGGAGTGCTTCCGCAACCGCTACACGCGGCCTCAGCACCCGTCTTTGCTGCCGACGGCGGGAGCCGATTTCCCTCCTGCCGTCTGGTGCATGGAATCCCTGGTCTTTCCCGGCGATAGCGGTGGCGCGTTGTTCGTGGAGAAGCCGGACGGCACGCTCTATTTCATGGGCGTGATCTCGGCCCAACAAGGATTGCCTCCGGCGCTGGCCGCATTGCAGCGGCGTAAGCGGAGCGTGGCGAGCGCGCTCTATCCCAATCTCGGCTTCATCACGAAGACGGCGCGCAAACTCGGCTACGTGCCCTAAGCCACATCTTTTGCACTCGCCGAGTTGCGGCGGGTTTTCTCTCAGCTACACTCTGCCACGCGACGCGTCATATGCGGGTCGCGTTCATTCAATATCTTTCGCAAGTTTGATTGCCGCCACGGGGGTTTCAGCATGGCTTACAAATTCGAAGTTTATACCGACAAGAAGGGCGAGACACGTTTCCGCTTCAAAGCGTCCAACGGCGAGGTGATGTTCGGCTCGGAAGGCTACAAGGCGAAGGCGTCCGCCATAAGCGCCATCGAGTCGATCAAGAAGAACGCCCCCGGCGCGGATGTCGACGACCAAACCTAACGGCCGATCACCAGCGGCGGCGGAGGTCTCGCCTCCCGCCGTCGGCTCGCCCGGCACGTCCGAGCCGCCGGGCCATTTCATTCCGCTTACCCGAAAATATCTCCGCACCAGCCTGCTCGAACTGTTGAAGCACGACGGTGCGGATGTCGCGCGCTTCAGCCATGCGCTGCATTGCCTGGCCGCCTGGCGCCACAGCCAATACCGGGCGCGGCTGCTGCATCTTCTGGAAGACTACCTGCCCTTCCTGCCCGACGGCGACACGTCTTGCCAGACCGATGTGACGAAGACGGAGAAGGAGACCGCCCACCGGCAGTTCATCGACGGGGTGCAGGCGCTGCTCGAAAGCGCCAACTACCGCAGGCTGCGGGAATCGGATATCCAACAGCTGCTCGAGGCGAAGACTCCTTACGGGCTCCATCTCAATGTCGATCTTTCCGCCTTCGACGACATGCTGCTCTATTATCGCGGCAAGATCGAACGGGTGCGGGAAGCGCGCAATCCCTGGCTGCTTTATCTGCGCAAGGAACGCTTCGACGAGCCGCTGTTTCAGCGGCTCTTTCTGTTGCTCAAGCTGAAGCCGACGGAGCGGCGCATCGAAGAGGTGATGAAGCAGGACGGCATCGACCGTACGCGGGCGGCGAAGAAGGTCCGCAAGCTGCGCAGCAAGCTTCCGGTCGGCGTCACTAGCGACCACATCTATTTGAAGCTTTTCAAACGCATCCCACAGACCGATGTGGAGATGCTGTTCCCCAACACAAAGATCGCTTTTCGCCCCTTCGACAAGATGAAGCTCTTGGTGACGGCAGGGGGCGGGACGGTGGCGGGCATCGCCGGCTCCGCCAGCAAGCTCCTGGTCGCCACCAACCCGATCACCCTGGCGGTGGCCCTCGCCGGGCTTTCGGGCGTGATCTTTCGTCAGGTGATGGGGTTTTTCAACACGCGCAACCGCTACATGATGGTGCTGGCCCAGAATCTCTATTTCTGCACCCTGGCGAATAATCGCGGGGCGCTGACCCTGATCGCCGATCGGGCGGAAGAGGAAGACACCAAGGAAGACATGCTGCTCTACGTGTTCCTGGCCCGGCGACAGCGCGTCTCGCGCGGCGATCTGAAGGAGATCGGGGAAGAGATCCAGCACTTCCTGCGCGAGATCTGCAGGACCTCCGTGACCTTCGACATGGCAGATGCGCTGAGGCGCCTGAAGGCGGATGGCATCGTTTCGGAAACGCCGGACGGCGATCTTACCGTGATGGCGCCGGAGAGCGCCCGTGCCCATCTCGACATTCTTTGGGATGGGTTGATGGATCCGGCCTGCATGGAGCGGCCGAAGCCCGCTTTCGATGCGCTTTAGAGCGCCGGCCCCGATCAACCGTCGGGCGGCAAGGGCATTTCCGCCTTCGGCACCCCCTTGGGGCGCAGCACCGCATAGATCACCACGATGCCCGCCAATAGAACGCCGGCCACGAGAGGCGCGGTGAGATCGCCGGTCGTCACCCGCACCGACAGAAGCGTGAGGCAGGTCAGCGCGCCGAGCGCCGGCACGACGATCGGAATCTCGAACTGGCCCTTGGGCTCGTCCTTCCGGTTCTTCAGCACGAGCAGGGCGGCATTCACCACGGTGAAGACGGTGAGCAGGAGCAGCACCGTCGCCGCGGCGAGATCGGAGATGGTGCCGGCAAGGGCGAGCGGCGCCACGATGGCGAACAGCACGAGGATGGCTATGTGGGGCGTGCGCCGCGTGGGATGGATCTTGCCGAGCGCTTTCGGCAGCAGCCCTTCGCGGGCCATGCCGTAGACCAGGCGCGAGGCGGTGACGAAATTGACCAGCGCGGTATTGGCCACGGCGAAGATGGTGATGGCGGTGAAGACGATGGGCGGAATGACCGGCGCGGCTCGGGCCACCACCTCGGTGATGGGACCCGGCGCCTCGGCGAGCTCGTCCCACGGCACCACGGAGACCGCGGTGATCGCGATCGCCACATAGAGCAACGCCGCACCGGACATGGCGAGCACGATGCCGAGGGGCACGTTGCGTCCCGGATTCTTCACCTCCTCGGCGACGTTGATGGTGTCCTCGTAGCCGATGAAGGCGAAGAAGGTGAGCACCGCACCCTGCAGGACCAGCAGCCACTGGGTGTCCTGGCCGGGGATTCTCGGCATCTCCAAATAATCGACCGTGCCCCAATAGGAGATGCCGACGGCGATGACGAGAAGCAGACCGGTCGCCTCGACCAGGGTGCAGATCACGTTGACCCACATGGATTCCCGGATACCTCGGAAGACGATGCCGGCGAGCAGCAGCAGGAAGCCGATGGCGAGCGCGCTCAACGGCAGGGACTCGATCCCCATCAGATCGGCGAGATTGGCGGCGAAGACCCGGGACTGGGTGGCGACCGAGGTCAGGCCCGAGCAGACGAGCGCCAGCCCGACGGTGAAGCTCAGCAGCGGCCAGGCGAAGGCGCGGTGGGAGATATAGGCCGCGCCGCCGGCCTTGGGATAGCGCGAGCCGAGAGAAGCATAGGAAAGCCCCGTCAGCATGGCGGCGACGAAGGCCACCAGGAAGGCGAGCCAGACGGCATTGCCCACCTGCCCTGCCGCCTTGCCGATCAGGCCGTAGATACCGGCGCCCAGCATGCTGCCGAGGCCATAGAGCGCCATCTGCCACAGGCCGATCGACCGGCGAAGCTGCGGTCCGTCGCCCGACACCGGAGAATCGTCGCTCGTCGATACAGTCATTGCGCCAGCCGTCCCCTTGGGCTAACCGCGAGAGGCTGGATCTGGCCCCCGCCAGTCCCCCCGCGAAATTAGGTGAGATGACCCACGCTACCCCGTCAGCCCCCGCCCGTCGATCCGTCAGCTTGGAGACGCCTCTCTCGGCGGCGGCCCGTATCGCCGCAGCCTTGGAGGAGACCTGGCCCGCCCCGGACGCGGTCGGGCATTTCGAGATCGCGCCCGACCGGGCGGAGGTCTTCGCCCATTTCACGGAAGAGCCGGATCTGGCCGCGCTCCAAGCCATGGTGGATATCGCGGCCGACGGTGCTGCGGTGGGGCCGCTGCGAGTAGAGATCATCGCCGACGAGGATTGGATCACCCTCTCCCAGGGTCAGCGCGGCAAGGTCGAAGCGGGCCGCTTCATCGTGCATGGCAGCCACGAGACGGTGGCGCATTCGCGTGGGGCGATCGAGATCGACGCGTCCCTCGCCTTCGGCACGGCCCATCACGCCAGCACGAGAGGATGCCTTCTGGCGCTGGACGCGATCCTGAAATCCCATCGGCCCGAGCGGGTGCTGGATATCGGCACGGGAAGCGGGGTGCTGGCCATTGCGGCCGCCAAATTCTCGCAAGCGGACATCATCGCGACGGACAACGACGCGGCGGCCGTCAGGATTGCCAAGGAGAACGCCACGCTCAACGGAACGCCGCAAATCCGCTTCTTCGCCTGCCATGGATTCGAGCATCCTGCGCTTGTGGGCGTGAAAGCCGATCTCGTGTTCGGCAACCTGCTGAAATCGATCCTGATCGATCTGGTCGCCGGCTTCGCCAACCACACCGCACCGGGCGGTCTGGCCGTGCTCTCCGGCATCACGGCGGATCAGGCGGCGAGCATCACCGCCTATTACCGGGCCTTCGGATTCGTCGTGAAGGCGCGAATCCTGCTCGACGGTTGGGCCACGCTGGTGTTGCAGCGGCGTTCGGCCATGCGGGTCTTCGATTGATCGCCCGCTCCTCCCGGCTTACATAGCCGCCATGTTTCAAGACTTCGAAGAGACGGCGCCCAAGGGCGATACCGCCGGCAGGCTGAAAGATTTGCGGGCCGCGATGGCCGAGGAAGGCGTGCAGGCCTTCCTCGTGCCCCATAGCGACGAGCATCAGAACGAGTTCCTGCCGCCCCATGCGGAGCGGCTGCACTGGCTGACCGGATTCTCCGGCTCCGCCGGCACGGCCATCGTGGCCGAGACGGAGGCGGTGCTGTTCGTCGATGGGCGCTATACCCTGCAGGCGAAGGCACAGGTCGATACCGGCCTCTTCGAGATCTTGCAGGTGCCCGGCCACCGCCCCTCCCACTGGATCGCGGAAACGCTGCAAAGGGGCGACGCGGTCGGCTACGACGTCAATCTGCATACGGTCGGTGAAATCGCGCGGCTGAAGCAGCGATTGGATGAGGCGGGCATCGCGCTTCTGCCTTTGCGCGCCAATCCGATCGATACGCTGTGGACCGACCGCCCCGCCCCGCCGGACGGGCCGGCCTATCCTCATGGCCTCGCCTTCTCCGGAAAAGGCACGGCCGAGAAGATCGCGGACATTCAGGAAAGCCTGAGACATGCCAAGGCTGACGCGCTGCTCGTCACCATGCTCGATTCCGTCGCCTGGCTGTTCAATATCCGCGGTTCGGACATCAAGCATCTGCCGGTGGTGATCGCCACCGCCGTGGTGCCGGCGGAAGGGCGGCCGACGCTCTTCATCGATCCCAAGAAGCTCGGCGACAATGTCCGCGGGGCGCTTGCCGGCACGGTCGAATTCCTGCCGCCCGCGGAGCTCGACGAAAGGCTTCAGGTGCTCGGCGCGACGAAGGCCAAGGTCAAGCTCGATCCTTCCACCACGCCGGCTCGCTACGAGAATACGCTGAAGGCGGCGGGGGCGGAGATCCTGCACCGGACCGATCCCTGCATCGCCGCCAAGGCGGTGAAGACGGAGGCCGAGATCGCCGGCGCGCGGGCGGCGCATTTGCGCGACGGGGCAGCCATGGTTCGCTTCCTCGCCTGGCTCGACGCGGCCGCGGCCAGCGGCACGCTCGACGAGGTCCAGGCGGCGGAAAAACTCGAATCGTTCCGGGCGGATACGGGCGAGTTGAAAGAGATCAGTTTCGACAGCATCTCGGCCGCCGGGCCGAACGGCGCGGTGGTGCATTACCGGCCCATGGCGGCGACGGCGCAAAAGCTAATGCCGAACAGCCTCTATCTGATCGATTCCGGCGCGCAATACGAAGACGGCACGACGGATATCACGCGCACCGTCGCCATCGGCCAGCCCAGCCCTCAGATGCGCCGGCACTACACGCTGGTGCTGAAAGGCCATATCGCGGTCTCGAAGGCACGTTTTCCGGAGAAGACCCGCGGGCAAGACCTCGACCCGCTGGCGCGCGTTCCTCTCTGGCTGGCGGGGCTCGACTACGATCACGGCACGGGGCACGGAGTCGGCAGCTTCCTCTCGGTGCATGAGGGACCGCAGCGGCTCTCCCGCACCGGCACGGTGGAGTTGAAGCCGGGCATGATCCTCTCCAACGAGCCGGGCTATTACCGGGAGGGGGAATACGGCATTCGCATCGAGAATCTGGTGCTGGTGACGCCCCCTGCCCCGATAGAGGGCGGCGAACGGGAGATGATGGGGTTCGAGACCCTGACGCTCGCCCCTTACGACCCGCGGCTGATCGAGCCGATCCTGCTGACCTCCGAGGAGCTTTCCTGGCTCAACGCCTATCACGGGCGGGTGCGGGAGGCGCTGGAGCCGCTGGTCGACGCGGAGACGCGCGATTGGCTGGCGAAGGCCACGGCGGCGCTGCAATAGTGTTCGACTTCTGGGCCAATCTGGTGTCGGCGATCGCGGCGACCCTGACCACCATCGCCTTCGTGCCTCAGGCGCTGCACATCATCCGCCACAAGGAGACACGGGCGATCTCCCTGTGGATGTACGTCACCTTCGCCTCGGGCGTCGCCGCCTGGCTCACCTTCGGGGTGATGATCTGGAACTGGCCGATGATGATCGCCAACACGATCACGCTCTCGCTGGCGCTGGCGATCCTGGCGATGAAGATCCGGTACGGCTAGGCGCAACAATTGTCGTCACGCCGGGCTCGACCCGGCGATCCATGCCGTTACCTCGCCGCTTGCTCCCAGCGCTTGTTGGAACCGCGGTGTCGGCTGAGAGGAAACGACGTGGATGCCCGGATAAAGTCCGGGCATGACGAAGGGAAGGCCTGGTTAGGCGCTGCCGATCAGCTTCAGCCAATCATCCTCGGAAAGCACCTCGACGCCGAGATCATTCGCATTCTTCAGCTTGGAGCCGGCACCAGGCCCCGCCACCACGTAATCGGTGTTCTTGGAGACGGAGCCGGAGACCTTGGCGCCGAGACGTTCCGCGGTGGCCTTGGCCTCGGAGCGGGTCATCTGCTCCAGAGAGCCGGTGAAGACCACGCGCTTGCCCGCGATGGGCGACGTGGTATCGCGGCTTTCCAGCGCTTGAGGCTCCACCTCCTGCAACAGCTCCTTCACCACCTCGACATTGTGGGGCTCGGCGAAGAACTCGACGATGGCGTCGGCCACGACGGTGCCAATGCCTTCGATATTGTCGAGCTCGGCGAAGGCTTCGCTTTCCCTGTCGGCGGCGGCTTCCTGCATGGCCGTCATGAAGGTCTCGGTATCGCCATAGGTGCGGGCGAGGAGCCGTGCTGTGATCTCGCCCACATGCCGGATGCCGAGGGCGAAGATGAAGCGGTCCAGCGGAACCTTGCGGCGCTCGTCGATGGCCTTGAAGAGATTAGCGACGGAGGTCTCGCCCCAACCCTCGCGGTCCTGAAGCTTCTCCTTCGCCGCTTCATTCTTCTCCCGCAAGGCGAAGATATCCGGCGGGGACTGGATCAGCCCCTCCTCGTAGAAGCTCTGGATGTTCTTTTCGCCGAGGCCTTCGATATCGAAGGCGTTGCGGGAGACGAAATGCTTCAGCCGCTCGACACGCTGGGCCGGGCAGATCAGCCCGCCGGTGCAGCGGCGGACCGCATCGCGCTTGCCCGTCTTCTCGTTCACCTCGCGCACCGCATGGCTACCGCAGGCGGGGCACAGGGTCGGAAACTCGAACGGTTTCGAATCCTTAGGCCGCTTCTCTAAGACGACATCGACCACTTGCGGGATGACGTCGCCGGCCCGCTGCACGATCACCGTGTCGCCTTCGCGGATATCGCGCCCCTCGCGGATCGGCTCGCCCTTGGCGCCGATGCCGGCGATATAGTCCTCGTTATGCAAGGTGGCGTTCTGCACCACGACGCCGCCGACGGTGACCGGCTCCAGCTTGGCGACGGGGGTGAGCGCGCCGGTGCGGCCGACCTGGATATCGATCTCGCGCAGGACGGTGACCGCCTGCTCGGCGGGGAATTTCTGCGCCACGGCCCAGCGGGGGGAGCGGGAGACGAAGCCCAGCCGCTCCTGCAGGGCGAGGGAGTCGAGCTTATAGACGATGCCGTCGATATCGTAGTCGAGATCGGCGCGCTCCCCCTCGATGTGATGATAGGTGGCGAGCATGGCGTGCAGGCTGTCGGCAAGGCGCATCAGCGGATTCACCGGAAAGCCCCAGCGCTTCATGGCGTCGTAGACGCCCCATTGGGTCTCGGAGGGGAGCGAGGCCACCTCGCCCCAGGCATAGGCGAAGAAGGCGAGCGGCCGGCTGGCGGTGATCTTGGGGTCGAGCTGCCGCAAGGAGCCGGCAGCGGCATTGCGCGGGTTGGCGAACAGCCGCTCGCCCTTTCTCTCCTGCTCCTGATTGAGGGAGAGGAAGGCGCTCTTGCTCATATAGATCTCGCCGCGGATCTCGAACGGATCGGGGAAATCCTTGGCGGTGACGGTTTGCGGGATGTCGGAAACCGTCCGCACATTCGCTGTGACATCCTCGCCTTCATAGCCGTCGCCGCGGGTCGCGGCCTGGCGCAGCCGGCCGCCCTGATAGATCAGGCTGATGGAGAGCCCGTCGATCTTCGGCTCGGCGGTGAATTCCAGCGGCCGATCCTCGCCGAGGTTGAGGAAACGGCGGATACGGGCGACGAACTCCGCCACGCCCTCGTCGTCGAAGACGTTGGAGAGGGAGAGCATGGGCACCTTGTGGCGCACCTTGCTGAAGGCGGCGGACGGGGCCGCACCGACGCGAAAAGACGGGCTGTCGGAGCGGACCTGCTGGGGAAACAACGTCTCGATGGCCTCGTTGCGCAGGCGCAGCTCGTCGTATTCGGCGTCGGAAATAACCGGCGCGTCCTTCACGTAATAGAGCTCGTCGTTCTTGGCGATCTCCCGGGCCAGGCGCTTCAGCTCGGCGGCGGCCTGATCCTCCGTCAACGCCTCGGGCGCGATATCGGGAAAGCCGGCACTCTCGGCGTCCCCTGCCGCCGTATCGCTTGCCGGCTGATTGGCCTTGCTCGTCTTGGCCTTACTCATCTTGGCCTTGCTCATGACGTTCGCCCCATCAGCCGCTCGGCAGCCGCCCGGGCCTCGTCGGTGATGGTCTGGCCGGCCAGCATGCGGGCGATCTCCTCGCGACGATGCTCGCCTTCCAGAGCGATGACCCGGGTGGCGACGGCCTCGCCCTTGGCGCCATCCACCGATTCCTTGGCGATACGCAAATGACCGGCGGCCTGGGCCGCCACCTGGGGCGCGTGGGTCACGACGAGCACCTGAACTTGATCGGCAAGGCGGGCAAGCCGTTCGCCGATGGCGGCCGCGGTGGCGCCCCCGACGCCGGTATCGACCTCGTCGAAGACCAGGGTGGGCGCGGAGCCGCGAGAGGCGAGCACCACCTTCAGGGCGAGGATGAAGCGCGCCAGCTCGCCGCCGGAGGCGACCTTCATCAGCGGCCCCGGCTCGGTCCCGGGATTGGTCTGAACATGGAAGGCGACGCGGTCGATGCCGCTCGGGCCGCCCTGGTCGAGGGGCAGCCGATCGAGCTTGGTGATGAAGCGGGCCTTCTCCAGCTTGAGCGGCCCCAACTCCGCGACGATCGCCTCGTCGAGCTTGGCGGCGGCGTTCATGCGGGCGTCGCTGATCTCGACCGCTTTGGTTTCAAAGGCTTGGCGAGCTTTCGCCACATCTTGAGTCAGGGTATCCAGCCGACTTTCGCCCTGCTCCAGATTTTCCAGCTCCTCCTCCAGCTTGGCGGTCAGCGCCGGGAGGTCGTCCACCATCACCTTGTGCTTGCGGGCGAGCGCGCGGAGCGCGAACAGGCGTTCCTCCGCCTGCTCCAGCTCCTCCGGCTCGAATGCCGCTTCGGCCAGGCTGCGCTCGATGGTGGTGCGGGCGTTCTCGGTCTCCAGCAGCACCTTCTCGAGCGCCTCGGCCACGGGTGTGAGCAGCGCATTGGCGCTCTCGGTCTGCCTCTCGATACGGCGCAGGGCCGCGGCCACGCGGGCCTGGCCGGTGCCCTCCCCTTGCAGAGCATCGAGGGCTTCGTTCAGCTCGCTGGCGATCTTCTCCGCATTCATCATGAGCGCACGCCGGTCGGCGAGATTCTCCTCTTCGCCTTCTTGCGGATCCAGGGCGCGGAGCTCCTCCAAGGCGTGGGAGACGAAATCGGCATTGGCGCGGATCGCTTCGATCTCGCGCCGGTGCTCGGCAAGGGCGTGTTCCGCCGCCTTCCAAGCCTCCCAAAGATCTCCGAGCCGGGCGACATCGCCGGTCAGCCCGGCAAAGGCATCGACCAGGTCGCGGTGGCCGCTCGGGTCGATCAGGGCACGGTCGTCGTGCTGGCCGTGGATCTCGACCAGCATCTGCCCCACCTGCTTCAGGAGCTGAACGCTGACGGTCTGATCGTTGAGAAAGGCGCGGGTGCGCCCGTCGCTGTTCTGAACGCGCCGGAGAATCAGCGTTCCTTCCTGGACGATATCGTTCTCGTCCAGGAGCTTGAGAACAGGATGCCCCGGAGCCGGCTCGAAGACGGCCGTGACCTGGCCCTGGGAAGCCCCCCGACGCACCAGCGCGGCATCGCCCCGGCCACCGATGGCCAGGGTGAAGGCGTCGAGCAGGATGGATTTACCGGCGCCGGTTTCACCGGTCAGGACCGAAAGCCCCTCGCCGAAAACGAGGTCGAGCTTGTCGATCAGAACGATGTCGCGGATCGACAGAGAAGTCAGCATGGCTGGGCGTCAGGCCGGATTGCCTTCACTTCGGAAGGTCTCGGTGATCCAGGAGCCTGCATGTTCGTGGGGCGTGCGGCCAGCCTTCTGCAACAGCGAATAGGAGCGCTGATACCATTTGCTGTTCGGGAAATTGTGACCGAGCACCGCGGCGGCGGTCTCCGCCTCGTTCACGATGCCGAGCGCCAGATAAGCCTCGGTGAGGCGCATCAAGGCCTCTTCCACCTGCTCGGTCTGCTGATACTCGGTCACCACGTCGCGGAAGCGGTTGATGGCGGCGAGATAATCGTGGTCGCGCAGATAATACCGGCCGATGGTCATGGAATTGGCGGCCAGCAGATTGCGCAAAATACGGATGCGGTTCTGGGCCTCCGCGGCGTAGCGCGATTCGGGATAGCGCTGAGCCAGGGTCTGATACGCCTTGAGGGATTCGCGCGCGTTGGTCTGATCGCGCTTCGGATCCAGCACCTGGTCGTAATAGGACATGGCGATGATGTTCTGGGCGAGCGGCGCCTCATCCGTTCCCGGATGCAGGGTCAGGTAACGCTTACCCGCAGAGATCGCTTCCGGGTATTTGCCGTTCTTGTAGTAGGCATAGGCCGACATCACGATGGCGTGGCGAGCCTCGGTGGAATACGGGTGGTTGACGTCGACGTCTTCGTATTTCTTGGCCGCCTTGGTGTAGTCCTGCTCGTTCAGCAGTGTTTCGGCCTCGCCATAGATCGTCTCCGGCGGCCGGGAATCGCCGACCGGCTCCTCCTTCTTGCTGAGGAAGCCGAGACCGCCGCCGCAGCCGCCAAGCACAATCGAGGCGGCAATGAGCGCCACGCCCGCACCGAAGGGCCTCAACGCCCGGGCTGAGAGCAGCTCACATCGCAAAGTCGAAATCCCCCCGACCAGAAACTTGCATCGAATCTCCCGCGAATTTTGGCGCGATCGCTTTTACGAAGAGTGAACCATAATCGTCCGGGACCGCCAAAAGACGCCGAGACGTTTAGCCAAGCGGCGTATTATGGTGTTTTTTTGCCCGGACCGATCTGGCGAAGCCCTTTTCAGGACTTTCCATAGCAGATTTCCGGACAGAATACGCAAGCAATCTCGATGGTGCGGTACCGCGCCACCGAGATGCTCACGTTGGGCTACTGACGGTTAATTCCGTTCCGCAGCGAAATTCGCGGCGGCGAGCTGGGGGCTGAGTTCTGCGTGGCGGACCTCGTGGTGACGCGGGGCGTCCACCATGGTCCAGGCCTCCGGATCGGCCAGCAGCGCTTCCAGCACCAGGCTGTTCAGACGGTGACCACCGCGGATGGAGCGGTAGGCGCCGAGAATCGGCGCGCCGACCAGGGCCAGATCGCCGACGGCATCCAGGGCCTTGTGGCGCACGAACTCGTCGTCGAAGCGCAGGCCTTCGCGGTTGATGATGCGGTCGTCGCCGATGGCGACGGTGTTCTCCAGCGATGCGCCGAGCGCCATGCCGGAGGCCCAGAGGCGCTCAACATCCTTCATGAAGCCGAAGGTGCGGGCGCGGGCCAGCTCGCGGCGGAAGGCGCCGGGATTGAGGTCCAGCTCGATCCGCTGATTGCCGATGAAGCAATTCTCGAAGTCGATCTCGATATCGAGACGGAAACCGTTATGGGGAACCAGCTCGCCGGAGGCCGCGCCGTCCTGGACGCGGATCGGCTTCAGGACCTTGAGGAAGCGGCGGGGCGCATCGAGCTCCTTGAGGCCGGCCTCGTCGATCGCCTCGACGAAACGAGCGGCGCTGCCGTCCATGATCGGCACTTCGCCATTGTCGATCTCGACGATGACATTGTCGACGCCCATGCCGCGCAGGGCCGCCATCAGATGCTCGACGGTGGCCACGGAAGCGCCGTTGCCGTCGCTCAGGATGGTGCAGAGCGTCACGCCGGTGACCATGCGCTGATGGGCGAGGATCTCGCTGCCCTCGGCATCGCCATCGGAAATCAGGAAGCGGATGCCGGTGTCGCTATCGGCGGGAATAAGGAGGAGAGAGACCGGAGCGCCGCTGTGGACGCCGATGCCGGTCAACGAAACTTCGTTGGCGAGCGTGGTTTGCTTAGCCCCAATGAACCCCTTCATAGTCCCCCGCAGCGTGTTATTTCGGTTCCCTAACCAGGTCCGGGGGTGTTCCCCGCCCCCGAGATCGCCGGCCCAACTTGTTGGGTTTATACGGGCCAGCCGATCTATCTAGTTGGAAACCATAAGGGGCACGAGGGAGAGCGACAAATCACGCTTTCTTTCAATGTGTTACCGGTCCGGTAACCATGTAACACATTGATCGACAAGCCTTTTCTCCTTCCGTTCAAATCCTCTCGCTGCAAGTTTTAATCAAGCCGTGAGGATCAGTTGGCCTGGCGCCGCAAGAAGGCGGGAATCTCCAGGTCATCGTCCGACTCACCCGATTCGGGCTCGGGGCGGCTCTCCGCCGCCGGGCGGCGCTGGGCCTGCGGCCGAGGCTTGGCCTCCTCGCGCTTGGGCATCGGGGTGACCGGCGTCTTTGCCTGCGGATGCTCGGGCTTCGGAGCCTCTGCCTCGGGCGCTTTCGCCGGGGGCGCCTCGCGGCCGCCGAAATCCGGCTCCAGCTTCTCGGCGTCGGCCTCTTCGGCACCGGCAGCGAGATTGCGGCCTACGCCGGCCAGACGCTCCAGGAAGCCGACCTTGCGCTTATGGGCGTCCAGCCCCTGGGCCGGCTGCTCGCCGGACCGGGCTTTCAGCTCCTTCTGCGCAACCATCGGGAACTCCTCCACATTGGGCATGCGGCGGAGGTTGCGCGGACCGGAGGCGGGCGGCGCAGGCTTGAACTGCGGCTGCGGCGCGGCCTGCTTCTGCTGGTTGGCCTCCTTCTGAGGCTGAACCGGCGTCGGCCGGCGCTCGATGGTGACGTTGCCGGGAGCCTGCCAGACCGGCGGCTCGGAAGCCTCCTCCTTCTTGGCCTGAGCCTGAGGCGCAGGCTTGGGCGCTTCGGGCTGGAAGGAGGCCGGCGTATTGCCGAGACCTGCCAGACGCTCGGTCAGGGTGGGCTTGTCCTCGAGGGTTTCGGTCAGGGCCTCCTCCATCTCGACGGGGCCGAGACCGGTGGCCACGACGGAGACGCGGATGCGGCCGTCGAGCTGATCGTCGAAGGTGGCGCCGACGATGATGTTGGCGTCCTCGTCGGCTTCCGCACGGATACGGCTCGCCGCCTCGTCGACCTCGAACAGGGTCAGATCGTTGCCGCCGGTGATGGAGACCAGCAGGCCGTTCGCGCCCCGCATGGAGATATCGTCGAGCAGCGGGTTGGAGATCGCCTGCTCGGCGGCATCCACCGCGCGGCGGTCGCCTTCGCTCTCGCCGGTGCCCATCATCGCCTTGCCCATGCCGGCCATGATGGTGCGGACATCGGCGAAGTCGAGATTGATCAGGCCTTCCTTCACCATCAGGTCGGTGATGCAGGAGACGCCGGAGCGCAGCACATCGTCGGCCATGGCGAAGGCATCGGCGAAGGTGGTCTTCTCGTTGGCGATGCGGAACAGGTTCTGGTTCGGAATCACGAGCAGCGTATCGACATACTGCTCGAGATCCCGAATGCCCTGCTCTGCCGAGCGAAGCCGGCGCACGCCTTCGAACTGGAACGGCTTGGTGACCACACCGACGGTCAGGATGCCCTCCTCGCGAGAGGCGCGGGCGATCACGGGCGCCGCACCGGTGCCGGTGCCGCCGCCCATGCCGGCGGTGATGAACACCATGTGCGAGCCGGAGAGATGGGCCTTAATGTCGGCCATGGCCTCTTCGGCGGCGGCCGAGCCGATCTCAGGCTTGGAGCCGGCACCGAGACCCTCGGTGACGTTGGCGCCCATCTGGATGCGGCGTTCGGCCGACGAGCTGGTCAGGGCCTGGGCGTCCGTGTTGGCGACGACGAATTCGACGCCCTGCACACCCTTGGCGATCATGTTGTTGACGGCGTTTCCACCGGCACCACCGATACCGAACACAGTGATGCGCGGTTTGAGTTCCGTCGTATCTGGGACTCTGAGATTGATGGTCATGTCGCGATTCCGATCCTCTTCGGTGTGAGGTGTGTCTGTCATGTCTGGCTCCTTCCGAAGCGACTGAAGCCCTTTCGCATAAGAGCCTTAGGGTGACCTCGTTAAAAGTTGTCTCGGATCCACTCGCTTACCCAGGCGAAATAGCCCGTACCCGTTCCGAGAAAACGCTGCTCTGCCCGGCCTGCCAGCCGGTCGTCATCCCGCGCCGACTGGAACAGAAGGCCAGTGGCTGCGGAAAAGTCGGGACCACCGCCGGTCTCCGGCGCGCCGCTCAACTTACGCGGACGGCCAAGACGCACGGGGCGGCCGAACATATTCGAGGCCAACTCGCTCAACCCGGTGAGCTGACTGGCGCCCCCGGTCAGAACGATATGCTGGGCGGCTTCCGAGGCTTGTCCGTTGGAGGCCAGACGCCGACGCATCTGGTCCAGAATCTCCTCGATGCGTGGCCGAATCATGACTGCCAAGTCGCCCTTAGTGATTTGATTCAAATTACGATTCTGAACATCGCCGACCGAGGGGTAGGTGATGATCTCGCACTCGTCGGACTCGGTCGCAAACGCGCTGCCGTGGAGCGTCTTGAGACGTTCGGCATGCTCGATCGGGGTGGAGAGCGAACGGGCGATATCGGTGGTCATGCCGTAGCCGCCCATGGCGATGGCATCGACGTGGATCAGGTGATCGTCGGAGAAGACCGACAGAGTGGTCGTGCCGGCGCCCAGATCGAGGCAGGCCACGCCGAGCTTCGCCTCGTCATGGGTGATGACGGACAGCGCGCTCGCATAGGGCGCCGCGACGAGGGCCGCGATGTTCAGATGGCAGCGCTCGACGCAAAGCATCAGGTTGCGCATGGCGACATCGTCGGCGGTGACCGTATGGATATCGATCTTCAAGCGCTCGCCGCACATGCCGACGGGATCGTTGATGCCGGCATTGTCGTCCAGCCCATAGCTGGTGGGCAGCGCATGGAGCACGGTGCGGCCGTCGCGTCCGGCATATTGGCGGGCGCCGGCCAGGATGCGCATGATGTCGTCCTCGCGGACCACGCCGTTGGGCAGTGCGACGGAGGCGGAGAAGCTGTCGCTCTTCAGGCGGCCGCAGGTCACGGCGATATGAACGTCCTCGACGGTGACGCCGGCCATGCGCTCGGCCTCGTCCACGGCGGAGCGGATGCAGTGCTCGGCGCTGTCGAGGTGAACGATCAGCCCGCCCTTCAAGCCCTCGGCCCGATGGTGACCGAAGCCCAGGATCTCGAACTGCATGGGCTCGTTGGTCTCCAGCCAATCGGGGGCCGGCTTCGCCTTGGCGATCAGGCATGCGATCTTGCTCGTGCCCAGATCGAGCACGGCCACGATGCGCGGGCGCCTTCCCCTATTTATGATTGGATGCCGCATCCAAGTCTTACCTGATCCAAAATGGCCCGATCGCAATCAGGCCCTATCCAATTCTCGTCCTCGGTTCGTCTTACGTGCTTCCCTTCGGCGGAGCGGGAGACGTGCTCGCCGTCGGCAGTCCGGGATCCTGGCCGGGTGGCCTTCCAGCCGGGATCCGGGGTGTTTCGTGGAAGCGAACGGTCACCCGATCGCCCAAGCGGAGATCGACGCTGGCGATGTCGCGGTTCAGAATGCCGCGCCGATCGTCCAGGTCTATGAGGGCGGTGAGCGCCTGACCGATATTGTCGTCCGGCAGCATCACATCGAGACCCGAGTAAAGCTTCAGATTCCAGCGGCGATCGCCGACGCGAATGGCCGCCAAGAGCTGATCTTCCAGATTGGAGAAGAGCGTCAGGGTGCCGAACAGCTCCGCGGCGTTCTTCGCAGCTCCCTCGCCCACCACGATGGGCAGGCTCGGATAGGCATCGGGCACGGCGGGAGCGAGCACGGCGCCTTCGGAGTCGACCACATAAGTCTTGCCCTTGTTCTGCCAGATGGCGAAGGGCGTGCGCTCCTCGATCACCACTTTGAGGGTGGACGGCAGGAGCCGCATGACCTGGGCGTGCTTCACCCACGACACCTGTTCCAGCCGCTGTTTCGCAGCGGCGGTGTCGAAAGCCAGCAGGATGGTGTCGGCATCGGCCTCAAGGGCATCGGCGATCTCGGCGTCGGACGCGTGCTCCTGACCTTCCAGCACGATCCGCTGGGCACCGAGCCCCGCCGCGACGGCCATGGCGCCAACACCGTTCTCGGCCTGCTCGTAAAGATTTTGAACCTGGCCGCCGGACCAAAGCCCGTAGGTCGTGCTTAGGCCGAGGAAGGCAAGGGCGAACAGACGCCAGGGGCGCTGCTTCCGGCTGCTGGAAAGCTCGATGCGGCGCAGGCGTCGCGTCGCGACCCGGCGGATATCGCGAGCGTTGGAAACCTTAACGGTGGTGAGGCTGCGGCCACGCGACGGATCGATCGACCGCGCAATAAGCGGGTCGGCCTGGTCTTCGCCTTTCTGTCTCGACCGCAAGGGCCAAAAGCTCAGCGATTGCACGACGCATCCTCCACGATCCAGCGGACCAATTCCCCAAATGAGCGTCCGCTATACGCCGCTAGCTCGGGCACGAGCGACGTGGATGTCATTCCAGGCTGGGTATTAACTTCTAGACAGATGAGGCCCCCGGACCCTGCCGCAGAATCGTCGTAACGGAAGTCCGAGCGGCTTACCCCTCGGCAGCCCAGTGCCCGATGAGCCGCTACCGACAGCTTCCGTACCAATTGGTAAACATTCGGTAAAAGTTGCGCCGGCAGGATGTGATCCGAGCCGCCTGCAGCGTATTTCGCCTCGTAGTCGTAGAAGACAGATTTCTGGGCCGGACAGATCTCGATAACGTCGAGGGGCTCGTCCCCCATCACCGCGCAGGTGAGCTCGCGGCCGGGGATGAAGCGCTCGATCATCACCTCCTCGCCATGGCCCCAATCGGCACTGAAAAGCTCCTGGGGCGGGTGCTCCTGATCCTCGCGGACGATATAGACCCCGACGCTGGATCCCTCGTTCACCGGCTTGATGACATAGGGCGGATTCATGGGGTGGGCCTTGGCCGCTTCCATGCGGGGCAGGACGAGGCTCTCGGCCACGGGCACGCCGCCGGCCCTCAGCGCCAGCTTCGCCTTCTCCTTGTGCATAGCCAGGGCGGAGGCAAGCACGCCGGAATGGGTGTAGGGAATCTGCAGGGTCTCGAGGATGCCCTGAACGCAGCCATCTTCGCCGAACCGGCCGTGAAGCGCGTTGAAGCAGATATCTGGGGCGATTTCGGCCAGCCGCGAGGCCACATCGCGTCCGGCATCGATCTTGGTGACCCGGTAGCCCTCTTCCTCGAGGGCCTTGGCACAGGCATCGCCCGAGCGCAGGGAAATCTCCCGTTCCGCGGACATGCCGCCCATCAGCACTGCCACATGGGTTGCTTTATGGGCCCCGCCGTCGCTCAATTGTGGATATCCCCCGTCGCCATTTGCTTATCGATGCCGAATCGATAAGCGAATCACCTCCTCCTCCGGTCTACGCCAGAGGCGGGAATCTGACAATGGATACGGTGACTTAAGAGGCCGAAAGAGGCGGAATTTTCTATCCCTTGGTGCCTAGGCGCTTGATTTCCCAGTCGAGATCGACGCCGCTGGTCTGCTTGACGCGAGCGCGGACGGTCTCACCGAGGGTTTCCAGGTCATCGGCGGTGGCGCCGCCCTCGTTGATCAGGAAGTTGCAGTGCAGCTCGGAGACCTTGGCCTTGCCCACCTCCAGCCCACGGCAGCCGGCGGCATCGATAAGCTGCCAGGATTTGTGTCCGGGCGGGTTCTTGAAGGTGCTGCCGCCGGTGCGGCTCTTGATGGGCTGCACCTCTTCCCGATAATCGGCGATCTCGTTCATCTCGGCCTGGATTTCCGCCGTGTTTCCGGGATGGCCTTGGAACAGGCCTTCGGTGAAGATCAGCTCTTCCGAGGCGCCGCAATGGCGGTAGGTGTAGCCGAGATCGGCAAGACTCAGCACATGGATCTCGCCGCGCCGGTCGACGGCACGGGCCTCGACCAGAACATCCTTGGTCTCGCTGCCATGGGCGCCGGCATTCATGCGCAAGGCGCCGCCCAGCGATCCCGGAATGCCGCGATAGAAGGCGAGACCGGCGATGCCGGCATCGGCAGCGGCGCGGGCGAGCTTCACGTCGGGCACGGCGGTGCCGGCGCGCAGGCGGTGATCGCCCTCGACCTCGATCTGTCCGAAGCCCTTGCCGAGACGGATGACGACACCCCTTATGCCGCCGTCACGGACCAGCAGGTTGGAGCCCAGCCCGACGATGGTGACGGGGATGTCCGCCGGGACATGCTTCAGGAAATAGGCGAGATCGGTCTCGTCGGCGGGGGTGAAGAGCACCTCCGCCGGGCCGCCGACCCGGAACCAGGTGAGATCGGCCAAAGTGGCTTCGGGCTTCAACCGCCCGCGCAGCTCCGGCAGGGACTCGGCCAGTTCGCTGGCGAGGCCTTTCAGTTCGGTCTCGCTCACGCTTTCACCTTCCCCTCTGCCAAGCGCCCCGGCAGGTTCGCCATCCATTCGGAGATGGTGCCGGCGCCCAACCCGACGACCATGTCGCCCGGCTTGGCCTCACTGACGATGGTTGCCGCAAGGCTTTCCTCGTCGTCCACCGGAATGACATGGGCATGGCCGTGGCGGCGGAGACTGGTCACGAACTCGTCCCGATCGATGCCGGGGATCGGCGCCTCGCCGGCGGAATAGACCGGCGTCACGATCGCCGTGTGGGCATCGTCCAGACAGGCGGAGAACTCGTTGAACAGATTCTGCAGCCGGGTATAGCGGTGGGGCTGCATGATAGCGATGACACGGCCCGTATCGGCGGAGCGGGCGGCGCGGAGCACGGCCGCGATCTCCACCGGGTGGTGGGCGTAGTCGTCGTAGAAATGGACGCCGTTCCATTCGCCGACATGGGAGAAGCGGCGCTTCACGCCGGAGAAGGCGGCGAGGCTCTCGCGGATCTGCGTTTCGCTCAAGCCGGCCTCGATGCCGACGCCGATGGCGGCGAGCGCGTTCAACGCATTGTAATGGCCGAGTGCCGGCAGCTTGACGTCGGGATAGCGGTTCGGACCGCCCCGCGCCCCGCGGCCCAGCTCCACGTCGAAGATCATGCCGTGGCCTTCAGTCCGCAAGTTCGTCATGCGGATATCGGAATCCCGCGAAGCGCCGTAGGTCAGCACACGCCGACCGTTGGCGGCACCGCCGAGACGGGCCAGCATGGCGCGGACCACCGGATGGTCGATCCCGGCGACCACCAGCCCGTAGAACGGAATCGCATCGATGAACTGCTCGAAGGCGGCATGGAGGCGATCGGTCGTTTCCCAGTAATCCATGTGCTCCGGATCGATATTGGTGACGACGCCGATCTGGGTGGGCAGCTTGACGAAGGTGCCGTCGGATTCGTCCGCCTCGACGATCATCCATTCGCCTTCGCCGATGCGGGCATTGGTGCCCCAATCGTTGATGATGCCGCCCGCGATCACCGTCGGGTCGATGCCGCTATCGGTCAGGAGATCGGCGATCATCGCCGTGGTGGTGGTCTTGCCGTGACTGCCGGTGACGGAGACAGTGGCGCGATCGCGCATCAATTCGGCCAGCATCTCGGCGCGGCGGATGATGGGAATGCCTTGCTCCTTCGCCGCCTCGAATTCCGGGTTGCCCGGCTTCACGGCGCTGGAGATCACCAGATAGCCGATCTCCTTCACGTTCTCCGGATCGTGACCGATCAGGCAGCGGATGTTCTGCTTCCGCAAGCGCTCCAGATTGGCGCCGTCCTTCAGGTCGCTGCCCTGCACGCGGTAGCCGCGCGTGTGCATCACCTCGGCGATGGCGCTCATGCCGATGCCGCCGATACCGACGATATGGAAGATGCCGGTCTTCTCCGGCGGAGGCAGACGCATGGGTTGGTCGTGTCCCTTCCTTCGGGTGAGGCTTGTTAAGCGCTCTGTTGGTTCTCGGCGGCGAGCGCCTCGGCGAAATCGGCGAGTCGAGTCACCGCATCCACCGTACCCGCTTCTTTCGCCTTTTCGGCGGCCGCCGCAAGGCGATCGGGCGCATCGAACAGGGTTTCCAATTCGCGGGCCAAGCGCTCGGGCGTCAGCTCGCTTTGCGGAAAACACCAGCCACCGCCTTTTTCGGCGAGCCGAGTAGCATTCTCAAGCTGATCGTTGTCAAGAGCGTGGGGGAGCGGCACGAAGATCGCCGGCCGGCCGATGGCCATCATTTCCGCCACGGTGGAGGCCCCGGATCGCGAGCAGACGAGATGGGCGTTGGCGATCCGCTCAGGCAGATCCTTGAAGAACGGCGCGAGATGGGCGGCGATGCCCGCTTGCTCGTAAGCGATCCGGGTGGTCTCGAGATCCTCCTCCCGGGTCTGCTGCACGACGGTGAGGCGCCGCCGCATGGAATCGGGCAGGAGCGGCAGGGCCGCCGGGAAGACCTCGGAGAAGAAATGCGCCCCCTGGCTGCCGCCGAAGATCAGGAGCAGTAGGCGGCCATCCTTGCTCGGCGGCTCGTAAGGCCGGTCGCGGAACGCCAGGACGGCAGCGCGGACCGGCGTGCCTGTCACGGTGGATTTGGCGACCGCCGCCGCGCTCATCTTCTTGGTGGGCGAAACGGTGAGGGCCACCTTGGTGGTGAGCTTGGACAGCAGCCTATTGGCGCGGCCCATGACGGCATTCTGCTCATGCACGGCGGTCGGAATGCCCAGGGTCCTCGCTGCGATGACCGGCGGCAAGGTCGGATAGCCGCCGAAGCCGATCACGGCGCGGGGCTTCACCCGGCGCAGCATGGCCAGGCCGCCGAGATAGCCCGTGCCAAGCGTCGCGAAGGTCATCAGGAGGCTCAGCGGGTTGCGGCTCCGCATGGTCGCTGCCGGCAGGCGGTGGATTTTGCGGGCGGGAAAATCGGTGTCGTATTTCTCGGCCCGGAGATCGGTGGCGAGCTCGACGGCGTAGCCGCGAGACTTCAGTTCTTCGGCTAGGGCCGCGGCGGGGAAGAGATGGCCGCCCGTGCCGCCCGCCGCCAGGAGAAACGGTTGGTCGCTCACGCCGCCTGCTCCCGCACATCGTCCTCCGACGCGTGACGGCTTCGATCGCGCGCGATGCGCTGGGCGGCCTTGGGCCGCTTCCTGGTAAGGCCGAGGATGAAGCCCGCCGTCAGTCCCATGGAAAGCATGGAGGTGCCGCCATGGGAGATGAAGGGCAAGGTCATGCCCTTGGCGGGCAGAAGACCGACATTCACCGACAGATTGATGAGCGTCTGAAAACCGAAAAGCATCACTAGCCCGGCGATGGCGAGACGGATGAAGCCATCGGGCTCATGAGCGGCCTTGGCGAAGCCGCGCAGCACGATGAAGGCGAACATGGCCACCAGGACGACGCAGGCGACGAGGCCGTATTCCTCCGCCGCCACGGCGAAGATGAAGTCCGTATGGGCGTCGGGCAGGACGGTCTTGATGGTCCCCTCGCCCGGCCCGCGCCCGAACCAACCGCCTTGCAGGAAGGATTCGATGGCCCGGTCGGTCTGGTAGGTATCGCCGGATTGGGGATCGAGGAAGCGATCGATACGGGAGGCCACGTGGGGCACCAGGAAGTAGCTGGCGGTCAAACCGGCGATGGCGACGATGGCGAGGGCAACGATCCAGACGAGATCCATGCCGGCCATGAAGAAGAGCCCGCCCCAGACCAGGGTAACCAGCATGGTCTGGCCGAAATCGGGCTGCAGCACGAGCAGCGTGGCCAGCACGATATAGAACAGCAGCGCGAGCTCGATGCCGGGCACGTCTCGCCGCGTCTGGTGCTCGTGAAAGAGCCAGGCGACCAGCACCACGAAGGCCGGCTTCACGAACTCGGTCGGCTGGATGGAGAAGGCGCCGATCTGCAGCCAGCGCTGGGCCCCCTTCACCTCGGTGCCGACCCAGAGGGTGAGCAGCATCATGAGGAGGCCGCCCACGAAGATGACCAGGCTGGCGCGCCGGATCATCTTTGGCGACAGGGTGGAGGCGGCAAACATGATGAGCACCGCGGGCGGGATCATCAAAGCGTGGCGCCGCACGAAATAGAACGGCTCGAGATCGTAGCGCGCCGCCATGGGCGGGCTGGCCGCGAAGGAGAGCAGAAGCCCCGCCGCCATCAACAGCAGCATGCCGAAGAACATCAGGCGGTCGACGGTGAACCACCAGTCGCTGAGCACGCTGCGGTCGGCACGGGCAAGCCTCATGCGGGCGCATCTCCTTCCGCATCGGCGCGGACGACGCCATCGATCGCCAGCACGGCATCGATGAAGGCCTCCCCGCGCTTCTCGAAATTGTCGAACTGGTCGTAGGAGGCGCAGGCCGGGGAGAGGAGCACCACCGATTCTTTCGGATCGGCGGCGGCCACCGCATCCTCGGCCGCCTGCCTCACGGCCTCCTTCAGTGTGCCGGAGATGGTGCGGTCCAGATCGTCGCCGAGAGCATGGTCGAAGTCCTCCGCCGCCTCGCCGATCAGATAGGCCTTCTTGATTTTCTGGAAGTAAGGCTCCAGCCCCTTCAGCCCACCCTCCTTGGGGCGGCCGCCGACGATCCAGTAGATGTTGTCGAACGCGGTAAGCGCCTTGGCGGCGGCATCGGCGTTGGTCGCCTTGGAATCGTTGACGAACAGGATGCGGCCGAGCTTGCCCACCTGCTCCATGCGGTGGGATAGGCCGGGAAAGGTCCGCAAACCCAGCTCGATCTCCTGCAAGGTCAGATGCTGGCTGCGAACCAGGGCGTAGGCGGCGGCGGCGTTCTGCCAGTTATGGGCACCGCGGAGCGCGCCGAGCCCTTCCAGGGTCGCGTCGGTTTTCTCCTCGCCGCCCTCCATCTCGTGGAGCATGGCGTGCTCGACATAAACGCCGGTCTCCACCGGACCTGTGACGCTGATGCGCTCGATCCGGAACGGTCCCTTCAAGGCATCGGCGATCTTGCGGCTCTCCTCATCGTCCACGCCGATGACGGCGGTGTCGCCCTCCCCCATCTGCTCGAACACCCGCGCCTTGATGGCGGCGTAGTTCTCGAGGCTTCCGTGGCGGTCGAGATGGTCCGGGGTGATGTTGAGTAGGGCCGCGGCGTTCGGGTGGAGCGACGGGGTCAGATCGATTTGGAAAGAGGACATCTCCAGCACGTAGATCGCATCGTCGGCGAAGGGATCGAGATCGAGCACGGCGCGGCCGATATTGCCGCCCTCCTGGACGCTGCGGCCCGCCTCGCGCAGGAGATGGGCGGTGAGCGCCGTGGTGGTGGATTTGCCGTTGGTGCCGGTGACGACGATGGTCTTGGCCTTGCTTCCCTCCGCTTCGCGCTGGCGGAAGAACAGCTCGGTGTCGCCGATGATTTCGACACCCGCCTCGTGGGCCTTCTTGACGGTCCAATGCGGAATCGGATGGGTCAGCGGCACGCCGGGCGCGAGCACCAGCGCGGCGAAGCGCGACCAATCGGCGATAGAGAGATCGCCGGTCTGGACGTTCTCCTCGTCCGCCTTCCAGCGCTTTTCGGGCGTGTCGTCCCAGGCGAAGACATGGGCCCCGCCCGCGCTCAGGGCCTTGGCGGCGGCGATGCCGCTCAAGCCAAGTCCGAAAACCGCGACGTCGCGTCCGGTGAAGACATCGATGGGAATCATCTCTCGACCCTAACGCAATTTGAGCGTCGCGAGACCTGCCATGGCGAGCACGACCGCGATAATCCAGAACCGCACCACGATGGTCGATTCCTTCCAGCCTTTCTGCTCGAAATGATGATGGAGCGGCGCCATGCGGAAGACGCGATGGCCGGTCAGCTTGTAGGAGGTGACCTGGACGATCACGGAGACCGCCTCCAGCACGAAGAGGCCGCCGACCACCGCCAGCACGATCTCGTGCTTGATCGCCACCGCGACGGTGCCGATGGCCCCGCCGAGGGCGAGCGATCCCGTGTCGCCCATGAAGATCGAGGCGGGCGGCGCGTTGAACCACAGGAAGCCCAGACCGGCACCGACCAGGGCGCCGCAGAGCACGGCGAGCTCGCCGCTGCCTTGCACGAAGTGGATCTGCAGGTAATCGGCGAAGACGGCGTTGCCTACGAGATAGGCAATGAAGCCGAAGGTGGCGGAGGCGATCATCACCGGCACGATGGCGAGACCGTCCAGCCCGTCGGTGAGATTCACGGCATTGCCCGCGCCGACGATGATGAAGGCGCCGAACGGCACGTAGAGCCATCCGAGATCGATGGTGACGTCCTTGAGGAAGGGGATCGCCACCTCGTTGGTCAGAGCCGGATCGGCGAGATAGGAGATGGCCCCGGCGGCGGCGAGAGCCGCGATGCCCTCGATCACCAGCTTGATGCGACCGCGAAAGCCGTCGGTGGTCTGGCGGGTGACCTTGAGATAGTCGTCGTAGAAGCCGACGCCGCCATAGACCAGGGTGAGCAGCAGCACCACCCAGACATAGCGGTTGGTCAGATCGCACCAGAGCAGGATCGAGGCGGTGGCGCCGAACAGGATCATCAGACCGCCCATGGTGGGCGTGCCCTGCTTCTCGAGAATATGATTGGCCGGCCCCTCGGTGCGGATCGGCTGGCCCTTGCCCTGGCGGATGCGCAAGGAGCGGATAATGGCGGGACCGAAGAGGAAGACGAGCAGCAACGCGGTCAACATCGCCGCGCCCGTGCGGAACGTGATGTAGCGAAAGACATTGAAGATGCTCAGCTCGTCAGAGAGCGCGAACAGCCAAGTCAGCATCTTCTTTCCCCCTGTCAGGCGCCGTCAGTTCAGGGCGCCATCCTCCAAATGCCGTTTCAGCTCCGAAACCAGCGGTGCCAGCTTCGCCCCGAAGGAGCCTTTGACCATTACGATATCCCCCGGTCGGACAGCCTTCAGCACGAGCGGCGCGAGCGCATCGGCAGCATTGGCATAGCCGCCTTTCTTCTCCGGCGGCAAGGCGTCAAACAGCGCGGGCATGAGCTCGCCGCAGGCAAAAACAATATCTATGCCCGATGCGTCAATAAATTGTGCCAATTCCCGATGAAAGGCCGCACTGCCCTCTCCCAGCTCCAGCATATCGCCCAGCACGGCGATCCGGCGGCCATAAACCTCCCGGGGAACAAGGCCGATCGTCTCCAAAGCGGCCCGCATGGAGGCGGGGTTGGCGTTGTAGGCCTCGTCGACGACGGCGATCCGGCCCTGCCCCCCTTCGAAGACCTGCCATTCCCCGCGGCCGGCCTGGGCGTGCCAGTCTTTCAGCGCCGCAGTGGCCTGTTTCAGATCCGCGCCCGCGGCATGCACGGCCGCCAAAACAGCGAGCGCGTTCTGCACCAGATGACGGCCGGGCGCGCCGAGACGATAGGCGAGTTTCGTGCCGCCGAGATCGGCCGTGACGGCGGAGCCTTCCGGCGTGAGCGACACGTCTCGCAGGCGGAAATCGGCGCCTTCCGACTCGCCGAAGCTCAGAATAGAAGCCCCCTTGGCGCGGGCCGCTTTCGCCAGGCGATCGAAGAACGCATTGTCCTTATTGAGGATCCCCGTGGCGCCGGGCTCAAGGCCGTCGAAAATTTCCGCCTTGGCATCGGCGATTTCTTCCAGAGAGGCGAAATGGCCGAGATGAACCGGCGCGACGGTGGTGACGATGGCGATATGGGGCCGGATCATACGGCTCAGGGGCGTGATCTCGCCCGCATGGTTCATACCGACCTCGAAGACGCCGAACGCCGTGTCCCGGCGCATATTCGCAAGCGACAGCGGCACGCCCCAGTGGTTGTTGTACGATTTCGCAGAGGCATGAACCGTCCCGCTGGGGGCGAGGGCCAGACGCAGCGCCTCCTTGGTGCCGGTCTTCCCCGCACTGCCGGTGACGGCGATGATCTTGGTCCCGGCGGCGCGGGCGCGGGCGGCACGGCCGAGATCCTGTAGCGCCTCGAAGGAATCGGCGACCCGGATCAGACGCGGGTCATCGCCCGCGTAATCCGTCTCCACAATGGCGCAGGCCGCCCCCGCCTCGAGGGCGGCGTCCACGAATTGGTGACCGTCGAGGGAGACGCCCTTGATGGCCACGAAGCATTCGCCGGGCTTCAGGGTCCGGGTATCGATGGAGACGCCTGTGACCGGCGTGGCAGCGTCCTGTGCGCTTTCGCCTCCGACCGCTTGCGCGATCTCCCCCACAGTCCAAAGCGGCTCAGCCACGCGTCTCGTCCTTTAGCGGGACCTTGCCCTTCAGAGCGGCCGCGACCGCATCGTGATCCGAGTAAGGAATGATCCGGTTGCCGATAACTTGGCCCGTTTCGTGCCCCTTGCCGGCCACGAGCAGCACATCGCCGGCTTCCAGGTGAGAGATCGCCTCGCCGACCGCCGCCGTCCGGTCGCCGATCTCGATGGCGCCGGGCGCGTGGGAAAGAATGGCGCGGCGGATCTCGGCCGGGTCCTCGCTGCGGGGATTGTCGTCGGTGACATAGACCTGATCGGCGAGCTTGGTGGCGACGGCGCCCATCTGGGGACGCTTACCCCTGTCGCGGTCGCCGCCGCAGCCGAACACCACGAGCAGCCGGTGGCGCACGTAAGGCCGCAGCGCCTCGATGGCCTTGGCCAGGGCATCGGGGGTATGGGCATAGTCGATGAAGACCGGTGCGCCCTCCTCCGTCGTGCCGGCGAGGTCGAGACGCCCCTTGGCGCCTTGCAGCTCCGCGAGCATGGGCAGCACCTCATCGGCGGTGGCGCCGGTCGCCATGACGAGACCGGCCGCGACCAGCGCGTTGGAGGCCTGGAAGTCGCCGACCAGGGGCAGGCGCACCTCACGGGTTTCGCCCTCATAAAGAACCTTCAGGGTCTGTGAGAAGCCGTCGGGCACCGCCTCGAGCAGGCGCAGGGTCTTGCCGCGCTTGCCGACGGAGATGAGGTTCAGGCCGCGGGCGATGCATTCGGCCGCCACACGCTCGGCCGCCTCGGAGCCGATATCGACCACCGCCGTATCGCCCGGCTTCAGCAGCTCCCGGAAGAGCCGCAGCTTCTGGGCGAGGTAATCCTCGAAATTGTGATGATAGTCGAGATGGTCGCGGGTGATGTTGGTGAAACCGCCGGCCTTGAGCTTCAGCCCGTCGAGACGGTGTTGCTGGAGGCCGTGGCTGGAGGCTTCGATGGCGAGATGGGTCACGCCTTCGCCGGCGAGCTCGGCCAGGATGCGGTGGAGCTCGATCGGATCGGGCGTGGTGTGGTTGAGGATCGTCGTGCCCTTCGGCGCGATGACGCCGATGGTGCCGACGCTGGCCGCCGGAAATCCGCGCCGCGCCCAGAGCTGACGGACGAAAGACGCGACGGAGGTCTTGCCATTGGTGCCGGTGACGGCGACGGCCGTCTCGGGCTGGGCCCCGAAGAAGCGGGCCGCGGCGACGGAAAGCGTGTGACGCGGCTCGTGCACCTCGATGACGGGCACGGCGACATCGCCGGCATCGGCGCCGTGGCGCATCAGGATTGCCGCGGCACCCTTGGCGACCGCTTCGGCGATGAACTTGGTGCCGTCGGTCTTGCCCCCCGGCAGAGCCGCGAAGAGATCGCCGGGCTGCACGCTGCGGCTATCGGCGGAGATGCCGAGAATCGAGACATCGGACGAGCCTTCGGCCAAGGCCGCCTCGGGCCCGATCAACTCGCCAAGCTTCATCACGGATTTCGCCCCATGCGCTGTTCGGGCCGAAAGGAATCACCCATATCGGCCTTTCTCCGGCCGGTTTTGCGCCACCGCCTGACCGGCGGCTCTCCGCTCTAATAGGAGGCCACCACGGAATCGTCAAACAGCCGCTTCGGTTTGGTCGCCCCCGCCTCTTGGTCAGTCAGCTTCGGCTCCACCCCCAGGATCGGCGCGATGCGGGCGACGACACGGCCGACCGTCGGCGCGGCATTGGCACCGGCAGTGCGCAGATACTTGCTCGCCTCGACCTTTTGCGGCTCGTCCAGCATGACCAGAACGACATATTCCGGAGCGTCCGCCGGAAATGTGGCGAGAAATGAGTTGAGCAGCGCGGAGGAGGAATAGCCACCATTGACGACCTTCTCCGCCGTGCCAGTCTTGCCGCCGACGCGATAACCTTCCGCCTTGGCCTGCTTGCCGGTTCCCTCGAGCACGTTCAGGCGCATCAGGCGGACCATCTGATCGCTGGTGCTCTCCTGCAACACGCGGGTGCCACCCGCCATCCCTTCCTTCCGGGAGCGGGGTAGGAAGGTCGGCTCGACCTTGATGCCGCCATTGACCAACGGGATCGCCGCCGCGGCGAATTGCAAGGGCGTTACGGAAAGCCCGTGGCCGAAGGCGATGGTCATGGTGTTGAGCTTCTTCCAATGCTTGGGCACCAGAGGGGCCGCGGTGGCGCCGATTTCGGTCACCATGGAATCGAGCAGGCCGAGCTTCTTCAGAAACGCCTTATGGCGGTCGACTCCCAGATCCATCGCGATCTTTGCGGCACCAATATTGGAGGAATGGGTGAACACCTCCTCCACGGTGATCGGCCGGTTCAGGCCATGGAAATCGTTGATGGTGAAGCGGCCGACGCGGATGGGCTGGCTTGCGTCATAGACGGAATGAACATTGCAGACGCCGGTATCGAGCCCGGCCGCCACGGTCATCACCTTGAAGATGGAGCCGAGCTCATAGACGCCGGCGGTCACCCGATCGTGGCGGTCCTTGTCGAGAGCCTGCTCACGGTGATTGGGATCGTAATCGGGCAGCGAGGCGAGTCCCACGACCTCGCCGGAGTAGACGTCGAGGACGATGCCGGCAGCGGCCTTGGCCTTATAGGTCTTCATCGCGTTCTCCAGCTCCTCGTGCAGCACGTGCTGCACGCCGAGATCGAGGGAGATGGAGATGGTCTCCTCGCCGGCCGCCGTCTCCGGATTGAGGAAGGAGAGCTGCGGGTTCTGATCGATGAAGCGCTCCATGCCGGCCAGACCGTTATTGTCGATATTGACGAAGCCGACGACATGAGAGGCCGTGGCACCGACGGGGTAGACCCGGCGGTATTCCTCGATGAAGCCGAGACCCGGAACGCCGAGAGCGTGGATCTCCGCCTGCTGGCCCGGTGTCAGCTCGCGGCGGATACCGACGAAACGCCCGCCCCTGGCGATGCGCTTGCGGATCTCGGCCGCATCGATATTGGGAAGCACGGTGGAGACCTTCTCCACCAGCTCGTCGGAATCGATCACCCGAAGCGGGTCGGCGAACAGGGTCGCGCCCTTGATGTCGGTGGCGAGCAAGCGGCCCTTCCGGTCCAAGAGATCGGGCCGGTGCACGGTGGTCGTGGTGTCGTAAAGGGCAGGATCGGCCGCCACCTGGACATGCAGGCCGAGAGCGATCAGCCGGCCGCCCACCAACAGGAAGCCGATGACGAAGCCCAAGCAGATGAGATGAAACCGCTGCCGGCTCCGGGCGATATAGGCGCGCTCGGCACGTGCGGTGGCGGCGTTGGGCTTGTCGGCCTCAGCCTCTTCTTTCGCCATGGATGCGCCTTTCCCTATTGCGGTTCCGAGGTCTGCAGCAGCTTCACGTAAGCCGGCGCATCTTCGTCCTCGGGCGAAGAGACCGTCAGCTTGCGGTCGAACTCGCTTTGGGAAACCGAATCGAGAGTGAGCAGCTGGCGCGGATTGGGCGCTTTCAGATTGAGGAACTTGTTGGCCAGGCGCTCGATGCGTGCCGGCCGGTTGAGCAGGCTCCATTCGGCGCGCAAAACGGCGATGGAATCGCGCTCGTCCTCGATCTTCTTGTGGAGGACGGCGATCTCATGATCGAGCGCCCGAGCCTCGTATTTCACCTCGTAGATCACGTAGGCCAAGGCGACGAGGCCGAGCAAAAGACAGATATTCACGAAACGCAGCATCGAACGAACCAATCGAACAATTCGAGACGATTTTTACCGACCCTAACGCCAAGCCCTTAAGCAGGTGTTGCGAGAGCGGGCACACCGAGCGCAGAAAGATCGATCGCTTGGGCCGGCGCTTCCGTGCGAATTCCGGCCCGCAGCCGTGCCGACCGGGCACGGGGATTTTCCCGGATTTCCTGCTTGGACGGCGAAAGCGGCCGGCGGCTGACCAG
Source organism: Methyloligella sp. ZOD6 (assembly GCA_050110875.1). Lineage (GTDB taxonomy): Bacteria > Pseudomonadota > Alphaproteobacteria > Rhizobiales > Methyloligellaceae > Methyloligella. The sequence goes on from CP188828.1 coordinate 794,280, forward strand.
ATCGAAGCTCGGGGCCGGACCGCCCTCCCCCGTATCCGGCAGGTGGCGGGAGCCTTTCGGCTCCGGCTTGCTGCGGATCGCGAAGAAACGCTTGGCGATTCTGTCCTCCAGGGAATGGAAGGTGACGACCACCAGCCTGCCGCCGGGCGCCAGCAGCCGTTCCGCGGCGCTCAGGCCTTCGGCAAGCTCGGCAAGCTCGTTGTTGAGATAAAGCCGGAGCGCCTGGAAGGTCCGGGTTGCGGGGTGCTTGGTCTCGTCGCGCTTGCGGCCGAGCACCTTCGCGACGATCTCGGCGAGCTCTCCGGTGCGGGCGATGGGCGTTTCGGTCCGGGCGGCGACGACGGCCTTGGCGATGGCGCGGGAGCGGCGCTCCTCGCCCAGCTGGAAGAGAATGTCGGCGAGCGCCTTTTCGGGCAGCTCGTTGACGATGTCCGCCGCGGTCGGACCCGCCGCGCCCATGCGCATATCGAGCGGACCGTCCTGCATGAAGGAGAAGCCGCGCTCCGCCTCGTCGAGCTGCATGGAGGACACGCCGAGATCGAGCACGACCCCGTTTACCCGATTCATTTCAAGCGTTTCGGCGATTTTCTGCATCTCGGCGAAACGGCCGAGAACCAATTTCAACCGGCCCGGATAGGCATCAGCGAGCACCTCTCCATCGGCGATCGCGCGCGGGTCCCGGTCGATAGCGATCACATCGCATTCGGGCGCCGCCTCCAGGATCGCGCGGGTGTAGCCGCCCGCTCCGAAGGTGCCGTCGATGACGGTGTCGCCGCTTTGGGGATCGAGGGTCTCTATCACCTCGGAAAGCATCACGGGAATGTGGCGGGCCGGTCCGCCAGCGGCTCCCTCGCCGCGGCCCGCCATCATTCCCGTGTACTCGCAGGCCCGCCGTCTTTACGCCCCGCGCCGAGTAACTTCCGGAGATCGCGCACCTTTTGCTGCGATTCCGCCATGTAATCCTTGAACCGGCCCGGCTCCCACATCTGGAACTTCGGTCCGAGCCCTACGAAAGTGACCTTGTCCTCGATGCCGGCATGCTCGCGCAAACGGTCCGGCAGAATGGTGCGGCCGTCCCCATCGAGGGAAAGAATGTCGCTCGTGCCATAGAGCGCGGTCGCAAGGTAATCGTGTTCGTCCGAATAGGGTGCAAGCTCGCCGACGAGCTCGCTGATCTGATCGACCAATCGCCGGCCGCCAGCATCCAGGGCGGGCTGATCGAGCGATGGGTAGCAATAAATTCCGTCATAGCCTTCTTGAGCGAGAACCGTTCGGAAAGAGGCGGGAACGGAGACACGTCCCTTGCTGTCGATCCGATTGGTGAAGGACGAAACAAACCTGTCCATCTCCCCCTCTTGGTCCTCAGCGACGCGGCGACTTCTGGACTTCGACCTGAGCCGAGGCGGGTTACCCGTCCCTCAGGTTTTGAGAGTTGGGAGAGGCGGCGCTTTCCTCGTGGCCTGAAGGATGCTGCCGGCCTCCCCCAATCTCAGTACCGAACGGGCAGTTTTGGGATAGCATGGGATTTCATGGGCGTCAATGCCTTTAACATGGGTTAACCCCGGTTTAGCCTGGATCGGGGGCGGGTTTCCGGCGGGCCGCCCCCGGACATGCATCGGCGTCTCGAAGCAAAAGATTTGGCGGCGATAGGCGAACGGGGGTATTGAGGACGGCTGCCGGCGCATGAAGAGCCGGCGATCGGGTTTTCTAAATTCCCGCACCGCATTTTGCGGGGTGCTAGCGGACGGGATCGTCTTCGACGATTGGACTTTGGCAGGTGATCACGGCCCAGAAGCTTTCAGGCATGTTCCGGCGGCTTGCCGCTGTCACCGTGCTGGTGGCGGCTTGCGGCATGGCTGATGCTACGGCCCATGCGGACGGCTATGCGCGGCTGGGACCGCCGAGCTCGCCGGTGCATCTCTACTACAGCGATACCGGCAAGGGGTCGCCGGTGCTGTTGATCCACGGTTTCGGCTCCAGCACGTTTACATGGCAGAAGATCCTTCCGGGGCTTTCCCGCAAGCACCGGGTGATCGCGGTCGACATGAAGGGGTTCGGCCAGTCCGACAAGCCGTTCGACGAGCACTATTCCGCTTTCGACCAGGCGGAGCTTCTCGCGGAGCTGCTGGAGCGGGAGAACCTGCGCAACGTAACGGTGGTCGGTCATTCCTTCGGCGGCGGCGTGGCGCTCGCTCTGGCGCTTCAAGCGGACAACAGGCTGAAGGGGCGGATCTCCAAGCTGGTGCTCATCGACACCATCGCCTATCCGCAGAAAGTTCCGGTCTTCTTCAAGATACTCGCGGTGCCGGGGCTCTCCCATCTAAGCGTGCGGATGGTGCCAGCGGGCGTGCAAGCCTCGGTGGCGCTGAAGCTCGCCTATTACAACGAGGACAAGATCACCGACGAAACGGTCGAGGCCTATTCGGCGCCGCTCAAGACGGCGGCCGGCAAGCACGCCATCATCCATAGCGCCCGGCAGATCGTGCCGCCGGATCTCGACGAGATCGCCGAGCGCTATGCGACGATCCAGCTGCCGACGCTGATCATGTGGTGCGATCACGACAAGATCGTGCCCATGGATATCGGCCTGAAGCTCCGGCGCAACATTCCCAATTCCGACTTTCAGCTCGTGAAATCCTGCGGGCATATTCCGCAGGAAGAGCAGCCGGAACAGACGCTGCAGATCCTGGATAACTTCCTCGACGGCAGGGATCAGGCATCGCTCGGACGAACCGGCGGCACGGCGCATCGCTAACTTGCCGTCACCCGCGCGGATTGGGCGGCACCATAGTCCTGCCACGTCTCCTTGAGCAGCGTGCCGAACTTACGCATCTGGGGCTTGCGGGGCGAGCTCGCCCGCCAGGCGAGGCCGATGGTGCGCGACGGCTCGGGCGTCTTGAAGCGGATCAGCTTGAGACCCGCCTGAGACTTGATTTCCGCCGGCACCGCGATCTCCGGCACCAACGTCGTGCCGTAGCCGCTGGCGACCATCTGCAGCACGGTGGCCAGGCTGGTTGCGCCGAAGCGGCGCATGGCGGCGGGCTGGGCGGCGCTGCACAGGGCGAGCGCCTGGTCGCGCAGGCAATGCCCCTCCTCCAGCAGGAGCAATTGCTCGGCCTGAAGCTCCTCCAACCGGATGGCACGGCGCAGCTCCGTCTCGTCTCCCGTCACGAATAGGAAGCGGTCCTCGAAGAGTGGCATGCTCTCGAGCTGCGGATCGGGCAGCGGCAAGGCCAGGATGGCGGCGTCGAGATCGCCGGCGAGCAGCCCTTCGAGAAGCGCCTCGGTGCGGGTCTCGTGCAGGCGGAGCTCCAGCTTGGGGTATTGGCGCTGCAGGCGCGGCAGCACGGCGGGCAGGAAATACGGGCCGACGGTCGGGATGACTCCCAGCCTGAGGCTGGCGCCGAGATCGCTGCGGCGCTCGGCGGCATAATCGGTGAGATCGCGGACCTGAAGCAGGATCTCCTCGGCCCTGCGGGCGATCTCCACCCCCTCCCCTGTCAGACGGACATCGCGATGAGTCCGCTCAACCAAGGGCACGCCAAGCTCCTTCTCCAACTCCTTGATCTGCATGCTCAAAGCCGGTTGGGAGATGGCGCAGGCAGCGGCCGCCCGGCCAAAATGGCCGTGCTGTGCGAGGGCGCGGAGATAGCGCATCTGGCGAAGTGTCAGCATGATAAGCGAAACTTATCGCATTTCATGAAAAAAGCAATTTGCACTTATAGAGTGACACGCGCACATTGCCGCCTACGGCGAGATGAACACCACTCGAGATCAACCACGCTCGAGAGCTAACGATGGGAGAGAACGATGGACGCGAAAGTCGATAAAGCGGGCGGTTGCCCGGTGGCGCACGGCACCACGAATTTGAGCATGCTGCAGAATCGCGACTGGTGGCCGAACCAGCTCAATCTCAGGATTCTCAGCCAGAATTCGGCCAAGTCCGATCCCATGGGCGAGAGCTTCAACTACGCCGAAGCGTTCAAGACCCTCGACCTGAAGGCCGTGAAGGACGACCTCTACGCGCTGATGACGGAAAGTCAGAGCTGGTGGCCGGCCGATTACGGTCACTATGGCGGGTTGTTCATCCGCATGGCCTGGCACAGCGCGGGCACCTACCGGACGGCGGACGGCCGCGGCGGCGGCGGATCGGGCTCGCAGCGTTTCGCGCCGCTCAACAGCTGGCCGGATAACGGCAATCTCGACAAGGCGCGCCGGCTGCTTTGGCCGATCAAACAGAAATACGGCAACAAGATCTCCTGGGCCGATCTGTTCATCCTGGCCGGCAACTGCGCCATCGAATCCATGGGCGGCAAGACCTTCGGCTTCGCCGGCGGGCGCGAGGATATCTGGGAGCCGGAGGAGGACATCTACTGGGGCGCAGAGACCGAGTGGCTCGCCACCAGCGACCACGAGCTGGCGCGTTATTCCGGCGACCGCGAGCTGGAGAACCCGCTCGCGGCCGTGCAGATGGGCCTCATCTACGTGAACCCGGAAGGGCCCGACGGAAAGCCCGACCCGCTCGCCTCGGCCCATGATATCCGCGAGACCTTCGCGCGCATGGCCATGAACGATTACGAGACCGTCGCGCTAACCGCCGGCGGCCATACCTTCGGCAAAACCCATGGCGCCGGGCCGGCGGATCAGGTCGGGCCCGAGCCGGAAGCGGCACCGATCGAGGCGATGGGCTTCGGCTGGCTGTCGACCTGGAAGAGCGGCAAGGGCCGGGATTCCATCACCAGCGGCCTGGAAGGCGCCTGGACCTCCCATCCGACCCGATGGGACATGGGCTATTTCGACGTCCTGTTCGGCTATGAGTGGGAGCTCAACCAGAGCCCCGCCGGCGCGTGGCAGTGGCGGCCGAAGGACCTGAAAGAAGAGGACATGGCGCCCGATCCGGAGGATCCGTCCAAGCGCGTGCCGATCATGATGTCGACCGCCGATATGGCGATGCGCATGGACCCGGAATACGAGAAGATCTCCCGTCATTTCCATGCCAATCCGGACGAGTTCGCCGACGCGTTCGCCCGGGCCTGGTTCAAGCTGACTCATCGCGACATGGGGCCGAAGTCGCGTTATCTCGGCCCTGAGGTGCCCGAGGAAGATCTCATCTGGCAGGATCCGATCCCGGCCGTCGATCATCCGCTGATCGATGCGGCGGAGATCGCCGATCTCAAGACCAAGATCCTCGAATCCGGCCTGACGATCCCGCAGCTCGTCACGACCGCCTGGGCGTCGGCCTCGACCTTCCGCGGGTCCGATATGCGCGGCGGCGCGAACGGTGCGCGGATCCGCCTTGCCCCTCAGAAGGACTGGGAGGTCAACGAGCCGGAGCAACTGGCCAAGGTGCTTGAGACCTACGAAGCCATCCAGAAGGCCTTCAACGAGTCCGCAAGCGGCGGCAAGAAGGTGTCGCTGGCCGATCTGATCGTGCTGGGCGGTTGCGCGGGCGTCGAGGCGGCCGCCAAAAAGGCCGGTCACGCGGTGACGGTGCCCTTCACCCCGGGCCGCATGGACGCCAGCCAAGAGCAGACCGACGTGGAATCGTTCGAGGTGCTCGAGCCCATGGCGGACGGCTTCCGCAACTATGAGAAGACGAAATACACCGTCTCGACGGAGGAGCTGCTGGTCGACAAGGCGCAGCTCCTGACCCTGACCGCGCCGGAGATGACGGTTCTCGTCGGCGGCATGCGGGTGCTCGGGGCCAATTATGGGCAATCCCAGCACGGCGTCTTCACCACGCAGCCCGAGACCCTGAGCAACGACTTCTTCGTGAACCTGCTGGATATGGCCACGGCATGGAGCCCGGCGGAGGACGACGAGGACGTGTTCGAGGGACGCGACCGGGAGACCGGCGAGGTCAAGTGGACCGCCACCCGTGCCGACCTGGTCTTCGGCTCGAACTCGCAGCTGCGGGCGCTGGCCGAGGTCTACGGTCAAGAGGACGCCAAGGAGAAGTTCGTGCGCGACTTCGTGGCGGCCTTCGCCAAGGTGATGAACGCCGATCGCTTCGATCTCGCTGATTCTGAGGTCAAAGCCGCGGCGTAAGGAACGACAGAAGCGCGCTCTAGGGATGCCGGAAGCCGGGCCACCCCCCGTCTCCGGAGGAGAAGCTCTCTAGAGATCTGGCCGGTGCGGGACTCACCTCCCCGCCGGCCTTTTTTTGTGCGCCGCAGGCACTCAGCAAGTGCCCCGCAACTTCAATCCTTCATGAAATAGAAGGACAACTGGTCTGGGCCACCATGTGCACCGCTGCGACGTGCCGGTCCTTTACTCCTGAAATAACCAGAAACCCGCCCCTCGCCTCTGATGTACGGGCCTACATAGACGCCTTTCGATCCCGCCATGGGATTCTCCATGTGAGTTCAGCTCTACTGAGTTCTAGCACGCGTGTCAGTGAGTTGTCCGAGCTAGCGGATGCCGAGGAAAGGTTGTGGAAAATTGGCGGCCGGCGGAGGGAGAAGCCCTCGCGCCGGCCTTAATATGTCAGGAAGCCTATAAGCCGGGTTCTGTACCGCGTGAGCGGCGATGGCCATTCATCTGGGACGCACCTTGCGGCACGCCTCGAGCAACCAACCCGGGCGGCTGGTCTGGAAGCGGACCCGAACCGGCTCAGAGCCGTTCACGCCGCCCCTATTTGGTCTTGCTCCCGGTGGGGTTTACCGTGCCGCGGCCGTTGCCGGCGCGCGCGGTGCGCTCTTACCGCACCCTTTCACCCTTACCCCGCTTTGCCGTCCGAGGACGGCTTCGCGAGGGCGGTTTGCTTTCTGTGGCACTTTCCCTGGGGTCGCCCCCGCCGGAGGTTATCCGGCACCGTGCTTTCCATGGAGCCCGGACTTTCCTCTCCGCCCGACGAACGACATGACAAGGCGGAGCGGCCATCCGGCTTTCTGACACTCTTAATAAGGGGCTCGGGCGCGTTTCCGTCAAGTTAAGCGCGTCTCACATGCCACTCACGAATTCTTGCCCCGATGTGAGAAGCCAATGGGCGGCCAAGCGCCTAGGCTCGGAGATGCTCAAAGCCCGATGAGCGATTTCAGTCCGTTCGATCCAAGGAGAAGCGCCATGTTCAAAGCTTATCTGACATCCGCGGCGGCCGCCGGCCTGCTGCTCGGTTCGACCGTCGTCGCCACCGCAGCCACAGGCGAATACGACAATATGTGCGCCATGGGCCTGGCCATGGAAAAGACCATTCAGACCGATTGCAGCATCAATGCCGAGATCGGCGGCGAGACCTATTGCTTCGGCAGCGAAGAGGCCAAGGCCACGTTCATGGAAGATCCGGAAGGCAATATCGCGAAGGCCGAAGAGTTTTATTCGACCGTCGAATAGGCGTCGTCCGAGACTATCAAGAGACGCCTCTTCAAGAAGCTAAAGAAGTCTTTTTCCAAGAGCGGCACCCCCAAGCCGCCCTCCCCGGCAAGGGCTCGCCCCGCCGCCTCCGAGAGAGGGGCGGGTCCTTGCCGCCTTCCTTCTCGTTCTCTTCCCGTTTGATCCTTCTGTCTCGCTATGCCCGCTCGGGCATGGCCCGGAGCAAGCGGTCGAGGGTTTCGATGGTCGAGCGGTCAGCCCGGCCGTCGATGCGTACGGGGCGGAAGTGGCGCTGGAACGCCATCACCACATTTTCCAGCCCGCGCCCGTAAGTGCTTGTGATCTCGAGCCCATAGCCATAGGCGCTGAGCGCCTCTTGAAGCCTCTCGACCCTCTCGCCTTCGTCGCCGGTCTCCATGCCGCGATCCTCGCCCAGGGGCACCGGCGGGACCCAATGGCCGATGCCGGCGGCATGCAGCCTTCCCCAGTCGAAGGTTTCGCCGGGGTCGCGCTTGCGGGCCGGCGCGATATCGGAATGGGCGAGCACGCGAGCCGCCGGGATCGGGTGGCGCTTCAGGATGTCCAGGCAGAGCGCTTCGACCGCTTGCATCTGAACCTCCGGATAGGCGGGCGGCTCGCCCTCCTCTGCCTTGCCGGGGTGACCGGTATTGTGGATCTCGATGCCGATGGAGCAGGAGTTGAGGTCGGTTTCGCCGGCCCAGAGGCTCTGGCCGGCATGCCAGGCGCGCATCTCCTCGGGCACCATCTGGGTGATGCGCCCCGCCTCGTCGATCAGGTAATGGGCCGAGACCTTGGACTCTTCCGTCGTTAGCCAGTCCAGCGCCTCTTCCGCGCTCGGCATGCCCGTGTAATGCAGGATGAGCATGTCGGGGGTGCGGCCCTCGCGGCGCGGCTCGATATTGGGCGAGGCGCGCCAGTCTGCGAGCGGCGTGTCAGGCGCAGCCGTCATGGGCACCCTGCCCTTCCATACGCTTGCAGGCGGAAAGCCAAGCTAGATGCGCCGCTCTTTGGCGATGGCATCGTAGGATTCGTTGATCGCCGCCAGCTTCTCAGTGGCGATATTGATGAATTCCGGCGGCACGCCGCGGGCCAGCAGCTTGTCGGGATGGTTGTCGGCGACCAGCCTGCGGTAATGGGCCTTCAGCGCATCGTTGCCGATCCCCGGATCGACGCCGAGCACCTCATACGGGTTGCGCTTCTCGGCCACCACGTGGCGGGCCCGGATATAGTCGAAATGGCTGTCGGAGAAGCCGAAGCGCTTGGCGACCTGACGCAGGAAGTTTTCCTCCCGCGGATGAACGGCGCTATCGGCCTTGGCGATGTGGAACAGCCCTTCCAGCACGTCCTCCAGGAGCTTTTGGTTGCCCTTGAACATGGCGGCGAGTTGCTCGGCATAGGCCTCGTAGCCGGAGACGTCCTGCTTGGCGAGGTTGAAGACCCGGGCGACGTTCCGCATCTCGCCTTCGGGCACTTTGAAGACCTCCTTGAAGGCGGAGACCTCGTCCATGGTGACGACGCCGTCGGCCTTGGCCATCTTGGCGCCCAGGGCGATCACGCCGACGGTGAAGGCGACCTGGTTCTCAGCCGGGGTTTCCTGCTCCTCGCGGTCGATCGCGAAATGGCCCGCGACGCCGCCTAAAAGGGCGCCAATCGGCCCGCCGATGGCCAGCCCTGCGGCCGCACCCGCCAATTTCCCCCAGATAGACATGGGTCTCCCCCAACTCACATTCGCTCAAGCCAAAGAGTCTGCTGAAGCATAAGGCTTTTTGCCGCCCATCGCACCGGGGTTTTTGACCCGTTTGCGGTGGGGCTCAGAGGGACTACTTCTGCGCCGCCGCAGGCGTTCCCTTGCGCATATTGCCGAGAATGGAAAAGGTCGGCTGGTCGATATCCAGACCGGCCCGCAAGCGGCGCTCCACATGATAGGCACGCGCGAAGCACCAGGCGAACAGCCACAACGTGATCAGGCCGATACCGATCGCCGTCACCAAGCGAAACGTCTCGCCGAGACCGAAGAGCCCGCTGGAGGCGACCACGAAGGCCTCGAAGACCAGGCCGAAGGAAACGGCAAGGCAGATGGCGGCGCTCAGCGCGGTGATGAAGATCGCCAGCGGGTTGTCGCTGCCGCGCTTGGCAAGGGGATGATCCGGGGTTTCGGCTTTGGTGCTCATGTCGGGTGCTTTCAAACCGCCATTCACGAAGACATATGTCCGCTGGGTCTTACCGAGAGGCGCTCAAGCTTACAAGCCCTCTCGCGATTCCCCCGCCATTTGGGCTAGAACCGGCGGGACTTTTCACGTTGCACGGCAGAGGAGCATCCATGGCGATCTACGCGCTCGACGGCATCAGCCCCGAATTTCCCGAGGACGGTCTCTACTGGGTGGCCGAGACGGCGGTCGCGGTGGGAAAGATCCGCATGGGGTCGGACACCAGCATCTGGTGGGGTTCGGTGCTGCGCGGCGACAATGAATGGATCGAGATCGGCGACCGCTCGCAGATCCAGGACAATTCCACGGTTCACACGGATCCTGGGTTTCCGACCACCGTCGGGAAGAACTGCGTGATCGGCCACAATGTCGTGCTGCATGGCTGCAGCATCGGCGACAACACCCTGATCGGCATGGGCGCGATCGTGCTGAACGGGGCGAAGATCGGCAAGAACTGCCTGGTCGGCGCGGGGGCGCTGGTCACGGAGGGGAAAGAGTTTCCCGACAATTCGGTGATTCTCGGCGCCCCGGCCAAGCAGGTGCGCGAGGCGGACGAGAAGACCCGCGAGATGATCGCCCGCGGCGCCGACGTCTATGTCCGCCGCTGGAAGCAATATGCGAAGGGGCTCAAGCGGATCGGGTGAGAGGAGAGGCTGGTCCAGTCACCAGCCTCCCCCCGCCTGGACTATACCGCCGGCCTTTCGCGGCTGCTCGAGTCAGGCATCGCGAATTGGCGATAGACGACGAGGCTTCGCACGCTCAACGTCTGAACCAGAACGATCACGATCATAAGCGCACCGGTTTTCTGGGCCAGCATGGCGATCCCTTCCCGCACGGTCTCTGGCTCCCCACCATACGGCAGAGCGATCAGGACGAAGCCGGCGCATAGAGCGTAGAATCGGATCACGAGCTGGCTTGCCACGGAATTGACCAGGCCTAGCCTCTCCTCGGCGTATTCGGAAACCAGATCCCACCAGCTCCAATAGAGATGGCGGCCGGCAACCAAAATCAGAACCAAGCTGATCGAAAGGTATATGCCGTCGGTGAGGGCCAGCATCGCCATTCTCCTATCTCTTAAGGTGACAACCGCCCCTTACTTATGCTCATAACGACTATAAATCAATTGAGCGGCGGCTGACAGACCGTCGCAGGGGGCGTGCCTTTCCCCCGCAAGCCTGTGCGTTGGGTAAAATCCCGCTTTGCCGCTTTGCTTCGCCGCGCGAGCTGTTTAACTCAGGCCGATGACATCGCGCGGCAAATGGCAGTTCTTCATCGACCGGGGCGGCACCTTCACGGACATCGTGGCCCGCACGCCCGATGGGTCCCTGGTCACGGCGAAGCTACTGTCGGAAAATCCCGAAGCCTATAAGGACGCGGCGATCGCCGGCATCGCCGACCTGATGGGTGTGGCGCGAGACGCATCGCTGCCCACCGAGAGCATCGAGAGCGTGAAGATGGGGACCACGGTCGCCACCAACGCGCTGCTGGAGCGGAACGGCGACCGGGTCCTACTCTTAACCAGCGAAGGCTTCGCCGATACGCTGGAGATCGGCTATCAGGCGCGGCCGAAGATCTTCGCCTTGAAGATCGAGAAGCCGTCGATGCTCTATACGCGGGTGGCGGCGCTGCCGGAGCGGGTGCGGGCCGACGGCACGGTGGAGACGCCCCTCGATCTGGAGGCTACGCGTGAGGCACTCGAGGCCGCCAAGGCGGAGGGCATCGACGCCGTTGCCATCCTCTTCATGCATTCCTATGCGTATCCGGCTCATGAGCGGCAGGCCGCGGATCTGGCCCGGGAGATGGGGTTCACCCAAATCTCCGCCAGCCACGATGTCAGCCCGCTGGTGAAGCTGGTGGGGCGCGGCGACACGGCCGTGGTGGATGCCTATCTCTCTCCCCTGCTCCGCCGCTATGTGGCGCAGGTGGCCGATGCTTTGGATGCGAAGCCGGCTGGCACGGCTCAATCACCTCTCCCCAGCGGGGAGAGGTCGAGCGCAACGCGCTCGGGTGAGGGGGAGAAAGACTCGACAGGTGAGCGCCCCCTCACCCCAGCCCTCTCCCCCGAGGGGAGAGGGAGTTCGGCCGAGCCAGGGGCGAGCGCGGAAGACAACACGCCTGAAGGCCCGCGGCTGCTCTTCATGCAATCCTCCGGCGGGCTGACCTCGGCCGGGCTGTTTCAGGGCAAGGACGCGATCCTATCCGGCCCGGCGGGCGGTGTGATCGGTGCGGTGGAGACGGCGAAAATCGCCGGCTACGACCAGGTGATCGGCTTCGACATGGGCGGCACCTCCACCGATGTCTGCCATTACGACGGCGCTTACGAACGCAGCTTCGACAGCGAAGTCGCCGGGGTGCGCGTCCGGGCGCCGATGATGCTGGTGCATACGGTGGCGGCGGGCGGCGGCTCGATCCTCAGCTTTGACGGCGCGCGCTTCCGAGTGGGGCCGGAATCCGCCGGCGCCGATCCGGGGCCAACCTGCTATCGCCGCGGCGGACCACTCACTATCACCGATGCCAACGTGATGACCGGCAAGCTGCTGCCCGATTATTTCCCGAAGATCTTCGGCCCGAACCAGGACGAGACCTTGGACGCCGATGCGGTGCGCGCGGCCTTCGCGGAGCTGGCGGACCGGGTCGGCGACGGGCGCAGCCCAGAGAGCATCGCCGAGGGCTTCATCCGCATCGGGGTGGAGAACATGGCGAACGCCATCAAGACCATCTCGGTGCAGCGCGGCCACGATGTCAGCCACTATCTGTTGAACTGCTTCGGCGGCGCGGGCGGGCAGCATGGCTGTCTGGTGGCGGACGCGCTCGGCATCGAGGCGGTGCTGATCCACCCCTTCTCCGGCCTGCTCTCGGCTTACGGCATCGGCCTGGCGGAGCTGCGTGCGGACCGTTCTCACGCGGTGTTGGCAGCCCTCGACGCGGACGGGATGCGCAAGGCCTACGAGATCGCCGACGATCTCAAGCAAGAGGCCGTGGCAGAGCTGCTCGGGCAAGGTCTGAGCGCGGAAAACCTCCATGTCTCGTACAAGCTACAGCTTCGTTATCTGGGAACCGACAGCGCGCTGGAAGTGAAGGCCCCTGCCCCGCACCAAGACGCGAAAAGCGGAATCATTTCAGAGGCGGGCGAGGCCTCGCTTGAAAAACTGATTCACGACTTCGAGACCGCCCACCGCATGCGGTTCGGCTTCGTCAGCCCCGAAAAGCCTATCGAGATCGAGGCGATCGAGGTGGAGGCGGAAGGGAGCGGACAGAACCGCGACGAGCCGAGCTTGGACACGGTCGATGCGCCGCTCGCTGAGCCCGAGACGACCACCGCCGTCTTCACGAATGGCGAGTGGCAGGACACGCCGGTCTATCGCCGGCGCCAGCTCAAGCCGGGGCAGACCTTGCCCGGGCCGGCGCTGATCGTCGAGGACCATCAGACCGTGGTGGTGGAGCCGGGCTGGCAGGTCGCGCTGACGGCGAAAGACCATCTGCTGCTGACCAAGGTGGCCGAGACGGGGGCTGAGGATATCGGCACGGCGGCCGATCCGGTGATGCTGGAGGTGTTCAACAACCTGTTCACCTCGGTCGCCGAGCAGATGGGCTACGCGCTGCAGAACACGGCGCGCTCGGTGAACATCAAGGAGCGGTTGGACTTCTCCTGCGCGATCTTCGATGCCGATGGCGGGCTGGTGGCGAACGCGCCGCATATCCCGGTGCATCTCGGCTCCATGGACCGGAGCGTGGAGACGGTGATCCGGGAGCTGGGCGACCGGCTGAAACCCGGCGACGTCTATATGCTGAACGCGCCCTACAATGGCGGCACCCATCTGCCCGATATCACGGTCGTGACCCCGGTGTTCGACGAGGCGGGCGACGAGATCCTGTTCTACGTCGCGAGCCGGGGGCATCACGCCGATGTGGGCGGCATCGCGCCGGGCTCCATGAGCCCCAACGCAAAGACCATCGAGGAGGAAGGGGTCTATATCGACCCGTTCAAGCTGGTGGCGGACGGCGCCTTCCTGGAGAGGCAAGTGCATCGCCTCCTCACCGACGCCCCCTACCCGGCGCGCAATCCGGAGCAGAATATCGCCGATCTGAAGGCCCAGGCCGCGGCCAACGAAAAAGGCGTGCAGGAGCTCCGCAAGCTGGTCGGCCAGTTCGGGCTGGATGTGGTGCAGGCCTATATGGGGCATGTGCAGGACAATGCCGCGCAGAGCGTCGAGCAGGTCATCGCCAAGCTGGAGCCCGGCACGTTCTCGGTGGAGACCGATCAGGGCTCGACAATCAAGGTCACGATCTCGGTCGACGCGAAAGCGCGGCGCGCGGTCGTCGACTTCACCGGCACCAGCGCGCAGCAGGCGGATAATTTCAACGCGCCGGAGCCGGTCACCCGGGCGGCGGTGCTCTATGTCTTCCGCACGCTTGTGGACGACGAGATCCCCCTGAATGCCGGCTGCCTGCGGCCTATTCGGATCGTCGTGCCGGATGGGTCCATGCTGAAGCCGAGCTACCCGGCCGCCGTGGTGGCCGGCAATGTGGAGACCAGCCAGCAGATCGTGAACTGCCTCTACGGCGCGCTGGGGGGTCTGGGATCGGCGCAAGGGACGATGAACAATCTCACCTTCGGCAACGGGCGCTATCAGTATTACGAGACCATCTGCTCCGGCGCGCCGGCAGGCCCAGGCTTCGACGGGGCGGCGGCGGTGCAGACCCATATGACCAACTCCCGGCTCACGGACCCGGAGGTGCTGGAGCTGCGCTATCCGGTGCTGCTGGAAGAGTTCTCCATCCGCCGCGGCTCGGGCGGCAAGGGCAAGCACTGCGCCGGGGACGGCACGAAACGGGTGATCCGCTTCCTGGAGGCGATGGAGTGCGCGATTTTGTCGGGCGCGCGGAGCATCCCGCCCTTCGGTACGGATGGGGGCGCGCCCGGCGAGACGGGTGAGAATGCCGTCCGCCGAAACTCCGGCGATATCGAATCGTTAAGCGCGTGCGATCAGACGGTGATTCACGAAGGCGAGGCGATCGTCATCAAGACGCCGACCGGCGGCGGGTTCGGGAAAGGATAAAGGCTCGTCACCCTGAGGTGCGCGGAACGCGCGCCTCGAAGGGCGGCGGGCGTCGCGTAGCGGCCCATCCTTCGAGGGCCGCTCCGCTGCCACCTCAGGATGACGCCTCGGGGGTGCTGCTCGGCTCAGCTAAAGCCCGTCGATCTCGGTGATGTCCATCACGATGGGGGCGTGGTGATGCACGGTCATGGCGCCGAAGGGCATGCCGCGGACCATCACGTCCTGGCCGACGAACTTGTCGATAGTGGCGTGCACAGCATCGCTCGACCCGAAGATGTGGATGGTCTTGGCGGAGTCGATCTGATCGTTCTCCTCCTCCCCGGTCAGACAGGTGTCGGCAGGCAGGGTCACGATATAGGCGGTCTCGGGCCGGCCGGCGGCGTCCTCGAAATGGCCGACGCTCAGCCTTCCTTCGGCGATCTCGTTCTCTCCGCCAGCCTGCATGCATTGGGCGGCGAAAAGTTCGGTGGCGAAACCGCCCGCAAGCAGGAGGCTCGCGGCGGCTAGCAATGTCGGCAAACGCATGGATCTTCCCTCCCAGGAACGCACGCTGGAACGCCCAGACCCATAAGCTTAGCCCAAAAAGCAAAGGGCGCGATGCATAAGCATCACGCCCTCCAATTGCGTTGCCTCTCTCGCCTCGGCTTGGCTAGCCGATGGGGTTCGGCTCCGAGCCGCGGTTCCGCTCGGCCATGAACTGGTCGAACTCCGCCTTGTCACGGGCCTCGCGCAGACGGGTGAGGAACTGACGGAACTCTTCGGCCTCGTCCTCGAGCTTCTTCAGCGTCTCTTCGCGATACGCGTCGAACGCCGCATTGCCCGTGGGGCGGAAATGATTGGCGCGCTTCGCCCAACGCTTGGCCCCACAGCCCCAGGATTTCACCTCACGCTGCATGTCGTTGCGCCATGCGTCACCGCCGAAATTTCCCATTCTTCCGCTCCAAATCAGAAATGCCAGAACGCCGAGGCCGACCGGCCAAAACAGGATGAAGCTGATCACCATCAGAGTGATCCAGCCGGTCCGGCCATAGCCGTCCAAAGTCTCAATTACGTTCATTTTGGACCCTTCTTTCAGTGTGAATGTTATTCACATTTACATTAGATGGTATGGCACCCTTCCAAGTCAAGAGCGCATCAAGCATGCGACACCGCATCGGGCATGGATGTGCGAGATTTACCTCGTCCCACGCTTGAGGTTGCAAAGGGATTGTAAACCTCGTTCCGATAGATAGGCATTACGGGGAATTTCCAAAGGTCTGAAGCGTAAAAATCGTGCCGATTTTCGCCCCTAAAGCCCGCGCGGCCGCGATTGCCGCGATCGGTCTGCTGCTGAGCGTTGCCATCGCCGCGCCTGCGATCGCGCGCCTGGGCGACAACGATCCGCACCGGGGCGTCTCCCGCGCCCATCAAATGCCGGTGCAAGGGATCGACGTCTCTCAGTGGCAAGGCGATATCGATTGGAACAAGGTGCGGGCCGCCGGCATCGACTTCGCCTATATCAAGGCGACCGAGGGCGGCGATCATCTCGACCCGAAATTCCTGCAGAACTGGTATGGCGCGAAGCGGGCCGGCATCCCGCGCGGCGCCTATCACTTCGTCTATTGGTGCCGCCCGGCCCACGAGCAGGCCCTGTGGTTCATGCTGAACGTGCCGAACGATCCGGACGCCCTGCCCCCGGTGCTGGACGTGGAATGGAACGGCCACTCGAAGACCTGCCCGCACAAGGTCTCGAAGGCGAAGGCGCTGGAGAAGATCCGCATCATCCTGCGCGCCATGGAGGTGCATACGGGCATGCGACCGGTGATCTACACCGATCCCGGCTTCTACCCGGACGTGCTGCACGGCGAGCTGGACATTTATCCCTTCTGGGTGCGCTCCACGGCGGCAGAGCCCCATAAGGTCTATCCGGGCCGCAAATGGTCGTTCTGGCAGTTCACCACCACGGGGCGCGTGCCGGGCATCAGCGGCAATGTGGACCGCAACGCCTTCAACGGCAACAAGGCCGCCTGGGGGCGGGTTCTGCAATCGATCCAAGCCGCCCGGTAGACGCCCGATAAATTCGGCAGCTGGGATTCAATTCGCCCCGCTGGGGCTCCCCTCCCCCAGAATGCCGAGTCCTTTCAGATAGATAAGCATGCCACTTTCAAGGACTTCCTCGGGGCTGACCGGCACCTTTCTATGCTCGCCGCGAGTCTCCGACAGCAGCGTCGCGACGCCATGGGCGAGCGCCCATATATGGAGCGAAACGAGGCGGGTCGGCGGACGCTTCTCCGGCGGCAAGGTCTTGCAGAGTTCGGCGGCCGCTTTCTGAAGCACGTTGAAGGCCTGGTCTGCGGCGGGAATATCCTCCAGCTTCTTGCCGTTCTCTCCCACGGTCTGGAACATCACCGCATAGGCCGCCGGTTCTTTCCGCGCGAAATTGAGATAGGCGCGGCCGAGATTCTCGAAGGCTTGCAGGGGCGTCGGCCGTCCGTTGTCCCACGCGGTCTCGAGCTGCGCGGCGAAACGCTCGAAGCCGGTGCGGGCGACTTCCGAGAGCAACGCATCGCGGTCGCGGAAATGGCGGTACGGCGCGGCAGGGCTCACGCCGGCAAGCCGCGCAGCCTCCGCCAGGCTGAAGCCCAGCGGTCCGTGCTGCTCGATCAGCTTGCGCGCCGCGTCGAGCAGGACCTGTCTCAGATTGCCGTGATGATAGCCGCGGCCGCGATCAGGAGATGCCATGTGAACGGCTTTTACTTGAAGCCGTTAGCCTTCGCCAGCCGCTTGCGCGGCGCGCTCCCCTTGCCGTCTCAAACCGCTGGAATGCAACGGGTTCGCGTTTTTCATCTTTTGAAATAGCCGCTATGCAAAGGATCGGAGGTCAAGGCAACGATTCGCGGGGCGAGAATGGCGAAGAGAGCGAAACCATCGGAGAAGACATCCGTCTTCGAGTCCTTTGCCGCTTCGGTGAGCCAGGGCGGACCGGCGGCGGTCGGCATCGGCACGATGATCGCGGTGCTCCTGTTCCAGGACGCCTTCTTCGGCGATCTCTCCAACTATCCTCTGACGGCCCTGATCTTCCTGTGGCTGTTCGCGGTGATGATCTGGTGCGCCTTCGGCGTGCTGCGCCATGCGGAATCGATCGCGGTCATTCTCGGCGAGCCTTACGGCACGCTGGTGCTCACGGTGGCTGTCACGGTGATCGAGGTCACGCTGCTGGTCACCATCATGCTGCATGGCGAGAGCAACCCCACCCTCGCCCGGGACACGATGTTCGCCACGCTGATGCTGATGCTGAACGGCATGATCGGCGCCGCGCTGGTGATCGGCGGGCTTCGCTACCACACCCAGGAATACAATCTGGAAGGCGCGCGGGCCTTCCTGGTGGTGCTGGCGCCGCTGGCGGTGTTCTCGCTGATCGTGCCCAACTACACGGAAACGATTCCCGATCCCAGCAAATACCCCGGCAAGGCGATGATCTTCGCCATCCTCGCCGCGGCCTTCTATTCGGTCTTTCTCGCGATCCAGACGACCCGGCATCAGAGCTTCTTCGCCCAGCCCCGGCGGAACGACGAGAATGCGGATGTGCTCGCGCCGGTAATCCGCGACTCGGAGCCCCACGGCCTGCTGTTTCACGTCCCGCTCATGCTCGTCACGCTCGTTCCCATCGTGGTGCTGGCGGATTTCCTCGCCGTCATTATCGATCTCGGGATCGAGAAGAACGGCTTGCCGGACGCGCTGGGCGGCATCGTGGTCGCGCTGATCGTGCTTACGCCGGAAGGGCTGACAGCCATGCGCGCGGCGGCCGACAATAAGCTGCAGCGTTCGGTCAATGTCTGTCTCGGCTCGGCGTTGGCCACGCTCGGCCTGACCATTCCGGCCATCCTGACCGTCGGGCTGATCGCCAATACGGATATCCATCTCGGCCTCACGGGTCTCGAGACGGTGCTGCTGGTGCTGACCCTCGGCGTTGCGGCGCTCACCTTCGGCGGGGTGCGCACGACGGTCCTGCAGGGGCTGGTGCATCTGCTGATGTTTGCGAGCTATCTTGTGCTGGTGTTCAGCCCGTAGCCTTCCGCAGGCGAGGTTTCGCAAGATGAGCAGCGCTCGATGAGCCAAAACGAACGCCGGTCCCTACCGGCTCCATCCCAGCGTCCTCGCCGCAAACGAGGGGCGCCGAAGACCGCCATGCATATCGGGTGGCGGGAATGGGTGGGGCTGCCCGATCTCGGCGTGGCAGCGATCAAGGCGAAGATCGACACAGGTGCGCGCACCAGCGCGATCCACGCCTGGAAGATCGAGCCCTTCCAGCGCGGCGGCCAGGTCTGGCTGCGTTTCGAGCTGCATCCGGAACAGCGGAGCAAGGCCGGCGCGATCACCTGCGAGGCGCCGGCTGCGGACCGGCGGCAGGTGCGCAGCTCCGGCGGCCATGTGACAAAGCGCTATGTCATCAAGACGACACTTGCGCTTGGAACGGAGATGTGGCCGATCGAGTTGACCTTGATCAATCGAGACGAGATGGGCTTTCGGATGCTGCTCGGGCGAACGGCGCTGAAAAACGGCGTGCTGATCGACCCGGCGCGTTCGTTTCTCGTCAGTGCAGACCGTGTCCCGCCGCGCCGGAGGCCTCGTTCCAAGCCGTCCTCCGGTTAGCCCCTTCAATGCATCCCTCGCAGAGGCCAATCGCATGAAAATCGCTCTCCTGGCGCGAAACCCGAACCTTTATAGCCATCGGAGAATTTGCCAGGCGGCCGAAGCACGCGGCCACGAGATCGAGATCATCAATACCTTGCGGGTCTCGATCAATATCAGCTCGGGCCGGCCGATGCTGTATCATCGGTTGAAATCGCTGGAAGACTTCGATGCGGTGATCCCGCGTATCGGCGCCTCGGTTACCGCTTACGGCTTGGCCGTGCTGCGCCAGTTCGAGGTGATGGGCATCTATCCGATGAACGAATCGGTCGCCATCGGCCGCTCCCGCGACAAGCTGCGCTGTCTGCAGCTTCTGGCGCGCAAGGGGATCGGCCTGCCGAGCACAGCCTACACCAACGATCCGAAACAGGCGGAAGACGTCATCGAGCTGGTCGGCGGCCCGCCGGTCGTCATCAAGCTGATCGAAGGCACCCAAGGCATCGGCGTGGTGCTGGGCGAGACCATGCAATCGGCCAAGTCGGTGATCGAAGCGTTCCAGGGCGCCAAGGTGAACATCCTGGTGCAGGAATATGTGAAGGCCGGCGGCATGGATATCCGGGCGCTGGTCATCGGCGACAAGGTGGTGGCCTCGATGAAGCGTCAGGGACCGCCCGGCGAGTTCCGCTCCAACCTGCATCGCGGGGGCGAGGCATCCGCCATCAAGATCACGCCGCAAGAGCGCGCCACCGCCGTCCGGGCGGCGAAAACGCTCGGGCTGAATGTCTGCGGCGTCGACATGCTGCGCTCCGAACGGGGGCCGCTGATCATGGAGCTCAACTCGTCGCCCGGGATTCAGGGGCTGGAGAATGCGAGCGGAAAGGACGTCGCCTCGCTGATGATCGAGTTCCTGGAGCGGAACGCCAAGCCCAACAAGACGCGCACCAAAGGCAAGGGTTGAGGCCGGAAGGACTCTTTTCTGGCGCTGCCATATTTCGGCGCTGCAAAAGACGGCCCGGCTTTTCCACAGGGTTTCCAGAGGCAGAAAATGGCTGTTTTTCAGGCTTTCCAGCCAGCTGAAAATAAATTCGGAAATATCTGAAACCCAACGCGATCCTTTGCGTTAACACGCTCACCAAGCGGCTTATCGAAGTGCTGATCTATTGTGCGGTGCAGCACATTCAAAGCTTGGCGAACCCGTTTACCTCTACGTAGACTGTTGGTCTTGGCCTTAGGGCCCCGGTCCAACGGAAAAGGAGGCTTCCGATGGAACTGACAAACGCTCTTACGGCGATAACGGCGCTGACTTCGTTTGGCTTTCTCGCCGCCGTTATCATCGGAATCGTATGAGGTTGGGGACATCTAGGCCGGGGCGCTGAACATCGAGCCCCGATGCCGGATTCGTCGGTCTCTCGCAGGATGACGCGAGAGGCCATTTTTTTTGCCCTATCGTGCTTGCTGCAAGCTAGGCCGCATTCGCTTCCTCGGCGAGCTTGGCCGGATCGTAGTTGAGGATTGGGGCCAGCCAACGCTCCGCCTCTTCGACCGTCCATCCCTTGCGGGCGGCGTAATCCTCGATCTGATCGCGACCGATCTTGCCAACGCCGAAATAGCGGCTCTCGGGATGAGAGAAGTAGAGGCCGGAGACGGCCGCGCCCGGCCACATGGCGTAGCTCTCGGTGAGCTGCACGCCGATTTCGTCCTCCGCCTTCAGCAGATCGAACAGGGTGCCCTTCTCCGTGTGGTCGGGCTGGGCGGGATAGCCCGGCGCCGGGCGGATGCCCTGATAGCTTTCGGCGATGAGCGCTTCGTTGTCGAGATCCTCGTCCGGCGCATAGCCCCAGAGCTCGCGGCGAACCTTCTCGTGCATGGCTTCGGCGAAGGCTTCGGCCAGCCTGTCCGCCAGCGCCTTGACCATGATCTTCGAATAGTCGTCATTGGCGAGCTCGAAGCGGCGGGCGACATCCTCCTCGCCGATGCCGGCGGTGACGGCGAAGCCGCCGACGTAATCCGGCGCCTTTCCTTCCGGCGCGACGAAATCCGACAGGGCGAGATTCGGCTTGGTCGATTCCTTCGACATCTGCTGGCGGAGCGAATGGAGCGTCGCGAGTTCCTTGGTGCGCTCGTCGTCTTCGTAGAGCACGATATCGTCGCCGCGGGCGGCGGCCGGCCAGAAGCCGACAACGCCGTTGGCCGTCACCCAGTTCTCGGCGACCATCTGCTTCAGCATGGCTTGCGCATCCTCGAAGAGGGGGCGCGCCGCCTCGCCGTATTTCTCGCTCTCCAGGACCTGCGGATACTGCCCCTTGATCTCCCAGGCGTGGAAGAAGGGCGTCCAGTCGATATAGCGAGCGAGCTCGCCGAGGTCGTAGTTCTTGAAGACCTTGGTGCCGAGGAAGCTGGGCTTGGGCGGCTGGTAGCCAGACCAATCGATCTTCAGAGCATTGGCGCGGGCCTGGGCGATGGAGGCGCGCTTCTTCTGCTCCTGGCCGCGAGCGTGGGACTCCGCCATCTTGATGTAGTCCTCGCGCACGCGCTCGATGGTGCGCTTGCGCTCCTCCGGGCTCATCAGGCTGGAGACGACGCCGACGGCGCGGCTCGCATCGGTCACATAGATCGCCTGGCTTCTCTGATAGTTCGGGCTGATCTTCACCGCCGTGTGCACGCGGCTGGTGGTGGCGCCGCCGATCAGCAGCGGCGCATCGAACCCCTCGCGCTCCAGCTCGGCCGCGACATGGCACATCTCATCGAGCGACGGGGTGATGAGGCCCGAGAGGCCAATGATATCGACCTTCTCTTCCCGCGCCCGATCCAGAATCGTCTGGGCGGGCACCATGACGCCGAGATCGATGACCTCGTAATTGTTGCACTGGAGGACGACGCCGACGATGTTCTTGCCGATATCGTGCACGTCCCCCTTCACGGTGGCGAGCAGGATCTTGCCCGCGGCCGGGGCGTCGGTGAGGCCGAGCTCCTCCTTCTCCTTCTCCATATAGGGCATGAGGTAGGCGACCGCCTTCTTCATCACCCGGGCGGACTTCACCACCTGGGGCAGGAACATCTTGCCGGCCCCGAACAGATCGCCCACCACGTTCATGCCGGCCATCAGCGGCCCTTCGATGACATGAAGGGGACGCTCGGCCTTCTGGCGCGCCTCTTCCGTATCTTCTTCCACATAGGTGGCGATGCCGTTCACCAGGGCATGGGTCAGGCGTTCCTCGACCGGCTTCTCGCGCCAGGAGAGGTCCTTCTCCTTGCCGGCGGACGCCCCGCCCTTGTAGCGCTCGGCCGCTTCCAGCAGTCGGTCGGTGGCGTCGTCGCGGCGGTTTAGGATCACATCCTCGACGAGCTCGCGAAGCTCCGGCTCGATATCGTCGTAGACGGCGAGCTGGCCGGCATTGACGATGCCCATATCCATGCCCGCCTGGATGGCGTGATAGAGGAACACCGAGTGCATGGCCTCGCGCACCTGCTCATTGCCGCGGAAGGCGAAGGACAGGTTGGAGACGCCGCCGGAGACATGGGCGTAAGGTAGGTTCTGCTTGATCAGCCGCGTGGCCTCGATGAAGGCGATGCCGTAATCGGCATGCTCCTCGATGCCGGTGGCGACGGCGAAGATGTTGGGGTCGAAGATGATGTCTTCCGGCGGGAAGCCCACCTCCTCGGTCAGGAGCTTATAGGCGCGCTTGCAGATCTCGAACTTGC
The DNA here is from genome assembly GCA_050110875.1 of Methyloligella sp. ZOD6. GTDB lineage: Bacteria > Pseudomonadota > Alphaproteobacteria > Rhizobiales > Methyloligellaceae > Methyloligella. The sequence goes on from CP188828.1 coordinate 817,192, forward strand.
GCTCGATCGTGTCGGCCTGACCGGTCTCGTCGAACGCCATGACGACCACGGCGGCGCCGTAGCGGCGCACCTTTCGCGCCTGCTCCAGGAAGGGCTCGACGCCCTCCTTCATGGAGATGGAATTGACGATGCATTTCCCTTGCGCGCATTTCAGCCCGGTCTCGATCACCGACCATTTGGACGAGTCGATCATCACCGGCACGCGGGAAATATCCGGCTCGGCGGCGATGAGATTCAGGAAGGTCTGCATGGCCTTCTCCGAATCCAGCATGCCCTCGTCCATGTTGATGTCGATGATGGCGGCGCCGTTCTCGACCTGCTGGCGCGCGACCTCGAGCGCTGCCGGATAATCGTCGGCCTCGATCAGCTTCCGGAACTTGGCGGACCCGGTCACGTTGGTCCGCTCGCCGATCATGATGAAATTCGTTGCGGCGTTATTGGTCATTACTCAGTCAAATCCCAAACATTCCAGATGTCATACCCGGCCTTGTGCCGGGCATCCATGAACACCGTGTCCCTATCGGGCACCGGGGTCATGGATCACCGGGACAAGCCCGGTGATGACGCATGAGCGTGCCAAACGGCTTTCAGTCCCCTACCCCCGCCACGAAGGGCTCCAGCCCCGACAGGCGGAGCTTGTGCTCCGGCTCGGGCATCCTGCGGGGGGCGAAGCCCTCAACCGCATCGGCGATGGCCTTGATGTGCTCCGGCGTGGTGCCACAGCAGCCGCCGACCAGGTTCAGCATGCCCTCCTTGGCCCAGCCTTCCAGCAGCGTGCCCATCATCTCCGGCGACTGGTCGTACTCGCCCATCTCGTTGGGCAGGCCCGCATTGGGGTACGCGCTGACATAAGCGTCCGCGACGCCCGCGATATCGGCCACGGCGGGGCGAAGCTGCTCGGCGCCGAAGGAGCAGTTGAGCCCGATGGAGAACGGCTCCAGGTGCCGCATGGAATACCAGAAGGCCTCCGGCGTCTGGCCGGAGAGATTGCGCCCCGACAGATCGGTGATGGTGCCGGAGATCATGAGGGGCAGCTTGATGCCCGTCTCGTCGAAGACCTGCTCCACGGCGAAGCCCGCCGCCTTGGCGTTCAGCGTGTCGAACACCGTCTCGATCAGGATCATGTCCACACCGCCCTCGATCAGCCCGCGGGTCTGCTCCGCGTAGGCCTCGACCAGGGCATCGAAGGACGTGTTCCGGTAGCCCGGGTCGTTCACATCCGGCGAGATGGAGGCCGTGCGGTTGGTCGGACCGATGGCCCCCGCCACGAGACGCGGCCTGTCCGGCGTCTTCTCGGTGAAGGCGTCAGCCGCTTCGCGCGCGACCTTTGCCGCGGCGACGTTCATCTCCTTGGAGATCTCCTCCAGGTGATAGTCCGCCTGGCTGATGGCTTGGGCGTTGAAGGTGTTGGTGCCGATGATGTCGGCGCCCGCCTCCAGATAGCCGGCATAGATCTCCTTGATGATCTCCGGCTGGGTCAGCACCAGGAGGTCGTTATTGCCCTTCAGATCGTAAGGGTGATCGGCGAACCGCTCGCCGCGATACTGCTCCTCGGAGAGCTTGTAGCTCTGGATCATGGTGCCCATGCCGCCATCGAGGATGAGGATGCGCTTCTTCACCTCGGACTTCAGATAGGCGATGCGTTCTTCGCGGGTCACGATACTGCCTCCGCTTGTTGTTGTTCGGACGCTGCCGGGCGCAAGCCAAGCAAATGGCAAATGGCATAGACCAGCTCGGCCCGATTGAGGGTGTAGAAGTGGAAATCGCAGATGCCCTGATCAACCAGCTCGAGCACCTGCTCGGCCGCCACCGCGGCGGCGACGAGGTTCTGGGTCACCGGATGATCTTCCAGCCCCTCGAAGCGCTGGCCCAGCCAATCGGGCACCGAGGTGCCTGAGCGGGTGGCGAAGTTGGCGACCTGCTTGAAATTGTGGATCGGGATGATGCCGGGCGTGATCGGGATCTCGATGCCGCGGGCCCGCACCTTGTCGATATAGCGATAGAACACCTCGTTATCGAAAAAGAACTGGGTGATGGCCGCGTCGGCACCGGCATCGATCTTGGCCTGGAGATTGTCGATATCGGCCTCGACGGTCGGCGATTGGGGGTGTTTCTCCGGATAGGCCGCGACGAATACCTCGAAGGGCGCGATACGCTTGATGCCGGCAACGAGATCGGCGGCGTTCACATAGCCGCCGGGAGTCGGCTCGTAAGGCCCCCCGACACCGCCCGGCGGATCGCCGCGCAGCGCCACCATATGGCGCACGCCGATCTCCCAATAATCCCGGATAACCTCGTCGAGATCTTCCCGCGTGGCGCCGACACAGGTGAGATGGGCGGCGGGCTCCAGGTCCGTCTCCTTCAGCACACGCTCGATGGTGGCGTGGGTCCGCTCGCGGGTGGAGCCGCCGGCACCATAGGTGACCGAGACGAAGCTCGGGTGTAGCGGCGCCAGCGTTCGAATAGACGACCAGAGCGTTTGCTCCATCTTCTCCGTCTTCGGCGGGAAGAATTCGAACGACACCGAAATGTCTCCGGCATGCAGCTGCCGGCTTCTGTGATGATTGGCATGGAGCATCAGGCGACCTCCTCCACCGACGCCTTGGGCGCGGTCTTGTTCTTGTCGTTGGCGCCCGCTTTGAGCGCCTCGGGTTTTTCGGCGAGCCAAAGGGAAACGGTCAGTTTCTGGTCGTCGCCGGTTTCGGCGGGCGCCAGATCCTGGTGGCTCTTCAGATCGAGACCGGCCTCGGAGACCCAGCGCTGGAGCTGATCGGACGCCAGGCCAAGCCGGCGATGGGCCTGCTCCTCACGCAGAAACTCCACCTCATGGGGCGCGAAATCGACGATGAGCAGCCTGCCGCCCGGGCGCAGCAACCTGGCCGCCTCGGCGATCGCGGCGGCCGGTTCCTCCAGGAAATGCAGCACCTGATGGACCACCACGGCATCCGCCTCGTTATCGGTCAGCGGCAGATGAAACAGATCGCCGTGGCGAACCTGGGCATGGGTGAACCCCGCCCCTTCCAGCTTCATGCGGGCATAGGAGAGCATCTCGTGGCTGACATCGAAGCCGAGAGCCCGCTCCGCCTTGCCGGCGAAGAGCTCCAGAATGCGCCCCGTGCCGGTGCCGAGATCGACCAGCAGGTCGAACGGACCCTCGCCCAGAGCGTTCATCATGGCCTGCTCGACCTGGTCCTCGGCGACATGGAGACTGCGGATGCGGTCCCATTCCTTGGCGTGGGCCTTGAAATAGTTCTGGGCGGCTTCGGCGCGCGCCTTCTGGACGGCGGCGGCGCGGGTGGCATCGAGCTGGAGGACCGGATCGTCGCGCTCCAGCCCCGCCACGATGGCGGATGCGAGCCGCGCCTCCGGGGTCCCTTCGGCCAGACGGAAGAAGACCCAGCTTCCTTCCCGGAAGCGCTCGATCAAGCCGGCCTCGGACAGCAGCTTCAAGTGACGGCTGAGCCTGGGCTGGCTCTGGCCCAGAATCTGAGTCAAATCCTTGACGTTGAGCTCGCGGCCCGAGAGCAGCGCGAGGATGCGCAGGCGCGTCGACTCGCCAGCCGCTCTGAGAGCGGCGAGGGCTGGCTCGACGGTCAATCTGGCTCGGGCGGCATCTGACATAAAGATATCTTTATGCGTTTAGCGCCGGTGAGGCAAGAGGGATTCTCCCGCCGCGGCCACTCTCCGGCCTCATGGCTCGAGACCGAGCCCGGCACGGGTTTACGACCGGATCGGCAAAGCGTGGCCCGGTGGATCGGGATGCCCCCGAACGTGACCCGACGTTCCTGACTTATTCGCAGGCTGTGTGCACCGCCTCCTTCCCCTTTTGATCAGCCCTTGCCAAATCCGCACCATTATGATGTTACGTTATAACATCGGATGGATGCGGAAGCTTAAAGGAGACTCCTTTCATGACTGACCGGCTTTTGCCTGTGACGGTGCTTTCCGGCTTTTTGGGCGCCGGGAAGACGACCCTGCTGAACCATATTCTTCACAACCGCGAAGGACGGAAGGTCGCCGTCATCGTCAACGACATGTCAGAGGTGAATATCGACGCCGATCTGGTGCGCGATGGCGGGGCGGATCTTTCGCGGACCGAAGAGACCCTGGTGGAGATGACCAATGGCTGCATCTGCTGCACCTTGCGGGACGATCTCCTGACCGAGGTCAACCGGCTCGCCGCCGACGGGCGCTACGATTACCTGCTGATCGAGGGGACGGGGATCGCCGAGCCCCTGCCCGTTGCGGCGACTTTCGATTTCCGCGACGAGGACGGCAAGAGCCTCTCCGACGTCGCCCGGCTGGACACCATGGTCACCGTGATCGACGCGGTGAACCTGATCGAAGATTTCGGCAGCAAGGATCCGTTGAGCGCCCGCGGCGAGACGGCGGGCGACGGGGACGACCGAACCATCGTCGATCTCTTGACGGACCAGATCGAGTTTGCCGACGTGATCGTCGTGAACAAGGTTTCCGACGTGGACCCGGCGAACCGTGAGATCGTTCTGAAGATCGTGCGCGCCTTGAACCCCGACGCCAAGATCGTCGAGTCCGATTTCGGCCGGGTCCCCCTCGACGCAGTGCTCGACACGGGGCGTTTCGACTACGAGAAAGCCCAAGAGCATCCGCTCTGGGCGAAGGAGCTGTATGGCTTCGCCGATCACGTGCCGGAGACGGAAGAATACGGTATCTCAAGCTTCGTCTATCGCGCCAAGCGGCCCTTCGATCCCGTGAAGCTGGATGGATTCCTGAAGCGCAGCTGGACCGGGCTGGTGCGCGCCAAGGGCCATTTCTGGCTGGCGACGCGACCCGATTGGTGCGGCGAGATCTCCATCGCCGGCAGCCTGTGCCGCGTCTCGGGCATGGGATTCTGGTGGGCCGCGGTGCCGAAGGCGCGCTGGCCGCAACACCCGGAATGGCTCGCGATGGTCCGCCGCAACTGGGACGAGGAGTTCGGCGACCGGCGCCAGGAGCTCGTCTTCATCGGCATCGGCATGGACGAGGCGGCGATGAGGGACGCGCTGGATGCGTGCCTGGTCGGCTCGGCGCAGCGGCCGAAATTCAAGCCGGCGGAATGGGCCAAGCTGCCGGACCCCTTCCCCAGCTGGGCGCAGATCGCGGCTTAGGGGCGAGGCGCTCCCTCGCGAAGCGTCGGCCACATGGTTCGAGACGCGCTCGCCTTGCGAGCGCCCTCACCATGAGGAGCTATGGCAGAATTCTTGGCTGGCGAGTTCGCCTGGACCGCGCAGGCGTTTCTCCTCACCCTGAGGGGCGCTTTAGCGCCGTCTCGAAGGGTGCAGGCCCCCAGTGTCCGCAAGGGGTCATGGCCGGGCTTGTCCCGGCAATCCATGAACACCCAGGCCCGTAGAAAAAACGACCACAGGGGTTATGGATCCCCGGCACAGGGCCGGGGATGACACCAAGGCGAAAGCGCCTGCCCTAGTTCCGGGTCAGCTTCTTGTACTTGATACGGTGGGGAACGATGGAATCCTCGCCGAGGCGGCGCTTCTTGTCTTCCTCGTATTCGGCGAAGTTGCCCTCGAACCATTCCACATGGCTGTCGCCCTCGAAGGAGAGGATATGGGTCGCCATGCGGTCCAGGAAGAAGCGATCGTGGCTGATGACCACGGCGCAGCCGGGGAAGTCCTCCAGGGCCGCCTCCAGAGAGCCCAAGGTCTCCACGTCGAGATCGTTGGTGGGTTCATCGAGCAGGATCAAATTGGCGCCGGATTTCAGCATCTTCGCAAGATGCACCCGATTGCGCTCGCCGCCTGAAAGCTGGCCGACGCGCTTCTGCTGATCCGGCCCCTTGAAGTTGAACCAGCCGACATAGGCGCGGGAAGGCACCTCACGCTTGCCCAGCGCGATCATATCGTTGCCGTCGGAGATCTCCTCCCAGACCGTCTTCTTGCCGTCGAGGCTGTCGCGGGACTGGTCGACATAGCCGAGCTTCACGGTCTCGCCGACCTGGATCTCGCCCTCGTCCGGCTTCTCCTCGCCGACGATCATACGGAACAGGGTCGTCTTGCCGGCGCCGTTGGGGCCGATCACGCCGACGATGCCGCCGGGAGGCAGCTTGAAGGAGAGATCGTCGATCAGCAACCGATCGCCATAAGCTTTCGACACATCCTCGGCCTCGATCACCACATTGCCGAGGCGCGGGCCCGGCGGGATCTGAATCTGGGCGTTGCCCTGGCGTTCCTTGCCGGCCTCGGCGACGAGATCCTCATAGGCGCGGATACGGGCCTTGGACTTCACCTGGCGCGCCTTGGGGCTGGAGCGAATCCATTCCAGCTCGCGGGCCATGGCGCGCTGCTTGGCCTCGTCCTGCTTGCCCTCGACCTCGGCGCGCTTCTGCTTCTGCTCCAACCAGGCGGAGTAGTTACCCTTGTACGGCACGCCCTCGCCCCGATCGAGCTCGAGGGTCCAATCGGTGATGTTGTCGAGGAAGTAGCGGTCGTGGGTCACCATGACGACGGTGCCCGTATAATCCTGCAGGAAGTGCTCCAGCCAGGCGACGGTCTCGGCGTCGAGATGGTTGGTGGGCTCGTCGAGCAGCAGGATGTCCGGCTTGGACAGCAGCAGCCGGCAGAGCGCCACGCGGCGGCGTTCGCCGCCGGAAAGCTTGGAGACGTCCGCATCGCCCGGCGGGCAGCGGAGCGCATCCAGCGCCTGCTCGACCTGGGAATCGAGATCCCAAAGGTCGTTGCTGTCGATCTCGTCCTGGAGGGCGGCCATCTCGTCGGCCGTCTCGTCGGAATAATTCATGGCGAGCTCGTTATAGCGGTCGAGCTTCGCCTTCTTCTCGGCCACGCCTTCCATGACGTTGCCCATGACGTCCTTGGATTCGTCGAGCTGGGGCTCCTGGGGCAGATAGCCGACATTGATGCCGTCGGCCGCCCAGGCCTCGCCCATGAATTCCTTCTCCTCGCCCGCCATGATCTTCAGCAGGGTCGACTTGCCTGCACCGTTGGGGCCGACCACGCCGATCTTGGCGCCGGGTAGGAACGACAGGGTGATGTCGTTGAGGACCTTCTTGCCGCCGGCGTAGGCCTTGGCGAGATCCTTGATGACAAAGACGTATTGCGGGTTGGCCATGAATGCTGCCAGCTCGTTGGTTGGAAAATTCAGAAAAAGAAATGCCTCGCGCCACTCTCTAACGAGGTCGGCTGCGCGAATCCAGCCCTGTTCGCAGGAGCAGGCCGGCAAGCAGTCAGGAACGAGCGGTGGGGAAAGGCGAAGCCGGTCGGCAAGCTGACCGACTTCGCTGCAAATCAGGAGATTATATCGTCAACGGCACTGGCAAACAGGTTGCCGGCTACAGGAGCAATCGCAGCTATAATTTCTGGAACAGCGGGCGCGATAGGTGGAACCACCGCATGTTGTAGAACACGATTGTGCCGCCAGTTGAGGAAGCGGCGTCTGAGGCACTTTTTCCCGCTGCATTTCAGTCAAGACCGCAACTCTTTGGTCCAAGACACTCTCTGCGAACGCACCGCCAGAGATCACAAGCGGGAGCAACACAACAGTCAGCATGCATGCCAATCTCATCATAACGACCTCCCCTTCCGGTTGGGCTCTCATCTTTTGATTGATGCATTCATTTATACAACTATTGATTGCATTGCTTGTAAAGAGATTCGTCCCGCGTAATCAAAATTCTCCCGTCAGGGCTCTCATCGCTTTCATGCTCTTTTGAAGATCAGTAAATCCGAATTGAGCGACCTCATGCCGGACGAGATGCGAATGAAAGGTGCCGGAGACAGGAGCGACAAGACTCCAGCCCTGTTGGCGGGCTTACCCGGAAAGCAGCTCCGGCAGGCGCTCCTTCAGCTTCGCGGCAAGCGCATCGAGCGGGTTCTCCTTCAGAGGCGTTATCTCGCCGAGGCTTCCAGCCAGCCGTTCCGGCGTCAGCTCGGCGATGGGGAGCACGCGATACCAGTCCCGATGGATCAGAAGATCGCGATAGGCCCGCTCGTCCTCCGGAAGATGGGAAGCTTTCGGGGTCAGCCCGACCACGGGAATACGCGCGGAGATGGCCTCCGACACCATGGAGCTGGAATCGGCGGTGCAAAGCACGATTTCGGCGCGGGCGAAGATGTCGGGCAGCGTGCTCGGACCGGCGGTGCGAAAGTCGACGAAGCGCTCGACCATGGCCTCGTCCTTCGCGAACGCCGCCAGCATGTCCGCCACATGGTCGGGCGTACGCCGGGAGGTGGAGATCATCCAGCGCGTGCCCCAGCTTTTCGATATCTGCTCCACCCGTGCGATGAGATCCTTCCACTCCCCACGTCCGAAGCGGAAGGAAGCCGCGTTGCCGCCGATCAGAAGCGCCGCCAGCTTCGGCTTCGCGTCTGGACCGTAAGAGGGACTCTCCTTCGGCCGGCCGAGGGCATCCGGGTCCATGGGCGACGGCTTCAAGGTCACCATGTGGCGGGGCGCATCGGCATCGCGCTCGTAGGACGAGATGACGAGAGAGAACTCCTTGGCGTCGAGGTCGCGCAACGATCCACAGAAGATGCTGGGGAGCCCCAGATGCCGGCTGACGCAGATATTGGGCATCAGGGTTTCGCCGCCGGCAGAGATCACGAGATCGGCCTCAGGCAGCTCGTCGGCCTCGACGCGATAGGCCATGCGAAGCATGCGGGGCGGCCAGAAGCTCTTAGCGTGAATGCGCGCCCTCAGCCAACGGGTCGGCACGATCCATTTCCGCCGGATCTCGATCCTGGTCACATGGACGTCGCGAAGCCGTCTTAACGCCGCAATAACGCCTTCCGAGAGGTGATAATGTCCAGGTCGCGTATCGGCGAGGAACAAGACTTTGAGAGGCTGCATTGACTTAAAAGCTTCTCACCCGGGAGAAAACGAACAAGAGAGGGCCTTTTTGGCCCGAAAAGGGTCTTGTTGACCCGAGACGGGTCTTGGGAACCGCACTCTGCCTTCACATTTGAAGGGAGTCGATCAGAAGCACGGAGATCGGGATATGGATACGATGCTCAGGCTGGGCAGCGAATGGATTCTGAAGACCATGGTCGCCATGGCCAGGGCGGACGGGGATCTGGATCGGGACGAGATCGACCTGATCCAGCAGCTCTATAGAGACCACACCAACGAAAATGTCGAGGCGGACGAGATCAAGCGGATGGCCGAAGCCGGCGGCAGCCGCGACTTCTATGCCGCGCTGGCCGAGGCGGGCAAGAGCCTCGACGAGCACAGCAAAGAAGAGATCGTGCGCTGCGCCTATCTGGTGCTGCTGGCCGATGGAGAGATCGCCGGCGCGGAGCGGAAGACCCTGCAGGATATCGCCGCGGCCCTGAAGATTCCGGAGATCCATTTCGGTGCGATCCTGGAGGATCTTTCCATCTGGATGGCCGCCCAGCGGGCGAACGGCAAGGCCGTCGGCTAGATGCGCCGGCACGGCCTTTAAAAGAAGCCCCGAGCGCTCCAGCGCTCGCAAGGACGGCCGCCCGCCGCGCAAATGCAGCATCTGCGCAGGTGTTCCGCGACGGGCGTGAGCTGTGGGGAAATGGTGGGCCCGGGAGGGCTCGAACCTCCAACCAGACGGTTATGAGCCGTCGGCTCTAACCAATTGAGCTACGGGCCCCTGCCGACGAGCGGCTTTCCGCGTCATATCAGAGTTCGAAACTTTCGCGAATATTTTCGCAGGCCGAATGCCGCTCCGGCGATTGCACTGAGAGATGCACCGCTGCATGCTCCGGCCGCCGGGTGACCAAGGAGGATTCTTAATGACGCTTCGTTCCAAATTCTTTTCCAATTCCCTTCGCGACCAGCGCCATGGCGCACTGCTGATCGCAGTGCTGCTTCTGGCGCTTGGCAGCTTCGCGGCCACGCCGGCCATGGCCGACGAGAAGGAGCAGCCACGCATCATCAGCATCACCGCCGAGGGCGTGGTGGAATCGGCACCCGATCTGGTGGAGATCACCGCCGGCGTGGTCAGCCAAGGCAAGACGGCCAAGGAGGCCCTGCAAGAGAACACCGAGCGCATGACCAAGATGGTCGCAGCGATGAAGGAGGACGGCATCGCGGCCAGGGATTTGCAGACCAGCAATTTCAGCGTGCAGCCGGTCTACGAAACCCATCACAAGCCCGAGGAAGGCCGCACCACCCGGACCTTGATCGGCTACGAGGTGATCAACCAGGTGCATCTCACCCTGCACGAGATTCCCAAGCTCGGCGCGATCCTCGACAAGCTCGTGACTCTCGGTGCCAACAAGATCGACGATATCAGCTTCGGTCTCGACGATCCGACTGCACAGGAGAACGAGGCGCGCAAGAAGGCCATGAAGGCGGCCAAGGCGAAGGCCGAGCTCTATGCGGAAGCCGCCGGTGTGACGCTCGGTAAGGTCATGACCATCTCGGAGAACGATTATTCGCCCATGCCCAAGCGGGATGTCATGCGCATGGAAGCGGCAGCCTCCGCGCCGGTGCCGATCGAAGGCGGCACGACGGCGACATTGATCCAGCTCAATGTCACCTGGGAGCTGAAGTAAGATAACCATCGAACGGCGCCGGTCCTGCTTTCATGGGCCGGGCGCCGGATGTGGATTGGACGGCGGGCCGAAACCGTCTCCGCCTCCAATCGTTAGGCAGAGAAGACGGCGCATTTTGCCCGTCGGCCGATGGTGAGATGCGATGGCATCTATACAGACGCATTCCCAACACGCGGAACACCGCGCCTTCATGGTGGACCGGCATCTTCGCGCCCGCGGCATCCGCGATCCCCTGGTGATCGTCGCCATGGGCGAGGTCCCTCGGGAGGCCTTCGTCTCGGGCGCGCTGGAAGAATTCGCCTATGAGGATTCGGCCCTGCCGATCGAGGCGGGCCAGACCATCTCCCAACCCTATATCGTGGCCCGCATGGCGGAGCTCGCCACGCTCGAGCCCACCGACAAGGTGTTGGAGGTGGGCGCGGGCTCCGGCTTCGCGGCCGCCGTGTTCGGACGGATCGCCAACCGGGTGTTCGCCATCGAGCGCCATCGAGAGCTGGCCGATCTGGCTCGCTCCCGGATCGCGCGGCTCGGCTACGACAATGTCGAGATCATCTGCGGCGACGGCACCAAGGGGCTGCCCGACGAGGAGCCTTTCGATGCGATCATCGTCTCGGCGGGCGGGCCGCGCGTGCCGGAGGCCCTGAAGCGGCAATTGGCGCCGGGCGGCCAGTTGGTCATTCCCGTCGGGACCGGACGCATGCAGGAGCTGATCCGCGTCACCCGGAACGAGGACGACACATTCGAAGAGGAGAGCTTCGGCGGCGTCGCCTTTGTGCCTCTGATCGGCGCGGAGGGCTGGCCGGACGCGGAGGCAGTGGCAGAGGAGACGGCGGAGATCGATTCTCAGCCCGGGCCCCTCGCCGCCCCCATCCAGGCCCGCCGGACACGCCAGAAGCGCGGCCCAAGCCAGTTGATGGCGGAAGCGGCGGAGCCGTTCGGCGAGCTGGAAGAGCTCGCGGCCATGATCGACCGTTTCGCCGACAGGCGCGTCGTCATGCTCGGCGAAGCCACCCACGGCACGTCGGAATTCTACCGGGCCCGCGCGGCCATCACCGAGCGGCTGGTGCGCCGGCACGGCTTCAACATCGTGGCGGTGGAAGCGGATTGGCCGGATGCCGCGGTCTACGATTCCGTCATCCGGGGGCTGCCCCGGCCAAGCATCCCGGAACGTCCCTTCACGCGCTTCCCGACCTGGATGTGGCGGAACGCCGAGGTCGAATCCCTGCTCAAACGGCTAGCCGCGGCGAATGCGGATATCGCGGAGCCGGAGCGGCTTTGCGGTTTCTACGGGCTCGACATCTACAGCCTCGCCGCCTCGCTCGGCACCGTGCTGGAGTATCTCGACCGGGTCGATCCGGAAGCGGCGCGGATCGCGCGGGAGCGCTATAGCTGCCTGGCGCCTTGGCGAGCGGATCCGGCCCGTTACGGGCGCATGGCCATCAGCCGCGGCTACGAGGCCTGCGAGGAGGCCGTCGCCCGGACCTTGCGGGATCTGCTGACCAAGCGGCTCGACTATCTGCATGAGGACGGCGAGGCCTTCTTCAATGCGGAGCAGAACGCGCGCATCGTCGCCGGCGCGGAGGAGTATTACCGCGCCATCTATTACGGCGGCGCGGTCTCCTGGAACCTGCGCGACCGGCACATGTTCGAGACGCTGGAGCGGCTGCTCGCCCATCGCGGGCCGGCCTCCAAGGCCGTGGTCTGGGCGCATAACTCCCATATCGGCGATGCGCGGGCGACGGAGATGGGCCAAGTGCGGGCGGAGCACAATATCGGCCAGCTGGCGCGGCAGCGCTTCGGCGATCAGGCGGTTTTGATCGGGTTCGGCACCGATCGCGGCACGGTGGCGGCGGCGTCCGATTGGGACGGGCCGATGGAGATCAAGCGGGTGCGGCCGGCGCGGAGCGATTCCTTCGAGGGCGTCTCCGAACAGACCGGCATCCCCGCCTTCCTGCTGGAAACCGGCCCCGGCCAGAAAGACGATCTGCGCGAGGTCTTGGCGGAGCCTCTGCTGGAGCGGGCCATCGGGGTGATCTACCGGCCGCAGAGCGAGCGACTCTCCCATTACTTCGAGGCCGAGCTCTCCAACCAGTTCGACGCCTGGATCTGGTTTTCCGAGACCCAAGCCGTCACGGCACGCCCCCATGCCGAGCACGGGCCGGAGGAGACCTATCCGTTCGGTCTTTGAGCGGAACCTAAGAGCGGCTAGCTGATCTTGACGATCTGGTTCTCGTCGTCGAACAGGACGACGGTGGGCTTGTAGTTGCGGGCCTCTTCCGCCGGGATCTGGCAGTAGGAGACGACGATGACCTTGTCGTCCTTCTGGGCCAGGCGGGCGGCCGCACCGTTCACGGCGATGGCGCCGGAGCCCCGGGGCGCCTCGATGGCGTAGGTGGTGAAGCGGGCGCCGTTATTGATGTTGAGCACGTCGACCTGCTCGTGGGGCAGAATCCCAGCCGCATCCAGAAAGTCGCGATCGATCCCGATCGAACCTTCGTAATTGAGGTCGGACTCCGTCACGGTCGCCCGGTGGAGCTTGGCTTTCAACATCGTCAAAAACACGGAAGATTCCCGCTAAAAGCAACTTTTGCCGCCTGAGCCCTGGCATATAAGGCAGAAAGCGGTGCCATGCAACGCGGCGTAGTTTCCCAGGGGGACCAGCCGAAGGGTCGCTCGACTTAAGCATACAGCAGCATACAGCCCCTCGCCGCGTCGGGGAGAAGTCTGCCACTCACCCTCTTCATGTCCCCCTCTCCATATTCCCCCTCTCTATGCTCCCCTCACCCTCTATTCCCCCCTCATCCTCTATTCCCCCCTCATCCTAGCCCTCTCCCCGGCGGAGAGAGGGAATACCACCGTGTCTAGTGGTCGTCCTCGCCGCGGTCGCTGGGCGCCACGCCTTGGGAGCGCTTCGCCATGCGGTCCCCATGCAGCTTCGGCGGGGCATCCTTGCCGGGGAGATCGCGCTTCGGGGGCTTGCGATAGCTCTGATCGTCCCGGTTGTTCTGATCCTGCCAGTCCCGGGTCAGGGTCCGGATCGCCGCCTCGGTGGAGGGCTGGTCCGTCGATGGGCGCACCGGCCCGGGATGGGCCTCGCCCGGCATGCCGTCCGTGCCGGCTTCCGGCGTTCCCTGGGTGCGGTTGGCAAGTATCTCATCCGCCTGCCGCGCGGTGATATCCTGACGCGCGCCCCGGGGCGCGGCGCCGCTATCGGCCACGTCGGGCGGCGCACCGCCCGCTTTGCGGATCTTGAACTCCTCCGGCGTGCCGTAGGAGATCTCCTTGCCCTTCAGCCAGTCGCCCACCTTCGTCTTCATCGCCATCCTCCCAATCCGGTCTCCAGATCCGGTCTCCAAATCCGGCCGTGTCGCGGAGCGGTGTGCCGCGCGCCCGGCTTTGAAATCGCCATCTTCGAAGGGTAACGCGCGGGCGCCCGGGCCGTTCAGCGGAGGTTCATCGGCCACAGGAAACCATTAACGCTGTCGGCAATTGGTGCCGGATTGCAACGGTGGTTGAGACAAAACGACCCCCGGAGCAAGCAAGTGGCAACGAATTGCCTATATGGTGGTTACGATCTTCTCCCCAAGGTTTAAGTGGTTGGCTTCTCATGGCTTATTGGAATTTTCGCGCTGCGCTGAACAAGCTTTTCAACCCCGTTTCGCTGCTTGTGCTGGGCATCTTCCTGGCCCTGGTGCTGGGGGCCTGCGGCTCGGCGAGCGCCAATGTGCGCATCAACATCGACAAAACCACCCAGAAGATGGACGTCTATGTGGACGGCCAGCCCCGCTATCGCTGGGACGTCTCCACGGGCCTGCAGGGCTATGACACCCCGTCGGGCAACTACACCCCCTTCCGCATGGAAGAGGAGCATTTCTCCCGGGAATGGGACGACGCGCCCATGCCCCACTCCATCTTCTTCACCACCCGCGGCCACGCCATCCACGGCACCATGGACGCCCGCTATATGGGCCAGGCGGCGAGCCATGGCTGCGTCCGCCTGCTGCCGAAACACGCGGCGGTGCTGTACGACCTGGTGAAGGCCGAAGGCATGCAGAATACCACGGTGAGCGTCACCGGGCAGATCCAGGGCCGGCCGGCCGTGGCCAGCCAGCGCCAGGATCCCCGCGCGCGCGCCTACGACGACCGCTATAGCCGCTACGACCGGCGCTATTATGCCGGCCCCGGCTATTACCAGGAATACGAGGAGCGCGGCCTGTTCGGCAATCGCCGGGCGCGGCGCAACGGCGGCGGCGGGTTCTTCCGCCGGTAACCGCCGCGCATCACGAGATGAGACGAAAGCGGGCCTCCTCGGAGGCCCGTTTTTTTGTTGGGGGCAAGCCACGGCACGGGATTTCACCCTCGAGGACGGCTTCGCAGGATGGGGTCCCCTCCCCCCTTGTGGGGGAGGGCTAGGGAGGGGGGTAACGCGATAGGAGGGAGAAATTATCGCAATCGCGGCATCGGCCGACACATCCACCCCCCTCCGCTCATGCAGGAGCATGAGCGTGCTCCCCCGCAAGGGGGGAGCAAGCAAGCCCCCTGCCCACGCGCCGTCCCTCGCCGGCCCGAAAGCCGCGAGAGAGTGAGGGATTGCGGAGCGCCGAGAGGCCGCCGTCCGTGTCTATTGTTAGAGCAACCTTCCGGCGCTCCGCTTATGCGGCGATATTGAAGCCCCGGGCCACCGTTTATCATCTCGAGAACGTGCTTGGCGCCGTATTACACGTGCGCCCACGAACGAAGGCCAGGGATTGCCCTGGTGGTGGCATGGAGACCCCCGAGCCGGGTTCGTTACACCCAAGCGGGTCGGCTCATCGCCGCTGTCCCGCCTCGCATCAGCCCAGGCGCCGCCCCTCTCCTCACGTGAAAAGGACGGTCCTAGGTCACGCATCCCTCATGAGGAAAGGTGGGGTCAGTTTATGGGAGCTTTTGGGGGTGGGGATAATTGAACGCTATGTGAGCCCACGAGCTATAGTCAGCAAATCGCTCAGCCAGATCTCGGTTAGATTAGCGGCCTGACCGCTAGGCACAAAAGCCATCACCTGCGCCGGTCGCATATCACTTGGAAGTCCATGCCTTGATAAGACGGGAGATATTTTAGCAATCGTATTCTTGCCGCGATGGGCAAAAAAATTTCTAAGCACTGGTAACGATAGAAAGACATCGCTTGTTACTGAGAACGCTGCTCCTATTTTAGTTTGGTTTGTGAAAGTCATTCCCGTAACTACTACGTTGAAAATTTGCGGATTGAACCACTTAGGCTCGTCCCACCAACTCGGATTCCTTCCTCTATTTGTTAGGGTGACATACCTCCTATTGTCCGCGTGGAATATAGCTCGGAGGAGGGCGTCGCGTTCGCTCATAGTTGCCAGCGGGTATAGTCTGGATCCACTTCCGTCTCTGGCCCCCACCACTGTTGCCGATAAGTAGTATTCTCTAAGGAATAAAGCCCAGCCGTTGGACATCTCAATCGCAACAAAGGCAGCAAGTCGATCCTGTTCGGCTGAACGATAGGGGGAAAGCGCCCCGGCTAGACTCTTGAGCCGCTCTAACCGGCTTACAGTTTGCGAGACTAGAGCGCCTATATGCGATCGACGCCGCATTACTCAAATGCGGGCCGAAGTTGTTCGCAAAGGAAGCGAAACCGTTGCTCACGAGCCTCCTTCACGTTTGTCCCCGCACGCGCAGCCTTGATGAATTCCGCTGGCTCAACAGCGTCCTCGTCATCCAAGATAGCAAGCACAAATATCACTGCGTTCAATAGGCGGTCCCGATGGACACGGCGAAACCCAGCTTGGTCATAAATTTCTAGCAGCGAAGGGATTCGATGGCGCAGGTGCATCATAGCCAGCGCCAGCGCATAGAACATATGAGGCTTTGCGAGGGGAGACCGATGTATCTCCTCAATGCCCGCTAGAAACTCAACCTCTGTCTTGATCCACTGCCCATATTTATCAGCATCAGGAAACGCGTCGTTCAAGTCCTTGTACACGTCGTCGAGCTGCTTTGCCTTGGTAGTCTTAAGCCCGCGCTCAAAAGCATAAACCCATTCCGTAATAATTTTAAGGTCTGCCATTCTTATGAAAGACCTCTGCGAGAATACGCCAATAACTTCAAAATACCCTGAAACTTGTTTTGCCAAATTGTTGGCGAACCATTTGAACTCTCCTTGGAACTTAGCATGCCTCTTCTCCTCGGCGTTAAGAGGAGATGTATATGAATTTATTCTCCTGAATATATCTCGTATTTCATCGTCAGTTGCGGCCGTAAAAAGGTCAACTGGAAGCGGATAGCTAAAGAATATTTGCTGATGTTCCGCATCCAGATCATCGTAGAAGAGCCCCCGCAATTCTTCTGTCTCAATATTTGAAGTAAGTCTAAACTCATTACGAAGGAACGCGGCGAGTGTCTCTGTCCGCTGCTGGCCATCAACGATCTCGCGCACAACCCTCTGCGTACGAACGTCCGCGATCTGGTACAGGTAAATCTTCGGGATCGGATAACCCAATAGAATAGTCTCAATAAAAAACGACCGGGCAGGAGACGGCCACTGTCCGCCATAGCGCTGATAGTCGCGATTTACTCGAACGTCGCCTCGTTCGAACATGCAGACATAGTCTGAAACCGAAAAATTTGTGGGAATAAGCTGCATCTTCAGTCACCGTCTGAAAATAATAGTTTCTTCATTGGCCAAGCGGTCTTTCACGTAAGAACGAGATCGCGAATTCACCCGTCCGATATCCCGTCGATTTTGGAATGCGAACCTGTCCATCAAACGCCAACCCAGTGCTCTGCAAATAGCAGCCGCCAATTCAGGTAAATCAACAAAAATATCTTTATAATACGAACCCTGTAAAACTAACACCAGCGTAGCACTATCATTGCACGTCTTCCCGACCGAGCAGAGCGAGGATATTAGAGAATGGAAATACTTGCTGAAAAACTTATAGTAATATGTCGACGATGCTTTGGATCCGTGTGACCTTATATCTTCCAGAAGCGTGTCTACTTCCTGAATTCCAGTTAGTTTGGGAGCCCACCCTCGGACAATCGAAGTTCCCGTCACTTTAGATCGAAGTCCAAAAGAATCGCTCTTAACGTCGTAGCCCAGAGCAGCGAACTCTGGAGCGGTCGCCACGACATAGTCAATTCTAGTCAAGTATGGGGGTGATCCGACTATCAGGTCAACCGAGCCCACTTCTTTAGAAAAGTCCACGTTGTCACCGAGGTACACCGTTGAAACTGCGTCTGGGCCGCTGAGGTGCTGAATACGGTTCAGCATTGACCACTGTTCCTCAAACACTTCTTTTAGCTGCTGTCGGCTTAGTTCGACACGCCCCTCACTTGAAATGAGCCAAGTAGGATTGGACCTTCGAAGTTGTTGAGTCAGCTCGCGAACTAGCCGAAACAGAACAAAGGTCGAAAATGCTTCCGAGGTATCGCAAATTCTGCCTCGTTTTAGAAAAGAACTTAGGGGTAGAGGTACTAACTGCCGCTGTAACGTCCTTAGGTCCGCAGTAGTCCTTGGTCCGAAGAAGTCGTTCAGAGGGTCTTCGTCGCTGACGACGGCACACCGGTCTCCATCAAAGTGCCGTTCGACACGTCGACGGGTCGCTTCACGCTCTGCAGAGCTCGCGAATCTTGCCAGGGCGACGCGTGCGAGGATTGGGCTAACGTCGATGCCTACGGAGCGATACCCACATTCCGCAGCCACCGACAACGTCGTACCACTTCCGCACCAAGGGTCCAGGACCACGGCATCCGACGGACCAGCAAGAAAGGTCAGCAGCTCGCGAACAAACGGCTCGGGGTAACCAGCGTAATAGTTGTACCAGCCCTGTGATCCTTCGCCTGCAGCGAGTTTAGGCGAACGAATAGGATTCATTGTTCAGCTCAGCGGGGCTATCTGGAAAGTTGGAGCTTGTTAGCAAGCGATTCCCCACCTAACAAGCGTGACAGATGATAGATAGATAGCATTTCCCGAAGGGAACTGGCTTGAACATGATGCTTTTGCCCAAAGCCACATTCCCTCAATCTTTCGGTGGTAGGCTCCTCTCCAGTTATGCGTGTGTGATCTGAGGGATCTGCAAGATATGCGTGGATGGAATGGTTTTGCGGGCGCGCTCGCTTTGTGTCTGCTCGTCGTGGGCTTTGGCAGCGGGGCGCAGGCCGCCCAGTGCGGGAACACGGCCGCCGGGTTCGAGACCTGGAAGCGGCAGTTTGCGGGGGAAGCCCAGCAGCGCGGGATCGGCCGGCGGGGCATCCAGGCCCTGATGGGCACCCAATATTCCTACGGCACGATCAAGGCCGACCGGGGCCAGAAGAGCTTCAAGCTCTCCCTGGAGCAGTTCATGGCCAAGCGCGGGGCCTCGACCATCGCCTCCCAGGGCCGCTCCAAGAAGGCGCAGAACGCGCAACTCTTCGCCGCGATCGAGCAGCGCTACGGCGTGCCGGCGGGGCCGTTGATCGCCATCTGGGGCATGGAGACGGCCTTCGGCAATTATATGGGCAACCAGAACACCCTCTCGGCCGTGGCGACGCTGGCCTATGACTGCCGGCGGCCGGAATTCTTCACCGAGCATCTTATGGCCGCCCTGCAGCTGATCGACCGGGGCTGGATGAGCCCGTCCCAGCGCGGCGCCATGCACGGGGAGGTGGGGCAGACCCAGTTCCTGCCGGCCAATATCGTCCGCTACGGGGTGGACGGGAACGGCGACGGGCGGGTCGACCTGAACGACCGGACCGATGCGCTGGCCTCGACGGCGAACTTCCTGCGCGGCCATGGCTGGCGGCCAGGGGCGGGCTATCAGCCGGGGCAGCCGAATTATCGCGCGATCCAGGGCTGGAACGCGGCGAGCGTCTATCAACAGACCATCGCCATCGTCGGCCGGCAGATCGACGGGGGTTAGCGGTTCTCTCACCTCTCCCCGGTGGGGAGAGGTCGGATGCGCAGCATCCGGGTGAGGGGAAGAACGATACGGAGGGGTTCGTCCCCCCTCACCCATTATTATCCCCCTCACCCTCTATTTCCCCCTCACCCCAGCTGGGGAGAGGTGGGTAGGCTGAGGCTTGCGGCACGGCTTTCCTCACAACGTTGGCCGTCACCCCGGCTCCGAACGATCGGGCCACAGCGCATGATCGTGCTTCGCGGCGGCACAACCTTCCGCTAAGCTCATGGCTTCTCGATCGGATGGGGGCACCGATGAGCGTGCTGATGGGGCTGATATTCCTGGCGATCTTCGGCGGGTGGTTCTGCGTCATCACCGGCGTCATCCTGGCGATGGTCGTGATCGTCCGGAACCTCTCCCATATCCGCGAAACCAATCCGGAGCTGGTCGAGCCGAGCGCGAAGACGCCCCTCATGGGATTTCGCATCTTCTCCATCGCCTCGAAGCCCGGCTCGCTCGGCCCCGCGGAGGAGCCCAAGCGGCGTCTCGCCTTCCGGCTGCTGTGGCTGAGCCTGGTTCTGTTCGGCGGCGGGCTGCTGCTCTCGGTGGTCGTCGCGATTCTCGGCGGGGCGCCGGCCGGCGCCTGAGCCGCCTCAACCTAGCCATTGCCCCGCCGCAAGCAGCCGCTATGATGCGCGCCGCTCGCGATCCGATCTTGAGGGACACTCCATGCAGACCAGCCGTTCCGCCGCGCCCGGCACCACGCTCTACAGCCTGGGCGGCATCATCCTGCTCGCCATCGCGGGCGTCGCCGCGGTGATGACCAAGCCGTCCATCGGAAGCTTCAACCAGCATCTCGACACGGAGCTTCGCTCGGAGGTGGCCCAGGCGCTGCAGACCAAGCAGCGGGACGGCATCATGGGGCTGGTGATGCGGGTGGGCTGCACGGTGGATGTGGATGCCTGCGTGAAGCTGCTGCGCTCCCAGATGCAGGTGGACGAGAAGGATCTGATCGTCGCCCGCTATGTGCGGGTGCTGACGCGGGAAGAGGAGAAGAACTGCCTCGGCGTCTTCAACAGCTGGTTCTGCACCGGTTTCAATCCGCGCTAGGGGCGGTCTTCCGGCAGCAAAAGAAAAGCGGCCAGGGCGCGCCCGCAAAGAGCCCGCACCGGCCGCTTCGGTTTCTCAGACAGGCGGCGATTCCGTTTCATCTCGTTCTCCCTCAAGGGAGCCGGACCGCCGCCCGTCCGCTCTGTCTCAAAGCCTGTCCGGCCCCGACTACGCGGCCTTCTTGGCGTAGTAGGACTGCAGGCCGGCCATCACCTTGGCCTTGTCGAAATCGGCGCCCATGGCGAGCATGCGGTCGGCGAAGCGGCTGACGATCTCGGTGATCTGCTCCTCCGACAGCTGGTTCAGGATGCCGATGCGGACCTGGACCGGCTCCGACAGGGTCGGCCAGATGCCGAAGCCTTCGGCGCGGGCGCCCTGCACCAGCTCCTTCTCCTTGCCGCGCAGATCGCCCGGCAGGTTGCAGACGACCAGGCTGGTCATGTTGGAGGTCACCTCGCAGCCCATGGCCTCGACCGCCTCGCGCAGGGCGCGCTCGTGATAGCGATAGGCATCGGCCTTGGCCGCCTTGCCGTAGCCCAGGATGATGCGCAGGGCCTCGTGGAACGCGGCGACGGCGTAGCAGGAGTGGGTCTGGTGATAGACCGGCGCCTCGACATCCTTGCCGTCGATGATGCCCCAATGGCGCGCATCGAGGATCGGGTGGTTCACATAGGTCCGGCAGCCGCGCTCCTTGACGACCTCGATCGCCTTGTCGGTGAAGGAGACCGGCGCATAGGTGAGCGGCAGGGAGAGCACGCCCTTCTGGGGACAGCTCGCCCAGGCGACGACGCCCGGATAATCGTCGATGTCGAAATCCTCGACGCCCAGGGACGAGACGGCATCGACGATGCCCATGACGCCGTGCTTGACGCAGGCATCGGAGAAGCCCTTCAGGTCGTTGATGCGCCCCGAGCCGGTCTCCCAATGGGCCATGAAGGCCCACATGGGCTTATGCTCGGCCAGGGCCGCCTCGACATCCTCGCCGGTGATGGACTTGCCGTGCTCGGTCTCCTTGATGACGACGCTGGACGCCTTCGGGTTCAGGCTGTCGGCGGCGAGCTCCTCGGCGGTGGCGGCCTTCATGCGGATGGTGAGGCTGTCGATGCCGGAGAAGGTGCCGTTCGGGAAGGCGACGACCTTGTCGCCCGGCATGATCATGGAGAGCACGCAGTCGAGGCCGGTGAAGCCGGTGCCCGCGACGCCGTAGGTGTAGACGTTCTTGGTGCCCCAAAGCTCGCGCAGCATCTCCTTGGCCTCGATCATGCCGCGGAGCACGTCCTTCTGCATGTGGTCGGCGACGCCCGTCTTGGCGAAGCGCTCGAGCACGCGCGGATCGGTGTTGCCCGGGCCAGGGCCGGCGGCGAGCGTTTCGGGAATTTCAAGCGGGGGATAAATCTTCGTCATCGGAACACCTCAACTTCAGATAGCGTGTTGGATATGTCTTTCGATCCGCGAACGGATCGGTTGGCCCGATCCCGGCAGGATCAGTTCTGGACCGGCTCGCTATGCCGCCCTCCCTCGGGAGCCCATCCGCCCCCTCCGGTCCTCAGGGTGGTCGTTTAGAATTCGGGATAATCGTGTAGCTGGAAGGCGCCTTCCGGGCAAGAGGCGGGATGATTTTCGCCGGAATGCGGCTCTTCTCATGGCCCTTCGGGAAAAGCGAATGCCCGGACGCGCCTCACCTCTCCCCTGCGGGAAGAGGTCGGCGCTGCAAGCGCCGGGTGAGGGGAAGCGGGACCCGCTAGGTGGCCCCTCACCCCAACCCTCTCCCCACCGGGGAGAGGGAGCTCGCTGCGGCGTGGGGCACGGCGAGCGCCCCCGACCGAGCCTAGCTCAGCACTTGTTGCCGAGGCTGGCCACGCAGCCGACGCCGCGGCCGGTCTCCTTGAGCACCGTGCCGCCGCCCTTGACGACGCCCTTGCCCAGCTCGCCGGCACCGCGGGCCACGCCCTTGCCGGTGTTCACGGCGCCGCCCACGACGCCCTTGCCGACTTCGCTGCCGCCCTTGAGGACGCCCTTGCCGACCTCGCCGGTGCCCTTGACCACGCCGGTGGCCGTGCCGACCGGGCCGGTCTTCAGCCCTGCGCCGACCTCGCCGACGCCGCGGGACACGCCGCCGCCGACCTCATTGGCGCCGCCGGCCACACCGCGGCCGACCTCGCCGGCGCCCTTCGCGACGCCCTTGCCGGTCTCGCTGGCGCCGGTGGCCACGCCGGAGCCGGCCTGGCCGGCCCCCTTGACCACGCCGGCACCCGTCGTCGTGGCGCCCTTCACGGTGCCCTGCACGGGCTTGGGCTGCTGGGCATAGGCTGCAGGAACTGCGAAAGCGGCGGCCATCAAGGCCGCGAGAACTGTCGTACGCATAGGATATCCTCCCTCAAACGCATAATCATAAAGAAAAGGGGCGACCCCGGATCTTCCCGGGCCTGTTACGCCAATACACATATGGCCCCTTATGGCTCGCCAAGGTGTTGATTTGGCGGCAAACACCCGGTCTTTTTACCATCACTCTTATCAAGGGGTAAGCACCTGTTCCGCCGCCTGGCCAGATTTTATGCGATCGTCACGGACGCCGGCGAAGGGGCCGTTCTCGGCTTCGTCGTGTTCGTGTTCCTGGTCTGGACCTGGCCCTACCCGGCGCCAGCATGGGCCGCCGACACCGCGCAGCTCGACTGGGGCTTAGGGTTCGCCGGGGCCGGGGCCGGCCTCGGCGCGCTTCGCAGCTGGCTCGGGCAGCGGCGTCGCGAGGCGGACGGGGATGCGGGGAATGGGGAGTGAGTCGAGTTTCAGCGTCGCTCCTCATGGTGAGGGCGCGAGTGGAGCGAAGCGCGTCTCGAACCATGAGGCCTGCATCCTTCGAGACGCGGGCTTCGCCCGCCCTCAGGATGAGGCGGAGTGGACGCTGAGGGCGAGCCCCTCACCCGCGCCTAAAGGCGCGACCTCTCCCCGGCGGGGAGAGGTGAAAGAGCCTAGTTGTCCAGGAAGGACCGGAGTTTTCTCGACCGCGAGGGATGCTTCAGCTTGCGAAGCGCCTTGGCCTCGATCTGGCGGATGCGCTCGCGGGTGACGGAGAATTGCTGGCCGACCTCTTCCAGGGTGTGGTCGGTGTTCATGCCGATGCCGAAGCGCATGCGCAGCACGCGCTCCTCGCGCGGGGTGAGCGAGGCGAGCACCCGGGTGGTGGTCTCGCGCAAATTGGACTGGATGGCGGCGTCGATGGGCAGCACCGCGTTCTTGTCCTCGATGAAATCGCCGAGATAGCTGTCTTCCTCGTCGCCGATGGGCGTCTCGAGGCTGATGGGCTCCTTGGCGATCTTCAGAACCTTGCGCACCTTCTCAAGCGGCATGGCCAGCTTCTCGGCCAGCTCTTCCGGGGTCGGCTCGCGGCCGATCTCGTGCAGCATCTGGCGGGAGGTGCGGACGATCTTGTTGATCGTCTCGATCATATGCACCGGGATGCGGATGGTGCGGGCCTGGTCGGCGATGGAGCGGGTGATGGCCTGGCGGATCCACCAGGTGGCGTAGGTGGAGAACTTGTAGCCGCGGCGGTATTCGAACTTATCGACCGCCTTCATCAGGCCGATATTGCCTTCCTGAATCAAATCAAGGAATTGCAGGCCACGGTTGGTGTATTTCTTGGCGATGGAGATCACCAGGCGGAGATTGGCCTCGACCATCTCCTTCTTGGCGATGCGGGCCTCGCGCTCGCCCTTCTGGACGATGGAGACGATGCGGCGGAACTCGCCGATCTGAAGCCCGGTCTCGGCGGCGAGGTTCTGGATCTCGCCGCGGATCTCCTTGATGATACCCTTCTCGTCGCGCACGAAATCGGACCAGCCGCGCTTCTTCAGGCGGCCGACGCGGCGAAGCCAGTTGGGGTCGAGCTCGTTGCCGCGATACTCCTCCAGGAAGTCGAGGCGGTCGACGCGATAGCTCTCGGCGAGGCGCAGCAAGCGGCCCTCGTAGCCCATGAGCTTCTTGTTGATGTCGTAGAGGGTCTCGACCAGGCTCTCGATGCGGTTGGCGTTGAGGGAGAGCGACTTGATCTCGGCGACGATCTCGTCCTTGAGGGCCTTGTAGCGCTTCTCCTGGGCGGAGGAGAGCTGCTCGTTCTTCATGGCCTTCTCGACGAGCTGGTCCTGCAGCTTGCGGAGCTTCTTGTAGTTGGTGGCGACGGTGTCGAAGGTCTCGACGACCTTGGGCTTGAGCTCGGCCTCCATGGCGGCGAGAGACATGTTGTTCTCCATGTCGTCCTCGTCGTCGTAATCGTCCTCGCTCTCGGAATCCTCGCCGTCCTCGTCGGACTCCTCGTCCGTCTTCTTGGCTTCGGTCTCCTCGGCCTCTTCGCCTTCCTCGCCTTCCTCGCCTTCCTCGCCTTCGCCGGCGGGGGTGGGCTTGGCGTCGGGGCCGGCATAGGTGGCCTCCAGATCGATGATGTCGCGGAGCAGAATCTTGCCTTCGTTCAGCTCGTCGCGCCAGATGATGATGGCCTGGAAGGTGAGCGGGCTCTCGCAGAGGCCGGCGATCATGGCCTCACGGCCGGCCTCGATGCGCTTGGCGATGGCGATCTCGCCCTCGCGGGAGAGCAGCTCCACGGAGCCCATCTCGCGCAGATACATGCGGACAGGATCGTCGGTGCGCTCGGTCGGCTCCTTGGTGGTCTCGGATTTGGCGACGGCCTGGACCTTGGCCACCGGGCCGCCCTCGCCGTCGGCCTCCTGCTCCTCGGCCTCGTCGGAATCGATCACGTTGATGCCCATGTCGGACAGCATCGACATGGTGTCCTCGATCTGCTCGGAGGAGACTTCTTCGGAGGGGAGAACCTCGTTCAGCTCGTCATAGGTGACGAAGCCGCGCTGCTTCGCGGTCTTGATCAGCTTCTTGACCGCGGCGTCGGACATATCCAGCACGGGGCCGTCCTGTCCTTCGCCTGCGGTTTGATCCTGAGTCTGGACTTCAGCTGTCTTGGTTGCCATTCAATAACTCCAAAGCGCCGGGCGCGCGCATAACCCGGTCGTTCTTGTCGCGGTCTTGAGCGCGATCGCGCCCGACCTGCATATTCCTTTGCCGGCAACGCCCCTCTGCCGCCGGCTCAACGCTTCGCCATACGCCCTTCGCGTTAACCGGGAATTAAGCATGGGCGACGGCCACCGGGTTTTTCGGCTATCGGCCTGTCCTTCATGCTTGCACCGGCCCTTTCGCCCTGGCGTCCCCACGGACTTCCCGTCTCGCCGGGCAGGCGGGGGTTTCGCCCTTCCAATACGCCGTGACGGAATCGAACGCGTGAGAATGCGACGCGCAATAAAGTCGAGCAGCTCGCTGCCGAGGCCAGGATCCGTATGCCATCTTCCACCCCAGACGGTTGCCCTGGCGATTCTCAGCTATGCAATTGGCGAGGGAAAGAGGCCCTGTCAAGGCCGCAGGCACGAAAGTCGCAGGGTGTGGCTCATAACCCTCGCCCGATCCACTTCGCCCAAACGATTTCATAGCCTTAAGCCGACCTTCCTCGCAGCCCGTCGAAGCGGCGGCGGCGCGGTCACGGGCGGCGCCCGCGATTGAGGCCGACGCGCTCGCGCCGCACCCGGGCGATGGTCTCCGCCAGACGCTCCTTCGCCTCCCGGTCGCCGGCATCTTCATGAGCCTCGGCCACGCCGTCATTGGCCACCTGCTCCTGGAGCATGACGAACTGCTCGAACTCCGCATCGCTCGCCTCGGAGAGATAGGGCGCGATCTCCAGAAGCTCCTTCTTCAAGGTGGGCAGCGCGCGCCAGCGGAACAGCAGATCGCGGAACTGCTCCTCCACCTCGTCGCCGGGGGTATCGGGCTGCAGGAAGGAGATGCGGCTGAAGGCGCTCTCCTTGGCGATACGGTCGAAGAGCTTGACATGGCGGCTGTCGCGCAAGGCATCGGCCAGCCCGTCCGGCGTCACCTCCGGCTCGGCCAGGACGATCTCGGCGAGCTCGTCCAGCAGGGCGGAGAACGGGGCGGCGCGCAGCTCCAGGGCGGCGATCTCCTCCCCGAAGCGCTCCAGCAGCCACGGGTGGTTGAGCAGCGCCAGGATGATGGTGATGGCGAAGCCGCGGGGGGATGTCGGCAGGTCGCGGATGCGGCGCACCTGATCGGGCAGCGCCCGTGGGGGCCGGCCGAAGCCGGTGCGGGCGGGCGAATGGCTGCGGGCGGGCGGGCGATCGCCGAAACGCGGGCTTTGCGGCCGCTGGGCCTGCCAAAGCTGGGCGAGGCGCGATTTGATCTCACGGCGATAATGCTCGCGCACGCGGGCGTTGCCGATGCTCTCCAGAAGCCGCTCCAGGCGGGCTTCCAGGGCCGCCTTGCGCTCCGGCGTGTCGAGGGCCTGGGCGGAGATCTCCCGGTGCCAGACGATCTCGATCAGGGGCTTGGCGCCAGCTAGACAGGCGGCGAAGGCCTCCGGCCCTTCCGCCTTGACGAGGTCGTCGGGATCGCTCCCCTCGGGTAGAAAGGCGAAGCGGAAGGAGTGGCCTTCCTTCAGGACGGGCAGCATGCGGTCGATGGCGCGGGCCGCGGCCCCCTCGCCCGCCTGGTCGCCGTCGAAGCAGATGACGGGCTCAGGCGCGAGCTGCCAGAGAAGCTGCATCTGGCGCTCGGTGAAGGCGGTGCCGAGGGTGGCGACCACATTGGGGAAACCGGCCTGGTCCAGGGCGATGGCATCCATATAGCCCTCGACCACGATGATCTCGCGCCTCTCATGCGCCGGTCCGCGGGCGCGGGCGAAGTTGAAGACGCTCGACCCCTTGTCGAAGAGCTTGGTCTCCGGGGAGTTGAGATATTTCGGCTGGCCGCCCTCCTCCAGGGTCCGGGCGCCGAAGGCGATGACCCGGCCGCGGGAATCGGGGATGGGGATGATCAGCCGGTTGCGGAAGCGGTCGTAAGAGGCGCGGCCGTCGTCGGGCTTGATCAGGAGCCCCGCCTCCAGGAGCTGGGTCTCGGTGAAGCCCTTGCCGATCAGCGCGTTCTTCAGGAAGTCGCGAGAGGCGGGCGCGACGCCGATACGGAACGTCTTGATCGTTTCGTCCGTAAGTCCGCGGCCCCTGGCGTAGTTGCGGGCATTTCGCCCGTCACGGGTCACGAATTGCTTTTCGAAGAGCGCGGCCGCCACCTCCATGGCGTCTATCAGGGAGAGCCGCTCCTTCTCCGCCTTCTCGTATTGGGGGTCGGGCTTCGGCATGGGGACGCCCGCCTCGCCCGCCAGGCGTTCGACCGCCTCGGGGAAGCTCAGCCCTTCCGTCTCCATGAGGAAGCGAAAGATGTCGCCGTGATTGCCGGAGGAGAAGCAGTGATAGAAGCCCTTGCTATCGTTCACCGTGAAGGAGGGCGTCTTCTCCTTGTTGAAGGGGCTGAGGCCGACGAACTCGCGGCCGCGTCTTTTCAGATTCACGCGCCGGCCCACCACCTGGGAAACGGGCAGGCGGGAGCGAATCTCATCCAAGAAAGAATCGGTAAAACGCATGTTCCTGATTCGGCCTCTTTTGGCCAGCTAACAGGCCGGACGCGCAGAAACCTACGGGTTTTCGCGTCTTCTCACCGTTATTCACCGGCAGAACAGAGCATGAATGTATGGCGGGGATGCGGAACGGGGGCGCCAAACATCTGCGGGTTACCAAAAAATGAACGGGATTTTTTGTCCCCGTTATCATAAATCGGATGGCACGCTGACCGCCTTCAAGATTCGCCGCTCACCGCCATGCTGATCGCCGCCATCGTCACCATCGCCATCGCGCTCTGCCTGATCGGCTATCTGCTCTGGAAGGCGCCCCGCCCGCTTTCGGCGGCCGACCTCACCTTCGCGCTGTCGCCGGCGCTTGTCGGCATCCTGATCGTCAGCCGCTGGCCGCACGATCCGCTGGCGGTCGGGCTCGGGCTCATCCTGGTGCTGATCGGGGTCTATTCGGCGAACCGGCTGCATACCGGGCATTAGGGGTCACCCGACACGTCATTGCCGGGCTTGACCCGGCAATCCAGAGCCGCCCGCGCCTGGGTCCCTTGCCCTGGATGCCCGGGTCGAAGCCCGGGCATGACGAGGAGTTCTTTAGCCCAGCTTCGCCTTCACGGCGGCGCCGGCCTTGGCGAAATCCATCTCGCCGGCGTGCCTGGCTTTCAGCTCGCCCATCACCTTGCCCATGTCCTTGATGGACTCAGCACCGGTGGCAGCGATGGCCGCGTCGATGGCCTTCTCCGTCTCGGCATCGGAAAGCTGCTTGGGCAGGAACTCGTTGATGATCTCGATCTCTTCCGCTTCTTGCGCGGCGAGCTCATCGCGGCCGGCCTCGGCATAGACTTTGCGCGAGTCCTCCCGCTGCTTCACCATCTTGGTGAGCGTGGCGAGGATCTCCGCATCGGTGGCCTGCTCCTTCCCCTCGCCGCGGGCGGCGATGTCCCGGTCCTTCACGGCGGCGGAGACCATGCGGAGCGTGGAGACGCGCCGCTTGTCCTGCGCCTTGGTGGCCTCTTTCAGAGCGGAATTGATCTCGTCGCGCATGGGATGTGGCCGGTCGCTTGGGGAAAGATGGGCCAGAGGCTATCTGACGCGGGGATTCGGCGCAACTTGTTTAGCGCAGATAACATATTGGAATCATTGCCATTATTTCGCATGGTGCGCGGCAGCTGAAGGCGCTCAGCCAAATGAGCACCGAGCGCGGCTTTGCATGAGTCGGATTCCGGGCTTGCACCGGAGGCGCAGTTGGCCGATTTGTCTCCGCAAGACTTGCACGGATGAGAGTCGACATTCCATGAGCGATATCGAGAGCAAAGCGAGGGACGCAGGCGCGCCCACCGCCCTTCCCGGCTGGGAAGATCAGGTGCCGACCGCCCTGCTGGTTCTGGCGGACGGAACAGTGATCGAAGGGATGGGCGCCGGCGCCACCGGCGTCGCGGTCGGCGAGGTCTGCTTCAACACCGCCATGACCGGGTATCAGGAGATCCTGACCGACCCGTCCTATGCGGGGCAGATCGTCACCTTCACCTTTCCCCATATCGGCAATGTCGGCGCGAACCCGGAGGATATCGAGACGGCGAACTCGGCCGCCGCCTCCGGCGTGCGGGGCTGCGTGCTGCGGGCGCCGATCACGGAACCGTCGAACTACCGCTCAACCCAGCATTTCGACGATTGGCTGAAGGCGCGGGGCGTTATCGCCATCACGGGGGTCGACACCCGCGCGTTGACCGCGCTGACCCGCGAGAAGGGCATGCCCAACGCGGTGATCGCGCATGCGCCGGACGGCAAGTTCGACCTGGACGATCTGAAGCGGCAGGCCGCCGAATGGGGCGGCATGGTGGGGCTCGACCTCGCATGCGAGGTGACCACGGCCCAGACCTATTCCTGGGAGGAAGGCGCCTGGGTGTGGAACGAGGGCTTCACGCGGAAGGAGCCGCCGCGGCACCATGTGGTCGCCATCGATTACGGGCTGAAACGGAATATCCTGCGGGAGCTCACGGCGGCGGGCTGCAAGGTGACGGTGGTCTCCGCCAACACGAGCGCCGAGGAGATCCTGGAGCGGAATCCGGACGGGGTGTTCCTGTCGAACGGGCCCGGCGATCCCGCGGCGACCGGCGCGTACGCGGTGCCGGAGATCAAGAAGCTGGTGGAGAGCGGCAAGCCCGTCTTCGGCATCTGCCTCGGCCATCAGATGCTCGGCCTGGCGCTCGGCGCCAAGACCTCTCATATGCGTCAGGGCCATCACGGGGCGAACCACCCGGTGAAGGATTATCACACCGGCAAGGTCGAGATCACCTCGATGAATCACGGCTTCACGGTGGACCGGGAGAGTTTCTCGGACGCGATCGAGGAGACCCATGTCTCCCTGTTCGACGGCTCCAATTGCGGGCTGAGGGTGAAGGGCAAGCCGGTGTTTTCCGTGCAGTACCATCCGGAGGCCTCCCCCGGCCCCCAGGACAGCCATTATCTCTTCACCCGCTTCGTGGAGATGATGGACGGGGCGAAGGACGGCTAGGCGGTCTCCATCTCCTTGATGGAGGCCAATTCGTCCTTCTTCTCCTCCGCTTCCAGCTTCAGGTCGTAGCTCGCCTGCATGTTCAGCCAGAACTGCGGCGTCGTCCTGAAAAACTTGCCGAGACGGAGGGCTGTATCAGGGGAGATCGCCGTTTCCCGCTTAACGAGGCGTTCGATGCGGGTCCGCGGAACGCCTAAGCGCTTGGCCAGCGCGCCAGCGCTCATCTCGAGCGGAACGAGATATTCCTCATACAGAATTTCGCCGGGATGCACCGGGGGCAGAATATCGGCCATGTCGTCAGCTCCTTCCCGAGCGGATCAATGATAGTCGGTTATCTCAACATTTTCGGCACCGGCATCAGTCCATTCGAAGCAGATCCGCCACTGATCATTGATGCGGATCGAATGTTGCTCTTTGCGATCTCCCTTCAAGGCCTCTAGCCGGTTTCCCGGGGGCGACCGCAAATCTTCCAGAACAACAGCATTCTCGATCATGGTCAGCTTGCGCACCGTGCTTCTCACGAGGTTCGAAGGGAAACCTTTGGGGCAGTGCCCCTTTGCGACCGTCGCGGTCCTTTTGTCCTTGAACGAACGGATCACCTCTCGCCCCCTGTCGGCTCATGTATCATGAAGCGATACATGTAGAGCGTCAAGCGATTCGTATCATCGCGTGATACAACCTTCTCTGAAGGCGGCTTCTTCTTGGTCGCTCTTTATGTCGCTCTTTATAAAGTCTAGCGCCTCGCGCTTGCACCCACCGTATCGGCCATGGTGGCGCCGCGCGCGCCGAGGGGATCCGCCGGCGGTGCCGTGGTGTCCCTGGCCGTCTGATGCTCCAGCTCGGCATTAATCTCCGCCCCAACCAGAATGATGATGACGGAGAGCCAGAGCCACATCATCAGGCCGATGGCCGCGCCGAGGGAACCGTAGGTCGCGTCGTAATTGGCGAAGTTCGACAGGTACCAGGAGAACAGGGCCGAACCGGCGAGCCACGCGAGCGCGGCGAACACGCTGCCCACGGTGAGCCAGCGCCATTGGGCCCAGTCGCGGGAGGGGCCATAGCGGTAGAGCAGCGCCAGCCAGAGCAGCACGATGACGATCAGCGCCGGCCAGCGGAGGATGGAGATCAGCTGACCCGTATAGCTTTCGAAGCCGATCCAGGCGAGCACCAGAGGCAGGACGACGATGGCGTTGATGGCGGCGATCAGGAAGGCGAGCGCGCCCAGGGTGAAGGCGAAGGAGACGAGGTTGAGCTTCACGAAGCTACGCTTCTCCTTCTCGTCATAGACCACGTTCAGCGCATCCATGATCGCCTTGATGCCCGCATTGGCGCTCCAGAGCGCGAACCCCAAGCCAAAGACGAAGCCGAAGCTGAGGCTGGCGCTGCGGCTTTCTGTGAGGCGCTCGATCTGCTCCTGAATGATGGCGAGCCCGCCTTCTGGCATCACCGCGGCGACGGTATCGATATGCTGGGTGATGGTATCGGGGCTCGCGGTCAGCCCGTAGATGGAGACGAAGGCGGCGAGCGCCGGAAACAACGCCAGCAGCATGTAGAAGACGACGCCGGCCGCCACGGCGAGCACGCGATCGTCGCCGATCTGGCCGACGACGCGCCAGAAGACATCCTTCCAGCCTTGCCAGGGCATGTGGAGAGGGCTGACCGCATGGCGGCCGCGATTGCGCTGCTCCGCCCGGGCGGCATGGACGTGTTGTGGCTCTTCCGACGGGCGGGTTTCGAAGGCGCCTTCGGTCTCTGCCGGATCGAATCCGGCCGGTGCCGCGGCTTCCCCTTTCGCCGCGCCGTCTCTTCTCACCCCGACCGGCTTTCGCGGTGCCGGCCCCAGCCCCGCGATGCGGGCCAGCCGATCGACCAAGGCCACGGCGCCGACCAGCATCAACAGCTCGAGCCAAAAGGGTGTCTTGTCTTGGCGTGCGACCATGTTCCGGAGCGATAACCCCCTAGTCTCGCCAAGGTTTCCGGGTATCTCGCGATCTGAGAAGGGTTATTTTCGGGGATGCGGCGCGTTCGATCCTTCCCCCCAGTTTGAATCTGGTCTAAAGAGCGCTCCTAGCCCTCATTCAAAAGGCTGTCACATCCGGCTTCATGCGCGCAACGCGATCCGGCCGGCCTGGACAAGCACGCTCAACGCTCTATGCCCAAACGCGAAGACATAAAGTCCATCCTGGTCATCGGGGCTGGACCCATCGTCATCGGACAGGCCTGCGAGTTCGACTATTCCGGCACACAAGCCTGCAAGGCCCTGAAAGAAGAGGGCTATCGGGTCATCCTGGTGAACTCGAACCCGGCCACCATCATGACCGATCCGGACGTGTCGGACGCGACTTACGTGGAGCCGATCACGCCGGCCTTCGTCGCCAAGATCATCGAGAAGGAGCGGCCCGACGCCCTGCTCCCCACCATGGGCGGGCAGACGGCGCTGAACACGGCGCTCTCACTGCAGAATTCCGGGGTGCTGGAGAAGTACGGCGTTGAGATGATCGGCGCCAATGCGGAGGCCATCGACAAGGCGGAGGACCGGGAGTTGTTCCGCGAGGCCATGTCGAAGATCGGGTTGCAATCGCCCCGTTCCCTGTTGGCCACGGCCAGCGACATGAAGCGCACCGACAAGCAGAAGCGCCAGGCGGAGCTCGACCGCATCGCCGCCTCGGATATGAGCGATGCCGAGAAGGATGCCGCTATCGCCGCCTTCGAGAAGGATTGGGGGCAAGGCGAGAGCGAACGGAAACGGCGCTATCGCGACAAGGGCATGATCGAGGCGCTGGAGGCGCTCTCCGAGATCGGCCTGCCGGCCATCATCCGCCCGTCCTTCACGCTGGGCGGAACCGGCGGCGGCATCGCCTATAACCGTGACGAGTTCATCGAGATCGTGGAGCGCGGGCTCGACGCCTCCCCCACCTCCGAGGTGCTGATCGAGGAATCGGTGCTGGGGTGGAAGGAGTACGAGATGGAGGTCGTCCGGGATAAGGACGACAACTGCATCATCATCTGCTCCATCGAGAATATCGACCCGATGGGCGTGCATACGGGCGACTCCATCACGGTGGCGCCGGCGCTGACCCTCACCGACCGCGAATATCAGATCATGCGGAACGCCTCGATCGCCGTGCTGCGGGAGATCGGCGTGGAAACCGGCGGCTCCAACGTGCAGTTCGCCGTGAACCCGGCGGACGGGCGGCTGGTGATCATCGAGATGAATCCGCGGGTGTCGCGCTCCTCGGCGCTGGCCTCCAAGGCGACGGGCTTCCCGATCGCCAAGGTCGCCGCCAAGCTGGCGGTCGGCTACACTCTGGACGAGCTCGCCAACGACATCACGGGCGGGGCGACGCCCGCCTCCTTCGAGCCGACCATCGATTACGTGGTCACCAAGATCCCGCGCTTCGCATTCGAGAAATTCCCCGGCTCCGAGGCGGTTCTCACGACATCGATGAAGTCGGTGGGCGAGGCCATGGCCATCGGGCGGAGCTTCCCGGAGAGCCTGCAGAAGGCGCTGCGCTCCATGGAGACGGGGCTGACCGGACTCGACGAGTATCATTTCGAAGGTCTTGGCCAGGGCGACGACAGCAACGTGATCCGGGCGGCGCTCGGCACACCGACGCCGGACCGCCTCCTGAAGGTGGCGCAGGCCATGCGGCTCGGCTTCGATCAGGAGCTGGTCTATGAGTTCTGCAAGATCGACCCGTGGTTCCTGGGCCAGCTCCAGGACATCATCCGGTGGGAAGAGCGGGTACGCGCCCATGGGCTGCCGGAAAACGGCGCGCAGATGCGCAAGCTGAAGGCCATGGGATTCTCCGACGAGCGGCTGGCCACGCTGTCCGGGCTGCCGGTCGAAGAGGTCTCCGCCAAGCGCCGGGCGCTGGACGTGCACCCGGTGTTCAAGCGCATCGATACTTGCGCGGCCGAGTTCGCCTCACCCACGGCCTACATGTACTCGACCTACGAAGCAGATTTCGCCGGCGAGCCAGCCTGCGAGGCGCGTCCGTCCGACAAGGAGAAGATCATCATCCTTGGCGGCGGGCCGAACCGGATCGGCCAGGGCATCGAGTTCGACTATTGCTGCTGCCACGCGGCCTTCTCGCTCTCGGCGAACGGCTACGAGACCATCATGGTCAACTGCAATCCGGAAACCGTCTCCACCGATTACGACACTTCCGACCGGCTCTATTTCGAGCCGCTGACGGAAGAAGACGTGCTGGAGATCATCCGGAAGGAACAGGAAAACGGCACGGTCAAAGGCGTCATCGTGCAGTTCGGCGGGCAGACGCCCCTGAAGCTCGCCACAGCGCTCGAGGCGGCCGACGTGCCGATCCTCGGCACGCCGCCCGACGCGATCGATCTCGCCGAGGACCGGGACCGGTTCCAGGCTCTGATCGAGACGCTGGGGATGCGCCAGCCGATCAACGGCATCGCACGATCGCAGCAGGAAGCCATCGATATCGCGAAGAATATCGGTTTCCCCCTGATCATCCGCCCATCCTATGTGCTGGGCGGGCGCGCCATGGAGATCGTCTTCGAGGAAGCGCAGCTGGAACGCTATATCTCACAAGCCGTGGTGGTCTCCGGCAAGAGCCCCATTCTGATCGACAGCTATCTGCGCGACGCCATCGAGGTGGATGTCGATGCGCTCTGCGACGGCGAGGACGTCTTCATCTGCGGCGTCATGGAGCATATCGAGCAGGCGGGCGTGCATTCCGGCGACAGCGCCTGCTCGCTGCCGCCCCATTCGCTGTCGCAAGAGACCATCGACAAGCTCAAGGCACAGACGAGGCAACTCGCCAAGGCGCTCCGGGTGGTCGGGCTGATGAACGTGCAATACGCCATTCAGGATGGCGAGATCTACATCCTGGAGGTGAACCCGCGGGCCAGCCGCACGGTGCCCTTCGTGGCCAAGGTGATCGGCCGGCCGATCGCGGCCATCGCGGCCCAGGTGATGGCGGGCAAGAAGCTCTCCGAATTCGATCTCGCCGAGCGCGCGTTGAATCATATCGCGGTGAAGGAAGCCGTCTTCCCCTTCGCGCGCTTCCCCGGCGTCGATCCGGTGCTGGGGCCGGAAATGCGCTCCACCGGCGAGGTGATGGGCATCGATAAAGATTACGGCATCGCTTTCGCCAAGAGCCAGCTCGGCGGCGGCAGCAAGCTGCCCCTCTCCGGCACGGTGTTCATCTCGGTGAAGGATGCCGACAAGGCGGGCATGGTGGCGCCGGCGCGGGAGCTGGTCGATATGGGCTTCCGAATCCTCGCCACACGAGGCACGCGCCGCTTCCTCGACGAGCAGGGTATCCCGTGCGAGCGGGTGAACAAGGTGCTGGAGGGACGGCCCCATATCGTGGACGCCATCGCCAACGGCGAGGTGGACATGGTGTTCAACACCACCGAGGGCATGAAGGCGCTGGCGGATAGCTTCTCCATCCGCCGGACGGCCTTGCTCTACCATATCCCTTATTATACAACGCTTGCTGGCGCCTTAGCCGCGACCGAGGCGATCAAGGCGCTTCGGGCCGGAAGTCTTGAGGTGGCGCCGCTGCAAAGCTTCACAGCCGCGCGAACCTAACCGGCGCCTCATTTCTCGATTTTGTTGGAGCCGTTTCTCGCCGCGTTCTTGGCGAAGGGTCTCTTTTGTGACTTTAATTCGACACACGACGTCCGGGGCATTCCGGACTTTGCCGAGGAGCTATTGAAGATGGATAAAGTGCCGATGACCGCTGAGGGCTATGCGGCGCTTGAGGCTGAGATCAAGCATCTCAAGACGGTCGAGCGCCCGCGTATCATCAAGGCCATCGCCGATGCGCGGGAGCATGGCGACCTGTCCGAGAATGCCGAGTATCACGCGGCGAAGGAGCAGCAGGGCATGACCGAGGCGCGCGTCGCCGACCTCGAGGACAAGCTCTCCAGAGCCGATGTGATCGACGTCTCGAAGCTTTCCGGCAACCAGGTGATGTTCGGCGCGACCGTGACGCTGATCGACGAGGACACCGAGCAGAAGGTGAAGTACCGCATCGTCGGCGAGCTCGAGGCGAACGTGAAAGAGGGCAAGATCTCTATCGGCTCTCCCATCGCGCGCGCGCTTTTGAACAAGCACAAGGGCGACGTGGTGGAGGTCTCCACCCCCGGCGGCGGCAAGTCCTACGAGATCGTCAAGGTCGAGTTCAAGTAGGGCACGGCCAAGCCCTTCCTCCTGGAAGGGGGGAGATGGCGGGCGTCTCAGAGACCAAGATCGACCCCCTCCCCGACCCTCCCCCTGCAGGGGGAGGGAGCTTTCCTCACTTCAGCTCAAGTCAGAAGGCGCCGCCGCCAGGCTTGCGGCGTCTCGCCCGTCCAGCGCCGGAAGGCGCGGGTGAAATGGGCCGGGTCCGAATAGCCGAGCTCGAAGGCGATGGCGGTGATCGGCACGCCGCTCTCTTTCAGGAGATCGCAGGCCCGATCGCGCAAGGTCGTCTGGGCCAGCCCTTCGAAGCTGAGCCCCTCCTCCGACAAGCGGCGCTGCAAGGTGCGGCGGGTCAGGCCGAGACGGCCCGCGACTCTGTCGATGCCCGCTTCGCCCTGATCGATCTGCAGAAGCATGATGTGGCGGACGACGGCGGCGAGCTCCGTCTCGGGGGGCACAGCGGGATAGTCGGGCTCGCGACCTGCGGGCGGCGACGGATTGGGAAGCTCCAGGAGCGCGGCGGGAAACACCACCCCGGCCCGCTCGCCAGAGATCGCGTCGCCGGCGACCACCTGCTCGATCTCGCGCCGGCCCTCGATCCTTCCGGAAATCTCCACCCGGTCGGGCGTCCAGCCGGCGCCGGCGAAATGCCGGATCAAGGCCAGCATGTAGCCGATGGCCAGCATCTCGTTCTTCTGCTGTCCGAGGCCGAGATTCTCCGTGATCCAGTAGTTCCACTTGGCCCAGCGCCCTTCGATCTCCAGGGTGATCCTGGTGGCGCCCTGGAGCAGGCTGGCCAGGGACCGGCTGCTCTCGGCGATGGCATCGCCCAGGTTCGGCAGCGAGATCAGATGGGCGCCGTAAGGGCCGAGGCCGGGAACGCCGGCCTCCGTCGATAGGCGGACGGCGAGGCTGTGGTCGCCGATGGCGCGGGCCGCCGTCTCGAGCAGACGGAATTGATCGCGCAGCAGGATCAGGCGCTGGGGCTGCTCCAGCAATGTGAGGGGAAGCTCGGCCTTCTCGAACACGTCCGCGATCGAACCGCCGGAGCTCGTCACGATATCGGCGATCGGCCCGATCGTGCTGGCCTTGGTGAGCGCATAGCTTCGCATCGCCCGCTCCAATCCGACGCTTTGCCTTTTGGCACCAAATGGCAAGCGCTTTCAGCCTGAAACGATAGCTTCATTGAGCATCGCTGCCGATAGGAATTCGGGAAAATACCAATTCCCTTCGATGGCACAAAATTCGAATAGAAATCGGAGGATGATGCAATGCCCACCAAGGAGTTCGACGATAGCCACATCAATTGGCGAACCATCGACGGCTTCGATCACATCGCCTATCACGTCTGCGACGTCGATGTGGAAAACGGGATCGTCGATCTGCTGTTCAAGTTCGACGCCAATTCCAAGATCGCCATGCATAACCACATGGTCCCCTACCGGACCCTGGTTCTGCAGGGCGAGCTGCGGATCTACCGCCCCGACGGCGAGGTGAAGGAAATCCGCCCGGTGGGGAGCTACGTGGCCGCAGCGGGTCAGGGGGAAACCCATACCGAGGGCGGCGGCGACCAGGACGTCATCGTCTTCTTCTCCAACCGCAACGTGAAAGACGTCGTCTACGAGATTCTCGACGAGAACGGCGAGTTGATCACGACCTTCGGCATTCCAGAATTTTCGGCGCTGCTGGAAGAGCAGCGGGCCGCGGGCGAGAAATGCAACGAACCCTATCCCGTCGATGCGAAGACTGAGGCGAAGGAGGAGGCTGAAGCCTCGGCCTAGTCCTCAGCCCCCAGCGATCGTCCGTCCCCTATCGGAGCAACGGGGCGGGCGATCGTCCCCACCCGGGGCGCCTTATTCGGCTTACTGCCTCAATTGCGCCCCAGGGGAAGGTTAGACGCGGCCATGATCACCCGCCGTCACATCGTTCAGGGCGCTGCCGCCGTCTCGCTTCTCGCCCTTTCCGACAGCGCCAAGGCCACCACTTTCGCGCTTCCCTCCGAAGACCGTCTCGCCAGCCGATTCGCCGATATCGAAAAGAATATCGGCGCGCGTCTCGGGGTCGCCGTGTATGACAGCGGAACGGGAAAACGCGCCTCCCATCGCGGGGACGAGCGGTTTCCCATGTGCAGCACGTTCAAGTTCATCGCCGCGGCGGCGGTGCTGAAGCAGGTCGACGAGGGGAAGGCTTCTCTCGACGAGACTCTCCTTGTGACCGAGGACGAGATGCTGGAATACGCGCCGGTCACCGAGAAGCATATCGGCGAGAAGATGACCCTCGAGGCGCTTTGCGAGGCGGCCGTGACCTGGAGCGACAATCCGGCCGCCAATCTTATCCTGAAGAAATTGGGAGGGCCGCAGGCCATCACGACGTTCGCCCGGTCGCTGGGGGACGAGAAGACCCGGCTCGACCGCTACGAGCTGGCGCTGAACGACGTCCCGCCGGGCGATCCGCGGGACACGACGACGCCGCACGCCATGATCCATACGCTCGATACGCTCGTTCTCGGCGACGCCCTCTCCGACACTTCGCGGCGGCAGCTCACGGCGTGGCTGGTGTCGAACCACACCGGCGACAACCGCATACGGGCGGGCGTGCCGAAGAACTGGCGCGTGGGCGACAAGACGGGCACGGGCCCGCGCGGCTCCACCAACGATGTGGGCGTGGCCTGGCCGCCGAACGGGAAGCCGGTCGTCATCGCCGTCTATCTCACGGACAGCGAGGCGAAGCTCGAAAAACGCGATGCGGCGATCGCCGCCGTGGCGAAGGCGATCGCCTCGGAACGCAACGCGAAATAGTCACCTAAGAAAGAGATACCGTCCCACCCGACTTCGGGAACATCGCCAACTTGCGCGATGGGCTAAGCCACGCCGATCAAGGCTTCGTCGTTTCGCCGGACGGCTTCGCGCAAGGCCGCCGCCGCGCCTTGCAGGGCCGGAGCCTTGGCGCCGATGACATAGACCGGGATGGCGGCGAGGAACGCATCCTTCATCCGGCCTTTCGACTCGAAATAGTGGCGAAACGTCCCCTGCTGCAGGATATCGACGATCCGCATGGGTATGCCGCCGCCGAGATAGACGCCGCCACGGGCCCCCAGCATGAGCGCCGCATCGCCGGCGAAGCTGCCGAGCCAGGCGACGAAATGCTCCAGGGTCTCGACCGCGATGGGATCGCTGCGCTCTCTCGCCCGCCGGACGATATCGGGCGCGGCGAGATCCTCCAGCTCCTCGCCCTTCTCGGCGGCGACGCAACGGTAGAGATCGCAGAGCCCGAGGCCGGAGATCACCCGCTCGGCGGAAAGATGCTCCCGGTCCCCCATCATCCGCTTCAGAAGCGGCAGATGATCGATATGGGCAGGGGCGAGATTGATGTGACCGCCCTCCCCCGGGATGGCGACCCAGCCAGCCTCCGACCAGACGAGGCCGGCCGTGCCGAGGCCGGTGCCGGGGCCGAGCACCACCTTGGTGCCCTTCTCGACCGGCTCGGCGCCGCCGAGCTGGGTGAGATCCTCGCCGGCGATATAGGGGAGCGACATGGCCAGCGCCTGGAAATCGTTCAGCACGAGCAGCCCGTCCAGCCCCATGGCCCGGCCGAGCTCCTTGCGTTCGAACCCCCAGGGCGAGTTGGTGAAATCCACGGTTTCGCCGGTGACCGGCGCGGCGACGGCGAAGGCGGCCTTGGCGGGCGGCTTGGCGAGCCCTTTGGCATAGGCGGTCGCCGCCTCGACGATGCTCTCATGCTCGGCGCAGGTCACGCTTTTGAAATCGGAAAGGGCGAGCGTTGCCAGATCGGCGACGGCGAAGCGCGCGTTGGTGCCGCCGATATCGGCGACGATGGCGCTTGCGGCCGCGTTGTCGATCGAACCCTGCAAACCAATCACCTCCCCGGGCCGGCACCGGATGCGAAACCTTCCACCGGCCCTTAAGGTCCGGCCGCTAAAGACGGGCCGATAGACGACATGCGTTGGAAACCGTCTTTATCGCGTAACGGCACTGCTTTAACGGAAATGCCTTGCCTGTTGAAGGGGATGGCCGCAGAGATCAGAATTCGATTGCGCGTTGATGCGCATGGGGCGAGAGGAGGCCCGGTCGAGACAGCATGATCGACAAGTTGGAATTCATTATCGCGCTCGCCCGCGAGCGGCATTTCGGACATGCGGCGGAAGCGTGCGGAGTCAGCCAGCCGACGCTCTCGGCCGGCATCAAGCAGCTGGAAGAGATTCTCGGCGTCTTGCTGGTGCAGCGGGGATCGCGCTTCCAGGGGCTGACTCCCGAAGGCGAGCGGGTGCTCGACTGGGCACGGCGCATCGTCGGCGACACGCGCGCCATGCGACAGGAGATCGAGGCGCTGAAGCACGGCCTTTCCGGCCATATCCGGATCGCGGCGATCCC
The DNA here is from genome assembly GCA_050110875.1 of Methyloligella sp. ZOD6. Taxonomy (GTDB): domain Bacteria; phylum Pseudomonadota; class Alphaproteobacteria; order Rhizobiales; family Methyloligellaceae; genus Methyloligella. Next base: position 858,238 of record CP188828.1, read on the forward strand.
CACGGCGCTGGCCATGGTGGCGATGATCACCACCCCCTATCGGGCGCGGCACCCCAATGTGAGCTTCACGGTGCTGACCCGGACCTCCATCGAGGTGCTCGGCATGCTGGAGAATCTGGAGATCGATGCGGGGCTCACCTATCTCGACAACGAGCCGCTCGGCCGGGTGAAGACGATCCCGCTCTACGAGGAGCACTACCGGCTGCTGCTGGCCGCCGACCATCCGCTGGCCACCCGGGATTCGGTGACCTGGGAAGAGGCAGGCAAGATCCCGCTCTGCCTGCTGACGCCGGACATGCAGCACCGGCGAATCATCGACGGGCTGCTCAACGCATCCGGCACCCCGGCGGCGCCGACCTTGGAATCGGACTCCATGGTGGCGCTGTTCGCCCATGTGCGAACCGGGCAATGGGCCAGTGTGATGCCCGCGAAATTGGCGCAAATCATGGGTTTGACGGCGACCATGCGGGCGGTCCCAATCGTGGAGCCGGAGGTGTCGCATACGGTCGGCCTGGTGGTGCCGCAGCGGGATCCCATGACCCCGCTGATCAACGCCCTGGTCTCCGAAGCGCAGCAATTGGCGCCTGTCCTGAACGACAAGGCAGCCGGTCTGGACGAGACTTCCGCCTAACTTCCTCTGCCGCAAAAATATTCTTGAAAAATTTGGAGGTATCCCTTCCGGGGGACTACCGCGCCAGACTGGCTTCGGCCACCTCTAGGTCCTTTCAGCTTCCAAGATCTTTCCTAGATTTCAACTGCTTATTGTTTCATCAGCGTCCGGCGGAGCATGACGCGGAGGTGTCAAAACGATAGGCAATTCCTATCGGCCGATAGGCTCTCTTTGTTGATTCTAAAGGGCTTTATGGCCATCTTTCGGAAGAGTTCTAGGGAGCAATGCGGCATGCATAATTATGAGTCATTCGACGCTGAACGCGCCGCCGAAATAATCGACAAGCACAAGGCGCGTGAGGGAGCGACATTGCCTATCCTGCACGATATGCAGGAGACGTTCGGCCACATCCCGGACGCCGCGGTGGTGATGATCGCCGAGGCTCTCAACCTGTCACGGGCCGAAGTCCACGGCACTGTGACCTTTTACCACGATTTCCGGAAGGAGGTTCCGGGGCGCCGGATCCTCAAGATCTGCCGGGCGGAATCCTGCCAGGCGGCGGGCGGCGACGCCATCGCCGACCGGGCCGAGAAGCGGCTCGGCGTGGAGATGGGCGGCACGACAACGGACCGCCGGGTGACTCTGGAGGCCGTCTATTGCCTCGGGCTCTGCCACAGCTCCCCGGCCGCCATGCTCGACGAAGACGTTTACGCCATGCTGGACGAAGAGAAGATGGATGCGCTTTGCGCGGAGGCGGAACGATGAACGTTCGCGTCTTCATTTCCCGCGATGCCGGCGCGTTGGCGCTCGGCGCCGAGAAGGTGGCCCGCGCCATCGCCGAAAGGTGCGAAGAGAAGGGTCTCGATGTCGAGATCGTCCGCCCGGGCTCGCGCGGCATGTTTTGGCTGGAGCCGCTGGTCGAGGTGGAGCGCCCGGAGGGCCGGATCGGCTACGGGCCGGTGCAGCCCGGCGATATCGACGGGCTGTTCGATGCGAATTTCCTGGAAGGCGGCGACCATAAGCTGAGTCTCGGGCTGGTGGAGGAGATTCCCTTCTTCAAGAGCCAGACCCGCCTCACCTTCGCGCGGGTCGGCATCGTCGATCCCCGCTCGATCGAAGATTACAAGGCCACCGGCGGCTATGCCGGCCTGAAGAAGGCCATCGAGATGGGCCCCGAGGCCATCGTCGACGAGGTCACCAAATCCGGGCTTCGCGGCCGCGGCGGCGCGGGCTTCCCCACCGGCATCAAATGGCGGACCGTGAACCAGACCTCGGCGCCGCAGAAATACATCGTCTGCAACGCGGACGAGGGCGATAGCGGCACCTTCGCCGACCGCATGCTGATGGAAGGCGATCCCTTCATGCTCATCGAGGGCATGACCATCTCGGGCATCGCGGTGGGCGCCACCAAGGGCTATATCTACATCCGTTCCGAATATCCCCACGCCATCGAGGCCATGAACGCGGCCATCGATGCGGCGCGGAAAGAGGGCACGCTGGGCGACAATATCCTGGGCTCGCCCTATTCCTACGACATGGAAGTGCGCGTCGGTGCCGGCGCCTATGTCTGCGGCGAGGAGACCTCGCTGCTGGACAGCCTGGAAGGCAAGCGCGGCGAGGTGCGTGCCAAGCCGCCACTGCCGGCCCATATCGGCCTGTTCGGCAAGCCGACGGTGATCAACAACGTTCTGTCGCTCGGCGCGGTGCCGCACATCATCGCGGACGGCGCGGAGTATTATCAGGAGTTCGGCGAGGGCAAATCCCGCGGCACCCTGCCGATCCAGCTGGCCGGCAATATCAAGTATGGCGGCGTTTACGAGACCGCCTTCGGGGTCACGCTGGGCGAGCTGGTGAACGAGATCGGCGGCGGCACGCGCTCCGGCAAGCCGGTGCGCGCGGTTCAGGTGGGCGGCCCGCTGGGGGCCTATTTCCCGCCTGCCCTGTTCGACACGCCTTTCGGCTACGAGGAATTCGCCGCGAAAGACGGGCTGATCGGTCATGGCGGCGTCGTGGTCTTCGACGACACTGTCGACATGGCCAAGATGGCTCGCTTTGCCATGGAGTTCTGCGCCATCGAATCCTGCGGCAAGTGCACGCCCTGCCGCATCGGGTCGTCCCGCGGGGTCGAGTTGATGGACAGGATCGTGGCGAACGAGGACCGGGCCGCGAATCTGATCGTGCTGGAGGATCTCTGCAACACGATGAAGTTTGGATCGCTTTGCGCCCTCGGCGGGTTTACCCCCTACCCCGTCATGAGCGCGTTGACTCATTTTCCGGAGGATTTCGGCGCCGATCCGGCGCGCCTGGAAGCCGCGGAGTGAGACGAGACAAATCGAGCGAGATGAGATTTGGGATTTGAGGTGAGGAAGCAGATATGTCGCTGATTCAGGAAACCGATTACGGCACGCCGCCTTCGAAATCGGAAGAGATGGTGACGCTGACGATCGACGGTGTCGAGGTAACGGTACCGGAAGGCACCTCCATCATGCGCGCGGCGATGGAGATGGGAACGGAAATCCCCAAGCTCTGCGCCACCGATATGCTGGATTCCTTCGGCTCCTGCCGGCTCTGCCTGGTGGAGATCGAGGGCAAGGCCGGCACGCCGGCCTCCTGTACCACCACCGTTGCCCCCGGCATGACGGTGCATACCCAGACGGACCGGCTGAAGCGCCTGCGCAAGGGCGTGATGGAGCTCTATATCTCCGAGCATCCGCTGGACTGCCTGACCTGCTCGGCGAACGGCGATTGCGAGCTGCAGGATCAGGCCGGCGCCGTGGGGCTGCGCGAGGTGCGCTACGGCTATGACGGCAAGAAGCACCCCAATCCGGGGGTCGACGAATCCAACCCCTATTTCACCTACGAGCCTTCCAAATGCATCGTCTGCTCGCGCTGCGTGCGGGCGTGCGAGGAGGTTCAGGGCACGTTCGCGCTGACCATCGCGGGCCGCGGCTTCGACAGCCGGGTCTCGGCCAGCATGGAAGAGCCGTTCATGGACTCCGAATGCGTCTCGTGCGGCGCCTGCGTGCAGGCCTGTCCGACGGCAACGCTGAACGAGAAATCGGTCATCGAGATCGGCACGCCGGAGCATTCCGTGGTCACCACCTGCGCCTATTGCGGCGTAGGCTGCGCCTTCAAGGCGGAGATGCGGGGCGAGGAAGTGGTTCGCATGCTGCCCTACAAGGACGGCAAGGCCAATCGCGGCCATTCCTGCGTGAAGGGCCGCTTCGCCTGGGGCTACACGAGCCACAAGGACCGCATCACCAAGCCGATGATCCGCGAGAAGGTCACCGATCCCTGGCAGGAGGTCTCCTGGGAAGAGGCGATCAGCTTCGCGGCCAATAAGTTCAAGGGTATCCAAGAGAAGTACGGCAAGGGCGCCGTCGGCGGCATCACGTCGTCCCGCTGCACCAACGAGGAGACCTATCTGGTCCAGAAGCTGGTGCGCGCGGCCTTCGGCAACAACAATGTCGATACCTGCGCCCGGGTCTGCCATTCGCCGACCGGCTACGGGCTGAAGACGACCTACGGCACCTCCGCCGGCACCCAGGATTTCGACTCCGTCCAGTATACCGACGTGGTGCTGGTGATCGGCGCCAACCCGACGGACGGCCACCCGGTGTTCGCCTCGCGCATGAAGAAGCGCCTGCGCGAGGGCGCCAAGCTGATCGTGGCCGATCCGCGGAAGATCGATCTGGTCGAGAGCCCCCATGTGAAGGCCGATCATCACCTGCAGCTCAAGCCGGGCACCAATGTCGCCCTGCTGACCTCGCTGGCTCACGTGGTGGTGACCGAAGGGCTGGTGAACGAGAGCTTCGTGCGGGAGCGCTGCGACTGGGAGGAATTCCAGGAGTGGGCCAGCTTCGTGGCCGAGGAGCGCAACTCACCGGAAGAGATGGAGAAATATACCGGCGTTCCGGCCGAGACCGCGCGCGCGGCAGCCCGTCTCTATGCCACGGGCGGCAACGCGGCGATCTATTACGGCCTCGGCGTGACGGAGCACAGCCAGGGCTCCACCACGGTGATGGCGATCGCCAATCTCGCCATGGCGACCGGCAATATCGGCCGCGAGGGCGTGGGCGTGAACCCGTTGCGCGGCCAGAACAACGTGCAGGGCTCCTGCGACATGGGCTCCTTCCCCCACGAGCTTCCGGGCTATCGCCATGTGTCGGACGACCATGTGCGCGAGCTGTTCGAGGGTCTGTGGGGCAAGCCCATCGACAAGGAGCCGGGCCTGCGCATCCCGAACATGATGGATGCGGCCGTCGAAGGCACCTTCAAGGGGCTCTACATCCAGGGCGAGGACATTCTGCAATCCGATCCCGACACCAAGCACATGGTGGCTGGCCTCTCCTCCCTGGAATGCGTCATCGTGCAGGATCTCTTCCTGATCGAGACGGCGAACTACGCCCATGTCTTCCTGCCGGGCTCCACCTTCCTGGAGAAGAACGGCACCTTCACCAACGCGGAGCGGCGCATCCAGCCGGTGCGCAAGGTGATGGCGCCGAAGAACGGCTACGAGGATTGGGAGATCACCCAGATGTTCGCGAACGCGCTGGGATATCCCATGAACTACAGCCATCCTTCGGAGATCATGGACGAGATCGCGGCGCTGACGCCGACCTTCGCGAATGTCAGCTTCGACAAGCTCGACAAGGAAGGCTCGATCCAGTGGCCGTGCAACGACGCGGCGCCGGACGGCACGCCGGTCATGCATATCGACCACTTCGTGCGCGGCAAGGGTAAGTTCGTCATCACCGAATACGTGCCGACGGACGAGAGGAGCGGTCCCCGCTTCCCGCTGCTGCTCACCACGGGCCGGATCCTCAGCCAGTACAATGTGGGCGCGCAGACGCGCCGCACGGCGAACTCCGAATGGCATGAGGAGGACGTGCTGGAGATCCATCCGCACGACGCCGAGCAGCGCGGCATTCGCGAGCGCGACTGGGTGAAGCTGCAGAGCCGCTCCGGCGCGACCACGCTCCGGGCGAAGATCTCCGAGCGGATGGCGCCGGGCGTGGTCTACACGACCTTCCACCACCCGAAGACGCAGGCCAACGTGGTCACCACGGATTATTCCGACTGGGCGACGAACTGCCCCGAATACAAGGTGACCGCGGTGCAGGTGATGCCGTCGAACGGGCCGAGCGAATGGCAGGAGGAGTACGACGAGTTCACCCGCAAATCGCGGCGGATCGCCGAGACTCCCGAGGTCGTCGCGGCGGAATAGGCAGGTGGCCAAACCGGTCGCAAGAGTTCCGCGCAGCGTATGGCGGCAGGCGGGCGTCTCGGACGGGGCCCGCGCCGTGCCCGAGGAAACCGCTATCGCCTTCACCTACGATACGGCGACCTATGCGGTGATGATGGCGAGCCCTGCGGATCTGGAAGATTTCGCCTACGGGCTGAGCTTCACCGAAGGGGTGGCGAGGCCCGAGGCCATCAAGCAGCTCGAGGTGGTCGAGAGCGCGGTCGACGGGATTCCCGCGATCGAGCTTCGCATGTGGCTGAACTCGGAGGCCGGCACCGGCTTCGCCGAGCGGCGGCGGAGCCATGTGGGGCCGACGGGCTGTGGGCTCTGCGGCATCGAAAGCCTGACCGAGGCGTTGAAGGCCCCGCCGCGGGTCGGTGCGGGCCGCGCTTACAGCTTCGATCAGATCATGCAGGCGGTGGAGGCCATGGGGCCCCGCCAGACGCTCAATCACGAGACGCGGGCGGTCCATGCCGCCGGATTCTGGACGCCGGACCAGGGTATCGGTCCGGTGCGGGAGGATGTCGGGCGCCATAACGCGCTGGACAAGCTCGCCGGCGCGCTGATCCGCGAGGGCCGCAATGCCTCGGACGGTATCGTGGTGCTGACCAGCCGGGTTTCGGTGGAGATGGTGCAGAAGGCGGCCGCCATCGGCGCGCCGGTGATCGCCGCCGTTTCCGCGCCCACCGCGCTCGCCATCCGCATGGCTGAGGCCGCGGGCATCACCTTAATCGCGATTGCAAGAAAGGACGGTTTCGAGGTGTTCACCCATCGGGACCGCGTTCAGGGGGAAACCACAAGCGATGTCGCATAGCAATGTCGATCGCCTCGTCTATATGACGAACCAGATCAAGGATTACTTCAAGTTTCAGCGCGAGGGCGACGCGGCGGAGGAGATCGCCGATCACCTGCGCCTGTTCTGGGATCCGCGCATGCGCCGGCAGATCATCGAGCATCTGGACAAGACCGGCGGCGAGGGCCTGGAAGGCCCGGCCCTGAAGGCGATCGAGATTCTGCGGGACGAGCAGAAGGATCCCGACTACATGCCGACCACGGCGAGCAGCGATCCGAGCGGCGGCCGCGAGGATACGGATTAGAGCGAGGGCTATCCCCTTCGGGACGGGGCTTGGCTTTCCGGTCATTGCACCCTCTTCCCCTCGGGCGCGACATGCTGCAGGACGTCGGTTTTTTCTCGCAGATCTTATAGAGTGCCGTCGTGCTCAACCTCACCCCTGAAGAGCTGACCGCCATCGGATTGAGCCTGAAGGTGGCGAGTTGGGCGACGCTCGTGGCGCTTCCCTTTGCGGTTCTCGCCGCGCTGGTGCTTTCCCGCTGCCGCTTCTTCGGGCGCGCGCTGCTCGGGGCCCTGGTGCTGCTGCCCCTGGTCCTGCCGCCGGTGGTGACAGGCTATGCGCTGCTGCTGCTGTTCGGGCGCCAGGGCCCGGTCGGGGCATGGCTTGCCGACACTCTCGGCATCGTCTTCGCGTTTCGGTGGACGGGAGCGGCGCTGGCGGCGGGCGTGATGGGCTTTCCGCTCATGGTGCGGGCGATCCAGCTTTCGGCGGAGGCAATGGACCGGGGGCTGGAGGAAGCCGCCGGCACGCTGGGCGCCAACCGGGTCTTCGCCTTTCTCACGGTGACCTTGCCGCTGATCGCGCCGGGCATCATCGCCGGCGCCATCCTCTGCTTCGCCCGGGCCATGGGCGAGTTCGGCGCCACCATCACCTTCGTCTCCAACATCCCCGGCGAGACCCAGACCCTGCCGACGCTGATCTATACGCTCACCCAGGTGCCGGGGGGCGATGCGGCCGCGCTACGGCTGACGCTGATCTCGGCCGCGATCTCCATCACCGCGCTGCTGCTGTCGGAAGCGATCGCGCGGGCCGTCGGACGACGGGTGAAGGCGTCATGAGCATCGATTTCGAAGCGCGCGGGCAAATCGGCGATCTGGCGCTGGATGCGGCCTTCGAAAGCGACGGAAGGCTGACGGCGCTGTTCGGCCGGTCCGGCGCCGGCAAGACGACCATCGTCAATATCATCGCCGGCTTGCGGCGCCTGCCCCACGAACGGGTGGTCGTGGATGGGGAGGTGCTGAGCGATACGTCGCGGGGCATTCATCTGCCGCCCCATAAGCGGCGCATCGGCTACGTGTTCCAAGATGCCCGGCTGTTCCCCCATCTGACCGTGCGCCAGAACTTGCTGTACGGGTTCTTCTTCGCCAGGGGCAAGTCACGGACCAGCCTGGCGGAGGTTTGCGCCCTGCTCGGGCTTTCTCCCCTGCTGGCGCGCGGCGTCGGCGCCCTCTCCGGCGGGGAGAAGCAGCGGGTGGCGATCGGCCGAGCCCTGCTGGCGCATCCCCGCCTGCTGCTGCTGGACGAACCGCTGGCCTCCCTGGACGAGGCACGCAAGCAGGAGGTGATGCCCTATCTGGAGCGCCTGCGGGACGAGGCGGGGGTGCCGATCGTCTATGTGAGCCATTCGGTGGCCGAGGTGGCGCGGCTGGCGACCAGCCTCGTGCTGGTGGAGGACGGCCGGGTGACGGGTCAGGGCCGGGCGGCGGAGATGCTGAGCCGGCTGGATCTGAAATTGTCGGAAGAGCGGGATACGGCCGCCGTGCTGGAGGGGGTCGTCGCCGCTCATGACGCGGCGGCGGGCCTCACGACGGTGCGGACGGGCGCGGGCGATCTCCGGGTGCCGCTGATCGAGAAGCCCGAGGGCACAGCCATCCGCGCGCTGATCCGGGCGCGGGACGTGATGATCGCGACGCGACGCCCTTCCGGCTTGAGCGCACTCAACGTGCTTCCTGGCGTGGTGGCGGAGATCGGTGCGCCGCACGGACCGATCGTGGAGATCGCCCTGACTTGCGGCGAGGCAACCCTGGTGGCGCGGCTGACGCGCTATTCCGTCGAGACGCTCAAGCTCGCGCCGGGCCGCAAGGTCTACTGCGTGGTGAAATCCATCGCCTTCGATCCGGAGGCCACGGGACGCGCGCCCTCCCCGGCCGGCGCGTGACCCTCAGGCCATTCCCTATTTGGTCTGGGGCGGGTTGGCCTTCAGAGCTTCCTCCGTGGGCGAGCCTTCCCAGACGGCGACGCCCCAGGGCAGCCGGCCGACGGGCACCGACTTGACTGGTTTCTCGGTCTCCACGTCGATGACGGTGAGGTCGTTGGTCAGGCCGTTGGCGACGTAATAGCTCTTGCCGTCGGGCGAAAGCTCGCCGTGCCAGGGGCGCTGACCCACCAGGATGTATTTCTCCACCTCGTAGGTGTCGGTATCGATCACGGCGACGCGGTTGGCCGGACCCAGCAGGGTGTAGAGCTTCTTGCCGTCCTGCACGAAATCCATGCCGACGGGCTGGAGCAGCTCGGGCCGCACGCCTTCCACATCGAAGCGGATGGTCTCCTTGATGGTCCAGTCGGAGGTGTCGATGATGGAGATCGAGCCGCCGACCTCGGAAGAGACCCAGAGCTCCTTGCCGTCCTTGGTGAATTTCGCTTCCCGCGGGCGCGTATCGACCAGAACGTTGGCGATCAGCTCGTTGGTGGCATTGTCGATGATATGGGCCATGGACGTGCTTTCGGACGTGATGGCCGTGTATTTGTCGTCGGGGCTGACGCCGACGCCCTCCGGCTCCACGCCGACGGGCACCTCGGCCAGCACTTCGCCGGTCTCGGTATCCATGATGGTGGCGAGAGAATCGTCCTCATTGGCGATGTAGAGGATCTTGCCGGTCGAATCGGTGGCCATGAGCTCCGGGTCGGGGCCGGAGTTCAGGGTGTGGATGATCTTGAGGGATTTGACGTCGATCACGTCGATGGTGTCGCCATCGCCGGCGGCCACATAGAGCTCGTCGTTCTTCGGGTTCTTGATGATACCCCGGGGGCGCCGATGGGTCGGCACGGTGGCGATGGGCTTCAGGGTCTCCGCATCGACGACGGTGACCGTGTTGTCCTTCTCGTTCGAGACGAAAATGGTCGTGGCGAAAGACGGCGTCGCTATGCCGAGCGACAGCGCGGCAGCGGCCGCTACGGTGAACAGGCGTTTCATCTCCACTCCCTTATGATCTTCTCGTGCCGATCTTCTTTTGCAGCGTTCTTGTTTATCGCGTTGATACTCGAATTGGTCTTTGCAACCTAGCCTCGGATTGCGACGTCGTTAGCGCCCTAGTCCTGCTCGAACTCACATAGGGATTCGCGCTCGTCGTATCCAAGCGTGTCGGTGAGATAATTCGGGTGCAGGAAGCCTTCCTGAGGCGAGACGGTCACCACGGTGCGGCCGCCGGCGAGCAGGATGGGTTGGCGGAGTTGATGGTTCCAGGAGCGGAAATTCATCGCCTCGCCCTTGAAGCCGGCGACCTTATACTCGTCGCTCAGCAGAACATCGCGCAAATCCTTCACGCTCGTCTTGCCCGACCGCACGGCCGCCTCGCCTAGGGCCCGAACGGCGAGCCAGGCGGTGTAGTCGCGCTCCACGGCGTTGCGGTCGGCCTTGTCATTCAGGGCACGCTGGAAGGCCATGCCGCCATATTCCGTATAGGCATCGTCCCAGGCCACGGGACGCAGGCCCTGGGTACCGACCACGGGCTTCGGATCGTAGCTGCGGAAAAGCAGATACTCGCCGAACCCGTCCTGGGTATCGGAGACCCAGATGACGTCGTGATCGGGCGCGCCTCTCGTGGCGATGGGCATCTGGCTCTGAACCTGCTGATGACCGGAATCGAGACGGCGGGAGCCGGTGTCGAACTGGTATACGCGCTCCTCGACGATGTCGCCGCCATAACGCTTGGCGGAGCGCTTGGTCGCTTCGGCGAACTGCTCATCCTCGGGCGCCTTGCCTTTGATCAGGAACCAGCGCGGCCATTGCTTCAGAATGAGATATTGCGCCAGGGCATCGGCGCGCATGGCCCAGCTCGGAATGATATGCAGGGTGTTGAAGCGGCAGTCCTTCTGGCGGAGCCGGTCGGCGCTGTCGCGGATGTTCAGGATGATGGAGCCTTTCGCCTCGGGCAGATCGGCCACTTTGAGGAGATCGTCGGCCTCCAGATCGGCGACGATCATCCGATCGCCGTCCTTCAGCAGCTCCTTGGCCTTGGCGACGACGTCGCCGCCGGGGGGCACGATGGCCTCGGTGAGATTGAAGTGCTGGCCCGTGAACCGGCCGGTACGGTTGGTGTCGTCGATGCCGACCCGCGCGCCCTGAATGCCCTTATCGGTGATAATGGGCTCGGCGATGGTGAGGGGCGGCGGCTCGGGATATTTCTTGCCGAGATAGACGATGTCGTAGGTCTTCTCGGCCTGCTCGTTCGCCGCCTTCTTCTGCGCTTCCCGTTGCTTGGATTGCGCCTCCTCAGATTCGATCCCCTTGCCTTTCTGCAAGGCGGAAGGATCGGGGAGCTGATTGGCCGGCGCCGGCGCGACGGTGTCTCCGCCTTGGGCGGCGACCATGGCGGTGCCGCCCAAAGTGAGAAAGATCGCCAAGCACAAAGCCTGCCTGGCGATCTTGAAGCTGTTGCGATTGTACGTGCTCAGCATGATGCGAGACCCACAATCACGCGGCCTCCCTTAGTCGAAGACGGGCGGAGGCGGAACGTTGGACTTGCCCCCCGGGATGGAGGACGGGTTGATGCTCCGGATCCAGGCGATGATCTTCCACAGATCCTCGGAGGTCTTGATGGCCGAGCCCATGGCCGGCATGGGGCCGACGACGTTCTCAGATCCCTCGCGCTTCAAGCCGTAATGCTCCTGGAGAGCGGCACTGCCCTCGGTCACGAGGCGGAACAGGGTATCGTCCTCGCTGCCATACACCCAGACGGAGTTCGTCAGCGGGGGGCACATGCCACCACCGCCGGAACCGCCGTGGCAGCCATTGCAGCTCAGGCTCATATAGATCTTGTGGCCTTCGTCGGCGTATTTCTCGTAGTCCTTTTCGTAGGGACTATGAAGGGAGCCTTTTTCCTTAAAGCGCTCCACGGCTTTTTCCGGCGACATGGTCCAGTCCGCGCCGGCCGCCTTGGATTCCATATTCACACTCGCCACGCCCAACACGCAGATCGCGAGCGCAGCCAATCCGATAATCAATTTGCGCACAGTTACGTTTCCTCATCTGGTCTAGTTCGTTGTTGTTAGGCGGATTGGGGATTTTTCCCGGCACCGCCGTACCTTTCCCAATTCCCACCAGGAAAGGACGACCTAGACGTTCCATACCACATGGCCCCCCAATTTCGAAAGTTTAACCGCCTGTAGAAAGGCGGAAAACCGGGCAAAACGGTTACCATTTCGACATGTTCGACGTTGAGGGAATCCGGCGTAAACGCCACGGTCAAACCCGCGTGCGGGCCCTCGGTCTGCCCTGCCGCGACGCGCCAAGATGCGCGCGCTGTCCGCCATGTGACGGATTTTTCCATGATCTCCGGAGGCGTTTCCGGCAAGGCCCATAGCCCCTTCGGCCGGGCTAACCCCCTGCCGATTGGACGATAGGCTTGAAGTATCATGGGGCATGCAAACCTCCGCTTCGGGCTCTAAACGAGAAAAACCCGAGTTGACCAGCGACTCATAGCCTAGATCGCCGGTGATATGCCTGCGACTTTATGACCAGTTCGGCTCGCGCCTCACGGGCAAAAGGGCTTATTCTGCACCAATAAATCACGCTCTATCGGCTCCATGATCAAAATTACTTGATCGCTTCGGTCATGACGCTTCGCGGTATCGGAAGTCATGAATCTTATGCTTGCTATTTACTTTCCGGCGCTCAGAAAAAAGGCCGCACTACGGAAGCGCGGCCTTTGCCGGATCAGCCTTCTTCAGGCTAGGGAAAAATAGCAATCAAGGCTTAGCCGTTCCCTTATCCTTGGTTTCGCTCTGGGCCCGCCTCTGGGAGAGCGCACGGCCGAGCACGGTGATGGCCTGCTCCGCCGCCTGAGCGTCGTTGAGCTTGGCGATATCGAGCGCGGTCTGGCCCATGCTGTTCTCCGCCTCGATATCGGCGCCGGAGTTGAGCAACAGGCCGATCACGGGTGCGTTGTCCCGAGCGGCAGCGATCATCAGGGGCGTGGTCCCGGCGCGGGACTTGGCGTTCACATCGGCGCCCTTCTCGATCAGGTCGCGCGCCAGATCGATCGGGCGGACACTACCGGGCAGGAAGATGGAGCCTTCCGCCGGGCGCTGCTTCGACGAGACGATCATCAGGGGGGTGAGCTTTTCCTCGCCGACCGCCGTGTCGAACTCCGCGCCGGCATCCAACAGGAGCTTCGCCGTCTCGTAACGCTGCTCCTCAAGCGCGAGAGCCAGGGGCGTGTAGCCTTCGGCGCTGCGCTTATCGAGATCGGCGCCGCCATCGATGAGAGCCTTTGACGATCTCACGTCATCTCGGATGATCGCGTAGAGGAGCGGCGTCATGCCGACGTCGTCAGGCTGGTCGGGATTGGCACCGAGCTCCAGGAGGAGTTGCACGGTCTCGGGGCTCTTCGAGCTTGCCGCCGTGTGGAGCGGCGCGCTGCCCTGATTGTTGAACGCGTCGATGTCGGCGCCCTGCTCCACCAGGAAGCGGATACGGTCAGCGTCGTTCGCCGTCACCGCGTTGAACAGCTCCTGGGTGGGGTCGGCCCCTTCGGCGAGCCATTTCTCAAGCTTCTCCTGGGTGACCCGCTGGTCTTTCGAGGCGAGCTCGGGATGGGCCTTGAATTCGGACTGAGGGATCGACGTGTAGCTGCCGTGGGAGGGGAGATCGCCGGCGATGAAGCAGCGGCTGCACTGAACCAACGGCACGCCGTAATCGCGGAGCACCTGCTCGATCTCCTCCTTGTTATCGTCGAGGGCGAAATCGAGCATGTATTTCAGCAGCACGTCGGTCTTGCGGACGCCGGCGGCCAGGGAGAATTCCAGGGGCACGGTATCGTCGTCGAGATTGATCGGCTCGATCTCGATATCCTCGCCTTTCATGGTCTTCACCCAACCGGCGAAGGGCCCCCAGACACCGGCCACGTCGACCTCGCCGTCGATGGCGCGCTGGATGATGTACCAGGGCTGATGCTCGGGAACGAGATCGGCATCGTGGCTCTGGATCTGCTTCACAACATTCTCGTGGATGCCCCGCTTGTTCAGGGCCTGACGGATGGCGGAGGTCTGGAACACGCCGATCTTCAGATCCTTGAGCTTGGGATCGTCGAGGCCGCTGATCTCGAGACCCTCCTTCTTCGGCCAGACCAGCACATAGGTGGAACGATAGAGGGGCTCGGTGGTCAGCAGGCGGTCGTAGTCGGCGGGGATGTCGAGCATGACATCGCACATCCGCTGGCTGAAGGTCTCGCGGGTGAGTCCGCGCTCGATGAAGGGGCGCCAGTGATAGGTGACCTTGGCGCCGAGCGCTTCGCCGAGAATATCGATGATCTTGTTCTGGAAGCCCTCTTTCTGGATGTTCGAAAGGGGCATGTTGCCGGGATCGGCGCAGACGTGGAGCTCTTCGAGCCGCTTGTTCTTGTAAGCGGCCTTGGCCGCGGCACGGGTGGCGATCTTCTCGGCCGGGCTGAGCTCTTCGTAGGTCTTGTCGAGCTGACGGGCGAGCGGCTCTTGGGCGGCGGCCTGCTGAGACGGGAAGGCGCCGAGGACGAGAGCGCCGACGAAAAGAAAAGCGAGGGATCTGCTGGTGGCCATTTGATGCTCACTCACTGCCGTGGGGTGAGCCTGCCGACGAGCTTCTGTGCGATCTCAAAAGACGCTCCGGCAGAAAAACCCGCGTTGCCGCCAATACGCGGGCGCGGGGCTCACCGATCAACACAAGGCGTAGATAAGAAGTGGCGCCCGGTGCCACAAGGACACCGGGCGCCGAACCTTAAGCGCTACCTTCGATTACTCGAAGACGCGGAAGGTGTTCAGCGTGCCGCCCATGGGAATCTTATCCAGGTTGGCAGCCTTGGTCATGGCCGTGGCGCCGATGGCACCGAACTTGTCGTTCAGGTCCAGACCAGCGGTCACAGGGAGGCCGATCCAGCCACCGATGCCGGAGAACACCGACACATACTGCTTGCCGTCCACCTTGTAGGTGATCGGGTTGCCGATGATGCCGGAGCCCAGTTTGCGGCTCCAGACGATCTTGCCGGATTCGCGATCCACGGCGCGGAAGTCACCGCCCAGCGAACCGTAGAACATCAGGCCACCGTCGGTCACCATGGTGCCGCCCCAGTTCGGATACTGGTCCGGAATCTCCCAGACAGTCTCGCCCGACAGAACGTCGAACTTCTTGATCTTGCCGGTCACACCAGGCTTCTCAGGATACATGTACACGTTCGCGAACACATAGACGGTGCCCTGGTTCGTGTGCGTGCGCTCCTGAGGCTCAAGCTCCATGCACCAGTTGTTGGTGGGCATGTAGAAGATGTTCGGCTCCTTGGGATCGACAGAACCAGGCTGCTGGTCCTTACCACCCATAGCCGAGGGGCAAGCCTGAACGTTACGGCCAACCTCGAGCGGAGAATGCTCGCGGACCTTGATCGGACGGCCCGTCTCCAGATCGACCTTCTCGGCCCAGTTCGTGGTCACGTATTTGTGCGCACGAATCAGGTCGCCGTTGGTGCGATCCATGACGTAGGCAAAGCCGTTACGGTCAAAGTGGGTCAGAGCCTTCACCGTCTTACCGTCAATTTCCATGTCGGTAAGGAAGTTCTCGTTGATGCCGTCATAGTCCCACTGGTCGAACGGGGTCATCTGGTAGGCCCAGACAGCCGCGCCGTCTTCCACCTTGCGGGCGAAGATGGTCATCGACCATTTGTTGTCGAACTTGCCGACGCCCTCACCGAGCTCTTCGGGGTTCGTGGAGTTGCACTCCTCATGGGTCTTGTCGGGGCAACGATACTGCGGGCTCCAAAGACCGGGGTTACCCGTGGCGTAGTAGATGAGCTTCAGCTCCGGGTCGTAGGAATACCAACCCCAAGCAGCACCACCACCGATCTTGTAGTCGTCGCCAGGGAAGGTCTTCACGCCCAGATCCTTGCCGGCCAGACCATACTGAGGATTGTCCTTGTTGGTCTCGTCGTTCAGGCAGACCTGCTCGTCGGTACCCGTGGAGTGGCAGAGCCAGACCTGCTTACCATCCTCAAGATTGTAAGCGGTGACACGACCACGTGCGGCGAACTCGTCACCACCGAAGCCGATGATCACCTTACCGTCGGCGATCAACGGAGCCGGGGTGATGGTCTCACCACGCTCGGGCCAAGCATGCTTGACGACCCAGACTTCCTTGCCGGTCTGCGCGTCGAGCGCGATCAGCCAGCCGTCCAGGGTGCCATAGACGAATTTGCCGTCGGCGTAGGAACCGCCGCGGTTCACCGTGTCGCAGCAAGCCCGCGGGATAGCGGATTCGTCACGATCGGTCGTCTTGACGTAGTGCCAGACCTGCTTGGGGTTATCCGGATCGGAAAGATCCAGAGCCTGCACAACGTTACAATTGGCCATCGACGGGCAGCCGCTGATGAAGAACATCATGGGCTTGCCGCCGACATCCTTGATCACGAGGGGCTGACCTTCGTGACCGCGGAGAGCACCGGTCGACTGGTTCCAGATCATCTGGAGGCCGTCGACATTGTCGGTGCTGATGTCGCTCAGCTCACTGTGGCGGGTCAGGGCGAAGTCACGACCAGGGGCAGGCCACTGATCGGGGTCCTTCATCCTTTCCAGCTGCTCGGCATCGGTATCGACTGCCATAGCCTGACCTGAGAAAGCCATCATCATCGCGACGACGCCTCCCAGTACCAGACCATACTTTCCGTATTTCATCTCTGTCTCCTCTCCCTAAGCTACTCAGTTCAGAGAAAATGCTGAGTTCGCTATGGCCGGCCCTGAGGGCCCTTCTTGGCTTATGCCCTTACGGGGGAACCAGGCCCGACCGAGTTCCGAGAATTGGCTGAGGTTGCCCAAAAGCGCTTATCCGATCGAACGCGCCGATTTTTTCTTGGGCCCGCTGATGACGACATCACTTTGTGACACCTCACGAGGACTGCAGCTTTCCGCCGCAGAGCGGATTTGTCCAATTGAAAAATGGAAATTGGACGCAACGCTCATTGGCAAGCTGCCCCTTCATCATTGCCAAATGTTTCCCCTTTGCAAGTGAAAAGTGCCTTTCGGTCGCACCCCTTTCGGGACATTTTCCTATTGCAGTGCAATATGTTTCGCCGGTCGGCTCGACAGAACCGCACCTCGAAAGCAGTCGGCAACTCCCTGATATTTTTAGGCTTTATGAAGTACCCATAATGGGGCAGAGGCGGCCGCAGCCAGGGTGGCGCGGTGCCGTTAATCCTCGGCAAAAGATGCCAAAGTTTGCAATCGACCGATCGAGCAAACCGATCGCACGCGCCCCCTCCGGAGGCGACTCGGATGTTTATGACCAGGCCTTGGGCGGCTTCGAGGTGTTCGACGGCATATGCTGGATGGCAATTCTCATGAGTTCGGCCAGAGTTCTGACACCGAGCTTGGCCTTGAGCTGGGTGCAGGTGTTGGCCACGGTCTTGTAGCTCACATGGAGCTGCTCGGCGATCACGCCATAGGGCTTGCCTTCGGCCACCAGCGCCAGGGTCTGGAGCTCGCGCACGGTCATCTTCTTGAGCGGGTTCGAGGTGCCGCGGGCCTCCATGAAGGCCACCTCCGAAGCGAGATCGTGGCTGATATAGGGCTTGTTCTCGCGCACCCTCTGGAACGCCTTCAGCACCTCCTCCGACGAGGTGTCCTTCAGGACATAGCCGGTGGCGCCGACTTCCAGCGCGCGGCTGACGATGACCGGATCGGAATGCATGGTGAAGACGAGTATCGGCGTGGCCGTGTCGTGCAGACGCAGGCGGCGGATGAAGGAAAGCCCGCCCAGGGCGCCGGTGCGCATGGCCAGATCGACGATCAGCACATCGGGCTTCTGGTTGCGGTAAAGACGAAAGCCTTCGGCGAGGCTCTGAGCCTGGACGATTTCCGTGACGCCGGAATCTTCCAGCAGCTGCCGGCAGCCCTGCAAAACGATGGGGTGGTCATCGATGATAAGCACGCGTGTCACGACAGTCCTCCAACGAGCTCAGATGTTTCAGCTTTTGGTTCGGGCTCACCCGGCAGCGGGATCTCGATCGCAAGCTTGGTGCCGCGGCTGCGGCTGCTCTCGATCTCGCATGTCCCCTGCAGGGCGCGAACTCTTTCATTCATAGTGGTCAGGCCGAAGCCTTTCGGGGTGGCGGGGGCGATCCCCTCCCCGTCATCGCGCAAGGTCAGCCGCAGCAGCGGCTTGCCGTGGCCGGTACCGTTGGGCTTTCCCTGGACCTCGCGCAAATCGATGAAGATGTGCTCGGCGCGACCGTGGCGGATGGCGTTGGTGATGCCCTCCTGGATGCAGCGATATATGGTCAGGTCGGTCTGCTCGCCATAGGTGTGGGCGAGCTCGCCGATATCGGCGTTGATGTCGGTGCTGGGATGGCTCCGCTGCTGGTTGGAGACGAGCTCCTCCAGAAGATCGGAGAGCTTCACCTGGCCGAGGGGGCCTGGGCGGAGCCGCTTGATCAGGCCGCGATTGAGCTGCTTCAGCCGCTCGGCGATGGAAAGAATCTCGCCGGCGCGGCGCGCGATCTCCTTGGACGATTTCTCGTCCGGGCCGCTCAGCTTCTTCAAGGACGACGCATTGGCGGTGATGCCGAAGAGGCAGGGCCCCGCCTCGTCGTGCAGCTCGTTGGCGATCTCGCGGCGCTCGGTTTCCTGCACGGAGATGAGCTGGCGGTAGAGATTGCTGTTCTCCTGCTGGGCGACATCCAGCGCGCCGGCCATGGTGTTGAAGCTATGGGTGATGACGGCGAGCTCGCGTACCTTCGGCAGCGGCAGACGGGTCGCGTAGTCGCCGCCCTCCAGATCGGCCATGCCGTGCGCGAGATTGCCGAGCGGCTTCAAGAGCCGGCCCAGCACGATATAGAGCAGCAACAGGATCATCAGCTGGAGACCGACCCAGATAAGCACCAGGGACGAAAAATCGTACCAGGCCTCGGCGATCTCATCGGCCGGCTCGCCCACGATGATCACCGGATTCATGCTGTCGGTGGTGACCACCCGGACGGCGCGGTCCACGAGGCGCGGCCGCACGAGGGCCGCGTACCATTCGGGCGCCTTCTCCTTGTCGGTCAGCGTCCGCTGGCTGTCGTCCGGGGCAACCTCGGTGAAGTGTCCCATCCTATCGATGAACATGATGCGCACATGGCGCAGATGCTTGAGCTGGACGGGGAGCTGATCGCGAAGCTCGTCCAGCCTGCCCTGGGCGGCCAGATCGCGAACCGTGGCGGCGACCAGACGCTGGGCCACGTCGAGGGAGGCTTCGATCTCGACCCGGGTCGCGGTGCGCGTGTTGAGGATGGACACGGCCCCCGCGACCAGGGCCGCGATCAGATTGATCACGGCCACAGCCACGAGAAGCTGGGTTCGCACCGGCCGGTCGTACCAGACTTTCTGCCAAAATCGCTGCAGCACGCCTTTACTTGTCCTTCGCAAAAGGGACTTCCGGGCTTCGCCCCGGCGGGCACCGCATTTCCCTTTTGCCGGGTCAGTTTTTCTCATAGGCCTCGGGCACTCTCTCTGCCGGAGACCGGATTATGCTTCACTGTCTCGGTCGAAGGGGTTTCGGCCGATCGGTAGTGCATTAATTACACTGGATGACGCATGGGCGGAAAAAAGCAATGGCAGGTTTGCTAAACTCGTTGCCAGATCTTCCCGGCCCTGCAAGCGGCCAGAACCCTGCCTAATCGGCGTTTTAGGACGGAACGGTCAAGCCGTTCCGGGGCGCTCCCCTCTCCATCCGGTTGCCGAACGGTCCTTTCCGATCCGGCAATCAGTCGGAACATCGGCTGCCGCTCATTCATTCCTCTGTGCAGAAAGAAGCTAAAGGCAACAGGAGGAAATGATTATGAGGATTACCATTTTGGCAACCGCAGCACTGGTGTTGAGCGCCGGCACGGCCATGGCCGAGGATCCTTCCGGCCGCCCCGGTCCCGTGCTCAGCGACGACCAGTGCAAAGAGGTCTGGAGCATGACCGAGCGGGACGGCGACACGCTCTCGCAAGACAAGGCCGAGCCCTTCGTCCTGAACTTCGCGATGGTCGATACGAATGACGACAAATCCGTCAGTTCCGACGAATTCATGAAGGGCTGCTCGAAAGGCTGGATCCAAGCCAAGGGCGATGTCGCGCCCGTGACGGGCGATACGGACTCCGATGCGCCGGTCAATCCGGGCAAGCCGGAGGCCGATATCAACTAAGCCGATTTCACAAGACCTTACAGGCCACCTGCCGCTCTTCCTCGCAGGACAGCAGATGGCGCGCATGGCCGGCTCCTTCCCCGTCGAGATGCGGGCGAAGCGGCCGGCTTCTTTTTGCCTCTCGGCGCGAAATATCGTGCCGTTCAGCGGTTTCCCATTTGCACGGCATTTCCGTTCCGATTTTCGGCGATTTTTTACGTATGCGGGTGCATCGTGCCGACCTCAACCGGCAATTTAGTCCGGGTGATTTTGCTTATCGAGGCAGAATACTGCCTGTGAGGAGGAAGCCCCATGAAAGCAACGATCGTAGCCGCAACCGCGCTGGCGTTCGCCAGCGGCACTGCCTTGGCCGCAGACAGCACTCCCGGAAAGGCGCTCGACGACGACAAGTGCCAAGCCGTCTGGGACATGACCGAACGGGACGGTGACACCCTGTCCAAGGACAAGGCCGTGGACTTCGTCGTGAACTACGAGATGGTCGACACGGATGGCAGCGGCGATATCTCCGCCGACGAATTCAAGAATGGCTGCAAGCAAGGCTGGATCAAGTCCAAGGAGGGCACGGACGCCGAGTAGCCCTTCGTCTGACGCGGGGCGCTGATCTCAAGGCGCCCCCTCCGCTCCCGAGACTCTCCAGGGCCGTTCTTCCGATCCGCACAACGATCGGGGAACGGTCTTTTTTTCACGGTAGCCCTCCCCTGCTTTCTGACGGCGGTCCTTCCCTGCTTTCCTCTCGATTCTCCGCTTGGTTCTGTTTGCCCGCTACATCTTCCCCGCCAGGGTATCCATCTCGCATTTCGATTCCGGCTCGTCGAACCCCAGCGTGTCCGTGACGTGACGGGGATGCAGGAAGCCTTCCTGGGGCGAGGTGGAGACCAGGGCCCGGGGGGCCGCGATCAGAAGCGGCTGGCGAAGCTGATTGTCCCAGGGACGGAAGCTGAGCCCCTTGCCCTTGAAGCCCGCCACGGTGAAGGCATCGGAGAGAAGGTAAGACCGCAGGCCCGGCGCGTCGGTCTTGTGAGAGCGCAAGGCCGCCTCGCCGATGGCACGGACGGCGAGCCAGCCGGCATAGTCGCGCTCCGTCATGTTGCGTTTCGCGGCGCGTTCGAAACGCTGCTGCAGCTGGGTTCCGGCATATTCCTCGTAGGCGCGATGCCAGGCGGTCGCGGTGAGGCCCTGGGTGCCGACGACGGGTCTCGGATCGTAGACGCGATAGGGCAGATATTCGCCGAAGCCTTCGACCGTATCGGCGACCCAGACGACATCGTGCTCAGCCGCGGCCTGGGTCGCGGCCGGCATCTGAGTCTGAATTTGCTGGTGGCCTGAATCGGCGCGCTTGTTGCCCGCCTCGAACTTATAGGCGCGCTCCTCGACGATATCGCCGCCGAAGCGCCGGGCGGCCCGCTTCACCGCCTTTGCATAGGCGATGTCGGACGGCGCCGTGCCCTTCAGCAGGAACCAGCGGTCCCAGTTCTTCCAGATCAGATACTGCGCCAGGGCATCGGCCCGCATGGCGTTGCTGGGCAGGATGTGAAACACGTTCGGGCGGCAGGATTTTTGGCGGAGATCGTCGTCGCTGGAGCGGATATTGAGGATGAGCGCATCCTTGGCGCCCGGCACGTCGGCCAGGGCCAGCAGATCCTCCGGCTCGAGATCGGCGATGATGAGATCCTGACCCGATGCGAGCAGCGGCTTCGCCTCCGCCGCGATATCCGCATCGCGCGGCAGCATCTCCTCTTTCAGGACGAAGTGCTGACCGAGAAAGCCGCCCGTGCGGTTGTTCTCCTCGATGGCGACCCGGGCGCCCGCCACGCCCTTATCCTCGATCTCCTTGTCCAGCAGGGAGAGCGGAATCGGCTCGTCGTAATCCTTGCTGAGATAGGTGATGACGTATTCGCTGTCCGCCTTGCCCGGCCCTTTGCCGCCGGGGCCGCCGGGCTTGCCCGCCTCTTCGCCGGCAGGCGCCGCGGCAATGAGGCCGAGAACCAGAACGAGGGCCGCGGCGCGGCTGAAGAAGCGCATCTTGAGCATTGGAATCGCTTTCTTTTGTTCGGGTTTTGCCCGGTGTCCCGGCGGGCGCGATGCGCCGAGCCGTTGCGCCGGATCGCCGGTCTCTTCCGCCGCAGCCGGCGCCCCTGTCCGTTGACGAAAGCGTAGCGGAAGGACATGGGGCAACGCTTTCCAAACACCGGGAGAAGAGTGCTCCGGCAGCTTGCCGATTTTTCCTGATGGCGTTTCGGAACCGGGGGCTCAGTTCGTCCGGGATGCGCCGGGCTTACCCGGTGCGATCACCGCCAGGCTGCGCACGCCGTCGCCGATCTCGATGCGCGTGAATTCCTCGCCGGTCTCCGTATTGAGCACGGAGATGTCGCCGGAGAACCAGTTGACGATATAGGCCTTGCGGCCATCGGGAAGGATGGCGACGCTTTCGGGGTAGCGCCCGACGGTGACCCGCTGGACGACCTCCAGGATTTCCGTATCGACGAAATCGACGGTGGCGGATTGCTGATTGGCCACCAGCGCCTTCGCCCCATCCGGCGTGACGGCGACGCCGTAAGGCATCTTGCCGGTCTTGACCGTGTCGAGAAGCTGCAGCCCGCCCGTGGAGAGCACGGTGAGGTCGGCGCTCTTCACATTGGCCACGTAGAGCCGGTCGCCCGTGGGCGAGGCGGCAAGGGCGAAGGGCGATTGCCCGACCGCGACATTGGCGATCACCGAAAGCCGGTCCGCGTCGATGACGCTGACGCTGTCGCCTTCCCGGTTGGCGACGAAGATCCGTCCGCCTCGCGCCGGGGCCACGAGATGGGCGGGCGACTTGCCGGTCTTGATCTCCGCCTCCTTGCGGCAGGTGTCGGCATCGAGAACGGTGAGCAGGTCGCGGCTCCAATCGGTCACGTAGAGGCGGCCATCTTCCGCCGCCGCGATCCCGAAGGGCTCGCCCTTGACCTCGCAGATGCGCGGCGAGCGGAGCGCGTCGCCCTCCAATATGGTGATCTTGCCCTCGTCGGGATGGGTGATGAACAGCCGCGTGCCGTCGGGCGCGGCAGCGATCACCGCCGGACCCGGCGCCACATCGAGGGTCGCCACGACGGTGTCGTTGCCCGTGTCGACGACGGAGACGGTGCCGGCATCCTGATTGGTGACATAGAGCAGCGGATTGGCCGCCTCCGCCTGGCGGGCCGCGGCGCTTGCGCCAAGACCCGCGAGGCAAAGGGCGAACGTTCCGATGCGTGCCGCCCTCCGGATGCCGGTGAACACCATGGTCTCTATTCGCCCCCTTCGACTTTCGCCTTCAACCCTTCGAGCCCGGTTTTAAGGAACTCGTTCATGGCGGCAATAGCGGCTTCGTCGTTTTGGGATTCAGAGGGGAAGTTTCCGGTGTCGGCCCGATAGAACCGGCCGATCCAGCTCACCTCGCTGCCCCCGTCGGCCTCGTTCACATCCAGGGTCGCGGAATAGAAGCTGACCGGGAAGTTCTCGATATCCGGCGTATCGAGCCGGTAGGAGTAGGACATCTCTTCCTCGGACGTGTCGTCGAGACTGTCGATGAGGGTGCCGCCATCCTTCAGGGTGACGGTGCGCTTGCCGTCGGCGGCTTCGACCTTCTCCACCATGGGATGCCAATCGGCCATGCCGCCGAAGTCCTTGGCGACGGCCCAGACTTCGTCGGCCGGCGCGTCGATGGTGATCGTCTGCTCCGCCTTCTTCGGCGTGGGGCCATGGGCGAGGGCAGGCGCGGCGGATGCGAGGAGCAGCGCCGCAGCGCCGAGAACGAGGTTTCTTACAAACATGCGAATCCTTCTTTCGTCTTGATTTTGGGGATGGTTATCGGGAATTGGCCTGACGAGGAGGCCGGGGCTTTGCGGGAGAACCTCTCCTTCAACGGCACGAGGCCATAAAGGAGGACCAGCAAAAGGAGCGCGAGGGCGGCGGGATACGGTCTGACATCGGTGTCGACGACGACCTCGCGGGGCTGCGCGGCGCGCTCGACCTCGGAGACCAGACGGCTGGCATTTTCCAGATGGGCGTAATCCAGGCCGGTCTGGGCGGCGAGCGCCTTGAGATGCTCCTCCTTGACCTGGCCGAGATGCTCGTTGCCCTCCACCATGTCGCCGAAAGGATTGTTGCGCGGGTGATAGCCGGGGCGCTCTTTCGCGGAGGGCGGCGCCATGCCGAAGCGCGATTCCTGCAACACGTCTTCGGGACCGTAGACGCCGATCTCGTTTCCTTGGTCGTCGAATTTCGGGATCGGCGAGAGCTCGTAACCGCCGACACCGACCAGAATCCCCTTCACCTCCCCGGGCTTGCCCTCGAAGGGATCCATGCCGGTATAGGGCAGCGGCGGCGCCTCATGGCCGTCGGTCAGAAACATCAGGCTGGAATCCAGACGGCCGGCCAGCTCGATGGCCCGGTGAACGCCCTTGGTGACGTAGCTGTCGGCGTCCCAGCCCATACGCCAGTCGATGCTTTCGATGGAGGCGTCGATGGACGCGAAATTCTCGCAGACCTCCATGGGCCGGAAGAGCACGAAGTCGCGGCGCTCGGTGAAGATGCCGAGGCCGAAGCGGGACTGGCAAGGCAGGCCGGCCACGAATTTGGGCAGGATCGTCTTGACGGCCTCGAGGCGGCTCACGGTCTCGCCACCAATTTCGACATCCCGGGTGTTCATGCTGATGGTGATGTCGACAAAGGCCATGATGTCATAGACCTCCCGAGTCATCTTGAACTTGGGCAAGAGCAGCCCGACGATCAGCACGAGCAGCGCCGCGGCGATCAGCCAGAAGCGCAGATCGCGAAATGCCGGACGGTCGAGAAGCCATCTCATGGCGAGCCTCGCGTCATGGCGAACCTCGCGGCACACCCGGCAGCTCCATCCAGAGCCGGGTCTCGGGCTTCTCGCCCTCTTCTTCGTCGGCGGGGGCCTGGGCTTGCGGAAGATCGCGCACCAGACGCATGGCGACGGCGAGATTGAACTTCGCGTCCCAATCTTCCGGCTGAAGCTTCAGGGCGCGGCGATATTCGTCCTTGGCGAGATTCACCAGGGAGATGGCCTTGGAGAAGGTGCCGCGATCGATGAAGTCGTAAGCGAGCCGCATCCGCGTGTTCGCCATGTTGAACAGGAGATCGGCCCGGTCGGCATCGTCGGACCGGAAGCTCGCCTGGTCGAGAACCGGCTGGGCGTCGATCATGCGGTCGCGGGTGAGCAGATAGTATCCGCGCGCAGCCAGCAGCCGGGACGGGGCCTTCGGCAGATCGATCTCGACATTATCGCCGGCCAGCAGGGCCTCGATCTTGGCATTGGTGTCGCGAGCGGCAAACCACAGCCAGCCGGTATAGAGAAAGGCGCCGAGGCTCAAAACGAGCAGCAGCCAGAGCAGCGGGCCGCGCAAGGCTCCATAAGCCGGCATCCAGTCCGGGAGGAACGAGTCTTCCTCCCTCCCCGGTCCGGCGGCGCGGGGAAGGCTTTCGCGGGCGCGGGGTTCGACTGCCATCAGCGATGTCCTCCATAGAGATGGCGCCCGGATACGCCAGGCGCGGCGAGCCGCGTCTCGGCAAGCTTAGCGATGAGCAGCAGAAGCAAGGCCAAGGCGGCGACCATGTAGGCGAGGCCCGACAGGTCCTTTTGCGGAATACGCTCCGAATAGCGGATCGGCGCGCGCTCCAGCCGGTCGATGGCCGCGGTGGCCTCCTCCACGGCGGCAGGATTCTCCGCCTCGAAGGCTTGGTAGGGAATTTTCAGGCTCTCGAAGAAGAGGTGAAGATGGCGCTCCGGCATGGCATAGGGCGTGTCCTGGTCGTTGGGGCCGGGCTCGTCGAAGGGCCCGCTGTGACCTTCGGTGCGCAGAAAGATCCAATAGAGATTGACGGGACGCTTGGTGAAGGCGGCGCGCAGCTGCTCCTGCACCTTCCGGTCGATGACAGCGGCGCCGTCGGAGACCAGAACGATGGCCCGGCTGCCGCCGATATTCTCCTGGTTGCTCTCGATATCCTGCTCATGCATCGAAAGCGCCATGGCGAGACCGCGGGCGACATCGGTATAGGCGAGGCCCGGCAGATCGATGGCGTCGATGGCGGCAATCGTCGCCGGCTTGTGATCGGAGAGCGGCAGCACGAACATGGGCGAGGTGGAGAAGGCGGCGACGCCGATGCGGTCGTGCTCGCGCTTCTCGACGAAGCGCTTCAGGAAGGTCTTGGCGGCCGTCGATTTGGAGAACTCCTCGCCTGTCGGCACGCTGCCGGCGAAGGTGTTGTCCATGCTGGAGGAGCGGTCGAAGAGCAGAACGATCTGGGCGCCCTCCCCCAACCGCTCGATGCTTTCGCCGAGCCTGTGCAAGCCGGCCAGGCCGAGGATCAGGGCCGCGATGGCGATGGCGCCGAGCAATCGCAAGCCGATGCCGATGCCGGTCGAGAGCGGATCGCGATCGATCACCCGGAGGGAGGGATAGCTCTCCGATGTCTGTGCGCCGTACAGGAAAGGCAGCAGCGCCAAGGGCAGCAACCAAAGCAGCGACGGATTGCTGAAGGCGAAATCCATGGCTCAGCTCCTGCGCTCCAGGCTTCCGAGCGTGCCGGCGAGAGCCGAGATGTCGGGTAGCGGCATGATGGAGCGGGCGGCGTCGCTGTCGCCCTTGAAGAAGGCCAGGCGCGAGGCTTCGTAGAAACGGCCGATCTCTTCGGCGTGGCTGCGGAGATCGCCGTGCTCCTCGAGGAAGGCAGGCATGTCTTCGGCGAAGACGCGATGGCCGGCGGTCTCGTCGAAGGCGCGGTGAAGCGCCAGCAGCGCGCCGCGATAGTTCTCCGCGTCGGCCCCGGCACGAAGCCGCGCCTTGATACGGCGGGCGGCGACCGTGAAGGGCCGGGAGGGCCTGTGGCGGAAAGGACCCCAAGCATAGTGATGGGCGAGCACGACGAGGAACAGGGCCGCAGCCATGCCGGATGTTGCGAAGAACACGGTCAGCCGCTCGAGATCCAAAGGCTCGGGCCGGCGGTCCGGTTTCAAAAAGCCTGCCGGTCCCTCGGGCGGCTCCGTCGATTGGATCTCGCGCAAGGGCGACATGAGGAACGACCATTGCGGGATGTGGGCGCTCGCCATCGGTTGCGCGGCCGGCGGCTCGGCAACGGCGGCTTCGTCTTTACCGGTCTCGCCTTCGGCGGCGTCTTGAGCTTCTTCTGCCGTACCTTCTCGGGCCGCTCGATCCGACTCCTCGGAGGCGAATTGCAGGGTGAAGCCCGGCAGGTTCCGGCGCTTCACCTCAAGCGGCACGTAGAAGGTCTGGTATGTCAGGGTGATCAGATAGCGGCGCTCGCCCTTCGCCTCGTCCTCCTTCACCGCCACGTCTTTAAGATCGAGCCAGTAGTTCAAGGCCCCGGCGGTGGGGATCGATGCGGGCTGGAGACGATAGGCGCCATCGACGGCGACGAAGACCTCGCGGGTGATGATATCGCCGGGGAAGTAGCCGAAGTCGCGCGGCTGGCTGGCGCTGATCCGATGCACCACGCCGCTCGGCCCTCCCGCCTCTTGCGCAACGCCGTGGCCCACCGGCGCGAGGCCGGCAGCGACGAGGAGGCCGAATGCCAGCGCCACGATCGAGAGAGCTCTCATGCCGCCTCCCCCATCAGATAATCGGTGAAGCGGTCCCAATCGACCGGGGTCTGCAACTCGCATGGCGGGCGGCCGTAGCGGCGGGCGATGCGGGCCAAGGTTCGACGCTGCTCCGCGGCCTCGGCGACGAGCTTTTCGCGCAGGCTGGGCCGCATGGCGAGCATCCTGCGGCGCCCGGATTCGAGATCCTGCAAGGTCACCAGCCCCCAAGCCGGAAAATCCTCCGTCTCCTTCGGATCGCGCAGGACGACGGGCACGACATCGTGGCCTGCCAAGGCCTCGAACAGGGCCTCGATGGTCTTGGCCGGGAGATAGAAATCGGAGATCAGGAAGACGAGCTTGCGCTTGCCGGCCAGATAGCCGGCCGCATCGAAGAGGCCATCGACCCGTTTGCCCGACGGCCGGTAGGCGCGCAGTTGCCGGATCATCTCCGCCTCGCCGGCGCGGGACCGGGTGGCGGGCATGAAGAGCTTCGGGACGATGCCCGCATCGCAGCCGATCAGCCCGAAGGAATCGCCGATCCGGCGGGAGGACGCGGCAAGGGCGCCGCAGATATCGGCGACGTCCTGCATCTTCCGGGAATCGCCCACGAAGCCCATGGAGCCCGACAGGTCGACCAGGGCGTAGAGGGTGATCGCGCTCTTCTGCTCGAACCGCTTCACATAGAGATTCTCGAAGGGGTCGCGCATGGAGCTGCGCAGATCGATGCGGCGCGGATCGGGCGAGCGCAGCAGGGAGGCATAGTCGCGAAACAACCCGCCCGAGCCTTCGATGGTGCCGCGATGGGCCCCCGTCCGGACGGCCGTGCTTCGCCACGCCAACCGATAAGGCAAATCGACGGATTGCCGCGATTCGGTTGGCTCTTGCGGCAGCGCGTCACTCATTGCGCGACTTTCATGGCGCCGGCACCGTGTCAAACACGGCGGCGAAGAAGCGGCGGATGATATCCTCGCGCCGGAGCTCGTAGATCGGATCCAGGAAGACGCGGTGGCCCATGGATTCGGGGAACACCTCGCGCAGATCCTCCGGCACGACCATGTCTCGCCCATTGAGCCAGGCGGCGACACGGGCGGCGCGGAGCAGATAGCTCATGCCGCGCGGGCTGGCGCCACCCTGGACCAGACGCCCCATATCGACGCCTTCCAGATCGATGCCGACCGAGACGGGATCGCGCAAGGCCTGCCACAGATCCAGGGCATAGCGCTCCAGGGCCTCGCTGGTCTTCACACTCTCCTGAATGGCGCGGGCGACGTCATTCATGGATTCGAAGTCCAGGATGTCCGGCTTGACGACCTCGATGAGGCTGTCGACGTCATGGAAGCGGGTCTGGAAGGCAAGATCGCGGCGGACCTCGCGATCCTCCGGGACCTCCATGTTGATCTCCATGAAGAAGCGGTCGCGGGCCGCGGCCGGCAGCTCGAAGGTCTCCTCGCGCTCGATCCGGTTCCGATCGGCGAAGACCTGGAGATAGGGGAAGGTATATTCCCGATTGAAGGCGGTGACGCTGCGCTCCGCCATCAAGCGCAGCAGCAGGGAATGCACTTGCGGCCGCGCGCGATTGATCTCGTTGAAGAAGAAGACGGCAAGATCGCTGCCGTAGCGCAGCACCGGACCGGGATCGACGCGCGGCCGGCCGTCCTCGCCGAGATAGGTGTAATAGATGAGATCGGCGGGCATCAGATCGATGGTGCCCTCGATCCGCTCGAAAGCCCCGCCCAGGCCGCGCGCCACGGCACGCAGCAAGGTGGTCTTACCCACGCCGACATCGCCTTCCAGCAGCACATGGCCGCGGGCGAAGACGGAAATGGTCAAAAGCCGGATGACGCGTTGCTGACCGACGATGGCGCCGGCAATCTCGCTCTCGAACTCTTGCGCCCTTTCGCGCCAGCTATTCAGGTCAATCGCTTTGTCTTGCGCCGGTTTTTTTGCAGGCGCCTTGGTTTCGGTCGGTCGCGACGACATCTCTCCCCCTCATTCCACCGCGGTCATGCGGAAGCCGCAGGCCTTGCATGCGCCGATGGCACCTAAGACAGCCGATGTCACTTAAGACAAAGGGGGTGCAGCCGAAGCTGCACCCCACCTCCTAAGTTCGGCAGTTGCCTCCCCGGAGGCTAGCTCTGGGAGAAGCGGACAGAGCTAGAGCTTGGAGACGTCGTAGACCCACTCGCCAGTCTCCTTGAAATGCTCGGTGCGCTTGGCGTTGCGCGCCTCCATTTCCTTGATGGAGTTGCTCTGCTTGGCGAGTTCCTTCGGGTCGTGCTTGGGATCGTATTTGGAGCCCTCGACCTTTTCCGGGTAGCCCGGCTTCGGCTCCCAGCAGTTGCCGGGCGCCTTGCAGTTGGTGCCGTCATAGGCCATGGCGGCGGTGGAGAGAGTCAACGCGGCGGCGGCAGCCAGCACCACGCCGGTCAGTTTAGTCGTAGCAGTCATGGGTCAGTTCCTCCGTAGTCACTCTTCGCTGCTTGGCGGATTGTTCCGCCTTTTTCTCCGGGACAATCGCGACGGCCATCTCCGGGCCCGTTACGATGCGTCCTCGGGAACCTTGCATTCTCCTTCTGCCTTGATGGGCTCGGCATGCTCGCCCTCGTAAGGCTTGTAATTCTTCTTCTGCTCCTCATCGAGCCAGCCAGCGTTCTCGACCGGCCCTTTGTAGAGATGACGGATCCAGGCGATCACCTTCAGGGACTCGTCCACACCGAGATCCGAATGCGGGCCCATCATGGAGCGCGCGCCGCCCCACATGGT
Organism: Methyloligella sp. ZOD6; assembly: GCA_050110875.1. Classification (GTDB taxonomy): domain Bacteria; phylum Pseudomonadota; class Alphaproteobacteria; order Rhizobiales; family Methyloligellaceae; genus Methyloligella. The sequence goes on from CP188828.1 coordinate 888,697, forward strand.
CTCGAACAGACCCTTGTCGGTCTCGTTCTTCGGATAGGTGTAGTAGTCGTCGTTCAGACCCGGGCCGAGCTTGCCCTCACCCACGTGACCGTGGCAGCCGGAACAGGCGGCCAGGAAGGTCTGCTCGCCTTCTGCGAGACAATTGGGAACCTCGGTGTAGAGATTCTCGCCCGTCTCCAGAAAGTGCTTCGCTGCTGGCGTATCCGCTCCTTCCGCGTTGCTGAGATCCAGGACTTCGCCTGTGATCGTGTGGTTGAAGGTCAACTCTGCGGCCGCGATGAGCGGCATGGAAACCAGGGCGGCCGACAGGGCCAGTACTTTCAAAGATCTCATTCTCAACTCGTTGTTTTTTGAACTAATTCCCTAAGGCGTCCCCCAACGCCTCTCCCTTCGATTTGGATTCCGATCAGGATTTGGATTCCGGCTTCTTGGGAATCTCCTGCAGCGGAATCCCTTCCTCCTCAAGCACGGCCCGGAGCTGCGGACGGCTCTTCTCGATGGCTGCGTTGAGTTCGTCCCGCAGCTCCTCGTCGCCCTTGCGCACACCCATGGCCTGGCTGAAGTGGAACGGCACCGGCTCGTTGTCGACGCGATAGTTTTCATCCGGCACGACGGTCATCTTCACCGCGTCGTCGTTGGCCACGTAGCGCGCGATCTCCGGCGAGAAGACGATGGCAAGATCGGACTTGCCGCTCTTCAGATCCGTGATGAAATTCGTGGGATTGATGCGCACATACGCGTTGCGCCGGCTTTTGAAGTTGGTCAGCGACCGGTGATAATTGAAGTTCCGGTTATAGAGACCGATCTTCTTGAGCATGGTCTCCACGGGACCGCCCGGATCGAAGCCGATCGGATGGGCCTTGAAGAGATCCTCGCTGTCGAAGGAGTCGATATCCAGATCGGAATCGGCGCGCTGCACGAAGACGTAAGGCGCCCGATAATAAGGATCCGTGGTCAGGACACGCGGGTCGCCGTGATCGAGACCGATCACCACGTCGCATTTGTTCTCGTTGAGCATGTCGCGAACCAGATAGATCGCCGGACGATCCAGCCAGACGAACTCGACCTCGCGGTCCATGTTGTCGGCGACGATCTTGGCGAGCTTGTTCTCGAATCCGCTCTCGTCGGCTTTCGAGTAAGGCGCTTCTTCGCTCGAGGCGCAGACCCGCAAGATGCTGCTGTCTGCCGCCTGATCGGCAGCGTCCTTAGATTTGTCCTCGGCGTGGCTCGAGGTCGCCAGGCCGGCGATAAAAGCGGCAGCCACGAGCGCGGGCGCCACCTTTGCAATGTGTTTCGTGAATTCCATGGTGCTTCTCTCTTTCATGGGGGGATTTTTGGGCAGGGACCGCCCCGCCGGCGGAAGCCGACGGGGCAGTCTTTTGCCTAGCTAGTTCCGAATGACATCGGTGCTGTACTCATCCAGGGTCGGATCGTCGTACGGGCCCTTCCCATCGAGGGAGAAGACCAGCAGACCACCGCCTTGCTGAGTCCAGTTCTGCAGCTCGCGGAACGCGCCCACGGCACCGAGACCAGCGGTCGGGTCATCGAGGTCGAAGACCAGACCAACACCCGGCCAGCCGCCAACACCGTAGTAGATGCCGACATACTGCGTGCCGTTGTGCTCGTAGGTCATCGGGTAACCGATGGCGCCAGACGGCATCTTGAACTTCCACAGAAGCTCGCCAGTCTCGCTGTTACGGGCTTTGAAGTAGCCGTCGAGCGTGCCGTAGAAGACCAGATCGCCAGCCGTGGCCATCGTGCCGCCCCAGGCCGCAAAGCGCTCCATGACGGACCACTTATAGCTGCTGCTGTCGGCGTCGTAGGCCTTCACCTGGCCAAGACCCAGGTAGTTCTGACGGTCGCCCTTCGGGCCAGGATACATCGACAGGGTCGCACCGACGAAGAACTGACCGGCACGATAGGGAAGCATGAAGGGCTCCCAGTCCATGCAGATGTGGTTGATGGCCAGGTAGAAGAGCTCCTTCTCCGGATCGTAGGAGTCGTGAGCCTGGTCGTGGTAACCCATGGCCGACGGGCAGATGTCGGTGCCCTTGTGGTCCATGCGGGTGCCGTACTCAGGATCGCGAACCGGGATGCCGGTCTCCATGTCGACATGGGTCCAGACGTTCACGGTGTCATCCAGGAAGTCAGCCCGAACCAGGTCACCGTTGGTGCGGTCCAGGGTGTAGATGATGCCGTTACGATCGGGATGGGTCAGGAGCTTCTTGTCCTCGCCATCGATCTTCTGGTCGCTGAGCATGATGACGTTCACGCCAGCGTAGTCCCACTCGTCATGCGGGGTCTTCTGGTAGCCGAACTTCAGTTCGCCAGAGTCGACGTCGCGGGCCATGATGGTCATGGTCCACTTGTTGTCGCCCGGACGCATGGTCTCGTTCCACGGCGAGGGGTTGCCCGAGCCGTAGTAAATGAGGTTCAGGTCCGGATCGTAAGCATACCAACCCCAGTTGGTGCCGCCGCCGATCTTCCAGGCATCGCCTTCCCACGTGGCAAGGCCGAGGCCCTTCTGGCCATACTGCGGATTGGCGCTGTTGAAGTCGTCGCCAATGCCGATGTCCTCGTCGGGGCCAGTGGCGTACATGCGCCAAACCTGACCGCCGTCATGGACATTGTAGGCCGTGGCATAACCGCGAACACCGAGCTCGGCGCCCGACGAACCGACGATGACCATGTCCTTAACGACGTAAGGCGCAACGGTCAGGGTCGAGCCGACCTTGATGTCGGAGTTCTCCACCTTCCAGTAGAGGCTGCCGTCCTCAGCCTTCAGCGCAACGACATGGCCGTCGAGCTGGTTGCTGATGATCAACGGAGGCGTGTCGCCACCGCCCGGGTAGTACGCCAGACCACGGTTAACGAGGTCGCAGCAGGCGACGGAACGGGCCGCCGGATCCTGCTTAGGCTTGTACTGCCACTTGATCTTGCCCGGATTGTCGAGGTCCAGGGCATAGACGTTATTCGGGAAGGAAGAGTTGATGTACATCACACCGTCGATGACGAGCGGCGTGCCTTCGTGACCGTTCAACAGACCCGTCGAGAACGTCCAGGAGACCCGAAGGTCTTTGACGTTCTCGGTGTTGATCTGGTCCATCGTGCTGTAGTTGTCAGAGGTGTAGTCCTTCCCCGGCATCACGTAGTTCGCGTTGTCTTTCGACAGCTCGATGAGCTTGTCGTTCGCAACGGCTGCGGATGATCCGAGGAAGCCGACGGCAAGTGCGACGCATGACGCAGACGCAATCGTGCCGAAACGTTTAAGTCCGTTCATATGCTGAACCCTCGCGTTTTCGCTCCCAACGGGTGCGGAGTTGAGGGCCGTGCGCGCCATCCTTAACGGACGGCACATCCAGCCTCTCTCCGCCTCTCATTCGGCGCCGGACAAAGCTCTCTGATGGAGCAATTGGCCGGGCCTATCGCGGGCCGAGCTTCCTCAACCTTTTTCCCAAAGGGTTTGCCCTCGTGACGGAAGGCAAATGACCTTTTCGGCGATGTGGGCATCGTAGGGGCTGGCGCGCACTTCCGTCTTTGGGACGCTTCCTAGAACCGGAGCAGGAGGACTTCTCAAACCGCAGCGGAATAAATAGCCGCCCGTGGCAAGAGGATTCCCAAAGGAAGGAGGGAGGATAGAGCGCTGTAGCAGGAAAGAATGGCAACCGGATTGAGACCCATCGGCAAGCCTCGGAATGCCATTATCGGCGCGAGTCTTCTCTCAATAATCCCAGCCGGTTATCGCGCCTCGCTGAGGTTAACGAGAATAGCGCATGGCTAATGAAAGGCGACTGTCGTGACTTCGATTTCTCCGCTACCGATTGCCGCAAGCAAGCACCTGCACGGCGGCCGCGCATGGTCCGGCATGGCCTTTCCGGCCGTGCCGGTCCGTCGCCTGGCGGTGCTGATCGCGCTTGCCATGGCGCTGGCCGCCTGCGGCGAGGACGTCTCGGCACCCGAGACGGCGGAGGAGATTCCGACCGATAGCACGCGGAGCAAGCGGCTCGCCCAGACCGAGTGGCTGACCGTGCACGACGTCATCTCTCCGGCCCAATGGCTCGCCAGCCGGGAGGCCGGCTACGACGTGGAGATGGAGAACCCGCGCGTGAAGGCGCTGCACAAGACGCTGCAGGACGCCAAGCGGGTCTTCGGCACCCCCTATCGCATGACGGCGAACCGGGCCGTCCAGCTGGAAGGCATGATCGATCAGGAAGGCTGGGAGCATGAAGACGCCGCCGACCTGATCGTGACGTTCACCGAGGTGGGCGACTCGGAAACCGCCGGGGAAGGCTTCGGACAAGTGGCCCAAGCCTATTACCAGCTCCGCAAGACCGGGCTCAGCCGGGAGGAGGCGCTGCAACACATAAGAGAGGAAAGCGAGGAGAAGGCCCAATGAGACCAGATCTACGTTTCCGTACTGCCCTGTCTCTCACATTCGTCGCCGTTCTGGCGACTGTGCTGACCTTAGGCCCGTCCCTCGCGTCGACCTTGCAGACTTACTACACGGATTCCGGCTTGGGCGTGGGCGATGTGAAGATCGGCACCGGACCCGAGCCGAAGCCCGGGCAAACGGTCGTCGTGCATTACACCGGCTGGCTCTACGAGCGCGGCACCAAATCCAAGAAGTTCGACAGCTCGGTCGATCGCGGCGAGCCCTTCGAATTCACGTTGGGAGAAGGGCAAGTAATCGACGGCTGGGATGAAGGCATCGCCACCATGAAGGAAGGCGGCAAGCGCACGCTGATCATCCCGCCCGAGCTCGGCTATGGCGCGCGCGGCGCCGGCGATGCGATCCCGCCGAACGCGACGCTCATATTCGATGTCGAGCTCCTCAAAGTGAAAGACGAAGAAAGCGCGTCGAACTGAACGCGCCGGACCCGAAACCCGCAAAAGGGAGGGCCCCCGCAAAGCAACACGACAAGGTGAAGCAAGTGCTCAAGACACGCTGGCAAAAGCTCTGGTACGAGCGGACAATCCGCACCCAGCTCTTGATCGCTATCGGCGTCATCAATCTCTGCGCGCTGCTGATCGCGGGCATGGTCACCGTCTACAATGCACGGCATGCCACGGCGAGGGAGGTCTCCGCCTCCATGGAGCTGGCCAAGCAATTCGTGCAAGCCACCATCCGCAGTGTCGAGCCGGACGGGCGCTATGGGCTGCTTTCGCAGAAAGTGACCCAGCTCTCGGAGAAGCTGCAGCTCGCCCAGCTTCGTCATGTGCGCATCTATATGGCGAACGCGGCGGGCAAGCTGGTGCCAATGGCGGAGGACGACCCCCTGCCCGCGGCGCGGCGCGACGCCGCCGAGACGCCGCCCGCATGGTTCGCCGCGCTGGTGACGCCGGAAATCGAGACCAGCGCGCTCAATGTCATCCAAACCGATCCGAGCGGACATCTGATCGTGACGGAGAGCGCCCCGGAACAGGCGGGCAAGGTCTGGGAGCTCGGCACGGTGGTGATCCAGGGAGCGCCGGAAGACGAGATCGCGGAGGTCTGGGAGGATGTCTCGAGCCTGGCCCTGCTTTGGCTGCTGCTCGACGTCGCGATACTTCTCATCTTCTACCTCCTGCTCGGGCGGATGCTCGATCCGCTCGCGGCGATCGCCCGCGGCATGTCCCAGCTGGAGGACGGGCAATATGCGACGCGCCTGCCCCGGCCACGCATCGTCGAGCTGGCGGCTCTGGCCGATCGGTTCAACTTCCTGGCCGAGGCGCTGGGCCGGGCTCGGGCGGAAAACACGCGGCTCTACGAGCAGCTGATCACGGTGCAGGAAGACGAGCGCCGGGAAGTGGCCAGCGAGCTGCACGACGAGGCGAGCCCATGCCTGTTCGGGATCACCGCCAACGCCTTCTCCATCGACCAGCTCGCGGGCAAGCGGAAGGACAAGCGCACCCAAGAGATCAAGGGGCACGTCGCGGAGATCCTTAAGATCACGGAGCATCTGAAGGCGATGAACCGGGTGCTTCTGAAGAAGCTGCGCCCCATTGCGCTCGGCAAGATCCCCATCGGGGATGCGATCACCGATCTCGTCAACGAGCTCGCCCAGCGCTTCCCGGATGTCGAGATCGAGAGCGCGATCGACGCCGAGACCGAAAGCTATGGCGAGAAGATCGACCTGACGCTCTATCGCTGCGTCCAGGAAGGGGTGACGAACGCGATCCGCCACGGCCAGGCGGAGCTGGTGCAAGTGCTGCTCACCGAGAAGGACGGCCGGCGAGGCAAGGACGGCACGCCCCTTCCCCGGACGGTGCAGCTGACGATTTCCGACGACGGGCGGGGCATCTCGGCCGACACGCCGATCGGCTTCGGCATGACGGTCATGCGGGAACGCATCCATGCCCTGGGCGGCAATTGCGCGGTGCAGACCGCACCGTCGCAAGGGACGACCTTGCGCGCGATCGTGCCGCTTCAGGGTTCACACGAATTGGCTCAACAAAATCAAACAGAAATCGAAATGAATCCATGACCCAAGTTTTGATCATCGACGACCATCCGATCGTTCTGGAAGGCACGAAGAAGCTGCTGAAATTCGCAGGCGTCAAAGGGATCCTGGGCAGCCAGACCCTGGCGGAGGGGTTTCGCCTCTATCGCGCGAAAAAGCCCGACGTGATCATCGTCGACCTGGCCATGCGCACGGGCGCGCTGGGCGGTCTTTCGTTCATCCGGCGCTTGCGGCTGCACGACCGGCGCACGCCGATTCTCGTGTTCAGCATGCATAACGACCCCTTCATCGTGAGCCGCGCGCTGAAGATCGGCGCCAACGGCTATATTCTAAAAGACACCCCATCGGACGAGATCTTGAAGGCGTTCGACCGGGTGAAGGAGGGGCTGCCGTATCTGGGCCACGACATCGCATCGGAGGTGGCCTTCCTGGAGGCCAAGGGCAGCGCGTCGAATCCTTTGCGGGCGATCAGCGTGCGGGAGCTGCAGATCCTCTCCCTGATCGCGGAAGGGAAGCCCTATTCGGAAATCGCCGAGGAGCTGCATGTCAGCTACAAGACGGTGGCCAATACCTGCGGGCAGCTGAAGGCGAAGCTCGGGGTGAAATCCCTGTCGGAGCTGATGCGGATCGCCATCGAGCATCTGCCGTCGCGCTCGGGCAGCGGCGGCAAGAGCTTCCGCGAATAAAAATCGGCCGCTCTCCCCTCCCCGCCTCCTGTGCGCTTGAGGCGGTTCGGGGAAAGCGGCCGAGCAATCGTCTCAACCGTTTCGCCTTGGCGGCTAGCAGTCGAGCGTGTTCTTGCGCTCCCAGTCGGTCAGCGACTTGCCGAAGTCGTTCCATTCCTCTTTCTTCAACTTGAGGAAGGCGGAGATGAACTCGTTGCCGAGCCGCTCGCGCAGGACTTCCGACTTCTCCAGCTCGCGCAGCGCATCGAGCAGATTGAGGGGCAGACGCTTGCAGTCGTTGATCGTGTGGCCCAGCTCGTACATGTCGATATCGAGACGCTCGCCGGGATGGCGCTTGTTGTCGATGCCGTCGATGCCGGCCGCCAGCACGGCGGCCTGGAAGGAGTACGGGTTCACCGCGCCGTCGGCGAGGCGAAGCTCGAAGCGGCCCCCGCCCGGGATGCGGATCATGTGGGTCCGGTTGTTGCCGGTATAGGTCACCGAGTTGGGCGACCAGGTCGCACCGGACGAGGTGCGCGGCGCGTTGATCCGCTTATAGGAGTTGACCGTCGGGTTGGTGATGGCGGCCATGGCCGGCGCCTCTTCCATCAGGCCGGCGATGAACTGATAGCCGAGCTCGGAAAGGCCGAGCTCGTCGTTATCGTCGTCGAACAGGTTCCGCCCGTCCTCTTTCGACCAGAGCGAGACATGCATGTGACAGCCATTGCCGGTGAGATGGGCGAAGGGCTTCGGCATGAAGGTGGCCCGGAGACCGTGCTTCTCGCAGATCGATTTCACCATGTATTTGAAGAAGACATGGCGGTCGGCGGTGACGAGGGCGTCGTCGAAGCCCCAGTTCATCTCGAACTGGCCGTTGGCGTCCTCGTGATCGTTCTGATACGCGCCCCAGCCGAGCTCCAGCATGCAATCGCAGATCTCGCTGATGACGTCGTAGCGGCGCATCAGAGCCTGGGTGTCGTAGCAGGGCTTGGCCTGATGATCCCGGTCGTCGGCGAGCGCGTCGCCTTCGGGGCTGATGAGGTGGAATTCGCATTCCACCCCGCTTTTCATCTGGAAGCCGCGCTTGTCGGCTTCCTTCATCATCCGCTTCAGGGTGTTGCGCGGACCCTGCTCGACCAGCTCGCCATCCATCATCAGATCGCCTGCCACCCAGGCCACCTCGGGTTTCCAAGGAAGCTGGATGATGCTTTCCGGATCCGGCATGGCGATCATGTCGGAATGGGCCGGCGTCATGTCGAGCCACGAGGCGAAGCCCGCGAAGCCCGCACCGTCTGCCGCGATCTGAGAGATCGCAGCAGCAGGCACCAGCTTCGCCCGCATTACGCCGAACAGATCGACGAAGCTGATCAGAAAGTATTTTATGCCTCGCTCTTCGGCGATTACGGCAAGATCAGTGGCCATGACTGAAGTTTCCTCTCCTACTCTACTTTTGGCTTAGAACTGGCCGTTCGGTTGTCCCGGTATCCAGTTTGTGCCGGCCAGCGGAACTTGGGCCATCGCAGCCGCCTCGACAGTGAGGGCGGCCAAATCTTCCGGCTCCAAGTGGTTGACGTGATTCTTGCCGCACGCACGGGCGATGGTCTGGGTCTCGAGCGTCAGCACCGAGAGATAGTTGGCCAGACGGCGGCCACCCTCGATGGGATCGAAGCGCTTGTAGAGCTCCGGATCCTGGGTGGTGATGCCGGCCGGGTCCCTGCCCTCGTGCCAGTCGTCGTAGCAACCGGGCTTGGTGCCGAGCTTGGCGTATTCTTCGGCCAAGTGCGGAGAGTTGTCGCCGAGGGCGATCAGCGCCGCGCAGCCGATGGAGACCGCATCGGCCCCCAACGCCAAGGCCTTGGCCACGTCGGCGCCCGAACGGATGCCGCCGGAGACGATGAGCTGAACCTTGCGGTGCATATCGAGATCCTGGAGCGCCTGCACCGCCGGACGGATGGCCGACAGGATCGGGATGCCGATATGCTCGATGAAGACCTCCTGGGTCGCCGCGGTGCCGCCCTGCATACCGTCGAGGACGACGACGTCGGCGCCCGCCTTCACCGCGAGCGCGGTGTCGAAGTAAGGCCGGGACGCGCCGACCTTGACGTAGATCGGCACCTGCCAATCGGTCAGCTCGCGGAGCTCGCCGATCTTGATCTCCAGGTCGTCGCAGCCGGTCCAGTCGGGATGACGGCAGGCCGAACGCTGGTCGATGCCCTTCGGCAGGGTGCGCATCTCGGCCACGCGATCGGAGATCTTCTGGCCGAGCAGCATGCCGCCGCCGCCGGGCTTGGCGCCCTGTCCGACCACCACTTCCAGCGCGTCGGCCTTCCGCAGATCGTCGGGATTCATGCCATAGCGGGAGGGCAGCACCTGATAGACCAGGGTCTTGGAGTGCCCACGCTCCTCAGGCGTCATGCCGCCGTCGCCGGTGGTGGTCGAGGTGCCGACGGCGTTGGCGCCGCGGCCCAAGGCTTCCTTGGCCGGCCCGGACAGCGAGCCGAAGCTCATGCCCGCGATGGTGATCGGAATCTTCAGGTGGATCGGCTTCTTGGCGTAGCGCGTGCCGAGGGTGACCTCGGTGGAGCATTTCTCGCGATAGCCTTCCAGCGGGTAGCGCGTCATGGACGCGCCGAGGAAGAGCAGATCGTCGAAATGCGGGACTTTGCGCTTCGCGCCGGCACCGCGGATGTCGTAGATGCCGGTCGCGGCTGCACGCTGAATTTCAGCAATCGCATACTCGTCAAACGTCGCCGACGGCCGCGGCGGCGAATGAACCCAGCGCCCCTCACCACTCATTAGTACGCCTCCAGATTATCGATTTTAAAGTTGTAGAGCTGACGGGCCGAGCCGTAGCGCTTGAACTCGGAGACATCGACCTCGTTGCCGATGCCCGCCTCGTTCAGGATCCTGCGCAGCGTTTCCTTGTGCTCCTCACGCATCTCTTTCTCGATGCAGTCGGCACCGAGGCTTTTGACGCTGCCGCGCACGAAAAGCTTCGCCTCGTAGATGGAATCTCCGAAGGCATCGCCCGCATCGCCGAGCACGACGAGATTGCCGGCTTGCGCCATGAAGGCCGACATGTGGCCGACATTGCCTTTGACGACGATGTCGACGCCCCGGTTGGAGATGCCGCAACGGGAAGAGGCGTTGCCGTCGATGATCACCATCCCGCCGATGCCGGTGGCGGCAGCGGACGAGGATGCATCGCCCTTCACATGGACCTTGCCGGACATGATGTTCTCGGCGAGGCCGACGCCGGCGCTACCGTTCACGACCACATCGGCCTGCTTGTTCATGCTGGCGCAGTAATAGCCGACCGACCCGTCGATCTCGACGGAGACCGGTGCATCGATGCCGGAGGCGACCGCGTGCTTGCCGCGGGGGTTCAGAACCTTGAACGACGCATTCTCCGAACTGCCATTGAGGTCGTGCAGCTTCTGGTTGAAGTCGCGCAGCGAGGTTTTTTCCAGATCAACGGTTTCCATTAGCTCCGCTCCCAGAAATAGACGGTTGCGGGCTCCGGCTCCCAGACCTTCGCCTCTTCGATGCCGGGCAGAGCGGCCAGAGCGCGATACTCGGATCCGAAGGCGACATAGTCGTCGGTCTCGGCGAGGACCGCCGGCTTGCAGGCGATGGGATCGCGCAGCACGCCGAAGCCGTTCTCCGTGCCGACCACGAAGGTGTAGAAACCGTCCAGATCCTCCAGGGAGCTCTCCAGAGCCTCGCCCAGGCTGGCGCCCTGCTGCATCTTCCAGGTCAGGTAGACGGAAGCGACCTCGGTGTCGTTCTTGGTCTGGAAGGTCATGCCCTTGCGCTGCAGCTCGCGGCGCAGAGCGTTGTAGTTGGACAGCGATCCGTTATGAACCAGGCACTGGTCGACGCCGGTGGAGAACGGGTGCGCGCCTGCGGCGTTCACGGCCGACTCGGTGGCCATGCGGGTGTGACCCACGGCATGGCTGCCGCTCATCTGCTCCAGATGGAAGCGGTCGGCGACCTTATTGGGGCGGCCGATATCCTTGTAGATCTCCATCCGCGTGCCGCGGCCGAACAACTCGATGTCGTCGCCGCCAAGGCGCTGGAGGGATTCCTCAGCCTGCGCCGCGTGATCTTCCGCGACGTTCATGACGGCATGGTTGCCATGGAGCTCGCAAGAGACATGCGATTCGATGTCGTGAGACACCGCCTCGGCAAGCTTGGCAAAGTCATAATCGGGCGCTGAGGCGCGCACGGTGATTTTGATATGCCCCGCGTCGCCGGAGCCATAAACGGCAAAGCCAGCGCTGTCGGGACCGCGATCGCACATCGTGCTCAGCATGGTTGCGGTCATGCCGCCAAGCTGAGGCTCAAGAGCGCGATTCTTCAGAAAAAGACCGACGATTCCACACATAGGTAGGTTGAGCACTCTCAGAATAAGGGTTGCGTGCCTCGGCATGAGGCGATGTGCCTCAAGGTATGAGCGCCCTTCCCACCTGTCAACTGTCAGGAATATTTTTTTCCTCTAAGGAAAGTTGGTTAAGTCGGCTGACGGGGATAAATGATGATCGAGAGGTAGGTCATCGGCAGTTCCAGAAGCTCCTCGGGGCCGTGTAAGGCCGTGGAATCAAAGAACAAAGCGTCGCCAGGCGAGAGCGTGTAGATCTTGTCGGCGTGGCGATAGAGGGACTTGCCCGTTAACTGATAGATGAACTCCACCCCGACATGCTGGAAGAGGCTGTAAGGCTCCGCCTCCTCGGTCAGGGTGATGAGATACGGCTCCACCACGATGTCGCCGGAGATGGAATGGCCGAGCAGGTGGTATTGGTGACCGGCCTTGGTGCCGCGGCGCTCGATGGCAACGCCGCTGCCGGCGGGAACGTAGGAGCAGTCGCGCTGATCCTCGTAGCTCTGGAAGAACGAGGTGATGGGCACGTTCAGCGCCCGGGAGAGCGCCTCCAGGCTCTCGATGGAGGCGGAGACGGCGCCGTTCTCGATCTTCGACAGCATGCCGGCGGAGATGCCCGCCTGATCGGCGAGCTCGGCGCCGGTCAGATCGAGCTTGCGGCGCAGCGTGCGGACCTGGAGACCGATCGCCTTGGCGAGCGACCGAGTCGATGCTCCACGAGGCGCCGAGGAGCCGGTGTGAAGCATATCGTCATCGACTTCGCCGAAGGTTCCGAATTCCGCGCTGGCGCCGGCAATGGTGTTGGGATTCAACACCCGGCGCCCCGGACGAGTCTCTTCTGGCTGATGTTGTGGACTGAGTTTGTTCGCTTTTTTTCTTTCCGGCATGCCTTTCCCCACGCGCCCCTACCCTTCTTCAATTGGTACAAAACTGACATCTGTTCTGTCTATCGCGTCAACTGACGATTGTAGCAGATAGAGACGGTTCGAGAGCGATGCATCGTGCCTTTCGCAAAATCGGCGTGCCGGCAATCGGTGACCCGAGCATGAGGCCGCTCGAACAGGCTTAGAAAGAAACGCAAATTTCCGAAATAAGGCGGACCGCCTGTCGCTATCCCCCGAAAGCGGCCCGGAAAAGAGACCGGCGCGTTCCTTGCGAAACGCGCCGGTCAGGTTGCTCTACTAGTGGAGGGTAAACGACCGGTAGAGGAACCAGAGTGTTATGAGCACGCTCAGGATCAAGCAGATGGTCCCGAGGAAGGGGCTACCGACGAAGCTGTGGAAAGCGCCCTCAGCATTCACGTAACCCTCGGCAGTATCGAAAGGTGATCCCATTGTTCGTCTCCTTTACGCCTTCGCGGGAGCTGCGAAGGTTTGTTCCGGATAGGCGTTGACGCCCAGCTCCTTAAGATCGAGGCCTTCCTCTTCGTACTCCGTCGAGACACGCAGCAGGCCCAGCGACTTGAGGAGCAAGCTGACGAGATAGCCCGGCACGAAGCCCAGCAGGATGGCGCCGATGAAGGTGCCGCCGAGCTGGCCGAAGAAGTTGATGGGGGCCTGGCCGGTCTGCTGGATGTAGCCGGCCGCGAAGATGCCCGGCAGGATACCGCCGATCATGCCGGTGATACCGTGCACCGAGACGGCGCCGACGACGTCGTCGATCCCCATCTTCTCGATCCACATCACACATTTCGGCATCAGCCAGGCACCGGCGAAGGCCAGCACGATGACCAGAGCCGGGTGATACAGATCGATACCGCCCGCGACCGTGATAATGCCCGTCAGTCCGCCCGAGATGGTCAGGAACGGATCGGCCTTGGACGACACGTAGCCGCCGATGAGACCGGCAGACAGGGCCAAGGTGACGTTCATCGCCAAGGTCGCCAAGGTAACCGGACCGCCGTAGATGGTGGTCAGACCGGTGTAATCGGGCAGGAAGATCACGCAGTCGGCCAGGAAGAAGAAGAAGCCGATGAAGATCAAGAACAGCCCGATCAGGGTCAGCGAGATGTTGTGCGGCAGGATCGGCTGGGGCACGCCATCGACGTATTTGCCGATACGTGGCCCGAGATTGATCAGAACGCCGAGGGCGAACATGCCGGACACGCCATGCACGACGACGGCGCAGCCGAAGTCATGCCAACCCCATTCGGTGGTCCACCAGCCGTAGTAGTTCCAGCCCCAGGCCGCCGCGACGACCCAGCAGAAGCTGCCGAGCACGATGGCCAGGATGTAGTAGCCGCCCATCTGAATGCGCTCGATCACCGCGCCCGACAGAATCGAGGCGGTGGTCATGGCAAACAGGGCGAAGACCATCCAGAAGACGCCGGTGAGCTCGTCGGTCTTGGTCGGCGCGAGCGCTTCGGACCAAGGATAGGAACCGGTCACCAGGCCATAGGCATCGGCCGCGACGCCGCTCAAGGCGTCGGGATCTGTCCATGGCCCGAAAAGCGGACCGGTGACGGGCCAGAGCGGGAAGGCGTTGTAGACCCAAAAGCCGAAGAAGAAGAAGGTGATGCCGACGATCGGCACGGTCATCAAGTTCTTCAGCATCGTGGCCAGGAAGTTCTTGGACCGGGCCACGCCACCTTCATAGGCCAAAAAGCCGACATGGATGAGGAGCATCAGCACGCCGGTGATGTAATAGTAGGCTTCCGCCGTAAATAGTTTCAGAAATGGGAGGGCCGCTAGGCCCTCGATTGCTTGCTCTTCCATTCAAAATCCCTCCGTTGAACCCGCAGCAAAAGGCTAAGGAGGGGTTAAGCAGGTTTCATGCCAAGAAATAAAAATTCCGCTTAGGAATTTCCGCAGAGTCCTGAAATCGTTGGAGAAGCGCGGCACCGAGCCTGCGTCAGCGCCCCTCGATGGGATCGGACGAGGGCGGCCGGCGGGCCCGTCCGGGGTCATGGCAGGCGCCATATGTCTATGCGGCGCACGGAAATTGCCCAATTAATTAGCAACTATTCTGGGCTGCCCTTTCCGTGAACCGCCAACCGAAAACCGCCAACCGAACGGCGGTGGAATTTCGGCTTGTCATCCGCATTGCGATCCGGCACGGTCGGAAAAGCTTTGGGGGCAATTCCGACATAGAGATTATAGCGACCGAGCATCCGTCATAGGAAACCGGCAAGCTAGCGCTGAACGCTCCGTCTTCGGGCTGAGCGTCAGGCCGCACACGATTCGATTCGGAGACGGCGGGATCAAGACAGTTCGAAGGACGCTCAAGCCGCGGTCGGCGTTGGACTGAATGCGGCCGGATGCGGCCAGCAGAAGAACCAGTAGAAGAGCTTTTCGCATATGTGTGGAATTGCCGGGATCTTGACCGGGAGCAAGGCCTCGCCAGACGACCTGGCGGCGGGTGTGTTGGCGATGACGGAGTCCCTCGTCCATCGCGGGCCCGATGCGGGCGATCACTGGCTGGACGAGGAGAGCGGTCTCGCGCTCGGCCATCGACGCCTTTCGATCATCGACCTTTCGGAGACCGGCGCACAGCCAATGCTCTCCGGATCCGGGCGCTACGTCATCGTCTATAACGGCGAGGTCTACAATTTCGGCGAGCTAAGGGAGGAGCTGACCCAGGCGGGCCATGGCTTCCGCGGCACCTCCGATACGGAGGCCATCCTCGAAGGCTTCGACGAATGGGGCATCGAGGCGACGCTGAAAAAGCTCATCGGCATGTTCGCCTTCGCGGTCTGGGACCGGAAGGAGCGGGTGCTGACCCTGGCGCGGGACCGGCTCGGCATCAAGCCGCTCTACTGGACCGATACCGGCAAGGGCATTCTGTTCGCCTCGGAGCTGAAGGCGCTTCGGGCGCATCCCCTCTTCCGGGTGGAGATCAATCACGGGGCGTTGGCCGGTTTCCTACGCCAGGGCTACATCGCCCAGCCCAAGACGATCTATCGCGGCGTCCAAAAGCTGGCGCCCGGCAAGATGCTGATCCTGCGGCCCAAGCAGGAGCCGAAGCTGGAAAGCTATTGGACCCTCGCCGATACGGTCGAGCAAGCGCTGAACAAGCCCTTCCAAGGCGATGCGGCGGAGGCGGAGGACGCGCTCGATACGCTGCTTCGCGATGCGGTGGGACGGCGGATGGTGGCCGATGTGCCGCTCGGCGCATTTCTCTCCGGCGGTATCGACAGCTCGCTGGTGACGGCGCTGATGCAGGCCCAGTCGAAGACGCCGGTGAAGACCTTCTCCATCGGCTTCGAAGAGAACGACTACGACGAGGCCCATCACGCCAAGCAGGTGGCGGCGCATCTCGGCACCGACCATACGGAGCTCTACATTACGCCGGAAGAGGCGCTGGATGTGGTGCCGAACCTGCCGGAGATCTACGACGAGCCGTTCGCCGACGCCTCGCAAATCCCGACCTATCTGATCTCGAAGCTGACCCGGCAATCGGTCACTGTCGCCCTGTCCGGCGACGGCGGCGACGAGCTGTTCGGCGGCTATACGCGCTATCTGGCGGCGGCGCGGTTCGGCCGATTGCTGTTTGGCCAGCCGGGGGGCTTGCGGAATGTGGAGGCCCGAGTGCTGCGGGCCCTGCCGCCCGCCTCCTGGGAGGCGCTTGCCCGGGCAATTCCCGCAAATCAGCGGCCGCGGCAGTTCGGCGACAAGATGCACAAGCTGGCCGATGCGCTGACCGGCACGCCGGAGACCTTCTACCGCAACGTGACGCGCCATTGGGAAGACCCGTCGACCATGGTGATCGGGGCGGCGGAGACACCGATCCCCTACGACGCGGAGGAGGCCCAGGCACTGGTGCCGGATGCGGTGGAGCAGATGCAGTATCTCGACATGATGTGCTACCTGCCGGACGATATCCTGACCAAGGTCGACCGGGCCTCCATGGCGGTCTCTCTGGAGGTGCGCGTTCCCCTGCTCGATCACCGGGTGGTCGGCTTCGCCTGGTCGCTGCCGCAATCCCTGAAGATCCGGCGCGGCCGCAGCAAATGGATCCTGCGCAGCCTGCTCGACCGCTACGTGCCGGCGCGGCTCGTCGAACGGCCGAAATCGGGCTTCTCGGTTCCCATCGACGCATGGCTCCGCGGACCCTTGCGGGACTGGGCGGAAGCCTTGCTGGACGAGAGCCGGCTGAAGGCGGAAGGCTATTTCAAGCCGGAGCCGATCCGCCGGAAATGGCAGCAGCATCTCTCCGGCAAGCGCAACTGGCAGGCGGAGCTTTGGGACGTGCTGATGTTCCAGGCCTGGCTGGAACGCTGGAAGTAGCGGCCCTCCCCGGCTAGACTCCTCGCTTCACATTCTGCTGGGGGGCTTTTTCCGATGTCTTACACAGTCGCGGCGCTGCCCATGGCGCTGTATACGGTGGCACTCATCCTGGGGGTGCTCGATGTGCCGCTGGGCTTTGCCGATGACAGCCTCTCCCCCCTCGCCCAATGGATGCTGTTCCTGTCGCTCGGCTTGCAGAGCCTCTGGGCGGCTTTGGGACATGCCGTGTTCCGCCAGCGGGTGGCCGATTCCATCGGCTGGGATCCCAGCCCGTTTCAGTTCGAGATCGCCGGCGCCAATCTCGGCATCGGGCTCGGCGCGATCGCCGCGTCGATGCTGGGAGAGCCGGCGGGATGGGCGATCTTCTTCGTCGCGGCCGGCTTTCTATGGAGCGCCGCGGCGACCCATATCCGCGACATGATCGCCGAGGCGAATTTCGCCATCAACAATGCCGGGCCGATCTTCTGGTGGGATCTGCTGACACCGCTGACGCTGCTGATCGCGCTGTGGTGATGGCTGCGGGCGGCACCTAGCGCAAGGCTTTTCGCTCAGTTCACGCTCATCTGGGCCTGAAACCGTTCGGCCGCATCGAGCGCCTCGGTGGCATCCTTCAGCATGAGCGATGCGCCGCCGGCGGCGAAAGCATCGCGGGCTTCGCCCAGCATCTCGATCCCCTGCCGCAACTCTTCGCCGGCATCCTTGTTGAGGGCGGCGAGAGCGACCAGGGATTCGCCGAGCTGCAATTCGAGAGGCAGGCGATCGCCGAGGGTTGCCTTCCGTTCCGGCGCCAGAAGCTTCTCGTGGGCGCCGCGAAGCATCTCCACCGACTCCTCGAGCTGCGAGACATTCTTCTTCTGGCGGCCGACCTCCCGCAGCGCGGCACCCTTGGTATAGGCGTTCTGGTTGGCGACGATGGGATTGTCCATGTCCTCCGTCTTCTCCACCGCCTCATCGGCGCAGGCGAGCGACGCGACGGCGAGCGCCACGTCGTCCTTCGCCTTGGCGGCGAGGCGTAGGGCGCTGGAGGAGAGCGATTTGGCATTCATCCAACTGAAGGTATTGCCAAGCTGCTCGTACAAGGTGGCGGCGGCCTCGCAGCGGGAAGACGCCTGTTGCAGCTCCTCCACCTTGTTTGCCAGCGCATCGCCCGTGGCCGCCATGGCGCGGCCCTGGCCGAGATGGGCAAGGCAATCGACGAAGGTCACATGGGCCCGGACGGGCATCTGGTCGGGGCCGGCATCCGCCTCGAAAGTCTTGGCCGCGGCAATCGCCTTCTCGGCCGAGGCCTCTCCGCCCGCGATCACCGCGTGCAATCCGAACAGGATCGCCATCTGAGGCGCGATAGCGTTCAGCTCCTCGTAGCGTTCGTTCTCGCGGAGAATGGGGAGCACCGGCTCCAGGGTCTCGGCGCTGGAAAGCAAAGCGCGGGCGTCGTAATCGGCACGCCAGCGGTTGTTGTAGGCCAGAGACAGCAAGGTGCGGACCCGCACCACCTCCCGGGGGGCCGTCTCCGCGTCCAACAGGTTCAGCGCCTGGCCGTAATCGGTGATCGCCGCATCCAGGTGGCCCGAGGCTTCCTCGCCGGTGGAAAGAAGGGCCAAGCTGAACTCGATGCTGCCGAGATAGCTCTTGATGCGGGCGACCGAGAGCGGATCCTGGGGCGCGTCCTTCTGTTTCAGAAGCGACGCGAAGAGCCGCTTGGCGCGCTCGAAATGCTCTTTCGCCTCGTCCGGCCGCTCCAATTTGGCGGTGAGATGTCCGTCCACCTTCTGCAAGGTGCCGGCGAAGTAGAGATACTCGTTCTCGCTGACCTCGTCGTAGCTATAGAGCTGCTCGATGAGCACGGAGAGCTCGGACATGATTCCCAGCAGATTCTCGATGGTTTCGGGCGGCAGGGGCACGCCCTGGAAGGCGAGAGTCTCGAAATAGTCGGCGGTCAGCTCGGAGACCAGCAGCACTTGGCCCGGGGGCCATTTCTCCGGATCGGTGTCCTCGCCGAACAGCTCCTCGATGATGGCCAGACCGCGCTCGTCCTTGCTGTCGGCGACCAGGGTCGCGCCGATCTGCAAATAGGCCGTTTCGATCTTCTCGCGGATACGCTCCCGGCTCTTGGCGTCGAGGGCATCGGGCAGATCGCCGCGGAGATTCTTCAACCGGTCCATCCAGGCCGTCATGGCCTCGCGCTGATCCTGGGTGAGATACTTGCCGCGCTGGTTCCAAGCCTTGTAGCCGGCGCCGGCGACCACACCGGCGAGGGTTGCGCCCAGCCGGTCGGAGAACTCGCTCGGGATGCGCAAGGGATAGACTTCAGGGGTGGCCTGGCCCGACGTGTCGGAGGATTGGCGGCTGAGGATGCGAAGCTCGATCTGCTTCTCGCTCGGGACGGCGCGCCCCCAGATCAACAGCTCGGCGTTTTGCGCTTCGAGCCAGGCACGCCCCTCCTGCGTGGCGCGGGCGATGTTGTCCGAAAGGCGCCCCTCGGCCGGAAGCGTCAGGGTCTTGGGATAGAGATCGACCTCGACCGCGGCCTCGCCGGTCGCCGTCATGGGCAATTGCTGCTCCAAGGCGGTGCGGACGCGCAAGGTGTATTCGCCCCCGGGATCGTTCTCCAGCCGGGCGACGAGGATGCCCAGCCGATCCTCGCCGAAGGGCTCCGGCATATCGGTCGGCAGGAATTCGTAGACATAGCGGCCGACTTCCCAGCCGCCATAGAGCACGCCGGTGACCAACATGGAGACGATGGCCCAAATGGCTGGAATCACGATGAGATTGCTGAAGCCGCGTTGCTCGGCCCACCAATCCTTGGCGTTCTTGCCTGCTGTCTTCAGAGGGTTGGTACCCTTCATGATCCCTCCCACCGGCCCTTTTTGCGAAGTTGAAATTACTGAAGGTTGCGCGTCACGACAATCGGAAGGCCGCGCCAGACCCATAATTCCTGCATTTTCTATAAAAATGAAAACGCTGGCAGGCGTGCAGCCATTGGTTAAACTCTAGCAGCGGTTAGGGAGAGACGTATCCTGTCAGGAGAGCTCCGCTTCAGTGACGAACGATGAAAGGGGCCAGGGCGCGCGGTGGAGCTCTATTAGAAAGCCCTTATATTTCAGATGGTTCTTGGCCGCGGGATGGCTTTCGATTCCGCTCGGTTTCGCCGCTTACGCGCTGCCGCTGGCCAGCACCCCGGCCGTCTCGCCTGCGGCTATCCCGGCCTATTGCGCCGATGCCGAGCCCGCCGATCTGCCGCTTCCCAGCAAATCCGAGCCGGAAGCCTATCAACGGATGCTGTTCGCGTTTCTGAACGATCGGGGCTACGCGAAGCTCGGCTGGTGCGTCGACAAGGCGATGGAGGGGAATCTGGTGCGGGACACCGGGCCCTACGTGAACAATGTCTATTACGGCACCCATCCGGCGGTGCGGGTCTATTACTCGCCGAAGATGATGCGCTGGCTCACCGGCGACCGGACGGCGCCGCCGGAGGATGGCGCCTTCATCGTGAAGGAGATGTTCGCGCCGCCGGCGGCCCGCTACGAGGGGCTCGACGAGACACAAATCCTCGAGAAGCTGGGATCCTGGACCGTCATGGTGCGGGATGGGGCGGGCGCCCATGACGGGTGGTACTGGTCCAACCCGAAGCGGGGCGAGAGCAAGCCGCACGCCCACGACTATCCCTTCAAATACCGGGAATCGGGGTTCGGGCAATATTGCGTCCGCTGCCATGCCTCGGCGGCGGATCACGGCACCTTCTCGAGCCTCAGGAACATCAAGGGCTTTCCCGGCGATCCGCTACGCTTCCGGGTGGACGATTCCTGGCGGGATGGGAGCGATGCGGAGAAGCCGTGGCAACCGCATATGGCGAAAGAGGAGGCCGAATCCGAAGGGAAGAGACGCACGACCACCGCGCCGCAGCCGGCGGCGCCGAACCCCGACTTCGCGACGTTCTATCCGGGGGTGAAGGATCCCGATCCCGAGAGCTTGCTCAAGTTTCCGCCGGAGACTCACGACCGGGTGGTGGCGCCGGCGCAAGGCGACCCGGAATTTCTCAGCTCCGATCAATGCATGGGCTGCCATGGCGGCATCAACGGCAATATGGGCACGGCGTCGGGACCGGTGATGTTCCTGCAGACGGGCCCCGGCTATGGCGAGGGCTACAATGTCTCCCCTTACGGGGAGTGGCGCTGGTCGCCCATGGGGCTGGCGGGGCGCGATCCGATCTTCCATGCCCAGCTCGACAGCGAGATCGCGCTGCTGACCGAGGAATTCGGCAAGGACGGCGAGCGGCCGGAAGAACACATCGCCCATCTAGAGACTCTTTGCTTCAGCTGTCACGGCTCCATGGGGCAGCGGCAGTTGAAGGCGGATGCGCCGGAACACGGGCTCGATCCGCTGTTCCGGCGGGACTATCTCTTCCTGACCTCCAAGGACGAAGACAATCCTTATGCGAAATACGGCGCCCTGGCGCGGGACGGGATCAGCTGCACCACCTGCCACCGGGCGATCCGCAGCACACCGGTCGCGGGGCTCTCGGAGCTGAAGAGCTATCTGACCCACAACACAACAGGGCGCTTCGAGACGGGCGCGCCGGGCGAGATCTATGGACCGTTCAAGGACGACGAGATCGTCACCCTACCCATGGAGAACGCGATCGGGATCACGCCGAAACACGATGCCTATATCCAGAGCTCGCGGCTTTGCGGCTCCTGCCATCATGTGAGCCTGCCCAATGTGGACATGCCGCTTTCAGATCACGAGGCCGATGATCTCGATGAGGGCGTGCCGGCGGAAATGTTCAAAGATTTCAAGCACTCCATCGAGCAGGCGACCTATCTGGAGTGGCTGAACAGCGGCTATCAGAACGAATATCTCGCCGCCAATCCGACGCCGGAACGGGCCCAGAGCTGCCAGGGCTGCCACATGCCGGGCCATTTCAAATCGGCGGACGGCAAGGTGGACGTGGCGCAGATCAAGACGCGCATCGCGGCGATCCAAGACGAGACCTATCCGGAGGCGGAGCATATGCCGCCGGTGGAGGAGATCCGGGTGCGGTTTCGCGAGGACGGCTACAAGCGGCATCGGCTGCAAGGGCTGAACGGCATCCTGATGGAGATGTTCCGGCAGAACGACGACGTGCTCGGCGTGCGCCGCAAGGACTACATGACCGGGGCCGACGGGCTGAAGCTGGCATTGGAAGAGGTGGCGGCCCAGGCGCGAGAGCGGACCGCGGATCTCGACGTCTCGACGAGGACCGACGAGAACGGCAAGCTGATCGCCGAGGTGGAGGTGATCAACAAGACCGGCCATCGCTTCCCGACCGGCGTGGGGCTGCGCCGCGCCTTCCTGGAGCTGCTGGTGATCGACGACAGCGAAGGCGAGGCGCGGGTGGTCTGGGGCTCCGGCCGCACCAATACCGTGGGCATTCTGGTGGATGAGAACGGCGAGGTGCTGCCGACCGAATTCTTCGAGAAGGACGAGACGGGCGAACCGCGCTACCAGCCCCATCACGAGGTGATCGAGGCGCAGGACCAGGTGCAGGTCTACGAGGAGCTGTTCCACAACGCGAAGGGCGATTTCACCACCAGCTTCGTGCACCGGGCATCCCACGTGAAGGACAATCGGCTGTTGCCCTTCGGATGGCGGGAGAAGGGACCCCTGCCCGGCCGCTATGGCGAGCTGAAGGATTTCATCCATGCGACCCATCCGGGGAAGGATGCGATCCGGGACGAGGATTATCGCGGCGGCAAGGGGCTGGACCGGGTGCGCTACGAGATCGCCCTGCCCGAGGGTGTCGATGCGGAAGACCTGACGGTGCGGGCGACGCTCTACTATCAGCCGATCCCGCCCCATTGGCTCAAGGAGCGCTTCGCCACCGCGCCGGATATGCCGGCCACTCAGCGGCTCTACTACATCGCCAGCCGGCTCGATCTCGAGGGCACGCCGATGGCGAGCTGGAAGTTCGCGCTGACCTCGAAAGAGGCCAAGATTTCAAAAGATTAGCCTCGGCTCGACTCGATCCGATTCAGCTTTTGACCGGGCCGATCCAGACCTGCTGGGCGTTGACGAAGGCGTGGATGCCGTGGGGGCCGAGCTCGCGTCCGTAGCCGGAGCGCTTGATACCGCCGGAGGGCAGCCGCGGGTCGGTCTTCACGATGCCGTTCACGGCGACCTGGCCCGCCTCGATGCGCTTGGCCAGGGCTTCGCCCCGTTCGGCCGTCGACCAAACGCTGGCGGCGAGACCGTATTCCGTGTCGTTGGCGAGCTTCAGCGCGTGCTCCTCATCGTCGGCGCGAATGACCACGGCGACGGGACCGAAGGTCTCCTCCTCGAAGGCACACATGCCGGGCTCCACATCGGCCAGCAAGGTGACGGGGTAGAAATATCCCTCGCCTTCGACCGGCTCGCCGCCGAGGAGGCAACGAGCGCCGGCATCGACGGTGCTCTTCACCTGGCGGGCGAGCTCGTCGAGCAGGTCCTTCCGGGCGATGGGACCGATATCGGTTTCCTCCTTGGCCGGATCGCCGAGCTTCAGGGCCGCCAGCCGCGCCTTCAGCTTCTCGACCATGGCGTCATAGACCGGCGCCTCGACGATGATGCGCTTGGCGGCGATGCAGGATTGGCCGGCATTGATGATGCGGGAGAGCTTCAGGATATCGGCCGCCTTGTCGAGATCGGCATCGGCCAGGACGATGCTGGGATCGGAGCCACCGAGCTCCAGCACCGCCGGCTTGATTTCCGAGGCCGCAATCGAGGCAACGGCCGAACCGCCCCGGGTGGAGCCGGTGAAGGAGACGGCCTGGATGCGCGGGTCGCGGATCACCTTCTCGACAGCAGGCGTTTCCAGGAACAGGCTGTCGAAGACGCCGGGCGGCGCGTCCACCGCTCTGAAGACGTCGGCGATGGCCGCCGAGCAGCCGGGCACGTGGGGATCGTGCTTCATCAAACAGGTATTGCCGGCCATCAGCGCGGGCGCGCAAAAGCGGAAGGCGAGCCAGAACGGGGCGTTCCACGGCAGAATGCCGAGCACGGTGCCGAGCGGCAGATGCTGGACGTAGCTCTTGGTGGCGTCGGAGCCCAGGTTGATCCGGGCGAGATAGGCCTCGGCGAAATCGGCGTAATGCTCGGCGCACCAGGCCGCCTTCTCCACCTCGCCGCGGGCTTCGCGGATCGGCTTGCCCATCTCTTCGGTCATCAGCGGCGCCAGCTGGTCGACATGGGCGCGCATATGGGCGGCCACGGCTTTCATCAGGCGCGCACGCTCCCCGAAGGATGTCTCCCGCCAGCTTGCATAGGCTTCGCGGGCACGGGCGAGCTTGGCCTCGACATCGGAATCGGAATCGGGAGTCACCTCCCGAACCACCCGGCCGGTGGCCGGATCGATCGCTGTCAGCATGAAAATCTCCGCTGGTCCTCGCCTTTGCTCTTGCCCCTGCCCTAGCCCGTCGCCATGCCGGTCTCGGGCGGCTCGTCATCGCCGACCGCCCTGAGCTTGGTTTCGGTATCGGACTTGGTGACAAACTCGCGGGCCAAGGTGAAGAAGGATTCGCAGCCATCGGCCGTAACATAGATGGTGTCGGAAATGCCGACGGTCTTGTCGCGGTCGACGCCCCAGACCCAGGGGATGAGGTGGAAGGTCATGCCCTCCTTCAGGGTCCGGGAATCCCCTTGCATGAGGCTCAGAATGTAGCCCTCGTCCCAGCTCGGAGGAAAGGCGATGCCGATGGAATAGCCCGATCGGGTGATCAGATCCCCGCCATGGTCGGCGCTGGTGATGATATCGCGCACGATATTGTCCGCGTCGGACACGGTGAGGCCGGGGCGGATCGCCTTCTCGACCTCCTTCAAGGCGTCCATCATGCAGCGTTCGGCGCTCTCCATGGACGGCGTCAGATCGCCCAGCACCACGGTGCGCATCATGGCGGTGTGGTAGCGGCGGTAGCAGCCGCCGATCTCCATGAAGACATGCTCGCCGGGCTGCACCGTGCGGCCCTCCCAGGTGGCATGGCCGATCATGGAGCGGGGGCCGGAGGTCACGTAAGGCATCACCGCGGGCGGCTCGCCGCCGGCACGGAACATGGCTTCGGAGATGGCGGCGCCGATTTCGTTCTCGGTGACACCGGGCGCGCAGGCCTCGATGCCGGCCTTCATGCCGGCCTCGGTGGCGCAGGCCGCCTTCTTCATCACCTCGATCTCGGCGGGACTCTTCTGGATACGTCCCTCCTCGACGATGCCGAAGCAATCCATGAGCTTGCCGTCCGTGAAGGCGGTGCGCACGCGGTCCTGTTGGTAGGCCGGGAAGAAGTAGCTATTCCGCTCGTAGCCAACGGTGGAATAGGCGAGACCGTTGTCGCGCAGGCTCTCCACCAGGCTCTGGATGGCGTCGCCGTTATCGGCGTAGGGCCGGGTCTTGTCGACCCAGGTGCGGGCGAAGACGTTGGACTCCTCCATCTTGCGGGTGACCATGTAGCAATCGCCCACCAGGGGCACGACCAGCGCCTGGAAGAAGGAATAGCCGGTGGTCTGATAATCCGTGAGATACATGATGTTCTCCGGATCGGTGATAATCACCGCATCGAGCAGACGTTCCTCCATCCGCTCGCGCAACGCGCCGAGCCGGCGCTTGTACTCGTCGGCCGAGAAGGTCATGTCGTCGCGTTCTCTCATGCCGCCTCCGCAAGAGCTTGGGTTGAGCGTTCGAGGATATCGATCCCCTCGTCGAGATCGGCATCGGGGATGGTGAGCGGCGGGATCAGCTTGAGCACCCGGCCACTAGAGCCGCAGCCGCCGATCAGCAGACCGCCCTCGAAGCAGCGCGCGACGGCTTCCTTGGCGAGGGCGCCGTCATGCAGGTCGAGGCCCCAGATCATGCCCTTGCCGCGCGCCTCGAAGCCCTTGGCGCGCGCGGCGATCTCGTTCAGCCGCGCTTCCATATGGGCGCCCTTGCGCTTCACCTCGTCGGTGAAATCGTCGTTCTCGAAATAGCGAAGCGCTTCGCGGCCGGCGACGAAGGAGATGCCCTGGCCGCGGAAGGTGCCGGTATGCTCGCCGGGCGACCAATGCTTGTCGTGCTCCGGCTTCACCATGTTCATGGCGAGCGGCGTGCCGAAGCCGCCGATCCCCTTGGCGAGGGTAATGATGTCGGGATCGAGCCCCATGCCGTCGAAGCTGAAATAGGAGCCGACGCGGCCGCAGCCCACCTGGATATCGTCGACGATGAAGAGCGCGCCGCGGCTCTGGGCGAAGGCCTGGAGCTCCTTCAGCCATTCTTCGCTCGCGACATTCACGCCGCCTTCGGCCTGGATGGTCTCGACCAACACGGCGGCGGGCGGCTCGTAGCCGGAGGAGCCGTCGGCGTAGAGGGCGGAGATGTCCTGAAGCGACTTGCCGAAGGGGAAGCGCTGCACATGCTCCAAGGGCACGCCGGCGGCGTTGCGGAAATAGGAATTGGCGGTGCAGGCGAGCGAGCCCAGGGTCATGCCGTGGAAGCCGTGGCTGAAAGCGATGACGCTCGTGCGGCCGGTGACGCGGCGGGCGAGCTTCAGGGCGGCCTCCACGGCGTTGGTGCCGGTGGGGCCGGTGAATTGCAGCTTGTAGTTCATGCCGCGGGGCTTCTGGATGATGTCGACGAAGGCCTGGATGAAATCGCGCTTCACGGTGGTCGACATATCGAGACTATGGGCCACGCCGTCGGCCTTGATGAAGTCGACGATGGCATCCTTCATGCGCTCGTTGTTGTGACCGAAATTCAGAACGCCGGCGCCGCCGAAGAAGTCGATATAGGATTTGCCCGCCTCATCGACCTGGCGCGCATTGGATGCCGATCGGAAGACCGTCGGGAAGATACGGCAATAGCCACGGACCTCGGATTCCCATTGCTCGAAAACTTCCATGGTCTCTTCCGGCATTCTCATCTCCCTGCTGTTGACGGGCTATTCATGAAGCGCGGCGGGCGCGGATTGTTCCTCGTGCCGAACGGCCGGGGCATTGGGCAAGGGCGCCCCGGCCAGACGCGCAAAACACCGCGCGACGATGGGGATCAGTCTATCGTTGAAATCGTAGAGCGGACTGTGACATGGCGCATCGTGACGGTCGCCGTCATCGGCACCGATCAGGGCGAAGGCGCCGGGGACCTGGCCGAGATAGTAGCTGAAATCCTCCGAGGCCATGATGGGGACAGGCAGCGCGGAATCGTGCCAGTCGATGCCCAGCTCGTCGGCCAGGGCGCCACGCATCTCGGCGGAGGCTGTTTCGTGATTGACGGTCGCCTCGTAGCGGGGCTCGATCTCCACCTCGGCTTTCACGCCATAGGCCTTGGCGGTGTCGGCGGCGATCTCCTCGATCAGTCCGTTGATGACGACGCGGTCTTCCGGCTGGGCGATGCGGATGCTGCCGCCGACGACCGCGATGTCGGGGATCACCGTGTTGAGGCTCGGCGCCTCGATGGAGGTGACGCTGAGCACGGCGGGATGCTGGGGGCGGATGCGCCGGCTCACCACCTGCTGCAGGGCCAGGGTGATGGCGGCGGCGGCGAGCACGGGGTCGCGGCAGACTTCCGGCTGGCTGGCATGGCCGCCGACGCCCTTCACGGTGATCTGGAACGTGCCGTTGCCGGCCATGACCGGGCCTTCGGGACAGACCGCCTTGCCGAAGGGAATAGCCGGCCAGTTGTGCCAGCCGAACACGATGTCGACGCCTTCCAGAGCACCGTCGGCGATCATCTCGCGGGCGCCGTGGCCGCCCTCCTCCGCCGGCTGAAACAACAGGCTGACGGGGCCGGGCAGCACGTCTTCATTGCGCTTCAGCCAGATCGCGGCGGCCATCAAGGTCGCGGTATGGCCATCATGGCCGCAGGCATGCATCACCCCTTCGCGGGTGGAATGCCAATCCTTGCCGCTCTTCTCGAAGATCGGCAGCGCGTCGATATCGCCGCGCAGGGCGACGTGGCGGCCGGGCTTGCCTGAGGCGATGGTGGCGACGGTGCCGGTGCCGGCG
Source organism: Methyloligella sp. ZOD6 (assembly GCA_050110875.1). Classification (GTDB taxonomy): domain Bacteria; phylum Pseudomonadota; class Alphaproteobacteria; order Rhizobiales; family Methyloligellaceae; genus Methyloligella. Next base: position 916,388 of record CP188828.1, read on the forward strand.
CAAGCACGCCAGGCGATGCCGAGCCGATCCAAGGCCGCGCGGATCGTGGCGGCCGTCTCGGTCTCCTGCCAGCTCAGCTCGGGATGGCGATGGAGATGGCGGCGAAACCGGATCGCGGCCTCCATGACATCGTCCCAGCCTCGGCCGGTTTCGGCAAAATCGACTGGTTCCAAATCCAAGCTCATAAACAAGACTTACGAGACCCTCGCCTGCAGCACAAGCAACGGGCGAAGTCTTGCTTACGAAGTCGCTGCCTTTCCGCTAGGACGCGGCCATCACGGGCCGGAAGAGGCGACCCTGCTCGGTGACGAAGACGATCAGCAGCGCGACGAGACCGCAGCCGAGGAAGCCGCAGGTCAGCGGCACGAGGGTGCCGTCGAATTGCTGCCCGACGATGAATCCGATCACCGCTCCGCCGACGGTCGTGGTGAAGCCGACCACGGCGGAGCCCGTGCCGGCGATATGACCGAGGGGCTCCATGGCCATGGAGTTGAAGTTCGGCCCGATGAGGCCGAAGCAGAACATCAGCCCCGCCTGAAGCGCGGCGAAGGTCCAGACATTCTCGTGGCCGTGCCATGCCACCACGCCGTGGATGGCGGCGATGGCAATGAAGCCGATCAGCGCGACATGGGAGACCCGGCGCGTGCCGACCCGCTCGACGATGCGCGAATTCACGAAGGATGCGACGGCCATGCCCCCCGCAGCCAGCGCGAAGATGATGACGAACAGGTCGGCGGCGTGGAGCGCTTCGGTGAAGACTTGCTGGGCCGAATTGATGAAGCTGAACAGAGCGCCCAGCATCAGCGCCATGGCGAGGGTATAGCCGAGCGCCGTGCGGCTGGTCAGGACGATCTCCAGCGCATTCCCGACTCCTTTCGGGGAGATGGGAATCCGGTCCGCCGGGTGCAGGGTCTCCTGAAGCCTGAGCCAGGTCCAGAGCGCCACGACCACTCCGAACAGCGCCAGGGCGAGGAAGATCCACTGCCACGGCGCGATCAAGGCGATGGCCTGCCCGAAGGACGGGGCGAGAATCGGCGCGGCCAGAAACACGATGAAGGCGAGCGACATGACCCGTGCCATGTGGCGCCCCGAGTAGCAGTCGCGGATGATGGTGATGGAAAGCACGCGCGTGCCGGCCGCGCCGCAGCCTTGCAGGAAGCGGACGAGGATCATCACCCAAAGCGAGCCGGCGAAGGCGCTGGCGGCGCTGAAGAGGACATAGATGCCCAGGCCCACCATGAGCACGTTCTTGCGGCCGAAACGATCGGCAAGCGGCCCGTAGATGAGCTGCGCACCGCCGAAGCCGAGCAGATAGGCGGTGACGACCCATTGCCGGTCGTTCTCGGTGGCAACATGGAGCGCATGACCGATCTCGCCGAGCACGGGGAGCATGGCGTCGATGGAGAGCGCGTTGGTCGCCATGAGGGCGGCCATCAACGCGACGAACTCCCTGAAGCCCATGCCGGGCTTGCTGGGTTTCTCCGCCGTGTCGTAGCCGGAAGACGCGGAAGGGATAACGGACGGCGCCTGGGTGGCGTCGTCGCCATAGGTTTGTGCCATGGACTAACTCGCTTGCCATCCTCAGCTTGTGTGCGCCGCCGAAATTCGCAAGAGGAGGGCTGAGAAATCTGCCCGCCGCGAGCGGCGAGCCGAAGGGGCAATCCCCATCCGCCAACAAAGTGACCGTGTGATGGCTATATGCCTGTCATCGTCGCTTTTCCAGTCCGCGATGTCTTGGTTCGGCGAGGATTCGGCATAAGGCAGGATTCATTGGCTGGCGTTGCGGGAATTAAAAAGCCTGCCGAAGAAACCGCGACGCTCCCGAGTGCCGTCGCGCGCCTGCTTCTTTTTCTTGCGAACGGATTTTCGATTCGACGTCGTGACGATTTTGTTCCTGCCGGAATGCCTACCTCGCGTCACACGCGGCTTGCTGAGGATGTCGGTGACGAGTTCGACCGATTTATCCTTCTCGGCCGGCCTCGCCGGAAAGGCGGCGATCTGCGGCTGCTGACGTTGAAAATTTTCGTCTTGATCGATGACGTCCCGCATGAAGCTGGCCCAGATCATGGCCGGCAGACTCCCCCCCGTGACGCCGCGCATGGGTGAGAAATCGTCATTGCCGACCCATACGCCGACCACGAGATTGCCGGCGAAGCCGACAAACCAGGCATCGCGATGATCCTGGCTGGTGCCGGTCTTGCCGTAGGCCGCAATGGGGAGGCTTGCGCGACGGCCGGAGCCGCTGGTGACATTGGCGCGCAGGAGCTTATTGAGTGGCTCGCCCTGCTCGAGACGCCATTGGCCAGAGCCATCCGGAGGAAGGATATGGTCCTCCATCTCTCTGAAACCGGTGATGCCCCAGGGCTTCACCGGGTAAGCGCTTGCCGCGGCGGCCGCGTAGGCGGCGGTCAGCTCCACGAGGTTTACCTCATAGGCGCCGAGCGCAATGCTCGGCGTCGCTTTGAGCGGCGCGGTGATGCCGAGATCGCGCGCCGCCTCGATCACGGGCTTGCGCCCCACGGCCTCCGAGATCTGCACGGCGACGGTGTTGATGGAGGACGCGAAGGCGCGCCGCATGGAGACGGAACCGCGGTAGCCGCCACCGAAATTTTCCGGCTCGTAGTTTCCGATCTCGATGGGCTTGTCGACGAGGATGCTGCTCGGCTCCAGGCCTGCGCGCAGACCAGCGAGATAGACGAAGAGCTTGAACGATGAGCCTGGCTGGCGTTGGGCTTGAACGGCGCGGTTGAACTGGCTCTCGTCGTAGTTCCGGCCGCCCACCATGGCGAGGACCCTTCCGTCGGTGCGCATGACGACCATGGCGGCCTGACTCGCCTCCTGCCGCTCGCCGTATTTCGAAAGCACCGACTCGACGGCCTGCTCGGCGAGTTCTTGCAGCTTCGGATCGAAAGGGGTGTGGACCAGCAGCGGAGAATAATCGCGATCTTGGGGCAATCGGACGGTTCCGCCGACCCAGTCGGCGTAGAAGTCGCCAATGGAGGGGGTCGAAGCGATCTCCGGTAGAACGGGGGTCAGTCCCTTGCGCTCGTTCGGGTCGAGCTTGCCGTTCTCGACCATGGCGTCCAGCACCAAAGATGCACGTTTCATCGCCACCTCGGGATGCTCGCGCAACCAAGACGGCGACTTCAAGAGCGCCACGAGATACGCCGATTGGGGCAACATCAACGTCTGGACCGCCGTATGGAAGTAGTGCTTGGCGGCGGCGCGGATGCCGAAGCAGTTCTCGCCGAAATAAGCGCTGGAGAGGTAGCGCGCCAAAATCTCCTCTTTGGAGAGGCGCAGCTCGAGCGCCAGCGCCATCCAGGCTTCCTTTTCTTTCCGCTCGAAGGTGCGCTCGCTGGACAGATAGGCGTTCTTGATTAGCTGCTGGGTCAGGGTGCTGCCGCCTTGCACGATACGGCCCGCCTTATGATTGACCTGCACGGCACGGATGAGCCCGATGGGATCGATTCCGGGATGCAGAAAGAAACGCCGGTCCTCCATCGAAGTGAGAGCATCGACGAGATGCTCGGGAAGCTCCGAAAAGGACGCCGGCTCGGCCACGCAGCCGCCGCGCTTGGCAAACGGCTTGCCATCCTTGTCGATGAGCACCAGGGTCCGCTGGGTTGGCGGATCGAGCGCTGCAAGTGAGAAATTGTCGAGGAGCGGGGTCAGCGTCAAATATGGAACGCCGATCAGCGCCCCCGTTACGAGCGTCCCGTTGACCAATGCCGATAGGCAGCCGGCCAGGGGACGCCCCGCGGAGCGTAGTGCTTTCGGGATTTTCATCTCAGCCCTTCGTCTTCACTCAGCCCAGCGCTATCGAATGCTATCGAATATGTGCGACCTCTGAACCGGCGCTGCGGAAGGACGGTGCCGTACCCTTCACGTATCTCTCGTAGATCCAGCCTGCGGTGCCGGACCCCGGCTCGATCACCTGGACCCAGTTGCCGTCCCGGTCACTCACCTTGAGCCTCGCGCCTTCGTGCTGGACCTTGACGATGCGATCGGCGGTCGAAGGACCGGATCGCATGTTCACGTCCTCCACCACCTCGACCCAGTGCTTGCTCGATGCACTCTCACTGGCCGAATCCGGCACGGTGCCGAGCAGCACCGAGACCGGCCGATCGATCGGAGGATCCTCGGCGAGAGCCGCAAGATTCGCTTCGCCAGCTCCGGCGGAATGCATGAAGGTCTGCCCTGCGAGGATAAAACCTATGGTGGCAATGACGATGACGGTAAAGAAAGCGATACTGATCTTTGCGAAGTATTGAGAGAGTGCAGTCATGGGACCCTAACCCTTTGTAAACAAAGCAATCTGCGAGCGAGCTTTGCCCATTCCCGACACTGGATAAAGCCGCACGAAGCGTTTGGGTGAGTATTGTGTGAAGAACAACCGGAAATATTTGCGGTATTGCGAGAAGCCTGCCGGTCGACCACTGTTCACATGACATGGAACAGCGATTGACGAACGACGAGCTCAACGCCATCGACGCCTATTGGCGCGCCGCGAACTATCTTTCCGTCGGACAGATCTATCTGCTCGACAATCCTCTGTTGCGGCGGCCGCTCACGCCCGACGACATCAAGCCCCGCCTGCTGGGCCATTGGGGGACCTCGCCGGGTCTCAGCCTCGTCTATGTCCATCTGAACCGGATGATCCGCGCGCACGATCTCGACGTGCTGTATGTGACCGGTCCCGGGCACGGCGCACCGGCGATCATCGCCAACACCTATCTGGAAGGCAGCTATAGCGAGCTCTATCCGGATATCACCCAGGACGAGGACGGCTTGCGGAAGCTGTTCCGTCAGTTCTCCTTCCCCGGCGGCATTCCGAGCCACACGGCGGCGGAGACCCCCGGCTCGATCCACGAAGGGGGCGAGCTCGGCTATTCGCTTTCCCACGCCTTCGGCGCGGCGTTCGACAATCCCGATCTGATCGTGGCCTGCGTGGTGGGCGACGGCGAGGCGGAGACGGGTCCGCTCGCCACCGCTTGGCACGGCAACAAGTTTCTCAACCCCGCGACGGACGGGGCGGTGCTGCCCATCCTGCATCTCAACGGCTACAAGATCGCCAACCCCACCGTGCTGGCCCGTATCGGGCGGGACGAGCTCACCGCTTTGATGCAGGGCTACGGCTATAAGCCGTATTTCGTCTCGGGTGACGATCCGGCGGATGTGCATCGGCAGATGGCCTCCACCTTGGAAAGGGCGGTGCAGGAGATCCGCGATATCCAATCGGCGGCGCGGGAGAATGGTCGGACGGACCGTCCCCACTGGCCGATGATCGTGCTGGAAACGCCGAAGGGCTGGACCGGCCCCGAAGAGGTGGATGGGCTTCCCACCGAGGGAACCTGGCGGTCGCACCAGGTGCCGCTCGCCAAGGTGCGCGAGACGCCCGCGCATCTGGAGATTCTGCAGGCCTGGCTAGAAAGCTATCGGCCGAACGAGTTGTTCGACGAGACGGGACGGTTGCGCCCAGACCTTGCCGCGCTTGCACCGGACGGCACGCGACGCATGGGCATGAACCCGCACGCCAATGGCGGTCTGCTGCGGAAGGATTTGAATCTTCCCGACTACCGGGATTTCGCTTTCCCGGTCACCTCGCCCGGTGCCGCGCTGGGGGAAGCGACCCGATTGGCGGGCGATTATTTACGCGAGGTCATGCGGCTCAATGCGGAGGAGCGCAACTTCCGGGTGTTCGGTCCGGACGAGACGGCCTCCAATCGTTTGAGCGCGCTGTTCGAGGTGACGGATCGGAGCTGGGACGCGGCGACGCTGCCGACGGACGAGCATCTCAGCCCGGACGGCAGGGTGATGGAGATTCTGAGCGAGCATACCTGCCAGGGCTGGCTGGAGGGCTACCTCCTGACCGGACGGCACGGCCTCTTCTCGAGCTACGAGGCCTTCATCCACATCGTGGATTCGATGTTCAACCAGCATGCCAAATGGCTGAAGGTGGCGTCTGAAGAGGTGCCGTGGCGGCGGCCGATCTCCTCGCTCAACTATCTCCTCACCTCCCATGTCTGGCGCCAGGATCACAACGGGTTCAGCCATCAGGATCCCGGCTTCATCGATCATGTGGTGAACAAGAAGGCGGATGTGATCCGGGTCTACCTGCCGCCCGACGCCAACACGCTTCTGGTGACGCTGGATCACTGCCTGCGCACCACCAATACGGTGAACGTGATGGTCGCCGGCAAGCAGCCGGAGCCGCAATGGCTCGCCATGGAGGATGCAGAACGGCACTGCCAGGCCGGCGTCGGCATCTGGTCGTTCGCGAGCAACGATGAGGGCGCGGAGCCCGACGTGGTGATGGCCTGCGCCGGAGACGTGCCGACGATCGAGACGCTCGCCGCGGTGAGCCTGCTGCGCGCGCATCTTCCCGAGCTCAAGGTCCGGGTGGTGAACGTGGTCGACCTGATGCGGCTGCAGCCCGACTACTTCCACCCGCACGGGCTGACGGATGCGGATTTCGATGCGCTCTTCACTCCGGATAAACCCATTATCTTCAATTATCATGGCTATCCGTGGCTGATTCACCGCCTGACCTATCGGCGCCACAACCACGAGAACTTGCATGTCCGCGGCTATATCGAAGAGGGCACCACGACGACGCCTTTCGACATGGCGGTCCTGAACGGCATCGACCGGTTCGACCTGGTGATCGACGTTATCGACCGGGTTCCCGGTCTTTCCGAAAGCGCCGCCCAGCTCCGGCAGACGATGCGGGACAAGCTCGCCGATCATCACCGCTATATCGTGGAGCATGGCGAGGACATGCCCGAGATCCGCGACTGGAAATGGCAAGCACCGGAAAAGGAGACGCTGTCATGATCGAGCAACTGGAAGGCTTCCCGGACAACGTCGTCGCCGTCGCCTATCGCGGCAAAATCTCGGCGAAGGATTACGAGGAGGTTCTCGTGCCGGCGGTGGAGAAATGCCTGAAGGATTACGGCAAGATCCGGGTCTATGCCGAGATCGGATCGGACCTCGAGGGCATCGATGCCGGCGCCGCGTTCGAGGATTTCAGCGTCGGCATGAAGAACTACACCCATTGGGATCGGGTCGCCGTGGTCACCGACCACGACTGGATCGCGAATTCCGTGCGCTTCTTCAGCTTCATGATGCCGGGCGAGATGAAACCGTTCGCGCCTTCGGACAAGGCGGCCGCCAAGCAGTGGATCGAAGCGGCGTAGACCCTCGTCATTCAACGGCAAGCGAGGACAGTATGGACGACAAGGTCAGAACCCTCGATGAGGACAAGCCGGTCTTCAAGCTTCCTTGCGTGGAAGATTACGAGGCGCTGATCGGGCCGGAATCCGTCGAGCGCATCCTTCGCAAGGCGAAGGCCTTAAGCGATCTGAATATCAGCCATATCAACTCCACCTATTACGGTGGCGGCGTCGCGCAAATCCTCTCGTCCCTCACCCTGATGATGAACGCGGCAGGCATCCAGACGGGCTGGCGGGTGATCGAGGGCCGCCCGGATTTCTTCAGCACCACGAAGAAGATGCACAACGCTCTGCAGGGCGACGAGATCTTCCTCACGGGGCTGAAGAAGAAGATCTACGAGGAGGTGGCGTTCGAGAACGCGGCGCGGATCCATCTCGACCACGACGTGGTGATCGTGCACGACCCGCAGCCCCTGCCCATAATCCGCCATTACCGCAAGCACTCTCCGTGGATCTGGCGCTGCCATCTCGACATGACAAATCCGAACCCGGAGGTCTGGCAGTATCTGCTGCCCTTCATCGAGCGGTACGACGCCGTGGTGATGTCGCTTCCGGAATACGCGCAGAAGATCACCACGCCCCAACGTTTCATCATGCCGGCGATCAATCCCTTCTCCTCGGTCAACGAGGAGATGGACGAGGCCGAGATCGACGAGCGACTCGCCCATTACGATATCCCGACCGACCTGCCGCTGGTGGTGCAGGTCTCCCGCTTCGACAAGTGGAAGGACCCGGAAGGGGTGATCGAGGCATTCAAGATCGCGCGGAAAGAGATCGACGCCACGCTGGTTCTGGTCGGGAATGTCGCGACCGACGATCCGGAAGGCCAGCAGGTGTTCGAGTCGCTGTGCGAATGCGAAGACGAGCGTATCCTGGTTCTCTCCGCTCAGGATACCGCCCTGGTCAACGCGCTGCAGCGGCGCGCCGCGGTGGTGCTGCAGAAATCCTTGCGCGAAGGATTCGGCCTCACGGTCTCCGAGGCGATGTGGAAGGGCACGCCGGTGATCGGCGGCAATGTCGGCGGCATCCGCTATCAGATCGCCGATGGCGAGAACGGCTATCTGGTCGACAATATCGAGGAGGCCGCGGCGCGCATCGTGGCTCTCGTGCAGGACGAAGCCTTGCGCCGCCGGCTCGGCGAGGCCGCCCGCGAGACAGTGCGGCAGAAGTTTCTGCTGACGCGCCTATTCGAGGAATGGCTCGACCTGATCGGCTCGTTCCAGACCAATTTCACCTTGCGGGCACAACCGTGAGCGGATACCGGCCGGACCCAAGGCGTTGAGCGAACTGCGTCAGGACCCGTGCACCGGAGATGAGGTGCTGATCGCCAGCGGGCGCAAGCGGCGGCCGCAGGACTGGCAGCGCGAGGACAGCGAGCCCTTGCCGGCCCACGATCCCGATTGCCCATTCTGCCCCGGCAACGAGGGCCGGCTGCCGGGCATCATCGACGAGGTCGCGAGGGATGGCGCGCCGGGCTGGCAGGTGCGCGTCGTTCCCAATAAATTTCCTGCGGTGACCTCCGATGCGGCCGGCAAGGCGGGCGATGGCGCGTGTTCGGTCTCCGGCGAGCACCGGGTGATCGTCGAGACGCCGCGGCACGATCTCGATTTCGATGCGCTCGACAAGGGCGCGGCGGCCACGGTGATGGACGCCTATCATGGACAGTTCTGCACGCTCGCCGCCCGGCCCGGCACCGAATCAGTGGTGCTGTTCCGGAATTACGGTCCAGGCGCCGGCGCCTCCCGCCAGCACCCCCATGCCCAGATCATCAGCCTCGATGTCGTGCCGCCCCGTCAGCAAAGAGCCGCGTGCTGGGCGCGTGAGGCCCTTGAGAGACATGGCGAGCCTCCGACGGGCCGCTACTTGCGAAGCGAGCTGGAGGATGGACAAAGGATCGTCGACGTGACGGAGCGGTTCGTTCTGCTGGTGCCTTTTGCCGCCTCGACGCCTTTCGAGCAGCATATCCTGCCCCTGAAGCGGCAAGCGTCCTTTGCCGAGGCCGCCTCGTCCGAACGCGCCGAGCTCGCCGGACTCGTGCAATCCGCCGTGCGGCGCTTGAAGGCGGCGATCGGCCCGCTGGATTACAATTGGGTTTTCGAATCCGCGCTGCCGGACGCGGCGGAGCCGGAAATCCATCATTGGCGCTTGCGGATCGTGCCAAAGCTTTCCGTGCCGGGGGGCTTCGAGATCGGCGCCGATTTGCAGATCAATCCCTCCCTGCCGGAGGAGGATGCGGCCCGCTTGCGGGATGCGGCCGCCGGCTAGTCCTTCAGCTTCGCGCTCAGCGCCTGCATCAGCGCATCGAAGGGCTTGACGAATTTGTCGATGCCCTCCTCCTCGAGCTTGGCGCTCACCCGATCGAGATCGATGCCGAGGGCGGCAAGCTTGCCAGGCAAGGCGCGCGCTGCCTCCAGATCGTTCTCCAGCCGCAGCGCGGGATCGCCATGCTCGCGATAGGCTTCCAGGGTCTCCAACGGCAGGGTCGAGACCGTTTCGGGACCGACCAGGGCATCGACATATTTGCTGTCCGGATAGGCTGGATCCTTCGGCTGGGTGCTCGCCCAGAGGAGACGCTGAGGCGCTGCGCCTTCCGCCGCCAGGCGCTGCCAGCGGTCGCTCTTCATCATGCGCAGATAGCTTTGATAGGCGAGCTTGGCGAGGGATTCAGCGGTTTGCCCCCGCAATGCCTTCGCCTCGCCGGAGCCGGTCTCTTCCAGCATCGGATCGACCATGGCATCGATGCGGCTCAGGAAGAAGCTCGCCACGGAGGCGATGCCGGAGAGCGGCTTGCCCTCTTCAAGGCGCCGCTCCAGACCGGCCATATAAGCCTCGGCCACGGCCTCGTAGCGGGGCACGCCGAAGAGCAGGGTGACGTTCACGTTGATGGCCTCGGCGGTGAGAGTCTGGATCGCCTGCAATCCCGGCTCGGTGCCCGGCACCTTGATGAAGACGTTCGGCCGGTCGAGCCGCGCCCAAAGCCGGCGGGCCTCCTCGATGCTGCCCTCCGTATCGAGGGCGAGATGGGGCGAGACCTCGTGGCTGACATAGCCTTCCCAACCCTTGCTGCGGTCGAAGACGGGCCGGAAGAGATCCGCCGCATCGGCGATGTCCTTGAGCACGAGGGCGTCGTAGAGATCGGCCACATCGGCGGATTGGCCGCGAAGCACATCGATGGCGGACCGATAATCCTCCGAATGGCTGATCGCTTTCTCGAAGATCACCGGATTGGAAGTGATGCCGCCGAGACCGTCCGCCTCGATCAGACGGGCGAGGCCGCCCCCTTCGATCATGCCCCGACGGATATAGTCGAGCCAGATGCTCTGCCCCAGCGATTTCGCCCGGAGCAGCGGGTTGGTGCTCTCGACATCCTGTTTCATGACGGCTCTGGCCTCCCTTTCGCAACCTGTCCACTGGCTGAACGGCCGCTGCTGTATTCCGTCATGGTATCGGACTCACGACATGGGGCGCAAAGCCGACACCATCAAGCGCGCAGGAAGCGGGAGCGCCGCTTCCGCTTCTTTTTCTTGCGGGGCACGAAGGCCGCGGCGAGTCGTTTTTCGAGTTCCACAATAATGAGCAGCGCCACGCCGACCCCCACGATCGCCGCCAGCTCCGTGAGCGAGAGGGCCCGGCTGCCGAACAGAGTCTGCATGACGGGCAGAAAGGTGAAGGCGAGCTGAGCCAGGATCACGACGGTCACGCCGATCAGGACGGCGCGGGTTCCGAGCACCCCCTGCCAGGTCACGGACGGTCCGTGCACATAGCGGACGCTGAAGAGATAGAAGATCTCCATGGCGACCAGGGCATTGACGACCATGGTGCGGGCCATCTCCACAGGCTCCCCGCGCGCGATGGTCCAAGCGTAGAGACCGAAGCTGCCGGCGACCATGAGCACGGAGACGAAGAGTATCCGCCAGATCAGACGGCCGGAGAGCAGCCCCTGGCCTGGGGGCCGCGCAGGCCGGCGCATGGCGTTGGGCTCGGTCGGCTCGAAGGCGATGGTGAGGCCGAGGGCGACGGCAGTCACCATGTTGATCCAGAGGATCTGGACGGGCGTCACCGGCAGGGTGAGGCCGAAGAGAATGGCCAGGATAATGGTCAACGCCTCGCCGCCATTGGTGGGCAGGGTCCAGGCGATCACCTTGGTGAGGTTGTCGTAGACCGTGCGGCCTTCGCGGACCGCCGCCACGATGGAAGCGAAATTGTCGTCGGTGAGGACCATCTCGGCCGCTTCCTTGGCCGCTTCGGTGCCCTTGTCGCCCATGGCCACGCCGACATCGGCGCGCTTCAGGGCCGGCGCATCGTTCACCCCGTCACCGGTCATGGCGATGACCGAGCCGTCGGCCTGGAGCGCCTCGACAAGCCGCAATTTGTGCTCGGGGTTCGCTCGGGCGAAGACCGTGGCGGCTTGGGCGCGTTCGTCGAATTCCTTCGCCACCAACGCGTCCAACTCTTGGCCGGTGACAACCTCGGGCTTCTCGGCGAGGCCGAGCTGGCTCGCGATGGCGAGCGCCGTGGCCTTGTGGTCGCCGGTGATCATCTTGACCCTGATGCCGGCGGCCCGGCATTCGGCAACCGCAGCCAGGGCCTCGGGGCGCGGCGGATCGATCAGCCCCACCAGGCCGAGCAATGTCAGCCCACGCTCGACATCGGGCGATTTCAGCGTGCGGGCGCGGGAAGGCAAGGTGCGGCAAGCGACGGCAACGACCCGCTGGCCTTCCGCGGCGAGCCGTTCGATACGCTCGTGCCAGAGGGCCTGGTCGAAGGCCTCGTCGCCTGTCTCTCCGGCGATCCGGTTGCACATGGAGAAGATGGTTTCAGGCGCGCCCTTCACGTAGACGACGGGCGAGGCCCCCTTTTGCTTGTGCAGGGTCGCCATGTAGCGATGGCGCGCGTCGAAGGGAATCTCGTCGAGACGGGCGAAACGGGTGCGGGTGGCGGACGACTCCAACCCGGCCTTGCAGGCGAAACACAGAAGCGCGCCTTCCATGGGATCGCCGTCGACGGTCCAATCCTCACCCTTCTTGTTGAGATGGGCGTCGTTGCAGAGAAGACTGGCGCGGGCCAGCTCGAGCAGGACCGGATCGGATGCCGGGTCGATCCGCGTGCCGTCTCTTTCGAATTCGCCCTCGGGCAGGTAACCGGTCCCGGACACCTTGGCCTCCCCGGCTCCGGTGACGACCGATTTCACCGTCATCTCATTGCGGGTCAGGGTGCCGGTCTTGTCGGAGCAGATGACCGAGACGGCGCCGAGGGTCTCCACCGCAGGCAGCCGGCGGATGATGGCCTTGCGGCGCGCCATGCGCTGGACGCCAACGGCAAGGGCGATGGTCATGACCGCGGGCAATCCTTCGGGAATCGCCGCGACGGCGAGCCCCACCACCACCATGAAAGCCTCGTCGAGGGAATAGGCACTGGCAGCGACCGCGTAGGCGAAGACCAGGGCGGAAACGCCAAGCACCGCAAAGGTGATCTGGCGGGCGAAGAGGTTCATCTGCCGCACCAGGGGCGTGGTGAGCTGCTCCACCGCACCGATCATGGTGCTGATGCGGCCGAGCTCGGTGGCGGCGCCGGTCTCGGTGACGACGCCGGTGCCGTGGCCGGCGGCCACGAAGGTGCCGGAAAACGCCATGGAGAACCGGTCGCCGAGGGCCGTATCCGCGGCCACGGGGTCGACGATCTTGTCCACGGGAACGGACTCGCCGGTGATGGCCGCTTCGTCGACCTTCAGATTGCGCGCCTGAATGAGCCGCAGATCGGCGGATACGCGGTCCCCCGGCTCGAGGATGACGATATCGCCGGGCACGACGTTCTCGGCCGGAACCGTCAGCCGCTGCCCGTCGCGGATCACGGAGGCGCGAGGGTCGATCATCCGGCGGATGGCGTCGAGCGCCCGTTCGGCACGGCCCTCCTGGATATAGCCGATCAGCGCGTTGAGGAGCACCACGGCGAAGATCACGATCGCATCCGGGCCATGGCCGATGGCTGCCGCCATGATGCCGGCCGCGATCAGCACATAGATCAGAAGATTATGGAACTGGGCAAGAAACCGGACGAAAGCGTTGCGCTGGCGCCCTTGCGGCAAGCTGTTGGGGCCGTGGCGATTGAGCCGCTCCGCCGCCTCGGGCGAGGACAGACCTTCGACGCTGCTCGACAGCGCCGTCAGCACCTCGGCGGATTCGATCGCATGCCAGGATCCGGGATGCGACATGGACGATCCGTTTTTCGAATTGGAGGCGGAGTTTGAGGAAGGCACGGAAACCTGAAGACTCTGCATGAGGGCTTTCGCACGTCCACTCTAGCTCGCTACGGAGACGTGGCAACAGACATGGATGCGCGCTTAAGGCGCAGTGGTACTTCTTTTGGCTGAATTGCGGAGCCTTGGACAAATCGCCATATGGCCGGTCCGACAATTCATCTTATCCCTTTTCAGTCCTGCGCAGCCCGGCTCGGGGCGCCGCACGGCACATCGAATACTGAACGAGGAGGCAATGAAACCCATCCGCATCATCCGCCACCAAGACTGGGTGCCGGCAGGCCATCTCACCGATACTCTGGAGCATCGCGGGCTCCCATACGAGGTTGTCGCTCTCGATGAAGGGCGGGCCGTTCCTCAGGAGATCGACGACATCTCGGCGCTGGCCTTCCTCGGCTGCAGCCATAGCCTGACCGAGGATGCCGACTGGATGCGGGATGAGATCAAGCTCATTCGGAAGGCGGCCGATGCGGGGCTGCCGATGCTCGGCCATTGCTTCGGCTCGCAGCTCATCAGTGTGGCGTTCGGCGGGAGCGTGGCGCCGATGACGCAGAAGGAGATCGGCTGGCACAGGATCGAGATGGCCGACAACGACGCGGCCAAGGCCTGGTGCGGCGATGCGACGGATCCGGAGATCCTGATCTGGCACCACGACGCCTTCACGTTGCCCGATGCCGCCGAGCCGCTCTACTCGACGAATTTCTGCCCTGACCAGGCTTTCTCCATCGGCGACAACATCGTCGCGACCGTAGCCCATGTGGAGGTCACGCCGCCCGTGCTGCAGCGATGGCTGGATGTGTATGGCAACGATATCGACCAGATCTCCGACACTGTGCAGAGCCCAGAGGAAATCCGACGCGATATGGAAGGCCGCTGCCAGCGCATGCACCGGCTGACCGACACGCTCTACGACAAGTGGATCGCGACCTTCGCTTAAGGGAAACTCCTCGCCCGGTCCGGCAAGGACCGACGAAATCTCTCTAGCGGCTCCAATGGCTTTCCCACAAGGCCCCGCCGGGCGTCTGCGCACCTGGCGCGAAGCGTGGTAGTGAATACGCTTCGCTTCGCGCCACGCAAGGGACGGCCGGCCGGATGACGGAAAGCGATCAGACGGATACGAGTGCTGACCAGACGGGGGCCGGCGCCCCACAGAAGGCGGCCGACAAGCAGCTTTCCTTCGCGGCGCTCGGGGCCGGGGCCGGCGGCAATCTGCTCGAGTGGTACGATTTCGGCATCTACGGCCTGCTCGCGCCCGTGCTGGCGACCGCCTTCTTTCCGGCCGAGGACCGCATCGCCTCGCTGATCAGCGCCTATGGGCTGTTCGCGGTCGGCTTCGCCATGCGGCCCGTCGGCGGGCTGGTGCTGGGCCATCTCGGTGACCGGCTCGGCCGGCGCTTCGTGCTGATCTTCTCCGTCGTGCTGATGGGGCTGGCGACCACGGCCATCGCGCTGCTGCCGGGCTACGAGACCATCGGGGTGGCCGCGCCGATCCTTCTGCTTCTGTTGCGCCTGGTGCAGGGCTTCTCGGTGGGCGGGGAGTTCACCGGCTCGGTGAGCTATCTGGTGGAGACGGCGCCGCAGCACCGGCGGGGCTTCGCCGGCAGTTTCGCAAATTTCGGCTCTACCCTGGGCATGCTGCTGGCCGCAGGGGTAAGCGCCCTGACGGTCACCCTGGCGAGCGAAGAGCAGCTGACGAGCTGGGCGTGGCGGATTCCCTTCCTGCTGGGCGGGGCGATTGCCCTGGGAGGCTATTTCCTTCGCAGACATATGCGCGAAGACGGACACCGGCCGCCGCAGCCCAGCCTCGACGATCCCCTGCCGCTGATACAGGCGATCACCAAGGCGCCAGGGGCGATGGTGGCAGCCATCGTGTTCACCTCGGGCTATGGCATCGTGAACTACCTGACCATGGTGTTCTTCCCGGTCTATGCCAGCGAGTTCGGCGGGATCTGGGAGGCGACGGCGCTGCAATTCAACACGCTGGCCCAGGCCGCGGCGCTGCTGGTCGTGCCGCTGGCGGGGCTGGCGACGGATCATCTGATCCGCCGGCGGAGCCTGCTGATCGCCGTGTTCCTGGCCGAGGCGATTGCGGCTATCGCCTGTTTCAGCCTGGCGGCGACCGGCGGCGTCTGGGGCTTTGCCGCAGCTCAGATCGTTTTCGGCATCATGCTCGCCCTGGTGATGGGCACGGCGCCGGCCATGCTGGTGGAGCTGTTCCCCGGCGCCTATCGCATGAGCGGCTATTCGGTCTCCTTCAATATCGGGATCGGGATCGCCGGCGGCACGGCCCCCATGGTGGCGACCGGGCTGGTGGGGGCAACGGCAGATCTTCTGGCCCCGGCCTGGTTCCTGATGTTCGGCGCCGTGCTGGCCGCGGCCGGCGCCTACGCCATGCAGGACCGGAGCCGCGAGCCGCTGCACTGACGCCGCTCGTGCCGCTCGCTCTTGTCAGCCGCCGCGTAAACGCTTAGCAGGCGTGGCCATGGACGCCATCTTCGACCGGGGCGCACCGCCCGCCTGCCCCGCCCCCTTCAATCTCGCGGCCTATGTGCTGCGCCACGCCCAAGATCTCGGCGAGAAGACCGCCCTCGCGGTGATCTCGCCCGACGGGGCGGATCTGTGGAGCTATGCAGCCCTCGAGGCGGCGGTGCTGGGAACGGCGCGGGGCTTCCTGGCCGAAGGGCTCCGCCCGGGCGACCGGCTGCTCATGCGGCTCGGCAACAGCGTCGAATTCCCGCTCACCTTCCTGGCCGCGCTCGCCGCCGACATCATCCCGGTGCCGACCTCCGCGCAGCTGACGGCTTCGGAGGTGGACAAGATGATTGCGGAGGTGGCGCCCAAGCTGATCGTGGCGGAGACGGGGGTCGCAGTGCCGGACAAACCGCCCTGCCCGGTTCTGCCGGCAAGCGAGCTGAACGCGATGCACGCACTGCCGCCGGTGGACTATGCCATGGGCGATCCGGAGCGGCCGGGCTATATCATCTACACCTCCGGCACCTCCGGGCAGCCGCGCGCGGTCACCCATGCCCACCGCGCGATCTGGGCGCGGCGGATGATGTGGAAGGGCTGGTACGGGCTCGAAGAGACCGACCGGCTGCTCCATGCGGGCGCCTTCAACTGGACCTATACGCTGGGCACGGGGCTGCTCGATCCCTGGACTATCGGCGCAACCGCGCTGATCCCTGATAGCGGCGTGCCGCCGGACCGGCTGGGCGGGCTGATGCAAGAGCATGGGGCGACGCTGTTCGCCGCGGCCCCGGGCGTCTATCGCAAGCTGTTGCGCTTTCGGCTACCGCCATTGCCGGCCCTGCGCCACGGGCTTTCGGCGGGCGAGAAGATGCCGGACGGGATCCGTGCCGCCTGGGAAGACGCGACGGGAACGCCGATCCACGAGGCGTTCGGCATGTCGGAATGCTCGACCTTCGTCTCCAGCTCGCCAGGCCATCCCGCACCGCCCGGCACGCTGGGTTATCCGCAAGAGGGGCGCCGGGTGGCGGTGTTGGGGGAAAACGGTCCGGCCGGCTTCGGCGAGGCGGGCGTGCTCGCGGTGTCGAAACGCGATCCGGGGCTGATGCTCGGCTATTGGGGCGCCGAGGACGAGACGAAGCAGCGATTTTCCGGCGAGTGGTTCCTGACCGGCGATCACGTCAGCATGGCGGAAGATGGGGCGGTGACCTATCTCGGCCGCACCGACGACATGATCAATGCGGGCGGTATCCGGGTCTCGCCGATCGAGATCGAGTCGGTGCTGAACGCCCATCCAGAGATCGGCGAAAGCGCAGCCGTCGAGGTCGAAGTGAAAGCCGACACGACGGTGATCGCAGCGTTCTACATCGCCGACTCCGACATCGAGAAAGAGGCGCTGGAGAGGTTCGCGGCAGAGCGTCTCGCCGCTTATAAATGCCCGCGCCTCTACGTTCGCGTCGCGGCCATCCCGAAAGGCGCGAACGGCAAGCTGCTGCGCAAGCGTCTCAGGGAAGGGTACGAGCACCGCGAGACTTGAGCTTCACGCCTTGCCGACGGGCCTCTCTTTTTTCTCAACTTCTCTGTGGAACCCAAGAGGTACGTGCACGTTGCTAGACGAGGCAACCGGAGAGAGTACTATGCTTCATATTCTATGGATTATTTTGATCGGTTTCATTGCAGGCGTCATCGCCAAGCTCATTTTGCCGGGCGAGAAATACGAGCCGAAAGGGTTCATTCTCACGACTTTGCTTGGCATTGCCGGCGCCTTCGTCGCCACGTATCTCGGCCAAGCCATCGGTTGGTACAGTGCTGAAGATTCCGCAGGATTCATCGGCGCGACGGTGGGTGCGATCATTGTACTGTTCGTTTGGGGCGTGATTGCGAAACGCGCCTAGACGGCTAAGATCGCAAGGGCTCAAAACCCATCCCGCAGGCAGACACGGCGAAGCTGCTCGCGGTCGATCACCTTGATTCGGCCGTAGCTCTTCTCGATCGATCCCTCCTGCGCGAAGCGCCTGACCACACGCTGCAAGGTCGGAACGGATATGGCTGTCATGCGGGCCAGATCGGTCTGCGAGATCGGCAGCCAGCCATCGTCATTGGGCCAGGCATCCAGCTCGAACAGAAGCTTGTCGGCGACGCGTTTGCTCGCCGACTGCATGGACAGGTTGGTGATGATCTTGAAGGCGGATTCGAAGTTCTCGTAGGTCAGCTGATAAAAATCCGCGTAGAGAGACGGGGTCTCACGGATTATTCCTCTCAACTCCTGAATCGGCAGAAGCACCAGGGTGGTCGGCTCGGCAGCCCTAAAGGAAGCGAGACGGGGCCGGTCCGACAGTAGCGCGAGATCGCCGAACCAGAACCCCGCCCCGGTCCGGTGCATGACATAGTCCTCGCCATCGCTCCGCGGAAAGGAGCAGTTGAGCGAGCCCCGCACGAGGCCGAACACGCCGGTCGGCACGTCGCCGATCAGATAGACCGGTTCATCCGTATCGAAATGGCGAAGCTTCGCGATCGACGCCAAGCGCTTTCGCGTCGCCGCGCTCCGCTGGGCAAACCAGCCACGCTCCTCGACGATCGTCAGGGCGGCGGCCAGCCGCGTGATCTGGTGATTCAGAGCCGATGAACCATTTCTCGAATTCATCAATCGATCCCATCAGATGATCGGTTCTTTGTCATACGCGCAGCGTAATCTGGCAACAACCAAAGGCTGAGGGAGGAACGGAACCCATGGGGTTCATTGCTCGAGCCGTCGCGCCAGCTGTCATTATGCTGGTCATCGTCCCGTCTGCCTTCGCCGAGACAGATCCCCTCCCCTCTTGGAACGACGGTCCCGCCAAGCAAGCCATCGAAAGCTTCGTAGAAACGGTGACGGATAAGGACGGTGCGGACTATGTCGCGCCCGACGGCCGCATCGCCGTGTTCGACAATGACGGCACGCTCTGGGTCGAGCACCCCGCCTACACCCAGCTCGTCTTCGCCATGGACAGAGTGAAAGCCCTGGCGCCCGAACATCCCGAATGGAAAGACAAGCAGCCCTTCAAGGCGGCGCTGGAGGGCGACATGAAGACCCTCGCGACATTCGGCAAGAAGGGGCTGCTGGAAATCGTCATGGCGACCCATGCGGGCATGACGCCGGCAGCGTTCGAGACGATCGTCGAGGACTGGCTCGCAGCGGCAAAGCATCCGCGCTTCAAGAAGCCGTACACCGAGTTGGTCTACCAGCCCATGCTGGAGCTGCTCGCCTATCTCCGCGAGAACGGATTCAAGACCTTCATCGTCTCCGGCGGCGGAATCGAGTTCATGCGCCCCTGGACGGGCCGGGTCTATGGCGTGCCGCCGGATCGCATCGTGGGCTCCAGCATCAAGACGGAATTTCAGGACAAGGACGGCAAGCCCGAGCTGATGCGTCTGGCGGAGATGAACTTCGTCGATGACGGGCCGGGCAAGCCGGTCGGCGTCAATCAGCATATCGGGCAGCGGCCGATCGCGGCGTTCGGCAATTCAGACGGCGATCTTCAGATGCTCGCGTGGACCACGGCGGGCGACGGGGCGCGCTTCGGCCTGATCGTTCACCACACCGATGGGGAGCGGGAGTACGCCTACGACCGGGATACGGCATTCGGCCGCCTGGACAAGGCGCTCGACATGGCGCCGGCCGAGGGCTGGACCGTGGTCGATATGAAGACCGACTGGAAAGAAATTTTCCCGCCGGAGCCCCAGCCCTAGCGCGGCGAGGTCCGGCAATATTTGCTAAAAACTAAGGAGGAAGCACCCATGAGCGGCCCACTTAAACGGTATCTATGCGTCACGCTGTCGGTGACGGTGTTGGCGTTTTCCGGGGCGGCCTACGCCCAATCGGAGACACCGTCCGACCCCACCAAGAAGGAAACTGCAGACGCTAAGAGCGACCGGCCGAACATCCTGCTGATCGTCTCCGATGACACGGGCTGGGGCGATCTCGGCCCGTATCTCGGCGGCAAGGCCCGCGGCATGCAGACGCCGAATTTCGACAAGCTGGCGAGCGAAGGCATGACCTTCACGAATTTCTACGGCCAGCCGAGCTGCACGCCGGGCCGTGCGGCGATCCAGACCGGGCGCATTCCGAACCGCTCAGGCATGACCACCGTGGCCTTCCAGGGCCAGGGCGGCGGCCTGCCGGCGGCGGAGTGGACGCTCGGCTCCGTGCTGAAGAAGGCGGGCTACAACACCTACTTCACCGGCAAGTGGCATCTGGGGGAATCGGACTACGCGCTGCCGAACGCGCAAGGCTACGACAAGATGAAGTATGCCTTCCTGTATCACCTGAACGCCTACACCTATCCGGATCCGAAGTGGTTCCCCGCGATGGATCCGAAGGTGCGCGAGATGTTCAAAAAGGTGACCAAGGGCGCGCTCTCCGGCAATGCGGGCGAGCCGGCCAAGCAGGTTTTCGAAGTGAATGGCGAATACGTGGATACGCCTGAGAAAGGCGTGGTCGGCATTCCTTATCTCGACGCCTATGTGGAAGAAGCCGCAACCGAGTTCCTCGAGGATGCGGCCAAGTCGGACAAGCCGTTCTTCATCAACGTGAACTTCATGAAGAACCATCAGCCCAACATGCCCCATCCGGATTTCGAGCATAAGTCGATTTCGAAATCCAAGTATTCGGACTCGGTCTACGAGCTCGACACCCGGGTGGGCAATCTTCTGAAGAAGCTCGACGAGCTCGGCCTGGCGGAGAACACGATCGTCTTCTACACAGTCGATAACGGCGCCTGGCAGGATGTCTATCCCGACGCCGGCTATACGCCGTTCCGCGGCACTAAGGGCACTGTCCGCGAGGGCGGCAACCGCGTCCCGGCCATCGTGCGCTGGCCCGGCAAGATCGCCGAAGGCGTGGTCAGCGACGATATCTCCGGCGGTCTCGACCTGATGGCCACCTTCGCCTCGGTCGCCGGCACCGAGTTGCCCACGAAGGACCGCGACGGCGAGCCGATCATCTTCGACAGCTACGACATGACCCCGGTCTGGACCGGATCGGGCGAGACGCCTCGGCAGGAGTGGTTCTACTTCACGGAGAACGAGCTTTCGCCGGGCGCCGTCCGCTTCCAGCAATACAAGTTCGTCTTCAACATGCGCGGCGACGACGGGCAGCAGACGGGCGGTCTTTCGGTCGACACCAATCTCGGCTGGAAAGGCGCGGAGAAGTATGTCGCAACCATTCCGCAGCTTTACGACCTGCGGGCCGACCCCCAGGAGCGCTACGACATCTTCATGACCAACTTCACCGAACAGAGCTGGGCCGCGATCCTCGGCAACGAGGTGCTGGCCAAGCTCATGAAGACCTATGTGGAGTATCCGCCACGGAAGATGCAGAGCGAGACCTATACGGGCCCGATCACCCTCTCCGGATATCAGCGTTTCGAATGGGTCCGGAAACAGCTCGAGAAGGACGGGGTGAACATCCCCATGCCGACGGGCAACTAGGCACACGGCGCAGAGCGCCAGCACCCGAAGAGGGCCGGTTCGGCAACGGGCCGGCCTTCTTTTGTTGTGGCAAGAGCCTGCGCATCGAACGGCGAGACGGTTGCAATTCGCTATCTCGCTCGAAGTGCCGCGTGATAATCTGGAGGTTCCGTTTTCGAAG
>CP188828.1:938023-1043430 GCA_050110875.1 Methyloligella sp. ZOD6
CCCAATTCGTCAATCTGCCGCCGAACCTCCTTAACAAGCTCGTCCCGGCCGGGGGCGTTTACAAATTCCTCGATATCCGTCTTTGACACGGTTTTCCTCCCTTATGGTCCGGCGGCCCCCTTCAGGAGCACCGCCTTCTTTGATTAATTTCGTTGGCGTCAGCTCCAGGGGAACGGGCTGTGCGATGTCGGATGCAGCTCTCCCTTCTCGAAGCGATCGAAGCGGAACGGCTTGAGGAGCTCCTGCTCGTCACCCATGACCTCGTCGGCCACGAGCCTTCCCACCCCGAGCATCTTGTAGCCGTGGTTGGAGTCGGCGATGACGGTCGCGTTCTCGTTGAAGCGGTCGAAGACCGGGAAGGAATCCGGCGTGAAGCAGCCGATTCCGCCGGAGGGCTCCCGGTGATAGCGCGGCATGGTTCCGTGGAAACGCTTGTGGCAATGGGCCAGCGCGGAGACCCACATATGGGCGAAGTCCGGGCTGGAGACGAATTCCGGGCTGGCGGGGCCGTACGGATCGATCGCAACGTCCTCAGCCGGGGTCTCCACCTTGTAAGGCGCAGCACCGCCCTGGACGCCGCCGAAATGCCAGTCGGGCTTGTAGTAGATGCCCCACATCTTGTCGGTGATCACGCTGCCGTCGATGTCGGAGATCAGCGTGGCGTCGGTATCGACATGGATGACCGGCGGGATCTTGCCGTCATTGGTGAGCAGCGTGTCGGGGTCGACCTTGAGGACACCCTCCTCCAGCTGCCAGAAGCGCCACATATCGACGCCTTCGGCGACCTGGCCGTCGGGGCTCTTGACCTTGATCTTCCGCGGCAGGCCGAGCATGTCCCAGAAGTCGCGGACCCAGGGGCCGGCGCCGATGATGAGCTGATCGCAGCGAATAGTGCCGCGATTGGTCTTCACGGCACGGATGGCAGACGATCCGTTGTCGGAGATCAGCTCCTGGACTTCCGTGCCGGTGACGATCCGGACGCCGAGATCCTCGGCCTTCTTGGCCAGGCCGTACATGGATTTGGTGTTATTGGCGTAGCCGCCCCGCTTCTCGTGCAGGACCGAGGTGATGCCTTGCGCCTGCCAGTCGTCGAAGATGTTCCGCATGTAGTCGGCGGAGTCTTTCTCGCCCTCGATGAAGACACTCTCGTAGCCGATGGCCTGCTGCTCCCGGTGGATCTGGGCGACGTCCTCGTGCATGGCCTCGCAGGAGATCTGCATGTAGCCGACGGGATGATAGCTGAAGGCTTTGGGGTCGCTTTCCCAGACATCCACCGAATGGGCCATCAGATTGCGCATGGCCGGCTGGAAGTAATTGTTGCGGACGACGCCGCAAGCGATGCCGGAAGCGCCGGCCGCGATGCCGGCCTTGTCGAGCACGACGACACGCCCCTCGACCTTCTCGCCCTTTTCTTGCAGGCGTTCGGCAAGCCGCCAAGCGGCTGACAGGCCGTGGATTCCGGCCCCGATGATTACGAATTCCGCATGCTCAGGAAACGACACAGGATCCTCCCCAATTGGCCGTCTCAACGCCCGGTTTTGCGCTTGTCCCGCGCTGACACCGCCGTTGAATAAAACGCAACAATGATCTTGATCCTGTCCGCATCTGATCCAAAAAGCAAGCAGTTTTGGGCCACTTTCTTTGGAATGACTCGTTTAAGCCTTGTTTTGGTATTGTATTGGTACTATCATGCTGCCTATCGGGCGATAGCCTCTGGCTATGAATCGATTGGTATGTGACAACTTGACACTTATTGGCCCAATCCCCGTTCTCCGTGCTATTGGTCCAAAAATGGAATTGACATTGGCCCAGAAAAAAAACGCAGATCCTTCCGATACGACGCCAACGACGGAGACCTATGCGGGCTCCGCAGACCTCGCTGCCGTGCTTCGGCGCGACATCAAGGAGGGGCGTCTGGCCTCGCATGAGAGGCTGCTTTCGGAGCGCAAGATGGCGGACCGGTTCGGGGTGGCGCGCGGCACCGTGCGCGAGGCTCTGAGCCGGCTGGTCGAGGAAGGTCTGGTGGAGATCCGTCGGGGCAGCGGCGCCTATGTGATCTTCGAGCCCCCGGAGCCTTCCCACGACATTATCGAGAATGCGCGCCCCTTAGAGCTGATGGATACGCGCTTCGCGGTGGAGCCGCATATCTGCCGGCTCGCGGTGCTTCATGCGCGGCCCAAGGATCTCGCCTTCGCCGGCTCTTTATTGGAGAAGATGGAGGCGAGCACCAACGATCCCACGGCTTTCGCCGCGGCGGATACAGCGTTTCACACCCGGCTCGCCGAAAGCACCGGCAACTCCCTGCTGATCTGGATCGTGGGGCAGATCAATTCCGTGCGCCATCAGCGCGAATGGTCGATGATGCGGGAGATCACCCTGACGGAGAACATGATCAGCGAATATAACCGTCAGCACCGGGCGATTCTGGAGGCCATCATGGCTCGCGAGCCGGAACGGGCGGCGAATCTGATGAAGGAGCACCTGGAGACCGCGCGGCTTTCTCTGATGCGTTCGGCAGCCGCTTAAGGCCTGCCTCTTCCGGTTGCTGCGGTTTCCGCAAGGCCGACGGGCTCTTTCCGAACTCGGCGCGAAACGCGCTGGAGAAATGGGCCGAATTGGCGAAGCCGGTGGCCAGCCCGATATCGGTGAGCGGCAAGGTCGATTGCTGCAAGAGATTGCGCGACACGTCCAGACGCAGGCGCCGGTAGAAGGCCATGGTGCTGCGGCCCAGCCGTTCCCGGAACAGCCGGTTGAGCTGACGCGGGCTGGTTCCGGCCAATGTGGCCAGCTGGGCCAGACGCAGCGGATCGGCGACATGGTTCTCCATGGCCTCGATGGTGCGGATGACAGCTGCCTCGGTCGTTCCGTGACGCTCGACCAATCCGGACCGCTGCGGACCGCCCGAGGGGCGCACCTCCGTATGCATGAACCAATCCGAAATTGCGCGGGCGAAAGCCGGCCCCTGCCGCTCGGCCAGCAGGGCGTACATCATGTCGAGGGGCGCGGTGCCGCCGGCGGAGGTGATGCGGTCGCGGTCGACCACATAGAGGGTGCGCTCGATGAGCAGCCCGGGATAGATCTCGGCAAGCGCGCCGGCATGCTCCCAATGGACGGTCATGCGGCGGCCGGCCATGACGCCGGCCAGGGCCAGGATGACGGGCCCGCCTGAGACACCACCAAGCCTCACCCCGTGACGACCAAGGGAGCGCAGCCAGCTGAAGGTGTGATCGTCGTCGAAGCTGACCGGGTCGCCGCCGGCAACCACCAGGACCAGATCGAAGTCGAGGTCCACGCCGATTTCGGCATCCGCCTCGATCCGCGCCCCGCTGGAGCTGGTGGCGAATTCGCCCGCGGGGGCGGCGTGGCTGATCTCGTAGACGCGCCTGCCGGCGAGCAGATTGGCTGCCCTGAGAGGCTCCACCGTCGCCGCGTAGGACATCAGCGCGAAGCCGTCGATCAGCAGGAAGCAGATGCGATAGGCATCGCTTTCATGATCGGCTTCCCGGTCGTCCTTGCCGCGAGTCTTGGCCATTTATTGTAAGTATCCGTCGACTTTAGAGAAGTCAATTCGTCGCGGCCGATCGTAGCGTTTGGTTCGAACCAGACGGAGCGTTTGCCGGTCATGCGTTATTCAGTTTTCAAAATTCTCTCCGAGGGGCTCAAGGGCAACACGGGCTGGACGCGACAGTGGCGCGACCCGGAGCCGCGCAAGGAATACGACGTCGTGATCGTCGGCGCCGGCGGACATGGGCTGGCCACAGCCTATTACCTCGCCAAGGAGTTCGGCATCACCAATGTGGCGGTGCTGGAAAAAGGCTGGCTCGGCTCCGGCAATATCGGCCGCAATACGACGATCATCCGCTCCAACTACCTGCTGGAAGGGAACGAGCCGTTCTATGAGTTCTCCATGAAGCTCTGGGAAGGGCTGGAGCAGGATTTCAACTACAACGCCATGGTCTCCCAGCGAGGGATCATCAATCTCTACCACAATGACGGGCAGCAGGCGGCCTTCCTGCGGCGCGCCAACGCCATGCGCATGGCGGGCGCCGACGCGGTGATGCTGGACCGGGACGAGATCAGGAAGATCTGCCCGTTCCTGGATTACGACAACGCCCGCTTCCCCATCAAGGGCGGGCTGATGCAGCCCCGCGGCGGCACGGTGCGTCATGACGCGGTAGCCTGGGGCTATGCCCGGGGCGCCGACGAGCGCGGCGTCGATATCGTGCAGAATTGCGAGGTCACCGGCTTCCAGATCAAGAACGGCGTCTGCACCGGCGTGGAGACGAGCCGCGGCCCCATCAAGGCGAAGAAGGTGGCGGTCTGCGTGGCCGGCTCCTCCAGCCGGGTGATGGAGAAGGCGGGCATCCGGCTTCCCATCGAGAGCCACGTGCTGCAAGCCTTCGTGAGCGAGGGGCTGAAGCCGACCATTCCAGGCGTCGTCACCTTCGGCGCCGGCCATTTCTACGTCAGCCAATCCGACAAGGGCGGTCTGGTCTTCGGCGGCGATCTCGACGGCTACAACACCTATGCCCAGCGCGGCGGTCTCCCCGTGGTGGAAGATGTCTGCGAAGGCGGCATGGCGATCATGCCGATGATCGGCCGGGCACGGCTGCTGCGCAGCTGGGGCGGCATCATGGACATGTCCATGGACGGCTCGCCCTTCATCGATCGCACGCCGGTGGACGGACTCTATTTCAACGGTGGCTGGTGCTATGGCGGCTTCAAGGCCACGCCGGCTTCCGGATTCTGTTACGCGCATCTGATCGCCAAGGACGAGCCGCACGAAGTGGCGACGGCCTACCGGCTCGACCGGTTCCGGCGCGGTGCGATGATCGACGAAAAGGGCATGGGTGCCCAACCGAACCTCCACTAGTCCGTATCGAAGTAGGCAGTTTCGACCATGATCATCGATCACCCTCTCCTCGGACCGCGCGACTCGGCCGAATTCGTCTATCTCGGCGACGCTTCTCTGATCGAGCGGCCGGATTGGCAGGCGGAGAACGCGCAGGACGCGTTTCACGATTATCTGTATCTGCGGGATAATCCGGCCGGCGAGCATCGCGAGCTCTGGTTCCATGAGCAGGGCGACCGCTCCTGGCTCGTCGTCACCCGCAACACCATCACCCATGAAATCACGAAGGTCGAGCTGGCCCGGGATGTCGCCCGCGCGCTCGGACGCAGCAAATGAGCAGCAACGGTTCGCGTCAGCCCAATCGTCTTTCCGGCGGCCTCGTCGACCGCCGCCGCCCGATGGATTTCACCTTCAACGGCAACCGTTTCCAGGGCTATCAGGGGGATACGGTCGCGTCGGCGCTGGTCGCCAACGGCGTCAAGCTGGTCGGCCGCTCGTTCAAATATCATCGCCCGCGCGGCATCCTGACGGCCGGCTCCGAGGAGCCGAACGCGTTGCTGACCATCGGTCGCGACGCCTATGCGGAACCGAACACCCGGGCCACCGTGGCGGAGCTCTATGAGGGGCTCACCGCGAAAAGCCAGAACCATCGCGGGCCGCTCGGCTTCGACGTCATGGCGGCGAACGACTTCCTGTCGCCGTTCCTGTCCGCCGGCTTCTACTACAAGACATTCATGTGGCCGCGGGCCTTCTGGGAGAAGGTCTACGAGCCCCTGATCCGGAGTTCGGCGGGGCTCGGTGCGCTTTCCGGCCAACCGGATCCTTCGAAATACGACAAGGGCTTCCTGCATTGCGACGTGCTGGTGATCGGCGCCGGCCCGGCGGGGCTCATGGCAGCGAAAACCGCAGCGCTTTCTGGCGCACGCGTCATCCTGGCGGACGAAGATTTCCGCCTCGGCGGCCGGCTGAACTCGGAGACCTACGAGATCGACGGCAAGCCGGGCCAGACCTGGGCGCAGGAGATCGTCCACGAGCTTTCCGAGATGGACAATGTGCGGGTGATGCCGCGCACCACGGTCTACGGCGCCTACGATCACGGCATCTACGGCGCGCTGGAACGTGTCGGCGACCACCTGCCTCCCAATGGCGACAAGCCGCGGCAGGTGCTTTGGCGGATCTATTCCAAGCGCGCGATTCTGTGCGCCGGCGCGATCGAGCGCCCCATTGCCTTCGGCGACAACGACCGGCCCGGCATCATGCTGGCGAGCGCGGTGCGCTCCTATGTGAATCGCTGGGGTGCCGCCCCGGGCAAGCGGGTCGCGATCTTCACCACCAATGACGATGGATGGCGGACCGCGGCGGACTTGGCCGCCCGCGGCATCGAGATCGCCGCGGTGATCGATCCGCGCAAGGGCGATGCGCCCCAGAAGCCCCATGGCGCCCAGGTCTTTATGGGCGATGCGGTGGCCGGCACCTATGGCCGCAAGGGAATCACCCAGATCAGCTTGGCCAGCGGACGGGATATCCCCGTCGATTGCCTTGCCGTCTCCGGCGGCTGGAGCCCCAACCTACAGCTCACCTGCCATCAGCGGGGCCGGCCTGCGTGGCGGGAGGACATCGCGGCTTTCGTGCCCGACCAAGGCATTCCGCCCGGCATGAGCGTCGCCGGCGCAGCCAATGGCGGGCTTTCGCTGCAATCCGCCCTGACGGAAGGCCTGAACAAGGCGAATACCGCGCTGCAGGATCTCGGGTTCAAGACGAGTCCTCAGGCGGCACCGAAATCCGACGACGAATCCACTGCGGTGACGCCCTTCTTCTACGTGAAGGAGAGCACCTCCCGCGCCTGGGTCGATCAGCAGAACGACGTGACGGTCAAGGACGTGAAGCTGGCGCATCAGGAAGGCTTCCGCTCGGTGGAGCATCTGAAGCGCTACACGACACTCGGCATGGCAACGGATCAGGGCAAGACGGCCAATGTCGTCGGCCTTGCGATCATGGCCGAGCAGCGCGGCATCTCGATCCCAGAGGCCGGCACCACGATCTTCCGCCCGCCCTATACGCCGGTGCCGATCGGCGCCCTGGCCGGACGGGCGCGCGGCAAGGATTTCCGCCCCTACCGGCTGACGCCGAGCCATGCGTGGGCCGAGGAGCAGGGTGCGACATTCGTCGAGGTCGGCATGTGGATGCGGGCCCAGTATTTCCCGAAACCCGGCGATAAGAGCTGGCGCGAGACGGTGGACCGCGAGGTCTCGACGACCCGTAATTCCGTCGGCATCTGCGATGTGACCACGCTCGGCAAGATCGACATTCAGGGCCGCGACGCCGCGGAATTCCTGAACCGGGTCTACATCAACGGCTTCGCCAAGCTGGCGGTGGGCAAGACGCGCTATGGCATGATGCTACGCGAGGACGGCATCGCCATGGACGACGGGACCACCGCCCGGCTTGGCGAAACTCACTACGTGATGACCACCACGACGGCGAATGCCGGGCCGGTGTTCCGGCATCTGGAATTCTGCCGCCAATGCCTGTGGCCGGATCTCGACGTGCATCTGATCTCGACCACCGACGGTTGGGCGCAGTTCGCCGTGGCGGGGCCGAATTCCCGCAAGCTGCTGCAGAAGGTGGTCGATCCGGAGACCGATCTCTCCAATGAAGGCTTCCCGTTCATGGCCTGCTCGGAGATTACGGTTTGCGGCGGCACGCCGGGCCGGCTGTTCCGCATCTCGTTCTCCGGCGAGCTCGCCTACGAGATCGCAGTGCCTGCCCGCTATGGCGATGCGCTGATCCGCGCGCTGATGAAGGCAGGCGAAGAGTTCGGCGTGACGGCTTACGGCACGGAAGCGCTGGGCGTGATGCGCATCGAGAAGGGTCACGCCGCGGGCGCCGAGCTGCCCGGCACGACGACGGCCCAGGATCTCGGCATGGGCGGCATGGTCTCCAAGAAGAAGGACTGCATCGGCAACACCCTGTCCGAGCGTCCGGAGCTCAATCGCGAGGACGGGCTGCGGCTGGTCGGCTTCCGGCCGGTGGACAGAGGTCAGCAGCTCAAGGCCGGCTGGCATTTCCTGCCGAAGGGCGCGCCGGCCGATATGACCCATGACGAGGGCTGGATGACGTCGGTGGCCTTCTCGCCGTCCCTCGGCCATTCGATCGGCCTCGGTTTCATCAAGCGCGGCGGCGAGCGTATGGGCGAAATCGTCCGCGCGGTGAGCCCTGCGACCAATGTCGATATCGAGGTGGAGATCGTCTCGCCTCACTTCATCGATCCCGAAGGAGAGCGTCTCCGTGTCTGATACCGCACTCTATCCCACGCCGGCGCTCGGCGGATACCGCTCCGACAAGGACGGCCTCGTCGTCGAGGAGCTGACCCGGCTCGCCATCGTCTCTATCGCCACACCGCTCGGCAGCGATAAGGCGCTGACCGCTGCATTCCAGAAGAGCTTCGGTGCCGAGGTGCCGGAGACGGGCCGCGTGACCGTCTCGGAAGACGGGAAGATCCGTTTTCTCGGCATGGCGCCGGGGCAGATCTTCGCGGTGTTCAATCACGACGGTCCGGATGCGGAAAGGCGCCTTGCCGAGCAGCTTTCGGACTCTGCCTATACGACCGACCAGACCGATGTCTGGGTCGCGCTCAGGATCGCCGGCGACGACGTCACCGCCGTCCTGGAGCGGATCTGCCCGCTGGATCTCCACGCAGACGCGTTCCCGGCCGACCGGTGCGCGCGCACGGTGATGGAGCATATGGCGGCGATCGTCCTGAAGGACGGGGAGGACGGTTTCGTTCTGCTGACCGCCCGCTCGTCCGCGAAATCCTTCCTGCACGCCGTGGAGGTTTCGGTCGAAAACGTTCTCTAGCTGGCTTGTAAAGTCAGGCTCCCTCCGACTAGCTGGGCTCTTTGCGTATCAAGGGCCCAGTTTTTTTTGCCCGGAATCGGAGGCCCCCCGCCCTTGCCATTCGGGCCCGGCACTCAGGGCAACACGATCCAAACGGGGAGGATGCCGCTTTCGTGAAGCAGGCCGACGAGACGGACCGGCGGCACCAAAACCAGCCAGACGAGGCTGTCCAGCACCGTTCGCCGATAAAGGCGCGGATTGACGTAGAGATGTCCGACGTCGGCCCAGCGCCGGATATCGGGCATGAGCCTTGGAACACGCGCGCGGTAATCGGGATAATCGGTCGGGAACAGCTTGGCGAGGATCTCCTCCTCATGCCTGATGACGGGCCAGAAGACCAGCCAGGCTCCCAAAAAAGCCAGAAGCGCGATAACGATGCTGCCTGTTTGCGCGCCGAGACCCGCCGTCGCCACGAGCGAGAAGAGGTAGAGCGGGTTTCGGCTCATGGAATAAGGGCCGACGGTCACAAGCTGCCGGGATTTGCGGCCGCCGATATAGAGCGAACACCAGGCCCGGCCCAAGAGCCCCAAGACGATGAATAACAAACCGAGCATCTCGATGCTCTGGCGCCAGATCGAGTCCGAATCGGCGCTCGCGTCCGCCATCAGAATAAGCGGCAGAGTCAGAACGGCCAGTACGCGGATCAGGGTTTTGCGGCGCCGCTGGGTACGGTGAAGGGATTGTCGGTGCAGAACGAATGCGGTCATCGGGTTCCGGATGCTTGTTACGCGGCGCGGCATGGGCGCCGCTGGGTCCGGAACATCTAAAGACGTTGGTCGGCCTGCGGAGCTTAGATTTGTTAAGAGTTGTTAGGGGCTAGCGAGCCCCTCGCTTCATGGCCCGGCCGTTCCATGACGACGTGGGAATTGGGCATGTCTCGCTGTGAGGCGATCGATCAACAGCCGCCGAAGTTCTGGGTCTCCGAGCGGTGAGAGGTGGGGCGGAATTCCCAGCTCTGGGCGCCGGGGGGTAGCGCGGTCAGCTTCTCGGCGATGCGCCACGCCTCGCCGTCGCGGAAGACATAGACCGGCTTTTCCTGGGCATCGGCCTGGCGCACGGCGCGCGCGCGGATTTCTGCGGGCGGCTGGCCGGGGTTGGACATTGTATCGTGCCTCCTAAATCGCATGGCCGCGCATGGTGCCGGGAAACTGGGGGAGATCGTCGTCGATCTCGTAATAGTCGCCCTTCTCCGCGACGAAGATATGCCGGACCGTCCGAAGCCCCGTCGGCTGGTCGACCGTGCCGGCGGAGATGGCAATGGAGGATCCTTCCGTTGGATCCCAGAACAGGCTCGCACCGCAGACGGCGCAAAAACCCCGGCGGGCCTTCTCCGAGGATTCGTACCAGCGCAGCCCCTTTTCCTCGGTCAGCACGAGAGCGTCCCGCTCGGCCGAGGTGTAGCCGATGAAATGGCCGTGGGTCTTGCGGCATTGGCTGCAATGGCAATTCACCACCGGCCGCAATTCGCCCCGCACCTCATAGCGCACGCCGCCGCATAAGCACCCGCCGGTCTTGATGGTCGCTTCAGCACCGTTACCGCCTGTTTCAGCCACGCGTTCCTCCCTCGGTTGCCTGCAGAAGTGTAGCGCAGGAGGCGGCCCGGCCAACCGGCCGGTTCAGGATTTCTTTCGCTCATGTGGAGATCGATCCCCGGTCATCCTATGGTTTCTCTCTTTCGGATTGCCGTTGTGCGCACGACCTTCCAGGGGCGCCTGTTCATCGACGGCGGCAACCCGCTGCGCGAGATCGATCTTACCCCCTATCGCAGTTGACCCCTTCTGGGGCTAATTCCCGCTCACCAAACACCTGCGGGTCCTCGCGATCCGATAAGCGGAAGAGATCGCGTCGCCGTTCGAGCGCGAAGGCGGTAAGCGCGACCATAATGGCAAGCGCGGGGAATGCCGCAGCCGCAAGCGGCAGGGCCTTCAGCCCCGGCCCCTGCGAGATCACGACACCGCCCGCCCAAGCCCCGAGCGCATTGCCGAGATTGAAAGCTGCGATGTTAAGGCTGGAGGCGAGGCTTTCACCGGCGCCGACGGCCTTGGACAAGACCCAGGACTGAAGCGGTGGCACCGTCGCAAATCCCGCCGCCCCGAGAAGGCCCGTGAGCGCGACCGCCGCGATCTGGCTTTGGAGCCCCACCGTCATGATCGCCAGCACCAGGCCGAGCGCGGCCATGCTGGCGATGAGCGCAGTCTTCAGCCGGATGTCCGCCAACCGCCCGCCGAGAAGATTGCCGAGGACCAGACCGCCGCCGAACACCAGCAGGATCGGCGAGACGGCGCTGTCGGCAAACCCGCTGACCTGCGTGAGCAGCGGCGCGATATAGGTGAACAAGGCGAAGACACCGGCAAAGCCGAGAACCGTGGTCAGGAAGCCGAGCAGCACCGGGGCGCGGGACACGGCCTTCAGATCCGCCTTCCAGCTCGATTGCACCGCCTGAGAACGATCCGATGGCACGAGCAGGACGAGAATGGCGAATGCCAGCACGCCAATGACCGTCACCGCCCAGAACGTCATGCGCCAACCGAATTGCTGGCCGAGCCACGTGCCGGCCGGCACGCCGAGAATGTTGGCGAGCGTCAGCCCGGTGAACATGATGGCGATGGCCGATGCCTGTCTGTCCTTTCCGACGAGGCTGGCGGCGAAAACCGAGCCGACACCGAAATAAGTGCCGTGGGTCAGCGCGGTCAGCACGCGCGCCGCCATCAGCAGACCATAAGTCGGCGCGACCGCGCAGGCTGCATTGCCGATGATGAAGATTCCCATCAGTCCGAGCAGCACATGCTTGCGATTCCAGCTCGCGGTGAAGACCGTCAGCACCGGCGCGCCGATCACGACTCCCAGCGCATAGCCGGAAATCAGCATGCCCGCCGCCGCCACCGACACGCCGAGATCGCGGCTCACCTCAAGAAGCAGACCCATGATGACGAATTCGGTGACGCCGATGCCAAAGGCGCCGGCCGCCAGCGCGTAAAGAGCAAGGGGCATGAAGCAAGTCCCGTCCAGTGATTTCGATGGACAGAACCTAGGCGCCAATCATATCATGAATTATATGTCTCTTTAGAATATAACTAGTGAATTGAATTCATATGTCGCGCGTCAGCATAAACCGCAGCGGTGAAATGGAGGTCTTCGCCCAGGTCGTCGAACTGGGTGGGTTTTCCCATGCGGCGCGGCAATTGGGGATGTCCCAATCAGCGGTTAGCAAGCTGATCTCCCGCCTGGAGGCGCGGCTCGGCGCCCGGCTCTTCAACCGCTCGACTCGCCGCCTGGATCTGACGGCCGAAGGCTGCGCCTTCTACGAGCGCGCGGCCGCGATTCTGTCGGACATCGAAGAGGCCGAGCGGCAGGCCGGGCGCGGCGAACGGCCCGTCGGACGCATTCGGCTGAACACGAGCGCGTCCTACGCGACCCACATCCTGGAGCCGATCCTGCCGGCGTTTCTCGCACAGTATCCCGAAATCATGCTCGATATCGTGCTCACCGATGCGGTGATCGACCTCCTCGCGGAACGGACCGATGTGGTCGTCCGCGCCGGCCCGCTGAAGGATTCGAGCCTCATCGCACGCAAGCTCGGCGAAACGCCGATGTTGATCGTCGCCGCGCCGGATTATCTTCAGCGCGTGGGCGAGCCAGCGAGCGTCTCGGACCTCGACCGGCACACAAGGATCGGGTTCGGCTATCCGCGCGAGATCGAGGGCTGGCGCTTCCTCTGCGACGGCGAGCCGGTTCACGCCTCGCCGCCGGTCTGCGTTCAGGCCAGCGACGGAGAGGCAATCCGCCGGATGGCGCTAAAGGGGCTCGGCCTTGCGCGCCTCGCCGCCTTCACCGTGCGGGAGGATATCGCGGCCGGCCGGCTGAAGCCCGTGCTCGAAGATTGTTACGCCGAGGACGGCGAGTGTTTCCACGCTGTCTATACCGGCCAGGGCGGTCCCTTGCCGGCGCGCGTCAGAGCCCTGCTGAGCTTCCTCGCCGAGCATGGCAAAGTGGCCTGAGGCGTCCGTTCATCATTCATAGGACGATGGTTTGGCAATGGTGCTCCGTTTGAGACGGCAAAGCTCACCATCGACGATTTGAGCCGCATTCGGCTCATCGCGAGTCCAGCGCGGCGTTACTCAGCATCAATCGAATTGGAGAAAGTGGCGCACCCGATAGGATTCGAACCTATGACCTCTGCCTTCGGAGGGCAGCGCTCTATCCAACTGAGCTACGGGTGCCTGCTACGCTTGCCGCGACATTAGAGGAGCCCCGGCCCCGGGGCAATCGCGGCGGGTCAGAGGTGTAGGCGCTGACAAGCGATTTGCCAAGGGGCAAGGGCGCCGCCTTGCGACATCGAAGGCCGGGCGTGGGCGGCACCGAGCCTATTCCCGATTTCGTTCAAGCTTTCAGTTTGAAACAGCACCGCCGGCAGCTTTGTGCCGATTTGGGTCACCCGGCGCTGGGTTCGGGCCAGGGCGGGATCACGGCACTTTCCGTAACCCGCTGGGCTATCTCCGTTTTCATGGTTACCGGAAGGTTAGCCCAGCTCTTGCACGGCCGTTCGCACCATTTCTTTACCCGCGCCACTCCTTTTAAGGGGGAGCCGGGGAGGAGGCCGGAGACATGGAAGCCAATAAGACCAGAGTGGGCTGGGTCGATTACGCCAAGGGCTTCTGCATCGTCATGGTGGTGATGATGCATTCGACTCTGGGCGTGGAGGCTGCAACGGGGGAGACCAGCTGGATGGGAGCGCTGGTCGCGTTCGCAAAGCCCTTCCGCATGCCCGATTTCTTCCTGATCTCCGGCCTCTTCCTCGCGCGCGTCATCGACCGGGACTGGAAGACCTATCTCGACAAGAAGGTCGTCCATTTCGCCTATTTCTATGTGCTGTGGGTGACCATCCAGTTCGCCTTCAAGGCGACGGGCTTCGCCGCCGAGCTCGGCTGGACGGGCGTGGCGGAGCAATATCTCCTCGCCTTCCTTCAGCCCTTCGGCACGCTCTGGTTCATCTATCTGCTGCCGGTGTTCTTCGTGGTGACGAAGCTCACCCGACGGGTGCCCGTGCCGCTCATGTTCGCCGGGGCCTGCCTGCTGCAGATCGCCCAGCCGGAGACGGGCTGGGTCGTCTTGGACGAGTTCTGCATCCGCTACGTCTATTTCTACACCGGCTATGGGTTCGCGCCTTACGTCTTCCGCTTGGCCGAGACCGCGATGACCCATCGGCGGGGCGCCGGCGCCTTCCTGATCGCCTGGGCGCTGCTCGAGGCCGGCATGGTATTCGGCGGCTATTCGGAACTGCCGGTGATCGGGCTTGGGCTCGGCTTTCTGGGAGCCATGGCGGTGGTCGCCTTCTCCGCCCTGCTCTCGACTTGGGGCTGGGCGCGCAGCCTGCGCTTCGCCGGGGAGAACTCGATCGTCGTATATCTCGCCTTCTTCCTACCCATGGCGGTGATGCGGACCGTGCTTCTGAGCTTTTCGCCGGATCTTGATACCGGGCTGGTCTCGCTGACCGTCACCACGGTCGCGGCGGTCAGTCCGCTGATCTTCTTCGCGATCGTGCGGTGGACCCCGCTCGTCTTTCTGTTCCGCCGCCCCGCCTGGGCCAAGCTCGAAAGCCCCCATCCCACGCGGGTACAGGCGCTCGCAGCCGCGAAATGATCCGGGCCCGGCGCGACAATCTATAGAGGGGCCTATCGGCCTTTGTTAGCGGGGGCCTATCGGCCTTGGGGCCCGGCCTGAGGGACGGCCGGGCCCGCTTCCGCCGAATTATTCGCTGTCGTGAAGCCTGTGCCGCTTGACGCGGCGGAGAGGCCGCGTCCACATTTCCCGCACCATGACGATGTTCGTTTCCATTATCGCCTCGACCTTCTTCCGAGCCTAACGGGCTGCGCTCGCTCTGCGAGCGGGAAGAGTGGCGCGCAACGCGCCGAAGGTTCTCGTCAGCACGATGCCTGCGCGATGCGCGGTGCGTGTCTGACCCGATAGCGATTGGAAACTCTCATGCCAGAGACACGAAAACCGGCGCGCGCTTTGAGCGACGCGCAAGCGAACCAGTTCGTCGAGGACGGCTTCGTCCGTATCGATGATGCCTTTCCCCAAGCGCTCGCAGAGCGGGCCAGGGAGATTTTGTGGCGGGACATCCCTTGCGATGCGGGCGATCCCGCCACTTGGACCATGCCCGTGGTCCGGCTCGGCATGTATACCCAAACGCCTTTTGTAGATGCCGCGAACACAGCGGAGCTTCGCGCAGCCTACGATCGGCTTGTGGGCGTGGATCGATGGCTGCCATGCGGCAGCATGGGAACGTTCCCGGTCCGCTTTCCATCGCCGGACGATCCCGGCGATACGGGGTGGCATGTGGATATGAGCTTCGGCTTCGACGAGACCGATTTTCTGTCTTGGCGTGCGAATATCCGCTCCAAAGGACGCGCCTTGCTGATGCTGTTCCTGTTCTCCGATGTCGGGGAGCGGGACGCGCCGACGCGTATCCGGGTCGGCTCCCATGCCGATATCGCGCGTAAGCTCGCCCCGGCCGGCGAAGCGGGGCTGAGCTTACGGGACCTGGCGGCGGATGGATTTGCCGAGACGGAGCATTGCCCGGAGGTCTTGGCAACGGGGAAGGCCGGGACGGTCTATCTCTGTCATCCGTTCATCGTCCATTCGGCGCAGCCTCATCGCGGGATGCGGCCGCGCTTCCTGGCGCAACCGCCATTGCTGCCCAAGACCCCGTTCAGCCCCGACCGGGACGACGGAGACGATTCGCCCGTCGAGCGCGCGATCAAGAACGCCTTGGCGTAGGCAGAAATCGCCTATGAAGTCCGGCTCCTGCAGGGGCCGGGCTTCTCTCGTTCTTTCAACCTCAGCGACAATGTTGCAGTGCAGCACGACTTGACGTGGCCCGCCATAGGCGTACCTATCGAAGCACGGTTGGGAGAAGATATGCTCCAGGCATTCGGGGCGAATGGGAAAGAACTTTGGCTAAGAAAGATTCGGCGAAGAAGAAGGTTCTGGTGCTCGGCGGCGGCTTCGGCGGCGTGTTCGCGGCGAAGGCGCTGGCCAAACGCGGACGCGACACGGTCGATGTCGAGCTCGTCAACGGCAACAATTATTTCGTCTTCCAGCCGCTGCTGCCCGAGGTGGCGGCCGGCGGCATTCACTCCTCCGACGCGGTGGTGCCGCTGCGCCAGCTCTTGCGCGACGTGCAGGTGCGCCAAGCGGAAGTCGCCGGCGTCGATTTCGACAAGAAGACGGTCATCGTCGTCCAGGGCTCGAGCCGCATCCCGGTGGAGCTCCCTTACGACGAGCTGATCATCTCCCTCGGCACCACGGTGGATCTCAGCCGTTTCCCGGGCCTGCCGGAGCATGCGCTCACCATGAAGCAGGTCTCCGACGCCCATAGGCTACGGAACCACGTTCTCTCCTGCCTGGAGATGGCGGATGTCGCCACCAGCCCGGCGCAAAAGCGTCAGCTGCTCACTTTCGTCGTGGTGGGGGCGGGCTTCTCCGGCGTGGAGACCGTGGGCGAGGTGAACGCCCTGATCCACCAGGCGATCCGCTACTATCCCAACGTCACGAAGGACGATATTCGCGTTCTGCTGGTGGAATACGCGGACCGTATCCTGCCGACCTTCGCCGAGGATCTGGCGAATTACGCCGCCCGGCGCCTGAAGCTGGAAGGCATCGAGGTGATCACAGGGGTCGGCACGAAATCGGCGACCTCCACGGCGGTCGAGCTGACCAACGGCGCTCTGATCCCGACCGGCACCATCGTCGCCACCATCGGCAACGGGCCGCGCCAGCTGGTCTCGGCGCTGGGGCTCGACATGAAATGGGGCCGCATCCAGGTGGACCGCACCATGCGCGTGCCCGGACGTGACCATGTCTGGGCGCTGGGCGACGTGGCGCTGATTCCATTGGAAGACGAGCCGGATGACGACCCCCAGGCCTATGCGCCCCAGACGGCGCAATTCGCCGTGCGCGAGGGCCATCAGCTCGCGCTCAACCTGCTCGCTTCGCTGAGAGACAAGCCGCTAAAGCCGTTTGCCTATAAGTCGAAAGGCTCCCTCGCCTCGCTGGGCACCACCAAGGCGGTGGCGGATGTCTACGGCTTCAAGCTGACGGGCTTCCTGGCCTGGCTGCTGTGGCGCGGCTTCTATCTCTCCTTCATTCCCGGCTTCCAGGCCAAGGCGCGTCTGCTGTTCACCTGGATCTTGAACGCCTTCATGCCGCCGAACCTGGTGCTCATCCAGGGCAACCCGCCGGCCACGCGCTATATCCATTATCGCAAGGGCGATATCGTCTTCGAGCCGGGCATGATCCTGGACGGCTTCTATCTGGTGCTGTCGGGCAAGCTGAAGCTGAAGATCGACAACCCAGAGACGGACGAGCATCTGATTCGCGATCTCGGTCCCGGCGATCACGTGGGCGAGCGCATGATGGTGCGGCCGCTGCTGCGGACCGGTCTCGTCGAGGCGCTGGAGGATACCGAGGTGCTGTTCATGGCGAAGAAGGATTTCCTGCGCTTCGCCCACGACTTCCCGGTGCTGAAGAAATATTTCGACAAATATATCGAGAAGACCTTCGGCGGCGAGGGCAAGAGCTTCGCGCCGCAAGGGTCCGAACAGCAGCCCCAGCTCGAGAAGTCGAATTAGGGGGATTTCCCTCTCCCCACAGGGGAGAGGGAGAGCGCTGCGGCCAACCGATAGTCTGAACCTCTGGCGTCATGGCCTGGCAACCGGGCTCCGCTTTGCAAACCCGGTCGTAAACCTGCCCCGGCCATCCACGTCTTGAAGCCATCGAGACGCCGTTTCGTGGATGCCCGTCATAAAGCCGGGCATGACGGCAAACTCCTGCTGTTGAGAGCCAAATCCCCCTGCTGACGGGCTGGGCGCGGCACCCTATATTCCCATCCCATGACTTTCACCGACAATGACGCGCCGGACCAGATCGACACCTCCTTCGCCAAGCCCGTGGCGAAGGGCGACCATGTCTATCTGGTCGACGGCTCCGGCTATATCTTCCGCGCCTATCATGCGCTTCCGCCGCTGACGCGCCCCTCCGACAGCCTGCCCATCGGGGCGGTGCACGGCTTCTGCGGCATGCTGTGGAAGCTGCTGCGCGATGCGGGCGAGCTGCAGCCGCCGACCCATCTGGCCGTGGTCTTCGACTATTCGGAGAAGACCTTCCGGAACGAGCTCTATCAGGACTACAAGGCCCACCGCCCGGACACGCCGGAAGATTTGATTCCGCAATTTCCGCTGATCCGCGAGGCGGTAAAGGCGTTCAATGTCGCCTGCATCGAGCAGAAGGGCTACGAGGCGGACGACATCATCGCCACCTATGCCTGCCAGGCCCACACGGCCGGCGCGGACGTCACCATCGTCTCGTCGGACAAGGATCTCATGCAGCTCGTGCGTCCGGGCATCCAGATGTACGACACCATGAAGAACAAGGTGATCGGCGAGCCGGAGGTCGAGGAAAAGTTCGGCGTGCCGCCCTCCAAGGTGATCGAGGTGCAGTCGCTGATCGGCGACACCACGGACAATGTGCCGGGCGTGCCCGGCATCGGCGTGAAGACGGCGGCGCTCTTGATCAACGAATACGGGGACCTGGAAACGCTCCTGCAGCGCGCCGACGAGATCAAGCAGAACAAGCGGCGGGAAAATCTCATCGAGTTCGCCGACCAGGCGCGGCTCTCCCACAAGCTGGTGACGCTCGATTGCGACATGCCCCTGGAGGTGCCGCTGGATCTCACGGCGGTCCGCACCCCCGACGCCGATACGCTCACGAGCTTCATGCGCAAGATGGAGTTCACCACGCTTTTGAAGCGGGTGGCGGAGGGTCTCGGCCACGAATTGCCCGAAGGCGCCGTGCCTTCCAAGCCGAAACGCGGCGGGGCGGCTTACGACCACCCGTTGCGCAAGAAGACGCAAGGCGACGGCGGCATGGTGGCGCCGACCCGGGCGAACGGCGAGGCGGGCACGCCGGCACAACTGGCCATGAACCGGGCGGAAACGCTTTCCCAGATCCCGCTCGACCGCAGCCAATACGAGACGGTGACCGATGCTGGCCGGCTTGAAGAGCTGCTGACGGCGGCACGGGATTGCGGCCATCTCGCCTTCGCCACGAAGCTCGACACCCAGATCGCCATGCAGGGCAACCTGACCGGCGTGGCGCTGTCGCTGGAGCCGGGCAAGGCGGCTTACGTGCCGCTGGCGCACAAGGCCGAGGACGGGCTGGAGCTTTCCGGTGCCGCGCCGGATCAGATCGACATCCGCACGGCCCTCGACCTGCTGAAGCCGGTCCTGGAGGACGACAGCGTTCTCAAGATCGTCTCGAATGCGAAGTACGACATGATCGCGCTCCGCCGTCACGGCATCGAGCTCACCGGCTTCGACGATCCCTGCCTGATGTCCTATGCGCTGGATGCGGGCCGCGGGAAGCATTTGCCTTTCGAGCTGGCCGGCTCCCTGCTCTCCCATACCTGCCTGACCCAGAAAGAGGTTTTGGGCACGGGCAAATCGGCGGTCACCTTCGACAAGGTCGCGATCCCGCAAGCCACCGAATATGCCGGCGAGGAGGCGGATATCGCGCTGCGCCTCTGGATGGTGCTGCGGCCGCGGCTGGCGGCGGAGCATGTCACCACGGTCTACGAGACGCTTGAAAGACCCATCGCGCCGGTTCTGGCGGAGATGGAGGCGGCCGGCGTGAAGGTCGATCGGGGCTTTCTCGGCTCGCTGTCGGGCAAGTTCGCCCAGGAGATCGCGCGGCTGGAGGAAGAGATCGAAGCCTCGGCGGGCGAAAAGTTCAATATCGGCTCGCCCAAGCAGCTCGGCGAGATCCTGTTCGACAAGATGAGCCTGCCCGGCGGCAAGAAGACCAAGACCGGCGCCTGGTCGACGGATGCCTCGATCCTGGAGGAGCTGGCGGCTTCCGGTCACGAGCTGCCCCAGAAGATCCTGGACTGGCGGCAGATCGCCAAGCTGAAGAGCACCTATACGGATGCGCTGCCCGGCTACATCAACGCGGAGACGGGGCGCGTCCACACCTCCTACGCCCTGGCCGCGACGACCACGGGGCGGCTCTCAAGCCAAGATCCGAACTTGCAGAACATCCCGGTGCGCACCGAAGAGGGGCGCGCGATCCGCAAGGCCTTCATCGCCGAGCCGGGCAAGGTGCTGATCTCGGCGGATTACAGTCAGATCGAGCTGCGGGTGCTGGCCCATATGGCGGAGATCCCGGCATTGGTGCAGGCGTTCGCCGACGATCTCGACATCCACGCCATGACGGCGAGCGAGATGTTCGGCGTGCCCATCGCGGAGATGGACCCGGCGACACGGCGCAAGGCCAAGGCGATCAATTTCGGGATCATCTACGGCATCTCGGCCTTCGGGCTCGCCAACCAGCTGCGCATTCCAAGGGGCGAGGCGGCGGATTACATCAACACTTATTTCGAGCGCTTCCCTGGCATCAAGGATTACATGGAGGAGATGAAGGCGGCGTGCCGGCGGACTGGCTATGTCACCACCATCTTCGGCCGGAAGGCGCACTATCCGGAGATCAACACCAAGAACCCGTCACTCCGCGGCAATTACGAGCGGGCGGCGATCAATGCCCCGATTCAGGGCTCGGCGGCGGATATCATCCGGCGCGCCATGATCAAAATGGCGGCGGCGCTGGAAGAGGCTGGCGTGCACGCCAAGATGCTGATGCAGGTGCATGACGAGCTGGTCTTCGAGGCGGACGAGTCGGAAGCGGAGAAGACCATGGAGATCGCCAAGCAGGTGATGTCCCGCGCCGCAGAACCGCTGGTCCAGCTCAAAGTGCCGCTGAAGGTGGATGCCCGCGCCGGCGCTAACTGGGAGGCGGCGCATTAATCCGTAATCGGCATGCTTTCCGCCGCGCAGATCTCCAGAAGGATGTGTTCCCGGTTCGGTGTGGCGAGGTTTATGTCGGGCTTCCCGCTTGTGGGTCGCATCATGGCGAAGGCGCGCCAACCCGGGCCGGAACGAACCATGCCGCAGCTCTGGATGCCGCCATGGGCAGTGAGCGAGAGCACCTTGCCGAGTTCCGGCTGCCGGCCGCCCAGAACCGGCCTCAAGGTTGCAGCGATGTGCGCGCGTTCCTCGGCATCGGGCGTGTAGACCTGGCCGGGCGGATGGGTGATTCGGGGTGGATGATATGGCGCCGCGGGCTCATCCGGGGTGGCGCAGGCGGAGAGCGTCCCGCAAAGCATAAAAATGACCAGCAATCGCATGGGCCAACAGTCCCCTTCCCCTCCCGAAAGGATAGCGGTGTGGGACTGAAGAGATGATTACCGGTGTGGCTCCCTAATCCTCCAGGCCGAGCCCGCGCGAACGGCAGCGGGCCATCAGAGCCTCTTCCTGGCCCGGCTTGCTGATGTTCATGCGGGAGTTGCCGTCCGCCACCACGGTGAACTCGAAAATCCGCCACGGGGCCGCGCCGCCAGCGGCGGCGGCGGTCCGCACCATGCCGCAGGAATAGCTCCCGCCGCCGGGCACCAGTGCGAAGAGCGCCTTGCCGATCTCAGGCTGCATGTCCTTCGGCAGCTTCTTCTTCAGATTGTGCATGAGGATCGCCCGTTCCCGCTCCGTGGCGGGATGGGCCGACAGGCGCGGCTGCGGCGGTTCGGGCGGCGGCGTTTCAACCGTCGTGGTGCAGCCGCCGAGCAGCAAGCTCAACACCACGCATCCGGCGCCAACTATCCGATGACGTTTCCCCAAAACGCCGCTGACTTTAGCGCGGTTTCGCGTGAGGGCAATGGGGCGGCTCGTTCTGCCTTCATCCGATATGACAAAGAGTGTGGATAGACCTTCCGGACCTGCATCCTTCGAGATGCAAGCGTCGCTCGCCCTCAGGATGAGGCGTAAGGCTGCGGCTCGCTACGTCCTCGGCTTAGGGTTGGGCTGGTCTCAGCGGTTCTCCTCATGGTGAGGGCTCACGCAGTGAGCGTCTCGAACCATGAGGCTACCCCTACCCGTCCCGCGGCCGCACCGCGGCGACGAGGTTGGTCTGAACCACGCCCTCGACCTTGGAGATGTGGCGGAAGACGGCCTTTTCCGCGCGTCGGAGGTCTCGCAATCGAGCTGGGCCACCAACTTCTCATCCGACAGCTTCACCACATTGGCGAACCGGCATTCCTCCATCTTGAGCGCGTTCAGCTCGTCCATGGCGGTCGCCGGATTGGCGGCGCCCAAAAGCTCGATGAAGAGATAAACGTTGATCATGCTTCCTCCCTGCGCTGCCGAGCGGCGGCGCGTTTTCGAACGCGGAAGGAACGTCCGGCTCACCTCAGGGGTTCAGAGGGCTTCACCCCGTAGGGCGTAAGACGATTAGGCGATTCGCGCCCTGGCCAGAGAGGCGCGCATTGCCTAGGCTCCGCTGCTACGGAACAGGTGCGAAAGCTTGGGCGTCTCTTTCCTTTAGCCCCTTTTAGGAGTGACACAATGCGTTTTGGATTTTTGGCGCTGTTCGCTGCAGCGTTTTTCGTCGTGCTGCCGGCGCAGGCCGAGGACGGCAAGATCACCGTTCAGGAGAGCGAGGTCTATGACGAGTACATCGCCGACGGCGAGGGCAAGCCGCTCTATCTCTTCGTGCCCGACACCCAGGGGACCGGAGAGACGGACGCCAAAGCCACCTGCTATGACGATTGCGCCAAGGCTTGGCCGCCTTTCACGGGCGACAGCGCGACCGCCGGCGAAGGCGCCGACAGCGAACTGATCGGCACCGTGGAACGCAAGGACGGCAGCAGCCAGATCACCTATAACGGCTGGCCGCTCTATTATTTCGTCAAGGACAAGACCGGCGAAGAGCCCAAGGGCTGGGATATCCATGCCTTCGGCGGCGAGTGGTATCTGGTGACCGCCGATGGCGGCAAAGTGCACGAGCACGAACACGACGAAGAGCACGAGGAGCACCACGAGCACCACGATCATTAGTGGCGCTTTTCCGTTCCGCTAGTCGAGCTGATCCAGCCAGGCGTTGAGCAGGGCCTTACCGGTCCGTTCCATGCCTGGCCCGTGCGTCCGCGCCTGATCGCGCAAGCTCTGGGGCCGGATGCCCGCCCCGCGCAGCGCTTGGCTGGTGGCGATCAGCCAGCGCTCCAGATTGTTTACCTGAAGCTCTGGATGAAACTGAACCCCTAGGATCCGCCTCCCCTTGGAGAAGGCCTGGTTCGGCGTGAGCTCGGTCGAGGCGAGGCGCGTGGTGCCTTCCGGCAGGTCGAAGACGTCCTTGTGCCAATGGAGCACCTGGCCGCCATTGGCGCCGAGCACCGCGAGGGCCGATTCCTTGCCTTCCTCGGTAAGCGCGATGGGGGCCCAACCGATCTCGCACTCGCGGTTGGCGTAG
Organism: Methyloligella sp. ZOD6; assembly: GCA_050110875.1. Lineage (GTDB taxonomy): Bacteria > Pseudomonadota > Alphaproteobacteria > Rhizobiales > Methyloligellaceae > Methyloligella. The sequence continues at coordinate 961,125 of CP188828.1, forward strand.
ACCTTGGCGCCCAGGCCCAAGCTCATGAGCTGTGCGCCGAGGCAGATGCCGAAGGTGGGGACGCCGCGGTCCATGGCACGCTTGATGACGGCGATCTCGCGCTTGAGAAACGGGAACTCGTCATGCTGATAGGCGGAGATCGATCCGCCGAGAATGAGCAAGAGATCGGCATTGGCGGCCGGCCCCAGATCGTCGATGCCGGCGTCGAGATATTGCAGCTCGATCTGGCGCGCCTGCAACACCGCTTCGAGGCTTCCGAGGCCTTCGAAGAGAACATGACGAATCGCGATGGCTTTTTGCATGGCGGCCAGTCTTACGGGGAAGCGCGCCGCGTTTCCAGCGGCGGCTTAGTTGGCGGCTGAGTGAGATCACCTCTCCCCGCCGAGGAGAGGTCGGATGCGCAGCATCCGGGTGAGGAGGACAAAGAATCGATAGGTGAGCACCCCCTCACCCCAACCCTCTCCCCCGGAGAGGGGGTAGGCTGCGGCGCAGCGTAGCCGTGGAGACCACCTCAAACGAGCGTGCTGTCGCCGCCGCGGCGGGGATCGCCGATGCCTTCCAGCCGGCCGTCCGGATGGCGGCGGGCGGCATGCACCCCGCCGAAGAAGAGATTGCGCTCCGGCCAGGCATGGGACTCGGCGGCCTCTTGCAAGGCCGCCGCCATGTCGAGGCCGGGCTCGTAGCTCAGCATGCCGGACTTCTCCACATGCATGCGTGGGGCGCAGACCGCCGCCTCAAGATCCATGCCGCGATCAACGAGATTCAGGGCGACCTGCAGGATCGCCGTGCGGATGCGGTTGGAGCCGCCGGTGCCGAGGGCGGTGACCGTTCCGTCCGGCTCGCGGATGACGGTCGGCGCCATCATGGAGGAGAGGCGCACGCCTTCGCGCCACCGGCCGAGCCCATCGGGCGAAAGATCCTCCTCGCCCAGCATATTGTTCAACATGAAGCCGAAATCGCCGACCATGTGGCCGTTGCCTTCGCCGTTGGACAGGCTGACCGCGGCGGCGTTGCCGGCTTCGTCTATGACGCTGATATGGGTGGTGCCGCGATAGGCGGGCGGATGGACGGCGAGCTTGGCGAATTCCTCCGCCAGATCGCCGTCACGAAGCTTCCGGGCGAGGCTGTCGCCATGTCTGCGGCGCGCGTCGTTGGTCGCGGCAAGGGCACGATAGAGATGGAGCACGTCCGGCGGCGCATCGCCGAGGGCTTCCAGCACGCCGAGACCGTAGGCGATCAGAGCGCCGCTGGCGGCCGGAGGCGGATTCAGGGCCAGCTCCGCGCCCTTGTAATTCCAGAATAGCGGCGCCCGCTTGGCCACCCGATAACCCGCCAGATCGTCCGCCGTCAGATGCCCGCCTTCCCGCTCGGACTGTTCGCAGATCGCCTGGCCGACGGCGCCATTGGTGAAGAGCGCCTCGCCGTCTTCCGCCAGGCCTTCCAGAGTCTCGGCCATGGCCGGATTCTTGAGTCGGTCGCCTTCGGCGAGAAGCCGGCCTTCGGGCGCGAAGACGGCGCGGACGCCGGCGCTTGCGGTCAGGATCGGCGCCACGACGCTGAACAGATAGGCCTGAAAACGGGTGAGTTGCACGCCCTCCCGCGCCGCGGCAATGGCCGGGGCGAAAAGTCGCGCCATGGGCAAGCCCGCAAGCGCCTCGTGGATGGCGAAAAGGCCCGGGACTTGTCCGGGCGTGGCGCTGGTGCCGAGGCCGATATGGAATTCCTGGGTGGCGGGCCCGAAGTCGGCGAGGATCGCCGCGACGGCGGTCTCGTTTTCAGGCCTTCGGCGCTGCGGCGTCTCGACGAAGAAATCGTAGAGCGCCGTCGTGCCGTCCGCCTGACGTGCCATGAGGAAACCGCCGCCGCCGAGAGAAGCGAGCACCGGCTCGGCGACCGCCGCCATGGCGATGCCTGCGATGGCCGCGTCGAAGGCGTTGCCGCCCTCGCCCAAGATATCGGCGGCCGCCTTGGCGGTGAGCCAATGGCCGGCCGCAACAACACCACGGCTCATGAATTGTCGGAAACCCGGCCGGTCATGCCGCCTTTTCTCATGCCGCCTTGCTTCATGCCGAGCTCTTTCATGCCGCTTTGGCGCGGGCGCGCTGCGCCAGATTGACCAGGGCCTTGTGCACGTCCTCCGGGACCTTTGCGGGCTCATCGAAGGGAAGCCGGATGATCTTCGCGCCGCATTGCAGGTCGCACCCTTCGGAATCGCAGGAAACCATGCGCCAATGGCCCGGCTCCGCCCCCAGAAGCTGGGTCGCGTAAAGCTCGATGGCGTCGGCATGATCCTCGTTCATATGGGCGATCATCCCCTCCTCCGCCTCGAACAGAGGCTTGAGATTGCTGATATCTGTCAGCAGCTCCTCGGGGGCAAAGTCGAGGATGCGTCCGAAGCCGCCGATATAATGGGCGCCTTCCGGCTTCAGCCGCCAGAATCCGAAATCGTTGAAGCCCGCGTAACCGGCGGAGGATTGATGGCGAGCGACGAAGCGCCTGGCGACGGCCTCGTCGTCCACCGGCTCGGCTTTGCCGTGCACCGAGACGCGCGCGCCTTCCAGCGGATTGCCCAGCCCATCGGTGCCGTCGACGAGAATGGAGGCGCGCGGGTTCGCCACCAGGTTCTTGGTGTGGCGCGCCAGGGTCGAGATCAGGAAGGTCGGGCACCCTGCGGCATCGGTCGCCAAGGTTACGAGGGAGGCGTATGGGCCGCCGGTCTCCGAATCAAGTGTTGCCAGCGCTCCCTTCAAGGCGCGGCGGAGAAGTGAACGGGCATCGGCGGCGAGTTCGGCTCGGCTCGGATTATCCTCAGTTGACATATTTACTTGTACCACAATGATCTATATTGATTTCTCACAACTTGGCGGCGCTGAGCGCGCCCCTATGCTGCCATAATTAAGAGCAGCCTTGCGCCCCACATTCCTACTCACTGAAACGCTCAAGATGGGCGGAAGCCCTAAAGGCTATCTCAATGCCAACAATCGCACTTGTTGACGACGACCGGAACATCCTGACGTCCTTGCGGATGGTACTCGAGGCGGAGGGGTATAAGACGCAGACTTACAATGACGGCGCAAGTGCGCTGGACGGTCTGTCGGAAAATCCACCGGACCTTGCTATCCTCGATATCAAGATGCCGCGCATGGACGGCATGGAGCTGCTGCGGCGCCTACGCCAGCGGAGCGAGCTTCCGGTGATCTTCCTCACCTCCAAGGACGAGGAGATCGATGAGTTGTTCGGGCTCAAGATGGGCGCCGACGACTTCATCCGGAAGCCCTTCCCCCAGCGGCTGCTGGTGGAGCGGGTGAAAGCCGTGCTGCGCCGCGCCGCGCCGCGCGACAGCGCAAGCTTCGCCGAAGACAAATCCAAGGTGCTGGAACGCGGCAAGCTCCGCATGGACCCGGAGCGGCATACTTGCGTCTGGGACGACCATCCGGTGACGCTGACGGTGACGGAGTTCCTGATCCTGCAGAGCCTCGCTCAGCGCCCCGGCGTGGTGAAAAGCCGCGATGCGCTGATGGATGCGGCCTATGACGACCAGGTCTATGTCGACGACCGGACCATCGACAGTCACATCAAGCGCTTGCGCAAAAAATTCAAAGCGGTGGACACAGATTTCGACGTGATCGAAACGCTTTACGGCGTAGGATACCGCTTCAAAGAATGAAGCTTGAAGGAGCGCGATGACCGCCGAGGCCGACAGGTCCTGGCCCGAGGCCGAATCTCAAGGCCGGGTGCGACGATGGCTTACGGCGCTCGCCGGCAAGGCCCGCCAGGGCTGGCGCTGGATGCGAGGCTTGCCGCTGCTGCGCTACGGCTTCCCGAGCCTGACCCGCCGGATCGTGGTGCTGAACCTGATCGGGCTGGCGATTCTTGTCTCCGGCATTCTCTATCTCAATCAGTTTCGCGCCGGTCTGATCGATGCCCGGGTGCAGAGCCTCTTGACCCAGGGCGAAATCATCGCCGGCGCCCTCGCGGCGTCCGCCGGTATCGATACCGACCAGGTTCAGCTCGACCCGGAGCGGCTTTTGGAGCTGGAATCGGGACAGGCGAGCAATCTGGACGACGAGGCGCTGAGCGGCCCCTTGGAATTCACCATCGATCCGGAGCGCGCGGCCCCGATCCTAAGACGTCTGGTGAAGCCGACGGGCTCCCGCGCGCGCATCTATAACCGGGACGGCGCGCTGATCCTCGATTCCGACATGTTCTACAGCCGCGGCCAGGTGCTGCGCTACGACCTGCCGCCGCCGAGCGCCGAGGAGCCCGATGCGCTCACCTCGTTCTGGCGGGCGGTGAAAACGCGGCTCAGGCAATACGATCTGCCTCTCTACGAGGAGATCGGCGGCGATAACGGCAAGGCCTATCCGGAAGTCGCCGCCGCGCTGGCCGGGACGCCGGTGCCGATCGTGCGGGTGAACGACAAGGGCGAGCTCGTCGTCTCCGTCGCCGTGCCGGTGCAGCGCATGCGCGCCGTGCTCGGCGTGCTGCTGCTCTCCACGCGGGGCGGCGATATCGACAATATCGTCGCCGCGGAGCGCTGGGGCATCGTGCGGGTATCGCTGTTCGCCGCGGCGGTGACCGTGATCTTGTCCATCATTCTCGCCAACACCATCGCCGGTCCGGTGCAGCGGCTTGCCGCGGCGGCGGAGCGGGTGCGCCACAGCGTGAAGGCGCGGGCGCAGATTCCCGACTTCACCAGCCGGCGCGACGAGATCGGCCATCTCTCCGGCACCCTGCGGGACATGACCCAGGCGCTCTACAAGCGGATCGACGCCATCGAGAACTTCGCCGCCGACGTGGCCCACGAGCTGAAGAATCCGCTGACGTCCCTGCGCTCGGCCACGGAGACCCTGCCCCTCGCCAAGACGGAAGAGGAGCGGGAGCGGCTGCAGGAAATCATCCAGCACGATGTGCGGCGCCTGGACCGGCTGATCAGCGACATCTCCGATGCCTCCCGTCTCGATGCGGAGCTGGCGCGCGAGGATCTCATCGATGTCGATATGGCGGAGCTGCTGCGGACCACGGTCTCGCTGTTCAACGATATCCACCGGGACGACATACCGGAGGTGGTGCTGAACATCGCCTATAGCCCCGGCACGGATCCCTACGTGGTGGAAGGCCACGACAGCCGTCTGAGCCAGGTGATCGTGAACCTGCTGGAGAACGCGATCTCCTTCTCGCCGGCGGACGGACAGGTTCGGGTCTTCACCAAGCGGCAGGATAAAACGATCGAGATCGCCATCGAGGATGAGGGGCCGGGCATTCCGGAGGAGAATCTCGAGCGCGTGTTCGAGCGTTTCTACACCGACCGGCCGGAGCAGTATTTCGGGCAGAATTCCGGGCTCGGCCTCAATATCTCGCGGCAGATCATCCAGGCCCATGGGGGTAAGATCTGGGCGGAGAACCGTCCCCTGAGCTGGCGCGATCAGGCCGACCCGAAAAGCGAGCGCACAAGCGGCGGGGCGCGCTTCGTGATTCAACTGCCCGCAGCCAGCGATTAGCCTTCAATACGCGTAGAGGATTACTTTGATCGTGCAGACGAATCGAGGCATGGCGGGCTGATGCACGGCGATTTGTTGCATGGGACTTGCGTCGCCTTCGGACCCTATGGGGTGCTGCTGCGCGGACGCTCCGGCGCGGGCAAATCGGATCTCGCGCTGCGCTGCCTGGCGCTGCACGATGCCGCGTATCCGCCGATGCTCGTCGCCGACGATCAGGTGCGGGTGGCCCCGGGCGAGGACGGCACGGTGATCGCCGGGCCGCCGGAGCGGCTTGCTGGCAAGATGGAGGTGCGGGGACTGGGCATCGTGGAAATGCCCTTTCTGCCGCAGGCCCGGCTGATGCTGATCTGCGATCTGGTTCCGCAAGAGGAGGTGCCGCGCATGCTACCCGAAAACCCGCAAACCACATCGGTGGCCGGGACACCGCTGCCCATCATCAAGCTCGCAGCCTTCCAGGCTTCCTCGGCGCTGAAGGTGAAGCTCGCCGTCCTGGCCGCCTCCGATTCGCGCGTAGAGCGTTAGGAAGCCACTTGCACACGCGTCCTCAGCCAACAAAGATAGCGCCCTTCGAGCCGGGGGCGGACGGAGATGGGGGAGCATGATCGGCGTCGTGATCGTCACACATGGGAAGCTGGCCGATGAGTTCCGCGCCGCGCTGGAGCATGTCGTCGGGCCGCAGGAACAGCTGGAGACCATCTGCATCGGGCCGGAGGACGATCTCGATCGCCGCCGGGACGAGATGCTGAAAATCCTCACCCGGGTCGATTCCGGCTCGGGCGTGATCGTGCTGACCGATATGTTCGGCGGGTCGCCGTCCAATCTCGCGATCTCCGCCATGGAGCGGAAGAATGTCGAGGTGATCGCCGGGGTGAACCTGCCGATGCTGGTGAAGCTGGCGAGCGTGCGCGGCGAGTGCGGTCTGGAGGAGGCCGTGCTCCAGGCGCAGGAGGCAGGCCGCAAATATATCAGCGTCGCCAGCCAAATCTTGGCTGCGGACTGAGCCTCCCTTGAGAAGCGTTCGAGATATCAAGAAGCGCGGGCGGCTCTATACGGCCGAGGTGCTGATCCCCAACAAGAAGGGACTGCATGCCCGAGCCTCGGCCCAATTCGTGCGCACGGCCTCCAAATATCCTTGCGAGGTGCGGGTCAGCCGCGAAGGGCACACGGTCGGCGGCACCTCCATCATGGGGCTGATGATGCTGGGCGCTGCGCAAGGCCAGACCGTGCTGCTGGAAGCCGAAGGCGAGCAAGCCCGCGAGGCGATGAACGCGCTGATCGATCTCATCGAGGACAAGTTCGGTGAAGGGGAGTAGCGGCTAGACCGCCTCGCCCCGCCTACCCCACGTCATCCTGAGGCGCTCGCGTAGCGGCCACCTCTGGGTGACGGCTTCGGAGCGGTGACGAAACGATTGTCCCGTCATACCGGCGAACGCCGGTATCCAGCCCCGCACACTGTGTTTGCCGATGGATTTCGGCTTACACCGAAAACGACGGCTCCAGCGGTGTGAACCGCTATATCGTCGTCCCCACCAGGCCGCCGATGGCATAGGTGATCGCCATGGCAAGCGCACCCCAGAAGGTCACGCGCAGAACAGGCTTCAGGATCCCTGCACCGCCTGCCATGGCCCCGAGAAAGCCGAGACCGGCGAGAGCGACCAAGGTGCCGAGGGCGACGGTGATCGCGATATAGCCCTCCGGCGTCAGCAGCACGAGAAGCAGCGGCGGCAGAGCGCCGGCGGTGAAGGTCGCCGCGGAGGTCAGCGCCGCCTGGATGGGCCGAGCCGTGGTGATCTCGGAGATGCCGAGCTCGTCGCGGGCATGGGCCTCCAACGCATCCTTCGCCATAAGCTGCTTCGCGACCTCGTGGGCAAGCTTCGGCTCGACGCCGCGCCCGACATAGATCTCGGCGAGCTCTTCGGTCTCCGCTTCGGGCATCTCGGCAAGCTCCCGGCGCTCGCGGTTCAGATCCGCCGTTTCCGTATCGGATTGAGAGCTGACGGAGACATATTCGCCGGCGGCCATGGACATGGCGCCCGCGACCATGGCGGCCACGCCGGCAAGCAAGACGGTCTCCTTGCCGGAGGAAGCGCCGGCTACGCCGAGGATCACGCTGGCGGTGGAGATAATACCGTCATTGGCGCCGAGGACGGCAGCTCTCAGCCAGCCGATCCGATGCACGAGATGGCTCTCCCAATGGGTTTGGCGAATCTCCCTGCCCTGCTTATGGGGATCGATCTCGGTCGAGGTCATGCCGCAGCTCCCGGGTTTTGGTGAGATGGGACCATACTCCGAAAACGATTGTGCATGGAAAACGCACGGCATATTTTATTCGAAAGGCCGGTGCAGCCTGCCGCTCGCGCTCTCTTTCGAGAGTACGGTGAATGCATCCGTTCTCTTCAGCTTTCGCACGATCCTCATCGAGACGGCGATCGCGTCAGCAATGCGAGCTCTGACCCAATATCGCCCGAGAAGGAGGATTGTTGCACGATGGCTGACTTTACCGACGCCAAAGCCATGGCCAAGCGCCTGCGCGCGGCTCTCGCCGACCGGCAGATCGACCTCACCCATAGCGAAACCCTGGAGATCGTCGCCCGGCAGTTCGGAGTCGACGATTGGAACGTGCTCGCCGCCAAGATCGGCGAGACCAAGTCCGACGGAATCCGCTTCACCGAGACGTGTCCCGTTCTGCGGATTTTCGACGAGGACAAGGCGCTCGAGTTCTATCTCGGCTTTCTCGGCTTCACCCTGGATTGGGAGCACCGCTTCAGCCACGATCTCCCGCTCTATGCGCAGGTCTCCCGTGCGGGGCTTACGATCCACCTGTCGGGGCATCACGGCGACGGCACGCCGGGCTCGGCCGTATTCGTCCGGATGCGTGGCGTCCGGGCCTTCCAGTCGGAGCTCATCGCGAAGAACTACAAGCATAACCGGCCGGGGCTGGAAGAGGCGCCTTGGGGTCTCGTCACCTCGGTGACCGATCCGTTCAACAACCGCATCCATTTCTGCGAGCAGCCGGCGGAGTAGCGGTCTGCCTCTCGCTATTCGTCATTGCCGGGCTTGACCCGGCAATCTAGGGCCGCTCGCGCCGAACTCTGCCGCTCTGGACCCCCGGGGCAAGCCCGGGGGTGACGTTACAGAATGGGTTAAGGGCCGACAATTTGCCCCAATTGGCCCCTAGCGCGAGGCGCCGAGAACGGATATATAAGGACTTCTTTATATCTTTATCGGACGCAACCGGTCGCGAGACCCATCATCAAGTGCAATGAGTGGACGCCGCCAGATGAATTATCACGTCAAAGACATCGAGCTCGCCGATTGGGGCCGCAAGGAAATCGCCATCGCCGAGACGGAAATGCCCGGCCTGATGGCGGTGCGCGAGGAATATGGCGCAGCCCAGCCCCTGAAAGGCGCGCGCATCGCCGGCTGCCTGCATATGACCATCCAGACGGCCGTGCTGATCGAAACCCTGAAAGCGCTCGGCGCCGATGTGCGCTGGGCGTCGTGCAACATCTTCTCCACCCAGGACCATGCCGCCGCGGCGATCGCGGCGGGCGGAACCCCGGTCTTCGCCTATAAGGGCGAGACGCTGGAGGAATATTGGGACTATGTCGACCGCACCCTGGAATGGCCGGGCGGCGAGACCTGCAATCTGATCCTCGACGACGGCGGCGACGCCACGCTGATGGTGATCCTCGGCGCACAGGCCGAGCAGGATCCCTCCTTGCTGTCGGATCCGCAGAATGACGAGGAGCGGGTCCTCTACGAGACCATCAAGAAGCGGCTGGAAAAGGAGCCGGGCTTCTATTCCAAGGTGCGCGGCAACATGAAGGGCGTCTCGGAGGAGACCACCACCGGCGTGCATCGTCTTTACGACATGCAGAAGGCGGGCACGCTCCCCTTCCCGGCGATCAACGTGAACGACAGCGTCACCAAGTCGAAATTCGACAATCTCTACGGCTGCCGCGAGAGCCTGGTGGATGGCGTGAAGCGCGCCACCGACGTGATGCTCGCCGGCAAGATCGCCGTGGTCTGCGGCTATGGCGATGTGGGCAAGGGCTGCGCGGAATCCCTGCGCGGCCAAGGCGCCCGCGTGACGGTGACCGAGATCGACCCGATCTGCGCGCTGCAGGCTTCCATGGAGGGCTACGAGGTCGCGACCATGGAGGATGTGGTCGAGAAGGGCGACATCTTCGTCACCGCGACCGGCAATGCCGACGTGATCACCACCGACCATATGCGCCAGATGAAGGACCGGGCCATCGTCTGCAATATCGGCCATTTCGACTCCGAGATTCAGGTCTCGGGCCTCAGGAACTACAAGTGGCACAACGTGAAGCCGCAGGTGGACGAGATCGAATTTCCCGACGGCAAGCGGATCATCCTGCTGGCGGAGGGACGCCTGGTGAATCTCGGCTGCGCCACGGGCCATCCGAGCTTCGTGATGAGCGCCTCCTTCACCAACCAGGTGCTGGCGCAGATCGAGCTTTGGCAGAACAACGAGAAATACGAGAACAAGGTCTATGTGCTGCCGAAACCGCTGGACGAGAAGGTGGCGGCGCTGCATCTCGGCCGGCTGGGCGCCAAGCTCACCAAGCTGACCGAGAAACAAGCCAAGTATATCGGCGTGCCCCAGGAGGGGCCGTACAAGCCCGAGCACTACCGCTACTAGGGCTTTCATTACCCACAGGCCTATTCGCCCATGCACGCTCCTTGTGGTGTGCGTGGGCGAATCGTCCCAAACTCGCCTCTTCGGATCGCCGTTGGGGGCTGAGGCATGGCGGGCCGCGCAGGGCTTTTGTTCCTTACATTGATGGTACCGCTCGGATTGGCCGCACCGGTTGCCGCCGAGCCTGCGACGCCGTTCGACTGGACCGGCTTCTATCTCGGCTATCATACGGGCGGCGCGCTCGACCTCGCCGATGTGAGCGATCCTTTCGGCGCACCCCTCTTCGGCGACGAGATCCGCAGCCCCGGCCCGATTCACGGCGGGCAGCTTGGCTATAGCTGGCAGTCGGGCGATTGGGTTTTCGGCTTGGAGGCGGAGGCGAGCCTTGCCGATCTCGAAGGCTCCAATAGCTGCTTCGCCACGAGCGGTTTCTATGTCAGCGCCAATTGCCGGCGGAAGATCGATGCCATGGGCAGCTTCACGGTGCGGGGCGGCTGGCTGCTCGACGATTCCACGCTGCTTTACGGCAAGGCCGGTCTCGCCATCGTCCATACGGAAACCACGGCGAAGCCGAATGGCGGGTTCGGACAGGCGGCAACGCGAGAAAGCGGGACCGAGCTCGGCTGGACGGTCGGGACCGGGCTGGAGCGGGCGATCGGCGCGGGCTGGAGCGTGAAGGCCGAATACGATTTTCTCTCCTTCGATGACAATCTTTCAGCGCCGGCAAGCGTGGCGCAATCGTCACCGCCGCGCGGCGGGTACTCAGCCGTGCCGGGCGGGCCGAGCGGCATCTCATCCGACATGCATCAGGTTAAGCTGGGCGCGAATTATCGCTTCGGTCATGGTGGCGAAGCCGCACTGTTCCGGCCCGTCAAAGCGCCGGGCTTACCCAATGGCTACCGGCTGGAGGTCGGCGCCCGCTATACTTATGGCTGGGGGCAGTTCCACAAGGATCTCGGCCTCTCGGGACACGGCGATTACGGGCTCGCCTCGCGACTGACCTACGAGAACACCGACAGCAACGGTGGGGAAGCCTTCGCCCGGCTCGATACGCCTTGGGGCGGCATGATCAAGGGCGTGCTCGGCGGGGCGGTCAGCGGCGGCAAGATGAACGACGAGGATTGGGGGCTCCAATTCCCCGACGGCCTCATCCCTTATTCCAACACGGTCTCCACGGTCGATAACGAGATTAAATACGGCATCGTGGATGTCGGCTATGCCTGGTGGCAGGGCCAGCGCTATTCCATCGCGCCGTTCATCGGCTACAGCCAGCTGCGGCAGGACATGGACGCCAATGGCTGCAGGCAAATCGCCAATCCGAACTCGGACTGCGCCACACCGATTCCCACCAACGTGGTCGGCATCACGGAGGACGATGTGTGGCACGCGCTCAGGCTCGGCACGGCAGTCAATCTGTCGTTGTCCGACCGGCTGAGCTTTACGGGCGAGGCGGCGTATCTTCCCTATGTGGATTTCGACGGCACCGACAATCACCGGCTGCGCGATTTGGTCTCGCCGGAGAGCGGGCGCGGCATCGGCGTTCAACTCGAGGCAACCCTCGCCTATGCGCTGACGGAGTCTCTCAGCCTCGGTATCGGCGGCCGCTATTGGTCCATGTGGACCGAGACGGGGACCGTCGATTTCGGCGGGAGCGGGCCGATCATCCCTATGCGCTATGCCTCGGAGCAGGCGCAGCTTCTCTTCCAAGGCTCTTACCGCTTCAACACCGGCGGCGGAGGTTAGATTTTTCCTGTCGTCACCTCTCTTCCAGGGCGGCTTCGCAGCGCCGCGCCCGATCGGTTAATGATTGCTTAACCGGAAGCGTTGTCCCGTGGTGTGCAAGAGTCATCGTTCTGGCTAAGCTAGACGTGATTCGCCGACACGCGCTGGCGGACCTGCACTCTCCCGTAAATCGTTTTGCGCAGCGTTCATCATTTCAAGCGTGGACGGCCAATAGGAGCTCACGCAATGCGGACCAAATGGGGGAGGGCTGCATCAGTGGCGGTATGTCCGCGGCACCTTTTTCCGTCCGTGTTTCTCTCGGTGGTCCTGCTGATCGCAGCGAGCTCCGAGGCGGCAGCCCAAGAGGCCGTGCTGGGCCCTGACGGGCTCGATGCCCGGCTTCTCTTCATCATCGGCACCATGCTGGGCGTGATGGCATTCGCCATCGGCACGGCGCTCTATGCCATGCGTATGACCCGGCAGTCGCGCGCCCAGGCCGAGACGGCGATGGCCGAGGCGGAAAGCTTGCGCGGCCGCAAGACTCGGCTGGAGTCGATCCTCGCCGCAGAACCGCAGCTCCTTTTCGCATGGACCGAATCTCAGGCTCCGAAGCTTCTGATCGCAAATCTGCCGCCGAGCCTCGGCGTTCCGAGCGCGGCCGATGCGTTCATGCGGTTTTCCGAGTGGCTGCCGCGGGAGAGCGTCGAAAGCCTGAAAGCTGCGATCAAGCAGCTGACCGAGAAGGGCCAGGGCTTCAACCTGATGCTCGTCACGCTCGCCGGCAAGCATATCGAGATCGACGGGCGTTCCGCCGGCCCCTGCCTCACCCTGAAGGTGCGGGATATCACCGGCCAGCGTCTCGACATGGCGCGCGTCGGCGAACGGCACAGGCTGCTCGATGCCCAGATCGGGGCGCTGAAATCCTTGCTCGACAAGTTTCCCGAGCCGGTCTGGCTGCGCGGTCCCGACCGCAACCTGACCTGGGTCAACCGCGCCTATGCGGAGGCGACGGAAGCGGACGCCGTGACTCGCGCCGTGCAGGAACAGATCGATATCCTGGCTCCAGAGGATCGCAAGGCAGCGGAGAAGGGCCTCGCCGGGGCGGGAGAGTTCCGCGAGCAGATTTTGGTGCCGACGAGCCGGGGATCGCGGCGCTATTCGGCACAGCTGGTCGGGCGCGGCGGCGTCTCCGCCGGTCTGGCGCGCGAAGTCGTATCACCGGAAAAGGCGAAGCGGAGCATCGACGGCCGGCTGCGCGGCTTCGACCGCATGGCCACCGCCTTCGCCGTCTTCGACGCAGATCAGCGGCTGGTCCATTTCAATCAGGCCTATGCCGATCTCTGGAAGCTCGACAGCGAATGGCTGGCGAGCGGTCCGTCCGATGCGGAAATCCTGGATCGACTGCGCTTCTCCCGCCTCCTCCCCGAGAAAGCCGATTATCGCAACTGGAAGCAGACCTGGCTGGAGGTCTACGGCCGGGATGCCCAGTTCGACGATGAATGGCACCTGCCGGACGGGCGCGCGCTGCATGTGGTGATCGACAGCGTGCCGGGCCAGGGCGTGACCTATCTCTACGAGGATGTGACGGAGCGCTTCGCGCTCGAAAGCCGCTATAACGAGCTGATCCAGGTGCAGCGGGAGACTATCGATACCTTGCGCGAAGGCGTCGCGGTGTTCTCCCAGGACGGCGCGCTGCGGCTCTACAACAAGGCTTTCGCCTCCCTTTGGCGCCTCAACCCGTCCCAGCTCGATGGGGAGCCCCATATCGACGAGGTGATCGAGAGCTGCCGGGTGCTGCACGACGATCCGGCGGAATGGGCACGAACCAAGGCGGCCATCACGGCCATCACCTCGGAGCGGTATCCTTACGAGAGCCAATTCGACCGCGACGACGGCAGCGTGATCGCGGCCGCCGCCCTGCCTCTGCCCGATGGCGGCACGCTGCTGACCTATGTCGATGTCAGCGACTCCGTGCGGGCCGAGCGCGCGCTGATCGAGAAGAACGAGGCGCTGGAGACGGCGGACCGGTTGAAATCGACCTTCATCCGGCATGTTTCCTACGAGCTGCGGACGCCGCTCACCAATATCGTCGGGTTCACGGATTTCCTGATCGACGTGGCGCGGGACCCGCTATCCCCGAAGCAAGCCGAATATCTGAACGATATCCGCGCTTCGGGCCGCACCTTGCGCACCATCATCGACGATATTCTCGATCTCGCCAGCATCGATGCCGGGGCGCTGCAGCTGGAAAAGGGCGGGGTCGATGTGCGCGGGGTCGTCGCCTCCCTGGAGAAGGGGCTCAGCGACCGGCTGCAGCAGAACGGGGTGAAGCTTGCCGTCCATGTCGAAGAAACCGTCGACCGCGTCACCGCAGACGAGCAGCGCCTTGTGCAAATCCTCTATAATCTCCTCTCCAATGCCATCAGCTTTTCGCCGGGGGGCAGCACCGTTATCTTGGGCTGCAACCAAGAGGACGACATGATCCGCTTTCGCGTGAAGGACGAGGGGCCGGGAATTCCGGCAGAGTTGCGGGATTCGATTTTCGAGCCGTTCGAGAGCCGGGCGCAAGGCGTCGGCCATCGGGGCGCCGGCCTCGGGCTTGCGATCGTGAAGAGCCTCGTGGAGCTGCATGGCGGCAACATCGCGCTCAACACCGAGGTCGACCGGGGGACCGAGTTCGATGTGTGGCTGCCACGCGCGCCGCAAGATGCTCTCGAAACGACCGACACCGACCGGAAATCCAGCCTCGCAGGATGACTGATACCGAATGGCGGCTAGAAGGCGTCGACCTTTCCGGCCTCGACCGGCTGGCACAACTGCTGGCGCTGTTTCTCCTGCCGGGCGATTTCCTCGGGCTGAAAGGTCCGCTCGGTGCCGGCAAGACGACATTCGCCCGGGCGCTGATCCTCAGGCTGGGGAGCACCGAAGAGGTGCAGAGCCCGACCTTCGGGCTGGTGCAGAGCTACACCACGAGCCGGATTCCCATCCACCATTGCGATTTCTACCGGCTGGAGCCGGGCGAGACGGATGAGCTGGGGCTCGATGATGCCCTCGCCGACGGCGCGGTGCTCGCAGAATGGCCGGAGCGCGCGGATCGGGACTTCGCCGATAACCGGCTAGAGATCGCCTTCCATGAGACCGCCGACCCGGAAACCCGCGACCTTGCGCTGACCGGTCATGGCGGCTGGGCAAGCCGGCTCGCCCGGATGAAGGCGCTCGTGGCTTTTCTCGAAGACACCGATTTCGCGACCGCGCAGCTCGAATTCGTTCAGGGCGACGCTTCCACGCGAAGCTATTCCCGGGCGATCCTCCATAGCGGCGACAGTGCGATTCTCATGAACGCACCGGCCATGCCGGACGGGAAGCCCATCAAGGACGGCAAGCCTTACAGTCAGCACGCTCATCTGGCGGAAAATGTCACGCCCTTCGTGGCGGTGGCCGGGGCCTTGCGGGATCGCGGGCTTTCGGCGCCGGAGATCTACGCCGCCGATCTCGATGAGGGGTTCCTCCTTCTGGAGGATCTCGGGGATCACGTCTTCACCCCGTCCTACGGCCATGGCGACAGCCAGGCTTCGCTGATGCGGGAGGCGGTGGATGTGCTGCTCCACCTGGCGAAAACACCGCCGGCCGGCCCGCTGCCCATTCCCGACCATACGGCCTATGCCCTGCCGCATTACGATCCGGCGGCAATGCTGATCGAGGTCTCGTTGCTGATCGATTGGCTATGGCCGGCGGTGCACGGAAGACATCCGGAAGAGGCGGAGCGGCAGGCTTATTTCGATGTCTGGCGGCCGTTGCTCGATGGGGTCGCGGCTCACGATACCGGTTGGGTGCTGCGGGATTATCATTCGCCGAACTTGGTCTGGTTGCCGGAGCGCGAGGGCGTGCAGCGCGTCGGCCTGCTCGACTTTCAGGATGCGCTGGCGGGACCGCTGGCCTACGATCTCGCCTCCCTGCTGCAGGATGCGCGGGTCGACGTGCCGGCGCCGCTTGAGGCGGAGCTGCTCGATTACTACTGTTCCCGCCGCGATGACACCGACCCGGCTTTCACCACATCAGACTTCCTGCACGACTACGCAATCCTGGGCGCGCAGCGGGCCAGCAAGATCCTCGGCATCTTCGCCCGGCTGGCCGCTCGAGACGGCAAACGCCGCTATCTGGAGCATCTGCCGCGGGTGGCGGGCTATCTGGAGCGCAATCTGCATCACCCGGCCCTTGCGGAGCTGCGGACGTGGTACAAGCAGGCGCTTCCGGAGGCCGGCCGGCTTCCACCCCCATCTCTCTGAGAGACCAGTCCGTTGACCTCTGTCCAAACCGCCATGGTGCTCGCCGCAGGGCTCGGCACGCGCATGCGCCCCTTGAGCGAAAGCCGGCCCAAGCCGCTGGTGCCGGTGGCGGGCAAAGCCCTCATCGACCATGTGCTGGACGGTCTGGCGGCGGCCGGGGTCGGACGTGCCGTGGTCAATGTCCATTACCTGGCGGACATTATAGAGGACCATCTTAAGGCGCGGCCCGGGGCGCCCGAGATCACCATTTCCGACGAACGGGATGCGCTGCTGGATACGGGCGGCGGGGTGAGACATGCCCTTCCGCTGCTGGGCGACGGTCCGTTCTTTATCCACAATTCGGATGCGCTGTGGCGGGAGAACGGTGCTTCGGCGCTTAACGCATTGGCTGAGCTGTGGGACCCTTCTCGCATGGATGCATTGCTCCTCTTGGCGGATCGAGAAACCAGCCTGGGCTATCCGGGCAAGGGCGATTTTTTCCTGGACGAGGACAGGCGGCTGACCCGGCGCGGGGACGCCCCCTTGGCGCCGTTGGTGTTCGCCGGGGTATCGCTCTGCGATACGCGACTCTTCGAGGGCCCACCCGTGGGGGCATTTTCTCTCAACGTGCTTTGGGACCGGGCTCTGAAGGCCGGGCGTCTCTTTGGCGTGAAGCTGGACGGCGAGTGGATGCATGTCGGCACGCCCGAGGCGGTCGCGCAAGCGGAAGTGCGGCTTGAGGATCACGGTGGCTGAGCCGCTGCGCCCGCGCCCCAGGCTCTACACCATACCGCCATCGGCCCCCTTCCTTCGGACGTTGGCGACGGCGATCCTGGAGGGTGCGCTTCCGGTCGCAGGAGGTGCGCCGCCCGATCCGTTCGATCTGCCCGCCATGACGATCTATCTGCCGACCCGCCGCGCGGCGCGCGGGCTTCGCGAGGCGTTCCTCGAGGCCTGCGGGGGCAAGACCTTATTGCTGCCTCAGATCCGGGCACTGGGCGACCCGGAGGAGGACGCCTTGCTCTTCAGCGCCGGATTGGACGAAGGCGAGGGCGTGGCAGGCGCTTCGGCCATCTCGGGTCTGCAGCGGCGCTTCGCCCTAATGCGGCTGATCCTCGCCTGGCAGAAAACCTTGCCAGCAGAGCCGGACCAGCCGCCCCCGATCACACCGGCGCAAGCCTCCCATCTGGCCGACGATCTCGGACGATTCATGGACGAAATCGAACGGGAAGAGACCGATCTCTCGCAGCTCGAAACCCTGGTGCCGGAAGAGCTCGCCGGACATTGGGCGCAGACCATCGACTTCCTGAAGATCGTGACCGAGCACTGGCCGGCCTATCTCGACGAGAACGGCCTCGTCTCTCCGGCGGAGCGTCGCCGCCTGTTGATGGACCAGGAGCGCGAGCGGCTGCAGCAGATCGGCGATGCGCCGGTGATCGCCGCAGGCTCCACGGGCACGGTGCCCGCGACGGCGCGCCTGCTGCAAACCCTCGCCAGCTTGCCCAACGGCGCGGTCGTTCTGCCCGGTCTCGACGTCAGCCTCGACGACGAGAGCTGGGATGCGCTCGGCCGGCATCCCGAGCATCCGCAAACGGGCATGTGGGAGCTGCTCCGGCGGCTCGGTGCGGATCGCGGCGATGTCGCCACATTGGCTGACGCGGAGCCCGATGCGGCGCAGCATGCGCGGCTACGACTGGCGAGCGAGGTGCTGCGCCCGGCGGAGACCACCGACCGCTGGCAAAAGCTGCCGGGAGACGGAGAGATCGTGCAGGCGCTCGAAGGTATCTCCCTGATCGAGGCGCCGGGCCCCCAGGACGAGGCGGAAGCGATCGCCCTGATATTGCGGCACGTGGTGGAGCAGCCGGACCGCACCGCCGCCCTGGTGACACCGGATCGTGCGTTGGCCCGGCGGGTGGCGGCGCGGGTGCGCCAATTCGGCTTGGCCATCGACGATTCCGCCGGCACGCACGTCGGCCGGACCGTTCCCGGCGCCTTCCTGGCGCTTGTCCTCGATGCAGCGGAGACGGATTTCGCGCCGCCGGAGCTCATGGCGCTGCTCAAGCATCCGCTGACGCGGATGGGGCGAAGCGCCGGTGCCATGCGATCGGTGGCGCGGCTATTGGAGCGGGCGGCGTTTCGGGATGTCTATCTCGGCCAAGGCTTCGCCGGTATCCGTGCCGCCGTGACGGCAGAGCCCGACCGTCCCCATGGGACGCGGCGGCTACGGGCGGACGAGATCGGCAAGGTGCTCGCCCTGGTCGACGCGCTGGAAGCCGCTTTTGCACCGTTGACGGCGTTGGGACCGGTGGCACCAGCCTCGGCCCTTGCCGAAGCCCATGCGGCAGCGGCGGAAGCTCTTGCGACGGACGAGACGGGCACAAGCGACCGTCTGTGGCTGGGAGATGCTGGCGAGGCGCTCTCCGTCTTCCTGCGGGATCTGATCGCAGAGGGGACAGGACTCGACTTACGCTTCGTCGATTATCCGGCTTTCTATCGCAGCTTATTGGCCGGACAGGTGGTGCGGCCGCCGCAGGGCGCCCATCCGCGTCTGTTCATCTGGGGCCCGCTGGAGGCACGGCTGCAACAGACCGATGCGGTGATCCTCGGCGGGCTGAACGAAGGGGCCTGGCCGAAGGCACAGGATCCTGGACCTTGGCTCAATCGCGCCATGCGGAGCGCGCTCGGCCTGCCGGCGCCGGAACGGCGGATCGGGCTTTCGGCCCATGACTTCGCACAGAGCCTCGGGGCGGCGCATATCTATCTTACCCGGGCGCTGAAGGTGGACGGGGTGCCGACGGTCCCCTCGCGCTGGGTGCAGCGGCTGACGGCCCTGGTCGAGGCGTTAGGGGCTGACGACGGCCTGAGATCTCCGGAGCCCTGGGTCGCCTGGGCAAAGATGCGGGACCATGTGGAGCGTTTCTCCCCCGTCACCCAGCCGGCCCCCTGCCCGCCGCTCGCAGCCCGGCCGCGCAAGCTGAGCGTCAGCCGGATCGAGCGCTGGATCGCCAACCCCTATGACGTCTATGCGCGGGATATTCTGCGGCTCGAGCCGCTGCCGCCTTTGGGCCAAGCGGCGGATCCGGCCTTGCGCGGCAAGGTGGTCCACGCCGCCCTGTCGGAATTCGCCAAACGCTATCCCGACCGATTGCCCGACGATATCGGCGGCACGCTGATCGCCATCGCCGAAGAGCTGTTCTCCGCGCTTGGCGGCGCGGCACGGATCGAGGCGTTTTGGCGGCCGCATTTCGAGAATTTCGCCCGCTGGTTCGCCGAGACGGAGTCGTTGCGGCGCGCTGGCGTGCAGGAGATCGTCAGCGAGGTGCGCGGCAGCTTGCGCCTGGATGCGCTCGATTTCGAGCTTACCGCAAGGGCCGACCGGATCGATCTCCGCGAGGACGGGACGCTCGCCATCTACGACTACAAGACCGGCAATCCACCGGCCGCAAAAGCGGTGGACGGAATGCATGCGCCGCAGCTTCCGCTGGAGGCTGCGATCGCGCGTCTCGCGGGCTTCGGCGATATGGGGCCGCGGCCCGTTTCGGCGCTGCGCTATATCCACGCCTCGGGACGGCGGGATGGCGGCGAGGAGCGCGACGCGGCCTCAAGACCGCCGGAGACCCTTGCGGAGGAAGCGGTGACCGCGCTCGAAGGACTCGTCAAGGAGTTCGACGACGCGGCCCGCGCCTATGAGGCGATGCGGCGGAGCGGCACCCATTTCGGCAGCGCCTATCGCTATGACGATTACGCCCAGCTCGCCCGGGTCGACGAGTGGGGCAATGCGGGCGGCGAGGGGGATTAGCCGATGAGCGATCTCCAGGACATTGCCGACCGCAATCAAGAGCGCGCCTCGGAGCCCGAAGCTTCGGTCTGGGTCTCCGCCAATGCCGGCACGGGAAAGACCGCCGTGCTCGTGCGGCGGGTCTTGCGGCTGCTGCTGGCGGGATTCGATCCGGAATGCATTCTCTGTCTCACCTACACCAAGACGGCGGCGGCGGAGATGCAGAACCGCCTGCTCGATACGCTGGCCGGCTGGGCGACGGCGGAGGACGAGGCGCTCGAAAAGGGGCTCACCCGGGTGATGGGGCAGACGCCCGAGCCGCAGGACATGGTCACGGCGCGGCGGCTCTTCGCCTGCACCCTGGAAGCGAGGGGCGGGCTGAAGATCCATACCATTCACGGTTTCTGCGAACGGCTGTTGCAACGCTTTCCGTTGGAGGCGGGCGTCGCGCCCAATTTCGCGATCCTGGAAGAGCGGGAACAGAAGCGCCTCCTCGCCGAAGCCTTCGATGCGGTGCTCGGCCGCGCGGCGGCGGCGCGGGAGAGCCGGCTGGGACGCGCCTTGACAAGTGTGGTGCGGCTGGCCGGCGAGGAGCAGTTCCGCAACGTTGTCCAGGCGGCGCTGGAGAAGCGACACGCCTTGCAGGCGCTGCAAGTCTTGCACGAACAGGCGGACGACTGGCCGGACCGGGAATGCGCCGCGCTGAAGGACCTGTTCGGGTTGGAGGCGGAGAGCACGGCCGCAGATCTCCAGATCGCGCTTGGCGAGGTTCTTCCGGATTCCCTGTTGGCGGAGCTGGTCGAGGCAACCAAGACCTATGGCGGCGAGACGGGCGACGACAAACGCTTCCTTGAAGCCGCCAGCAAGGCGAAAGGCACCTCAGGCCCCGCCCGCGCGGCCGCATTTCGACCCATCTTCTTTACCGGCGAGGGGAAGGCGCGGACACGGCTTTGCAGCGCGGCGGTGAAGAAGGCGGTGCCCGACCTCTGCGCCAGGCTGGACGAAGCCCAGAACCGCTATGTCGCGATCGACCGGCATATCCAGGCGCTCGCCTGCGCCGAAGCCAGCACGGCGCTGCTGACGCTGGCCGATGCCATTCAAGGCGCTTACACCCGCGCCAAGCAGGCCCAGGCCGCGCTCGACTACGACGATCTGATCGAGAAGACGCTGCAGCTCTTCGGCCGGAGCATGGCCGCGGCCTGGGTGCTCTACAAGATCGACGGCGGTATCGACCATATCCTGGTGGACGAGGCGCAAGACACCAATCCGGCGCAATGGCAGATCGTGGAGAAGCTGGCGGCTGAGTTCTTCGCCGGGGAAGGCGCGAGCGAACGGGTGCGCACCCTGTTCGCCGTGGGGGACGAGAAGCAATCGATCTACAGCTTCCAAGGCGCCGACCCGGCGCAGTTCGGGACCCATGGCCGGCGGTTCGCAGCCCAGGCCGAGCAGGCAGAGCAGCTCTGGCACGATGTGCCGCTGACCCTCTCCTTCCGTTCCGTGGCGCCGGTGCTGCAATCGGTGGATCAGGTATTTTCCAATGCCGATGCCGCGAAAGGGCTGACCTGGCAGACGGAGACTGTGATCCAGCATCACCCCTTCCGGGAAGGACAAGCCGGGCTGGTCGAGCTTTGGGAGGCGGAGGAAGAAGAAAAACCCTCCCCCACGCCGCCCTTCGAGCCGTGGAACGAGGAACGCGCCACGAGGCGGGCCGTTGAGACCCTCGCGGAGCGGATCGGGCGGACCATCCGAAGCTGGCTGGACGAGCAGGAAATCCTGCTCTCCTCGGACCGGCCGATCCGGCCAGGCGATGTTCTGATCCTGGTGCAGCGGCGAAATCCGTTCGTGCCGGCCATGATCCGCTGGCTGAAACGGCTGAAAATCCCTGTGGCCGGCGCGGACCGCATGCTGCTTACCGAGCAGCTCGCCGTGCAGGACCTCCTGTCCCTGGCGGATGTGCTGTTGATGCCGGAAGACGATCTTGCCTTGGCGGTGGTGCTGAAGAGTCCCCTGTTCGGACTCGATGACGCGGAGCTGTTCGACCTCGCCCATGACCGAAAGGGCTCGCTGTGGCGGGCATTGCAGGATCGGGGAGAGGACCCGCGCTTTGCCGAGGCAGCAGCGACGCTCTCCGACTGGCTCGGCTTGGCCGACCTGATGCCCCCTTACGAGTTCTTCGCCCATGTTCTGGGGCACGACGGCCAGGATATGCGCAAGCGCTTCCTGACCCGGCTCGGGCCTGAGGCGGCGGAGGCGATCGACGAGATGCTGGAGCTTGCGCTCGCCTATGACGGCGATGCGGCGCCGTCCCTGCAGGGCTTCGTGCATCAGCTCCGGGCCGGCGATCTGGAGATCAAGCGGGATATGGAGCAGCAGCGGGACGAGGTGCGCATCATGACGGTACATGGCGCCAAGGGGCTGCAGGCGCCGGTCGTCTTCCTGCCCGACACCTGCCGGCTGCCCAATCACAGCCGGCGCGCGCTGTTCGAGATCTCGCGGCCGAACGCAGCGCCAGGCACACCGGTCCATATCGTCTGGCCGGCGGGCGCAAAAGGCGTGGGACCGCTGGACGACGCCAAGCAGACCGCCAAGGATGCGGAGCTGGAGGAGTATCACCGGCTGCTCTATGTGGCGATGACCCGGGCGCGGGACCGGCTCTATATCTGCGGCTGGAAGCCGGGCAAGGACGGCAACGGCTCCTGGTACGATCTTGCGCGGGCCGCCTTACGCGGTTTGTTGACCGAATCTGAGGATGCCCAGGGCCGGCCCGTCTTTCGGCTCGCATCACCGCCCGAAAGGGTCGTTCCGGATCAGGTGCGTTGGGGCGGCGACGAAGAGGCCGAGACGTTACCCCCCTGGGCTCACGCGCCGGCGCCAGCCGAACATGGCCCGGCGCCGCTGACTCCTTCCGGCATCGAGACGGAGGGGGCGCCAGGCGCACCGCAAAGCTTCGAATCGCCACCGCTGGGGCCGAAAGCGCTCTCGGAAGACCATCGCTTCACCCGCGGACGCTTGGTCCATGCGCTGCTGGAGCATCTGCCGCAGATCCCGGTTGCAGAGCGGGAGGCCATGGCAAAGCGTTTCATCTCCATCCGCGGCGCAGGGCTGCCGGAGAGTCTGCAGGACGAAATCGTGGCCGAATCCCTGGCCGTGGCGGGGCAACCGGATTACTCGAGCCTCTTCGCGCCCGGGAGCCTGGCGGAAGTCCCCGTGGTGGCGCGAATCGGGAGCGGCGAAAGCGCGCGGCTCCTGAGCGGCCAGATCGACCGGCTGGTGGTCTCGGAAAATGAGCTCCTGATCCTCGACTATAAGACGAATCGGCCACCGCCAATGGAACCGGGAGCGGTCGCGCCGGCTTATATTTCCCAGCTGGCGGCCTATCGAATCGCCCTCAAGGACCTCTATCCGAACAAAGAAATCCGCGCCTGTCTGCTCTGGACCGACGGGGCCAGGCTGATGGAAATCCCGGAAGAGTTGCTTGCACGGGCCGAAAGAAAAATATTGCATGGAAGCCAGTCTTGACGCCGATGGGGGGCGTACCTAGGTTGCCCCTAGGCGACGGGCTCCTTCCTGGAACCCGCCTGCGGCAGAGGAGAAAAACATGGCGACCTCCACGATTTCCGACGACACCTTCGAAGCCGAAGTTCTGCAGTCCCCGACCCCTGTGGTGGTGGATTTCTGGGCCGAATGGTGCGGACCCTGCCGCCAAATCGCGCCGGCGCTGGAGGAAATCGCGGAAGAGTATGGCGGCAAGATCAAGGTCGCCAAGATCAATATCGACGAGAATCCGCGCACGCCTTCCCGCTACAACGTGCGGGCGATCCCGACCCTGATGATCTTCAAGGATGGCGAGCTGGCCGCAACCCATACGGGCGCGCAGCCGAAGAGCCGCCTGGCCGAGTGGATCGAGGGCGCGGTCGGCGCCGCCGCGGCATAGTCCCGACAGCTCAGAAAATCTGAAAAAATTGCCGGTGGCTAAGCGCGTTTGCCGCGATGGTGCCTCATGGCGTGGCCCGCGAGATAAAGCGAGCCGCAGATGAGGATGCGCGCCGGGCCACCGGTGTCGGTTTGGGCCTGCTCCAAGGCCTGAACCAGGTCTTCGGTGGCGACGGCCTCGAAGCCTTCTTGCTTGGCGATCTCGGCGAGCGCTTCCGGCTCGAACGAATTGTGCTCGTCGGGGATCGGGACCGTGTAGATACGCTCGATCAAGCCCTGGAAGGGCGCAATGAAGGCAGAGGCCTCCTTGCCTTCCATCATGCCCCACACCAGCTGCAAGGGTTCGGGCACGCGCTCGTCGAGCTCGGCGAGCGCAAGCGCGATGGCCGAGCCGCCGGCGGCATTGTGTCCGCCATCCAGCCAGATCTCCGTGCCCTCATCCACGTGATCGTACAGGGCGCCGGGACCGAGACGCTCCAATCGTGCCGGCCATTGAGCATTGGCAAGACCGGCCTCCAGGGCGGGCGGAGTTAGCGTGTCTCCGAAGATGAGACCCGCAGCGGCGATAGCGACGCCGGCATTGTCGATCTGATGACGGCCTTCGAGACGCGGCAGAGAAAGATCGAGCAGCACGGATTCGGTCTGGAAGATCAGTCTTTGATGCTGCTCGAAAACATCCCAATCGCGCCCCGCAATATGGAGCGGCGCGCCGATCTCGCGCGCACGGGCCTCGATCACCTCCAACGCTTCCGGCTCCTGACGGCCGACGATGCAGGGCACGCCTGGCTTCAAAATTCCCGCCTTCTCGGCGGCGATCTTGGCGAGGGTGTCGCCGAGGAAGGAGACATGGTCGATGGAGACCGGCATGATGACGGTCAGCAGCGGCTTTTCCACCACATTGGTGGCATCCAGCCGGCCGCCGAGACCCGTTTCCAAAAGCATCAAATCGGCCGGGGCCTCGGAGAAGGCTAGCATGGCCGCCGCCGTGGTGATCTCGAACAGGGTGATCAACTCGCCGTCATTGGCGGCTTCGGCGCGGGCCAGGCATTTGACGAGATCGGCCTCGGGGATCGGCTTGCCGCCCCCCTCGCCCGCCAGCACGACGCGCTCATGAAAATCGACGAGATGGGGCGAGGTGTAGACATGCGCCTTCTTGCCGAGCGCCTCGGCGATGGCGCGCAGGAAGGCGATCAGCGATCCCTTGCCGTTGGTGCCCGCCACATGGACGATCGGCGGGAGCTTCTCCTCCGGATGATCGAGCGCAGCAAGCAGGCGCTCCATGCGCCCGAGCGACAGGTCGATGACCTGCGGGTGGAGCTGCTGCAGGCGCTCCAGCAGCGTGGCGCTGGTATAGGTACCGGAGAGCGGCGAGGCGCCTGCGAGATCGGGTGGACGCTTGTTCAATTTGGCTGGGCCTAGGCTTTGGACGGACGGTCGGGCTCGGGACCATCGTCATCGGCGTTCCGGGCCGATGCATCATCGGGTTCGCGATCGGCCTCGCCGATATCGTCGGTCTCGACCGAGGCCGGGGGATGGGCACCGTTGCCCTTGGATGCGGTCACGGGCCGTTCGACGTCTTCAGCCACCATGGCCTCGCCGTCTTCCACGGTGATCGAGGAGGCCGGCATATCCTTGGCCTCGACGCCGTTCATCTCCTCCGGGACGGCGACTTCGGGGATCGCCACCTGACGCCCGCTTTCCCGCTCCATCAGGAGATGGCAGATGCGGGACAGGGTATCGCGCAGCTGGTGGCGATGAACGACCATGTCGACCATGCCGTGCTCCAGGAGATATTCGGCACGCTGGAAGCCGACCGGAAGCTGCTCGCGGATGGTCTGCTCGATCACGCGGGGGCCGGCAAAGCCGATCAAGGCGCCGGGCTCGGCGATGTGGATATCGCCCAGCATGGCATAGGAGGCCGTGACGCCGCCGGTGGTCGGATGGGTGAGCACGACGACATAGGGCAAGCCCGCCTCGCGCAGCTCCTGCACAGCCACAGTGGTGCGGGGCATCTGCATGAGGGAAAGGATGCCCTCCTGCATGCGGGCGCCGCCCGAGGCGGCAAACAGGATGAAGGGCGTCTTGCGCTCGACGGCGGTGCGCATGGCCGTCACCACCGCCTCGCCCGCGGCACGGCCGAGGGAGCCGCCCAAAAAGGCGAAATCCTGCACCGCGGCGACGATCTTCTGGCCGTCCAGCTTGCCTTCGCCGGCGATCACGGCATCGGTCAGGCCGGTCTTGTTGCGGGCATCCTTGAGGCGTTCGGTGTAGCGGCGCTCATCCCGGAATTTGAGGGGATCCGGCGTCACGTCGGGCAGGCCGATCCGTTGAAATTCGCCGCGATCGAAGAGCGACTTCAAGCGGATCTCGCCGCTCATCCGCATGTGGTAGTTGCTGCCGGGAACCACGAAGCCATTCGCCTCGAGGTCCTTGTAATAGATCATCTGCCCGGTTTCGGGGCATTTCACCCAAAGATTATCCGGCACCTCCTTCTTGCGGAGGATGTTGCGGATCTTGGGCCTAACAACTGAGTTGATCCAATTCACGGGTCTTAAACTCTCAAAACCGGCAGAAAGATGCGAAATTCCATTATACCGCGGCGGCCTTTTCCGGCTGGCGAAGGGCTTGGCTGAGCGCATTCACCAGCTTCAGAACCTGATCCCGGGTCCCGGCGGCCGCCTTACCGTTCTCGTCGAGGCTCTCTGCGATCGCGTTCACCAGGGCCGAACCGACGACCACGGCTTCCGCGCCTTGGGACAGCGCCCGGGCCTGCTCCGGCGTCTTGATGCCGAAGCCTACAGCCACGGGAAGATCGGTCTTGGCCTTGATACGCCCGATATGCGCCTGAACCTTGGCGGCATCGGGGGCGCCGGTGCCGGTGATCCCGGCGATGGACACGTAATAAACGAAACCCGAGGTGTTGGCGAGTACCGCCGGCAGGCGTCTCTCATCGGTGGTAGGCGTGGCGAGACGGACGAAGTTCAGCCCCGCCTGCATGGCTGGCAAGCAAAGCTCCTCATCCTCCTCGGGCGGCACGTCGACCACGATCAGCCCGTCGACCCCGGCCGCGAGGGCATCGGCCAGAAACCTATCCACGCCATAGATATAGATCGGGTTGTAATAGCCCATCAGCACGATAGGCGTCTCGTCGTCCCCGGCACGGAAGGCACGGACCATCTCCAGGGTCCTGTGCATGTTCTGGCCGCCATGCAGCGCGCGGAGAGAGGCCGCTTGGATGGCCGGGCCATCGGCCATGGGATCGGAGAACGGCATGCCGAGCTCGATCACGTCGGCGCCCGCCGTCGGTAGCCCTTTCAGGATTTCGAGCGAGGTCTCGTAATCCGGATCGCCGGCGGTGACGAAGGTCACCAGCCCGGCCCGGCCCTCACGCTTCAGGGCGGCGAATGTCTTGTCGATACGCGTCTCGGTCATCGGGTAGCAACCTCCTCGGCGCCATCACCTCCCCCCTTGCGGGGGAGGTCGGTCGAACGTTTCCCGTTCGACCGGGAGGGGGGGAGATTGCTCAGTTCAACAGCAATCAAAGTAAGAACCTCATCCGTTTGCCGCAGAACCTCGTTGTTCCAAAAACGCAGCACCTTATATCCGCGAGACCGGAGCCATTCAGTCCGCTGCTTATCGGCGACAGCCAGCGCAGATTTCGAATGTTGCCCACCATCGAGCTCGATAATCAGCTTAGCGCTGTGGCAAACGAAGTCGACGACGTAGCGGCCAATCGGAGCTTGTCGCCTGAAGCTCGCACCATGCAGCCGATGGGCACGCAGACGATACCATAGCCGTCTTTCCGCTTCGCTCATCGAGTTGCGGAGTCGGCGGGCATTGCCGAGTTGGAATTGCGAGACTTTAGAATGGGGCATAACCCCCCTCCCTAACCCTCCCCCGCAAGGGGGGAGGGGATTTCGCCGTGCGTGACGCTAGATCGATCACCATTATCCCATCTCCATGCCGAGGTGGTCGGCGACGGCGAAGATGTCCTTGTCGCCACGACCGCACATGTTCATCACGAGAAGATTATCTTTGGGTAGCGTCGGTGCCAGCTTGATCACATGGGCGAGCGCATGGGAAGGCTCCAGCGCCGGGATGATGCCCTCCAGCCTGGTGCAGAGCTGGAAAGCGTCCAGGGCTTCCTTGTCGGTGACCGGAACATAATTCACCCGGCCGGTATCCTTCAGCCAAGAATGCTCCGGACCGACGCCGGGATAATCGAGACCGGCGGAGATGGAATGACCTTCCAGAATTTGGCCGTCGTCGTTCTGCAGGAGATAGGTACGGTTGCCGTGGAGCACGCCGGGCTTGCCGCCGGTCATGGACGCGGCGTGGCCATTCTCCCGATCGATCCCGTAACCACCCGCCTCGACGCCGTAGATGGTCACCTCGGGATCGTCGAGGAAGGGGTGGAACAGGCCGATGGCATTGGAGCCCCCGCCAATACAGGCGACCAGCGTATCGGGAATGCGCCCTTCCATCTCCAGCATCTGCTGGCGGGTCTCCTCGCCGATCACCGATTGGAAGTCTCTGACCATGGCCGGATAGGGGTGCGGACCGGCGGCGGTACCGATGATGTAGAAAGTGTCCTCCACATTGGCGACCCAGTCCCGCAACGCATCGTTCATGGCGTCCTTCAAGGTGCCGGAGCCGGACGTGACCGGCTTCACCTCGGCGCCGAGCAAGCGCATGCGGAAGACGTTCGGCTTTTGACGCGCGATATCGGTGGCGCCCATATAGATCACGCAGGGCAGGCCGAAGCGGGCAGCGACGGTAGCGACCGCGACGCCGTGCTGGCCGGCGCCGGTCTCGGCGATGATGCGGGTCTTGCCCATACGGCGGGCGAGCTGGATCTGGCCCAGACAATTGTTGATCTTGTGAGAGCCGGTGTGGTTCAGCTCATCGCGCTTGAAATAGATCTTCGCGCCGCCGAGCTCTTCCGTCATACGCTCGGCAAAATAGAGCGGGCTGGGCCGGCCGCCGTAATGGGCGAGCATGCTCTTCAGCTCGGCCTGGAACTCGGGGTCCTGCTTGGCATCCGTATATGCCTTCTCGAGATCCAGGATCAGCGGCATCAGCGTCTCGGCGACGAAGCGCCCGCCGAAAAGGCCGAAATGCCCCCGCTCGTCGGGACCGGTGCGAAAGCTGTTCAAGGTCTGGGATTCGGCCATGATGGTTCTTCTCTGAAGATACTCTTCGTGCAAGACGCGCTATTGAGCGGCTTGCCGTTCCTCCGGCTCGGAAAGCTTCGCGATATTGACGAAGGACCGGACCAGCTCCGCCTCCTTTACGCCCGGCGCGCTCTCGACGCCCGACGAAACATCCACCAGGTCGGGCGACGTCACGGCGATCGCCTCCAGGACATTGCCCGCGTCGAGACCGCCGGACACGCCGAAGGGTCGGGGCACGTCCGGCTCGGAAAGCAGGGACCAGTCGAAAGCCTCGCCATGGCCGCCCGGCACCTTGCTGCCCCGGGGCGGTTTGGCGTCGAACAGGATGATATCGGCGATCTCGACATAGCTACCGGCCTGTTCCACATCCTCGGCGCGCGCGACCGGCACAGCCTTGATCACCGGCCGCTTGCTCCGGACTTTGATCGCGGCGACCCGTTCCGGGCTCTCGCTTCCATGGAGTTGGAGGTAGTCAGGCTTCACGGTGGTTACAATACGATCGATCAGCTCATCGTCGGGATCGACGAGGACCGCCACAGCAGGCACCCGCTCATCGATCGCCTTCACAAGCGCGGCGCCTTCATCGAATGAGAGGTTACGGGACGAGGGCGGGAAGAAGACAAGGCCGAGATAATCCGCACCTGCCTCGATGGCCGCTTCGGCAATCGTCCTCGTCCGCACGCCACAAATCTTGATCTTTACCGCCACGATTCACGCTTCTCTTCGAGAAAACTCGCCGGTTTTGGAGAAATCCGCCGCATCGCCCGCGCTTTTTAGGGGCGATCTTCAAGTGTCGGCCAGCCTAGGCAATCCGGCCCTTGGAGTCTATCCGGAGGCACCCTCTTCACTAACGGAGAACGACCGATTGTACCGCGCTACTCGGCGGTCAGCCGCGCCTGATGGGGATTGGCATCGCGGGATTCCAGCTCGCGCTCCAGCCGGTCGGTCTGACGCCGCAGCTCATAGGCCTCCCGGCGCCGGCTGCGGGCCGTCCTGCGCCATTTGCCCTGGCTGAGCCAAGTGGCGAATCCGCCCATCACGAGGCCGATCGCCAGCGCGCTGAAGACGAGCAGGAAAAGCGGCACCTGAACCACGAAGCGACCGGCGAACGGATCGAGCACCAAATCGACGGGCGCCCGGTTTGCCACCGCAAGCGCGATCAGCACGACGGCCAATGGCAGCACGATCAGGACGAAACCGAAACTACGCCACACCGGGCCTTACCTCATGCAATTCAGTTCCGAGCAGGAAGACCGCTGGCGTTCCGGCTGACCCGAGGACGCCTCAGTTCGCCTCGGCGCCACGCTCTCCGTTCAGGCGCTCGCGCAGCTCCTTCCCGGTCTTGAAGAAGGGCACGTATTTATCCTCGACGAAGACGGTGTCGCCGGTTCGCGGATTACGGCCCTGCCGCGCTGCACGATGCTTGACGGTAAAGGCGCCGAAACCGCGCAGCTCGACCCTCTCGCCACGTGCCAAAGCCGCGACGATCTCATCAAGGATGATATTGATGATGCGTTCCACATCCCGTTGAAAGAGATGCGGATTTGCGGCAGCAATCCGCTGAATTAGCTCCGATTTTATCATAATGCGCCCCGCTCGGCCGTCATTGTTGTCTCTCTGTCGGCCGTACCCCCCACTAACGGTTGTTAACGTGCCAAAGGGAAACCAGACCGTCAAGCTGGAGCGAGTCCGAGACCTGCCCCGCAACCTGCCGAATCTCCTGCAGCGGAAAGCCGAATGAATAGGCCATGCTGCCGAAGAGCTGGCTGAAGAGTCCTTCGGATTCTTCCTCCACCTTCCAGTCGATCACCTCCGTCTTCATGGAGATGCCTTTCTCTTCCTCAAGCCATTTGCGGGCGGCGCGCTCATCGCCCACCGCATCAGCAAGATCGTATTTGACGGCTTGGCGACCGGAATAGACCCGACCTTCCTTCAGACCGGGCACGTCGTCGAGATCGATTTCGCGGCGTTCCCGGACAAGGCGGAAGAACCAGTCCTTGGCATCGTCGACCATTTCCTTGGTGAGCTCCCGGGCAGGCTGACTCGCCGGCTCGAAGGGGTTGGGAACGGCCTTCAGCTTGCCGCTTCTCACCTCCTCGACCTTCACGCCGACATGATCCAGCAGCTCGGTGACGTTGACCCATTGGAAGATCACACCGACGGAGCCCGTGATGGTGTTGCCGAGAACGAAGATATGGTCGGTGGCGATCGCCGCGATATAGGCGCCGGAGGCTGCCAGGGTCCCGCAGGTCGCGACCACCGGTTTCTCTTCGGCCAAGCGGCGGATGGCGAGAAACAGAGTCTCTCCGCCGGTGGTGGTGCCGCCCGGGCTGTCGATAGCGAGGATGACCGCCTTCACCTGATCGGCCTTGCGCAGCCGCTCCAGAAGCTCGGTCTGCTTGCGGTCGTCGGTGATAATGCCGCTGATCTCGACACGGGCGATATGGGGCAGAACCCCCGCCTGCCCGGCGAATTGAGAATTGCTCAGCAGCATCGCCACGAGCAGCAGAACGCCGAGGGTCACGGCCGCAAAGCGCCAGAAAGTCAGGCGTCGGCGGTTTCGGCGGCGGTCGATCAGAACTTCGCTGTCAGGAGCCATCGGCTTTGCCCGGCGCTGTTGGCGTTGCCGTTATATAGCATGGGTGCCGCGCCCCGAATGGGAATTCGAGGCGCGGCATTCTTGAATTGGACTATTTATCCGATTCGGAAGCGTCGTCGGAGGACTCGTCCTTGGTGTCTTCCTTCTCGGCTTCCGTGTCCGCGGCTTTCGCCTCTTCGGCGGGCTCCTCAGCCTTGTCTTCGGCTTTGGCGGACTTGGTCTTCTTCTTCGGCTTGGCTTCTTCGGCCGGCGCCTCTTCGGCACCCTCGTTGGCCTTGTTCAGCGCCGCACCGAGAATATCGCCGAGGGACGCACCGGAATCGGTGGAGCCGTACTGGGCGACCGCCTCCTTCTCCTCGGCGATCTCAAGCGCCTTGATGGAGACGTTGACCTTGCGGTTCTTGGGATCGAACTGGGTGACCACGGCGTCGAACTTCTCGCCCACACCGAAACGGTCGGGACGCTGCTCGGAGCGCTCGCGGGACAGATCCGCACGGCGGACGAAAGCGGCCAGATCGTAATCCACCAGCTTCACATCCAGACCGCCATCCTTAACGTCGGTGACCTCGCAGGTGACGCGGGCGCCCTTCTTGAGCTTCTCGCCGCCAGCGCCCTCGCCCTCGAAGGGATCGGTGCCGAGCTGCTTGATGCCGAGGCTGATACGCTCTTTCTCGGCATCGGCTTCGAGCACGACGGCCTTGGCCATCTCGCCCTTCTTATATTCCTTCAGGGCTTCCTCGCCGGACTTGGACCAGTCGAGGTCGGAAAGATGCACCATGCCGTCGATGCCGCCCTCCAGGCCGATAAACAGGCCGAATTCGGTGATGTTGCGAATCTCGCCCTCGATCTCGGTGCCGGGCGGGTGGGATTCGGCAAAGGCCGACCAGGGATTCTCCTGGGTCTGCTTCAGGCCGAGAGAAATACGCCGCTTCTCGGCGTCCACCTCGAGCACCTGCACCTCGACCTGCTGGCTGGTGGAGATGATCTTGCCGGGATGAACGTTCTTCTTCGTCCAGCTCATCTCGGACACGTGGATCAGGCCTTCCACGCCCGGCTCCAGCTCCACGAAGGCGCCGTAGTCGGTGATGTTGGTGACGGTTCCCTGGAAGCGGGCGCCCACCGGGTATTTCGATGCGATGCCTTCCCACGGATCGGCCTCGAGCTGCTTGATGCCGAGGCTGATGCGCTGGGACTCGGTGTTGATGCGGATGATCTGCACCTTCACCGTGTCGCCCACATTGACGATCTCAGACGGGTGAGACACCCGGCGCCATGCCATGTCGGTGACATGGAGCAGACCGTCGATGCCGCCCAGATCGATGAAGGCGCCGTAATCGGTGATGTTCTTGACCACGCCCTCGATGACCTGGCCCTCTTCGAGGCGGCCGACGATCTCGGAGCGCTTCTCGGCGCGGGTCTCTTCAAGCACCGAGCGGCGGGAGACGACGATATTGCCGCGGCGGCGATCCATCTTCAGGATCTGGAAGGGCTGCGGCACGTTCATCAGCGGGGAAACGTCACGCACGGGGCGGATGTCGACCTGGCTGCCGGGCAGGAAGGCCACGGCGCCGTCGAGATCGACGGTGAAGCCGCCTTTCACGCGGTTGAAGATCATGCCTTCGACCCGCTCGTTGTTCTTGTACTTCTCTTCCAGGCGGACCCAGCTTTCCTCGCGGCGCGCCTTCTCGCGCGACAGCACGGCCTCGCCGAGCGCGTTCTCGACGCGCTCCAGATAGACGTCGACGATATCGCCGACATTGAAATCATCGGATTTCGCGGTGGCGCCGAATTCTTTCAGGGCCACGCGGCCTTCGGTCTTCAGACCCACGTCGATAACCGCAACGTCCTTCTCGATGCCGACGACGGTTCCCTTAACAACGGTGCCTTCTTCGAGCGCTACATCGGCGAGAGATTCTTCTAGAAGCGCTGCGAACTCGTCGTGGCTCGGCTGGTCTACGCTGGTTTGCGGTTGGCTCATCAAAACTCCTAATGCCCTACGGGCGTCTTACGACGGTCTTGTCCGTCCTCGTCCGATCGTTGCCGATCGTCCAGATTGCTTCCAATACCGGAAGGCTGCGCGTCGGAACGCCGTCGCCATAGCCTCCTGGTAGCTCTGTTCGGGCTGCAGCTGCGCCTGTTCGTCCGGCCGCTAGGTTTTCTGTGGCGGAAAGGCGAAATAGGGGGCCGTAAAGGAGGGCGCCTTCAAGACGCGGTCCCACCGCGGCCCAGAGCAGCATCGATCACGTCGATGGCAGCCTTGAACGCCGCGTCTATACTCAAATTCGTGGTGTCGAGCAAGTGGGCGTCATCAGCTTTGACGAGTGGCGCGGCCTCTCTTCCCCTGTCTCTTTCGTCCCGGCGGCGAATATCGGACAGAACCTCCGCTTCCGTGACCTCGACACCGCCTTCGATCAGCTGCCGATAGCGGCGTAGCGCGCGCTCTTCCGGGCTCGCCGTGACGAACAGCTTCACCGTGGCATCCGGGCAAATGACCGTGCCGATATCGCGGCCATCGATCACGGCGCCGGAGGGCTGCGCGGCAAAGACCCGCTGATAGCTCAGAAGAGCGGCGCGGACTCTTCCATGACGGGCTACCAGGGAGGCCGCCTCGCCGACGCCCCGTGCCCGCAAGCCCGGATCGTCCAAGGTTGCGGGATCGATCGCCTCGGCGGCAGCCACCGCGGCGTCCTCGTCTCTCGGATCGCCGCCTGCCGCAACCGTATCCCGAGCGACGGCCCGGTAGAGGGAGCCGGTATCGAGATAAGCCAAGGCGTAATGTCTGGCCACGCGTTTGCTCAAGGTGCCCTTGCCGCTCGCGGCCGGCCCGTCAACGGCGATGATCATCATGACGGCTTTCTAGGAGAGTTTTCCACGCCCGCAAAGCTAGCCGATCTTGGCGCCCATGCCGGCGAGCAATTCCACGAAGCCGGGGAAGCTGGTGGCGATCATGCTGCCATCGTCCACGGTGACCGGCTCGGCCGCGCCGAGCCCCAGCACCAGGAAGGACATGGCGATGCGATGATCCATATGGGTGGTGATCATGGCACCGCCTTCGACCGCGCCTGTTCCCCGGACGATGAGATCGTCGCCGTCGATCTCCGCCTCCACGCCGCAGGCGCTCAGGCCAGCCGCCGTAGCGGCGAGACGATCGCTTTCCTTGAGTTTCAGCTCGGCCAATCCCTGCATCCGGGTCTCGCCATCGGCGAAGGCGGCCAGCATGGCGAGGATGGGATATTCGTCGATCATGCTCGGCGCGCGCTCGGCCGGCACGGTGACCCCCTTCAATTTGCTGGTTCTGGCTCTGACATTGGCGATGATTTCGCCGCTCGCTTCGTGTTGATCCAGGATCTCGATATCGGCGCCCATTTCCCGAACCGTCTCCAGGAAACCGCTGCGGGTCGGGCTCATGAGGACGCCCTCCACCGTGACCTCCGAATCGGGCGCGATCAGAGCAGCGGCGAGCGGGAAAGCGGCCGAGCTCGGGTCTGCGGGCACATAGACCTGCGCCCCGGTGAGCTCCGCATCGCCGCAGACGGTGATGACATTCCCGCCGCTCTCGCGCTCCTCCACCGAGATCTCGGCTCCGAAATAGCGCAGCATCCGTTCAGTATGATCGCGGGTGGCTACGGGCTCGATCACACTGGTGCGACCCGGCGCATGAAGCCCGGCGAGCAGGATCGCCGACTTGACTTGGGCGGAGGCGATGGGCAGCTCGTAACGCAAGGGAATCAAATCCTGGGTGCCGCGCAAGAGCAGCGGCAGGGTGGTGCCTTCGCCCTCCACCTCGAGACCCATCTCCTGCAGCGGGGTAAGCACCCGGGCCATGGGCCGGCGACAAAGCGATTCGTCGCCGGTGAATTCCGCCGTCATGGCGTGGCCGGCGACGACGCCCATCATGAGGCGCGCGCCGGTGCCCGAATTGCCGAAATCGAGCGGTCCGTCGGGCTGTCTCAGCCCTCCGACCCCACGGCCGATGACCGTGTAACGATCGCCTTCCTTGGATATATCGGCCCCCAAGGCCGCGACCACGCGGGCCGTTGCGAGGATATCCTCGGCTTCGAGCAGACCGGTAATCTGGGTGCGGCCCGTTGCGAGTGCACCGAGTATGAGGGCGCGATGAGAAATCGACTTATCGCCGGGAACTTTGAGACGACCGTTGAGGCCTTCGGAACGGTGCGCGGTCAGAGGCTGTGACATTGGCTATTTCGATGATGTTGCGACTTGATCATTAGCTTTTGACAGCACTGAAAAGCCGTGGCAATGGGGTGAAAAAATGGGTTGATGGAACACGAGGGGTCCAAATGTCCACATCCGCCCGGGGAACCAAGCGCGTTTGCCCCAGTTGCGGGGCAAAATTTTACGATCTGAATAAGTCGCCGATCACCTGCCCCGTCTGTCAGGCCGTGTATCAAGCGCCGTCATCCGGGCGACGCAGCCGTCCCGCCGCGGTCGCGGAAGATCCTAAGCCCAAACAAACAGCCGAGGAGGAAGATGTCGAGGTGGTCGAGGAGGATGCGGATGTCATCAGCCTCGAAGATGCCGACGAGGGCAACGACCGCGACGACAACGACGACGAAGACAATATCGATCTCGGCGACGACGATACGGATATTCCCGACGACAGCGACGACGACGATGCATTTCTCGAAGACGACGAGGATGACGAGGAAGGCGTTAGCGGGCTGATCGGCGGAGCCAAGGACGACGACGACGATACCTAGCGTTCACTAAAAATTTGATTCGAAAGCGATCGAGCGCCACATGGGCTTGCCTTTGGCGGCCGGCTCATTTACTTGATCGGTTTCGCCTCCGGCCCTAGATGCAATGGGCAACGGAAAAGGCGATCCTCACACGCCAAGATGGGGCCATAGCTCAGTTGGGAGAGCGCGTGAATGGCATTCACGAGGTCGGCGGTTCGATCCCGCCTGGCTCCACCATTTTCTATCTCACGGCAATTCGCTTCGCTCATGCCTCCGATGGGGCGCGCTAACCGCGCGGCGCCCGGTCGGGCTTGCGGACGCCTTGCGTCCGATTCCATGGCGGCGGGCAGGAGAGTGCTCTACAGGCCTCGGAGCAGGTCGATCAGGCTCGCTCCTTCCGTCCAGTGCCGCGCCGCCCATTCTGCGTTTCTCGCGGCATCGACATTTGCCTCGGTGTCATCGACCAGGACGAGCTCGCTCGGCGCGCGCCCGATGCGCGTCGCCACGCCATCGAAAAAAGCTCTGTCAGGCTTTCGCTCACCGAGTTGGGCCGAATAGATCATCCCATCGACATGATCCCGGAGCCCGAGCCGCTCCATGATGTGCCGGGCTCTCATATGTTCCTGGTTGCTGGCGAGAAAGACCTGCATACCCTCCGCCCGAAGCGTGGCGCACTGCGTCAGAACCGACGCATCTATGCGAGAATCCTTCTCGAACCAATAGGTTATGAATTCTTCCGGCGTGACGGAGGGGGACATCAGAGGCATGCAGGATTGCAGAACCTCGAGCAGGTCCTTCCGGCCCATCACGATGTCCGGCCAATGAGGTGCGAAGAAAACCTCTTGGAGCTTCGCAGGCGCGATGCCCAGATCGGCCTCAAGAGAGGTCGCCCAGGGACGGCCGTCCTCGGGCCGTCCCTTGATGACGACACCGTCGACATCGAGCATCAGGCATCGGGTCACCGCGCAGCCTCCTGAACTTCATTCGCACGGGGCGAGCTTTTCTATCAGGCTGACGGCCTTGGCAATGCCGTCTTCCTTTCGGATCTGCGCGCCGATGCTCGCAGCCTTGCCGATCATATCCCGATTGCCGGTCGCCTCCCTCAAAGCCGCCGCAAGGCCATTCGCATCCAGCTTCTTTTGCGGAATCGGCTTCGGTCCCGCCCCGAGCGCATAGACCCGGGAAGCCCAGAAAGGCTGATCGGCGAAGAACGGAATCAGAATGGCGGGCTTTCCGGCACGCAAACCGGCCGCGGTGGTGCCGGCACCGCCATGATGCACGACGGCCGCCATCTTGGGAAAAAGCCAATCGTGGGGCGCCTGATCGATCTTGAGGATGGTCTCCGGCAGGTCTTCCGCATGCAGCCCGCCCCAACCCGTGGCGATAATTCCGCGCAAGTCTGCCTTCTGCAGCGCTTCGATCACGATGCTCGCCAAGCGTTTCGGATCGCGCCCGGCCATGGAGCCGAAGCCGATATAGACGGGTTGCGGTCCGGCGGCCAGGAAATCGGAGAGTTCTCGTGGCGGTTGCCAATCGGGCGCGTCATCCAAGAACCAATAGCCGGTGATATAGGCGTCATCCGGCCAATCGTCGGGGCGTGGCAACACCGCCTCGCTATGAGCATGCAGGATGGGAATCGGCGTCCCGTCCGGCATTTTGA
Organism: Methyloligella sp. ZOD6; assembly: GCA_050110875.1. Classification (GTDB taxonomy): domain Bacteria; phylum Pseudomonadota; class Alphaproteobacteria; order Rhizobiales; family Methyloligellaceae; genus Methyloligella. The sequence continues at coordinate 999,123 of CP188828.1, forward strand.
GAAAATCGTATTTCTTGATCGGCGGAAGATCGAGCTCCCGCCGGAATCCGCGGATGTATTTCGCCCAGATCCGATTGGTCAGAAACTGGATCAGGCGATAGCTGAGACGATTGTACCAGCCGCCCAGCTTCCAGTCGGGGAAGACCACGAAGCGCCAGCGGCCGGTCGGCACGAACATGGGAATCGGTGTGGCGAGGGCGCAGCCGATGCCGAGCTTTTCCGCGATATGAGGAGCACCGCCACCCTTGGAATGGAAGACGATGTAATCCGGCCGGAAATCCCGAGCCACCTCCCAGCTTTCGCGCAGCAGCGCCCGCTGGAACGGGCCGACCTGCTTTGCCATGGAGATGCTGCGCTTGACGATCTCGTAGAGATTGCCGCCCTTCTCGATCAGATCCTTGCCCTGGTCGGTATCGATGATGGAGAGCAGGTCGTCATTCAGATAGCCATAGGTCAGACCGTGATCCCGAACGAAATCCCGGAAGCGGACGCTGGTGGCCAGGGTCACCTCGTGGCCGGCCGCCCGCAGCCCCTTGCCGAGGGCCACATAGGGCTGGACGTCGCCCCGGCTACCATAGGTGATGATCAGAACCTTCATGGCCTCACATCATAGCGCACCCAGGCGCATCGTCCGCCTGGGCGTGACGGCTTGACCGGCCGGCGGGCAGTCGCCCTTGCGAGCGCTGAAATGTTCGATTGGTCCTTGAGCCGCTGCGCAGGACGATTAGCGGTGGGGGCAGCCCGGCCAGCAGCATGGACGGCGTTTGCCTTCCTCAAGGTTTTCACAACCCCAGGCAATACGCTTCGTCCGCGTCTGCTCTTTCTTGGCTGACTCGATCCAGCAGATCCATTCGTTGCGCGCGAGAGGCGTAATATCCTCCCACGTCTCCAACGCGCTCTCGTTCGATCGAAGAGCGTCCTCGAAATCGGCCGGCAACCCATGCACTGTGCCGCCTGATACCGCAGTGTGATCCATCTCTGCACCATCCTCCGCCGCGAAGTCTAAACTCCGTAGGGCTGGCTTTCCAGACGCCAGCGTCGGGGCGCGGTTAGATCGAATCGAGCAGGCTGGTCCGGCGGCGCAGCATCTTCGAGGTGCAATAGAGCACCACGCCAAGCAGGAGCAAGACCGCCCAATCGGGCTCCCGGCGGAGCCAATGGACGAAGCTCTCCTGCTCGACAAGCACGTCGTCGAAGATCTCGAACACGGTGAAGAAGCTCACCACGAGAAGCCAGCCGGGAGTCTCCCGCCGGAACACCTTGCGGAACGAAAAGCCGCGGCTGGGCCTGCGCCACAGGAACGGGTTCGGGAAGAAGGCGGGGACCCGCGCGCTCCAGCGCCGGTAGCGCTTGCCGAATTTCGTCTCCAGGAAGTTCTCCTCGGCGGAGGCGATGCGCTCGTAATAGAGGAAGAAGGCCAGCGTGCCGATGAGGAAGAAGCTCAAGCTCTGGAAGACGAGCAGGAAGCCGGCGAAGACAAGGAAATTCGCCGTATAGAGCGGGTGGCGTACGATCGAATACGGGCCTTTGGTGTTCAGGCGGTCCGCTTTCTGCTGCTTGGTGTTCCGGCCGGAGGTGTTCGGCGGCGTAAAGCCGACGGTGAATGCCCGCAGCGCCAGGCCCGAAAGGGACAACAGCAGCGCCAGATGCTGGATCAAATGTTCGAAGCCTTCCCCGCCCGTGTTCCGGGAGGCGAAGATCACGAAATAGTAGATCGCCAGCGGCAGAATCAGGAACGGCAGGAAGGAGCGGTAGCGGAACAGCATCGCCCCGTGCCTGGCCATCTCGTCTCGCAGCATTCCTGAAATTCCCCTCGGCACCGGCAATGGGCGGCAAGTTGCTCGGGAAATGCGGCCTCATGGGGGCGCTCCTTAACGCCTTGAAAGCCTTCGCAAGCTCTCCCATATATCGGCTATCGGTAAAGCCCGGTGCCTATGGATAGGGCCGGGCAACGCTTTTCGAGGTGCCAGAATGGGCTTCGAAAACGAGCCGGGATGTCTGAAGCCGCTTAAAGGTTAAGGGCTTTTGTCGATGTCGCGGATGACATTTCTGCAAGGTGCGGTTTGGCTCGGCTCCGGCCGGGGCGGATCGCCGGGTCAGGGCAAATCTTCGCCCCAGAGCAAATCCCGACCGGACGGATACCCTCCCTTTAACATCGAGCTCGTGCCGGAAACGGCGGAACGGCCTGAAGGCTTGCGCATCACGCTCGCAGTTGCGGGATTTTCGCGCGAGGATCTACAGGTCACGGCCGGTGCCGGCGAGCTGGTGATCGAAGGGCGCCAGAGCGAGTCTGAAGACAGCGGCCCCCGCGAGTATCTCCACAGGGGAATAGCAGCCCGGCAGTTCAAGCGGAGCTTCGGACTGGCGCATGGCGTCGAAGTCTGCGAGGCTGAGCTACACAACGGTCTTTTAACCGTCGAGCTCCGCCGCCCGCGAAAGGCGGAACCGGTGAGGAAAGTGGGAATCGTTGCGGGCAAACAGGATTAGCCGTTCCCTCGCAAAGAGCCCATGTCAGAGCCTCTGCAGGAGGAGAGAGTGATGAACGAGCACGAAAAAGAAGACCGCGAACAGTTTCTGCCCATCAGCCAGGGCGAGCTGGCCATGCTCGGCGATGGCGAGGTGGCTTACATCAAGCAGCTCGATGCCGTCGTGGCCCAGAAGCTCTTCCCCGCTCTGCGCGAGGCGCCGGAAGGCATCGATCTCTACGCCGTGCTCGGCGCGGACGGCACGCCGCTGGCGCTGACCGACAGTTGGAACGCTGCCGTGGCGAATGTCATGGAGAACGATCTCGTGGCGGTGAGCCTGCACTAAGGGCCGCAATCGACCTCGCGTCGGCCGCCGAGGGCTGGCATCGCCATGTCCCTTTAAGCGCTAGACTCAAGCACCAGAATCGGAAAGGCCCGGCACGAACAGCGCGCCGGGCCTTTCCTTTTGCTTCTATGGGCGATCGCGCGCCTAAGCCGCGTCCGAGGCCGCCTCTTCGGTGAGGATGGCGTAGAGAGCGGACTGGTCCTTGGCGCCGCGCAGCTTCTCCCGCGCATGATTGTCGCGCAGGACGCGCGAGACGCGGGCCAGCGCCTTCAGATGGTCAGCCCCGGCTCCTTCCGGCGCAAGCAGGAGAAAGACCAGGTCGACCGGCTCGCCGTCGGCCGCGTCGAAGTCGAGTGGTGTGCCAAGGCGGGCAAACAGCCCGATAATGTGGTTGAGGCCCGCGATCTTGCCGTGGGGAATGGCAATGCCTTGGCCAAGCCCGGTGGAGCCCAGCCGCTCGCGCTGAAGCAGAACGTCGAAGACGTCGCGTTCCTCCAGACCGGTCAGCTTGGCAGCCCGGGTCGCAAGCTCCTGGATAAGCTGCTTCTTGCCGTTCGCCTTGAGCCCCGACACAACCGCGTCGGGCCCGATCAGGTCGCCTAATTCCATGGTGAAAACCCCACCCAAATGAAGATCGCTCGATTCGCTCCCTGCAGCGGAGCATCTTACGCGTCGTCGCCAGCGAGGCCCTTAAGATCGAGCCAGCCGATATTCCCGTCGGCGCGGCGATAGACCAAGTTTATGGCGTTATTGCCGGCATTCCTGAAAACAACCACCGGATAGTCGGACAGATCCATCTGCATTACCGCGTCGCTTACACTCATTTCGTGCACGACGGTCTCCGATTCGGCAATGATAACAGGATCGCCATCCTCGTTTTCCAGCTCTTCCTGTTCCGGCGGCTGCTGGATCACATAAGACGCGGCAGGCCATTGATTGCGTACGCTCGCCATGCCGCCATGGGCTTTCAGGCGCCTCTTATAACGGCGGAGGCGCTTATCCAGCCGCTCACAGGCAAGATCCGCGCTTTGATGGGGATCGGCCGCTTCGCCATGGGCCTCCAGGGTCGCCCCTTGCCAAAGATGAACCGAGCAAGCGGTGCGAAACTGGCCGTGCTCCTTCTCGATGCGAACATGGCCCGCAGGCTCGCGCCCCAGATATTTATCGAATATTTGCGCGATACGGTCCTGCACGTAGACCCGCATCGCATCCCCTACATCAAGGTTCTTGCCAGTAATCTGTAATGTCATTGTCTATTGCGAGGCTGCCGTAGACCCGTCTTTCGCACCGTTTTCGGGGCGCCGCGGATGCCGCTTCGAAGCGGAGGATTCATTGGCCCGGTTTTCTGCCGGGTATCTCCCTGGTCAAGCCAACCCAGTCGCGGCCGGAAGCTAGCCCTCCCTATTTGAGGTGTCAAACGCATTCGGAAGCTGCCTACAACCGTCTAGATCCGCTCCTTTCCGGCAGCCGGAGACATTGTTCAGGCGGTTGCGCTCAGCGCGAGCCGCTTCAATCTACGACGCTGCACGGAGGACGGGATCCGCAAGGATTCACGGTACTTCGCAACCGTCCGGCGTGCGATATCGATGCCGTCGTCTTTAAGTTTCTCCACAATCTTGTCGTCAGAAAGGACGTCTTGAGCCTGCTCCAGCTCGATCATCTCCTTGATGCGGTGGCGCACCGATTCGGAGGAGTGCGCATCGCCGTCGGCGGTCGCCGGGACCGAGGAGGTGAAGAAATATTTCAGCTCGAAGAGGCCACGGTTGGTCGCCATGTACTTGTTGGCGGTGACACGGCTGACGGTCGATTCGTGCATCGAAATAGCATCGGCGACCTGTTTGAGGTTCAAAGGCCGCAGATGGCGCACCCCGTAGGTGAAGAACCCATCCTGCTGGCGGACGATCTCCTGGGATACCTTCAAGATCGTGCGGGCTCGCTGATCGAGGCTTTTGACCAGCCAGTTGGCGGTGTGGAAGCACTCGGTCAGATAGGTCTTGTCCTCCTTGCGCTTCGCGGATTTCGAGACCGTCGTGTAATAGCTCTGATTGACCAGCACCTTGGGAAGGGTCTCGGTGTTGAGCTCGACATGCCAGCTCCCATCGGGAAGCTGCTGGACCATGACATCGGGCACGATGGGCTGAGCCGGGCTCGCGCCGAAGCTCAATCCAGGCTTGGGATCGAGCCGCTTCAACTCCTGGATCATATCGCAGAGATCTTCGTCGGAAACGCCGCAGAGCCGGCGCAGGGCGCCAAGATCGTGGGCGGCGAGACGGTCGAGATTGTCCAATAGCGCGACCATGGCCGGATCGCAGCGATCCCGTTCTCGGAGCTGCAGCGCCAGGCATTCCCGCAAGTCCCGGGCGAAGACGCCGCAAGGCTCGAAGGTCTGAAGGACCGCAAGCGTCTCCTCCACCAGCTCCAGAGGCGCATCGAGCTGCTCGACACTCGTTTCCAGATCGGTCTGGAGATAGCCCGTCTCGTCGACATTATCGATGAGGTGATGGCCGATCATGCGCTGCACGGGATCGGTGACCGCCAGGTTCAACTGCTCGGCGAGATGGGCGCGCAACGTGGTCGATTGGGCGACATAGGCTTCGAGATTGGGCGTATCGCCATCGTCGAACCCCTGCCCCCGGGCCATGTCGAGCCCGGCACCATTCCAGACAAGATCGGACTGGGCCGGCGGGGCGGCCGGCTCGTTGTCGGGAAAGATATCGCTGGGATCGGCGTCGAGACTGTCGTTCGATTTCGTGCCGTCCTTGGCTTGCAGGTCGAGCCAATCGCCATCGTCCTCGCCGTCGCTCTCAAGCGAAGCCCGGCGGCTGTCATGATCGGCGCCGTTGGCGTGCTCGGGCTGCGAATCGTAAGCGGATACCGGCTCGTCGTCCTGGGGTCGCTCCAGAAGCGGGTTGCGTTCCAGCTCACCGTCGACGAACTCCGTCAGCTCGAGATTCGAGAGCTGCAGCAGCTTGATGGCCTGCTGCAGCTGGGGCGTCATGACGAGGGTCTGCGCCTGGCGAAGTTCGAGCTTTGTGGTGATCGACACTTAACAGCTACTCCACGATCAGCGTCAGCATACACCTTAGATCAGCCGATCAGATTCTAAACTGGTCACCCAGATAGACGCGCCGCACATCCTCGTTGTTGATGACCTCCTGGGCCGTTCCATGGGTGAGAACGGAGCCATCATAGATGATGTAGGCGCGGTCGATGAGCTCAAGCGTCTCCCGCACGTTGTGATCGGTGATGAGAACGCCGATCCCACGACGGGTAAGATGCCGCACAAGTGCGCGAATGTCGTTAACGGCGATCGGGTCGATGCCCGCGAAGGGCTCGTCCAGAAGCATGAAGGACGGTCGGGTTGCGAGCGCTCTGGCGATCTCGACCCGGCGACGCTCACCGCCGGAAAGGCTGAGGGCAGGCGATTTGCGCAGATGCGTAATCCGGAACTCTTCAAGCAAACCATCGAGCTGATCTTGCCGCGCTCGTTTGTTCGGTTCCACCATTTCCAGCACGGCGAGGATATTTTCTTCAACATTCAGCCCGCGGAAAATAGAGGCTTCCTGCGGCAAATAGCCAATGCCGAGGCGGGCGCGCCGATACATCGGCAGCTTGGTCACATCCCGGCCATCGATGGTGATGGAGCCGGTATCGGCCGGAATCAAACCGGTGATCATGTAGAAGACGGTGGTCTTGCCCGCACCGTTCGGCCCGAGCAGGCCGACAGCCTCGCCTCGGCGGATATCGAGGCTGACGCCGCGAACGACCGTACGCTTCTTGAAGCTTTTGGTGATGGCTCGGACGGAGAGGCTGCCTCCGGGGGCCTGACGCGGCTGCGGTCGCCCGGGATGAGACCGTCCTGGGGCCGTTGCGCCCTGCTCAGCGAGCGCCCGTTGGTCTGGGAACGACAGCAACTTGCCCACTGACCCTTTCCGTTCGTGATTAGAGGCTCAAGCCGGCTCGCATCGGCTCTTGCGGAGACGCATCAATTGCTCCGTGGGATGAGCGACGTCGGTCCGCCGTCTTCGGACGCTTCGGACCCGTCTTCCGCCGACTTTCGCTTGCCACCCTCATTGGGCATGAAAAGGGCACGAATGCGGTTCTTGGCGGCAGCATCGCCCGAATTTTCAAACCTGCTTTCGCCCGTCGCCAGATTGATGACAAGCTTGCTTCCCTTTAGCACATTCTGGCCTTGGGTTAACACAACATTGCCGCCTACGGTTACCATCTGGCCGGGCACGTCATAGATCGCCCAATCGCTATGAGCGGTCTGATCCTCACCGCTGGCAAGCACCACGTCGTCGCGCACGGTAACCGTCTCCTTCGCCATATCGTAGACGGCAGAGTCGCTCTTGGTGGTCTGATCCTTGTCGCTTTTGATCGACACATTGCCGGACAGGGTGACCATTTTGGTCTCGACGTCGTAGAGCAGGCGGTCGCCCGTCGCGCTCTGATCCTCCGCATTCCGGATGACCACGTTGCCCTTGGCCTCGATCTTGGCGAGCTGGCTTGCGGGCCCTTGAGACGTCTCGGGCCGATCCGAAGCGTCGTTCCGGGTCGTCTCGCCTTGGTTTTCCGCGACCTGCGTGGGTTCCGCCGCCTTGCTGAGCGGATTGGCCGAGCCTTTGTAATAGACCTCCAGCCTTGTGGTGGTGAGGGTGGTGTCGCCCTGAACCGCTCTCACATTGCCGGTAAACACCGCAACCTTCTTGGCGTCGTAGACGGTGAGCCGTTCGGACGCGATGTCGATCGGCTTGTCGGAATTCTTGGAAAGACCTTTGAAGGCCCCCGGCTTGGCACCGACCGGGCCCGACCCGCCGATTATGGTCTGCGCCTTCAAGGGCGCGGCAGCGCACGCCGCCATGAGACTGCCGGCCATGATCGCGACGACGGCAAGAGACGGCCGGATCGTCGGGGTCCTGCGGCTTTGCCAGCGGGAAATCATTGCTGGCTTTCCCCCGTCACGGAAGGAGTCGGGGACGCGCCGGCCGTTCCCTCGCCGCTCAGGGCCTGTTTCGGCTTCGGCACCAGGTGAACCTTCACGTCGCCGGCGAATTCCAGCACCTTTTCCGCCGAATGGAAGGTGAGCGTTTCGGAATGGACGGTGCTTCTATCCATTTGGAAAACGACAGGCTCCGGCGAATGGAGGACCTGCTTGGCCATGTCGATCTCGGCCAAGGTCAGCTGGCCGGTGATGCCCGAGCTGGTCTGCACCCGGATTTTCTCCTGCATCACCAGGCGTTCCTTCTCGTTGTCGAAAGTGCCGCGCAGTGCGCTCATGCGGGACCAGCCGTCCTCGCCGCTGTTCACCTCGGCCTTGATCTCGTGCAGATCGATCAGGTTCGGGTTCGCGACCTTCTGATCGGCATAAGCGGCACTGATGACGTAATCGCCATTCTCCTTGTCGACGCCTTTCAGCGTCGGGTTGGTCATCCGCAAGGCGCCGTCGGTGACCTCGATACCGCTGATGCTGGCTTCCATGTCGCCGACGGACACGCTCATGCTCGAGGAGACGAAATAGGTCGCGATAACCACCAACGCCACGACGGGGAGCACGCGGCGCAGGATTCGCACGACACGGCTGTGGCGCGCGGCCCGGACGAAGGCACGGTTCCGCTCCGCCTCGGTGCGCAGCTGAAAGGTTTCGCCGCGCTGGCCTCTGAGAGTCTCGGTCGTCATGGGTGACGGGCTTGCTCCTTGAGCGCTGTCGGGCGGACCCGCTCGCGGCGACCTAGCGTGACGATTTTGATGACATTGCGACGCGAGGTCCGCGCGAGGCGCTCGTTCCGGCGCTTATCCGGACAAGTTTAGCGGTTTCCGGGCGGCTTGTCCTACGGGGTTTCGCGCTTTCGGCGCCAGCCCTAATGGGCGAACGGATCGATATCGTACCAACCGGAAAGATCGAGGGCGGTGCGAATCGGCAGAAACGCGAAACAACCTTGGGCCAAAGCGGTGCGGCCTTCACGAGCCAGCATGGCATCCAGACGCTTCTTGATCTCATGCAGATAGAGCACGTCGGCGGCGGCGTATTGCACCTGCTCCTGACTCAGCTGCTCGGCCCCCCAGTCGGAGGATTGCTGCTGCTTGGAGATCTCGACCCCTAGAAGCTCGCGGCAAAGATCCTTCAGCCCGTGCTTGTCCGTATAGGTGCGCGCCAGTTTGGAGGCGATTTTGGTGCAATAGACCGGCCCCGTCATAACGCCCAGGTAATGCTGCATGACCGCCATGTCGAAGCGGGCGAAGTGAAAGATTTTCAGCACCGATTGATCGGCAAGCAACCGCGTGAGCTCCGGCGCCTCGTAGCGGCCGTCGAGCTGGACCAGATGGGCATTGCCGTCGCCGGAGGAAAGCTGGACCAGGCAGAGCCGGTCGCGAAAGGGGTTGAGGCCGAGGGTTTCGGTGTCGATGGCAACTTGCTGGACGCCATCGAACAGCCCCTTGGGCAGATCGCCTTTGTAGAGTTTGACCTTCAAGCCTCACATCCGAAGTTGAGGACGTTTCCGTCGGGATGTTTCATGAAGAAATCTCTCAGGCCGTAGTCGCGGTCGGCCGGCTCGACCTCGTGGCGTCGCGCCTTTCGAGGAAAAGCGCGGATGGTGCCCAGGAGAAGACTCGAACTTCCACGCCCTTTCGGGCACTAGCACCTGAAGCTAGCGCGTCTACCAATTCCGCCACCTGGGCCAAGGGGGTTCTGCCTATTATCGGCGCTCGCGCTTGTCAATCGACTCAGTTGCGCTTGAGGCCGGCGCCGGGCTGTTATAGTTGGCTAGATGGGCGTGAATCGCGTGCGAGTAAAGGGGCGAAAATGGCGGTCGATCTGAACGTAACCAGCCGGGTCACGATTTTCGGAGGGTCCGGCTTCCTCGGCCGGCATATCGTGCGCGCCATCGCCAAGACGGGGGCACGGATGCTGATCGCCGTGCGCCGGCCGCATCTGGCGAACTACCTGCAGCCCTTGGGCGGGGTGGGCCAGATCAATTTCGTGCAAGCCAATGTCCGCTATCCGGAAACCCTGGTCCGCGCGGCCGCCGGCTCCGATGCGGTGGTCAATCTCGCCGGCATTTTGGCCCCGAGCGGCAAGCAGACCTTCGAATCGATTCATGCGGAAGGCGCCGAGAATGCCGCCAAGGCGGCGGTCGAGGCCGGTGTCTCCACCATGGTGCATATCTCGGCCATCGGCGCCGATCCCGATTCGCCGTCGGCCTATGGCCGGACCAAGGCGGCGGGCGAGGCCGCCGTGCTGAAGCACTTCCCGAACGCCGTGATCTTGCGGCCTTCCATTGTGTTCGGGCCGGAGGACGATTTCTTCAATCGCTTCGCGGCCATGGCGCGCATTTCTCCTGCTTTGCCCTTAATCGGCGGCGGAAGAACGAAGCTGCAGCCGGTCTTCGTCGGCGATGTGGCGAAAGCCGTGGTGGCCGGGCTCGAAGGCCGGGCGCGGGGCGGCCATATCTACGAGCTCGGCGGGCCGGAGATCGTCACCATGGAAGACGTGATGCGCCGGGTGCTCGCCTATACGGATCGCAACCGGATGCTGGTGAATCTGCCCTTCTGGCTCGCCGGTTTCATGGCGCAGTTCCTGCAATATCTGCCGAATGCACCACTCACGCCGGACCAGGTGCGCATGCTTCGGGCCGACAATGTGGTGAGCGAGGCCGCCGACGAGGCGGGCCGGACCCTGGAAGGTCTCGGCATCGCCGAGGTGCCGATGCAGGCCGTGGTGCCGGATTATCTGGAGCGCTTCCGGCCGCGGGGGCAATTTTCGGCCCGGCCGCCGGCTCACGTATAGAGCAGCACCACCAGGAAGCCGGAGAGCACCATCCGGTAAATCACGAAGGGCAGGAAGCTCACCCGCCTGACCAGCGCCATCAGGAAGGCAATGGCCGCCAGACCGGCGAAGAATGTCAGGCCGGCACAGATAAAGCTGTCGGCGGAGATGGTATCGCCGGCGGCGAGGGCGTCGCTCAGGGTCAGCACGCCAGCGCCCAGCATGGCCGGGATGCCCAACAGGAACGAGAAGCGGGCCGATTCGGTACGGGTAAAGCCGAGGAAACGCGCCGCCGACATGGTGACGCCGGAGCGGCTGGTACCGGGAATCAGAGCCAGGGCCTGGGCCACGCCGATGAAGACCGCCTGGAACAATGTCATGTTTTCCATGGTCTTCACTTGCTTTCCGACCATATCGGCGATCAGCATGACAATGCCGTAGAAGAAGGTGTTGAAGGCAACGACGCCAACGCTGCGCTCCAGCTCCATGAAGCCGAACTTCTTCAGAAAGAGGCCGAAGATGATTGCCGGGATCGTGGCGATTACGATAAAGGCGGCGAGCTTGCCCTCCTCGGTGAGCTTGCCTTGCAAAAGCTCCAATGCCCCGCCGGCGAGACGCATGACGTCGCGCCAGAAATAGATCAAGATTGCGAGCAGCGTGCCCAGATGGACCATCACATCGGTGAAATGTCCCTGGTCCGGCCAACCCGTCAGATAGGGGATGAGAACCAGATGCCCGGAAGACGAAATCGGCAGGAATTCGGTGATACCCTGCACGACGGCAAGGACGATGATCTGCTCGATCGACATGAGCCCCCTTTTCTAGCCGCCTTGTTCCGGCCGGCTGCAGGTTCTATACGGAGCGACCGACTCGCGCGATGTTTTTTGCGGCCCAACGGCGCCGAATAGGTCGATGTCCAAACTCCTACACTATCCCTTATGCCCTTTCTCCCGCTCCGTGCGGCTTGCCCTCGCAGAATGCGATGTTGCGTTCGAACTGCAGGAGGAGCGCCCCTGGGAATGGCGACCGGACTTTATCCGACTGAACCCGGCGGGGTCAGTACCGGTTTTTGTCACAGACGAATTTCCGATCTGCGGTGCCTATGCGATCTCGGAATATTTCCAGGAAACGGAGCTTGCGGAAGGCGAGCCGCACAGCTTCCAGCTGTTTCCCGGCGATCCGGAAGAGCGGGCGGAAATCCGCCGGCTGATCGATTGGTTTCACCGGAAGTTCAACGACGAGGTCACCAGCTACGTGCTGGACGAGAAGGTCTTCCGCAGCTTCGGGCCGCGCAGCTCGCCGCCGGATATGGAGGCGATGCGGGCAGGCCGCGAGAACTTGCGTTATCATCTGGCCTATATCGGCCATCTGGTGGAGGCCAGGAGTTGGCTGGCGGGCGAGGCGCTGAGCTTCGCCGATCTGGCCGCGGCGGCGCATCTTTCGGCGCTCGACTATCTGGGCGAGGTGCCCTGGGAAGAATTCGAGCCTACGAAGAACTGGTATGCGCTTTTGAAGTCGCGCCCGTCTTTCCGGCCCCTGCTGGCGGATCGGATCCCCGGGTTCACGCCGCCGGACAGCTACGCCGATCTGGATTTTTGACGAGCAGCCCGAACGAGCCCTGAGCGAGGGCGACACGCTTTGAGCCTGAAAGACGATATCGCACACGAAGCCGCCGAGCTCGGGTTCGACGAGATCGGCTTCGCATCGGCCGACGCCCCCGAATGGGCCGGGCCGGGGCTGGAGGAGTTCCTCGCCCATGGCTGGCAGGGCGATATGGGCTGGATGGCGGAGAATGCCGACCGTCGGAAAGACCCCCGCACGCTCTGGCCCGAGGCTCGTAGCGTCATTCTGCTCGGGGTCAATTACGGGCCCGACAGCGATCCGTTGGCCGCGCTGCAGAATCACGCGATCGGTGCGGTCGCCACCTATGCCAAACGGCGCGACTATCACGACGTCGTCAAGAAGCGGCTGAAGCAGCTCGCCCGCTTCGTGCAGGGCGAATCGGGCGCGGATGTGAAGGTGTTCGTCGACACGGCGCCGGTGATGGAGAAGCCACTCGCCGCCAAGGCGGGGCTCGGCTGGCAGGGCAAGAACACCATGCTGGTGAGCCGGCGGTTCGGCTCCTGGCTGTTTCTGGGAGCGATCTTCACCACCGCTGAGATCGAGCCTGATACGCCGGAGACCGATCATTGCGGCGGCTGCACCCGCTGTCTCGACATCTGCCCGACCGATGCTTTCGCCGGGCCCTACAAGCTCGATGCGCGGCGCTGCATCGCCTATCTCACCATCGAGCATAAGGGGCACATTCCGGAGGAATATCGGAAGCCGATCGGCAAGCGGGTCTTCGGCTGCGAGGATTGCCTGGCCGTCTGCCCCTGGAACAAATTCGCCACCGCTTCGAGGGAGGCCAAGCTCGCGATCCGCGAAGAAGCGGATAATCCGCCGCTTGCGGTGCTCCTGGCATTGGACGATGCGGGTTTTCGCGAGCGCTTCCGCGGCACGCCGATCAAGCGGACGGGGCGGGACCGTTTCCTGCGCAACGTGCTGATCGCGGCGGGAAATTCCGGCGATCGCGGCTTGCTTCCGCATGTCGAGCGGCTCCTTTCGGACGCTTCGCCCCTGGTGCGGGCGATGGCGGTCTGGGCCTTGAAAGAGCTTGCTCCGGCCCGGGCCGCAGAGCTGAGGTCCGCCCATCTCGCCCGGGAGACGGATCGCCATGCGGCTTCCGAATGGAACGAGACGAAGGTGGCGGCGTGAGCAGCAAATTGTTCTGCTTCGGACTCGGCTTTTCGGCGGAGGCGCTGGCCCGGCGTCTCAAGCAGCAGGGCTGGGAGATCGCCGGCACCGTGCGCAGCGACCAGAAGGCGGACCGGCTTTCGGCGCTAGGCTACGACGTGGCGACCTTCGAGGGACCTGCGGACAAGGCGGAGATCGCAAAGCGCCTGGAGGGAACCACGCATCTGCTGCTCTCCATTCCGCCACGCGACGGCGATCCGGCGCTTATCCTGTTCCGGGACGCGATCGCCGCTCTGAAGACGCTGGAATGGATCGGCTATCTATCGACCGTGGGCGTTTATGGCGACCATGACGGTGCGCCGGTGGACGAGGCGACCCCGCCAAGACCGGCGAAAGAGCGCAGCAAGGCGCGGCTGACGGCCGAGGCGGACTGGCTGGCGCTGGGAGAGAAGACCGGCGTGCCGACCCAGGTGTTCCGCCTGGCCGGCATCTACGGCCCCGGGCGGAGCGCCATCGACAAGATCAACGACGGCACGGCGAAGCGGATCGTGAAGCCGGGTCAGGTGTTCAGCCGCGTCCATGTGGAGGATATCGCGACCGTTCTGGAGGCCTCCATCGCCCAGCCCCGCCAGGGCGCGATCTACAACGTGGCGGACGACGAACCCGCGCCGCCGCAAGACGTGATCACCTACGCCGCCGAATTGCTGGGCGTCGATCCGCCGCCGGAGGTGCCGTTCGAGCAGGCCGACATGTCGCCCATGGCGCGGAGCTTCTATAGCGAGCGGCGGCACATCCTGAACGACTTGATCAAGTCGGAGCTGAAGGTCGAGCTTGCCTATCCGAATTATCGGGAAGGCTTGCGCTCCCTGATGCCACGGCAGGACTAGCTTTCGACCAGGCCCTGCAGGGTCCGCTCCAGGCGCTTCAGATCCTGAGGCCTCGACAGGCGATGGTCGCCGTCCTTGATGAGGTCGATCTCGACATCGTCATTGGCGAGCAGGTCGATCAGCGCAAGGGCATGACGCCAAGGCACATCGGTATCCTGCATGCCTTGGAGAATGCGCACCGGACAGCCGGTATCGAGCTTGCCGCCGCCGAGCAGATGATTGCGGCCCTCCTCGATGAGGAAGCGGCTGATCGGATAGGGGTCGTCGTAATCGGATTCGGCGTAGTAGACGCCTTCGGTCTCGATCTTTTGGCGGGAGGCCGCGGAGAGCTTCTGCCACATCAGGGCCTCGGTCATGTCGTGGGCGGGCGCGATCAGCACCATGCCGGCCAGCCGGTCGCTCATGTTCTCCCGTGCCAGATGGCGGGCCAGCAGGAGGGCGAGCCAGCCGCCCATGGAGGAGCCGATGACGATGACGCGCCGGGCTTGCATCAACTCGAAGATCGCGACTGCTTCCTCCAGCCAATCGCCGATGGAGCCTTGGGCAACGTCGCCGCTGGACAGGCCGTGGCCGGAAAAATCGAATCGCATGAAGGGGAGTGATCGCGCCGCTGACCAATCGTGCAGCGCGGCGACCTTGGTGCCGGCCATGTCGGAAAGAAAGCCGGACAACCAGAGCAGGCTCGGCCCCTCGCCCCCGTGGTCGCCATCGGTGCGATAAGCGATGCGTCTCGACGCGGCATCGGGTGCTGCGCGCGGCGGGCCAAGCTCCAGGAATTGCGGTTCGTCGTCACTCACCTTATCACACCACTTCTTTTCGCTGATCCATCGAGAGTTATTCGCCCATGGCCGGCCCGACCATAATGCAGATCGTCCCCCGGGTCGAAACCGGCGGCAGCGAGCAATCGGCGATCGAAATCAACGCCGCCCTCGTGCGGGCCGGCGCGACCTCCATCGTCGTTTCCCAGGGCGGTAGGCTGGCAGAGAAGATCGAGGCCGAGGGCGGGCAGAACATCATTCTGCCGGCGGCGAGCAAGAACCCGATCATCATGGTCCGCAACGCCGCCAAGCTGGCGCGGCTGATCGAGACCGAGTTCGTCGATCTCGTCCATGCGCGGAGTCGGGCACCCGCCTGGAGCGCCCTCTACGCCGCGCGGGCCATGAAGCGGCCGTTCGTCACCACCTATCACGGCTCCTATGCCAGCCCTGCCCCGTTCAAGACGACCTATAACAGCGTGATGGCGCGCGGCGATGTGGTGATCGCCAATTCCCGGTGGACCGCCGATATGGTGCATGAGCGCCACGGCACGCCCTACGAGAAAATGCCGATCATCCCGAGAGGGCTCGACGCCAGCCAATTCGACCCGGCCGCGGTCACCCAGGAACGGCGTGCCGCCTTGCAGCAAGCCTGGGGACTCAAGCCCGACGATATCGTGCTGCTGCAAGCGGCACGGCTCACCGGCTGGAAGGGGCAGCGAACGGTGATCGAAGCGGCGGCGCTTCTGAAGGCGCAAGGACGGCTCGGCAAGGCGGTCTTTATCCTGGCCGGCGCCAGCCAGGGCCGCGACAAATACGAGGCGGAGCTGCGCGAAGCGATCGGGAAGGCGGGGCTGACAGATCACGTGCGCATCGTCGGCCATTGCGACGACATGGCTGCGGCGCATGCGCTGGCCCATGTGACGATCATCGCATCGATACAGGCGGAGACCTTCGGACGCGCGAGCATCGAGGCCCAGGCCATGGGCTCGCCGGTGATCGTGACCGATATCGGGGCGGCGCCGGAGACGCTCGTTCCGGCACATCTCGATCCTGCGCGGTTCACCGGCTGGCTGGTTCCGCCGCGCGATTCGCAGGCTCTCGCCGAGAAACTCGCCGAGACGCTGACGCTTTCGAGGCAACAGCGCGACGAGATTGGGATGCGCGCCCGCGACCATGTGGCGCGCAACTTTTCGCTTATCGCGATGCAGCGGCGCACTTTAAGTGTCTATGATTGCCTGCTGGGGACACATCTCGCCGAGCGCTTCAACGGCGATGTCGTAAATCTGCCTTAGTTACGCCGTCTCCTAACCATCTGTTAAGCATATTCGGGCGATCTTTCAGCTCCACAATCTAAGCCCCTGTTGCCTCTCATGTTGATAGAAAATCCCCATGCGTTCCAAGGCACTCCGTTAAAAGCCGGGGGCGAGGATTCACCCGTTTACTATCTGTTTCACGTGCCGAAATGCGCTGGCCGCACGATCGACCGTCATCTCTCGCTTTACGCTCAGGAAGGCCGCTATTTCCGGGCCAAGAAGCGGAAAGGATTCGGCCGTCTGTTCTCGCCGCGCCACGCGCTTTCCGGCATGCCCGATCCGAGCCAGCTGAACGCTATCAGCGGTCACTATCTCGGCGCTTCGGTCGAAGATTTCTGCGCGGGGCGGGAGATCCGCCGGGCGCTGCTGCTGCGCGATCCCGTCAGCCATCTGGTCTCCTATTACAATTACCGGATGCAGCGCTACATCGCCCAGGGCATGCAGCCCTACAGCTTCGAGCTCGCCTATCGCGCCACGCAGCGGGACTTCATCACCCATTACATCCTGCGCAACTTCCTGGAGATCCCCCTGCCCCGGCTGTGGCTCATGACCCGGCCGCAGAAATGGGCTCTGGTGAACGAATTCCTGTCTCGCTTCTGGTTCGTTGGCGATTACCGGAAATGCTCCGAGCTGATCGAGGCGATCGCACCGGATCTCGGCGTGCCGGATCGGGCGGTGCCGCAGAATATCTGCACCGGAAATTCCAACCATCCGACCTGGCGGCCGATCAGCGTGAGCGATCTGTCGCCGGAGATGATCCGCCGCATTCGCGAGGAGAACAGCCTCGACCAGCGTCTTTGGCAGACCTGGCGGGGCGCGGGTCTCAACGTGCAGGACGTCAACGAGATGGCGTTGCTGGCTCCAGCGAAGCTGAAATTCTCCTTGCAGGAGGTCTCGCGGCTGATCCATCAGCTGCGGCGACGGGCAGCGCGGCGCCGGACCATGCCGGAGAGGCCGATTCCCGCCCTGTCTCAGCCGGCCAGCCGGGCCGTGCAGCCAAGCTAGGCGCGGCTCAGAAGACACGCAGCTACAGTTTTTCTCTGTTTCTCTGGGCTTGCACACCCGATTGCGCTATTGCGTCTGTCGATACGACACGGTTGCATCTGGGGATGGGAGTATGAGGTCTTTCGGCGCACGGCTCGCCGCCGTTCTGACGCCATTGATCGTTTTTGCGTCCTTCCTCTGTCTCGTTACCCCGCGCGTCACCGTGGCAGCCTTGGTCGTGTTCTCCCTGGTGATCATTTCGCTCGCCCTCTTGGAAGGCGCGCGGTTGCGCGATCTCGTGCGGCCCGACCTAGGGCTTTGGCTCTTTCTCGCGACAACGGTCTATCTCTTCATCAACGCCACCTGGTCGGCCGATATGGATCGGGCGATCAATAAAGCCGCCTTGTTCATCCTCTTCGCGGTGCTGACCCTGGGAACCGCGCGAGCCATATTTACCTGGCCGGAAGAACGCGCGAAACGGGCGGGTGCAGCCTTCGCCATCGGTGTCGCTCTGGGCGGTCTCTATCTCCTCATCGAGGTCTTGACCGATCAGGCCCTGGCCCGCTGGTTCTTCAACTTGCTGCCCGCGCTGCGTCCGGACGACAAGGGGATGGTGCTGGAAGATGGCGAGATCCTGTCCATTCGCATTGCGGAGCTCAACCGGGGGATCGCTCTTCTTCTGATGAGCCTTTGGCCGCTGATGCTTTATCTCACCGGCCGGCGCCGCGGCTGGCCGTCCTGGGCCGTCGGCACAGCCCTCTTCGCCCTGGCGGCCTATGTGATACTCGCTTCGGATCACAATACGTCGCAGATCGCAATTTTCGTCAGCCTCGTCGCCTTCCTCGCCACCTACGCCCTGCCGCGCCCGGCCTGGCTTGCTCTCACCGCCGCCTGGTGCCTCAGCTTCGTCGCCGTCTTGCCGCTCGCCATCTTTGCCTATCAAGCCGATCTGCATAAGGCGGAATGGCTGCCTTATTCGGCACGCGCCCGGATCGTGCTGTGGTCCTACACGGCTCATGTGGTGCCTAAGACCCCGGTGCTGGGTATCGGGGGAAGCTCCAGCCGCGCGCTGGCGTCGGAGCCGGAGGCGATCGCCAAGGCCAAGGAGGCGCAGAAGCAAGGCAAGGTCTATGCCTGGTGGGCCGGACCCCATGCCCATAACGAATATCTGCAAAGCTGGTACGAGCTGGGTGTCACCGGCGTTGTGTTGCTGATGGTCTGCGGCGCCTGGGTGCTCTGGGCGATGGGACGGCTGCCACGGGGACAGCTCCCCTATATGGTCGCCCATTTCGCGGCTTTCGCCACGCTTTCAGCCTCCGCCTGGGGCATGTGGCAGACTTGGCTCATGGCCTTGCCGGGCCTCGCCGTGATCTACGGCGCGATCGCCTTGCGGGCCACGCAAGAGGCTTCACCCGAGAGCTGACGAAACGGAGCTTTCCCGTCCGTTTAGCCGGCTAGTAGCAAAGCCTGGCACCGGAGGTGCAGACCACCGGCGAGACGACGCCCCGCCAGCAGATCGTATAGGTGCCGGGATCGACGATGTCGGGCTTGAAATAAAGATCGGGAGAGACGGAATCGCGCCAATAGGGGTTCGGCTTCGGACGGGCGGCGCTGCGCACCGGATTGAGACCCGGGTTTTGACGCCGCCAATCTACGATCGCATTCTCCAGCGCCTCACGAGATCCCGCCACCGCCGTCTCCAGGGCCACACCGTCGTCGGTCCCCGAAACCATCACACATGCCCGAAAAGCCTGCGCGTGGCTCGCCGATGTCACACAAAGGCTCAGCATAAAGACGGTGAGCGCGGCGGTCAGGGTTGCGCCAGCGCGAATCAATCCACATGTAAGGTTCGTCATCCCCATCCCCGTCTTCACTTGCCTTCCCAGCTTGCCTTTTCGTTCCGCGAAGCTTCGCAATCGTATCGCTGTTTAGACTGACACTTTTGCAAAAGGGTAAGCTTCCCTCGCCGAAGGCCTCCCGATTGACTTGTCAGTTGGGTTTCCCATCCTATAGAAATTCGCTCGCAATCGCTTTACGCCAGCGCGTTTGCCACTACTCTCTTATCAACAGCGCTTGGCCATTTGGGCAATAGAGGAGTTCGACACATCGCAAGACGGCCAATGAAAATGACTCCCAATCGGGAGGGGCCCCGCACAAACGAGGCCATCAATTCTGAGAAGATTCAGCTGATCAATGCGGAAGGCGACAATATCGGCATCGTCCCCGTGGAAGAGGGTATCGCTCTCGCCATGGAGGCTGGGCTCGATCTGGTCGAGATCGCGCCGAATTCCGATCCGCCTGTCTGCAAGATTCTCGATTACGGGAAATACAAGTATCAGGCTCAGAAGAAGGCCGCCGAAGCGCGCAAGAAGCAGCGCACGGTGGAGGTCAAAGAGATCAAGATGCGGCCGAATATCGATGTGCACGATTACGATGTGAAAATGCGCTCGATGGTCCGCTTCTTCGAGGAAGGCGACAAGGTCAAGGTGACCTTGCGATTCCGCGGCCGCGAGATGGCGCATCAGGAGCTCGGCATGCAGCTTCTGAATCGCGTGCGCCAGGATACTGTCGATCTGGCCAAGGTCGAATCCGAGCCGAAGCTCGAGGGCCGGCAGATGATCATGGTGCTGGCGCCGCGCTAAGGCGCACTTTCTGTTTCGACAATCGGGGAGCGTACCGCACCGCCCTTTCGCATGCGGCACGCTCCTGCTCTTGCCTGAAGTGGCCGATTGGCCTTATAAGGCGCCCTTGAACCAATGCGGGAGCGGCCTGGCGGGGCATGCCATGGCGGCTCGCAATGCTTCATTCATCCAGCAAGGATGGTCCCAATGATCGGCCGGGCGGCCGGAGATTCGCGCCCGGCTTTAGAAATGTAAGAATGTAAGGAAGCAAAATGCCCAAGATGAAGACCAAGAGCGGTGCCAAGAAGCGCTTCAAGATCACGGCCAATGGCCGGGTCAAGTGTCAGGCCGCCGGCAAGCGTCACGGGATGATCAAGCGTACCAACAAGTTCATCCGGAACGCCCGCGGCACCTTTGTCCTGTCCGAGGAGGACGCAAAGGTCGTGAAGCAGCATTTCCTCCCTTACGGCCGATAGAGCCGAAGGCGAGACCTCTTAAAGGAGCACCGATATGTCCCGTGTGAAACGCGGCGTCACCAGCCACGCCCGCCATCGCAAGGTCCTGACCCAGGCGAAGGGCTATTACGGCCGCCGGAAGAACACCATCCGCGTCGCCAAGCAGGCCGTCGACAAGGCCGGGCAGTACGCCTATCGCGACCGCAAGGTGAAGAAGCGGACCTTCCGTTCGCTCTGGATCCAGCGGATCAATGCCGCGGCCCGCATGCATGGCCTGACCTATGCCCGATTTATCGAAGGGCTGAAGAAGTCCGGCATCGAGCTCGACCGCAAAGTGCTGGCGGATATCGCCGTGCGCGAGCCGGAGACCTTCAAAAGCCTGGCCGAGACGGCCGCTTCGGCGCGCAGCTAGGCGCTTTTCGCGTAAGGACTTCCAAGCTCAAGGACTGAAAAGCGATGGCTGCGCCCGAGCTCGACACCCTTAAGGCCGAGCTTCTGGCGGCCATTGGCGATGCGGACGACCTCGCAAGCCTCGAGGCCGTGCGTGTCACGGCGCTCGGTAAGAAGGGCCGCATCTCAGACCTGATGAAGTCGCTCGGCGCCATGCCGCCCGAGGAGCGCAAGAGCTTCGGGCAGCAGGTCAACGCGCTGAAGGACGATATCGGCGGCGCGCTTCAGGAAAAGCACGAGGCGCTGTCCCGCGCCGCCCTGTCGGAGAAGCTGGCGGCGGAGCGGGAAGACGTCACCCTGCCCGTGCAGCCGGGCCCGCTGGCACAAGGGCGCATCCATCCGGTGAGCCAGGTGATCGACGAGATCACCGAGATCTTCGGCGATATGGGTTTCGCCATCGCCGAAGGGCCGGATATCGAGACGGACTTCAACAACTTCACCGCCCTCAACATCCCGCCGGAGCATCCCGCCCGGCAGGATCACGATACGTTCTATTTCTCAGCCGACGAGACGGGCGAGCGAGCGGTGCTGCGCACCCATACGAGCCCGGTGCAGATTCGCACCATGCTTGCCGGGGAGCCGCCTTTCCGCATCATCGCGCCGGGCCGCGTCTATCGTTCCGATTCCGATCAGACCCATACGCCGATGTTCCATCAGGTCGAGGGGCTGGTGATCGACGAGGCGACCCATCTCGGTCATCTGAAATGGGTGCTGGAAGAGTTCTGCAAGGCGTTCTTCGAGGTCGACAGCGTGAAGATGCGTTTCCGGGCGAGCCACTTCCCCTTCACGGAGCCCTCCATGGAGGTCGATATCGGCTACGCCAAGGTGGGCGACGAGATCCGCATCGGCGAAGGCGATCAGTGGCTCGAGATCCTCGGCTGCGGCATGGTCCATCCGAACGTGCTGCGGAACGTGAATATCGATCCGGAGCGCTATCAGGGCTTCGCCTTCGGCATGGGCATCGACCGGATCGCCATGCTGAAATACGGCATGCCCGACTTACGCGCCTTCTTCGCAGCGGATCTCCGCTGGCTGAAGCATTACGGCTTCGGCGCGCTGAACGTTCCCACTCTCGCCGGCGGACTTTCCAGCTGATGAGCGTCTCGGTCATCCATCTCCTGAACGACAGCCAGATCGACGATCTGGTGGTGCTCTATCAGAAAGAGTGGTGGTCCAAGGGCCGCACCCTGAACGACGTGCGGACCATGCTGGAGAATTCCGACCTCGTCTTCGGCCTGGTCGACGACGAGAGCGGCCGGCTCGTGGGCTTCGCGCGGGTGCTGACCGACATGGTCTATCGCGCGATCATCTACGACGTGATCGTGGCGGAGGACCTGCGGGGGCAGGACCTCGGCAAGCGGCTGATGGACGCCATGATGACGGACAACGTCCTCGCCAATGTCGCGAGCGTCGAGCTCCACTGCCTGCCCGCCATGGAGTCTTTCTACGAGAAGTGGGGCTTCGCCCCCAACGATTCGGGCACCCGTCCCTTGCGCATCCGCCGCGGCGATGCGCCGATCGGCGATAAGGCGAGCGCATGAAGTTCACCCTTTCCTGGCTGAAGGAGCATCTGGATACGGATGCGAGCCTCGAAGAGATCGCCGAGAAGCTGACGGTGATCGGGCTGGAGGTCGAGGAGATCGTCGATCCGGCGGAAGCCTTCAAAGCGTACACGGTCGCCGAGGTGGTTGCGGCGGAGAAGCATCCCGACGCCGACAAGCTGCAGGTCTGCACGGTGAATACGGGCAGCGAGACCCTGCAGGTGGTGTGCGGCGCGCCGAACGCGCGGGCCGGCATGAAGGGCGTGTTCGCGCCGGTCGGGACGTATGTCGCCGGTATCGACCTGACGCTCACCAAGGCGAAGATCCGGGGCGTGGAATCCTTCGGCATGCTGTGCTCGGAGCGGGAGCTGGAGCTGTCGGACGAGCATCACGGCATCATCGAGCTGCCGGCGGACACGGAAGTCGGAAGCCCGGCTGCGGATGCGCTGGGGCTGACGGATGCGATGATCGATATCGCCATCACGCCGAACCGCCCCGACTGCCTGGCGGTTTCCGGGATCGCCCGGGACCTCGCCGCCGCTGGCTTGGGCACCTTCAAGGAGAAGCCGGTCGAGCCCGTGAAGGGCAGTTTCGCCAATCCGCAGCCCATCGCGCTGAAATTCGACGCCGACACTGCCGATGCCTGCCCGGTCTTCGCCGGGCGCGTCGTGAAGGGAGTGAAGAACGGGCCGAGCCCGGACTGGCTGCAGGCGAAGCTCAAGGCCATCGGCCTGCGCCCCATCAACGCGCTGGTGGACATCACCAACTACATCTCCTTCGACCGGGCGCGGCCTCTGCATGTCTACGATGCGGACAAGCTGGAAGGGACGATCTGCGCCCGCCTCGGTAAGGCGGGCGAAAGATTCGAGGCGCTGGACGGCAAGACCTACGAGGCCGATACGGACGCGACCGTGATCGCCGACGACGAAAAGGTGCTCGGCTTCGGCGGCATCATGGGCGGCGAGGAGACCGGCTGCACGGAGGAGACGACCAACGTCTTCATCGAATCCGCCTATTTCGATCCGATCCGCACGGCGAAGACGGGCCGACGCTTCAATATCGTCTCGGATGCACGCTACCGGTTCGAGCGGGGCGTCGATCCGCAATTTGTGGTGCCCGGTCTGGAGCTGGCGACCCAGATAATCCTGGATCTTTGCGGGGGCGAGGCGAGCGAGATCGAGGTGGCCGGCGAGGCGCCCAAGGGACGCCCCGGCTTCGGCTTCGATCCGGCACGGGTGAAGCGGCTGTCGGGGCTCGATATCTCGAACAAGGAGATCGAGGTGACGCTTGAGAAGCTCGGCTTCGAGCTTTCGGGGAGCGCGCCCAATCTCGAAGTCACGCCGCCGAGCTGGCGGCCGGATATCCACGGCCCCGCCGATCTGGTGGAAGAGATCGTCCGGCTGGTCGGCGTGGACAAGGTCGCCGCGACGCCCATGCCGCGCGCCTCCGGCGTGGCCAAGCCGGTGCTGACCCAAAGCCAAATCCGCCAGCGCCTGGCGCGCCGGGTGCTTGCCGCGCGCGGGCTGGTCGAGGCGGTCACCTGGTCGTTCATTCCGGAGCCCCACGCCAAGCTGTTCGGCGGCGGCGCGCCGGCGCTGAAGCTCGACAATCCCATCTCGTCGGAGATGAGCGATATGCGCCCCAGCCTGCTGCCGGGGCTCGTGACGGCGGCCCAGCGCAACAAGGATCGCGGCTTTTCCGATGGCGGGCTGTTCGAGCTGGGCCAGGCCTATTCGGGCGCCAAGCCGGAAGACCAATATCTTGCCGCCAGCGGCGTCCGGTTCGGCAATGTGTCGCTGGAAGGTTTGGGACGCGACTGGCAGGGCGATGCTCCCAAGGCCGACGTGTTCTCGGCCAAGGCCGACCTCGCCGCGCTGCTGCAGAGCTTCGGGCTGGACCCGTCGAACATGATGGTGGTGGCGGAAGTGCCTGACTGGTTCCATCCCGGCCGCTCCGGCTCCTTCAAGCTGGGACCCAAGGTGACGCTGGCCACGTTCGGCGAGCTGCATCCGGAAACGTTGCGGGCGCTGGGTGCGGAAGGCCCCATGGCCGGGTTCGAGCTCTATCTCGATGCGCTGCCGAAGCAAAAGAAGAAGGGTTCGGGCCGCTCGGCTCTTGGAGCCTCCGACCTGCAGGCGGTGCGGCGCGACTTCGCCTTCCTGGTGGATGAGGCCGTGCCTGCCGGCGATCTGCTCAAAGCCGCCCGCTCCGCCGACAAGGCGCTGATCGCGCAAGTCGGCCTGTTCGATGTCTTCACGGGCCAGGGCGTGCCGGAGGGCAAGAAGTCCCTCGCCATCGAGGTGACGCTACAGCCGAAAGAGAAGACGCTGACCGACAAGGAGATCGACGCGGTGGCGGAGAAAATCGTCGCCTCCGTCGCCAAAGCCACCGGCGGCGAGCTGCGGGGGTAGCGCCTTTTCCACCTTAAGCGTCATGCCCAGCCAACCGGGCGCTGCATTGCGGACCCGGTCGTAAACTCGTGCCGGGCATCCATACCCCCAGTGCCAAATATTGAACCGAGGTGTTCATGGATCACCGGGACAAGTTCATGCTCGGGTCCGCGAAGCGGAACCCGAGTGCCCGGTGACGACGCCGAGTCCTGGAAGCGTGGTTGCCAAGAGCCGCAACTTGCTCCCTCTCCCCTTGGGGAAGAGGGCTGGGACGAGGAGGTGCTCACCTAACGAGTCCTTCGCCCCCTCACCCGGACACTACGCATCCGACCCACGGGTCAAGCCCGAGGGCAGGCTCTCTCCCCGGCGGGGGGAGGTGAATCGGTGGCGACGTCTAGAACCAGCTGAACGGGTTGAAGGGTTGGACCTTCGGCTTGGACGGTTTCTTGGGCTTCTCCTTGCAGGCTTCCGCGATCTGATGGAGCAGCCGGTCGGAGGGGCGACGCGCCGGCTGCCAGGCTTCGCAGAGACGGCCGATCTTGCCGCCGAGCGCTTGTGCTTCGGGGGCGCAGTAGAGGCCGGACCCATCCGGTTGGGGGGTGAACTGGACGCCGCGGGAGTCTTCGCGGTTGCCGAGGCGGGCGCCGAGATAGTTCAGCACCGCAATCCGGTTGTGAGCCGACGAGAGGGGCTCCACGGGCTTGGGCTTCAGGTGGGTTCCCTCAATGGGGATCGCCTCGATGGCCATGACCTGGAAGCGACCTGTCTCTCCACGGATGAGATGAACCTTCGCCAAAAGGCCGTAATCCCGGCAGACGCCGAAACGAGACATATTGGTGGTGCCCGGGTGGAGGAAATTGCCGAGCCCATAGAAGATCAGGGAATCGCCGGCAAGCTCGACGCCCTGAACCACATGGGGGTGATGACCGACGATGAGGTCGATCCCCTCCTCGAGCGCCGCCTCGTTGCGGAAATCCTGGATTTGGCGGCCGTCGGGGAAGACTCGGCCTTCCTTGCCGTAATGAACCGAGAGGATGCGGTAGTCGGCCTCCATTTCGGCCAGCCGGTCGAGGGTGACGCGGAAATCCTCCTTATGCCTGTAAGAGGCTTGGCCCGACTTGTTCTCGCCGGCGCGGTGGGCCGGGCGTGCGCCGGTGATGATGCCGATAGCGGCGAAGCCGATGCGCGTGCCGTCCACCTCGAGACAGGCGGGCCGCGTCGCCTCCTCGAAATCCGCGCCAAGCCCGGCGAAGGCGATCGGACGTTCATGACGGGCGACGGCGAGGTGATAGAGGGTCTCTTCCGCACCGGCCGCGCCGAAATCCATGGAATGGTTGTTGGCCAGGGAGAAGAGGTTGAAGCCGATGCCGGTGAGGCTATCGAGGCCGTTCGGATGGCTGCGGAAGTTGAAAGAGGTGTCCTGCTCCTTGTCGTCGGGTGGAATCTCGTTCCGGTCGGTGACCACGGTCTCGATATTGGCGAAGGCGAGATCGCCGTCGATCTCCGCAGCGATGTTCTCCGACGCTTCGGCAAATCCCCAAAGCTTGCCCTTGCGGAAGCCTTCCGCCTCGACGATCTGATCGCTCCGATTGAAGCCGGTGTCGCCGGCCAGCACGACGGTCATGGTCTCGGGGCCGTCCTCCATGACGGCCTCGACTGCAACGACGTTCTCGGTACAGCGTGTGACGGTCTTGGCGCTCGCCGTCGAGGCCGCGACGAGAAAGGCGAGGGGCAGGAGAAGCGTTTTTGAGATCCCCAGCCCCATGACCGTTCCTTAAGCGCTGCGGGCCTCGGCGTAGCCGCCGGAGGGCTCGCGGGGGATGAGCTGATGATCCCGGGCGTAGAGCATCATGGCGCGCTCGGCGAGCGCCGTGATGGTGAGCAGCGGGTTGCAGCCGATGGAGCGCGGGATGATGGCGCCGTCGCAGACATAGAGGCCGGAATGGACGTCCTCGCCGGATGTGCCGGAGAAGACCTGACCTTTGTGATTCACGACGCCGCTGCCTGCGTCCTCGCCCATGCCGCAACCGCCGAGCGGATGGGCGGTGGCGGGCTTGGCGCCGGTCGCCGCGAGCGGATGCTTGATATAGCGGGCGCCTACGGTCTGCGCCGCCTTGGTCAGGGCGTCGTCGACACGCGAAAAGACCGGCTCCTTGGCCACGCCGGGCCAGCGAAGCTTCGTCCGGTTCTTCTCCAAAACCAGACGGCCGGAGGCGCTGTCGTGGGACACGACGAAGAAGGTGTGCAGGTGAGACAGCGGTCCCTGATAGACGCCCTTCACCAGGCTTTGGGCCGCGCCGAGGATCCGGCCGCCGGACAGAAAGAAAACCGGCAGCAGAGGCGCAAGCGCGGAAGGAAGCACGCCTTCCTGGATGGTCATGCTGCGGGAGAGATCCTCCTCGTCGGGCAGCTCGATCTGACCGGTGACGCAGGCGCCCACGGTGTCGCCTTCGAATTTCGGCGGGATGCCGACGCCGACGGCATTGACCCGGGTCTCCTTGCCCAGAGCGAAAGCGATGATGTCGCCATTGGCTGAGAAGTGCTCGCCGAGCCTGTCCGAGACAGGCAGGCCCATCTCGCGCGATCGAAGCAGGATCTCGGTGGACCCCAAGGTGCCGGCAGCGAGCACCACGCTTTCGGCGGCGACGGAGGCAAGCGGCACCTCCTCGCTGCCCGTGGGCCGGAAATGGATGCGCCAGCCGGCGCCTTCGCGGGAGAGGTGATCGACGCTGAGCTCTGTGAAGATCTCCGCGCCATGGGCATGAGCGTCGGGGAGATAGGTGAGCGCGACCGTGTTCTTGGCCCCCACATTACACCCCGAGCAGCAATCGCCGCAGAGCTCGCAGGCCGGCTGCTCGATGCCGAAAGCATTCATGCCTTCTTCGAAGTTCACGACGACGGGGGCGGGCACCGGCGGCTTGCCGATACGGCCGCCGATCTTCTCCAGCGCTTTGAACTTGGTGAGTTCGCCTGCCTGACTGTAACGGCTCGGACGCAGAGACGCGCGCGCCGCATCGAAGCCGCGGGCCAGCAAGCCGTCCTCGCGGATCTCGCTGGGCCAAGCCGCGTCGGCGAAGACCCGGGACTCGGGTTGCAGCGCCACGGCGGCGTTGATCAGCGAACCGCCGCCCAAACCGCAGCCGACCAGCACATGCATGTCCTCGCCCATGCGGAAATCGTATAGGCCGGTGGCGGCGCCGGAGCGCATCTTCCCGCCGCTGATCTGGAGTTCGCGGCGCAGCTCCGGCAGGCGAGCGGGGAATTCGCCGGTCGCGATCTCGCGGCCGCGCTCGATCACGCAGACGCGCTTACCCAAGCGCGAGAGGCGGGAGGCTGCGACGCCCCCGCCATAGCCAGAGCCGACGACGACGACGTCATAGGCGCTCTTCATCTGTTCGGGGATCGAGGACAGGCGATGCTGCATGTCTCATCCTTAGCGAAATAGAGGGCTGTTCTAAAGGTCTTGCCGACGGCGAAACGCCTCACCAACAGCCGGTCACTTCATTTCACGGCTTTGCGATTGCCTATTCCGGGTCGGGTCCATGCTCCGTATCTTCGCGCTAAAGACCAACAAATGGAGCTTTTCATGACAGAGAAGCGGATCGGACGGATCGGTGCAGCAATTTTGTTCGGCGCCCTTTTCATCTTGGGTGCCTCAGGCGGCATGAGCCGGGCGGCAGAGAGCGAGACCGCCATCTTCGCCGGGGGCTGCTTCTGGTGCGTGGAAGATGCCTTCGACCACGTGAAGGGCGTGACGGAGACCATCTCCGGCTATGCCGGCGGCACCAAGCCGAACCCCAGCTATGGCAGCCACGAGGGCTACAAGGAGGCGGTGAAGGTGACATACGACCCCGCCAAGGTCTCATACGCGGAGCTTCTGGACACGTATTGGCACAATATCGACCCCTTCGATCCGCGCGGACAATTCTGCGATAAGGGCGATGCCTACAAGGCCGTGATCTTCACCGGGAATGCCGACGAGAAGGCCCTGGCCGAGAAGACCAAGGCGAACATCGCAAAACGCTTCGATCGGGAGGTGGTGACGGAGATAATCCCGGAGACGACCTTCACTGCCGCCGAGGACTACCACCAGAATTATCACTCCGTGAATCCGATCAGCTATAAATTCTATAAATGGAATTGCGGCCGGGCCCAGCGCCTGGAGCAGATCTGGGGCCCGGCCCATTCATGACGGTCGCGGTCGAAAACGAGAAGCCGGCGATGACGAAGCGGGAGCTGATCTATCGCCATTCGGGGTGGGTGCGGGCCACCCATTGGATCAACGTGCTCGCCCTGCTGGTGCTGCTGATGAGCGGCATGCAGATCTTCAACGCCCACCCGGCGCTCTATTTCGGCTCGGACTCGGATTTCGACGATCCTGCCGTGGCGATGACCTATGAGCGAGGCGAGGACGGCTATCGCGGTGTCACCGAGATCTTCGGGACCGACTTCGATACGACGGGATGGCTCGGCGGCGGCCTGGACTCCGAGGGCGAGTTCGAGCGCTACGGCTTCCCCTGGTCGATCACCCTGCCCGGCTATCGGTCGCTCGCCATGGGCCGCCACTGGCATTTCTTCTTCGCCTGGGTCTTCGTGATCAACGGCCTCATCTATCTCACCTACAGCCTGGTGAGCGGGCATCTGAGGCGCGATCTCACACCGGACGGGCGGGAGATGAAAGGTATCGGCCGGAGCATCGTGGAGCATTTGAAATTCCGCTTCAATCATCAGGAGCGGAGCTACAACGTGTTGCAGAAGCTCTCCTATCTCATCGTCATTCTCGTGCTCTTGCCGCTGATGCTGGGCACCGGGCTGACCATGTCGCCGGGCATGGATGCGGCCTACCCCTGGTTGCTCGATATCTTCGGCGGGCGGCAATCGGCGCGGACCATCCATTTCATCTCCGCCGGCCTGATCGTGCTGTTCGTCTTCGTGCACGTGTTCATGGTCCTGGTGTCCGGCGTCTGGAACAATCTCCGCTCCATGGTGACCGGACGCTATGCGGTGAGCCCGAAGGAGACCCAGACATGAGCGACGGCAGAAGCGGCATGAATCGCAGAGGGTTTCTCGCTCGGGGCGGGGCGCTGGCCGGCACGTTGTTTCTCGGCGGCTGCGACGGGCTTTCCCGCAATGAGACCGTGAAACGGATTTTGGCGAGCGCCGAGGGGCTGACGGAGGCCGTTCAGCGGGCCTTGCTCTCGCCCGATGCGCTGGCGCGGGAATATGCGCCGGAGGACATCTCGGCCGATTTCAAGGCGAACGGCTCGACCAATCCGGACACGCCCGATTATCTGAAGCTTGCTCAAAACGACTTCAGGGACTGGCGCTTGAAGGTCGGCGGGCTGGTGGAAACCCCGCTGGAGCTGTCTCTGGCGGATCTGCGCGAGATGCCGACGCGCAGCCAGATCACGCGGCACGATTGCGTGGAGGGCTGGAGCTGCATCGGCAAATGGACGGGTGTCCAACTCGCCCATGTGCTCGACCAGGCGAAGCTGAAGCCGAACGCCAAATTCATCGTCTTCTACTGTTACGACGATCTCGGCCGGCGCGGAACGGAGGCGAGCCGCTATTACGAATCCATCGCGCTGGTCGATGCCTATCACCCGCAGACCATCCTCGCCTACGACATGAACGACGAGACGCTGCCCATTCCCCACGGTGCCCCTTTGCGGGTGCGGGTGGAGCGCCAGCTCGGCTACAAGATGGCGAAATACATCCGCGCCATCGAGGCGGTGGAGAGCTACGACGATATTCGGGGCGGTGCAGGCGGTTTCTGGGAAGACCGCGGCTACGCCTGGTATGCCGGGATCTAGGCTCTAAACTCCCCCTCATCCGACCGCAGCCAAGGCTGCCGGCCACCTTTTCCCACGAGGGGAGAAGGGATGGAGCCAGCCGTCCGACTGGAGCTTTACCCTTTCCCTTGCGAGAAAGGGTGAGGGGCGAGACTCGCGAAAAGAGGCGAGTATCTCCTCGCCCTGCCGCTTGGGCGGCACATGAAAAAGGCCCGTCGGAAACCCGGCGGGCCTTCGAATTCTAAAGGCTCAACGCGCCTTACATCATGCCGCCGCCGGCCTTGCACTCCTTGCGGAATGCCTTCCGCATGGAGCGGTCGTCGGGATAGTGCTCCTTGGCGAGCTTGCGGCAGCTCATGGTGTCCTTGAGGCCGTCCATCATGCCGGCTTGGGCCGGTGCGGGAACGGAAAGAGCGGCAGCGCTGCCAAGAAAAGCAAAAGCGGTCGTTGCAAGAACAAGCTTCTTCAACATTGGACTACTCCGTCTTGGGGGATTTTGGCCTGACCGGGCTTATGCCCTTGGGGCCGTTTCCTAGAACGCGGCGACCGGTTTCAAGGTTCGCGCGTTCGGGCAAAAAATATGAGCTCGATTGGAGCTCCCTACATTTTGTCGCCGGACTCGACAGCCGCCTTGCAGCTCTTCTTGAACTCCTTGCGCATGGCGCGATCGTCCGGGTAGTGCATCTTGGCCAGCTTGCGGCAATCCGTACCCTTCTTCATGCCCTCCATCGGACCGGCATTGGCAGGCGCGGACAGAGAAACGGCACCCACGAAAGCAAGGGTCGTGGCGGCGAAAAGAAACGTCTTGAACATGCAGATAGCTCCATTTTGAGTAGTGGGGATTCGGCTGCTTCGCCTCCTCCTCCAACGCCGCGATCAATATGTGAGTTCGCGCATTTGACCAGAAAAAAATTGTGATTTTCTCGGGACCGCCAAACATGGTTTCGCCTTAGTTTCTCAGCTGCCGACAGTTTGAGAACTCCGCTTGACCGCCCGCGCGCCCCTGCTACAAGCGCAGGCCATGAGCCAAACGACTTTCACCCCGCAATCGCATATCCGGAACTTCTCCATCGTCGCCCATATCGACCACGGGAAGTCGACCCTCGCCGACCGGCTGATCCAGCTTTGCGGCGGGCTGACCCTGCGCGAGATGAAGGAGCAGGTGCTCGATTCCATGGATATCGAGCGCGAGCGCGGGATTACCATCAAGGCGCAGACCGTCCGCCTGGAATACGAGGCGAAGAACGGCGAGATGTACGAGCTGAACCTGATCGACACGCCGGGCCATGTGGACTTTGCCTATGAGGTGAACCGCAGCCTGGCGGCCTGCGAAGGCTCGCTGCTGGTGGTGGACGCCACACAAGGCGTCGAGGCGCAGACGCTGGCCAATGTCTATCAGGCGCTGGAGGTCGATCACGAGATCATTCCAGTGCTGAACAAGACGGATCTTCCGGCATCGGAGCCGGAGCGCGTGCGCAAGCAGATCGAGGACGTGATCGGGCTCGACGCCTCCGACGCGCTGGAGATCTCCGCCAAGACGGGTGTCGGCGTCGACCAGGTGCTGGAGGCCATCGTCCACCGGTTGCCGCCGCCGGAAGGCGAGCCCGACGCGCCGCTGAAGGCGCTTCTGGTGGATAGCTGGTACGACGCCTATCTCGGCGTGGTCGTGCTGGTCCGGATCATCGACGGGTCCTTGCGCAAAGGCATGCGTATCAAGCTGATGCAGTCGGATGCCTCCTATCAGGTGGACCGGGTCGGCATCTTCCGGCCCAAGCAGGAGGTGCGCGAGGCGCTGGGACCCGGCGAGATCGGCTTCTTCACCGCCTCCATCAAGCAGGTGGCCGACACCCGCGTCGGCGATACGGTGACGGAGGAGAAGCGCCCGACGGCGAAGGCGCTGCCGGGCTTCCAGCCGGCCCAGCCGGTGGTGTTCTGCGGTCTGTTTCCGCTGGATGCGTCCGATTTCGACGATCTTCGCGAGGCGGTCGCGAAGCTGCGGCTCAACGATGCGAGCTTCTCCTACGAGATGGAGACATCCGCCGCGCTGGGCTTCGGCTTCCGCTGCGGCTTCCTCGGGCTGCTGCACCTGGAGATCATCCGCGAGCGGCTGGAGCGCGAGTTCGATATCGAGCTGATCGCCACGGCGCCCTCGGTGATCTACAACGTCTACAAGACGGACGGCACCATGGAGGAGCTGCATAACCCGGCGGACATGCCCGAGACGCAGAAGATCGAGCGGATCGAGGAGCCCTGGATCGAGGCGACGATCCTGCTGCCGGACGAGCATCTCGGCGCCGTTCTGAAGCTCTGCGAGGACCGGCGCGGGCGGCAGAAGACGCTCACCTATGCCGGCCCCCGGGCCATGCTGGTCTACGAACTGCCGCTGAACGAGGTGGTGTTCGATTTCTACGACCGGCTGAAATCGGTCTCCCGGGGCTATGCGAGCTTCGACTATCACATCACCGGCTACGAGGCGGGCGATCTGGTGAAGATGTCGATCCTGGTCAACGACGAGCCGGTGGATGCGCTTTCGGTGATCGTCTCCCGCGGCCGGGCGGAGGCGCGCGGCCGGGCCATGGTGGAGAAGCTGAAGGACCTTATCCCACGGCACCTGTTCAAGATTCCCGTCCAGGCGGCGATCGGCGGCAAGGTGATCGCGCGCGAGACCATCAGCGCCATGCGGAAAGACGTGACCGCAAAATGCTATGGCGGCGACATCACGCGTAAGAGGAAGCTTCTGGAGAAGCAGAAGGCTGGCAAGAAGAAGATGCGCTCCTTCGGGCGCGTCGACATTCCGCAAGAGGCCTTCATCGCCGCGCTCAAGATGGACGCGGATTAGGCTTGCACAGCTCGCGAGGGTCTGGAGACAGCGATGGCAAGCGGGCGTACCAATGACAGACCGGACAAGAACGACGACCGCGACCGTGCGCTCGGCGGGCGCGAACGGCTGAAGGCATTCGTTCTTCTGGCGCTGACGGTCGGCGCGGTGATTGTCTGCATCCTGCTCGCCGCGCCGTTCCTGCCGTCGCTCACCTGGGCGCTGGCGCTGGGGATCCTGTTCACACCGGCCAACCGATGGCTGGAAGGCAAGATCGGCAATCGCGATGTGGCCGCAGGGATCTCGGTGGCCCTGATCGGCATGATCGTGGTGGCACCGGCCACCTATCTCTTCGGCCGGATCACCTCCCAGGCGGCAAGCGGCGCCAAGGCGCTGAGCGAGAATGTGTCGACCGGCGCGTGGCGGACCAGTCTCGAACAGAGCGAATATTTCGCGCCCATCGTCGATTGGATCGCACAAGTGAATTTCGGCGCGGCGTTCGACGCGTTCGCCTCCTGGCTCACCAATGCCAGCGCCTCCTTCGTCACGGGTTCGGTGCTGGGCGCCATCCAACTGGTCCTCACCTTCTATCTGCTCTTCTACTTCCTGCGGGACCGGGTCGCGGCGCTCGACTATTTGCGTGGCATTTCGCCTTTGTCCGGGACCCAGACCGATACCCTGTTCCGCCGCATCAAGGATATCGTCTATGCCACGCTTTACGGAACGCTGACCGTGGCGCTGGTGCAAGGGGCGCTTGGCGGGCTCGCCTTCTGGTGGCTGGGACTTCCGGCCCCGCTCCTTTGGGGCACGGTGATGGGGCTTTTCGCGCTGGTGCCGGTGCTCGGCGCCTTCGTGGTGTGGATCCCGGCCGCGCTTCTGCTGGCCCTGGGAGGGAGCTGGGAGAAGGCAATCTTCCTCCTCCTCTGGGGCGCGGTGATCGTGGGCGGCATCGATAATCTGCTCTATCCCATACTGGTGGGGCGGCGCTTGCAGCTCCACACGGTGCCGGCCTTCATCGCCATTCTCGGCGGTCTCTTCCTCTTCGGCGCCTCGGGCTTGCTGCTCGGCCCCATGGCGGTGGCCGTCACCATCTTCCTGTTCGAGATCTGGCATGTGGAGCAGCGCGGGGTGGAGACGCCCGGGCGTGAGGAGACTTAGGGCTCGGTGGGCTGCACCGGGGTGGCCTGCCTGGTTCGAGACGTGCGCTTTGCGCGTCCTCACCATGAGGAGACAGTCCGAGCTCCCCGTCATGCCGGCTCAAGCCGGCATCCAACAGTTTGCTCTGGATAGCGCGGACTTGTTCTCGCCCGCTACGCGATGTTGTCAGCGCTTCGGTCCGTGCCGCTCTTCTTGCCATTCGCCTTATCCTGCGCCTTGCCCGGCTTGAGCGGCTTGCTCGCGGACACTTCCGCAGCGCCCACCTCGACCCCTGCCACCTCGTTAACCTTGTCCACGCAGTAATCGACGGCCTCGCGCAGGCTTAAGGCATAGGCATCGGCGCCGGCGGCGGTCTTGAACTCGGCGAGGGAGGCTTCGTCGCCGCAATCGCCCCAACAGCCCACCAACACCGTGCAATCGGCCGGCAGGATACGCCGGAGCCGCATGATGAGGTAGCGGATATGGGCCGGGCTCTGCTCCATGCCGAGATAGGAGAGACAGAGGAGCTTGGCGCGGGTCTGCTGCAGGCTTGTGATGTTTCCAGCGGAGATCGCGTCGGGCCCCAAAGTGTCGGCACCGAGACCGCGCTTGCGCAGAAGCTCCGACAGCATGGAGGCGGCGGCTTCGTCGAGCCGGGTGCGGCCGCCGATGCAAAGCACCGGGGCGTCCACCTGCCAATCTTTGGGCAGCTTGTCCTTCTCCACCATCAGGAGGTCCTGGGCCTCTTCCAGCGCGGGGTCCTCCTCCATGGCGAGGAGATGGGCCAGCCCGTTGTCGCCTTCGCGGGTCTCCGTGCTCTCGGCGGCCTCCCGCTCCACCTCCTCCTCATCCGGATTTTCGCCGCGCAGAGCCTTGAACCAGCGCTTCGGCGCGAAATGGGCAAGATTACCGACAACCTCCTGGACCGTGTCGGCGATACGGTCGATCTGCTCAGTCTCCAACGTGCCCCGCTTGGCGTCGGCTTGGGCGAGCTGCAGGCCGCCGATGGCGATATGGTCCAGGTAGCTCTGGAGACTCTGATCCTTCAGGCAAAGCTCGGCCTGATAGGTGGCCTCCGCCGCATCGCCGGTGAGGGCGCGCTGATAGAAGGATTGCTGCGGGCTGAGGGCCGGCTTGTCGCCGAGCAGCACCTCGAGGAATTGCAGCCCCTCGACATGGCGGCCCAGCACCATGAGGCAGACGGTGATGGGCATGGCCAGCAACAGGCCCAGCGGACCCCAGAGCCAGGTCCAGAAGACGGTGGAGACGATGACGGCGATGGGAGAAAGCCCGGTGCCGTGACCATAAACCAACGGTTCCACCACCTGGCCCATGACCGGCTCGGAAACCAGGTAGAGCGCGCCGGTCATCAAGAAGGTCTTCCAGCCCGGATCGACGGCCGCGGCGAGCAGCAACGGGAAGGCCGCCGCGATATAGGAGCCGATATAGGGCACGAAACGCATGAGCGCGGCGAGAAGCCCCCAGACGGCGGGGGTCGGCACGCCGATCAGCCAGAGTCCGACACCAATGAAAACGCCGTAGAGGGAATTGATCAGGAGCTGGCGCAGGAAATATTGGCTGAGACGGCGGGCGGCGTCGTCCATCGCCGAGGTGGTGCGCTGGAGATCCGACGAGCCGAGCAGCCGGATCGCGCGGTCGCGCAGATCCTCGCGCTGCATGAGGATGAAGACGCAAAAGAGAAAGACGATGCCGACCGTGGTAAGCGGCGGCAGGAGAGTCTCGATGATGTTCCGATAGACCGGGAGCACGCCTTCGTCGTCGCCGATCACTTGGACGGGGACAGGGTTCGGCTCGACCGGCTCCTCGGCCGGCGCGCTTCCCTGCGGCGTTTCCTTCTCTTTCTGCTCGAGCTGCTCCTGGAGCCGCTTGAGGGTATCGGTCGCCTTTTCCAGCGCCGGGGATTTCGCCGTGGTCTGGCGGAAGGCGGCGACCTTCTTCGACAAGGTGTACTGATAGCGCGGTAGATCCCCGGCGAGCTCGGTCACCTGTTGGGACATGAACCAGCCGAGCCCTGCGATGACGGCGAAAGAGGCGCCGACCAGCAGGGTCACGCCGATGACGCGCGGCACCTTCAAGCGGCGCAGGAAGATCAGCGGCGGCGTGAGGACGAAAGCGAGCAGAATCGCCAAGGCCAAGGGCAGCAGAACGTCGCGCCCGATATAGAGGGCGGCGATGACGACGGCGCCGATAAGCAGATTCTGCAGTGCTGCGGAGCGGGCATCCGTGCTGCCGGAAAGGAGCGATGAAAAGGAGCCGGGCGCCATGCGCTGTTGTTGCCTCTCGTCTTGCGCGCTTGCAGGCGCGAAGGCTCCGGCACGCGCCGGAGATCTCAACCATCGAAACAACAACCACCTCTCTTGGAGGGTTCCGGCAAATGCAGGCTTAACGTGCGGGACGATGCGTTAGAGCCCTGGAAACCAGAAATGGAGTCGGCACTGCCGTTCGGGGCCTGGGCATGGCATTTTTTGGAGTCTCGACGCGTCCGAAACGGCCCTTTCGGCGTTAGGCCCATTGGAGACTGCCGCCTCGAAAGAGGCTTTCCGGCGAAACGCTGGGATGAGGTGTGTGGCCTCGGCTGGCTTTGTCCGATCCACTTCTAAAGGGAGGACTTCAGCAAATGCAGAAACTTCTTGCCATTTTCGCTCTTGCCGGCGGCGTGTTCGTAGCCGGCGGCATGCAGCCGGCGGCGGCGGCGATGCCCGTGCCGGAACTCGGAGCAGAGTACACGGCCCCGGTCACCCAAGCGGCTTGGCGCTGCGGCCCCTATGCCTGCTATTGGGCGCCTGGGTATCGCGGCTATATTCCGCCCCATGCCCGCTACTGGGGTCCGCCGGTCAGACCCGATTGCTATTGGAAGTTCAAGCCGCGGAAGAACAAGTGGAAGCTGAAGTGCTGAGCTTCGTTCCGTAACGCGAAAGCACGAGCCGGCGCCTTTCGGGGCGCCGGTTTTCTATGTGGCCTACGGTCCCCAGCCGGCATGCTCCGGCTTGTGCAGGATCAGACGGAAGCAATCGAGATTGCGGGTGAAGAACTCGTTCGCCGCGCCCCAGAGATAGAGACGGAATTTCCTGAATTCGAAATCGCCGAAGGTCTTCTGGATGTACTCCTTATGAGCATCGAGATTACGGGCCCATTGCTGGAAGGTCAGGAAGTAGCTCCAGCGGTCGGAGTGGCACTCGTCGAGCAAGAGCGGCGTCTTGGCGAGCTTGTTGAGGAAATCGTCGAGGACCAGGAAGGAATGGTTGCCGGGATAGATGTGCCGCACCATGAAGGTGGAGAGCTCGTATTTTTTCCAGGCTGCCGACCCGTCGAGGAAGACTCGGCCGCCCGGCTTCAATAGGTCGGCGAATTTCCGCAAGACCCGCTCGTAATCCGGCAGGTGCTCGATCACGCCCATGATGACGATGGCGTCGAACTTCTCCTCCGGCTCGTAGTCGAGAAAATCCACCAGCTCGATATCGAAGCGGTCGCCGAAATTGGCGAGCTTGCCACGCAGGAAATCCTGAGACACCTCGGAGTTGGTGACGCCGGTGAAGTGAACGCCGGCTTGGAGCGCATGGCCAGCGAAGGCGCCCCAGCCGGGACCGATTTCCAGCACGCGGGTTCCCTCGCCCAGGCCGCATTTCTCGATGGCCCAATCGAATTTCCGCTCGAGCGCCTTGGACAGGGGCTCGTCGTCGCTCTCGTAAATGCCCTGGCTATAGGCGGGGAAGGTGGGGTCGAGGAAGCTCAGGAAGAGCTTCGGATCGGCGTTGTAGTGGGAAGAGATGGCCTGCTTGTTGGTATAGACCTGACCGAAGATCATCGGCTCGACAAAGCGCCAGGCGGCCACAATCGGATGCTGGTCGTCCAGGTCGCTGCGCAGGGAGAAGGGCTTCAGCATGTCGCCCTCCAGATCGAGATCGCCGTGCAGATAGGCTTCGGCGATATTGCCCTCGTCGAGGCTGCGGACGGCCTTCACCGCCTTTTCGTTTTTCAACGTGACGAAGAATTCCGGCGCGCCATTGCCGACGGTCCGCGCCTCGCCGTCCGGCAGGGTGACCTGAAACGGCGTGGAGACATCGCCTACTCGCTTGATCAGAGCGTCGATGACGGCGGTTCCGGCTGGCATGGCTTTCCCCCGATCTTGGCTGGGCGGATCGAAATCAGGATCGACGGTAGACATTGTTTTCGAATGTCACAGCGAATAGCAAGGATAGCTGCTCAATTTCATGAAATCGGGGCATGCTTATTCCATCATGCGTGCCACACAGCTCCGACCTGCTCATATTTTCCGCAAGGAACCGCCGATGTCCTTTCCTCTCCGATATTTTTCCTGTCGATATCTTCTTGCCGTGTGCAGTCTGCTTGCTCTGTTCGCAGGGGTGAGCCCAAGCCCGGCCGCCGCGCTTTACGAGGTGAAATCCAGTGAGATTCCGGGCAAGCCCGGCACGGTGATCCGGGTTTGGCCGCTCGAGGGCGGCGGGCCGGGAAACGGCGAGGCTTTTCGCATCCTCTATCGCTCGAAAGGCTTGCGTGGGGAGCCGATCGCGGTTTCCGGCGCTATCTTCCTGCCGAGCGGGCCGGCACCGACCGGCGGGCGCGAGGTGATCGCCTATGCGCATCCGACAAGCGGCGTCATGCCCAAATGCGCGCCCTCTCTCAGGCCCGACACGGCGGGGATGATCTGGGGGCTGAGACAGATGCTGCAGGCCGGCTATGTGGTCGCCGCCACGGATTATCCGGGGTTGGGCACGAACACCATGCACCCCTATCTCTACGGGATCAGCGAGGCCCGGTCGGTGCTGGATTCGGTTCGTGCGGCGCGAGCGCTGGAGCATGCCAAGGCGAGCGAGCGCTTCGTCGTCTGGGGGCATAGCCAGGGCGGGCAAGCAGCCTTGTTTACCGGCCAGATCGCCCGGTCATATGCGCCGGAGCTGAAGCTGATGGGCGTCGCGGCCGCTGCTCCGGCCACCTATCTGCTGGAACTTTTCAAGGACGACTATCACGACGAGGGCGGGAAGATCCTGACCGCCATGGCGCTGCTTTCCTGGTCGCGCATCAAGAATGTCTCGCTGAAGAGCGTCGTCGAGCCTCAGGCGATGCAGCCCTTCCTGCGCACGGCCGAGCAGTGCCTGGAATCGCCAGGGCAAATTCTTTCGCTCGAGAAGGACGCAAAACCCCTGCAGGCCGGTCGCTTCCTGAAGATCGACCCGACCAAGACCGAGCCTTGGCGCTCCATCATGCTGGAGAATTCGCCGGGCAAGCAGCGCATCCCCGTACCGGTCTTCCTGGCGCAAGGAACGGCGGACACGACGGTGAACCCCGCCGTGACCAAGCAATATGGCGGGGCGCTCTGCAAGCAGGGCGTGCGGGTCCATTTCGTCGAGATGCCGGGCACCACCCACACCTTCGCCGCCAAGAACAGCGTCGGCGCGGCGTTGCAATGGATGGAGGAGCGTTTCCGCGGCGCACCGGCTCCGAGCAGCTGCGGCGGCTGACATGCTCCGAGGCGCCGGCGCGGAGGATTTGAGATCCGCGCCGGTCTCACCTCAGGATTTCAGCCGATCTAGAGGGCGAGCAAGGCCAGGATCAGTATCACCACGAAGATCAGCAGGAAAATGTAGAACAAGATCTTCGCAACGCCTGCAGTGGCCGCAGACACGCCGCTAAAGCCGAAAAAGCCGGCGATCAGCGAGATCACGAAAAAGATCAGCGCCCAATACAATAAATCCATATCAGCCTCCAATGCAGACAGACCGCCGCGCGATGCCCCAGCGGTCTGCCGTCGCCCCGAAATGGCCAAGAACCACCAACCAAACGGCCACTAAATCAAAGGCGATAAGAGGCGATAGAGTTCCCGGTTTCCGATGCGCTGCTCCGGACCGACCTATTTGCGAATGAGGATGGTGGTGTTTGCACGGCCGTTACGCTCGACCAGAGAATAGAGCTTGGCGGCGTTTCTCGGATGCAGGCGCACACAACCATGGGAAGCCGGGCGCCCGAGATGCTGCACCTCGGTCGAGCCATGGATGGCATAGTTGCCGGAGAAGAAGATCGAATACGGCATGGGCGCGCCGCCATAAAGGCTAGAGCGGTGATGGGGCGAGAGCATGTAGGGCTTGAACGTGCCTGTGGGCGTGCGATAGCCGGGCCGGGCGGTGGAGATTTTCCAGGTATGGGCGGGGCGTCCATCCACATAGACCTGCATGCGCTGGGCGGAAAGGCTGATCTGCGCGACCACCTGAGCGGCGTGAGCGATGGTGGTGAACAACGCTACGGCCACCACAATAGTGAGCAGCAGAATGGCGGCAGCCTGCAGTAGACGTTTCAGAAACATTACGGTCACTCCCTACTAACAACCGTATCGGGCCCTGCAGCTTTCGCTCCGGCCTTTCGTTTAGACTGGTAGACTACTCGCGTGCGTTGAATATCCGGTGAATTCGGTCCAGCATCCCGTTTGCGAGAGGCAAAATGGTGCAAAACGGTGAACCGTGCCTAAGCTGCTGTGCCAATTGGCGCCACATTGCATGTTGAACGGCGGTGCGTTGATGCGCGCAACGGGTTGCGGCCGGGGCTTCGGCCGCGCCGCTTTGCTGCTTTCCCTGCTCTGCGCCGTCGCGGTGGCGGTCTCAACCAGCGGTGCCTTCGCACAATCCACGGCACATACTGCTCCGGCTGTGACAGCGGCGGCGATGCCCATGCCGGACCGAAAGCCGCCCGTGTCGGAGGAGCTTAGCCAAACCCCGTCCATCTCGGAGACCCCGGCCAAGGAGCTGTTCTCCTCGGTCACCTCGGGCGCGGAGATGCGTCCGAAGCCGATCGGCTTCTATACTGCCGGCTGTCTGGCCGGCGGAAAGGCGCTTCCCGTGACCGGTCCGGCCTGGCAGGCGATGCGCCTGTCGCGCAACCGCAATTGGGGTCATCCGGCGCTGATCGAGTATGTGGAGCGTCTGGCGAAGGAGGCGAAGGAGGAGGACGGCTGGCCGGGGCTGCTGGTGGGCGATCTCTCCCAGCCGCGGGGTGGGCCGATGATCACCGGCCATACGAGCCATCAGGTGGGGCTGGATGCGGATATCTGGCTGACTCCGATGCCCGACCGCGTGCTGACGCCCGAGGAGCGGGAGAATATCAGCGCCGTCTCCATGCTGAAGGATCCCTTCACGGTGGATCCGGAGATCTGGACGCCGTCCCATACGGCGCTGATCAAGCGGGCGGCTTCGGACGATCAAGTGGCCCGCATCTTCGTGCACCCGGCGATCAAGAAGAAGCTCTGCGAGACGGCGGGCAGCGATCGCCGCTGGCTCGGCAAGGTGCGCCCCTGGTGGAACCATTATTACCATTTCCATGTGCGGCTCGACTGCCCGCCCGGCATCTCCGGCTGCCGCAACCAACCGCCGGTCTCCGGCGCCGATGGCTGCGGGAAAGAGGTGGAGAATTGGATGGTGAAGCTGCGCCAGGCGGAAATCTGGAAGGCAGAGGAACGGGTGAAGCCGGGCAAGCCGGCGCCCGAGAAGCCGCCGCTCAAGCTGACCGACCTTCCCGAGCAATGCGAGAGCGTGCTGACATCGGGCAATGCCAGCGTGCTGCCGGAGCCGGGGGAGCCCTCTGCCATGTTGCGGGCGATCGCGAGCAAGGAGGCCGGTCCGCCCCTGCCCGCACCGGATCCGAACATGCTGAACATTCTGAAGAATGGCGGCGATCCGGCGAAAGAGCCGGTGCCGCTGCCCGACAGGAAGCCGCGCTGACCTTCGCGGAGCCGATTTCACAAGCCAAAGGAGCCAGGGTGGAAGAACAAAAGAACGTCTTCGGCGAGCCGCTCGCCACCTGTTCGGACCGGCCGCTGACCGGTTATTACCGCACCGGATGCTGCC
This sequence comes from Methyloligella sp. ZOD6, assembly GCA_050110875.1. Classification (GTDB taxonomy): domain Bacteria; phylum Pseudomonadota; class Alphaproteobacteria; order Rhizobiales; family Methyloligellaceae; genus Methyloligella. The sequence continues at coordinate 1,041,458 of CP188828.1, forward strand.
ATACGGGCGCGGACGATCTGGGGCTGCATACGGTCTGCGTGGAGGTCACCGCAGCGTTTCTCGAATTCTCCGCATCGCGCGGCAACGATCTTTCGACGCCGCAGCCGGATTTCGGCTTCCCCGGGCTTCAGCCGGGCGACCGGTGGTGTCTTTGCGCCAGCCGCTGGCTGGAGGCGCTGGACGCCGGGGTCGCGCCGCGGGTCTGCCTTTCCGCTACCCATGAGGCAACGCTTCAAGTCATCGACCTGGAGGATCTGAAGCGCCACGCGCTGGATCTGTCGTGAGCGGGAGTCACCGCGAGGCCAGTCTTGGCCGGGCCGGCTGTCCTCTCGCCCATCCCGATCTCCGATAGAGCTCCCGGGCCGGGTGCCGAAGGGAAACGCTTCTCACGCACCGAAACGAAATCTTTTGACTCCGATGTTCGTGTAATGTTCTCTGGTTGGCTCATCACCTGAGTGGCTTGTTTCGGGCATGCGCAAACCGGAGACGATCGAACGGCTCTATCTCGACTTCGACGGCTTCTTCGCGAGCGTCGAGCAACAGGCCCGGCCGAGGCTGCGCGGACGGCCCATCGGCATCGTTCCGTTCGACGGAACGGAGCATACCTGCGTCATCGCCTGCTCCAAGGAGGCGAAGGCCCAGGGCGCGCGCAATGTCATGCCTGTGAAGGAGGCGCTGCAAGTCTGCCCCGACATGGTGCTCGTGCCCCAGAGCCCGGATCTTTACCGCCGGGCGCACAATACGCTGCTCAGCGAGATCGGCACGGTTATTCCGGTTACCGCCGTCAAATCCATCGATGAGCTGACCTGCGATCTCTCCAAGCGCGATATCGGCGATCCGGCGGGGCTGGCGCACCGCATCAAGGCGCGCATCCGCGAGCATGTGGGGGAGCACATCTCCTGCTCGATCGGCTTCGCGGCCAACCGGCAGCTCGCCAAGATCGCGGGCAAGCAGAACAAGCCGGACGGCGTGACAATCTGGCGGCCGGAGGACCTGCCCGAACCGCTCCTGCCGATCCCCCTCAAGGATATCCCCGGCATCGGCTCGCGCATGGAGCGCCGCCTCGCCCGCGCCGGGATTTACGATATGGCCGATTTGCTGGCGCTGCAGCCGAAACACATGCGGCGCCTGTGGAACAACGTCACCGGAGAGAAGCTCTGGTACGCGCTGCACGGCTACGACGTGAAGACGGCGCCATCCGATCGCGGCATGTTCGGCCATGGCAGGGTGCTTTCGCCCGACATGCGCTCCCTGGAGCATGCCCGCAGCTTCTCCCGCCTGTTGCTGGTGAAGGCGGCGCGCCGCATGCGCCGGGCGAATTTCTATGCGGGCCGGGTTTGGCTCCGCCTGTCGATGCGCGAGGACCGGTGGTTCGGGCAAATGCCGCTCCCGATCGTGCATGACGATTATGCCTGTCTGTCGGCGCTGGAGGCGCTGTGGAAACGGGCCCGGACGGAGCTGCCGGCAAGCGCCAAGGTCAACCGTATCGGCGTCACGCTGCTGGATCTGTCGCCGGCGACCGAGCGCCAGCTCGATATGCTTCTCAACGATGGCCGGGAGCGGGGACGCTGGGAGGCCATCACCACCGCGATGGACACCCTCAATATCCGGTACGGAAAGACGATTCTGAGCATCGGCCCCTGGACGCCGCCGCCCGGGGGAAACGCGGGCGGCAAGATCTCCTATACGCGAATTCCCAGTGCGGAGGATTTCTGGTGAGTTGGAAGACCGATTTGCAGCTCCGCGACATCGCCGAGGGGCAGCGCCTCGAGGCGAAATGCAGGCGCTGCGGCCATACCCATTATGTCGATATCGCCGCGATCCTGAAATCGCCCGAGCTGCAGTTCATCTATATCGACGAGCTGGAGCGGATGACCGTCTGCAAGGCGCGGGGCTGCGGTGGCGCGGTGCGCCTGGCCCAGGTTCACGACAGCGATACCGAAGGCTTCGTGGGCGGAATGTCGTAGAGGCCG
>CP188828.1:1043480-1104736 GCA_050110875.1 Methyloligella sp. ZOD6
TACGGCGCGGCAGTGCTTGACCGATCGGCCAGATCGACGGTTTCCTGATCGCCAAACTCGGGGCGGCCGGGCGGAGGACACATGCCGGATCTCAAAAATGGTATCGTTGCGGGTATTCTGATCTTAGGGATCGCCGCCCTGCTGTTCGTCTGGTGGTGGCCTGGGGACGACAGCCTCTCCTCCGCAATCCCGGAGACCGGCGATCTGGCGACGGCCGATCCGCCGCAGCTCAACTGCATCTTCTACAAGTTCACGGCCCAGCGGCCCCATCTGGAGTTCGTGTTCAACGTCGAAGACGAGACCGGCAAGCCGCGCTTCGAGCAGCTTTACGTGTCGCTGTTCAATGGCAGGGAACGGATGGTCGATGTGAAGAAGCCGCCCTATCCCGTTTGGCAGTTCGATCCCGCGGCCGAACCGAAGCGCATCTATACCGAGATCGACGTCAATGACGACTCGCTTGCGGGAAAGCACACCGAGCCCATCGCCATCGAGCTCTACAAATACAATCCGGCGGCCAGCGGTCCGGGATGGAAGGAAGCCAGCCTGAAGAGCGTCCATTATCAGAATTTGCCGGGGCAATGCCGCTAGGCTGTCGCTGAGGGTGCCCCGGCGGAATGAGGAAGCGCGTGTTCCCTTCGCGCCCTTACGAATCCCCCTCCTCGTGGCCGAGCCAACCCAGAATCGCTTCCGCCGTCACGTCCGGAAACTCCTCGTAGAAGGAGAGCTTGCCGTGGGACAGCTCCAGCCCCTCGATATTGTCGAGGGAGGCCAGCACTTGCATCGCGGCCTTGGACTTGTGTGGCGCATCCTTGGCGTAGAGCAGAAGGATTGCTTCGCCGGCTTTCCGCCCGGCCGCCAGCAAGCTCTCCTGGTCGAGATAGGGATCGAGCTCGCCGGTCACGAAGCGGAAGGAGGAATATCGGGCGCCCGGCGCTTCCGTGACACGCCGCTTCTCCCACATGCGCGCCTCGGTCAGCCAGGCCGGATCGTCATAGACATGGCCGCGCGCCATCATGCCGATCACGGGCTTGTTGACGTTGAGGCGATAGAAGCCAGCGCCGAGCACAGGAATGTCGACGGTGCGGGCGAGTCCGCCGAACAGGCCCATGCGCTTGCCGGCCATAGTGGGCAGGGGGCCGCGCCAAGTCGGCGAGAGCAGCACCAGTTTGCCCAAACTGCGAGGCGCCTCGGCGGCCTGGCCGATGGCGTAGCCCGCCCCATGACCTGCCGCGACCGTGGCCGCGGGCTCATACTCGGTGGCGAGAAAGCGCAAGAATTTCCGGTAATGCGCCGGCCGCCAATCCACCTTGGGCCGAGCCAGATCGCCGAAACCCGGCCAATCCACCGCGATCGTCGAATATGCGCTGCCGAGTGCCTTCTGGAGCCCCCACATCTCCCGCCGGGTGGAAATGGAGCTCAGGGCCGGCAGCATGAGAAGGGGCGGGCCCTCGCCATAACGGGTAAGCCCTAGTTCAAGCGGCTCGCCGTCCGCCTTCCAAGCGATTCGTCCTTCGATTCCATCCATAACCCCCGGTAACACGAAAACATCATGGTCTGGATGTGGCATCGGCCGCACGCCACTCCTCGCCGAGGCGGGCAACGAGCTCGGCAGACGGCATGGGGCGGGCGAGTGGCGCGCCCTGCCCGGCCCATTGGGCACCGAACCCCGTCTCGCCGGAGGCCTTGGCGGCGGCGTTCAGGGCTTTGCCCGCATCGTAAGCGATCGGATAGTCGGGGATGCCGTCTCCCAGCTCTTTCGCAAGCCTTGTGAACCGGTTGGCGAGGCAGCGCGCCGGGCGGCCGGAGATTGCCGCCGTCATCACCGTATGATGGGCCGCATCGCTGAAAAGCGCCTTGCGATACCCGTCATCGGCATTGGATTCCGGACAGCCGACAAAGGCCGTGCCGAGCTGGGCGGCGACGGCGCCGAGCTTCAGGGCGGATGCGATGCCCGCCCCGTCCATGATGCCGCCGGCGGCGATCACGGGGATCGGTAGCCTTTCGACCAGGAGCCGGGTCAGGGCGAAGGTGCCGAGACGGCTGTCCTCGGCATCAGGATCGAACACGCCGCGATGGCCGCCCGCCTCGTAGCCTTGCGCCACCACCATATCCATGCCGGCGGCGACCGCGGCCTCTCCCTCGGCGAGATTGGTGGCGCTCGCGATCAGAATCGCGCCGGTCTTGCGCAGCGCCTCGACCTGTTCCGGCTGAGGCAGCCCGAGGTGAAAGCTCACGACCGGCGGCCGCGCTTCCAGAAGCACGCCGAGCATGGCGTCGTTGATCAGGAAGCTCGTGTTGATCTCGCGCAAGCTCTCCGGCGGTTCGGCGCCGAGACTTTCGAAGGTCGGGCGCATTCGCTCCAGCCAAGCGCTTTCGCGGGCCGGGTCGGCGGTGGCCGGGCGATGGCAGAACAGATTGACGTTGAAGGGCCGATTGGAGGAAGCGCGGATGGCGGCCATCATCTTCTTGGCCTCTTCGGGCGTGGCGCTGGCCAAGCCGACGGAGCCGAGCCCGCCGGCCTCGGAGACGGCAGCCGCCATTTTCGGCGTGGCCGTGCCCGCCATAGGTGCTTGGATGATCGGCAGTTCGAGTCCGAGCCGCTGCAGGAGATCGTGCATCGGCAGAGTGTAGTCGGTGATTTGGGACCGGGATAGGAACGCCCGTATCGAATTCCGCCCACTGCCGGGAAAATTCCTCCACCGTCGCTGCAAGCGAAAGCGTGCCGGTTGCCCGGCATGCGCGACCTCGGCGAGATCGAGCTTCAGAGGATTTCGAATGGAGAGCGCCCGGGCGAGCCGCACCCGGGCGCTTCGATGCCTAGGCTCAGCTTCCCGGATCGACGGTCATGAATTTGAAGGGCTTGGCCTTTTCGAAATGGGACGTGGCATCGCCGGCGTAATATTTGCCGCCCGCGACCGGCAGTTTCCGAAAACCTGCGTCCTTCGAAAAATCGATCTCCGACAGACGCACCCAGAATGTGTTGGGCGTGGTGGCGGAATCGAAGAAATAGACGAGGTTCTTCTGGTCCGCTGCCGTGCGCCAGATCGTGGAGGCGATATTGGGTTGGTCCGGAGTGGTGATGCCGAGGGGAACGCTGACGCCTCGGATCACGGACAGAGTCTGGGCCACGGCCTGATTGGCATAAGTCTGGTTCGGCACGTCGGCGATATAATTCTTGGCGAGCTTCTTGGTGACCGCATCCATCAGGAAGGAAGCCCGCACATACCGATCCGCGGCGCGGTTGGTGCCGGGCAGGAATTTGAGGCCGCCGACCGTCTTCCAATAATCGTTCAGCGCGATCTGCTGGCTGTAGACGGGCGAATTGGTCATCACGTTGTATTGCTTGCCGTGATGGACCACGAGCTTGCCGTTCACATATTCGAAGATCGCCGAATCGCCGCTCGGATCCGAGACGGACAGATGAAGCGTGGCCGGCGAGCCGTTGGGCAGATCGGCGGTGACGATCCGCAACGGATGCTCCTCGAGATGGGTGACGGCCTCGTCCACGGTGGCGAAATTGTCCAGCACGTATTGCGCCCAGAAACTGATGGCCATGGGCGGATCTTGCGTGTCGTCGCCATATTCGGACTCCGCCAGATAGAGCAGATTGGCCACGAGTCCCTTCTCGTTCATGCCGTCGGCGCTGGCGATGTTGTAGGCCGAGGCGATGACGCTGCCGTATTTTGAGGTCCAACTCGGCGAATCCGGTCCTGCCCCGCCATTTCGCTCCACACCTCTAGGAAAGATCCAAAGATCGGTCTGCATGTCCTCTTTCCAATCCATGCTCCGGCCCGTGATCACGGTGCCGTCCTCGCCGATATAGACGGCGCGGGTGCAGGCCTCGGCCCGCGGCATCGCGCAACTCGCGGCGAGCAGGGAGGTTGCAACGAAAGAGGTGAGAATTCGTTTGGGTTTCATTGAGATCTCCATCGGCGACAAGTCTTCGAAGAGCCTGGGATCAGGGAAGAGCATAGCCCGTTAAGATTGCGCGAAGACGACCGTTTGAAAGTTGAACATTCGGCGGGCTTGACCGTGCAGACCACGAGGGGAGGCGGAGAGGCTTCGTATGACGAGACCCGGCACCATCCGCATCGGCATCTCGGGCTGGAACTACAAGCCGTGGCGCGGGGTGTTCTATCCGAAAGGCCTGCCCCAGAGATGCGAGCTCGAATACGCCGCCGAGCAGTTCGGCACCATCGAGATCAACGGCACCTTCTATTCCATGCAGCGCCCATCGAGCTTCGCGAGCTGGGCGGAACGGACGCCGGAAGGTTTCGTCTTTTCGGTGAAGGGACCGCGCTACATCACCCATATGAAGCGGTTGAAGGACGTGGATGCGCCGCTGGCCAATTTCATGGCCTCGGGGCTCTTGCGGCTCGGCAAGAAGCTCGGACCGGTTCTCTGGCAGTTCCCGCCGAGTATGAAATTCGATCCAGAACGTTTCGAGGCGTTCTTCGCCATGCTGCCCCACGACACGGATGCGGCGGCCGATCTCGCCAAGCGCCATGACGACAAGATCAAAGGCCGCGAGCAGGTCTGGCTGAAAGCGGATGCAAAGCGGAAGATGCGCCACGCGGTGGAGATCCGCCATGACAGCTTTCGCGACCAAGCCTTCGTCAAGCTGCTGCGCAAATACGATGTCGCGCTCGTGTGCGCCGACACGGTCGACTGGCCGCGTTTGATGGATCTCACATCCGACTTCGTCTACTGCCGGCTGCACGGCTCCGAGGAACTCTACGCCTCGGGCTATGACGACGAGGCTTTGGATGATTGGGCGCGGCGCGTTGATCGCTGGGCCAAGGGCGGCGAGCCGCAAGATGCGGAGCGAGTGGATGGCCCGACGAAACCGCGCAAATCGGGACGTGACGTCTATGTCTATTTCGACAACGACATGAAGGTGAAGGCGCCCAGAGACGCCGCGGCGTTGGCGGAGCGGCTCGGCCTCGGCAAAGGGTGATGCGGCTGCTTGGGCTGGGACGCCTTCTCGGGTCCGCTCTGGACCGACGAATGCCATCGTCATTGCCGCTGTCATCTGGGCTTTGTCGGGCTTGGCTATCCGAACGCGAAAGAGCAGCATTGAACGAGGATCGTTGTGACCGATCCTAGCGACGGAGCAAAAAGCGCTTTGCGGGACATTTGCGTGCTTGCCCCCTGGCCCATCGTCACCGTGACCATCGAACGCGGCATGGATGGGGGCGACGAGATCTATTTCCATGCGGGCGGTCAGGGGTTTTGGGTCGCCCGCATGATCGCCCATCTCGGGAGCCGGCCGATCCTTTGCGGCCCGCTCGGCGGCGAATCCGGAATCGTGGTGCGCGCGCTGATCGAGGCGGAAGGCATCGAGCTGCGGCCCGTCGAGAGCGAGCGCTGGAATGGCGGTTACGTGCACGACCGTAGGGAGGGTGACCGGAAAACCCTCGCCACGATGCCGCCCGCCGCGCTGAACCGGCACGAGGCTGACGATCTTTACGACACGGTGCTGACGGCAGGGCTCCACGCGGGCGTGGTGGTCATGACCGGGGTGGTCGAAGAGGACATACTCGCCTCCGATTTCTATTCTCGCCTGGCCCACGATCTCACCCGCAACGGCGTCGCCGTGGTTGCCGATCTGTCGAAGCAGGCGCTGACGGGGCTAGATGGCGGGGTGGCCTTCCTCAAGGTCAGCCATAGCGAGCTGATCGGGGCCGGATTTTGCACCTCGGAAGACGAGCGGTCCGTCACCGAAGGGCTGATGGCGCTCAAACGGTCCACCGGCGCCACCAACGCCATCGTCTCCCGGGCCGACCAACCGGCATTCGCCCTTTTGCAGGACCGGCTGGTCAAGGTAGTGCCGCCGCGTTTTCAGGAATTGGATCATCGTGGGGCCGGGGATTCCATGACAGCCGCGATTGCCGTGGCTCAGGCCCATGGGCTTCCGCCCGACGAGACGTTGCGCATGGCCGCCGCGGCCGGCGCGCTGAACGTCACCAGACACGGCCTTGGCACGGGGAAGCTGGAGCATATCCGGGAGATCGCTTCACATGTGTCGGTGGTGGATATGTGAAGGGGATGGACTTGGTGGCATGAGCGGGCGCCGAACCGGCGTAAAGCCTAAGAGCAGAGTTTCTTCGCCGGCTCATCCAGATATTGCTATAGCTTAGTTTTTCAGGCCCAATTCCGGCTGAAGACTGGGATAAATAGGGGAGTGTGGGGCGTGTTTCAGACTTGTTCTCTTTCTCGAAAATGGCGAGCTGCCGGCTGGTCGTTTTCTCTTGTTCCGCTAATCGCCATGCTGGCGGGGTCTCCGGCCCATGCGCAGGAGATGAAGTGGGACTTCTACAAGAAGACCGACATCACGCCGCCGGCCGCCGTGCTGAGCTTCGGTGTTCCGAAGACGGACAATCAACAGTTCCGCGCGAGCTGCGAGGGGTCCGATCCGATCATCACGGCCTTCGCGGCCGATGTGGCCGACTTGCGCGAAGGTGCGCCCGTGAAGGTGATGTTCACCGGCGCCGACGGCTTCGGCGAGGAGATCAAGGCGCAAGCTTCCGGCGTGCAGGGCGGCTCCGGAATCACGGGCTTCGTGTTCAATACGCGTCCGAACGATCCGCTCTGGATCGCCATCGCCGAGCTGGACCAGATCAGCTATTCGGTCGGCGGCAAGCCGCCGATATCCCTGGCGCTCGACGGCTCGAATAAGCAGGTCAAGTCGTTCCTCGACACTTGCGACAAATACGCGATGCAGGAAGCCGCAGAGGATCCGATCCAAGGGATCGAAGGCGCAGCCGGCATGACCGAGAAGGAAGGCTTCAAGGAGGCCAAGGAGGTCGACACGATCGACGCCTACGAGGCCTTCCTGAAGAACTTCCCGAACGGGGTGCGGGCCGATATGGCGCGCAACCGCATCCAGCGTCTCAGCCGCAAGGGCGAGGTCGACGCGATGCCGACGGGGCCTGCGCCGACCATGAAGACGGTCGATCTGGGCCCGGGCGGTGCGGCTTGGACGAACTACAATCTGGCGCTCGAAGGCGGTGCCGCTTCGGCCTATGCCGCCGGCGTGAACGCCAAGGGCATGAAGCTCACCACCTATTGCACGCCGGCCAAGCGTCTTCTGATGATCCTGCAGCAGACCAAGCCGGGCTCCTATCCGGAGTATGATGCGCGGGTGGCGGAAGGCCTCTCCAATCCGGTCGGCGCGGGCTACGATCCGGGCGCCGGCAAGATGATCGTCAGCTTCCCGAACGGCGCGGAGATTCCGGGCGCGGCCCATTACGAGCCGGGCAGCGGCAGCATCTCCGTGACGTCGCCGACGAATCCGAGCGGCTTCCTGCCGAACGAGCAGGAGGTCCAGAACCTGCTGACCCAGTCCACGGTCTCTTTCACCGCACCGCCCTTCAAGGCGACCTTCCAGCTGAACGGCAGCAAGAAGGCGATCTGCGAGGTGGTCAATCGCTGCCAGGCAGTGGTGCCGGCTTGCGGCGCCGAGGGCGTGGTGGTCGAGGAGGAGCCGGGCTGCGGCCTCGGCAAGATCCGGATCGACAACCAGTGCATGTCCCGCGAGGAGGCCCGCAGCTATTGCGGTCCCGGCTACAAGCCGGGCAAGGAGACCTGTATTCCCCGGTAAAACTTTCGAGCTCTGAGAGCTCGGGGCGGAAGCCATAAGAGTTGACGCAGGCCGTCCAAGATGTCTTGGGCGGCCTGTTGCTTATTGGGTCAACGCAATCGTGTACGAAGGTGCTACCTTGCTCCCATAAAGCCTGTATGCTGACTAGCGGACCCGCAAAGGATGGGTGGCCAGGAGACAAGAATCCGGCCCTCGCGGCCGCATCTTGCGCGCACGCATCTCGGCGGCGGGGTGTTTTACGCCTTTATTTTCCATCCGCTGCTGTGCGTATTCGCTTTGCCCAAGCAGGTATGCGACAACCACGGCCTTGCAGGCAGCTAGGCTCAATCCCACTTTGCGGGTGCTGAGGGGATGCGCTTTCGGGAGGCGAGGTGAGCGGCGAAGCTCTACTGACAAGTCGGTTCGACGACGGCGTGCTGTCGCTGACCGGCGGCGGGTCCTGGACCGCTCGCAATGCCGGCGAACTGGAACGGTTGCTGGAAGCGCAGCGGGAAGACGCAGGCGCGGCCAAGGCCATCTCCATCGACATGAGTAGTGTCAGCGAGTTCGACAGCTACGGCGCTTGGCTGCTGGAACGCCTGACTCGGGAATGGCAGGCGGAAGGCAGCAAGCTCACGGTCAGCAAGCTGCCCAAGCAGGATCACGGCCTGCTGGAGGAGATGCGCCAGGTCAACCAGACGGCGCCGGCTTTTCCTCGCAAAGGAAACCCGGTCCTCGACGGCTTGGCACGGATCGGCCAGGGGGGTGCCTCGGTGCTCGACGATGCGGCCGAATTCGCCAACATGTTCGGCGCGCTCAGCGCCGCCACCTTCCGTGTCCTGGGTCGTATCACGACCTTCCGGCTCACATCCCTCGTGAATCAGCTCGACCGGGTCGCCTGGCAAGCGGTGCCGATCATCGTGCTCATCACGCTTCTGATCGGCGGGATCATCGCCCAGCAGGGGCTGTTCCATTTCCGCCGATTCGGCGCTGAGGATTACGCCATCGACCTGGTCGGCGTGCTGGTGGTGCGCGAGGTCGGTGTGCTGATCGTGGCGATCATGGTGGCCGGGCGCTCGGGCAGTTCCTACACCGCGGAGCTCGGCTCCATGATGATGCGCGAGGAGATCGATGCCTTGCGCACCATGGGGTTCAACCCTGTCGAGGTGTTGATGCTTCCCCGCGTTCTGGCGCTGACTCTCGCCTTGCCGGTGCTCACCTTCATCGGCGCCATGGCCGCCCTGCTCGGGGGTGGGATCGTCGCCTGGGTCTATGGCGGAATGAGCCCGGAGATCTACATCACCCGGCTCAGCGATATCCTCACCGTCGATCATTTCAAGGTCGGCATGGTCAAGGCACCCTTCATGGGCTTGGTGATCGGCATCGTCGCCTGCGCGCAAGCCATGAAGGTGGCGGGCTCCGCCGAATCCCTCGGACTTCAGACCACGATCTCGGTGGTGAAATCGATCTTCCTGGTGATCGTCTTGGACGGGTTCTTCGCCATCTTCTTCGCATCCATAGGCATCTGATCAATGGCCGAGAACGTCATCACAGCGAAGGATCTGGAAGTGAGCTTCGGGACCCATAAGGTTCTCGACGATCTGTCGCTTTCGGTCCGCCGCGGCGAGATCCTGGGTGTGGTCGGTGCCTCGGGCAGCGGGAAATCCGTTTTGTTGCGGACCCTGATCGGTCTCGTGGCTAAACGACGAGGCAGCGTGACCGTGCTTGACGTGGACCAGGACACCGCCTCGGAAGAGGAGTGGCAGGCGGTAGAACGGCGCTGGGGCGTGTTGTTTCAGCGCGGCGCCCTGTTCTCTTCCTTGACGGTGCTCCAGAACGTTCAATTCCTGATGCGGGAGATCTTGGATATCTCCCAGGAGCTGATGGACGAGGTTGCCATGGCGAAGCTCGAGATGGTGGGCCTGACGCGGGCGGATGCGGAGAAATACCCATCCGAACTGTCGGGCGGCATGACCAAGCGCGCCGCCTTGGCCCGCGCTCTCTCCATCGATCCCGAGATCGTCTTTCTCGATGAGCCGACCTCGGGCCTCGATCCGATCTCGGCCGGCGATCTCGACGAGCTGATCAAGACCCTGCAACAGACACTCGGCCTGACCGTATTCATGGTGACCCACGATCTGGAGAGCCTCTATACGATCTGCGACCGGATCGCCGTGATCGCCGACGGCAAGGTGGTCACGGAAGGTCCGATGTCGACCATGCTGCAAAGCGAACATCCCTGGGTGAAAGCCTATTTCCGAGGCCAGCGCGGAAGCCTGCTCGCCGCGCACCGCGAACAGCCCGCAATATGAGGCAACAATGGAAACGCGCGCACGCTACATCCTGATCGGGACCTTCATGCTGGCCGCTATCGTGGCCATCTTCGCCTTCGTCTTTTGGCTGGAAAGCGCCGGTGGCTTCTCGCAGCGGAGCGACTACAAGATCCAGTTCGACACCCCGGTATACGGGCTCTATGTCGGCTCGCCGGTGCTGTTCAACGGTGTGCGGGCGGGCGAGGTCACCAAGCTTTCTCTCGACCCGAAACGGCCGGAGCGCGTGATGATCTCCGTCGCGGTGGACAGCGACGTCCCGGTTCGTGAGGACACCAAGGTCGGCGTTGCCGCGCAGGGCCTGACCGGATCTAGCGCCGTCACCCTCGCCGGCGGAGCGAAGGATGCGCCGCCACTCACCGCGAAGGATGGCGAGACGCCGATGCTGATCGCGCCGCCGGATGCGGGTATCGATCTGGTTCAGTCCGCGCAAGGGGTGTTGCACAAGACTGATGCGATCCTGACCGAGAACCGGGAAAGCCTGCACAACCTCCTGACCAACTTCGAATCCTTCTCCACCAGCCTGTCGGAGAACTCGGACGATCTCGAAGAGATGATCAAGGGAATCTCCGATTTCGTCGGCGTCGACGAGGACGCGCCGAAGGTCAAGGTCTTCGAGCTCCGCGCGGCGAAGGATTTCCCGGCTTCTGAGAAGAAGCCGGATTGGCAGCTCCTGGTGGCCGATCCCATGGCCCAGCTCTCCATGACATCCGAGAGCATCTCCGCGGTCTCGGCGGATGGCGAGACGGAAGTGCTGGGCGATGCCCAATGGACGGATTCCGTGCCGAGCCTGATCAACGAGGCGATGATCAAGAGCTTCGAGAATGCCGGCTATCTCGGCGCCGTCAGCCGCGCCACCGATATGTTCGATGCCGATTACCGGCTGGAGATCGATCTTCATCGCTTCGATGTGGTGACCGGAGGCGAAAAGCCGCTTGCCGAGATCGATTTCGTGGCCAAGGTCGTCGACCGGGACGGCAGGATCATCGGTGCGAAGGAATTCAAGCGCAGCGCGCCGATCGCCGCCGCCGAAGCCAAGCTGGCCGCGCCGGCTCTGAACGAGGAATTCACCGAGATTCAGAAGGAGCTGGTGCCCTGGACCATCGAGGTGATCTCCAACGCGCCGAAGCCGGAGGAAGAACCCGCGATGGACGACGCGGCGGGCCCCGCCTCGAACGGCGACCTCGAGGATTTCCCCGCGCCTTAGGCAGTTCGCGCCCCTGATGGCATGGTCGGTCGGCGCTCCTTGACGGCTCATTATTATATATTATATGCAATCATATAACGATGAGCTTAGGAGATAAGGTCATGGACTATGTTCGCGTCACCGATCGCTTTGCTGTCGCCAAGCAGCCGCGATTGGAAGATTTCGAAGCGCTTGCGGCAGACGGTTTCCGCGCGCTGATCAACGCTCGCCCCGAAGGCGAGGAACCCGGCCAGCCGAGCTCCGGCGCCGAGGCAAAGGCGGCACAGCAGACCGGTATGGCCTATCGGCATGTTCCCGTGGGCTTGAAGTCGATCACCTACGAGGATGTGCGGAATTTTCAGTCGGCGCTCGAAGCGACCAATGGGCCCGCTATCGGCCACTGCAAGAGCGGTTTGCGGGCGCTTGCCCTCTATACGCTGGGTGAGGTGCTCGACGGCCGCATGGGCCAGGACGAGATCGCCGGTTTCGGCGAGCGGTTGGGCTTCGATCTCTCTTCGGTCGAGGACTGGCTGAACCGAAACGGGCTGAAGCCCGTGAGCGAGGGAAAACCCGTGGTGCGCGGCTTCTACGAGCACCGTACGGGCAGCATCCAATACGTCGTTTCCGATCCGGAGACGAAGCTCTGCGCCATCGTCGACCCGGTTTTGGATTTCGATCCCAAGTCGGGCCAACTCTCGACCGAGCAGGCGGACGCCATGCTTCGCTATATCGAAGACGAGGGTCTGAAGGTCGCCTGGATCCTGGACACCCATCCCCATGCGGACCATCTCTCCTCCGCGCGTTATCTGAAGGAGAAGACCGGTGCGCCGACCGCGATCGGCGAGCATGTTGTGGATGTCCAGAAGCTCTGGAAGGGCATCTACAACTGGCCTGATTTTCCGGCCGACGGGTCCCAATGGGATCACCTGTTCAAGGATGGCGAGACCTTCGAGGTCGGCAATCTGAAGGGACGGGTCATGTTCTCGCCGGGTCATACCCTGGCCTCCATCACCTATGTGATCGGCGATGCGGCCTTCGTGCACGACACGATCTTCATGCCCGATAGCGGCACGGCGCGGGCGGATTTCCCCGGCGGCAATGCGAAGACGCTCTGGGAATCGATCCAGGCGATTCTGGCCCTGCCGGACGAGACTCGCCTGTTCACCGGCCACGACTATCGCCAAGGCGGCCGTCCGCCCAAATGGGAGAGCACGGTCGGTGAGGAGAAGCAGAAGAACCCTCATCTGCATAACGTGGACGAGGCGAAATATGTCGAGCTCCGCGATGGGCGCGATGCGACCCTGCCGATGCCCGAGCAGATCCTTCATGCGCTGCAGGTCAATATGAATGGCGGACGCCTGCCCGAGCCCGAGGCGAACGGCCGGCGCTATTTCAAATATCCGCTCGATGCGCTGACCGGCGCGGCCTGGGAGTGATCGCCATGCCCACGCTCAAGACGTCCCTTTCCGGCACGCCGGCAAAGGAGATGCCGCTGGAGGAGATGGAAGCCAGGGCGGGCGAGGTGGCAAAGCTGCTCAAGACCCTCGCCCACCCGGCTCGGCTGATGCTCGTTTGCACCCTGGTCGAAGGGGAATTCTCGGTCGGCGAATTGGAAGACCGGCTGGATATTCACCAGCCGAGTCTTTCCCAGCAGCTCACCGTGCTGCGGGATGCCGGCATCGTGGAGACGCGCCGGGAATCCCGCCAGATCTTCTACCGCCTGTCCGAGGAGAAGGCCGCGCAGCTGGTGGAAGCCCTCTATCACATCTTTTGCGAACCGGAGGACCGATGAGCGTCTATCTTCTTTCCTTGCTCGGCGGGGTGCTGATCGGGTTGTCCGTTGCGCTGTTCATGCTGCTGAACGGCCGGGTCGCCGGCATCAGCGGTATCGTGGCGGGTGTGTTCGGTAAGTTCGACGAACGCCTCGCCACCAACCTTCTCTTCGTAGCGGGTCTGCTGGCAGGTCCCCTGCTTTATCGTGTCTGGCTGGGCGATTGGCCGGTGTTCCGGCCGGAAGGCGGCCTGCTCGTTTTCGCCGTGGCCGGTCTCTTGGTCGGCTTCGGCAGCCGGCTCGGTTCCGGCTGCACCAGCGGTCATGGCGTGGCCGGGCTGGCGCGCCTGTCGCCGCGATCCATGGCGGCGGTGGCGATCTTCCTCACCACGGCCATCGCGACGGTCTTCGTGATGGGGAGCTTTTCATGATGGTGGCGTTGCGTTTGACGGCTGCGCTGGGTCTCGGCGCGGTGTTCGGCTTCGGCCTGGCCATTTCCGGCATGCTCGATCCGACCCGGGTGCGCGGCTTTCTCGATATCGCCGGCGATTGGGATCCGAGCCTCGGCTTCGTGCTGGCCGGCGCGGTGATCGTGGCGGGACTCGGCCGTCTGATCCAACAAAGACTGTCCCACCCTATGTTCGCCGATCGCTTTCAACTGCCGGAGAAGACGCGCATCGACACGCGGCTGATCGCCGGCGCAGGAATCTTCGGCATCGGCTGGGGCATGGCGGGGCTGTGCCCTGGCCCGGCCATCGCCGATCTCGTGCTCGGCGCACCGACGGTGCTCGTCTTCGTGCCCGCAATGCTCGCAGGTATGGTGCTGTATGACCGTTTGTTTGCCAGGACGAACTGCTGAGTCTGCGGATGACGATCGATGAGAATTTTTACGCGCCCAGGCGACCCGTCGGCATCGTGGCCGTCGGGGATAGGGGCGAAGCGCTGCTGCTCCGCGCCATCCTGGAGAATCTGGGTGCTGCCGTCAGCCTTCACCTGCCCGGCACACCGGAGGATTTCCTAAAGGTGATCGGCCAAGGCGCTTCCGCTGCGCCGGTGCTGCTCGTCTCTGGCCACGGGGATGAAGCCGGCTTTGTCTTCGGAGAATATGCGCCGGAAATCGACGTCTCGGCGCTGGCCGGCGGCCGTCTCGGCCCGGAGGCCATCGCCACACGGACCAAGCTCCCCGGAACGGTCGTGATCAGCACGGCCTGCGCAACCGGATCGGAGGCGTTCGGCTCCGCCTTCCTGAAGGGCGGTGCGTCAGCCTATATCGCACCGCCCGGATATCCGGACGGTGCGTATGCGGCCCTGTTCGTCCATCGCTTGATGCATGGAGTGATGCGGAAGGGGCTTTCCTTGCAGGACGCTTTCGGAGAAGCCCAGCCCGCGGATGCCGGGGACGGTCGTTTCGCCCTGCATTCCTCGGCCCACAGGGCCGAGACTTAGCGAGTCTTCTTCTCCTTGGCCGTCTCGCCCTCCGTGCATTCCGGCCCGATATATTTGCCGTCGATGGTGACGCCGAAGCGCTCCTGACCGGCCATGGGCGGATCGAAGCTCATTTTCACCACGGCATGATAGCGGCTGTCGAAATCGCCGTTCAGGGCCGTGCTGATGGTCTGCGTGGCATCTTTGACCTTGCAGGTCACGTTGACGATGACCTCCGAGCCGGCCTCCAGCACTTCCGGCTCGCCGCAATCGCCGGCGTTCTTCGGGATGGCGATATTGTCGTTCTCGGTCACGCAAACATCGAAAACCCGCTTGCCGACGCCGGGGGTCACCGTGGTGAGCTGCCAATGCCCGGGCTTGCGCTTCGGAATGTCGACGGCATGGGCGACAGAGGTGCTCAACAGCAGCCCCAGCGCCATGGTTGCGGCCGCTGCGGCGGCAAATGGAACTCGATACATGCAATCCTCTTGAATCCAATCTGACGTGGCCGGACCATAACCCAGGACGCCTGGGCAAAAATGCCCGACTTTGCTGCTCAATTATCCTCGTTGCGGGCCTTGGTTTCCGGCTCGCCACAGCCACGCCACCACGCGGAGGCAACAATGACCGCGCTGCACGATGCGGACCGAAACACGGAGTATGTGCTCGCCAAGCTCGATTGGATGCGGGCGGAAGGGATCTGGCCGAACGGACTTCGCTATCTATGGACCGATGCCTTCGGCGTGGTGCTGCTGACGTCCCTTTACGCGACCCTCGGCGAGCGCCGGTTTCTGGACCAGGCGATCGAGCTGGTCGCCGATGTGGAGCGGGTGTTGGGACGGCCGCGAGGCCTCCGCATCGGCGAAGAAGCGGATCGCGACGGCCAATATTTCCACTATCTCGCCATGTGGCTCTATGCGCTCACGGTGCTGGGCCGGTTCGAACCCGGCTATCGCGAGAAAGGCATTCGGCTCGCCAAGGACATCCATCCCGCCTTCTATGTGCCCGGGCGGGGGATCTGGTGGAAGATGGAAGAAGACCTCTCCGGCCCCTACCCCGGCTACGGCTTTGGCGCCCTGGACGCCTTCGACGGCTACGTGTCCTACCGTCTGCTCGACGAGACGGCATTGGCGAGCGAGATCGCGGAGATGCGGTCGCTGATCGATCGGACGGCGCCGCAGCTGACCATCACCCAGGATCTCGGCATCGGCATGATGTTATGGATGACTCAGTTCTTCCCCGAGGAACATTGGGCGGAGACCCAACGCGCCCGCTGCCTCGCCATCCTCGATCATATGTGGGTGGGAGACGGCTATTTCTGCCGCGAGCCGGGCCATCCCAGCGTGCGCTTCGCCTTCACCAATTACGGGGTCTCGGTCGGCTTGCAGTCGGTCGGCATGTGGCCGGAGCGCGTGGCCCGGCTCAACCGCTATTTCGAAACCTATCGCTCCGGTGACGAATACGACCGCGCCGCCATAACTCATGTGATGGCTTGTAGCTCTCACTTTCCGGGATTGTTGCTCAAGGGCTGACGCGCGGCCGGCGGCCCGAGCTAAACGTCGATCAGGCCGAGATAGATCGCCTTCACCACCGCATGGGTCTTGTTGCTGGCATTCAGCTTGGCGATGGCATGGCGCAGATGAGTCTCCACGGTCGCTTCGGCGATGAACAGAATGTCGGCTGTATCGGAGACGGTCTTGCCGCGGGCGGCCCAGGAGAGAGCATCGCGCTCGCGGTCGGTCAACGCCACGGCGAGGCGCGGATCGGACTGGGCCTCGAGAATGCCCTGCCGGTTGCGGTGCTGCTCGGCGATAATGTCGATCGCGCGCTGAGCCCAGTAGATCATGATAAGGTGGAGGTCGTAGCGCTTCCGGGACAGCAGGAAGCGATATTTCTTCACCGGATCGGTCCAGTAGAAGGCTGACGAGGACGAAAACACCCGTCCCAGGGGGTCCGTATAATGGAACGGAACCACAAACCCTTCCGTGAAACCGTGGTCGTGCGCGGCTTCCATGGTCTTCCAGGCACCCGATTTGCGGCCCGAGCCGTCGTAGCGGGGCACCTCGACTTCAGCCCAGGAGAAGGGAGTGTTGCTGCGCCTCACCCGTGTGACGCATGGATCGACATGGACGAAGCCGTTTGAAATATAGGTTTGGACCCAATTTTCCGGCGTAGTACCAATATAGTACGGCACATCAACATGTGGATTACCTGCGTCCAACATGTTGAACGAAGAAAATCCAAAATCCTCGATGATATCTTGCAGCGCATGCTTAAGCTCATCAGTAGAGCTGCAAGTCTCGATCGATCCTATCGCCTCTTCCAACTTAGTCATTACTTAAACTCCCGATTTTTCGGGATTGGTGCTCCTTGCTCGCCAGGGCGACATTAGGGGCGAGTTTCACATTAAGACGGCAGCCCATGTCATGGATAAAGCTTCGCAATCCTACCGTGCGGTTTTCTGCCGGGCCAAAGATGATCCGCATACTGTCTATGGCTTGCAGAGATTCCGCAAGACACTCTTTGTCGATCAGCTCGGCTGGGACCTCAACACTTTCGGCGATCGAGAATCCGATCAGTTCGATACGGATGCCGCGATCCACTGCGCCCTGATGCAGGGCGAGGAAATCATCGGTGGTTTTCGTGCCATCCCTACGAACCATAGTTACCTCGTCAAAGACGTGTTTCCGCAGCTCGCAACATTGCGTGCATATCCCTCGCGCGCAGATGTGTGGGAGATAAGTCGCTTCGGTGTGGCTCCCTGCACCGAGCGACTTCATCTCGCTCGAACGCTGTACTCCCTGATGTTCCGTTTCGGCTATTCGCGGCAGGCCACGGCCCTCGTTGCCCTGGCCGACCTAACCTATGAGCGGTTCCTGACTCGGCTCGGGATCCGCACGCGTCGTTACGGGCCACCGCAGATCATCGGTACCGACCGCGCCGGACGAAAGCTCCGCGCCGTCGCCGGCGAGATTCCTCTGCACGATCAAGCCGGTGAAAAGTTTCAAACTCTTCTATCTTTAGCCAACAAATTGGACGTTCAAGATGAAACACTGGTTCGCAGATCTGAGCGCATTTCGGCGTGATCCTTTAGGGTTTATGCGTCAAAAGGGCAACGGAACTGATGAACCGTTGGTCCAGCTGGCGCTCGGCCCTTCTCCTGTCTATCTGGTCAATTCACCCGAATTGGTGAAGCCGGTCCTCAATCATACCGAGGACGAGATCGACAAGGGCCGCTACATCCAGAAACTCCGTCCCGCTTTCGGCGACAGCTTCCTGCTCATGAGCGGCAAGGAAGCCAAGCGCCGGCGCGAGGTCGTGCATTCCAAGCTCGGGCGCTCCACAGTGCTCGAGCAGGTGCCGGCCATGGCCGCGACGATCCGGCAGCTGGCCGGCGCCCTTGCACTGGAAGAACGCTTCGACGCGCATAAGGTTACCGGCCCGCTTACTTTGCGTCTCATCTCCGTTGCGCTGTTCGGCCATCAGGTGCTGTCGCCAGCGGACGAGCTCGCACTGCTGCGCGCCGTGCATCTGATCGAGCACGAGCTCGAGCAGGACATGTTCCGGATCGTGCCCAGGGGCCCACGCTCCTGGCTGCAGCGGCGCCGGAAATATGCCGAGGCCCATCGCATCATGGCGATGATCGTGAAGCGGGTGCGGGACAATGCTGGTGCTGGCAGCGTCCTGGAATCCCTTCAGGAGATCGGACTCTCGGATAACGATATCCGGGACGAGATCCTGACCATGCTGCTGGCCGGTCATCACACCACGGCTTCCGCTGCGGTTTGGGTGCTTTACTACCTGACCACGGAGCCGGGCCTGGCCGACCGGGTGGCGCAGGAATGCTACGCAATCTCCAACGACTCAGGCGACATCAACGCGGCGGACCTGAAGAACGCCCCCGCGAGCATGGCCTTGGCCCGAGAGGTGTTGAGGCTATACCCCTCGGCCTGGTGGTTCTCGCGGGAGACCAAGAAGACGGTCGAGATTGCCGGCAAGAAGCTGAAGAAGGGCTCTTCCCTGCTGATTTGTCCCTGGCAGCTTCAGCGTCATCCCGATTATTACGACGATCCGGATACGTTCCGGCTCGACCGCTCGTACAACAACAAGGCTTACATCCCCTTCGGCGTGGGACCGCGCACCTGCGTGGGCATGGGCGTCGCGCTTCTGGAGCTACAGCTTCTGGCCCTGGAATTCGCGTCCGCTTATCACATGTCGGTGGTGAGCGAGACGCCGGCGCCTGCGCCGAGGGTCTCGGTGACCCTGATCCCACCGCCGATCGAGCTCAACCTCACCATCCGTGAAGGTGTGGTCTACGATGAAGCTGCGGCCTGATCCCGTGTCCCCTGGGAGGATCAAGGACGACGTCGAGCCGGAACTCGTTTCCGGCTCGACTGCCGATTGCGCTCAACAGAAAACCGTCTCTATCTGGCCGCTGGTCGCAGCGATGGATTACATGCTTGTCGAGCTTCAGGAAATGAGTCCCATGAGCGCCCATTGCATGCGCATGGCACGCCAGAACCTTCTCGACGAATATTTCGCCGCCAAGTCCGCGGAAGGCTAGTCCGGAACCACCGAAATTTTTCCCGCTTTCTGTGGAAATCGCGGCCTTTGAGAAAAAAAGCGACGTTCGGTTAAGTTCTTCTGACATCTTGCCATTTTCCTGCCCGAGAGACATGCCGAACTGGAATCCCAAGCGGCTCGCCGGCGTTTCCGGCGCGTTCCAGGCCGCTCAGTATTAAGGAGGCGGGGGTATATGCGTGATATTCGTAGAGACTTGCAGGATCGAGCTCAGCTTCTCGAAGAGGAGATCAGCGCTGCGCAGACTCAGTTCGAGCAAAAGGTAGAGCAGCTCAAGAATGAGCGCGACACCAGGATTCATGAGATCAAGGATGAGCTCAGCGCGTTGGGCCGGCTTATCGAATCCGAGAAGCGGCGTGTTGAAGGCGACGGGGCCAATGCCTCGGCGGAAATCACGTCTCTCCCGCCCAACCAGCAGGCGTTGATCGACTTCGTGCTGCGGAAGCTCGGCGAGAATGGGCCGATGAATCTCGAGCAGCTGCGCAATCTTTCGATCCAGGAAGGCTTCTTCTCCGATCCCGATTCTGCGGGGCGGGGTATGCAGACCATTCTGATGGCGGTGGCGCGCGGCGGCCGTATTCGGCAGCTGCCGAATGGCTCGTTCGCCCCGGCGCTGCTCATGGATACCCTGCGCCAGCGGCAGGCCGTCTAGGCGCGGAAGGGGATTTCGTCCTCGACGGGTGCGGCGGGACTTTGCGGCTTGAGCGGCTTTCCACGAGCCAGCTCGATAACGTCCCGCCGTACTTTCTCTTCTGCATAGCGGGCCAGATCCTTCCGGTCCGCGAAGTCTTCCAGCGGCACGGGCGGCCCCAGACGGATCGAAACATCCAGAGGCCCCAGGCCCAGAAGCCGCCACCCATGACTTCCCATATCCATGTCGCCGTACCAGCCGATGAGATGCCGGCGGCGGCTGCCGACCGGCAGGCCGTAGATCCTGCGATAGGCGATCGCCATGGTCTGGACGGAGATGTCGTGGTCCGGGTCATCCGCCTTTGACGGCTTCACCGAGGCGAAAAGTGATGTCTTGAACGGCAGCACCGTGTTGCCATCGCTGCTGGTGCCCTCCGCGAACAGAACGACCGTATCGCCCGCCTCGAGCCTGCGGAGAATCTCGTTTGTCTTGGTCGAGACCTCGCTTCGCCTTTCCCGGTCGATGAAGACCGTGCGCTGAAGCTTGGCGAGCCAGCTCACGAAGGGCCAGGTCGAGACCTCTCGCTTGGCGATGAAGGAAACCGGCGCGACCGCCGAAATCACCGGGATATCGAGCCAGGAAACATGGTTGGAGACCAGCAGCACGCCCTGGCTGGATTTCACGTCCCCTTCGACGGCGATGCGAATCCCCAAAATCCGGCAAACCCAGCGGTGATACCAGTGGGGAAAGCTGCGCGCGTAGCGGGAGCCTGAGCGCACGAAGAGAAGCTGCAGCGGCATCAGCGGCAGAGTGAAGAGAAAGAATGCCGACAGCACTATGAAGGCTCGCACATGCCGCATCGGTGGACTCTACTCTTTGCGTTTTTTGAGCGGCGTTCCGAAGAGTTCGAGCCGGTGCCCGGTGAGCTGGTAGCCGAGCTCCTCCGCCACCCGTTCCTGCAGCCGCTCGATCTGCTCGTTGTGGAATTCGATCACCTGGCCGGTCTTCACGTCGATGAGGTGATCGTGATGCGCATGGTGGGCGGGCTCGTAGCGGGCGCGCCCATCGCCGAAATCGTGCCGCTCCAGAATGCCGGCCTCCTCGAGACGGCGGACGGTGCGATAGACGGTGGAAAGGGAAATGCGTCCATCCCGGGCGTGGGCCCGGCGATGGACCTCCTCGACATCGGGATGGTCGTCCGCTTCCGACAGCACACGCGCAATGACGCGGCGTTGGTCCGTCATGCGCATGCCCTTCTCCGCGCATAGGCGCTCGATCCGTGTTTCCCGGGCAGCAGGCTTTGTCATCGTTCCGCTTTTGGCAAGAAATTCGCCCGTTCCGTTGCTAGCGGCTCGACCGATTCTCGGCAAGGCACTATTCCCAAAGGCACTATTCCAAAGTCAGGCTCAGAATAGCCGCGTCGCCGCCATCGGCATAGTAACCCGCGCGCCGGCCGATGGGTTTGGCACCAAATCCGCGATAAAGCGTCAAGGCCGCATTATTCTTCTCGTCCACCTCGAGAAACAGAGTCTTGGTGCCGCGCGCCTTCAACCCGGCAATGGCCGCCTTGAGAAGAGTGCGTGCGATTCCCTTGCGCCTGGACGCCGGATCCACTGCGATAGTGAGAATTTCCGCCTCGTCGGCGGCAGTCCGGGTCAGTAGAAATCCCGTCACGTCTTGGCCTTCCATGCTGAGAAGGCAAAGACAGTCGGGCGCTCCGAGAAAGACCTGCAGCAATTCCGCCTCCCAGGGCGACGCGAAGCAGGCCGCGTGAAGCTTGGCGAGAGATTCGGCATCTTCTACCGCGGCAGGGCGCGCCACGGCGCGCAAGGGTCGCATCAGCGGCGCTCCACGCCCTTGCCGGTCTGCGGCTTGGCGTCGGGCGGACGAAGATAGAAGGGCTTGAGGTCGGGCGTGGGTTGGTCTGCCTTCAGCGCGAGCTTGGCGAGAGCGCGGGCATCCGGCTGCAGGTCGTGCCCCCCTGTTCGAATGCCTGTCTTCGCCGCGGCAGCCAGCGCTTCGCCACCGCTACCGAGCACCAGTCGGATATCTTTCGGCATAGCGGCGGCGGCCTCGTCCGTATGGAGCAGGCGCGGGCCGGTACGGATGCTGCCATCGGCTTCGTAGAGAGCGAAATAGAGGGACTCCCGCCTCGCATCGATGGCCAGGGCGAAAGGCGCGTTGCCGTTGAGCCCATCCTCGACGGCGCGAGCGGCCATCACGCTCAAGGAATCGGTTCCCCAGAGCTCGGCACCGGTTGCCAAACCGAGGCCGCGCGCCGCGGAAATGGCGATCCGCACGCCTGTGAAGCTGCCGGGGCCGGTGGTGGCTGCGACCCGGTCGAGATCGGAGAAGGCGAGACCCGATTCGGCGACGACCGCTTCGATCATGGGCATCAGCGCTTCCGCATGGCCCCGCGCCATGGCGGCTTGGCGGGCGCCGAGGATCTCCCCGCTGCCGGACGCCACAGCAGCGGAGCAATTGCCCATGCTGGTATCGAGCGTCAGGAGTCGCATCGAGAGTCAGACGATCTTGGCGATTTCATCGAAATCGGGACGCGGATTTCGCGGCATCAGCTCGCTATCGTCGCCGTAGCCGATATTGCAGAGGAAATTCGCCGCGTAGGGCGTGCCTGCGAAGAAGGCTTCGTTGACACCCTCCGGATCGAAGCCGGACATGGGCCCGCAATCGAGACCTAGCGCCCGCGCGGCAAGGATCAGATAAGCCCCTTGCAGGGACCCGTTGCGAAAGGCGGTCTCCTTGATCTTCTCCGCCTTCCCCTCGAACCAGCTCTTGGCATTGGTGTGAGGGAACAGGACCGGCAGCCTTTCGTAGAATTCCAGATCGTAGGCGATAATGGCGCAGACCGGCGCCTGCATGGTCTTTTCCTGATTGCCCTTGGAGAGGTGCGGCTTCAGCTTCTCCTTCGCCTCCTTGGACTTCACGAAGACAAAGCGCGCCGGCAGGGTATTGGCGCTGGTCGGTCCCATCTTGAGGATATCGACCAACTCGTGAAGCAGTTCGTCCGGCACATCCTTGTCGAGCCAGGCGTTATGGGTCCGCGCCGCAAAAAAAAGCTGGTCAAGCGCGGCCTTGTCGAGAGCTTGCTTGGGAAGTGCGGTTTCGGACTCAGGCATTAAGCGGGCGGACTTCCTCGACCTCGGGGATGAAATGGCGCAGCAGATTCTCGATGCCGTGCCGAAGCGTCGCCGTGGAGGAGGGGCAGCCGGAGCAGGCGCCGCGCATGTGCAGATAGACGATGCCGTCCCGGAAGCCCTGGAAGGTGATATCGCCGCCGTCCTGGGCCACGGCGGGACGGACCCGGGTCTCCAGCAGCTCCTTGATGGTGGCGACGATCTCCTCGTCCTCCGGCTCGTAGAATTCTTCCTCCGTGGCGAGATCCTGTTGCTGCTGCTCGGCCACCTCCGCGCCGGAGATGTAATGCTCCATGATGGCGCCGAGGATTGCCGGCTTCAGATGCTGCCACTCGGAATCCCTCTTCGTGACGCTGATGAAATCGGGTCCGAAGAAGACGCCCGACACGCCCTGAATGTTGAACAGGCGCGCCGCCAGCGGCGAGGCGGAGGTCTCCTCCGGCGCTAGGAACTCCATGGTCCCCTCGCCGAGCACCGGCCGGCCGGGCAGGAACTTCAACGTCGCTGGATTGGGTGTCGCTTCGGTCTGGATAAACATGGCTTGCCTCGATAGCCCACAATCGCGCCTACCTTGTGACGCATCGCCTAAATTAGAATAATTCTATATTTAGGTTCGCCGCCTCGATCTGTAAAGCGCATCATAATCCGTCACGGTTCTCCTAGAAAGATTTGCGACGCAAATTCAATCATTTCTCCCCGATTTGCGTTCGGTTCGAGGCTATTCGGCCGTGCTAGCCTGCCGAATCCTCACGCCATGGCGAGGATCTCTTCGGTGGCGAGGCAGCCCGGCACCACGGTGATGGGAATCGGGAAGGTGCCGGAGCGGCCGGCGGCGAGGGAGGTGACCAGCGGCCCGGGGCCGGACGGATCGCGGGAGGCGCCCAGCACCAACACGCCGATATCGTGATCTTCCTCGATAAGCTGGGTGATCTCCTCGGCCTTATGGCCTTCCCGGATGATCTCCTCGGGCACGATCTCCTCGAAACCCATGGTTTTCAGCTTGCGGCCGAACAGGCGAAAGACGGCCTTCGCCTTGCTGTGCCCCTCTTCGCGGGCGATCTCCTCAACGCCGAGCCAGTGTTGAAAATCGCCAGGCTCGATGACAAAGAGCAGCGCCAGCTTGCCGTCCGTGCGTTGGGCACGGCTGGCGGCATAGGCGAGGGCGCTTTCGCATTCCGGCGTCTCGTCCACCACGACCAGCAATTTCCGTTTGTGGCCCTCGTGGAAAACCTCGCGCTTCTTGCGCGGCCGGGGCGTCGCGGGCGTCGATTTGGCGGCAGGCTTCTTCGCAACCGTTCTCTTTGCCGCCGGCTTCTTGGCGGCAGCCGTCTTTGCGGTGGTCTTGGTCGTCTGACCGGTTTTGGCGCTCTGCCTCGGCTTGGTCTGCCGCTTCGCCGCCGGCTTGGATCTCTGAGTGGTCTCGGCCATGGCGCGCATGCTGCCACTAAGCCCGACCGTCAACAAGAAATTCCGACGGCTTATGGGGCGGGAGAAGCATGCCCGTCTTAGGACCTAGCTCCCGATCAGACCGACGATTTCCTTGGTCTTGGCCAGGACCGGGTCGGCGATCTTGCGGGCGCGGGCCGCGCCATCCCCCAAAATCCGGTCGATTTCCGCCGGATCGTTGAGCAGGCGGCGCATCTCGTCCCCGATTGGGGTGAGCTTGGTGGTGGCAAGCTCCGCCAGGGCCGGCTTGAAGGTGGAGAAGCTGGCCCCGCCATATTCGGTGAGCACGGAAGCCTCGTCCGTATCGGCCAACGCCGCATAGATACCGACGAGATTCCGGGCCTCGGGCCGCTCGGCAAGACCCTTCACCTCCGACGGAAGCGGTTCCGGATCGGTCTTCGCCTTCTTGATCTTCTTGGCGATGGTGTCCGCATCGTCGGTCATGTTGATGCGCGACATGTCGGAGACTTCCGATTTCGACATCTTCTTGGAACCGTCGCGCAAGGACATGACGCGCGTGGCAGGTCCGGAAATCAGCGGATCGGGCAGCGGAAAGAACTCTTCCGCCGCGCCGGCCTTGGCGATGGACGGCGCATAATCGTTGTTGAATTTCTGGGCGATGTCCCGGGCGAGCTCCAGATGCTGCTTCTGGTCCTCGCCCACCGGCACATGGGTGGCGTGGTAGATCAGGATATCCGCCGCCATGAGCACGGGATAGTCGTACAGCCCGACAGAGGCGTTCTCCCGGTCCTTGCCCGCCTTCTCCTTGAACTGGGTCATGCGGTTGAGCCAGCCGATGCGGGCAACGCAATTCAGGATCCAGGCCAGTTCCGCATGGGCGCCGACCTGGCTCTGGTTGAACACGATATGGCGCTTGGGATCGATGCCCGCCGCGATAAAGGCGGCGGTGACCTCACGGATATTGTGGGCCAGCTCGTCGGGCTCTTGCCACATGGTGATGGCGTGAAGATCCACCACGCAGTAGAGGCATTCATGCTCCTCTTGCAGCGCGACGAATTTCTTGATCGCGCCGAGATAGTTTCCGAGATGCAGATTGCCGGTGGGCTGGACGCCGGACAAAACGCGGCTGTGTGAGGCTGGCATGCTCCCCGATCTCCTTTATCCAAATTCGGGTACCCGGTTACCCGAATCCGGGTATTGGCGTTGGATGGGCGTTATGGCTTGCAGGCCGAAAGGAGACAAGGGCTTGTCTCGCGGTAGGGTATATCAGCCCGTATTCAGGTTCTTGCGGAGGCGGCGCAGGCTGATGGCGCCGAGCAGCTCGGCGGTGCCGAAATATATCGCCAGCCCGCCGCCGATCAGCATGAAGAGCGCGGTCGCCTGAATGAGAAGTCCCTGATCCGGCACAAACCAGCGATGCAGCCAGGTTTCGAGCAGGTAGAGAGCGGCCCCCATCGCGACGGAAGCGATCACGGTGCCGCGGAAGCGTTTGCGGAATGTCGCATCGAAGGCGAGACCGTCCCGCCGCTTGAGCTGATAGGCCAGCAGCCCGGCATTGAGCCATCCGGCGATCGCCGTAGCGATAGCGATGCCGACGGCGCCGAGAATGTTGAAAAGCAGCAAGGTCAGTACGGCATTGGCGGCCAGCGAATGGCCGGCGCAGATCATCGGCGTCTTGGTGTCCTCGCGGGCGAAGAACAGCGGGTTGAAGATCTTCACCAGGACATAGGCGGGCAGGCCGAACGCGAAAGCGATGAGCATGTCTGCCGAGGCACCGGAATCGATATGCGTGAAGGCGCCCCGCTCGAACAATACGCGGATGATGGGCTCCGCCGTGAGAATCAGCGCGACCGCCGCCGGGATGGTGAGGAACAGCGCGAATTCCATGGAGCGGTTCTCGGCGTCCAGCACGGCTTTGTGGTCGCCCTGGCGGAGACGATGACTCAGCTCCGGCAGCAGGACGACCCCGATCGCCACGCCGATGACACCGAGGGGAAGCTGGAAAATCCGGTCCGCATAGTAGAGCCAGGAGACGGCGCGCTCCTGGAACGAGGCGATGATGGTGCCGAGCATGATGCTGACCTGCGCGATACCGCCGGCGAGCAGGCCCGGCATCGCAAGCTGCAGCAGGCGGCGCATCTCGTCGTTCCAGACGGGACGGCGGATCTTCAGCGCAATCCCCACCTTGGCCGCGGCGAAGATCATCACCGCCACTTGCGCCAGGCCGGAGACGGTGATGGCCCAGGCGAGGACATGCCCGACAAGCGGCTGATTGGCGCTGATGCCGAGGGCCACCGAGCCGAGAAGCGCGAGGATCAGCACCACATTGAGCAGCGTCGGAACGAAGGCGGCGATGGCGAAGCGGCCGAGCGCGTTCAGCATGCCGCTATAAAGCGCCACCAGGGACATGCAGAGCAGATAGGGCAGCGCGATGCGTGCCAGCGTGACCGCAAGGGCGAATTTGTCGGGGTCGGCGGAGAAGCCGGGCGCCAGGGCCAGCATCAGCCAGGGCATGGCGATCTCGCCCAGCACGGTGAAGACGATCAGGACGAGCGCCAGCCCCGCCATGGCCTGCTCGGCGAAGCGCCTCGCCGCCGCCTCGCCCTCTCCTTCGCCCTGGCCGTGATAGCGCTTGGTGAAGAGAGGCACGAAGGCGGAATCGAACGCCCCTTCGGCGAACAGGCGGCGGAACAGATTCGGAATACGGAAGGCGACGAAGAAGGCGTCCGCCGTGGCGCTCGTCCCCAGAAGCGCTGCGAGCAGCATATCCCGGGCAAAGCCCAGAATGCGGCTCAGAATGGTCATGCCGCCGACGGTGGCGAAGGCGCGGTATAGGACCATGAGCTTGATGGGTTAGCGGCTTGGCGCTGCTGCTGCGGCGAAGGATTGCGTCATCCGGCAACCGGCTCTTCGGCGCCCTCGCCGGCAAGCACCCGCTTCAGCCCTTCGCGGATGGCGGTCTCGCGGCGGGAATCGGAAATCTTCTTGCCCTGGAGATCGGTGACGTAGAACACGTCCACGGCCTTCTCGCCGAAAGTCGCGATATGGGCGGTGGCGATATCGAGCTTGAGATCGGTGAATTCGCGGGTGATCTCATAGAGCAGACCCGGCCGGTCGAGACCGTTCACCTCGATCACCGTGTGGTTGTCGGAGAGCGTATTGTCGATGATGACCTGAGGCTCCACGGTAAAGGCGGCCACCTTGGCTCTCGGCTGACGGTTCTCCGCGATGATGTCGGAGAAATGCAGCTCGCCGCGCAGCAGCTTCTCGATGGTCGCGGCGATCCGGCCGGCGCGCCGCTCTTCATCCTCCGCGAGATCGAATTCGCGCTGCAGATGGATGGTATCCAGCGCCATGTCGTCGAGCGTGGTGGAGATCTGCGCATCCGCGATGTCGGCGCCGGCCCGATGGCAGGCGCCTGCGATCATCGACAGCAGGCGTGGATGGTTGGGCGCCAGGATGCTGATCTGGGTGACGGCCCGGAAGGCATCGGTCGAGATATGGGTGGCGAGCGGCTTACCCTGCTCCTCCGCCTCGCGGATCATCTTGGCGTGCTCGATCATGAGATCGAGGTCGGTGCGCAGCCAGTAATCGGAACTCTGACGCTCGACGAACCGCTCTACGATCTCCGACGGCCAATCGGAGAGGCGCTCGCGCAGCTCCTCGCGGGTCTGGTTGATGCGTTGCTCGCGGCTGAGCGCCGTGCCGCCGCCCAGCAGCGGTTCCGTCTCGAAATAGAGCGTGCGCAGAAGCTGGCCTTTCCAGCCGGTCCAGACGCCGGGGCCGACGGCTGAGATATCGCAGACCGTGAGAATGAGCAGCAGCTTCAGGCGCTCACGGCTCTGCACCAGATCGGCGAAGGCGCGGATGGTCTTCGGATCGTTCAGGTCGCGGCTCTGGGCGTATTGGCTCATCTCCAGATGATGCTCGATGAGCCAGGCCACGGTCTCGGTCTCGGCGGCGGAAAGGCCGAGACGCGGGCAGAGATCGCGGGCAACCTGGGCCCCGGCGATGGAGTGATCCTCGTCGCGGCCCTTGGCGATGTCGTGCAGCAGGCAGGTGACGTAGAGCGCCCGCCGATTGTCGATGGTCTTGATCACCTCGCTGGCCAGCGGATGCTCGCGCTCGTAATCGCCGTTCTCGATGCGGGAGAGGTAGCCGACGGTGCGGATCAGATGCTCGTCCACGGTGAAGTGGTGATACATGTTGAACTGCATCATCGAGACGACGCGACCGAAATCCGGGATGAAGCGGCCGAGCACCCCCGCCTCGTTCATCTTCCGCAAGGCGTCCTCGACATTGCGGGATTCCGTGAGCAGCTCCAGGAACAGCCTATTGGCTGCCGGGTTCTCCCGCAGCTTGTCGTCGATCAGCCGGAAATTCGAGCGGATCGAGCGCAGAATGCTGGGCGAGAAGGAGACCTGGTGCCGGTCGGCGACGATGAACAGGCGAAGGAAGTTCAGCCTGTCGCGCTCGAAGATATCCTTGTCGGCGAAGATGCGGCCGTTCTCGATCCGGAAGTCGGAGGTATAGCGAACCTTCAGGCGCTGCCGCCAGCCGAAGGGCGCGAGCAGCGCGTTCAGGGCGGGCGACGATTTGAGCTGCTTCATCTCCAGCGCCGTGCAGACGATGCCGGTGAGATCGCCGACCTCCTTGGCCACCAGGAAGTAGTGCTTCATGAAGCGCTCGACCGCCTGAAGCCCCGCATGCTTGCGATAGTGCAGCCGTTCCGCCATGCGCTGCTGCAAGTCGAAGGTGAGGCGTTCCTCGGCCCGGCCGGTCAGGAAGTGGAGATGGCAGCGAACGGTCCAGAGGAAATGCTCGCAACGGACGAAGCTCCGATATTCGCCGCGGGAGAAGACCCCGGCCGCGACGAATTCCTCCTCGCCCTTGTCCGGATGGAGGTGCTTGGCGAGCCAGTGCAGCGTATGGAGGTCGCGCAAGCCGCCTTTGCCCTCCTTGATGTTCGGCTCGACGCGGTAGCGCGAGGCGCCGGACCGCGCATGGCGCTCGTTCCGCTCCTCCAGCTTGGCGTCGATAAACGGGATCGGATTGGTCTCCAGCACCTCGTGTAGGAAGCGCCGCTTGAAATCGTCGAACAGATCCTCGTCGCCCAGGATCAGCCGCGCATCGAGCAGCGCGGTGCGGATGGTCATGTCGGACAGCGCGAGACGCACGCAATGATCGACGCTCCGCGTGGCATGGCCGACCTTCAGCCCCAGATCCCACAGCAGGTAGAGCATGAACTCCGCGACGCTTTCGCCCCAGGCGGTCTGCTTGTGGGGCAGCAGGAACATGATGTCGATATCAGACCCCGGCGCGAGACGGCCGCGGCCGTATCCGCCGGTGGCGACGATCGCCATGCGCTCGGAGGATGACGGGTTGTCGACGCGATAGACATAGCGGGTGGCCACCTCATAGGTGAGGTGGATCAGCGCGTCCTGGAAGGCGGAAAGGTTCTCGGCGCATTTCACCCCGTCCCCATCGGTGTTGAGCTGACGCTCGGCATTGGCATGGGCTTGCGCCATCAGCGTCTTGAACCGATCGACCAGAGCGGCGCGCAGAGCGGTCTCCTTGCCGGCATGCTTCTCGGCAAGGACGGCCATCTCGCTGGAAAGCGCCTCGTAATCGAAATAGGGCGCCGGAATGATCGCTGTCTGGTCCATAAACGGTTCCCGTCAGGAACGGGCGTTAAAGATTAGCGCAAGAAGCTTAACATAGGGGCTCCCAGGCCCGCTTACGCGCGATCCAACAGGTCTTTCAGCTTGTAAAGCGTCTCGAGCGCTTCTCTAGGCGTCATCGCGTCGGGACGCAATTGGTCCACCGTCTCTTCCAGGGGCGATGCGCCCGAGTCCTGCTCCTGCGCCGCAGCGGCGCTGAACAGCGGCAAATCGTCGGCGAGATCGGAGGGCTTCGGACGGCCGTCGGCCCGTTCGAGCTGTTCCAGCACCTCCGCGGCCCGGGCCAGCACAGGCTTCGGCAGTCCGGCGAGCTTCGCCACATGGAGACCGTAGGAGCGGTCGGCGGCACCGGAAACGACACGATAGAGAAAGACGATGGAGTCCTTCCACTCCTTGACTTCGACCGTGGCGTTGGCGGCGCGCTCCAGCTTGTCGGCCAGGGCCGTGAGCTCGTGATAATGGGTGGCGAAGAGGGTGCGCGAGCCGTTCACCTCGTGAAGATACTCAAGCGCCGCCCAGGCCAGGGACAGCCCGTCGAAAGTGGCCGTGCCGCGTCCGATCTCGTCCAGCACCACGAAAGACCGGTCCGTCGCCTGATTGAGAATAGCGGCCGTCTCGACCATCTCGACCATGAAGGTGGAGCGGCCGCGGGCCAGATCGTCCGCCGCCCCCACTCGGCTGAACAGGCGGTCCACCACGCCGATATGGGCCGAGGAGGCCGGTACGAATGAGCCCATCTGAGCCAGCACCACGACCAGGGCATTCTGGCGGAGAAAGGTCGACTTGCCCGCCATGTTCGGCCCCGTGACCACCAGGATGCTCGCCTCGTCGTTGCAGCCATTCGCGACCAGGCGGCAATCGTTGCCGATGAAGCTGCCGCTGCCGGATTTGGCGAGGCTCTGCTCCACCATGGGGTGACGGGCATTCGCGACGTCGAAGACGAAGCTTTTATCGACCTTGGGCCGGACATAATCCTTGTCGATGGCGAACTCGGCGAGGCTGGCGTAGCAATCCAGCTCGGCGAGCGCGGCGCCGGCTTCGGACAATGGATCGCGTGCGGTCAAGATGCGCTCCGAGAGATCGTTGAAAATCTCAAGTTCGCAGGCCAGCGCCCGGTCCGCCGCCATGGTGATGCGCGCTTCGAGCTCCGACAGCTCCGTCGTGGTGAAGCGCATGGCGTTGGCCATGGTCTGGCGGTGAATGAATGTCTCCGCATGGGGCGGCTCGGACAGGGTGCCGGCTTGGGCGGCGGTGACCTCGACGAAATAGCCCAGCACATTGTTGTGGCGCACCTTGAGGGACTTGATGCCCGTCTCGCCGGCATAGGTCGCCTGCAGCCCGGCGATCACCTTGCGGCTGCCATCCCGCAAGGATCGGTTTTCGTCGAGATCGGCGTCATATCCCGCGGCGATGAAGCCGCCGTCGCGTTTGTTGAGCGGCAGGTCCGGGCCAAGCGCCTCTTTCAAGGCCCGTTCCAGGCTTTCCGGCAGGGCTTTCAGACGGTCGGCGATGGATTGCAGCTCGTCCGGCAAACCGAGCCCATCGCCTTGCGAGACCAAGTCGCTGGCGAGGCTTTTCGCGGCGGCGATGGAATCGCGTACCGCGCCGAGATCGCGGGGGCTGGCGCGGCCCAATGAAAGACGCGCCAAGGAGCGGGCGAGATCCGGGGCTTCCCGCAAAGATTCGCGCAGGCGCCGCCGGAGCAGCGGCCGGTCGGCGAGATGGGCGACGGCCTCCAGTCGCTCGTTGATCGCCTTCGGATCGGTGAGCGGACTCACCAGCCGGTTGGCCAGCTCTCGGGCCCCGGCCGAGGTCACCGTGCAGTCGATGGCGGCCAGCAGGCTCCCCGTCCGCTCGCCTTGGGTCGAGCGGGTCAGTTCGAGATTGGCGCGGGTGGAAGCGTCGATGGTGAGAAGGTCGCCGGCGGTGTGCCGCTTCGGCGGGCGGAGCAGCGGCGCCTTGCCGATCTGGGTGATGTGGACATAGGTCAGCAGGCCGGAAAGTGCGGCCAGCTCCGCCTTGGCGAACTCGCCGAAACTGTCCAGCGCCGCCACTTGCAGCGCCTCCTTCAGCAGCGTCTCGCCGCGGCGGGATTCGAAATGTGCTTTCGGCGCGGGCGTGATCGCCGTGCCGAGCTCCTCGATCTGGCGGCGGAGCTTTGCATCCTCTGCGAGATCGTCGCCGATAAGGACTTCGCGGGGCGCCAATCGCATCAGCTCGCCGATGAGATCGGTCTCCCGGACGAGCGCCGTGAAGAGTTCGCCGGTCGAGATGTCGAGGGCGGCGATGGCGAACTCGGTTTGCTCACGGCTCGCGCCGCGGAAGATCGCGGCGAGGAAATTATGGCTCCGCGCATCGAGCAGGGTCTCCTCGGTCAGGGTGCCCGGCGTGACGAGGCGAACGACATCACGCTTGACCACAGCCTTGGAGCCCCGCTTCTTGGCCTCGGCGGGATCCTCGAGCTGCTCGCAGACCGCCACGCGGTGACCGCCTCGGATCAGCCGCTGGAGATAATCGTCGGCGGCATGGATCGGCACGCCGCACATGGGGATATCCTCGCCCAGATGCTTGCCGCGCTTGGTGAGCGCTATCCCCAAGCAGCGGGAGGCGATGACCGCGTCCTCGAAGAACAGCTCGTAGAAATCGCCCATCCGGTAGAACAGCAGGCAATCGGCATTGGCTGCCTTGAGCTCCAGATACTGGGCCATCATCGGCGTGGCGCCGGCGGGCGACTTTTGCGGAGCCGGCTCAGGCAAAGACCCTTTTGCCGGCACCGAGGCCGTCTGTTCGCTCTCTTCGGTCTTCGCGGTTTCCGCCATAGCCATCGTCTTCTTTACGCGAAACTGCGGTGGTATCGCTTGCGCTTCGAACCGGCAAGGTGACGCAAGAGCCATCCCAAGCCTAGATGTGATTGGGACTTTTCCCCTTCATGGGGCTCCTCTAGGGTGCGCCTCCTTTAGGATAGTTCGGAGAAGCCACTCATGCGCCCATCGAAACGCGCCGTCGAAGACTTGCGGCCAGTCAGCCTGGAGCGCGCCGTCTCGCGCCATGCGGAAGGCTCCTGCCTGGTGAAGTTCGGCGAGACCCATGTGCTGTGCTTGGCAAGCGTCGGCGAAAGCGTGCCGCCCTGGCTGAAAGGGTCGGGGCGGGGCTGGGTCACGGCGGAATACGGCATGCTGCCCCGCTCCACCTCCGAGCGCATGCGGCGCGAGGCGGCGGTCGGCAAGCAGGGCGGCCGGACCCAGGAGATCCAGCGGCTGATCGGCCGGTCCTTGCGCGCCGTGACGGATCTCCAGGCCCTGGGCGAGAAGCAGATCACCGTCGATTGCGATGTGATCCAGGCCGACGGAGGCACGCGCACCGCCGCCATCACCGGCGCCTGGGTGGCGCTGCACGATGCCCTCGCCTGGATGGCGGCGCGCAGCATGGTGCCCCAGAAAGTGCTGAAGGATCATGTGGCGGCGGTCTCTTGCGGGCTTTATCGCGACACGGCGATCCTGGATTTGGACTATGCGGAGGATTCCGAAGCCGAGGCAGACGCCAATTTCGTGATGACGGGCAGTGGCGGCATCGTCGAGATTCAGGCGACGGCGGAAGGCGATCCCTTTACCCAGGAGCAATTCGACGGGTTGATGGTACTCGCCCGCAAGGGAATCGACGAGCTGGTGTCCCTGCAGAAGATGACCGTGGCTTGAGATCGGAATGACGGCAGAGCAGACATCGCGTCCGAAAGCGCTTCATGCCGGGGACCGGCTCGTGGTGGCGAGTCACAATATCGGCAAGGTCTGGGAGATGGCCGAGCTGCTGGCGCCTTACGGTATCGAGACCCTGGCGGCGGCGGAGCTGAATCTGCCGGAGCCGGAGGAGACCGGAAAAACCTTCATCGAGAATGCCGAGCTGAAAGCACGTTCGGCCGCGGAAGGCGCCGGCCTGCCGGCGCTCGCCGACGATTCCGGGCTCGAAGTGGCGGCGCTGGACGGCGCGCCGGGGCTCTTCTCGGCACGCTGGGGCGGACCGAGCCGGGATTTCAGTCTCGCCATGGAGAAGGTCAACGCCGCGCTGGAGGAGGTGGGCGCGGAGGACCGCACCGCCAATTTCACCTGCGCGCTCTCCCTTGCCTGGCCGGACGGCACGGTGCGAAGCTTCGAAGGCAAGGTCTTCGGCCGGATCGTCTGGCCGCCCCGGGGCGACAAGGGGTTCGGCTATGACCCGATCTTTCTCCCCGACGGAAGGGAAGATACCTTCGGCGAGATCGATCAGGACGAGAAGCACGCCATGTCCCACCGGGCGGCGGCGTTCAAGCAGATGATGGATGCGCTCTATAACAGCGATGCGTGAGACTGCCTTTGGTCTGTCCGGTCCTCAGGAGCTGGGCCAATGACAAGCTCTACGGACGCGTTGCTCCCCCCTTGCGGGGGAGCAGATTTGCGCGATGCGCAAATCGAGGGGGGTAAGCCTCTAGCTCGGCGTGGGCTGCCCTCCCCCCTCCCTTCCCTCCCCCGCAAGGGGGGAGGGGAACGGCTCCAGCACGAAGAGCCGCCACCGTTCGGGCTCTATGTGCATTGGCCGTTCTGCCTCGCCAAATGTCCCTATTGCGATTTCAATTCTCATGTCCGCCATGGCGGCGTCGATCAAGGGCGCTTCCTCAAGGCGTATCTGAAGGAGATGCGCTGGTTCGCCGAGCACTCCGCCAAGCGTCCCATCACCAGCGTGTTCATCGGCGGCGGCACGCCCTCCCTCATGGAGCCTTCGACCGTCGAAGCGATCCTGGCGGAAGCCGGCCGGCTCTGGGGTTACGGCGAAGATGTCGAGATCACCCTGGAGGCCAATCCCACCTCGGTGGAGGCGGAGCGGTTCGCAGGCTATGCGGCTGCAGGCGTGAACCGTCTCTCCATCGGCATCCAAGCGTTGAACGACGAGGATCTGCGCCGGCTCGGGCGGCAGCACACGGCCAAGGAAGCGCTGGCCGCCCTCGAGATCGCGAGAGCCCATTTCCCGCGCATCAGCTTCGATCTGATCTACGGGCGTGAGGGCCAGTCGGTCGCTGCCTGGGAAGAAGAGCTCTCGGAGGCGCTCACCTTCGCCGCCGATCATCTGTCCCTCTATCAGCTCACCATCGAGCCCGGCACGCCGTTCGAAGCGCGCTATCGGGCAGGCAAGCTGATCCTGCCCCCTGGGGAGGAAGCGGAGGAGCTCTATCGGGTGACGCAAGCGCTTTGCGAAGAGGTGGGGCTGCCG
The DNA here is from genome assembly GCA_050110875.1 of Methyloligella sp. ZOD6. Classification (GTDB taxonomy): domain Bacteria; phylum Pseudomonadota; class Alphaproteobacteria; order Rhizobiales; family Methyloligellaceae; genus Methyloligella. The sequence continues at coordinate 1,078,468 of CP188828.1, forward strand.
GCCTACGAGGTCTCCAACCACGCCAAGCCGGGTTTCGAATCCCGGCACAATCTCGTCTATTGGCGTGCTCACGATTATGGGGGCATCGGGCCGGGCGCCCATAGCCGGCTCGCCATCGACGGGATTCGCCAGGCGCTCTCGGCCCTGAAATCGCCCGAGGGCTGGTGCGAGGCGGTCGATGCGAAAGGCAATGGGCTTGAGGCTGCCGAACCTTTGACGGCGCAAGAACAGGCGGAAGAATATCTGCTCATGGGCTTGCGGCTGTCCGAAGGGATCGATCTCGACCGGCTCGTGCGGATGGACGGGCGCCGGCTCGACCGGATGCGTCTCGCCCCGCTCATCGCAGAGGGGCTGCTGACGTTGGATGAGCACCGCATCACCGCGACGCCGAAGGGCCGGATGTTGCTCGACCGGTTGATCTTCGAGATCGCCGAGGCGCGGGACTAGTTCTCCGCGAAAGGCCGATAGCTGTAGGAATCGGCCCGCGACGAGAAGCTTTTCGGCGCCTGATCGATCACCCGCGGCCCCGAAGGCTGGACTTCCAGAATCGCAAGACCGCGTTCCGCCGTGCCGTCGGGCAAGAGCCGGAACAGCCCGTCGACCCCGGCAAACCCGGTAGAGCGGGTGAGCTGACCCCGGGTATAGCGGTCGCCCGGCGGATTGTTGGAGAGCGACACGGCGAGGCTCACCGCATCGTAGGCGAGGCTCGCAAGACGCGGCGGCTGGCTGCCGTATGTTTTCTGATATCGCTGGGCGAAGCCGTTCCAGCCGCTCGGATCGGCCGCCGGGAACCAACCGCCCACGAGCGCCTTCTGGCTGCCGATGTCCGGAGAATCCCATTGCCCGGTGCCGAGGAATTGAGCTTGCGCGTTGGTTAGCCCGTTGGAGCTCAGAAGCTGTCCCAGAGAGCGAAGCTCGTCCGGCCCTGCGGGCAGGAACACGGCATCGATCCGCTGACCGGACTTCACCGCATTGGCGACTCGGCTGACCGGCCCCGCCATGGCGCCGCGATTGCCTGTCGGGTAGGTCGCCCGCACCACCGTGCGGCCGCCCGCCCCGGCCACGACCTTGGCGAATTCCCGTTCGGCGATGGTCCCGTAGGCGCTCTCGGGGATCAGCACGGCGAAATTCTTCTTGCCGCGGCCGAGCGCGTAGGAGGCGATGCGCTCCACATCGGCCCCGGCCAGAAAGCTCAGGAGATAGACGTTGTTGCCCGCCACATTGCGGTCGCTGGAGAAGGCCAGCACCGGAATGCCGGCGCGCCTCGCGACGGGCGCCACGGCGCGGACCTCGTCGGCGAAAAGCGGGCCGATGATCAGCTCGACATTGTCGGCCACGGCGCTTTCCGCCGCCGCTGCCGCCCCCTGGGGCGTGCCCTTGGTATCTTTGGGGATCAGGGTGACGTTGGGATTGTTGAACTCGAACAGGGCCAGCTCGCCGGCCTGACGCAGCGCCTTGGCGATCTGCGGCGCATCGCCCGATCCCGAGACCGGCAGGAGCAACGCGACCTTCACGCCGCCGGAGCCGGTCGGCGCCAGGCTGCCGTTTTGGTCGGAATAGCCGCCGCTGCCGCCCGGCCCGCCGCCGCAGGCCGCCGCGACAAGCGCAACCAGCATGGCGCCAAGCACCACGCGGGCGGCGCTGATGCCCGCCCAAAATGTCTTGCAAGACCGCATCGGCCTCAAAACTCGCCTTCTATCCCTGCATCCGGCCAAATTTTTCTTTGTGAGACAGGTTTGGCCGATTTGCGGCGACTATAGCATGTGAAGATTGGCCCGCCAGAGAACCGCGGATTTTCGCCCTCCTGGCGGTTTGCCGCAGGCTTTGCGCTATAAGTTCGTCTCATGAGCAAGCACGACGAGACAACCGAAGACGGCAATGCGGCGGCGCTGCAGGCGAGCGTCACGCGCATGCTTCAGGATTTGGCGGTCAAACCGCTTATGCCCGGCCTCTACCTGGTGGCGACGCCGATCGGCAATCTGGGCGATATTTCCCTTCGCGCGCTGGACTGCCTGGCGCGGGCGGATCTGGTGGCCTGCGAGGACACCCGCCATAGCGGCCGGCTGCTCGCCCATTTCGGCCTGAAGGCGCGGCTTTTGCCCTATCACGAGCATAACGCTGCGAATGCCCGGCCGAAGCTGCTCTCGGCGCTTCTGGACGGGGCGGCGGTGGCCCTGATCTCCGATGCCGGCACTCCGCTGATCTCCGACCCCGGCTACAAGCTGGTGCGGGAGGCGCTGGCCGAAGATATCGCCGTCACCGCGATCCCCGGCGCCTCGGCAAGTCTTACGGGGCTCAGCGTCTCCGGCCTGCCCTCGGACAGCTTCTTCTTCGCCGGCTTCCTGCCACCGAAATCCGCCGCCCGCAAAACCCGGCTGGAAGAGCTGGCCCGGGTGCCGGGTTCGTTGCTTTTCTATGAGACGGGTGCGCGCCTCGCCGCCGCTCTAACCGACATGGCGGAAATACTGGGCGATCGGGAAGCGGCAACCGCCAAGGAGCTGACCAAGCTGCACGAGCAGGTCGCGCGGGGCACATTGCCGGCCCTTGCCGAGAGCTTCACTGGCGGTGAGCCGCCGAAAGGCGAGTTCGTGGTGATCGTCGCGCCGCCCAGCCAAGCGGCAAAGGAGGCCAGCGATGCCGAAATCGTCGCTGCGCTGGAGAATGCTCTTGCGACAGAATCGATGCGCGATGCGGTGCAGGCTGTGACCGATGCCCTCGGCACCAAGCGGAAGCGGGTCTACCGGCTCGGCCTGGCGCTGCAGCAGGGCAAGGACGGGAACGGGGGCGAGGCGCGTTGAGCGAGGCTCGCATCAAAGCCTATCGCCGGGGCGTCTTCGCCGAGACGCTCGTGGCGTTGTGGCTCCGCCTCAAAGGGCACCGGATCGTCGGGCGCCGCTACAAGACGCCGGTCGGTGAAATCGACCTCATCGCGCTGAAGGGACGCCAGCTCAGCTTCATCGAGGTGAAGCGCCGCAAGACACAAGAGGATGCCGCCTGGACCCTGCCGACCCGCCAGCGGCGGCGCATCATCCGCGCGGCGCAATACTGGCTGGCTGGCAATCCCCGCTTTCACGGCTACGACATCCGTTTCGACGTTGTGCTGACCGCGCCGCTTGCCTTCCCCACCCATATCGAGAACGCCTTTTCTTAACCGCCCTTCGTGGACCCGGCGGATTCGCCCTTTGGGAGCCCGCGCGAAGCGCTTATATGGGGCGGACAAACTCGAGGCCGCACCGCAAGGAGCCCCCATGGCGCTGAAGACCGCTTTCCAGATGGACCCGATCGAGGGGATCGACATCAAGGGCGATTCCAGCTTCGCCCTGCTGCTGGAGGCCCAGAAGCGCGGCCACGAGATCTTCTATTACACCCCGGGCAATCTCTCTTTGCGGGACGGGTGCATCGTCGCGAGGGGCGAAACCCTGAGGGTGGAGGACACCCCAGGGGCGCATTACGAGCTCTCCGATCCGCGGGTGGAAAATCTCGGCAATCTCGACGTGGTGCTGCTGCGCCAGGATCCGCCCTTCGACATGGCCTATCTGACCACGACCCACCTTCTGGAACGGATCCAGGGCGAGACCCTGGTGGTGAACGATCCGGCCTGGATCCGGAATTCGCCGGAGAAGATCTTCGTTCTCGATTATCTCGACCTGATGCCGCCGACCCTGATCACCCGGTCGCTGGACGAGGTGAAGACGTTCCGAGAGGAGCACGAGGACATCATCGTCAAGCCGCTGTTCGGCAATGGCGGGGCGGCCGTGTTCCGCATCCCGCCGGGCGACACCAATCTCAACGCCCTGGTCGAGCTGTTCGGCATCGTGTTCCGCGAGCCGATGATGGTGCAGCGCTACGTGCCCGAGGTCCGCAAGGGCGACAAGCGCATCATCCTGGTGGATGGCGAATTCGCCGGTGCCATCAACCGGGTGCCCGCGGAAGACGAGACCCGCTCCAACATGCATGTGGGCGGCACGCCGGAGGCAGCCGGGCTCACCGAGTGGGAGAAGGAGATCTGCGCCAGGCTCGGGCCGGAGCTGAAGCGGCGCGGGCTGCTCTTCGTCGGCATCGACGTGATCGGCGACTTCCTCACCGAGATCAACGTCACCTCCCCCACCGGCATCCGCGAGATCAAGCGCTTCGGCGGCGAGGATATCGCGGTGCTGATCTGGGACGCCATCGAGCGGAAGGCGGCGGAGAAATCGGCCCGCTAACGCGGGTGGGTCGCTGCGGCTTCTTCCCGCTGGCACCGCCGGTAAGCGGCCACGGCGTGAGCCGCGATACCGAGCCCCCAGCCGCCGACCACCCATAAGAACCAGGGATGGTCCGGGTTTCGGGAGAGATTCAGGATGGCGAGGCCGAACACCACCACCACATAGGCGGCGAAATGGATGATCAGCCCGCGCGGCGGAAATCCTTTCGGCATGAGCGTATCCTCGAACACCTTAACAGCGGAGCCAGGGCCGTTGTGCACGGCCCTCGGCCAACGCAAAATTAGCATATCGCTTTTCAACCGCGGACAGCAGCATGCTTTATCTAGGTCTGGCGATCGCCGTGGTCGCGGTGCTGCTCGCGCAAATCCCGGGTGTGATCCAGCAATGGCACGAGAACCGGCGGGACGTCTTCAAAACCCTTTGGATGACGGGCATCTATCTCGCCTATCTGGCGATCGGTCTGGGGCTTTACGCCGCTGTCCTGGACGCCGAGGAAGCCACGGGGGTCAGGGCCTTCCTCGCCGTGGGGTTCGTGCTCGCCTGGATCTTCTACGGCGCACTGCCGCTTTTGCGCCATGTGCCCCACCGCCGAGAACCGCCGCGCTGGCTCTTGCAGCCCGGTGCTTTGGACGCCGCTCTGCTGGCTGCGATCCTCGTCTGCATCTTGTCCTATGCCTGGATGTCGGCGGGATAAGAGAAGATTTTCAGTGACTTAGTTAGAGTTCCCATTTTGTTCTTGCTTCAGCGTCAGGTTGCAGTAAGCTTTTCGGCACGTTTTTGGTTGGGGGTGCCGATGTTCGCACGGGTCACGACGGTTGCATTCGAGGGGATCGAGGCGAGAGCCGTCGATGTCCAGGTTCAGATCGGCTCGGGGCTTCCCGCCTTCACCATCGTGGGTCTGCCCGACAAGGCCGTGGCTGAGAGCCGGGAGCGGGTGCGCGGCGCGTTGAACGCCATCGGGCTGGCCCTGCCGCCGAAGCGCATCACCGTCAATCTGGCGCCGGCCGATCTCCCCAAGGAAGGCAGTCATTACGACCTCCCCATTGCTTTGGGGCTGATGGCGGCCGCCGGGGCGGTGGCGCCGGATGCCATCGAAGGTTTCGTGGTGCTGGGGGAATTGGCCCTGGACGGATCGGTGGCGGCGGTGGCCGGCACCTTGCCCGCAGCGATCGGCGCGAATGCGCTGGATAAGGGCCTGATCTGCCCGAAAGCGTGCGGCGCCGAAGCGGCCTGGGCCGCGGCGGATATGGCGATCCTCGCGCCGGGCAACCTGCTCGCCCTGATCAATCACTTCAAAGGCCTGCAGAGCTTGCCCCGCCCGGAGCCCGCCGCCGAAGCGGAGGAAGAGGCGATGCCCGATCTGAAGGACATCAAGGGCCAGGAGAGCGCCAAGCGGGCCTTGGAGGTGGCTGCGGCCGGTGGGCACAACCTGCTCATGGTGGGGCCGCCGGGATCGGGCAAATCCATGCTGGCGCGGCGCCTGCCCTCGATTCTGCCGGCCTTGGAACCGGCGGAGATGCTGGAAGTCAGCATGATCCGCAGTCTCGCTGGCGATCTGAACGGCGGTGCCATCGGCCGGGCGAGGCCCTTCCGCAGTCCCCATCACTCTGCCAGCATGGCGGCTCTGGTCGGCGGCGGTACGCGAGCGCGTCCGGGCGAGGCGGCCCTGGCGCATCTCGGCGTGCTCTTCCTGGACGAATTGCCGGAATTCCAGCCTCAGGTGCTGGACGCGCTTCGCCAGCCTTTGGAGAGCGGCGAATCGGTGATCGTGCGGGCCAATCACCGTATCGCCTATCCCTCGCGCATCCAGCTTGTCGCGGCGATGAATCCCTGCCGCTGCGGCCGCGCCGGCGAGCCGGGCTATGCCTGCCGCCAGGGCAAAGGCTGTGCGGACCGTTATCAGGCGCGCATCTCCGGCCCCCTGCTCGACCGGATCGACATCCAGATCGAGGTGCCGGCGGTGAGCGCGGCCGATCTCGCCCTGCCGGCGGCGGCCGAAGGAAGCGCCGAAGTCCGCCGCCGTGTGGTGGCGGCCCGCCAAATCCAGGCTGCCCGCCTGAAGGAGCTCGGTCAGAGGCGGGCGCGCACCAACGCGGATTGCGAAGGAAGCCTGCTGGAAGAGATCGCAGAGCCCGATACGGCAGGTCTCGCATTGCTGCGCGAGGCGGCGGAAACCTTGGGCCTCAGCGCCCGCGGGTATCACCGGTCCTTGCGGGTGGCGCGCACCCTTGCCGATCTCGACGGAGAGACGAAAGTCTCCCGGCTTCACATCGCCGAAGCGCTCAGCTATCGCGGCGAGACCTTGCGCGGTCAGCGCGCGCAAGGCCACGCCCTTGAACGCCTCGCCTGCGCCTGACCTCGGTTTTACCCTCACTCCGCCATAGAAAAACGCCATTGTCGCACTGGCATCGCCACGCTGAGCCGTTACACTCGGCCCTGCCGAGGGGAAGTATGTGCGGCTGCGATGCCTTGTTCAGGCTCGCCCCACAGTAAATTCGAGGGTTCACGGGGGCGGATGCGCGGGCCGAACGCTATCGATTTTTGGCGTGGATACGCCCTCATCTGCATCTTCGTCGACCATATTCCCGGCAATCCGCTGGAGCGGGTCACCTTACGCAATTTCACGATTTGCGACGCCGCGGAGCTGTTCGTGTTCCTGGCCGGCTGGTCGGTCTCCCTGGCCACGGGCGGCCCGAAACGGGCCCATACGCCCGGCCGGGTCACGATCCGCTTTCTGTCCCGCATGGTCGAGGTCTACCGGGCGCAAATCACCATCACGATCATCGCGCTGGCCATTCTGGCGGGCGCCGCCCTGTGGCTGGAGAACAACCTTTATCTCGAATGGCATAATGCGGAGCCGGTCTTCACAGCGCCCGTCTGGACCACGCCGGCGATCGCGCTGATGACCCATCAGCTCGGCTTCTTCAATATTTTGCCCCTCTACGTGGTGCTGCTGGCCATGGCACCGGCGATCGTGGTGATCGGGCGGAAATCGCTTCTCCTGTGCGGTCTGGTTTCCTTCCTCCTCTACGTCCTGACCCTGATTTTTCAGATCAACCTGCCCTCCTGGCCCTATGCGGGGCACTGGTTCCTCGACCCCTTCGCCTGGCAGTTCCTCTTCGCTCTTGGCTTCATCGGTGCGGAGCTTTCGGCACAAGGCCGTCTCGAGGCGATGGTCAAGCCGCTCTTCTGGCCAGCGGTGGCGATCTTGGCCGTTGGCGTCGTGGTGCGGTTCATCGGTTATTACCCCGATCCGATGCAGGTGCCCGCCCCACGTATGTTTTTTCTGTTCGACAAGACCTATCTCTCACCTGCAAGGCTGATCAGCCTGCTGGCATTGGTGATTTGCTTCGCCGGGGTCTATGGCCGCATCGCCGTTCTCAGCGAGCGGCTGGTCGAGACGTTTTCGACTCTGGGAAGAAACTCGCTGGCGGTGTTTTCGGTTGGCTCTTTGTTAAGCCTGATCGGGCAAATTGTGCGCTTCGAGTCCGGCGGGCTGGTTATCGTGGACTTGGCCTATTCCGCCCTCGGGATCGGCCTGATGATATTCACAGCGTGGTTCGTCGAATGGCGTCTAAGAGCAAAACGACCATCCTCACAGCCCTCTGCCTCGCTGGCGTGAGTGCATTCCTGCTCTTCGCGCCGGCCGATCCCCTGCAGACCGCACCATCCCGCGCCCAACTTCCTGAACCGAAACATACCGCAGCCCCGAACTGTGTCGGCGACTCCGGAACCCGGCCGAAGCCGGCCACTCTGAAAAGCTTGCCGCAAGCCCTTGCGACGGACGATACGCTCACCGTGCTGGCGCTCGGATCTGCCGCTTATGAGGAAGGGCCGTTCGCACAGGACGAAAGCTACCCGGACCAACTGAGCGCCTATCTGCGGTCCGTCTTCAAGGATCAGCGGGTTGAGCTCGTATCGCGCAATGTCTCGGGGGAGGTGGCCCGGGATGCAGGCGCGCGGATACGGGCGGAGATCGCCGAGACGAGACCCGATCTGGTGGTCTGGCAGGCGGGGACGGTGGACGCGCTGGCGCGGGTCGATCTGAACGAGTTCGAAACGGCCTTCACGGAGACGCTCGACTGGCTCGAGCAGCACGGTATCGACGTGGTGCTGGTGGACCCGCGCTACGTGCCGGGTCTGGCCGACGACCCGGCCTATCGGCGTATCGTCGGCGCCATCTGGTACTACGCCTCGACCCGCGATATCCCGCTGGTGCGCCGCTACGATATGATGCGCAGCCTGACCCTTCCCGGCGACAGCAACGAGACGCCGCCGGAGCATCGGCTGACAGGTTTCGACCGCCATTGCATGGCGCGCAAGGTCGCCGAGGTCATCGTGGTAAGCAGCAATGCCGAACGCACCGGCAAGCGCCGGCATTAAAGTCTTTCTCAAGCCTTTTCTGCTTGGCTGATCGGCTTAGGGAGCCTTCCACGCCCGAAACGGCGAGTGATCCAGTTTGGCGCATCAGCAGCACAGCTCCAGAGAAGCCCTTCCCACGCAGCCGCGCGCGCGTCTGACATCGCGTCTGAGCACGGCCTTCGCCGCCCAGATTCAGAACGCGCCCATCGTCTCCATCGTCGCCGCTCTCCTTTTCGGAGGCTTGAGCATCGCCGCCATCGCCACCGGCACCATCGGCGTGCTCCTGTTTTTCGCGATGATGACGGGCATGGCGCTTGGCGCCGCCTTCCTGATCGCATTGCAAGCCCGCGAGCTCGCCTCCGCCGGGCGGCTGAATCGCTTCGGCGAGGGGATCGATGCGAGCCTCGAATCCCTGCAGGATCTGCAATGGGAGGTACAGGAGCGGGAGGCGCGGTATCGCGACCTGCTGAACCATCAGGACGACGTGATCCTCCGCCGCGATCCGAGCGGCAAGCTCACCTTCGTCAACGACACCTATTGCCGGGTGTTCGGCGTGACGCGGCAGGAGGCGCTGGGACAGCCTTTCCGTCTGCCCCTCGCAGGCAATAAGCCCGATCGGACCGGGGAAGATGCCGGCCGATCCCAAGGCCCGATGCCAAGGCGGCATAGCCAGGTGGCAGAGCTCCAGACCGCTCACGGACCCCGCTGGTTCATCTGGGAAGATCTCGCGATCACCGACGAGAGCGGCGCGCTGACGGAGATTCAGAGCGTCGGCCACGACGTGACCGAGCAGCGTGCGGCGGAGCAGGCCCTGGCCGAGGCGCGCGACAATGCCGAAAGCGCAAGCACCGCGAAGTCCCGGTTCCTCGCCTCCATGAGCCACGAGATCAGGACGCCGATGAATGGCATCCTCGGCATGACCGGCCTGCTGCTCGATACCCGGCTTTCGCCGGAGCAGACCACCTATGCCAAGGCGATCGGCTCTTCCGCCAAGACGCTTCTGTCGCTGATCGACGAGGTTCTGGATTTCTCCAAGATCGAGGCCGGCCGCGTGGAGCTCCACAGCGCACCTTTCGACATCGCCGAAGCGATGCAAAGCGTGATCGAGCTGCTTGCGCCGCGGGCGCGAGAGAAGGGGCTTGCCGTCGGTTGGTACGCCGACCCGGCCTTGCCGCGAACCGTCGTCGGGGATGGAATGCGGGTCCGCCAGATTTTGATGAATCTGGTCGGCAACGCCATCAAGTTTACCGACCGGGGCGGCGTCGGTCTCCGGCTGACGCGCAGCGAGAAGGATGCAGAAAGCGAAGCGCTGCGGCTCCGTTTCGTGGTGAACGATACCGGCCCGGGCATCCCCCGTGAAAAACTCGATCAGATCTTCATGGAGTTCGAGCAGGCCGATTCGACCCTCAGCCGGCGTCATGGCGGCACGGGGCTCGGCTTGGCGATCTCCAAGCGGCTGGTGGATGCCATGGGGGGCGAAATTCACGTCACCAGCGCACCGGGCGAAGGAACCGATTTCATCGTCGATCTCCCGTTGGATGCCCCTGGCGATAGCGGTGCCATCGCCGGGGACTGGCCCCGGCTGGAAGACAAATCGCTGCTTCTCGTGATGCAAGAGCCGGTGGAGGCCTCTCTCGCAACGGACGTGCTGGTCGCGATGGGGGCGGACGTGACGCAACGGCACCCGGAGGACCTCTCCGCGCTCGGCCCGGCCGGCCGCGAGGCGCTCGGCGGCTATGACATGCTGTTGACCGACAGGACGAGCCTGGACGCGCTTCCCTTCGATCTGCTGGATGCGTTCGGGAGACGCAAATCCGATGATAAACGGGCCGTGGTGGTGCTCGATCCGGGCGAAAGGCCCGAGATCGCTGCCTTAAAGGCCCGCGGCTTCGATGGTTATCTCATGCGGCCCATCCGGCCGCGCTCGATGCTGATCCAGCTCGCCGGCGATTCGGCGGCGGAGGCGATGGCAGCGAAGCAAGACGTCGGGTTCCCGCCGCGATGGACATCGTCTGCCGGCGCTGCACTCAATGTTCTGCTCGCCGAGGACAACGATATCAATGCGCTGCTGGCGCGGGCCGTGCTCGAAAAGGCCGGTGCCCGGGTGACCCGCGCCGCGAATGGCGCAGAAGCCATCGCTCGTGCCGGCGAGGCCTTGGGCGGGAATGCCGAAGATCGCGGCTTCGATCTCGTGCTGATGGATATCCACATGCCGGATATGGACGGAATCGAGGCGGCGGGCCGGATCAGAGCGCTCTACCCGGAAAGGGCGAAGCCCGGTGCCGATCGACCGCCGATCGTGGCGCTGACCGCCAACGCCTTCGCCGAAGACCGCGCCGCCTATCTGGAGGCGGGCCTCGACGACTACCTCGCCAAGCCCTTCGAAAAGAACGACCTGCTGACCCTGATCGCGCGCTGGCAGGTGAATGGCGCCGGGGTTGATGTCTTAAGCCCCGAGACCGCGTCACCGCCGGGCGCCGCTTAAGACCGGCCATAGGCCTCTTTTCCCATCTGTCTTCCTTCGTCCACAACCTTCGGCCGGGCTCACCCGTGCACAGAGCCGGGTAAAGCTGTCATATAGGCTTCGAAGAGGATTGCTATCGGAGCGCCATTGTGGCCGAATCGATTCTCTCAGGTGCGTGCCTCGTGAACCCTGAGAATATGGATGCGGCTATTTCGGAATGGCGGAGCGCATCCTATTTTCAAGTATGGATCGCCGCAGACGAAACCGAACTTTGAGCGCTCAAGGATTCGCGCGGAGGCATGATGTTCCCAGGACTGACTTTCCGGCCGGCCTATAGCGGTGGGCAGTCGTTCGTCGGCCGCAAACGGTTCACTCCTCAGGCCTTCCAGGCTTTCATGCTGCGGGAGCCGCCGAAGAGCTATGGCCGCATCGGACCGCTCGAAGTCCGATTGGCCCGCAAACGGAGCGATATCCGCCGCGCCCAGCGCCTGCGCTACAAGGTTTTCTACGAGGAGATGTCGGCCCGGGCCGATGCTCTGACCATGCTCTCCCGCCGCGACGAAGATCCCTACGATCCGATCTTCGATCACCTGCTGGTGCTGGACCATACCAATGCCGAGGCGAGCCGCGGCTGGCGCCGGCCGCAGGTGGTGGGAACCTACCGGGTGCTCCGCCAGGACGTCGCCGACCGGCATGACGGCTTCTATACCCAGCAGGAATACGACATTCTGCCTCTGATCCGCGCCAAGAGCCCGGAATACAAGTTCATGGAGCTCGGCCGCTCCTGCGTGCTGAAGCCATATCGGACGCGCCGGACCGTGGAGCTCTTGTGGCACGGCATCTGGTCCTATGTGCGGGAGAACGGCGTCGATGTGATGCTGGGCTGCGCCAGCTTCGAGGGCATCGATCCGAAGGCCCACGCCATGGCGCTGAGCTTTCTGCATCATACCTCCCTGGCGCCCGAGGAGTGGCGCATCCGGGCCCACGACCATCTGCATGTCGGCATGGATATGATGCCGGCGGATCAGGTGGACATGAAGGCGGCGATGAAGGCGCTGCCGCCGCTGATCAAGGGCTATCTCCGTCTCGGCGCCTTTGTCGGCGACGGCGCGGTGATCGACCATCAGTTCGGCACCACCGATGTGTTGATCATTCTTCCGGTGGAGGCGATCCGCTCGCGCTATTTCAGCCATTTCGGCGCGCCCGATTCCATGGGGTCTGCCCTGCTGCCGGCCGGCAACGCCCTGAACTAGGGCGCATCCGTCGGCGGCTTCCGTTAAGCATTTTGCTTAGGCTCGGCGCGTTACGGGTTTGACGCGCCGAGAGGCGGTGCATAAATTTCAACCCATGCGATACGACGATATCAGCGCGGCGCTCGGCGTTGCGCAGGGCGCCCAGGACGGCTTGACCCGGCTGAACGAGCGGTCGCGCGAGATCTTCAAGCGCATCGTCGAGACGTATCTGGCGACCGGCGAGCCGGTCGGTTCCCGTAATCTCAGCCGGTCTCTCCCCATTACGCTTTCGCCCGCCTCGGTACGCAACGTGATGAGCGACCTGGAGGCGCTGGGGCTGATCTATGCCCCCCATACCTCCGCCGGCCGGATGCCGACCCAGACGGGGCTGCGGCTCTTCGTGGACGGGTTGCTCGAGATCGGCGATGTCAATCAGGCGGAGCGGGATCAGATCGAGCGTCGGATTTCCGGCGACGGCAAGCATCGCGCGGTGGAAGATTTCCTGACCGAGGCCGGCGCCATGCTGTCCGGTCTTTCGCGCTGCGCCGGCGTGGTGCTGGTGGACAAGCACACCAAGGCGCTGAAGCAGATCGAGTTCGTCAATCTCGGCGGGGGCCGGGCGCTCGTGGTGCTGGTCGGCGAGGATGGCGATGTGGAGAACCGCATCATTTCGGTGCCGGCGGATCTGCCCGCGAGTTCTCTGCAACAGGCCTCCAACTATATCAACGACCGGATTTCCGGCGCCACGATCGAGGATGCGAAGAAGCGCATCGAGAAGGAGATCGAGGAGAAGCGCGTCCAACTCGACGAGCTGACCGCCCATGTGGTGACCGAAGGCCTGGCCACCTGGTCCGGCGAGGAGGATGGCGGGAAATCGTTGATCGTCTGCGGCCGGGCACATCTTCTGGAAGACGTCAAGGCGATGGAGGATCTGGAGCGGGTGCGTCTCCTGTTCGAGGATCTCGACGCCAAGGAGGAGCTGATTCGCCTGCTCGGGCTCGCGGAGCGCGCCGAGGGGGTGCGCATCTTCATCGGCTCCGAAAACAAGCTCTTCTCTCTCTCCGGCTCGGCGCTGATCGTCTCGCCCTTCGAAGATTCCGAGCAGAAGATTGTCGGTGTATTGGGGGTTATCGGACCGACCCGGTTGAACTACGGTCGGATTATTCCGATGGTGGATTACACGGCAAGGCTGCTGGGCCGCCTGGTTCCTTAATCTTTGCGGCCTTGATTTCCTTGGCTTTGCGGTCGATATCCCCGAGAACTTCAGCTTTAGAACAGAACATTCGGTGCGGCTATGACTGACGAGACGACCGACCCTCGCGACGAAGACGAGGAGACGGCAAAGAACGCCCAGACGGAAACCGCCGAGGCGGCGGATGCCAACGGCGAGCCGGATCTCGCGGCGGAGAACGCGGAGTTGCGCGACCGGCTGCTGCGGACCATGGCGGAGATGGAGAATCTGCGCCGCCGGACGGAACGCGAGAAATCCGACACCGCGAAATATTCGGTCTCCAATTTCGCCCGCGACGTGTTGACCGTCGGCGACAATCTCCGGCGTGCCATCGAGCATGTGCCGACGGAAGCCGCATCGAAGGATCCTGCTCTGAAGAGCTTCCTCGAAGGCGTGGAGCTGACCGAGCGGGAATTGCTCAACATGCTCGAGCGCCACGGCGTGACCCGGCTGGATCCGCTGGGCGAGCGCTTCGACCCGAACAATCACCAGGCCATGTACGAGGTCGAAAACCCGGAGGTGCCTGAAGGCACGGTGGTGGATGTGATGCAGGCCGGCTATACCATCGGAGACCGCTGTCTGCGGCCGGCGCTGGTCGCCGTATCGAAAGGCGGCGCGCGCCAGCCGAAAGGCAATGCGACGAAGCCCGCCAATGACGACTACCCGGACGGGCCGGAGGACGGCAGCGAAGCGGTGGAGGATGAGGGGCTCCGCAAGGGCTGATACGCCTCCGAATCAAAAGACAAGAAGGCGAGGCGGATAAACGTGGCATTGAAAGCGAAAGAGCGGGACGCAGCGCAAGAGCGCGCGCGCCTCATGGAGATCATCCGCGAGCGGTCCTACGCTTTCGGGGTCAGCGTCACACTCGCCTCGGGACGCGAAAGCAACACCTATTTCAACATGAAGCCCACAATGCTTCATCCGGAAGGGGCGTTCCTGTCCGCCGCGCTGCTGCTCGACGAAATTTCCAAGCTCGATGCGGATTATGTCGGCGGGCTGGAGCTCGGCGCGGTGCCGATCGCCGCGGCCGTCACGGCGCGCAGCTTCGCCCTGGGGCATCCCATCCCGGCCCTCATCATGCGGAAGAAGGCCAAGGAGCACGGCACCCGCCAGCGCCTCGAAGGGCTCACGGCGGAAGAGAGCCTGGACGGCAAGCGGGTGGTCATCGTGGAGGATGTGACCACCAGCGGCGGTTCGGCCATGCAGGCGGTCGAGGCCGTGCGCGAGCTGGGCGGCACGGTGGAGCATGTGGTGACCGTGCTCGACCGGGAGGAAGGTGCGACCGAAGCGTTGGAAGCGGAAGGCATCGCACTGGTCTCGATCTTCAAGCAGAGCGATTTTACGGGGTAGGGAGTCGCCCCACATTTGCACGCGTCATTGCCGGACTCGACCCGGCAATCCATTCCACTGGCCTTTCGAAAAGCTGAGACATAACGGCATGGATGCCCGGACCAAGTCCGGGCATGACGTCAAAGAAGTGGGTGAGCGCGGAGAATCCCCGTCTAAGCCGGCGTCACCCGGCGCAAGGTGAGGTTGATGCGTCCGCCCTCGGGCAACAAGTCGGAGCTGCCCGGCACGATCCGGTCGATGCCGTGATAGATCAGCCGGTCCTCCCCGCCGAACACCACCACATCACCCGACTCAAGCGCGATCCGGCGGGTCGGATCTTTCCGCTTCAGCCCGCCGATCCGGAACAGCGCCGTATCCCCGAGGGAAACCGAGACCACCGGCGCCTCGAAGGTCTCCTCGTCCTCGTCGCGATGGAGGCCGAGCTTGGTGCCTTTGGCGTAATAATTGACGAGACAGGCCTCGGGCGGGGCCGGGAAGCCGGAGACTTCGTTCCAGAGCTTGAGCAGCGCCTCGGGGATAGGCGGCCAGGGCTCGCCCGTCTCCGGATGGCGCGGCTCGTAGCGATAGCCGCCCTCCTTATCCGTCAGCCAGCCGAGGCGGCCGCAATTGGTCATGCGGACCGACATGGGCTTGCCGGAGCGGGGCATGGTCGGCGTGTAGAACGGCGCGGCCTCGACGGTCTTGCGAAGTTCGGCCAGAAGCGCCTCCTGGGCGGCGCGATCGAGCTTCTGTTGCAAATGTTTCACAGGCAATTTCAGGCTCCTCCCTGTCGCGCAAAGGCAATCCGCGATAGGGTACCGGCTTGCGGCAATTCCAAAGCTTCAGATCAAGACTTCAGATTCCAGAATTTTGAATCCCGATTAAATCCCAGAGCTCGTAAATCCCAAGGCTCTTGAACCCGAAGCCTCCGAAAGCTCGATCAGGCGTGGCCAATCCCGCGAACGAAACCAGAGGCGTGCGCGCCAACCCGGACGGCTATGTCCATTCTCGCGACATGGCAGAGTACGAACGCCTGCGCAAGCAAGCGCGGATGTGGGAATCGGCCACACGGCGGGTCCTCCAGAAGGCCGGCCTGTCGCCGGGCATGCATTGCCTCGATGTCGGCGCTGGAACCGGTGCGGTGATGCAATCCATGGCCCAGGGCGTCGGACCGCAAGGCGCGGTGACGGGAATCGAGATCGACCCCGGGCTGGTCGAAATGGCGCGAGACGCGCTGCGCCACCGGAGCGGCACGACGTTCGAGGTGGTCGAGGGGAACATCCATGCGGTCGAGGATCCGCCAGGCGCTCCCTTTGACATCACATTCTGCCGGCTCTTCTTGATGCATATGCCCGATCCCGTCTCGGTCCTGGCGAAGATGCGGAAATGGACGAAGCCCGGCGGCATGGTGATCGCCCAGGAGTTCGATTTCGGAAGCTTTTCGGTCGAGCCGGCCTGTCCTGCCATGGAGGAGTTTGCCCGCGTCTTCGAGGGCGTCTTCGGCGAACATGGGCGGAGCATGCATCAAGGGCGGCAATTGCCGGCGCAATTTGCCGCGGCCGGGCTCGAACGGCCCCTCGATGCCCATTCCGAGATCCGCTTCCTGCGGCTTTCGGAGATGGTCGAGATGCTGATCGGAGTCTATCGCAGCCTGTTCGATGCCGCCCAGTCGCTCGGCCTGACCGATGAGGCGAAAAAGGCCTGTTTCGAGACCGATTTGCAGGCCGCCGGCGCGGAGGGACGCTATTTCTGCCTGACCCCGACTTTGATCGCGACCTGGGCGCCCGTACTGTGAGCGCTCGTTAAGAATTGCTTCGTAAAACCGTTGGGTTCCTATGGGGTTTTGCCCACCCGCTTGCCTTGCGGGTAACAAGGCTCGCCCCTATATATCCGCGGAAACCCAGTCGAATTGCCGGCTGGCTCGCCTACATGAATTTGAGGGGACCGTGCGTCCGCGGAGAGTTTCGAAAACGGGCGCGTATGCCGGGTGCCTTTGGGCCCGGACGGTCTGCCAGAATAGAGAGGTTTGAACATGGCGAAAGTAATTGGCATCGACCTCGGCACGACGAACTCATGTGTCGCGGTCATGGAGGGCAAGGACCCGAAAGTCATCGAGAACGCCGAAGGCATGCGCACCACGCCTTCCATGGTGGCGTTCACCGAAGACGGCGAGCGGCTCGTCGGACTGCCGGCGAAGCGCCAGGCCGTCACCAACCCCGAGAACACCCTCTTCGCGATCAAGCGTCTGATCGGCCGCCGCTTCGACGACCCGACGGTGGCGAAGGATCAGAAGCTGGTCCCTTATTCCATCGTCAAGGGCGACAATGGAGACGCCTGGGTCGAGGCCCAGGGCAAGAAGTATTCTCCCTCGCAGATCTCCGCCTTCATTCTGCAGAAGATGAAGGAGACGGCGGAGTCCAATCTCGGCGAGAAGGTTGAGCAGGCGGTCATCACCGTTCCCGCCTACTTCAACGACGCACAACGCCAAGCCACCAAGGACGCCGGCAAGATCGCCGGCCTGGAGGTCCTTCGCATCATCAACGAGCCCACCGCGGCGGCGCTCGCTTATGGTCTCGACAAGAAGGAAGGCAAGACGATCGCCGTCTACGACCTGGGCGGCGGCACGTTCGATATCTCGATCCTGGAGATCGGCGACGGCGTGTTCGAGGTGAAGTCGACCAACGGCGACACCTTCCTCGGCGGCGAGGACTTCGACATGCGCCTGGTCGATTACCTGGCGGACGAGTTCAAGAAGGAATCCGGTATCGATCTGCGCGGCGACAAGCTCGCCCTGCAGCGGCTGAAGGAAGCCGCCGAAAAGGCGAAGATCGAGCTTTCCTCCACATCTCAGACCGAGGTGAACCTGCCCTTCATCACGGCCGACCAGTCCGGTCCGAAGCATCTGACCATGAAGCTGACCCGGGCTAAGCTGGAAAGCCTGGTCGACGACCTGATCCAGCGGACCATCAAGCCGTGCGAGAACGCGCTGAAGGATGCCGGCCTCAAGGCGGCCGAGATCGACGAGGTGATCCTGGTCGGCGGCATGACCCGCATGCCCAAGGTCGCCGAGGCCGTGAAGAACTTCTTCGGCCGCGATCCCCATAAGGGCGTGAACCCGGACGAGGTGGTCGCCATCGGCGCGGCGATCCAGGCGGGCGTTCTGCAGGGCGACGTCAAGGACGTGCTGCTGCTCGACGTGACGCCCCTGTCTCTCGGCATCGAGACCCTGGGCGGCGTGTTCACCCGGTTGATCGACCGCAACACAACCATCCCGACCAAGAAGAGCCAGACCTTCTCCACCGCTGAAGACAATCAGAATGCGGTGACGATCCGGGTCTTCCAGGGCGAGCGTGAGATGGCGGCCGACAACAAGATGCTCGGCCAGTTCGATCTGGTCGGCATTCCGCCGGCCCCGCGCGGTGTGCCGCAGATCGAGGTCACCTTCGATATCGACGCCAACGGCATCGTGAATGTCTCGGCGACCGACAAGGCGACCGGCAAGGAGCAGTCGATCCGCATCCAGGCCTCCGGCGGCCTCTCCGACGACGACATCGAGAAGATGGTCAAGGAAGCCGAGAGCCACGCCGAGGAGGACAAGAAGCGCCGCGAGACGGTCGAGGTGAAGAACCAGGCCGAGGCGCTGGTCCACTCCACCGAGAAGATGCTCTCCGATCACGGTGACAAGATCTCGGCGGATGACAAATCCGCGGTCGAGTCCGCCGTCGCCGAGTTGAAGACGGCTCTGGAAGGCGAGGACAAGGACCAGATCAGCCAGAAGGTCGACGCCCTGGCCCAGGCTTCCATGAAGCTCGGCGAGGCGATGTACCAGGCCAATCAGGAAGCCGGCGGCGCAGAATCCGGCGGCGAAGGCCAGGCCTCTTCCTCCGGCTCTGGCGACGAGGATGTCGTCGATGTCGACTTCGAAGAGGTCAAGGACGACGACGACAAGAAGTCAGCGTGACGCTAGTCCGAGAGACGGCCGGGGCTCCCATGAGCCCCGGCCCCATCTAGCCAAAAGAGACTGCGCCGGGCGGCACGTGCCCAGCCTGAAGCGCAAAGTCCGGAGGGGCGATGTCGAAACGTTGCTATTATGAGACATTGGGGGTCGGCCGCGGCGCCGGCGATCGCGAGATCAAGAGCGCCTTTCGCAAGCTCGCGAAGGAATGCCATCCTGACAGCAACCGGAACGATCCGGATTGCGAACAGCGATTCAAGGAAGTGAACGAGGCTTACGAGGCGCTGAAGGATCCCCAGCGCCGGGCGGCCTATGATCGATTCGGCCATGCCGCATTCGAGAATAACGGTTTTGGCGGTGGCGGCCCCGGCTTCGGGGCGGATTTTTCCGCCTCCATGTCGGCCATGTTCGACGATCTGTTCGGCGAGTTCATGGGGCCGCGCCAGCGCCGGCCGCGCTCCTCTCGCGAACGTGGGGCCGATCTCCGTTACAATATGGAGATCACCCTGGAAGAGGCCTATGAGGGCAAGACGGCGCAGATCCGCGTGCCGACCTCGGTGGTCTGCGAGACCTGCGAGGGCGCGGGCGCAAGGCCCGGCTCGTCCCCCTCGGTCTGCGAGACCTGCGGCGGCATGGGCAAGGTGCGCGCCACGCAAGGGTTCTTCACCATCGAGCGTATCTGCCCGACCTGCGATGGTCGCGGCGAGGTGATCAAGGATCCGTGCCCGGCCTGTAACGGCCAGGGCCGCGTGACGCGGGAGCGGACGCTTTCGGTCACGATTCCCGTCGGCGTGGAGGACGGAACGCGTATCCGGCTCGGCGGCGAAGGCGAGGCCGGGCTTCGCGGCGGTCCGCCCGGCGACCTCTATATCTTCCTGTCCATCAAGCCTCACGAGTTCTTCCAGCGGGATGGCGCCGATCTCTTCTGCCGCGTGCCGATCGCCATGACCACGGCGGCGCTCGGCGGCGAGATCGAGGTGCCGACGATCGACGGCGGCACGACCCGGGTGAAGATCCCGGAAGGCTCCCAGAGCGGACGCCAGTTCCGTTTGAAGTCGAAAGGCATGCCGATCCTGCGGTCTCGCCAGGAGGGCGATCTCTACATTCAGGCCGAGGTGGAGACGCCGAAGAACCTGACGAAGCGGCAGAAAGAGCTGCTGAAAGAGTTCGAGGAAGCCTCCAACGAGAAGACCAATCCGGAATCCACCGGTTTTTTTGCTCGGATGAAAGATTTTTTCGATAGCATCGGCGACGGATCGAAGAACGATTAGCCGGGCAAGGGCCTGCGGTCGTCTTCGATCGTCACCTTGCGCGGCCGAGCGGCCCGCGCCTTTGGGGGGAGAGGCCGATGTCCGCGAATTCGGACGAATCGAAGACCCAGCTATCGAAAGAGTTGCAGCAGAAGCCTGTCTTGCGGGATGCCATGATGGCGACCGCCGGGGTGATCGTCGTCGTGGCGATCGCTCTGGTTCTTTGGATCGCACGGGTGCCCGTGCTGCTCGCCTTCGCCGGCATTTTGCTCGCCATCGTGCTGCATGGGGGGAGCCGGGCCATCAACGAGGCGACTGGACTCCCGCGCATGATCGCCCTGGGCGGGCTTGTGATACTGGCGATCGGCGGCATCGCCGCCGTGATTGCCTCTGCCGGGCCGACCATCGTCAACCAGACCGGTCAGCTGATGACCAGCATCGGCACCGGCATCACCACGCTTTCGCAAGAGATCTTCGACCTGGAAGAAGGGGAAACCCTGTTCCGCAATTTCCGCCTGCAGGACATGCTCAGCGATCTGCAGCCTTGGGGACTCGCCTCGGGCGCGACGGCGGTCGCCGGTAACGTTCTTGGCGTTATCGCCGGGGGCTTCATCGTGCTGTTCTTCGGAATTTACGTTGCGGCCGATCCGGAGATTCACGTGAAGCTGGTTTCCCAGATCGCCCCGCCCCATGAGCGGAAGAACACCGTCGCCCTCCTGAAGGAGACTGGCGATGTGCTGCGCCGCTGGATCGTAGGTCAGGCCATCGCCATGGCGGCGATCGGCATTCTCACCTATGTGGGCCTCCTGATCCTCGGCGTGCCCATGGCGTTCGCCCTGGCGCTGTTTGCCGCGCTGGCGGGCTTTTTGCCCTATCTCGGCCCCATCATCGGGGCGATTCCCATGATCCTGGTGGCGGGCGGCGAGGGGCTCGACCAAGTGCTGTATGTGCTGATCCTCTATCTCCTGGTGCAGGGCCTGGAGAGCTATCTCCTGACACCGTTGATCCAGGCCAAGGCGATCTCCCTGCCGCCGGCGGTGGTGATCCTGAACCAGCTCGTGATGGGGGCCCTGTTCGGGATTTTGGGCATCGCGCTCGCCACACCCCTTGCCGCGGCAGCCACCATTCCCTTGCGTCACTGGTTCGGCACACCGGACGAGGGCAAGCCACCGGGCTAGGATGGTGGCAGGGGCCACGTTGCGGCGGCCTTGCCCGCTTGCTACCACTCCCGCGCACGTCCTGGCGCTGGTTCTAAGGCGCGCAGTGAAAGAGGATGACGATGAGGCTGCTATTCTTCGCCGGCTCCACCCGCGAGGGGTCGTTCAACGTGAGGCTGGCCAAGCTTTGCCGGCACATCGCCGAGGCGAACGGCATCGAAGGGGTCTTCGTCGATCTGAAGGATTACGAGATGCCGCTCTATAACGGCGATCTCGAGAAGAACGAAGGGGTGCCGAAGGCAGCCCAGGCATTCAAAGCCTTGCTTGGCGAATATGATGGCGTGCTGATCGCATCGCCCGAATACAACTCCTCCGTCACCCCGCTTCTGAAGAACACCCTGGACTGGGTTTCCCGCGTGTCGCCAGGCGGCGGCGACGTCTTCAAGACGCGGGTTTTCGCCATGGCGGCCGCATCGCCCAGCTATTTCGGGGGGATGCGCAGCCTGCTCAACCTGCGCCAGATTCTGGCCGTCGGGCTCCGCGCCCATGTCATTCCGCAGCAGGTGGTGGTGCCCACGGCAATGAAGGCCTTCGAGGAAGACGGCAGCCTGAAGGACGAGATGCGTCAGAAGGAGACGGCCAATCTGGTCGAGGCGTTGGCCATTGCCGCGCGGAAGTTCAAAGCGGAATGAGCGCCGGCCCCCCATCCCCGCGCGACCGGCTGATGGTCGCCATCGATGTTCCCGATCCGGCGGACGCAGATGCGCTGATCGAGCGTATCGGCGACGCGGCGGGCGTGTTCAAGATCGGGCTGGAGCTGCTCTTCTCCGGCGGGTTTTCCCTGGTCGACGAACTCGCCGCCAAGGGCCACAAGATCTTCCTCGACGCCAAGCTGCTCGATATCGAGGCGACGGTGGAACGGGCGACCGCGGCGATCGCCAGAAGCGGCGCGGCCTTCCTCACGGTGCACGCCACGGACAGCAAGACCTTGCAGGCTGCCGCGCGCGGACGGGGCGATTCGGATTTGAAGTTGCTCGGCGTGACCGTGCTGACCAATCTCGGCCCCGCCGATCTGAAGGAGCAAGGCATCATCGAGCCGCCGGTCGCGCTGGTGCCGCAGCGGGCGCAGATGGCGCAAGATGCGGGCTTCGACGGGGTGGTGTCCTCCGGCAAGGAAGCTGCGGCGCTTAGGGAGCGTCTGGGACGCGATTTTCTGATCGTGACGCCGGGTATCCGCCCGGCCGGCGTGGACGCCAACGACCAAACCCGTGCGGTGACGCCGGAAGCCGCCATCAAGGCCGGAGCCGATTATCTGGTGGTGGGGCGCCCGATCACCCGGGCGAAGGACCCGCGCGGTGCGGCAGAGAGGATCGTCGAGGAGATCGAGGCCGCGGCGAGCGCCTAGCGGTCCTCTCTAGGCCTCGAGATCCCGCACGCGGGAGCGGACCACCACATCGAGGGTCTCCGCATCGCCCATTAGGCGGACCTGCTTCATCCGCGATGTTTGCCCCTTCTCCACCGAAACATTGGTGTTGGGCAGGCCGATCCACTTGGCGATCAGCTTCTCCAGCGCGGTATTCGCCTTGCCGTCTTCCGGCACCGCGCGGACCCGGGCGCGCAGCACCGGAGCGCCGTCATATTCTTCGATGCCTTCGACCTGGTCGCGGCCGGATTTCGGCGTGAGCCGGACTGCCAGAAGGAGGCCTTCTGCATCGCGGCGAAATGGCATGGGTCGGATGGCCACGGAGCGCGCGCCCTAGACGACGAGCGCTGGCGCGATCCAGCCGAGCAGCACCACATCGCGGAAGAAGAGCAGCAGCAGGATCAGGATGACCGGCGAGATATCGATGCCG
Source organism: Methyloligella sp. ZOD6 (assembly GCA_050110875.1). Classification (GTDB taxonomy): domain Bacteria; phylum Pseudomonadota; class Alphaproteobacteria; order Rhizobiales; family Methyloligellaceae; genus Methyloligella. The sequence continues at coordinate 1,101,506 of CP188828.1, forward strand.
CCGAGATTGGGCAGCACGGACCGAATCGGCCGCAAGGCCGGCTCGGTGATCCGGTAGAGCGTGTCGGCGATGGCCAGCACGATGCGATTCGACGTGTTGACCACATTGAAAGCGATGAGCCAGCTCAAAATCGCGCTGGCGATAATCACCCAAATGTAAAGATCGATCAAAAGGACGAGGAAATTGATCAGAGGGATCATAGGCGGTCTCCTAGTGCGCGCATCATGTAACGGAGAGGGAAGCCCGAGGGCAAGGGCAGAAGGGGAGGCACGAGGAAGCAGCTGGGAAACAATCGAGCCGTTAACCACCTGGACGGCTCTCGACAAGTTGATCGGTTCTCCGCCTTCCGGCGCTGCCGCGTCGCTTGACAGGGAACGAGGCCGCTCCCTATATGGCCACATCCTGGAGCCACCCGTTCCCAAGCGGCACCGAAGCTCCAGGCCTGTTTGCGCAAGTCCCGATGGAACAATCGGTATCCGCCTATTCCGGACTTGCTGGTAAGGGGCCGTAGCTCAGTTGGGAGAGCGCAGCAATCGCACTGCTGAGGTCAGGGGTTCGACTCCCCTCGGCTCCACCAAATCTCCTTGATTTCATTGATTTTTTTACTGCTTTCCAGGTTTCGCCCCCGGTTCAACCCCCGGGGACGCCTTCGTTGCCTGGAAGGCCTCTACGCAGTAGCCTGGTTGTATGGACGGGATTTACGCAATGTACTTCACTGGCCGGTCAGGCTCCGGGCACGCTATCCTTGTCATGAAGGATGGCGTTATCGCAGGCGCTGATGCGTGCGGCATAACCTTCGATGGGACGTACAAGCCATCAGGAGAGACGATCCATGTCTCTTTAAACATGACCGTTCCCCCCGGCGTAACTCTGGTGACGGGTGCCGTGGCGGGCCAGGAGCCCATGACCCAGGAACTTGAAACAGCACTTCCCGTAGATTTCGCCGATGGCAATGCTGTTCCTGTAAAGACACCTACCGGGCCGGTGAACGTCATCTTTCGCCGTATCCGGGACGCCGTATGACCACAGGCGAGCTGACGATAGCCGTCGCGACGATATTGGCCATCGTCGTTGGACCCGTGATCGCAGTCTGGATCACGCGGATCAACGACGACAACCGTGCTGATCGCGCCAGAAAATTGGATATCTTTCGCACGCTAATGCGGACCAGACGTATGCCCGTGCACATCGAACATGTGGGCGCGCTAAACCTCGTCGAGATCGAGTTCATTGATCATCCGAATGTCGTTAAAGCTTGGAAGGACTACCTGAACATTCTGAGCGAGAAGATGCCCCCGATCGAAGAGAAGGATCGTTTTGACTCAGCTCTCAAGAAGCGCGACACGCTGCTCACTAAGCTGATCTACGAGATATCTCAGGCTCTCGGAATTAAGGTGGAGCAGCTGGATATTCTCGAAGGCAACTACGTCCCGCAAGGCTGGAGCGACGACGACTGGGAGCAACGTCTCGTTCGTCGGGGGCTGATTGCATTGCTCAGCGGGAGGCAGCCTCTCTACGTCCAACCTCAAGGTTCATCTAACCAACCTGGAGTATATCCTCCACCGCCGGACGAGGAGCAGGACTGAACGTTCGTCCCAGGAGAGCACCAATGGCGGAAAACACCCTCGCGGAAGTTCAAGACGATGGTTTGCTTCTCTTGACGCTGGACGGCTCTACGTGGCGTGTCAGCGTCGGAGAGAATACGCGTAGCATCCTTTGGCTCCCAACGGACCCCGTGCTGATCGAAAAATTGAAAGACGACAGCTATCGTATTACGCGGCTGGCAGATCGAGATTCAGTACTCGCCTGGCCAGAGGATTAGAAGTCGGGCAGTTGACGGCCTTCGCAAGAAGATTGATCCTACGAACACTATGGCCGTGTCCGACTTCATTACCGCAGATGAAATAGAGGCTGCTCCAGAGGATCCAGCAATGGCCTTCGCGGAGCTAGTAGGCATTGCTGAAGAGCGTTTGACTGAACTCTGCCGTCCGCATGTGGGCGACGGTGATAGCTACGAAGTGATCGCAGATTATCGGCACAGCTTCGAGAATGTCGTTATTGGCTTAGCTCGCTCTTTTAAAATTGAGCCCTTTGCATCCCGCGACGTGCCACGGCGTCGTAGTTACGATTACGCTGAATTTCAGGAATTCAAATCTGACCTCGACCACTACCTCACCCAGCTCTTGGTCGACAACACCTTTCGCAACAGGCGCTATTCGGTTCCAATTTCGGAGAGCGAAAAGGGTCGCATTCGCTCGCACCTGCATGCCCTGCGGGAAGCCGTCGACGCTTCGAACCTACCCGATTCCAAAAAGACGGCTCTCCATAAGAGGCTGGCCGATTTCGAAGCTGCACTAGATAAGCGTCGGCTCAATCTTATCGAAGTGACGATGTTCACGCTTGCTGTTGTCAGCGCTCCGGGAGCGGCTTGGCAATCAGCAGAGGTCGTGGGCAAGCTAACTCAGAACGTTCTATCGATAATCGCAGAGGCCAAAGAGGCCGATGACGAGAATCGTCGCCTTCCGCCAGAGGAACCGAGGGCAGCCCTGCTGCCACCACGTAAGGAGACGAACTTTTCGAAAGAGTACGGCTCGTTTGACAAAGACCTCGACGACGAGATCCCATTTTAATGTAACTGTTTCATCACTTCGTACGCCGAAGCCACGCCAGCCTTCGCTGGTAGCAACACCCCAACGAGGCCCGGGCCGGAGGAGTTCGGCCAGCCCGGGCCCCTGATAGGCTCGCAGGGCTCCGCAAAACGCCTACTCGCCTGGTTCGGCGACGGGAAGGAGAAGGACACCGCCGCCGAGCGTTGTTTACGCCGCCTGGTACGCGGCGAACGCGTCTGGGTATTCCTTCCGGGCGATCTGCATCGCGGCGGTGCGGCTGATCTTCCGTTCCGAAGCGATCTTGTCTGCGATCTGTCGGAAGTCCTGCACGGCCTTCGCGACCTTCGGAGCGGGGCGCGGCGCGGTCGCCTTGGCGAAGGCGGCTCTGCCAGCCTGATTGTACTTCTCCAGCAGGTCGGCCCGATCTCTGGCGACCTTCTGCATCGCCTCGGTTCGCCCGCCTGACAGTATCGCGGCCAGCTCCTCGACGGCCTCCTCGGCTCCACCAAATCCCCTCTTGGATCATGACGGTGTGGCTCCTTTGGAGCTTCCGCCCCGGCCGCGTCACGGCCTCTACGACATTCCGCCCACGAAGCCTTCGGTATCGCTGTCGTGAACCTGG
>CP188828.1:1104786-1159810 GCA_050110875.1 Methyloligella sp. ZOD6
ATTGAATTCCCCGTGAAGATGCGGGGTTCCTGCGGTCAGACGGAAAGACCCCGTGAACCTTTACTATAGCTTTACACTGGTATTCGTGACCGCATGTGTAGGATAGGTGGGAGGCTTTGAACCGAGGGCGCCAGTTCTCGGGGAGCCATCCTTGAAATACCACCCTTGCGATTATGGATATCTAACCGCGGTCCGTTATCCGGATCCGAGACAGTGTATGGTGGGTAGTTTGACTGGGGCGGTCGCCTCCCAAAGAGTAACGGAGGCGCGCGAAGGTTGGCTCAAGCTGGTCGGAAATCAGCTGTCGAGTGCAAAGGCATAAGCCAGCCTGACTGCGAGACTGACGAGTCGAGCAGAGACGAAAGTCGGCCTTAGTGATCCGGTGGTCCCGCGTGGAAGGGCCATCGCTCAACGGATAAAAGGTACTCCGGGGATAACAGGCTGATGATGCCCAAGAGTCCATATCGACGGCATCGTTTGGCACCTCGATGTCGGCTCATCACATCCTGGGGCTGGAGCAGGTCCCAAGGGTACGGCTGTTCGCCGTTTAAAGTGGTACGTGAGCTGGGTTTAGAACGTCGTGAGACAGTTCGGTCCCTATCTGCCGTGGGTGTAGGAATATTGAGAGGAGCTGTCCCTAGTACGAGAGGACCGGGATGGACGCACCTCTGGTGGACCTGTTGTCGCGCCAGCGGCACAGCAGGGTAGCTACGTGCGGAAGGGATAACCGCTGAAGGCATCTAAGCGGGAAGCCCACCTCGAAACTAGATCTCCCTTGAGAGCCGTGGAAGACCACCACGTTGATAGGCTGGGTGTGGAAGTGCAGCAATGCATGAAGCTAACCAGTACTAATAGCTCGATCGGCTTGATTGCTTTCATTGTCAGTGTCCATCTCTCTCTTTTGCGCGCTCGGCCTTCGGGCAAAGATGCGTGCGATTATCATGCGCGAACCGCCTTCGGGCCGGTGAGACGTATGAGCGACTTTTCGGCTTACCGACGTTTCGGTATATGGCCGGCGAGGCGCGAGATGGATGCGGTAAGAATGTCATCGCGTGACAGACGCGCGGTCGGACCAGATATGTGAAGCCAGTTCTTCGTTGGCCTGGTGATTTTGGCGGAGTGCCCCCACCCGTTCCCATCCCGAACACGGCCGTGAAACACTCCAGCGCCGATGGTACTAAGTCTTAAGGCTTGGGAGAGTAGGTCGTCGCCAGGCTTACGAAGAACTGCTTCGCCTCTGATAAGAGCGTTCATCGAGACCCCCTCTATCTTCACGATCTAAGACCCAAGAACCGCCGTTGGCCTTCGCGCCGCCGGCGGTTTTTTGTGTCTTCGGGTTTGTGTCTTTGGCATGCGTGCGTCGGTCGGTCTTAGGCGTGACGGGTTGCGCCTGCCGCTCCTCCCGGCCATAGTCCGCCCGTCCTCGCGTCTTCAACTTTCCATCCAAATCAAAGGGAGAAGGACAGTATGGCTGAACGTATCGTGATGCGTGTCGGCGAAAGCCTGGTTGCGGGCCCGCCCATGACGGCGGCGGAGCCGGAAGTGGCGATCGGCGAGATGGACGGCCCCATGGGCACCGCCTTCGCCAATCTGCTTGGCGATCAGGTGAAGGGCCATTCCCGTGTTCTGGCGCTGATGAACACGGATGTGATGGTCCGTCCGCCGACGATCTGCGTCAGCAAGGTGACGGTGAAGGACAGCCGCTACACATCCATCCTCATGGGCACGGTGCAGTACGCCATCGCGCGGGGCGTGTTGGACAGCGTCGCCAATGGCGATATCCCGAAGGAGAAGGCCAACGATCTGGGCATCATCTGCTCGGTCTGGCTGAATCCGGGCATCGTCGACGTGAAGGATCTGGATCATCAGGCCCTGTTCGACGTGCACCGCCAGGCGACCGCCCAGGCGATTCACAAGGCCATGAACCATCAGCCTTCGATCGACTGGCTGCTGGAGAACCAGGACAAGGTGGTCCACAAATATTTCGAGAAGGGCCTGAAGGGCGAGTAGCCGACGCTACGCCAGTCCAAGCTCACAAGCCGCCGCGGGTCCTCCTCGCGGCGGCTTTTTTTATGGGCGATTGCTCTGCTCGAACGGGGTTTTCTTGATGTTGGACAAGGTTTCATTGAACGCGTTCCGGGATTTCCATCTGCCTGCTTTTTTGCGGGATGAGGTCCGGCACAATCTGATGGTCGCGATCCTCGAAGGCGATGTTTCGCCGGCGGGCGAGGTGCGCTGCTGGACCCTGGGCGCGCCGGGGGAGGGTGCCATCCATGCGCCGCCGCGCCCGCTGCTGCTTGGAGACCTCAGCCGCGATCAGTGCCGGCAAATTGCCAAAGAAGCGCGTGGGCTCGCATACACAGGAGTCCTTGGGCCGGGGGAGACGGCGGTTTGGTTCGCGGGCTTTGCAGAGGCGTTCGGCATTCGGTTCTCGGAGCCCATGCCGCAGAGGATTTTCGCGTTGTCGGAGGCGCCCCGCTATCCCGACGCGCCGGGCCATGCGCGGCTTGCGACTGCCGACGATCTCGAGATCTTCAGGGAATGGACGCTGGGCTTCATCCGCGAAGCGACCCCGCACGATCCTTTGCCCACTGAAGAGAAGATGATGGCCGATCTGGCGAGCGGCCGTTTCATGTTCTGGGAAGTGGAGGGGCGGCCGGTCTCCATGGCCGGTTTCTCGCGGAAGACGGCAAACATCGTCGCCATCGCGTCCGTCTATACGCCGCCTGATTTACGCGGGCGTGGCTATGGCGGGTCGGTGGTGGCTGCTTTGGCCGAGCGAGGCTTTGCGGAAGGCAAACGCGCGGCATGTCTTTATACGGATCTCAGGAATCCGTTCTCGAACCGCTGCTACGCCAGGATCGGCTTCAAGCCACATTGCGAGTCCTGGCATTTCCCGCGGGTCGGCGGGGAGGCCTAGAAGGCTACCAGCCGAAGGTCGATTTCTGAATGAGCGTGGTGTTGGAGGTCGAGGCTTCGACCGGCTCTGCAAAGCTCGGCGTACTGCCGCCAGGCAGGGGCGACATGCTGGCCGCCACGGGCGTGATCGCCGGCTTGAGAGGTTCGGCCTGGGCCGTTGCGGTCTCGGGTGCCGGGATCGGGCTCTGCTTGGCTTCGGCGACCGCCGATGTGGTTTCTTCCGGCTTGGCGTCCTTCGCCTCGGCCACGGCGGTGGTGGAGGTCTCGAGCGGCGGAAGCTGATTGCCGCCGCCTTTGCGCTTCTCGTAGAAGGCGTTGCCGCCGGCGATCGTCACGTAGTGGACGTTCTTATAGGGAATGCGGATGCGGGCGGCGTGGAAGTACATCGCTTTGCCGACTTCCGCGGAGCGCTTTCCGGAAAGCACCGCATCGGCCATCTTCTCGGCGGCGCCGCTTTGGGCGGGATCTACCTTGCGGGTCAGCACGCCATGGGCGAATTGCCGCCGCTGGCCGACCACGCCGCAGATGGTGTTGGGATATTTCTCCGAATCGACGCGGTTCATGACCACCGTGCCGACGGCGAGCAGGCCCTCTTCGCTACTGCGCTGCGATTCGAAATACATGGCGCGGACCATACAGTCGCGCTCCTTGGAGGTGATCTGAGGTCCCTCGCTGCCGAAATCGCCAGTGCAGCCGGCAAGCGACGCGGCCGCTACCCCCAGAAGCCCGGACAGGCATAGTCTGATCGCTTCTCGCCTCATTCCCCCCCCTCATAGGCGCAAGCTTGTCCCTCGATATCGTCAGTGCCTTGCGATTGTGTCAGCCTAGAGGCCAAGCGACGACATGTTAATCTTTTGACGGCCCTTCCGCCGAACGCCGGGCGCCAGTCTATAATCATCCCATGCCGAAGCGTAGCGCCGGAATCCTGATGTTTCGCCGCAGGGGAGCAGGGCTTGAGGTGCTTCTCGTCCATCCGGGCGGGCCGTTTTGGGCCAGGAAGGATGACGGCGCCTGGTCGATCCCCAAGGGCGAATATACGCAAGAATATCCACTTGCTTGCGCGTTGCGCGAGTTCGAGGAGGAGCTTGGGATCCGGCCCGAGGGGGAGGCGGTGCCGCTTGGCGAGATACGGCAGAAAGGGGGCAAGCTGGTGACGGGCTTTGCAATGGCGGGCGATTTCGATCCGGCCGCTTTCGTCTCCAACACATTCGAGATGGAGTGGCCGCCCAGAAGCGGCAAAGTGCAGAGCTTTCCGGAAATCGACCGGGTCCAATGGTTCTCGGCGGACGAGGCGCGGGTCAGGATCAATACCGCTCAAGCGGCGCTGATCGACCGGTTGATTCAGGTTGTGACGTAGAGAGACACCCGCGGACTCCCGCTTGCCATCTTCCCGTCAAGGGCGCTGTGCCTATTGTGCGCTCGGGGAAGATTGACGATTCAAACAAGATCCATACGGACCATCAGAGGGCTCTCGCTTTTATCCATGCTTTTCGCTCGTTTCCGGACAGCCGATGCTGCGCGTCGGCCGCACCGTCTCGCTCTGCTTGCCGCCTCGTTTTGCTTTGCCGCATTGCTTGCAAGCCATGCCGACCGAGAGGTCAGGGCCCAGACCAATTCCTTCAGCAGCTTTTCCGATAGCGGGCCGATGACGGCCAAGGATCGGGAGCGGCTCCGGCACAAGCGCGACGCGATGGCCGAGCGCCTGGCGTCGGCCTACGAGATGCAAGTGCCGTTCGTCAGCGAGGCCGCAATCGAGTCGCTGCATCTGGGCATCGCGCGCTATCGCGAGATCGTGGCGACCGGCGGCTGGCCCGCTATCAGCCAGGAGAAGACCTTGCGGCCCGGGGATACGGACCGCAACGTGATGGCGCTGCGCCGGCATCTGGCGATCGAGGGGGACCTTGCCCGCGACAGCGGCAGCCCGAAATTCGATCAGGAGCTGGTCGAGGCGCTCGCCCGGTTTCAGATCCGAAACGGGCTGAAGGTCACGGGCTTCGTGGACCGGCGCACGGCGCGGGTGCTCAACGTTCCGGCAGAAGAGCGGCTGCGGCAGCTCGAGACCAATCTGGCCCGTGTGCAGGAGCTGATGAAGATCAACGAGGCCGCGCGCTACGTGCTGGTCAATGTGCCGGGCTATACGTTGAATGCGGTGGCGGACGGCCAGCTCGCGCTGTCCAGCCGCGTGGTCGTCGGCCGGCCGGACCGCGCGACGCCGCTGATCGACACGAAGATCGTCGAGGTGAATTTCTATCCGACCTGGCGGGTACCGGATTCGGTGGCGCGGAAGGATCTGATCCCGGCGATCCGCAAGGATCCGACCTATTTCACCCGCGAGAACTTCAACGTCATGCCGGGCTGGGGCGAGGAGCCGCTCGATGCCTCCCAGGTGGATTGGTCGTCGCCCGAGGTCGCCAAGTACAAATTCCGGCAGGATCCGGGGTCGAACAACGCGCTGGGCATCGTGCGTCTGAACATGCCCAACAAGCATGCCGTCTATATGCACGATACGCCTCTGAAGGATTTGTTCGGCCAGTCGACGCGGGCCTTCTCGTCCGGCTGCGTGCGGGTGCAACGGGTGATCGATCTGGTGGCCTGGCTGGTCTCGCCGGAGAAGGGCTGGGACGGAATGCGGGTGCATGAGGCGGCCCAAGCCGGTGAGAGCATCGACGTGCGCCTGCGGCCCGCGGTGCCGGTTCATTTCGTCTATCTCACGGCCTGGGCACAGCAGAACGGCGCGGTTCAATTCCGGCCCGACATCTATGGGCAGGATTCCATCTTTGCCGAGGGTGACGAGGATGACGGCGCGGTGATTGCCGCCCAGCGCTCGGCGATCACGCCCTAGAGGATCGTCGTCTCGGCGAAGCCGGTCGCGCTTCGCCGGCTCTTAGGCCCTTTACACGGAACTTCGCTTCCCGCTTTTGGTTGCTAGGCAAACGGTGCATTTCCTGCGCGCCCATCCAGCAATCGAAGTGCTGGCGGATCGGACCGCCGCGAGAGGAGCGATGCCATGCAGAATCCTGCGCTGACTGTCTTGAGCGCCGTGTGTCTTCTCAGCGTTTCCGCAATTTCGGCTCACGGGCAAGAGAAGACCGTCGACGTGGAGGTCACCGGCCATATCGTGAAGCCGAAGGCGCTCACGCCCACGGAGCAGGATATCGCCGCGCTGGAGCTGCCGGAGGGTTTCAAGCTGGAGACCTATGCCACGGGTCTCATCGATCCGCGGGTGCTGGCGATTTCCGACGACGGAACGCTCTACGCCACGCGCCGCTCGGTCGGCGACGTGATCATGCTGGAGGACCGGGATGGCGACGGCAAAGGGGAGACCGTTCAGACCGTGGCCAGCCGGCCCAACATGCACGGCATCGCCTTCGATGGGGACATCGTCTATCTCGTCACGATCAAGGAGATCTACAAAGCCGACGTGAAGGAAGACGGCACCTTCGGAGAGCTGCAGCGCATGGTCGACGATCTTCCCGATGCGGGTCAGCACGCGGATCGCACCATCGCGGTCGGGCCGGACGGCAAGCTCTATGTGAGCGTGGGCTCGACCTGCAATGCCTGCAACGAGCGCAATCCGGAGAACGCCACCATGCTGCGGGTCGAGCCGGATGGCAGCTTCCGCACCGTCTACGCCTCGGGATTGCGGAATACGATCGGTTTCGCCTTCCAGCCGCGGACCGGCGATCTATACGGCTGGGATCACGGCATCGATTGGCTGGGCGACGAGGAGCAGCCAGAGGAGCTGAACCTGATCCGGCAGGGGAAGCAATATGGCTGGCCATATGTCTATGGCGAAGGCGGGAAGAATCCCGCCGACGCGCCGCCCGGCGAGCTGACCCATGAGGATTGGGCGAAGGCGAGCGAGACGCCAGTGCTGCCCCATACGGCCCATGCCGCCCCGATGGAGCTCGAATTCTACGACGGCAACCAGTTTCCCGACGCGTATCAGGGGGATGCCTTCGTCGCCATGCACGGGTCTTGGAACCGGAAGCCGCCATCGGGCTACGAGGTGCTGCGCGTCCGGTTCGAGGACGGCAAGCCGGCGAAGCTGGAGCCCTTCGTCACCGGCTTCCTGAAGGAGACCGAGAAGGGCTACGGCTATATCGGCCGTCCGTTCGGGCTGGCGGTCGCAAAGGACGGTGGGCTGTTCATCTCCGACGACGCCAACGGCGCGATCTACAAGGTGACCTTCCAGACGGACGAGTCCGAGCTGTCGCAGGCCGGTGAAGCGGCCGGCGACGTGGTCGACGACGTGCTGGACGTGGCGACACCAGAAGACGAGGAATCTGCGGAGGAGACGATGGCGAGCAACGAAGAGACGAGCGGTATCGTAACGGAGCGCACAGCACCGAAGCACGAGACGGATTTGGGGCTCGCTTCACCGGGCTTCGAGGAAGGTCAGGCGATCCCGCATCAGTTTTCCGCCTACGGCCAGAATATCTCCCCGGCGCTCCGTTGGGAGAAAGGACCGGAGGGCACGCAATCCTATGCGCTTCTCGTGGAAGATCCGGATGCGCCGAGGGCGAGGCCGTTCGTGCATTGGGTGCTGTTCAACGTGCCGGCCGATGTCACGACGCTCTCGGAAGGTCTGCCCGGTGCGGCGGCGCTGGAGCAGCCCAAGGGGGCGATGCAGGGCAGCAACGGCAAAGGGTCGGCAGGCTATTTCGGACCGAGGCCGCCGGATGAGAAACCTCACCGCTACTACTTCCAGCTCTTCGCGCTGGACAAGCAGCTCGATCTTGACCCGGGTGCCGATCGCGATGCGCTGATCGGGGCGATGCAAGGCCATATCCTCGCTCAGGATGTCTTGCTGGGCATGTTCGAGAAGCCCGAGAACGCCGGCGGCTGAATCGGGATAGACTTAAAGAGCCATTCCGCCGTCAAGGGAAGTTGCGGCGCCGAAAGCGATCCCCAGCTCTGCAACAAATTTTAATATTCGTCGCAGCAAACGGCCGCGTAGACCGTGCTAAAAGGCCTCGGTTCTGCGTGGAGGACGATCAGTGACGACTATCGAGACAGGTTCGGCTGTTCCGGATCAGGCGAAAATCTTGATCATTGAAGACGATGTCCAGCTTGCTCAAATGCTGCAGGACAGCTTGAAGGAGCAGGGAATTGCCGCCGAGCTGGCGCATTCCGGCAAGGATATCGATCCGAAAAAACGAGCGATCGAGTTCGATCTCGTGGTCCTGGATGTGATGCTGCCAGGCGAGGACGGTTTCAGCCTTTGCCGGCGTCTCAGGGAATCCAGCACGATTCCGATCTTGATGCTGACCTCGGTGGCGGACGACGTGGACCGCATCGTCGGGCTCGAGATCGGTGCGGACGACTATGTCACGAAGCCGTTCGTTCTGAGGGAGTTGATCGCCCGCATCAAGGCGCTGCTGCGGCGATCGAGCGCCACACCGCATCGTATGGCGGCTCAGCGTCAGGCGCGGATGAGATTCGACGGCTGGACCATCGATCCCATCCGCCGGCAGGTGCGCGATCCGAGCAATGCGCGGGTCGCGATGACCACCCATGAGTTCGATCTCCTGCTCGCCTTCTGCCGGAATCCCGGACGGGTCCTGACCCGCGAGCAGCTTCTGGCGGTCACCCATGCGGGACTGGCCGGTCCGATCGAGCGCAGCATCGATGTCCATATCAGCCGGCTGAGACAGAAGATCGAGAAGGATCCCAAGGATCCGACCCTGGTTCAGACGGTCCGTCTCGGCGGCTATATCTTCACGGCCACTGTCGAAGAGATCCATGCTTAGACGCCTCAGATGGGCGCCGAGGACGATTCGAGGCCAGATCACGCTTATCATCTTCCTCGCGCTCGTGACGGTCTTCATGATGGGGCCGACATTCGAGCGGCAGGCCAAGGACGACTACACGGCTCCCGATCTCGACAGCCTCGCCGAGAGTGCGCGCCTGATCGCTCTTCTGTTGCGCGATGCCTCGCCCGAAGAACGCCAGACCATCCTCACCAATGCGCGCAAGGGCGGGGTGGAGGTTTCTCTCGCCCCGCCATCGAAGGCCGATGAATTTCGGACATCCTCGAAATATTGGCTCGGGAGCTTCGTGGCCTGGCTCTTTCCACCCGACGGGCAACCGCCGATCGGCGGCTGGAGGACCTATCTGGACGGCGAACGGGTCATCGCGGTGGACGTCGACGACAAGACCATCCTCATCCTGTCGGGCTTTCCGGACACGTTCGTGACGAGCTCCATGCTCGGGCAAGGGTCCTATTATTTCGTGGCTCTCGTCGTCTTGATCCTGTTCTTCTTCATCTTCGCGATCAGGACGATCACCGAGCCCATCAAGCGGATCTCGGAAGCCGCGATGCAGGCCGATATCAACGACAAGGGACCCGTCTTCGCCGAGCGCGGAACGATCGAGATCGTCGCGCTGGCACGTGCGTTGAACGGCATGAACAATCGTATCAGCCTCATGGCGGATGCCCGGACCCGGATGCTGCGCGGCATCGGCCACGATCTCCGCACGCCCCTGACACGACTTCGGCTTCGGACCGAGAGAATGAGGGAAGGGGCACTTCGGGACTCGCTGCTCTCCGATGTCGATCATATCGACCGGCTGATCGCCGAGAGCCTGAACTATCTGCGCAACGAATTCGCCAACGAGAAGATCGAGCGGGTCGATGTCGCCAGCATCGTTCAGACGGTCTGCAACGATTTCACCGATGTGGGTTTTTCGGTCTCCTATTCGGGGCCGGACAAGTTCGCCGCCGAGTGCCGGCCGCTGTCGATCACCCGCGCCCTCAGCAATCTCTGCGATAACGGCGTGAAGTTCGCAGACACGGTCGAGGTTCAGCTCGGACAATACCGGGACGGGTTCATGATCTCCGTCTGCGACGACGGTCCCGGGATTCCGGAAAGCTTGCGCGAGCGTGTTTTCGAGCCGTTCTTCAAGGGAGATTCGGCCCGCTCGGACGGGTCGTCGGGCTTCGGGCTCGGGCTTTCCATCGTCCTCGATATCGCCCGTTCGCATCACGGCACGCTGGAGCTCCTGCCGGGGCCGGACAAGGGGCTCATCGCCCGGATCAAGATCCCCGGACCGGCGCATCTTCCAAGCTGACGGGACGGTCGCAGCCTTCGCGCGCGTATCGCCGAGACATCAGAAGCGGTATCCGAGCAGGAGCATCGTCTTGGACTGGAAGTCTTCCTGGACGATCGGGCTGTCGGCCGCATCGCCGGTCAGGATGTCGAATTGCTGCTCGCCGCGAAGCATCCATTTCTCGTTGATGAGCCAGGTGGCCGAGACCGCCACGTCCAGGCTCTTGAGGCCGGCTTCGGGATCGTACTCGGCATATCCGGAGCGTCTGGACTGGACCGGATCGACGCCGAAATAGGCGTCCATGTATCTGTCGTCGGCGAATGTCGCGCCGGCTTCGGCCCCCAGGATGAGCCGCTCCGATACGGGCTGCTCTATGGAGACGCCGACGCTGCCGAGGAGGCCGTCGCTGCCGCCGATGATCTGCTCGACGGAAACGAAGAGGCCGACAGGGCCCCAATCCAGCGTCGCCCGGCCGCCGACCCCGACGCCCCAATCGATATCGCCCATGCCGCGCAGATCTGACGAATCGTCTTCGTCGCGGCCGCTCTTGTAGTGGGCGGTGACGTCGAACCGGAAGGGGCCGTGTTCATAGGCCTTGGTGCCGACGCCTCTCGGGTTGAGATTCACGAAATCGAAAAGCTCGGCCGAGACGAACGGAATGGGCTGAAACTCGTATTCGTCGGCACCCTCGTATTTCGGTTTGTACATGACGCCGGAGCCGACGATGACATCCCAGTCGTGCAGTTTTTGCCTGACATAGCCCATGGACGTCTTGGGAACGGTGGTCTGGTTGGCACCGTCCTGCGCCAATGCCGTTGAGCCGGGGACAGCGGCGAGAAACAGAGCGGCGGCCGGCAATGAAAATTGGAAAGTGGATTTCTTGACGTTGGGGGACATGTATATTTTCGAGAGTATTGACGCTTCGTCGAAGCCGTCGGTGGGACGCAAATCAATGTCCCTATGCTTGCCACGTCCCGCGCGGCACGCATGTTTGATTATGTTAAGAAATATTACGAAGGCGGCCGATTCGCGGGATGCGTGCGAAGCTCTCGCTCCACGTCCGTCCGGCTTGGAGGGAATTCCGTCCGGAAATCAGAGCGCGAGGCTTGCGGCGACTCTGTCGGCCAAGCGCTGACCGGTGCCGAAGACCCGGCGGCGGAAGGCCGCGATTCGGCCGGCCATGCCCATCGCCTTGCGGTGGAGATAACAGTGCAGCGGGCCGCCTTCGGCGAAGGTGCCGGGGGCCCTCTCGAAGACGAGCCAAAACGCGCCGCGCACGGACAGCCCCATGAAGACCCCGGCGAAGACGACGTCGCTCAGGAAATGGCTGCCGCTGGCGATCCGCATGATGCCGGCGAGGGTTCCGATGGCGAGACCGAGCAGAAAGATCTCGCGCCGCCGCCGGCGGACCAGCAGCGCGAGCGCAAAGAACACCGCATAGATGGACGAGGCTTCGCCAGAGACGAAGGAGCAGTTTCGCTCGCACTGATCGGTGTATTTCAACGCCGGGGTGAATTCCTTCGGGCCGCCGAACTGCTCGACATGATGAGGACGCGCGCGGCCCCAATTGTCCTTGAAGAGCACATTGGCGATAAGGCCGGGCCCGATGAAGAGAGCGAGCACGACGGCGAGCCAGTGGGGAAAGCCGAAACCGAAGAGCTTCCGCCCGGTCACGACGCTGAGCCCGACGCCGAACAGGGCGACGATAGCAGCGATCAGAAACAGCAGGCGGAAGCTCTGGCGCAACACATTGCCGAGCAGGGATGGGTCTGCAAGGAAGTGGCGCTTACCGATATAGAAAAGCTCGGCGACCGCGAGATCGAGCTTGGGAAAGCCGACGAAGATAAGAGCCGCGGCGAGGCCGGCCAGGCATGTCAGGGTGAAAAAGCTCGGGCTTTCGGTACGCACTAAACGGTCCCCCAGCGTGGAATCTGCCTTCTCAGCCCCCCTTAAAGCCGCGCAATGAAATCAGGATGACGGTGCGCGTCATCTTTCGGCCTGCGGCAATTTTCACCATTCCGACGCGTTCGCCTGTGGAAAATCGCTCCGTGACGGTGCGGTTCGGATTGCCACGCGTGACGAATAGCACCGGCTCAGGCGCCTTGCCGGTGAAGGGGCGGGTGAGCTGATAATGGTCGCGCGGGGCGCCATTGCTCGGCCAGCGCAAAATCGGAATGTCGGAATCGCGCAGGTAATAGAGAAGCTCGGCGGTCATGGCGCGATCGTCGGTCAGGATGGCGCCGTAGGTGCCTTTTTCGACTTCGCGTCTCACACTCTCGGCGGTCTCGCGCCAGCCCAGGGTCCGGCCGAAGGGATCGCCGGGCAGGGCGAGCCGGTCGGCAAGGGCCGGCGCAACGGCGAGAGCGACAAAACAGAGCGCGTTGACGGCAAGGGTCGCGGCGAAGAGCTTCCGGCGCTCCAGGCGCAGCATGGTCGCGGTGACGAGAATGGTGGCCGCCGGATAGGTGGCCGCGGCCCAATTGGCATGAGCCCGGGACAGGAAGGCGATTCCCGTCACCAGGACGAGGACGGGAAGGGAAAAGGCGAGGAGATAGCGGTCCTGGTCCGCCGCGCCGCGCCGGACGGCCCGGACGGCGATCACCAGCAGCATGGGAAACAGAATGGGTCCGAAGACGCCGAGCTGAGCGGCGAGGAATTCCAGCATGTTGATGGGGTGAACCAGCGGGCCGCCGAGCTTCGCGTTGTCGGCGGTATGGGCGAAGGTGACGAGGCCGTTGTCGAGGTTCCAGAGCAGGTTCGGGGCGAGCAAGGCCAAGGGGATGGCGATCAGGACCAGCGCTTTGGCATCCCGCAGCAGCCAGCGGGAGGCCGGGCTGACGACGAACCAGACGCCGGCGCAGAGATAGAGATAGAGCATGGCGTATTTGGCGAGGGCGCCAAGACCGATGGCGAGGCCGAGCAGGACGGCCCAGCGCCAGCGCCGCTCCTGTTGCAGCTTCATGCCGAAATAGAGCGCTGCCGACCAGAAAAAGAGCAGCGGCACATCGGTGGAAATGATGTTGGCGGAGAAGGAGATGCCCGGCAGGGTGGCGAAGATCACCGCCGCCCAAAAGCCGGTCCGGCCATCATAGAGCGCCCGTCCGGCCAGGAAGAGAAAGACGGCCGAGCCGGCGTGAAAGAGCGGGGCCGAGGCGCGCACGCAAGCCTCGCCGTCGCCGCAAAGAGACGTGGTGCCCCAAATGATCCAGGCGATCAGCGGCGGTTTGGAGAAATAGCCGAAATCCAGCGCTTGGGCCCAGCTCCAATATTGCGCTTCGTCGAAGAAAAGGTCGGTTTTCGATAGGGTTAGCGCAAGCAGGCGCAGGAGCGTGACGGCGATAAGGAAGACGGCAAGTCGGAGGCTCCACCGATCTGGGGCCAAGCGCCGCGGCTGGGCCGCGTGGTCAATATTTGCCTTAAGTATATCGTCTTCCACTGCTAATTTTCCTTCACATGCACATGATAGCGGCACCCATTCTGACGGTGCTGCAACATCGGGATGACAGATGCGTATCAGCGTGGTGCTCCCGGCCTATAACGAAGCCGGCAATATCGGGCGGTTGGTGGAAGAGACCTATACGGTCCTGCCGCGCGAGCTGTTGCATGAGGTGATCGTCGTCGACGATTGCAGCGACGACGGCACGCGGTCCGAGGTATTGGCGCTGATGCCGCACTATCGCTCGCTGCGCTATCTGAAGCATGGCGAGCGGGCCGGACAGAGCGTTGCGCTGCGGAGTGGTGTGTTGGCTGCTGCGGCACCTGTCGTCGCCATGATGGATGGGGATGCGCAGAACGATCCGGCGGATATCCCCAAGCTCGTGGCAAAGCTCGGCGCGCCGGGCTCGGACGGGACGGCGCTGGTGGGGGGCTTGCGTGCCGACCGGAAGGATACGGGCTCCAAGCGCCTGGCCTCGCGGGCGGCCAACTGGATTCGGGATGCGGTGCTGAAGGACGACTGCCCCGATACGGGCTGTGGAATAAAGGTCTATTGGCGCGAAGCGTTTATCCGGCTTCCGTTCTTCACCACCATGCATCGTTATCTGCCTGTCTTGTTTCTCACCTACGGCTACCGCGTGGACTACGTCCCCGTGAACGATCGTCCGCGGATGGCCGGGAAATCGAAATACACGAATTTCGGTCGTGCGCTCATCGGCCTTTACGACCTTTTCGGCGTGACCTGGCTTCGCAGACGTACAGCGCTACCGCCGGTGGCCGAGGACAGCGCGAAAGAGCGGGTTGTGTCGGAGCGCGAAACAGCCGCTTGAGGCGGCGACGAAGATCACGGACGGAGGAGCGAAGAGTGAGCACGGTTGCTTCAGGTGCACTGCTGGGAAACGCCACAAGGGCGGAGGTGATTTGGCTCGTCGTCGGCTTTACGGCCCAGATGATGTTCGCCATGCGGTTTCTCATTCAATGGGTCTATACGGAGCGGGCGCGGGAGAGCGTCGTGCCCGAGGCCTTCTGGTATTTCAGCCTGGCCGGCGGGCTGATGCTGCTGACCTACGCGGTCTATCGCGCCGACCCCGTCTTCATCCTGGGGCAGGCCATGGGTCTCGTGGTCTATTCCCGCAACCTCTACTTCATCTGGAGTCACAAGTCGGCGCTGCGCGAGACCGCGCCTGAAAAATAGCTTGGCGAAAGGGGTGCGGAAAATGCAGGGGCAGGCGAAGGCGAGCCAATGGAGCGATCTTCGGCAACTCGTGCAGGCGCTACCGCTTAGAGACAAGGCCGTCATTGTCGGATCGCTCATTGCCTTCGGCATGTTTTTTCTGGATCCGCTGGTGCTCCATTGGGTGCGCGAGATGGATCCCAATGTGCGCCACATCTTCTGGACCATCACCGATATCGGGAAGTCCGGCTGGATGCTGATCCTCACCGGCATCGCCGTTCTTGCCTGTGTGGCTCTCGCCTATCGGGCGACTCATCGGCGCTTGCGCATCGGCCGACTCTATGCGGGGCAGATCGCGGCCTTCATCTTCCTTTCCGTCGCCGCGACGGGCTTGTTCGCCGCACTCTGCAAGGCGCTTATCGGGCGCGCACGGCCGAGGCTCTATGACGAGGTGGGCTCGTTCCATTTTTCCCCGTTCGCCTTCGACGCCGATCTCGCTTCCTTCCCGTCCGGCCATGCGACGACGACCTTCGCGCTGGCCACGGCGCTCGCCCTTCTGTTGCCGCGCTTCGCCGTGCCGGTCTTCGCCGCGGCATCCTGGATCGCCGCGAGCCGCTTCCTGATGGGGGCGCATTACGTTTCCGACGTGGTGGCGGGCGCTTTCGTCGGCACGCTCGGCACGCTGATGATCCGCCGGGCGCTCTGTACGCGCCGTTCCATCTTCCAGGAAGGGGGCAACGGGCCGTGTCTGCGCGGTAAACGCATCGCGCATTGGATTCAGGCGCGGACATCCCGCGTTCCGCGTTGGACGCTGTGCGCATCGGACTGGCTGGATCGGGTGGCACCGGAGCGGACGCCGTTGACGCAGCTTACCGGACCGGCGGGGGAAACGACGCCGAAACGTCTCGAGACGGCGCCGGCCACGACTCCGGAGTCCGAAGCCGAAACGGCTGCGCATCCGCAATGCGACTTCGAGCACGACGAAACTGGGGAAAGCCCGACGGATGGCGCTGCCCAACGCTCGGAGGCGAAGGGCGGAACGAGGACGGTTTCGGAAGCTGAAGGCCCGCGGGCCGATTGGATGCCGAGGCTGTTCGCCTGGCCGCCGGCGCGGGATCTGCAGGTGCGGCAGAAGGCCCTGCGCCAGTTGCTTCGCAAGGGCAAGGACGGCGCCGGCCATGGCGCGGCTGCCGCCCGGCGCGCCGAGAGCAACCGCGACGCGCATATCCAGTAAGCCGGATCTTCCACTAAATCCCAACATATCCTGTTCTCCAGGATCACGGACCGCCTGCGGCTTTCTAAGAATTCCCGGGGCGTGCAACCCATAGGCGATCGGCCGCGGGGACGCGACCTCCCGCCGCGCGCGACATCAGGGCGCGAGACGACGCACGGCGCCAGGCGTTAAACACGAAATAGGCGCGTCCCAGAGGCCAGGCGGCCGTGCCTCGGAAGCAAAACTGCGGCGGGAGACCACGATCGGAATGATCAAACTGACCAAGTTCCGGGTGATCGAAATCAGTGCGGCTGTGGTGCTGACATTGGCAGCGCTTCTCATCCTCGGATGGCAGGCCTGGGCCGGCGGCGAGAAGCGCTCGCCGCGCATCGCCGAGCCGCAAGGCACGGACAAGGTCATCCAGGTCAAGCGGCTAGCGCATTAGACGACAAGCGGCTGCCGCGACGAATGTGACAGGCAGCGTCACAAGGCTTGATCAGCGGGCCAGAAGCGACTACATGTCTTGCCCAACGGGCCGGTTCTTGCGGAGGTCTTCCGCCCGGCGAAGCGTCCAACCGCTTCCTTGAGCTTCTAGGCTCTGGCCGGTTTCTCCGAGAGATCCGATATCTTGGCGCGGGGTGGAGCAGCCCGGTAGCTCGTCAGGCTCATAACCTGAAGGTCGCAGGTTCAAATCCTGCCCCCGCAACCAATTTCCATAAGCAGTTAAACTATTGAATTTGCAGTCTTTATTCGGAGGCTCCTTCGGATTCGGCTAGCAAAGCCTCAGCATTTTTCTGCGACCATCAGGTTTTTTGTCGTACGATGGCGCCGGATGCCATTCGGAACGCTGGGGTTTCAGGGTGGCTGCTCTTAGCACTTATCTGGGCAAGACATCTCGGACTCATCTTATGGTTGCCCACTCGATCGCGGATCGTCTTCGCGAGGCGCTTTCTGGCATCTGATAGATCGGCGAGCTTTGCGTCCTTGTCGGACCAGCTCTAACAGCGGACTTTCAAATAGAACGGCGCGAAGGATGCGCGCCGGGCACCCGCCAACCCTTCGATGGTTTTAGCGTGTTCGCCAGGCAAGCGGGCGTGACGTCTCCTCCAAATCTCCATGATTTCTCGACCGATCGTCGAAGGGCGTGTGTCAGGTGCGGATGAGAACATCAATCCGGACGCCTCCCATGTCGCACCGAATTTCATTCATAGCCTTCCTCATCTGCGTACCTGCCCTCTCATTGTTTCTGATTTATCGCGGCGGTGCGGATTCGGCGCCGAAGAGCGCTTCCCCCGATGTGCAGGCCCCCAAGCAGGTCACCACCGCTAACGTTGTACCGGAACGCGTCGTCTTGATCGATGAGCTTCCCGGACGTGTGGCCGCATATCGAAGGGTGGAGATACGGCCTCAGGTCGGCGGTATTATCAAGAAGCGGTTTGTGGAAGGCGGGATGCATGTCGAGGCCGGGCAGATCCTGTTCGAAATCGAACCGGCTCTGCTTCAGGCCGATCTTGACAACGCGAAGGCGGGGTTGAAGCGAGCCGAGGCAGCGGTGGAACAGGCGCGCCAAGGGATGGAGCGTGCCGATGCTCTCCTGGTCCGCAAAGCGACTAGCCGCAAGAGTCACGATGACGCTCGCTACAAACTGGCCACGGCGAAGGCCAACTTGGCCGAGGCTCGCGCCGTCCTTAAGCGCAATCAGCTCGATCTCGATTTCGCAACCATACGGTCCCCGATCGGCGGCTATGTCGAGCGCACGCTAGCCGATGAGGGCACCCTCGCGTCTCCGTCGAATCAGGATCCGCTCGCCGTGGTGCAGGAGCTGGACCGCGTATATGTGGATCTGCGTTTGCCGGCAGGGGAGCTCCATGGATTGCAGTCCGCCGCCGAGCAAGGATTGGGGCCGGTCGAGATATTCAACACAGAGGGCAAGCACCCCCGCCCCGGCAGGCTGGCACTCTCGGACATCACGGTCGATCCGGGAACCGGCAATGCGACGGTTCGGATCGAGGTGGAGAACCCCGGATTACGGCTACTTCCCGGAATGTATGTCCGCGCAAAGATACCGCGTGGCCTGCTGACCGATGCTCTGCTTGTGCCGGAAGATGCGGTGATACGTGACGGCAGCGGGACGCAGATGGTGGTGGTGTCTGGCGACGGACACGCCGAACGGCGCGATGTGGCCTTGGGCGACGCTATCGGGCGGCGCCTTGTCGTGACATCGGGCCTGAAGGCGGGCGAGGTCATCGTCATTCGTGGACAGAACCGCGTGCAAGACGGGGTGGCCGTGCGCGCGGTGACTGCCTCGCAAGAGGCCGCGCCAGCGGCCGAAAAGCTGTAGAGGCCAGAGTACATGGCGCAGTTCTTCATCGACCGCCCGGTCTTCGCTTGGGTGGTCGCAATCTTCATCGCGTTGGCCGGTCTCATCGCGATCCCACAGCTTCCGGTCGCGCGTTTCCCTGAAATCGCGCCGCCCAGCGTCAGCATTTCTGCGACCTATACCGGCGCGACGGTGCAAACCGTCAGTGACAGCGTGGTCTCGCCCATCGAGGAGGAACTCTCTAGCGTCAGGAACGTGCTCTATTACGAGTCCACCGTCGACTCGAGCGGTGGCGCCAGCATTAATGTGACGTTCAAGCCCGGAACCGACCCGGAACTGGCACAGGTGGATGTGCAGAACCGGCTCAAGAACGCAGAACCGCGTCTCCCGGAAGAGGTCCGGCGCAGTGGCGTCAGTGTCGAGGCCGCTGAATCGGGTTTTCTGATGGTTGTTACGCTGCGGTCGCGCAGCGGCGAGACCGACGAACTGACCCTTGGCGACTATCTGACCCGCACCGTGAGCGAAGAGTTGAAGCGCCTGCCGGGCGTCGGCCGCGTCCAGCAGTTCGGGTCCGAACGCGCCATGCGCATCTGGGTGGATCCGGCGAAACTGGCTGCCTACGACCTCACGATGACCGATGTGACCGAGGCCATTGAGCGTGAAAATGCTCAGGTTTCGCCGGGCAGGGTCGGAGATGAGCCGACGGTACCAGGGACGAGACTGTCGACACCGCTGACGGTGCATGGCCAGTTGATCACGCCCGAGGAGTTCGCCGCGATACCGTTGCGAGCGAAGACCGATGGGTCGCGTCTTCTCTTGTCGGATGTCGCTCGGGTGGAGCTTGGCGCACAGTCGCTGGCCTTCAGGGTGACCAGCAATGGCCAGCCTGCCGCAGCAGCCGGCATCCAGATGTCGCCCGGCGCTAACGCTGTGCGGACCGCCGCCGGCATCGAAGAGCGTCTGGACGAGTTGCAGACGGCGATGCCGGAGGACATGGCGGTTTTCGCCTCCTACAACACGGCGCCTTTCGTCAAAGTGTCCATCGCCAAGGTTGTCCAAACGCTGATCGAGGCGATGGTGCTGGTCTTCCTCGTGATGCTGCTTTTCCTGCAGAAGCTCCGCTATACGCTGATCCCAACCATCGTTGCGCCGATCGCGCTTCTGGGCACCTTCGCGGTGATGATGGCCTCAGGGTATTCGATCAACGTGCTGACCATGTTCGGTATGGTGCTCGCCATCGGCATCATCGTCGACGATGCCATCGTCGTCGTCGAAAATGTCGAGCGGATCATGGCCCGGGACGGCTTGTCGCCGAGAGACGCCACCCGGCAGGCCATGCGCGAGATTTCCGGCGCTATCGTCGGCATCACCCTGGTTCTGGCCGCCGTCTTCATCCCGATGGGCCTGGCCGGCGGTTCGGTCGGCGCCATCTATCGACAGTTCACAATGTCGATGTCGGTCTCGATCCTGTTTTCCGCTTTCCTCGCGCTGACCCTGACGCCCGCACTCTGCGCTACGATCCTCAAGCCCGCGGACAGTCATCCCACGCGTGGTTTCTTCGGATGTTTCAACAGAGGGTTCGATGCTCTGTCGAAGCGCTACACCGGTATGGTCGGTTGGGCGCTACGGCGCGGCGGGCGGATGTTGGTGATCTATGCCCTGCTGCTGGCGGCCCTGGGCTTCGGCTATTCACGGGTGGCGACATCGTTCTTGCCGGATGAGGATCAGGGAAACTTCATGGCCATGTTTGAGCTGCCCGCCGGCGCCACCGCTGAACGTACGGGGGAGATCGCGGCAATCTATGACGCGCATAGCGCGACGCGGCCCAATATCGTCGACAACACGGTGGTCGTGGGTTTCGGGTTCTCCGGCTCCGGTCCCAATGCCGCTGCAGCGTTCACCAGCCTCAAGGACTGGAGCGAGCGCACGACGACGGTGGACGAAGAGATTGCTGCAGCCGAGGTGGCGCTGGCGGATATTCCCGAAGGCATGGCGATGGTTATGAAGCCCCCCGCAATCGAATCGCTTGGCACAAAGTCCGGCTTTTCGCTGGCGCTGGAGGACCGTGGCAATGCCGGTCCGGCCGCGCTGGATGCGGCGAGAAACCAGCTGATCGCACTGGCATCCGATAGCAGCTTGCTCACCGACGTGATCGCTGACGGGCTGCCGGATGGCCAAAGCATCGCACTCAAGATTGATCGCCAAAAGGCGCTGGCGCTGGGGGTGTCCTTCTCAGCCATAAGCGACACGATCTCGACGGCGATCGGCTCGAACTATGTCAACGACTTTCCCAACAAGGGCAGGCTTCAGCAGGTGGTGGTGCAGGCCGATGCGCCCGCCCGGATGCATGTCCAGGACGTGTTGCGGCTTGAGGTGCGCAACATCGACGGCGGCATGGTTCCTTTGTCCGAAGTCGTTAAACCGGTATGGGAAAACACGCCCCTGCAACTATCGCGGTTCAACGGCTATCCGGCCGCTCTCCTCTCGGGCTCGGCCGCGCCGGGTGTCTCGAGCGGTGCGGCGATGGCGGAGATAGAGCGGTTGCTAACCAAACTGCCCAAGGGCTTCGGGCTGGCTTGGACGGGTCAAGCCCTGCAGGAAAGGCAGTCCGCTGCGCAGACTCCAATGCTCCTGGCCGCCTCGATGCTCATCGTTTTCCTCGTGCTCGCGGCACTCTACGAAAGCTGGTCGATCCCGCTTGCGGTGATGCTGATCGTACCGTTGGGTGTGCTCGGGGCAGTCCTGGCGGTGCTGGCGCGCGGGATGGAGAATGACGTGTTCTTCAAAGTGGGCCTTATCACCATCATCGGGCTTTCCGCCAAAAACGCCATCCTGATGGTCGAGTATGCACGTCACCTGCGGAAAGGGGGAATGAACATCTACCGGGCGGCCCTGCAGGCGTCGCGGCTACGGCTTCGGCCTATCCTGATGACCTCGATGGCCTTCATCCTGGGTGTCGTGCCGCTGATGATCGCAAGCGGTGCCGGTTCTGAAATCCAGACTGCCATCGGGACCGGCGTGTTCGGCGGAATGCTGAGCGCGACAGTGTTGGCGGTTGTCTTCGTGCCGGTGCTTTACGTTGTTGTCAGCCGATTAGCCATGCCGAAAATCAGCGCGGAAGCATCTAACGAAGAGACCGTTTTAGCGAAATGAGACCTTCGGAGCTGAAATCCAACGGTCGAAAGCAAAGCCATGAATAATGCTTTGATCCTCATCATTGAAGACGAGTCCGAGATCGCCGAGATCATCGGGACCTATCTGGCGCGCGAAGGCTTCCGGACCGTCACCGCGGGGGATGGGACTGTCGGGCTTGTACACCACCTCAAGCTGCGACCCGACCTTGTCGTGTTGGATATCAAGCTACCGGGGCAGGATGGTTATGAGGTGCTGGCGTCTATCCGCCGACGCGGCAATACGCCGGTGATCATGGTCACAGCGCTGGCGGAGGACCTCGACAAGTTACAGGCCCTGCGCATCGGCGCCGACGATTATGTCGTCAAACCTTTCAACCCGCTTGAGATCGTAGCCCGAGCCAAGGCCGTGTTGCGGCGGACTATGGGGCGCAGTGGTACTGAGGTGCTGCGGGTCGGTCCGCCGAGTGTGGATCCGAAGGCCTATCGGGCGGACGTCGAGAGTTCCGCAGGTCGGGTGACGCTCGATCTGACAAGGACCGAATTTCGAATTCTGGCACATATGGCCGCCAGCGCCGGCAGGGCGTTCCAGCGCTCCGAACTGGTCGATGCGTGCCTGCCGGAGAGTGAGGCGCTCGACCGGACGGTGGACAGTCATGTCAGTAATCTGCGCCGCAAACTGGCAGCGGCCGGGGCCGATGGATTGCTGACTAGCGTGCGGGGCGTCGGCTACCGTCTGGACAAAATTCATGGCTAGAAACCTGAATTCCGTCGTCGTCCGAGCGATGATCACGCTCACCCTGCTTGCGTTCGCCGTCGTCTATTTCGGGCTGTTCGCGTATTTCTTCTTCATCTACGAATGGCTCTATCCGGAATTCGTTTATGACGATAGCTGGCGTATCAGCGATACCGTAACGCTCAGCGTCCTCTTGGGCATCGGACTATTAACGGCCTCATTCTTAGGCTGGATCCTTGCCCGGCGGATTGCCGAGCCGTTGAGATCGGTCGCCGGTGCAGCGCGCAGAGTCGCGGAGGGAGATTTCTCGGCGCGCG
This sequence comes from Methyloligella sp. ZOD6, assembly GCA_050110875.1. Classification (GTDB taxonomy): domain Bacteria; phylum Pseudomonadota; class Alphaproteobacteria; order Rhizobiales; family Methyloligellaceae; genus Methyloligella. Next base: position 1,127,085 of record CP188828.1, read on the forward strand.
CTTCATTGACCCGTGGCGATTTCGGCGAAGCGAGCGATCTGGTCGACGACTTCAATCAGATGGCAGAGCGGTTGCAACGCGCCGAGACTGAACTGAAATATTCGAACTCGGCTATCGCGCATGAGCTGCGGACGCCTCTAACCATTCTGCGCGGCCGATTGCAGGGCTTGCTGGACGGGGCATTTACTCCCAGTGCCGATCTCTATGGCAGGCTCATCGAGCATGTGGACGACCTATCGGCGATCGTAGAGGAGCTACGTACGCTGGCGCTGAGCAATGCAGGCCGGCTCGATCTGGAATACTCACGTCTCGATCTGGCGGGGGAGGCCGAGGTGGTGCTGAGGTCGCTTGAGGATCAGTTCGGCGAGGCCGGGATCACGATCACGCATCAATTGAGTAGAGCGCTCACGAGCGCCGACCGCTTGCGGTTGCGGCAGGCCTTTGTCGCGCTCCTTGAGAACAGCTGCCGCTACGCCCCACAAAGTGCGGTGCACGTCGAAACCGGCGTGATCGGACAGGGCGTCTTCTTCCGTTGCACTGACACAGGTCCCGGGCTTCCCGAAGAAGACCGTGCGCGCGCCTTCGAGCGTTTCTGGCGCGCGGACGACTCGCGCGGGCGCAGCGGCGGCGGTTCGGGTCTCGGTCTGCCCATTGTCAAGGCGATCGCACAGGCGCATGGAGGCGATGCGCTGATCGTTCCTTCCGAAAACCCCGGCCTTGCTGTCGAAATCCGGCTGCCTTCCCGGGAGGCTGTCTCTGTCTGAGAGTGGCAATGACCACACACCTTCAGGATCCCGACGATTATGGGGACCTTGCTGCGCAGCATGTTTCCATGCGGCGCGTGCTGGCGCTGTTCGCTCCCTATCGGGGGCGCATCGCCGCTGTGATGCTGCTTATGGTGGTCGCTTCAGCGTCTGGGCTGGCAGGTCCGTTCCTGCTGCGTGCGATCATCGACGAAGCTTTGCCACGGAACGATATCTGGCTGTTGATTTGGCTGGTGGCGGGCATGGTCCTGGTGGCGCTTCTGTCGGCTGCGATCGGCGCTGCTCAAGTCATCCTCAGTTCACGCATCGGACAGGCGGTTCTGCACGATCTGCGCGTGAGGCTCTACGCCCATCTCCAGAGTCTTTCGCTGCGGTTCTTCACCGGAACCCGTGTGGGCGAAGTTCAATCACGCATCGCCAGCGACATCGACGGGCTGCAAGCGCTGGTGACCGGAACCGCGGACGAACTCGGTCGCTCGCTCAGCGCGGTCGTCATGACCGCCATCGCCATTCTAATCCTCGACTGGCGGTTGGCACTCTTAGTGCTGTTCATCGTGCCAGGGACGGTCCTGATCAGCAACCGCGTGGCACGGATGCGCGAGGCCCTGACCTACCAGCAGCAGGCGCGCGCCGCCGATATGTCCGTCGCCATACAGGAGACGCTTTCAGCCTCGGGGATCATCCTCGCCCGCACGATGGGACGGGGACCGCACCTGACGCAACGTTTCGCCCGCATCTCGGGCGATCTGGTGAAACTTGAGGTGAAGTCTCATACGGCCGGTGAATGGCAGTGGTCACTTATCGGTTTTGCGCTAGCGGTTCTGCCCGCGATTACGTTGCTGGCGGGAGGGTTGTTGATGCAGACCGGTAACCCCGCCACCATCGGCACCCTGGTCGCGATGATCGCGCTGCAGGAGCAGCTTTTGTGGCCGTTCGAGCAGTTGCTGGAAATCGGCCGGGATGTGCGGAAGACGCGCGCCCTGTTCGCCCGGATTTTCGAGTATCTGGACAAGCCGGTCGAGATCATCGAGAGGCCCGATCCCATTACAATCCGACCTGCAGACATGCGCGGTGAGGTGGAACTGAACCATGTCAGCTTTGCCTATAGCGAGGAAGGCCGTCCGGCCGTCCACGACATCAGCTTGACCATTCCCGCAGGCAGCCATGTCGCAATTGTCGGTTCGACCGGTTCTGGCAAGACAACACTCGGTTACTTGCTGGCGCGGCTTTATGACGTGGACAGCGGCTCGATCCGGTTCGACGGCGTCGATCTGCGAGAGATGAGCTTTCAATTATTGTCGAAAATGCTGGGAGTCGTCTCGCAGGATCCCTATCTGCTGCATGCCTCGGTCGCTGAGAACCTGCGCTTTGCAAAACCGGACGCGACCGATGAGGAGTTATTCGCAGCCGCAAGGATAGCCCAGATCCACAACCAGATCGCGTCGCTACCCGAAGGCTACGGCACGTTGGTTGGCGAAGAGGGTTATCGATTCTCCGGAGGCGAGAAACAACGCCTGGTACTGGCCCGCACCATCCTGCGCAACCCGAAGGTGTTGTTGCTGGACGAGGCGACGAGTGCTCTCGATACCCGCACCGAACGCGCGATGTCGCTGGCACTAGAGCGAATGTCGAAGGGGCGCACGACGATCACCATCGCGCACCGGCTGTCGACCGTGCGCGATGCGGACCTAATTGTGGTCATGCAGGCGGGGCGTATCGTGGAACAGGGCGGCCATAATCAGCTGATGGCTCTCGGCGGTGCTTATGCGGGCTTGTTGCGGGGGGCGTGATCCTGCAATGCCGGATCGGCTAGCACATTTGCTAGCGCACACGGCAGTTCTAGAGGAAATACGCCTTGTAAAACAATTGGTTGGTGAGGAAGTCATTCGTCTCATAACCTGAAGGTCGCAGGTTCAAATCCTGCCCCCGCAACCAATCTCCCAAAGACTTAAGGCACTGATTTAATAGCCTTTCTGAGGCTAACGACAGCTTATGGCGCTAGCATAATGCTAGCGCAAGTCTGGGACTATCAGGTTTCCAGCCCTCCTGATCATCTTAAGTGGCTGACAGTCCGGTCAAAATTGGAATGCTTCTATTAGCACAAGCTTGCGTGCCGATTTCGAGCGTTCTCAGTCTAGAATAATCTACCGGCCTTTATAAGATTCCTATATCTCTGCGGCCTCTCCCACCTCGAAAACATACGCCGATCACGACTAGCTCTCGTTGCGACCCCGCGCTGAGCGCGTCTGCCTCCTAGCGGGCGTCAGTGCGCATCGCTGAAAAGGAGTATGTCCATGACGAATTTCCTGGCGGATCTCATCTTCATCGCATCGGGACTGGGCTTTTTCGCCCTCTCGATCCTCTACGTCGCTCTCTGCGACCGGCTGTGAGGATCGCCATGACCTTCGAATATTGGCTCGCCGGCATCACAGTGATCGGGCTCATCGCCTATCTCGCCTACGCCCTGCTCAGGCCCGAGCGGTTCTAGGGGGAGAGCGATATGACACTCAACGGATGGCTGCAGATCTTACTGTTTCTGGCGGTGCTCACGGTCCTGGCAGTGCCGCTCGGCCGCTATATGGCGGCGATCTTCGAGGGACGGCGGACCTGGCTCACACCGGTGCTCTCGCCGATCGAGAGCGGGCTCTACCGGCTCGGCGGTATCGATGCAAAATCCGAGCAGCATTGGACCAAGTACACGGTCGCCATGCTCCTCTTCAACGGCGCCGGCTTCCTGCTGCTCTACGGATTGCTCAGGCTGCAAGGGGTGCTGCCGCTGAACCCGGATGGCCTCGGCGCGGTTCCGCCCGATCTCGCCTTCAACACGGCGGTCAGCTTCGTCTCCAACACCAACTGGCAGAACTATGGTGGCGAGACGACGCTCAGCTACTTCACCCAGATGGTGGGCCTGACCACGCAGAACTTCGTCTCCGCCGCGACGGGGATCGTTCTGGCCGTCGCGCTGATCCGGAGTATCGCGCGAAGCTCGGCGAAGACGCTCGGCAATTTCTGGGTCGATCTCACACGCTGCACGCTCTACATCCTGCTGCCGCTGTCGTTGGTGCTGGCCTTCGCGCTCGTCTTCCAAGGCGTGCCGCAGAACCTGAGCGCCTATGTGGAAGCGACCACGCTGGAAGGGGGCAACCAGCTGATCAGCCAGGGGCCGGCGGCCTCGCAAGTGGCCATCAAGCAGCTCGGCACCAATGGCGGCGGGTTCTGGAACGTCAACTCGGCGATGCCGTACGAGAATCCGACGCCGGTCAGCAACTTCCTCGAGCTTCTTGCCGTCCTGCTGATCGCCGGCGCGCTGACCCACACATTCGGACGCATGGTGAAGGACGAGCGTCAGGGTTGGGCACTCTACGCCGCGATGACCATTCTGCTCCTTGCGGCTGTCAGCGCTTCCTACTGGGCCGAAGCCTCCGGCAACCCGGCCTTCGCCGCGCTCGGCCTCGACCCGGCCAATATGGAAGGCAAGGAGGTCCGCTTCGGAATCGTCAATTCGAGTCTCTGGGAGGTGGCCACGACCGCGGCCTCCAATGGCTCCGTCAATTCCATGCACGACAGCTATACGCCGCTCGGCGGAATGGTGGCCATGGTGCTGATGCAACTCGGCGAGATCGTGTTCGGCGGTGTCGGCTCCGGCCTCTACGGCATGCTGCTCTTCGTTTTGCTGGCGGTCTTCATCGCCGGGCTCATGGTCGGGCGCACCCCGGAATATCTCGGCAAGAAGATCGAAGGCCGCGAAGTGAAGATGGCGATGCTCGCGATCCTCATCCTGCCGCTGGCCATCCTCAGCTTCATGGCGATCGCAGTTGTCGCGCCCTTCGGACTCTCCAGCCCGGCCAATGCCGGACCGCACGGCTTCAGCGAGATCATGTATCTCTACACGTCGAGCGCTGCCAATAACGGTTCCGCCTTCGCTGGGATCACCGGCAACACGCCTTGGTACAACGCGACGGGTGCGGCGGCGATGCTGGTCGGACGCTATTTCGTCATCGTGCCGACCATGGCGATCGCCGGCTCCCTTGCCGCTAAGACCGTCGCGCCAGCCTCCGCAGGCACCTTCCCGACCCATGGCGGGCTTTTCGTCGGCCTCCTCATCGGCGTCATCCTCATTGTCGGCTGCCTCACCTATCTGCCCGCCCTGGCGCTTGGGCCGATCGCGGAGCATTTCGCGATGCTCGCCGGGCAGTCCTTCTAGAGGTCTATGGAAATGGCCAAATCATTGAAAAGGAACGCCAGGCTGGCGGATCGCCACGCGATTTTCATCACCGCCAAGAGCGCCTTCGCCAAGCTGCATCCGCAGATCATGTGGAAGACCCCGGTAATGTTCGTGGTAGAGGTCGTTGCTGTGCTCGGCACGATCCTACTGATCCATGACGGCATCCGAGGCGCAGAAAATTTCGCCTTCAGCTTTCAGATCATCTTGTGGCTCTGGTTCACCGTGCTGTTCGCGAATTTCGCCGAAGCCATGGCGGAGGGCAGGGGCAAGGCCCAGGCAGCCAATCTCCGCTCCACGCGCGAGCAGACGGTGGCGAAGCTGATTGTCGACGAAAGCAGCAGCTTGACGGTGCCGACCCCGGCGGTGGAGCTGGCCCGTGGGCAGATCGTGATGGTGGAGGCGGGCGACATCATCCCCTCCGACGGCGAGGTGATCGAAGGCGTCGCCTCCGTCAATGAGGCCGCGGTTACCGGCGAATCCGCTCCTGTCATCCGGGAGGCGGGCGGCGACCGCTCGGCCGTTACGGGCGGAACCCTCGTCGTCTCCGACTGGATCAAGGTACGCATCACCGCCGCCCCGGGTTCGACGTTCCTCGACCGCATGATCAGTTTGGTGGAAGGCGCGGAGCGGCAGAAAACGCCGAACGAGATCGCGCTGAACATCCTGCTGGCGGGCATGACGCTCATTTTCGTCTTCGCCACGGCGACCATTCCGAGCTTTGCGCGTTATGCCGGCGGTGCCGTGCCCGTCGTCGTGATCGTCGCGCTCTTCGTGACGCTGATTCCCACCACGGTCGGTGCGCTGCTTTCGGCCATCGGTATCGCTGGCATGGACCGGCTGGTGCGCTTCAACGTGCTCGCCATGTCTGGCCGCGCAGTGGAGGCGGCGGGAGATGTCGACACGCTGCTGCTCGACAAGACTGGCACCATTACCCTCGGCGACCGGCAAGCGACGGAGTTCCTGCCGCTCAAGGGCACGAGCGAGGAGGAGCTGGCAGATGCAGCACAGCTGGCTTCGCTCGCCGATGAGACACCGGAGGGGCGCTCGATCACCGTGTTGGCGAAGCAGGAATACGGCATCCGCGGCCGCGATATGCAGAAGCTGAATGCTGTCTTCGTGCCCTTCACGGCACAAAGCCGCATGAGCGGTGTCGATATGGGGAGCACGAAGATCCGCAAAGGCGCGGTGGATGCCGTGCTTGACCATGTCGGGAAGGCGAAGTCGAACTCCGAGGCGCGGGAACTGGAACAGCTGGCGGAGAGGGTTGCCAAGTCTGGCGGCACGCCCCTCGCCGTGGCCAAGGACGGCAAGCTCCTCGGCGTCATCCATTTGAAGGATGTGATCAAGGACGGCATCCGGGAGCGCTTCGAAGAGCTCCGCCGCATGGGCATCCGCACGGTCATGATCACCGGCGACAACCCGATTACCGCGGCCGCCATCGCAGCCGAGGCGGGCGTCGACGATTTTCTGGCCCAGGCAACGCCCAAGGACAAGCTGAAGCTGATCCGCGAGGAGCAAGCCAAGGGCAAGCTTGTCGCCATGTGCGGCGACGGCACGAACGATGCGCCGGCGCTGGCTCAGGCCGATGTTGGGCTCGCCATGAATACTGGCACGCAGGCCGCCCGCGAGGCCGGCAACATGGTCGATCTCGACTCCAATCCGACGAAGCTCATCGAGGTGGTGAAGATCGGCAAGCAGCTTCTAATGACCCGGGGGGCGCTAACGACCTTCTCCATCGCCAACGACGTGGCGAAATATTTCGCGGTCCTGCCGGCCATGTTCCTGGCCTTCTATCCCCAACTCGGCGCGCTGAACGTCATGGGGCTCGCAAGCCCTGAGAGCGCGATCCTGTCGGCGATCATCTTCAACGCGCTCATCATTGTCGCGCTCATTCCGCTAGCGCTGCGTGGCGTTGACTACAAGTCCATCGGTGCGGCCGGGCTGCTGCGGCGTAACCTGCTCGTTTACGGCATCGGCGGGTTGGTGGTGCCGTTCGCCGGCATCAAACTGGTCGACATCGCCGTCAGCGCGCTGCATCTGGTTTAAGGAGAGAGATGTTGAAACAGCTCCGCTCGGCGATCGTCTTCCTGCTCGGCTTCACGATTCTGACAGGGTTTCTCTACCCGCTTGCGGTGACAGGTATCGTCGGTGTTGTGTTCCCGATCCAGGCGCATGGCAGTCTGATCGAACGCGATGGCCGGGTGATCGGGTCGAGGTTCATCGGTCAGTCATTCACCGAGCCCGGATATTTTCACGGTCGTCCTTCGGCCACTTCGCCGGAACCATACAACGCAGCCGCCAGTAGCGGCTCCAATCTGGGGCCGACGAGCAAAGCGCTGCTCGATAGGGTCAAAACTGATGTGGAGCGGCTGCGACCTGAGAATCCGGAAGCACCCGTTCCGACCGATCTGGTCACCTCGTCTGCTAGTGGGCTCGATCCGCATATCTCGCCGGAAGCTGCACTTTACCAAGTGCCGCGGATCGCAAGGGCGCGCGGCATTCCGGAGGTTATTCTCCAAAAGCTCGTGGCGACCCATATTGAAGGGCGCAGCCTCGGATTTCTCGGCGAGCCGCGGGTCAATGTGTTGGCGCTCAATCTCGCTTTGGATGAGACTCGAGGGCAGTGAGAACAGTTCTCGCCCCAATGAGGCAGAATGGCCGATCAGCGCCGTGACAGCGATCTTCGTCCCCAGCCCGACGCGCTGCTCACCAAAGCCGCGCAATCGGAGAAACGCGCCGGCCGCCTGAAGATCTTCCTCGGAGCGGCGCCCGGTGTGGGCAAGACCTTCGCCATGCTGGAGGAGGGGAGGCTGCGACAGAGCGAGGGCAAAGACGTCATTGCCGGTCTCGTGGAGACTCACGGCCGGGTCGAGACGGGCGCGTTGCTCGATGGGCTGGAGACGATCCCCCGACAGCAGGTCGCCTATAAAGGCCGCACGCTTGACGAGATGGATCTCGATGCGCTGCTCGCCCGCGAACCGGAACTGGCCCTGGTCGATGAACTGGCCCATACGAACGCTCATGGCAGCCGGCACCCCAAGCGCTGCATGGATGTAGACGAGCTGCTTGCTGCGGGGATCGACGTCTACACCACCCTGAACATTCAGCATATCGAGAGTCTCAACGACGTGGTGGCGCAGATCACCGGCGTTCGCGTACGGGAGACGGTGCCCGATGCAGTGCTCGACCGGGCCGACGCCATCGAGCTGGTCGACATCACACCGGAGGATCTCATCGAGCGGCTTCGCCTCGGCAAAGTCTACGTGCCGGATCAAGCCAAGCGGGCGCTGGAGCATTTCTTCTCGCCGGCAAATCTCACGGCCTTGCGGGAGCTTGCTTTGCGCCGCACCGCCGAGCGGGTCGACGAGCAATTGCTGAACGAGATGCAGTCGCGGGCCATCTCCGGCCCTTGGGCCGCCGGCGAGCGTCTTTTGCTTTGTATCAGCGAGGATCCGCACCACACGGCCCTGGTGCGATATACCAAACGGTTGGCCGATAGGCTTCACGCCCCCTGGACCGCGCTCTATGTGGAGAGTGGAAGGGCCGCGTATCTCAGCGAGGCAGAACGAGATCGTATCGCCGATACTCTCCGTCTTGCCGAGGCGCTGGGCGGAGAGACGGTGACCATCCCGGGCAGCCACCGCATCGCCGACGATGTTCTTTCTTATGCCCGCACCAACAACGTGACGCAGATCATCGTCGGAAAATCGCAGCGCTCCGCCTGGTTCGAGCTGTGGAACGGCTCGGTGGTGCGCGACCTTACGTCCCGCAGCGGCAATATCAGCCTGCATGTGATCGCCGGCGAACGGGAGGGGAACGAGCCCTTGCCACAAGGTGCGGTACAGACGGCTTCTCGCCGCTCCACGTTCGATCCTAAGCCTTTTGCTTTCGCGCTTGCCGCGGTCGGCATGGCATTGCTGATCAGCATCGGGCTGTGGCCTTTCATCGGTCTTTTGAACACCGACCTCGTCTTTCTCACGGCCGTGGTGATCGTCGCCGTGCGTTTTGGTCTCTGGCCCTCCATGGCAGCGAGCGTCATTGCCGCGCTTTGTTACAATTTCTTCTTCACCGAGCCCTACTACACCTTCTCAATCGCCGATCCGCGTAAAGTGGTGGCGGTATTGTTTTTCACGGCTGTTGCGTTGCTGGTGTCGAATGTGGCGGCCCGGGCTCGACGGCTTGCGATTGCTGCGCTGTCGCGGGCGCGCACGACGGAATCCCTCTATAGCTTCAGCAAAAAACTTGCAGGCGCGGGCACCCTCGACGACGTGCTTTGGGCGAGCGCGTACCAGATTGCCTCAATGCTGAGGGTGCGGGTCGTAATCCTTCTGCCGGAGGCAGGCGAGATCGCGGTGCGGGCCGGCTATCCGCCGGAAGATATGTTGAGTGATGCCGATCTCGCCGCCGCCAATTGGGCTTGGGAGCACGACAGGCCGGCGGGACGCGGCTCCGACACGCTTCCTGGTGCCAAGCGCCTCTTCCTTCCGATGAGGACCGGGCGCGGCGCGATTGGTGCCGTCGGTATCGATGATGACGGGAGAGGGCCCCTGTTCACGACTGATCAGAGGCGGTTGCTGGATGCGCTCACCGATCAGGCGGCGCTGGCAGTGGAGCGGGTATTCTTGGTCAACGATCTCGATCGGACGGAGCGCCAGGCAGAGGCGGATCGCCTGCGAGGCGCGCTGCTAAACTCGATTTCGCACGATCTTAAGACCCCGCTCGCGTCTATCCTTGGAGCGTCCGGAACGCTGAAGGACTTCGGCGACGCGCTGGAGCCGAGGGCTAAGGCGGAGCTGCTAGGCACAGTTGTGGACGAATCGGAGAGGCTCAACCGCTTCATCGCGAACCTTCTCGATATGACCAAGTTGGAATCCGGCGCGATTCGTCCCAATGCCGACCTTTACGACATTGGCGAGATTCTGGGCACGACGCTCGAGCGGGCCGATAAGGTGCTCGCTAATCACGAGACAAGACTGGAGATCGCGCCGGATCTGCCGATGCTTTCTCTTGATCCGGTACTGTTCGAGCAGGTGTTGTTCAACCTTCTCGACAACGCCGCGAAATATGCGCCGGAATTGACCGCCATTGAAATTCGCATCTGGCAGGATGCGGATACCGTGCGCATAAGGATTCAGGACGAGGGGCCGGGCGTCCCTGTGGACGATCTGCAAAAGATCTTCGACAAGTTCCAGCGCGCGCCGAAGGGCGATCAAATTCGGGCGGGAACCGGGCTAGGCCTCGCCATCTCCCGTGGCTTTGTCGAAGCCATGGGCGGGTGCATTGAGGCGACGAACCGTACTGACCGTTCCGGCGCCGCCTTCACCATATCTCTTCCGATCCCAGCCCCAGCCCTTATGGACGATGCCGTATGAGCGCCGCACCGGTGAAGATACTCGTTGTGGACGACGAGCCGCCGATCCGCAAATTGCTACGTACCGGACTTTCGACCCAAGGCTATCAGACGCTGGATGCGCCGGACGGCGCCTCGGCGCTTGCCGGGCTCGACGAGGCGCCGGACCTCGTGATCCTCGATCTCGGGTTGCCGGACATGCAGGGGATGGCGCTGCTTAGGCAGCTTCGCGCGAAACGTGACGATCTTCCCATCGTCATTCTATCGAGCCGAGGGGAGGAGGCGGCGAAGGTCGAAGCGCTCGATCTCGGCGCCGACGACTATGTCACCAAGCCGTTCGGCATGGAGGAGCTTCTGGCGCGCATCCGCACGGCGCTGCGCCATAGGCTGCAAAGCCAAGGCGAGCGGCCGATTTTTAATGTCGATGAGCTTCAGGTCGATCTGGTCCGCCGTATCGTCATGCTTAAGGACGAGGAGGTGAATCTCTCGCCCAAGGAATACGATCTCCTACGGGTGCTAGTGCAGCATGCCGGAAAGGTACTGACCCACCGCTTCCTGCTGAATGCGCTCTGGGCCGTGCCGATAGATGCACAATATCTACGCGTCTATGTCCGTCAGCTCCGCAACAAGATCGAGCCTGATCCTGCGCGTCCTCGTTACATCCTGACCGAGACGGGCGTGGGCTATCGCCTGCGGGCCCCCGATTAGGTCCTCGTCCGACAGGCCGGAATTTTTAGCGACGCAGGCGAGATGACGAGGCAGCCGAGACAGCCACCATCGGCTGGCCGGCCAACGCTCAATCCAAAGCAAAACCCACAGCATCAGCACGCTAGCAGCACGTCTCATTTACGCGAATTCGGATAACCGCCACAGCTCACTTTCGACGGGTGGTTGGCACACCTGTTCCGAGTTGCACGCGGGAAGATGACCATACGGATAGAACGCCGCGTCGAAGCGCGTGTCCGTCACGCGCCATAATCCGCGCGCCAATGCCGGTATCGCCCGGAAGGCGTGAGGCGCCTGCATAGATGTCGGGAACGGCGTCGAGGTCCCGGCGAACGCGGTCGAGCAGAGAATCAAGGTCGTTGCCCGGTTGAATGACGACGAGGGTCGCCTGCGCGATCCACTTCCCGTTTAGGCCGGGAAGGCCGCGCATCAACCGGTCGCCGGTGACCTTGAAGCGGTCCCGCACCAACCATCTGCCGTCCAAATCAGTGATGATCGTGTCGCTCTCCAGAAAGTCGAACATGTCGCCGTCGTCGTTCGGGTCATGCGCCAGAAACGAGTCGCCGAGGACAACGGAGGTCGTCTTGTCGACGCTCACGTACAGCCGCGATCTGAACTTGGCGCGCGGAAACAGAATGGTGCAGTCGGGCAGATATTCCACCAGAGAATTGTGCGCCGCCTCGATGGTCACGACTTGCTCGGCATGATCGTGCTCCATGCCGTGCACGATGGTCGATGCCTGTGAGGTGACATGGAGGGCGGACTCAGATTCACCCTCAATCGATATACTCAGACGATCGCTTTCGAACACACCGCCAGCCACCGACTGCATATAAAGCGTGGCCATGCCTTCAGGATCGTCGGCGTAATAGTGAGGCCGGCAGATATGGAACGGATAGCTGGCGTATTGGTGTCTGAGAAAGCTTCGCCCATCGGGCGCCCGGCCGAAACCAAGGTCGAGCCTGCCCCGGCGATCGCCGGTCGTGCTAAGGCCAGTCAAGCCGCCGTGCATGGTGTCACCTATGCAGGCTCTTCGTAGAACAGCACGTCCTTGACGATCCGTTTGACGACGCCGTCGACTCCTTCTCCCGTGGCGCAATTGGTAGGCTGAACCGGCTTGCCGCTGCGTACCGCGTCGGCCTCCCGCAAGAGGCGATCCGGGTCCACATTCACATAAGGCGCCAGGTCGAACTTATTGACCACAAGGAGGTCGCACTGCACTACGCCCGGGCCGCGCTTCCTCGGGATGTCGTCCCCCTCCGTGACGTCGATGACGAAGAGCCAATAGTCCACCAGATCGAAGGAAAAGGTGGAGGCTAGGTTATCGCCGCCGCTCTCGATGAGAATCAGATCGAGGTCGGGAAACTTCGCCTCCAGGGCATCGGCTACTTCGATATTGGGAGTCGGATCTTCCCGGATAACCGTATGGGGGCATGCCCCGCACTCGACGGCGACGATGCGGTCGGGGGAGATGAGGCCGCTACGCTGGATGCGTTCGGCATCCTCCTTCGTCATCAGATCGTTGGTAATGACCGCCAGCGATATGCCGCGCTTGTCCAGGGCGGGGAGGAGGCGTTCGATCAGTGCGGTCTTACCCGACCCGACAGGTCCGCCGATTCCGACACGGGCAGGGCCGTTCTTTTTCGTCGCGAGCTCATTCATCATCGCAGCATATATTTCTGTGCTAGAGGTAGGGTTTCGACCGGATCGCAGGTCGCAAGATCGCCGTCGACATACACGTCGAATGTCTGCGGGTTCACGTCGATTTTCGGACATGCATCGTTGTGCAGCATGTCTGTCTTGTTCAATTTGCGCGTCCCCTTCGCTGCGGCGACCGGCTTGGTCAGTCCGAGGGTTCCCGCAATGTCCGCGTCGACAGCAGACTGGTTGACGAAACTGAGGCTGAGCGTCTGCGGCGCCGCGCCGTAAGCGCCCCATTGGGGTCGTATGAGATGCGGCTCGCAGGTCATCAGCGACGCAGCGCTATCGCCCATTGCCGACCAGACGATGAAGCCGCCTTTGATGATGAGTTCAGGCTTGATGCCGAAGAAGGCTGGACGCCATAGGACGACGTCGGCCAGCTTCCCGCGCTCCAACGATCCGATGTGTTCGTCAATACCGAAGGTGCGCGCGGCGTTGATCGTATACTTCGCGATGTATCGCTTGATGCGCGCGTTGTCGCCGCGAGACGTGGTCTCTTCGGCGAGCCGACCCCGCTGATCCCGCATCTTGCTGGCCAGCTGCCAGGTGCGGCAGATCACTTCGTTGATCCGTCCCATGCCCTGGCTGTCGGATCCCAGCATCGAGATCGCGCCGATATCGTGCAGAACGTCTTCTGCGGCGATGCTCTGCGCCCGGACGCGGCTCTCTGCGAAGGCGACGTCCTCGGGCACGGCCGGGTTCAGGTGATGGCACACCATGATCATGTCGAGATGCTCGTCGAACGTGTTCACGGTGTAGGGGTTTGTGGGGTTTGTTGAGGAGGGAAGGCAGTTGAGCTCTCCGGCCACGCGGATGATGTCGGGGGCATGCCCACCGCCGGCACCCTCGGTGTGGTACATATGGATGGTGCGCCCCTTGATCGCGGCAAGCGTATCTTCGAGGAAGCCACTTTCGTTCAGCGTGTCGCTGTGAAGCTGAACCTGGAAATCCATCTCGTCGGCGACAGCCAGACATGTGTCGATCACCGACGGCATAGCGCCCCAGTCTTCATGGATCTTGAGGCCGAGACAGCCACCGGCAAGCTGGTCGTAAAGCGAACGCGGCTTCGAGGAATTGCCGCGACCGAGAAATCCGAAATTCATGGGCCAGTGCTCGGCGGCTTTCAACATCTTCCCGACGTTCCAGGCGCCGCCGCAATCGATCCCGACAGTGATTGGACCGAGTGAGCCACCGATCATCGTTGTGATGCCGGCGCTGATCGCATGCTCGACCAGCTGAGCGCTGTCGAAGTGAACGTGGACGTCGATTCCGCCGGGCGTCGCGATCAGCCCTTCCGCGTCGCGCACGGTGGTTGCAGCGCCGCAGATGAGATCGCTGTGTACCCCGTCCATGGTCGCAGGGTTGCCGGCTTTGCCCACCCGCACGATCCGGCCTTCCTTGATGCCGATATCGCCTTTGACGACACCGAGCACCGGATCGATGACGACGGCATTGCTGATCAGCATGTCTAGCGATCCCTGACTGCTGTCATATCCGGGCGTCAGACCGAGACCGTCGCGCAAGGTCTTGCCGCCGCCGTGCAGGCATTCATCGCCGGGAACGGTGTAGTCGGACTCGATTTCTGCGATCAGCGATGTATCGCCCAGCCTGACCGCATCGCCGGTGGTCGGCCCGTACATCGCGGCATATTCTCTGCGCGTTATCTTCGCCATTTCACGCCCCCTTGAATCCCTGCTCGCGCGCAAGACGGAGCGCTTCCTCGCGCCTCTGCTCGCCATGTGTCGATCCCATGGTCAATCCGTTGAGACCGAACACCTCGCTGGTGCCGCCGAAGCCGACAAGCGTGACCTCTTTCGATTCGCCGGGCTCGAATCGGATGGCCGTTCCGGCCGGGACGTCGAGGTGAAAGCCGAATGCGCTTGCGCGATCGAAATCCAGCGCCTTGTTGGCTTCGAAGAAGTGGAAGTGGCTGCCGATCTGGATCGGTCTGTCACCCGTGTTCAGAACCCTCAGCGTCACCTGCTCGCGGTCCGCGTTGATCTCGATATCGCCGTCTTTGGCCATCACTTCGCCCGGAACAACGTTGGTCGCCTCGGGCTTCACTTTGCCGGGACGGATCGGCTCGTGGACGGTGACGAGCTTGGTCCCATCAGGAAAGGTGCCTTCCACCTGCAGCATTGGCATCATTGCTGCGATGCCGGGCATCACGTCGTCAGTTGTCAGCAATGTGGACCCGATGCTGATCAGCTTGGCGACCGTCTGGCCGGTCCGGGCGCCTTCGAGGATTTCGTCAGTGATGAAGGCTACGGCCTCGGGGTAGTTCAGTTTGAGACCCTTTGCCCTGCGCTTGCGCGCCATTTCAGCCGCGGTGAAGATTGTCAGGCGTTCCAATTCGGTCGGGGTCAAGAGCATGGTCGTCTCCCTGAAGATTCAGTTGAAGAAAAGACGGACGTCGCGCGTCTCGTGGCGCATGACGGCGATCTCGGTTGCCGGCATGTATGAAGAGAGCGAGTCCAAACTCGGCGCCGGCTCTTCAGCCGAAATCTCGAGGATGAGAGGACGCAATTTCATGAGGATCCGCTGGCCGTCGATATGGCCCGCGATCCCTAAGCGGACGGCCGCACTTAGCAGAGCGGCGGCCATGGTGTGTGCGGAGATTGCGACGACGGAGCTTTCCGGGATATCGATCTGCCCGAAGAGTAGTCCTTGAACCGCTGCGAGATGCCCCTTGGCACCTCCATTTCGGACCATTGCGCGGTAGGCGGCGGCTTGGGGCGTTGCAAGCTTTTGGTGGACTGTCAGCAGCGCTGAACCGCACCGGCGAGATCCCTCGCGCAAATGCTCCGGCAATGTGAGCGCATCGAGCGCTGCATCGACCGCCGCGACCTCTTTGAGACTGCCGCAGACCCTGTAGGTGGCAACAAGCGCGGGCCGATCGCACGTCGCCCACCGTCCGAGCAGTTGTCCTTCCAGAAAGCCTTGAAGTTCATCCGCATTCCCCACCAGGCCGTCTCGATGAAGCCCTTCCAGACCCCACGAAAAAGACACCGCACCGCTTGGGAAGAAGCTGTCCCCATGTTGCAAGGTCAAAAGAAGGATTTCGTCGGCTTTCATAACGCCAGCTCGACCTGGCCATCCGCCATCAGCTCCGAGAGCCGGGCAAGATAATCGGCTTCGACCCCTTGGATCGCGATCTCCAGGATCGGACCGTCGAAGCGGACCTTCCAATGCATGTTGCCGGCGAAATAACCCAGCGCCAGCGCGGCTGAGGAATTATGCGGTTTCACGCGCAGCCAGCGCTGTTCCTCGGCCTTTACAATGACAGCCCTGTCCCGATCGAGCATCAGCACCGCGCCGTCCACGAGCCTCTGGTCTCTCGGGATGGAGATTGCGAATTCTGTTTCCTGATCTCCGGTGACCCTAAGCCGATGGCGCTGCAAATCCTCGGGCTTGAGCGCCAGGTATTCGACCTGTCCTTTGTGCTCCAGCCCATGCAGGCGGTCGGCGATCTCCGGATCGCTCTTGTATCCGACGATTTGCTCGAGCTTCTGCATCAGCGGTCCTTGCTCACATTGGTCGTGGTGACATTGGCGAAAGCGAGCCCCGTTCAGCCCAACGAACCGCGGGGTTCGGCCTCACAATCGATCGGATTATCGAGAAGCGAAGCAGGTCGCCATCGTATTCGAACGTGTACGGAAAGCACTGCGTCGAAGCCTCGCGGTCTCCGGTATCCCGATGGAACAGATCGTCGCGCCGACCGCGCGCCGCGAGCGTGATATTTTCACCCGATATGAGTTGAACCAATCCGACCAACATAATCGCGCCTCGTTCGCGCGAGGAGATCAGCAATGAAGACGGATTTTTTGCGTGTGGCTCTTGTTCTGGTGCTTGCCGTCGCTCCAACCGCAGCGTTCGCACATGTCGGCGTGGAGCCGACCAATGGGTTCGCCCTCGGATTCATGCACCCTCTCGGAGGCGTGGACCATTTGCTGGCGATGGCTTTGGTCGGAATCTTCGCCTACCAGCTTGGGGGCAGAGCGCTCGTAATGCTGCCAGTCGCGTTCTTGTCGCTGATGGTGCTCGGTGGCTTGGCGGGTATCGCCCATATTCCGCTCCCCTTCGTCGAAGCCGGAATTGGGATGTCAGTGGTGATGCTCGGGCTCGCCGTGGCTTTCCATCTTAAGCTGCCGACGGCGCTGGCCATGGCGGGGGTAGGGGTGTTTGCCCTCATGCATGGCCACGCTCATGGCACGGAGATGCCCATGCAGCTTTCGGGCGCTGCCTACGGAGCCGGATTCATCTTGGCGACCACCTTGGTGCTGGCCGGTGGAATTGGATTGAGTGCTTTGATCGGCCGAATGGATCGGAGCAGCAGCGTCTACCGCGTGGCCGGATCGGTGGCGGCCGTCGTCGGCGTGTTCCTTCTCGTCTAAGCTCCGCGGCAATGCCGCCTCAACGATGTCGCCGTTCGCGACCGTCTCAGAACTCCGTCAGACCGCGGGGGTTGGGTGGCGGTGAGGACTGGCTTGTCTGCGCGGACCGCTTGCTCATCCAAGGCGGATGGACGAAACGCTCGGTGTTGTACGGCTCGGGCGCGATCATCGCCAACGGCGCCCTGAAGTCCTGGATCTGGTAGAAGATGTGCGGCATGCCCAAGGACGGATCGCGGGTCAGGACAGGGTAGGGGACGACGGCCTGCCAGTCGGGATGATAACGAATCGTGCCGTGCACGGTGCGGTAGATCATGCCCCTGAGCGCAAATGCCACTTTCCTGTTCTGCTCAAAATCGCCCGGCGGGCCCGATCCCCCGGCCATGGCGGCGCCGACGGCGTAGTGATGCAGATTGCTGTAGGATTGGCAGCCGATGGTCGGTGTCGAGCCGTCGCCGAACCGGGCCTTGTAACGGGCCTCGAAGCGCTGGCCCATCTCGTCGCGCAGCAGACCGATGATGGAGGAGACGATGATACCGACGCTCGCCTCCTGGGCGATATCGACGAAGGTCCTGTGGACTGCGCCGTATTGGAGATAGACGAGGCAATCCATCGGATTCTCGATGAATTGCCTTTGAAAATGCGCCAGGTCGCCAGCGTAGAAATGGGTGTTGGCGAACACCGCGGGATCGGTCGCGCGGACCTCTTCGATCACGTCGCGCCACTGGCTTGTGGGGGTCTGAACGATCTTCGGACCGTAGCAAACCTGCCATCCATAGCTCGCCGCCGCCTTGGCCATCGAGTTGGAGATGACGATGCTGTAAGGCGTCGAGCCCGAAACGATGGCGATACGGTTCGAGTTCGGGGTCCACTGCCCGCTGTCCCGCAGCCAGGAGAGGAATTTGATCAGTCCGGGCCCATACCAATAGTCCGCCGGGTCGGCCATGAAGCAGCCGAAATACCGGTCGGGGTCGCTCATCACCGTATCGTGGTGCTGGAGCAGCGTATTGGCGTGGACATATATGATGCCGGCATCGGCGATCGGCTCGTATTCGGAGTTCTGGGAGCCGATATTGTAGCCGTTGACGATAGCATGAACCTTGTGCTTCTCGATCAGCTGCCGTGCCGCGGAGACGACCTCCTTCGCCGTTTGCCGGCATGTGTCGACGAAGATCGGCTGAATGGGGCGGCCAAGCAGGCCGCCGCGCGCGTTCAGCTCCTCGCAGGCCAGAATGATTCCGTTTCGGAACTCGGCACCGTCGGCGGCTGAGGGCCCGGTGAGGGGGATCATGCTGCCGATCGGCACAGGTTCAGAACTGTCTGTCACCTAAGACCTATCCTTTGCTGGAAAATGCGCGACTTCCCCGGGCGGCATTGGCGAATGCTCAAGGGCTCGTCTGCTTGAGAAGATCGGGTTCGAAAAGGAGATTGTGCATCAGCACCCTCAGGCGCGGCGGGCTGACCGGCTTCACCAGGACGGGGATGCCGGCCTCCTGGATGGTGCCGATCACCTTCGGCTCGGCGTCGGCGGTCACCACCATAGCCGGTATCTCGTCGTCGATGGCTTCGCGGATCTCGTTGATCGCCTCGAGTCCGGTCCGGGTCTGAAGATTGTAATCGGCGATAATCAGCTCGGGCGTGACGGATCCTTCCGAGACGAGGCGTGCCGCCTCATCCTTGTTGGGCGCCGGATGGACGTCGATGCCCCAACGACGCAAGAGCTGCGCCATGGATTCGCGCAAGATCTCGTCGTCCTCGATCAGCAGGACCGGCGTGCCGGCGAATTCGCCGCCGACGGCCTCGCTGATATCGGCGGCGGGGCCGATATCGCTGTGCCAGATATTTCCCAAGGGGATCCAGACCGAGAAGATCGATCCCTTTCCCACGCGCGATCGCAGCCTGACCGGATGCTCCAAGAGATCGGCCAGCCGCTTCACGATGTTGAGGCCGAGGCCGAGCCCTTTCTTCTGCTTTCGATTGTCGTCGGTGACGCGGTAAAACTCGTCGAAGACGCGTTCGGATTCCTCCTCGCTGATACCGCGGCCCGTGTCGACGACCTCGATACGCAATCCGTTGTTTTCTCGCCGGCAACCGACGAGGACGCCTCCCACCTCCGTGAAACGGATCGCATTCGCGACGAAATTGCTGAGGATGCGCTCCAACAGCGCGCGGTCCGTCGAGACCGTTTTGTGGGGGGTCACGAAGCGGAGGCTGAGCCCTTTCTCCTGGGCCTGATGATCGAACTGAATCTGTATCCGTTCGAAGAGCTCTGAGAGCTGGAAGGATGTGATGCGGGGCTGGATCTGACCGGCGTCGAGCTGACCGATCTGCAGCAGCGCCCCAAGCAGGTCTTCCATGATGGAGGCGGAGACGCCCATGGCATGGAGGATTTCCGACCTCTCCTCCTCGTCCTGCTCGTGGAGGCAGTTGTATATGAGGATCTTGAGCGAGGCGAGCGGTTGGCGCAGGTCATGGTTGGCAGCCCGGAGGAAGCGGGATTTCGCCTCGTCGGTGGCTTCGGCGGCTTCCTTGGCCTCGCGCAGCTCCCTTTCGTTCCGCTTTACCGCGGTGACGTCGCTGAAGGTGACCGCCATGCCGCCGTCCTGGCTCGGCCGTTGCGCGACATGCATGATGTTGCCCGTGGCGAACTGGTAGTCGGCGTCCTGGATGGTGCCGAAATCTCCGATCTTCTCGCGGGCCCATTGCTCGGGATCGCCCGGCACGACCCATTCGCGCGAATGGGCAATGGCATCGACATACTCCTCATATCGCATGCCAAGCGAGACGGGCAGGTTGCAGCTGCGGCGGAAGCCTTCGTTGATGTAGACGAGCACGCGATCGGGCGACCAGACGAGAATGCCGGTATCGAGAGCGTCCAGCCCGGCCCATACCGGCTCCGATCCAGTCTCGCTCTCAGCCGTCCCGGCGTCAGTGTCAGCCATTCGCTGCACGAGCGGCGCTTCCGAAATGCGTCACGGCATAATGTACCGCACTCGTTCGATCGCGGAGGTTCAGCTTCTTCATCGCGTTTCCCAGATGGATGCGCACGGTCTGACTGCTCAAGCCGAGCTCCTCGGCGATGTTTTTCACCGACGAGCCGCCGCCCAGCAATTCCAGCACGTCGCGTTCGCGCTCGGTGAGAGCGCTGAGATCGCGATCCTCGGCAGGGGTCTTCGGCCGCTGGGCCGGGGCGGACGAACGCTCGATGATCCGGCGCGGAAAGGAGACCTCGCCTGCAAGCACGCGCTCCAGCGCCCGCACGATCTCGGGGCCCGCGGCCGATTTCGGGATGTAGCCGATCACGCCCTGCTCGACCGATCGAATGACGTGATCGACATCTTCATGCACCGACACGACGACCACCGGAATATTGGGATGCTTTGCCCGCAGCGCCTGCAGGCCGCCGAACTCCTCGGCCCCCGGCATGACGAGATCCAACAGGATCAGGCTGGTGTCGGGATGCTCCGCGAGGAGGTCCGTGAGCTCGCCGAAACTCTCGGCTTCGTAAACCTCGAGCGTCTGCTGCAGCCGGCGCATGATCTGCTTGAGAGATTGTCTGACCACCCAGTGGTCGTCACCGATAATTACCTTCATTCCTGAAACGCAGCCTCCCTTCGCATCATTATCGCGTTCGTCTAGAGATTGCAGTCTAGCGCGTTTTTTCGATTCTCTGTGCCCGGCAGGAGAATGTGTTCACATTTCGTTGTGGATGCCAAGCGCATGAAACCCAGAGCTGTTCCCGCGAAATGCTTCAAGCATACGGTCCGTCTTCGCTGCCGGCTCCCGGCGGATCTCTTCATGGACTGCCGACTGGCGATGGCAGGAATTAACCAACGCGTCTCACCTCGTTGTTTTGCACGATATTTTGGCGGATCGCACGTGAAAAACGCGCCACACGCACAACGATTCAGCAGAAGCCGCGAGCGCGGATTAAATTTTCGATCTGCAACATAAAAATCGTTGACGCCTATTCAATCCCTGACAATCATCTAGATATTCAGTCTAGCTTTATAGCCTAGCGTCTAGCGTTAAGTGTCGTAGGGACACGCTCGCTTTGTCATTCAGGGGGACCCTACAAAATGAATTTCACCCGCAGAAATCTTCTCAAGACGACGCTTGCCGCCTCTGCAGCAATCGGAATGCCCAGCTTGTTGTTGGGGTCCAGAGGGGCCCGGGCGGCGACGGTCGCAAAGGGCGAGCCGATCAAGGTCGGTCTTCTGTTTTCTCTGACCGGCGCACTCGCCGTTCCGGAAGAAGACTCCACTCTGGTGATGCAATACGCCTTCGACGAGATCAACAAGAACGGCGGCGTCAACGGCCAGCCGGTCGAGCCGGTCATCGTCGACGCCAAGTCGGATTTCAACGTCTATACCGAGAAGGCCAAGGAGCTGATCATCCGCGACAGGGTGATGGCGCTCTTCGGCTGCTACACCTCGGCGAGCCGCAAGGCGATCCTGCCCACGGTCATGCAGCGCGACCATCTCCTGTACTACCCGACCTGCTACGAAGGTGCTGAGTGCACGCAGAACACCATCTGCACCGGGCCGCTGGCCAATCAGCACTCGAAAGACCTCATCCCCTTCATGGTGGAGAATTTCGGCAAGAAGGTCTTCTTCGTCGGCTCCAACTATGTCTGGCCGAAGGAGTCGAACAAGAACGCCAAGATCTGGCTCGAGGAGGCGGGCGGCGAGCTGCTCGGAGAGGAATACATCCCTCTCGGCAGCTCCGAGTTCGGTCCCGTCTTCAACAAGATCCGCGACGCCCAGCCCGATTTCATCTTTTCCACGGTGGTCGGCGCATCGGACATCGCCTTCCATAAGCAGTTCAAGCAGGAGGGCTTCAAGGTGGACAAGATGCCGATCGCATCGCTCACCACAGGTGAGATCGAGACGCGCGCCATGGGGCCTGAATTCGGTGCCGGCCATTTCCTCTCCGCGCCTTACTTCCAGACCCTCGACAATCCGACCAACCACAAGTTCGTCGAGAGCTTCCTGGCGAGCAAGTACGGCAAGAACGGCGTGACCCATTACAACATGGAGGAGACCTACCTCTCCGCCTACGTCTTCAAGTACGGATTCGAGAAGGCGGCGGAAGCGGTCGGGGTGGAGAACGTCACGCCGCGTGCCATTCGTGATCACTCGGGCGGGATACGAGTCGAGGACGACGTCTCTCCTGAAGGTCTGGTCTGGATCGATGAGAACAATTTCAACACCTGGCTGAAGCCGAAGATCGGTCAGTGCCAGGCAGACGGCACCTTCAAGATCGTGAAGGCCGCCGAGGGGCATGTCGAACCGCGCCCGTTCTCGATCTATCCGGAACTCGGGGTTTGCACGAAGGACGGCTTGAAGGCGCCCGACGGCAAGATCCGCCAAGATGTCATCTAAGGCGATCGGTCGAGCCTGCGCTGATCGGCAGCCAGGCTCGACTCCCGCTCAATCCAACTGAAATTCAGGCGCGCCCGACAGGGCGAGCGCTAACGGTGAATTGCTGCCTCAGCGCAAGGAATCTTACGGCCATGGATCTCGGTACGCTTGTGAACGCTCTCATCCTCGGCGTCAGCATCGCCAGCATCTGGCTTGTTGCGGCCCTGGGGCTGACGATCATCTACGGCACGGCCGGCGTGATCAACATGGCGCATGGCGAGCTCATCATGCTCGGGGCCTACAGCACATACATGCTGCAGCACTTTTTCGGGGTTCCCTATCTCATCTGCATCCCGGCATCGTTCGTGATCGTGGCGCTGATCGGGCTCGTCCTCGAGCGCGGACTTATCCGGTATCTCTACGACCGGCCGCTCGATACCTTGCTCGCGACGGCCGGCGTATCGTTGATCCTGATGCAGGGCGTCCGGCTGATCTTCGGCAGCGATCCGAAGTATCTTTCGGTGCCCGAGATCTTCTCGAGCAATATCGCTCTCGGCGGCACCTCGATCTCCACGTTCCGCGTCGTCATCCTGATGATTACGGCGCTGCTCGTGCTGGGGCTGTGGTTCCTGTTCTACAAGACGCGGTTCGGAGTTCAGGTCCGTGCCGTGATGCAGAACAAGGAGATGGCGGCCTCCTTCGGCATCAATGCAAATCGCATCTACATGCTGACCTTCGCGCTCGGGGCGGGGCTTGCCGGCGTCGCCGGCTCTCTGTTCGGCGTGCTCGCGATCGTGCTGCCGACGATGGGGGCGAGCTATGTGGTGCAGTCCTTCCTGATGGTGGTGGTCGGCGGTGGATCGCTCGCCGGCAGCATCGTTGCGAGCGGCGTCACCGGTGAGATGCAGTCCGTGCTGGCGTCGTTCACCAACGCCACCTTGGCCCGCTTCATCATCTTCGTGCTGATCGTGGTGTTCCTCAGGTTCCGGCCGCAGGGGCTGTTCGCACAAGGAGGCGCGCGGCGATGAGGGCGACCGACAGCCGACAGTTACCAGACCGGGGCTGCTGACCATGGGCAATATCTACCACAACAAGAAAGCGCAGTGGCTCGCCTATGCGGTGTTCTTCGCGGCGATCGGTGCCGTCCCGTTCTTCGTGAGCGATGCGTTTCTACTCAACCAGCTCGCCAATTACGGGATCTACGCGATGCTGGCCCTGTCGATCAGCCTTTGCTGGGGGTTCGGCGGGATCTTGAATCTCGGCCAGGGGATGGCTTTCGGACTGGGGGCCTACGGCATGGCGATGACCATGCAAATG
This sequence comes from Methyloligella sp. ZOD6, assembly GCA_050110875.1. Lineage (GTDB taxonomy): Bacteria > Pseudomonadota > Alphaproteobacteria > Rhizobiales > Methyloligellaceae > Methyloligella. Next base: position 1,150,922 of record CP188828.1, read on the forward strand.
CAGTCGCAGACGGAGGCGAACCCCATCCCGCCGCTCATGTTGAACAACGGCCTCGATCATCTGCCGATGCTCTGGCAGCCGTTCTCGAACACGACGACGGGTCTCATCTTCGCGATCGCGATCCCGACACTCTTCTACGCCGTCTTCGGCGGCATCATGTTCCGGGCGCGCGTGTCGGGGGTGTTCTTCACCATCATGACCCTTGCGATGCTGTCCGCGTTCTACACCGTCATTCTGGACCAGCAGGCCTATACGGGCGGTGCCAACGGGCTCACGCCGCCGGCATCCTTGGAGATCTTCGGCTACCAGATCGATCCCTACAGCGCCACGGCCTACTGGATCGTGTTCTTCCTATTGTGTGCCGCGACAGTGCTCTCGAAGCTTCTCACACAGAGCTCGTTCGGTTTGGTCACCCAGGCCATCCGCGACGATGCGGAGCGGGTACGGTTCCTCGGCTACAGCGTTGCCGGCTACGAGACGATGATCTTCACGCTCTCAGGCATGATCGCCGCTGTCGCCGGCTGCTGCTGGGCGATTTTGGTCCAATACGTGTCGCCGGCCCAGCTCGATGTGTCCTTCAGCCTGTCCATGGTGATCTGGGCGGCGATCGGCGGGCGGAACTCGCTGCTCTGGGCCATGCTCGGCGCCTTCATCATCCAGGGTGGGCAGAGCTATCTGGGCGATGCGTTCCTCTCGACCTGGCTGCTCATTCTCGGCGGCTTCTTCATCGTCGTGGTGCGCTTCCTGCCCAACGGGCTCGCCAGCCTCGCGGAAGCCGGGCTGGGATTCTTGAGCACGCGCCGTCTCGGCAATGTCGACCGGAACATCAAATCGATGCCGGCCGAGGAGAGGGCCTAGCGATGACGGGATTTCTGGAAATCCAGCATCTGTCCAAGAGCTTCGACGCGATCCAGGTGATCGACGATTTCAGCATGGAAGTGATCGAAGGGACGATTTGCTGCCTGGTCGGGCCGAACGGCGCCGGCAAGACGACAACCATCGATCTGATCACCGGGCGGGTGAAGCCGACATCCGGCAGGATCCTGTTCGCGGGCGACGATATCACGGGGCAGGACGAGCATATCATCGCCCGCGCCGGCATCGGCCGCAAGTTCCAGGTGCCGGCTGTGCTGCGCGACATGACCGTGCGGCAGAATCTGGAAGTCGCCTATAGCCGTCAGACCAATCCCTTCTCGAACCTGTTCTCGTTCACGCCTGCCGGGCTGAAGCGGAAGTTCGACGAGATCGCGACGCTTGCCGGCCTGACCCATCGGCTCGAGGCGCTGGCAGGGAACCTCTCCCACGGCGAAACCCAATGGCTGGAGATCGGCATGGTGCTGATGCAGGAGCCTCGGCTTCTGCTGATGGACGAGCCGATCGCCGGCATGACGGAAGCCGAGATCGAGAAGACGACGCGGATTTTCAAGGATCTGCGCGAGACGGCGACGCTGGTCGTGGTCGAGCATGACATGGGCTTCGTGCGCGAGATCGCCGATGTGGTGACGGTGATGCATATGGGCTCTCTGCTCGCGCAAGGCAGCATCTCCGCCATCGAAGAAAATCCGCGCGTGCGCGACGTCTATCTCGGCGAGCAGGAGGAGGCGGCATGAGCACGCTGTTGGAACTTGAAAAGGTCACCTCCTATTACGGCGCGACGCCGATCCTCCGGGATTTCTCCTTCGCGCTGGAGAAGGGGCAATGCGTCTGCGTGCTGGGACGCAACGGGGTCGGCAAGACGACCCTGATGCGCACCATCATGGGGCTGACCGACAGATCGACCGGCACCATCGAGATCGACGGTGCCCAAATCGGGGACAAACCCACCTATATCCGAGCGACCTACGGGATCGGCTACGTGCCGCAGGGGCGCGGCATCCTGCCGGATTTCACAGTGCGCGAGAACATCATGCTCGGCACGTTCGCACGGCGGGACAAGGCAGCCGAGATCCCGGAGCTGTGCCTGGAGATATTCCCCTATCTGCGGGAGAATCTCGATCGGCGCGCCGGCCTTCTCTCGGGCGGCCAGAAACAACAGCTTGCCGTGGCGCGCGCTCTCGCCGTCGATCCTCAAGTGCTTTTGCTGGACGAGCCGACGGAAGGCATCCAGCCGAACATCGTGCACGAGATCGGCGAGATCCTGCAGATGCTGAACAAGCAGCATGGCATCAGCCTGATCCTCACCGAACAGCACATCAAGGTCGCGCGAAAGCTCGGCGACGCATTCGTCATGGTCGACAACGGCCGCGTGGTCGCCAGCGGTCCGATCTCCGACATGACCGACGAACTCGTGGAGCGGCACATGACGATCTGACGCCACGCGTTGAAGGCTTGGGAGCCCAAGGAGGGCGCTCGGCATCCGGGAATTGCGGAGCCCTGCGCCAATGATTTGAGAGAGGAAGTAGAGCAGTAAGGAACGGAGCGAAATATGATTCCAATTCCGAAGAAAGGCACGCCGGAGCGCGAAGAACTCATTCGGCAGCATAAGGAGTGCGTCGAGTCCATGAAGGGCGTCGCGGGGTTCTCGGTGCTGAAATGCGAGACGCCCGGCGACACCACGGTGGTGACCGGCGGCGTCCACGAATACCCGACGCTTCGGAAGGTGTTGCTGCGCATGCGCGGCGAGTCGCCGGCGGGAAAGCTCATCACGATCTGCACGAAGGTGGATAAGGAGTGGCGCATCGGCCGTCTCTCCGGCATCCGCGGCGTGCCTCCGGAGTTCGTCAACGACAAGGTCTACACGGACGAGCAGGAAATCCAGCACGACATCTTCCTGATGCGGCTGGACGAGCTGCCGGAGACCGCCGGCATGCCGGAGAACTTCGAAGAAGGCTGGAAGCACCGGGACGATAACTGGCCGGTGACCTGATCGGCGCGTCCTGCTGAGGGGCTCCGGCCCCTCGGATTCAAACACTGCGATCGACTGCTGCCGCGTCCCTCACGGGGATGGGAATGGCGAAGCCATGCGCAGCGAGCATTTAAAGATTGGAGAATACCATGTGTGCCATGAGGCTAACCGGATATGCCGACAAGCTCGGTGTGCATCCCGGCGACAAGATCAAGTTCTACGTCAATTGCGACGGCCCGTCCGAGTTCAAGGCCGAGGTGGTCCAGATGATCCACGGCGATACCAATCCGCGCGGTCCGGGCTTCATCGAACGTCCGTTGGAGACGGCTGCGAACGGAACCTATAAGGGCCGCAAGCAGATCATCCATAGCGGCTCCTACGGTTATGTTGAGGATGCGCCGCAGTTCCACGTCGACAGCTTCACGTTGCAGTGCTGGATCTGGCCGACCACGCCGAAGACCCACCCGAAATATTGGAAGCATGGCGCGCAAGGTCTCGTGACCAAGTGGATGGACGGCAAGGGCTACGGCCTCTTCATCAATGAAGACGGTTTCATCGAGCTGCGCATCAACGATCAGAAGATCACCACGGGCGTGCCGATTCGCGATCATGCCTGGCACTTCATCGCCGCCAGCTTCGATGCGGAGACCGGCGAGGTCGTGCTCTATCACGAGCCGCAAATCGTCTATGCGCTGGATCCCGTCATCGAGCCGGTGAAGACCACGGTCGACACCAAGGTCGTGCACAGCGATGCGCCGGTCGCGCTGGCTGCGTATGTGGATAGAATCGACAGCGATCCGCTGGGCAACTCGTCCCAGCCGGCGGGTGTCTGGCTCACCGGTCATTACAACGGCAAGATCGACAGCCCGCGCATCTGCAACAAGGCGCTGAACCGGTTCGAGATCGAGCAGATGAAGGGCGGGGCGCAGCCAGGGCTGACCGAGCGCCGCAACTCCGGCCCGACCGGTGTGCTGTCGGAAGCCATCGTGGCGGCCTGGGATTTCGGGAACGGCATCGACACGCTGGTCGCCAAGGACAACGGCCCGTACGGTTTCGACGCGACGCTGGTCAACTGCCCGACCCGCGCGATGACCGGCTACAATTGGTGCGGTCAGAACTTCGATTGGAAGTTCGCCAAGAAAGAATACGGCGCCATCCACTTCCACGACGACGATCTCGACAACGCCCGTTGGGAGGTCGACTTGGAATGGGACGTGCCGGAGGAGGGCATCAAGAGCCGCTTCTATGCTCTCAAGCTCACCAGCGAGGAGGGCGACGAGGACTACATCCCGTTCTGGGTTGTGCCGGAGATCGGCAAGGAGCAATCGAAGATCGCCGTGATGGTGCCGACCATCAGCTACATGGCTTATGCCAACGAGCATGTGGCGTGTAATGCGGGCGGCGCGGAGCTGTTCGTCTATCGCGTGCCGATCATGCAGCACCAGAACATGTTCCTGGCCGAGCATCGCGAGTATGGCGGGTCGATCTACGACACCCATACGGACGGTTCGGGCATCTGCCTGTCGTCGCGTCTGCGGCCGATCCTCAGCATGCGTCCGAAATACGATCACTTCCTGGCTCAGGCGCCGTGGCAGTACCCCGCCGATCTCCACCTGATCTATTGGCTGGAGACCATGGGCTACGAGTACGACGTCATCACCGACGAGGACGTGACCTATGACGGGCTGGCCCGGCTTGAGAACTACAACGTGATCATCACCGGGTCCCATCCGGAGCACAACACGGGCACTCAGCTCGACGCGCTGCACAACTATACCCAGCGCGGCGGCCGCCTGATGTATATGGGCGCCGACGCCTGGTACTGGGTGCATTCGTTCCATCCGTCTTACGACGAGCTGGGCCGAGGCGTGATCACCGAGATGCGCCGTTGCGAGTCGGGTATTCGGACGTGGCGTGCGGAGCCCGGCGAATATTATCACCAGGGTACCGGTGAGCTCGGCGGCATGTGGCGCTATCGCGGCCGGTCGCTCTACTCGGTCGCCGGCGTCGGCATGTCGGCGGAGGGCTTCGACGTCTCGAGCTATTTCAGCCGGACGCCGGACAGCATGGACCCCCGCGTGTCCTGGGCCTTCGAAGGCATCGAGTACGACGAGAAGATCGGCAATTTCGGGCTCGTCGGTGGCGGCGCCGCCGGCCTGGAGCTCGATATCGTCGACGTCACGCTCGGGTCGCCGCCCCATACGCTTGCCGTGGCAACGTCGGCCGGCCGACACACGGAAGCCTACCTCATCGTCATGGAGGATTTCGGCTTCAACCAGCAGGGGCTCGACGGCACCACCCATCCTCGCGTGCGGGCGGATATCGCCTATCACGAGACGCCGAACGGCGGCGGGTGCTTCTCGTTCTCGTCGATCGCCTTCTGCGGCTCCCTGCCGTGGAACGATTGCAAGAACAACATCTCGACCCTGGTGGGCAACGTGCTCGACCGCTTCATGGCGGACGGACCGCTGCCGCCGCCGCCGGCCGATGCCATCAAGCATCGGGGACGGGCGGATTACGAGACGCCGGCCTTGGCACCTCAAGGCTGAAATTAAGGCGCATTGCGGTGCCCACGGCCCGTCCGTGGGCACCGTCTCTCCCATCCGCAACAAATGCGCCACGGCGTGGGCGGCTTCGCAAGAACAGTCACGGGGGAAGCCGCCCACGTTGCGGGAGTTCAGACCGACACTTCAGACTTGAAGGATTCACTCGATGCTTCACCGTCCCGATTTCGGCTTCCATGACGAAGGTCACGATCTTTGCAGCGCGGCGTTCTATGCCGAAGCGCTCGGCGGTCTCAGTGAGGCTCGTGTCCTGCCACCCACCGCCTTCCGTTCGCTGCGTTTCAGTCTTCTCGAGGACGAAACGATCTGGACGCGGGACTGGATCTGCATCGGCAGCACAGATGAGATTCCGCACGAAGGCGACCTTCTGCCCTTCACGGTCGGCAATCACGGTATCCATGTGCAGCGGGTCGGCAGTGGGCTGGTCGCGCGATTCAACAAAGCGCAGCATGGCGGGTGCCGCGCCATCCCGCTGCAATGCCAGACGGGCAAGAAGACGAAATGCTCCTTCACCTCCTGCGGCTATAGCCGCGATCGCGGCGCCATTTCCGCGAGTGAGCTCGGTAACGACACGCCAGAGATGGAGCAGTATCTCGGGCTTCAGCCGGAGCGGCTGTTCACGGCCCACGCGGCGCGGCGCGGCCCGCTGATCTTCGTCAATCTCGATGTCGCGCCGGAACAGAACGAGACGGCGTTCTCGCGTCTCGACGAGGCGGGTCAATTCTTCAAGGACGATGTCCGGCGCTCGTCATCGGGATGGCTCGAGTTCGATGGGAACTGGAAGCTGCTCGGGCAGCATCTCGCCGCCGGCGATCCGGAATGCGAAGACGAGACCGGGGCGTGGTTGCTCTCCTCGAGCTCTGTCGAGGGACAGCCCGCACATGCCGCATGGCTGTTTCCGAATCTCGTTCTGTTGCGGGCGCATGAGGAAACCTGCGCCATCGTCCTGCAGCAGACGGCGCTCGGCCAGACGCTTTGCCGGTATTCCGTTTTCGGTACGGCAGGCGAAAGCAGCTCGGCGTTCTGGACAAAAGAGATCGAGCGCCGCGCCGTGAAGGCCTGCGCCGATCATCGCGAGACGGTCCGTTGGGGCACCAATTTCCGTCCGGAGACGATCGGGGCACCGCTTCCGCTTCAGTCGGATCCCCAGGGGCTTTGGATGCAGCGCGCGGTCGCCAATCGCGCCATGGGCGCGCCGAGCGAGCCGTTCCCGCATCCCCTCTATCAGCACGCCGGAGGTTGACCGCGATGCTCTCGCTCAATTTGGACGTGGATGAGAAATCGGCCGTCGCGGCCGCGGTTGCAGCCTACGAGAAAGGTGATTTCGAAAAGGCCTTCGGCTTGTTTTCGGAGCTTGCCGGGCAGGGCGACGCCGATGCCAAGGCTTGGCTGGCTGCGATGTATGCCAATGGCGAAGGCGTGGCGGCATCGCTGTCTCAGGCCGTCGGGCTCTACCGGGAGGCGGCGGCAGCCGGAAACGTCCTGGCACAGGCCAATCTCGGCGCGATGCTCGCCATGGGGCAGGGCGTGGCGGCGGACCAAGCCGAGGGGGCGCGCTGGCTGACCGAGGCGGCCGAGCAGGGCGCTCTCTTCGCACAATACAATCTGGCGACGCTTTACTCGAAGGGCGAGGGCATTCCGGCAGATCACGAGCTGGCCGCGAAATGGTATCGCGCGGCCGCCGAGGCGGGGCATTACCCGTCCCAGGCGCGTCTCGGCTATCTCTACATCAACGGCATCGGCGTGGAGAAAAACCGTGTCGAGGCCTTCGTCTGGCTGTCGCTCGCCGCGCAGCACGGTGTGGGGAATGCGCTGAGCGCGCTGGAGGCCGTCGTCTCCCAGATGTCCGCCGACGAGAAACACCAGGGGGCAGCTTTGGTCGAGGCCTGGCGCTCCCGCACACCCGAGGCGTCGCTTCATGCGCGTCTCCGGCGCAACCCGGTTTGATCCCATGATCTACAGCCCGCAGCAGATCAGATTCGAGTGCCTCAGCTACATCAAGGAGTTTGGCGCGCGTCCCGAAGAGTGGCGCGTGGGCTGCGCGGCGGATGCGCAAGAGGCGATGTTCGGCCAGCACGCCGTGGATCGCGAGCGGGATATTTGGCTCTGGAAGCCCGCGCTTTCGCCCGCGGCCGCGCGAATTGTCTTCCGCTATCTGACCGAGCAGCTGCAGGTGCCCCGCGCCGGAGACGGCGGGCACGGCTCCCAGATCTATCTGTTCAAACGGATGCCTGACTCTGCCGCCCGATCGGGCACAACGCACTGAAATTACGCGCAAACCCAAAAGTGTACCACTTGCGCCACGGCCGCCTTCTTAATCCCTCGATCTAGCTATTTTTCTAGATAAAAACTCTAGAGTCCATCTAGACTAAATTAGTTAGTTCAACACCAGGGGGATGTAAGAATGTCTTCGATCAAACTGACGCTGGCGACGGGCGTGTTGGCGATCTGTATCGCCGCCACGTCGGCCTTTGCGGAGGACGTAGAGCAGTCGCTCGATCCGTCGCCATTGCCGTTCGATATCTTTTTCGGGACCAAGCTCGCGAGCGATTACAATCTGCGAAGTGTCTCGCAAACACGCGGGAAGCCGGCGGTTCAGAGCTATGGCGAGATCAATTTGGAGAACGGTCTCTATGCCGGCATCTGGACGTCGAATGTCGACTTTCAGGGCACCGATCCTTACGCCGAGTTCGATTACTACGGTGGCCTGCGTCACAGCTTCGACAAGCTCACGCTTGATGGCGGTTACGTCTATATCGACTATCTGGGCGAGAACCCCGGTCACCAGCTCGATTTCTGGAAGATCTACGGCATCTCGAAATACACGTTTTCCGACGACATCACGGTCGGCGCCAACCTGTTCTGGACGAGCTCGTTCATCGGCTATAACGGCATCGACGGAACCCACTCCTCCGCCTTCGTCAGCATCAACCTGCCGCAGTTCGGCCTTCCGGAGAATATCGGGACGTATTTCTCCGGCGAGATCGGCAGGCAGTGGGTGAGCGACGATTTCGCGCCCGACTATACATTTTGGAATGCAGGCGTCGGATTCACCTACAAGGCGGCCACGCTCGATCTTCGGTATACGGGATCGGATTTGAGCGACGCCGGTTGTGCCGCGTTCATCGGCCAGCGGGATTCGTGCGGCAACCGCTTTCTGGCGAGCCTTTCCTTCGACACGTCTTTCGACATGCTGAAATAACCTCGATCACAGTTGTTCCTGGGGCTCTGGCCGGGTTTGCGTATCGTCCATTTCGTAGCTTGGCCGGGGCCCATCCATCGAGATTGGCCTCCAACATATAGGTCCCTTTGGAAAGGAAATTCTCTGAAGGTCTTCGAGCGACAGCATTTCCGTCCAGGAGAAACGCGAACCGGATCCGGACTCGAACCTCAGCACCTGCATGAAGGCCGCGCCGCTTGGCAGGCCGCGATCGGGATTACCGAGTGAGCTACGACAAGAGAGGACGACACCATGTATCA
>CP188828.1:1159860-1172618 GCA_050110875.1 Methyloligella sp. ZOD6
CCGCGATCGGGATTACCGAGTGAGCTACGACAAGAGAGGACGACACCATGTATCACGGTGATATTTCCAGCAGCAACGACACGGTCGGCGTCGCGGTTGTCAATTACAAGATGCCGAGATTGCATACCAAAGATGAGGTTTTGGCGAACGCCGAGAATATCGCCAAGATGATCGACGGTATGAAGGTCGGTCTGCCGGGTATGGATCTCGTAATATTCCCGGAATACAGCACTCACGGCATCATGTACGACCAGAAGGAAATGTACGAGACCGCCTCAGCCTGTCCTGGCGAGGAGACCGAAATCTTTTCCAAGGCGTGTGTTCGCAACAAGGTCTGGGGCGTTTTTTCTCTGACCGGCGAACGGCACGAGGAGCATCCCAACAAGGCGCCCTACAACACGCTTATTCTGATCAACGACAAAGGCGAGATCGTCCAGAAATACCGGAAGATCATGCCGTGGGTGCCAATTGAAGGATGGTATCCGGGGAACTGCACCTATGTGAGCGAGGGGCCGAAGGGTCTGAAGATCAGTCTGATCATCTGCGATGACGGAAACTATCCAGAGATCTGGCGTGACTGTGCGATGAAGGGCGCAGAACTGATCGTCCGCTGCCAGGGCTACATGTACCCCGCGAAGGAGCAGCAAGTGGTCATGTCGAAAGCCATGGCATGGGCGAACAACTCCTACGTTGCGGTCGCAAACGCGACCGGGTTCGACGGCGTCTACTCCTATTTCGGCCACTCCGCACTTATCGGCTTCGATGGCCGGACGCTCGGCGAATGTGCGGAGGAGGAAAACGGCATGCAGTATGCCCAGCTCTCCGTCTCGGCGATCCGGGATGCGCGACGCAACATGCAGTCGGAGAACCATCTCTTCAAACTGCTTCACCGAGGCTACACAGGGCGGATCGGCTCCGGCGAGGACGATCGCGGTCTGGCCGAATGTCCTTACGACTTCTACGCCAAGTGGATCGCCGATCCAGACGCGACGCGAGAGCAGGTGGAAGCGCTGACGCGCTCGACTGTAGGGACCGACGAATGTCCTATTGACGGCCTGCCGAATCAGAAGTCTGGGGAGCACCGCTAAGGCGTCCAGTCGCCGTGTTGTTGTGACCTGCACGACTGCTTCACGCTCTCGGCAGCGGCTCTGGGCTCCTCGGCGCCGGCACTGTTGTCGAGGAGACGCCGTCTTATACGGAGGCACCTAGCCGGCCATGTCATTGGACCAGTACACACTCAAGCTAGAGCCCTTCTATCGCTCGCTTGGAGATGAAGTGAAGTTCTTTGAAGCTGCCTATGCCGAGCGGATGCCGGTGATGCTGAAAGGTCCGACCGGCTGCGGGAAGACGCGCTTCATCGAACATCTGGCTTGGCGGCTCGGCAAGCCATTGATCACGGTCTCCTGTCACGAAGACATGACCGCCTCCGATCTCGTCGGGCGCTATCTCCTCGATGGGGAGGGGACTGTCTGGCAGGACGGCCCGCTTACGCTTGCAACGCGCTACGGCGCGATCTGCTATCTCGACGAGATTGTCGAGGCGCGCCAGGACACGACGGTCGTCATCCATTCATTGACGGACGATCGACGGGTGCTGCCGCTGGAGAAGCACAATGAGGTCGTGCCTGCGCATGAGGATTTCCAGCTCGTCGTCTCCTACAACCCGGGCTACCAAGGCGTATTGAAGGACTTGAAGGAGTCGACGAAGCAGCGTTTTGCGGCCCTTAGCTTCGACTATCCAGCTTCCGACGCAGAGACTGAAATCGTCGCGCGCGAATCCGGCGTCGATTATCGGATCGCGAGCGATTTGGTGGCGATCGGCCAGCAATCGCGGAACCTGAGAGGACAGGGGCTGGAGGAGGGTGCATCCACCCGAATGCTGATCCGCGCGGGGCAGCTCATCCGCCGTGGCATTCCGATTGCCGAAGCCTGCCAAATTGCGATCGTGCTGCCGGTTACCGACGACCCCGATATCCGGAGCGCTCTGACCTCCGCATTGTCTGCGTGCTTGTAGCGGGAGGGGAGCCCCATGGAGAACGGGCAAGTTCCGCCTCGCGGTATTCCCAACAATAGTTCAGAGCTCACGCCTACATCCCTGACAGAAGAAGAACGCCGATGTTTCGGACCCTCAAGCACGCAGTGGTGTGATGCAGCACGGCGTTTGTCTCAAGCCGGATACGGGTTGAGCGTGGTGAACGCTTATCGCCGCCATTCACTCGCCATAGCGCGAGACGTCGGTCCCGTTCCTGCCATCGCGCTCGCCGCCACTGTCTCGGCCATTGCGATCAAGTCGGGGGCGAACGCGGCCGCCGAGCTGCCGTGGGCTGCCCTTCGGGTTGCCGAGCGATGGAAGAATCCCGATCAGGTTCTGTCTTGGCTGAGCAGTATCGAATGGTTCGCCAGCGCAGCACCAGAATCGGTGCTTCCGCTTCTTGGGCATATGGAGAAGATCGTCAGCGCAGTCGCGGCCGATCGCTTCGAAGCGTGGCTGTTGGCGGGGGTTCGTGCCAACGGCAACGACACGGAGCGGCGTCGGGCCTTCTTCACCTTCGAGGATCTCGACGCGGAGCGATGGCTGCAACGTGAGGCGGGCGAAGTTCTTTTTGCGGATATCGAGCCGAAGCTGAAGGCCTACCTGACCGCGCTTTGGGGGTTACGTTTGCCTATGCACGAACAGGCTCCGGGATCTGCCGTGCAGGCGGCGCGGCGCGCCACCTTCGGGCACGGGATCGTTTGGATGCCGGCCACGTTTCGAGGCTATCGCGGAGAGCAGTCCGACGACATCTTCCGGGCCAGCCTCGCCCATATCGGCGCACATTTCGTCCATTCGGGTGCGCGCTTCGCACCCGGCAAATTGAAACCGATTCAGATCGCACTGGTCTCCCTGATCGAAGATGCCCGGATCGAGCAACTGGCGATGGAGCAGTATCCGGGCCTTCGTAGGCTATGGCTTCCGTTTTTTACGGCCCAGCCCTCAGGCGCGCGAACCGCTCCGAACCTATTGGCCAGGTTGGCGCGCGCGTTGATCGACCCGGACTATGAGGACAGCGACAACTGGATCGTCAAAGGACGCCAGCTCTTCTTCGAACGTCGTGCGGATTGGCAAGATCCGAATGTGTCGCGGGATCTTGGAAATCTACTCGGTAACGATCTCGGACAGATGCGTATCCAGTTCAACGAAAGCAGCTGTGTCGTCGAGCCGGCCTACCGGGACGATAATCGCGGGCTTTGGGATTTCGACCAGCCCCCACCACCGGAGAGCGAGGACAGCGAAATGCTCTTCGAAGCGGTGCGGATAAAGCAGCACGAGGAGGACAGCGAGAGCCCGCAGGACCGAGATCGAGACGATCAGATGCCGGAGCAAGCTGCGGAGTCGAAGCCCGCCGCTTTGAAGCCTGTCGAAGATGGCGGTCTGCTCGTCGCCCGCTACCCCGAGTACGATTATCTCACCGGGAGGGAGCGCCCGGACTGGACGACGCTGGTCGAGTACCGGCCGAGCCCTGGTTGCGCGGAAGCGATCGATAGGATTCTCGCCGAGCAACACAAGCTCGTCGAACGTATCAGCGCCTTGATCCGGTCGGCAAGTGTGAGCCGACCGCACCGAATGCATCGCCAGAAGGATGGCGACGGCCTCGACCTCGATGCCTGCATTGATGCCACAGTGGACCGGCGCCTCGGTCAGAAACCGGGTTCGAATATTTTCACCCGGTATGTTCGGCGGTCGCGCGATCTGGCCGTGCTGGTGCTGCTTGATATCTCGCAATCGACAAACGACCGGCTGCGGGAAACTACGGGTACGGTGCTCGATATCGAGCGTCAGGCGACAGCCGTCCTTGCCGAGGCGATGGCCCGTGTGAGCGATACTTTCGCGATCGCTGCCTTCTGCTCAAATCAACGCGACGACGTGCGGTATTACCGGATCAAGGATTTCGGAGACCCCTACGACCCGGATGCGCACTCCTCGCTTGCCGGATTGCAGGGCGCTTTTTCCACCAGAATGGGGGCCGCGATCCGACATAGTGGCGCTGACTTGCAGGCGCAGCGGAGCCATCGGCGGTTACTGCTGGTTGTCACCGACGGTGACCCCTCCGATGTCGATGTGGATGACGACCGCTATCTGGCAGAGGACGCGCGCAGGGCGGTTTTGTCGCTCGCCGCGCGGGGGATCGATTGCTTTGCGGTCGGTCTTGGCGAAGGGGGCGGCGGCGATTTTCAGCGTATCTTTGGTGCGAGAAATACGGTGCAAATCGCTCGGCTCGAAAGCTTACCGGAGCGTCTTACGGCCCTCTATTATCGTCTAACGGTCTGAGAGACGCGCCCGGCCTGCGAAAACCGCCTAGCACAACTCTGGCACGAAATGGCTTGTGCACTACTCTGCGTCGTACTGAGAATTGTATGCAGGTGAGTTGGTTGGCGTGTCACGAGATGATCGGCTTGCGCGGCGGGCAAGAGGGTGACGTTCGGGTCTCCATCGAAGGAGCAACACAATGAACCAGGCTGCGAACCAGGCTGCCCCGATCGCAATCGAAGCGCCGCTGATCGACCCGGAATGGCTGCTCGAGGATCCCCACACCAGATTCGCCGAGCTGCGGAGAGATCATGCGGTCATCAGGATCAGCGAGCAAAGCTACTGGGCCCTTCGCGCGGACGACGTGTTGTCCCTTCTGAAGAACGACCAGACAGTCCAGCTCGAAGGCCGCGATTACGTCGGGTTCCATCAGATCCCGGACGGCGCGATGGCCCGGTTCCTGCGCGACATGGCCTTGTTTTCCAACGGCAAGAACCACCGGACGAAGCGCGGCCCGTTTGCTCGTACTTTCTCGCATCACGCAATTCTCGGTATGCAGGACCGTATCCGGTCAGTCGCGCGTTCGATCGTTGCCGACCTGCCGCGGGGCGAGAGCTTCGACTTTGTCGAGGGCATGTGCGGGCGGGTGCCGTCGGAGATGATTGCTGCGATCCTCGGGCTCCCGGTCTCCGAAGCCTCCTACTTTGCCCCTCGCATCTATGCCATCGCCGACGGGATCGCGTCGATCTACCCGATAGAGAAGCACGACCGGATCGAGACGGGGGCGAGCGAGGTCTTTGCCTATGTCGAAGAGCAAATGTCGTCGCGGTTGAGCGCACCGAAGGACGACCTGCTTTCGCGGCTGGTCACCGATTGGAAGCAAACCCGGAACATCGAGTTCAGCAACCTCGTGCACCAGGTTATCGCGTTCATGCTCGGGGGTAGCGACACGACCCGGGCGGCGTTTGCAATCGCGGTCTCGTTGCTGCGCCAGCGCCCGGACGACTGGGCCGCCCTGCGGGCCGACCCATCGCTGGTCCCCGGAGCGATAGCCGAAAGCCTTCGCTTCGAGCCATCGGTCGGCCACCTCCCGCGCTTCACTGTGACGGAAATGCAGATCGGCGAGGCAAGGATACCTGCCGGCGTTCCCCTGCAACTCAGTACCATGTCCGCGATGCGTGATCCGAACCTTTACGCCAGGCCGGACGAATTCCTGATGCGCCGAACCGATCACCCCCGTCTCCATCTCATTTTCGGTCTGGGGCCGCACCGGTGCATCGGCGACCTGCTGGCTCGGCTGGAGATGGAAGAGAGCCTCAAGGCCCTCCTCGAAGCGGCGCCCGAGATCGAGATGGATGTTGTCCCTCGTATGATCGGGTTCGGTGGCATTCGGAAGATCACGCAGATGATGGTTCGTATTCCCTCAGCAAATTGAGGCGCAACAGTCGATTGTCGCCGACACCGTCATCCTGCCCTCTCCGAATCGGAGGCGGCACACCACGCTCATCTCGATGGGCACCACGTCACCCTGATCTCCATGGCGTTGCCGGATAGGAGCTGGCTAAACGTGACCCTGGCTCAGGTGAGGCAGGCGCGCTTGACCTCGCCGAGCGTTCTGATCTCGACGGCGATCGGCGCCATCGGGGTGCTGTTGGTCGCCATCCTGATCGGCCGTTGGCTCACGCGCCCCCTGAACAGGCTGGCGAGCGGTGCGCGCGCCGCCTTTATCGAAGGTCGGCCCACCCAGCTGCCCGAGGTCGGCACGACGGAGGTGCGCACGCTTGCAACGGCGCTGAACGATATGCATGGGCGCATCCAGCGCATGATGACGGAGCGGATGCAAATGCTGGCCGCCATCAGCCACGACTTGCGCACACCGCTGACGCGGATGCGCCTGCGGACCAACGGCACGCCGGATCGGGCCGACCTGGCAGCGGTCAATCGCGATCTCGACGAGATGGAAGCGATGATCGAAGCGACGCTCGATTTCCTCCGCGAGGATGCCGGAAGCGAGCAGACCGAGCCGGTCGATCTTTCAGCCATTCTCCAGACTATCGCGGACGATGCCCAGGACGAGGGCCGGCCCGTCGAAATCGATGTGCCGCGCGGGCTCGTGGTGGAAGGGCGTCACTTGGCGCTGAAACGCGCCTTCTCCAACCTCATCGAGAATGCGGTCAAGTATGGCGACATCGCCAGGATCCATGCCGCACGGATTCCGGGGGGCTGCGAGGTCGTCATCACCGATGCGGGGCCCGGGATCGCCGAGAAAGATCTGGAGCGCGTCTTCGAGCCCTTCTACCGCGTGGACCAGGCTCGTCAGCGCGTGAGGGGAGGATACGGTCTCGGCCTCACAGCAGCCCGCTCGATCATCCGAAAGCATGGCGGTGAGATCGAGCTTTCAAATCGGGAGAACGGCGGGCTGCAAGTGCGTGTCGTGCTGCCGGAGAGTCGCTGAGCTTTGGGAACGCTCAATGGGCGAGCGCATCTCTAGAGCCTTTCAGTTGGACGATTTTTCCATCTCTTCGAGTGACGATCTCTCAGAGGGACGATACCGATCCCGACAACGAAGGCATCTACTTTCATACGTCGAACATCAGGCAAAAGCCGTTGAGAGACCCGTCGTTAATCTCAACGCTCTCGGCCTTGAAATTGCCCTTTCCCAAATCCGGACAGACGAAAAAATTCAATCCTGGCAATTCGGATACCTGGAAAGTCGTGTCGGTAAAGAACACCCATAACAAGCCGGCATACCATTCTCCGGTATAGGCTCCGGGAAAGCCCCACTCCCCATATAAGGATCCGATCTTATTGAGCTTTTCCGGGAAGGACATGGGGGATGGCGGATAAGGATAGGCCTCCTCGGCTTGTTTCTTCAGAACCGCCACATCCTCGTCGGTCAACCCAGCCAGGGCGCGTGCGCTTGGTACTTTCCCTCCAAGCTTATTTGCCAGATCGTGAAGGTCTCCGTTTGTAATGCTGGGATAGGGCGTCACTTTCTCATCGTAATAATGAAGTCCGCTCACGAACCAGGACTTGATATCGACCGTATAAACGAATGGATCCGCATCCTGAGCCAGGGCTGGGGTCGCGGTGATCTTGAATGGACTTGACGGCTTGCTGAGGAACTGCACATTTCCCTGCTGATCCACGCGTGCGCAGGGATCGCTGCACTTCCAATTGAACTTGGCATTGTCACTTTCGTTTCCTGTCGGCCGCGGCTGGAACGAAGCATTCGCGAAGCCCGTGGTGGGAAAACCTGCATCGGGGGGGAAAGTCAGCGGACCTCCCGATATCGATGCGGCAGCAACTATTTGGGCTGAAGAGTATTCAGGCGTGACATAGGGAGAATTGACAGCCGTAAAGGGCAGGCTTTTTTCCGAGGGATTTGCCGGGTTTCCATGCCAGTCGGGATCGAACCACTTGTAGTAGACGACGTGCTGCCCATTGCCGATCAAGCCCTTGGGAATCGTTGCCGGAAACTTCTCCCAATGCTCATTGTCGGGCGTGACAACTAAGGAAACGCCCTGCACGTCATCTGTATCCAGATAGGCGGTTACATGACCGCCGATCTGCTCGTTGCCGCTATCGCATAGGACCTGTAGATCTTGGGTCATGCCGCCAACGTCCAGCCGTCCGCCGACCACCTGGGGAAGATCCGGCGGACCGAAATCGGCATCCTTCACCTGCGCCTCGTTTTCCGGTGCGGCTTCGAATTTTCGGTCGTGCTTGGTCATCTCGTCCTCGCTGCTCGAGACTGGGTTGAAGTCTATGGCGGGCAGATCGGAACTATGAGTTTCGGGATCGTCCTGGCGCTGCCCGAGAGGGCGGGTCAGCCGTCCGGCTGACCCGCCGCGATCAAGCAATTCGTCAGGAAGCCTTTCGCTGCTTAACCGGCTCTTCTTCGAACTCGAAGTAGCTATGGCTACCCAGCGTCGCGAGATGACAATTGAAGATGTGGCTCCATCCAGACGCGTACTTATAGTCGACCCAGAACTGGCCATCCTGGTTGTCGTCATCTTGCCAACCAAGCAGCTGATCGCGGTCTACGTGCCACCCGATCCCTTGACTCGCGTCGTACTTCGTTTGGGGCAACGTGAGACCGCCCGAGACTGGCGGAGTCTTTCCGTACTTCAATCCGTAGAGGTAGATCGTTCCGGTCAGCTCCTTCCCGTCTATGGCGGTCTGACCTTTCGGCACCTCGATGTAGATCCCGTTCGGATAAAGGGCCGGTATATTGAGATAGTCTCCCGCGTGGAGTTCCCTGGTCAATTCGGGATCGCCGTTTGCATCTGCGGAAAACACTCGTGGCTCCAGCAATGTCCGTTTAATGTTGGGATTGGGACCGGGCAGTGACGAGACGGTCATCTGGAAAGCGGTGCTATCCGAGTAGGTCGGGTTGCCTCCCCGATAGGAAATCTCAAGCCATTGCATCTCGACCCAGCCCTGCCGGAAGTAGGACAGGTATACGGGGAACTCCCAATACCCTTCCGCTTGGGTCTCCGGGTTGTCCCGTGCTGTCAGCAGGTGAAGCGGCATTGGAGGCGCAATTTGCGGTGCCCCTCCGGCATTCTGGATAATCACCGTGACCAGGTCGTTCGGGTCGTTCGGGCTGTAATGGGGAATAGTGACCGTCAGGGTCGTGTCGGTCTTCCCGGGCGTATAGGTGTCGCCTGTCAGCCCCTCTATGCCCGGTTGCGTGTTGTGATTGTAAGAAGGGTCGTCCGGAATCAGACTCGTTAGGGCGTATTTGCCTGGAACGCTCTCGCTCAGCGCCGGATACCACGTTTCGAACTGCAGAGAGAATGTTGCATCCGTGGCAGGCCCTATCCATAGGCTCAGGTCTCCGTTGTTGTTTGTGTCCGTGGTCAGGATGAGCCCCTTGTAATTCCCGTGAATGGATTGGTTCCCGTCCATGGGATTGCTTAGGCCCTGATCCTGAGAAGCGACCAGGTCCTTTCCGAAACTGTCTAGGCCTTCGTCGGACGCACCGTACAAGGTCGAGTAGATGCCGCACTCAATGCCGATATATGGATTTCCGCTGGTGGATCGGGGGCTGAGGGTCAACGGTAGTGATGTTCCGCTATTGACCGGTACGACCGTGTCGGAATTGCCGACAGCGACTTCAAGCGACTCGGGGTCGTAAGGCTCCGCACTCCACTGAAACTTGGGGCTGGGAGCGCCCTGCATCCCGTCAACGGTTGCGGTGAACCCGATCTTACCCGTAACGCCTCGGTTTACGCGCAACTGAAAATCCACATAGGCCTGGTCCGGCTGGTTCGGAACTGGAGTGACCTTCTGCGGGAGTGCGGGCACCACCTCGAAGCCGTTCGTATTGGGAGCAGGGTTAACGCTTGTGGGCGCAATCGTTGCCGCGGGAGGGATATTCGTCCCGTGGCCATTGATCGTGACTCTCACTTTGGTTGTAACGAGTTTTTTGAAGCTGGTATCGGTCATCACCGCCGATCCATTCGGGATATTTGTCGTCACCGTGATCGAGGGAGCCATTTTTAATCTCCTTTATATTTCGTTTAGATAATTGCCTATGCAAGTTCTCCCAATGCAATTCCACAGTGAATCAAATAAACGAAGCAGGTATTAAATCCCATAGAACTGATATTCGAAAATACATCGAGTATCCTAGTAGACTCACTTGTATTGCAATTATCTTGTTTAGGTTAGTTGTTTCCGCGTTCTATTCAATAGAACCGTTCTAAATTACTTTCTGAAAATAGCCATGAGAATCAATACCATCCGAATTTCGGCCGGCTGATAGGGACTGCTGATGAAGGCAGTGAGCGAAGCAGTTCTTCCTGATCGGAAATAAAGTCAGACGAACCATTTGAGATATCGGATCAGGAGGTCGGGATAACGGATTGTTTTTCGCAAAGATATTCAACTTTTGGAGGAAAATTGCGCTCTGCGCGTGCGATTAACGACTTTACAATCGAATTGCATCACCTTACCGTTTCCTGCGGCGGAGATTTTGAGCAATTCCATTGTCTTAGAGCGCGATAGCGCCCGCCGCTAAGGGGGCAGTGCGGGGAATTCGAAATTCATCATCGCGACCTTCCCTGAGTGCCCGACCACTGGCTGCAAGGCCTGCCCAGCGGCGGGGGACCATGCTGGTTTGTGAGCGAAACGACGAGGGACCGCGAGCTATGCGGGGTCGTGACGCGTCCCTATCGGCGATTCAGCGAGGATCGCACCAAGGGGTGCGTGCGGCGTCGCAAGAGCTGCGCGTGAGGATGTTTGGCGGCCTGACGGAATTTCCCGCTTTCGCCGGCGCCGCGCTTCTAGCGGTAATCCTGCTCGCCGGCGCACCTGCGCTGGCCCAAAGCATCGGTGGCGTCGGCGGCAACGGTGGCCAGACCGGTAGCGAGGCGGGCGGTACTGGCGGCGATCCAGCCAACCCCAACGGCTCCCCTGGGGACGGAACCCAATGCTTCAAATGCGGCGGTGCAGGCGGCGGTGGCGGCGGCTCAGGCGGTGGACCTGGTAGCGGTGGCCTGGGTGGCCCGACATTCAGTCAAAACGGCGGCGGGCCGGGGCAAAACGGCGGGGACGGTCCCCTCGGTCAAGGGGGCGCGGGCGGTGGCGGCGGCGATGGTGGCCTAAATCTGATCGTCACCAGCGGACCGTACAACAATACGCAGCTTCCCCGGCCCGACAAAGGTAAGGACGGCGGCGAAGGCGGAACGGCACTTTCTTCACCACCAAACAATGCGCAGGCCGGCGGCGGCGGCGGCGGCGGCGCCGGCGGCTATGGCCTGCTGGTGAACGGGGCAGCGCCGATCACCAACAGCGGGAGGTTCCTCGGCGGCGCCGGCGGCAATGGCGGCAATGGCGGTAATAGCGCTGGCACTGCCGGCTCGGCCGGTAGTGGGGGCAGTGGCGGCGACGGCGGTGTGGGGGTGTTTTTTGCTGTGCCCGGCGGCACCCTGAACAACAGCGGCAACATTCTCGGCGGTCTCGGCGGGGAAGGTGGCGGGGGTGGACTGCTAATCACCACGCAAACCAGCGGCGATCCCGGCAGTGGCGGCGATGGTGGTATCGGCGTGTTCGGGAATGGTGTGAGCATCACCAATAGCGGCACCATTCGCGGCGGCGATGGCGGACTTCCAGGGTCGGCTGTCTCACCAAATCCGGGATACGGAGGGAACGGCGGGGCTGGCATTGCCGGCTCCAACCTGACAATCGTCAATAGCGGCACCATAGCCGGAGGAGACGGCGGTGCTCCGCTCGTGGCTGGCTATGGAGGATTGGGCGGGGCTGGCATTACCGGCTCCAACCTGACAGTCATCAATAGCGGCACCATATCCGCTGGAACGGCCCCTTCGAGGGGCACACAAGGCGGCCCTATCGACTTCACCGGCGGCACGAACATCCTGGAGCTGCGACCGGGATCCAACATCGTAGGCAACGTGGTCGCTTTCAGCACGGCCGATACCTTCCGCCTCGGCGGTACGGGCAGTGCGAACTTCGCCGCTTCGCAGTTGGGCCCGTCCGGGAAGTACCGGGGCTTCGGCTCATTCGTGAAGACCGGCAGCGGTACTTGGATACTGACCGGCGCGCCGGGGCAAGCCACGCCATGGACCCTCGAACAAGGTATTCTGTCGGTCTCCTCCGACAGCAATCTCGGCGGCTCTTCCGGCGATCTTACTTTCGATGGCGGCACGTTGCGGGTAACCGGCACCAGCTTCACCTCGACCGCACGTACCATCGTCTGGGGGGCGCGCGGCGGCAGCTGGGATATCGTCGATGCGAATAACACTTTCACCGTCTCCCAGGCGCTGAGCGGCTCCGGATCGCTCACCAAGCTGGGTGACGGCACGCTCAATCTGACCGGCGCCAACACCTATACCGGCCGTACAACCATCAATGGGGGCACGCTTGCGGTGAACGGCTCCATCACCAGCGATGTGACGGTTCAGAGCGGCGGCACGCTTGCGGGCATCGGCATGATCAGCGCCGGTGTTGTCAATCGCGGGACGGTGGCGCCGGGCAATTCGATCGGCACGCTCACCGTCACGGGCAATTATGTGGGCTCCGGCGGCCGCTTGGAGATCGAATCGGTGCTCGCCGGGAATGCATCGCCCACGGACCAGCTGGTGCTGGACGGCGGCTCTGCCAGGGGTCGGACCGGCGTTCAGGTAATCAATCTGAACGGCCCCGGCGGGGTGACCTCCGGCAACGGCATTCCGGTGGTGGTTGCGCAGAACGGTGCGACCACGAGCGCGAGCGCCTTTTCGCTCACCGGGCCGGTGGCGGCCGGCCCCTATCAATATGTGTTGCGGCGGGGGTCCGGCTCGCCGGCTGAGGCGCAGAGCTGGTATCTGGCGAGCCACGTGCAGGGCTCCGGCAATGGAAGGAGCGGCGGCGGGAACGGCGCTGGCGGAAACGGCGGCGGTGGCGGTCCGATCCCGCTCTACCGGCCCGAGACCTCCGCCTATGCGGTGCTGCCGGCCATGGCG
>CP188828.1:1172668-1228327 GCA_050110875.1 Methyloligella sp. ZOD6
ATGTCGACGGCGACAGGCACGAGATCGTGCACGGAACCGCCGGCCTGCGCATGCTTTGGTGATGAAACATTCCAGGGGAGGAAGATTTCGCATCTCCTTCTCCCGCATATCGGAATCTCCCCTTAGTCGATCGAGAGATCGCTCACGATAGCGATGCGCTGGCGGTTTTCGGCCCAGAGCTCGAGAACCGCGGAAGACGAGGAATCTCGCGCGTAGACGGCGACGGTCTCGCCGGGATCGATATTGCCCAGATAGTGGACATCGCGCGCGCGGGCCCATCGCGCGGCGGAAGAGGATGGGGCTGCAACGTGCCATCTCGCCCGATCGGCAATG
This sequence comes from Methyloligella sp. ZOD6, assembly GCA_050110875.1. Taxonomy (GTDB): domain Bacteria; phylum Pseudomonadota; class Alphaproteobacteria; order Rhizobiales; family Methyloligellaceae; genus Methyloligella. The sequence continues at coordinate 1,173,002 of CP188828.1, forward strand.
GCCGAGAAGCTCGGGAAGTAGAGAAGACCGACGGCGTTGAAATCGAGGGCAGGGCAGGGCCGGAACGCGAAGACCGGCTCGCCTCCCGGGGCCTTGGAAGGAAGAGCCCGCACGGCCATGCGCGCGGCGGCGGCGAATTCGGCGACATGGTTCGGCGGCTCGGGCAGATCCGGAACCTGCGCGGGTTGCCGGCGCAGGATCGAGCGGTTGTTGTCCGGCCGGCCATGGGCCACGAAGGTCGAGATGAGGAGGAGGCGGCCCAGCTCGGTTCCATGGATGCGGAAATCGTGCACCGAGGCAATGCGGCTTCCGCCGACGCGCCAGACTGTCGAATGGATGGCGAGTTCAAGGCCGAGCAGCGGCTCGCCCGGCGTGTGGAGGCGCAAGGACGAGGAGCAGAAGGCGGCGTAGAGCGGCCGGCCTTCGGCATCGGTGAAGAGGGCGTCGTCGCATCTCATGCCGTCGGCAATCAGGGCCCAATGGCGGTCGCCGCATTCCCGCAGGAGCCATTGCTCGGAGAGGCCGCCGGGCGAAAGATGGGGCATGCCCATGCGGTATAGGCCGAGCCGTTCGAGAGGCGGATCGATCCGCGGGGCAAGGGCGACCACCGACATGGCCTAAGCCTCCGCCATCGCTTGGATCTCGGCCTGGGCCTTCGCGATCGCGTCCGCCAGATAGCGGCTGTCCTCGTCGATGGCCAGAAAGCGGCCGGACCCCCAGGTGTTGAGCCAGCCGAGACCGATGAAATAGCAGCCCGGCACTTTGGTGATGCCGCGATCGAAAACCGGCTTGCCCCGCGCATCGAAGACGTCGACATCGATCCAGGAATAATCCGGCCGGAAGCCGATAGCCCAGACCACCGAGGTGATGTCCAAGGCTGCCGCATCGATCTCGGCGACCTCATGGGTGGGTCGCCAGACCTTCTCGAAGGGCGGCGCCTCTGGCGCGTCGATCCCTTCGCGGGCGATATAGGCGTCGATCTGATCTCGAATACCGCAATAGCTGCGGTCGGCATCGTCCAGGTTCTTCTCCAGATCAGGAAGGAAGTGAATCCGCGCCCCGTCCATATCGGCGAGGGAGCCGTAGAGGGAGATACCGTCCTCGACGACGAAGCGGCGAAGATCGATCTCCTTGCCGCCGTCGCGGCCGGACATGTAGTGGTTGGTTTGGGCGAGCGCCTTTGCCGGATCGGGATGCCGGTCGATGGTGATGGCGTAGTGACCCATCTCGTAGAGCCAGTCGGTGGCGTCGCGGCCCCGATACATGCGCGGGCTGCGCGGGGCGGGGCCGACGGCGAGATGCACGTCGCGGCCGTCCCGGACGAGATCCTCCATGATCTGAACGCCGGACTGGCCGGTGCCGACGATGAGGCTGGCGCCTTCGGGCAATTGCGACGGCCGGCGATAGTTGCGCGAATGGATTTGGACGACCGTCGGGTCCAGCCGCTCCGCATAGGGCGGCACGATCGGCTTGTCGTAGCCGCCGGTGGCGATCACCACCTGATCGGCCGACCAGGTTCCCGCGGACGTCTCGATCACATAGCCGTGCCGATGCCGCGAGATGCGAGTCACGGTGATGCATTCCAGCAGGGGCGGGGAGAAGCTCTCGGCGAAGCCTTCGAGATAGTCGACGATCTCGTCCTTCAGCATGAAGCCGTCGGGATCGTCGCCGGGATAGGGATGGCCCGGCAGGCGGCATTGCCAGTTGGGCGTCACGAGGCAGAAGCTGTCCCAGCGATTGACGCGCCAGGAATGGAAACGGCGATATCGCTCGAAGACGACATGATCGATGCCGCGATCGCAGAGATAGCGGCTGACGGAAAGCCCGGCCTGGCCGCCGCCAACGATAACGACGGGAACGTGCCTCGGTGTCCGGAGAGGGCGCGCGTCGTCCGGCGCGGGTGTCGCATCGACTTCTTCGAAATCGGAGAATCGGAGTGTCCGATCCGCCGCTTGCTGCTTCGTCGTCATGGCGCTCACCCTTCGATGTCGGTGCAGGCGACGCTGGCATCCTCGCGATCGCGATAGAGCGTGGCGCGCGCCTCTATGCGGGCGAGCTGGTCCATGGCCGAGGAGCAGGCATAGCCGTATTTCGCCGCGACCCGGTCGGAGGCTTCGGACAGCCCTTCGCGTGCGCGGGTCAGGAAATCGGCGAGCGGGTAGGTTTCGCCGGCGGAGAAATGCCGCTTGATGGCGGTCGAGGGCGAGTAGCAGCGCTCTTGCGTGCCGTCCGGCCAACGAACCGTGAAATGGACCTCAGGCATGGATGGCCTCCCGAGTTGCGAGGTGAAGGTAAGGATCGGCGTGCCAGTCCCAGAACAGGGCGGTGGACCCGCCGGAGGACAGGGTGACGGTGCTCGACTCGTCCAGGGTGCCGATCGTGGCGGCGTCGATGCCGTCGTCGGTAAAGCGGTTGATGACGGCCGGCGCGCGGTTCGGCTTCACCGAGAGCAGGAATCCGAAGCTCGGAAAGCTGTGCAACCAACGCTCCGCGGTCACGCCCTTCGGGGGCTCGATGGCATCGAGATCGAGCCGGATGCCGACGCAGGAGCATTCGGCCAGCATGAGGGCCGTCCCGACGATGCCGCCCTGGCTGATGTCCTTGCCGGCGAGGACGAGGCCGGCCTCGGCCAGCTGGGCCAGGATCTTCAGCTCCGATTGGAGCCGTTCCGGCGGGGCATCGAGGGCGGCACAGAAATTGTCGTATGGCGGACGGTAGCTTCCGCGCTTGTCGATGGCGGCGATGAGAAGATCGCCGGGCTCGGCGTCGAAGCTGGTGATGAGCCGCTCGGCGCGTCCGAAGGCCGTCACGGCGAGGCCCAGCTCGGCGCTATCGAGATTTGTATGGCCTCCTACGATAGGAACCCCATAGGCCGCGGAGGCCGATCGCAAACCATCGAGCAGCGGGCTAGCGGCCCCGGGCGAGGGGGCCCAGACCTGGTTCACCAAGGCCACCGCTCGTCCTCCCATGGCGGCGATGTCGGAGAGATTGACCATGACGCCGCACCAGCCCGCGAACCACGGATCTTGGGATACGAATTGCTGGATGAAGCCTTCGCCGGCGAGGAGGTCGAAGCAGCCTTCGCCGGCGCGGGGGAGGATCGCCGCGTCGTCGCCGGGACGGCCGAAGCTATCTGCGCGAAGACCGAGCATGCCGGTCGCCTGCCCGATCGCGAGCTTGCCGCGGATCGACGGGTGGCGCCTCAGACTTTCGGCGAGAGCGTGCAGTGTCATGCCGCGCCCTCGAGACGGGACGGTGACGGTCCGAGCAATGCGGGCACCTCGTGAGAAGCGGGAAGCGAGCGAGGCACAGAGCTGGTGCCTTTGGATCTTGCGAGGCTGAGCCAGCCGAACTCGGGGTCTTCGATGGGCGGGTAGCGGTCGAGGTCGGCGCGCATCAGGGCGTGCGGGACGCCGTGCAGCTCCACCTCGTCTTCCAGGGACCAGTGCAGCCGCCGGAACAGCGGCACGTTCTGCTTCTGCACATGGGCCAGAAAGATGTCGCAGCCACGGCCGTTTGCCGTCGAGACGGCGAGGCGGATCAATTGCTGACCGAGCCGGCCGACATGGCGAAACCGGCTTTCCACCGCAAGACGGGAGCCCCACCAGACCCTCGGCTCAGGCTCGTGGATGCGTACCGTGCCGACCACCTCGTCGGCCTCGTGGGCGTAGGTCGACAAAGCCACAAGCGCGGTGGCCACGGCGTCGATGGCATCGCGGTCATGGACGGCGAAGATCTTCTGCTCCTCGACAAACACCCGATGGCGAAGGGCGGCGGCCCCATCGCGTTCGAACGGCCGGCTTGCGGCGCGGATGAAAAAGCCGGGCGAGTGGAAGGCGGCCGGTGAATTCATGCCGGCACCTTGAGCTTCTCGTAGACGGAGAGGGCGGAGCAGGCGCCGCATCGGCCACAGCCGGCCTTGATGTCCTCGGAGCGCATGCCGGCGGCGACGATCATCTCGCCGAGCGGTCTCAGGACGCTGGCCATGAACGCGGCGCTCGGCGTCGGATGGCTTTCCAACGGCGTGCCCGAGATCGGCACGAACGGCACGACGAAGGGATAGACTCCCATGGTGCAGAGGGTCTCACCCATGGCCAGGATCGCCTCTGCGCTGTCGCCCAACCCCGCCAGGATATAGGTGGATACCTGGCCGCGGCCGAAGACCTTCACCGCCGCCTCGAAGCTCGAAAAATATTTCTCAAGCGGCACGCTGGCCTTGCCCGGCATGATCCGTTTCCGGACTTCCGGCGTGACGGCTTCGAGATGCATGCCGAGGGCATCGATGCCGGCCTCCTTCATGCGACGGTGCCATGCATCGTCCTCCGGCGGCTCGCACTGGGCCTGAATCGGAAGATCCACGGCGGCCTTCACGGCGGCGGCGCTCTCGGCAAGGATGGCGGCGCCCCTGTCCTCGCCGGGCGGTGTGCCGGTGGTCATGACCATGTGCTTGATGCCGTCGAGCTCCACGGCGGCCTTGACTACCTCCGCTAGCTGCTCCGGCGTCTTCTTCGCAATGGTGCGGCCGGCGGCGAGCGACTGGCCGATGGAACAGAACTGGCAGGTCTTCTTGCGGCTCTGATAGCGGATGCAGGTCTGCAGCACGGTGGTTGCGAGAACGTCGCGGGAGTGCAGCACCGCGATCTGATTGTACGGAATGCCGTCTTCCGTCTTCAGGTCGTAGAAGCGCGGCCGGGACGGAAACCGCACCTTGGCGACCTCGGCGCCGTCGCGCGTAACCCGGGAGCGGCCGGACGCATCCGGCGTCTCGACGAGATAGGGGCTTTCGAAGGCAGGCGCGGTATGGACCGGAACCATCACGGTCGTGTTGCCGATGGTCACCGCCTTGTGGTCGGAGGGGCCTGCGCCGCCGCGGCGGCTTTCATGGCCGACGCGCGGGTCGACGAGGCGCATGCCGCGGGTCTGGAGATCGTTGATGAGGTCGGAGTCACGCATCGCTCGTCTCCTCCAATTCGCCGCCGGACGGGTCTTCGCGGTTTTTCTCCTCGTCTTTTGGCGCGTCCGTCACTTGGTGGACGGGCTTCGCCGGACGCATGTCGTGAACGAGATGAAGCAATTCGGGGCGGGCATAATGGCCGACGGAATCCATCATGCGCTTGCGTTTGGTCACGAGGCGCATGTCGAGATCGGCGATCAGGATGCTTTCGCCCTCGGTCAGCGGTTCGGCGAGGTGACGACCTTCGGGCGAGACGATGCAGGTCATGCAGCCGTCCCTGATGCCCTTCTGAACCTTCGGGTCGGGGTGAATGGATGCGATCTGCTCCTCGGTCAGCCAGCCCGTGGCGTTGACCACGAAGCAGCCGGATTCCAGCGCGTGGTGACGCATGGTCACCTCGATCTGCTCACCGAAGACGGGGCCAACCAGGCTGCCCGGGAAATGGGAAGCGTGAATCTCCTCGTTCTGGGTCATCAGCGCGTAGCGGGCGAGGGGGTTGTAATGCTCCCAGCAGGCCAGGGCGCCGACGCGGCCGGCCTTCGTCTCGACCACCTTGAGCCCGGCGCCGTCGCCCTGACCCCATACCATTCTTTCGTGATAGGTCGGCGTGATCTTGCGCCGCTTCAGCTTCAGGGATCCGTCCGCATCGAAGACGAGTTGGGTGTTGTAGAGGGATCCGTGATCGCGCTCGTTGACGCCGAGCACCACGACCGCACCGCGCCGTTTGGCGGCTTCCGCCACGGCCTGGGTTTCCGGCGAGGGAACCGTGACCGCCTCCTCGTAGAGGGTGAGATGCGGCGCGCCCTGCTGCACAGGCGGCAAGACGAAGGAGAAATAGGGGTAGTAGGGAACGAAGGTCTCAGGAAAGACGATGAACTCGGCGCCCTTCTCGGCTGCCTCGGCAATGGCGTTCAGGACCCGCTCGATGGTCCCCTCGCGGCCCGACAGGTCGGGCGCAATCTGAACGGCGGCGGCTCGCACGGTGTCGCTTCGCATCCGGTTTCTCCCTCCTGTGAAATCCTCTTCGACCGTCTGACGATGGACGGCGCGCCGGACCTCGGGTTTCGGTCCGACGCGAACGTCCTCAGAGGGTCCAGGTGTCGATCACGACGGCGTTCGCCTTCTTGTGCAGAAGGATGCAGTCGAGAACGTCCTGGGGTGCGATCGGGACAATGCCCGGCAGGAGAGAGGGCTCGCCGTGGCCGTACAGCGCCTGCAGCGCGAAGCGGCAGGCGTAGACCTTCCCGCCTTCGCCCATGAATTTCTTCAGATTGGCGGCGAAGTTCTGATGTCCCGGGAAGGCCTCGTCGCCGAGGGTCGGGAAACCGCGCTGAATGCCGAGGGTGACACCCGGGCCGTAGAGCAGGATCGAGGTCTCATAGCCCTTCCGGTTCAGCCGGATGGCATTGAGAATGTTGACCAGGCCGATGGAGCCCTCGAAGGCCACGGTGTGGAAGGCCACGAGTGCCTTCTCGCCCGGTTCGGCCTTCACATCCTCGAAGACCTTCTCATCATAATCGACGAAGAAATCGCCGTCCTTGTGCGCTTCCGTGGTGACTGCCGGCATCCATTCCTCCTGTAGCCGTGTGGAAATGAGAGGAAGAGTGTTGACCGGTCTTTATCCTGTCAATCTGCATTCTATTTTCCATACAATAATTTTTTGTTCCGAACAGAAGTATGCATAGAAAATAGTATGTATGCCAAATCATTAAGCGAAATATGACCGAAAAATCGACAGGTTGAGAGGCGAGATTATGCGAGGTTTCGCGCAAAAATATACCCGTTATTTTACATACAATTTCCTTCACATCGGCGCGGGTAGCGTGTAGGACGGACAGGCAGAAAAGTGAGGGATCATGAACGACTGGACCCCAAAGATCGTGCGCGGCAGCAAACCGCTATATCTCGCGATCGCCGATGTGCTGGAAAGCGATGTGCGGTTCGGCCGCTTGAAGGCGGGCGACCGGCTGCCGCCGCAGCGAAGGCTCGCCAAGCATCTCGGCATCGACTTCACCACGGTCTCGCGAGCGTATTCCGAAGCGCAGACGCGCGGGCTGATCGACAGCCATGTGGGAAGGGGCACCTTCATCACGCCGCCGTCTAGCCGGAGCGACCGGGTCGATCGGGAACGGATCGCGGCGGAAGACCCGTCCATGAACATGCCGCCCGAGCCGAACGATGCGGCTCTTCTCGCCAAGATGCGGGAGGGGCTCGATTATGTCGGGGCCAATCTCGTCTCGCTCCTCCGCTACCAGGCGCCGACCGGCGGAGAGAAGGACAAGATCGCCGCCTCCTCTTGGCTGTCGATGCGCGGCATGGTGCCCAAGCTCGAGCGCATCGCCGTCACCCCCGGCGCCCATCCCACGATGACCGCGATCCTGTCCCTCATGACGGAGCCAGGCGATACCGTCCTCTGCGAGGCGATCACCTATCCCTGCTTTCGCGGCATCGCGAATCTTCTGCGGCTCAACATCGTCGGCCTTCCCATCGACGAGAGCGGGATTTTGCCGGAGGCCTTGGAGGAGGCGATCCGTACCCATCGGCCGAAGATGCTCTACCTCAATCCGACGCTGCAGAATCCGACCACCATCACGATGCCGGTCGAGCGGCGCGTCGCCGTCACCGAGATTCTCAACGAGTATCAGCTGCCCGCCATCGAGGACGATGCGTACGGCTTTATTCCGCCCAATCCGCCGGCGCCGCTTGCCGTCAGTGCGCCGGGTCTCATTTGGCATATCGGCGGTCTGGCGAAGTGCATCGGCGCCGGGCTGCGGCTGGCCTACACGGTCGCCCCGAGCGGCAAGGATGCCTTCGCGCTTGCCCAGGCTCTGCGGTCCTTAAGCGGGATGGCGTCGCCGATCTCCGTTGCGCTGGCGACTCATTGGATCGAGGACGGCACCGCGGACGGCATTCGCCGCTTCATCCGGGCGGAGAGCGCGGCCCGGCAGACGATCGCCGCGGACATCCTCGACGGGTTCGACTTCGATTCCGATCCGCATGCCTTCAACATCTGGCTGCGCCTGCCCGAAGGGTCTCCCGGCCGGGCGCAGGTCATCAGCAGGCTTGCCGGACGGCATCTGGCGCTGATGCCGTCGGATGCCTTCACGGTGGAGGGGCCCCCGCAGGAGGCGCTGCGTGTCTGTCTCGGCGGCTCGATCACCCGGGACGAGCTCGTCGCAGATCTCAGATTTCTCGGCAATGCGCTGACGGCGCGCGACTGGTTCGGATAGGACGCAGCGAATAGTTCTCCTAAGGCCGTTCGATAGGCGGCGGCTTGCACCAGAAGAGTGCATTCCTGGGACCGTGCTTTGTGTGCGCTTAAGCATGCCGACAAACGGTTGCCGGTGGCCGCCCCGGCCCGGTGGACGCGCATCTGGTCGGGCGTTAGGCTGACCCATCCAATGCTGGGAGAAACGGACGCTCCTTAGAACGCAACAGGGGCTACGATCAGAAAGTCCATCCTTCCCGCATTCCAGATTTTAACTCGACTTGCCAACTGAACCGCCCGGAAACGTTGCGAGCAAGAAGGCAGCCGAACAGTGCCGACGACCAGCGACAGCTCGAAGACTTGGGGCGAGTCGTTCGCCCTCATAGACAAACCCACCTTCTTCGGCGCGATCGGGCTGCTTCTCGCAGCGACGCTGCCCTTGGCGTTCTGGCCGACCCAAGGCGGGCTATGGGTCGGCGTCGCGCGCGCCTTCATGGTCGACAAGATCGGGGTGGCCTATCTTCTGCTGGGCCTGGGCGCTCTAATCTTCATGGTGTTCATCGTTTTCAGCAGGATCGGGCAGATCAAGCTGGGTGAGCCGGACGAAGAGCCGGAATTCTCCACCGGGTCCTGGGCCGCGATGCTGTTCTGCGGCGGGATCGGTGCCAGCATTCTCTATTGGGGAGCCATCGAATGGGCGTACTACTATCTCGCGCCCCCCTTCGGACTTGAGCCTGGGAGCCATCAGGCGATCGAATGGGCGGCCGCCTACGGTATGTTCCACTGGGGACCCGTCGCGTGGTCGATCTATCTCATCCCCGCCCTTCCCATCGCCTATTTCTATTACGTGCGGCGGCGGCCGGTTCTGAAGATTTCCCTCGCCGTGATGCCGGTCATCGGCCAGAGAGCCGCGGAGGGCTGGCCGGGCAAGCTTATCGATGTGCTGTTTATCTTCGGGCTTCTGGGCGGCGCGGCCACCACACTCGGTCTGGCCGCCCCGTTGATCACCTCTGGCATGAACATTCTGTTCGGCATACCGATGTCGATCGTCTCGCAGATCGCGGTCCTGCTCGTCTGTACCGTGATCTTCGCCGCGTCCTCCTATGCCGGGCTGGAGCGCGGGCTGAAGCTGCTCAGCAATCTCAATCTATGGCTCACCGTCGCCGTTCTCGCCTTCATCCTCGTGGCCGGCCCGACGGTCTTCCTGCTGGAGACGGGCCTGTCGTCCCTCGGGCGGATGCTGTCGAACTTCTTCCTGATGGCAACCTATACGGAGTCGTTCGGCGGCTGGGCCGGGATCGGCGACAGTCATTTCCCGCAGGACTGGACCATCTTCTATTGGGCGTGGTGGCTCGTCTTCGCGCCCAGCATGGGGCTGTTCATCGCCCGGATCTCGCGCGGGCGCACGATCCGGGAGATGGTGACCGGCTCGATCTTCTTCGGCTCCGTGGGGTGCTTCCTGTTCTTCGTGATCCTCGGCAACTACGGACTGTGGCTGCAGCTTTCCGGCGCGCTCGACGTGGTCTCCCTGCTCGACGGTCAGGGGCCTTTCGTGGCGATATTCGCGATCCTCGAAACCCTGCCGCTGACATGGCTGGTCGTGCTGTCGTTCACCGTGCTGGCCGTCCTGTTCACGGCGACGAGCTTCGATTCGATCTCGTACATCCTCGCTTCGGTGGTGCAGAACGACGTGTCCGAAGAGCCGATGGCATGGAACCGCCTATTCTGGGCGCTTGCTCTGACGTTTCTTCCGGCGGTTCTGCTGATCGTCGGGGGGCTGGACACGCTTCAGACGGCGGCGATCGTGGGCGGGGTTCCCTTGCTGGCGATCACGGTGATGCTCTGCGTCGCGACGCTTCGGGTTGCACAGCTGGATCTGCGGCTGCAGCCGGATTACACCGAACCCGTCGTTCATATCGAGGATTTTCCCGAGATCGATCCCTGGTCGCCCGAAGGCACGGCCCTCGGCAAGTTCGACCAGAAACGGGCGGAGGCGAGTGCCGCGGCGGCGGCCGAGCGGGAGGCGCTGGATGCGTTGACCGCCTACAAATACACCCTTCGCCACCGGCAGGGGTTGTTCGGTAGTCGCCGCAAGGATGGGCAGCGGGCGCGGGCCCAGGGACTCGATCGCCTCGAAGAGCTGGAGAAGTCCTATCGGAGCTCGGTGGAAAGGAAGCTCGAGGCAACCCGTGCCGCCCAGGAGGCCCGGGCCGAATTCGACAGGTGCGTTGCCGACTCGACGACGGTGTCAGCGTCGACCTGACGGTCCGGCCCCGGCGGACACCGTTTCCGGTGCCTATTCGGTACTTGCCCGGAACGCGTTGATCTTAAGCGCATGATCCGATTCGCTTTTCGACTCCAAGGCCCTCCAATTCCGAAACATCCGGCGGCGCGAGACCGGCGAGCCTTTCCCTTGCCGGAAGATCGTCTAGTCATGAAATCTATAAATAGAATTTACAAAATCTATTTATAGTATTCATGGATTCAATCAGTCGCATTCGCGATCTGAATTTGTGTGTCGCCCCAAACACAATTCCATCATTACTTTCTATTTTAGAAGGTTATTCTGTTGCAATAGCGTGATCATTTGCCAAGCATCGCCTCCCGACGCTTAGGGGAATCAAAAATAAACAGGGGAGGGGTGCGATGACACGCCAGTTCGAATTCAACACTGTCAGACGTCAATTGGGGAAGGGCTGTGCTATCGGCCTATTGCTGATGGCCGCGATGCTGGCCAATCAGGGGGCAGCTCTGGCGCAGGATAAGTTTCTCTCGCAAGGGATGGCGCCCCAGCAGGAGCCGTTCGACAATCTTATGATCCGCGGATTCCTGACCGGCATCATTCCGGAAGAGGATTTCTCGGCGATCAGCGTCAACGGCGTGAATGCCATCCCGAGCGACTCGGCGACCATCGACGACTTCCTGATTCCGACCGTGAGCCTCAGCTATTTCTTCAATGAGAACCTCGCGGTGGAGACGATCTGCTGTGCCACCTATCACGAGATGAAAGGGGCGGGCGCGCTCTCCGGAATGGATATCGGCTCGTCCTGGATCGTGCCGGCGGCGGTGACCTTCCAGTACCACATGACGCGCTTCGGCAAGTTCAAGCCCTATGTGGGTATCGGGCCGCAATACTTCTTCTTCCTCGATGAGGATTCGAAGGCGCTCGGGGGCGACATGGATATCGACGATGGGCTCGGCCTCGTCTTCCAGTTCGGCTTCAACTACGACATCGGCAATGGCTGGACCGTCTCGGCGGATGCGAAGAAGGCTTATTTCGACACGGACTACCACATCGATTCCACTGCCGGAGACAGGTATCGCGGCTCTGTCGATATGGATCCCTGGCTGGTGAGCGTCGGCGTGGGCTACCGGTTCAACATGGGCGATCTCTTTTAGATCGGGGAGGGGCGCGGCACGCAGAGCGGTGAGCCAGGGCGGTTCTGTTCGGAGCCGCCCTCCCTGTGTTTACGGCAGCAAGGAGCTTCAGCGGTGGACAAGCCGATGGCCGGACCGCGCGTCTTTAAATGGATAGCCTTGAGCTTGGCCGCAGGTCTGGGGCTTGCTGTCTTGCTCTGGAGCACGGGAATCACCGGTGAGATTTTCGGCAGCGGAGCCGATTCGGTCCTGCAGCCTTTCGACCTGACCGCATCGGATGGCCGCCAGGTCACGGAGGCCGATCTGGAGGGCAAGCCCTTCGCGATCTTCTTCGGCTTCACCCATTGCCCGGATGTCTGCCCCACAACGCTGTTCGAGATAAGCCAGAGCATCGAGGCGCTGGGGGCGGCAGCGGGCGAGATGGGATTCTATTTCGTGACCGTCGATCCGGAGCGGGACACCGAGGAGGCGTTGAAAGCCTATCTCTCCAATTTCGATTCCCATATCGTCGGGCTGACGGGCAACCCGCGACAGACGGCTGCCTTGGCAGATGCTTTTCACGTCTACCACAAGAAGGTGGAGTCCGGCTCCGGGTACAGCTTCGATCACACGAACACCGTCTTCCTCGTGAACGAGCGAGGCGAGATTTTCTCGACGATCGCCTATCAGGAAGACGGGAAGACGCGGCTCAAGAAGCTCGAACGGCTCTTGGCATTGTCTGGCTGAAGGCTCTTGGCATCGTCCGACTAAAGAATCGCCTCAGACCGTCCAGTCATAGAGCTGGGCCGTCGCGTCGATCGCGGTGCACGGTATTTCCGGTTTGAGCGCTTCCCAAAGCTCGGCGAAGAGCTGAGGCGGAATGGTGTTCGGCTTGCCGATGGCGAAATACTTGATCTCCACGGGATGGCCGTCATTGAAGATCGGGATCGCCCGTTTCCGCGCGGCCTCCTCGATCTTGGAGGCCGGCAGGATTCCGCAGCCGAGCCCAAGCTCGGTCCATTCCTGAACCACCGAATAGCTGCTCGCTTCGCCGGGATAGCGGTTCAGCCGGAGGTCTTCGTCGTCGAAGATTCGTTTCGTCACCTGGGTCAGCCCGCAGACATTGGGGACCAGCACGAACTCTTCCTTGGCGATCTCGCGCAGATTCACGCGGTGCACGTCGCGCCAACGGTTGGAATCTTCGCCGCGGGGAAGAAAGAGCAGCGGCTCGCTATAAAGGCATTGGAAGGCGTATTCGCCTTGCGGCGCCGATCTTTCGTCGAGGGGCGAGATGATGATGTCGAGCTGCTCGCGGCGGAGTTGCTCGCAAAGCTCGGACAGATTGCCTTCGCGGTAGACCACGTCCACATCGGGGCGGCTCGCATGGAATTTCTCGAGCCGCTCCTCAGCCATCCGAACCCCCACGACCGGCGAGATGCCGGTATGGACCACGGCGTTGTTGTCGCCGATCTTCCGGGTCATGTCCTTGAGGCGGTCGTAGCAATCGAGCGTTTCCAGCACCAACGGCAGAAGACGTTCCCCGGTCGCTGTGAGGGAAAGGCTTCTGGTCGTGCGGTTGAAAATACGATGGCCGATCTCGGCTTCGAGCTGTGCGATACCGTTGGAGAGGGTGGGCTGGGTTACGGCGCAGCGCGCCGCTGCGGCTATGAAGGAGCCCTCCTCAACAAGGGCACGAACATACCTCAATTGCTGAAGGTTCATGACGACGACCGATCCTCCCTAGATCCGTCTTCTTGCTTGCATATGTTCTATATTAGGCCAGCGTGCCGAAAATTTAACCTCTTGAAAAACCATAAAATAGCAAATCATGCTGATAGCGCCGATTGATAGGCGTTCTGAATAGGCGGTATTCCGAAACCGAATTACTCCCGGAAAGCCAAAGCTTCCGGCCCGTTCAGAGGATCGGTTTTCGATTCTTCCAGCGATGGACATCACGCGGGACGAGGCCGGCAATGGCGGCCAGTCCCTGCGCTTGCGAATCCTATTCGAAAGCCTCGATTTTTCGGGTGGCGCGGGCTCAGGCAGGCGGCAAGCCCGATCGCTCGGTCCGTCTATAGGGCCGCTGAATGGATAGCATTGTGAAAGAGAATTTCTATTCGGCAGGTAGGCCACCTATCCTTCGCATAACGAAAACCGGCCGTCCAAACGGCCGCGAGAAATCAAAAGGAGGAACCAAGTGAGGAAATTCTTATTGCTGGGTGCATTCGCCCTGGCGACGGCGCTGGGCCTTTCACAAGCGGCGCATGCCGACGAAACGTGCAATTCGCCCTTCACCACGGCCCTGATCAAGGGGCAGGAAAAGTATCTTCATGTCTGGACTCTTGGCATGAAGGGGCTGGGGGACGAATCCGACAAGCTCGTCACGATCAATGTGGATCCGAATTCCGACAAATACGGCAAGGTGGTCGACAGCCTGTCGGTCGGCGGCCGCGGGGAGGCCCATCACGTGGGCTTCACGGACGACCGCCGGTATGTCTGGGCGGGCCGTCTGGACGACAACAAAATCTTCGTCTTCGACGTTTCCGATCCGGCCCATCCGAAGGTCGCCAACGTGATCGACGATTTCGTCGAGCAGACCGGCTTCGTCGGCCCGCATACCTTCTATGCGCTGCCGGGCCGTATGATGGTTCAGGCGCTTTCCAACGATAAGACCCACGACGGAGAGACCGGCATCGCCATCTATTCCAACGACGGCAAGCTGGTCTCGACCCATCCGATGCCGCTGGAAGATGGCGGCGACGGCTATGGCTACGATATCGGCATTAATCCGGCCAAGAACGTCGTGCTCACCTCGAGCTTCACCGGCTGGAACAATTACATGATGGATCTCGGCAAGATGGTGAAGGACCCGGAGGCCATGAAGAAGTTCGGCAACTCCATGGTGGTCTGGGATCTGAAATCGCGCACGCCGAAGAAAGTTCTGAGCGTGCCGGGTGCGCCGCTGGAGATCCGCTGGTCGCTGAAGCCGGACGACAATTATGCCTTCACGTCGACCGCGCTGACTTCGAAGCTCTGGCTGATCAAGCAGGACGAGAACGGCGAATGGCAGTCCAAGGCGGTTGCCGATATCGGCAATCCCGAAGATTTGCCGCTGCCCGTCGACATCTCCATCACGGCCGATGCGAAGGGGCTCTGGGTCGATACCTTCATGGACGGGACGGCACGCTATTTCGATATTACCGATCCGGAAAATCCGAAGCAGGTCTATTCGAAGAAGATCGGCAGCCAGGTGAACATGGTGTCTCAGAGCTGGGACGGGAAGCGGGTCTATTTCACCACCTCGCTGCTCGCCAATTGGGACAAGAAAGGCGAGGACAACGAGCAGTTCCTCAAAGCCTATGACTGGGACGGTAAGGAGCTGACCCATCAGTTCACCGTCGATTTCATCAAGGAGAAGCTGGGCCGCGCCCATCACATGAAGTTCTCCGGCACCGCCAAGACCGCGGCGCTCGGATCCTCGACGGCTCAGGCTTCCCGCTAAGGACCGCTTGAGACGAATGTTCTTCGTACCACGTAAATATCGCGTGCTCCTCGCTGGCTGTGCTTCGGCTCTCGCCGTTTTGCTTCACACCTTCCCGGCGGAAGCTGAAAGCGCAGCCGGCTCCCTATATCCGGAGCCCGGCACCTACGAGTTGGGCAAGATCCAAGAGGTCGATTCCGGATGGGTGCTGGAAGACAGTGTCTGGTGGCCGCATCGCTTTTCCAGCTATGTCAGCGGCCGGATCACCGTCTTCTCGTTCTTCTACTCCACCTGCACGGCGGTGGACGGGTGTCCGGTGGCCTGGGCCGCTTTCGAGGAGATCCACGAAGTGGTCAAGAATGACCCGGAACTCCAGGGCCGCGTCCGGCTGGTGTTCCTGTCGCTCGATCCCAAGGTCGATACTCCGGAGAGGCTGTGGTTCTTCGCCAAATCGCGGCAGGACAGCCAGGAGATTGCGCCGTGGCATTTCCTGACCACGTGGTCGGAGAGCTATCTGAAGCCCATTCTGGATACTATGGGGCAGAGCCCCACGCGGCAGTTGGACGATGAGGGTCGCCCGACTTCGGAGATCAACCACATGATCAAGGTCTATCTGATCGACGAGGAGAGCTGGGTGCGCGAGATTTACTCTTCCGCCTTTCTCGATCCCAAGGTCGTGGTGAACGACATCAAGACCTTGCTGATGGAGGAGGAAGAGACGGCGAGCGTGCCCCGGACTCAATGATGCGGTGGTCAGTCGAAATCAGCCGAAAGCTCCTGGGATGGCTCGACCGGCACGGTTCGGGCCTTTCCTTATTGTTGGGAGCGGTCGCTCTATCGCCGTTTTTGGCGTTGTTCGGGGCGGAAGGCCACCCGACCCGGCAGGCGGATCCTGCCGAACGGAGCGTGCCTCTCGGGTTGCCTCCACTCCCCGCCGAAAATGCGACGCCGGCTCAGATCGCGCTGGGCAAGAAGCTGTTCTTCGATCGCCGGCTGTCGTTCAACAACACATTGTCCTGCGGCATGTGCCATATCGAATCCCAGGCCTTCGCCTCGACCCAGACGGCCAAGGCGGTCGGCTTCGAGGGGCAGAGCTTGCGGCGCAACGCGCCGTCCTTGCTGAATGTCGTGTACCAGAAGACGCTGTTTCACGACGGTCGCGAAAGCGAGCTCGCGCTGCAGGCCTGGCTGCCGATGCTGGCCCCGGACGAAATGGCCAATCCTTCCATGGGCCATGTCCTCGAACGTATCCGCACCCTGCCGGACTACGACGGTTTGTTCCAGGCGGCTTTCGGCAGCGACGGGCCCACCATACAGACGGTGGGCGATGCCATCGCCGCCTATGAGCGGACCCTGCTCTCCGGAAATTCCCGTTTCGATCAGTGGTATTACGGCGGGGTGGAAGAGGCGCTCACCGACGAGGAGAAGCGCGGCTTCAAGATCTTCGCCGGCAAGGGGAACTGCACCACCTGCCATACGGTGAACGATCGCTTCGCTCTCTTCACCGATCATCAGTTCCACAATACGGGGATCGGCTACGAGGCCACGATCATCGAAGGCGCGGAATCCTGGAAAGTCCAGCTCGCCCCCGGCGTGTTCGTCGATGTCGATGCGGAAACCATTCGTCCCGTGTCCGAGCCGTTCAGGAACGATCTCGGCCGGTTCGAGGTGACCCTGAATTCAGACGATCGCTGGGCCTACAAGACGCCGAGCCTGCGCGACGTCTCGGCCACGGCGCCCTACATGCATGACGGCTCGCTGAACACGCTGGAAGCCGTCATCGAGCATTACGACCGGGGCGGGGTGCCCCACGAGGATCTGGACGAGAACATCCGGCCGCTTGGGCTGACGGAGTCCGAGAAGGCGGATCTGATCGCGTTTCTGAAGAGCCTGGACGGTGCCGCCGGAGCCCAGAAAACCACTGGTTATTGATGCGGTTTTCGCAGCGCGCGAGATGCATCCGATCTATAGGCTGAATGAATAAATCGTCAGTATTCATTGAATCTTTGAACATGTATTCGCCGATAGTTTTGCTATACTTGGCTTGAACGCGGGCGATATTTACTTTGTATCACCATGAGACAATTTGTCTCACAAAGATTCGAACAAGTAAAGATCGTTTTTTCTGGAGAGGTAACCATCTATTTGGTCGATCGCTCTCAAGCCCGCGCAGAAGAACGACAAGAGGAGCTGGATTTGTCCGCTCCGCTGCAAGCAATCCTTATTTGTCCGCTCCGCTGCAAGCAATCCTTAGATGACCGGAGGAATGCCCCCATGGATTCCCAAAAGGACTATCCCATCGACACATCCGTGAAACCGGAGGTCACAGCCTTCTTCGACGAAGATACCAACACCATCAGCTATGTGGTGAAGGATCCGGACTCAAAGGCCTGCGCCATCATCGATTCGGTCATGGATATCGATTATGCCGCCGGGCGCATCAGCTATCGGCATGCCGATGCGATCATCGATTATGTGCGGAAGCAGGGCTTGCAGGTCGAGTGGCTGATCGAGACCCATGCCCATGCCGATCATCTTTCGGCAGCGCCCTATATCCAGGAAAAGCTCGGCGGAAAGTTGGCCATCGGCGAGCACATCATCACCATCCAGAACGTGTTCGGAAAGATCTTCAACGAAGGCACCGAGTTCCAGCGGGACGGCAGCCAGTTCGATCGGCTGTTCAAGGATGGGGATACGTATCGGATCGGCGGAATGACCGCCTTTGTCATGCACACGCCCGGCCATACACCGGCCTGCACCACCCATGTGATCGGCGATGCGGCTTTCGTCGGCGATACGCTCTTCATGCCGGACGGCGGCACGGCACGGGCGGATTTTCCGGGCGGGGATGCACGCCAGCTGTTCCGGTCCACCCGTAAGATCCTGGAGACGCTGCCCGGCGAGACGCGGCTCTTCATGTGTCACGATTACGGTCCGCAAGGCCGCGATATCCGGTGGGAGACCACGGTGGCCGAGGAGCGGGCGCAGAATATCCATGTCGGCGACGGCATCACCGAGGATGAATTCGTCGCCATGCGCGAGGCCCGCGACAAGACGCTGGACATGCCGAGGCTTATCATGCCGTCGCTTCAGGTGAATATCCGCGCTGGGCACCTGCCCGAGCCTGACGAGGAAGGAAAGCGCTTCCTGAAAGTGCCGATCGATACGCTCTAGGACCGATGCCGGAGCGTGGATGGGGCCGCACGTTTGCAAGAAGAACTGGCCCGTCACGGCGCCATAACCGGGGGAGGAGAAGAAGATGGAATTTCGCAAGTTGAGCGATGAGGTGACGGTCTCCCCGCAGATCGGCCTTGAGGATATCAAGAAGATCAAGGAAGCAGGCTTTCGCGCCATCGTCTGCCACCGGCCGGATGGCGAGGCCGCCGATCAGCCCGCCTTCGCCGAGGTCGAGAAGGCGGCCAGGGAGGCAGGGCTCGAGATCCGGTATCAGCCCGTCGTGACGGGCAAGATTTCCGACGAGGATACCGCGGCCTTCAGACAGCTCACGAAGGAGCTGCCGAAACCGCTGCTGGCCTATTGCCGGACGGGCACGCGCTCCGCATCGCTCTGGGCGCTTTCCGAAGCCGCCAGCAAGCCGTTCGCCGACGTCGTAGCGGCGGCGCAAGGGGCGGGCTACGATATGAGCGGCATCATCCGGCGCATCGCCAATGGCGGCCGCACGCCCACGGCTCTCGCGGATGCCACCCATGACGTCGTCATCGTCGGGGGCGGGGCGGCAGGCATCGCGACCGCATCCAGCCTGTTGACGCGAGCGCCCGATCTCGACATCGCCATCATCGATCCGGCCGAAGCTCATTACTACCAGCCCGGCTGGACCATGGTCGGGGCGGGGGTCTTCGATCCTTCCTTCACCGTCAACACCATGGCGTCGCTGATTCCGGACGGTGTGAAATGGATCAAGGCCGCCGTGACGGCGTTCGAGCCGAAGGAGGATGCGGTGATCCTGGAAGGCTGCCGCATCGTGAAATACAAGCGGCTCGTCGTCTGCCCCGGCCTGAAGCTCGACTGGAGCAAGGTGGAGGGGCTCGTGGACACGCTGGGGCATAACGGCGTGACGTCGAACTACCGCTTCGATCTGGCGCCCTATACCTGGGAGCTGGTGCAGAATTTCAGTCGCGGCAAGGCGGTCTTCACCCAGCCGCCCATGCCGATCAAATGCGCCGGCGCACCGCAGAAGGCGATGTATCTCTCGGCCGATCATTGGCTGCGGCACGGCCGGCTGAAGGATATCGATATCTCGTTCTACACGGCGACGCCGGGCCTGTTCGGCGTGGCGGAGTACGTCCCGGCGCTGATGGAATACGTGAAGCGCTACGACGCTCACCTCAACTTCCACCACAATCTCGTGGCCATCGACGGGCCGGGTAAGAAGGCTTGGTTCGTGAAGAAGACGCCAGACGAGCCGGAAGAGACCATCGAGGTGCCTTTCGACATGATCCACGTCACGCCGCCGCAGACGGCGCCCGACTTCATCCGGGTCAGCCCGCTGGCGAACGAGGCGGGCTGGGTCGATGTCGATCAGGAGACGCTGCGGCACAAGACGTTCGACAATGTCTACGCCCTCGGCGACGTCTCTTCGGCGCCCAACGCCAAGACGGCCGCGGCGGCGCGCAAGCAGGCGCCGGTGGTCGCCCAGAACGTGGTGCACGATATGGGGCTCAAGCCCGGCGTGGCCCATTACGACGGCTACGGCTCCTGTCCCCTCACCGTGGAGAACGGCAAGATCGTGCTCGCCGAGTTCGGCTATGGCGGCAAGCTGATGCCGAGCTTTCCGAAATTCGTCATCGACGGGCAGAAGCCGTCCCGGCTCGCCTGGTGGCTCAAGGAGCGGATTCTTCCGCCGATCTATTGGCGCGCCATGCTGAAGGGCCGGGAATGGATGGCGAAGCCGAACGAGGCGCGTCCCTCCTGATCCCTAACGCGAAGTCCTGAAGTCAAGAAGCTCGAAAACGACAGTGCCGGCCAACACCTCTCCTCCTGCCCCCGTCCGAAGGGGCCCGGCCCGTCTCGGCCGCTTTCTGCCGATCCTCGATTGGGGCGCCGCCTATTCTCGCGAAACGCTGGGGCACGATCTGCTGGCGGCGATGATCGTGACGATCATGCTGATCCCCCAGAGTCTCGCCTACGCCATGCTGGCGGGGCTCCCACCGGTGGTCGGTCTCTATGCCAGCATGCTGCCGCTTGTGGCTTACGCGCTGTTCGGCACCAGCCGAACCTTGGCGGTGGGCCCGGTGGCCGTGGTCTCTCTCATGACGGCTTCGTCGGCGGGAAGCATTGCGGCTTCGGGCACGCCGGAATATGCCGCCGCGGCGCTGGTGCTGGCCTTGCTCTCCGGCTTGATGCTACTGGCGATCGGAGTGCTTCGCCTCGGCTTTCTGGCGAATTTTCTGAGCCACCCGGTGATCTCCGGCTTCATCACGGCTTCTGGGATCATCATCGCGGCAAGCCAGCTGAAGCATATTCTCGGTATCCACGCGGAAGGCGAGAATCTCGCAAGCCTGCTCGTCAGCCTGGCCGGGAATATCGGCGAGACCAATCTGCCGACTCTGGCCATCGGCGCCGGCGCCACCGCCTTTCTGTTCTGGTCGCGGGTCGGCCTGAAGCCGCTTCTCACCGGCAAGGGCGGCTGGAGCCCGCGCGCGGCCGATATCGTGAGCAAGACGGCGCCGGTCGTCCTCGTCCTGGCGACGACCTTGCTTGTCTGGGCGCTGGGTCTTGAGGCGCGCGGGGTCCGCATCGTCGGTGCGATTCCGCAAGCGTTGCCGCCGCTTAGCCTCCCACCGCTCGAGTCGTCATTGCTGGAACAGCTCTGGCTGCCGGCACTGCTGATCAGCATCATCGGTTTCGTCGAATCGGTCTCCGTGGCGCAGACTCTCGCCGCCAAGCGCCGCCAGCGCATCGTGCCCGATCAGGAGTTGATCGGTCTTGGCGCGGCGAATATCGCGGCCTCCGTCTCGGGGGGCTTTCCGGTCACCGGCGGCTTCGCCCGTTCGGTGGTCAATTTCGATGCGGGGGCCGAGACGCCGGCGGCCGGTGCTTTCACAGCGGTCGGCATCCTGATCGCAGCGCTCGTTCTGACGCCCTTCCTCTATTACCTGCCGCAAGCCACGCTGGCGGCGACGATCATCGTGGCTGTGCTGTCCCTGGTCGATCTGGGGGTGTTGAAACGGACCTGGGACTATTCCTTCGCCGATTTCGCGGCCATGGCGGCGACCATCCTGCTCACCCTCGGTTTCGGTGTGGAGATCGGGATCATGGTCGGCGTGGCGGTCTCGATCGGTCTGCATCTGTGGCGGACCAGCCGGCCCCATTGCGCCGTGGTCGGCGTGATCCCGGGGACCGAGCATTTCCGGAATGTGCAGCGGCACGACGTCGAGACGAACGACAAGGTGCTGACCCTGCGCGTCGACGAAAGCCTCTATTTTCCCAATGCGCGTTTCCTGGAGGACCGGGTGGCCGCGCTGATCGCCGACAATCCGAAGGTGGAGCACCTCATCCTGATGTGTCCGGCGGTCAATCACATCGATGCGAGCGCGCTGGAAAGCCTGGAGGCGATCAACCGGAGCCTGAAGGATTCCGGGGTCACCTTCCATCTCTCAGAGGTAAAGGGTCCGGTCATGGACCGGCTGAAAGGCACCGAATTCCTGCACGAGCTCACGGGCCGGATCTTCCGCTCGCAGATCGAGGCATTCCGCGCCCTGTGCGGGGACGCGCCGCGGCAAGGTTGACCTGAGAAAAACAGGTTCAACAAAGATTGATGAAGAAATTTCATAGAATTTTGAATGACTTAACTTGGCGTCTGTCCAAATTTTACTTGGCTTCCTCAAGCCGTTGACGTTAGAGTTCTGGTTGTGCTGGGCAGCTGCCGCACGGAAAGAGTGGTGGCCGTCGTCTCGTTTTTGCAACTCACAGCAGCCCCAGTGCTGGCTGACCTTATGCACTGGGACCTGAACCTCGCAGAGGGGATGTGATGGAGGTCATTTCCTTCACGCGCGCCAGTACCATTGGCCCGCTTATCGATTTTGTCGAAGAGGGCGGTGGGCTCGCCGAGCGCGTGTTCCGGGCGGCCGAGCTTCCGCTGCAACTCTGCGAACGCCCCCAAGCTCTCATACCGCTCCGCGATCAGTTCAAACTCGTGGAATATGCCGCCCGCGAGCTGGGCGACGATGCTCTGCCGGCGCGACTCTCCACATCCATCGGTGCGGCGGGGCTCGGGAGCTACGGGAAACACTTCCTGGCTGCGCCGACCCTTGGCGAGGCCATCGATTTCGGCAATAGGATTTTCGACTCCGTCCTGCAGAGCGGCACGGAGATGCGGCTCATCGTCGATAAGGGAGTCGCGAAATGGTATTACCGGGTCAAGGACCGCGCCGAAGTCGGGCGGCAGAAGAACGAGGTGCTCGCCCTCGGTTACATGCTCGATCTGCTACGGCATTTCATTGGCTTGAGCTGGGTGCCGCTTCGGGTCGAGCTCAGCGGACCGAGACCGCAAGGCAAAGCCTTTATCGAGACCCTCTTCCGCTGCGATATCGATAGGGGGGATCTCACCTCCACAATCTTCCCGTCCGATCTTCTCGACCTGCAGAATCCGCTCGCCATGAAGAAGAAGCAGGTTGAGTCCGACGAGCGCTTGGCGCGGCTCGACGCCTTCCGGGATTGTGTCGAGGAGCTGGTTCGACTGAGCTTGCTCGACGGTCGTCCGCAACGGGCGTGGACGGCGCGACGCTTCGACATGTCGGTGCGCACCTTCCAGCGGCGTCTGAAAGAATCGGGCACGAGCTTTGCCGAGCTGGCGCGCCACGTGATCGATCAGGAAGCGACCGCCCTGCTGCGGAATTCCAAGCTTTCCGTATCGGAGGTCGCTTTCGAGCTGGGCTATTCGGACCCGGCCCATTTCTCCCGGGCATTCCATGCGTGGCACGGAACTTCGCCGCGCGATTGGCGGGAGCGTCAGGGCGTCAAGCGGCTTCGCACATCGCCGGTCTGATCTGCGGCGTCCTTTCATCCGTACATGGAGAATTGTCGATCAGAGCAAGGAGAAT
The DNA here is from genome assembly GCA_050110875.1 of Methyloligella sp. ZOD6. Taxonomy (GTDB): domain Bacteria; phylum Pseudomonadota; class Alphaproteobacteria; order Rhizobiales; family Methyloligellaceae; genus Methyloligella. The sequence goes on from CP188828.1 coordinate 1,196,065, forward strand.
TGCCTGATCAGCATGCGCGGATCCGATTGCCAGACCGCCTCCGATTGACGGGCCATGTCGTCGGGGAAAATCTCCGTTTCCTCACGCTCGATACCGGCGAGAAGGGCTTCGGCGACGCTTTCGGGCTCGGCCTTACGGCCTTCCAAATCGCGGGACATATCCGTATCGATGGGGCCCGGGAACGCGGACAGCACGCGGATATTCTTTTCCGACAATGTCGTGCGCATGGCTTGGGTGGCGGCCCAGGCCGCCGCCTTGGACATCGCATAGATACCGAGATTGGGGGTGCTGGCGAGAGCGGATACCGAGAGGACGTTGAGGATCACGCCACCGCCGTTCCGCGCGATCGCCGGCGCGAAATGACGAACGACGTCGATCATGCCGAAGCAGTTGGTCTCCATCTCCGCGCGGATCGCGGCCGGGTCGGCGGCCAGGATCGCCCCCTCGGAAAGACTGCCCGCATTGTTGACGAGCAAGGTGACGTCATTGGTCAAGGCCGCCACGTCGGCCACGCTCTCCTTATCGGAGAGATCCATGCGGAGGGCCGAGAAGCGGCGGTGGTCCGGGAGATCGGTCTCGCGAAAGCTTTCCGGGTCGCGAGCGGTGCCGTAGACGTGGCGCGCGCCATGGGCTGCCAGCGCTCGCAGGATAGCCAGCCCGAGACCTCGATTGGCTCCCGTCACCAGGGCGATAGCGCCTTCGATATGCATCGCGGTCCTCCAGGCTACCAGGCGAGGGCGGTCTCTTTCAGCATCTTCTTGCGGAGATAGGGGTCGAGGCGCCACTCCTCCGCCGGCTGGGTCTGCTCGATATTGCCGATATCGCTTTCGAACTCTTCGATCAAATTGCAGGCATCCTCGCCGCCAAGGACCTGTCTTTCGTCCCGTCCGATGGACAGCGCGTCTTGAAGGGTCTCTTCGAACGCCGCCTCGGCCCAGCCGGGACACCAGGACGCTCGCGCGTTGCGGGCAATGCGGGCGCATGCGTAGAGAACGCCGGCGGCGACGGCCTCGCCGAGCTTCGAATTGCATAGATCGCGCGCCTGGCGCCCGGGATAGGTTCCGGCGAGGGCGGGGCCGAATCCTTTCAGCGCGTCGCGCAATTCTGTCAGGCGTTCGGCGATGTCGCCGGCCTTCAGGGTCTGGCTGAGGTGAGCGCGCAGTCCCGGATCGTCCAGCATCAGGCGCGAGCCGAGATGATGCATCAGGGTCTCGGTGGGGCCTTCGAAGATGCGGCCGACCCTTGCGTCGCGCATGATCTGGGTCACGATATTGGTCTCGATATAGCCGCGGCCGCCGAGCATCTGGATGGCCCAATCGGCCGTTTGCCAGAGGAACTCCGAGCCCGAAGCCTTGGCGACCACGAGCAGCTCCTCGGGCGGCATCTCATCCCGGTCCAGCAGATCGCAGATATGGTCGATGAGCGCCTCCAGCGCCGCCGTGCGGGCGACGGTCTGGCTGATGCGTTGCCGGGAGATGGGGTTGTCGATCAGCCGGCCCGAGCAGATGCCCTCGCGCCGCCTCGCATAGCGGGTCATCAGCTGGAGACAGCGCTTCATGGCGCCGACGAAGATGGCGCCGAGGGCAAGCCGCGTCGTCATCATCGTTGCGTGGGCCACGGCCATGCCCTCGCCGAGCTTGCCGAGACGATGGCTGTCGGGAAGCTCGACATCGTCGAAGCGAACCATGTTCTGGACCATGCCGCGCATGCCCATGGTCAGGAGCTCAGGTCCCATGATCAAGCCGGGGGCGTCGGCGGGGATTGCGGCGGCGCAGCTTCCGCAGGGCTTGCCGCGCTCGTCGGTGTAGCGCGCGAAGACGTTGATCACGCCCGCCCAACCGGCATTGCCGATCCACATCTTGGTGCCGCTGAGGCGGGTGCGCCCGTCCGCGCCGCGCGTGGCCCGGGCCTCGATTCCATTCGGGTTGGACCCCGCGCCAGGCTCGGTCAATGCGAATCCGCCGATGATGCGGCCCGAGGCGAGCTGAGGCAGCAGGTCCTTACGCAAGGGCTCGCTCGCCGAAAGCATGATCGGCCGGATGCCGAGAAAGTTATGCACCACAACGAAGGCGGCGAGATTGACGTCCAGGGCCGCGAGCTGCTGAAGGATAGCGGTGGTCGCCTTGTGAGAGAGGCCAAGCCCGCCTGCCGCTCTCGGGGCCTGCAAGCCGAGCAGCCCGGCATTGCCGAAATCCAGAACGATATGAGGCGGAATCGACCGTCTCGTGTCGATCAGCAGGGAATTGACGCGCCGTGCGCCATACTCGCGGATCCAATGAAGAAGTGCGGTGCAGCGCGATTGCTCTGTCGGTTCGGCATAGTTCATCTCGATACCTCACGCCGTTGCACGTTGGCCGTCGATGGTCGCGGCGAACGCGCCGGTGAATTCGAAACCTTGCGCCACAAGCTCGCCGAGCTCTGTCTGGGGCAGCGCTTGTGCCGCGTGGCACCATTGGGCGCCGGGACAGCCAGTGGCGCACATGGCGATGGCGTGATCGGCAGAGTTGCGGCGCCAGATATTCGTGTTCCGGAGATAGCCGAACTCTCCGTTGCGCCAGTCGATCTCGCGTTTCGTGCAGAGCTGGCCGAAGGGCTCGGCGAGGCCGAGGCCGCTTACCTTAGAATAAGCCTCCTTCAGAACCCACCGCTTGATGAAAGCGGTATAGGGATCGTCCGCGGTCTCGATGTCGCGCTGCTCCTCCAGTGTCATGCTTCTCAGGAGCGCCGAAGCAAGCGGCCGATTGAGCCTGTGTGTCTCGATATCGATTCCGCAGGGGCCGAAGGTGGACAGCACGATGGCGCAGATGCCCCGGGAATGGCTGAGATTGAAGTTCAACGGGCCGTCGAGCAGAACGGGCTTGCCATGGGAGAGCCTTGCGAAGCGTAAGCGCCGCGGGTCGCGGGCGCCGAGCAGGTTGGCGATGCTGAGCCGCTTGAGTGCGTGGGCGACGACATATTGATCCCGGACGTCCGGAATTCGAATGCTGCTGCATCGCGCTTGCTCGTCGTCGCTCAAGACGGCTTCGAGGCGTTGGAGTTCTTGCGGTTGCGTCTTTGCGATCCAGATTTCCAGCATGGCTCGGGTCTCCTTGCTAGCCGGCTGCCCGCATCGGCTCGGCGGCCGGTGCGAAGCCGTATGCTTCGATCGCCTGCAGAACGGGATCGGGAGTCTGCATGGGCGAGAAATGACCGCCGCATTGCATTTGCAGCCGGAAGCCGGCGCGGGCGACGGCGCGCCACTCAAGCAGGCATTCGAGAGGCGCGAAGGGATCGTCGATGGCGCCGATCACATGGAGCGGGATATCGAGGGCAGGCTCGGGCTCGTGGCGATAGTCGTAGATGAGCTGCAAATCCGCCCGGAGCATCGGGATGGCGCGCTTCATCAGCGGCTTGCTTTCCAGGACGGCGCGAGGCGTGCCCTCCAGAGACTCCAGATAATGTTGAAGATCGGCATCCGAGAGTGCCGGCAAGGTGTGGGTCGAGGTCGGCGAGTTCGGGGCGGCGCGGGACGAGACGATGAGCAGCGCGGGCAAGGCTCGGCCACGATGTTTGAGCGCGCGGGCCGTCTCATAGGCCAACAGGGCGCCGAGGCTATGACCGTAGAAGATCGCCGGCCGGTCCGCGAAGGCGGGCCAGGCATCGGCCAGCTGGGACGCCGCAGAGCGGATCGAGCCGGCGAAAGGAGCTTCCCGCCGCCGCCCGCGGCCGGGCAGCTCGGCCGCGACCAGGGCGAAGTCTTCGGGCAGCAGCTTGGTCCAGGGGAAGAAGGTCTGGGCGCTGCCCCCCGCATAGTGGAAGCAGACGAGACGGCATGCCGCGCCTGTGTCGGCGCCCAGGGCGACGAAGCCGGCTTCGCCCGCTTCCTCTATGGGTCCTCGCTGTTCCATATCTAAGCGGCCACCGGTTCCGAGCTCAGAATTTCCAGCTCGTCGGCGAGGAAGAGCTGACGCATGAGCCCGCGCTGGACCTTGCCGCTCGTCGTCTTGCGCAAGGCGTTGGGGGGCAGGAAGACGATCTCGCTGAGCGGCACGCCGTGCTCTTCCGACACGCAGCGGCGGATCAGGTTTTTCATGTCCTTGAACTCCTGGGGGGTGCTGCGCCGGAAGGAGCGGTCCACCTCGACGGCGGCGACGATCCGCTGGCGTTGCTCGTCGTCGTAATAGCCGAACACCGCCGCGCTCTGATGGCTGAGGGCGGGCGTGCTTTCGGCGATGGTGTATTCGATGTCCTCCGGGTGGAGGTTGCGGCCGTCCCAGATGATGACGTCCTTCAGACGTCCGCAGATATAGAGCTGCAGATCGCCGCTATGGATGAAGCCCATATCGCCGGTGCGGAGATAGGTCTTGTCCGGCTCGCCATCGATGGTGGCGCCGAAGATGGCTTCGGTGGCCTCCGGATTCTTCCAATAGCCCGCCGCGACGGAGGAGCTGTGCAGCCAGATCTCGCCCAGCGCATTGTGGCCGCGGCGGGTCTGGGTCTCGGGATCGACGATGGCGACCTCGAAGGGAAAGGCCGGTTCGCCGCAGCCGACCAGCTCGAGCGCGTTGCGCGGATGGGCCGGCGATTTGATCTGGCGGTGGGTCTTCAGCTCGTTGGAATCCACGGTTGCCCGCGCGGGCAGGCGCCGGATCGGGCCGGCCGAGACAACGAGGGTCGCTTCCGCCAGGCCGTAGCAAGGCTGGAAGGTCTCCGGCCGGAAGCCATGCTTCTCGTGAAGCTTCGCGAAGCGGTCGAGAGTCGTGGCACGCACGACATCCGCGCCGTTGGGCGCGAGCTGCCAGCAGGACAGGTCGACATTCTTCAGCTTCTCTTCCGAATACCGCTCGACGGCGATGTCGTAGATGAAGTTCGGACCGCCGGCGAAGGCAGCGCGATAGCGGGAGATGGCCTGCAGCCAGATGGAAGGCTGGCGGACCACCGTGTTCGGGCCCATGAGCACCGAATGGTTGCCGAGGACGATGGGCAGAAGCTGGCCCATGATCAGTCCCATGTCGTGGTGATGGGGCTGCCAGAACACCATGTCCGTGTCTTCGGTGAGCTGCCAGGTGTCCCGCATGAGCCGCAGATTCACGCTGAGATTGCCTTGGGTGACCATCACCCCCTTCGGATCGGAGGTCGAGCCGGAGGTGTATTGCAGAAAGGCGAGCCGATTGCCGTCGGACCCCCATTCGCAATCCTTGGTTTCCGGCCAGACGCCTGCGCTGCCGATCTCCTCGGCGCAGATCCATTCGAGACCTTCGGCGGCCGTCCCGTCGAAGGCGCTTTCGGAATTCTCGATCACCTTTCTGGGCGCGATGGCGCAGATGGCGCCGCTATCCTTGATGATCTTCACGCAGCGATCGATGCGGCGGCGCGAGGGAAGATTGATGGGCACCGCCGCCATGCCGGCCATGAAGCAGCCGAGGAAGGAGACGATGAAATCGAGCCCTTGCGGGAAGAAGAGCATGATCCGCTCGCCAGGCTCGTAGCGTTCCAGAAGCGTGTCGGCGACGGCGCGGGCCCGCTGCCAAAGCTCCAGATAGGTGAGGGCGTCGGTTTCCTCCCCCTGCTCGTTGAGAAAGGTGAAGAGCCGCTTGTCCGGATGCAGCCAGGCGCGCAGGGCGAGAGATCCGTGGACGGGCAGCTCGCCGAGGATGGTCAGGGTTTCGGGATGGGTCAGCTGAGACTTCTGGAACATGACGAACCTCGCATTCTGTCGGTTTGGCCCTGTTTCGCGGTTATGACGCTTCGGCCAGGCTGAGCTTCTGGATCTCGCCCGATAGGCTGGCGATGGTGGGGAACTCGAAGACGATGATCTCGGACAGGCCGAGATTGAGGTCCTTGTCCAACAGGCCGACGAGCTTGCTGGCGGCGACGGATTCCAAGCCGTAGGTGCCGAGATTGGTCTCCACGTCGATGTCCTCGGGCGGGATGCCGAGCTCGTCGGAAATGAACTGGACGATACGGTTCTGAATGTCGGTTTCAGATGCGCTAGCCATCGTGGTTCTCCATGGTTTGGCGGGGTGTGCCGTTCGACTGGGGAGGGGTCTGGGGGCCGTCGCAGAGGACGATCCCGGGGAAGAAGATGTCCTTCGCCGCGCTCCTTATCGCGGCGCGCCGCGTGCGTATGTCCGCGTCGCTTTCGAGCTCGGCGGCAAGGTTGCGCAGGCGGGAGCAGAAGGGGTCCGGGAGGCGTGCGCCGATCTCGGCGATGCGCCGGGACGAGACTTCCGGACTGCCGTAGCAGGTTTGCAGCGCGCGGGTGGCGGCGGCGATGACCTTGTGACGGGCGAAGCCGAGGGATGTCGTGGCGAGCTCGGGAAAATGCCAATCGGGCAGGGTCTCGAAATACCCTTCGCCGTCGGCGAGCGCGCGCTTGGTGTCGCCGTCGAGGTCGTGCCGCCTGGCCAGGACTGACCGGAGAGTCGCGTCGCCGAAATCGCCGCTGTCTTGGTTTCGCGCGGTGGTTTGTTCGGGCGCGTTTTGCGACGGCGTTTGTGCTGTGGACGATTCCCGTTGCGCTTCGGGGAGCGGCGCCGGCTCGGCACCTCCTTCCAGATGACGCCGGATCACGCTCACTATGGGCATCAAGATCGGCGGCGAGCCGAGCTCGACGAAATCGGTCACGCCGGCCTGCAGCATGGTCTCGACGGAGCGGGACCACTGAACGGGGCGGGCGATCTGCTCGATCAATCTTTTGCGTATTTCCGATGGCTCATGAGGCTTGCCGGTCACGTTGGAGAGCACGGCGCTGCGTGGCGCTGCGAAGCTGAAATCGGAAAGGAACGCTGCGAAGCGTTCGGCCGCCGGTTTCATCTCGCTGGTATGGAAGGCGCCGCTGACGCGAAGGGGAACGGCGCGGATGCCGCGTTTCCGGCAGGCTTCCAAGAGATTCTGGAGCCGGCCCTTGCGGCCGCCTAGGACGATTTGCTCCGGCGAATTGATATTGGCGATCTCGACACCTTCGAGGCCATCCTCGGCGATGAGGCGTTCGATCTGGGTGACATCGAACCCGATGAGCGCCACCAGGCCGCCGCCGGCGATCTCGCCCATGAGGCGGCCGCGCTCCTGCACCATGCGCAGGCCGTCGGCGAAGCCGAACGACCCGGCGGCATAGAGGGCGACGTATTCGCCGAGGCTGTGGCCCGCCATCATCTCCGGCGCCGCTTCGCTCTCAAGGGCGCGATAGCGGAGCGCGGCGACGACATAGACGGCCGGCTGGGTGATCTCGGTCCGGTCCAGCCGGCCCCCGGGGTTTTGCAGGCAAAGGTCGCGGATGCCGTAGCCCAATATCGCATCGGCTTCCGCGACCATGTCGGGGAAGCGGTCGAAGAGCTCCGCGCCCATGCCGGCGCGCTGGCTGCCTTGGCCTGGAAAGAGGAGCGCTTTCATGATGCGAGCGCCTCCTCGCGTCGTTCTTGTTGGGCCGTCTGCCGGTGCTGTGCGGGCCGTAACGTCAGCCGGTCGATCCAGAGGACGGGTGTGCCGGTGGGATCCCGGGCGATCAGATCGAAAGCGCCGTCGTCATGGCGGCGGATGAGGATGTCGGAGAGGGGGCCTTTCAGCCGAGGCTCGAAGCCGACATGCTGGGCGCTATAGAGCCCGGGCATGCCGGCCGCGATTGGGGTCTTGATTGCATCCTTGGCCAGAAGCACGCGGCCGCCGAACAAGGCGCCGAAGATGGCGCTCCAGAAGGGCGCGCTACGCCCGGTCGATGTGGCGGGGTCGAGATGCATGCGCAAGGCGCCGTTGCCGATCGATGCGATCTCCTGGATGGCGACGGGCCGTCCTCTCCCATGCGACACGGCCTGCCAGGCTTCATCGAAGGCCTGCCGATCGAGAGGCTGGGAGGGACCGTCTGGACTGTCGAGCGGAACGCGGCTCGCCCCGATGCCGGCCTGGAGCAGGACGTTCGGCGCCTCTTTCAGATGGAGGCATTGGGCGGTGGTTTTCCCGTCGCTGGCGACGCTGATGCATTTCAGATGATGCAGATCGACGGCGATTGGCGCACCGAAGACGAGCCCTTCGAGGGCGACCGTCTCGCCACCGTCCTGGGATGCTAGATGATCCAGCAAAAAAGCGAGGGCGACGGCGGAGCTTGGGAAGGTCTCGCCGAAGGCGGCGATGGTGATGGGCTTTCGATCCGTCGCTGGGCTCGACGGAGTTTGGGAGGCGGGTGTTTCGACCGGCGCCGGCTGTGCGGTTACTATGGGCGGTGCCGAAGCCGTCTGTCCGATTGCCGTATCCGACCGGCTGCCCTTGGCGTACCAATGCCGGGTCAGGGCGAAGGGGTAAGAGGGGAGCGGGATCTTGCGCGGCGCAGGTTCGCCGTAAAGCAGGGTCCAATCGAGCTTTGCGGTTCGCGTTTCGACCCAATGCCGGGCCCATTCGAGGAGCTGCTTCTCGTCTGCCGGTTGACCTTCCACCATGCTGGGTGGTTCCGCCGGCGACTCGGCCGGCCGGCGAACGCTGCCCGCGACGATGGAGTCGAAGGCGCCACCGGGATCGGAGAGGAATTGCGCGAGCCGGTCCTTCAACTCGGCTCTGCTGCGAGCGACCACCGCCAGCCTCTCGCCCATGGCGTCGCGACCCTCGGTCAGGGAGAAGACGATCTGGGCCAGGCTCGCATTGCGGATGAGCGCGTCCGGAATGGCGACCTGGGCGAGGAGAAGGTCCTCGTCTTCTTTCGAGCCACCCATGCCGTGGACGATTTCACCGAATCGGCTCGCCAGCTCGTTCAGGGTCACGCAGTCGCGGATGTCTTCCAGCCCGATCTCCGTTGCGTGCGCCGTGCCGATCCGACGGAGCGCGACGCCGAGATCCTGGATGTCGACGCGGAGGGCGCGGAGCGGAATGTCGCCGACGTCGGCCGACAGTCTCCCGAGGCCGAGAGCGGTGGTCAGGTCTTCCAGCGGAATGCCTTGCGTGGCCGCTTCCTCATCGCCGGTTGCCAGATAGGCGAGGAGTTGCCGGACCCGGCCGATCAAAGCCTGTTTGGTGCGGGCGGAGAGCGGGATCAGATAAGGCCGTTCCGTCGTCTCGGCGGTGTCTCCCCCGGTCCGCGGATAGCTCTCCAGAACGACATGGGCGTTGGCGCCGCCGAACCCGAAAGAGCTGACGCCAGCGAGGAGCCTGGTCTCCGGATCGTCGGAAAGCGGCGTGGGTTTGTCGGCGATGAAAAACGGTGTGTCATCGAGATCGATCTTCGGATTGCGCTGCTCGAAATGAAGGTTGGCGGGAACCAGCCTGTGGTTCAGGGCGAGCAGCGCCTTGACGACGCCCGCCACGCCGGCGGCGCCTTCCAGATGTCCGATCTGGGTTTTCAAGGCCCCGAGAGCGATGCGCTTTTCCTCTGTGTCCTGTCTTTTCCCGAGCGCGCGCTTCAGGCCTTGCACCTCGATGGGATCGCCAAGGGGTGTGCCGGTGCCGTGGGTCTCCAGAAGCGCGGCGTCGCCCAGATCGAGACCGGCCTTGTCCCAGGCGGTGCGCACCAGCTCGCTTTGGGCGGCGATGCTGGGAGCGGTGAAGCTATGGGCCTTGCCGCCGTGATTGACGGCGCTGCCGCGGATCACGCCATAGATGAAGTCGCCATTGGCTTCCGCATCGGCCAGCGGCCGCAGCACGAGGGCGGCCACCCCTTCGCCGCGCACATAACCGTTGGCGCCGGCATCGAAGGTGCGGCACTGGCCGGTGGCGCTCAGCATCCCGGCCTGACCGAAGGCGACGAACAGTTCCGGACCGAGCAGAAGGTTCACGCCGCCGGCAATGGCGATCTCGCTTTCGCCGAGCTGCAGGCTCTGGATCGCGCGATGGACCGCGATCAGGGAGCCGGAGCAGGCGGTGTCGATCGTTTCGCTGGGACCACGCAGATCGAGGGCGAAGGAGACGCGGTTGGCGATGGCCGTCGGGGTGATGCCGGTGCCGCGATAGATGTCGTAGGGCGCGCCGTCGAGCCGCATCTGAGCCGGGTAGTCGGGGAAGCCGACACCTGCGAAGACCGAGACGGCCCGGCCCGCAAGACTCTTCGGTGCCAGGCCTGCATCTTCCAGCGCCGCGAAGCTCGTCTGCAGAAAGAGACGCTGCTGCGGGTCCATGGATTGGGCTTCGCGCGGCAGGATGTCAAAAAAGGCCGCGTCGAAACGGTCGACGAAGGGGGCGAAGGCGCCGGAATTGGCGAGGCTGCGGGCGCTGCCGTCGCCGCCCTCTCCGTAGGTCTCGCGCCAATCCCAGCGATCCGCCGGAATCTTGCTCACCGGGTCGTGTTCCCGGCAGAGATTCCGCCAAAAGACACGGGCGTCGGACGCACCCGGGAAGCGGCCGCTCAAGCCGACGACCGCCACCGGGAACCCCTTTTCCTTGATCTCCGGATCGCGCTGCTTGTCCATTCCGGACCCCCTCTGGGCTCTTAGGGCTCTTACTCGGCCGCGGTGACGAGCCGCGGCTCTGCCGCTTCCATGACGGAGGTCACGTCGCTGCCGACGGGGAAGTTGCCGGTTTTTGCGCCTTGCTTGATCCGGCGCTTGCCCCGCTTCAGCTCCTTGCGAAGCTCGCGGATATAGGTGTCGCCGTGGAGGTAGTAGTTGTTGCGGAGCGTGTGCATGAACTCGCGCTCGACGCCCTTGCGCTCCTTGTCGATATCCGTCTCCATTTCCGCCTCGCTTGGCAGGGCATATTCGCCGGCGAAGTAATCGGCGATCAGCTTCGACTGGTTTTCCATGACGTCGAGGAAGCCCCAGCGGATCGCCTGGAACATGCCGACGAAGGCGAGGTTCGGCGTGTCGGGTTTGAAGAGCCGCTTGAAGAGCGGGATCTTGTTTTCCCGGACCTCGAAAAAGTCCTTCTCGAAGAAGGGCAGGGTGGTGTGGTAGCCGGTCGAATAGATGATGGCGTCAACCTCGATGGTGTTGCCGTCGGCCAGCTCGACCGTGTTGCCCTCAATGCTCTTCACCTCGGGCACCAGCTTGATCTTGCCGTCGCCGATCCGGTTGGCGAGGGACTCCGTCACCGTCGGCAGACAGGTCATCATGAGGTGGTCGGGCTTCGGCATGCCGATGCCGCGATGATTGCCGAGCAGGTGATAAACGCCGGTGAAGAAGGCCGGATAGAGCTTGCCCGGCAGGATCTTCTTGAACCACCAGCTCAGGCTGGGCCCCAAGAACTTGTCGACGCGCAGGCCGAACATGTAGTGGGGCAGCAGATAAACGCCGCGGCGCAGGCTGATATAGGTCATCTTCGCGTCGAAGCTGACATCGACGGCGATCTGGGCGCCCGAATTGCCGATGCCGACGATCATCACGTTCTTGTCGCGATAATCGTGGCGATAGCGGTAATGCTGGGAATGGATCGCCGGGCCGTCGAAGTCGAACTTGTCGGCATAGGCCGGATAGTTCGGGGTGTTGTGATGGCCGTTGGCGACGATCACCGCGTCGTAATAGCGGGTTTCGCCGGAGCCGAGGACGACCCGCCACCGGCCGCTTTCCAGCCGCTTCGCTTCCGCCACCTCCTGGCCGAGATGGAAATGATCGCGCATATCGAGGTGATCGATATAGCGTTCCAGATAGCTCTGGACCTGATGCCATTGCGGGAAGTCCGGATAGTCCTCCGGCATGGGGAAATCGGAATACTGGTACCAGCCCCGGGGCGTGTTCATGTTGAGGCCGTGCCAGACGGAGGTGTTCCGGCGCTTCTCGTCGAAAGCCCAGATGCCGCCGATCCTTTCGCGCTTGTCGAAGCAGTCGAAGGGAATGCCCTTCTTCTTCAGCGCGCCGGCCATGGAGATGCCGCCCACGCCGGCACCGATGATGCAGATACTCGGCATGCCATTGGAGCCTTTCAGAGGAGCGATGCCGCTCCGCGTCACAGCCTTGGTCTCGGTCGCTTCCATATCGGTGGTCCTCCGCGTTTCGGGGCCGATCTGGCCCAGTAGGAACTCGGCGGTTCTCTCCTCGCCGAGGGATCGGTTGTAGGCAGCGCAATCGCGGACGATTCCGCTCACCCCGGCCGCAAGACGCCGGCGGAGATTGGCGACGATCAGGTCGATCTCCTCCCGGGTGACGTCGAGGGCGGGGACGATGCGCATGGCATTGTTGTGGATGGGACAGACGACGACGGCGACGCCGCCTTCCGGGTCGCGCAGCATGGCGCCCCAGAGCAGGTAGCCGAAGCTGCGCTGCACGAATTCCGAATAACCCGTGAGGTCGAACTCGATGGCGAGCAGCAGGCCTTCGCCGCGCACCTCCTTCAGGAGCGGGTATGTCTCGGAGAGTTTCTGAAGCTTCGCCTTGAGATACGCACCCTTCTCCTGCGCCTGGTCGATCTTGCCGCCACCGTAGAGATCGCGCAGGGCGTTGAGGGCGAGATGGGCGGTGAGCGGAAAGGCAGAACGCTCTCGCAGCGCTTTCGCCCGGCGCGGATTGGCCGTTTCTGCCTTCTCGAAGAGGGAGCGGCGGGTGAGGACCGCACCGGCGGGGAAGAAGGAGTCGCAGATCGCCGTGGCGATGGCGACGATGTCCGGGTTGGGGATCAGATCCTCGCTGTGGAGGAACTTGCCGGTCCAGAGATTGGTCTGGGTCTCGTCGACGGCCAGGAGATAGCCGCCCTCGTCGCGAAGCTCGCCGACGATGTGGATGAGGTTCTCGGGAAGGGGCCGGATGGCATTTCCCTCGACCTGATGGGTCTCCATCCAGACCAGGCCGACCTCGCCGGAACGGAGCTCCTTGCGCAAGGTCTCTGCCGCATCTTCGGCGGCCGGATCGACGAAGACCGTGTGAGGGTAGAGCGCCTGAAACGGGCGCCGCCAGAGATCGAACAGGGGGTCGTGGGCGGTGGCGGCGGAGAGCATGGAAAAGCCCGCGCCGCCCGAGAAGCAGAGCATCTTCTTGCGTTTGCCCGCCGCCATGAGCCCCAGGGCGACGCCGGCCTCGATGGCCGCGGTTTGGCTGGAGGCAGGCAGAAGAGTGTCGTAGCCGGTCTTCTCTTCGAGAAAGGCGCCGAGCTCGGCCCAATAATCCTTCTCCGGATCGTGGGCTTTCAGCACCTTGTCGAGGACGTCCTGGGAATTCAGGCCGCGCGGCGCGGTGCCGACATTGAGCAGGCAATCGACGATCTCCCGCTCCTGTCCATCGTGCAGGGTCAGCTTGGAGCGCATGCCGTAGGCGTCGTGGAAATCGCCGTCATAGCCATGCATGCGGGCTACGCGGGCATAGCCGACATTGCCGTATTTCAGATGGGCGGCGTAGACGGATTGCCGGTCGGCGCCGATGGCGTCCGTCTCTTTGGCGATCTCGGAGTCGCCGGCGAGGGCCGCGGAGAGATGCTCGAGGGCGAGGGTGACGGGCAGGCCGTTCGCCGCCATGGGTTGGCGCGCATAGCCCTCGTTGGGCGTCATCAGCCAAGGATTCGAGAGGCTGGTCTTCAGGCAGCAGGCAGCGACCGGCGCCTGGAAGCCGGCGATGGTCTCGCCGAAGACGACGAGGTCGGGCTGGGCACGGAGCTTGCCGGCAAGGAAGTCCGCAGGTGCGGTGTCCTTCTCCTCGGTCTCGACGACCACGGAGAGGATGCCGGCATCCTTCAGCTCGCGCAGCAGGGCATCCATCTCGGAGGGTGCGAGGCCGCTATCGGCGGTGAGCACGACGGCGGTGACATCGGATTCGCTCTCGATGCGGGCGCGCAGCTGGCTTGCCGAGGCGACGGACGTCACGCCTGGCAGCAGGGCTTCATGAGTGCTTGCGCCGAGCGGGTTGAAATAATCCGACCAGCGATGGCCTCGCTCCAGCAGAAGGATGGTACCGCTGCTTTGTGGCCGCTTGTTGCGGGCGTGATGGCGCGACAGCCGGAGGGCCGCGTCGAGCGCTTCCTCGATAGAGGGAACGAAATAGCTCCGATAGGTCTCCGGCTCCGCCTTTCCGGTCCGGCAAAGACGGTTCAGGAGATAGGCCGTCTTGGCCGCGGTTTCGGGGAGCAGCACGCAATGGCCTTGCCGCCCTTCGCGGATATAGGCATCGCATGCCTCGAGAGTCTTCCGGCCGACGGGGGCATGGGCGGTCCGCTCCGGCACCGCCTCTTTCTCCGCATGCCCGTTCGTCTCGGCATGACGGGAGAGGAAGTCGAGCAGCGTGTCGTTGAAGGTCTCGTAATGGGTGAAGGGGAGGAGATGACCCGCGTCGTCGACCTTCATCAGCTCGGCATCGGGAACGTTCTCGGCGATGATCTCGGAGAAGCCGGCCGGGGTATATTCGTCCTTTCCGCCGGAGACGATCAGACACGGGACGGAAATCTCGTGCAGGCGATCGCGAAGATCGAACCCTTCGATGACGTGGGAATAGGAGGCGAGGGACCCCATGGGCCAGCCGCGATTGACCTCCATGAAGCTGGAGCTGGATTGCAGCTCGCGCATGAGCTTCTGAAAATCGGTCGCCCCTTCGGAGATCGGCGTGGTGACCGTAAGGGCCAGGGAAGCGCAACGCTCGGGATGGGCCAAGCAGAAGGCCTGGGCGAGCACGCCGCCGAAGGAGCACCCGACCACAGGAAGCGGGGTGTCGATCCCGAGCGCATCGAGAAGATCGTCGATGTCCTGCACGATGCTGTCGAGGGAAAGGCCGTCATACAGCTCCACGCCGCCGCAGCCCGGCATATGGAACATGATCAGTCGGTGGTGCGCGCCGAGCGGTGCGAGCTGGGGCCGCCACATGGCGGCGTAGTGCATCAGGAGCCCGCCCAGCATCAGCACCGGCGGACCATCGCCGAAGGTCGCGCATTCCAAGGTATGGCGGCCCTTGCGCTTGATCGAGATCGTGTCGGCCTGCTCGGCGGTTGCGAGCATCATCTTCAATTCGGCGGAGCTCGGCTGCTTGACCGAAGCTTGGCCCGGTTGAGGACTGGCCATGGCAAGATTCCGCGCGCCCTCGGCCCAGAGCTGCTCGATGGCGACCAAACCATCGGAAGCATGTTGCGGAGAATCCGCGGGCGGCTCGCTTGCAGCTCCGGGTGCGCTTTGCGGGAACGGCGCCGGCTTAGCCGCGGTGCTGGGGGCGGCGGGTTCCGGTTGCTGCACGGGGCGGGTCGGCGGTGTTTGAGGCGGCTGGGGTTCCGCTGCGGCGGCAGGCCGAAGATGGTCGTAGCGGCCTTTCAGCTCCGCGGCATGGTTCTCGGCGAGATAGCGGCTGAAGCCTTGCACGTCGGGGAATTCGAAAAAGACCGTCGGCGGGACGGTGATCTTGAAGCGCTCGGTGAAGCGGGTGCCGAGCTCCGTCGCGGCGATGGAGTCCAAGCCGTATTCCAGGAGCGGGGTCGTCATCGAGAATTCGGATTCGGGCAGCTTGAGAACGGCGAGCACGAGCTCCTTCAATTCGGCCGCGATGTGGTCGACGGGATCGAATGGCGTTGCCGCATTCCGCGATTCTTCCGGCGCGGGGGCCGGCGGCCGGGCCGCGTCCGGATCGATCCCACGCCGCTCCGCCAGCAGCTTCAGGGCTTCCTCCGCCGAGAGACGTCCTTGGGCTGGAGATTGCAGGTTCTGGGTCATATCCGACCTCCTCGAAATCGGTCAGGCGCGCAGCCTGGCGGGTTCGGCAATTGGCTGCTCGCTGACGAGCTTGGCGGTGACGAAATTGACCGACCGCAGGAACTTCCAAAGGTCGACCTCGTGGCGATGGCGGTCGGTCTGCATGAAACGGCCTTGACCGAGGTCGAGGCGCTCATGAGCCTGGGCGATGTGACGGACGATGCGGAAGGCCTCCGCGTCCTGCTGCCGGCCCTGGACGTAGCTCACGACGAAGCGGGCCATGGTGTTGACCAGGTTGCCGATGCCCGAGGGGGAGTTGAGATAGCCGACGAAGAGAAGGTTATCGAACTCGGCCGGCACCATGCGCAGGAAGGTGGAGGAGAGCTTGTCGCGCCAATCGAAGATCGCTGGATCGAGAAAGGGAATGTCGACGCGGTAGCCGGTGGCCCAGACGATGACATCGACCTGCTCTCTGGTGCCGTCGGAAAAGACGGCAGTATCCCCCTCGATCGATTCCAGGTCCGGCTTGGCGTCGATATCGCCATGGCCGATATGGAACAGGATCTGGGAATTCATGATCGGATGGCACGCCTCGATCGGGTGATCGGGGGCGGGGAGCCCGAAATCCTCGCCCTTGAAGCCGGCGAGCTTGAAGGTCCGCTCGACATGCTCCCAATAGGAGGCGGCATCCTTGAACTTGGCGCTTTCATCCATCAGCCATTCCTGGGTCGGGCGGCCGTCGATGAATTTCGGCATGTAGTGGTAGCCGCGGCGGGTGGAATGGAAGACCCGCTCGGCGGTCTTGGTGGCGTCGACGGCGATGTCGCAGCCGGAATTTCCGCCGCCCACGATCAGCACGCGCTTGCCGGTGAAGGTCGAGGGCGATTTGTATTCGACGGCGTGGAAGCTTTCGCAGGTCGCATCGTCGGCGATGGCGGGCAGGACCGGTTTTCCGAGCAGGCCGTTGCAAAGAACGACCATCTCGTACTCTGCCGATTCGCCGTCCGCGAAGGCGAGACGCCAACCGTCTCCCGCCGGCTTCATCTCGGTGACCTTGCTGTCGAAGCGGGTCGCCTCCTGAAGCCCGTTCGTCTCCGCGATCTCGTTGAGATACCGGTAGAACAGGCTGTGCCGCGGATAGGCCGGATAATCCTGCGGCATGGGATGGTCGGTGAACTGGGTGTTCTTCTTGGAGCTGATCAGATGGGCCGACTCGTACATTTTCGAAGACGGACCGGTGGGCTGCCAATTGCCGCCCATCTTCGAAGTCGCCTCGACGATCTCGAAATCGATTCCCGCTTGCTTCAACTGGCGGGCGACGCCGATGCCGCTGGCGCCTGCGCCAATAATCCCAACGCTTCTCCGTGTCATAGCTCTCAACGTCTCCGTCTTGGGTGCCTCATCTGACTGGAGCAATGTCGTTTCGCGTTATGCCGCCTTCTCCGCTTCCATCAGACTTTCCAACAGGGCTTCCGCCGCCGCGAGATCGAGCTCGCCCCGATCCACCTTCTGCAAGATCAGCTCAGGGGTGACGGCTTCCTTCTGCGGCGGCTCTGGCGCCTCCGCCGGCGTTGCCGGAAGAGATGTCTCGGCTGTTTCCGTCTGCGGTTTCTCTGCCGCGGGAAGCTCGGCGATCCAGAAGCTCCGCTTGTCGAAGGTGTAGCCGGGCAGCGGCACCTTCCTGAACACATCCGGTGTCTCGGCAATCTGTGCCAGCCGTCCTTCGACCCAGGCTCTCGCCTTCTCTTCGGGTCGGAGATCCCAGTCGCGCGCTTCGTCTTGTTTGGCGACGTTCTCGACCTCGCCGATAAAGGCGCGCCGTTCGGCCGCTTGGCTCTGTTGGAGCTGTGCGCCGGTTTCGTCGAGATTGTCGAGAAGCCAGGCGAGCTGGTCGCGGAGATCGGGAAAGCTCGACGCGACGACGGCACAGCGATGGGTCAGCCAGCGCCGGCCGGAAAACAGGGTCGCGGCGACCTCTTCCGGCGCATAGCCGTTCGCCCCGAGGGAATACGGATCGGTCTGCCGCTCCATCTCGAGATGCGTTGCGAAGCGTTCCAGATTGCGGATGAGGGCGGCGCGGTTCCGGCCGGAGAAGACGAAGACGGCAGGTTCATGGCTGCGCTTCGATTGACCGGCCGCAGGAAGCATTTCCTCCAGCACGATATGAGCATTGCTGCCGCCGGCCCCGAATGAGCTGACAGCGGCGACCCGCGGACGGCCGTCCGGACTCATCCAATCGCCAAGCTCCGACTGCACGTGGAACGGGGTCTTGCCGAAATCGATATTCGGATTGAGGGTTTCGGCGTGGATGGAGGGGGCGATCCTGCCGTGCCTGAGCTGCAGCAGCACCTTGGTGATGGCGGCGATGCCGGCGGCGGATTCCAGATGGCCGATATTGGATTTCACCGAGCCGATGGGGCAGCGGTGCCCGGCCGGGAGCTTGTCCTTCAGGGCGCGAGTGAGGCCACGAATCTCGATGGGATCGCCGAGGCTCGTGCCGGTTCCGTGGGCCTCCACATAGCTCACCCTTTGGCCGGCTTCTCCGGCACGCTCGAAGGCACGGGCGATGACGTCGGCCTGCGCTTCGCCGTTGGGAACCGTGTAGCCGGAGCTGCGGCCGCCATGGCCGATATCGCTGCCTTTGATCACGGCGTAGACGTGATCGCGATCCTTCAGCGCATCGCGAAGCGGCTTCAGCAGCACGGCGCCGACCCCTTCGCCGGGCACATAGCCGTCGCCGCCTTCGCCGAAGCTCCGGCATCTTCCGTCGGTCGAGGCGAAGCCGAGATCGCATAGGGTGCGGTACTTGTAGGGGTGAAGGGAGAGATTGACGCCGCCGGCGATGGCGAGGTCGCAGCCTTTGGCGCGGATCAGATCGCAGGCAAGATGGATCGCCGTCAGGGATGACGAGCACATGCTGTCGACGGCAAGGGAGGGGCCGTCCAGATCGAGACAGAAGGATACGCGATTGGCGATGGAGGCATAGGACGAGTTGGTCAGCGGAATAGACGGGTCGCGCCCATTCGCTGCGCCATACATCTGATATTCGCCATACATGACCCCGGCGAGAACGCCGACCCGGCGGCGCGCGGCGCCGCGCGTTCCGGACAGCGTCTCGGGCGTATAGCCGGCATCCTCCACCGCGTGCCACGCGGTCTGCAGGAAGAGGCGCTCTTGCGGATCCATGCGTTCCGCGTCACGGGGCGAGATGCCGAAGAAGAGCGGATCGAACTTGTCGAAATCGTCGAGGAACGAGCCCCAGCGGGCATAGATGGCGTCGTCGTCCGGCGTGCCGGCAGGCCAGGCATGATCGGGCCAGCGGGGCGGGACCTCGCGCACGAGATCGTGGCCTTGCGCGAGACGGTCCCAGAACCCATCCAGGGTTTCGGCACCGGGATATTGGCCGGCCAGACCGATGATCGCGATGTCCTCGTCTCTAATGTCCTCGCCTCCAACCTTCTTGTCTCTCATGCCATGGCCCGTGTTTGGCGCGGCGCTGGCGGAAACGGTGTCCTCCCGTTCGGGCAAGGTTTCGCCGGATCCGGCGTTGGATCGCGCGGTCGGCGCGTCCGGAAGGAGGGCGCGTGCCTCTGCGTCGTGCTCGCGCATGATGAGATGGGCGAGATCTCTCAAGTTCCGCGCCTCGAAGGCGGCGGTCTTGGACAGATCCGGGAAGTCCGATTCCAGAAGGCCCGCGAGCTCCGTCACCATGATGGAGTCGAGGCCGAAAACCTCCATGGGGGCATCGGGATCGATCCTGTCCGAAGCGGTGCCGGTGACCTCTCCGAGCGCTTGCTTCAAACGATCGAGCAGGTGCGCTTCAACGGCATCCTCCCGATCCTCGTTCCACGCCGGCTCTTGCTCCGACACAGATGCGATAACCGTCGGTTCGGACTCTCCGGATTGGGAGTGCTGGGGCGGTTTTCGATCCGGCTGCGGCTTTGCGAAGAACTGACCGAGCTTGTCGAGATCGCCCTTGATCGGAACGGTCACCGGGGAGACGTGGCGGAGAGCGGCCATGAGGAGGGCGCGGCCTTCGGCGGGCGAGATGGATTCGAGACCCGCATCGGCAAGACGGTGGGAGAGGTGCAGCGATCCCTGCATGCCGTCCTCGGTTTGCCACAGGGGCCAGACGATGGAGACCGTTCGGCCCGAACGTTCGCCCCGATCGACCTGCCCCTGGCGGCGCACGGCGAAACCGTCCAGCCAGCGGTTGGCGAAGGCGTAATGGGATTGGCCGATATTGCCGCCGATGCCGGCAAGACCGGAGCACAGGATGAACCAGCGGAGCTGGGTTTGCGCCGTCAGAATGTCGAGCCAATGGGCGCCGGCGATCTTGGCCTGGGAGGATTGCAGGAGATCGTCCGCGTTCTGGCGCAGGAAGAAGCCGTCCTGCAGGACGCCGGCGCAATGGAGGATGCCGGTGGGAGCGCCGAATTTTCCCTCGATCCGCCTGAGGGCGGAGGAGAGGCTGTCGCGGTCGCCGCAATCGGCCGAGACGTAATCGGCCTGACAGCCCTTGCTCAAGAGATCGTCCAGGAAAGACTCGATTTCGGCCGTCCGCTCGCCTCTGCCGACGAGGGCCAGCTTGCCGACACCGCGTTCGGCGAGTTCATCGGCGAGCTGTCGTCCGACCGCTCCCGCGCCGCCCGTGACGATAAAAACATCGTCGGCACTGAACAGGGCCGAGGCATGGGAGGCGTCTGCCTCGGCGGAGCCGATCTCCAGAGTGAAGCCGGTATCGCCCGCCCAGCGCCTTTCAATGACGCCCGCCCCGGGATCGGCCACGACCTCCTGCACGGCTTGCCTGGATACGTTCGCATCAGCGGGAAGGGTGACGACAGAAGCGGTGAGGGTCGGTATCTCGAGATTGATGGAGCGGAGCAGACCGCCAAGGGCGCTGGCGGCCGGGCTTGCCGCCTCGCCGCCGTGGAGCAGCATCTGGATGTGGAAGCGCGGCGTCGATGCTTGACGGCAGAGGGTCCGGATCGTTTCGACGGTTTCGATCACACTGCCCTTGGCAGCGGTCTTATCACCGTGCCCGCCGATCAGCGCGTCGTCGCGGCAGGCTGCCTCCGGCTTGATATTGAAGACGAGCTTGCCGATGGGCCGATCGTCCGCCTGAAGCGTGCGCCATAGGAGAGCGGCGTGGGAGTCGTCGTCCGAATTCCATTGGATCTCGGCATCCCCCCGCACCTCGAATGTCCGGCCCGGGGTGACGAGGCGGAGAGACGGTGCGAAATCCGGCTTCTCCTGCTGCAATTTCCGGAACAGCTCCGCGTCGGTATCGAACAGGACGATAGCGGGCCCCGGATCGGCCGGTGCTGGGACGGGGTGCTCGACCCAGCCTGGCTGCAGCACGTGCAGGTTCAAGGCTTTCGTCTCATGCCGCTTCAGGGCGGGGGCGTGACGGAAGCGCAGATCGTTCAGCTCGGCCAGCGGCGCGCCGTCCGGCGCAAAGAGGAACACGTCGAAACGCTTCTCGCCCTTCCGCTCCGATGGATACTCGATGCCGTAGGAGACGATCTCGTCGCCCAGAGGCGCGTGCAGCCGAAACCGGCCGAGGCTTGCCGGCACGAGCGGGGCGCCGAGATCGGCTTCGTCCAGCAGGGCGCTGGCGCCGTGCAGAGCACCATCGAGAAGCGCCGGGTCCAAGGCGGGCTCGCCATCCATGTCGGGATCGAAGTAACGGCGCCGGATCTCGGCGAGGAAGGCGTTGTCGGAACGCCATACCTTCGAGAGGGTGCGAAAGCGGGGGCCGTAATGCATGTCCGCCTGGGCGAAGCTGCCGTAACACGCTTCGATGCGGACCGGATCGGCGCAGGCTTGCCGTGCTTCCGAGAGGCTTGGTGCGTCTCCTACCGGCTCGGCCGCTGCGAACGCTTCGCCCTGAAAGCAGGTCTGGCCCGGCGCATTCACGTCTTCCAACTCGAAGGAGATGGAATCGTGCTGCCGGCTGCAGAGCACCCTGAGGCGGACTTCCGCGGCGTCGCTGTCGGCGGCCACCGGACGGCGCCAGCGCAGGTCGTGCAGCTCGAAGGGCCAGGTATCCGCGACGCTGCGGACAATATCGAGGCAGTGGGCGATATACGCCGTCCCGGGTGCGAGCGGCCGATCGCCGATCTTGTGGTCTTCCAGGAGGCTGCTCGTTGCCGGGATGGAGACGAAATGCTCTTCCAGCACCGGAATGGTTTCCGAGGGCTCCGCAGGCTCGGGCGCGGCCGGGCGCCCCTCTTCCTGCAAAGGCTTCAACCAATGGCGGACACGAGCGAAGGGATAGTGCGGCGGTTCCACGGGGGTGGGTTCGCCGGCCTGCCATTGGGCGCGCCAATCGATCGGATCTCCGGAGACGAAACCGCGGGCGAGCGACCGGGTATCCGTGGATGCCGGGACGGCATCGGTATCGGCTTTCAGGATGGCGGCAATGCCGCAATAAGGCGGGGTCGCGATTTCCGCCGTCTCGTTGTGTTGTGCGGAGAGGAAGGCTTGGAGCTGCGCTTCGAGCTCATCGACGGTTTCGCCCACGAGACAGAGGCGGTGCTCGAAATGGCGGAGACCGCATTGCAGCGTATAAGCCAAGCGCGGGAGATACTGCTCTTCGTCCTTGTCCGGCGCATGGGCGAGGTCGGACAGAACTTGCTCGGCGAGCTCGGCGAGCTGTTCGGCGGAGCGGGCCGAGAGGGGGAAGACCATCGGGCCTTCAGCGGCGGTGGGCGTCTCGATCGCGGGGGCTTCCTCGATGACGACATGACCGTTGGTGCCGCCCGCACCGAAAGAGCTGACACCCGCAGCACGCAATTCGCCATCGGCCGGCTCCGGCCAGGCTTGCGGCGTTTCGGGAACGAAGAAGCGCGTCGTCTCCAGCGCGAGCGCGGGGTTATGAGGGGTGGCGTGAAGGGACGGAACGATCTGCCGGTGCTGGAGCTGCAAGACGGTCTTGATCAGGCTGGCGATGCCGGCGGCGGATTCCAGATGGCCGATATTGGATTTGACCGATGCGATGGCGCAGGGCTGGCCGGATCCCTTGCCACCCAGCACCTCGGCAAGAGCGGAGACCTCGATGGGATCGCCGAGCTTGGTGCCGGTCCCATGCGCTTCGACGAACCCGATGCGCTCCGGCGGGAGGGCCGCTCTTTCCAGCGCTTCCTTCACGAGGCTCGCCTGAGAGCGGGTCCTCGGCACGGTATAACCGTTCGAGCGGCCATTGTGATTGACCGCGGTTCCCTTGATGACGGCGAGGATGCGGTCGCCATCCGACCGGGCGTCCTCCAGCCGCTTCAGGACCACGACGCCGACGCCCTCGCCCGGTGCGAAGCCATCGGCGTCCTCACCGAAAGAGTGGCAGTGGCCGGTCGGGGACAGCATCTGCTGCTGGCAGAGCTGCACGTATTTGGCCGGATGGAGATAGAGATTGGCGGCACCGGCGAGAGCGGCGGCGCATTCGCCCTTGAGAAGGCTCTCGCAGGCGAGATGCACGGCAACGAGGGAGGAGGAACAGGCCGTATCGACGGTCAGGCTGGGGCCGCTGAGATCGAGACAATAGGATACCCGATTGGCCGCCGACCAAGGCATGGAGGCGGGGATGTCGGGATCGCCTCGGCGCCAGCGGTCCGGTCCGAGGAGCGAATAGGAATTGGTGGTGAGACCGGCAAAGACGCCGATATCGTAACCGTCGCCATGCTTCAGATCGGCGGCGCGGTCGCCCAGAAGGGCGGCGCTTTCCATGGCATGCCAGGCGCATTCCAGAAACAGGCGTTCCTGGGGATCGGCGAGAGCGGCCTCGCGCGGCGCGATGCCGAAAAACTGGGCGTCGAAGCAATCGACTTGCGATAGGAAGCCACCCCATTTGGAGTAGCTCCGGCCGGCTTTCCTCTGCCCGTTGCTCGGCTCGTAGAACCCTTCGAGCGACCAGCGGTCTTCCGGAATCTCGCCCACCGAATCCACACCCGCGTAGAGGTTGGTCCAGAAGCAGTCCAAGTCTGGCGCCCCTGGGAACCGGCCATGCATGCCGACGATTGCGATGTCGCCCGCCGGATGCGATGCCGGATCTCGGCTCCCATCCAGCGCGGGGTCGAGGGGGCGGAGTTCGGGCCAGTCCTGATCAGTCTCGATCGCGGAAGTGTCCTGGGCGGTCTCGCCGGTTTCCGCTTCAGGAGAGGTCCCGCACACCTTTTCGATCAGCGCGCTGCCGTAGCGGTCTTCGAGATAGGCGGCGACTTCCGAAATGTTGCCGCAGTCATAGAGGAAGGTTTGGGAAAGTTGAGGAAAGAAGCTGCTGAGCTGCCTCGTAAAGGCGACGACGGAGAGAGATTGCAGGCCGATTTCGTCAAAGCGGGTGTTCTGGTTGAGCTGATCTGAAGACAGACCGGTGACCTCTCGCATAAGGCCGAGCAAAAACTCGATTAACGACTGCTTTTCTGTGTAATTCATGGAGCAGCTCTTTGATCTATTTGCATTTTGACAATCGTCCTCACGCGTACACACCGATTGCGTTGTTTTTATTTATTTCTAATAAGTATTTATCTCCGCAATCCTCTCAAGTTCACGTTGTCTGCTGTATATAATTGATATACATCAGTTTTTAATATATTCTCGATTGTATAATCTGCTTTATTTTCCGAGGTTTTTCATGCCGTTTTGGTCTATGTGGCCGAAAACTGCATTGTTTGTGTCAGAAATACGACAATAGTTCTTCTCTTCAGGAAGGATATTCACAGCCAAGATGGCCATTCTTGCCATTTCGTGCCACGAAGAACGTGGATTACCGGCGGCGAGACCATGTATTTGTGAGACAAACAGGCTTTAGTAGGGGTGAGAGCCTGGGTAGGGCGAGAATCGGCAGTTCTCGATTTTTCGTCTGATGCTTACGCTTACGTTGACAGGTGTAGTTCACGGTTGAATAAATTTGTGCGCGCAACCGCATATTCGGCGTGAATATCGGCGCGGCAGAGGCCGCGATTTGGCCGCCAGAAAACCGGGAAAAATTCGAATGCGGCATGCCGACGCACCTACCCGTGTGCGGCATGTCGGGACGCCTCCCTGCTTGCGGAGGTGGCGGTTTTTAAAGGCCTCGTCTAAACCGCGGTCTTGAGCGCGGTTTTCTGAGTCTCCCGGAAGGCCTTGAATTCCGGGATCCCTAAGGTCGTGATCACGTGCCGACTCTCGTCGAGGATCTCGTAGACGATGTTTTTCACATTGCGGTTCGAAAAGAAGACGATCGCTTCCTGGTCGCCGCCGCCTTCGGTATGAGGCTCGCCGCCACCGCGGGTGCAGACATAGCTGCCCACGGGACGAATTTCCCTAAGGCTCCCTTCGGGACTGTAGATTCTGAGTTCGCCCTGCAGCACCAGGGTGCAGTAATCCACCATGTGGCGGTGCACGGCGATCTTGCTTTCGGCGTCGAATTTGAAGAGCACATCGACAATGCCATTCTCTTCGTCGACACGGCAGACGTGATAGAGAATGTGGTCGAAACCGTCGATGGGGTGCCAGTCGATATTGCGTTCGTCGAACACCTTGGTGGGCATCGTTTCCTCCGTCTCGATCGGCCGCTTTTTTGCGGTTCTTCGGCAGCGGAGGAAGGTTAAGCCGTTTCATTCGAAGGGCTTTGCCATTTCGAGCCAATATCGGGTTGTTCAGCCAACCGGTGGATAGGATGGGGCGCCCATTACGGCTTTGGCGAAGCCAGGCTCCGAAAAGACGATGGTGCCGTCCGGCAGCCCCAATATGCGGTCTATGGCGATGCATTGCTGACGGAGACGCTCGTCGAGCGCCGTAGCTGCTCTCTCGGCCTGGGGCGTGCCGGCAGCCTCGATGGCGCGCGCGACCGCATCATGGGTCGAAGCGCCCAGCTGTAGGACGATTTCGGCAGTCGCCGTCGGATCATCGATACGGAACCGCCCCTCTTCCTTTCCCTGCTGCAAGATGTCGACGAAGAGCGGCAGCATGACGTTACTCACCGCGCGGTTGAGACGGTGATACAGCACGATGTTCTCGGGCTTGAAGACGGTGTCGAAGGCGGCCCGAATCCCGGCGGCATCCTCGATCTTGAAGCGGCGCGCTTGTGAGAGAACGGCATTCATGCGGGCGACGGCGTCGAGAGTCCGATCGCCGAGGATCGGCTGAAGGCGGGTCACGGTTTCTGCCGCAAGCCGCTCGCCCAACGCCTCGAGCAAATCTTCCTTGGCCGAGAAGTGGTGATAGAAACCGCCCTTGGAGACTCCCGCATCCTGCATGATATCGGCGACGGTCGTCGCCTCGTAGCCCTTGCTGAAGAATAGTGTTTGGGCGCTATCGATCAGCTCCTTACGCCGGACATCCGCCTTCTTCTTCACCCAGCGGGCCATATACGACTCCTCTATTGAAACCGACCGTCGGTTTGAATTATAACGGCCCGTCTTCCCACAGACAATCGTCAAGCGGAAGAAGATCGTACAGAGCATGAGAGGGAGCCGCCCATGGCCCCTGAAGTTCTTGAAGGTTCTTTCGACCGGCGTCGTTCCCTGGATGCGGTTCCGGAGGCAATCCGCGTCGAGAATCTGGCTTTCCGGTATCGCGGACAAGATAGGCCCGCCATCAAGGGGGTGAGCTTCTCGGTGGGAAAAGGAGAGATTTTCGGCCTGCTCGGCCCTTCAGGGGCGGGCAAGAGCACGTTGCAGAAAGTGCTGACACGCCAGCAACGGCGCTTCGACGGCACGGTGCAAGTGCTCGGCAAGCAGCTTGCGGCATGGAACCGAGACTATTTCGAAGCCATCGGTGTCGGGTTCGAGCTTCCCAATCATTATGTCAGGTTCACTGCGGTCGAGAATCTCAGATTCTTCGCCTCACTCTACAGCCGGAAAAGCCGCGATCCGCTGGAATTGCTGGCGCTGGTCGGGCTGCGGGATGCCGCGCATAAGCGGGTGGAGACCTTCTCCAAGGGTATGCGCATGCGGCTCAATTTCGTGCGCGCCATTCAGCACGATCCGGAGATCTTGTTTCTCGACGAGCCCACCGCCGGTCTCGATCCGGTAAATGCGCAGACCATAAAGAAGATTATCGCCGAGCTCCGCGGTGCCGGTAAGACCGTCGTGCTCACCACACACAATATGAACGATGTCGATCAGCTCTGCGACAGGGTCAGCTTCATGGTCGACGGCCGGTTTGCGGCGCTCAATGCGCCGGAAACGCTCAAGGCGAACTACGGCCGGCGTACGGTACGGGTGACCTATGGCCGCGACGCGGTCGAGACTGAAGAGTTTCCGCTCGATGCGCTGGCCGACAATGCGCAGTTCCACGCCATTCTCAAGGCGGGGGAGGTGCGCAGCTTGCACAGTCAAGAAGCGAGCCTCGACCAGGTCTTCAGCGACGTTACCGGCGCCTCGCTCGATCGAACCGAGGACGCGGCATGAACGCTTTCCCGCTCTTGCGGCTGATGCTCTGGGATATTCGCGTGCAGGCGCGCGAGCGCATCTATCTCTTCACGGCCATGACCACCGGCCTGTTCGCAATCATCGTGGCGCTGCTGCCGGACGATGCTCCGGCCACGGTGATCTCCGGTATTTTATTCCTCGATCCCGCTATCGTGGGGGGAAGCTTCACCGCCGGGCTGGTGCTTCTGGAGCGCTCGCAAAACACGCCGCCTGCGCTTGCCGTCACGCCCGTATCTCCGGCCGACTATGTCATGGCCAAGCTCGTCACCTTCGCGGGACTGACCATCGCAGGAGGGCTCGCCATCGTCGCGGTCGCCTATCGGCCGCCATCGATGGGCTTGGCGATGCGCATGAGCCTTGCGCTGGCCTTCACCGGGGTGCTCGGCGTTCTCGGCGGCCTGGTCATGGTGGCGACCACCAAGTCGCTGAACCATCTCATCGCCCGCGCCTTTCCGGTCTCCATCGTATTGTACCTGCCATTCTTCGCCCATTTCGGGGCAATCGAAGGCTGGCTCGCCTGGGTGCTGTTCGGGCTCAACCCGGGCTACGCCATGCTGATTGCCTTGCTCTGGGCTGCCGATCCGGAGGCGGTCACGCCCATCAAGACGGTCTATGGCTTTGGTTATATGGCGCTTGCGAGCCTTGGTCTGCTGCGCTGGGCGCTTGTCCTGCACGATCGCACGATCGGTCATGCCAGCAGCTAGGAGATCCCGATGTCTCCGCTTCTCAGCCTCGCCGCCCACGATCTCGCAAATATCCGCCGCGACCAGGTGATGCGCAACATCATAGGCTTGATGCTGGCCATGGTGGTCATGGCAGCCATCGTCCGCGACCTCGGCTATTTCCACGGCTGGTGGTTGGAGATCCAGCTCCTGCTGCTGCTCGGCTACATGCCCGGTATGGGCTACCTCACGGCGATGCTGATCGTCGACGAGATGGATAGCGGCGTGGATCGGGCACTGCGTGTCTCGCCAATGCCGCAAAGCCACGCGCTCGCCTTACGCATCGGCATGTGCCTTCTCTTCGTCCTCACCTACGGGTTGGCGATGGTTCTTGCGGTGCGGATGATCGCTCTGCCGCTGCATCAATGGCTGTCGCCTCTGCTGGCGCTCTCGCTGGCCAGCGTGTGGACGACGATCACCGTGCCCGCCCTATCCCAGGACAAGGTGCAGGCGCTGGGACTGTTCAAGGCGATCAATTTTTATGTGCAGATCGCCGCGCTTTATCTCTTCATCCCGCAGGACAGCTGGTATGCGCAACTCCTGTTTCTGTCGCCGGCCACGTGGTCGGTGAAAGCAATCCTCGCCTTCGTCGATGGGGCCACGACCGCCGGCTATCTCTGGGCTTTCGGGAGCATCGTGTTCTGGGCCGCGCTCATTGCGGTGTCGATCATCGTCTATCTGCGTCGGCAAGAACGGGAAGATGGGTGACGGTCCCGCGCATGCCCCATCCTTTCCGGCTAGGCCGTGAGGGACGACGAATGATGGCCGGTGATGAGCCATCGCCCATCGATTTCCTCGAAGGTGAAAAGGAAACGGGCCGGGACCACCGCCTCGGCGCCGTCGCGTTCGAAGCGGAAGGTATAGAGGCCGCCGATGACGACGGTGCCCAGCTTCCGGCTCACCCGCTTCTTCTGCAGGGTGATCTCGCAGCGCAGATTGGGGTTCGACAGGAAGTTCTCGAAATAGTTTCGGCGTTCCTCTTCTCGTTCGCGGATCTCGTTCGACAGGGTCGGGACGAGGATCGCGTCCGGCGCGTAGAGGGCGAGCACGTTGTCGATGGATCCCGAAGAGACAACCTCGGCCCAGCGATAGAGCGCCTTCCGGGCCTCTGCGAGACAGGAGCTTTCATGGGCTTGGAAGTCGTCCGCCCGTTTCGGTGCGCACGATTCGATGTCGGACTTGATCATGAGGCCTCCCTTGCCGGTCGGATTGCCGCAAACGCCTTGGATAGGGAATCGTCCGCCGGAACGTAGACCGAGGTGAGACCGCGCGCTCCAAGCGCATCGAGCAGTTCCTCGGGGGTACCGGGCGGTTCGATATAATCGGTCGCGAGGTCGGCTCGCGGTCCATGGGCGATCATCCAGATCCTGTTGTCATCGCTTCGAATCAGGGCATCGAAGCCTTCGGGGATGACGCCTTGAGGGATCGTGCAGGGATACGAGGCGTGCTCGCCGTTCGCGACCAATGGCCGGCCGGTCGCAATGCGATGGAAGAAGCCCGCCATGATCGTGCATGCCTCGTCCGCGCCCAGACCCGTCTTGACCGATATGCCGGCCGCGCGCAGCTTGCGGAACCCGTTCCCGTCGACCCGCGGATCCGGATCGCGAAGCGAGGCGTATACCCGCTTCACTCCGGCTGCGACGATCGCGTCGGCACAGGGCGGCGTCCTGCCCCAATGGCAGCACGGCTCCAGCGTCACGTAGAGCGACGCGCCGTGGGCGCGGTTCCCGGCCTCCTCCAGAGCGACACGTTCAGCGTGGGGGCGGCCGCCGAATTGCGTCCAGCCTCGGCCGACGATTTCTCCATCGCGCACAATCACGCAGCCGACCGGCGGGTTGGGCCACACTCGCCCCTGCATCCGGCGCGCAAGCGCGAGGGCCTCCCCCATCCACCGTGCATGGCTATGGAGAGGAGTGGAGCGCGGGTTCTCGGGCTCACTTGGCCGAGACGTTCGGTCCTTACTTGAAGCGCGCGAGAAAGGCGGCTGCATCAATTCCATGACACCCTTCCATTCGACTAAAGCCGGGTGGGGTTCGGCGCATCGCCGTAAACAGCTTTCGGATCGAAGGTCTTTGCCGTCTCGGTGAAAGTCAGCGGGATGGGCCGTTCTTGCGTGCCGGCCGGGACCGCGCGGTAGAAGCAGGAGCGATAGCCGACATGGCAGCTGGCGTTCCCTTCGACCTCGACCCGCAGCCAGATGGCGTCCTGATTGTCGTCGATACGAATCTCCACGATTTTCTGCCGAAACCCGCTGGTCGCACCTTTCCGCCAAAGACATTGGCGGCTGCGGCTCCAATAATGCGCTTCGCCGGTTTCGATCGTGCGCAGGAGTGCCTCTTCATTCAGGCAGGCCATCATCAGAACCTCACCGGATCGGGCGTCGGTGGTGACGACAGGGAGCAGGTCGTCCGGTCCGAAGCGGGGGGCGAGGAGTCTGCCTTCTTCCACCTGCTCAACCGTAAGACGCGTTGCAAAGGGGCTCTGAGCGACCGTCATCCGAAGGTCTCCTCCGGGGCGGCGAGGGCGGCCAGGAAGTCACGGCGGAGCTCCGCATCGGTTTGGAATTCCCCGAGGAGCCGGCGCGTGACCATGGCGACGCCGGGTTTCCGGATGCCGCGGGTGGTCATGCACATATGGGCCGCCTCCACCACGACGGCGACGCCGCGGGGCTGCAGCACCTCTTGGATCGTGTCGGCGATCTGCGACGTCAGCGCTTCCTGAATCTGCAGGCGCTTGGCGAAGATCTCGACGAGGCGGGCGAGCTTACTGATGCCGACCACCCGGCCGGCTGGCAGATAGGCGAGGTGGACCTTGCCGATGATGGGGACGATGTGATGTTCGCAATGGGATTCCAGGCGCACATTGCGAAGCAGAATCATATCGTCATAGTCGTTGGTCTCCTCGAAGGTCCGGGCGAGAATCTCCGCCGGGTCGGTGCGATAGCCCTCGAAGAACTCCTCATAGGCCCGGACGACGCGGGCGGGCGTGCCCGAGAGCCCTTCGCGGTCGGGATCGTCGCCGGCCCATTCGATCAGCAGACGAACGGCTGCCTCGGCATCGGCGCGGCTCGGGCGCCGCTTCGGCGCTTTTTCTTCTTGCGGCTTCGGTACGGTCGGCACGGCCAGGGACATGGAACGCGACTCTCCAAGATGTTGAACGGACCGGGCAAACTGCAACGTTATAACATTACATGCAAGTCCTACGTCAGAGGTAGCCGAGGGAGGGGGACGGGCGAGGGCAAGTGGAAGGGCGAGGGCAACCGTATCGTGAAGGTTGGTTCACGATTGGGAAACGCCCCGCGTTTGGCTTGGGCGGTCGAAAAATCCGAGACACACGGATTCTTCAGGCTTCTTTGCCTTCCTCGGCGAGAGACCCGATTGCCTCGATCAAGGAGCCGATATGTGCACCTCGCTGAATTACCAAGACGCCGCGGGCCGGAATTATTTCGGACGAACGTTGGAAATGACGGTCGACCTGCCGTATCAGGCGGTCTATTTCCCCGCCGGCTTCTCCTTCTCCTCAGAGACCGAAGGGCATCCGGCCCTGCGCTACGAGGCGAAGCACGGTTTCCTGGCGATTGCCATGCCGGACCGGGTGCCCACGGCCGAGGCACCGATCGGCCTTGCCGATCTCAAGGCGGTCGAGGGTTTGAACGATCAGGGGCTGACCTTCAGCCTGTTGTCCTATCCCAATGCGGGCGGGCCGCAGAAGGCCGTTGACGTCACCCGTGCGGTTCTTTCGGCGTCGGATCTCGGAAGCTGGGCCCTGGCGCAGTTCGCCAGTGTGGCGGAGGTGAAGGCCGCCCTGGCGGAGCAGCCTGTCCTGCTGCAGGCGCTTGCGATCCTCGGCGGGATCGAGTCGCCGTTCCACTACGTGGTGCACGATGGGACCGGTGCGGCCATCGTCATCGAGTTCAACAAGGGAGAGATGTCGGTGCACGACAATCCGGTTGGGGTGATGACCAACGGGCCGGAATTCACCTGGCACCTGACCAATCTCGACAACTACAGCTTCCTGAGCAATGTTGATAAATCGGCCGCCACATTCGGCGGCTATGCGGCGGTCCAGCCGGATTCCGGCATTGCGACGGCGGGCTTGCCGGCTTCGAACACCTCGGTGGGGCGGTTCGTGCGGGCCGTCTATTACGCGCAGTTCGCCGAGAAGGTGTCAGACCCCGATCAGGCCGTGCAGACCCTGGCCCATGTGATGAACAATTTCGACCGGCCGCGCGGCATCACCATCGACTATCCGCAGAAAGGTGGCGGGCAGCTCGAGGTCGCCGGCCTCGATCAGGGAAGCGGCGAGGCCACTGCGACGGAATTCACCTGCTGGACGAATTTGTCGGATCTCGACCGCAAGCTGTTCTTCGTCCGCGACTATCACGGGATGAACTACACGAAGTTCGATCTCACTTCGCTTGCAGCTCTAAAGCAGCCGAAAGTGGTGCCGCTCGCGAAGCTCTCTGCTCTGCCTGGAGACGCGACGGCGGTGCTGCTCGCGGCTTAGGGGTCACGCTTCAGCTTTAGCCGCGGGATGCCGGCACCGGAATCTCACTCTGCGGTCGGACTCGCCTGGTGCTTTTTCTTGAAGAGCCGGCGTCTGTCCCGATCCTCGTGCTCCGGCGGATGCCACTCGCCGTTCTGATAATA
>CP188828.1:1228377-1452543 GCA_050110875.1 Methyloligella sp. ZOD6
GGCGTCTGTCCCGATCCTCGTGCTCCGGCGGATGCCACTCGCCGTTCTGATAATACCCGTCGTCGAGATCCGTGCCGTCGTCGTCCATTCCCATGGCGAAGCTCTGGGACGGGTGGATGGCCAGGCCGGCAGCAGCGAGGAGCAGGGCGAAGAGGATGATACGGGCGTAGGCCTTCATGGCAGCGCCTCCTTCAGCTTCGAGATAGCTAACGCACGAGGCTATTCCCGGTTCTTGTCGCTCGCGTGTCGCTCCGCCAGCCATGCTTACCCCATTCGCTCCATGAGGTGATCGCCGACGCGCATGGCGTTGGCGATGGCCGTCAGCGATGGGTTCACGGCGCCGATGGAGCAGAAGAAGCTGGTGTCGACCACGTAGAGATTGTCGAGCTCGTGGGCCTTGTTGTTGGTATCGAGCACCGACGATTTCGGATCGGTGCCGAAGCGGCAGGTGCCCGCCTGGTGGGCGCAGCCGGCGATGGGGATGTCGGTCTTCATGTAATAATGGTGCGGGATCAGGTGATCCGGGTGCATGCCGATGGAGCCGAGCATGGATTTCAGCTTGTCGTAGAGCTTCTGGCGCGGGACCTGATTGTTGGGCGTGTAGCTGAGGGTCATCTTGCCCTGCTTGTCGACGGTGACGCGGTTGTCGGGATCGGGCAGGTCCTCGGTGGTGAGCCAGAAATCCACCGCATGCATGGCGATGTCCTGAAGCCCCTGCATGGGGAGCGGCGCGGTGAGGATCGGCGACTGGGCCCGGTACATCGGCCCTTGGGACTTGCCCATCATCTGGATGTTGCCGACGGGATAGTCGAAGCCCTCCATGCCGAAATAGAAGTCGTTCAGGGCGAGGGTCTTCTGGAACATGGTCGGGTTGGGCTGCAGGGAGAAGGCCAGGACCGCCTGGCTGTTGTGATACATGTAGTTGCGGCCGACCTGGTCGGAGCCGTTGGCCAGACCGTTGGGGTGCGCATCGTTGGCCGACATGAGAAGCAGCTTGGCGCTGTTGGCCGCACCGCACGACACCACGACGATATCGCCCTTGACGGTTTGGGGCTCGCCATCGACCTCCGCATGGACCGTCGTCACGGTCTTGCCTGAGGCGTCGGTCTCCAGCTTCGAGACATGGGCGTTGCGCTGAAGGGTGACGTTGTCGAACTCGACCGCGGGGCGGACGGCGCAGACTTCGGCGTCGGACTTCGCGTGGACCAGGCAGGGATAGCCGTCGCAGGTCCTGCAGCGGATGCAGTTGCTGTAGGCCATGTCGGCCTCGTTGAGCTGGATCGCGCACGGCGCGGGGAACGGCTTGTAACCGGCCTTCTGCATGTCTTCGAAGATCTGCTCGATACGCGGCTCACTCGAGACCGGCGGGTAAGGGTAGGGGCCGCTCGCCGGCGGCTCGGTCGGGTCGGTGCCGCGCTCTCCGTGGACGTAGTACATCGCCTCGGCCTTGCCGTAGTAGGGCTCCAGCTCCTCGTACTGGATCGGCCAGGCGGGGGAGATGCCGTCGTAATGCTGCACCTCCTGGAAGTCTCGCTCGCGCAGGCGGTAGAGCGCCGCGCCGTACATCTTGGTGGCGCCGCCGACGAAGTAATGCACCTGGGGCTGGAAGGGTTTGCCGTCCCGGTCGTACCAGGTGTCCTTGGTGATGTAGCGGTTGTCCTCGAACACCACGGCCGGGTCCCAATTGCCCGCCTCCCGGGGCAGCCAATCGCCGCGCTCCAGGATCAGGATGCTCTTGCCCGAAGGCGCGAGGTGGCGGGCGAGGGTGCCGCCGCCCGCACCGCTACCGATGATGATGACGTCGTAGTGCTTGCTCATTTCGGTTCCTTGGCTGGCTTTCTCGGCTCGCTATTCGAATTCGCACCGCTTTGAGGCTTGGGCTTTTGCCCCCACCCTGGATTTTTGACCCCCACCCCGACCCTCCCCCTTCTAGGGGGAGGGAGCGCCTAGGCTGCGGTCTTGCGCTTTACGCCTCTCCCCCCTGAAAGGCGGGAGTTGGAGGGGAGTGAATCGCACCCGTCGCTCACGATCCTCACCGCTAAAGCCCGACGCTGCTCTGCATGATGCCGCCATCGGCGAAGATCGTCGTGGCGGTGAGATAGGTGGCGCCATCGCCGGCGAGGAAGGCGACCACGTTGGCGATCTCTTCCGGCTTGGCCATGCGGCCGAGAGGAATCGCCGCGTCGAGCTTCTTGAGCAGTTCGGGATTGTCCATCGTGCTCGTGTTGATGGGTGTCTCGACCGCGCCTGGGCCGACGCCAACCACCTGCACGCCGTGGGGCCCCAGCTCCACGCCGGCCGTACGGGTCAGCATGCGCATGCCGCCCTTGGCGACGCAGTAGGGCGTGTTGCCCGGCATCGGCCAGTCCTCGTGCACCGAGGTGATGTTGATGACGCGCCCGCCGCCGCCTTGCTTGATCATCTGCTTGGCGGCGAGCTGGGTACCGAAGAAGGCGCTCTTCATGTCGATCTCCATCACCTTCTCGTACTGGTTCTCGGTGGTGTCGAGGATGGAGGTGCGGGTCTCGACGCCGGCATTGTTGACCATGATGTCGAGGCGGCCGAATTTCTCCACCGCCGTGTCGACCAGCTTCTGAAGATCGGCGATCTTGCTGACATCGGCCTCGACGCCGACGGCCTTCTCGCCATAGCTCGCGATCTCCTTCTCCAGCGCTTCGGTGGCCTGCTCGTTCGCCACCCAATCGATCACCACGCTGGCGCCTTGACGCGCCAGGGCGCAGACGATGGCCTTGCCGATACCGCTATTGCCGCCGGTGACGATGGCGACCTTGTTCTCCAATGACATTTGCTACCTCCGTTGTCGGACGGCGTTTGCCGCCCTTGCGTTGCCGTGTCTTCGTGGACCTTCGTCAGGCCATGGCGAAGCGATACTCCGTGCGACTTGCGAAGTTCTGACCGGGCCGCAGGACCGTGGACGGGAAATCCGGCCGGTTCGGCGAATCCGGAAAAGCTTGCGTCTCGAAGCAGACGGCCGAGCGGGGGCCGTAAGCCGCGCCTTCCGGGCCTTTCAGCGAGCCGTCCAGATGATTGCCCGTATAGAGCTGCACGCCGGGCTGGG
Source organism: Methyloligella sp. ZOD6 (assembly GCA_050110875.1). GTDB lineage: Bacteria > Pseudomonadota > Alphaproteobacteria > Rhizobiales > Methyloligellaceae > Methyloligella. The sequence continues at coordinate 1,231,457 of CP188828.1, forward strand.
TGGTGTGGATCTCGAGCAGGCGGCCGGTCTGCGGCTCGTAGCAGCTTGCGGCGAATTGGGGGATCTCTCTGCTCGCCAGAGCCAGGACGAAATTGTGGTCGTAGCCGCCTGCGTATGTCAGCTGCGGATCGTCGTCATCGATGCGCGCGCCAAGCTTCCGAGGTGAGCGGAAATCGAACGGCGTGCCGGCGACATCGCGCAGCTCGCCGGTCGGAATCTGCTTCGCATCGGTCGGCGTGAAGCGGTCGGCGGCGATCATGACCTCGTGGTCGAGGATGTCGCCGTTTCCGGGGCCCGCCAGATTGAAATAGGTGTGGTTGATGAGGTTGAGCACCGTGGGCCGGTCGGTCTCGGCGCGGAAATCGATGGCGAGCGTAGTGCCGTCGACCACGCTGTAGGTGACCTCGGTCTGCAACGTGCCGGGAAATCCCTGATCCCCATCGGGACTGACATGACGAAGCGTGAGACTCGGTGCCGGCCCTTCGGTGTAGTCCCGAACCTGCCATACGGCTTTATTGAAACCGATACGGCCGCCATGGAGACAGTCGCCATTGTCGTTGTCGGAGAGGCGATACGTGTTGCCGTCGAGGGTGAAGGCGGCGTTCGCGATCCGGTTGGCGTAGCGGCCGACAGCCGCGCAGAGATAGGCGTCCTGGTCGAAATAGGAGTCGAGAGAGGGCAGGTTCAGCACGACATTGCCGCGCATCCCGTCGCGGCCGGGAACGTCGAGACCCACGATGGTGCCGCCATAGGTGATGACATGGGCGACGAGGCCGGGCGCTCTCCCTAAGGAGAACAGTTCGACCGGCGTGCCGTCCGGCGTCGTCCCATAGCATCGCGCAAGCATTCCAAGCCTCTCGTTGCGCAGTCGCTCTCGGTTCCAATATTCGGCGAACCGAGCCGCCCCTCATCTCAGTACTCACTAAGCACAGTAGTCTTTAGATTGAGTCACCAGCGCCCTTGCAATCTCAGCATGTGCAAGGTTACAGGGCGATGGCACCACGCGTCCGAAGCTTCGCCTGCCATATGAGCGTGTCACAACAAATAAAAAGCGTGTCGTTGCCGGGGCCACCGAAGGTGAAGTTGGCGACGCCGGGGGATGGGATCTCGCCGATCAGATCGCCGTCACGGGTGAAGGTCTGCACGCCGCTGGCCGAGGACGTGTAGACGCGTCCATCCTCGTCGAGCTTGATGCCGTCGGGCACGCCGGGGCTGACCACGGCGAAGAGGCGCTCGTTCCGCAAGTGACGTCCGTCGGCGACGTCGTAGGCCTTTACGTGATGGGGCAGCTCCGGGAAATAGGTGCCCGGCGCCTGGTTGGCGCCCGTATCGGTGATGTAGAGAACCGACTCGTCGACGGAAAAGGCGAGGCCGTTGGGCTTGTTGAAGCTGTCGGCGACGACCGCCGTGTCGCCCGTCTCCGGATCGTGGCGGTAGACATAGGCACCGATGTCCGACTTGCCCTTGAAGCCTTGGATCTCGCCGTAATTGGGATCGGTGAACCAGACTGTCCCATCGCTTCTCACCACCACATCGTTGGGGGAGTTGAAGCGCAGGCCACGCCACTCGTCGACCACCGTTTCGATCTTGCCGGTCTCCCTATCCATACGGCTGATGCGGGCGGGCGTCTCATGGAAACCCTGCTCGCAGATGACGAGGCGTCCCTGGCGGTCCAAGGTCATGCCGTTCGCCATGTTGGACGGGAACTGCACGGTGATGAGCTTGCCGGGACGAAAGGGGAAGGTCTCGCCCTCCAGCTTCAGCCGCTTGATGGCGATGTTCTTCGGGCCCTTCTCGGGCACGGTGGTGAAATAGAGGGCATGCTCGGATCGGATATAGACGGGGCCTTCGTGCGCGTTGGTCTCGATCAGCACTTCGCGCCGGAAATCCGGTCCCGTGACGCGATGGAATTCATCGTTGAAGGCAATTGCCGGTGGGATGTCTGAATATGAAGAATCAGTCACACGTCTCATCCTCGCGGCGAGCTTAACTGAAAGAAGCACGAGATGGACGGTCTTGGTTCATCTCATGCTTGTCGATTCATTACCGAAAACGATATTCGAAGATTGTAAACACTGTTTCGATTGATGCTCGCCTGTTTCAGAAGAATCACGTTACACCTTGAAGCCGATTGAAACCGAGCGCGGGACTGCTCATTCGAACCGCTAGGCTTGATCGTGCAAATGCTTGCTCATCGATTGCAGAAGGTGGCCGCCATCTTAAGCGTGGCTCTGCTCTGCAGCGGTTGCGGCATGCTGACGAGCCCGGACCTCAATCCCAAGGGGCCGGTCTCGCTGGCCGAGCGCCAGCTTCTGTTCGACGCCTTCTTCATCATGATGATCGTGATCCTGCCGGTCTTCGTCATGGCCGCGCTGTTCGTCTGGCGCTATCGGGGCACCAACAAACGCGCCCGCTACGATCCCGATTTCGTTTATTACTGGCCCTTGGAGGTCCTTGTCTGGGGCGCGCCGGCGGCGATCATCATCTGGCTCGGCTTTCATCTCTGGGACGGAACCCACAAGCTCGACCCGTACGATCCGATCGACACGAGCGTGGCGCCGCTCGAGGTTCAAGTGGTGGCCCAGGACTGGAAGTGGCTCTTCATCTATCCCGAGCAGAACATTGCGGTGGTGAACGAGCTCGTCTTTCCGACGGGCAAGCCGCTTTCCCTGAAGATCACCTCGGACACGGTGATGAACTCCTTCGTCATCCCGGCGCTGGGCGGGCAGATCTACGCCATGGCGGGGATGCAAACGCGGCTGCATCTGCTGGCGGACGAGCACGGGGAGTATTGGGGTCGCAACGTGCAGTACTCGGGCTCCGGCTTCGCCGACCAGCAATTCCACGCGGTCTCGGTGCCGGAGGAGGATTTCGAGAATTGGGTCCAGAAGGTGAAGGAGTCCGGCACGCGGCTGGACAAGGCGGTCTATGAGGCGCTTGCCAAGCCGAGCTCGAAGGTGCCGGTGACCTATTATTCCGGTGTCACGCCGGGGCTCTTCGACTCCATCATCTACAAATACACCAAGGGCAACGCCCACGGGTATGCCATGCAGTGCACGACGCCTGAGCTGGCGCAGAATTCGAAAGCGGCATCCGGCGGGACTGCCGAATAGGGAAGGGGGATACGGTGGAGATATTCGGTCGGCTCACGTTCGATTCCCTGCCGTTCTATAGCGCCATCGCGGCATCGGGGGCGGGGGTCACCGTGCTCGGCGGGCTGTCGGTGGTGGCGGCGATCACCTATCTCGGCGCGTGGAAATATCTCTTCGGCGAATGGCTCACGAGCCTGGACCACAAGAAGATCGGCATCATGTATGTGGTCGTGGCGCTGGTGATGCTGCTGCGCGGCTTCATCGATGCCGCCATGATGCGCTCCCAGCAGGCCATCGCCTATAACAGCGACGGCTATCTGCCGCCGGAGCATTTCGACCAGATCTTCTCGTCGCATGGCACGATCATGATCTTCTTCATGGCGATGCCGTTCCTGTCGGGGATCATCAATTTCGTGATGCCGCAGCAGATCGGCTCGCGGGACGTCGCCTTTCCTTTCATGAACGCGATCAGCCTCTGGCTGACGGCGGCGGGGGCAGGGCTGGTGCTCATCAGCCTGGTGATCGGCAAGTTCTCGACCGCCGGCTGGACCGGCTATCCGCCCTATTCCGGTTCGCAATATACGCCGGGGGTCGGGGTCGATTACTGGCTTTGGGCTGTGCTGGTCTCAGGCGTCGGCTCGACCATGAGCGGGATCAATTTCCTGGTGACGATCCTGAAGCGCCGCGCGCCGGGCATGACCATGTTCCGGTTGCCGCTCTTCACCTGGACCGTGTTCGTCACCGCCATCTTGATGATCTTCGCTTTCCCGGCATTGACCGTCGTCTGCACCATGCTGGCGCTGGACCGCACGCTGGACTTCCATTTCTTCACCAACGAGTCCGGCGGCAACATGATGAACTACATCAACCTGTTCTGGTTGTGGGGCCATCCGGAGGTCTACATCCTCATCCTGCCGGCTTTCGGCGTGTTCTCCGAGGTGGTCGCCGTGTTCAGCCAGAAGCGGCTGTTCGGCTACATCTCCCTGGTGCTGGCCACCATGGCGATCGGCCTCCTCTCCTTCACGGTCTGGCTGCATCACTTCTTCACCATGGGCTCCAGCGAGACGGTCAATTCCTTCTTCGGGATCATGACCACGATCATCGCCGTGCCGACGGGGGTGAAGGTGTTCGACTGGCTGCTGACCATGTTCCGGGGCCGGCTGATCTTCAAACCGCCGATGCTCTACACGATCGGTTTCCTGGTCACCTTCGTGATCGGCGGCCTGTCCGGCGTGCTGCTCGCCATGCCGCCGGTCGACTATCTGATGCACAACACGACCTTCCTGATCGCTCACTTCCACAACATGATCATCCCGGGCGTGCTGTTCGGATATCTTGCCGGCTATATGTTCTGGTTCCCCAAGGCGTTCGGCTTCAAGCTCAACGAATGGTGGGGCGCGGCGTCGTTCTGGTGCTGGATCATCGGCTTCTATCTCGCCTTCATGCCGCTCTACGTGCTGGGGCTCATGGGCATGCCGCGGCGCATGGAGCATTACGATATCGCTTCGTGGCAGCCCCATCTGATCGTCGCCGCGATCGGCGCCTTGATCATCTTCCTCGGTATCGTCTGCCTCGGCGTGCAGCTCTATGTCAGCATTCGGGACCGCAAGAGCGCCATGGATGTCTCGGGCGATCCGTGGAACGCGCGCAGCCTGGAATGGCTCACCGCCTCGCCGCCGGCACCCTACAATTTCGCCGTGCTGCCGAAGGTTGAGAGCATCGATGCCTTCTGGGACATGAAGGCGCGCGGCGTGGCCTACAAGAAGCCGAAAGAATACGAGCCGATCACCCTGCCGAAGAACACGCTCATCCCGCTGATGATCGGCGGGGCGGCCTTCGTGTTCGGTTTCGCCATGGTGTGGTGGATGTGGTGGCTCGCGGTCCTGAGCCTTGCCGGCATTGCCGGGTTGATCATCATCCGCTCCTTCGATGACGACCCGGATTTCACGATGCCGGCGAGCACGGTCCAGGCGATCGAGGACCGGCGCTACGAGCAGCTCGCCAAGGCGCCGAAAAACGAGATGGCGGACGAGCCGGGTTATGCGGGCGATCCGATGCCGGAGGGTGCGCGATGAGCACAGCAACGGTGACAGACGAGACGCTGGTTCATCCGGGCGAGGCGGCCGAGACGGAAGAGAAGGCGTTTGGCTTCTGGATCTATCTGATGAGCGACGCGATCCTCTTCGCGCTGCTCTTCGTGACCTATCTGGTGATGTTCGGGAACACCGCCGGCGGGCCAGTGCCCAAGGATCTGTTCAGCCTGGAGCGGGCGGCGGCGGAGACGTTCCTGCTGCTCCTGAGCAGCACGACATTCGGCATGGCGAGCGTGGCGGCGGCGCGGGCCGACCGCGCGCGGGTGGTGATGTGGCTGGTGGTGACGGCGGCGCTGGGTCTCGGCTTCCTGTTTCTCGAGTTCGGGGAGTTCAGCGGCATGATCGCCGAAGGGGCGGGGCCGCAGCGGAGCGGTTTCCTTTCCGCCTTCTTCACCCTCGTCGGCACCCATGGGCTGCATGTCAGCATCGGGCTTCTCTGGCTGTTCGCCATGCTGGGACAGATTTTCATCAAAGGGTTGACCGTGCCGGTGCTGTCGCGGCTCTACCGGCTAAGCCTGTTCTGGCATTTCCTGGACATCATCTGGGTCGCCATCTTCTCCATCGTCTATCTGCCGGGGCTGCTCTAATGGATGCTTCAGGACTTCCCCAGATGCGTAGTGCAACGCCCTATCTGTTCGGGCTGGTGCTGGCGTTGATTCTGACCGCGGTGCCTTTCGGACTGGTCTATGCGGGCGCATTGGACCGGAGCACGACGCTGATCGTCATCGCGGTTCTCGCGGTCGCGCAGATCCTCGTGCATTTGCGCTTCTTCCTGCATATCGGCCTCGACTCGACGCCTGCGGAGAATCTCGCCGTCATGGCGTTCGCCATCGTGCTCATGTGCATCATGGTGGGCGGCAGTCTCTGGATCATGTTCGATCTCGACTGGCGCATGATGGTCTGAGGCGGCAAGCGCGAAACGTCCAACCGGGAGGGGAACGATGGATGCTCTGATCAACGATGTGCTGCCGACCCTGGCGCGCATCTTCATCGTGTGGATTTTCCCGTTCAGCTTTCTCGACAAGATCATCAACTGGGATGCCGCGGTGAAGCAGGCGAATTCCGGCTGGCTGCCGGGCGGGCCGGTGCTGCTGGTGCTGGCGATGTTCGTGGAGCTGCTGACCCCGCCGATGATCGTCCTGCATTTCTACGACGGCATCGCGGCGTTCGTGCTCGCCGGCTACTGCGTGGTCACCGCGATCATCTATCACAATTTCTGGGCCTATCCGCGCTTCTGGGCGGCGGGCACCGAAGGTCATCCCCATGTCTGGGATTTCTTCAAGAACTTCGCCATCGTTGGCGGGTTGATCTACGTGATGTTCGAGAGCGGCTTCATCGGGGCGGTGGAGAGCGACCTCAACGCGCTGACGCAGCTCGTCGGAACTGCGCTGGGTATCGCGTAAGGAGATCCCCATGACGGAGACGGCGCCGGAGCTCTATTATTGGCATGTCTGGACCGACGGCGAGGGCATCAGTCACCAGACCCGTTGCGCGTTGACCGGGTTCGCCAAGAAGAGCATGGGCGGCAAGGCCGCGCCCCAGTGGAACGACGATATCCTGACGGGCGAGGCACATCTGATGTTTTGCGAGCTTCCCGTGGGCTGGATCGGCGACTGGCACGAGAACCCGAAGCCGCAATGGATCGTGGTTCTGTCGGGGAGCTGGTTCGTGGAGACCATGGACGGGATACGGGTCGAGATGGGGCCGGGGGAGGTCTCATTCGGCGCTGATCAGAACACGAAGCCCGGGCCTGACGGCCGTGCGGGGCATCGCTCGGGCACGGTCGGCGACGAGCCTTGCCGTTTGATGCTGGTGCAGCTCGGCGCGGAATGGACCGCCGCCAAGCCCGGCGTCTTCGGCTGAAGCAACCATGACGGTCACCAAGCTCATCAGAGTTAGCATCACGGTCTCGGATTTGGACGAGGCGATTGCCTTCTATCGCGATGGGCTCGGATTGCAGGCCGGACCGGTGCATTCCTTGGGCGATCCGGCGTGGGGCCGTTTGCTCGACTTGGCCGAGGAGGCCGGCGGGCGCGGAGCCGATATCGCCATCGGCACGGAAACCGTCAAGCTTGTCGCCTTCGATCCGCCGGGGAAGCCCTATCCGAGCCGGCGGGCGTCCAACGATCCGTGGTTCGAGCATCTGGCGCTCGTGGCCGGGGATATGGAGGCGGTGTGGAAGAGGCTCGAAAGCGCCTCGCCGGGGACGATCACCGAAGGGGGGCCGGTTCTGCTGCCGCCGAACACGGGCAGCGTGACGGCTTTCAAATTCCGCGATCCGCAAGGTCATCCGCTCGAGCTGATCTCGTTCCCAGACGGTGTCGGCGATCCGCGCTGGCAACAAGGATCGCCGGCTATCCGAGGGTACGACCATACGGCCATCGCGGTCAGCGATCTGGCGCGCAGTCTCGCCTTCTACGAAGAGCTGCTCGGCCTGGAGAAGGCAGGGCAGTCATTGAACCGGGGATCGGAGCAGGATCGCCTGGACGGCCTGAAAGGGTGCGAGGTGGATGTGGTCGCGCTCGCCCCGACCGAACAGCGGACGCCGCATCTGGAGCTCCTGCATTACCGGAAGCCGCCAGGGCCGAAAGGTAAGGAGGCGATGCGGGCGAACGATGTCACCTCGGTGCGCCAGGTCTACGCGGTCGAAGATCTGGACGGGCTGGTGGCGAAGCTCGCGGCGGCGAATGTCTCCTTCGTCTCACCGGGGACCGTCACGCTTCAGTCCGGCCGAAGCGCTGCCGCAATCCACGATCCGGACGGCCATATGATCGTGCTGACGGAGTAGGGCCGCCGGACCAACGCGGGCTACGACTCCTCGCCGAAATATTTCAGGCGCAGATCCTCGATCTCGTCGTCCTCGTGCGCTCCAAGGATCTCCTTGGTGAGCGGGCGCCGCAGGGGGCTGCCTTGGGGCAGGCCGAAAGCGTATTTGTCGGGCTCGAAGAGCCGGCCGACAACGGTCAGCGGCTGGTCGGCATGAGTCTTCGCGTAATATTCGAGCATGCCGGTATCGGCGACGATGGCGTCGACCTGCCCATTCAGGAGCGCTTGCGCCGCATCGCCGATATGAGGATAGTGCCGGTAGCGCAGACCGGATTGGCGCGCGAAATCCTCTCCCACGGTATCGGTCAGAACGCCGATGGTCTTGCCCGGCAGATCGTCGACGCTGTGGATCTGATTGGTCAGGGATATGGTGGTCATCACGCTGGTGATCGACGAGGTCACGTAGGCGATGAGCGCCACGCCGGCGAGCAGCCAGATGCCCTGGAAGATACGCCCGACCCAGCCGAAGAAATTGCGGCCCGGCACCAGCTTGCCGGAGGTCGCAACGGTCATGACGTTGTAAAAGCTTTCGGCGAGCCCTTCCCGCCAGCGGGCCGGGAACTCCGGATCGAAGCGGCGGTAGAAGAGGGTCATCAGGAGCGTCGCGACCAGGATTATCAGGCCGATCAGCGCATAGACCCGCAGGAAGCCGCCTTCATGGAGGCCGGTCAGGACCTCTCCGAAACTCGCGCCCTGATCGTCGTTGACCATGATGCGGAGACCGCCATCGAACCATGGCTGGGTGAACTCGATCCGCTGGGCGCGGCCTTCCGTGACCGACAGGTTGGTCACCGCGATGTCGATCTCGTCATCGGCCGTCGCGTCGACGAGGCTGCGGAAGTTGTCGTAATCCTTGTACTTCCATTTCAGGCCGAGCCGGTTGGCGACCATTTCCCAAAGCTCGATGGAAAGGCCTTTGACGCGGTCCTTCTCCTCCATAACGAAGGGCGGGCTGTCCGTGATGCCGACAGTGAGAACTTTTTCCGTCGAGGCCGGTGACGGATCGCTCTCCTGCGCGGCGACATTCGCCGGCGCAGCGGCCATGAGAATGAGCAGGCCAACGACGAAATGCGACAGACGCCGAAAGGCCGGCGGGATGCTCCGGAAAGGTATCATCGGTCGGAAAGTATCGAGCAGTCTGAAAGAGCCGTCTAGGGAAGCTTTGTCCGGCAGCCTATCGCCGAACGGTTTTGAATAGATGACTCCCCGGATGCGAAATTTAGCGAGTCCGGCCCAGGCCGCTGAATATCGGCGGTCGCTCCCGCAAGAGCGACCGTGCTGCATCTCTTCAATGAAACAAAAGGCCGCCCGATGAGGCGGCCTTCATGCTCGGTCGTTTTTCGGATGCGCTAGTTCGCGAGGCCTTCCTCGTTCTTCTGGCCGCGATAGTAGTAGTTCGCGTTCTTGCCGAGAGCGATCTTGCGGAACAGCTTCCGCAGCTCCTCGGATTTGCGCAAGGGCGAAGCGATGGCCGAGGCGGTCGCGATGAAGGCGATCTTGGTCGCGTCCCAAGTGGGATGGACACCGGGCGCCGCTTGCGGAAACCCGCGGTCGCGCAGCATCGCATTGGCGATATAGAGCTGGTTCCGCCGCTTGGTCGCCTTCGTCTTCCAGGTGATGGCGACGGAGATCGAGTAGCTATCCTTGGTCTTCACATAGTGAGGCCAGAGATAGGGCACGAAGACCCCTTCGCCCGGCTTCAAGTCGTTATGCATGGCGCGGGGCTCGAAGCTGTCGTCGAACGTCACGTTCCGGTGCTTGGTGATGCAGTGTTCGATCTGATCCTCGTTGGCGAGGGAGCGGTCCTGGTTGTCGAAGATGCTGAACAGCTTGTCGCCGTGGATTTGGACGAAGAAATTGTCCTCGCTGTCGATATGGAACGGCGTCGTCGAGCGGGGCGAGGAGACGAACAGAAAGCCTTCGACATTGGAGAAGCCGGCCTCGCGCAAGGACGAATAGCCTTGGGCATGGGCGACGGAGAGGAGCGCATCCTCCAATAGCTGCTTATAGGCGGGGTGAGCCTCGATCTTCTTCAGCACCATCCAAGCCCCGGCGGTTTCCACGCGCTTCACGATCTCCTCCGGCGGAAGGTCGACGAGCGGCGTCGCATCGGGATCCTGGCTGACCGAGGCCTGTCCGGAATTGTATTCGATCTGATCGCGCGGCAAGGCGCGGACGAGATCCAGGATAGCGTCCAGGGTGAGGCGCGGATCGTTCTCCAGATTGTGGGTGATCCGGAAGGGCTTGTTGGGGAAGAGCGTCTCGAACGCATCGCGCTCGGCAGTCAGCACGTCGGTCATGTTCTTCTCTTTCTTTTGAGACTGGTTAAGCCCCCATCGGAAAATCTCAGATAGATGTCCTTGGCGTGCTTGCGCAGCGCCGACCGGCTCTTCAAGGCTGCGATGCAGAGCTTGGGAAGGACCCCGCGCTTGGTGGGAATGAGCATGTCGCCGATGCGGCGGCGCTCGCGCCAGACATGGTCGATCATCGGGTGGCCGGGCGCGGCGGTTGAATCGATATAGTCGATCTCCGGATGCTCGGACAGATAGCGCGTCAGGAAGACGGTGAGCTGCACGCCGGGCGAATAGCGGGAATAGACCTCGTTATAAGCGGTCTTGAAATAGAGGGCGCTGCGGCCGGAGCGGATCACGATGCCGGAGGCGATCGTCTCGCCATTCGAGGTCAGCTCGAAGATCTTGATGGCGCCGCGGGCGGCGAGATGGCGGGCCGCATCGGTGATGAAGGCGCGGTCGGACTGGTCCTGGGCAAGGCTCGATCCCTTGGCGCCCTTCCACCCCGTCGCTTCCAGGGTGAGAAAGCGTCCCAGCGCGGCGAGGATCTCGGGTTCGGTGTTGGAGATTCTCCAGGCGACAGGGCCCATATCTTCCAGCCGGTTGCGCTGGCGGCGAAGCTCCTTGAGCTTCTTGCTGCCCATGCCGTTGCGTAAGTAGTCTTCCGCATCTTCGGGCGTCGCGAGGGCGGCGCGCTCATGAACGTTGATGAGTTGAGCCGAGAGGCCGCGGGCGGCGAGGGCCGTTTCGATCGCCTTGGCGGCGGGGCTGTCGAGCGCCACCATGGGGAGGCCGATGGCGGCGATCCCCCGATCTGCCGCGCCGTCGATCAGCGCGCCTACGATCTCTGCGATATCGTCTCCCGCCAGCAAGGGCGTTCCCAAGGTAACGTAGGGGAAGAGCCCGATAGCGGCAGGGATCGGCAGCTTCAAGGTGCGGAAGGCACTCCGGAACGGGATCAAACCGGTAAGGGCGCCGTTTGCGTCCTTGCTTTGCAGGACCTTGCATTCTCCCGGCGCCAGCATGTGGCGGCAAACGGATCGCAGAAAGCAAGGATCGTAAAAGGCGTTCGAATCCGCAGCGGTATCGGCCAGAGTTTGCCAGCGATGGGGCCTCACCAGGTCGAGCGCCGCCAGCCGGCCCTCAGGGAGCCGGATCGAATCTTGGGCCGAGATCCGGGGGTTTTTGGCTTGCGCCAAGCTTGTCATCGAGGGCCGCTCCGAGGTCCATCAACGGACGAAGGCGTTTTACAACGCGGCGCCGATAACACGGCGGGAAAGCTCTCGTTTGCGTTAATGGGGGCGGAATTCTGCGCTTAAGGTTAAAGCGAACGGTCTGCACGGGTTGGAGATGGATACGAACGTGCGATCAGCTTGCGGATCGGCCGTAGCCGAAGCGCTTGGCCACGGCCTCGGTCCGGTCGCGGATCGCGCGGATCTCCGCTTGGCTGAAAGACGGCTCGTAATAGGTGGGCGCGCTCACGGTTTCGCGAGCGACGCCGGTCAGACCGTCATCCTTCAGATCGCAATGATCGAGGATGGCGGCGAGCGTCCCGCCGGGATTCGCACAGAGATCCTCATAGCGTACGACGAGCGCGGCCTCGGCCATTTCCGGATCCTCGAGGATCTCCGCCACATGGCCGTAGACGGATGCCCAATGGGCGGCCCAGCCGGCGACCTCCTCGCCGTCGGACCATAGCCGCGCCACCTCCGCCGCCGTGCCATCGACATTGATCGGCTGACGGTTGAGACCGAACTCGAAATGGCCGGTCCGGCGCATATGATCCAGAATGCGCGGGTCCGCGCCCTCCCATTCGACGAATAGCTTGTGCTGCTTCATCAGCGAGGCGATGTGCCAGACGGGATCGCGCACCGGCACGATGAAGCGGGCATCGGGAAAGAGCTTTCTCAGATAGGGCAGGCGCGTGACGTTGTAGTTGCCCTTGGAGAGGTAGCGTGTGGCGCCGCGCAGGGCGAGAAGCTTGCGGATGTGATCGCGGTAGAAGGTCTCGAAGCGAGGATTGCGGGAATAGGCGCCAAAGGCGGCATTGCTGCCAGCCTCGTGCAGATGGGGGAAGAAGGCCATCCATATGACCTCTTCGAAGGCTTCCGGGCTTTCAGGCGTCACCTTGATCCGATCGCGATGGGCACGTTCGGCGGCCTCTTGCCGGGTCTGGCCGGCCCGGTCGACGAACCAGTTCCACATCCAGGGCGTCAGCACCAGGGGGAAGTCCCGATAACGATGCGCGGCCGTATCGCGGTGGCGCGCCAAGAGCTCGAGGAGAATCGTGCTGCCGGCGCGGGCGAGGCCTGCGATATAGATCGGCCGGTCGGGCGCCGTGCCTTCGATCCGGTCCTGAAGAAGATTGGTTTCCCAATTGCCGAGGCCGATCCAGAAGCGTGGGTAGCGCTCCAGCAGGCCGCCCAGCCGATCCGCCCAGAGATCGATCTCCGGCGTGGCTTTCCCGTTCTTCGACTTCGCCGTTGACGCGGCGCTCGTCATGCGATCCGCCGGACGGATTTGAAGGTCATGGCGAAGGCGAACATGGCCGCCAGAAAAAGAATCTCCCAGCCGCGCATCCAGGACGGTCCGAAGGGGACGATCTGCTGGCGAGGAAGCGCGATATCGATGCGGTCGAAGGGAAGATTGTCGTCGAGATAGCCGGCCGGGTTGCCGATCAGCGTGTTCCACCAGAACCGTTTATGGACGACCGGGACGGGTTGCTTGATGGCGATATCGGCCACGGGTTCGCCCTGCGTATCGATGACCTTTGCATGGGGCGTTCCCTCGCCCGTGCCGACCAGGCGGCCTTCGTAGTTTCCGGGAACCGAGACGCTCACCGGCTCGTCCGGCGGGGGAAAATCCGCACCGTAATGGCTGTCGAGCCAGACGATGACGAAGAGCAGGGGAAGGGATGCGGCGATCGTGGCGGGGAAAACCAGTCCGATCCGCCGTAAGGCGAGGCCGATCATACGACGCAATTCGGGCCAGGCCTCGGAAAACTCTCCGTCGAAGGATGCGACCCGATTTTGGCTCGCTTGAAATTCCTTCATGACCGCCGCAATGCGGTCTTGCGGCGACAGCAGGCGATAGATCTCCATGGAGAGGATCGCCGCCAGCGCGGCCCAAAGCAGAAGCTTCACCGCCGGCGGAAGAAACGGTGTCAGCCAATCGTCAACGGCAGAGAGCGTCGGCGAGGGGAGATCGAGCAAACCCATGGCACCACCTCAGCGATGCTGCTCGTCCAGGCGGCTCGATGGCGCTGCCTCCATAGAGGAAGCGGTCGCTTCGGGTTTGCCTCCGGCGTTCCGGCGCCGGCGCAGGAAGCGCCGTACCGGCCAGGCGAGGATGAAAAGGAAGGCCGTGGCGACGGCGGCGACGAGAGCCCAAAGAGCGCCCAGCAGGCTCAAGCCCGCACCGGGGCCGACATAGGCGCTGGCATCGGTCGGTGCCAGCAAGACGGTCGCAAGGAGCGCACAGGAGAGCGCGGGAACGGTCCTGGCGATTGTCCGGACGGTGATCGTCTTGGAACAGATCGTTTTGGCGGTGTCGGTCTCTGTGGTGACGTTCTTCATCATGGGCGAGCGTCCTCCGTTTGCTTTCGCGCCGATTTCTGCTCTTCTTTCAGAAGCGTTGGATCAAGCTTCGCTGGGTCGAGGCGCTCGGCCCATGCGACGATCGGAATCTGGTCCTCGTCCGGCCCGCCACGAACGGGGTTCACGAACTCCCAGGCGATATCCCCGTTTTTCGTTACCTCCAGGATGCGGCCGCCGTCGGATTCCGTGATGAGGGTGTTGCCATTCGACAGGCGCTGCTGCTCCGACCGGATATGACTGTCGAGCGGAGAGTCCGGTGTGCCTGCGTATTGCCAGACGATTTCCATCGTCGAGGGGTCGAATTCGATCACGCGGGAAACGCCATTCGGTTGCCGATAGTTCCCGAAATTGTCGAACATCAGGATATTGCCGTTGGGCAAAATGTCCGGATCGTGCTGCCCCAGCCATGGACCTCGCGTGGCCCATTCGATCTTCGATGTCTCCGGATCGAACACCGCGATGGTGTGCAGATTGCGGAAGGAGAGAAGAATCTGCCCTTCCTTGCCGAAGGGGAAATTGGCGGCCTTCTCGCCGTCGATATATTCCACCGTGTTGGTGTGGGTCGGGTCGGCCTCGCCGAAGCTCGAGATGGTGTAGAGGAGCTGGCGGTATTTCGAATCCGCCATGGCGGTGAACAGCCTGACTTTTTTCAGCTCCTCGCCGTCCGGCGACAAGACCACGAGGAAATCCTCCAGCCGCGGCCGCTGCAGATGGTCGAACCCCTTGGGACTGTCGTCGACGAATTCGTGGGTGAGGGCGTAGATCTTGCCGTCGGGGGCGATAATGACTTGGTGATGAGCGTGGCCGGGATAACGCCAGATCACCTCCGAATTGCGGTCGATCTTAATCAGCCCGTATCCGTACGGCGTGTCGCCGACGCCCTCGTAGAGGACGAGAAGGTCGCCGTTGGGATAGACGTGGGCTTGACGGAAATAGATATGGCTGTCCGGCTGCGGGTTCTTCGTGCTGCCGGTGCCGGCTGGAAAGGCGGCGCTGTAGGGCTTGGTCCAGGAATGCAGGACCGCGCCTTTCGCATCGATCAGGTAGGCGGAGGGTTCGTTGCCCGATGTGTAAAGGGTGGGGCCCCCCTCCATCTCGCCCGATTTCTCGGTGGTAACGCCCCTGTCCTTGCGTCGCTCCGGATACCAGAGATCCGTTTTTATGACGTCCTGGCCTTGCGCGTATTTGGCGTAGAGAGCCTTGCCGCCGATATAGGCGCGCGTGATCTGCGGTCCCGGGAAATTGCCATTCAAGGTGACGAAGGCGCCCGCGAGGAAGATCACGATGGCGATCGCGACCAGGAACGTCGCGAAGAAGAGCCTATCGATCAGCGACGGGCTGCTCTCGGCGTTTCCCTGCGTATGTTTCAGCTCTCCGCTGCTCATCGCGGAAGGATAGTATGCGACCGACCGGACCAGATTATGGCGCGATTTTAACCATGACTTGTCCTCGGATGCGCGCGGCGCGAGCGGGGGTCAGTGAAGCGCCGAGATCAGGAGCCTGGCGGATACCAGGATGAGGAAGATCGCGAAGGCGAGCTCCAGCTTGCGGCGAGAGATGCCGTGGGCGAGCCGAACGCCCAGGGGCGCGGCGGCGACGCTGACCGGAATAATCACCAGGGCGGCGGCGACGTTGACATAGCCGAGCGAGTAAGCGGGAAGGTCGGGATCGCCCCAGCCGGCCCAGATATAGCCGATGAGGCCGGGGATCGCGATGAGCGGCCCGAACCCGCTGGAGGTTGCCACGGCGCGTTGCATCGACCAGCCGAAGAGTACGAAGAGCGTGACGAAGAACATGCCGCCGCCGATGCTCATCAGGGTGGAGACGAGCCCGATTGCGAAGGCAACGAGGCGGACTATCCCGTTATCGGGCAGCACGTCGCCGATGCGCCAGTCCTCGCGGCCGAGCAGCATCTTGATGCCGACAGCCGCGCCGAAGACGATCCAGACCCATTTCAGCGCCTCGCCCGAGACGATGGAGACCAGGGCGATGCCGGCCAACACGCCGCCAAGCACGAAGGGGGCGAGACGGATCAGCACATCCCGATCCACGGCGTCGCGTTTCTTATGGGAAAGAAAGGAGCGCACCGCCGTCGGCACGATGACCGCGAAGGAGGTGCCGAGCACCATGGGCATCCGGACCTCGTCCTGAACGCCGAGAACCGTAAACAGCTCGAACAGCACCGGCACGAGAATGCCGCCGCCGCCGATACCGAGCAGGCCGGCAAGAAAGCCGGTGAGCACGCCGCCGGAGAGAAGGGCGATGACGAGGGTTATCAGCTCGCCGGTGGCAAGATCCGCCGTCATGTTCAAATCCAGATTCGAACTTGGTCACGGACCTGCGGCCCGGCGCCGGGGAAGCACGAAATGCGAGTGCTACAAAAAACGATAGCGAAAAAGAACGCCAAAAAAGAATAGGCCCGGCGCTGGGCCGAGCCTAATCCGTTTCGAACGCTTCGGCGTATGGGAAAGCGCTATTGCTTGCGCAGGTTCATACTGCCGGTGCCGCGGGGGCTGCTGAAAGATACCGACTGGCTGCCGCCGCGTACGGTGACCGTCAGACGGCCCGAGACATCAAATTGGGCGTTGTGGAAGTCGCCGACATAACGGCTGTCGTTGACTTGGAGCAGAGAGCCCGTCTGGCGAAACTTGTTGGAGCTGGTCGCGCAAAGCGCGTTGACGCCAACGACCTTCGGGCTTTCACGGCGATAGGTGACCTTGCAGCGGATCGATTCGGCCTTGCCGTTCTTCGGATTGGCTGTGCCGCTGCCGCTCCAAGTGCCCTCGATACCCGAGGCGGCGGTGGCCGACAGGCTCGAGATTGCAAGGGCGAGCGGAGCCACAAACAAAAGCAGTTTCCGCATATTCATCGTTCTCCTTGTGAGTTTAACGTTTCTGGGGTTCGCGGGTGTTGGCCCAACCTTCCTCGGGATCTGGGGATAACAGCCTGCGGCCGATGCGATAACGCGATGTGACCAGGATGAGCGCCGGAAGAATAACGAGGTCAGCCAGCAGCGCAAATACAAGGGTCGACAGGCATATCAGACCGAATTGACGCGTCGGCGGAACGGCGCTGAGCTGAGTGATGGACAGGCCTGCGATGAGCACTGCCGTCGTTAGGATCAGTACAGTTCCAATCAGTTTTAGCGTGCGATCCACTGCCACGGCAACGGATTCGGAACGCTCCATTTCGAGCTCGAACCGGTTGAGAACGTGAATTGCGTGATCGACCGCCAAGCCGAAGGCAACCGTAAGCCCCACAATCGTGGCGTAATCAAGCCCGCCCTGTAGAAAAGCCAGCCATGTCGCGGTGGCGAACAGGGCAAAGAGATTCGGGATGGTGGCAAGTCCGGCATAGAGCAGGGACCAGAAGGCGAGACCGATCACGGCGATCACAATGGTGATGGCGCCCAGCATGGAATAGCTGAGCTGGGAGATGATGGCCGTCGATCGGGTTGCGCCGACGCTGGCGATGCCGGTGAGGCTCAGGGCGAAATCCGGATTCTCTGCTTGGAGCTTGGCAAGCTGGGGTTCCAGATCGGCGCGGATCTGAAGGATTTCCTTGGCCTCCAGATCGGCGATATAGCCGGAGATGAGAGCCGCGTTGCGCTCCCGGTTGACATAGCGGGTGGCGACTTCGGGCGGCATCATCTCCATCAGCCGGGCGCTCGCCTCATCGGGGGAGAGCCCGCTCGATTCCGCCCATTTCTGCAGATCGTCGAGTGAATTGACCTTGCCGATCTTCGGGTGGGCATCCATCAACGCGTGGACATCGGCGATCAGCTTCCGCACGTCGGGCGATTGAGCGGTCTCGTCTTTCGGCCATTCGACCACGACCCGCAAGGGGAAGAGGCCGCCGAGCCTGGTCTCGATGCGTTTGGAGACCTGGGCGGCGGTGCCCTGATCGGGAAGCATGTCGCTCAAGCGGTAGCGCGGCTCAAGCTGGAAATAGGCGAAGGCGAATACCACGGTGAGCAAGGTGCCGCCCACTGCGATGGTGGTGGGCCAGCGAAGCACCAGGCTGCTGACGGCGGCAGAAGCATTGTCGAGCAGCTTTACGCCCCAATTGGCCTTCTCCTCCACCAGGTATTTCGCCTGGCCCTCTTTCAGGAAGAGCGCGGCGAGAACCGGCATGACCGCGATCACCAGAAGCAGGGCCACGAGGATGCAGAGACCGGCCATGATGCCGAATTTCTGGATCAGGGCGGAATTGCTCATGGCGAGCGAGAAAAGAGCGACGGAGGTTGTGAGGGAGGTGAGCGCGCAAGCCGGCCCGATCTCCTTGATGGTTCGTTGGATGGCCGGCGCCTTGCTCATGCCTTCGTCGAGATTCCGGCATAAGCCAAAAAGGAAGTGCATCGCATTGTTGATGGTGACGACGAGCACCAGGGGCATGACGGCGTTCAGCAGCGGATTCATCATGGTGCCGGTCCAGCCGAACAGACCCAAGCACCAGACGATGGCGAGCACCGCCGGGGTCAGCGCGATCACGACCAGCCTGATCCGGCGGAAATAGAAGCCGAGCGCGACGACGCCGACCAGCAGACCCACGCCGTTAAAGATGCTGATATCCCGCTTCGTGCCGCCAACGACCTCGGCCTTCATGGCTGGCATGCCGGCCAGGCCGATGGCGAGATCCTTCGCCGCTTGCGATTTTTGCGCGATCTCGCGGATTTCGTCGACAACAGCGGGAAGCCCGCGCTTGGTCACCTCATCGTGCTTCAAAGAGACGATGAAGAGCGCCAGCCGGGTGCCGTTTTCGTCCCGGGAGATCATCCGGCTTTCGGCGAGCGGATGGGTCTCGATCTCCTTTTGCAGCTTGGAGAGAGCCGCCTCGTCTTCCGGTATCTCTTCAGGGATGAGGGCCGCCGGGGTGCCCTGCTCGGGCAAGTGCTCTCGGAGCGAGAAGATCGACGTGATCGAATCCACGCTGTCGGCGAAGAGCAGGTCGAAATTGAGTTCGCGCAGCTGCTTCAGATGCTTGGCGCTCAGGAGGTTGGGGCCTTCCACCGCGAGATAGATGTCGAGATCGCTGGCGGGAAAGCGCTCGCTCATGCGCTCGAAGGTCAGATAATCGGGACTGTCGGAGCGCAGGAACTGATCGAGGGAGTCATCGGTCTTGAGCATGCTCAGGCCGATGCCCATGACCACGGTCATAAGAAATAGCACGATCAGCGAGATCACCGGGAAGCGTGCAGGGATCTCCCCGAGAATCAGGATCGGCTTGCTTGTCCGGTAGATCCAGGTCGACGGTCGGTCTTCGCCGTTCATGGCCGTTTACATCCCTCTCGCCATTATCGGCGCGCCCCCGTATGGCACGCTTTACTTGCTCTGAACGGCAATATCGCCCAGCAACAAATCACTTTCGCTCGCATAGATAGCAGCGCGATCCGGTTCGGTATACATGACGGGGTCGTTGTACAAGTCTTTCCGACAGAAGAATCCGTCCTTTTTCGGGCCGAAACGCTGCTAATGGCCGCTTTTTTGACGCAAAAGTGAACGGGACCCGCTCCATTCAGCGCGTCATATTGCAATATACAACTTTCAATATACAACGGGGCGGGAGCGGCAGGGACCGAGGTTGGATGGCGGAATGCTCTGTTTTCTCCGCGCGTTAGGTTTTGGAGGATTTACGCAAGCGTGCCGATGGTCTTGCGGAAACGCATCAAGGCAAGCCCGAAGAAAACCGCCCCGATCAGCGTGATTGCCGCGAATTGAGGCCAGACGATCGAGAGCCCGGCACCGCGGTAGAGGATCGATTGGGCCAAGGCAACGAAATGGGTGTTGGGGGCGGCCAGCATCAAGGTGCGCACGGCTTCCGGCATGCTTTCCCGCGGGGTGGTGCCGCCGGAGAGCATCTCCAGCGGCAATAGCACCAGGATCAAGAGCAGCCCGAATTGCGGCATCGAGCGCGCCACCGTGGCGAGGAAAATGCCCATGGATGTCGTCGCGAAGAGGTGAAGCCCGGCGCCCAGCAAGAACAGGCCGATCGAGCCTTCGATGGGTATGGACATCAAGCCCTGGATAATGACGAACAGGGAGAAGGCGCAGGCGATCAGCACCACGAGCCCCATGGACCAGACCTTGCTCAGCATGATCTCCAAGGGGGTGAGGGGCATGACGAGGAGGTGCTCGATGGTGCCGTGCTCCCGTTCGCGGATCAGCGCGGCGCCGGTCAAGACGATCGACAGCAGGGTGACGTTGTTGATCATCTCCATGATGCTGCCGAACCAGGCCTCGTTCAGCGAGGGGTTGAAGCGGGCTCGCATCACCAGCTCCACCGGGAGCTGCCGGGTGTCGCGATAGCGTTGAGCGAAGGCGCGCGTCACGTCGCTGACGATGGTGGTGACGTAGTTGCTGCCCGTGAACGCCTGGGTCATGCGCGTGGCATCGACGTTGAGCTGTATCTCGGGGCGACGGCCGGCGAGGACGTCTTTTTGGAAATTGGGCGGAATGATCAGGGCGAAGGTGTCGAGCCCGGCATCCATGCGCCGGTCCATCTCCGCCATCGTGATCAGCTTCGGGGGCAGGAAGTAGGGTTCGTAGAAGGCGCTGACGATGCGCGTGGAAAGCTGGGAGCGGTCCTCGTCGACGATGGCGATCGGCGCCTTGTTGAGGGTTTCCGGAATCGCGGTGGCCGCAGCGTAGATCCCTACGCTGAAGGCGTAGAGCACGAAGATCAGCATCACCGGGTCGCGGGCGAGGCTGCGCAGCTCCTTGATGCCGAGAAAGTAGATGTTGGAAATCCGCACGGCTCAGCGCTCCTGCTTCCGAAGGAAGAGGGCGGCGAGGCCCAACAGCACGGGCACGGAGGCCGACAGGGCGAGAAAGGCGCTCTGCAGATCGCCGAAGCCGAGGGCCTTGGAAAAGACACCGCGTGCGATGGTGAGAAAGTAGGTGGTCGGATAGACCTCGCCGATCAAACGGCCGAGACCTTCGAGGGACGAGACCGGATCGATCATGCCGGAGAAGCTCGCCGCGGGCAGCATGGTGAGGATGGCGGTGCCGAAGATGGCGGCGATCTGGCTGCGCATGAAGCTGGAGATGAGCAGTCCCATGGCGGTCGAGGCGGTCACGTAGATCAGGGCGCCCAGGCTGAGCAGCAGGATGCTCCCCTTGATCGGCACGCCGAAGAACAGCACCGCGACCAGGGTGAGGATAAAGAAGCTCGCCATGGACAGGAGAACGTATGGCAGTTGCTTGCCGAGCAGGAACTCCATCCGGCTGGTTGGCGTGACGTAGAAGTTGATGATCGAGCCGAGCTCCTTCTCGCGCACAACGCTCAGCGCGGCGAGCATCGCCGGGATCATCATCAAAAGCAGCGGGACCACGGCCGGAACGATGGCGATGAGGCTTTCGACGTCGGGGTTGTAGCGGAAGCGGGTCTCGATCTCGACGCGGGGCTGCAGGGCCGAGGAGAGACCTTCTTCGCGGGCTTTGACGGTCAGCCAATGGGCGTGCATCCCCTCGACATAACCTTGGATGGTCTGGGCCCGTGTCGGCATGGCGCCATCGATCCAAGCGGCGATCGCCACAGGCCGTCCATGCGCGACGTCCCGCGCAAAGTTCGGCGGAATCTCGATGGCCAGGCTGATCTCGCCCGATCGCATCCTGCGGTCGAGATCGGCATAGGTCGTGATGGGTGGCTTTTCCGAGAAATACCGGGAGCCGGCGATATCGAGGACATAGTTCTGGCTTACGGTCGTCCGGTCGCGGTCGAGCACGGCGAAGCTCAAATCCTCCACGTCGAGGCTGATGCCGTAGCCCATGACGAAGAGCAGAATGACGCTTCCCAAGAGTGCGAGGGTCAGGCGGATCGGATCGCGTCTCAGCTCGATGGATTCCCGGCGGGCGTAGCTTAGCATATGGCGGGGATCGAAGAAGCGCCGCCATGCGGGGGGCTTTTTCTCGGGAGCGGCGGGTAGATCTTCGCTCAGGTTTTCTTCCGGGGTGCCGGACGCTGTTTGAGCGGCTGCCTCCGCCTCGGTGAGATAGCCGATAAAGGCATCTTCCAGGTTTTCCGCTTTGCGGGCCGCGACCAGCTCCGCCGGTTTCGACTCGGCAAGCACCTTGCCGGCATGCATCAGGGCGATGCGGTCGCAACGCTCCGCCTCGTTCATGCGGTGGGTGGAGATGAAGATGGTGACCCCATCGCGACGGGACAGCTCGGCGAGCATGCGCCAGAAATCGTCCCGGGCGATGGGATCCACGCCCGAAGTCGGCTCGTCCAGAATAAGCAATTCCGGGCGATGAATCATGGCGACCGCCAGGGAGAGGCGCTGGCGGTGGCCCAAGGGCAGGGCATTGGGAAGCGCGTCCATGATGCCTTCCAGGCCGAACCGCTCGGCCATCTCGGCGATGCGTTGGCTGCGCTCCTCGCTGGGAACGTCGAACAATCTCGCGTGCAGCTCCAGATTCTGCCGCACGGTCAGCTCGGTATAGAGGGAGAAGGCTTGGGACATGTAGCCGACCCGCCGCCGCGTGGCGAGATCGCGGGGGTCGAGCTTATGGCCGAACAGGAAGGCCTCGCCCTCGGTTGCCGGCAGGAGGCCCGTCAGCATCTTCATGGTGGTGGTCTTGCCGCAGCCATTGGAGCCGAGAAAGCCGTAGATTTCGCCTTGGCGGATGCGGAAACTGACATGGTCGACGGCGGTGAAATCGCCGAACCGCTTGGTCAAATCCTTCGCTTCGATGGCGATCTCGCCGGCGCCATCGGCCGGCGGCGGGATCACGACGGGCTGGTATCCCTGCCGCCTCGCTTCCGGCAGCATGGCGATGAAGGCCTTTTCCAGGCTGTCGGTGCCGGTCTGCTTCAGCAGAGCTTCCGGCGTGCCGGTTGCGAGCAACTTGCCGTTGTCCATGGCGGCGAGCCAGTCGAAGCCGGCGGCCTCGTCGAGATCGGTCGAGGCCACGAGCACGCTCATGCCTGGGCGGTTCGCGCGGATCTGATCGATCAATTGCCAGAATTGGCGGCGCGACAGGGGGTCGATGCCGGTGGTGGGCTCGTCGAGGATCAGGAAGTCCGGGTCGTGGATCAGGGCGCAGCACAGGCCGAGCTTCTGCTTCATGCCGCCGGAGAGCCGGCCGGCGAGACGTTCGGTAAAGGGGGCGAGGCCGGTGGCGGCGGTCAGATGCGCGATACGGCGCTCGCGCTCGGCCTTGCTATGGCCGAACAGGCTGCCGAAGAAGTCGATATTCTCCTTCACCGAAAGGGAGGGGTAGAGATTCTTGCCGAGCCCCTGGGGCATATAGGCGATGCGCGGGTAGCTGGCGTTGCGATGGGCAGCGTTCGCCATGTCGCCGCCCAAAACCTCCACCTTACCGGATTGAATCTTCCGCGCGCCGGCCACCAAAGCGAGCAGGCTCGACTTGCCGACGCCGTCGGGACCGATCAGCCCGGCCAAACCGCCTGCGGGGATATCGAGGGTGATGTGATCGAGAGCGGTGACCCGCTTGTAGTGCAAGCTCACATCGTGGAGGCGAGCGATCGGGTCGGCGGCGGTGGAATCCGCCTCACTCACGCGGCAACCTCACCTTGAGATTGTCCGGCCAAGGCTGCGCCGGATCGAGCCGCACATAGGCAACCCCCGGCAGTCCCGTCTTCACCTGCTGGATATGCCTTTTCAGCACCTCGGGCGGAATCTTGGCCTTGATCCTGAACATGAGCTTCTCGCGCTCCTCCGCCGTCTCGACCGTCTTGGGCGTGAACTGCGCGACGTCGGCGACATAGGAGATGGAGGCGGGAATGACGTATTCCGGAGCAACATCCAGCACGATCCGCGCTTCAGCCCCCATGGCGATCCGTCCGGCCTGGGCCGTGGGCAGGAAGAAGGTCATGTACACATCGGAAAGATCCACCAAGTTGAGCACCGTTCCGCCGGCGCTCAACACCTCACCGGGTTCGGCGACGCGATATTGCACGCGGCCATCGCGGGGAGAGCGCAGGCGGCTATCCTTGATATCGGCTTCGATGCGTTCGATGGTGGCCTCGGTCGCCTCGATATTCGCCTCCGCCGCAACGACATCGGATTTTGCCGAGTTGATGGCCGCGTCGGCCGCGGCCTGTCCCGCCTGAGCAGCGCTGAGCGCTGCCTTGGCCGCTTGGTAGGAGGCGGTGTCGTCGTCCAAGCGCTGCACGGGCACGGCGCCTTTATCGACGAGTTCCTTGCTGCGCTCGAGATTCTTTTCGGCGATGTCGAGCTGTGCCTGGCGTTGCGCGACGACGGCTTCTGCCGAAGAGCGTTCCGCCTCGCGCTGGGTGACCACCGCCTCTGCGGTCTTGGTGGCGATCTTGGCGCGGCGGAGATTGGCCTGCGCCTCGCGGAGCTGCGCCTCCAGGGTTGCGATATCCATCTGGGCCAGCAATTGGCCGCGTTCGATGAACTGACCTTCCCTGACGAGGATTTCGGAGACGCGTCCGGCGGTCTTCGTAGCGATGTCGATATCGATCGCTTCGATGCGGCCATTGCCGCTGGCAAAGCCTTCAGGAAGCCCGGACGGACGCAGATAAAGCCAAATGGCGCCGGCGGCGAGAAGCAATGCGAGCGCGATGAGGGCACCGCGCACTATGGGTTTATTCCAAGGGATCATCACAGCCTGCAATATTCTAGCAGGCAGCTTATACCGCCCTTGATGACCTTTTGGAGGGGGTGTTTTGCGCGATTTGTCGTCGCGAGCATTCGCTCTTTCACAGTTTCACAAGCCCTTCCGCCTAGCCGAGCGAGAAAAGGGGCAGGGCGAGACCGATGGCAAGCCAGGCAAGGGCGACCATGGCCAGCCAGAAGAGGATCTGCTCGCCGATTCGATCGGGCTGGCTGAGATCGAAGCCCATGGTCCTGGTCTTCCAGGCCAGGAACACGGCGCTCAACGCCAGGAATGCCAGGTTCAGAAACAGAGTGTAGTCGACGCCGAAGAACTCCCGCTCGGTCACGCTCCGGGCGTTGGCGGAATCGGGCAGGGCGCCGATGAGGGCGAAGCCGTAATGGAGGATGACGGCGCTGGCGATCAGCACGGCGAGGAAGACGCCGACGATATAGAGCGCCATCTTCCACCCGTAGTATTTCGCCTGGATGCGCAGCACGGGGAAGACCACGAGGTCGGAGAAGATGAAGGCCATGATGCCCGCGAAGCTGACGCCGTTGGAATAGAGCACAGCGGCAAGCGGAATGTTGCCCATGGAGCCGATGAAGGTGAAGAAGGCGGCGACGGGGCCGACCACCGCCTGGATCAGCACTTGCCAGAAGGCGGGATCCGGGCTGCCGGAGCCGACGAACAGGGCTTCGAAGAAACTCTTCGGCACGAAGGCGGCGATGATGCCGGCTATCGTGAAGCCGATGGTCACATCCTTCCAGACCATGCGCCATTCCATGACGTAACGCATGGCGATCATGCGCCAGCCTCGCGTGCTTTTGATCAGCTCGCGCCAGTCGGGAATCTCCTCGTCTTCCGCGCTGCCCTCTTCTTTCCGCGCTTTCGCGCGCGCCTCCTCGACGAGCGTTTTCGGATAGGTGAGACGGACGAGCAGCCACATCAGCAGGATCAGCAGCACGCCGCCGACATACTCGCCCACCACGAACTGCCAGCTCAGGAAGACGGCGATGACGATGCCGAGCTCGATGACGAGGTTCGTGGAGGCAAGGAGGAAGGCGAGAGACGGCACGAGGCCTGCGCCCTTGGTGAAGAGGGAGCGGGTGGTCGCCAGCGCCGCGAAGGAGCAGGAGCTGGAGAGGAAGCCGAAGAATGTGCCGAGACCCACGCTGGTGGCGCCGGCCTCACCCATGGATTTCCGCATGCGTTCGCGGGTGACGAAGACCTGGATCATGCTGGAGATCAGATAGCCGAAGCCGAAAGCCCACAGCGCCATCCAGAACAGGCCGACGGTGGTGTAGGCGGCCGTGTGCCAGGTTTCCAGAAAGCCTTGCTGCATGGGTAAGGGCGGTTCCTAGTGCCTTTCGTGGATGGCTTCACCTCCTTCAGCCAACGCGAGTTCCGCCAAAATGATCCTTGTCGATCACCTGTCGGTCATCTCTCGATCAGTGGTGGTGGTCGTCGCCATCGTGGTGGTGACCGTCCGCTTCGGCGGATGGATCGGGCAGGCGCTCGACTCCCACCCCGTGGTGGAAGACCAGGCGGCCGCCCCACCATGCGGTGACCGTCAGCAGCCCCGCCGCGGCCAGCAGAAAGATGGCGAATAGGAGAGACGGTGCGCTGTTGCGGCGGAACAGCCGCCATCCACCGAGCAGGCTGAAGGCGGTGAATGTCGCCAGTGCCCAGTTGCGATGAATATGGGTGGCGGCGTGGGAGGCGTCGTCCTGGGTCACGGCATGAAAGGCGTTGAAGCCGGCCAGCACGGCGGCGAGCGCCGCCAGCCATCCGAAGAGCAGCATCCAGTCGGCGGCGGTCTGGAGCGAGCGCCGCCACGGTGTGTCGGGACCGGCGGTCGCGACGAAGGTCGCAAGACTCGCGGTGAAGAGAAGTCCGATCGCGAAATGGACGAAGATCGGGTGGAGATTGGGCTCTATGAGGCCGGCCATGGCAACATCCTCCTAGTACCAAATCCGCAAGCCGGCGACGAAGGAGGTGCTGTCGACATCCTCGCCGGCGGCTTCCGCGAAGTCCGCAGTCTTTCCGAATTTACGTTTCCAGGAGACGCCGATATAGGGGGCGGCCTCGCGGACGATCTCGTAGCGCAGACGCAAGCCGAACTCGCCGTCCCGAAGGCCCGACCCTTGCCCGTGCTCGGGATCGGACTGACCTGCGAGATTCAGCTCGATGTGGGGCTGCAGGATCAGCTTTCGGGTGAGCAGGATGTCGTATTCCGCCTCGAACTCGCCGAGGGTTTTACCGCCTTCGCCGATGAAAATCGCCGCATCGAGCTCGAACCAATGGGGCGCGAGGCCCATGATGCCGATGGCCGCATAGGTGTCCGAGCTTGGCTCGAGATTCTGGCGCACACCCGCTTGCAGGTCGAAATAAGTGGAGATCGCCCGGCCGTAGAGCACTTGAATCTCGGCATCCTCGAAGACGGCTTGTTCGGTGAGATACGCGCCTTCGGATTTGACCCAAACCCGGTTCAGTTCGCCGCCGACCCAGCCTTGCACGTCCCATTCGAAAACGGGTGCGTTGTCGTTTGCCTGATATTCGA
Source organism: Methyloligella sp. ZOD6 (assembly GCA_050110875.1). Taxonomy (GTDB): domain Bacteria; phylum Pseudomonadota; class Alphaproteobacteria; order Rhizobiales; family Methyloligellaceae; genus Methyloligella. The sequence goes on from CP188828.1 coordinate 1,258,498, forward strand.
GGCGGTCGGCCTCGAAGAAGACATGGCGCTGGCCGCCAGTGTTTTTCTGCAGCTGTTTCGGCGCGGCATCACTCTCGGCCGCATTCCATGTGTCCTGAGCCAGGGCTTGAGGGCTGAGGAGGAGCAGGGTCGTGGCGGCCAAGCCTGTGATACGGCGGGCGATCACGATCGAATCCTCCTGTCGGAGATTAGCCCTGGCCGTGTGGCTGGGCAATCGATCCGTCGCGCATCCCGGCCGATCAGCGTGGGCGGACATCGCTGGCGGAGGGAACCGAAGCCATTTCTCCTCGTTCAAAAGATCAAGCCGGAACACAGGGAATTGGGGAGGAGCGCGCGTGTCTTACTCAAGATTTTTCGCGATGATCGCGACATCCGCCATCGTGATGTTCGGTCTGATGTATCTGAACACCTATGCGGTGGAGCATATCTTTTTCAGCGAGACACGGGTCTACATGGCATTGCTGATGGGCGCGACCATGGCGGTGATCATGCTCGGCTTTATGCTCGGGATGTACCGGAACACTGCCCTCAACATCGCCATCTTCAGCGGCGCGATCATCGCGTTCGCCCTCAGCCTCTATCTCGTGCGCAGCCAGACGACGGTGGATCAGGTCTCGTACATGAAGGCGATGATCCCGCATCACTCCATCGCGATCATGACCAGCGAACGGGCCGAGATCACCGATCCGCGGGTTCGCGCGCTTGCCAAGAATATCATCGATGCGCAGCGGCGTGAGATCGCCGAGATGCGCTACCTCATCAGAGATCTGGAAGAGAACCGCGAGGAGGAGTAGCGAATGGCTATCGAACGCGCGAACAAACCGGTATCGCTGGCAGTCGCGCTGCTCATGGCGGTTGCGCTCGGTGGCTGCAACGAGAACACCCATCGGGGGAATGACCGGTCTGCGGAAGATGTGCCGGCAGACCCCGCCGCCGAGGTGGCGGATGCGACGGCAGCGGTGCGGGAGGCCGATCCCGCGCAGGTCTTTCCGCTTCCCATGGGTCCCGACGAGTTCACAAAGGTCGTCTCAAAGGATGGCGCGTGCAGCTTCAGCATGACCTCGTCGGACTTTCCCGTGCTGGTGCTGGTGATGGGGGAAGACGGCGAGGATGGCGGCAAGGCCGTGATGAAGGTGAACGGCCGGCTGTTCGAGCTGAAGCCCGAGGGCTCGCCTTCCGATGAGATCGTGCTCCAGGCCGACGGGGTGCGTGCCTCGGTCGTGCCGGAAGATGGCGGCGAAGGTTCACGCGAAGCGGCGCTCCACTTCCAAGTCGATGGTGCCGAAGAGCTCGGATTCTGGGGCTATTACAATTGCGGTCCCGAGGGATCCAGAAGCTAGAGCCGCAGATCACGCCATCAGATGGGCGCCGCCATCGACGGGGATGATCGTGCCGGTGATGCGCTTGGCGGCATCGCTCACCAGGTAGGCGGCGAGGTTCCCCACATCGTCGATATCGACCAGGAGATGCTGCGGCGCGCGGGCGGCGGCGGCTTCCATGAGTTGGTCGAAGCGGTCTATGCCACTGGCCGCCCGGGTCTTGATGGGGCCCGGCGACAGGGCATGGGCACGGATGCCTTTCGGCCCGAGCTCGGCGGCCAGATAACGTGTGGCGCTTTCCAAGGCCGCCTTCACCGGCCCCATGAGATTGTAGCGCTCCACGACGCGTTCGGAGCCGTAGAAGGTGACGCCGAGGAGGCAGCCGCCGTCCTTCATCAGAGGTTCCGCGAGGCGGGCCATGCGGATGAAGGAGTGGCAAGAGACATCCATGGCGAGGGCGAACCCTGCGGCCGAAGAATCGATGAGGCGGCCATGAAGGTCCTCGCGCGGCGCGAAGGCGATGGAGTGGAGCAGGAAATCGAGACCGCCCCAGCGTTCGGCGATCTGCTCGAACACGGCTTCGAGCTGGCCCGGCTCCCGCACATCGCAGGGCAGCAGCAACGCGCAGTTCAAGGGTCCGGCCACCTCCTCCACGAAAGGCTTCGCCTTCTCATTCAGATAGGTCGCCGCAAGGGTTGCGCCGGCGCGCGCGAAGGCATTGGCGCAGCCGGCGGCGATGCTGTGCTTATTGGCGATGCCCACGACGAGACCCCGCTTGCCACTGAGGTCGACGATAGGGCGGTGGGCTGGAGGGGAGTCTGTCATCCGGTTCTTTGTCCTGTGCGAAGGAAGGCTCCGAGCCTTCGGTTTGCAAAATTATCCCGGTCGATATTCCAGGCTTTTCAAGGCCGAATTGCCGCCCGATTGGCCCAAAGAAGACCCCTCGAGGGTGGACTTGAGAGACAATCTGGGATCAATTGTCGCAGTCAAAACGTTGCAGTTCCGGCGGGTCGGGACTGTCCCGACTTGCCAAAAGTCAACGCACGGAACAGGAGGAAACGACATGCGAACGATGATCATTGCCGGATTCCTTATTGCTGCGGCTGGTGCGCCGGCTCTCGCTGCCGACGAAGGCAAGACCTGGATCGTGAAGGACTCGGTCGAGAATTGCTCCATGCTTCCGCACAAGCCCGGCGAGGAAACCGGCCTGACCATCATGGGAGACGAGGCGGGATACGACTCTGAAGAGGCCGCCGATAAGGCTATGCGCGAAGCGGATTGCGCAGGCATCGTCGAATAATCCCACGAAGCCATAACGTTCGATTGACAGTTATCCGCTGTCGGAAGCCGCCGGTCTTCGAGGCCGGCGGCTTTTTCATGCCTGGCGAAGGGCAAGGGTCAGGAAACGGTCCACCATGGTGTTGACCTGGGTCGGGATCTCGAGCTGGCAGAAATGGCCGGACCCGACGGTCTTGCCGTAGATCATATGCGGGGCGACGGCCCCGAACCGGGCCATCTCGCGGTTCGGGCACGGCTCGCGCGTGGAAAGATAGAGGCACGGCACCGGCAGCTCGATCCCGTGGGCTGCGGGGTCATAGCTTTGCAGATCTTCGAGGCAGGACACCATGACGTGTTGCGGGGTGCCGGTCATCACGTCGATCAGCCGCTCCTTGCGGATCGGGTCGTCGGTAGGGAGGAAGAGAAGGTCATCGGCATAGTCCCGCAGCGTCTCGCGATAATCCTCCGCCTTCAAGGCGGATAGAAGCTCGGGTGCGCGCGCGGTCTCGGAATCGGGAAGCACCATGGCCGAATCGAGCATCACGGCGGCCGCGGCGAGATGGGGGTATCGCATGCCGATCTCGAAGGCGACGATGCCGCCCATGCCATGTCCGATCAGGATCGGCTGCCGGATTTGCAAATCGGCCAGGAGAAGCGCGATATCGTCGGCGAAGGCCTGCATGGTGTAGGGCAGCTCCGGCTTGTCGCTCTTGCCGTGGCCGCGCAGATCCAGGGCGACCACGGTGTGGTCGGCCGGCGCGTAATGGGAAAATTGTTCCGACATGAAGCTGTGATCGCCGCACCAGCCGTGGATGAGCACCACGGGCCATTTGCTGCCGGATGCCTTTCGGAAGCTGATATTGACTGGGCTTTCGTCCGATGCGGAGCTGTCTTGCGCCATTTGGTCTGAGTCCATACCGCCTCTATCCTTCCAGCGGCGTGCCAAATTGTCCGCGCCGGTTCCGGTTCCATCGACAGGTGCCTATCTGCGGAAGACGCGCAGAATCGAAGCTTCGGAGACTATCAAACATGGAAAGCATCGAGATTGGCAATTCCGGGCTTACCGCCTCGCGCATCGGGCTCGGAACCTGGGCCATCGGCGGCTGGATGTGGGGCGGCACCGAGGAGGCCGACGCCATCGCCACGATCCGGCAGGCGGTCGAGCAAGGTGTCACGCTGATCGATACGGCACCGGTCTATGGCTTCGGATACTCGGAGGAGATCGTCGGCAAGGCGTTGGCGGAAGGCAGCTTGCGCGACAAGGTGCTAATCGCCACGAAGGTCGGGCTCAACTGGGGCGCCGACGAGAAGCCGTTTCGGGATTCGAGCCCCGCGCGGATCCGGCAGGAGATCGAGGATTCCTTGCGGCGCCTCAAGACGGATGCGATCGATCTCTATCAGGTTCATTGGCCCGATCCGAAGACGCCGTTCGCAGAGACCGCCGAGGTGCTGGAGAGCCTGCGCAAGGCGGGGAAGATCCGTGCCATCGGCGTCAGCAACTATACGCCGGCGGAGATGGACGATTTCCGTAAAGGCGGGACGCTCGACGCGGTGCAGCCGCCCTATAATCTCTTCGAGCGGGAAATCGAGGAGGATGTTCTGCCCTATGCGGAGCTGAACGGGCTGACCGTGCTGTGCTACGGCGCGCTGTGCCGGGGGCTGCTCTCCGGCAAGGTGACGGCGGACCGGACATTCGCAGGCGACGATCTGCGCAACAACGATCCGAAGTTTCAGCCCGATACGCTGCCCAACTATCTCGCCGCTGTGAAGGATCTTCAGGCGCTGGCGCAGGAGCGCTTCGGCAAGTCGGTGCTGGCACTTGCCGTGCGTTGGGTGCTGGACCAGGGGCCGACCATCGCCCTCTGGGGCGCGCGGCACCCGGGTCAGCTCGAGGCCATGGCCGATATCGACGGCTGGCATATCGACGAGGGTGCCAAGCTCGAGATCGATGCGATCTTGAAGCGGCATATCCCGGAGCCGATCTCGCCCGCCTTCATGGCACCTCCGAAAGCGGCGTGAGACCCAGCATGAGCGGAAAGGCGATTTCCGGCGGGACGGATTTCTATCTGGAAGATCTTTCCGTCGGCCAAGTGTTCCAGACCGGACGGCACCGGATGGAGGCGGATGAGATCAAGCGGTTCGCGCAGCAGTTCGATCCGCAGGTCTTCCATACGGACGAGGCGAGCGCGGAGGGCAGCTTCTTCGGCGAGCTGGTGGCAAGTGGCTGGCATACCGGCTCGGTCACCATGCGGCTTCTGGTGGAGAGCCGGTTTCTGGCCGACGGTTTCATCGGCAGCCATATCGATGTGACCTGGCCGCGGCCGGTGAAGCCCGGAGACGTGCTGCGGGCGCAAGGCACCATCGTCGACATCACGCCATCGAAGTCGCGGCCCGAGCGGGGCCGGGTGACGGCGGAGGTCGAGACCCTCAATCAGCGGGACGAGGTGGTTCAGCGGATGACGACGACGCTATTGGTGCATCGCCGCCCAGCGCGCTAAGGCGCCGCGTGCGCCCGCGCTGCCTGCTGGCTGAGATAGCTGTGGATGGAGCGGACCACGGCGGCGCCTTCGCCGATCGCCCCGCCGATGCGCTTCACCGAGCCTGCCCGAACGTCGCCGATGGCAAAAACACCCGGCAGGCTCGATTCCAAGGGCAAGCTGACGGACCCGTTGTCGCCGTTACCGTTTCCGGTCTCCACGAAGCCCGACTGATCGACGGTGACGCCGCAGCCATCCAGCCACTCGGTCTCGGGCTCCGCGCCGATGAAGAGGAAGATGTCGCGAATGTCGCCGGCGGTCTCTTCGCCCGAGCCGTTGTCGCGCCAGCGGACGCGCTCCAATCCTGTGAGCCGGTCGCCTTCCAAGCCCACGATCTCGGTCTTGAACATGAGATCGATATTGGGCGCTGCGGCGATGCGGTCGATCAGGTAGCGGGACATGCTGTCGGCGAGGCTGTCCTTGCGCACCATCATGCGAACCTTGGCCGCATAGCCGGAGAGGAAGACGGCTGCCTGGCCGGCGGAGTTGCCGCCGCCAACGAGAATGACCTCGCGGTCTTGGGTGCGCTGGGCTTCGATCGGGGAGGCCCAATACCAGATGCCGCGGCCTTCGAGATCGGCCAAGCCTTCGAGGGCGGGTCGCCGATAGTGGGCGCCGCTGGCGACCACCACGGTCCGGGCGCGGATCACCTCGCCGTCAGCGGTGTGGAGCTGGAAGATGCCGTCGGCGCACTCGCAATCGAGCTTGGTGACGGTGACGGGGATACGGATCTCCACGCCGAATTTCTGGGCCTGAACGAAGGCGCGGCCGACTAGGGCGCGTCCGGTGATGCCGGTCGGAAAGCCGAAATAATTCTCGATGCGCGCGCTGGCGCCGGCCTGGCCGCCATAAGACCGGCAGTCCAGGGCGACGACGGAGAGGCCCTCGGATGCCGCGTAAACCGAGGTGGAAAGCCCGGCGGGGCCTGCGCCCACCACAGCGACATCGAAGATCTTGTCCTCGGCATTGCGGCCGAGCATGCCCATGGCGCGAGCCAACTCGCCTTCGGTCGGATTCTGGAGGATCGTTCCGTCCGGGCAAAGCATCAGGGGGAGCTGATCGCAGGTGGCTGAGATCCGCTGCAGCACCGCAGCACCCTCCGCGTCGATGCAAGGGTCGATCAGATGATAGGGTTGGCCGTTGCGGCTCATGAAGCCTTGCAGGCGGATGACGTCCGGCTGGTCTGGCCGGCCGACGATCAACGCGCTGCCGAAGCCGCTCTCTAGAAGTCCGACGCGCCGCAGGATGAGGGCCCGGGTGATGCGTTCGCCCAGATCCGCTTCGACCACGAGAAGCGCGCGCAGCTGGTCCGGTGGAATCAGAATGGCTTCGACATCTTCCTCCGCACGCCCGTCGACGAGGGCCGAGCGGTCGGAGAGCTGGCCGATCTCGGCAAGGAACTGGCCCGGCCCTTGTTCGATCACCGGCGTCACATGGCCGAGCCCGTCGCGCTGGGTGATGGCGACGTGGCCGGAGAGCAGAATGAACATTCCAGGCGCCGGCCTGCCGGCCTCAAAGAGAAGCTCGCCGGCGGCGAAGCGGCAGGGTGTTCCAAACCGGCTGATACGCTCGATTTCTTCCTCGGTCAGGGTCGGGAAGGTCTGCTCGTAGCGGGCCGGGCGCTCCGCCACCGTTTCGGCCGCATCGTTCTCCATCGCCATCTCGCGCTAATCCATTCCATTTCTGGCCGTTCGGGTTTTTGGGCCGGTCTTACCATTCTACACCCTTCTTAAGCCGATCATGCAGGTCCCAAACGACGCTGCTTAACGGCGGATGACGGCTAGCGGGTGAGCAGCTCCGAAAGTGCCTCGTCCAGGAAAGCGGCGAATTTCTCGTCCTTGCCCGGCGAGGCGGCACAATGGCCGAGGAGAGAGTCGTACGGGCGAAGCTCGGCATTGAGCATGCGCTCCGCCTCCAAGGCGTTGTCTTCCGGCGGGAAATAGAGGTCCGTGGTGCAGGGGATTAGGATCGCCTTGGCGCTGATGGCGCCGAGGGCCTTCGCCATATCGCCGCCGTATCGCTTGTTGGCGCTGATATCGCCGTGCTGCCAGGCCCAGAGCTTGGCCATGAGATCGTTGGCATCCCAATTGTCGACATGGTCGGCCTCCCAATCCTGCAAAAGCGCCTCGATGGTCTCGAAGCCGAGCTGGCGGTAGAGGCCTTCGCGGAAGAAGCCTTGGGAATAGGCCCAGCCCGCATAGACCCGGGCAAAGGCTTTGAGCCCGGCGAGGGGAGGGTCGTCGTAATCGCCGCCCTTCCAGGCGCAGTCGGCTTGCAGCGCCGCCTTCACCCCTTCGAGAAAGACGAAATTGTGGGGCGAGGTCTTGGCCGAGGCGCAGAAGGGCAGAATGGCCTCCACCATGTCGGGGTAGAGCGCTCCCCAATGATAAGTCTGGCAGCCGGCCATGGACCAGCCGGTGACCAGGGCGAGCTTGTCGATGCCCAGCTCCTCGACCACCAGCCGGTGCTGGCAGACGACATTGTCGTGCAGCGTCACGTGGGGGAAGCGCGGCCCGGCTTGCTCGGGGATGGTGTTGCTCGGCGAGGAGGAGAGGCCGTTGCCGAACATGTTGACCGAGACGATGAAGTGGCGCGCCGGATCGAGGGCGCGGCCGGAGCCGAAATAGGCTTCGTTGCGGACATGGGTGCCGGTATAGAAGGTCGGCATCAGGACGGCATTGTCGCCCTTGGGGGAAAGCACGCCATAGGTCTTATAGGCGAGCTTGGCGTTCCTCAGCGTCTCGCCGGATTGCAGCGGCACGTCGCCTAGGGCGAAGGTGTCGAAATCGGCAGTCATTCACTCTCCTCCTTCACCCGGGACTGCGGCCGGTCTCTATAGCCAGAATATCAGCGCCGTCAGGGCCGTCAGCACGGCCAAGGTGCGGTTCACCATCATCAGCCATTTTTCGTCCTTGAGCAGCGTTCTGAGGCCGGCCCCGAAGGTGGCCCAGGTGAGGGTGCTCGGAATGGTGATCAACATGAAGAGGGCGATCAACAGGATGAGCGATCCGACGTAGTGCGGGCCGGGGTTTGTGTAGGCAGCGACCGCCGTCACCACGAGAACCCAGGATTTCGGGTTGGCGAACTGGAAAAGGGCGGCCTGCCAGAAGCTGATCGGCTCGGCGGCCCGCGCCTCCGGTATGCCTGCGGCGCGCCAGAGCTTCCAGGCGAGATAGAAGAGATAGACCGTGCCGCCCAGCTTGATGACGAGCTGCAGGCGCGGCTCCACCGCGAAGGCGGCGCCGAGGCCTGCCCCTACCACCGCCATTTGCGTGCCTCCGCCGAACGGAATGCCGAACAGGTGGGGCAGGGTCCGCTTCAGGCCGAAAATCAGGCCGGAGGTGGTCAGCATCATGTTGTTGGGGCCGGGGGTGATCGTCATCACGAAAACGTAAAGCGCGATCGGGGCGACCATGGCGAAATTCATCAGGCGGCCTAAAGCAAGAAATGTGGCCGGCGGGCGGCCGAGACGGGTGGGTTATCGGAATGGACGCGATTCCATGGCGCCGAGCCATAGAAAACACTTCATATGGGAAAGACACGGCATTTGGGAAAGGCGCGGCATTGGAAAAGACGCGGCCGACGAAGGAGCGAGCCAATTCGTCGCCCCTGTTTTTATTGCAAATCATTTGCAACTAGATTAGGACGAGTTCGTTGTCCCGTGGCGAGGGGGGACGCCGCCGCTCGCCTCTGATCGATAGGAGAAAGACATGCTTGCCAGCGCCCAGCCCGTGCGCCTTTTCAAATCGTGGTTCTTGTCCCTTGTCCTGGTGGTCGCCATGGCGATGACCGCGACTGCGGGACCGGCTGGCGCTGAAGAGAAGCTCAAAGTGGTCACCACCTTCACGGTGATCGCCGACATGGCCAGCAACGTCGCCGGCGATGCGGCCGTGGTGGAATCGATCACCAAGCCGGGCGCGGAGATCCACAATTATCAGCCGACGCCGGGCGATCTCCTAAAGGCGCAAGGGGCCGATCTCATCCTTTGGAACGGGCTCGACCTGGAGCGATGGTTCGAGAAATTTTTCCAGAACTTGCGCGACGTGCCCGGGGTTGTGATCTCCGAAGGCGTCGAGCCGATCGGGATCGGCGAGGGCCCCTATTCGGGCAAGCCGAACCCGCATGCGTGGATGTCGGTTTCCGACGGTGTGATCTATGTGAAGAATATCCGCGATGCGCTGATTGAGGCCGATCCCGACAATGCGGAGACTTACAAGAAGAACGCGGACGCCTACATCGAGAAGCTGGAAGCCATGGCGAAACCGATCCGCGAGACGTTGGCACAAGTGCCCGAGAAAAAGCGCTGGCTGGTGACCAGCGAGGGCGCGTTCAGCTATCTGGCACGGGATTACGGGCTGAAGGAGCTTTATCTCTGGCCGATCAACGCCGATGCTCAAGGCACGCCGCAGCAGGTTCGCGCAGTGATCGACCAGGTGCGGGAGCACGATATTCCCGCCGTGTTCTCCGAAAGCACGGTTTCGCCGGCGCCGGCCAAGCAAGTCGCGCGGGAGACAGGCGCCCATTACGGCGGGGTGCTCTATGTGGATTCCTTGAGCGAGGCGGACGGGCCGGTGCCGAGCTATCTCGACCTGCTGCGGGTCACGTCGGAGCGGATCGCGGAAGGGCTGACCGAATGAAGGCAGAGCTTGCCGAAATAAGCGAAGGGCGCGGTGGCTCGGGGCCGGCCGGGATTGCGGTCGACGACGTGACGGTGACCTACCGAAACGGCACCACGGCGCTGCGCGATGTGAGCTTCTCCATCCCCACCGGCACGATCACCGCTCTGGTGGGGGTGAACGGCAGCGGCAAGTCCACCCTGTTCAAGGCGATCATGGGCTTCCTGCGCGCCGGCAAGGGATCGATCTCGATCCTGGGCCGGAGCGTCCGTCAGGCGCTGAAGGAGACGCTGGTCGCCTACGTGCCGCAGGCGGAGGAGGTCGACTGGAACTTTCCCGTGCTGGTCGAGGACGTGGTCATGATGGGCCGCTACGGGCATATGAACATGCTCCGGATTCCGCGAAAGCGGGATTACGAAGCGGTGGCGAGGGCGCTCGACCGGGTGAATATGAGCGCGTTCGCGAAGCGCCAGATCGGCGAGCTCTCCGGCGGCCAGAAGAAGCGGGTCTTTCTGGCCCGCGCGCTGGCCCAGGATGCTCAGGTGATCCTGCTGGACGAGCCTTTCACCGGTGTCGACGTGAAGACGGAAGAGGCCATCATCCGGCTGCTCAAGGCGCTGCGGGACGAGGGGCGTGTGATGCTGGTCTCCACCCACAATCTCGGCAGCGTGCCGGAGTTCTGCGACCGCACGGTGCTGTTGAAGCAGACGGTGCTGGATGCCGGCCTGACCAGCGAGGTGTTCACGGAGGAGAATCTGCGGCTGACCTTCGGCGGTGTGCTGCGCCATTTCGTGCTGCCGGGCGAGCGCGGTGCGGAAGGCCGTGCGGGCGAGAGCGTGACGGTGATCTCCGACGACGAGCGGCCCTTCGTGGTCTATGGCGAGGAGAGCAGCGAGTCCCAGGCCGAGCCGGAAAACACGCCAGCCCCGAAAAGAAGCTCGAAGCAGAGGTCGTCCGGATGATCGAGACGCTGCTCGAGCCCTTCGGATACAGCTACATGGTCAATGCCATGTGGGTCAGCGCGCTCGTGGGCGCGGTCTGCGCGTTTCTCTCCGCCTATCTGATGCTCAAGGGCTGGTCGCTGATCGGCGATGCGCTCTCCCATTCCATCGTGCCCGGCGTGGCCGGCGCCTTCATGCTGGGGCTGCCCTTCTCCTTCGGCGCCTTCCTCGCCGGCGGGCTGGCGGCCGGGGCCATGCTGTTCCTCAACGAGCGGACAAAGCTCAAGGAGGACGCCATCATCGGGCTGATCTTCACCTCCTTCTTCGGGCTCGGCCTGTTCATGGTCTCCCTGTCGCCGACCTCGGTGGACGTGCAGCGGATCGTGCTCGGCAATATCCTGGCGATCACGCCGGAGGACACGCTGCAGCTCGTGCTGATCGCCGGCGTCTCGCTGCTGCTGCTGACCTTGAAATGGCGGGATCTGATGGCGGTGTTCTTCGACGAGAACCACGCCCATTCGGCGGGACTCAATCCACCGGCCATGAAGCTGCTCTTCTTCACGCTGCTGAGCGCCTGCACGGTGGCGGCGCTGCTGACGGTCGGTGCGTTCCTGGTGATCGCGCTGGTGGTGACGCCGGGCGCCACGGCCTATCTGCTGACCGACCGGTTCCCCCGGCTGATCGTCATCTCCATCCTGATCGGGGCGGTCACAAGCTTTCTGGGCGCCTATGCGAGCTATTTCCTGGACGGGGCGACCGGCGGGGTCATCGTGGTGCTGCAGACCCTGGTCTTCCTCACCGCTTTCGTCTTCGCGCCGAAGCATGGAATGCTGGCGGCGCGGCGCAAGGCGGCCGAAGCGCTGGAGGCCTCCGCATGAGCACTTTTCTGGAAATGCCGGAGGCACCGTTCCTCTTTCCCTTCATGCAGCAGGCCTTTCTGATCGCCGTCTGTGTGGCGGTGCCGACGGCGCTGCTCTCCTGCTACTTGGTTTTGAAAGGCTGGGCGCTGCTCGGCGACGCCACGAGCCATGCGGTGCTGCCCGGGGTGGTGCTCGCCTATGTGGCCGGGCTGCCGTTGGGGTTCGGAGCCTTTGCCGCCGGCATGATCTGCGCGCTTGCCACGGGATATCTGAAGGAAAACAGCCGGGTGAAGCAGGACACCATCATGGGCGTCGTGTTCTCCGGCATGTTCGGGCTCGGCATCGTGCTCTACACGCAGATCGAGACCAATCTCCATCTCGACCACATCCTGTTCGGCAACATGCTGGGGGTGGGCTGGGGCGACATCGCCCAGTCGGCGACGATCGCGGTCATCGTGGTCGGCGCGATCGCGATCAAATGGCGCGATCTTCTGCTGCATGCCTTCGACCCGCAGCAGGCGAAGGCGCTGGGCCTGCCGGTCAGAGTCTTGCATTACGGGCTGCTCTGCATCCTTTCGCTCGCCATCGTCGGCGCGTTGCAGGCGGTGGGCATCATTCTCGCCATCGCCATGCTGATCGCGCCCGGGGCGATCGCCTTCCTGATCACCAAGCGGTTCGGCCTGATGCTGCTCACCGCGGTCGGGATCGCGGTCGCGTGTTCGGTGCTGGGCGTCTATTCCAGCTTCTTCATCGACAGCGCGCCGGCGCCCACCATCGTGCTTCTGATGACCGGCGTCTTCATCCTCGCCTTCATAGCGACGCGACTCGGACCGGTGCCGAAGCCGGCCTAGCGGACGCGCAAGCTGGCGAGCCCCGGCGCGGCGCCGAAGGTCTTCCGGAACGCGTGCACGAAATGGGCTTGGTCGAAGAAGCCCGCCGCATGGGCGGCGCGGGTGCCGCTGCTGCCTTTCGCCGTTTCGTCGATGGCCGCGCGGAGGCGCCGCCAGATGCGATAGCGGCGGATCGGCACGCCGACCGTCTCGCCGAACAGGTGCTGCATGCGGGAGACCGACAGGCCGACATGGGCGGCGAGCGTCGTGGCAGGAATCTGCTCCGTCAGGTCGCGTGACAGAAGCTCCACGAGCCTGGCGATGCGCGGATCGATCCCGGTATCGGTGTGCCGATTGACGTAGGCGACGAAATCCGAAAGCGCGAGAGCAGCCCAGCGATGGCCATCCGGCGCCTCGAAGAGATCGCGGAAGAGGGGAAGCGTATCGGCGCGGCCGATCAAGACGCCGCCTTCCTCGGATGAAACGCGAAGGACGGATTGCAGCGCGTCCTGACCGGCGAGATCGGGCTCCATGTAGAGAACGGCCAGGGGATCGCCCTGCATATCGAACTCATAGTCCGTCCCGGCCGGGATGAGGGCGGCGGGCGCCATGCGCCAATCCCCGCCGCCGATGCGCAGCCGGAAGGCGCCGTAGAGGCCAGTCAGCAAGACCGGCGTGGCATGGCGGTGGGGCGCGTTGTGACCGAGAGGGCCGGCAAAGAAGGCGCGGTCTCTTTCGACATGCCAGAGCGGTCGGCGCTCGGCACTTTCGGCAGCAGGTTCGTACAAGCGTTCCATCCGTTTCCTGGCTCAATCTCCGGCTCGATCAGGCAATCAGCCCAACGAGACGGAGAGGGAGCATGGCAGAGGAAACAATGGGACGAAAGGCAGGTTTGACGCGGCGTGAAGCATTGAAGGCTGCGGCCGGGGCATCGATGCTGCCGATGATGGCGGGCGTGCCATTATTGAAGGCGCATGCCGGAGGGCCGTATCTCGGTGCTTCCTATCCGACCCATCAACGGTTCCGGCTCGGCGGCTTCGAGATCACCATGATCGCCGATGCCCATGTGATGATCGACGGCCCTTGGCCGATCGTCGGGGAAGACCAGCCGCCTGAGAAGGTCGAGGCCTTGATGCGGCAGAATCTGCTGCCCGAGAGTCGCTTCCGGCCGGGCTTCACGCCGATGGTGGTGAACACCGGCAAGGAGCTGATCCTGTTCGATACGGGGAGCGGGGAGAACGGCTTCGTGCCGCGGCCCGACGGCGGCTGGCTTGCGGCACAGATCGAGCCGGCCGGCTTCAAGCCGGAGCAGTTCGATATCGTCGTCCTCAGCCATTGCCATCCCGATCATATCGGCGGTCTCATGGAGAAGGGGAAGCCGCTCTTCCCGAATGCCCGATATGTCACCGGTGCGGCGGAGCACGATTTCTGGCGCCAAGACGCGCGGCTTTCCGCCGACAAGGAGAGCAACGAATACAAGTCCGCGGTGCTGTTCCGCAGCAATGTGGAGCCCTTGAACGAAAAGCTCTCCCGCATCCGGCCAGGCGACGAGGTGGCGCCGGGAATCGAAGCGGTGGCCGCGTACGGACATACCCCGGGCCATCTGGCGTTCCACCTGGAGAGCGAGGGGAAAAGGTTGCTCTTCTGGGGCGATTGCGCCCATCACGAGGTCGCCTCCTTAGCGCGCCCCGATTGGCACGCCTTCTTCGACATGGACAAGGCGAAGGGGGCGGAAACGCGAAAGCGGATCTACGATCTCGCGGCGCATGAGCGGCTTCCGGTGGCCGGATATCACATGCCTTTTCCATCCCTCGGCTTCGTGGAACGCGCCGAGACCGGCTATCGCTGGCTTCCGGTTTCCTACCAGCTAGACCTTTGAGGGCCGCAACTTGGGCGTGAATATAATTTTTCTATCGCGCGATTTGATTTCCTGATCGACAAGCCCCATATCCACGATTAGGGTGCGCCTCCGATCAAGTCGAAAAACGACGGTCCAAGTCTGGGGAGACTTCCGGGGGCATGAACGAACAATTGCCAAGCTCTCGGTTTTATGGCGGGTGTCCGCACGATTGTCCGGACACCTGTGCCATGATTTACGAGGTGGTCGACGGGCGCCTGGTCGAGGTGCGCGGCAATAAAGATCACCCGATGACGCGCGGCACGCTCTGCGTGAAGCTGAAAGACTATCACGATCATCATTACAATCCGGACCGGGTGCTCTACCCGTTGAAGCGGTCGGGGCCCAAGGGCTCCATGCAGTTCGAGCGCATCTCCTGGGACGAGGCGCTGGACACGATCAAGACCCGCTGGACGGAGATCATCGCGCAATACGGCTCGCAAGCCATCATGCCCTACAGCTATCTCGGCAACGAGGGGCTGGTGCAGGGGCTGACGGCGGGCGACGCCTTTTTCAACCGTCTCGGCACGACGGTGAACGAGAAGACGTTCTGCGCCTCGGGATCGTCGACCGCATGGCTGTTGAGCGTCGGGCCGACGGGCGGGGTGGATCCGGAAAGCTTCGTCCACTCGAAATTCATCGTGATCTGGGCCTGCAACTCGATCTCGACCAATCTGCATCACTGGCCGTTCGTGCTGGAGGCGCGGAAACGCGGCGCCAAGGTGGTGGTGATCGATACCTACCGGTCGCGCACGGCAAAGGCCGCCGATTGGCATATCTGCCCCAAGCCTGGCACTGACGGCGCTTTGGCCATGGGCATCATCAACGCCATCGTGGACGGCGGGCTGGTCGATCAGGATTATGTCGACAACTACACGGTCGGCTTCGAGGATCTGAAGGCGCGCGCGGCGGAATTCACGCCGGAATACGTGGAGAAGATCACCGGGGTTCCGGCGGAAGAGGTCACCCAGTTCGCACGCGAGTTCGCCACCACCCAGCCTTCGGTGATCCGCATGGGCGTCGCTTTGGAGCGTCACGCGGGTGGCGGTCAGACGATCCGGGCGGTCTGCGCGATTCCGGCCCTCACCGGGTCCTGGCGCCATGTGGGCGGCGGATTGCTGCAAATGCCGCTTTGGGAGTTTCCGGTCCATTGGGACCGGGTCTCGCGTCCCGACTGGATCAAGCCGGGCACACGGGTGGTCAACAATCTCAGGCTCGGACGGGCGCTGACGGGCGAGATGCCGCTCGATCCGCCGATCATGAGCTTCTTCTGCTACAACACCAATCCGGTCAGCCAGGCGCCGGAGACGGACAAGATCGTCAAGGGTCTCCAGCGCGAGGATCTGTTCACGGTGGTGGCGGAGCATTTCATCACCGACACGGCGCGCTACGCCGACATCATCCTGCCGGCGACCATGGCCGGAGAGCACGACGACATGATGTTCTCCTGGGGCCATTTCTATCTGACGCTCAATCAGAAGGCGATCGAGCCGCGGGGCGAGGCGCTCTCCAATTCGGAGATCTTCCGCCGTCTGGCCAAGGTCATGGGCTTCGACGATCCGCGCCTGCAAATGTCCGATCAGGAGCAGATCGAGCATTTTCTCGATTGGGACGCGCCGGCTATGGGCGGGATCGACATGGATCACTTCCGCGAGACCGGATTCTTCCATCTCGCGGTGGGAACGCCAGACGACCGGCTGCCCCATGCGGAAGGCAACTTCCCGACGCCGTCGGGCAAGGTCGAGTTCAAGGTGGAAGGCGCCAAGAACTTCGTCGCTCCGCCCTTCCGGCACATGTACGAGGAGATGCAGTCCGGCGAGGATGTGGATCCGCTGCCCGGCTACGTGCCGCCGCGGGAAAGTCCCGAGACCAACGAGGATCTTGGCAAGCTCTACCCGCTCAACATCGTCTCGCCGAAGAGCCACGGCTTTTTGAACTCCTGCTATGCCAACGAGCCGCACAAGATCAAAGGCCAGGGCGAGCAGTTCGTGATGATCAGCCCGGCGGATGCCGCAGAGCGGCAAATCCGCGAGGGCGATCCGGTGCGGGTGCACAATGCCCGCGGCGGCTTCGAGGGGTTTGCCAAGGTGACCGACGACGTGCCTGCGGGGCGCGTGGTGGCCACGCTGGGCTATTGGCGCTCCCTCAACCGCTCGGACGGTTCGGTGAACTCGATCTCGTCGGATGCCCATTGCGGGCTCGGCAACGCGCCGACCTTCTCCGACAATCTGGTCGAGGTGACCCGGGTCAACTAGGCCGGGCCCACTATCGGTCTCCTGAAATTTCTAAGTTTTTCGCCTCAAGCGGCGGTCAGGCTCGCCGCCATGGCGTCGCGCAGATCGGAGAACGCGAACGGCTTCTGCAAGACGGGGCGGTCGCGGTAATCCTCGTTCAGAGAGGCGATGCCGAGCCCCGTGGCGAACAGGAAGGGGACACCCTTGGCGGCGAGGGTATCGGCGACGGGATAGACGAGCTCGCCGGCGACATTGAGATCGAGGATCGCCAGATCCGGCGATTCGCGGTCCAGCATCTCGATGGCGTGCTGCACCCGGGCGGCCGGGCCGACCACCTGGCATCCCATCTCCTGGAGCATGTCCTCCAGGTGGAGTGCCGCTAAAGCTTCATCTTCCACCACTAGGATATGCTTGCCGGAAAGCCGGCTTCCGTCGGCGAATTGATCCATTTGAACGCTCCCCGCGCGCTTGTTCGGCAGTTTATGGTTTGTCGTTAAAGGTTCACGGCCGCACAGGCTCAACACTGAAATCGACCTTAGACTATCTCGTGGCAGGCCGAAATCGCTAGCAAGTCGCTAGAGCGGCGGAAGGCAAGTCCTTTAATGTCGCATCCTCCGTCCAAGACGGCAGAGAGACGGAGAATCGGCTGTCTTTGCCGCCAAAATGTGCAAATCCGCCGCGACCCCCTCGCAAAGATTGCTCTGAAAATGCCATCGGAATGACCATGAAAGCGGCATTTGCCGATCTGCGAGTTTTGAACCGGGAAAATTTTCCAATCGGATTGCAAAAGCCGCAAAATGCCGCCCGCGACTTCGCGTCGCATTTTAAGCTTTTGATTCTAAACGTTTTTTAGATTTCTCGAAAATTGAGGTGCAGGGGCGAGCCGTAAAATCGTTCGTGGCTCAAATGTCACAAGAAGTCCAAAATCCAAGCCGCCTGCTTTGATAGCAATTTACCTCGAAAGGGGAATCCGTATAACCAAGATCAGAACTCTCTCAAGGGAGGGACTGTCGCAGGGCGGCAGTCGGCAGTGGGGGACAACCAACCCATGTCAAATCCAGCCTGAGAGTTTGGATGGGACTTTTAATTTAGGGAAGGTGGAGATGGATATGTTTGGGGGACTGAAAAGAACATCCAGCCGCATCACCATCGCAACCGCACTCGGATTGACGCTTGGCGTATACGCCATGAGCGCCAGCCCGGCGAAAGCCGCGGATTTCGGGGGCGATTGTTGTGCTGATCTGGAAGAGCGGGTGGCTGAGCTAGAGGCAACGACGGTTCGTAAAGGCAATAAGAAGGTTTCCGTCACGGTCTCCGGTTGGGTCGTCAAGTCGTTCAACGTTTGGGACGACGGCATTCAGAGCAATGCGCGGGTTGGCGACAAGGATGCCGACCTGGCGAGCCGTTTTGCCATCACCGGCGAGGCCGAGATCTCTCCCGGTTGGTCGGCCGGTTACAACATGACGATCACGGCTCCGGCTCAGACCTTCGGTATTCTGTCCGATCAGGCAGACGACCTGCAGGGGCTGAACTCCGACATCAACACGCTGTACTCCTACATGTACATCAAGAGCGACAAGTGGGGTACGATCAACTGGGGTACGCTGAGCCCGGCCTCCGATAACGCGGCGGTCCTGGCCGATATCTCCGGTACCGTGATCGAGTCGAATGCGGTGTTCTTCGAGGGCCCGTCCTTCGGCATCCGGACGCCCGGTGGCGGCTATAGCGGCTTCACCTGGCTGAACTTCCTGCAGTGCGCCACGCTCGGCGGTACTGCCGGCGGTATCGGCGCCGACTGTAACGGTGGCCCGTATGACGCCGTTCGCTACGACTCGCCCACCATCGGCGGCTTCCGACTCGAAGCCTCTTGGGGCGCGAACGACCGTGGCGACGTCGCCGTCTTCTACAATGGCGATTGGGGTGCGTTCAAAACCTCGGCTGCTTATGCCTACACGCATACCAGCGCGGGCCAGACCATCTCGGCCACGCAGCCGCTCGGTGGCGAGGCTGATCTGCACCAGGTCGGTGCCAGCATCATGCACAACCCGACCGGTCTTGGTATCTACGGTCTGTATCAGACCGAAGAGATCGACACCGCCTACAACACACCGGACGGCAACACCTGGTACCTGAAGCCCTTCCTGAAGCGGACCTTCATGCCGATGGGTGCGACCACGTTCTACGGTGAGTATGGCGAGTACAACGACCAGTACTACGATCTCGCCAACACGAACTTCTGCGCCGGTGCGGGCACCTGCCTCATCACGGGCTCCGAGGTTCAGCGTTACGGCCTCGGTGTGGTCCAGGAGATCGATGCAGCCGCCATGCACGTCTTCGGCCGCTGGCAGCATCAGGAGCTGGATCTCGACTTCTCCGGCGGTGCCGCAGCACCTGCGACCGCCTTCGAAGACTGGGATCTGTTCCAGGTTGGTGGCGTGATCTTCTTCTAGATCGAACCACAGACGACGAATACGGAAGCCGCCCTTCGGGGCGGCTTCTTTTTTGGGCGAACGGTTCGTCTCGAGTTGGAGGATCAGCGGGAGAAGATGCCGGCTGGCTCGGGCATAGCGCCATACCGCCCGGGACGCTGCCGGGAATGTCCCTTAGGTCCGATGGATGTGGCTCGCATTCGGCCTGTCGCCGAGATTTCAAACAGATTAACAATGGGCGCGCGATCGGCCCCGGGCTTGTGTCGCCATCGGCCGGCGGCTATCTCTGGAGAGGGTAGGAAACAAAGGCGGCTGTGGCGCTCGCCGCCAGCGCGAAAGACCGGTCCATGCAAAAGGAAATCAAGTCGGGTGCGTCTGGCAAGCCGGTCCTGACGGTCAAGAACGTCTCCTATTACTACGGTGAGAAGCAGGCCCTCGACGACGTCAGCTTCGAGGTGCTTCCGGGCCGCGTGACGGCCTTGCTCGGTCCGAACGGCGCCGGCAAGACGACGCTGTTCTCGCTCATCACCAGGCTGTTCGATGCGCCGATCGGGCGGGTCGAAATCGACGGGCTTTCTCCAGCAGAAGTCGGTAGCCGGGCGTTGTCGCCCCTGGGCGTGGTCTTCCAGCAGCCGACCCTCGATCTCGACCTCACGGTCAAACAGAACCTCCGGTATTTCGCGGCGCTACGGGGCATTCCCCGCAAGGAAGCGGACGAGCGCATGGCGCGAGCGCTCGATGCGCTGGATATGCGCGAGCGGATCGGCGAGCGCGTGCGCGCCTTGAACGGCGGTCACCGGCGGCGTGTGGAGATCGCCCGCGGCATCCTGCACAGCCCGAAGCTCTTGCTGTTGGACGAGCCGACTATCGGTCTCGACAATCCGACCCGTATGGCGATCGTCGACCATATTCACCGGCTGGCCGCGGATGACGGTATCGGCGTGCTTTGGGCGACCCACCTGTTCGACGAGGTCGAGCCCGACGACGATTTGATCGTGCTCGATAAGGGCCGCATCGTGGCGCGCGGCAAGGCGAGGGATGTGGTGAAGGAGACGGGCGCGAAAGATCTCGGCGCTGCCTTCAAGCTGCTCACCTCAGATCCGAACGAGGGTATCGCGGCATGAAGGCCAGTCATCTGATTCGAGCCTTCAACGGCATCATCGGGCGGGAGATGCTGCGCTTCCTGCAGCAGCGGGAGCGTTTCTTCGCGGCCATGGTGCGGCCGTTGATCTGGCTGGTCGTGTTCGCCGCCGGCTTCCGGGCCGCGCTCGGCGTGAATATCCAGCCGCCATACGAGACCTACATCACCTATCAGGTCTATATCACGCCGGGGCTGCTGGCGATGATCCAGCTCTTCAACGGCATGCAGAGTTCGCTCTCCATGGTCTACGACCGGGAGATGGGGTCCATGCGCGTGCTGCTGACGACGCCCCTGCCGCGCTCCTATCTGTTGTTCTGCAGGTTGTTCGGCAGCGTCATCGTTTCGCTGGTGCAGGCCTATGCGTTCCTGTTGGTGGCCTATCTGTTCGGTATCGACTTGCCGACGACGACCTTCAGACTGGCGGAAGAGGGCGCGCTCTGGTCCGTGCCGGATCCGATCGCTCTGCTCACGGTGCTGCCCGCCCTGATCCTCACCGGCATGATGTTCGGCGCCATGGGAATGCTGATCTCTTCGACTATCAAGCAGCTCGAGAATTTCGCCGGCGTGATGAACTTCGTGATCTTTCCGATGTTCTTCGCCTCCTCGGCGCTCTATCCGTTGTGGAAGATGCGGGAGGGCAGCGAGATCCTCTATTACATCTGCCTCTGGAACCCGTTCACCTACGCGGTGGAGCTGATCCGGTTCGCCTATTACCAGCAGGTCAACTGGGAAGCGCTGGCCGTTGTCGGCGGCTGCACCATCGTCTTCCTCGCCTTGTCGGTCTGGGCCTACGATCCATCGCGGGGCATCCAGCAGCGGAAGGCCGGCGCGGCGGCGTAGGCGGCGTCTCCAAACGCTCGCGGGAAAAGGGGCGTGCTTCGGCCGGCCCGTGAACGGCTGATACGCCTCAGGCCGCGAAGTTCTCCGGATAGCGACCCAGGAGATCGGAATAGAACTCCTCGATCATGGCCGGGGTCCGCTCGGTCTGTGGCACCTCGATGGGAATGGTCTCGACCACATGAGTGGGCCGTGGGGCGAGCAGCACCAGCTCGTCGGCCAGCATCACCGCCTCGCGCGGATTGTGGGTCACCAGCACCGCCGTGGTCGGGCGGGCCTCCCACACCCTCAGCAGAAGCCGGCGCAGACGGTCCGCCGTGGGCTCGTCCAGGGAGACGAAGGGCTCGTCGAGGAGCAGCAGGTTCGGCCGGGTGGCGAAAGCGCGGGCGAGGGCCGCCCGCCGGGCGAGCCCCAAAGAGAGCTCGTTCGGGTAGACATCCAGCTTGTCCCGGATATTGAGAGCGTCGGCGAGTTCGTACAAATCCGCCTCTGTGAACCCTTCGTCGGCGACCAGCTCGATATTCCGCCGGACCCGCCGCCAGGGCAGCAGGCGGGGCTCCTGAAACATGAAGCCGATACGGGTGTTCTCCGGCATGTCGATGCTGCCGGCGAAATTGTGGTCGAGCCCGGCCAGGATGCGCAGGAAGGTGGTCTTGCCGCAGCCGGATGGGCCCATGAGAACGGTCATGCCCTCGGGCTTTATCTGGAGATGGAAATCGCGAATGACCGAGACCGGCACGCCATCGGCGCCGGTATAGGTCTTCTCAGCGATATCGATCTCAAACCGGCCGGTTACGCCAACGGGTCGTGTATCGTTCAAAGGGTTGCACCAATAGAAATTCGACTGCGAGCATCACCGCCACGAAGGCGATCGTATAGCCGAGGATGGCGGTGACGTTGAAAAGCTGAAAGTTGAGGTGGAGCTGAAAGCCGACGCCGTTTGGTCGGCCGAGCAGCTCCACGACGAGGACGATTTTCCAGATCAGCGAGAGTCCGGTGCGCGAGGCGGCCGCGATATAAGGTTGAAGCTGCGGCAGGATCACATGCTTCAGCCGTTCCATGGGGGGCATGTGATAGGCGCGGGCCATCTCATCGAGACCGGGGTCGAGGGAACGGGCGCCTTCGCGCAGGGTCACGATCACATTGGGGATCTTGTTCAGCGCCACCGCGCCGATGGCCGCCGCCTCGGTGAGCCCGAACCAGACATAGGCGAGGATGATGATCACCAGCGCCGGTAGGTTCAGAAACACGATGAGCCAGGAATCGAGCCAGCGGTTGAGAACGACCGACTGCCCCATGGCAATGCCGACGACGCAACCGATGATCATGGCAATGACGAAGGATGCCGCCACTCGCCACATGGTAATGCCGAGCTCCGAGAGCAGGGGGCCGTTCACGGCCTCCTCTATGGTGAAGGCGACCACTTCCACAGGGCCGGGCAATAGGCGGCTATCGGCTATATAGGCCGCCAGAAACCAGATACCCACGAAGACGCCGAAGGAGAGCAGCGTGACGACCGGGCCGGTCATCGACGAGGTCCGTGCGATCCGTCCGTTTCTGGTAGAGGTGACGCTCACGATCCGTTGCCGATCCAGAAGGTG
Source organism: Methyloligella sp. ZOD6 (assembly GCA_050110875.1). Taxonomy (GTDB): domain Bacteria; phylum Pseudomonadota; class Alphaproteobacteria; order Rhizobiales; family Methyloligellaceae; genus Methyloligella. The sequence continues at coordinate 1,281,018 of CP188828.1, forward strand.
CCTGGGGCGAGCTCTTCGCTCGGACCGACCAGCCGTTCGCCGCCCAGCTCCCGCAAGAACTGGTAGAGCACCTTGGCATCGGCCTCGTTCTGGGCCGTGGTCCGCTCCGGAATGCCTTCGCGGTAGCGGCGGCGGAGCGCCTCGAAGGTGGCTTCGTCCTCAGCCTTCATCAGGGGGCGCAAGCGCTCCCAGGCTTCGTCGGAGGTGGCGAGGAGCTCATTGGCGGCGGAGGCGGCTTTCAAGAAGCCGTCGATGGCCTTGGGATTGTCTTCGGCCCAATCCTCGCTGAAGACGAAGCCGACCATGGAAACCTCGCCCTTGGCGCCGAGCTCCTCGACGACGTCTTCGAGGCCGATCAGCTCGCTGAAGCCCTTGGCCTCGAGACGCGCGGCATAGGGCCAATAGTTCAGCACGGCGTCGAGCTCACCCTGGATCGCCTTCTCCGAAAGGAGAGGCGGCGCGCCGAAAACCTGGCGCGTCTCGGTCCTGAGATCGATATTGGCGGTGCGCAGCGCATAGGCGACGATCAGCAACCAGCTCTTGTCGAGCGGACCGCCGGCGACGCCGATGGTCTTTCCCTTCAGATCGCCGAGGGTCTTGATGGGAGTATCCGGCGGCACCATCACGGCGCCGAGGGCCGTGGTGAAGGGGGAGAATGTGAAGTCCGAGCCGCTGGCCCGCTCGCGGGAGACCCAGAGCCAGTCGGTGGCGATAATATCGACGGACCCGCCCTGCAGGCCGACGGCGGTGGCCTGATTGCTCGCCAAGGGCAGCATGTCGAGCTCGATGCCGGCCTTCTTGTCCAGCTCGTAATGCTGGATGGTATCGAGCAGCCAGCTCACCGTGCCGAATTTCAATACGCCGACGGAGATCGCGTCGTCTTGCGCGGCGGCCGTGTTGCCCAAGGGGAGCATCGCTACGAGAAGCAGAAAAGCGGCGATGAGATTACGCAACGGTCACTCCTTCGATGCATTTGAGGCGGCGGTGTCGGTCTCGGCAGCTTCCGGCTTGTCATCCGCCGCCTTCAGGCGGTAGCCGTGGCCGCGGACCGTCTCCAGAAGCGGCTCCTTGCCTTCCGTGTCGATCTTGCGGCGGAGCCTGGCGATATAGACGTCGACAACGTTGGTGAGAGGATCCTCGCTATAGCCCCAGACCTGATTGAGGATTCGTGTGCGCGAGAAGACGCGGCCGGGCGCGCCCATCAACAGCTCGAGGATCGCAAGCTCCTTGGCGGTCAGCTTGATGGTCTCGCCGGCGCGGGTCACCTCCAGCGCGTCGCGATCCAGGACCAGATCGGCGACCTGAAGCTTGTTGGAGCTCGGCGCGAAATTATGCGAGCGCCTGACCAGGGCTTCCATGCGCGCCAGCAGCTCGTCGAAATCGAAGGGCTTGGGCAGATAGTCGTCGGCGCCGATCTTCAGGCCCTTGATCTTGTCTTCCAAGGTATCCATGGCGGTCAGCATCAGGATAGGGGTGTGATTTCCTTCCGCCCGCAGCCGCTGGCAAACATCGTAGCCATGCATATCGGGGAGCATGAGGTCGAGCACGATCACGTCGAACTCGCCGCCACGGGCCATTTCCACCCCCTCGCCGCCGGAAGGGGCCACGGTGACGCCATGGTTCTCCGCGCGTAAGCCCCGATCGATGAAATCGGCGACCCGCGGCTCGTCTTCTACCAGCAGGACATTCACGGGCGTGCCTCCGATTTTCCGTTTTTCGACGCCGTCTTGCCGGCCGGTTTCTTGTCAGCCTTCTTGGCAGATCCCTTGGCGGCCGCCGTGTCGATGTTTCGAGCGGCGGGCAGGGTGACGATGACCGTGGTGCCTTTTCCAAGGCGGCTCTGCATCTCGATCCCTCCCTTATGGGCTTCGACGATGGCCTTGGCCAACGGCAGGCCGAGGCCCATCCCTTCTTCGTTGTGATCTGTGGCGTTGCCTCCTCTGCGGAAGCGCTCGAAGATGCTGTCGAGTTCCTCCGGGGCGATGCCGATGCCGTCATCGGCGAATTTGGCGGTGAGGGTCTCGCGGTTGCCGGACAGGCTCACCTTCACCGTGCCCTTGGGCTTGGAATAGCGTATCGCATTGTCGAGCACGACGCCGAAAAGCTGGCGGAGCCGCGCCGGGTCGCCGCGCAGGCTCGCATCTTTCGCCTTGCTCTCAAAGCTCACCGTCACGCCCTTCGATTTGGCGATCACCTCGATATCGTCGCAAACGCTCGCAAGCAGCTCGGACAGATCGATATCCTGCAGATTCAACTTGGCGGCACCGGCGCCCTGACGGGCAATGAAGAGCAGGTCGTTCACCAGCACCGAAAGATGCTTGGCCTGCTGCACGATGCGATCGATGGAATGCTTGTATTCGGCGATGCGCTTGGTTTTGCCGCGGAGGGCGATCTCGCCTTCGCCGCGAATGATGGTGAGCGGCGTGCGCAGCTCGTGGCTGATATCGGCGAAGAAGCCGCGGCGGGTCTCGTCGATATGGCGCAGGGATTCGTTGGCGCGGCGGAGCTCCTCGGTGCGCTCGGCGACCATGGTCTCCAAATTGGCATGGGCGGATTCGAGCGCCTTCTGATGAGCCTGCAAATCGGCCGCCATCTGATTGAAACTCTGGCCTAGATCGGCGAACTCGTCGCGCCCGGTGATGGCGATGCGGTGGGAGAGATCGCCTTCGGCGAGGGAGCGTGTGCCGCGCAGCAGCTCTGCCAGGGGCGCGCGCAAACGGTGTAGCAGCAGGATCACCAGCCCGAGGGTCGCGAGAATGGCGATCGCGGCATGGATCTGGCTGATGCGCTCCAGCCGGGCGAGCAGCTGAGCGGCATCGGCATCGATGCGGTTCACCTCCGCGGTCTCGTCGGCGACGGCGGCCTCCACCAGCTCGTTCAGCTTCTTGTCGATGCCGCCTTGCAGAAGCTCGATCAGGCGCTGCCAAGCGATGTCGGGGCGGCCGCGGCTCCTCAGCTGCTCGACCTCGGCGAGTTGATCGAGGGTGTGCTGAAACTCCCGCTTGATGGCGTTGAGCCGGACCAGCTCCTCGTTCTCCACCTCGGCTTCGTCGGGACCGACGAGCTCCATCTCGCGGCGGCTCAGCTCTTCCAGGGTCGAGAGATCGGATTCGATCACCTTCTCCAGATAGGCCGCGCCGAAGGGACGTTCGGAGGTTCCGGTCAGCAAGGTGTCCGTCCAGGCCTTGAAGAGCTGGCGGCTGTGACGGGAGAGCTGAAGCTGGCTTTCCAGCTCCTGATGGGCGATGCGGGACCGGGTGAGATAATCGTGCGATTGCGCGACACCCCAGTATGCGAGCCCCGCTGCGGACAGCGAAAGCATCAGCAGCACTCCGGCCGTAAGCAGCAGCTTGGTCTGATAACGCATTGCAAATCTCGCGCTCTGAGACCCGGCACCAGCGGCGGTCCGTACGCTCCGCCCCAGCGTCGCTGCCAGGCAGTCATTGAGTGCCCCTTAGGTCAGACAATCCTCTCACCCTCTATACCTCATTTTCCCGGTGCTCTGCCGAGGGTTGAGGGCAGTCGTAATTCGATTTTCATGTAGACTTCATCTACCATTCATCTCGGTTGAGCGGGAGAGTAGCGCAGAACCGGGACTTGTGGCTTTCGGGTTACCTCTGCCGGGTATTCCCGACATGTATGCCAAATTATCCTGATTTCTGTTTTGCCGTCCTTCCCGGGACGGCTAGGTTCGACATAAAGCGCCGGCAAAGGCGATGAGTTCTTCGGAAAGGTTGGAGCTGGTTGGGGGGCCGCTTGAGACCGCTTCGGTTCGTATCGCGTCGAAAAAGAGGTGTTGTGCACGGCCTCGCTGCCATGGCGGCGGGCGCCGGCGTTGCGCTCGTGCCTGGTACGGTGCGTGCGGAATTCGAGATCCCGCAGGTCAATGCCGAGGCCGGTACGATCGAGGCCGAGTATCGCGGCGCGACCCATGACGGCATTCTCCTGGCGGAGCCGGGAGAAGAAAGAAATCTCGAGCAGAGCCATGAGCTGGAGTTCCAGCTCGCCCCATCCGATTGGTGGATGTACCGCATAACGCCCGGGCTCTCACAACCCCAAGGCGGCGATCTGGACTATAACGACTTCGTTCTGGAGACCCAGTTCGTGCTGCTGCGCCGCCCGCCGGAAGGTCTCGGCATCGCTTTCATGCTCGGCTACACGCTGCATTTCGGAAACCTCAAGGACGAGCCCGACGAGTTCGAATACGGTCCGATCGTCGAATACGCGACGGGGCCTTGGCTGCTGACGCTGAATCCGCTGCTGACACAGGAGAGCGGCGAGAATTCCGAAGGGCTGCACGGGTTCGAATATGCGGCACAGCTGCAATACCGTTTCGCGAAGCATTGGGCGATCGCGGCGCTCGCCTTCGGCGAGATCGAGGATCTCACGGATAGCGGCCCGTTCGACGATCAGATCCACCGGGCCGGGCCGACGCTCTATCTGCTGCTCGGCGAAGAGGAATTCGACGACTTCGCCTTGGAAGAGTCGGAGGGTCGGCCGGAATCGGCATGGAAGATCGGATTGGGGGCGCTGTTCGGCCTGACACCGGCGACAACGGATCTCTCCCTGAAAGCGATGGTGGCCCTTGAATACTGACAGGCATAGACGGGCCACGCTTCGCGGTCTTCTCGGGCTTGGCGCCATGGCGGCGATTCTGCTCGCGGTGGCGGTTCCGGATATTGCTCGTGCGGAGTTCGAGGTGCAGGAATCGACCATCGATGCCGGCGAGATCCAGCTGCAATATCGCGGCGCGAGCCATACGGGGCTCGCGGGGTTCGAGGACGAGGACGACGAAAAGCCGTTGCGTCAGAGCCAGGAATTCGAGCTGCAAATGAGCCCCACAAGCCATTGGCTGCTGGCCTTCACCCAAGGCTACACGGTGCCGGATGGCGAAACCTTCGAAATCAACGCCATCGAGTTCGAGACCCAGGTCGAGATCATCACCCTGGAGGGCGAGGGCATCGGCTTCGCCATGCAGGGCGGTTTGGAGCACGGGGTGGGGAATGCGCCGGAGGGCTCGGGCGATTTCCATTTCGGCCCGATCTTCGAATACGGCAAGGGCGACTTCCTGCTGACCAACGACATCCTGTTCTTCGACGAGAAGGGCCCCGACACGGAATCGGGCGTCTGGGGCGTCGAATACAGCCTCCAGGCCGCCTATAACGTGACCGACCGTCTGGTGTTGGCGATGGAAGCTTTCGGCGAGGTGGAGGACATCTCCTCGACCCCGTTCGAGGCGCAGGAGCATTATGTCGGCCCGAGCTTTTACTACACCTGGGGCGACGACGACGATGGAGACGACTATCTCTCGGACCGGGCCTTCAGCGGCGAGACGGGCAAATACGACGAGTTCACGGTGAGTTTCGGCGTGCTGTTCGGCTTGACGGAGGCGAGCTCCGACGTCGCCGCCAAAGTCTTCATCGGCTACGAGTTCAACTAGCTCGGCAGGTTCCGCAAATGAAGTCCTGCGTCTAACGTTCCCGGACGCTGAAGTGGTAGGGCACGACGAGGGTGAAGTTCTGGTTGCCCCAATCCTCGGGGATTGCCGGGAAGGGCGCGGAGCGCTCGATCGATGCGATGGCGGCCTCGTCCAGCACCTCGGAGCCCGAGCTCTTCTTGATCTCGCGGGAGATCAGTTCGCCCTTGCGGTTCACGGTGAAGCGGACCTCCACGGTGCCTGAGAAGCGCGAGCGGGGATTGACCTTGCCCTTTTCGAGATGGGTGCGGAGCGAGCCGATATAGGCGGTGCGGCTGGTGGTCGTGCCGCCCTCTCGCGCCTCGCCGGAGCTTTCCATCTGCTGGACGGTGGTCTCCTGGATGATGGTGGCAAGCTGCGGCGGGGGCTGCTTGGTCACCTCCTCGACCTCCGGATCGATCTCGACCTCTTCCGGCGGGGGCTCCTCGATCGGTTCCGTCTCCGGCTGAATATCGAGCTCCTGCTCCGGCCCTTCGGCCGATTCGATCACCTCGGTGTTCTCGAGCGGCTCGACCTGCTGGGGCGGGGCGACGGCCTTCTCGTCGATCTCGGCGGTTTCGAGCGTCTCGGTCTCCGGAACCGGCGGGCTCGGCTGAGCGGCCATGGGAGGAGGCGCCTCGACCGGATCCACGGTTATCTGGTCCTCGCCGAGCGCGGCGAGCCCTTCGATGGCAACGCCCTGCTCGACGACGAGCAGATCCTCGCCCGATCCCTCATGCAGGGCCTTGCCGCCCGGCTGGTAGAGGAAAAAGGCGGCCAGCCCCGCGTGGAGCGCGAAGGAGATCAGCCATGTCAGAACACGGATCATTGCGCTAGGCCGTCACTTTCCGGCCGTCCGACCAATCACTCGCCGGCGCCCGGCTTGGGTTGTGACAACAGCGAAACGCGGCCATAGCCGCTTTGTCCCACCAATCCGAGAATGTCCATGACGTTGCCGTAGACGCTCGCCTTGTCCGCGCGCACGTAAACGACGGTGTCGCCCTCTTCGGCGCGAATGGATTTGAGCCGCGGGATCAGGTTCTCCTGGCTCACCTGCTCGTCGCGGATATAGAGCTCGCCGTCGGATGTGAGGGAGACGATCATCGGTTTTTGCGGGTTGCTCACCCGGGAGGCGCTGGTCTTCGGCAGCTCCACCGGAACGCCGGCCATCATCAAAGGCGCCGCCACCATGAAGATGATCAGCAGCACCAGCATCACATCCACCATGGGCGTGATGTTGATCTCGGCCATGGGCTGATAACCGCCGCCTTCGTCGCCACCGCCGCCATTGCCGATGAACATCGCCATTATTCGGCGGCCTTCCTGACCGAGGGATTGGCGCGGGGCATGCGGCGGGCGATCTCCATGATGGAGCTATTGGCGCGGTTCGAGGCGCGGCCCAGGGAGACGGCGATCATGTTGTAGGCCACCACCGCCGGAATGGCCGCGGCGAGGCCCAGCGCGGTCGCGATCAAGGCTTCGGCGATACCGGGGGCCACGACGGCAAGGCTGGTATCCTTGGCGTTGGCGATGGCGGTGAAGCTGTTGACGATGCCCCAGACCGTGCCGAACAGACCGATGAACGGCGCGGCGGAGCCTGTGGTGGCCAGGAAGGGAAGCCCGCTCTCGAGCTTCTGGAGGTCGACGCGAAGGGCCGCCTTCATGGCGCGCTCCAGACGGCCGCGGAACTCGCTCAAGGATTCGTGGCCGAAGGTGGCGGCCTCCCGCTCGGCTTCCGCGGCGCCCAGTACGTCGCCCACAATGCCATGCTGGGTATGGGCGGGCGGCACTTCGTCATCGACATGATGGGCCGCGCGGGCAAGCCGCTTGATGCTGCGGTTCAGCACCGAGATGCGGATAAGCTTTTCGAAGATGATCGCCCAGCAGGCCACGGAGGCGAGGACGAGCAGGATCATGACCCCTTTCACCACGGGGTCGGCGGCCATGACCAGACCGTAGACTGTGAAGTCTGGTGAGGCGGTAGCGATATTCTCCACGTCTTTCGCCCTTACTTAGTGATGTCTGCGCTGGTGCGCGAGGAAACGGAAAGGCCGGAGAAGCAATCGTCGAGCGTGCCGCTGTCGGTGCTGCACTCCATGATGTCGTTGATCAGGAAGCTACCGATCTCCTCGCAAGCCGTATCGGCTATGTCGAACAGTTTGACCAACGTCTTCTCCGGTCGAATGGGTCCGAGATCGATGGCGAAGCGATGGCCGATGATCCCGTCGGTCTGAAATTCGATCAGATCCAGCTTGAAGCTTTCATAATGGCGGCCGCTCTGGTTCCGGATCACAATATAGGCACGACACTTGTCACCTTGGGGTTCCAGCTTGTTGAGCTCCAGCTTCAACCCCTCGGTCTTGGACGCTTCGGCGGCTTCGGACTTGCCGGCCGTCGATGGCTCAGATGTCTCGGTGCCTGGGCTGTCCGAGGGCTGGGCGACGGATGGGCCGGTCCCCGCAAATTGACCGGCAACGATAAAGAGCGCGGCCATAAGCGTGGCTAGCGATCGCGTCAGCGCGGTCCGCCGGCTCGGCTGGTCCCGTAAGCCCGAAATGTTCAGCAAGAGTTTCCAGCACATCATTGGACCACTAACGCAATACCGACATTCAGATCCGAGCAATGCTCGATATGATGCCGTTCAAACGGCTTTGTGATGGAGCCAGGTCTCAAGCCGACTGGACGGCTACTTGTCTGTCTCCGATTGGGATAAATCTTCCCGGCTTTATTCCAGTCCTTGCGGTACGCCTTTTTTAGCGTGCGACGAGACGGCCGCATTGAAAGACCGCGGCAATGGGTAGCGGGACTTATATCCCGAATCAACCGCCTTGGACTTGTGGTTCGGTCGCTGCCTCAAGGCGGAACCAGGATAAATGTACCACCGAAAAAACAGGCCAAGCCATTGAAACGCAAGCTGCAGCCCGGATTTTGTGGTAAGGATTTTGCCTAGTTTTCCCGCGTGTCCTGGGATGGCGTTAATACATCCTTCATGTTCTATTCACTTTGAAACTGCGACATTATCGCAGGGCACCGAACGTCGGTTGGGGGGCGATTCGGAGCGCATCGCAGGGACACTTCGCCAAAAGAGCGAGGGAGACACGGCCCGGGCAACAAAGGCCAAGATCTCCCAAAAAAGACAACCGGAAGCTGTTTCTACGGCGTTTTTCACATCCCTCCCAGCAGGCCGAGTGGAATCGGTCCATTATGCAAAGCCGTCGGCGCTGCGATCGAGCCGGCGGAAATAACGACTGCAGGGGGTTTAGAATGATTGCACGGGGGTGGGGATTAAGCGTCCTCCTGGCTGGGCTGCTGATTTTGCCGTTGAGCGCGCAGGCGCAGGACGGCGATACGGAGCAACAAGAGGTCGAAACCACGACGCCAGACAGCGAGGCCACGGCCCAAGACGCCGAGACAACGGCGCCGGACGGCGAGGCGGAGATTCCGCCGGTCGAGGTTATCCAAGAACAACCGCAGCCTGAGCCTTCACCGCCTCCGCAGCAGGTGACGCGCGCACCGCGGCCGGCACCAGCACCGACACCGCCGCCTGCACCGGTCGAGCCGGTATCCGCACCCATCGAGGTGCTGCCGCCAGACAACAATTTCGTCGGCATCCCGCCGAACGGCGTGCCGATGTCGCCGGTGAAGGGATCCGAAATCCCCGCTCAGCTCGTGCCCAGCGCCTTCTCCTATGTCTCCGGCGAAGCGTTCGACCGGCAGGACTATGTCGATCCGCCTGCCGAGATCCTCGAGCAGCGGGTGCCGGGCGTGATCCAGTCGGATCTGCAGGGCAACGAGTTCCAGACCAACATTCAGTTCCGCGGCTTCGAGTCCTCGCCGGTGCAAGGCGTGGCGCAAGGCCTGGCGGTCTATCAGAACGGCATCCGGATCAACGAGTCGTTCGGCGATATCGTGAACTACGACTTCCTGCCGGAGATCGCGATCCAGGATATGACCATCGTCACAGGCAATCCGATCTACGGCTTGAACGCCCTGGGCGGTGCGCTGACGATCCAGATGAAGGACGGCTTCAGCTACCAGGGGGCGGAAGTCGTGGCCCTAGGCGGCTCCTTCGGCCGTGTGCAAGGCAACGCCCAGGTCGGCGTGCAGAGCGGCAACTGGGCGGCCTATTTCGCGGCCGAGCGGATCAAGGACGAGGGGTATCGCGACTTCTCCGTATCCGACATCCGGCGCATGTATGCCGATCTCGGCTTCCGCAACAGCAAGGGCGAGTTCCACGTCAACTTGACCGCGGCGGATACCTCATTCGGTGTCACCGCCTCGGCGCCCATTCAGCTGCTGGCGGTCGACCGCGAGCGCACCTTCACCTCGCCGCAGACGACGGACAACAAGATGATCATGCCGTCGATCAACGCGAGCTATAATGTGAACGACAACGTCACGGTGTCCGGTCTCGCATATTACCGTCGCTTCAAGCAGGCGCATGACGACGGCAACATCTCCGAGGCCGAGCCTTGTGACGACGACGAGGCCATCCTCTGCATGGAGGGCGAAGAGGCGACCGACCAGTTCGGCAACCTCATCCCGACGCCCGACGGCGAGCTCGGCTCGATCGACAGCACCGGCCAGACGGCCGATAGCTGGGGCACCGCCATTCAGATGGCCAACGACAAGGATCTGTGGGGCCGCGGCAACCACTTCATCGTCGGTGCCAGCTACGACCATGGCTCTGTGACCTTCAACGCGCAAAGCGAGCTGGCGGTCTTCCAGCCGCGCTTCGTGGTGACGCCGACGGGCACGACCTTCGGCGGTCCCGACGAGGTGGCTCCGAAGCTTATCGACACCGAGAACACCTATGTCGGCCTCTATGTCTCCGATACGTTCGAGGTGAACGATCGTTTGGCTCTGACCTTGGGTGGCCGGTACAACTACGCCAGCATTGAGCTGGCCGACCTCACCGGCGAGGACCCGGCTTTGAACGGAACGAACACCTATGAGCGGTTCAATCCGGCAGCCGGTCTGACCTATCAGCTGACGCCCGGCATCACCGCCTATGGCGGCTACTCCGAAGCGAACCGCGCGCCGGTTCCGGCGGAGCTCGCCTGCTCCGATCCGGAGCGTCCCTGTCTGATCGAGAGCTTCCTGGTGGCCGATCCGCCGCTGGATCAGGTGGTGTCCAACACTTGGGAGCTGGGTCTGCGGGGCGAGAAGATCGCGACCGACGGCTCCTCCCGCCTGACCTGGAATGCCGGCCTGTTCCGCACCTACAACAACAATGACATCGTGACGGTGGTGACGAACTCCACCCGCGGTTACTTCCAGAACGGTGCGGACACGCTACGGCAGGGCTTCGAGGCCGGTCTGACCTATCAAACCGAGAAATGGCAGGCCTACGCCAACTACGCCTATATCGATGCGACCTACGAGTCCGACCTGATCCTCAACGCGCCGGATAATCCGTCCGCCAATCCGGATATCTGCGACGGTGCCGATTTCGACGACGACGAGGGCGAGGAAGAGGAAGACGAGGAGCTGGCTTGCGTGTCCGTCCGGCCGGGCGACAAGCTCCCCGGCATCCCGCCGCATCGCTTCAAAGCCGGCATGGACTACTGGGTGACCGACAAGTGGAAGATCGGTGGCGATATCATCGCCGCGAGCAGCCAGTACTTCTTCGGCGACGATGCGAACCAGCAGCCGCAGCTCGATGGCTACTGGCGGGTGGATCTGCATACGAGCTATCAGATCACGCCGCGGATCCAGCTCTTCGCGCTCGCCAACAACGTCTTCGACGAGAAATACGGCGTGTTCGGCACTTTCTTCAATCTCGAAGGTGGCAACGAGGGTGCGGAAGCCGACCCCGAGCTGGGCGAGGACTTCTTCACCAATCCGCGTACCATCACCCCGGCTCCGCCTGCGGTTATCTATGGCGGTGCCAAAATCGCGCTCTGGTAGAGCGGCTCATCCCGGACGGGCGGTGGTGTTCGTCCGGGTCTCTTCAAAGTCCCTGAGCAATACTGGGGTTCTCGGCAAATGCCGGGGACCCCTCTTTCATGAACGCGCCATTAATTGGCTTGACGGGTGCGCGTTACATTGGCCATGCAACCGGTGCAATGCTTATCAAGGTTCTAGGCTCTGGTGCGGGCGGCGGCCTGCCCCAATGGAATTGCGCCGGGCGGAACTCCGCCGGCGTGAGGGAAGGCGTCTCCGGTTTGCGTGCGCGCACCCAGTCGTCCCTGGCCGTCAGCTCGAACGGTAGGGATTGGGTGTTGCTGAACGCGACGCCGGATCTTCGCCAGCAGATCAACGAGACGCCGGAGCTACATCCGGATCCGAACGGATCCGTCCGCAACAGCCCCATCAAGGCGGTGGTGCTGACCAATGGCGATGTGGATCACGTGGCGGGTCTGTTGAACCTGCGCGAGGGGCAGCCCTTCACCATCCACGGCTCAGAGCGGGTGCTCGGCGTGCTGGCCGAGAACTCGATCTTCAATGTGCTCAATGCCGATATCGTGCGGCGGGTGCCGATGAGGCTGGGCGAGCCCTTTACGGTGGAAGGGCCGGATGGGCCGGTCGGACTCGAGGTCGAGGGGTTCGCGGTGCCGGGCAAGGTGGCGCTCTATCTCGAGGACGAATCGGCGGGCGAGGATTTCGGGACCCAGGAGGGCGATACGATCGGCCTGAAGGTCACGGATACGGCATCGGGCGCGCATTTTTATTACGTGCCCGGCTGTGCCGAGGTGGACGATGCTCTCAAGGCACGGCTCAAGGGCGCGCCGCTGGTCTTCTTCGACGGGACGCTGTTCACCAATGACGAGATGATCCGCCAGGGCATGCTGCAGAAGACCGGGGAGCGCATGGGTCATATGAACATGTCCGGTCCGAACGGCACTTTGGCTGCGTTCGAGGATCTCGGCGTGGAACGGAAGGTCTTCATCCACATCAACAACTCCAATCCGGTGCTGCGGGAGGATTCGGAGGAGCGCGCGGCGGTGACCCAGGCCGGCTGGGACGTCGCCTTCGATGGGATGAAGCTGGAGTTGTAGCTTCGCCGAAATTCCGGCGGCTACCGGGATACGGCGCGGACCGGCGGGCTAGCCGGTTTTGGTCTCGCCGTCCCGGCCACTTTCGAAGAAAACCACATTATTCGTTTCTCGCTCCGACTCCGGGCCGGACTGCAAGGACGTTTGCGCCGCTTCGGCGGCATCGCGCCAACGCGCTTCGATGCGGGCGGCGAAGGTCTTCGGCTTGTCGGCGAAGAGCCTGGCGCCCAACGCCTTGGCCTCGGCGCGTAGAGCCTTCTGATCCTTGCGGCAGCGCTTGGCGAGCTTGTCGGTCTCGCCCGTGCCGCCGAAAGTCATGGCAGGCGCGGTGGCGAGCTGATGAAGATTCGCCAGATCGTGGTCGTCGCCGAGCATCTTGGCCAGGGTGTGGACATGCTCGGCACGGGCGCCCAAGGTCTCCGGCCAGCATGGGGTGAGAAGCTGCAACTGGCGCCAATGGCGCTGCACATGCTTGCGCCATTCGTGAAACGCTTCGTCGGACTTGTCCTTGTAGGCCTCACGGAACGCTTCTCTGGCGGCACGATACTCTTTTATGGCGCCTTCCCGCAGCGTCTCGAAATCGTCCGGAAAAACGGAAAGCTTGGCGAAGGTGGGACGCAGACGGTCGAGATCCTCGACGGCCTTGGCGACCGGATCGGTACCGTTTGCTCCCAGCCTGCCCAAACGGCCTTCCAGCCAGGTACGCATCTGGCCGTACATATCGCCGTCGGTGAGCTTCGGGGATTTCCGTCCGAGTTTCTCCAGGGTTTCCATGAGGGCTTGCGCGTCGCGGGCAGGCGCCAACTCTTTGCCGATATCGCGAAGCCGGGCGCGCAGGTGGTCGAAAAGGGGCTCTGGAACGCCCGACTCGATCAGCCGCAAGAGCGAGCGCAGCCGTTTCAGGCTCTTTCGGGCGTTGTGGATGCCGGTATGAATGTCGGGATCGGTGAGCCAGGATCTGGCGCTGTCGAGTTCACTGAGAGCAACTTGCCGGACGCTATGGGTGACCGGCAATGCCGGATCGAGACTATACCCCATTCCCTGTACTCCACTCGCGGATGACAACTTTCCAGCCGGCTCGACACCGGGGATAACCGCTGAAATATCGGGCAAATATAATATCTTAGTGAATCTCTCGCCACCTCTGTGTGGCGGAAATCCAATCTTTCGTGCGTTGTTCCGGGTTTTCGCTCGTCACAACATCCGTGATCACCGATGCGCTGTCTGCGCCTGCCTCCAGAACGGCCGGCGCACGCTCAAGGGTGATGCCGCCGATCGCCACGAGAGGGCAGTGCAGTGCCGCCCGCCACGCCTTGACGCGGGCCAGCCCCTGGGGCGCCCAAGGCATGACTTTCAGCTTGGTCTCGTAGACCGGGCCGAGGGCGACATAGTCGGGTTCGGCGGCCTTGGCGGCCGCGAGCTCTTCCAACGAATGGCTGCTGATGCCGAGCTTCAGCCCGGCCTGCTTGATGGCGCCGAGATCGGCGGCGGCGAGGTCCTCCTGGCCGAGATGGACGAAGCCGGCACCGAGCTCGATCGCCTCGCACCAGTAGTCGTTCACCACGAGCTGGCAATCGTGAGAGGCGCAAAGGCGCATGGTTTCGGCGATCTCGCGTCTTACGGTCTCGGGCGGGGCATCCTTGATGCGAAGCTGCAGAAGCTTCACGCCGAGCGGCACGAGACGGCTGGCCCAGGCGGCATCGGGAACGATGGGGTAGAAGGGGTCGAGCGTCACGAGAGGCCACCTTCGGCCGAAAGAGATCAGGAGGCGCGGTTGCTCCCGGAGAACGGCGTGCCGGCCACGGGGGTGGAGGGGGCCGCCATCTCCTGGGGCTCCATCAGCCCGGCGGCGAATGCCTGGTGTCCGGCCTTGATCGCCTTGCCGAAGGCGGCCGCCATGGTGACGGGATCGCCCGCTTTCGCGACGGCCGTGTTGAGCAGCACGCCGTCATAGCCGAGCTCCATGGCCTCCGCCGCGTGAGACGGCGCGCCGATACCGGCATCGACGATCAAGGGAATGTCGGGAAAATAGGCGCGCAACGCCTTCAGGCCCGGCCGGTTGGCGAGACCGCAAGCGGAGCCGATGGGCGAGCCCCAGGGCATCAGCACCTCGCAACCCGCGGCGATGAGCCGTTCGGCGGCGCTCAAATCTTCCGTGCAGTAGGGAAGGATCTGAAAGCCTTCGCTGGCGAGCGCCTTGGCGGCTTCCACCAAGCCGAACAGATCGGGCTGCAGCGTGTCGTCATTGCCGATGACCTCCAGCTTGATCCACGACGTGCCGAACAGCTCGCGGGCCATCTGGGCGGTGGCGATGGCTTCCTTCGGCGTGTGGCAGCCGGCGGTGTTGGGGAGAAGCTTCAGGCCCAGCTCTTCGATGAGTTGCCAGAAGCCCTGGCCTGTGCGCTGGCGTGCCGATTCCCGCCTCAGGGACACGGTGAGGATCTCGGCGCCCGAAGCCTTCGCCGCACGGGCGAGGATGTCGGGCGAGGGGTAGCCCGCGGTGCCGAGGAGCAAGCGGGACGAGAAGGTTTCGCCGTATAGAGTGAGCTTAGGATCCGCCATGTCTTTCGGTTTTCGTCTAGCCGCCCTGGCGCGGGGCGACGATCTCGATCTCGTCGCCGCTGGTCAGCCGGGTCTCGGCGCGGGCCGATTCCGGCACGAAGTTGCCGTTGCGGGCGGTGGCGATCTTGGCGTCGGCGAGCTCGAGCTCGGCGCAGAGCGTGGCGAGATCGGCCGCCTCGGTTGCGAGCGGTTCACCGTTCACGAGTATCTGCAAAGAAGATCTCCTCTTCGCGCGTGCCGTCTTCAAGATAGCCGGCGACAAGCTCGGCTAGGGCCGGAGACAACAGAAAGCCGTGCCGGTAGAGGCCGTTCACATAGATATAGCGAGGTGAGACGATAATCCTAGGGAGATTGTCGGGAAAGGCGGGTCGGACCCCGGCGCCTTGGTCGATGATTTCCGCTTCGCCGAAGGCGGGGTCGAGAGCATAGGCGGCGCCCAGGAGATCGAGTGCGGAGCGCACGCTGATGCGGCCGCCCTCGTCGCTCTCGATGGCCGTGGCGCCCAGCATGTATTCGCGATTCCCGCGGGGCACGACATAAAGAGGGTGGCGCGGGTGAAGCAGGCGAACAGGGCGGGAGAGCGCGATCTCCTCGCTCCTGACGATGATGCGCTCGCCGCGCACGCCGCGCAGCTCGGGCAGGTCCGCGCGGGCCCCGAGCCCCCGGCAGTCGATCACGAGATCGGCGTCTTGGGGGGGCGCCTCGGTGCCGAAGACGAAGCGGGCACCGGCCTTCTCCGCTTTCTCCATGGCCCAGGCCATGGCCGTCTCGGGCGGGAAATGGGCCTCGCCTTCGAAAAACAGGGCCGTCTCGAAGCGGCGGGCCAGGCTTGGCTCGAGCTTGTGGATCGCGTCCGCATCCAACCGCTCGTGATGGCTGGTCATGCGGGCGAAACGCTCCAGCAGCGGACGATCCCGGGGCAGGGTCAGCACGAGGCTGCCGTTGACGATGGTGCCGGGAAAGGTCTCCCGCCACAGGGCGATGCTGCGCAGGCCGAGCCGCCGCACCAGCGCCTCGGCGCTCTCCTCCTCGCAGCGGGGCGCCAGCATGGCCGCGGCGTAGCGGCTGGCGGCGTCGGCAAAGGGGGTTTCCGACTTCTCATAGACCGTCACGCGGTAGCCCTTGCGAGCCAGAGTCAGGGCCTGCCAGAGGCCGGTGATGCCGGCGCCGCGAATGGCGATGGTCGATGGGCGATCGGTCATGAATGAGCCATAACGCGCTCAGTTGCCCAAGGCCACGCCTTCGCGGCGCGGATCGGCGCCGCCCTCCAGGCCGTTCTCGGTAACCGCGATGACGTGCAGACCGCTGGTCAGCGCCGAGCGTTTCACCTTGTAGCCGAGCGCCGAAAGCTTACCGGCGAGATCGTCGAGATCCGGATCCTTCTCCAGCATGAGCGTGTTGCCGACAGCACCGAAATTGGCGAGCGACACGGCGGCTTGCGGATCGAGATTCCAATCGACCATGGCGAAGAGGGTCTTGGAGACGAACAGAATGATACCGGGCCCGCCGGGGGAGCCGAGGACGTAGCGCAAGGCGCGGCCGCCATCCTCCCCGGTGAAGGCGATGGTCGGATCCATGGAGCTGCGCGGCCGCTTGCCGGGCTCCACCCGGTTGGCGATGGGGCGGCCTTCCTTGTCCTTCGGCTCGAAGGAGAAGTCGGTGAGCTGGTTGTTGAGCAGGAAGCCGCCCACCATGGTGCGCGCGCCAAAGGCCTGCTCGATGCTGGTGGTCATGGAGAGGGCGTTGCCGTCCTTATCCACGATCGAGATATGGCTGGTGCCCGGGCGTTCCTGCGTGCCGTCCTTGCCGAAACGGCCGGGATCGACACCCGGCGGGATACCGGGCTCCGCCTCGGGCAGGCGCTTGCCCGGCGTGATGAGCTCGGCGCGCTCGGCGAGATAGGTCGCGTCGAGCAACCCTTTCACCGGCACGGGGACGAAATCCTCATCGGCGAGATATTCGCCGCGGTCGGCGAAGGCGAGGCGCTCTGCATCGGCGATGATTTGCACCGGGGGCAAGGCGAGGGGCTTTTCGCCGAGATCGAAAGGCTCGGCGAGCTTCAGGATCTGTCCCACAGTGATGCCGCCGGAGGAGGGGAGCCCCGCGCCGCAGACCTCGATCTTGCGATACAGAACGCAGGCGGGCTTGCGTTCCTTCGCTTCATAGGATGCGAGGTCCCGCGCGGAGAGCTCGCCGGGCGCGCGGGGGTCGTTGGCGACGGTCTCGGCGATCGCGCCTGCAAGCGTACCGGAATAGAAGGCGTCCGGCCCGTTGGCAGCGATCGTTCGAAGCGTTTTCGCGAAGGCGGGGTTCTTCAGGGTGTCACCCGGCTGGAGGGGTGTGCCGCCGGGGAAGAAATAGGTCCGTGCTTCGGGCGCAAAATCCCCCGGCTTCATATTGTCCAGCAGGGTGGCGAGGCGTTCGGAGACAGGGAAGCCCCGGTGGGCGATCTCGATGGCGGGGTGGAAGAGCTCCTTCCAGGGGAGCTTGCCGTAGCGCTGATGCATCTTCCACATCATGGCGAGGACGCCGGGTGTGCCGATGGATTTGCCGCTTGCCACCGCTTCTTTGAACTTCAGCGGCTTGCCATTCTCATCGAGGAAGAGGGCTTCGGTGACGTTTGCCGGCGCGGTCTCGCGGCCGTCGAAGCCGGCGAGGGTCTTCGCCTCCTTCTCCCAATAAAGGGCGAAGGCGCCGCCGCCGATGCCCGAGGATTGGGGTTCCACGAGGTTCAGAACAAGCTGCACCGCAATGCCCGCGTCGATGGCGCTGCCGCCTTTCTCCAGCATCTCCATGCCGGCTTCGGCGGCCAGCGGATGGGCGGCCACCACCATCTCGTCTTTCGCCGTGACGAGGGGCTTGGCGGCGATGGCGCTCTTGGCTTCCGGCTGGCGCGTGTCGTCCTGAGCGGACGCGGCGGCCGGGAAGAGAATGAGAAGGGCGAGAAGGAAGGAGGCGAGGCGGGACTTGGTCATGGACGCAAAGATAAGCGTTTTGTCCGCCTGTGCCAGCCGGTCGCCGGCGGGAATCGCCAGAAAATGAGAAGCAGGCGGGCGGTGCGGCACCCGCATCCGCCAGGGGGGTGGTGATGAAGGGGAATACGGGCACCTGCTCGAGCTGCGGATAAGAGCCCGCAGCGGCTCGTCAGGTGGTTTTCCGGCCCGCCTGCTTCGTCAACGCCAGTCGACGTAACGCTCGACCTCTCGGCGTCGTCTGGGTCGCTTGTGGTGAACAACTCCGAACAAATGTTCCTATAATGTTCTATAGCCGAGTCGGGCCTGAGTCAATCGTCGGGATCGAAGCACGGTGCCAAAGGACTGCTTCGGCGCTCTTCCGATCGAAGAGATACATTCTGCCCAAGGCCGAGACTCCCTTAACCGGCTGGAAACCAAAATCGTGGCAAGAAGGTGGGCGTTTAAAGACGGGGTTTTGTTATGCGTATCGTCTTCTTCCGCGCGTTGCCGGTCGGCATCGCGCTGCTCGCCCTGTGTGCGGGTTCCCTTCCGGCCTTCGCCAATGCCGGTATCTTCGGCATCTTTCAGCCACAGCCACGCCCGAGTCATGCCAGCTCCGGCGCCCGGCTGGTTTCCTTCACGCCGCGGGTCGATCCCGGCACGGTGCTGGTCTCGTTCGCCGACCGAAAGCTCTACTACGTGCTGCCGAACGCCCGGGCCATCTCCTACCCGATCGGCGCGCCCATGGCCCATGCCCGCTGGCAGGGGGTCATGACGGTGACGGCGAAGAAGGTCAATCCGGGGTGGACGCCGACCGCCGATATGCGGCGGGAGAACCCGACCTTGCCGGCCTATGTGCCGGGCGGCCATCCGCGCAATCCGCTCGGTCCGCGGGCCATGTATCTTGGGGATAGCCTGTATCGCATTCATGGGACCGATGCGCCCTGGACGGTCGGCCAGGAAGTCTCCCATGGCTGCATCCGCATGTATAACCGCGATGTCATCGACCTTTATCAGCGAGTCCCGATCGGGACGAAGGTCGTGGTGACCTGGCAGCGCTTCGCCCACGGCTAGCGCCGCGCAAGACGAAAGTTTCCGGCCCCCCAGCCGACGACCTGCAAAGGTCAGGAAGGCCGTCCGGTTCGCACCCGGGCGGCCTTTTCGTTTGCGCTTTCGAGCCGGCCGGGAGTTGCGTCGAAGCGGCGCGCCCCACCGTCGAACAAAGCTCGCAGGGAATGCGTTTAGGCCTCCAAGATCACCGACGAGACTGACCGAAGTCTTGTTTTTCAAGGAGGTTTCTCATGAACGATCTGACCGGAAAGAAGATCGCCATTCTGGCGGCCGACGGCTACGAAGAATCGGAGCTGATGGAGCCCAAGAAGGCGCTGGAAGAGGCCGGCGGCGAGGTCGAGATCGTCTCGCTCGAGGCGGGACAGATTCGCGGCTGGAAGGGCAAGGACTGGTCGGGCAACAGGTTGGATGTCGATCGCACGGTGGATGAGGCCAAGGTGGCCGACTACCACGCGCTGGTCATCCCGGGCGGCCAGATCAATCCGGATCTGCTGCGCGCCAACGAGACGGCGGTGCAGTTCGTGGCCGATTTCTACGACAGCCAGAAGCCGATGGCCGCGATCTGTCACGGGCCTTGGGTGCTGGTCGAGGCCGGCCTCGCCGATGGCCGCAAGATGACCTCCTATCACTCCATGGCGACGGACGTGAAGAACGCCGGCGCCCATTGGGTCGACAAGGAGGTGGTGGTGGATCAGGGCCTGATCACCAGCCGCAACCCCAACGATTTGCCGGCCTTCTGCGACAAGATCATCGAGGAGATCCTCGAAGGCCGTCACCAGAAGCGCGAAGCGGCCTAAAAGCGCGTTTCGAACATGGATCGGGGGCTGGGGCGGACCGTCCGTCCGGCCTCCGTTTCGCCATCGCGCTCTCCAGGCTTAGTGCTTCCTTCGCGCAAAGACTATGTTGGGAGCATCCAGTCTTTTCCGGAGGTGACGCGAGAGGAAACAAATTGCTTTTTCGGGGGCAGAGATTGAAACCTCGCCCCCTCGATTTCTACATCCTTTGCAAGATTATGGGCCGAGGCCCGCTCTCTGACGGGCCGCCCAGAACATTCCCAATTGGAGATCATCATGGCTTTACAGATTGGCGATACCGCCCCCGATTTCGAGGCGCAGACGACGGAAGGGCCGATCCGGTTCCACGAGTGGCTCGGCGATTCCTGGGGCGTGCTGTTCTCGCACCCGAAGAACTTTACGCCGGTCTGCACCACGGAGCTCGGCACCACGGCGAAGCTGAAGCCGGAATTCGAACGTCGCAACGTGAAGGTGATCGGCCTAAGCGTCGACCCGCTGGATGCCCATGAGGCGTGGTCCAAGGATATCGAGGAGACCCAGGGCGCCGCGGTGAACTTTCCGCTGATCGCCGACCCGGACCGGAAGGTCGCGGACCTCTACGGCATGATCCATCCTAACGCGTCCGATACGCTAACCGTGCGCTCGGTCTTCGTCGTCGGTCCGGACAAGAAGATCAAGCTCACCTTGAACTATCCCGCCAGCACGGGCCGGAATTTCGACGAGATTCTTCGCGTCATCGACTCCCTCCAGCTCACTTCCGAGCATCAGGTGGCGACGCCGGCCAACTGGAAGGATGGCGAAGAGGTCATCATCGTTCCGGCCGTGTCCGACGAGGACGCGAAGAAAAAATATCCGGAAGGTTGGCGCGCGGAAAAGCCTTACCTGCGCTACGTCCCGTCGCCCCGCCGTTAAAGCTCGATACGTTCTGCACTAGGCAAGTCCTTATCCGAGCATGGAGTTTGCGTTTCGCGCATTCGCAAAATTCGTTTGGCATGCCGCCCCCCAACCCTTAGAAAAGCATGTACACGGATTAATACCGTAATTGGGGGGCGGCCATTGTTGCCGCAAACGAATATCAAGGGGTGACATGGCGGATCCGAAAGACCCCGAGGGGGACGGGGAGGGTGCGCGACGCGCAGCCGGTGAGATAGCCGACGGCTTGGTGCCGATGGTGGAATCGTCGAGAAATTGCAGGCTCGACTTTCTTGCCTATCTGCTCGGCATGGCGTTGAAAGAGGCGCGACGCCTCTCGGCCCGCCAGGACTGACAAGCTGCCTTCAGGTATACTCGGCTCGCCTTGCGCGGGCCTTTTGCTTGTCCGATGCCTGCTCGTCGTCCCGGCCGTCCGGGATTGACGCGGTATGCGGGCTCTGGAATGGCTATCCCATGGGAATGCCAGCCACGCCCGCTCTCACCACCGACTGCGTGATCTTGGATGCGCAGGGCCGGGTGCTGTTGATCCGGCGAAAGAATCCGCCCTTTCAAGGGGAATATGCGCTGCCCGGCGGTTTCGTCGATATCGGCGAGACCGTGGAAGACGCCTGCCGCCGAGAGGTCGAGGAGGAGGTCGGACTGACCGTCGGCGCTCTCACCTTGATCGGCGTTTTCTCGGATCCGAACCGCGATCCGCGCGGCCATACGGTGAGCGCCGCCTTCCTCACCGTGCTGAAGGAGGCGGCGGCGCCGGTGGCGGGGGACGATGCGGCGGCGGCGGAATGGATCGACGATTGGCAAAGCGTTGATCTTGCCTTCGATCACGCGCAGATTATGAAACAGGCGATGCGGCTCGCGGACTCGGTGAGCAAGAGCTAGTCCGCTGTTCCAGAATGGTTTATTTAACGCCTCCCCCGAGGCGTCCCCAAAGGTTGCAAGCAATGACTGAGAGGCCAGGTCCCTGCCAATTCGCAGCTGAAAATCCAGGTGTGAGTCATCCGGGTGGCCGGGTCGGCGTGCTGTTGGTGAATCTAGGCACGCCGGACGACACCACCTATTGGCCCATGCGGCGGTATCTGAAGGAGTTTCTTTCCGACCGCCGGGTGATCGAGACCAATCGCTTGATCTGGTGGCCCGTGCTGAACGGTATCATCCTGACCACGCGGCCGAAGAAGAGCGGCGAGGCCTATGCCTCGATCTGGAACAAGGAGCGGGGGGAATCGCCGCTGCGCACCATCACGCGCAACCAGGCGGAGAAGCTCGCGGCCCGTTTTGCCGGCATGCCGGAGATCGTCGTGGATTGGGCCATGCGTTACGGGAATCCTTCCATCGCCTCCCGGATCGCGGCGCTGGCCTCGGCCGGGTGCGATCGGCTGCTGGTCTTCCCGCTCTATCCGCAATACGCCGCGCCGACCACCGCCACGGTGAACGACAAGGTGTTCGATGCGCTGAAGCAAATGCGCTTTCAGCCGGCCTTGCGCACGGTGCCGGCCTATCCGACGGAGCCGGTCTATATCCGCGCGCTCGCCAATTCGGTGCGCGAGCATTTGCTTGCGCTCGACTACGAGCCGGAGGTGATCCTCGCCTCGTTCCACGGTCTGCCGAAGGAATATGTCGAGAAGGGCGATCCGTATCAGGTCCAATGCAAGCAGACGGCTGACGCGTTGCGGCAGGAGCTCGGTTTCGACGAGCACAAATTGCGGCTTACCTTCCAGTCCCGCTTCGGTCCGGCGGAATGGCTGACGCCCTATACGGACGAGACGGTGGAGGCGCTGGCCAAGGAAGGCGTGAAGCGCCTTGCCATTCTAACGCCGGGCTTCGTCGCCGATTGCGTGGAGACCCTGGAGGAGATCAACGGCGAAGCCCGGGAGATCTTCGAGGAGAATGGCGGCGAGAAATTCAGCTTCATTCCCTGCCTGAACGATAGCGATGCGGGCATGCGGGTGCTCGAGACGATCGTCGACCGGGAGCTCGAGGGCTGGGTCCGCTAACCACCGATTTGCCGAATTTCTATCGAGCCTGATCCGTTTTTGGCTTAAGGTCTGCCTCCGAACGGGCGGGCGCTAGGCTCGCGTCCGGCCGCTGGAGGAACGCGATGTTCGGCTTCAATCTCTTCGTTCTGGTTCTGCTCGTCCTCTTCATCGTCGTCATTCTGGCGGGGGTGAAGGTGGTGCCGCAGGGGTACAACTACACGGTCGAGCGGTTCGGGCGTTATACGCGGACATTACAGCCCGGCCTGACCCTGATCATTCCTTTCATCGACCGGATCGGCCGCAAGATCAATATGATGGAGCAGGTCGCCGAGGTGCCGAGCCAGGAGGTGATCACCCGCGACAATGCCATGGTGCGGGTCGACGGGGTCTGCTTCTTCCAGGTGTTGGACGCGGCGCAGGCCAGCTACGAGGTCACCGATCTGGAGCTGGCGGTGATGAATCTCACCATGACCAATATCCGGACCGTGATGGGCGGCATGGATTTGGACGAGCTGCTCTCCCAGCGCGACGAGATCAATCACCGGCTGCTCCGGGTGGTGGATGACGCGACCCATAGCTGGGGCGTGAAGATCACCCGTATCGAGATCAAGGATATCGAGCCGCCGCGGGATCTGGTGGATGCCATGGCGCGGCAGATGAAAGCCGAGCGTGACAAGCGTGCCGCCATTCTGGTGGCCGAGGGCGAGCGGCAATCGGAGATCCTGGAGGCGGAAGGCCAGAAACAGGCGCAGATCCTGGCCGCGGAAGGCCGGCGCGAGGCTGCCTATCGGGATGCCGAGGCGCGGGAGCGCGAGGCGGAAGCGGAGGCCAAGGCGACCCGGATGGTGTCCGAGGCGATTGCCGCCGGCAACGTGCAGGCGATCAACTATTTCGTCGCCGACAAATATGTCGAGGCTCTGAAAGAGCTGGCCGCGGCCAAGAACCAAAAGGTGCTGATGCTGCCGCTGGAGGCAAGCTCGCTGATCGGCTCCATCGCGGGCGTTTCGGAAATCGCGCGGGAAGCTTTCGGGCGCGGCAATACGGACGGAACACCGCCGTCCGGAGGCGGCGTCCCGCGGAGTGGACCGCGCAAGAGCTGATCTGAGCGGGACGCGGTGCCTGGACTGAAAGGAGGACCCGATGGAGGATAGCTTCTTATTCGGTCCTTGGGGCTGGATGGTGCTGGCGGCCGTATTGTTCGTGCTGGAGATCACGGCGCCCGGCATCTTCTTCATGTGGTTCGGCCTGGCGGCCGCGGTCACCGGGCTGATCACCTTCGGCTACGACATTTCCTGGCAGTGGCAGCTTATCTGGTTCGGCGTGCTTTCGCTCATCGCCGTGGGACTGGCGGCGCGTTATCTGCGCAGCCATCCGCTGGCGAGCGAGCGACCGCTTCTGAATCTTCGTGCCACGCGGCATGTCGGGAAGACCTATATTCTCGTCGATCCGATCGTTGACGGGCGCGGCAGCGTGCGGATCGGCGACAGCGTTTGGCGGGTTTCCGGGCCGGAGCTGCCGGCCGGCGAGAAGGTGACGGTCACTGGGGCGGACGGCACGCTGCTTCATGTGACGAAGGCGGAGGGAAGCGAAGCGGCCTGAGAAGAAGCACCTAAGACTCTGTAAAGCAGTCTACGAAACTGTAATCCGGTTGCCGTAATTTCGCCCCTTGCAACTTGAGGGTGGGTGTCTGGGTTCTACGATAGCGTGGGGTCAGAAATCGACCCCAGCGGATGGGAGGACGAATGGCCGACATCGTCATCATCAATCCACGCTTCGATGTCTCCTTTTGGGGGATGGAGCACTGCATGGGATTGCTTGGCAAACGGGCCAATCTTCCCGTCGCCTGCCTCGCTCTGCTCGCCTCTCTGGTTCCCGAAAAGCACGACGTCACCCTGATCGACGAGAATGTCGAGGATATCGATTTCGACCGGTTGATGCGGGCGGATCTGGTCTGTCTCACGGGCATGAGCATCCAGGGGCGCCGCATCGGCGAGATTCTGGAAGAGGTGCGCAAGCAGGGCGTGATGACCGCGGTCGGCGGCCCCATGGCGACGGTGGAGCCGGAGCAGCTCGAAGGCTTGTGCGACGTGATCTTCGTCGGCGAGGCCGACACCACCTGGCCGCAATTTCTGGAAGATTGGGAGAACGGCACCCATAAGGCGCGCTACGAGCAGACCGAGAAGACCGATATCGAGAAGTTGCCGCTACCCAAGGTCGAGCTCCTGAAAGCGGAGCGCTACATGTTCGGCAGCATGCAGATCAGCCGAGGCTGTCCGTTCACGTGCGAGTTCTGCGATATCATCGTGACCTTCGGCCGGAGGCCGCGGCTGAAAACCTCCGAGCAGGTCATCGCGGAGCTGGAATCCTTCGAGAAGGCGGGGCTCAAGATCGTCTTCGTCGTCGACGACAATCTGATCGGCAACAAGAAGGCGATCAAACCGATCCTGCGCGATATCATCGAGTGGCAGCAGGCCCGCGCCTATCCGCTGACCCTTTTCACCGAGGCCTCCCTCGATCTCGCCGAGGACGAGGAGCTCATGGAGCTGATGGGGCTGGCCAATTTCCAGAGCGTGTTCATCGGCATCGAGACGCCGAACGAGGACTCGCTCCGGGAGACGAAGAAGCTACAGAATGTGCGGCCCAATGCGGGCTCGTTGCTGGACCGTGTGCACCGTATCCAGGATCACGGCATCGATGTCTGGTGCGGCATGATCGTCGGCTTCGACCACGACGAGCCGGAGATCTTCGAGGTGATGCCGCGCTTCCTCTCCGATGCGCGTATTGCTTCGGCGCTGATCGGCATGCTGCACGCGATCCCGACGACGCCGCTCTATAAGCGGCTGAAGGAGGCGGGCCGGCTGAACGACGATGACGCCTCCGATTGCTACGGCACCAATGTGATCCCTCTCGGCATGAGCCGAGAAGAGCTGCGCGACGGGTTCATCCGGGTAATGCAGACATCCTATGGCGCGGAGGCCTATTTCGATCGGCTCGATTCTCTCTTCGTCGAGGACCGGTTCCGCTTCGTGCTGCATCACCTCTCTTACTGGCGGCGGCATCCGCTGGCCTATGCCAAGCGGGCGGCGCTGAACTACGCGCGCTTCGCGGTGGTGAGCACGCGGCTTCTGCGCCAGGTGGAGGACGAGACCCTGCGCCAGCGCTATAAGACGCAACTTGCCCGCATCGCGAAGACGCGCCCTCTGGAGCCGCATATCCTCTTCGTCTATGCGCTGAAGGTGGCGCTGCACTATCATTATGCGAAGCTGACCGCGCAGCTTTCGGACGTCTATGACGAGGAGGCGGTGATGCCCAATGCCGGGCGGTCTTTCTCCCGCGTGCGCCGGCCGGAGCCGGTGCAGGTACTTGCCTCATAAGCGCTGGCGCGGAAGTCCGGTCTAAACCACGCCGGCGCGGAGCAGGTCGTGGATGTGCACGATGCCGACCGGCTTGCCGCTTTCCACCACGAACAGAGCAGTAAAGGGACGCTCGCTCATATTCATGATGGCGAGCGCCTCGGAGCTCATGGTGTCTGGCGCGACCGTCTTGGGGTCGGGCGTCATGATATCGCCGGCGCGGCTCTGTAGGAGCCCGTCGCCCATATGGCGGCGGAGGTCGCCATCGGTGATGATGCCGATGAGCCTATTCGTTTGATCCACCACGCCGAGGCAGCCGAACGCCTTTTCGGTCATGACGACGAGCGCCTCGGCCATGGGCGTATCGGCGTTTGTGATGGGCAGGCGCTCTTCCTTATGCATCAGGTCGGCGACGAATTTCAGCTTGGCGCCGAGCTTGCCGCCGGGGTGGAAGATCTTGAAGTCGCCGGCGGTGAAACCCTTGCTCTCCAGCAGCGCGATGGCGAGGCTGTCGCCGAGAGCGAGCTGCATGGTGGTGGAGGTGGTCGGCGCGAGACCCAGCGGGCAGGCCTCCTTGGCCTGGGGCAGGGCGAGCACGAGCTCCGCCGCTTCGGCCAGGGTGCTCTCCGCGTTGGAGGTCACCGCGATCAGGGGTACGGCAAAGCGGCTGGAATAAGAGACGATATTGCCAAGCTCGATGGTTTCGCCGGACCAGGAAAAGGCCAGGATCACGTCCTGGCCGGTGATCATGCCCATATCGCCGTGGCTCGCCTCCGTCGGGTGGACGAAATAGGCGGGCGTGCCGGTGGAGGACAGGGTGGCGGCCACCTTCAGGCCGATATGGCCGCTCTTGCCGATCCCGGTGACGATGACCCGGCCCTGACAGGCGCGAATGTCCGAGACGGCCTTGGCAAAATTCTCGGCGAGGTCGGTGCGGAGCGCCGCCTCGAGGGCGCGCAGGCCCTGCACCTCGAGCTCGAGGGTGCGGGCGGCCGAGCCGATCGCATCGGTACGGATCTCTTGCACCTGCTCGCCATTTCCTTGATCGACAAGGCTTTCAGGCATGCCGTTCTGGCCGAGGCTCGCCGTCATATGGGCTTTCTCCTGCTGCTCCGCCGATAGGTCTAGCACGATTTTGACGGCCTTAAGGCTTCCGTTTCGCCTCATTGCGAAACACGCCTAAACGCCTCGTTAACTTTATGGCCGCTAGGGTCCTAGGACAACGTCCGGAGAAGCGCGTTTCAACCGTTTTCCGGCAGCATTTCCCGAGGGTTTGTCCTTGCCGCGTCCTCATCACACAAGCGCAGCGGGCGCTCTCGCGACCGCATTGCTGCTCCTCGCGAGCTTCGCTGCGCCGTGCCACGCCCAGAGCGATGAAGATCCTTTCCTGCGGGGGCCGATCACGCCCGAGGTGCAGGAGGAGGAAGCGGTCGAGGCGGAAGAATATTACAGCGGCGGCGCGATTCCGGATCGCTATTCGAATGAGGCCCCGCAGAACGATTACGACAGCGGCGCGACCGACGATCTGGCCGGGGATATGGGGCTGGTGGGGCCGGGCGATCCTGATCAAACCCTCGATTCCGGGCTCGGCGACGAAGGATATGTGGAAGACGAAGTGCCGCTCGGCGGGCTCGGCGATGGGCCGGAACCCGGGCGGCTCGGGGCGGGGCCCACGGTCTCGGAAGCCGACCGGCTGGTGAAGGAGGCGGCGCAAGCCTCGGCCCGGTATCAGGGGCCGGCCCCCTTGCCGCCGCTTGTACCCGTGGCACCGGGGGCGGTCGATCCGGCAGAGGATCCCTACGCGCCGCTGGGAACGCGGATCGGTAGCTTCATCCTCTATTCGGAGCTAGTTGCCGATATCACGACGACGGATAATGCGCTGACCACCCGGACAGATCCGCAGTCGGATTGGGCGCCGGAGCTGCAGCCGGATCTCAGGCTCAGCTCCGATTGGAACCGGCATGCGCTTTCGTTCAACGTCAATGGCGATTGGAGCTGGTATCAGCGGTTCGAGAGCCAGAACACGAGCAACTATCAAGCCCTGATGGATGGGCGGCTCGATGTGACCCGCCGCACCAACCTCACCCTGGAGCTGGAGAAGAGCCAGATCTCGGAAGGGCGCGATCAGGAGAACTTGCCGGATGCGGGGGTATTCAGCTCGGACCTTCAGGAACAGCACATCACCGCCGGTTTCAATCACCGCTTCAACCGTGTGAGCCTGGCGACGGTCGGTTCCGTCACGGACTACGACTACACGGATATCGTGCTGATCGGCGAGGATCCGGACAATCCCACCGATCCGTTGGACCGGGATTATCTGGAAAAGGAGATCCGGCTTCGCGGTTCCTACGAGTTCAACCCGGATATGACGGCCTTCGTCGATACCGCATTGGTGAAGCGCGACTACAAGCAGGAAATCTCGAGCGACGGCAATCAGCTCGGCTCCGAAGGGTATCGCATCCAGGCGGGGCTGGCGTTCGGTCTATTCGGCAACATCACCGGCGAGATCGGCATGGGCTACGGCGCTCAGGATCCGCTCGACGAGGATTTTGCGCTGGTGGACGGGTTCCTGCTCAATGCCGATGTGCTGTGGCAGATCACGCCGCTGACCTCGCTCAGCTTGCAGGCACGAACCAATCTCGACGAGACGACGGCGTCCGATGCGGCGGGTGCGTTCACCCGGTTCTATGGCGCGACCCTGAGCCACGAGCTGAAAGAGAACGTGATCCTGGGTGGCTTCATCACCTATGAGACGGCTGAATATATCGGCGAGGATCTCGACGATTCGCGCTGGCGGGAAGGCCTGACCGCGGAATATCTGTTCAACCGGAACATGGCGCTGATCGCCACTTACGAGCATACGGATTACTCGAGCTCCGACGCGATCGGCGACTACAAATCGAACGAGGTGACCGTGGGCATGCGCCTGCGGAAGTGAGTGAGGGTACCGCGCGGCAGGCCGCAGCGCGCTCCCTCTCCCCCGCAGGGGAGAGGTGAATCGCGTCATGACGCGGAGAGAAAAAACCTAAGGCAGCAGCCGGCGGATCTCCGCCTCGAACGGCTCGGCCAGGTCCTCCTGGTCCAGCCCGTAGGCGACATTGGCCGCCAGGAAGCCGATCTTGGAGCCGCAATCGTAAGCGGTGCCCTCGCATTTGATGGCGTGGAAGGGTTGATCCTGGAGGAGCTTGAGCATGGCGTCGGTGATCTGAATCTCGCCGCCGGCTCCGGTCTCCTGATCGGTCAGGATGTCGAAGATCTCCGGCTGCAGGATGTAGCGGCCGAGGATGCTCAAATTGGAGGGCGCGTCTTCCGGCTTCGGCTTTTCCACCATGCCGTCAACGGGGAAGATGGTGCCGTCGCCTTCGCCAACGCTCAGAATGCCGTAGCTGGAGACGGCCTCTTTCGGCACTTCCTCCACGGCGAGGACGTTTCCGCCATGGGCCTCGTAGACATCCATCATCTGGGCGAGGCAGCCTTTGCCTTCGGACTTCACCAAAACGTCGGGCAGGATCAGGGCGAAGGGCTCGTCGCCCACGATTTCGCGGGCGCACCAGACTGCATGGCCGAGGCCGAGCGGATCCTGCTGACGGGTGAAGCTGGTCTGGCCGGCAAGGGGGAGCTCGGCGTTGAGCTGGGCCAGGGTCTCGGTCTTGCCCCGGGCCGCCAGGGTATGGTCCAACTCGAACTGACGATCGAAGTGATCTTCGATGATGCCTTTGTTCCGGCCGGTTACGAAGATCAGATGCTCGATACCGGCGGCCATCGCCTCATCGACGACGTGCTGGATCAGGGGACGATCCACCACGGTCAGCATTTCCTTCGGCATGGCCTTGGTGGCGGGAAGGAAGCGGGTGCCGAGACCGGCGACAGGGAACACAGCCTTACGTACCGGGGCGCTCATTCAATCCTCATTAGGGTTAAGGATGGGAAAAAGGGTGCAGAAGCCGCGCGGCTACCGTCCTTCAACCCCTATACGATATCAAGGGGCGAAATTTTGACTCGGAGATTGGGATGACTGTGCTCGTGACCGGCGGCGCCGGCTATATCGGCAGCCATATGGTGCTGGCGCTGAACGATGCGGGCGAGGATGTCGTGGTGCTCGACAATCTCTCGACCGGGTTCCAGTGGGCGGTGGCCGAGCCGGCGCGCCTGGTGGTCGGCGATATCGGCGATCAAGCGCTGGTGCGTGAGATCATCGAGAAGGAGGGCATCGATGCGATCGTCCATTTCGCCGGTTCGATCGTGGTGCCGGACTCGATCGCCGATCCGCTCGGCTACTATCTCAACAACACCTGCAAATCCCGCGCGCTGATCGAATGCGCTGTGGAGGGAGGGGTGAAGCATTTCATCTTCTCCTCGACGGCGGCGGTCTACGGCATGCCGGAGGAGAATCCCGTCTCCGAAGATGCCGCGCTCAATCCCATCTCGCCTTACGGCAGCTCCAAGCTGATGACGGAGATGATGCTGCGCGATGCGGCGTTGGCCTACGATCTCAACTACGTGGCTTTGCGCTATTTCAACGTGGCCGGTGCCGACCCGGACGGGCGGAGCGGTCAGTCCACGCCGCGCGCGACCCATCTGATCAAGGTGGCGGTCCAGGCGGCGCTGGGCGAGCGACCGAAGCTCGACGTGTTCGGCACGGATTATCCGACACCGGACGGCACCTGTATCCGGGACTACATCCATGTCTCCGACTTGGTGGCGGCGCATCTGGCGGCCCTGCACTATTTGCGCGGTGGCGGGCGTTCCGAAGTGATCAATTGCGGGTACGGCAATGGCTACTCGGTCTTTCAGGTGATCGAGGCCGTGAAGCGGGTCTCGGGCATCGATTTCCCGGTCGAGACGGGGCAGCGGCGGCCGGGCGACCCGGCGGCGCTGGTGGCCGGCGTTTCGCGCATCGGCGCGGTGCTCGGCTGGACGCCGGAGCGGGACGATCTGGATCGGATCGTGGCGGATGCGCTGCGCTGGGAGCGTCATCTGAACGAGACCCGCGCCGCCTCTTGAGCCGTCTTTTCGGCTTTCGCCTTTCCAAGTGCATTGGGCCTCGGCACAATCGGGCCATGCGATTCGCCTTGCTAAGCTGCGCGGGCGTTCTCCTGCTCGCTCTGAGCCACGGCTCTGCGGTGGCCGATGACGCTGCCGTCTATAAGCGCGCGCTGGAGCAGCATTTCCAGGCATGGCTGCAGTCGCGGTGGCCGGAAGCGGAGGCCGAAGGGGTCAGCCGCGAGACCTTCGAGAAAGAGATAAAAGGGCTGACCCTCGATTGGTCGCTGCCCCATCTGGTGCTGCCGGACCCTGCCTATCTCGGCGGGCCGCGACTGCCGGCGAGCCTGAAGCCGAAGGCGCCGGCCCGCCAGCCGGAGTTCGATTCGCCGGGCCGGTACTTCAAGCTGAACAACCTCAACGCCCTGGCCGCGCAAGGAAAGACCCAATATCACCAATACAAGACCGTGCTGTCCGAGGTGCAGAAGCGATACGAGGTGCCGGGCAGCATCGTGGTCGCGATCTGGGGGCGGGAGACGAATTTCGGCAATGTGAGTCTGCCCCATGACGCGCTGCGCGCGATCGCCACCCAGGCTTTCCTCGGCCGTCGTCCCGAGGTCTTCAGGAAAGAGTTCGTGAAGGCGCTGAAGGTGCTGCAAGAGGGGCATATCGCGCGGGGAGAGATGCGCTCCTCCTGGGCCGGCGCCATGGGAAATCCGCAATTCCTGCCCAGCGATTTTCTCGAATATGCAGTCGATATCGATCAGGACGGCAAGCGGGATATCTGGGACTCGGTCCCCGACGCGCTCGCCTCCACCGGCAACTCGCTGCACAGCCAGGGCTGGATCGGCGATCAGGAATGGGGTTACGAGATCGCGCTTCCAGCAGATTTCGACTGCACGCTGCAGGGCCCGGACAAGGCGCGCACCTTCGGCGATTGGGTGGAAATGGGGATCACCCGGGTGAAGGGAAGGAGCTTTCCGGAGGAGAAGCTGAAGAATCAGGGCTTCCTGGTGCTACCGGCGGGGATGAAGGGGCCGGCCTTCCTGGTCACGGAGAACTTCTCGGTGCTGAAGAAGTACAACAACTCCGATGTCTACGCGCTCTTCGTGGGCAAGCTGGCCGATATGATCGCGTATGGGGCGCCGGCGGGCTTCGTCGGCGCGTGGCAGCCGGTCGACCGATTCACGCGTGACAAGATCCTGGATTTCCAGAAGATTCTGGTAAGCCGTTACGGCTACGATGTGGGCAATGTGGATGGGCTGGTGGGCTTCAAGACACGCCAGGCGATCGGGCTCTACGAGAAGAAGGTCGGCGCGCCGCTCACCTGTTATCCGTCCAAGAAAATCGTTGCGGACGTGCTCGGCCAGGGGTGATGGCTCAAACCTCACCTGCCTAGGTTTTGCCGAGGCGGATTGATATTATCAGGCCTATGCGAATCACACCTTGCGCGACAGCTAAAATCCCTGAAGCAAGCCGTTTCGGCCGTCTCTTTCTAGCTGCGGCGATGCTGGCTTCGATCTTTGCCGCGAGCCTGCTCGCCTCCACCGTTCAGGCGCCGGCCCAAAGCTTTCAAGCTTGGGTGGAAGGCTTTTGGCCGACGGCGCGGGCGGCGGGAATCCGGCGGGATGTCTATGTGCGCGCCTTCCAGGGGGTCTCTCCGGATGGGGAAGTGATCGAATCCGCCACCTATCAGCCTGAATACAAGCGCCCGGTCGGCGAATATGTGGACCGGCTGGTTTCCGACAAGCGGCTCCAGACGGGCCGCGAAATGCTGATCCAGCACAAGCGGCTGCTGGATGCGATCGAGAACAAATACGGCGTCGACCGCCATATCGTGGTGGCGATCTGGGGTGTCGAGACGAGCTATGGCGACAATCTCGGCGAGCATTACGTGATCGAGGCGCTGGCCACGCTGGCCTATCGCGGGGTGAAGGCCAAGTTCGCCCGGCAGCAGCTGATCGAGGCCTTGAAGGTTTTGCAGCGGGGCGACGTCTCCCGCGAATACATGGCCGGCTCCTGGGCCGGCGCCATGGGACATACCCAGTTCATCCCGACGACCTATCAGGCCTATGCGGTCGATTTCGACGGGGATGGGCGGCGCAATATCTGGCAGAGCCTGCCCGACGCGCTGGGGTCCACGGCGGCCTATCTGAAAGTGTCGGGCTGGAAGCCCGGCCACACCTGGGGCTACGAGGTCACCGTTCCCAGCAACATGAATCCCAACAATTACAGCGCGAAGAACCTCAAGTCGCTGGCCACTTGGGAGCGCATGGGGGTCCGCCGGGTGAGCGGCGCACCGTTCCCGCGCCCAGGCGACAAGGCGGCGCTGTTCGCGCCGGAGGGCAAGGATGGGCCGATCTTCCTGACCCTGAACAATTTCCGCACCATCCTCCGCTACAACAACGCACCGTCTTATGCGCTGGCGGTTGGGCATCTTGCCGACCGGCTGATGGGGTACGGCCAGTTCGCCAAGAGCTGGCCGACGGACGAGAACCATCTCTCGCTGGAGCAGCGGAAGGAACTTCAGACGCGGCTGCTCCATGTCGGGCTGCTGGACGGCGAGGTGGACGGCGTGATCGGGCCGGCGACGCTTTCGGCGGTGAAGGCCTATCAGCGCCAGAAGGGGCTGAATGTCGACGGCTTCCCGACTTTGACCATTCTGAACATGTTGCGCGCCGACACTTAGGCCTGGCCCTCACCTGAACCGGCCTTGCGGCCGGCCGAAATGGCCCCCAAAAGCTTCATGCGCTAGGTTTCGGCACGTATTATGAATTGTGGCTTGGTGTTGCTCGATTTCACCGGTAGCCATGTTTCAAATCGGAACGATAGGGGGGCCCGGAAGGCGGGTCCGGTTGGCCATGTCTCGTCTCGCGTCTTATTTCCGCACGGTCTTTACCTCGGGGCCCGCATTCGGCCGGGTGCCGTTTCTCGCCATTCTGCTGAGCTTCGGTCTCATCGCGCCTGCGCCCGCGGCGGCACAGAGCGCCGGCTTCCAGCGCAGCTATGTCGATCCTTTCCCCAAGGGTGACCGCTACCGGATCCTGGTGGTGGGGGATTCCTTGGCCGACGGGCTCTGGTCGGGCCTCTATCGCAGCTTTCAAGACGAAAAGAATCTGGAGGTCATTCGCAAGTCGAAGGTGTCCTCCGGCCTTGTCCGAACCGATTACTACGACTGGAACGCGGTGCTGCCAGAGCTGCTGGAAGGCGAGCGGAAATATCAGATCGCCGTGGTGATGTTCGGCGCTAATGACGGGCAGGCGATCCGCAAGGACGGCGAATGGCATCGCCCGGGAACGGAAAGCTGGCGCAAGATCTATGGGGAGCGCGTGGAGCAACTCCTCAGGACATTGCGGGAGAAGAATATCGCGACCTATTGGGTCGGCCTGCCGGTCATGCGCACGGCGACGAAGAACAAGGACGCCGAGGTGATGAACGATATCTTCCGCGAGAAATCGTTCATCTACGGTTCGAAATTTATCGAGACCTGGGCGGGCTTCACGGACGAATCCGGCCGCTACAGCGCCTATGGACCGGATATGAGCGGACAGCAGCGCCGTCTGCGCGCCAATGACGGGGTGCATTTCACCATGCGCGGCTATCTGAAGCTGGCGCATTTCGTGGAGAAGGAAATCCGCCGCGATCTCAAGCTCGCCAAGGCGGAGCGGAATATCCCGTTGGCCGGCAGCGAGCAGGAGCAGGCGCGGGTGATGGGCCGCAAGATCTCCAAGGGTGGAACCCCGGAAGAGAATTATGGCGGGCATGCCATCTCCGGCGAGGCGATTCAGGCCTCGTCGAGGGACGCGGGGATGGAGAGCGCGTTCGGCGGCGATCAGGCGCTCGACGATCCGGAAGGTCCGCGGCTGGAGCAAAGCATGGTCGGCGGCGTGGAGCTGTTGCGCCCGGCCATTTCGGATTCGCTGCTCGATTCCCAGCCGCTCTCGCCCCAAGGTGGCGCAGGGCCTGCCGGGCAAAGCGTCGCCAGCGATCTCGGCAACGGGCTGACGGCGCTCAGCTCGATCTCGGCGGTGAGCGATCTTTCGGTGGTATCGTCCAAGCCGCGCCTGCCGCTTGCCGAACGCCCCTATTACCGCGTGCTCGTGAGAGGCGAGCAACTCAAGCCCAAGGAGGGCCGGGCCGACGATTTCCGCTGGCCCATGCAATAGCGGGTATCAGGCGATACCGCCTCGGGAGGGCTATGCTGCATGGCCGGCCAGACCCAGCATGAGAAAGCCAAGACGAAAGCGGGACCGATCCGGCGGCTCGCCGCGGGGGTGCTCGGCTTCGCGCTGCTTGCCGGGGTGACCTTCCTCGCCGTCCAGCAGATCTTCGGTCCGGGCCCTGAGACGGTGCCGGAGACCGAGGCGGCAGGCGAAGAGGGCAGCTTTTTCGAAGACGGCGATGGGAAAGAGCGGGTCGACGTTACCGGGCTTCAGGTGGCGCGAGACGCCAAGGATCACCGGTTGTTGCCCCCCATCACGGGCGACGGCTCCTTCTACGATGCGCTTCTGGGGTTGGAGACGGGGGCGGAGGAGCAGAAGACCGTCACCGTGCTTCATCTGGGCGACAGCCATATCGCGGCCGACCGCATCACCGGCGAGTTGCGGCGCCGCCTGCAAGCGGAGTTCGGCGATGCGGGCCGCGGGCTGATGATGCCGGGCTTTCCGTTTCCATATTACAAGGCGCCGGGCTTCAGCTTCGAGAAGACGGGCGATTGGCAGGCCGCCAATTCTCTACGGGAAGACGGCTTTTACGGGATCACCGGCGTAAGCCTGTCGGCGAATGCGCCGGATGCGCAGCTGACCCTCAAGGCCGAGAAACCGTTCGATTCCGCGGAGGTGAGCTTCCTTGCAGGGCCGGGCCAGGGCAAGGCCGTGATCATGCAAGGCGAGCAGCGGCAGACGGTGGATACGAACGCAGCCGAGCAATCCGTGCTTCGGGTGCCGGTGGGGGGCGGGCGCGGCCTCTCCATCTCGCCGACGGGGGAGGGGAAGATCACGCTGCTCGGAATCTCCACCCATCAGGCGGAGCCTGGCCTCCGCTACGTCAATCTCGGCATTCCCGGCGCATCGGCGCTGACCACGCGACGCTGGAACGACCGGTTGGTGGCGCAGGATCTTAAGGCGCTCTCGCCCCAGCTCGTGGTGCTGGGCTACGGCACCAATGAGGGGTTCCAGGATGGGCTGAATATCGAGGCCTATCGAGAGGCGTATGAGGGGCTGATCGGCAAGATCAAGCAGGTCCTGCCCAATGCGACCCTGATGATCCTCGGACCGACGGATGGGGCGAAGCTGCCCGCTTACGCGAAATTCGAGGAGGCGATCACCTTGCGCTGCGCACCGCTCACATCCGGCGAGATCCAGCGTTACGACGACTTCCTTGAAAGCAAGAGCGATGCGCTCGCCCGCTGGTATCCGCCGCCAAAGCTTCAGAAGGTGCGAGAGGTGCTGAAGGAGACGGCCGAGGAGCACGGCGCGCTCTACATGGATCTTTCGGAGGTCATGGGCGGACCGTGCAGCATCCGCCGCTGGATATTGGCCGAGCCGCGCATGGCGCTGTCCGACCATGTGCATCTTTCCGATCTTGGGGCTGCGAAAGTCGGCAAGGTGATCTTCGAAAAGCTGATGAGCGATTATCAGATCTACCGCAACACGCCGCCAAATCGGACCGGCAGCGTGAGCGAGGCGGATGGCGTGGCGGCGCCGGCAGAGCCCGGACAATAGAAGCGCGCCGCGATGCTCTTTCCCACGTTAGATTTCGGCATCTTCTTCCTGGTTGTGTTCGCCGTCGCCTGGGAGCTGAAGGACCGGCCCGAAGGCCGCAAAACCTTCCTGGTGGCGGCCAGCTACTTCTTCTACGGCTATTGGGATTGGCGCTTCGCCAGCCTGCTCGCGGCGAGCTCGCTGATCAACTACGCGGCCGGGCGGCTGGTCGCCATCGCTGGCAGCGATCGCGACAAGCGGATCCTCGTCGGCATCGCTGTCGCGGTCAACTTAAGCATTCTGGCCTTCTTCAAATATTACGGCTTTTTCCTGGAGCAGCTAGCCGAGCTTCTGGAGCGAGGAGGGATGGTGCGGGATTTGCCCTTCCTGGAGATCATCCTCCCCATCGGCATTTCCTTCTTCACCTTCCAGGGCATCTCCTACGTGGTGGATGTCTACCGCAAGGAGATCCCGGCGGAGGAGAACCCGCTCAACGTTTTCCTCTATATCTCCTTCTTCCCGCAGCTCGTGGCGGGGCCGATCGTGCGGGCGGCCGATTTCCTGCCCCAGCTGAAGGCACCGCCCCAGCTCGACCGGGAGATGGTCGCCAAGGGGATCGTGCTGATCCTGCTAGGGCTGTTCAAGAAGATGGTGATCGCCAACTATCTGGCGACGTTGCTGGTCGACGATGTGTTCTTCGCGCCGGACGCCTATAGCGGACCCGATCTATTGCTCGCGGTCTATGGCTACGCGGTGCAGATCTATTGCGACTTCTCCGGCTATAGCGACATCGCCATCGGCGTGGCGGCGCTGCTGGGCTATCACTTCAAGCCCAACTTCCTGCAGCCTTACCGGTCGGCGTCTCTCAGAGAGTTCTGGCGGCGCTGGCATATCTCGCTCTCGAGCTGGCTGCGCGATTATCTCTACAAGCCCCTAGGGGGCAGCCGGCAGGGGACGCTCAAAACCTATCGCAACATCATGATCACCATGCTGCTCGGCGGGCTGTGGCACGGCGCGGCCTGGACCTTCCTGATCTGGGGGGCGATCCATGGGGTCGCGCTGGCGGTGGAGCGCATGGTGCTGGCGGTGGTGCCGGCGCCGGCAGCCTCCAGCATGGTCGCAGGGGACAGTTTCGGCGGAACGCTGAAAGTCGAGTCCGGAGGGGCGCCGGCGAGTCTCGCCTTCCGTCGGGCGCTCGGCGTTCTGATCACCTTCAATGTGGTGTGCTTCGCGTGGATCTTCTTCCGGTCCGAATCTCTCGACTACGCGCTACTCTACTGCCAAGGTCTTGCCGATTGGTCGGGGCCTGTCGTGCTCGCGACGCCGTTCCTTGTGGCACTGGTGGCTGCGTCTCTGGCGGTGCATTTCGTTCCGGAGGATCTGTTGCCGGGCACCGTCGCCCGGCTCGCGGAACGGTGTGCATTCACGCTCGGCGCCGTGCTCGGCTTCGGGATTCTGCTGATCTGGGCCATCGCGCCGGAAGGCGTGGCGCCGTTCATCTATTTCCAGTTCTGACGGGGGTTTGTCTGGTGTCCTTCGCGCTTGAATTCCGGCGGAAGCATTTCCTCGAGCCTGGCTTGGCAGCCAAGGCGCAAGACCGCTTCAAGGGCCGTTCCGGTGTGGCGCGGCCGATTCCGCCGGTGGGCCACCGGGTCGGGGAGGAGGCCGAGCGCAGTCCGGCGCGGCGGGTGGCTTTGGTCGCTCTTCTTATCGCGGCCGGCATTCTCGTCGTGTTCAATTCCGAAGGTATGGTGACGTATGCCCGGGACTTGGCTGAAAGCCGCATGGGCCGGCCGCTCTTGCCGGTTGCCGAGCGCTGGGACGGCGCCATGGACCGGATCGGCGCAAAGCGGCTGGTGGCGTCGGTGCGCGGCGTCATGCTGGATGCGCAATATGCGGGCTGGTCCGATATGGCAGGGCTGTTCGGACTTGCGAACGACCCGATGACGGCGGAACGCCCAGCCGATGAGGAGCTGTATACCGGAGCTTTGCCGGAGAAGGGGCGGTAGGGGCGTTCGGCCCCCGCCTGAAACCGAATGGTATTCGGATGCCTAGCGCGGCAGGTCGGTGTGCCCCATCAGGAACTTGTCGACCGCATGAGCGGCCTGGCGGCCTTCGCGGATCGCCCACACCACGAGAGACTGGCCGCGGCGCATGTCGCCGGCAGCGAAGATCTTGTCCAGAGAGGTCTGATAGTCGCGCGTGTCGGCCTTCACATTGCCGCGGGCATCCAGCTCCAAGCCGAGCGCCTCCAGCATGCCCTGCTTCACCGGGTGCAGGAAGCCCATGGCGAGCAGCACGAGATCGGCCTTGAGCTCGAACTCGCTGCCGTCGACGGGCTTCATCTCCTCGTCGAGACGCTGGCAGATCATCTTGGTCACGTGACCGTCCTCGCCGACGAAGCGGACGGTTGAGACGCTGAAATCGCGCTCCGCCCCTTCCGCCTGGCTGGACGAGGTGCGGAACTTGAGCGGCCAATGGGGCCAGGTCAGCATCTTGTCTTCCTGCTTCGGCGGCATGGGCATGATCTCGAGCTGGGTCACGGAGACCGCGCCCTGGCGGAAGGAGGTGCCGATGCAGTCGGAGCCCGTATCGCCGCCGCCGATCACCACAACATGCTTGCCGTCGGCCAGGATAGGCTCGACATCGCCGAGATCCTCGCCGGAGACGCGGCGGTTCTGCTGGGTCAGGAAATCCATGGCGAAATGGATGCCGTCGAGGTCGCGGCCTTCGATGGGCAGATCGCGGGGCGTCTCGGAGCCGCCCGCCAGCACCACGGCGTCGTAATCGCGGAGCAGCTGCTTCGACTCGACATCCTCGCCGATATGGGTGTTGAGATGGAAGACGATGCCCTCAGCCTCCATCTGCTGATGGCGGCGTTCGACGATGTGCTTCTCCATCTTGAAGTCCGGGATGCCGTAGCGCAGAAGGCCGCCGGGCTGGGCGTTCTTCTCGTAGACATGCACCTCGTGGCCGGCGCGGCCAAGCTGCTGAGCGCAGGCGAGGCCCGAAGGGCCGGAGCCGACGACGGCGACCTTCTTGCCGGTCTTGTGATCCGGCGGCTGAGGCGCGACCCAGCCTTCCTCGAAGGCCTTGTCGGCGATGGCGCATTCGATGGATTTGATGGCCACCGGATCGTCGTGGATGTTCAGGGTGCAGGCCGCCTCGCAAGGGGCCGGGCAGACGCGGCCGGTGACCTCGGGGAAGTTGTTCGTCGAGTGGAGGTTGCGGGCAGCCTCCTGCCAGTCGGTGTGATAGACGAGATCGTTCCAGTCGGGGATCTGGTTGTTCACCGGGCAGCCCTGGTGGCAATAGGGGATGCCGCAATCCATGCAGCGCGCGGCTTGGTCCTTGACCTCGCCATCGGGCATCGGCTTCACGAATTCATGATAATGGCGCACGCGATCGGCTGCCGGCTCCAGGCGCCGGTCTTCACGCTCGATCTCGAGGAAGCCTGTGACTTTTCCCATCTTCTTCCCAACCGTTGCGACGGCTTAGGGCGCCGCCGATCTCAATTCTGTTCCGTCGTCGCGCGTGCCGCGCCGCTCCTCCTTCCGGATCGTGCCGGAATGTGGGCGGCGGGCTTCTCGTTTCGCGCTATTTGGCGTCCGGCATGCCGATCTCAAGCTCGGCCATGCCGGTCTCTTCGGCGACCTGCGCCTTGGCCATTTCTTCCAGGGCGCGGCGATATTCCACCGGCATGACTTTCACGAATTTCGGCCGATACTCGCTCCAGTTCTCCAGAATGGTGCGGGCGCGCTTTGAGCCCGTGTAATGGAGGTGGTTCTGGATGAGCTGGCGCAGACGCTTTTCGTCGGCGCTGGTCATGTCGCCGAGGTCGACCAGGCCGTGGCTCTCCATATCGCCGATCTGATGCCGGTCCTCGGCATTGTATTCCTCTTCCGAGGGGACGGGCTCCAGGTCGACCATGGCCATGTTGCAGCGCTGCTCGAAATCGCCCGTCTCGTCGAGAACGTAGGCCACGCCGCCCGACATGCCGGCGGCGAAGTTGCGGCCCGTGCTGCCCAGCACGACGACCACACCGCCCGTCATGTACTCGCAGCCGTGATCGCCGGTGCCTTCGACCACGGCCAGGGCACCGGAGTTGCGGACGCCGAAGCGCTCGCCGGCGACGCCGTGGAAATAGCACTCGCCGGTGATGGCACCGTAGAGCACCGTGTTGCCGACGATGATCGATTCTTCCGGAACGATCTTCGCCTCCTCGGGGGGCCGGACGATGATGCGCCCGCCGGAGAGGCCCTTGCCGACATAGTCGTTGCCTTCGCCGATCAGGTCGAGGGTGACGCCGGCGCTGAGCCATGCGCCGAAGCTCTGGCCGGCGGAACCGCGCAGGGTGATCCAGATGGTGTCCTCGGACAGACCCTTATGGCCATAGCGCGTGGCGACCTCGCCCGACAGCATGGCGCCGGCGGTGCGGTCGATATTGTTGATCGGCAGGTCGAGCTTGACCGGCTTGCGATGCTCCAGCGCATCCTTGGACAGTGCGATGAGGTTGCGATCCAGAATTTCTTCCAGCTCGTGGTCCTGACGCTCGGTGTTGGAGATGGCGATCTCAGGGCCGACATCGGGCTTGTGGAAGATGCGGCTGAAGTCGAGCCCCTTGGCCTTCCAGTGATCGATCGCCTCGCTCTTGTCGAGCACCTCGGAGCGGCCGATCAGGTCCTGGAATTTCCGGAAGCCGAGAGCGGCCATGTATTCGCGCACCTCCTCGGCCAGGAAGAAGAAGTAGTTGATGACGTGCTCGGGCGCGCCGGAGAACAGCTTGCGCAACACCGGGTCCTGGGTCGCGATACCGACCGGGCAGGTGTTCAGATGGCATTTGCGCATCATGATGCAGCCCACGGCGATCAGCGGCGCGGTGGCGAAGCCGAATTCGTCGGCGCCGAGAAGGCCGCCCACCAGCACATCGCGGCCAGTGCGCACGCCGCCATCCACCTGCACCGCGATGCGGCCGCGCAGATGGTTGAGCACGAGGGTCTGCTGGGTCTCGGCAAGGCCGATCTCCCAGGGGCTGCCGGCATGCTTGATCGAGGTGAGGGGCGAGGCACCGGTGCCGCCCTCGAAGCCGGCGATGGTGACATGGTCGGCCTTGGCCTTGGCGACGCCGGCGGCGACCGTGCCCACGCCGATCTCGGAGACCAGCTTGACCGAGATATCGGCCTTCGGATTGACGTTCTTCAAATCGTAGATCAGCTGCTTCAGATCCTCGATCGAATAGATGTCGTGATGGGGCGGCGGCGAGATCAGGCCCACGCCGGGCGTCGAATGGCGCACCTTGGCGATAATGGCATCGACCTTGTGACCGGGAAGCTGGCCGCCTTCACCGGGCTTGGCGCCCTGGGCCACCTTGATCTGAATCATGTCGGAGTTGACCAGATACTCGGCGGTCACGCCGAAGCGTCCCGACGCCACCTGCTTGATAGCCGAGCGCATCGAATCGCCGTTCGGCATCGGGGTGAAGCGGTCGGCTTCCTCGCCGCCTTCGCCGGTGTTGGACTTACCGCCGATGCGGTTCATGGCAATGGCGAGGGTGGTATGCGCCTCGCGGCTGATGGAGCCGTAGGACATGGCGCCGGTGGCGAAGCGCTTGACGATCTCTTCCGCCGGCTCGACCTCCTCGAGCGGCACGGGCGCGCGACCCAGCTCTTCGGCCGACTTGATGCGGAACAGGCCGCGCAAGGTGAGCAGGTGCTCGTTCTGCTTGTTAATCTGCTCGGCGAAGCTGCGATATTTTTCCGGCAGGTTGCCGCGCACGGCGTGCTGCAGGTCGGCGACCACCTCGGGCCGCCACATATGCTGCTCGCCGCGGATGCGGAAGGCATATTCGCCGCCGACGTCTAGGGCATTCTTCAGCACCGGCGCGTCGGAGAAGGCGAGGCGATGGCGCTCCACGGTCTCGCGGGCGACCTCTGGCAAGCCAACGCCTTCCACCTGGGTGTGGGTGCCGGTGAAGTATTTCTCGATGAAGTCGGTCTTCAGGCCGACCGCGTCGAAGATCTGGGCGCCGCAATAGGACTGATAGGTGGAGATGCCCATCTTGGACATCACCTTGAGGATGCCCTTGTTCACGCCCTTGACGAAGCGCTTGATGGCTTCCTCCGCCGTCAGCTCCTCGTCGAGATCGTCGAGCATATCGAGGATCGTCTCGAAGGCGAGATAGGGGTTGATCGCTTCGGCGCCGTAGCCCGCCAGGGTGCAGAACTGGTTCACCTCATAGGCTTCGCCGGTCTCCACGACGAGGCCGACGGAGGTGCGCAGGCCGTTCCGGATCAGATGATGATGCACGGCGCTGGTGGCGAGCAGGGACGGAATCGGCACCCGGGTCGCGCTGACCGCGCGATCGGAGAGAATGATGATGTTCTCGCCGGCTCCGACGGCTTCCTCGGCCTTCCGGCAGAGGGCATCGATGGCCTCTTCCATGCCTTCCGCGCCCTTGTCGACGGGGTAGGTGATGTCGAGGGTGGCGGTGTGGAACTGATTGTCCTCGACCTCGCCGATGGAGCGGATGCGCTCCAGGTTCTCGTTGGTGAGGATCGGCTGGGCGGCCTCCAGACGCTTCTGCTTCGAGGTGCCTTCCAGGTCGAGCAGGTTCGGCCGCGGGCCGATGAAGCTCACCAGGGACATGACGAGCTCCTCGCGGATAGGATCGATCGGCGGGTTCGTCACCTGGGCGAAGTTCTGCTTGAAATAGGTGTGCAGCAGCTTCGGCCGGTCCGACAGGGCCGAGAGCGGCGTGTCGGTGCCCATGGAGCCGATGGCCTCCTGCCCCGCCTGTATCATGGGGGCCATGAGGGCCTTCACGGCCTCCTGGGTGTAGCCGAAGGCCTGCTGGCGATCGAGCAGGCTGACATTGGTCTTCAGGCGATCGTGCTCGCCGTCGGGACCGGGCAGGTCGCCGACCTCGATCTGGGTGCGGTCGAGCCATTCCTGATAGGGGTGGCTCGAGGTCATCTCCGCCTTGATCTCCTTGTCGGAGACAATGCGCCCCTTCTCCAGGTCGATGAGGAGCATCTTGCCCGGCTGGAGGCGCCATTTTTGGACGATCTTCTCTTCCGGAACCGGCAGAACGCCAGTCTCCGAGGCCATGACCACCATGCCGTCATCGGTGACGAGGTAGCGGGCAGGGCGGAGACCGTTCCGGTCCAGGGTAGCGCCGATCTGTCGGCCGTCG
Source organism: Methyloligella sp. ZOD6 (assembly GCA_050110875.1). GTDB lineage: Bacteria > Pseudomonadota > Alphaproteobacteria > Rhizobiales > Methyloligellaceae > Methyloligella. The sequence continues at coordinate 1,324,988 of CP188828.1, forward strand.
GTGAAGGCCACCGCGGCGGGGCCGTCCCACGGCTCCATCATGCAGGCATGATACTCGTAGAAGGCGCGGGTCTTCTGATCCATCAGCGGGTTGCCGGCCCAGGCTTCGGGGATCAGCATCATGGCCGCATGGGTCAGGCTGTAGCCGCCTTGAACCAGGAACTCCAACGCGTTGTCGAAGCAAGCGGTGTCGGACTGGCCGTCATAGGAGATCGGCCAGAGCTTCTCGATATCCTCGCCGAACAGGGGCGAGGAAACGCTCGCCTGGCGCGCGGCCATCCAGTTCACATTGCCCCGAAGCGTGTTGATCTCGCCGTTATGGGCGACCATCCGGTACGGGTGGGACAACTTCCAGGAGGGGAAGGTGTTGGTGGAGAAGCGCTGATGCACGAGCGCGAGCGCCGACGCCATCTTCGGGTGATGCAGATCGGCGTAGTAGGCGCCGAGCTGATAGGCCAGGAACATGCCCTTATAGACGATGGTCCGGGACGACAGAGAGACGGTGTAGAAGCCGATATCGTGGCCGCCGGTCTCGCCGTTGATGGTGTTGGCGATGACCTTGCGGACGATGTAGAGCTTCCGCTCGAACGCGTCGTCGTCGGCAGTGTCGTCGCTTTTGCCGATAAAGACCTGACGGTGGAACGGCTCCGTCTCGATCACGATGGGCGGCAGGCAGGAATTGTCGGTCGGCACGTCGCGCCAGCCGAGCAGCTTGAGCCCTTCGGATTCCACGGCCCGCTCGACGGCGGATTCGCAGTAGATGCGCTGAGCCTTGTTGGACGGCATGAAGAGCTGGCCGACGGCGTAGTCGCCTTTCTCGGGCAGCTCGAAATCGCACACCTCCTGAAAGAACTCGTGCGGGATCTGCAGGAGCATGCCGGCGCCGTCGCCGAATCGCGGATCGGCGCCCGCCGCGCCGCGATGGGTGAGGTTCACCAGGAGCTGGAGACCGGATTCGATCGTCTTGTGGGTGGGCTTGCCGTTCAGATCGGCAATGAAGCCCACGCCGCAGGCATCATGCTCCCGCGAGGGGTCGTAGAGGCCTTGCGCCTCCGGCATTCCCTTGGGCGCACCCATCGAATGGGGCGCACAGATCGAACGCATACGCGAATTCTCGAGTTTCATAGCCACATCGAAGTTCGGCCCGCGCCTTCAGATCCGCGTTGTCTTGCGGGTTTTTCCAACGTGCCGGCGGGGCATTAAAGGTTACGTGTGTCGCTCAGCCAATAAGTCAACGCCGAGCCCGCGCATCGCGCAACAGTCCCGGCCCTTTACCTCAGGCGATCCCCTTGTCGACCCGGCCTCCTTGAGGAAGCGCGCTGAAAGAATTTCAGTTGCGATCGCGGCTGCCGGACCGGCCGTCCGAAACTGTCCGGCGCGGTTCCACAAAGGTCAGCAAGCCTGTCCTATTCCGCCCCAAAATGACAGAATTCCCTGCCACAGACAAGACGATTCGGGAGGCTTCCGGCGAGAAGTCGATTCCGGTATGGCGGTTCACCGCCCAGGTTTCGGAAACGAGGGGTAAAAACGGCAGAAACAATCGCCGCCCTGCAAAGAAAAAAATTATGTAAACTTTTATCTAACCGAAGTTATCGCATCTAAAACAAAAGGTTGTTTCGTGTGCTTGCGATGAAATCTCGCCGAGAAAATTTGGCGGCATTAACACTCGCGTAAATTGTCCAAGGCTACAGTTGCCATCGCTGCCTGAGGCAAAAGTCCAGCGTGTCTTTCGGCGGTGACCAGAGCAGGTTTTCTCCCATAGCACCTGCAACAAGGAAAGGGCGCCTCCATCGGGGGCGCCCTTTTTGCTGCTAATGGCCGATTTGGCCTGTCGGCCGTCTTACGCGGCTTGGCTATCGATCACCTTCGGGCTTTCGCTCTTGGTGGTGATTTCGATGGTGCGGGGCTTCATGGCTTCGGGCAGCTCCCGCTTCAAATCGATATGGAGCAGACCGTTCTCGAGCTTGGCGCCGGTCACCTCGACATGGTCGGCGAGCTGAAAGCGGCGCTCGAAGCTGCGGGCGGCGATGCCGCGATGCAGGTAGGTGGTGTCCTCGGTCTCCTCCTGCTTCTCGCCGCGCACGCTCAGCGCATGCTCCTTCACCTCGATGTTTAGGTCCTTTTCGCTGAAGCCGGCGACCGCCATGGAGATGCGGTACTGGTTCTCAGCGACGCGCTCGATATTGTAGGGCGGGTAGCTCGGAACGTCGTTCTCGAACGAGCCGAGGTGATCGAGCAGGGAGCCGAGCCGATCGAAGCCGATGGTCGAGCGATAAAGGGGGGTCAAATCGAATTGTCTCATGTCACATCCTCCTTCAGAAGCGATATGCTGTCGTCCGCTCTTTCAGACTGATTCTGATCGGTGAGCCGGACGGATTCACGCGCAAGCCTGGGCGGCCTTGCGCGCAAAAGATATGGGGAGGCGGCGTGGGCCGATCAAGATTTCTAACCTGCTGGGATCGCTCACAGATTGAAATTTTTACGCCCTTCGGAAGGGCTCGATGATCGCATTTTCCGGAAGACCGATGGAGCTCATCTCAACACCTCAGAATCCGGCCCCTCTGGGTGCCACAGTCGGCGCGCTGGAGATCCCCCGGCGCTTCCGGCGGCCGCTCCAGGTGCGCTATGCCCATTGGCCTTCGGGACTCAAGGAGCGGCATGGAACGGTCTGCATTTTTCCGGGGCGGACCGAGTTCATCGAGAAATATTTCGAGGTGGTGGGCGAGCTTCGCCGTCGCGGGTTCTATGTCGTGGCGATCGATTGGCGGGGGCAGGGCGGCTCCACCCGGCTGACCCGCAATCCGCTGAAAGGCCATGTGCGGCGCTTCGACGATTATCAGGCGGATCTCTCCCGGCTGATGAACGATGTGGTGCTGCCGGATTGTCCGCCGCCCTATTACGTGCTGGCCCATTCCATGGGTGGGGCGATCGCATTGAAAGCGGCGACCATGCGGGGGAGCTGGTTCGAACGCATGGTGCTGACCGCGCCGATGATCCGCATTCAGGGCTTGCCATTCTCGGACGTGATGACGACGAAGGCGACGGGGTTGGTCTCGAAGCTGGGGTTCGGACGGCTGGCCGTGCCAGGCGGTGCCAAGGCGTATCGGCAATCGCAGATCTTCGAGGACAATATCCTCACCACCGATGCGGAGCGCTTCGCGCGCAATCTCTCGGTGTTGAAGGCGGCGCCCGAGCTCGCGGTCGGAACGCCGACCTTCGGTTGGGTGCATGCTGCGCTGACGGCGATGCGCGAGATCAACGATCAGGAATTTCCGCGGCGCCTACGCGTGCCTGTCGTGATGCTGGCAGCGGGCAACGACCGGATCGTCTCCAACGGGGCTATCGAGACCTTCGCCGATCATTTCCGGCTCGGCTCGCAGATCGTGCTGCGGGGATCGGAGCATGAGATCCTGCAGGAGCGCGATCCGATCCGGCAAGAATTCTGGGCAGCGTTCGATGCCTTCGTGCCCGGCGCCAAGCTGAAGCGGAGCGCGTGAGACGGCTTACGGGTTGAGGCGCTTCAGGGCCTGCTCGTGCAGCACGGGATCGCCGGATGCGATGATCCGTCCGCCTTGCGAAGGGTCGCCGCCGTCCCAGGTGGTGACCACACCGCCGGCCGATTCCACGATGGGGATGAGCGGCAGGATGTCGTAGGTCTTGAGCCCCGCCTCGACCACGAGATCGATCTCGCCGAGAGCCAGCAGGCAATAATTATAGCAGTCGCCGCCATAGCGCCGGAGACGGACGGCGCGGGCAAGATCGTCGAAGCGTTCCTGCTCGCCGTCATCGAACATATCCGGCGTGGTGCAGCCGAGCAGCGCGTCCTCGAGCTTGGGGCAGGCGCGGCTCCACATCCGCTGCTCGCTCTCACCGTGCCGGTAGAAGGCCTCGCCCTCGGCGCCCCAGAACCGCTCACCGAGGAAGGGCTGCTCCATCATGCCGACGATCGGCGTGCCCTCGTTCGCCAACCCGATCAGCACGCCCCAGAGCGGCTGGCCCATGATGAAGGCGCGGGTGCCGTCAATGGGATCGAGGACCCAGCAATACTCGGCCGTCTCGTTCTCGTTGCCGAATTCCTCGCCGACGATTCCGTGGTCGGGAAACCGCTCCTTTATGAGGACGCGCATGACGCGCTCGGCCTCGGAATCGGCTTCCGTGACGGGATCGAAGTCGCTGCCGCCTTTGTGAGCAAAGCCCACCTTTGAGCGGAAACGCGGCAATATGACCGAAGCTGCCTGGTTCGCAAGGACGTGGGCGTGCGTTAAAAGGGGGTCGAAATCGGGTGCGGACGAGGCGATAGCGGCGTCTCCTTGATGTGGTTTTCCCCAGGAAATCAACGGGTTTTCTGGTGAGAGGACATCATAGCGCGGCCAAAACCCCGCAAATCCGGCACCCGTTATGGCTATTTTGCACCACTGTTCTGCAAAAGCCACCTGCGACGTATACAACCTTGCACTTTGTGCGTCGCAATGACATATTGTTGCAACGCGGCATAACGCTTGTTGTGTCGCTGCCCTCCTTGGGCGTTTCCTCCCTAGACTTGGGCCGTTCGGATCCGTTTCGAACGGCCCTTTTTTCTGTCCGCTTATCTACGGGCTGTCACCGGCTGAGTTCAAGCGCGAGCGGGCTGGCGCGGCTTGCCTATTCTGCGGCCTCTTTGGGGACTTCGCGGGGGGCTTGACCGGGGACTTGGCTGTCGTCGGAGAAAGCCACCAGCGTTTCCACCACCTGTTTGAGGTCGGCGCGCAGGCGCTCGAAGCCCGGGTGCTTCCGGAAGCTCAGCTCGTCCATATAGAGGGCACGATTGATTTCGACCTGGAGCACATGGCGCTGCTCATGAGGCCGGCCGTAATGCTCGGTGATGTAGCCGCCGGCGTAGGGCTTGTTGAGGCTGACCACATAACCGAGCGCGCGAAGCTGCTGGGCGGCGCTCTGGATCAGATCCGGATCGCAGGAGGTGCCGTAGCGATCGCCGAGGACGAAGTCGGGACGGACGCCATTGCTTTCGGCCATGGGCGTGGAGGGCATGGAGTGGCAATCGATCAGCACACTGAATCCGAAGCGGGTCTGGGACTCCAGGAGCATGGCGCTCAGGGTCTCGTGATAGGGGGTGTAGATGCGGTTGATGCGCTCCAGAGCCGCGGCGACCGACAGAGGCTCCCGGTAGATCTCCTCGGATTCCGAGACGATCCTTGCGATGGTGCCGAGGCCTCCGACCACGCGCACCGATTGGGTGTTGGCGTAGTGGGGCAGGCGGTCGCCGAACAGCACCGGGTCCAGCTCATAGGGCTCGCGGTTCACGTCGAGATAGGCGCGCGGAAAATGCGCGATGAGCAGGGGCGCGCCGAGCTCGGGGACGAAATCGAACAGCTCGTCGACGAAACAGTCTTCGGAACGCCGCAAGGTGAGCGGGTCGAGCTTGGAGGCGGCGAGGAAGCTTTTCGGATACCGGCGCCCGCTATGGGGAGAATTGAAGACGAAGGGATGCTTGATGTGGCTGGGCCTGATCACCTCGAATGCGGGTGACAGCTCGGCCCTGATCGTCTTAGCCTCTTCGGGGCACATTCTCTTTCCTCGATATCTTCCGTCCATGCCGTCTCGACGGCAGCATGAACGGCAAGAGTGCGCCAAACTTTGCCAATCGGGAGAAGTTCTGTCCAGGCGTCTTATCGCTTGTGCGACACTGAAATAGAGGCAATGATTTAAGCCTTGCCGGGGGCGGCTTGGGGTCGTGCGGCCCGATTGCCGATTTGCCAGACGTCCGACCTGGTCTTCGCGGTCCAGCCTGCGGGCTGCCATCGGCAATAGGGAGCGCAAGCAAGTAGCTCCGGCCGGTTTGTGCCGGTTGCCATGAGATTGGCCAAGTCATGTTGGCAGCGTGATATTGGCAAGGGCTCCTTTACCGGTTTCGTGTAGAGCCTTTCGAATCTTGCGGCCGGGGCGGTGTTTCAGCGAGCGCTGGGCAGTCGTGTCTTGCTTCGGCGATGTATTAGGGGGAAGTCGATGGTAGCGAACGATCCGAGGGCGCGCAGTCTTCAGCGTATTCTTCTGGCAGAAGATGACGAGGATATGCGGCGCTTTCTGGTGAATGCGCTGAACAAGGCCGGGTTCGATGTGGTCGCTTTCGGCAATGGGCTCGAAGCCTATGAGCGTATGAAGGAGGAGCCCTTCACGCTCCTTCTCACCGATATCGTGATGCCGGAGATGGATGGCATCGAGCTGGCTCGCCGGGCGAACGAGCTCGATCCGGATATCAAGATCATGTTCATCACCGGCTTCGCGGCGGTGGCGTTGAACCCCGACAATCAGGCGCCGAAAGACGCCAAGATTCTGTCCAAGCCCTTCCATCTGCGCGATCTGGTGGACGAGGTGGAGCGGATTCTCGAGACCGTCTGAGGCTGCGAGGAAAAGAGCCGGTTGCCTTCGGCACCTCTCACCCGATATAGAAGCGGTCCCGAGCTTATCGGACGGGCGCGTAGCTCAGCGGGAGAGCACTACGTTGACATCGTAGGGGTCACTGGTTCGATCCCAGTCGCGCCCACCATTCCCTTCCAATCGGATCAAAGCGTTGAAGCCCCGCCGCCACGCGGCTGCCGGGGGACGTTTTGATTGAAACTTGAGCGAAATTCGGTTTTTTGCAGACCGCTTCAGCGCGCGGAGCGCTGCGCTGAATGCCTCCGTCCCGCCGCCGCCGTGCCAGGGGTACGGTTTCAAATGATCCATTCGCAGAAACCGATCGCTAACCCCGTTTCTACCCGTCTGCACGCGCTCGCCAGCGGCTGATCTAATGTGCGCCGCGGCGCTTCCAATGTGCGCTGCGGCGCTTGGCCGAATGGGGCGTGCGCGAAGCCATGATCCGAGTTCTCGATTGTATGCGATACCAGCACGACCCCTACCTGGTCGCCTTGGCGATCGGCATTTGCATGCTGACCGCTTGGATGACGTGGTACGTGTACGAGACCTCGGTGCGCTCCGTCGGATTGCAGCGCTTGGCCTGGACTCTCCAGACGGCGATGGTGGCGGGCACCGGAATCTGGGCGACCCATTTCATCGCCATGCTGGCCTTCAAATCGCCGATCCCCACCTACTACGACCCTCTCGGAACGGCCTTCTCCCTCTTGGTGGCCGTGGTGATGACGGGGATTGGCTTCTGGGTCGCAGATGGGAAGGCGGGAGGCGCACGCATCATTGCGGCAGGCGTCATTATCGGCACCGGCATCGCCATGATGCATTTTAGAGGGATGCAGGCGATGAGCATCGCCGGCCACATCCAATGGGATGCCGCGCTTGCCGCCGCTGCGCTGGTCATGGGGGTGGGGTTCGCCACGGCCGCCTGTTGGGCTTTCGCCAAATACCACTCCAAACTGGCTGCCGCAGGGCTCTTCGTGCTGGCCATCTGCACACTGCACTTCACCGCCATGGGGGCGGCAGTCATCGATTACGATCCGACCTTGGCCGGCGGCGGGCTCCAAACGGACCATACGCTGCTCGCAACGGCCATAGCGGTCGCCACCATGCTGGCGACCTTCTCCGGTCTGAGCGCGGCGGTAACAAATGCGCAGATCGCCCGGGAGAGCGGGGAGCGGATCTCATATCTTCGGCACTTGGCCGATCACGATCATCTCACCGGACTCCCCAATCGGGGCTTTATCCGCCGGTTGATGGAAGACTTCATCGAAGCGTCGCGAGAGAGCCGGGAGAGCTTTCTCCTACTGTTCATCGATCTGGACGGATTCAAAGGGGTGAATGACGCTCACGGCCATCTGGCGGGCGATCACGTTCTGCGACTGTCGGCCGACCGTATGCGCGCTGCGGTGGACGACCGGGGGATCGTCGCGCGGGCTGGTGGGGATGAATTTCTGATCGTCTGCAAAGGGGCTTCGACCGCATCTGCCGAAGCGATCGCCGAGGCCCTCATCATCGCTTTCGAGCAGCCGATCGAGACGCCATCGGGTGAAACGGTCCGTGTCGGGTTAAGCATCGGTACCGCCTTTTATCCCGAAGATGGAGCCTGCATCGATTCGATCATGCAATCCGCCGACTCGGCCCTCTACCAGGTCAAGCATTCAGGCGGCTCCCGAGAGACGGACCGCCGTTCTGCGCTCGCGCCGGCGCTGCCGCGGGGCCGAGCTCTCCAACTCTCTGCAAAGGCGAGCTAGGCCGAGAGCTGCCAACTCGGTCGACCATCGGTAAACGCCCATAGCGGGAATAGTTCTTTGCAACTCCACGCACGGGAAAAGAGTTGAGGCTGCGCCGGTTTGCATGAGACTGGCGGCGAGGCAGCTTTTTTGTGCGATTCGGTTCGGGCGATGCTTGCATCGTCTTCGGGACCTTGCGGGCGATCGGAGGAATTCAGTTGGCTGGCCGCAGCAGCGATGCCGTTTCCGTCCCGGAGAAGGGCGGCACGGGGATGAGCACGACGAAGGATTTCGTCATCGGGCTCGGCCGCGCCTTTGCCGGTGCGCTGATCTTCTCGCTGCCCATGTTCATGACCATGGAGATGTGGTGGATCGGCTTTTATATCGATCCCTACCGCTTGGCTCTCCTGCTGGTTTTGATGGTGCCGCTGCTCACCGGGGTATCGCGGCTAGGCGGTTTGCGGAACAACGAGCATTGGATCGACGATCTTGCGGATAGCCTGGTCGCCATCGCGGTTGCGGCGGTTGCGGCGACGGCCGTGCTCTTCCTGTTCAATCTGATAACGCCCGAGATGCCGGCGCGGGAGGTCATCGGCAAGATCTTGATCGAGATCTTCCCTGCCAGCGTCGGTGCCATGCTGGCCCAGAATCAGCTCGGCAGCGCAAGCCGCGAAGAGCTGGAAAAGGTGGAGTCGTCCTATTGGGGGGAGTTGCTGATCATGGCCGTCGGCGCGCTCTTCCTGTCGTTGAATGTCGCTCCGACGGAAGAGATCGAGTTGATCGCGTTTCAGATGTCGACCTGGCATATCGTGGCGATCGCGCTGATCTCGATCCTGCTTCTGCACGGGATCGTCTATATGGTCGATTTCGCCGGTACGGAACTTCGCGCCGAATCCTTCCTCAGCGTCTTCATGCGCTTCACGGTGGTGGGGTATGTCGTGGTGGCCCTGGTCAATCTCTATCTGTTGTGGACCTTCGGGCGGACAGATGGGCTCTCTTTATATCAGACGCTCAGTATCGTGGCCGTCTTGAGCTTCCCCGGCGCCATCGGTGCCGCCTTCGCACGGCTGATTCTCTGATGGCCCGTCCCGCGACCAAGGAATCGGAAGGAACGTCCAAATGGGAATGGGCCTTGGCGGCTGTCGGCGCTGCCGTGATCGTGGCGGCGATCGGCTATCTGCTTTGGTATGGGGTCACCCGCTCTCGGAGCGTGCCTGAGCTGACGATCAGCAAGATGGCGGTCCGGCCCATTGTGGGCGACAATTTTCTGGTCGTCGTCAAGATCAAGAACAAGGGCAGTTCCACAGCCGCCAATGTTGAGATCGGCGGTACGCTGATGGAGGCCGGCGCACCCATCGAAGAGGGGCAGGCCGGGATCGATTACGTGCCGGCGCACTCCTCACGCCAGGCCTATCTCCAATTCAGCAAGGACCCCGCCGATTACCGGCTCGAGCTCCGTGTGAAGGGCATGACCAAGCCGTGAGCTTCGCTTGCCCCTCTCGCGTTGCTGCGATCGCCGCCGCGTTCGATTGTCAACGAGATCGATGGCATCGCGCTCAGTGCTGCCAGGTGGTCTTGAAGGACGAATAGACGAAGGTCGCCGACCAGGTGAGCGCCATGAAGCCCGCCAGGCCTTCGAGGGCGATCACCAGCCTGAGATCGCCTTTTGGCACCGCGTCGGCAAAGCCCAAAGTCGTATAGGCGGCGCTGGAGAGATAGAGCAAATCGACCGCGTCAGAATCGACCTTGGAGAATGCGCCCCAGCCGCCGAGATCGATCAGAAGCCCCAGCAGAACGGCGTAGCCTGCAATATGAGAAATGTGGGCGCTGATCAGCAGCATCAGCATGAGAAGAGCGCGCCGATGGTTATCGGCGTTGTTGCTCGGCGTAATGTAGGCGAGAGCCCAAAGAGTCCAGTAATGAACCGCCAGGACGGTCACAAGCGCTCCGATTGCGACGGCGGCCGAAACCCACATGATACCTCTCTTTGCCCTGTTCCCTGTCTTGCGGGCTGGACGAAATGGAAGTTCGGGCCCCCGCATCCGAGAACGGAAGGGCGATGGAGTTGTTCCAGGAAAGGCGGGAGTGTTTTTCGGCGGTTTCACCCGTTGACAGGGACGACCGACCTTCTTATGGTCCGCCGCTCAAGCGCCGGGCGATCAGCCTCAAGGCGCTTTTTCCTTTGTTTCGAGAAACCGCGGACTGCTTCGGGTCATGAAGATCAAGAATTCCATCCGATCCTTGCGTAAGCGCCACCGGGCCAATCGCGTGGTGCGCCGCCGCGGCCGCCTTTACGTGATCAACAAGGTCAATCGGCGGTTCAAGGCGCGCCAGGGCTAGGCCGCGTCCACAGCTTTTCCAGCCGGACAATTATGGTGCTTGGCTAAGGCTTTGTGCGAGCCGCTTTGCACGGGCATGCCGCTGTCGTCAGAATTTGCTTTGACGCGGCTAAGCACGCGCCTCTACGCTACCGCTATGGGCGTTCAGTGTTGGGGGGCGCTGCTCTCCTGGGTGGCTCTCCCGGGTCTAATTGCAGGGTTGGTTCCGCTGGGGTGCATCGCCACCGCCGGACCGGCTCATGCGGTGCCCGTATCGATCGGTTCTCCTTCTTCCGATAACGACGACCCGTCTCTCGATCTTCGGTTCGCCAATGTCACGCCCGGCCAGCTTGCCGTGCTCGGGCCGGGCGATCCCGGCTGGTATGGCGAGGAGGCACCGGTCGCCGAGCGCGAGCCAATGGTTCCATTGGTGCCGCTTCCCGATCGGGCGCCCTTGCCAGGCATCGAAGCTCTCCCTGGACAGGGGCAAACGCCGCTCCCGGATCAGTCACCGATGCCCGGGGACGGACCGTCAGCCGGCGCGGCGAGGGGCTTGGATGCCGAGGCGCTGTTCGCCGATCCCGCCGCCCGGTCTCAAATGCTGGACCAGCTCTACGATGCGCTGAGCAACAGTCCCGATGCCCAGGCGGCGGCACGGCTGCAAGATGCGATCGAAAAGATCTGGCTTCGGACCGGCAGTCCGACCATCGACGTGCTCTTGGGACGGGCCATTCTGCTCGGGCAGGAGGGGGATTACGAGCTCGCGCTGGAAATCCTGAATGCCGCTATTTCTCTTTCGCCCGACACGGCCGAGATCTGGCATCAGCGCGCCATGGTCCATTTCCTTCGCGAGGAGCATACGGCGGCCCTGTCCGATCTTCGCCGGACGCTGGCTTTGGATCCGAAGCATTACGAGGCGATCAGCGGGCTGGGCCGGGTGCTGGAGCATCTGGGGCAGAAGGAGTCGGCGCTTGCCGTCTTCCGGAGAGCGCTGCAGATCAATCCATATCTGGAGCCGGCGCGGCTTGCGGTTGAGGAACTCTCCCGCGAGGTCGAGGGGCAGGATATTTAATCCACCGATTTCGATCGTCTCGGCCGATCTTCCTAACATTCTCGCAAGGCTGAAGAATTCGTCCCGGATCGTGCGGGGTGGAATGCCTATTCGACCGACATTTTATGCCTAATAGAGGTGCAACTTCTGGTTCCTATTGACATATTGAGGAATGTCAGGAAATAATATTTCCTCCTGGGAAAGCTAAAAAATAAGTGCCCGGGAACGCATCAAGGGAGGAAATTACCATGAGCCGCACCACATCGGAGCGGATCGATGCCCTATTCAGGCTCGACAGGCTATGCGCCATAGGCTTTGTCGTCGTGCTCTGGGCAACGGTCCTATACGTGTTCACGTCGATCATGCCATTCGTCGACGACACGAACGTCAAGATCGCTATCGGCGCCTCCGGCGCCGCCGTGCTGATCTTCAACACCGCCTCGATCTTCGCAATGATCCGGCACTACGCCGATGACAAAGACGAGATCTACGGCCTCGACATCCGCCACAAAGACGCTCTCACCCTGCTCAAGAAGAGCGGCCGTCTCGAGCGTCAACTCGCGGAGTAATTCACAATGGCAAAAGCATATCGTCCGCCGAAGCAAAGCAACTTCGGCCAATTCGTCGACTCCATTTTCCTGATCGCCCTCGTGTACGGCAGCCTGATGCTACCGCTCATGTTCAATTTCGGAGCGGGGGAAGAGGCTGCCGAGGCACCTGCCGAGCAGAGCGAGATAACCTGGCAATCTCTGCAGCAGAACGAGGTGATGCAGTCCCAGTGGGAGAAGCTGGGCTACGGACCGGCCGAGGCCGCCGAGCTCATCAATGCCCGCTTCGACTATTCCATCGAGCCGATCTCGCTGGGCATCACTGCTGCCGTCATCCTCGGCTATTTCCTGTTCGTCCTGAAATATTCCGAGAAGGAGTATCGGGACGTCATCGCCGAGCGGTTCGGCCGCACGCAGAAATAGGGGGAAACAATGAGCGTTTGGACAATCGCCAGCTATGCAGCTTGGGCGGTCTCCGCCTTGCTGCTCGGCTGGATGCTATTCGATTTGATCCGCGTCGGCGCTGTGTACGGCGAGGACTTCCTGATGAGTGCCCGCGAGGGCGAAGACGAGCTTCTGCATGAGGCAGAGGAAGAAGGGGAAGGGGGTCGCCAATGAGCACGGCAACCGTTGCCGAGGACGGCAAGGACCGCCTCTTTCTACTCAAGGTGCTCGGCCCCATCCATGTGTGGGCGCTGGGCGTCGGTATCGTTCTGGTCGGCGAGTATATGGGCTGGAACTTCTCCGTCGGCAAAGGCGGCGCGCTCGGTTCGCTGATCGCCTGCTGGATCATCGGTCTGCTTTACACCTGCGTTGCGATGATCGATTCCGAAGTCACCTCCACGGTGGCGGCGGCCGGCGGGCAATACACCCAAGCCAAGCACATTATCGGGCCGTTGATGGCCTTCAATGTGGGGCTCTATCTCGTGATGGCCTACACCATGCTGGAGGCGGCCGACGCGCTGATCGTGGGCGATCTGCTCACCCAGCTCGCAGCAGAAAGCGGGGTGACGGATTTCGATTCCCAAGCCTTCGTGGTGCTGACCATCGCGGTGCTGGCGTTCTTGAACTATCGCGGCGTTCTGATGACCCTTTCGGTCAACTTCCTGATCACCGCGATCGCGTTTCTCGCCATCATCGTGCTGTTCTTCGGCATCACGCCTTGGAACGAGGGCGTCACGATCTTCCATGGGGAGCTTCTGACAGGGCTGCCATATGGATGGATCGGCGTGGTCGCGGCTCTGCAGTTCGGCATGTGGTACTACCTCGGCATCGAGGGCACCTGCCAAGCGGCAGAGGAGGTGCGCAGCGCGGGCCGTTCGATTCCGCTCGGCACCATGAGCGGCATGATCACGCTTCTGATCGCGGCCTCGCTCACCTGGTTTGTGGCCTCGGGCTTGCTGCCTTGGGAGTATCTCGGCCAGGCGACGGTGCCGCTTTACGACACCGCGCGCATGACCGGCAGCCCGATGCTGCAGACCTTGCTCTTCGTAGGCACGCTGTTCGCGGCCGTGGCCTCGGCCAATGGCTGTATCAACGATGCTTCGCGGGCTTGGTTCTCCATGGGGCGCGATCGCTATATGCCGACCTGGTTCGGGGCGGTGCATCCGCGCTACCGCACGCCGTTCCGGGCCATCGTTTTCCTGATCCCCATCGCGGTGTCCTTCGCGTTCACCGGGCTGTTGGATCAGGTGATCACCTTCTCGATCCTGTCTGGTCTGCTCGGATACACGTTCATGTCGATCAACGTGATCAAGTTCCGGCGTAAATGGCCTCTCGGGGTCATCGACCGGGGCTATGTGCATCCGTTCCATCCGCTGCCGGCGCTGATGTTGCTGACTCTTTGCACAGCGACATATTTCGCGACCTATCTCGGATACGGACCGCAGCTTCTGTCGATCATGGTGTTCTACATCATCGCATCGGTCTGGTTCGCCATGCACCGCTACAAGTTCGTGGCGCGGGGCGACCAGTTCACGATGACGTGGCCACGTCCGGCGGGGTACTGACGGCGACTTCCTCGCTGGGCTTCCGGCGGCGGCCGTTTTTCCTCCAAGCCCTTCCAGGGGGAAAAGCGGTCCGCCCGCCGGCGCCGTCCGGCCGGATCACACCACAGAGGTTTTCACATGCTGCCTCATCTCATTCTCGTTCCCATGGCGGCCGTTCTGCTCTGGCTCTACCTGCGCGATAGGCGCGCCATCGGACAGGCCCGCGAATCGGTCTTGAGCGCTTGCGCCGGTCTTCTCGGGCCAGACGTTCACACCCATTATCAGCAAGACGGTTTTCCGGTCGTCTCCGGCGATTACCGGGGAAACCGCAGCGTGCTCCGCGCCACGGTGGATACGCTGATCCTACGCAAGCTTCCGTCCCTCTGGCTGGAGGCTTCGATCCTCACGCCGATCCCCTATACCGCCCGGCTGAGCTATCTCGTCCGGCCGGTGAACACGGAATTCTTCTCGCCCTCGGCGCGCCTCGGCAGGCGGCTGGACATTCCAGCCGATTGGCCGCAAGAGGCCGCCATGCTGCGCACGGACGAAACGGGCACGCCGCCGCCGCTTAAGATCGTGGGCGAGCATATCAAACGGATTTGTAGCGACCGCCGGGTCAAGGAGGTGGTGGTGACCCCCCGCGGAATCCGCATCGTCTACCTGGCCGACGAGGGCGAGCGGGGGACTTATCTGCTGCTCCGCCAAGCCCGTTTCGGCCGCGGCCCGATCGATCCGGCGCTGGCCGGTTCGCTGCTCGACAGCGCGCTTGAACTGGCGAAGGCGCTGGAAGCGGAAAAGAGATCTGCCGATTTGAGGCCTCAACTCCGACTGGTCCCCGAAACGGGACGGAAAGGACGTCATGAGCAAGACAGCGTCGCCCTCCAAGCCTGAGAAGGTCTCGCAGCCGCTGCATCCCTATCTGGTGATGCTCGTGGCGATCTTTCTGCCGGGTGTCGGACAGCTCCTCAACAATCAGCCCCAGCGCGCGCTGGTGATGCTGTTCTTCATGGTGCTGCTGGGCATGGTGACCATGCATACGGCCGCCGCGGACGCCTCGTTCATCGGGCGGTATGCCGGCGGCTTCGCGGTCTATTCGCTTTCGGTGCTGGATGCCTATCGCTGGGCCCGGCTGCGCTGGGAGATTGCCCGGAAGGAGCAGCAGGATAGGGGCGCCGATACCCGAGCGGCCGCCAAGGCGTAATCGGTCAGCGCCCCAGTGGCCGGCTAAGCCGGCTGGTGGGAGCTGTCGCCGACCTTGGCAATGCGCAGCATATTGGTGCCGCCGGATTTTCCGAAGGGCAGACCCGCGGAGATGATGATTTGATCGTCGTCCTGGGCGAATTCTTCCTCGAGCGCGATACGGCAGGCCTTGGCCACCATGTCGTCGACATCGCGCGGATCGCCGGTCAGCACGCAGTGGAGCCCCCAGACGATGGCGAGCTTCCGGCCGGTCGCCGGCACGGGCGTCAGCGCCAGGATCGGCTGGGGCGGCCGCTCGCGGGCGGCGCGGATGCTGGTCTGACCGGACGAGGTGTAGCAGACGATCGCGGCCAGGTTCAGGGTGTTGGCGACGGTGCGCGCGGCCGCCGAGACCGCGTCGATGCCCGTGGCCTCGCGATAGATGTTCTGGGCGTGGATGATCGCCTCGTAGAGGGGATCGCGCTCCACTTCGATGGCCACCCGGTCCATGGTGGCGACCGCCTCAGCCGGGTATTTTCCGACAGCCGATTCGGCGGAGAGCATCACCGCGTCGGCGCCTTCGAAGACGGCGGTGGCGACGTCGGAGACCTCAGCGCGGGTCGGAACCGGCGAAGAAATCATGGATTCGAGCATCTGCGTGGCGACCACCACGGGCTTGCCGGCATTGCGGGCGGCGCGGGTGATCTGCTTCTGCAGGCCGGGCACCTTCTCCACCGGCATTTCGACGCCGAGATCGCCACGGGCGACCATGATGCCGTCGGCGAGCTCCACGATGCCGGCGAGCTCGTTCACGGCTGCCGGCTTCTCGATCTTGGCCATCACGGCGGCGCGGCCGTCGACCAGACGCTGCGCATCGGCGATGTCGTCGGCGCGCTGCACGAAGGAGAGGGCGATCCAATCCACGCCCGTCTGGCAGGCGGCCTCGAGATCGGCGCGGTCCTTGTCGGTCATGGCGCCGACCGGGAGGACGGTATCGGGCAGGCTGACGCCCTTGCGGCTGCCGAGGGAGCCGCCGACGATCACCTCGGCATCGATTCGAACATCGCTGCAATCGACCACGCGGAGACGGAGCTTGCCGTCGTCGAGCAGCAGGGTGTGGCCCGGCTCGATGGCCTCGAAGATCTCGGGATGGGGCAGGTGGATGCGGCCCGACCCGTCGACGACCTCGCGGCGGACGAAGCCTACCACATCGCCTTCGGTGAGACGCATGGCGCCCGAATCGAAGGAGCCGACGCGCAGCTTCGGCCCCTGCAGATCGGCAAGGATGCCGATGGGGCGCTGATATTCCTGCTCGAGCTCGCGGATGATGCTCTGGGTCTCAGCCATGCTCTCATGGCTGGTGTGGCTCATATTGATGCGAAACACATCCGCACCCTTCTCGAAAAGGGTGCCCAAAGTCGCTCTGTTGTTTGATGCGGGTCCGAGAGTGGCGACGATCTTGACCCTTCGATTTCGCCTCATTGTGCGTTGTCTTCAGCGCCGGGATCGGTAAGGCGGACGGTCCAGTCACGCTCCTCACCGGTGTCTACTTCAAAGAAACCGGTTCGCTTATAGCCGCGCTTAACGCAATTTTTTGTGTCACGGATGGTGAACGCCTTGTCATCGGTGCACATGGAGAGGCTACCGGCCCATTCGCCACCCCGGTCGTAATCGACCGCGTGGAGATAATAATACCGTGCGATGAGCACGCCTTTCAGCAGCGTCTCGCAGGTATGGGCGGCGACGTTCCACCATCCTTCGGTGGCCCAGCCTTCCTTGTCCTTATAGCCGATGGCCACGCCGACACGGCTGGTGGTCGTATTGCACAGCTTCAGATCGGCATGGGCGGCGGTGCCGGTGGCGAGCAGAGGCGCCGCAGCCATGAAACAGAAAAGAAGACGAATCAGTTGTTTCCTCATGCGACCGGCAGCGTTGGCCGGGGTTCGCATCGATTTGGAAGCGACAGTCAAGTCTGAGCCTTTGGTCACGAATGGATTGATGATACCGAACGGGTGCGTTTCTATCATCGGCGCGCCGGATTATAAGAGCAATTCACCCCCGCAAAAACCCGCCGCGCGATGGTTGGGAGAATGGGTCGCAACGAGACCCTGCTCCCAGTCCTGCTCTTCGTGTTGTATAGGGGCTGAGGCTTTAACGAAAGGGCTTCGATCAGGAAGCCTGTAAAGGAGAAGAAGAGGCGTTCAGTGGAGCAGCGGGTCGCCCAGCACGAGCCAACCCAACCGCAAGAGCAATCCTACCGCTATATCGACGGCGATCTCTCCAGCGGGCTTATCATTCTCTGCGACCACGCGGAGAACACGATTCCGGAGCGCTACGGGCAGCTGGGGCTGGAAAATGAGATCCTGCGGCGGCACATCGCCTACGATCCCGGCGCGCGGGGCGTGGCGGAGAAGCTGGCGGCACTGCTTGGCGCGCCGGCCCTGCTGACGCGATTTTCGCGCCTCCTGATCGACCCCAATCGCGGACCCCGGGATCCGACCCGGATCATGCAGATTTCCGACGGGGTGATCGTTCCGGGCAATGTCGGGCTTACGGCGGAAGAGCGCCAGGCACGAATCGATAGCTTCTATCAGCCCTATCACGATGCCATCGACGCGCTGATCGATCAGGGCATCGCGGGCGGGCGCGTGCCGGCCCTGCTCGCCATCCACAGCTTCACGCCGGCTTGGAAAGGCGTGCCGCGACCGTGGCATGCCACCGTTTTGTGGGACAAGGACGGACGGTTGCCCCAGCCGCTGCTGGCCGGGCTGAAAGCCGAGCCGGATATCGTCTCGGACGAAAACGTGCCCTATAGCGGGGAATTGGAGGGCGATACGCTCAATCGCCACGGAACGCGGCGCGGCATCGCCCATGCGCTGATCGAGCTCCGGCAAGACCTGATCGGAACCGAACGGGAGCAGACGGAATGGGCCGAGCGCCTGGCCCGGATCGTCGGTGCGGTGATGGCGAACAAAGCGGTTGCCGAGGCGATCGACGGGATCGCGAGTTCCGGGGGCAGCAGCGAGCGGGTTTCAGGCCGTCCCGCGCCGGGCAAGACCGGCGGCAGCGGCGGGCTTCATGTGGAAGAGGCGGAAAAGAAGGCGGCCGCAGAGCCCGAAGATGCGGCGAAGCCCGCGATCGACGCGGCGCTGCGCACGGAGCTGGAAGCGGCGACTTTCCGACGTCTGCGGGACCACTTGAGAGACCGCACGGATGTGCAGAATATCGATCTGATGGAGCTGGCCGGGTTCTGCCGCAACTGTCTTTCCAACTGGTACAGAGAGGCGGCGGAGGCGAAGGGCGTCACCTTGTCGAAGGAGGAGGCGCGAGAGATCGTCTACGGCATGGCCTATGCAGAGTGGAAGGCCAAATATCAGAAATAAGTCCCTGATATCTCTATGCATTTCATGATCGTTGCAGGCCGCCTTTGGATAGCTTGGATTTCCCGTTCACGACGCTTGCGGGGCGAAAGCGCCGCCGCCTAAGCTCGTCTTTCGATTCGCTTTCACCCGTTCATCAGCCTTTCAGTTCAGTGAGGTCCACACGTGTCGCTTCATTCGTCAGCCAAGGATCAGCTCCGCACGATCGTCGCCCGCATCGAGCGCCTGGAAGAGGAGAAGGCGGCGCTGGCCGCCGATCTGAAGGAGGTCTATGCCGAGGCCAAGGCCAACGGCTTCGATACCAAGGCGCTGAAATCCGTGATCCGGATCCGCAAGCAGGACGAGGAGAAGCGGAAAGAGGAGGAGGCGGTGCTGACCACCTATCTCCATGCGCTCGGCATGGATGACGACGAGGGCGAGGTGGCGGCCGCGTAGATTGCGGTTGCCTGCGGCTTAGCGCGAGGCGAGCTTGGTCCCGTTATTGCCGGGCAGGGCTGCGTAGAGGCTTCTCACCGCAGCGCCCTCGAAACGGTCGGTCATGGCAAGGCTCATCACCCGATCCGTATCGCGCAATTGAAGCGCATGAGGAACGGAGAGTTCCTCGAACACGATGGCGGGATCGTTCTGCCGGGGGTGGATCATCGGCGCGATTTCGCGGTCATAGCCGACCGGACGGTCGCTCATCAGAATGGCGACGTTGTAATGGGCGAAGGTGAGCGCCTCCTCGGGGTGTTCCTCGTCCTGCGCCGGTAGGCTCATCACATCGGTCTTCCGATAGGCGCTGCTGCTGCCAGAGCGGCTTGCGGGTTGCGGCGCGGAAACGGGCTCGGGTGCCGGTGCGGGCTCGAGATTGGGCGATAGGGAAGGACCGCCGAGACTTGCCATGGCAAAGGGCCTGGCCGGCTTGCGGACCGGGAGCGGCGCCGATGCCTGCATGGCGGAAGCCGGGGCGTCAGATTCGGCCGTATCGTCCGCCTTGCCCAGGCTCATGGGGCGATAATTCACATTGTTCGCGGCAAGCAGCGGATTGTTTGGCTGGGTGTCGCCGGCGCTGGCCAGCTGATTGGAAAGCTGCCGGAAGGGCGCCGGTGTCGGCAGCGGCGGCGGTTCGGCAGCGGCCACGGCGGTCGGTGCCGGTGCTGCCGGCCGGCCGCGCAGTATGTCCGCGGCGGTTTGGTATTTGCCGGAGGCTGCGGCGCGGCGGTAATCGGATTTGCTGATGCGGCGCCCGTCGCTCGGGATGTAGTCGGTCTTGCCGTCCGGGAAGAGGGCCGCCAGCTCCATATGAGGGATGCGGGGCCACATGCGCACGCGGCCCGTATCGACATGGACGAAGGGGATGCCGGAGTTCGGATAGTAGCCGACGCCGCCGAATTCCTGGATCAGGGCGAGATTGCGCAGCTTCTTCACCGGCACGTCGGGAATATGGATGTCTGCCGCCTTGCCGAGGATGTGCTGGCTGTATTTCGCCTGGCCGCCGCCATTGGCACGCAGCTTGTTGTTGGTCTTCTGGGACCGGTAGCCGGAGATCAGGTGGATCGGCTCGGTGGCGCCGAGCTGGGTATAGATCCGCCAGATCAGATCGATCAGCTCCGGATCCATCTTGGTGTGGTCCTTGGCGCGCCAGTCGCCCATGAACCTGTTCAGCTTGTCCATGGCGGACGGCACGAAGCGATCGTTCACCTTGTAGGTGACGGTCAGATATTCCTTGGTGTGGATATTATAGAAGCGAAGGGTTCTGGCCGTGGAATTGGCGTTGGCGGCGGGCGAATAGAGGTCGGGCGTCGCCAGGAAGACGGCGAGAAGGCACGCGAAAATCGCGCGCACAGCATTGCGGCTCGGAAGAAATCCGCGTCTTCGCATTCCACCCCTACGCAGCTACTAGGCCAAGGCCGAACGTCGCTTTGGCTGCGGCCTCCCTCATCCCCGTTTTGTCGCCCGAACTGGGCGTCGCAAGACGGCGAGTCTTCTTCGACCGCGGTTAAAGAAAAGTATTGAGGGGAAATTTGAGCAAAAGAGGGCGAAAAAGTTAACGCCGTCAGCAACTTATTCGCCGACGGCGTTAACCATGATCGCTTTGCGCGGCGCTTAAAGGCTAAGCGCACGCTCCATCCGCCGGTCGTGGCCGTAAAGATCGCCGTAGCGGGAAAGGGTCCCATCCGGCTTGGCCCAGGCGGTGAAGTAGGTGATGTAGACCGGGATACGCCGCTTCAGGGCAACGCCCGAATCGTGACCGGTGCGGATCATGGAATCGACCCGTCCCTTGCTCCAGTCCTGATCCTTCTGCAGCAGCAGCGCCGCCAGCACGTCCGGATTCTGCACCCGGATGCAGCCATGGCTCTCGGCGCGAACCGTATTGGCGAAGAGATAGCGCTGAGGCGTGTCGTGCATGTAGACGCTATGCTTGTTCGGGAAGAGGAACTTCACCACGCCGAGCACGTTCTTCGGCCCCGGCGGCTGCCGGAAGGCGATGTTGCGCACATCCACACGATCCCAGTCGATGCTCTGCGGGTTGACCTCGCGGCCCTTGTAATTGACCCGCAGGTTATGCCGGCTGATCACGCTGGTGTCCCAGCCCTGGCTCGAGAACCACCCGCCGGTCCGCCGGATATAGGGGCGGATTTCGTCGGTCTTGATGGAGTTCGGCACGTGCCAGGACGGGTTGAAGACGATGGTCTCCATCTCGTCGAAGAACACCGGCGTCGCGGTGCTCGGCTTACCGACCACGGTGCGGGCGGAATGGATGACCTTGCGGTCTTCGACCACGCGCAGCTTGAACTCCGGAATGTTCACGCGGACGTAGAAGTTGCCCAGATGATTGGGCAGCCAGCGCCAGCGCTCCATGTTGACGAGCACGAGGTTGATCTGATCCTGGTTGCCCATATCGGCCGGGCCACCATTCATGATGCGGCGGGTGCCGGGGCCGACGAGACCGTCGGTCGCGATGCCGTGGGCCTGTTGGAAGGCGACGACCGCGTTCTGGACATCCTTGTCGAAGAGCTCAGGATCGGCCGCGGGGGCGCCGTCGCCGACCTCTTCGGGCGCGGCGCTCACCTCGAGACGTTTGCGGAGCAGGCGCACCTGAGGATGCTTCATGCCCAGGCGCAGGGTCGGGCCGGACGGGATGACGACCTTCGGCTCTTCTTCTTCCTTCTGGTCCTCGCCGCGCAGCTTGGCAAGGACGCGGCGCAGGGCCTCGAACTGCGGCTGATCGGGCTGGAAGCTCCGGAGATAGCCGGCAGGATCGGAGCGGAAGGAGATGGATTCGATCACCTCCAGCGGCTTGGGCAGCCGGAGATCGGGATCGAGATAGCCGCTGACCTGGCGCGGCACGATGCGGCCGCCGCGGGCGTCGTGGGCGTAGCGGACCACGGCGAAGCTGATCTTGATCTCGGCATCGGCCAGGCGCTTGGCCGCCGCTGCGGGATCGTCGTTGAAGCTGGCGGGGTCGAAATCGGACAGATCCGGCACGGCGTAATCGGCGGAGCGCAGGCCATAGCTATCGGCCTTCCGAAGCTCGGCGATCACTTTCTCGGCGCGGTCGTTCAAACCCTTATCGCTCACCCAGAGAGGCTTGTTCTCGGGCAGCGAATAATATTCCACAAGAGCGCCATGCTCCTGCTTGCGCGTCTCGGTCGCGCTGGTGAATTTCTCGGATAGCTGGTCCTGGACGCTGATCCGGATCGCCTCGTTACGGCCGATCAGCGCCGCAGGGCCGTCGGGTTCCGCGGCAAACGCCGGAAGGCTCGTCGCCGCCGCTAATGGGACGAGCAAAGAAAGTCCGACAGCAATCGAATAAATAGGCCTCATATTCCTGCTCCCTGGCCGGACAACGCGGTACGATTCGGCAAGGTCTGGAACGTAGCTTGGCCCCCTTGCGAAAACCAGAGGCCGGGCCGGTTTTCGGCCCGGAATCAGGTGCTTTTTCCGGCGACTGTTGCTTTCCTGCAAGACCGTGATTGCAAATTAGCCAATTCTCGCTTCCAGGCCGATTTCGCGCATTTTCCGGTAGAGCGTCGAGCGGCCGATGCCCAGCTTCTTGGCAATCTCCGTCATGCGCCCCCGATAGCGGCCGAAGGCGAGGCGAATCATGTCGGCCTCGATGGCGTCGAGGGGGCGGATGTCGCCGGAATCGCTCAAGGCGGGGATGCCGACGGCGTCGCGGCCGTTGCCGGAGGGAATGTGGATGGTGGCGGGGGTGCGGCCGGAATCGCCGAGCACCACGGGGCCGTCGATCTGCGGGGCCTTCTTGGGGGCCGGTGCCGGGGGCACGGTGACGGAATATCCCTCCACATGGGCGGCGATCTGGGGAAATTCGTTCACGCCCAGCATATTGTCGTCGGCCAGCACCACGGCGCGGAACATGGCGTTCTCGAGCTGGCGGATATTGCCGGGCCAGCTATAGCGGGAGAGCATGGCGATGGCGTCCTGCTCCAGCCCGTCGATCTGCTTGCCCTCCTCGCTGGCGAAACGCGCCGCGAAATGACGGGCCAGCTCCGGCACGTCTTCCATGCGCTCGCGCAAGGGGGGCACCCAGATGGGGAAAACGTTCAGCCGGTAATAGAGGTCCTCGCGGAAGCTGCCTTCCTGGACCAGCTTGATCAGGTCCTGGTTGGTGGCCGAGATCAGACGGAAATCGACCTTCACGGGCTGCTTTCCTCCGACAGGGTCGATTTCGCCCTCCTGCAGGGCGCGGAGCAGCTTGACCTGGGCGTCGAGAGGCAATTCGCCGATCTCGTCGAGGAAGAGGGTGCCGCCATCGGCCTCCTGGAACTTGCCGATGCGCTTTTCCGTGGCGCCGGTGAAGGAGCCTTTCTCGTGGCCGAAGAGGATGCTCTCGACCAGGTTTTCCGGGATCGCGCCACAGTTCACGGTGACGAAGGGCTTGCCGGCGCGGTCGCTCTCGCCCTGGATGGCGCGGGCGACAAGCTCCTTGCCGACGCCGCTTTCGCCTTCGATAAGCACGGGAATCTGAGATTTGGCGGCGCGTTTGCCGAGCGCGACCACGCGGTTCATGGTCTCGCTGCCGGCGATCAGATCGTCGAAGGACAGCTCACCGCCATGACTCGCCTTCATGCGGGTCAGCTCGCCCTGGAGGGCTTCGATGCGGAGCGCGTTCTTGATGGAAACCTCCAGCCTTTCCGGGCTCACGGGCTTCACCACGAAATCTGCGGCGCCGGCCCGCATGGCGGAAATCGCGGCGTCGATGGAGCCGTGGGCAGTCTGCACGATGGCCGGCGGCTTCTTCGGGAGCGTCTTCATGGCGGCCAGCACATCCATTCCGTCGGTGCCCGGCATCACGAGATCGAGAAGAAGCAGCTGAATATCCGCTCCTTCGGCCTGAAGCATCTCCAGAGCTTGGTCGCCGCTTTCGGCGGAGACGACGCTATAACCGAAACGCTTGATCGTTTCCTCGAGGATACGACGCTGCGCTGGGTCGTCATCGACGACCAGAACCCGTTTAGCCATGACGCAAGACTCGCTACGATTACGCACAATACAAATGGTCGGAGCGGCTGCCGGGCGGACCCAATACTCGGGCCTCAGGCGCTGTTCCTGACGACAAAATTTGCGCCAGGAAGGTAAATATCCTCTTTATCTGGGTTCGATTTTGGGGAAGCGATGCCGTTTCGCCACGGCGCCGGGCTGGTAAGCGCCTTCAAATGCACCATTTTCTAGGGTGGCGTTGGGCGGCTTTCGGTGGCCGGCGGGATGGACAAAGCCCGCCTTTAAGCCGTAAGTGGCCGCAACCCGATTCCTCATTTCGCACCTTTCTGACGAGATCCAACACATGCTGCCTGCCAAGTTTTTCACTGCCGGATTCCCGTGCTTCTCGACTGCCGAAGGCGCCCCCGCCACGGATGTCTCCAATACGCTGGGGGATCTGCCGGAATGGAAGCTGGAGGATCTCTACCCCTCGCCGGATGCGCCGGAGCTCGAGGCCGATCTGGGCCGGGCAGAGCAGGCAGCGGAGGCGATGGAGAAGAGCTATGCGGGCAAGCTCTCGGCGATCGCGGCCCATAGCGGCGAGGATCTGGCCGGCGCGATCCGGGAATTCGAGGCTTTGAGCGATCTGCTCGGCCGAGTGATCTCCTATGCCAGCCTGCGCTATGCCGCCGATACTTCGGATCCTGCGCGCCAGAAATTCTTCGGCGACATTCAGGAGCGGGTGACGACGATCAGCTCGAAATTGATCTTCTTTCCGCTGGAATTGAACCGGATCGACGACGGGATCGTCGCGCGGGCCATGGAGGTGCCGGCTCTCGCCCATTACCGGCCGTGGATCGAGGATCTGCGCAAGGAGAAGCCCTATCAGCTCGACGACAGGCTGGAGCAGCTGTTCCATGAGAAGGCGGTCTCCGGCCGGGGCGCCTGGAACCGGCTGTTCAACGAGACGCTCGCCCAAATGCGCTTCGAGGTGGATGGCGAGAGCTTGAGCCTGGAGCCGGCGATCAATCTTCTGCTCGATTCCGACGAGGAGAAGCGGCGCAAATCGGCGCAAGCGCTGGGGAAGGAGTTCAAGGAGAACATCCATCTCTTCACCATCGTCACCAACACGCTGGCCAAGGACAAGGAGATCTCCGACCGCTGGCGCGGCTTCGAGGACGTTGCCGATTCCCGCCATCTGGCGAACCGGGTGGAACGCGAGGTGGTGGATGCGCTGGTGCAGGCGGTGCGGGACAAATACCCGTCCATCTCCCACCGCTACTACAAGATGAAAGCCAAATGGCTGGGCAAGGACAAGCTCATGCACTGGGACCGCAACGCCCCGGTGGTGAAGGAGCCGACCCGGTCGATCGGCTGGGACCAGGCGCGCGATACGGTGCTTTCGGCCTATGGCGATTTCTCGCCGCGCATGGCCGATATCGCCAAGCAATTCTTCGATCACGGCTGGATCGATGCGCCGGCTCGGGCCGGCAAGCAGCCCGGCGCGTTCTCCCACCCGACCGTGCCGAGCGCGCACCCCTATGTGATGTTGAATTATCTCGGCAAGCCGCGGGACGTGATGACGCTGGCCCACGAGCTGGGGCACGGGGTGCATCAGGTGCTGGCGAACGGGCAGGGGCCGTTGATGGCGCCGACGCCGCTGACTCTCGCCGAGACGGCATCCGTGTTCGGCGAGATGCTGACCTTCCGGCGACTGCTCGACAAGGCGCCGTCGGCGGCGGAGCGCCGGGCGATGCTGGCCCTGAAGGTGGAGGACATGATCAACACGGTCGTCCGCCAGATCGCGTTCTATTGGTTCGAGCGGAAGATCCATACGGAGCGGCGTCAGGGCGAGCTGACCTCGGAGCAGCTTTGCGACATGTGGATGGAGGTCCAGAAGGAGAGCCTGGGGCCGGCGATCGAGCTGGGCGAGGGGTACGAGACCTTCTGGTGCTACATCCCCCACTTCATCCATTCGCCGTTCTATGTTTACGCTTATGCCTTCGGCGACTGCCTTGTGAACTCGCTCTATGCGGTCTACGAAAAGTCGGATGAAGGCTTTGCCGAACGCTATCTCGATATGCTTGCTGCGGGCGGCTCGAAGCATCACAAGGAATTGCTGAAACCGTTCGGGCTCGACGCGTCGGAGCCCGGCTTCTGGTCCATGGGGCTGAACGTGATCGAAGGCTTGATCGACGAGCTCGAGGCGATGGACGCGGAGGCCGGCAACGCTTGATAAGCCCGGCCCTCCAGCGCCGTAAGAACGCCTCTTGCAAGGAGGCCGGATGATCACCTTCATGCCGATGCTGATGTGGATGGCCGCGCTGATCGTGGCCGGTGCAGCGCTTTACGTCTCCTCCCAAGCTTTGACGCCTTCCAATATCGGCCGGTCCTTGCTGCGCTGGCTGTTCGTGTTTCCGCTGGGCACGATGGCGATCTGGGATTTCGTGACCTACGGCTTCCTGCCTCAGACCGTCGCGGACCGGTTCGGCTGGGCGCCGAGCCCGTTCCAGATGGAGGTGGCCTTCGCCAATCTGGGGTTGGGGGCGGCAAGCCTCTATGCCGCCTTCGCCAAGCGGCCGGCGCGGATCGCCGTGGCGCTGGTAGCGGCTTGCTTCCTGGTCGGTTCGGGGCTGAGCCTGGTCAACAACATCCTCGACGGCGACGATCTCGCGGCGGGGGTGGCGGGCGCGATACTACTCAAACATTTCCTGACGCCCGTGGTGGTGTTGCTGTTGCTCTTCCTTGGGCCGCAGACCGAAGAGGCGGTGGACGCGACGACCGCCACCGGCGACCGGTCGAGACAAGACCGCCCGCCACAGCCCGGCCCGTCTTCCGTGGCTTCGCCGCCATCGGCTCCCCCGGCCTCCTGGCCGCAGGAGCCTGCGCCTTGGCGGGCTCCCCCGACACTCGAACCGCTCAAGCCGCCATCCCGGCCCGCTCCACCACTTCCACGCGCCTTGCCGTCACCGCAGCCAACGCCACGGCCGCAGCCGCAACGCTATCCGCCGCCACAGGCGCCAGCACAGCCCCGGCCGAATCCGGGCGGGTTCGATCAGAGCCTGGAGGACGAGCTGGAGCGCGCCAGGCGCCAGATGATGGAAGACCTGGCCAAGGGCCGGAAGCCGGGTTCCTGACCGGCGTCCCGAAGAGCCGCTAGCCGTGGCGGGCGAAAACTTCCGTGCTGCCGTCGGGCTTGATCAGCAGAACCTCGTATGCCTCCGGATCCGGCCCTTCCATGCCGGGAGAGCCGATGGGCATGCCGGGCACGGTGAGGCCGATCGCGTCGGGCTTTTCCTTCAGGAGCCGCGCCACATCGGCGGCCGGCACGTGGCCTTCGATGACGTAGCCGCCGATCTTGCCCGTGTGGCACGCGGCGAGGTTTTCGGGCACGCCGGCTTGCCGTTTGATCTGGTCGAGGGTGGCGCGGGAGGCGCCGTGGGGAGCGACTTCGAAGCCTTCCGCCCGCATATGGTCGGCCCATTTCTCGCAGCAATTACAGCTCGGCGATTTCCAGAGCTCCAATGTCTGCTCGGCGGCCTCGGCGGGCAGGGCAAGGACGAAGCCGAAGAGCAATGTCAGCAGAAGGGTGCGGATCATGGGAACCTCCATCGCTTCTTGCGCCATCTTACGGCGCCGGCGCGGCGAGCGCCAGATCGGCGGCGATCGCCCGATGATCCGAGCCGAGGTCCGGAGCCAGTTCCAAGTCGATCACGGCCAGCTGGCTGGAGATGAAAATGTTGTCGATGGGAAAGAGGGGCAGCAGCCGCAGCGTGTCCCGCCGCATGGGCCAGGTGGGATGATAGGTGTTGAGGGCGCCGAGGCCGGTGATGTCGGTGAAGCGGCGGAGGGTCTGGGTCCAGGGCGTCTGATTGAAATCGCCGGCGACCACCAGCGCGCCGTGACGCGACTGCACGAAGCGGGTGATGCTCTCCATGTCGTGCTGCTGTAGATCGGGATAGAAGGGCCGGGCCGGGTGGACGGCGAGGATCTCGACCGGGACGCCGCCGACCGCGATCTGGGCCCAGCGGGCGAGGGTGCTGTTCCAGGGCTGGAAGCCGGCGCGGGTGATCTGGCCTTGCGATTGGATCGGATGCTTGGAGAGGATGACGATGCTCTCCTCGCCGACCCGGTGGGGGTAACGGGCGAGAAGGTCGTCGAAGGGCGGCCGCTTGAGACGCCACATCTCCTGCATGACGATGACGTCCGGGTCCATCTGCTCGAACCAGCGGACCACCTTCTCCGGCGCGTCGTTGCCCTGGCGGACATTGAGCGTGGCCACGCGGAGCAGGCGTGCCCGGCCGTCCTCGGCGTCTATGGCCGTGCTCTGAAGGCCGGGGTAGAGCATCACGGCATTGAAGATCAGCAGCACCAAGGCGGAGGGGGCGGCGCCTTTCGGCCCGGTATAGGCGGCGAGAAGGAAGAGGCCGAGGCAGCCCAGGATGAGGAAGGGCAGCCCGTTGCTCACGATGTCCAGCATCGGAATCACCCGCGCCAGCAGAATGGCGCCGGTCAGGACGAGACCGAGAACGAGGCCGGCCATGGTGAGCGTTTTGAGGAACTTCGACATGGTTTTGCGATTGGCTCGATGGTTCGTGAAATTCGGGGAGCGGCGAAGGCTCGCGCACCCTATATGAAGAGGCCGTTATCGGAAGCCAAGCCGGGCGTGACGGAAAGGCGCCCCGGGGAAGCGCTTCGCACCGAAGAGGCCGAAAGGACGAGATGACCGAACGGGACGCCGACCGGGAGAGGAACAGGTTCAGCGCGCGGGCGCTTCGCTACGCGAAGGTGGGCGCCAATATGAGCGGGGTGGCGGCCAATCTCGCCATGCGGCGAGCCTTCGGGCTGGATCCGGAGCGGGACAAGGATGCGGCGGCGCTGGCAGACGCGCTGGGCGGTCTGAAGGGGCCGATGATGAAGGTGGCCCAGCTGCTCGCCACGATCCCCGAGGCGCTGCCGGCGGAATATGCCGCGGAGCTCTCCCAGCTGCAGAGCCATGCCCCGCCCATGGGCTGGCCCTTCGTGAAGCGGCGCATGGCTTCCGAGCTCGGTCCCGATTGGGAGGGAAGATTCGCCAGCTTCGAGCGGACGGCCGCCAATTCCGCCTCGCTCGGCCAGGTGCATCGCGCCACGGCCCATGACGGGCGGGCGTTGGCGGTGAAGCTGCAATATCCGGACATGCAGTCGGCGGTGGAGGCGGACCTCAACCAGCTCGGCGTGCTGTTCTCGCTGCACCGGCGCATGCGGCCGGCCATCGACACGTCGGAGATGAAGACCGAGATCGCCGCGCGTCTGCGGGAAGAGCTGAACTATGAGCTGGAGGCCAGCCATATGCAGCTCTACGGGCGGATCTTCAAGGACGAAGCGATGATCCGCGTGCCGGAGGTGCTGCCGGAGCTTTCCACCAAGCGTCTTCTCACCATGACCTGGCTCGAAGGCCGGCCATTGCTCGACTACACGGACCGGCCGCTGGAGGAGCGCAACCGGATCGCATCGGCCATGTTCAAGGCCTGGTGGTTCCCGTTCAGCCATTACGGGATCATCCATGGGGATCCCCATCTCGGGAACTACACCATCTTCGAGGACGAGGCGGGGCGCGCGGCGGGCATCAACCTGCTCGACTATGGCTGCATGCGGACCTTCCAGCCCAAATTCATCCAGGGGGTGATCGATCTCTATCACGGGCTCTTGCGGAATGACCGGGACCTGATCGTGCATGCCTACGAGACCTGGGGCTTCCTCGGGCTGAGGGCGGATGTGATCGACGTGCTGAATATCTGGGCCAAGTTCATCTACGGACCGATGCTGGAGGACCGGGTGCGCACAATCGCGGAAGGCACGACGCCGGGCATGTATGGGCGGCGCGAGGCGTTCCAGGTGCATAAGGCGCTGCAGGAGAAGGGCCCGGTTAAGGTGCCGCGGGAGTTCGTCTTCATGGACCGGGCGGCGATCGGGCTCGGCGGCGTTTTCCTGCATCTCGATTCGGCGCTGAACTATCACCAGCTGTTCAACCAGGCGATCGCCGGCACCGGTATCGACGCGGTGGCGACGCGCCAGCGGGAGGCCTTCACGGCGACGGGCGTGCCTTTGCCTTAGGACTGCGGAAGCTGCCGTCTTGCTCGGCGTCATCCTGAGATGCGCGGGGAACGCGTGCCTCGAAGGATGGGCCGCCTGCTTCGAGGCCCGGCCAAGGCCGGGCACCTCAGCATGACGGCTCTCAAGAGCGTGCCCCAAAAAACCGATGCCGCCTCCGGACCTGGGTCCCGAAAGCGGCATCGGCCTACGCGCACACTGACTTCAAGAGGCGACGCTTTCTCGCGTCTTAGTAGCGCTCGATGGTCGTTTCCTCGCGATGGTGGATCACCCTGTCCTCGCCGATATCGGCGTAAGGGTCGGGCGTGTCGAAATAGCCCGCCGGGGCGCTGGCGTAAGGATCGGGCGCGGCGCCATAGGCTCCCGACGTTCCGACGACATAGGGCTCAGGCTGCGGCCCGGGGGTAACGATCACCTCCCTGGTCCGATTGCGCGGCAGGAGCGCGCTTCTCTCATGCACCGTGACGGTGGCGCCGGTCACCGGATCCACCGAGGTGGTGGTCTTGTCGGCCAGGGCCGGGGTCGCCAGGGCGACGCCGCCCACGAGCCCGGCGCCCAACAGCACATTCCGAATGGTGGTCTTCA
Organism: Methyloligella sp. ZOD6; assembly: GCA_050110875.1. Taxonomy (GTDB): domain Bacteria; phylum Pseudomonadota; class Alphaproteobacteria; order Rhizobiales; family Methyloligellaceae; genus Methyloligella. The sequence goes on from CP188828.1 coordinate 1,355,694, forward strand.
TGGCAGTCCTCCATATCGCGTTGTGGGATAGAGAACCGACGGCGACACAAGGCCGTTCCCGCCTTATTCGGGGTCATTTTGGGGCGATTTCTTGGGGGCGTCATTGAAGGCTCGAATCCAGATATGCCCGCGCCGCCAGAGTATTCCTATAATTCTCAGGATTGGTGCGCATAAGAGGCTTAGGTGCAGAAGGCGGTCGTGCTTAGCCCCGCAGGTCGAGTGATTACGGTGTGGGGGCAATGACCGAAGAGAACGAGAATCGAACGAACGCGATTTCTGCCATCCTCCTCACAATGTGGGATCCGATTGGCATTGCCGATGTGCCCGTAGCCGCCGACGAATACGATCACTATGTGGTTCCGTTATTAGGGCGGCTTAGGGCAGGGCATCCTCTAGGGAATTAGCCGCAATACTCCTGAGGATTGAGACGGAGGAGTTCGACCTTCCCGGCGATCCGGATCGCAGGGGCGGGTGGCGGAGCGGCTTCTGGCGCTGCGCGACTGACCATGTGCAGCAACCGCACGGACGGATTGCCGCAGGCTAATGCTTTGTGCTATCTCCCTCGCCGATAGAGAATACGACCACTAAGAACGGCAATACGTTCGGGGGAGACAGTAGACATGAAGATCGATCCGGCAGAATGCCATCCTGATATGGACTACGACCAGCACCAGCACACCTATGCCTTCTTCATCAAGGCAGCGATCTGGGGCACCGCCGCCACCGCAGCGCTGATGGTCGTGCTCGCCCTTTTCGTCGCGTAAGATTCCGATCAGCCTCTGAGCGGCCATAACGCCTCTCCTCTCTGAGGGCGACCGGCGTGACGGCCGCTTCAGCGCCGCAACCCAAGCGACGGATATCCGATATGATCACCATCGGGGTGCCTGCCGAAGGCAAGGACGAGCCGCGCATCGGCGTGACGCCGGAAAGCGTGAAGCGCCTGACCAAGAACGGTGCGGAGGTGGTAATCCGCTCCGGCGCCGGATCGCGGTCTCACTTCTCTGACGAGGACTACAAGGAAGCCGGCGCGAAGATCGCCAAGTCCGACGCCGAAGCGGTGAAGGATGCCGATATCGTGCTCACGGTACGGCGGCCGGACGCCGCTCTGGCCAAGAGCATGAAGAGAGGCGCGCTGCTGATCGGCATGCTGGAGCCTTTCGGCGATGCGAAGGGGCTCGATGCGCTGGCCAAGACGGGCGTGAACCTGTTCGCCATGGAGCTGATGCCGCGCATCACCCGGGCCCAGGTGATGGACGTTCTGTCGTCTCAATCGAATCTCGCCGGCTATAAGGCGGTGGTGGATGCCGCGGCCACGTTCGGCCGGGCTTTGCCGATGATGATGACGGCGGCGGGCACCGTGCCGGCCGCGCGGGTGTTCATCATGGGGGCCGGCGTCGCCGGTCTGCAGGCCATCGCCACGGCGCGCCGTCTCGGCGCCATCGTGACCGCAACCGACGTGCGGCCCGCCGCCAAGGAGCAGGTGGAATCCCTGGGCGCGAAATTCGTCGCCGTGGAGGACGAGGAGTTCAAGGAGGCGGAGACCGCCGGCGGCTACGCCAAGGAGATGTCGGACGCCTATAAGAAGAAGCAGGCGGCGCTGATCTCCGATCACGTCAAGAACCAGGACATCATCGTCACCACGGCGCTGATCCCGGGCCGGCCCGCGCCGGTGCTGCTGACCCGAGCGCAGGTGGAGAGCATGAAGCCCGGCTCCGTCATCGTCGACATGGCGGTGGAGCGGGGCGGCAATGTCGAGGTCGCCAAGCCCGGCGAGATCGCCGAGCACAAGGGCGTGACCATCATGGGCAAGTTCAACCTGCCCGGCGAGGTTCCGGTCAACGCTTCCAGCCTCTACGCCAAGAACCTGGTCTCCTTCATCGAGGTGATGTTCGACAAGGAGAAGGGGGAGCTGGCGCTCGACTGGGAGGACGAGGTCATCAAGGGAACGGCGGTCGCCAAGGACGGCGAGATCGTCAACGAGATGATCGCGAATACGCTGAAATCCGGCGGCGGCAGCAGTGCGCCTGCGAGAAAGCCGGCGGCGCGCAAAACCGCCACGAGCAAGAGCTCGACTGCCAAGAGCGCCGGAACCAAGAGCGCCGGGACCAAGAGCACCGCTGCGGGCGCTGCGAAGAAGCCGGCCGCCAAGCGCACGCCGGCGCGCAACACGAAGCCCCAGACGAGCCGGACCCAGCCTGTGCGTCCGACCAAGGGAGACAAATCATGAGCAAGCTTGCGCGCATGCGCCAGGTTTGGCTGACGCTTGCCGTTCTTTGCTTCGGCTTGGCGGCGGAGAATTTCATCACGGGCACGGCCTTCGCCCAGGAGGCGGCAGGCGGCGGCCATTCCGCCCATGACTTCGTGTTCCGCTTCTCGATCTTCGTGCTGGCGGTGTTCGTCGGCTACTACGTGGTCTGGTCGGTGACACCGGCTCTGCACACGCCGCTGATGGCGGTGACCAACGCGATCTCCTCGGTGATCGTGGTGGGCGCGCTGCTGGCCGTCTCGGTGGAGATCGGCGGCGCGCTTTCGGAGACCAATGGCTGGATCGCCAAGCTGCTCGGGCTCGCCGCGCTGATCCTGGCGAGCGTCAACATCTTCGGCGGCTTCCTGGTCACCCAGCGCATGCTTTCGATGTACAAGCGGAAGGAGCGCTAGAGATGACCAACGAGTTCGTCCCGCTGCTCTATCTGCTGGCGTCGGTCTTCTTCATCCTGGCCTTGCGGGGCCTGTCCTCGCCCGAGACATCGCGGCGCGGCAACTATATCGGCATGGCCGGCATGGCCATCGCGGTGGTCACCACGCTCGCCGTGGCGGCGCCGGAGGATCCGCTCACCTGGGGCATGATCGTCGGCGGCATCGCCGTGGGCGGGTTGATCGGCGCGACGATCGCGCGGCGTATCGCCATGACGGCGATGCCGGAGCTGGTCGCCGCGTTTCATAGCCTCGTCGGTCTGGCGGCGGTGCTGGTGGCGGGGTCCGCCTTCTACGCGCCGGAAGCCTTCGGCATCGGGGAGCCCGGCAATATCGTGGTGCAGAGCCTGGTCGAGATGTCCCTCGGCGTGGCCATCGGCGCCATCACCTTCACCGGCTCGATCATCGCCTTCGCCAAGCTGTCGGGCCGCATGTCCGGCGCGCCGATCACGCTGCCGGCACGGCATCTGATCAATATCGCCCTGGCCGTCGGCCTGGTCGTGCTGGTGGTGATGTTCTGCCAGCAGCAGACGGCGGTGCTGTTCTGGTCGATCGCAGGCCTTTCGCTGCTGCTCGGCATTCTGATCATCATCCCCATCGGCGGAGCGGACATGCCGGTGGTGGTCTCGATGCTCAACTCCTATTCGGGCTGGGCGGCGGCCGGTATCGGCTTCACCCTCGGCAACACGGCGCTGATCGTCACCGGCGCGCTGGTGGGCTCCTCGGGCGCGATCCTGTCCTACATCATGTGCAAGGGCATGAACCGTTCCTTCATCAGCGTCATCCTGGGCGGCTTCGGCGGCGAGACGGCCGGGCCTGCGGGCGGCGACGGCGAGCAGAAGCCGGTCAAGCTCGGCTCGGCGGAGGATGCCGCCTTCCTGATGAAGAACGCCGGCAAGGTCATCATCGTGCCGGGCTACGGCATGGCGGTGGCTCAGGCCCAGCATGCCCTTCGCGAGATGGGCGACGTTCTGAAGGAAGAGGGCGTCGAGGTGAAATACGCCATCCATCCGGTGGCGGGCCGCATGCCTGGTCATATGAACGTGCTGCTGGCCGAAGCCCAGGTGCCTTACGACGAGGTGTTCGAGCTGGAGGATATCAACAGCGAGTTCTCCCAGGCGGACGTGGTCTATGTGATCGGCGCCAACGACGTGACCAACCCGGCGGCGGAGGAGGATCAGACCTCACCGATCTACGGCATGCCCGTGCTGCAGGTCTGGAAGGCGGGCACGGTGCTGTTCAACAAGCGGTCCCTGGCCTCCGGCTATGCCGGCATCGACAATCCGCTCTTCTATCGCGACAACACCATGATGGTGCTTGGCGACGCGAAGAAGATGACGGAGGAGATCGTCAAGAGCCTGTAGGGGCTCCTTCACCTCTCCCCGCCGGGGAGAGGTCGGATGCGCAGCATCCGGGTGAGGGATATAGGTTTCGGCGATTCCGGCTCCCCCTCACCCCAACCCTCTCCCCCGAGGGGAGAGGGAGCGAGTCGTGCCTTAGGGAATTCTTTCTTCCGATCTTAAGAAGGGCGGAGTATGTCTCGCTCCATGTGGCTCGGTATCTTTCTGCTTTTCGTGGCGGCCTATGCGGTGATTTGCGTCGGCGCGCGCCGAATTCATCGGCATTTCGTCTATGTGCCCGACCCGACCTATACGGCGCCGAAGGATACGGAGTTGGAGGGTGTCGAGGAGGTCAAGCTCAAGACGCCGGACGGCATCACCCTGATCGGCTGGTTCGTGCCGGCGCGGGACGGCATGCCGACGCTGCTTTATTTCACCGGCAATGGCGGCTCCGTCGCCGGGCGGGCCCATAAGATCGACGAGATCAAACAGGCCGGCTACGGGCTGTTCATGCTGAATTATCGCGGCTTCGGAGGCTCGGAAGGCAAGCCGACGGAGGCCGACAATGTCGCCGACGCGCAACTCGCCTATGATTTTCTGCGAACTCGCGGCCTCTTGCCCGATGAGATCGTCATCTACGGCGAATCCCTGGGAACTTCGGTGGCGACGCAACTCTCGCTGAAGCGCCCTGCCAAGGCTCTGGTTCTGGAGGCGCCGTTCACCTCGGCAGTCTCGGTCGGCCGGCTGACCTGGTGGTTCCTGCCGCTCCGGCTGGTGATGGTCGACAAATACAAGACCATCGACGTGATCGATCAGGTGACGATGCCGCTGCTCATCGTGCATGGGTCGAAGGACAGCGTGATCCCCTTGCGCATGGCGGAACAGCTTTTCGCCAAGGCCCCCGAGCCGAAGCAGATAAAAGTGTTTTCCGAGGCCGATCACAACGACCTCTACGAGCACGGCGCCTTCGAGACGGTGGATGGATTCCTGCAAGGTCTTGCGGGCGGGAGGTCGGCCGGCCGTGCGGCCAACACCAAAAAGCCCGCAAAAGCCGAGGCTGCGGGCTAGGGCGACGGTTCCGTGGCGGATGCCCCGGCTTACGTCTCGATCGTAAAGAAGAAGGCTTCGCGCTTAGCGGCGGCCGCGTCCACGGCCGGCGATGAGGCCTTCGCGCTGGGCGCGCTTGCGGGCCAGCTTGCGGGCGCGGCGGATGGCTTCCGCCTTCTCGCGGGCGCGTTTCTCGGAAGGCTTCTCGTAAAAGTTCCGGAGCTTCATCTCGCGGAACACGCCCTCGCGCTGCATCTTCTTCTTCAAGGCGCGGAGCGCCTGATCGACATTGTTATCGCGTACAACGACTTGCACTTGAGTGCTTTCTCCGAATAGTCGTGATCTTGAGGATCGAAGCGGGTCAAAGCCCACGCCGGGTCATCGGCGTTGAGGCCGACCTCGAATCTGGGGCAGTACCTAACAAAAGGACCGCCGCTTGTCCAGCGAGCATAAGACTGTCGTGGGCCGCAAATGGTTCCGTGAGGGGACGGCATGAGGGTTCTGCTCTTCACCTTCGGCAGCCGCGGCGACGTTCAGCCTTATGTGGCGCTGGGGGCGGCGCTGGTCCGGCGGGGCCATGAGGTGGCGCTCTGCACCGGCCAAGGCTTCGACGATTTGATCGTCGAATACGGGATTGCGCCGGCGACGGTTTCCATCAACTACCGGGAAATCATCCAGATGCCGGTGGCCCAGGAGGCGTTTCGCAGCATCGCCGGACGATTCAAGGCGATGCGTCATTTCAAGGGGGTGATCCGGACCCAGTTCGACGAGATGTGGGCGGTGGCGCAGGAATTCCGCCCCGATGTCATCGTCTATCACCCAAGAGGCTTCGCGGCCCAGCATATCGCCGAGGCGCTCCAGGCAGTGGCCGTGGCGTCCACCCTGCAGCCGGCTTTCGTTCCGACCGGTGCGTTTCCTAACCCGTTCACGCCGCTTCCGGATCTCGGCTGGCTCGGCAACCGGCTAAGCCACGACCTCATCGACCGGGTGACGCGCTGGGCGCAAAGATCGCTGATCGGCAAATGGCGGGAGAGCAAGCTCGGCCTCGCCACGCGGGGGCCGACGAATTTCTTCGAAGGCTACGATCCGAAGGGACGGCTCCGGCAGCGGCTGCACGCCTATAGCCGCTATCTGGCGCCGCGGCCCGACGATTGGACGGAGCGGGAGCGGATCACCGGCTACTGGTTTCTCGATCAGGTCGGGCATTTCCAGCCGCCGCCGGCGCTGGAGCGGTTTCTGGCGAGCGGACCGCCGCCGGTCTATGTCGGTTTTGGCAGCATGCCCGCGGCGGATGTGAAGCGGCAGACCAAGACGGTGATCAAGGGGTTGAAGCTTGCCGGCATGCGCGGCGTTCTCGCCACGGGCTGGGGCGGGCTGGATCCTGTGCCGACGGACGGGATCTACAGGTTGGAGGAGGTGCCCCACGATTGGCTGTTCCAGCGCTGCTCAGTGGTGGTGCATCACGGCGGCGCCGGCACGACCCATGAGGGGCTGCGCTGGGGGCGGCCGACGATCGTTTGCCCCATGGGAATGGATCAGCCCTATTGGGGGCGGTGCGTGACCGCGCTGGGGGCGGGGCCGAAGATGCTCCCCTTGCGGTCGCTCACGCCAAGCGGCTTGGTCCGGGCGTTGCAGAAAGCGCGACGCTGGGAGACGCTGTCCCGCGCGGCGGAGATCGGCTCGGCGATCGGCCAGGAGAAGGGCGCCGAGGATGCCGCGGAGATGATCGACGCTCTGAGCTTTTAGGTGCGCTAGGTCGTTTTCGGCGAAATGCGGGTGATGTGGCCCATCTTGCGGCCGGGACGGCTTTCCGCCTTGCCGTAAAGATGAAGCGCGACGCGCTCGTCGGCCGCCAGGGCCTGCCAGCGGTCCGCATCGCCGCCGATGAGATTGGTCATCACCGCATCGCTGTGGCGTCTCGTGGGACCGAGGGGCCAGCCGGCAATGGCGCGGATGTGGTTCTCGAACTGGCTCGCCTGACAGGCGTCGATGGTCCAGTGGCCGGAATTGTGAACCCGGGGCGCGATCTCGTTGACGATCAATGCCGGCCTGTCGCCCGCACAATGGAACATCTCCACGCAGAGCACGCCCACATGCTCGAGCGCGCCGGCGATCTTGCCGGCGATTTCGCGGGCCTTGTAGGTGCAATCGCCAGTGATGCCGGCAGGCACATGGCTGCTCGCCAGAATGCCGTTCCGATGATGGTTCTCGATCACGTCGTAGAAGCCCAGGGCGCCGTCCTCCGACCGGACGGTGACGACAGAAACCTCCCGGTCGAAGGAGACGAAGCCTTCCAGGATCGCCGGCTGCCCGCCGATCTCCTGCATGGCGTTCTCCGCGTCGGCAGCGCGGCGGATGACGACCTGGCCCTTGCCGTCATATCCGAAGCGGCGGGTCTTGAGCAGGGCCGGGGCGCCGAGCGTGTCGAGCGCGCGTTTCAGATCGTCGGCACTTTCGACCGGGGCGAAGGGCGCGACCGGAATGCCGAGGTCTTCGACGAACCGCTTCTCCAGAAGCCGGTCCTGGGTGATGGCGAAGGCGCGGGCCGGCGGGGCGAGGCGGGCGCCTTTGGCAGCGGCCTCCAGGGCGCCGGCCGAGACATTCTCGAATTCGCAGGTAACGACATCGACCTCGCCGGCGAAAGCGGCGATCTTGGCCGCGTCGTCATAGGGGCCGATCACGGTCCGGTCGGCGAATTGAGAGGCCGGGGATTCCGGCCCGTCGGCATAGATATGAACCTTCAGCCCAAGGCGGGAAGCGGCGACCGAGAGCATGCGGCCGAGCTGACCGCCGCCCAAGATGCCGATCGTTCCACCGGGAGGGAGCATCTCGCCCATACGCGCTCTAATCCTGGTCTTGCGGGGAATGAGCGACCGAATCGGTCTGGGCCTTGCGCCAGGCCTCGATGCGGCCGGTGAGCTCCGGATCGCAAATGGCGAGGATCTGCGCGGCGAGAAGGGCGGCATTGGTGGCGCCCGCTTCGCCGATGGCCAGGCTACCCACGGGCACGCCGGCGGGCATCTGGGCGATGGAGAGCAGGCTGTCCAGGCCTTTCAGGGCGCGGCTCTCGATGGGGACGCCGAGCACCGGAAGCTCGGTCATGGAGGCGGTCATGCCGGGCAGATGCGCCGCCCCGCCGGCCCCGGCGATAATCACCTTCAAGCCGCGGCCGCGGGCCTCCTTGGCATAGCTGTAAAGCCGGTCGGGCGTCCGGTGGGCGGAAACGATGCGCGTCTCGTAAGGCACCGCCAACTTATCCAGCACCTCGGCCGCCTTCTGCAAGGTCGGCCAATCGGAACGGCTTCCCATGATGATGCCGACGCTGGGTTTTTCTCCGCTTGCCGTTTTGGGCTCGCTCATCAAAAAGCTTTCCGGCGCAGATCTGCGCCTCTCCTGGAAAAGCGCGCGATTATAGGGTTGCGCGATTGCTTGGCAAGGTCGGCGGGGGCGGAATTCTAACGCTTCGCACGAGACGGATCAGCGGCTCAATAGGTCAGAGTCACGATCACGCTGTCAGTATAGGTGGCGGGCGGCGGTGTGGTTTGGGGCGGCACCCGGCCGTAGGTGACGAATTGCTGCGCGGTTCCCGTGCCGGTGCTGCCTTGCAGCTCGGCGCCGGCATTGCCCCACGGATCGCTATGTCCGGCGTCTTTGTAGATGCCGTAGGTTACGACGTTGCCGCCGGAGGACATCTCCCGGGCCGTCGGACCGGTCCCCGTCGTCCCGTTGTTGAGACCGATGGTGAAGGGCGTGTCGGCGGTGCAGGTCGCGGTGATCTGGCCTTGCGCATCGATATTGGCGGTCAAGAATCCCGTTGTACCGAATTGGATATCCTGGGCGCTGACGGTGCAGTTCTTCTGGACCTCGGCGGTTGCCGTGAAGGTGGGGTTGGCCTGCTGGGTCAGGAGGCCGATATTATCGCAGGCGATGAGACCGACCACGTTCAGCCCATAGTCGAAAAAGTCGTCTCCTGCGGTGAAGTTGGAGCTGTAGCTGCCCTCGGGCGCGGTGCCTTGCCCGCCGAAAATGCGGCCATAGATGGTCCGTGTGCCATTCGCGGTTCCGCCGAGGAACGGGATCGAAAAGTCGATCGGCGGGATGGTCCCGCCATAAGCCCAATAATCCGAGCCCCAGACGGTCGTGCGTGCCGCATCGGTATAAAGCTGATAGGCCAAAGTGCTGGCGCCAGGCCCCTGGAGGTACCGGGCCGTCCCGTCGGCGCCGCCGCTCCCTTCGCCGATACTGGGACAAATCCTGTAGCTGCCGACCAAGCCCGAGCAGGAGTAGCTGACAGTCGCCGTCGTATCGACCGGGCCGCCCCCCAGAGTGTCGACATTGCCGAAGCTCATACTGCTGATGGAGAAGCTGCAGGATTGAGCGGCGGCGGGGGCGTGCTGCGAGAGGAGCAGGAGAATCGCGAGAAGGACGCTATAGCCGAGGCGCTTCATCGGCAGACGACACCGGGGATCTGGGTCTGGGTGCCCGATGTGGGCAAGAAGGCGAAGCTGGCCTGGCAGGCGGCTCCCTCCGCCAGGGCGATAGTGACATGGTTCTGCGGCTGCAGGTCGTGGATGTAGGCTTGGCCGTCATAGCCGACGACGAAGATGTTGTCGGTGCCGGTCACACGGCCTGAGAGACCGGCAGCAAGCGGCGTCCCGGCCGTATCCTGAAAGGAGACCAGGGCGGAGGGCGCTTCGGTCTGCACCTCGAAGGCGATCACCGCGCCGTTGCGGTCCCGGGGCACCACGCGCTCTTCCGTTTCGGCGAAGTCGGCATCGAGAGGCAGGCTCGCCGGATCGATGGCGATGGTGTTTTCCTGATAGGCGTTGAGATAGGGAATCAGCAGCTTGCCCTTGCGGTTGGTGCGGCCGACGGGTCGGTTCTCGTACAGCACATCGACGCCAGGCGCGCCGGCATCGACGACGGCGAAAGACTCGTAGATCGGATTGGTGAAGAAGAGCCCGCCGCCTGCGGCGACCACGGCACCCTGGGCCTGGAGCGATGCGCCGTAGCTGTCCTCGAATTGTTGGATGCCGCTTTCGATATAGGCGGGACGGGCACGATAGCTGGCGAAGGCGAAACGATCTTTGGTGGTGCCTTCCCGATCGCGGATGCGCCAGCCGAAGGAGCCGATTTCGGCGGTATCGGAGCGTTTCAGATCGAAACCCGCGATCTCGTTATCCTGGTTCTTCTCGACGCTGACAGCACCGGAATGGCGGCGTCCGAGAGGAAAGGAGATGCCGGCATAGAAGCCCGAGCGCTCGGGATCACGCAGATCTTGAAAGGCCGAGGCGTAGAGATTCGCGTTTGCGAACATTTGCCGGGAATAGGAAAGACCGGCGACTTGGGTCTCGTGAAAGCCGGTGTAGTCCTCGATACGAGAGAAGCTCAATGTGAGAGCGCCGAGCCGGTGGGGCAGGTGGGAGGAAAGGCTGAGCTGATCGATGGCGCGCGGGGCACGCCAGCCAAAGACGGGGTAGGGCTCGTTGAGATCGACGCTGGTGGCGGCAAGATCCGCATAGTCGCCGATCACCCGCTCGCCATAGGCGCGCAAGAAAAGATTGGGTGGTCCGATATCGAGCCCTGCGCTGACCAGCATGCCTTCGCCCATATTGCTGGTGCTGCCGGTGGCGGAGAGAGAGGCGAGGGCGAAGTCGAACAAGGAGAAGACGGCGCCGGCCCCGGCATTGAACAGGCTTTCGGTGCCTTCCGAATGACCTTCCAAGGTGAGCCGTTCACTCCAGCCATAGCGGATGCTGGCGGAGCCGGCGGGCATATCGTCGTAATCGGCGGATTCGACGCCGTAGAATCTGCGTGGGAAACCGATCTCGAGCGAGAAATCGCTGATGCCTTCGCGGAGCAGGGAGCGGCTGCCGTAGAACGGTGCGTCGATGGTGGTGGCGCGGCCGAGATTGTCGCGAACGATCACCCGCGCAGTGCCTGCCCCGGTCACGACGGGGATGTTGCTCACCTCGAAGGGGCCGGGGGGAACCTCTTGGGAGAAGACCTGAGTGTTGTTCGTATAGACCTCCAAGGTCGAGGGAACGGCGGCGGATCCCGACAGGGCGGGCATGGGCATGGTGATGAGATCGGGACGCAGGCCGAAATTGCGCCTGATCTGGATGCCCGCGATACGGATCGGCCGGGTCCACTCCAGACCGCCGGTGATCAGATCGCCGGCCTGATAGGTGATGAGGGTTTCAGGGTCGGAATAGCTCCAAGACGTGTCCAGGCGCACCGAATCGTAGAGATCGTCTGGCGTGGTGCTGACGATGGCCGATTGGGCGAGGACACCCCATTCGCTGTAGAGCCAGCCATCGAGGAAGGTCGAAAGGGCCGGGTTGACGATGTCGAAAGGGATGGGATCGGCGAAATAGAGATCGCTGGTTCCGAACATGATGTAGTTCAGCACGGCGCCGCGACCGGCAGCTGTGGGCTTCAGATCGGTCTTCCCCACCCGCCGGATGTCGTAGAGATTTGGCATAAGAGCATCATGAGTGGCGGTGAGATAAACAATCTGAGCCGCCTCGTCGTAGCGGTAGTCGACGCCTGGAAGCTGATCGAGGTCGATCAGCCCGTCCTGGTCGCGGGCAGTCGGTTCGGCACGGATGCCGAGGGTTTCCAAATCGGCCGCTAGAATAGCGAGCCGGCCGTTCTGCCGACGTCGAAACTCCGAAACCACTTGGGTGGGGCTGCCGTTCAAATGGACCGCAAGGAATAGGGTGTGCTCGCCGAAGATCGGTTGAGACAGCCTGACGCTATCGTCGCGTGCCGGTGCCGCCCGCGCCGTGCTATTTGTCATGACCAATGCCGCGAAAACGCATGCAACAAGCCTAGCGGCTAGCTCTCCCATCGATTGCCGCATCGAACGATCCGTGCTGGCTCTTTCCTGCGACGCGGATCCCCTGCATCGTCCCCGGAGACAGCGTCTTGTTGAAGGTCCAGGTGATCGACGATCCGCCGAGCACATAGCCGACCAGTCCCTTTCGCAAGGAGACCTCGCTGCCTTCTGGGGTGATCAGGCGGAGGTCGGCGATGCGCAGATGCCCATGTCCCCGGTTGTGGAGGGTGAGCGATATCGGGCTAGTGTCGTTCAACTGCCATGTGACGTCCGAGCGATCGGCGTTCTGAGCAGCGAAGAAGACGGGGATCGAATAGCGTAGAAACACCTTTACGGTGCCGGACTGCTGGTTCTGCGTATCCGGAATCTCATCCACGATCAGCCGGTAGGGCGCTTCGTCTGCCGCATCGTCCGTGCCGATCCGCACGATCCGCACGGTCTGCACGGCGCCGGGCAAGACATTGGCGATCGGTGGACTGGCCACGACATCGGGGGTTGGACTCAGAACATCCTCCCCGTCTCGCTGCTGCCAGGAGAAGGGACGGATCTGAATGGCAGCAGCCGTTTCGCCATGGTTCTTGACAGTGATGATGGCGGTGCGGCCCGGCGGCGGCACGTGAACCGTGACAGGCGCAACCGAGAAGGCCGTGGCAAGGGCGGACAGGGAGAAGAGAACGGTCAGAGCGAAGACTGCAAGGCCGGCTACGAGTCTCATGTGCCCCCCTTAGATGGCGCTTCCCCTAGAAGGTGACGGTCACGGTGATCGTATCGGTATAGGTGCCGGCGGCGGGCGTGGTCTGAGTCGGCACGAGGCCGTAGATCGTAAAGAGTTGCGGCAGGCCGGTGCCGTTGGCAGAGACCCATTCGCCGGAAACGTTGCCCCAAACGGTGGTGTGGCCGGAGTCGGTGTAGAGGGAATAATCGACGGTCGAGCCGCCATTGGTCATTTTGCGGACTGCCACAGTCGCGCCCGTGCCCGTGCCTTCGTTCAGGCCGATGGTGTAGGGGGTGCCGGAGCTGCAGGTGCAGCTCAAGGTCGAGCTGGCGGCAACGTCGGTATCCAGCACGCCTTCGGTACCGAAATTGATGTCGGAGAGCGCGGTAGAGATCGTGCAGTCGGCCTGGATCGTGATGCTGACCTGAAACGTATCGGTGACGGTCGCCGGAAGAGCGGGGACCGCGGACAAGGCAATCGCCAAGGCAGCCAGAATCCAGCTCTTAAGTGCCCAGCCTAGTCTGCTGACCATGGGAGCTCCCTAGCGCTACCGGGAATCGTCTCAGAGTTGAATCTGAGTCGCTTGCAGGTGTCAATGGTTGCTCGGATAGATTGACGGAAGCGGGAAGTTTAGGAATTCTGCGCGTCCGAGTATTGCAGATTGCAACTTACGCGATGATATCGGGGAGCAGCGTGTCCTCGATGCGGGCGATCTCGTCTTTCAGAATCAGCTTCTTCTTCTTCATCCGCCGAAGCTCGAGCTGGTTTGCGAAGCCGGATTCTTCCAGTGCGTTGATGGCGCTGTCTAGGTCCCGGTGCTCCTGCTTCAGGCGCTCCAAGGCCTGGCGGAGCTCTTCAAGCTCCTCGCGTTCCATCGGAGTGTCCTTCCGCCCCTCTTGCTGCCGTCCGGCCGCCTGCAGACGAGCGACCCTTGTTAAGGACGGGCGGAGTATCGCTTGTCAAAGGTGGCAGGCGCAAGGCGATTGGGACGGATTTGCGCTGAGCGCGTGACGGCTTTGTGGCCTGAAACAATTTGTGAGCGGCAGGGCTTGCAACAGCGTTAGACAAGCCGGGGGTGTTGGGTCACACTCGATGATCCACGCATAGAAGTGGAGGTCTCGCAATGGCGCTTGACGCACATCTCACCGAACTCTCCGAGAAGCACAGAGCTTTAGAGCGGCAGATCGAGCAGGAGGAGGCCAGGCCGATGGCCGATCCGCTCAAGATCACCGATTGGAAGCGGAAAAAGCTGCGGCTCAAGGACGAGATGGAACGCCTCAAGCAGCGAATGTCCCACTAGGCGGGCATTGTCCCGAGACATTCGGGACCGGATAAGATGCGGAAGACGCGGCTTTGGTCGCCTTAAATTTCAGGGTTGCCGCCGCCGCTGAGCCACTCTCGTGCCTGCTCCATCTGGTCCGGCTTGAATTGGCGCACCTCACATTTTGAGAAGGGGGCCACGAGCTCCGACCAAAGATCGAAGATGGTCGCTTCGCAGACGACGGCGCATCGCTCGAAGTCGCGCAGATGATGCAGGGTGAAGCGGATGTCGTGCCAGAAGGCGCGCGTCTCCATGCCGTCGAAGCTCTCGAAAATCTCCATGAGGCGCACCTCGCCGTGGCGGGTGATGAAGGCTTCGAGCTTCTTCGCCACCGCATCGAACTCCTCGGTCGAGACCAGGCCGTCGATCCGGATTTCAGCAGTTTTCGCGTTGTCGAACTCTTTATAGCTCAGCATCGGTCTCTCGGGGGTGGAAGGGTGGCGTAGGGCGAATTACATCGTTTGAAAGCGGCGATCGGATTGCATCGTACCGGTGCGGATCACGGATGCATAGCGGACCGTCGAAGAGCCGGACGAAAGCGGGAAGCGGAACGCCCCGGTCCTCAAGATCAAAGGGGGGAACGTTTCAGGCAGCAGCGTCGTTACACCGGTTAAGCGATACTGGAGACCCCCAGAGAGGGACGGAGCTCCCCGATGCGAATCAACAAGCTCGTTGCAGCCCTTTGGATGTCCAGCGCCGCAATCTTCGGTCTGGGCGTCTTTCTGCTAGCGCAGTCGGCGATCGGTCCGACGGATGTCATCAGGGCACGCAATGCCGAGATCGACGCTGCGCTGAAACACAGCGATACCATTCGGGAAAACACGATCCGAAAGTCTCAAGCCGAGACGGCCACGGCCGCCAGCAATCTGTCGGCGGAGATGAAATCGGCCGGCCGGCAAGAGGAAGCGCAGGCCGTTCCCTTGCCTGTGAAAAAAGAGGATGCTCCGGACCGATGGGTGCGGGTGGCTGGCACCGAAGCAGTGATGCGCTCGGATGCGAAGGCCAGCGCCCCCATGATCGTTGCCTTTCCCGTCGGCCGGAAATTGTCGGTGCTGGCCGAGGACGATGGTTGGACCAAGGTGGCCGAGCCGAACTCGGGGACAACCGGCTGGATCGCGGCCGATCAGCTCGACAAGCCGGGTGAGGCTCGGATCGCGCGGCTCGATCGTGGAGATCGCGGCATACGTGAAGGGCGTCGAGCCGATGATACCGGTGACTGGGCGCTCGAGATGGAGGATGGCCCTCCCGAAACCCGCGCCGACCGCCGTCGCACGGGGCCGCTTGGCGGGCTGCTGCGGCGCGCCTTGGGCCGGTTCTAAAGCCGCAATTTTCAGCGCTTTGGGTGGCTAGCTCGATCGCCGCCGCCGCTTCGGGCGGGGCGGCAGGATGCCCGCCTCTTCGCCGCCATCGCCCAGGGTTTCGCTGAAGGCGGCGATATCCTTCGCCAGGAAGTAGTTCAGCACGGTGCGGATGATCGCGATCGCCGCAAGCTTGCCGATGTCGTTCCAAGTGGGCGCGATGGCGGTACGCACGATGTCCGCGGCGAGGGCGAATTCCAGGGCGAGCAGGATCCAGGTGGCGAATTTCAGCCAGATGACGCGGCCCTGATAGGCGGTCGGCTCGCGGCGGGCGATAGCGTTGACGAGCAGGACGATCGCCTCGGCTGCGCCATAGGTGACGACGATAACGGCGCCCGCCTCAATAGCGACAGCGACGATCTCGGCGATCTCCTTGAATTGCTCTTCGAGCATCGGCCGATTGAGCCTCCCGATTCGCGAGTCTCAATTCTCGGCGATGGGATATGGGCGCGCCAAGCCGTTTCGCCGATTCGTCTACAACTCTCCGGTGAGGAATTGGGCGCGGCCATGGGCGAAGGACCAGTCCTCGTCGCCATTCACCACCAGGCTCACCACCACATCGGAGGGCGGGATACCGCATTGCTCCGAAAGCTTCTCGGTGAGGATGCGGTAGAAGGCCTCCTTCTGATCGCGGGGGCGGGGGCGGGTGGTCACGTGGAGGAAGACGACCCTGTCGGTGCGTGGGATGCCGAGGCCGGTATCCTCGATGCGCATGTGGCTTTTCGGATGCTCGTCGAGGATCTGATAGCGGTCGCCTTCGGGCACCTTGAAAGCTTCCAGAACGGCCTCGTGGACGGCGTCCAGCAGATTGTCGATCTCTTGCGGCGTACGGCCCTCGATAACGTCGATCTTCACGAGAGGCATGGCGTTCTCACTTCTTTGGTTGAACTCGTCTTTGATTGAGCTTGATTGGATCGGTTTTGGGCGGTGGCCGGCATCGGGCCGAAGATGGCTATTTCGGGGCGCCCGGAACCGCCGGGGCCGCCAAAGGGTTTGGAATTATGAGACTACCATCTCATTCCGGCCATGGGGACCGTTGGGTCGCCATCGGCCTTTTTCATTTCCCATGAGAGGAGGAGACATGAGACGGATCACACTTGCAATGGCGGCTGCCTTCTCGCTCGGGCTTGCCGGCTATGCCGTACCAGCCGCCGCGGCCCCCGGTGCCGCGACCGCGACAGGCGTGCAGTCCGCGGTGCCGGCAAAAGCCGGCGTCGTCGATGTTGGCTGGCGCCGCAAATGCCGCCGCAAACCCTGGCGTTGTCGCCGGGGTGGTCCCGCCTTCGCACTCCGCGCGCCCGGCGTCGGGATCTATATCGACGGCGATCGCGACCGCTATCGCTATAGGCACCGTTATCGTCATCACCATCGCTGGGACGACGATTGGCGGTGGAAGCGCCGCTGGCGCCGCGATTATTGGGACTAACGTTGGCTGACGCGGACCGGCAGGTACGCCGATGACCGGATTGGAAAGGCTCGCCGGCTCCTGGCGGGCCTTTCTTTTGATCCGCAGGCTCAGCGGTTCAGACCGCGTCGGCCTGATCGCGCAGCTTGAATTTCTGGATCTTGCCGGTGGAGGTGCGCGGTAGCTCCGTGAAGACCACGTAGCGCGGGCATTTGAAGTGGGCGAGCTTCTCGCGGCAATAGGCGATGATCTCCTCCTCCGTCACTTGCGCATCGGGCTTGGTCTCGATAAAGGCGCACGGGGTCTCGCCCCATTTCTCGTCCTGCTTGGCAACCACCGCCGCTGCGGCGACCCCGGGATGCTTATAGAGCACGTCCTCCACCTCGATTGAGGAGATGTTCTCGCCGCCTGAGATGATCACGTCCTTGGAGCGGTCCTTCAGCTGGATATAGCCATCCGGATGCAGGACACCGAGATCGCCGGAGTGGAACCAGCCGCCGGCAAAGGCTGCCTCGGACGCCTCGCGGTTCTTCAGATAGCCCTTCATGACGATATTGCCGCGGAACATGACCTCGCCCAGGGTCTCGCCGTCGGCGGGCACCGTTTCCATGGTCTCCGGATCCTTGACGGTGAGATCTTCCAGGGCGTGATAGCGAACCCCCTGGCGAATACGCATCTTGAGCCGCTCGTCCTTATCGAGCTTGTCCCATTCTTCCTTCCACTCGTTGAGTGTCGCCGGACCGTAGGTCTCGGTCAGCCCGTAGAGATGAGTGAGCTGGAAGCCGGCTTCGCTCATGGCGGCGAGCACGGCGGCAGGCGGCGGGGCGGCGGCGTGGTTGAAGGCGACGGTATGGTCGAAATCCCGCTTCTCGTTCTCCGGCGCATTCAGCAGAACGGACATCACGATGGGCGCACCACTGAGATTGGTCACCTTATGGTCGGCGATGGCGTCGTACATGGGCTTGGCGCGGACCGCGCGCAGGCAGATATGGGTGCCGGAAACCAGCGAGACGGTCCACGGGAAGCACCAGCCGTTGCAGTGGAACATGGGCAGGGTCCACAGATAGACCGGATGGGTCTGCATGCCCGTGGCGATGGTGTTCGCGTAGCACATCAGGGTGGCGCCGCGATGGGTGTAGACGACGCCCTTCGGGTTGCCGGTGGTGCCGCTGGTATAGTTCAGCGAGATGGCATTCCATTCGTCGCTGGGGGGCGTCCACGGGTATTCGGGATCGCCCTCCTGAAGGAAGGTTTCGTAATCCTCCTCGCCGATGCGTTCCCCTTCGATGCCGCTCTCGACATCCTCATAGGAGAGGATGATCGGCTGCACGCTGGCTTGGGAGAGGGCTTCCTTGATGACGGGAGAGAACTCCGTGTCCGTGATCAGGAGCTTGGTCTCGGCGTGATCCAGCATGAAGGCGATGATCGCCGCGTCGAGACGGGTATTGATGGAGTGGAGCACGGCGCCCGTCATGGGGACCCCGTAATGGACCTCCAGCATGGAGGGCGTGTTGGAGAGCATGACGGAGACCGTGTCGCCGACGCCGATGCCGCGCGCGGTCAGGGCCGAGGCGAGCTGGCGCGCCCGGGCATAGAACGTGCGATACGGAATCCGCTGGGTGCCATGCACGATCGCCGTGTGGTCAGGATAGACCTGTGCCGCACGCTCTAGAAAGACCGTCGGTGTCAGCGGCTGATAATTGGCCGGGTTCGGCTCCAGGTGGAAGTCGTAAGGACTCGTACTCATGCTTTGCCCCCCCTACGAGGCTCTAACAGAGCAAGGGACGCTGCCTGCTTCAATCGGAATATGCGTGAGCGGTCCCGATTCTTCGCCGCCGCTGTTTCGATGTCACGGAGGAGGCGCCGGGATTGCTGTCCCGGCGGTTAGCTCTTGTCCTCGTCGTCCTCGCCATCTTCGTCGGACTTCGGGCTTTCGGCGCTCTCGGTGGTCTTGAAGATGTCGTCGGCGGAGGGCTGATCCGGTACCTCGGTGGATGGCGGCTCCTCCGGATTGGCGTCGTCCTCGGCCTGCTGCAGCGGATCCTCGGCGAGATCGTCCTTCAGATGCTGGAGCTTGGAGAAGACGGAATCCGGATCGGGCGCGTCCTGATCATCGGTGGTGTAGCCGTCGTCGACAAAAGCCTCGGCCTCCTCCTCGAGCACTCGCTCCGCATCCTCAGCGGAGTAGGGCGAGACTTGCGGCGCGGTGCTTTCCTCGCTCGGCATCAAGGTGCCGGCCGGAGGCGGCGCGGTCTCGCCGGCGGCCTTCCGCTCGCGCTCGACGCGGGCGGCGGCCTTCTTCACCTCCGCGTCGAGATCGATTTGGGAGCAGAGGCCGAGGGTGACCGGATCCTGGGCCTGGAGATTGGCGGAATTCCAATGGGTGCGGTCGCGGATGGCGACGATGGTCGGCTTGGTGGTGCCGACCAGGCGCATGATCTGGGAATCCTTCAACTCCGGATGGTTCTTGGTAAGCCAGAGAATGGCGTTGGGCCGATCCTGGCGGCGGGAGACCGGGGTGTAGCGCGGACCGCGCTTGGTCTTCACCTCAGGCACCTCGACCTTCGGCTCGGCGAGCTTCATCTTGTAGGAGGAATCTTCCTCCGCCTTCTTGATCTCGTCGCGGGTCAGCTGGCCCGAGGAGATCGGATCCATGCCCTTGATCCCTTGCGCCACATCGCCATCGGCGATGCCTTTCACCTCCAGCACATGCAGATGACAGAATTCGGCGATCTGCTCGAAGGTGAGCGCGGTGTTATCGACCAGCCAGACGGCGGTCGCCTTCGGCATCAGCGGAGTACGGGTCATGGGCGAAGCAAACCTTGTGGCGTAGCAAACCTTGTGGAATCCGGGCGGCCTCCCGCCCCCTTCCGGCGCGAGAGCCATTAGATAACGATGAAGGGGAAGCCCTCTATATAGGGGTTGCGGGTTTTCGACGCAAATGCTTCCCGTCGGTTGTAAGCAGTTTTTCCCTTGGAAATTGGGGTTTTCGGCTTATTCGTGCTCGACGGTGAGCACGATCTTGCCGATGTGGTGGGGGTTGTCGATCCGCTTATGGGCGTCGGCCACGTCGGCGAGATCGAAGGTGGAATCCATCACCGGAACGATCTTTCCCTCCTCGACCAACGGCCAGATCGCGGTCTCGATGGCGCGGGCCATGGCGGCCTTGGCGTGATCGGACTGGGCGCGCAGCGTGGAGCCGGTGAGCGTCAGGCGGCGCACCATCAGCCGCACGAGGTCCACCTCGACCTTGGAGCCCTGCAGGAAGGCGATCTGGACGATGCGCCCTTCCGTGGCGGCGGCGTGAATGTTCTTCTCGATATAGTCGCCACCCACCATGTCGAGGATCACGTCGGCGCCGTGACGCTCGGTGATCTCCTTCACCTGCGCGACGAAATCCTCTTTCTTGTAGTTTATCGCTTTGGTGGCGCCGAGCTCCTCGCAGGCATGGCATTTCTCGTCCGAGCCTGCGGTGACGATCACCTTCGCGCCCTTCAGCACCGCCATCTGGATCGCGGTGGTGCCGATGCCGCTGGAGCCGCCATGGACCAGCAGCCATTCGCCTTCCTTCAACTTGCCGCGCTCGAAGACATTGTGCCAGACGGTGAACACGGCCTCGGGCAAGGCCGCCGCCTCGGTGAACGAGAGCTTCGAAGGCTTTTTCAATGTGGTCGCTTCGGGGGCAACGGCATAGGCGGCATAACCGCCCCCATTGACCAGGGCACAAACCTCGTCGCCTTCTTCGAAGAGCGTGGCGCCAGCTCCTCGCTTGACGATCTTGCCGGCGACTTCGAGGCCGAGCAGATCGGAGGCGCCCTTGGGCGCAGGGTAGAGTCCCATTCTCTGCAACACATCGGGGCGGTTCACCCCCGCCGCATGGACCTCGATGAGAACCTCGCCAGCGCCCGGCTCGGGGAGGGGGCGCTCGGCGACCTTCAGCACTTCGGGGCCGCCTTTGTCTTCGGTCTCGATCACGGTCATGGTCGATGGCAGCATATGGTTCTCCGGTTACGAGATTGAGATGGTTAATCGAAATTGAAGCGTCGGAATGTTGCGGCCGAGTGTGACGATCTCACGGCCAGGTGATAGAATCGGCTCATGGATTGGAACGAGCTAGAGCCGAAAAAGCCCGATGTGCATAGTCTGGGCGCCGATCTTTCGAAATTGTCGATCGGCGAGCTGGAAGCGCTGGCCCAGTCTCTGCGGGAAGAGATCGCACGAGTCGAATCGGCCATGGCCGCCAAGCAAGCCTCCAAGGATGCGGCGGAATCTGCCTTCAAGAGTTGAGACGCGAAAGCGTTGCTACCATCAATCTCTTCTTTAGGTAAATCCGGCGTTAGCATTAACGGATCCTTAGGGAATTACGCTTAATGTTCCCCTTATCCAGTCCTCTGGATCAGAGTGGCCCCAACCGCTCTGTTTGACGCCTCCCTGTTAACTTCCTGAGCCGCCTTCCGGGCGGCTCTTTTTTTTCGCATTCCGGCCATTAACCTATTGTCGCATGAGGTGGTCGACTGGCATGGCTATTGGCATACTGTGCCGGCCGGCCGGCCAGCGACGTCAGGGGGAATGCCGATGGCGGAACGTTCGAGTAGCGGCGAAGACGACGTAACCGTCAGCTTCGGCGCAAAATTCGCACAATCAGAGCAGTTCAAGGCGGTTTTCCGCGAAGGAATGGCGCTGGTCGAAGAGGCCGCTGCCTATCTGGACGGGGAGGGCCGGCTGGAGGCGCGCGGGCTGAAGCCGCCGCTTTCGCTGGCCTATGCGACCGAGAGCATGCGGCTGACCACACGGTTAATGCAGCTCGCCTCTTGGCTGCTGATTCGCCGTGCCGTGACCGAAGGCGAGCTCTCTGCGGAACAGGCGCTGGAAGAGCAGCGCAAGATCAAGCTGCCGGTGAAGAGCGGCGATCATCCGACAAGGGATTTCGAGGCCTTGCCGGAGCGGTTGAGGGTTTTGGTTAGCGAAAGCCTAAAGCTACAAGATCGGGTCTTGCGGCTGGATCAGATGTTGAATCTGAAAGACGAACGGCCGGTTTCGGACGGCGAGCATCCGCTGCACCGGCAGATGTCGCAGCTGCGTGCAGCATTCGACGGCGGAGAATAGAGAGCCTTGAGGCGCGAATTAACGGTCTGATATCGCGTGCGTAATCTGGCCGTGTCGAGAAATGTCGGACGCCCAATATCGCCTCGAAATCTGGCTGCGCCGTCAACATGTTCAGTTCGTCTCAAATAACTCATTGAATATATTTCAGTACCGGGCCTGTCGGCTCCCCGGCTAGGGTTTAGGAAAGATTAAAGCGTTTCCAAACCTGACCAGTCGGGGGGCTAAGTTGGGGATCTACAAAAATCTGACCGCCAGTGCAGGCGGTGTGCCTGAGTTTGTGCGTGTTCACGCCTTGATGTTTCTGGTGGTGACGGCTTTCTCGAGCGGGATCGTCGCCCACGCGCAGGAATCGGAGTCTTCCTCCCAGGAAACTCAGTCGGAATCTTCCGAGAATTCGCAAGAAGAGCAGGCTTCCCAAGCGGAAGAGGCTGCTTCCGAAGGGGAGGGCGCGCCCGAGACCGTGCAGGAGCAAGAAAGCTCCAGTCCAGGGGTCGA
This sequence comes from Methyloligella sp. ZOD6, assembly GCA_050110875.1. Lineage (GTDB taxonomy): Bacteria > Pseudomonadota > Alphaproteobacteria > Rhizobiales > Methyloligellaceae > Methyloligella. Next base: position 1,378,016 of record CP188828.1, read on the forward strand.
GCTCGATCCGATCGTCGTCGAAGGTCAGGAACCTTCGCCCGAGGCGCCGCCGGAACCTGCCACGCGCGGGACGGCGCCGATCCAGACAGCCGTTCAGACGCCGTTGCCAGAGCCGGAGCCGGAAGGGGTCGAACGGTCTGTGGCCGGAGGAGAGCCGACCGCCTACAGCCCGGTGGAGGGCTATGTCGCGACACGCTCCGCCACGGGCACGAAAACCGACACGCCGATCATGGAGACGCCGCAGTCGATCTCGGTGATCGGCGTGGAGCAGATGCGCGATCAGGGCGTGCAGACCATTCAAGAGGCGGTCCGCTATACGCCCGGCGTTTTCGCGGATGGGTTCGGCCTGGATACGCGCAACGACTATGCGATCATCCGCGGCGTGCCGGCGGCCTATTTCGTCGACGGTCTGCAGACACAGATCACGAGCGGCTCCTACTTCAACACGGTCCAGATCGAACCTTACGCGCTGGAACGTATCGAGGTGCTGCGCGGCCCGTCCTCGATGCTGTACGGCGCGACCAGTGCCGGCGGCATCATCAACGGCATCTCGAAGCGCCCGACGCTGGAGCCGTTCGCCGAGGTGGGAGTCGATTACGGCTCCTTCGACTTCAGGCAGATCCGCGGAGATGTGAGCGGACCGCTGACCAAAGACGGGAAGTGGTACTATCGGATCACCGGGCTCGGACGCGAATCCGACACGCAAGTCGACTACGTCAATAACGACCGGTTCATGATCCAGCCGGCGATCTCGTACCGGCCGAACGACAATACCGACGTCACCTTCATCGCCAATATCCGCAAGGACGACAGCGGCTCCGTGCAGCAGTTCCTACCGCCGGAGGGCACGCTGTTTCCGAACATCAATGGGCGCTTCATCCCGCGCGACACGTTCACGGGCGAGCCGGGCGACTATTACGATACGGAGCAGCAGACCGCGACGCTGCTGATCGACCACAAGTTCAACAGCAAGCTCAAATTCCATTCCGGCCTGCGGTATGCGCATACGGAGAACGAATACGATTCGACGCTGCCGGCGCTGCTGACGCCGACGCGGTTCGGCTTCGTCAATCAGCCATTCGTGGGGTTCCTGGGCACCAATCTCATCACTCCCGATTACGCCCCCTTCCTGGATGCCGATCAGGAGGAGGTCGCCCGCGTCCGGTTTATCCAGAATACCGAGACCGAGGTGTTCAACCAGGACACATTCCTGACGGGCGAGATCAATACGGGCCGGATTAACCACGAGATCACCGGCGGCGTCGACTTCATGGGCTTCAAGCAAGAGCAACAGCGCGCGGACCTGCTCGACAATCTCCTGACCACCACGTCGGTGAATCCGGGGATCGTTCCGGCGGCGGCTGCCGCGCTGGGCATACCCCCGCAATTCGCGTCGCTCTTCGGGATTACGCGGGAGACCGTGCTGCAGAGCACCGGCTATCCCGGATTTCAGCGTCCGTTCAATCTCTACAATCCGACCTATGGGCGGTCGAACTATCAAATCGATCTGGGGACGTTTGCGCCTGTCGACCCGAACGACATAACGCTCAGGGACGTCCCCACCCAGCGCCAGTACCAGACGGGGCTCTACGTCCAGGATCAGCTGCGCCTGGGGAACTGGATCGGCATTCTCGGCATCCGCCAGGACTGGGTCGATATCAAGTTCGAGGGGGCGCCCGATGTCCAGGAGAAGGCAACGACTGGCCGAGCTGCGCTGATGTACGAGTTCGATGCCGGTTTTGCGCCCTATATCAGCTGGTCGCAATCCTTCACGCCGCAGCCAGGGCAGACCATTTCGGACGATCTCTTCGCACCGGTGAATCTCAGGGCGGCAACCCCGCGCGAAGGCGAGCAGATCGAGGTCGGCTTGAAAATCCAGCCGGAGGGTTCGCGATTCGGCATCTATATGTCGGCTTACGAGCTTGAGGAGGACAATATCGTCGTCTCGCCCGATACGCTGTTCCAAACCCTGATCGGCGCCAGCACCAGGGTGCGAGGTTTCGAATTCGAGGCGATCGGCCATCTGACGCCGGAGCTGAAGATGATCGGCGCGTATAGCTACACGGACGCCGAATACACCGCCTATCCCGATCCGCTCGGCATCAAGGCGGGCACGCAGCTCGAAGGCGCGCCGCCGCATCTCGCATCGCTGTGGGGTATCTACACGTTCAGCCGCGGATGGCTGGAGGGCGTCTCGGTGGGGGCCGGCGTGCGCTATATCGGTGAGATCGACGATGTCGCCGTCGACATCTCGACGGGCGAGCGGCTCTCGGTCACGACGCCGTCGGTCACGCTGGTCGATGCCTCGATCGCCTACGAGACCGACCATTGGCGCTGGGCGGTGACCGCGCAAAATCTGGAGGACAAGTATTACGTCACGTCCTGCACGGCTTTCCGCGGCGACTGCGCCATCGGGCAAGCGCGCACGGTGATCGGCAGCGCGACCTACAAGTTCTGACGCATGCCCGGCATACAGGGACAGAGCGCCCATCCGTTCTCTTTCCAGGAGGGCGGATGGGCGCTATTGCGTCGGGCAATCATGAAAGACGCGGCGTCGCATGGATGATGGAGTGGCGATTTTGGGGCTGACCGCCGGAGCCTTCGGCCTGCTGGCCGCCGGCATCTACTTGCTCCGGCTGGCGTGGCTGCGTAAGCGAAACCGGGCCAAGGGCCTGGTTCTCGCCGGCTGGCTCGCGATCGTCGCGGGCTTTTTCGTTTTCGCGCATGTCTTCGGGGGCGAGCGCGGCATCGCCTTCGCCCTGCTGGCGCTGTCGCTTGCGGGGCTGGTGGGGGTCGGGGCCACCGTTCAGTTTCGCGAGAAACGGTCCGATTCCCGGGAACGGGCCGAGGAGCCCGAGCAGCGGCGCACGAACTGGACGCGAGCCATCGCAAAGAGCCTGCTGGCCATCGTGCTTGCCGGGGCGGCCTCTATCGGCGTGGGGGTCGCCTTCGCCGTTGCCATGCCCATGCCTGCGACCGACAAGATGATCATCGGGGGCATCTTGGTGCCCGTGCTGTGGGGTGGCGGCATGGCATGGACCCTTGCCGACTCCAAGCTTCTCCGCGCCACCGCGATCCTCCTGGTTATCTGCGCGGCTGGCTATCTGATCGCATTTCTTCCTAATCTCGTGTCATGAGCGAACGCACCAGACAGAACAACGGGCGGCGGAAGAAGACCTGGCTATCGCCGGATTTCGTCCGGGCCATGCTGGCAGGGCATTCGGCGTTGGGGCTGGCCTTTGCGGCGCTCATCTATATCGTCTGCCTGACCGGGACGCTTGCCGTGTTCGTCCAGGAGTTTCAGCGGTGGGAGCAGCCCAACGCGCCGCTTGTCCTGGAAGAGCCTCGCCCGGCGGCGCTTCAGCAGGCGGCGGAGGCGGCCTTGAAAGCCGCGAAGGAGGACACGGAACACCCGGATCTCTTCATCGCCTGGAACGGGACTCTGACGCCTCATTTCAGCATCAGCTTCCACGATCACGATTCGGGTGCGGAACGGGAGTGGCTCGCCAATGGCCGCGGCAATATCGTCGAAGAAATCCATGCGCCGTGGTCGGAGTTTCTGGCCCATCTGCATATCAATCTTCATATCCCGCCGACCTACGGGCTGTTCATCGTCGGACTGACGGGCGTCGCGCTCCTGTCGTCGCTGATTTCCGGAATCCTGTCGCATCCGCGTATTTTCCGGGATGCCTTTGCCTTTCGCCTCGGCGGATCGTTGCGGCTGCAGGATGCGGATCTGCATAACCGGCTCGGCGTCTGGGGCCTGCCCTTTCATGTCGCGGTCTCGCTCACCGGCGCGTTGCTGGGGCTGTCGATCCTGATCATCGGCGTGCTGGCGATGGCGGCGTATGAAGGGGATTCGGAGAAGGCGTTTGCCGAGCTTCTCGGTCCGCAAGCGGGCGAGGATCTCAGCGCCGCCCCGCTGCCCGATCTGGCCGCCATGATCCAGCGTGTCCGGGAAGACCATCCGGATGCGGTCTTTGCCAGCGTGCATATTGAGCATGCCGGAACGGCCGGTCAGATGATCCACCTTTCCATGGGGTCGCCCGGTCACCTATCCGTGGCCAACCCCTATTATTTCGATGGCTCGGGCCGGCTCGTCGGCGATGGCGGCTTGGAGACGGGCTCGATCGGTCAGCAAATCCTCGGAGCCTTGCAGTCGGTCCATTTCGGGTGGTTCGCCGGCATGCCCGTCAAGATCGCCTATGGCCTGCTCGGCTTGGCGCTGACCATCGTCACCCATACGGGGGTCACCATCTGGCTGCACCGGCGAAGGGAGAAAGGCAATCCCACGCCGTTCTGGGAGCGCATCTGGGCGGCGCTTGCCTGGAGTCAGCCCTTCGCGCTGGCCGTCGCGGCGCTGGCCGCGCTCACGGTTGCGCCTTCGTTTATCCTGCCGAGCTATCTGGCGTTCTCGGCGATCGGATTGGGGATCGGCTATCTCGCCCCGGACGGGCCGGCATGCGGCAGGAACTTGCGGCTCTTGAGCGGCATCATCTTGCTTGCCGTCGTCGCGGTCCATGTCGCGACCTTCGGGATGCAGGAAATGTCCGATCCCATGGGCTGGGCCGTGGATGGCGTCTTCGCCGGATGCGGCATCCTCATGATGATGAGCGCCATGAGTCCTGCGGTATGGCGCGCGAGCTTCGCCAAGCCGCAACGCCGTCAGGCCCGGACCTGATCCGGGCCTCCGCTCCGTCTTAATGTCAGCTTGTCGGTGCGATCGGCCTCTGGCCGACCCGACACTATTTGATGAAGCCTTCGAACTTCTGCTTGAAGCGGGAGACCCGGCCGCCGCGATCCATCAGATGGTGGCTGCCGCCCGTCCATGCCGGATGGGTCTTCGGGTCGATGTCGAGCTTCATGGTCTCGCCTTCGGCGCCGTAGGTCGAATAGGTGGTGAACTCGGTGCCGTCGGTCATCACGACCTTGATGGCGTGATACTCGGGATGGATGTCTTTTTTCATGGCCGAATGCCTTAGCTCAGGCGCGGATCGCGCAGTAATCTCTTAAGTTGGCGTCGCTATACCGGAACTGGCGGGCGTGCACAAGGCTCCGGCAAGACTATGCTTCAAGACGATGCTTCAAGGAGCCGTCTCGCCCTGCGGTGGTAGGGCGCGGGGCCGCCTCTTGCCTCGAAGCCTAAGCGTGACGCATTCTCCGCCCAATTTCAGGTCAGTGCGATAGGTGATCGTGACAGTCAAGGATCAGGATGCCGGCCAGGCGATGGTGACTATCGCAGCGCTTTCGGAGGACGAGGGGGCGGAGGGACGTTCCCGTTCGCTGAAACCGCTTCTTGCGCTCAAGGGCTATGTCTTCCGCTATAAGGCGATCCTATTCGCCGCGGGCGTGGCACTGTTCTTGTCCGCGGCCGCGACGCTGGTGTTGCCGCTTGCCGTGCGCCGGATGATCGATATCGGCTTCTCCGGCGCCGATCCGATCCTGATCGACGAATATTTCATCACCCTGATCGGCGTCGGCCTGGTGCTCGCCATCGCGAGCGCGGCGCGTTTCTATTACGTGAACTGGCTGGGCGAGCGGCTGGTGGCCGATATCCGCGCCGACGTCTTTCGCCATCTCTTGCGGCTCAGCCCGCAATTCTACGAGCTGACCCATTCCGGCGAGGTTCTCTCCCGGCTCACGGGCGATACCACGCAGGTGAAGGCGGCCTTGAGCACCTCGGTCAGCCTGGCCTTGCGCAATGCGGTCATGCTGCTTGGCGCGCTGGTCATGATGTTCGTCACCAGTTTGAAGCTTTCCCTGCTGGTGCTGGTCGCCATTCCGATCATCGTGCTGCCGCTGGTGGCCTATGGCCGGTCGATCAAGGCGCTGTCGCGCCAGGCACAAGACAAGCTCGGAAAAGCGTCGGCCTATGCCAATGAGAGCCTCGGCCAAGTACGGGTGCTGCAAGCCTTCGTGCATGAGGATGCGGCGCGCGGACGTTTCGACCGGGATGTGGAGAGCGCCTTCGATGCGGCGTTGGCGCGGAACCGATCCCGGGCCGTGCTGACGGCACTCGCCATCTTCCTGGTCTTCGGGAGCGTGGTGGCGATCCTCTGGTACGGCGCCCAGGACGTGATGGCGGGCGAGATGTCGGGCGGGCAGCTCGGCCAGTTCGTGCTCTACGCGGTGCTGGCGGCGGCATCCCTCGGGCAGCTCAGCGAGGTCTGGGGCGAGGTGAGCCAGGCCTCCGGCGCGGCGGAGCGGCTGGGCGAGCTTCTGACCGTGGAGCCGGCGATCGTGTCGCCTGCGGATCCGACGCCCTTGCCGCGCCCGCCGAAGGGCGAGATCGCCTTCGAGAATGTCAGCTTCGCCTATCCGCTGCGCCGGGAAATGCCGGCGTTGCACGAAGTCTCGCTGCATATCGCGCCGGGCGAGCGGGTGGCCATCGTCGGGCCGTCGGGCGCGGGGAAGACGACGCTCTTCTCGCTGCTTTTGCGCTTCTACGACGTGGATCGCGGGGCTGTGCGGGTCGACGGGGTGAATGTCGCCGAGGCCGACCTTGCCGAGCTCCGCTCCCGTTTCGCGCTTGTTCCTCAGGAGCCGGCCCTGTTCAGCGACTCGGTCGCCGAGAATATCGCCTATGGGCTGACGGACGTGCCGCAAGCAGAGATCGAGGCGGCGGCCAAGGCCGCCTTCGCCCACGACTTCATCGAGGCGCTGCCGGAGGGATACGCCACCACTTTGGGAGAGGGGGGCTTGCGGCTCTCCGCCGGTCAGCGGCAGCGCATCGCCATCGCCCGGGCCTTGCTGCGCAAGGCGCCGATCCTGCTTCTGGACGAGGCGACGAGCGCGCTCGATTCGGAGAGCGAGATCCTGGTGCAGCGAGCCTTCGACAAGGTGATGGAGGGGCGGACGACCTTGGTGATCGCCCATCGGCTCTCCACCGTGGTGCAGGCGGACCGGATCCTGGTGATTGAGGACGGGCGCCTGGTGGAGCAGGGGACGCACCAGTCCCTGATCTCGGCAGGCGGCACCTATGCCCGGCTGGCGGAGCTGCAATTCGCGACGGACGCCGCGGAGTAGCACTCTTTGTCTTATTCGGTGGCCTGCACCCTTCGAGACGGGCTTTCGGTCCTCTCAGGGTGAGGCGAGATTCTCTGATTGTGGCAGCGGCCACTCACCTGTCACCTCATGGTGAGGGCCTGCGTAGCCCGCGTCTCGAACCCCGTGATCTCATGCGCAGCGTCCTGCGTTCGCGCCATTCGCCGTGGATGGCCGGGACAAGCCCGGCCATGACACCGGCAAAGGCCGAGTAGGAGGCCTACTTCTCGGTCAGCTTCAGCTCGATGCGGCGGTTCTTGCGGTAGGCTTCCGGCGTTTTGGCGGAATCGAGAGGCGCGTATTCGCCGAAGCCCGCGGCGACCAGACGGCTCGGCTTCACGCCCTGGCGGATCAGGTATTTCACCACCGAGATGGCGCGCTCCGAGGAGAGCTCCCAGTTGGATTCGAATTCCGGCGTGGCGATGGGGTTGATATCCGTGTGACCGTCGATCCGGAGCACCCAGGGGATGTCGTCGGGGATCTCCCCTTCGAGCTGCTTAAGGGCGCCGGCGAGCTTGTCGAGCTGGGGCTCGGCGGCCGGCTTCACCTCGGCGGAGCCGGAATCGAACAGCACCTCGGCCTGGAAGACGAAGCGGTCGCCGACGATGCTGATGTCTTCCCGGTCGCCGAGGATCTGGCGCAGGCGGCCGAAGAAGTCCGACCGATAGCGGGCGAGCTCCTGCACCTTGCGGGCCAGCGCCAGGTTCAGCCGCTTGCCGAGATCGGCGATCTTCACCTGACTTTCCCGGTCCCGTTCTTCTGCCGCATCCAAGGCCTCCTGGAGGGCGGCGAGCTGCCGGCGGAGCGCGGCGAGCTGCTGGTTCAGCACCTCGACCTTGGCCAGGGCATCATTGGTGATGCCTTTCTGCTCGGCGAGTTGGCGGCTCAGGCGAGAGGCGCGGGTCTCGGCGGTCTCGGTCTCGCCGCTCTGATCTTCGAGCATGGCGGACAGCCGCGCATTCTCCGCCTGCTCATCGGCAAGGGTGGCCTGCAGGGCGGCGAGACTGTCCTCCAGGGATTGCTTCTTGGAGCGCTCCAGGGCCAACAGCTCGGTCAACTGGGCGAGCTGGGTGTTGAGCTGGTTCAGCAGGGTGTCCTTGCCGCTGGATTGCGTGGTGACGAAATAGTTCGTCAGCATGAAGAGGGAGAGAAGGAAAATCACCACCAGCAGCAAGGTGGAAAGCATGTCCACAAAGCCGGGCCAGTAATCGCTCCCCATCGAGCGGCGGCGGGCCTGCACGGAGGCCATGGCTATTTCTTCTCCGTCGTGGTGCGGGCCGCTTTGGGCTGGTTGCTGATCTCCTTCAGGGTCTCGGCCAGCTCGTATTGCTGCTGGGCCTGCTCGTCGGCCCATTCGCGCACGATCTTCTGTTCGGCGCGCATCTGCTTGATCATCTTGTCGACCGCCAGGGTCAAATCCTTCACAGCCTCGGTCGAGTCGCCCCCTTGCGCGCGCAGATCCACCTTTTCGCTGAGATCGGACAGGGAGCGCTGCATGTCGAGCAAGGCGAAGCGGAGCTGGGGCGGAACGCCGGGGGTGGTCTCGGCTTCGGCGGTTTGAATCTCCGTGATGCCGGAGAGCCAGTCTTCCAACTCGTTATAGAATCGGCTCTGGGCATGGCCCGCCTGCAGATCGAGAAATCCGAGGATCAGCGAGCCGGCGAGACCGAAAAGGGATGACGAGAAGGCCGTGCCCATGCCGCCCAGGGGCGCCACCAATCCTTCTTTCAACTGGTCGAACAGCATGGTGTTCTCGCCCGCGCCGGTATCCAGGCTGCCCACGGTGGTGCCGATGGAGCTGATGGTTTGAAGCAGACCCCAGAAGGTGCCGAGCAGGCCGAGAAAGACCAGGAGGCCGACCAGATAGCGGGTGGTCTCGCGGGCCTCGTCCAAGCGCGAGGCAACGGAATCGAGCAACGAGCGCATGGCGCCGGTGGCGAGCGAAAGCTGGCCGGTGCGGTCGCGCAGCATGGTGGCCATGGGGGCCAGCAGCCTGGGCTGGGTCTCCGCGACGGCGATGCCGGGATCGGCGATGCGGAAGGAATTCACCCAGCGGATCTCGGGATAAAGCCGCAGGACCTGGCGGAAGGCGTAGACGATGCCGATCAGGAGCACGCCGATGATCAGGCCGTTCAAGCCCGGATTGGCCATAAAGCTTTCCCGGACCTGATTGGTCTGGCCGTCGATGATGATGATGATCAGCACGGCGAGGACGAGGAACAGGGTCATCCGCCAGAGGAAGACTTGCGGCCGCGTGAGCGACGCGTGGTAGGTGCTCTCTGCCATGTCCTTGGCCATGTCTTCCCTTCGGTCCCTTGTTGCCTTTAGCCCCTCGCCGTCAACTCTCTACAATGAACACATTACATTGAGCGTCTCACACTGAGCGCTTCGATCCGGGGTTTCGCGCGATTCGCGAATCAGCCTCGCGTCTCCCCTGAAACAGTTCAGTAACGTTACAGAACCGGGCAGACATTAACGGAAACCGCCGACACGCAAAACCGCCGGTTTGGAGAGGGCCGCGCGTTCTCGTGGATATCGTTCGCGTACGGCTTATTCGTGATGGGTGGGGGAGCTTGTATTCCGAGGCCGTCAGGAGGCTTCCGTCGATTTCAGCGACGGCGCCTTGCGCAAGAGGCGCGTCAGATCGGTATGGATGCTTTCGTTGCCGGCGATGAAATCGCGAGAATCCAGCGTGACGGGCTTGCCGGCAGGATCGGTGATGTAGCCGCCCGCTTCCCGCAGGATCACGATGCCGGCGGCGACATCCCAAATCTGGATGTTCCGTTCCCAATAGCCGTCGAAGCGACCGGCGGCGGTCCAGGCCAGGTCGAGAGCGGCGGAGCCGGTGCGGCGTACGCCCGCGACGGCGCCCATGATGGTGTCGAGCTCGACGACGAAGTTCTTCTGTCCGGGGCGGCCGAGATGGGGAATACCGGTGGCGATCACGCTGTCGGCGAGGCTGGAGCGCGCGGCGACGCGGATGCGCCGGTCGTTCAGGAAGGCGCCCTTGCCCTTCTCGGCGGTGTAGGTCTCGTTGAGGACGGGCATATAGATGAGCCCGGCAACGAATTCTCCCTCGCGGTGGAGGCCGATGGAGATGGAGAAAAGTGGGTTGCCGTGCAGGAAGTTGGTGGTGCCGTCCAGAGGATCGACGATCCAGGTGTGGCTCTTGTCGGCGCCTTCGACCTCGCCGCGCTCCTCCATGACGAAGCCGTAGCCGGGGCGCGCTCGGGAGAGCTCGGTGAAGATGACCTCCTCGGCGCGGTGGTCGGCGGCGGAGACGAAGTTCCCGGGGCCTTTCAGAGAAACCTGGAGATGCTCGACCTCGCCGAAATCGCGCGCCAGGCTGCGACCCGCCTTTCGGGCGGCGCCGAGCATCACATTCATCAGAGCAGAGGCTGGCATGGCCGATCCGGTTCGAAAAGCGTGAAGTCTAAAACTGTGCGCCGTGCTAATCGGCGCGTTTGACGTAGGTCAGCTCGTTGGTGTCGACGACGATCTTCTCGCCCACCTCGATAAAGGGCGGGACCATCACCCGGACACCGTTCTCCATCACGGCTGGCTTATAGGACGAGGCGGCGGTCTGGCCCTTCACCACGGCATCGGCTTCGGCCACCTCCAAAGTCACATGGTCCGGGAGAGATACGCCGAGGGGCTTGCCCTCGTAGCTCTCCACCATGACCTGCATGCCGTCCTGCAGGAAGGCGGCGCGATCGCCGACGAAATCGCGCGGGATCTCCAGCTGATCGTAGGTCTCGAGATCCATGAACACCAGCATGTCGCCTTCGGCATACAGGAACTGATAGTCGTTCTGCTCGAGCCGGACGCGCTCCACCGTCTCCGATGCGCGGAAGCGCTCGTTCAGCTTGGTGCCTTCGGTGACGTGCTTCAGCTCGACCTGGGCGTAGGCCGGGCCTTTGCCCGGCTTCACGTGGCTGGTCTTCACGGCGACCCACAGACCGCCCTTATGCTCCAGCACATTGCCGGGGCGAATCTCGTTGCCATTGATCTTCATGCTGAGCCTTTGGATAAGAGGAATTGGCCGCCTTTTAGCCGCGCGGAGGGCGGGCCTGTCAAGCAGAGCCCTGCAAGAATGCCGGTTCGAATGCGCTTACGGCCTAGCCTTCGCCGCGGCCGACCGCCTCGAACCATTCTTCCTGGGTGATGGTGCCGCCGGCTTTCTCGACCTTGTGCCGTTCGTTCTCGCCGATGACGTCCTGCACGGTGTCGACGCGCTTCCATTCGGCGACCGGCGTCTCGCATGCCTTTCGCGGCACGTAGCGGGAGGTTTCGGCCTTGGTGTAGCGGTGGACGTAGCGCGGGCAATTCGGCCAGATCTCCGTGACGTTCACGCGGACCACGAGCTCGGCCTCGTCGTAGCCGGCGAGCAGGACGGGATCGTCGGAAAGCTCGGCCTCGCCCTGAATGCGCAGACGGTTGGGTGTCTCGAAATCGATGAAGAGCATTCCGACCTGCTTGGTCTCGGCGATGTTGCCCATGGAGAGATACATGCCGTTGCCGTTGTAGCTGGGAAAGATCAGGGTGCTCGGCCCAGTGACGCGGACGAATCCTGAATCGCCGCCTTTGTAAGAGCAGGTGGGCCGGCCTTGGTGGTCGGTGGTGGCGAGAAAGAACATGTCCCTGCTTTCGACGAAGCCGCGGGTCATGTCGTCGAATTCCGATTTGAGCGCGATCTCCTCGATCCGATCGGCGAGGTCGCGGCTCTCGAATGAGTCCTGGAGCTCCCGGTGGCTTTGGCCGAACAGTCTCGTCATGGTTTCTCCTCCCTCTATCGCGCCCGCCACTCGTTGTTTTCTCTGCGGGCCTATTGATCTCCCTGGGCGATCGGCGGTTGAGGCATTTCCAACGGTTCGCCTTTGAAATTGCCGTCGATCCAATCGAAAGCGGCTTGCTGGGCCTCCGCCTTCTGCTCCTTGGTGAGCTTGGACATTATCAATTCCAGGTCGAAATCGCTGACCCCGGCCTCCCGGGCCAGGATGTGCCATTTGGCGGCTTCGACGAGGTCTTTCTTCACGACCAGGCCGTGGGCATAGAGCTTGGCCAGGCGGTTCTGGGCGACGGGATTGCCTTGGGCGGCGGAAAGGCGGATGAGCTTCACGCCGCGTTCCTTGTCCTCTTTCACGCTATCGCCACGAAAAAGCATGATGCCCAATTCGATCTGAGCATCGGCATAGCCGGCCTCTGCGGCCTTGCCGATCCATTCGGCGGCTTTTTTGTTGTCGATGGGAACGCCGCGGCCAAACTGATAGAGCACGCCGAGATCGTATTGGGCCGGCGCGTTGTCTTGTTCGGCAGCCTTTCGCATCCACGCGGCCGCCTTTGCCTCGTCGGTGCGCCGGCCTTGGCCAGAGAGATAGAGCAGGGCGAGATTGTATTGTGCTTCCGGGTGGCCGGTGCGCGCGGCTTTCTCGAACAGATCGGCGGCAAGGCGGTAGTTCTTTTTCATGCCTTCGCCAGCCGCAACCAGATTTCCGAGGGCGAATTGGGCGTTGGGATCGCCGAGATCGGCGGCCTTGGCATAGGCCTCGGCAGCCTTCTTGTAATCCCGGGAGACGCCGGCACCGCTCGCATAAATCTGACCGATGAGGGTGTAGGCCTCCTTGGATTCCTTTTCCTCAAGCTCTTTCTCGGCCAGCTTCAGCGCGGTCAGATAGCGGCCCTTCGCAAAGGCGACATAGGCTTCGTTTTCCTTGGCGAAGGCATTGGACGAGAGGCCGAGCGCCAACACACCGGCAGCAAGGTAGAGAATGGGATGTCTCACGAAGCGTTCTCCAGAGCTGCGGCAGTGTCGGTGAGGAGCGCGGCGCCTTCTGGGGACTCCAAACACTTTTTCGTGATCGCCAAGAAATCCGCGCCAGCTTCGATGGCCTGGACCGCTTCCTCGGCATTTCCAACGTTCCAAGCCACGCAAGGAACCTCGAATGTCTGGGACCACCACCCGATGAGATCTTGAACGGATTCATCCGTCCGCGTCATACTTTGCATCCTGGTCGTAAATGCGACATAGTCAGCACCAAGTTCGGCTAACACCATGGCGTCATGACGGCTCTCACAGTGAGTTCCAATAATGGCATTTTCCCCAAGGGTTTGCCTCGCGTGCCTGTAAATCCGGGCATCCGGGACGATGTGCACGCCATCGGCTTCGACCGCGGCGGCGCGCTCGGGCTCAATCTCGGCGAGAAATGCAACGTCTTTCGCATGGCAAAGCGAGCGGATTCGATTCGCCCATTCCGCATCAAAGGACGTATCTTCTTCGCAGGTGAGAAGCGTGCAGGCGACCGGGTATCGGTCGAGCGCCGCGGCGAGGGCCGCCTCGGTGCCGGCAGATGCGGCCGGTGGGATTTGCAGATAGATCCGGCGATGCATGACCGACGTACTGGCCTTGAGATGGTGCAGGTTGCGCTGTTGCACCCGATGAGAGGGGTTGAGGGTGTCAAACCACGTGCTTCCGGCAGCTGTCAATCGGCCGAAGTTATAAGCATGTCATAGCAGGCAGCAGTGCGCGGCTCCTGTCGGCTATGATTGAAACTCTGATGGAGGGGTAAGACTTATTTAGACCACTGGTTCAGGGAGCGGAGGCATAACATTGTCGTCTGGTGTGACGACGCCAAAGCGGGGAGTGCTTGTGGTGGCTACTACTTTTGGATCGAATATCTATGACGCAACGAAGCGGCTCGACGCTGCTGTCGATGCGCTGGAAAACCTTCTTGGACCACATCTCAGTGATATTCAGGCGGGCGAATCCGTTGGTGCGCTAAAGGAGCGCATCAGATTGCTTACTGAAGAGCGGGACCAGCTCGCACGAGAGCTGGAGGATTCCCGCCGCCGTGCCCGACGGCTGGAAACAGCCAACGACGAAGTGTCCGGGCGGCTCGAATCTCTCATGACATCTCTGAAACAGGATTTGACGGCCTCTCCTAATTAGCGGCGCGTTGCCGAAGGTCGGAATTAAAGTCATGGGACAGGTTAGCGTTACACTGAACGGCCGCACCTACCGGCTGGAGTGCAACAATGGCGAGGAAGCGCATCTGATCGCGCTGTCGGAGCATCTTGCCTCCCACATCGAAAGCATGAAACGGAAATTCGGCCAGATCGGTGACGATCGGCTGATCTTGATGGCAGCGCTGATGGTGACTGACGAACTTTGGGATATGCGAAGAGCAGCCAACGAGCTGAAGGCGGAGCTCGTGGATGCTTTGAATGGCGAGCCGGGCGCGGCCCCCTCGCGGGAGGTGGAGCAGGAGCTCGCCGACGCGATCGGCGCGGCGGCCGATCGGTTGGAGACGCTGCGGCAGCGTATCGACAGCCACGAAGACGGGCGTTGAGGGCTGGGCCGACGATCCGACTCTTTCCGGCCTAGTACGAGCTTGAGGAAGTCACTATATTTCGCCGAGGCAGGCTGCGCAGTTCGTTAGGAGCCAATTTCCTCGGGCCCTATAAGATTCCTTAGGGAGCTGACCCTGCTGGAGATCGTGGTCTCCGGCACTCGGCGCCCACCTACTTTTGTAGGGACGCCAGGGATCGATGCTCCGACGGCTGTCGCGGCCTTGCTCGTTTCTTTCCGCCGTCGTCGATGTTCCGGCGCAATTTGATTCCCAGAACTGTTTTCCCTTAAAGCAGATGCGCGGGATTGGCTGATCCGTTGCGTAGGAGGATCAGGCGCAAGCGCGCTCCTGCGGTGGCGAATATTGAAGGCTGATCCATGCGGCTTCTGTTTTTGGGCGATCTTGTTGGCCGGTCGGGGCGCACGGCCGTGATCGAGGCGTTGCCTGGTTTGCGCGATCGCTACAAGGCCGACTTCGTCGTCGTGAACGGCGAGAACGCGGCCGGAGGCTTCGGCATCACCGAGCAGATCTTGGTGGAGCTCTTGGATGCCGGGGCCGACGTGGTGACCACCGGCAATCACGTCTGGGATCAACGCGAGGCGCTCGTCTTCATCGAGCGCTACGATCAGCTCTTGCGGCCGCTCAACTTTCCGCCCGGCACACCCGGCAAGGGGAGCGGCCTGTTCAAGGCGCGAAACGGGCAGGAGGTGCTGGTCGTCAACGCCATGGGCCGCGTTTTCATGCAGGAGCTCGACTGTCCCTTCCGGGCGGTGGACCAGGAACTCGAGGCTTGCGGGCTTGCCCGCGGGGCCGATGCGATCTTTCTCGATTTCCATGCCGAGGCGACCTCGGAAAAGGAATCCATGGGCCATTTCGTCGATGGGCGGGCGAGCTGCATGGTCGGCACCCACACCCATGTGCCGACGGCGGATCATCAGATCCTCGATGGCGGTACCGCCTATATCAGCGATGCCGGGATGTGCGGCGACTACAATTCCGTGCTGGGCATGGAGAAGGAGGAGCCGATCTCGCGTTTCATCAGCCGGATTCCGTCCAACCGCTTCGGTCCGGCGCACGGCGAGGCGACGATCTGCGGCGTGGCGCTGGAGACCGACGATGCGACAGGGCTTGCCCGCCGCTTCGCACCGGTGCGGCTCGGCGGCAGGCTGGCCCAGGCGGAGCCGGAATTCTGGCTCTCGGACTAAGAGGCCCTACGCGCTTTTCTCGATTCCGACTTGTTCTCTTTGAGGACGGATTTGCTTTTGGCGACCACGTTCTTCAAGCAGACGATGGCATCGTCGAGCCGGGCCATGGCCGCCTCGGTATCGGCCTGCTCCTCGAACAGGGCAAGCCGGGCGCGGGCGATATGGTCGGCCGCATCGTTGCACAGACCGGACAGGGCGAGGATGGGCCGTTCGGGCTTCGCCTTGGAATTGACTGCACTGACTTCGGCTTGGCGAGGCATGACCGCTCCTTATGGTACGCGCGTGAAACCAATGGGCGCTTTGCGGCGCCCGGAGCGAAGGATTTTCGAAGTATTAGGGTTAAGGCGGGCTTAATAGCAGGGTGGGCAAGCGCAGGGAGTCTGGATTTTGCGCGGACGCACGCCTATAAAGCCGACGATTCCAACAGTCTCGAAGCTACAAGGTGAGCGCGAGTGGCAGGCCATTCGAAGTTCAAGAACATCCAGTATCGCAAAGGCGCGCAGGACAAGAAGCGCTCCAAGCTGTTTTCCAAGCTGTCGCGGGAGATCACGGCGGCGGCCAAGATGGGGCTGCCGGATCCGGACGCCAATGCGCGGCTGCGCAGCGCCGTGCAGGCGGCGCGGGCCCAGAACATGCCCAAGGACAATATCGAGCGCGCCATCAAGAAGAGCCAGGAGGCGGGCGGCGAGTCCTATGAAGAAGTCCGCTACGAGGGGTTCGGCGTGGCCGGCGTCGGCGTGATCGTCGAGGCGCTGACCGACAACCGGAACCGCACGGCGGCGGATGTGCGCTCCACCTTCACCAAGCATGGCGGCAATCTGGGCGAGACGGGCTCGGTGGCCTTCATGTTCGACCGGGTCGGCGCCATCGAATATCCGCCGGAAGCCGCAACCGCGGAAGAGATGCTGGAAGCGGCGATCATGGCCGGGGCCGACGATGTGGAATCCAGCGAGGACGGCCATACGGTCTATTGCGCGGGCGATGCCCTGCACGACGTGGCGAAGGCGCTGGAGGAGACACTCGGGGAGCCGCGCAGCGCGGCGCTCGTGTGGAAACCGCAGAATACCATCGAGCTGGACGATCACGCCGGCGAGACGCTGCTCAAGATGCTCGATGCGCTGGAGGATTCCGACGACGTCCAGCAGGTCTATGCGAATTTCGAGGTTTCCGACGATCTCTGGGAGCGGATGAGCGCGTAGGGGCGCCGCTTCATTTTTCGATTTCGCAGAGCCGCGATGAGATGGGGCCTGGCGGGCGATTCGCGTTACTCTAAAGCGCGATTCGCGAGGGAGACCTGAATGGCGGCGATCCGCATCATCGGTATCGATCCGGGTTTGAGATGCACCGGCTGGGGCTTGATCGAAAGCGACGGTCCGCGGCTCGTCTATGTGGCGTCCGGTTCCCTGGTTTCCGATGCCGGCGAGACGCTCTCGGTGCGCCTGCGGCAGATCTTCGACAGCTTGAGCGAGGTGCTGAACCGGCTATCTCCGGATGAGGCGGCGGTGGAAGAGACCTTCGTCAACCGGGACGGCCGGGCGACACTGAAGCTCGGCCAGGCGCGGGGCATCGCCATGCTGGCGCCGGCGCTGCTGGGGCTGGAAGTGGCGGAATATGCGCCAAACGCGGTGAAGAAGAGCGTGGTCGGCACGGGCCATGCTGACAAGGCGCAGATCCACGCCATGGTGGGGCACCTGTTGCCGCGCTGCAATCCCGACACGGAGCATGCGGCGGACGCGCTCGCTATTGCCATCACCCATGCCCATTGCCGAACCTCGGTCACGGCCCGCGCGCTGCGCGGCGAGCTTGCGAGGGCGGCGCGATGATCGGCTTCGCCGGTTGTGAGCCTGTGAGGGGTGAGGGGAAGCCTAGTCTGTCGCGACCTCTCGTTAGCGTCCCCTCCCCCCTTGCGGGGGAGGGACAGGGAGGGGGGGCAAGCGGTACGTTGGTCGAAAGTTCACCCCCCACCCTTGTCGCCGTGCGACTTGCACTGCGCGCAAGGTCGCGGCGCCAAGCCCTCCCCCGCAAGGGGGGAGGGGAAAGCCTTGCCAAGATTGCGGATCCGGCAAGGGAGAAAGCGCGATGATCGGGAAGCTGACGGGCAAGCTCGATGCGGTGGGGCCGGATACGGTGATCCTGGATGTCGGCGGGGTCGGCTACGAGGTCACGTGCTCGTCTCGGACGCTTTCGCAGCTTCCGGGAATCGGGGAGATCGTGAGTCTCGCCATCGACACCCATGTGCGGGAAGACGCGATCCGGCTCTACGGTTTCGGCACGGAGCACGAGCGGGCCTGGTTCCGGGCGCTGCAATCGGTGCAAGGCGTGGGGGCGCGGGTCGCGATCAGCGTGCTCGGTACGCTGTCCGCGTCGGATCTTTCCAATGCAATCGCGCTGCAGGACAAGACGAGCGTGGGCCGGGCGCCGGGGGTCGGGCCGAAGGTCGCCCAGCGTATCGTCTCGGAGCTGAAGGACAAGATGCCGGCTCTGTCGCCTGCCTTCGGGCCGGCAGGCAGTGGCGGCGGGGGCGAGCAGCCCATCGAGATTCCGGAGGGTATGGCCGCCCAAGAGGCCATCTCGGCGCTCACCAATCTGGGCTATGCCCACGGCCAGGCGGCGGCGGCGGTTGCGTCGGCGGCGAAAGCGATTGACGGTACGCCGAAGACCGAAGAGCTGATCCGGCTCGGATTGAAGGAGCTTGCGCAATGAGACGGCGGCTTGGTGCCCAACCTCTTTGCTCCCCCCTTGCGTGGGAGCAGGCGCGCGCTTGGCGCGCGTCGAGGGGGGTAGCCGTCAGGTGCAGAGTTTCGGTCTCGTCATTCGCCCTTCAATCTGTCCCTTGCACTCTGTCCACCCCCCTCCCTAGCCCTCCCCCGCAAGGGGGGAGGGAAGCGCAAGGGGCGATGGCGGGAGCCAATGTCTCGAGGGGGCTCCATGGCGGATAGGATGCTGGCAGGCGCCAAGCGGCCGGAAGACGAGGTGGAACCGTCGCTTCGGCCCCAATCGCTTGGCGAGTTCATCGGCCAGTCCAAGGCTTGCGCGAATCTCAAGGTATTCATCGAGGCGGCGCAGACGCGCGGCGAGGCCCTGGACCACGTGCTGTTCGCAGGTCCTCCCGGTCTCGGGAAGACGACGCTCGCTCAGATCGTGGCGAAGGAGCTCGGGGTCAATTTCCGGGCGACATCGGGGCCGGTGATCGCCAAGGCGGGCGATCTCGCGGCGCTTTTGACCAATCTGGAAGAGGGAGACGTCCTCTTCATCGACGAGATCCATCGCCTGAGCCCGGCGGTCGAGGAGGTGCTCTACCCGGCGATGGAGGATTTCCAGCTCGATCTGATCATCGGGGAGGGACCGGCGGCCCGCTCAGTGCGCATCGATCTGGCCAAGTTCACCCTGGTCGCGGCGACGACCCGGACGGGGCTGCTCACCACGCCGTTGCGGGACCGGTTCGGCATTCCGGTCCGGCTGGAATTCTATACGGCGCAAGAGCTGGAAGAGATCGTGCGCCGCGGGGCGCGACTGCTGGGTCTGCCGCTCACGGAAGAGGGCGCCCAGGAGATCGCCAAGCGGGCGCGGGGCACGCCGCGTGTGGCGGGCCGTCTGCTCCGCCGGGTGCGGGACTTCGCCAATGTGGCGGGGGCCGAACAGGTCGACGCGACGCTGGCCGACCAAGCGCTGCTCCAGCTGGAGGTGGATTCCCGCGGGCTGGATGCGATGGACCACCGTTACCTGAATTGCATGGCTTTGAACTATCAGGGTGGACCGGTTGGGATCGAGACCCTGTCGGCTGCACTATCGGAGCCGCGCGATGCGCTGGAAGAGATTGTCGAGCCGTATCTTCTGCAGCAGGGCTTCATCAGCCGCACGCCGCGCGGGCGGCTTCTGACCGCCCAGGCCTTCACCCATCTCGGGCTCGCCGTGCCGGAGCGTTCTGCGGGACAATTCGCGCTGTTCGATCAGGGGGGCGATCAGTGAGTCGCTTGCAACTTCTTTCACCCTCCCCCTTGCGGGGGAGGTCGGTTCGACGCCATCCAGTGTCGGATCGGGAGGGGGGTGACACTCGATGATCGAGCTTGGAGCTTACCCCTCTCCCTGTCCCTCCCCCGCAAGGGGGGAGGGGACGATGGCTGCAGACCTCCAGACTTGTGGATCTTTCAGAATTGCGGACCTTTCCCTACTGGAGAGCGATCAGTGAGTTCGAATTGGCCGGATCTCGCCGGGCGGATCGAGGGCGATCGCCATGTGCTGCCCGTCCGGGTCTATTTCGAGGACACGGATTTCGCCGGCATCGTCTATCACGCCAACTATCTGAAATTCATCGAGCGGGGGCGCTCGGACTTCATCCGCCTGCTCGGCATCCATCACCAGGCGCTGAAAAACCCGGAGGACGGCGAGGAAGCCGTCTTCGTGGTGCGGCGGATCGAGATGGATTATCTACGGCCGGCCAAGCTGGACGACGTGTTGGAGGTGGAGACGGTCTGCTCGGAGATCGGCGGGGCGAGCCTGACGCTCACCCAGGAGGTGAAGAGGGGCGAGACCGTGCTGGTCCGCGCCAAGGTCGTGGTCGTGCTGATCTCGGCGGCCGGCAAGCCCCAGCGGATCGGCAAGATGATTCGCGAGGCGCTTGCGGATTACACGGGTGCGGCGTCGAGAACCTAGTATCGGGGCATCGTGCTGCACGGTGTTTGAGGCAGCGGCATAAGTCACCGGAAATAACGAAGACCCCTGGTAACGCTGCTTAAGTTGCGTCACATTCCGGGCCCATGCTGAGCATAAGGTCCGTTTGGGCTTAGTCTTTGAGTCTTCCTGCCAGTTCGGTGTTGCTTAGACCCGCGTCAACGCGTCGCGGACCCAAAGGGCCGGCTCCTGTGTCAAGCGAGCAGGCTCGGGGCACGCATTTCATGAGGCCAAGATGAATCCGCCGGAAGCCACCGTCGATCTGTCGGTCTTCGCACTATTCGCCAACGCGCACATCATCGTCCAGCTGGTGATGATCGGGCTGTTGCTCGCTTCGGTCTGGAGCTGGGCGATCATCATCGAGAAGGTCATGCTCTATGCACGGTTCCGCAGAGAGACGGACCGGTTCGAGCAGGTGTTCTGGTCCGGCCAGTCGCTGGAGGAGCTCTATCAGGCGCTGGGACAGCGGCGGAACGTCTCCATGGCGGCGATGTTCGTGGCGGCGATGCGGGAATGGAAGCGGAGCCTGGAGCAGACCGCCAAGCCGTCCGCCGGGGTGCAGCTGCGCATCGAGAAGGTGATGGATGTCACCATCAACCGCGAGGCCGACCGGCTGGAGCGGCGCCTGAACTTCCTGGCCACGGTGGGATCCACGGCGCCCTTCATCGGCCTGTTCGGCACGGTCTGGGGCATCATGACGAGCTTCCAGGCGATCGCGAACAGCAAGAACACCAATCTCGCCGTCGTGGCACCGGGCATCGCGGAGGCGCTGTTCGCGACCGCGCTCGGCCTGCTGGCGGCCATTCCGGCGGTGATTTTCTTCAACAAGTTCAACAACGACGTGGCGCGGCTGACGGCGCGGATGGAAGGCTTTGCCGACGAGTTCGCCGCCATCCTGTCGCGCCAGATCGATCGGAGCTAGACGATGGGCGCAAGCGTGCAGGCGAACGGCAATGGCGGCGGGCGCAGCCGGCGGCGGCGGACGGCGCGCCCCATGGCGGAGATCAACGTCACGCCCATGGTGGATGTGATGCTGGTGCTGCTCATCATCTTCATGGTGGCGGCGCCGCTGCTCACGGTGGGGGTGCCGATCGACCTGCCGAAATCAGAAGCCAATCAGATGCAGAGCGACAACGAGCCGCCGCTGGAGATCAGCATTGCCCAAGACGGCAAGATCTACTTGCAGGAAACCGAGCTTCAGCTCGACGAAATTGTGCCAAAACTGAAGGCTATCAGTGAGAACAACAGCGAAGCCCGCATCTATGTGCGGGGCGATCAAGAGGTCAACTACGGCACGATCATGAAGGTCATGGGAGCGGTCAATGGGGCCGGTTTCACCCGGATCGCGCTGATCTCGCTGCCGGAAGAACCTTAGGGATCTAAAGACGGGGCATTTGAGACCTTGGGCAGGAGCGCATTCATCTCCGCCGCTCTGCACGTCGCAATCGTGCTGTGGCTCGTGGTCGTGATCGACGGCACGCCGCTGGACGGCGAGCCGATCCGCGAGATCCCGGTCGAGATCCTGTCGCCGTCGGAGCTCACCCAAATCAAGGCCGGCACCCAGGATGCGGAAAGCGACGCGCCGCTTGCGCCGAAGCCTGAAGAAGACAAGCCGGAAGCAGTGAACGAGAAGAAGGCGGAACAGGAATCGACCCCGCCGCCGCCTCCGCCGCCGGAAGAGACGCCGCCTGAGGAAGAAGCTCCCCAGGAGCAGGACGACGTGCCGCCGCCTCCGCCGGAACCCGAGGAGGCGGCCGAGGCGCCGCCGCCCCCCGACGAATCGCCGGAGCCCGCGGAAGTGGCAGAAGACCGTCCGCCGCCGAGCGCGCCCTTGCGTAAGCCGCCCCCGCCGCCTCAGCCCCAGCAGGCCGAAACGCCGACCCGCAGCAACCGGCCCGCACCGGATACGGAAAGCGATTCCAGCACGGACCGGCTGGCGGCGCTTCTGAACAAGATGCCGGATGGCGGCGAGGAGCCGACCCTGGACGAACCGCCGCCTGAACAGACGGAGGAGGACGTCCGCGGCCAGACCAACGGCACCGAGATGACCATGTCGGTGAACGAGATCGACGCCTTACGGTCGCGCATCGCCCAGTGCTGGAACCCGCCGCCGGGCGGTCTCGGCGCCGACCGGATCATCGTGAAGCTCCGCATGCAGCTCAATGAGGACGGCACCCTTGTCGGCTATCCGACGGTGGAGAACAGCGGCAGTTCGCCTTTCTTCCGGGCCGCGGCCGACAGCGCCGTGCGCGCAGTCTATCAATGCCAGCCCTATTCGCTGCCGGTGGAAAAATACTCGCTGTGGCGGGACATGATTCTCAATTTCGACCCTAGCGATATGTATCGGGCGGGTTAAACCGACGGCGGGAACGATTCTCTACTCCATAGAAGCGCGCGAATGGCCATGCTGAAGCATCTTGCAGACAGATCTCTGTCGGGCGGTCCGACAAGCCGGGACTCCCGCAATTCCGGAATGCGCGGCCTCTTGGCCGGCTTGGCGGCATTCGCTTGCGCGGTTGCCCTGTTCGGTACGGTCCAGCCGGCCCGCGCCCAGCTCGAGCTCGATATCACCCAAGGCAATATTCAGCCTGTGCCGATCGCCATCACCCCGTTTCAGGCCGGCGGGTCGGTGGATCCGCGGATGGCCCAGGAGATCACCGCGGTGATCACCAACGATTTGAAATCGTCGGGCCTCTTCAAGCCGATCGATCCCGGCGCCTTCATCCAACAGAATGTCAGCATCGATCAGCCGCCGCGCTTTCAGGATTGGCAGGTGATCAACGCCCAAGCTCTGGTGATCGGCCGAATCGGGGCCAGCGACGGGCGCCTGATGGCGGAGTTCCGGCTTTGGGACGTCTATGCGGGAAGACAGCTGGCGGGGGAGCAATTCTTCACCCGGCCGAAGGATGCACGGCGAATCGGGCACATCATCGCCGACACAATCTATGAGCGAATCACCGGCGAGAAGGGCTATTTCGACACCCGAATCGTCTTCGTCGACGAATCCGGCCCCAAGGACCAGCGAATCAAGCGTCTCGCGATCATGGATCAGGATGGCCACAATGTGCGTCTTTTGAGTTCGGGAACGAACCTCGTGGTCACGCCGCGCTTTAGCCCCTCGACCCAGGAGATCACCTTCATGTCCTACGAGGGGGGCGAGCCGAAGGTCTATCTGCTCAACATCGAGACCGGGCAGAAGGAGATCGTCGGCAGCTTCCCGGGGATGAGCTTCGCGCCACGATTCTCGCCGGACGGTCAGCGCATCATCATGAGCCGGCAGGAAGAGGGGGCGGCCAATATCTTCGAGATGGATCTGCGCAGCCGGCAGATGCGCAGGCTGACCAGCACGCCGGCGATCGATACCTCGCCTTCCTATTCGCCGGACGGGCGGCAGATCGTCTTCACGACCGACCGGGACGGCCGTCAGCAGCTCTATGTGATGAATGCAGACGGCTCCAACCAGCACCGGATCAGCGCCGGAAATGGCAGTTATTCAACGCCTGTATGGTCTCCGCGGGGGGATTTGATCGCCTTCACCAAGCAGTCGGGCGGGAAATTCCTGATCGGTGTGATGCGCCCGGACGGGACCGGAGAACGCATCCTCACCGAGGGCTATCACAACGAGGGTCCGACCTGGGCGCCGAACGGACGGGTGATCATGTTCTTCCGTGACTCGCCCGGTGCCCAGGGCGGCCCGCGGCTCTATACCGTCGATCTCACCGGCTACAACGTGCAGCAGGTGCCGACCCCGTCCTTCGCTTCGGACCCCGCCTGGTCGCCCCTGATCAACTGATCGAACGGGTCTTCCTGGGGCGGTCTCCCGCACCCCGATTCAGCGGTCTTCCACAGCCTGCTGTCCAAAACCTAGACGTGTGGTTACTTCCTATTAACCATCTTGGCGGATAGTCCAGAATTGGCTAGCATGGGCGAATGCGGGGGCCGGAAGTACAGCGTGGCATTTTCGCACCAATACCCGACAAAGTGTTGGGTTCCACTAGTCCGTTCTTGATCTGAAGGTGGCACGCCGGTATTCCAAAACTTGGCTACTGCCGATTAACCAAAGGAGAGAAGACCATGCAGGGTATGAAGGGCGTTATCGTCGCCGCCACGCTCGTGGCCGCCGCCGTTGCGCTGGGCGGCTGCTTTCATCACCATGAGAAGGCTGTCGTGACCGAGCCGCTGAAGCTTGGTTCCGCCGTGGTGCTGGAGCAGGTTGCTCGCGTCTAACGCGAATAACCCAAAGAATTTTCTATCGAGCAGAAACACCGTTTCTGCATGATGGATCTGGATGCCGGGACGCTGTGGCTAATTTGTTACAGCGTTCCGCAACCAGGTCTTTTTTTTGACATGTCGGAGCGCTTAGCTCTGCCCCGCGGATTTATGACTAGGAAAACGTTAAGCATTTAAGCCTAACGCTTTGCGAAGTCTGTTTAGCGGGAGTTCTGTCGATGCGCTTCAATGAAGTCGCGAGACGGACGGGGCACATCGCCTGCGTCCTCACCATTGCCATCATTCTGGCCGCCTGCGCCCGTCAAAGCCCTAAAGAATATGGGGCGAATGGGCTTGGAAACGCGGGGCCGGCCACGCCGGGCTCAAGCCAGGATTTTGCGCAGAATGTCGGCGATACGGTTCATTTCCAGACCGACAGCACGAATCTGACGCCCCAGGCTCAAGGGATCCTGCGGAATCAGGCGCGCTGGTTGAACCAGTATCCGCAATATTCCATCACGCTGCAGGGCCATGCCGACGAGCGCGGCACGCGCGAGTACAACATCGCGCTGGGATCGCGCCGTGCCACCACGGTGCGCAACTTCCTAGCACAGCAGGGCGTGAACCCGGCACGCATGCGGACCATCTCCTACGGTAAGGAGCGGCCTGTCGCGGTTTGCGACAACATCTCGTGCTGGTCGCAGAATCGTCGCGTGCAGACCAATCTGAACACGCGTGAGATGGCGCAGCGCTAAGCTGCTTGCCTGGCGGCGCCAGTCTTTCCTGGCGCTCCGTGGCGCATGTCGGGCCACCGGGCCGAGGAACTCCGATTCCCATGAGAGCTTGATTCTCTTGCCGTTTGGCGGCTTTGATCAGGCTTGAACGGCGCCCGGGTATAGGGTTCGGGCGTCAG
This sequence comes from Methyloligella sp. ZOD6, assembly GCA_050110875.1. Classification (GTDB taxonomy): domain Bacteria; phylum Pseudomonadota; class Alphaproteobacteria; order Rhizobiales; family Methyloligellaceae; genus Methyloligella. Next base: position 1,403,404 of record CP188828.1, read on the forward strand.
ATTAAGCGTTATGCCACCGAAGGACCGACCTTAAGAGGCCGGCCTTCCGATAGGCTGGCTTTGGCGCGATGGCTCGATCATGACCCAATCTTCCAGGCCGCTCACGCCCGATGCCTGCGGGCCGCTCTTTGCGGAACTGATGCGATACGATCGTGTGGCGGTTGCCGTCTCCGGCGGACCCGACAGTCTCGCGCTGCTTTCTCTGCTCCAGAGATGGACGGAATCGCAAGGTCAGGGGCCGGCGATCACAGTCCTGACGGTCGACCACGGCTTGCGGCCTGAATCGGCGGCCGAGGCGGAGACGGTCGCGCGTATCGCTGACGAGATGGGGCTCCCCCACGAGACGCTCCGGTGGGAGGCGGGGCGGCCGGATGTGTCCGGCCTGCAGGCCAGGGCCAGGCAAGCTCGATACGATCTCCTGGCCGCCTGTTGCCACGAGAAGGGCATCCCGGCGCTGCTCACGGCCCACCATCTCGACGACCAGGCCGAGACGTTCCTGATGCGGCTTGCGCGCGGCAGCGGGCTGGATGGGCTTGCTGCCATTCCCGCGCAGGGCGATTGGGCCGGAATCGCCATTCATAGGCCGCTGCTCGATGTGCCGAAGGCGCGGTTGATCGCGACGGCAGAGGCGGCGGGCCTCGCCTTTACCGAGGATGCCAGCAATCGCGATCCGCGGTTCGAGCGGGTGCGGCTGCGGGGGGAAACGGAAGCGCTCGGCGCACTCGGGCTCACGCCGGAGGCGATCGCCTTGGCCGCGAAACGCCTTTCCCGGGCCCGGGCGGCGCTGGATCGGGCCACAGAGACGTTCTTGAGCGAGTCGGCGGATCTCAGCCGGGCCGGCAGCGCGGAGATCGACTTGAAGGCTCTGCTCGCCGCGCCGGAGGAGATTTCTCTTCGGGCGCTGCAGAGGCTCATCGCCATGGCCGGCGGACGGCAGGAGCCTCTGCGGCTGGCGAAGCTCGAGGTTTTGCTTCAGGAACTGCGGGAGATTCCTCTGAAGACGCGGACCCTGGGCGGCTGCCGCCTCGCGCCGGTGGGAGAGCGACTTGCCATCGCCCGTGAGACGCGGCGGCGCGGGATTCCCGACATGACCCTGATGCCAGGACAAAAGGCCTTGTGGGACAATCGTTTCCTCGTCTCCCTGGAAGGCGCGGCTGCGGCGCCGGTCACCGTAAGGCCGCTTGGGGAAGAGGCCGCTCAAGCGGTCAAGGACCTGCCGTGGCTCCGATCCGTGCCCCGTTGGGCCAGGGCATCCTTGCCATCATGCTGGCGCAATCAAGCGTTGCTATCGGTGTCCTGTCAGGGGCTGGAGCCGGAGACGGCACGCCGTGATGCAAAATTCAGCGCCCGCTTCGTGCATGCGCTCGATTGACGTCTGCCGCCGGCTCCCCGGCATGTTGAGAAAGAATGCACAGTTTTGCGCTAGTCTCTGAGCGCTTTTCGAACCGGTGCGACGCCTCGTCTCCGTTCTATTTGCGGGGCTTCAGGCGGTTGGCAAATGGTTCGCCCGTGCCTATCTTTAACCCTCGACGAAGGCTCTTCAGCGATTTGCTTGTAGGCGAAGTAAATTGGCGGAAGAGAGCACGTCCCTTTTCAATCAATCAGGGCAATCGATGAATTCGAATTTCCGTAACTTCGCGATCTGGGTGTTTATCGGTCTTTTGCTGATTGCCCTGTTCAACCTGTTTCAAAATCCCGGAAATCACGTCCGCGGCTCGGAGATCAGCTTCTCGCAGCTCCTGAGCGACGTCGATAACGGCAGCGTCGAGGACGTGACGATATCCGGCAACCAGATCACCGGTCATTATTCCGACGGGCGCAGCTTCCAGACCTATGCGCCGAACGATCCCGGCCTGGTCGAACGGCTCTACAACAAGGATGTGAAGATCACCGCCAAGCCGTCGGAAGACGACGTGCCGTCCCTGATGGGCGTGCTGGTCTCGTGGTTCCCGATGCTGCTCCTGATCGCGGTGTGGATCTTCTTCATGCGCCAGATGCAGTCCGGCGGCGGCCGGGCCATGGGCTTCGGCAAGTCGAAGGCCAAGCTGCTGACCGAGCGTCAGGGGCGGGTGACCTTCGAGGATGTCGCCGGCGTCAACGAGGCGAAGGAAGACCTCCAGGAAATCGTGGAGTTTCTGAAGGATCCGCAGAAGTTTCAGCGGCTCGGCGGCCGCATTCCGCGCGGCGCGCTGCTGGTCGGTCCTCCTGGCACCGGCAAGACCCTGATCGCGCGTGCCGTCGCGGGCGAGGCCAATGTGCCGTTCTTCACCATCTCGGGCTCCGACTTCGTGGAGATGTTCGTGGGCGTCGGCGCGAGCCGCGTGCGCGACATGTTCGAGCAGGCGAAGAAGAATGCGCCCTGCATCATCTTCATCGACGAGATCGATGCGGTCGGCCGTCATCGTGGCGCCGGTCTCGGCGGCGGCAATGACGAGCGCGAGCAGACCCTGAACCAGCTGCTGGTCGAGATGGACGGCTTCGAGGCCAATGAAGGCATCATCCTGATCGCCGCCACCAACCGTCCGGACGTGCTGGATCCGGCGCTGCTGCGTCCGGGCCGTTTCGACCGCCAGGTCGTGGTGCCGCGGCCCGACATCATCGGCCGCGAGCGGATCTTGAACGTCCATGTGCGGAAGGTCCCGCTGGCGCCGAATGTCGATCTGAAGGTGATCGCGCGCGGCACGCCGGGCTTCTCCGGCGCCGACCTGGCCAATCTGGTCAACGAGGCGGCTCTGCTGGCGGCCCGCCGCTCCAAGCGCCTGGTGACCCAGACGGAGCTGGAGGACGCCAAGGACAAGGTTCTGATGGGCGCCGAGCGCCGGTCCATGGTGATGACCGACGAGGAGAAGATGCTGACCGCCTATCACGAGGGCGGCCATGCCCTGGTGGCGCTGCATCAGCCGTTTTCCGATCCGGTTCACAAGGCGACCATTATCCCGCGCGGCCGGGCGCTGGGCATGGTCATGCGGCTGCCGGAGCGGGATGTGCTGTCCCACACCCGCGGCAAGCTGATGGCCGACCTGACCGTCGCCATGGGCGGTCGCGTCGCCGAGGAGGTGATCTTCGGCTACGAGAAGGTCACCTCGGGTGCGGCGTCCGACATCAAGATGGCGACCAATCTGGCGCGGGCCATGGTCACCCAGTTCGGCATGTCCGATAAGCTGGGGCCGCTGGCTTACGGCGAGAACGAGGAAGAGGTGTTCCTGGGCCATTCGGTGGCGCGGCAGCAGAACCTCTCCGACGACACCCAGGCCATGGTCGACGAGGAGATCCACCGTTTCGTCGACGAGGCCCATGAGCGGGCGCGGAAGATCATCGACGAGAATATCGACGATCTGCATACCATCGCCAAAGGGCTGATCGAATACGAGACTCTGACGGGCGCGGAAATCAAGGATCTGCTCGCCGGCAAGCCGCCGAAGCGCGATGTTGCCGACGATACGCCGAGCAAGCCGACAGCATCTTCTGCGGTGCCGACGGCGGGCCGCGGCAAGAAGAAGAAATCCGATCCCGAGCCGGGCACCGGCGGAATGGAACCGCAACCGCAGACTTAGGTTCGGCGCGAAACAAGTTCCGGCCATCGTCTTTAAAGAGGCGGTGGCCGGTTCGCTTTTCCGATCCGTTATGCTTACTTGCAGCCCGATTCCCGCCGCAACGCGGCATGCTTCGGAACGATACGCTTTATGACACGCCTCTACCTCCGGCCGCTCGGCTTCGTTTATGGCCCGGCAGCGAAGACCGCCATGGCGGAAGGGTTCGCTCTGCCTGTCGCCGGCGGACCCGTGGCCTTCACCATGGCGGAAATCGTCGAGGGGGTGCCGGGCAAGGCAAAGCGCCGAATGGCAACGGCCGGCGATCTCTCTCTGACCAAGGATACCGATCTCTACGCCCTGATCGGCCGGGTGACCGCACCTCGGCCCCCTATTGCGGGTATCTCGTCGGACCGCCTGGCTTCGGGACGCCCGCTTCTGATGGGCATCGTCAATGTCACGCCGGACAGCTTCTCAGACGGCGGGCTCTACGATCAGAAGGAGCCGGCGGTGAACCATGCGGCGGAGCTGATCCAGGCGGGTGCGGAGATCGTGGATATCGGTGGGGAATCGACTCGGCCCGGCGCGGAGACCGTGCCCGGCGAGGACGAGCTGTCCCGGGTGATCCCGGTGATCGAGGAGCTTCGTGGCGTGAAGGCGGTCCTCTCCGTCGACACGCGCAAGGCGGAGGTGGCGCGGGTATCGGCCGAGCGGGGAGCCAAGATCTTCAACGACGTTTCGGCCCTGACGTATGACGACGAAAGTCTCGCCGTTGCGCGCGATGCCGAGCTCTCGGTGGTGCTGATGCATGCGAAGGGCGACCCCAAGACCATGCAGGACAAGCCGGCCTATGCGGATGTGGTCTTGGAGGTCTACGACTATCTGGCGGCGCGAATCGCGGCCGTTCGCGAGGCAGGTATCCCGGAGGAGGCGATCATCGCCGATCCCGGTATCGGATTCGGCAAGAATATCGACCACAATCTCGACCTGCTGGCCCATCTTTCGATCTTCCATGGGCTCGGCGTGCCGCTTCTGGTCGGCGCCTCCCGCAAGCGGTTCATCGAAGGGGTGATGGGGGAGAAGAACCCGCGCAACCGGGAGCCGGGATCCCAGGCAATCGCCATTTCATCGGCCGCCCAGGGCGCGCAGATCCTGCGCGTTCACGATGTGGCTGGCACGCGACAGGCGCTGGATGTTTGGCACGGCACGGTGGTCGGCAGCCCCGAAAATGCCCAGAGTTCCGATTAATAGACCCTTTACCGCAAAGCATTCGGAAACGCCTTCTTGTAACGGTTGCTTACATGAATTGAAGGGATAATCGGCCTTCCGGCAGGCATAATTCGTGCATCCCGATTGGGGACTGCCTAAGGACTTGGAAGATCTTGGCATCCGTTTTGGGAAGGTTTCTGGGGGATCAGCATGTCTCGTAGCTATTTCGGCACCGACGGTATCCGCGGCAGCGCCAATTCATACCCGATGACCTCCGAGGTCGCGCTGCGTGTCGGCATGGCTGCCGGCAAGCTTTTCACCAACGGCGTGCACCGCCACCGGGTGGTGATCGGCAAGGATACCCGGCTTTCCGGCTACATGATCGAATCGGCGCTGGTGTCCGGCTTCACCGCGGTGGGAATGGACGTGTTTCAGCTCGGCCCGATGCCGACGCCCGCCGTCGCCATGCTGACCCATTCCTTGCGGGCGGATCTCGGCGTGATGATCTCCGCCTCCCACAACCCCTATATCGACAACGGCATCAAGCTGTTCGGTCCCGACGGCTACAAGCTCTCCGACGAGGTGGAGCAGGAGATCGAGGCGCTGATGGACGGCGATATGGATGCGCTGCTGGCACCGCCGGAAAAAATAGGCCGGGCCAAGCGGATCGACAGCGCCTCGGAGCGTTATATCGAGTTCGCCAAGCGCACCTTGCCGCGGAACTTGCGTTTCGATGGGCTGCGCGTGGTGATCGATTGCGCCAACGGTGCCGGCTACAAGGTGGCACCTGCCGCGCTCTGGGAGCTCGGTGCGGAGGTGGTCGAGATCGGCGTGGAGCCGAACGGCCTCAACATCAACAAGGAATGCGGCTCGACCGCTCCGGAGGCACTGTCCGCCAAGGTGCGGGAGGTGCGCGCCGATATCGGCATCGCGCTGGATGGCGATGCGGACCGGGTGGTGGTGACCGACGAGACGGGCGCGGTAATCGACGGCGATCAGCTGATGGCCGTGATCGCCGAATCCTGGCTGAAGCGCGGACGCCTCGCCGGGGGCGGCATCGTCGCCACGGTGATGTCCAATCTCGGCCTGCAGAAATATCTGGAAGGGCTGGGCCTCACGGTGGAGCGCACGCCGGTGGGGGATCGCTACGTGGTCGAGCATATGCGCCAGCACGGCTACAATGTCGGCGGCGAGCAGTCGGGCCATATCATCCTGTCGGATTTCTCCACCACGGGGGATGGGCTGGTGACGGCGCTGCAGCTGATGGCCGTGGTGGCTCAGAGCGGCAAGCCGGTCAGCGAGGTCTGCAATCGCTTCGAGCGTATGCCGCAGATCCTGGAGAACGTCGAATACAAGGCCGGGATCTCGCCGCTGGACAACGTCAATGTCGAGCGGGCGATCAAGGACGCCAATGCGCGACTCGGCGATAAAGGGCGTCTTCTGGTGCGTGCTTCCGGCACGGAGCCGGTGATCCGCGTGATGGGCGAGGGGGCGGATGCCGTTCTCGTTCAGAATGTGGTGAGCGAGCTGGTGGAAGTGCTGCGTACGGCGGCCTAGCCTCCAACTTCGACGGCCGGTGGCAAGACGTTAACAAATCCTTTCCGAAGTATTAACGGCATCTTACTTTACGGACTCCGTTCGCGGAGTGAGATTCGGCGCATTTTCTTTGCAGTCGTTCTATTCCGAAACCTGCATTAGAACTCGATTAACCATTCCTGTTCATAGTCCCGATTTGAGACAGCCCGAAACAACCCCGCTGGGTGCGGGTCCGGCTGCTGAAAAAGGGGACAGAAATGGGAAAGACACGCTTTGCACTGACTGCGCTCGCCCTGGTGCTGTGCCAGGTAGCCGGCGCAAACGCGGCAGATCTGGGGCTGCCGCCGCCGCCGCCGATGATGGAGCCGGCCCCGCCGCCGCCTCCGCCGATGGCTGCGGATTGCTGTAACGATCAGGGCTGGTATTTCCGGGGCTTCATCGGCTCCACCAGCTACGACGTCTCGAGCCTCGACCACGATGCGTTCGATACCGCGGATTTCACCTTCCACAATCTCGGTTTCGAGGCCTCGGGCTTCGGCGGTATCGGCGTGGGTTACAAGCTGAGCCGGCATTTCCGGGTCGATGCCACGGCGGAATATCGCAACCGGGCGACGTTCCACGGCCTGGACAGCTATGTCGGGCCGGGCTTCTCGGGCACCAACGACTATGAGGCGACCCTGAAGTCCTGGAACATGCTGGCCAATTTCTACTGGGATATCATCTGCTGGAACGGCCTCACGCCTTATGTCGGCGCAGGCGTCGGCTTCTCGCGGAACTATATCGGCAACTTCACCGACGTGAATGTGCCGAATCTCGGCGTGGCCTATGCCAACACCAACGCCACGACGGAATTCGCCTGGGCGATCCATGCGGGTCTCGCCTTCGAGGTCAACGACCGGGTGACCCTGGACTTCGCCTATCGCTACATCAATCTCGGCGATGCCATGACCGATACGGTCATCGCCTATGACGGCAGCGGCACGGCCGACGGTCTGGAGTTCGAGGATATCGACTCCCACGATCTGATGCTGGGCGTGCGCTGGAAATTCGGCGGTTGCTGTGAGCAGCCGCTGCCGATGCCGGTCTCGTTCAAATAGGCCGGATCGAAAACAGAGAGATCCCACGTTCTCATTCGCAGGGAACGAATATCGGGGCCGTCCGTCCTTCCCGGCGGGCGGCCTCGCTTTTCCGACGGGGTACGCATATGCGCGGTCCCGCCGCTTGACCTCGGCGCGAAGCTGCCTTTATGGCCATAGATACTGTGACTCTGTGTTCGGCGAATCAGCGCCTGAGCGAGGTCTTCCCTATGTCTGCTAAGCCCCCCAAACGTCCTGAAAACCCTCGGTTTTCTTCCGGTCCCTGCACGAAGCATCCGGGGTGGTCCCTGGAATATCTGCAAGGCGCGTCGCTGGGGCGCAATCACCGCTCCGATGTGGCCCATGCAAAGTTTCAGCTCGCTCTGGAGAAAAGCCGCGAGCTGTTGCGGCTGCCGGACGACTATCTCATCGGCATGGTGCCGGCCTCGGATACGGGGGCCATGGAGATGGCGCTGTGGACCATGCTGGGAGCCCGGGGCGTCAATGTCCTCGCCTGGGATGCGTTCAGCGCCGATTGGGTCACCGATATCGTCGAGCAGCTCAAGCTGACCGATGTGCGGGCGATCGTGGCGCCTTACGGCGAGCTGCCGGATCTCGCGCAGGTCGATTTCAAACGCGACGTGGTGTTCGCCTGGAACGGCACGACCTCGGGTGTCCGGGTGCCGGATGCGGCGTGGATCGATGCCGACCGGGCGGGGCTCACCATTTGCGATGCGACCTCGGCCGTCTTCGCGCAAGAGATCGACTGGTCGAAGATCGATGTGGCGACCTATTCCTGGCAGAAGGCGCTGGGCGGCGAGGCGGCCCACGGCATGCTGATCCTCAGCCCGCGGGCCGTGCAGCGGTTGAAAACCTATACGCCGCCCTGGCCGCTGCCGAAGATCTTCCGGCTCACCCATGACGGGGTCTTCCTGAAGGAGATCTTCGAAGGCTCGCCCATCAACACGCCGTCCATGCTCTGCCTGGAGGATTATCTCGATGCGCTGTCCTGGGTTGAAAGCATCGGCGGGCTGGACGCCATGATCGCGCGCGCGAACGAAAACGCGCAGGTCGTGGACGATTGGGTGGAGCGGACGCCTTGGGTGGAATATCTCGCCGCCGATCCTGCGACGCGGTCCAATACCAGCATCTGTCTGAAGGTGGTGGATCCTGAAGTTCTGGCGTTGCCGGCCGATGCGCGGGCTGCTTTTCCGCGGGCCATCGCGAGTCTGCTGGATGCGGAGGATGTGGCGAAGGATATCGCGTCCTACCGGACCGCGCCGCCGGGTCTGCGCTTGTGGACCGGGGGAACGGTGGAACGCAGCGATCTGGAGCTTCTGATGCCGTGGCTCGACTGGGGCTTCGCGCAAGCCAAGCAGGCCATCGCCCGGGCGGCCTGATTAGCAGGCACTGATTGGTCACCTCTCCCCGCAGGGAGAGGTGACCACCCGCTGGTAGACACGTTATCTTTGTCTTCCGCTGACCCGACGTCAGCGCGGCGCTTCACCGCTCGCATCGCGGCGCGCCTCGCGCTATAAGATCACACGGCCCCCAAGATCGCGGGGCCGTTTTTGATGTCAGGACAGGAGCAGCGGCCCCATGGCCAATGTTGCGGTCGTCGGCGCCCAATGGGGCGACGAGGGCAAAGGAAAGATCGTCGATTGGCTGTCGGAGCGCGCCGATGTGGTGGTGCGGTTCCAGGGCGGCCATAACGCCGGCCACACGCTCGTGATCGGCGGCACCACCTACAAGCTTTCGCTGTTGCCTTCGGGCGTGGTGCGGTCCACCAAACTGTCGGTGATCGGCAATGGTGTTGTGGTCGATCCGTGGGCGTTGGCCGACGAGATCGAACGGCTGCAAGGCCAGGGCGTCACCATTGGCCGCGAATCGCTGCGTCTGGCGGAGAACGCGACGCTGATCCTGCCGCTGCATCGGGAGCTCGATGCCCTGCGCGAGGCGGCGGCCGGCGACGGCAAGATCGGCACCACCAAGCGGGGCATCGGCCCGGCCTACGAGGACAAGGTGGGGCGGCGCGCGATCCGGGTGATGGATCTCGCCGATCTCGACAGTTTGAAGCCGAAGCTTGCGCGTATCCTCACACATCACAACGCGCTCCGCCGGGGGCTGGGCGAGGAAGAGATCGACGGCGACGAGCTCTACGAGCAGCTCGCCGAGATCGCGCCCAAGGTGCTACCCTTCGCCGATACGGTCTGGGCGCTGCTGGACGAGAAGCGGCGCGCCGGCAAGCGCATCCTGTTCGAAGGGGCGCAAGGCACGCTGCTGGATATCGATCACGGCACCTATCCCTTCGTCACCTCGTCCAACACCATCGCCGCCCAGGCCGCGACGGGATCGGGCGTCGGGCCGGGCTCGATCCAATACGTGCTCGGCATCGCCAAGGCCTATACGACCCGGGTGGGCGAGGGGCCTTTCCCGACGGAGCTGTTCGACGGAATCGGCCAGCGCCTCGGCGAGCGGGGCCATGAGTTCGGCACGGTGACGGGGCGGGCCCGGCGCTGCGGCTGGTTCGATGCCTGCTTGGTGCGCCAGGCGGCCAAGGTCGGCGGTATCGACGGCATCGCGCTGACCAAGCTCGACGTGCTGGATGGGCTGCCCGAGCTGAAGGTCTGCGTCGGCTACCATCTCGATGGGGAGCGGATCGACCATCTGCCGGCGGCCCATGGGGCCCAGGCCCGGGTCGAGCCGATCTACGAGACCATGGAAGGCTGGTCGGAATCGACCGCTGGCGCCCGCTCCTGGGCCGATCTGCCGGCCCAATGCATCAAATATGTCAAACGCTTGGAGGAGCTGATCGAGGTTCCGGTGGCGCTTGTCTCGACCAGTCCCGATCGGGACGACACAATTCTGGTGCACGATCCCTTCGAGGATTAGGGGAGAGGGCCGTGGCCGAGAAATATCCCTGGAAAATCGCTTGGATCACGGGCGCGTCCGGCGCGATCTGCGGCGAGCTCGCTTGGCGGCTGGCGGAAGCCGGCGTGAAGGTGGCGGCCACGGCGCGCCCTTCCGAGGCTCTCGAAAAAATCGCTGGCGAGCATGAGAACATCACGGCGTATCCGGCCGATGTGCTCGATGCGGAGGCGCTGAAAGAATGCGCCGCCCGGATCGCGGGCGAGCTCGGGCCGATCGATCTGGTGGTCGCCGGCGCCGGCATGTACGAGCGGTTCGACATCCGCGACGTGGATCTTGCCGGTTTCGCCAAGACGATGAACCTCAACGTCTCAGGTCTGATGAACACGGTGGCGGCTGCGCTGCCGGCCATGCTGGCGCGACGGAGCGGCCATATCGCGCTGATGGGGTCACTGTTCGGCTATACGGGCTGGCCGGGCAATGGCGGCTACGGGGCGAGCAAGGCGGCGGTGATCAATCTCGCCGAGAGTTTGGCCCTGGAGCTGCACAAGACCGGCGTCGATATCACCCTGGTGAGCCCGGGCTTCGTCGATACGAAGCTGAACGCCTCCTACGAGGGGAAGAAGCATTTCGTGATGAGCCCGCAGCGCTGCGCCAAGCGCATCTTGAAGAAGCTTCCGGGCCGGCCATATGAAATTGCATTTCCGGTGCAGGTCGCGCTGTTCCTGAAGCTGGTGCGGGCGGCGCCGAACGGGCTGGGCCGGGCGATGATCCGCGCTTTCATCAAGGCGATGGGGTAGGCATGAAACCAACGATCGAAATGCTGGCGGGCTATAACGCCTGGGCGAACGGGCGGGTATACGATGCGGTTGCGGCGCTGCCGGACGACGCGTATCGCGCCGATCTGGGCGCCTTCTTCGGCTCGATCCACGGTACCCTGAACCATCTTCTGACCGGCGACTATATCTGGATGCACCGCTTCACGGGCGAGGGGCCGAACCCGGACCGGCTGGACGCGATTCAGCACGAGGAACTGGGTGCGCTCCGGGCTGCGCGGGAGGCGGCGGACAAGCGGATTGCCGATTACGTGACGGGTCTTCATGAAGCCGATATCGCCGGCGATCTGGTTTACCGGACCATGTCCAACCCGGCGGAGGTGCGCCAGCCCTTGGGCGGTCTCCTGGTCAATTTCTTCAACCACCAGACCCACCATCGGGGACAGGTGCATGGGATGCTGACCCGACTGACGGGCGATGCGCCGTCGCTCGACATGATCCTCTATCATCGCGAGGCCGGGATCAGCAGCTTCCGCCCGCTTTAACTTTTTTTCTGAAGCCTTTCCGCCGTCATACCGGCTGCAGTCGGTATCCAGCGACAAGTGCAGGGTCTGCGATTGGATTCCGGCTTTCGCCGGAATGACGCTGCGGTTTGGGTGGTGCAGCGGATCGCCGGCGCCTTATGGCAGGCATCGCCAATGGCAAGGCGGACTCCCTCTCCCCTGTGGGGAGAGGGTTGGGGTGAGGGGGGATTAAGTGTCCCGATTCTTGCGCCCCCTCACCCGAGCGTTGCGCGCTCGACCTCTCCCCACGGGGAGAGGTGAAGCGGCTCCGGCTAGTGCCTACAGCAGCTCGCGGAAATAGTCGTCGAGCAGGCGGCCTTCCGGGTCGGCTTTCTTGCGGGCTTCGTTGAACTTGCCGATCCGTTCCTCGCCGAACGCCTTGTGAACCTGCGCGCGGGTCAGGAAGGGCGTCTGGTTGAACAGGGGCGTGCCGTCGTTCTCGCTGCAGAATTCATTGTAGGCCTCCAGGAAGGTCTCCCATTCCTTGCCGCCGGTGGAGGCGGGGTCGATGCTGAGGCCAGGACCATCCCAGGTATAGGAGAAGAGGGCCTTGCGGTCCTGGGTGATGGAATAGCCGACGCTCGGCAGATTGGTGCGGTAGCCGGTGCGCTCCTCGTACTCGATCAGGAAATCGCAATAACGCTCCAGCGTGTCGAAGAAGCCGTCTTCCGGGAAGGACCACATGCTGAAGATGTATTTGTTCAGGCCGGGGTCGCGCGGATAGTTGATGATCTGCTCTTGCGGCCAGGTCTTGTCGCCGCCGATGAGCCGGGAAAGTCCTAGGCGGAGCAAGCCGAAATGGGCCCGATCGAGGGCGTGACGGATACCGCGGGTCGGCGCCAGCGCTTCGATCTTGCGGGTGATGAGGGGATCGTATTTGCGCCAGAACCGGTTGCGGTACTGCCAGCGATGGCGCTGCTTGGGCGTCTCGGACGGATTGTCCTTCTTCAGCTCGACCACGACGCGCTTCTCGTAGGGGAAGATGTAATACATCACCGCGCAGCCATCGGCCTTGTATTGCGGGAAGCGTTCGCGGAACTCCTGCAGGCTGAGATTGCGGTGGCGGAGCCACAGGGCCACCGTCGGACGCACGCGGATCGTCACCTCGAAGACGATGCCGAGCAGCCCGTATGAGGACCGCATCAGATGCATCTCCTCGGGATCGTCGGTCTCGTTGATCGCGCGGATCTCGCCGGCGGGCGTCACGTAGCGCATGGCGGTGACATAGGAGGAGATCTGGCCGAGCTCGCCGGGGAAGGAGGAGTCCTTGGTGGCGGCCGTCGCCATGGCGCCGAGGGTCACGTTACCGATCTCGGTCATGACGTGAAACTGAAGCCCGTGCTTGCGGAGCTCGCGCACCAGCGGCAGGAAGGTGATGCCCGCCTCCACGGTCACTGTCTCCTCGCCGATCTCGAGGATGCGGTTCATGCCGAGCATGTCGACCATGGTGCCTTGGTCGCCGTTCATGCGGGCGGTGGAGTGCATGGAGCCTTTCGGCCGCACGGGCGAGGGGAAGCGCTCCTTGTTGGTGAGGATCTCGACCAGATCCTGCGCGTTCTCCGGCTTGACCAGCACCTTGGGGCTGTACTCCCAGGTGCCGTCCCAGCTCTTGATCTCGACGTTGTGGCGAATTTCCATGCCATCCCCCAAAGAAAAGCGGTTGGGACATTAACCGAATCCGGGCGGGCTGCCACCCCGTTCGCCGCGCGAGGGGAGCGGAAAATAGAGGCTTTTTGACGCTTGGACGGTCGGACGCCGGGATAGGGCTGCTTTCAGGTGGCGGCCCATGCTAAAGGACGGAGATCTTGGACGATGCCGTGAGATCGCGGCTTTGGGGCGAGGGTTTTCGGTGTCCGAAGACATGCAACAGAAGCGGTATTGCATCATCGGGGCCGGGGCGTGCGGCTTGCCGGTTGCGAAGGCGCTGTCCGAGCGTGGCATCGCTTTCGACTGTTTCGAGGCGCTGGACGATGTGGGCGGCATCTGGAATCCGAACAGCCCCCACCGGGTCTACGGCTCGACCCATCTCAACTCGTCCCTGAAGCTCTCCCGCTACAACGATTTCAACTTTGCCGAAGGTCTGCCCCATTACGTGAGCGCGGCCCAGGCGCAGGAGTATTTGCGGGCCTATGCGACGCATTTCGGCCTGTACGACAAGATCACCTTCAACGGGGAGGTGACGCGGGCCGAACGGGCAGGGGACGGCTGGAACGTCACGTTAAAAGGCGAGACGGAGCCCCGGCATTACGACGGGCTGATCGTCGCCAACGGCCATCACTGGTGCCCTCGCATGCCGGATTACGAGGGGCAGTTCACCGGCGAGGTGCTGCATTCCCACGACGTGAAATCGAAGGAGCAGCTAAAGGGTAAGCGGGTGCTGGTGGTGGGCGCCGGAAACTCGGCGGTCGATATCCTGTCCGATGCGGCGATCGAGAACGGCCGCGCGGTGCACAGCATGCGGCGCAGCTACTATTTCTTTCCCAAGATGGTGTTCGGCAAGCCGACGGATCAGTTCGTCGATCTCACCAGCCGCTGGCCCTTGCCGCGCAGCGTCATGCGCTGGCTCTACCGGATGGGGATGGGCGTGCTGGTCGGACGGCACGAGCGCTATGGGTTGCCGGACCCGGATCACGACCTGTTTGAGGCGCATCCCACCGCATGCACCACCTATCTCGACCATATCGTGCACGGGCGGATCATGACCAAGCCGGCGATCGAGCGGCTGGACGGCAAGACGGTTCATTTCGCGGACGAAACGAGCGAAGAGGTGGATATGCTGATCTTCGCGACCGGCTACGAGCTGACCTTTCCATTCCTGGATGCTTCCCACGTGCTGAACGAGAACGGCCGCTCGAAGCTTTTCCTGCATTGCTTCGACCGGGACTCCGACGATTTCTTCGTGGTGGGCCTGTTCGAACCGGCGGAGGGCGGCGTCTGGCAGCTCGCCGACTATCAGGCGAAGCTGATCGGCAGCTTCTTGGTTGCGTGCGCGCGGGCGCCGGAGAAGGCCCAATGGTTCCGCAAGCTGAAGCGCGATGCGCATCCGGATATCGGCCACGGTATCCCCTACAAGGGCACCATGTGGCACAAATTCGAGATCCAGCATTACCGTTTCCGGAAATACATGAAGCGGCTGCTGAAGCGGTTCGGCCCGGTGGCGGAGGAGGCGCTGGACGGACGCAAGCTCGACACGGAGATGGTCCGCCAGGAACTCGACGAGGCGGCTTAAGCTTATTCCCGACCTCGGCCAGAGCCTGCATCCTTCGAGACGCGAGCTGCGCTCGCCCCTAGGGTGAGGAGCAAGGTTTGCGCCTGTAGCAGTTGGTTACGGTGAGACATCTCGTGGCCTCGCTCCGAGATGCTCCTCATGGTGAGGGCGCTTCGGAAGGAAGCGTGTCTCGAACCATGAGGCCGCGCGCTCATCCCGTCTTTCGAGCTTTCTTGGATGCCTTGCGGAGCTGGCTGGCGACGAGGCCGGGCGCGACGGCGTTCAGCAGAAACAATGCGCGGAAGAGAGCGGGCTTCACCACAAGGCGCTTACCGGCCTCGACGCCATCCACGATGGCATCGGCAGCCTCTTCGAGGCTGAGGACCGGAAGAAGCCGCGCATCGGTGGCGGGCAGGTTCTCGCGGCTGCCGGGATTGTGCTCCCAATAGGGGCTTTCCACGGTGCCGAGCACGATCAATGTCACGCCGATCCCGTGCGGCTTCATCTCGCTGCGGAGCGCTTCGGCGAAGCCTCTTACGGCGCATCGTGCGGCGATATAGGTGCTGGCATTGGGCCAGGCGAGATAGGAGGCGGGCGAGGAGACGAAGGCGATGCGGCCGGTGCCTCGCTCGATCATGGCCGGGAGCAGCGCCCGGGTCAGGTAAACGCCCGCGAAATAGGGCACGGCCATCATGGCGACGGCCTCTTCGGCGCTCGTTTCCAAAAAGGCCTTCCAGCGCCCGGCACCGGCATTGTTGATCAGGACATCCGGCGGTCCGGCGTCGTCCAATATGGTTTGGGCGATACGTTCGACGGCAGGTGCATCGGAAAGATCGACAGAATAGATGTCGGCCTGTCCGCCGGCTTCGCGGATGTCGCCGGCGACGGTTTCGAGACGCTCGCGATTCCGGGCCAGCAGGAGACAATGATAGCCTTTTGCGGCAAGGTGTTTCGCAGTTTCGGCGCCGATGCCGCTCGATGCACCCGTAATCAGGGCCAGCTTTCCGCTCATCTCAACTCTCCGGTTGATGTTTTGGTGCGACTTTTTGGCAGCTGTGGCCGCAAGGTTACAGTTGCACAGGAATTCTCGCAGTCTTTGTCTAGAATACTGCGAAGCACGGGGCGCCGATATATTCTGGCGCCTCTTCGTTATGGCTAACAGGGGGACCGGTTGGATGGGCTCGCTTACTCGCGCCTTTGGGATGGCGCTTTTGGTGGCCGGCATCGGCTTTGGTTTTAGCGCAACGGCAGATGCGCGCTGCGTCGGTATTTCGGGCACGGCAGACGGTTGGGACAAGCAAACGGCGGTTTCGCGCGCGCAGGCTTCGATCGCCGAATCCGTGGCCGGTCTCAAATCTCAGTATCGCGTTCGTTCCGTCAGCCTGAGCCCGCGGAAGATGCGGCCGCAGCCTTATTGGCGCGATCAGGTGACGTCGGATCTCTATGTGAAACCCGATATCGTGACGGGCCAGACCCATACGGTTTGCTGGCACGGCGTGGTCTCGCCTTTCGTCTGCACGTCCGGGGCGCGAGCCTGCTTCTAGCTTTCGTCTGAGAGCCAAGCGTCCGCGTCTTTGCAAATGAGCCCTCGGATCAGTCCGGGGGCTTTTTCTTTGCGCAACCGCCCGCCCGGATCGCTAGCCGGCGGCCATGACCAGCGGACCTTCGACCTTGGGCCGCTTCATGATGAAGACCACCGGCAGGATGGCGAAGGTGACGATGCCGATGAACCAGAACAGATCGATGAAGGCGAGGAGCTGCGCCTGACGCGCGATCTCCATCACGATGGTCGCCATGGAAGAGGGCGTCTGGGGATCGAGACCGGCCTTGTCGAGATAGGACGGCACCTCCGGGTTGAACGGATTCACGTGCACGGTCAGCTGGCTCCAATGGACTTGGCCTTGGCGGGCCAGAAGCCAGCTCACCACGGCGATGCCGATGGAGGAGCCGATGCCGCGGGTCAGCGCGAAGAAGCCCGATGCCTCGTCCAGCTTGTCGCGCGGAATGTCGCTGAAGGCGACGGTGGTCAGCGGCACGAAGAACATGCCCATGCCGATGCCGGCGATGACGCCGGGGAAGGCGATGGCGAAGGCGTCGGCCTGCAGGGTGAGGCCAGCGAGCATCATGGTGCCGATGGCCGAGACGATGATGCCGGTGGCGACCAGAATACGCGCATCGATGAAGTGCAGCAGGATGCGGCCGGTGATTGCGAGGGCGATGGCGCTGGCGATGGCCCGGGGCATGAAGAGCATGCCCGCGCTCATGGGCGGGTAGCCCATCAGCCGCTGGGTCAGAAGCGGCAGGATGGCGATGGAGCCGAACAGAGTGACGCCGTAGGCCATGATGGCGAGCAGGCCCGCGGTGAAGTTGCGGTTCTTCACAAGCGACAGATCGACGATGTTCTTGGCGTAGTTCCAGCCGCGCATCACGAAGGCGGCGCCGGCGAAGATCGTGACGCCGGTCAGCACGACGATGAGCTTGGAATCGAACCAGCCCTTCGATTGGCCCTGATCGAGCACGAATTGCAGGGAGCCCACGCAGGCCACCAATAATATGAGCCCGGTCCAATCCGTATTGAGATCCTGGGTGCGCGATTTCGGAAGTTGGCCCATGGCGAGCAGCAGGGCGAACAGGCCGAGGGGCACGTTGATGTAGAACACGGCGCGCCAAACGAAGGTCTCGGTCAGCCAGCCGCCGAAGGTGGGGCCGAGAATGGGGGCCACCATGATGCCGAGGCCGAAGATGGCGAGGGCTTGGCCGTGCTTTTCGCGGGGGAAGGCATCCAGCAGGATGGCTTGGCTAAGCGGCACCAGGGGCGCGCCGAAGACGCCTTGCAGCAGCCGGAAGACCACCATGCTTTCGAGATTCCAGGCGGTGCCGCACAGGGCCGAGGCGATCACGAAACCGACGATGGAGGTGGTGAGCAGGCGGCGCCGGCCGAAGCGCTTGGAGAGAAAGCCGGTCAGCGGCATCACCACGGCGGAAGCGACCAGATAGGAGGTCAGCACCCAGGTGATCTGATCCTGGGTGGCGCCGAACGCGCCCAGCATATGGGGCGTTGCCACGCTGACGATGGTGATGTCGAGGACTTCGAGGACCGCGGCCAGCACCACGGCGACCACGAGGGCCAGGGACGGCTTGGGGTGAACCTCCGGCTGGGGGACGATCGGTACGGGGACCTCGGCGGTGGCTTCCGTCATTGAGCGGCCTGCGCGTCCCCGTTCTCGTCCGTGGCGGAGGCCGTGTCCTTATCGTCCGCCACCGTATCGATGGTCACTGTGGCGGTGGCGCCGACGCGCAAGGGCTTGCCCTTGTGCTGGTCGGGCTGCGGGATCCGCACCCGGACGGGGAAGCGCTGGGTGACCTTTACCCAGTTGCCGGATGCGTTCTCCGGCGGCAACACGGAGAAGGTGGCGCCGGAGCCGGGGCTGATGCTCTCCACGACGCCCTTGAAGGTCACGCCCGGATACATGTCGAGACGGATATCGGCATCCTGGCCGGGCTCGAGCCGGGCGATGTCGGTCTCCTTGAAGTTGGCGTCGACCCACCAGTGATCGCCTTCGATGATGGCGAAGACCGGGCGGCCCTGGCCGACGGTGGTGCCGGGGCGCACATCGACGGTGGAGACGGTGCCGGCGCCGGGCGCGAGCACATGGGTCTTCACGCGATCGTAGATGGCTTTCTGGAGTTGGGCGGCGGCGGCGCGGAGCTTCACGGTCGGCGTGGTGACGGTGAGGTCGGCATCCTGGGCCTTGGCGAAGGCTTGGGCCGCATCGTCATAGGCCTGCAGCGCGTCCTGCCAGGCTTTCCTCGCATCGGCGAGCCGGTCGGAATCGGTTGCGCCCTGCTTCAGGTCGTCCCTGGCCTTCTGATAGGCATCGAGCGCATCGTCCAAAGCGTGGCGCTTCTCTTCCAGGGTGTCGGCGGCCTTCTTCAGCGCGTCCGCTTCGGTGCCGGATGCGGCGGCGGCGGCATCGAACTGGGCCTTCGCGCCCCTCAAGGCGGCGTCGTAGAGGGTGGGATCGAGATCGAAAAGGGGATCGCCCTTCTTCACCTTCTCGTCGGTTTCGACATAGACGCGCTGCACGACGCCGTTCACCTCCGGCGAGACCCGCACGATCTCGGAGCCGATATAGGCGTTTTCGGTGCTCGGATAGTAGGTGCGATACTGCCAATAGGCGAACATGCCCGCGATTGTGAGGACGAGCAGAACGCCAAGCGCGATCCAGCGGGTCCTGACCGACAGAAGGCGTTTGGGCTCGTCGGATTCGCTCGAAGCGTTCTCGGTCACTTGCGTCCTAACCTCGTATGAACTGGGAAGTATGGCGCCAATCGATCGGCGCTCGGCATTGCCGTCATCCTAAGGATCGGCAGAATTATGGCGTGGCTTAAACTGACTGATGCTACGTCGCAAGGGGTGGATGGTTAACGGAAAAACCTTTCGTCTTCGTATGCGCCGGCGCCGGCGCGCAAATAACTCGTTCAAGCTTGCCCCGGTTCGGTTGAATGTGGGCCGGGGCGGCCCTAGAGTCTTCCTGTTCCGAGGGGTGTCCCGGGTAAGGGACTGAGACGCCGCGATCGCATCTTTATCGGCAAGGCTGAGAGGCAAGGCTGAGAATCGATGCGCCCAGCGGTGACCCTTTGAACCTGATCCGGGTCACGCCGGCGAAGGGACGGGAACCTGTTTCTTTTCGGCCGTTCCCGGACAGATTTCCAACGGTGCGCAGCTTCAGCGCTGCGTGTCCCAGAGGAGGACGGCCATGGATACCTCGATCTTCATCGCCAAGCTGCTCGGACCGGCCATGCTGGTGCTCGGCATCGCCTTTCTCGTCAATCGCAGCGCCTATCGGGCCATGGCCAAGGAATTCTTGGCGAGCCCCGCGCTCGTCTTCATCGCCGGGCTCACCGCTTTGGCGCTGGGGCTTCCGCTCGTCGTCACCCACAATGTCTGGGTTTGGGGCTGGCCGGTGGCGATCACAATAATCGGCTGGCTGAGCCTTGTTGCCGGCATCGTCCGTCTGGTCATGCCCTGGGCGATCAGGGATGCCGGACAGCGGATGGCGGAGTCCGATGGGCTGATGATCGGTGCCGGAATCTTCTATCTCGCGCTCGGCCTGTGGCTGAGCCTGGCCGGCTATCTCGGCTGGGGCAGCTAGCCGGAAAAGGAACTGGGAATGAATTATCAGAACAAGTCGATCGATACGCCCAAAGTCACCACGGGGCCGCTGACCGGCAGCCGCAAGGTCTATTCCTCGCCGGACGGTCATGCCGATTTGCGGGTGCCCTTGCGGGAGATCGCGCTGTCCGATCCGGATATGCCGGCCTTCCGGCTCTACGACACGTCGGGGCCTTACACGGACGAGGCCGCGGCGATCGACGTGGAGGCCGGGTTGCCGCCCTTGCGCCGGGATTGGATCGAGGCGCGCGGCGGCGTGGAGCCTTACGAGGGGCGCAGCATCAAGCCGGTCGATAACGGCAATGTCTCGGGCAAGCATATGGCGCGCAACTTCCCGAATTTGCGCCAGCCTTTGCGGGGCGTCTCCGCCGGTTCACCTCCCCCCTTGCGGGGGAGGTCGGGCGGCGAAGCCGGCCGGGAGGGGGGTGAGCCTCATCTCGCGGTGTCTGCGTCCAGTTCCGATGCTTTTCCATCGACCCCCCTCCCTAACCCTCCCCCGCACGGGGGGAGGGGATCAGGCCGTGCCGAAACGCAGCCCGAGACTCTCGTGACCCAGCTGGAATTCGCCCGGGCGGGGATCGTCACGAAAGAGATGATCTATATCGCCCATCGCGAGAATGCCGGACGTGCGCAGGCCGCCGACGAGGCGAAGGCGCGGCTGGCGGACGGGGAGAGCTTCGGCGCCGCCATCCCGGAATTCATCACGCCGGAATTCGTCCGCGACGAGGTGGCAAGGGGCCGGGCGATCATCCCCGCCAATATCAACCACCCCGAGTCCGAGCCGATGATCATCGGCCGGAACGTCCTGACCAAGATCAACGCCAATATCGGCAACTCCGCCGTCACGTCTTCCGTCGAGGAAGAGGTGGAGAAGATGGTCTGGGCGATCCGCTGGGGCGCCGACACGGTGATGGACCTCTCCACGGGGCGGAACATCCACAACACGCGGGAATGGATCCTGCGCAATTCCCCGGTGCCGATCGGCACGGTGCCGATCTACCAGGCGCTGGAGAAGGTGGACGGCGACCCCGTGAAGCTCGACTGGGAGGTCTACAAGGACACGCTGATCGAGCAGTGCGAGCAGGGGGTGGACTATTTCACCATCCATGCCGGCGTGCGGCTGGGCTACATCCACCTGACGGCCGACCGGGTCACCGGGATCGTGTCGCGCGGCGGCTCCATCATGGCGAAGTGGTGCCTCGCCCGGCACCAGGAGAGCTTCCTCTACGAACGCTTCGGCGACATCTGCGACATTCTCCGGCGCTACGACGTCTCGTTCTCATTGGGCGATGGCTTGCGGCCGGGCTCCATCGCGGATGCCAACGACCGGGCGCAGTTTGCCGAGCTGGAGACGTTGGGCGAGCTGACAAAGGTGGCCTGGGACAAGGGCTGCCAGGTGATGATCGAGGGGCCGGGCCACGTCCCCATGCACAAGATCAAGGTGAACGTCGAGAAGCAGCTCGAGGAATGCGGCGAGGCGCCGTTCTACACCCTGGGGCCGCTGACCACGGATATCGCGCCGGCCTACGACCACATCACCTCCGCCATCGGAGCGGGGATGATCGGCTGGTTCGGCACGGCCATGCTCTGCTACGTGACGCCGAAGGAGCATCTCGGCCTTCCCAATAGGGAGGACGTGAAGACCGGCGTGATGGCCTACAAGATCGCCGCCCATGCCGCCGATCTCGCCAAGGGCCATCCGCTGGCCCAGGCCCGCGACGACGCGATCTCAAAGGCGCGGTTCGACTTCCGCTGGGAGGATCAGTTCAACCTCTCGCTCGACCCGGAAACGGCGCGCAACTTCCACGACGAGACCCTGCCGAAGGAGGCCCACAAGGTCGCCCATTTCTGCTCCATGTGCGGCCCGAAATTCTGCTCCATGGAGATTACCCAGCAGGTGCGCGACTATGCGGCGAAGCTGAAGGGCGACGCGGCGGCCGAAAACGCTGACACGGTCGAGCAGGCCCGCCGCGAGGGCATGGACGAGATGAGCGAGAAATTCCGGAAGATGGGCGAGAAGGTCTACGTGCCGGTGGAGGAGTGAGGGGGCTTCTTGGAACGGCTAGTGTGAGGTTGGCCTAGCAGGTTAACCTTCCGTAGCCGGCCTTATAGGATTCGATTGCTTGGAGTGTGAAATGCCTTTCCAACTGCTTTCCTTAAGCGGGGGAGGCTATCTCGGACTCTATACGGCGACTGTGTTAGCCGAATTAGAGCATCACATTCAAAGACCGATCGCCTCGTGCTTCGACCTTATTGCGGGGACGTCAGTCGGCGGGATCATTGCGCTTGGTCTTGCCAAAGAGATACCCGCGGCTGATATCGCGGCGGCGTTCGAAGAACTTGGAACGCAGGTCTTTTCCGATCGACCTGCGCCCCAGTCTGCTTGGGCCAAATGCGGCGATCTCCTAAGGTCCTGGTGGACTCCTAAATACGAGGCCACCGATCTCCGCCAGTCAGTCTTAGATCTTCTTGGCCAGCAGATTACCCTGGGGGATCTGCTGCATCCCCTCCTTGTGCCTGCCTTCAACGTAAGCACGGGGCGTCCGCAGATTTTCAAGACTCCCCACCATCTCGACTTCAGGAGAGATTTCACTAAAAGCGTCGTCGATGTGGCGATCGCAACCTCCGCAGCACCCACCTACTTCCCGCTAGCTGAGGTGGGAGAACATCTGTTTGTAGATGGAGGAATTTACGCCAATTCACCGGACCTAATAGCAGTTCACGAGGCAGAGCACTTCTTCAACATGCCTACGGAGGAACTGAGATTATTGAGCGTCGGCACGACTACCACCCGGTTTTCCTTTCCTCATCGGGAAGGGAAAAATCTGGGGATACAGCAATGGTCTGGCCGACTGGCGAAAGTGATGATCGCTGCTCAACAAGCTAGTGTCGACGATATCGTTCGTCATCGGCTGGGCCAGAACTATCTACGAATCGATTACGAGCAAGCTCCCGAGACGATGGCTCATCTTTCGCTCGACACTGCCGGTGATAGTGCAACTCAGGCCCTAAGGTCCATGGCTGAAGCGTCTGTTCAGAACAACATAAATCTAGACTTGCTGCAGGATATGCTCGCACACGTCGCTTCCCCTGCCAGGTTTTATTACGGGCCGAGAGCGGAGGGAGGCAGCTAGAGTGACTGACGTAGCTTCGCTGTTTTACGACGATAATGTCGAGAAGAGCACACTTCACCGGCGCATTACGCCGAACTCTGAGCAATTTGAGGAGCAGCAGGAACGTTGGAATACGCTCGCTGACTATCTCGTGGACGACCTGAAGGAGCGGAGTGGATACGCCATCAGCACCTGGTTGCAGGGATCGTATAAATTGGGCACCCAGGTGCGAGGAGCGCGCAAGGGCGACGAGTTCGATATTGATCTAGGAGTGTATTATCGATGGTCGGGCGATGCTCAGGACGATGATTTTGGGCCGAAATATCTAAAGGAACTCGTCCAGAGGTCCCTAAACTCCTTCTCGTCAGATGATGTCTTGGAAGTCGTGACACCGCCTAAGATGCGATGTTGCCGCGTGAGGTTTGAGGGCGACTTCCACATAGACGTTCCAACATATCATTTGAACCCAGATCAGGATACTCGTGAGCTCGCCACTCAGGCGGATGAGTGGGAGGCCAGTGATCCGAAGGCTATGTACTTATGGTTCAAAGAGAAGTTTGCAGAGCGAGAAAGAGCTAAGGTTCGGAGGCAGATCCGTTACCTGAAAATATGGGCCGCTCTAAAGTTTGAAGAGGTTGAATCGAGACCGTCTTCAACGCTGCTTACAGTTCTCGTGGCTGAGGCATGTGATTCCCTAGACCTCAGCCGAGGTGATGATGAAATCCTAGCTGATATACTCACCGAATTGGCCCGCCGCTTGGCGGATGATCGAGAAGTGCCTAACCCAACAGACAAGACCGAGGATCTCTCGGCGAGACTGCAAGATTCTGATTACGATGCGTTCATCTCAGCCACCGAGGATTTTCAGGCATTGGCAGAGAAGGCTTTGGCAATCGATGATGCTGTGAGCGCTTCTTGTGCGTGGAGCGAAGCATTCGAGCATTTCTTTCCGATGCCCGAGCCTGAGCCTGTTCTCGAAACCAAGGGCGTTAACTTGCCTGTGGCGCGCGCCACTCCTCGTATCACGATCGAAGCAGTATCCCGCGATAATAGAAACCTGCATTGGTCGGGCGTGAACGAGATAGGCCCAATTCCGAGAAACTGCGAAATCAGATTTAGGATCATCAATGCCGATATCCTACCGCCTTACTCGGAGGTCGAATGGATGGTGCGCAACGAAGGCGAGGAAGCTGAAGGGACCAACGATCTCGGACACCGGGCGGGTATGGGCCTCACGGCTGTCGAGCAATCAGCTTACAAGGGTACACACTACATGGATTGTGTGGTGAAGCAGCATGGCAACATAGTGGGAATCCAGCGAGCGCTTGTCGTTGTTTTTGGTGCATATGCACCGAAGCGGAATCCGAAGCGGCCAGGCTATGTGAAGCTTAGGGGAAGGCGATAGAGCTCAAATTAGTCTGCTGCAGATTACCCCGCAGAGTGAAAGCCGCGCCGGGCACATCGGGTGGAGCTTGCAGGGCCGAGGTGCTGATCTCCCCTCACTCCCCCAATCGCCACACCCACCATGCGAGCGGCAGCACGGCCGCTTCCAGCCCTGCGTAGAGGATCAGCAGGGGCTCGGGCATGCCGTCGATGGCGAAGCTGAGGAGGCGTCCGGCGAGGAGGCCGCCGGCGAAGACCATGACGGTCAGGACGGCAGTGTTCTGGTGTTTGCCGGTGAGGGCGCAGGCGAGCCAGAAGACCGCCAGCGCCAGATAGAGGCCCATGACCGCGCGGAGGATATGGGCCGTGCCGACGCTGAGGTCGCTCACCCCGAGGAAGGTTCTGGCGAACCACTGGGGATCGACCCCGTAGAGCAGCGCGATCACTGAGACGCAGGCTGCGACGAGGATCAGGAGCGCCCGCTTCAGGTCGATGGATTTGTACACCGTCTCGCTCCCCCGCTCGGACTGTCCGATAACAAGACCATCCTAGCGTAGGCGTGCGGACGTCGCATTCCCTGCGCATGACGTCGGAGAGGGTGTGCGTCGTGCAGCCCCTCTAGCCGCCTTTACCGCCGCCGAACCTGCCCGAAAACAAAAACGCCCCGAAACCCGGGGGTGGTTGTCCGGGTCTCGGGGCCGTCTTGTCGGCCGGTTGGCTTCAGGTGAGCCAGCCGTTAGATGCGGATCAGCACCAGGATTTGTCGCACTCGCGGAAGCGGGTGCCGTACTCTTCTTTCATGGACGCACCATTGTCCCACTCAGACTTGCTGACGGAATTGCTGTTGTTCTCGTCCAAGGCGCTGAAGGTCGGCGCGAAGGTGGCGTCGCCGATCACGTCGGCCAGCTTGTTGAACTCGGCGCGGCTGATGGAGCCGTTGCCGTCGGCGTCGAGCTCGGTGAAGCTTTCGCTCCACTCGGCGGCCATGGCCGAGCCCGAGAACAGCAGAACTGCAGCAGCCAGAGCGACCCAGATTTTTGTCATCGCGTATCCTCCCAAACATGTCGTTTTATTACCTTGACGCCGCCGGCCATTCCCGGCCGACGGTCCTGCCGCCGCATTACGGCGACCGTGCAATTGGGCGCTTTCTCTAGGAATTTTCTCAATGGCAGACCTGCCCGATCCAGCGCGACAATATGTCCTAAAATCCACCGGAAGATGCGCCAGACGGGGTGAGGTCACGGCAGTTGAAGGCGCTGGCAGGGGCAATGGGCGGGATTTAACCCGCTGATATTGCACCCCGACTCGCGCGTCCGGGCCTGGCCCTAAGGGCAGAAGGCGAGGGACCCTTGCTAGCCGCGCGCAGGAAGCGGGCGGGCAGGGTTGCCGGCAACGGCGATGCCGGGCGGCACGTCGCGCGTGACCACGGCGCCGGCGCCGACAATCGCGTCGTCGCCGATGGCGACCCCGGGGAGGATCAGCGCCGCGCCGCCGATCCAGACATTGCTGCCGATCCTAACGGGCCGGCCGAATTCCAACCCGGCCCGGCGCTGGGCCGGATCGCGGGGGGGATCGGCGGCGAGGATCTGCACGCCGGGGCCGATCTGGGTCAAGTCGCCGATTGTCACGGCGACGACATCCAGGACGATGCAGCCGTAATTGAGAAAGACGCCGCGCCCGAGAGAGATGTTGTAGCCGTAATCGCAGTGGAAGGGCGGCCGGACGACGGCGCCTTCGCCCACGGCACCGAGGAGATCCCGCAGCATGGCATGGCGCTCTTCGTCGTCGGCGGCGGCAGAGGCGTTGTAGCGCGCCATCCAACCTTGCGCGCGGGCATTGTCCGCGACGATCTCCGGGTCTTGGGCGGAATAGAGCTCCCCCGCCAGCATCTTTGCCTTCTCGCTGGCCATGGCGCCCGCGTGCCGGTCCTGCCGCCTATTTCAGGGTGATGGCCAGGCCGCTGAGATCGGCGTTGGCCATCAGGCCGACCTGGCGGCCCTGCAGCTTCAGCACGGCGCCTTTGGGGTTGGTCAGCACGATGGCGCGGACGCCTTCGCCCACGGCGAGGCCGGCTCCCGCCGCGGCATAGACGCCGGCGACGTCGGAGGGGCTCTGGATGTTCTCCACGGTGCCGTGCAGCACGGTCTTGGAGCCGCCGAAGATTAGGCCGTAATCGAGGCCGCCGACGCCGAGGCGATAGGTCTTGCCCCGGAAAGTGAGGGTGCCCCGGCCGCCGGAGCCGCCGATGATCCAGCCGCCTTTCAGGATGGTGAGCTGGATGGTGCCGGTGTCGGCCCGGGCGGCGGGCAGGCCGACGCCGATGGCCGTGGCCAGGACGAAGGTGGCGACGAAGAGATTCCGGAAAATGCTGGCGATGCGCATGGCGCGTTCCCCCCCTCTGCTGGGCTGCGCTTGAACGCTTGAGCCCATGGATGTTGCCGCTGAGGCCCGAAGCGAATCAATCGCAAGACCTCAAGGAAAGAGCGTACGGCATGGAAGGGGCGAAAAGCGGGCGGGATGCGGCGGGCGGCTCGCGGGAAACGGCTACGGCTTGGGGTGTGCGGTTCCGCCTGCGTCCGACATCAGCGGGCAGCCGAGGGCGCGCTCGAAGGCGCGGACCAGATCCTCGTGGGTCTGGGCGGTGACGTAGCGGCCGCCGGTCTGCTTGGCCAGGCATTGCACGTCGAGGATGCTCTGGGGGCCCATCCACTGCACGGCCTTCATCTGATAGGCGATGACGTGGACGGTGACGGCGCCGGTGGCCTTGAGCTTCTTGCCGAGCTCGCAAGGGGTGCCGCCGCAGGTTTCCTCGCCGTCGGTCAAGAGCACGACGACACCCGGCGTGGTGCGGTAATGCAGGGTCTCGGCGGCTTTCTCAACGGCGGTGGAGAGGGGCGTCTTGCCCGCCGCGTCGAGGCCGTTCACCGCGCTCATGATCGGTTTGGTGGCGTCGGGAAGGGGCGGGAATTTCAGGTCGACATTGCATTGCATGTGAGGGCCCGGCCCGTAGGTGATCAGCCCCACCTTGCGGAACCGGGTGACGTTGGGGAGCACTTCCGCCAGCGCGGCGCGGACCTCCTGGATCCGGGTCATGGGCGAGAAGATGTCCTGGGTGGTCGCGCCCGCCATGGAGCCGGAGGCGTCGAACACGATCATCGCATCCTGGGTGCATAGATCCATGCGGTCGTCCTGCGCCGGCGCGGGGCCGGGGAGGAGCGCCAGGCCGGCAAGAAGGCTTGCGCTCAGGATACGGGAACGCGATTGCATTCCCGCATTTTATCTCTTTCGGATGCGCTTTGGCAGGGCGGAATCACGCCGTGCGCAGGCGCATGCTTAACGGCACTCGGCGGTGAAGGGCGGGGGTGCGGGATCGGAGATCGCGGCCGGCCGGGTGAGCGCCGGGTAATCCCGGGGGAGGGCATCGATGATGGCGCGCACGTCGTCGTAGCGGGCCGGATGGCTCGGTGCGCCGAGCACCACGATGACGACGGTCTGGCCGTTGGGCGCGCGCCAGCCGACGATGAGATTGTAAAGCCCCTTGGAGAAATAGGAGCCGGTCTTGGCGCCGACGATGCCCGGCTCGCCGACGATCTCGATGATGTCCTTCATCTGCTTGGTGCGCGGGTTCGGGCCGCCGATCTGCACGGTGCGCCGGGTGCATTGCCAGTAGGGCAGGAGGCGGGGGTCGCGGAAGGCGTTCGCGCCGAGCAGCGCCAGGTCGCGGGCGTTCGAGAGGTTGTAGCGGGACATGCCATGGGGGTCGGCGATCTCGGTATGGGTGGCGCCGAGATTCCGCGCCTTGTTGCGCATGGCCTGCAAAAAGCGCTGGGTGCCGTTGCCGCCTTGTCCTTCCATGGCGAGCATGATGCTGCCGCCGTAGCGGGCGATGGCGTTGGAGGCGTCGTTGCCGGAGACCAGCAGCATGCCGTAGAGCAGGTCCTCGACGCTCCAGACATCGCCGGGCTTCAGCTCCGCGCTCGAGCCGGGGGCGAGGTCGCCCTGCTCGACGGTGAGACGATCGGAGAGATCGCCCTGAAGCAGGTCCATCAGCACGCTCGCGGTCAGCAGCTTGGTGATGGAGAGCATGCGGTAGCGCTCGTCCGGATTCTTCTCGTAATAGACCTCACCGGTATCGGCGTTCATGGCGTAGACCGCCTTGGCTTTCACGCCGGCCGGCGGGGCGGCGGCGAAGGCCTCCGGTGCGTAGGCCACGAGGAGGCATACGAGTACCGTCAGGCCGGCGATGGCTTTCAAACGCGGAAATGTCATCGGTGAAGGAAGCACGGGCGTTCGGGTATTTGATTCCTGGCGAGCTCTATCGGTCCTGACGTGGCGCCACTATACGGCAATCAGATGACTCTCGCGTTATTCGTAGAGGCTCTCCGCTCTCCCTTCAGTTCCGCACGAAGGTGCCCAACCCCGTACGGTCGTAATAATCCAGGACGACCCGGGTCGCCCGGCCATCCTCGCCCAATGTGAAGATGGCGCCGGCCAGGCCGTTGGCGTTCTCGCCGATGGTCTCGAACGAGAACGTGTCGCCGTCGAAATGGGTGAGGGCAAAGGTGATCGGCGTCTCTTGCGGGCCTAAGGTCATGGAAAGCTTGCCGTTTGTTTCGGCGACGGAGAGCGGGCCGTAATAGCTATTGGCGTAACGGCCCGTGTAAGCGGAGAGCGTCTTCGCCGGGGCAGGGGCTTCCGGCGTTTTCGTGTAATCGACCTCCGGGGCTTCGGCGGCGCGCATCCGGTCGAAGATATGGCCCATGAAGCCGACCCAATCGACGGTCTCCTTGCCGTTCTGGGCGACATCGAGGAAGGCCGCGCCGATGGCCTCGGGCACGCCGATGGGCATGCCGTTGGTGAGCACGACGAGCCCTAGATCCGCGCCGGGCATGAAGGTGATGTTGGTGGCGGTGCCGAGCTCGAAGGCGCCGGAATGGCCGAGCCGGACGCGGCCTTCGTCGTCGTAAGAAACGTTCCAGCCGAAGCCGTAGAAGCTTGCCCGCGCGGCCGGCGAGGAGGGCGGGCCGGGGATGACTTGCGGCACGTGGCTTGCGGCGAGCGCATCCGCATCGACGATCTTCTTGCCGTCCAAAGTGCCTCGGCCGAGCTGGAGCCGGAGGAATTTCAGCATGTCGTCGAGGGAGGCGGAGGCGCCGCCGGCCGGGGCCTCGGCATCCGGATCGCGGTCATAGAGCGCTTTCCAGCTTCCGTCCGCCAGGCGGTGGTGGATGCGGGCCCGGTCCTCGTGGGCGAGATAATCCTGGTGACGATAGCTGGCCGTCGCCATGCCGGCGGGACCGAACAGGACATCCTCGGCGAGGTCCTCCCAGCTCATGCCAGCGGCTGCCGCAGCGGCGATGCCGCCCGCGGTATAGCCGAAATTGCTGTAGTGATAGGTGGCGCGGAAGGGATCGAGCGGCTGCTGATCGAGATGGGAGAGAATGTAGGCGCGGTCGAAGCCGAGATCCTCCAGGAGATCGCCGGCGCCTGTCCGCAAGCCGCTTCGGTGGGACATCAGATCGGCGATGGTGGCGTTCTCGGTGACGTAAGGGTCGTTGAGGGCGAAGGCGGGATTGCGGGATTTCGCCGTGTCATGCCAGCCGACCGTGCCGTCGCCGACAAGCTTGGCGACGACGGTGGAGGCGATGGGCTTCGAGACGGAGGCGAGGAGGAAGACGGTGTCGGGGTCGATCTTGCCCGGCTTGCCGATCTCCCGGACGCCGAAGCCTTCGGCGAAGATCACCTTATCCTTATAGACGACGCCGACCGCCGCGCCGGGAACGCCGGTGCGCTTCATCGCCTGCTCGACGATGTCCGGCAGGGCGGCTGTCGCCCGGTCGATATCGGCCTTGGTGAAGAGCGGCGGGACCGGCACGACGGGCGCTTTCAGGAGCGGCTTATCCGCCTCCTGGGCCTTCGTTTTCGTATTCGCGCGTTTAGTCTCCTGGGCTGCGACCGGAATGGTCTGCCATGCGAAGAAGCCCGCGCCACAAAGCAGGATGAGGAGTGCGCGTCGCAGGGCGGAAGCAAGGGGCGAGATATTCGTTACGGCGCGATCGAGCATGGCGTTTCTCCGGGCTGGCCTCCCGGTTCAGATCTCCCGGTGCAGGCCGCCCAATGCAGGCCTCCCAATGCAGGTCTTCCAATGCAAGTCTTGCCCCTTTCCTTGCCATGGTTCAGGTAAAGGCGAGGTGCATGCAGAGTTTGGCACGCTTGGCGCGAAGCGTACCGACGTGCGGTTCAAGTATCGGGGGAGGGATGACCGATCTCATCAGATTGCTGGTTCACAAATACGGCTGGGTGCACATGTCGCTCGGTCTGCTCGGCAACACGGCGTTCTTCGTCGGCAGCGTGATGTTTCTGCCGAGCTTATCGAGCTGGAAGACCTTTGCCGTCTGGCTGTTCATCGGCGGATCCTTCTTCATGCTAATCGGCGCGATCGGCCAGTTTCTGGTCAACGTCCTCAACGACAACGACGACTAGGGGTTGCCCCTGCCACAATTGGGGCGTGATCGGGGCATGTAAGGCGCTGAAATACCTAAATTAATGTCGGAACCGTCGAAATGCCATCCGGGTTTATCTGCCGCCGAGGACGGGGATTCCATGCGCGGCACGGTTTCGTGCCCGGTTCCCCGATATCCCAAGTTCAGGGAGGAAATGACGTGCTGAAGCCCATTTTCGCCGCCGTCGGTCTCGCTCTTGCGGGCGCCGTGGCAGCAACGGCCGCCAATGCCGGTTCTCCTGCGATCGCCCCTTCGCTCGCGATGCAGACCGGCGAGGGCAACGCCAATCTGGTGACCCCGGTTGGGCACTGGCGCCATCACGACGATTGGCACCACCGCCGCTATCACGACCGCCATTACTGGGATCGTCATGCCGAATACCATCATCACCATCACCATTACCGCCGTCCGCCGCCGGGCTGGTACCGTTATTCCTACCGGCCCTATGGTTGGGAAAATCGCGGCTGCATGGCGGTCGGTCCGGTCTGGTACTGCCCGTAGGCGAGATCGATATGCGGATGTGGCAGGGCTGCCGGCGGGCGCCGGCGGCCTCTTCCCCCGGAGGCCCGTGCCGTATCAGAGCGGGACCGCGATAAATGGCTTCTTGAGCAGGTTCGCAACTTCCCATGGGAAAGAGAGTTCGCCTTAAGCGGGCGGGAACGCCTCTCGCCATATTCCTGCGCTAGGTATTCCGCTTGCCGAGATCTTTGCCGAATGCCGAGGAGTCCAAACCTCGAGAGGATTAGACGTGTTGAAATATGTTATCGCCATCTTCGCGGTGGCGTTTTTGGCCTGCACCGGCGCGCAAGCCGCGCCCCAGGCGACTTCCCTCAATGTCAGCCCCGCCGTCCAGCACGGCGATTCGGATCTGATGGTTGAGGTGGGCAAGAAGTGGAAGAAACACCACTACAAGCATTACAAGCACCACAAGCGGTATAAGCATTACAAGCACCACCGGAACCATCGCGATTGGCACTACCGGGACCGCCATTATCACCATCACCACCGTTATCGCCGTCCGCCACCGGGGTGGTACCGCTACAACTATCGGCCCTATGGCTGGAGCCGCCGTGGCTGCCTCGCCTTCGGGCCGGTCTGGTACTGTCCGTAGGCTTCAGACGCCGTTTTGACGGGAAAGGGCTGCCGGTCTGCCGGCGGCCCTTTTTTCGTATCCCGGCGCGAGACGATCACGATCTGAACGGGCGATCGGTCCAATTTTCCTTATCTGTCAAGGAATGAACATAGGGGGTGGGTAAGGTTCAGGCTGCACAATTCGTCGAAAAGGACGACAGGAAGACCGCAGCCAAGAGGATCGAATGGCCGATTTCGCCAAGATCAATCGCGCGCTCGCCTATCTTCGGGAAGAGATACCGGCGGAGGATATTTCCAAAAACGCGTCGGTGAAGCATCCGCACAATACCGCGCGAACGGTGCCGGAACGGCTGCCGCCGCAGACGGTCAAGGCGCTCTCCCAGCTGGAGCCCTGGAAGGCGGTTGCCGCCACCTTCGCCCAATGGGCCGGGATCGCCGTGGCGATCGCGCTCTGCACGCTCTATTGGAATTTGGCACTCTATCTGATCGCGGTAATGTTCATCGGCTCGCGGCAGCATGCCCTGCTGATCCTCGGCCATGACGCATCCCATTACCGGACGCTGAAATCGCGCTGGCAGAACGATCTATTCGCCAATCTCTTCATGATGTGGCCGACCTTCGCCTCGGTGGAAGCGTTCCGGAAATTCCACGCCACCCATCACCAGTACACAAACCTGCCCGACGATGGGAACCGGCATATCTGGTACACCCATGACGCGGCCGGCGAGCTCGCGCCGGATTGGCAGTTCCCCAAGACGAGGGTAGGACTCTTCATGGTGCTGCTGCGCCGGGGGCTGTTTCTCACCGGGCTGTTCTGGATCGTGCGCGGGCTGGTCGGGTCGACGCTCGTGCCCTCGCCCGGCTGGATGCGCGCGGCGCGGCTCGGCTTCTACGCATCGATTGCGGGTGCGCTCACCTATTTCGGCGGCTGGACCGCGTTCCTGCTCTACTGGATCGTGCCGTTCTGCACCTGGCAGATCGTAGCCCAGTATGTGCGACTGATCTGCGAGCATAGCGGGGTGGAGAGCGACGAGGAGGAATACGCCATCACGCGAAGCACCATCCCGACGCTGATCGAGCGGATCTTCATCCTGCCTTGCAATGTCGGCTACCACATCGAGCATCACTGGTATCCCAGCGTGCCGTTCTACAATCTGCCGGCGCTACACGATGCGCTGATGGAGCGGCAGGGCTTCCGGGAGCATGCGGCGGTGACGCGCTCGGTGTTCGCCTCTTTGAGCGAATGCGTGACGCGGGCCTCCCAGGCCGACCCTAGCCCTGCGGCGGAAACCGGACGTTGAAATCTTCCGTGGTGTTGACCTTGGGATAGGGCTCGCCCGGGACCGGCACATCCAGGAAAGCGCAGAGCGGCTCCCAACCGTCGCCGGGCCGATAGACCAAGAGGCGCTCGGGCGGCACCTCCGACAGCACGGCCTCGGTATGGGCTTCGTAGACCGCTATGGCATGGGCGGGGCTCAGATCCCCGCCGAAGGTCGCTTGCACGACGATGGCGTCGATCATCTCCATATGGGCGCGCCGCTCCGGAGAGAGGGTCTCGGCGCGGCCCGTCATGACCGCTTCCCGGAAGTCGATCATGCGCCGGAAGATCGTCGCCTCGGCGCTTGCGTACCATGCCTCGGAGGGGCGCAGGCTGTGAACGACCTTAGCTGCGGGATGGGCCGCGATCATCTCCCGCCAGACATAGGTTGCCGGCCAATCGACGGCCGCCCGGTAGCCGCCGAGGATCTTGCGCCAGCCGTCGGTCTCGCCGCGGGCGACGTTGTGCCAAAGCCGGTCGTGCTCCGGAAATTTGCGGATTTCCGCCATGTGGTAGCAGGGGCCGAAGCCGAGTTCTTCAAGCGCGAATTTCAGCGAGAGCGTGCCGGTGCGGCCGAAGCCCGTGCCGATGACGTCGAGCATGGCGGGCTCACTCGACCGGCGTCAGCTTGAAGACGACGGTTCCGTCCTTCACCTGCTTCTCCACGCGGAAGGTGTCGCGGACGCGGATATTGACGATGCCCGTGCCGCCGCCGGTCCATTCATAGGGGCTGTCGTCCGCCGCCTCGATGCGAAACATCACGGTGCAATCGGGTTTTCCGGCGATGGGGATCGGGATCTCCTCTCCCTTTATGCCGCCGCTGAAGGCGGGCTCGCCGTCGGCGCTCTTGGTCGGAAAACAGTTTTCGGCGATGCGGTAGTGCTCGTCGGTGGCGATGTCGGCATTGACCGTATCGAGATAGACGGTCTTGCCATCGCGCCCGGAGAGAAGCTCCGCGGCTTGCTTGTTCTCCGGCTGGGCCGAGGTCGAGAAGATGATGCCGATCTTCGGCGGCTCTTCGCCGAAAGCAGGCCCGGCCATCAGCCCGATGGCGGCGACGATCGCGAGGGGGAAGGCGCGTGTGGTGGTCATGAGCTGGCCTATGGTTTTCAATCGGTCGCGACTCATTCAATGAGAAGCGGAACAGCAAGGCAACTCTACGGCAATTCTAAGCGAAGGAGGCGATGATGAGCGTGGCGCTGGACGATCGGCAAGAGAACGGTCTCGATCGAGAGCAGCTTCCCGATCTGTTGGCGCCGGGGCTGGATATCGTCTTCGCCGGCGCGCAAGCGGGCGGGTGCTCGGCCAAGGCGGGGGCCTATTTCGCGGGCCGTGGCAATCAGTTCTGGCCGACGCTTTACGCGATCGGGCTGACGCCGCGGCTGTTTCGTCCCGAGGACTATAGGGAGGGGTTGGATCTCGGCTTCGGCTTCACGGATCTGGTGAAGGTCGCCGGCGAGACGGAGCGCAATGTAAAGCCGACGGCAGACGATCTCGCCGCGTTCGCGGCGAAGATGGAGAAGTTCGCGCCGCGGGCCATTGCCTTCACCTCCAAGGGGGCAGGCGCGTTCTGGCTGAAGCGGCCGGCCGCCAAGATCGATACCGGGCTGCAGGCGGAGACAGGGCCGGGCGGTGCGGCGCTCTTCGTGCTGCCGTCGCCTTCGGGCGCGGCGCGCAAGAGCTGGGATCTGGCGCCCTGGCGGGAATTGGCGGCTTGGGTGAAGGGCTGAACAAAGTTTTCTACGTGGCTATAATTCACTTCGATATAACCATAGCCAAATGTGCATGTATGTTTTCCTGAATAGTTCCGAATTCTTGGCCGCGATAGCTGGTGCAACAGTAGGCGGAGTTATCGCTTTTGCCATTCAGATTTTGGTTCTTTGGCAGGCCCGATCTGAGAGGCGGAATGTCGAACTGCGAAGACAGCAAGGCTTAGCTACCTCTCTCGTTTTTAAGACTATCCGCGTGCATTCCAACATCCTCGGGATGAAGAGGCATATCGACGAATGTTTTGCGAAAGCAGCCGAAAAGGGCCTTACGGGTGAGCCTTGGCAATTGTTCATTCCACTTGCAGGGGTGCCGGATAGAGTCGATTTGACCTCAGATGAGATGGCCATGCTACTTGCGCAGGGAGATGATGATGTCTTCAACAAGACATTGTCTCTCGATGCGGTCCACAACGGACTTGTGGATGCGATGAGAACTCTGAACGACCTGCGCCTTCTGCTTGGAGAAAAACTCCAGGCTGAGAGTTGGGAGGGGACTCTTTTGAGCGGGGTTTTAGACCGTAACCAAATGGTCATGCTGAGGCCGAAAATGATTCAGATAAATTCGCTAATTGAAGAGCTTCACGCCAGCGCGGAAAAGGAATCGAATTCCGTCGCTGACCTACTCACCGAACTTCAAGCGCTGCTCCGAACACGTCTGGACCTTAAATTCAGGATAGAGTTGCCATCCGAAGGCAATTCCGATTTTCAAACTCAAACGGCACACTGACAGGAACGCTCCGCTTTTCGCCGGCGTTGCTTCGATTTATTTTGTGCGGAGCGAAGCCTGACGGAGGAGGCGAGGGCGAACCCATGACCAAGATCACCTATCACGTGGTCCAGCACGACGGCGGCTGGGCCTATAAGCTCGACGATGTCTATTCGGAGACGTTCCCATCTCACGACGCGGCGCTCGGCGCGGCGAAGCGGGCGGCGGCGGAGCAGCAGCTGGGCGGCTCCACCACGGCGATCCAGTGGGAGGATGCCGAGGGTAAATGGCACGAGGAGCTGTCCCGCGGCGACGACCGGCCCGAGGCCGATGTGGAGGACGACGGCTAGACGGCGCATCGCCTTTTGAACGAAGGATCGAAAAAGGCCGGTATGCGGCATTCGCAGCCAGCCTCTCACGTTAGCTTCAACTTAAGCTCAACTCTGCATCAGTCTCGCGCTTTCATCAAAGCCGTGGCATGCTGTTTCCATGAGGCTTTGGCTTTTTGCGGCAGCCGTCTCGCTCGGCGCCTTGGCTGCCCTTCCGGCGCATTCTGAGCCGAATTACGGCTCCGGCCGTTTGACGCCTTGCGTCAGCGCCGAGAAGGCGAAGGATTTCGCCATCGGTCCAGAGGCCGGATTGTCCGATTGGGGATGCGAGGTGGCCGGCGGGTTCGACCGCAAGAAGGCCATGGACGATTTCAAGAAGACGCAGGAGAATCACGAGAAGCTGCTGGGCGATATGAGCCCGGTCGCGGTGGCCACCTGTGCGCTCAATCTCGGGACGGACCTCTTTTATTCGATCCGCTTGCCCGCCGACACCCGCGAGGATGCGGACAAGCTTTGCGGCAAGCTGAAGGATGCCGGCGTTCCCTGCATCGTGCGGAAGAATTAGCGGCTTTCATCACTCTCATCGCGAGGCGCTTCACCTCTCCCCGGTGGGGATAGGTCGAGCACGCAGTGCTCGGGTGAGGGGAAGAACGATTCGGTGAGGTGAGGACCCCCTCACCCCACCCCTCTCCCCTGAGGGGAGAGGGAGCGCGCTGTGGCTCGGGGCAGCGCCTCGGCCTGCATCCTTCGAGATGCGAGCTGCGCTCGCCCTCAGGAGGAGGGGATATATTGGTGTATGCCGCAGGTGAGCCGGTCGCAGCCTCTCGCCTCACGCCGCAGCATTTCTCCTCATGGTGAGGGCTGGCGAAGCCAGCGTCTCGAACCATGAGGCCAGCGGCACCTCTGCGCTTGCCCGCATCCGCCGCCCATGCTTCGTTACGCCCAACTTCCGGAGGGGGATTGAGGCGTTGCAGCAAGAAGCCGGACCGACGAAATCGGACAAGCAGCTGAAGGCGATTCGCCGCCTGATCGAGACGATCGGCGATGCGCTGGAGATCGATGCGAGCGTGGAGCTTTGGGACGGCTCGACCGTGCCGCTCGGCCGGTCGGTCACGAGCCCGCTGCGTCTAACCATCGCCGGCCCCGGGGTGATAGCCTCGCTGCTGCGCCGGCCGACCCTGGATCGGCTGATCCGGCTCTATGCCAAGGGGCGGATCGGGATTGAAGGCGGCACGCTGGTCGATTTCGGCGAGCAATTGCAGCAGCAGAGTACGCGGGCGCGGCTGAAGCATCTCGGCAAGCTCGGCGTGGCGCGCATGCTGCTGCCGTTCCTGTTCGCGCCGGGCGACAGGCCTGAGGCGACCCGCGGCTATGCGGGGGACGATTCCGGCCATGGGCGCCGACAAGAAGAGAACAAGGACTTCATCCAGTTTCACTACGACGTCTCGAACGATTTCTACCGGCTCTTCCTCGACCCGTGGATGCAGTATTCCTGCGCCTATTTCACGAGCTGGGAGGGTGGGGTCGACCAGGCGCAGATCGACAAGATGGAGATGATCTGCCGCAAGCTGCGGCTGAAGCCGGGCGACCGGTTCCTCGATATCGGCTGCGGCTGGGGCGGGTTGGTGACCTATGCTGCGGAGAAGTTCGGCGTGACCGCTCATGGCATCACGGTCTCGGAGCGGCAACTCGAATACGCCAAGGCGCTGATCGCGGAGAAGGGCCTCGCCGACAAGGTCACGGTGGAGCTGAAGGATTACGCCGATCTCACCGGCGCGTACGACAAGATCGCCTCCATCGGCATGTACGAGCATATCGGGCTCGCCAATATTCCCGCCTATTTCGACAAGATGCGCAGCCTGCTCTCCGATGACGGGCTGTTTCTGAATCATGCCATTTCCCGGCGCGCCAAAAGGCGGGGCGGACGGTTCGGCAAGCGGCCCGAGCACAAGGCCATCACTCGCTACATCTTTCCGGGCGGCGAGCTCGACGATATCGGTCATTCGGTGCAGGCCATGGAACAGACCGGCTTCGAGGTGCAGGATGTGGAGGCTTGGCGGCGCCATTACGCGCGGACCACGAAGATCTGGTGCGAGCGGCTGACGGCGCGGCGGGACGAGGCGAACGAGATGGTCGGTCCGGAGCTTACCCGCATCTGGCTCGCCTATCTCGCAGGGGTGTCGCTCTCCTTCTCGCGGGGCTCCTTGCGGATTTATCAGACGCTTGCCAGCAAGCGGGCGCGGACGGTGCCGGAGTTGCCGCCGACACGGGCGGATCTTTATCGCTAGGCTGCGCATCGCGACCCGTTGGACCAGGGGAATTCTGCCATGCTTACGATCTACGAGGTTGCCGAAAAAGGGCTCGCGGCACAGGAAGGGCCGCGCGAGCTGAATGAGAACGTGGTCTGGCTGGACCTCAACGATCCCACCGCCGAAGAGACGCTCTGGGTGGAGGAGAGCCTAAGCGTCGATGTGCCGACCCGGGCGGAGCAGGCGGAGATCGAGGTTTCCAGCCGGCTCTACAAGCAGGACGGCACCGAGGTGATGACCGCGACGGTGATCTACCAAGTGTTCCAGCCGCAGCCGGCGGTCACCACCGTCACATTCATGCTGACCGGGAACCGGCTCATCACGTTGCGCTATGCGAGCCCACGGGCCTTCGAGATCTGCGTGGAGCGGGCGCGTTACGAGAGCGCGCCGCCGCGCAGCGGCATCGTGGTGCTGATCCTTCTGCTGGAGGCGATCATCGACCGCACGGCCGATTCGATCGAGCGCATTCAGGCGGATGTCGACGCCCTGTCCCACACCATTTTCGAGATTCGAGGGCAGGCGGTGAGCAAGCAGCGCCGGTTGGACGAGGTGCTGCGGTCGGTGGGCAAGCAAGGAGATCTCGCCTGGCGCGCCGGGGATAGCGTGCATTCCTTAGGACGTCTGATGACGTTCTTCGCCTATGCGGCCAATGAGCGGAAGGTCGACAAGCTCATGCGGACGCGGATCCGGACGGCGTCCCGGGATGTCAGCTCGCTTTCCGATCATGTGAATTTCTTGACCGACAAGATCGTCTTTCTCCTCGATGCCGTCTTGGGGATGATCACCATCGAGCAGAACAACATCACGAAAATCTTTTCGATTGCGGCGGTCATTTTTCTTCCCCCGACCGTAATCGCGTCAATTTATGGGATGAATTTCGAACACATGCCCGAGCTCGATTGGTTTTTTGGTTACCCCTTCGCGCTTTGTCTCATGGTGATTTGCGCTTTGGGGTCCTATATCTACTGGAAGCGCAAGGGGTGGCTCTAGCATTTGGCGGGAACCTTAGATTTCTGCACTTTGAGCGGATATCCTCTGTTTCCGGTTGAATGGGCAGGGGCACCGAGCACATAGGAGTTTTACGCATGACGATTCGTCGCTTCACATTCGTGGCTTCCCTCGCGGCCATTGGCGCTGCATGGGCTATGCCGGCCGCTGCCACACCAGGCGCGGGGGTTCCGCTCTCTGCCGAGCGCGCCCAGGCGGTTCAAGAGGTCGGCTGGTTCAGAAACCGCCGGGACGAGACCTACTACGTCGATGGCACCGGCGAGGAGCATGTCCGTGCGCCAGGCGCGGCTGTGGATGTCCGCGACGGCGATGGCACGCGGGTCCGCGCACCGTTCGCCGATGTGGACACGCAAGGCGGCAAGGTGCGCGTGCGCGCCCCCTTCGTGAACCTCTTTCTGCCGAAAGACTGAAGCAGAGCCGAACGATTTTCGATTTGAGGAAGGGGCTCTCGTCTGAGGGCCCCTTTCTTCGTTGGTACCGCTCTTTTCACCGGCACCGGTCTTGCCGGTGCTTCGATTAATCCCGGTCCCGATTCAGCCAAGGACGTGTTAGCCAAGACAAGAGATAGAGAGTCGACGCGGCAACCGAGGGAGAAGCCTGGGTCATGCACAGTGAGGGTCTGCTTCAGCTGACGGTTTTCCTGGCCGCCGCGGCATTCGCTGCGCCGCTCGGGCGATGGCTTCAGATCAGCACCGTACTCGGCTATCTGGCGGCGGGCGTGCTGATCGGCCCGTTCGGCCTCGGCCTGATCTACTCGCTCTACGATGTGGAGAACATCCTGAGCTTCGCCGAGCTCGGGGTGGTGATGCTGCTGTTCCTGATCGGGTTGGAGCTTCGGCCGGTTCGTCTGTGGTCCATGCGCTCGGCGATCTTCGGGCTGGGGGGCGCCCAGCTTTTCGCCACGGCGATCCTGCTCGCCGTTGCGGCTCTCCTGTTCGGGCTGGACCTCAACCAGGCGATCTTCGTCGGCTTGGCGCTGTCGCTTTCCTCGACCGCGTTCGCGCTGCAAATCCTCAACGAGAAGGGTGAGATCACGGCTCGCCACGGCCGGCTCGGCTTTTCGGTGCTGCTGTTCCAGGATCTCGCCGCGATCCCACTGATCGCGCTGGTGCCGATCTTCGCATTCGGTGCGGGCGAGGGATCGGAGATGGACCTCCAGGCGGCCGTTCTGGCTCTCGGCATCATCATCGGCGTGGTGATCGTCGGCCGGTTCGTGCTGGCGCGGGTGTTCCGGCTGGTTGCGCTGACCAATGTGCGGGAGGCGATGACGGCAACGGCGCTGCTGACCGTGGTCGGCGTCACGCTGCTCATGGAGGCGGCCGGGCTTTCGGCGGCGCTCGGCGCCTTCATCGCAGGCGCGCTGCTCGCTGATTCCGAATACCGGCATCAGATCGAGGCCGATATCGCCCCGTTCGAGGGCTTGCTCCTCGGGCTTTTCTTCCTCGCCATCGGCATGACCGTGGACTTCAACATCCTGCTGGACAAGCCGATTCTCATTCTCGGATTGGCGCTCGGGCTGATCGTCATCAAGGCGATCGTGCTCTATCTGCTGGGCCGCTGGTGGGGGCTGTCGGATGCGCCGGCGCGGCGGCTCGGGCTGGTGTTGAGCCAGGGCGGCGAGTTCGGCTTCGTGCTGTTCCAGGTCGGTGCGGCGGAAGGGGTGATCGACACGCCGCTGGGCAATCTCCTGACCCTCGCGGTGACGCTCTCCATGGCTGCGACACCGCTGCTGCTGCGGGCGGACGATATAATCCGGCGCGCCTTCAAAGAGGAGCCCCCGGAATATGAAACGCCGCCGGAAGCCGACGGCCATGTGATCATCGCCGGGTTCGGACGGTTCGGTCAGATTGTCGCCCGCGTGCTGCGCGCCCGGCATATTCCCTTCACGGCGCTGGATATCAGCGTCACCCAGGTCGACTTCGTGCGCCGCTTCGGCAGCAACATCTATTACGGCGACGCGGCGCGGCTCGATATTCTAAGGGCGGCCCAGGCCGACAAGGCGCGGGCCTTCGTGCTTGCCATCGACGATGTGGACGCCTCGGTGCGTGTGGCGCAAACCGTGCGGCAGAATTTTCCGAATCTGCCGATCTATGCGCGCGCCCGGAACCGGACCCATGTGCACCAGCTCATGGAGCTCGGCATCACCGATATCCAGCGCGAGACCTTCCTTTCGGCGCTGGAGCTGACCCGAGGGGTTCTCGCGGGGCTGGGCTTGAGCCCGCGCGAGGTCAAGCGCCTGACAGAGACCTTCAAGGCCCATGACGAGCGTCGTCTCTACGAGGACCGGCAATATTGGAGCGACGTGGAGAAGATGCGCGCCAATGTGATGTCCTCGGCGAAGGAGCTGGAAGAGCTGTTCACCCAGGACATCCAGGATCTCGCCGATCAGGACGCGGTCAGCGATGAGAAGAGAGATGAGACCGGATCAACCGGACGATCTCCCGTTGATGCGTGAACGGGCTCATATGGCCTGCACCGGGAATGATCGTCAGCTCGGCATTCGGCAGGGCACCGCTGAGCATTTCGGAGACCTGCCGGGCCGGCGCGCGGGTCTTGCCGCCGGCGATCAGTAGGGTCGGAGCCTCGACCTTCGCGTAATCCTTCAAGGTCGTGCCCGCCTCGATGGCCACGGTGAATTCCAAAGCCACTTTGGGAATGGTCGCGGCGATGGCCCGCTTGAAGCGTTCCGGCGCCAGGAACCAGCGGAGCCGGCCGAGCCAATAGCTCATGAAGGCCCCGGCCGCGCGCCGGTCGTCACCGTCGGCGACCGCCGTCAGCACGCGCACGCCGAGCCGGTCGATCTCCTTCCATTCGGGACACCCCTCCTGACGCAGAAGGTGGAAGGAGACCGGTTCGATCAGGCACAGGCTCTTGACGCGATCCCCCAGGCGGAGAGCCGCTTCCAGAGCGAGCGCGGCGCCATAAGAATGGCCCACGAGATGAAGCGGCTGGTCGGTTTTCTCGGCGAGCTCGGTGAGGATGCGCACGTCGCCGTCGATGGAGAAGGGGCGATGGACGGGCCAGGCCTCGGAGCTGCCATAGCCGATGAAATCCGGCGCGATGAAGTGCCATTCGTCGTGCAGCTGATGGATCAGCGGCAGCCATTCCTTGTGGGAGGCGCTGGAGCAATGGCCGATCAGCACGGTCGGCCCATCGCCCTCCTCGAGATAGGCGATCTCCAGCTCGTCCTGCTGAAAAAACTTCAGCTGCGGCGCTGCCGTTTCGGTTGCTTCCGACACGAAGGATGCTCGGCCGACTAGTCGACCGAAGCCGGTTCGTATTGCTCGGCAGCGGCCTTCTGGACGGCTTTCTGGACCTTCTCGAAGGCACGGACCTCGATCTGGCGGATGCGCTCCCGGCTGACGCCGAACTCGCCGGAGAGCTCTTCCAAGGTGAGCGGATCCTCCGACAGGCGGCGGGCCTCGAAGACTCGCCGCTCGCGGTCGTTCAGGTCTTCCAGGGCCTGGACCAGCAGCTCGTGGCGGTTGCTCTTCTCCTCGGATTCGGCGAGCAGGGTCTCCTGGTCCGTGTTCTCGTCGACCAGCCAATCCATCCACTCGCCGCCGCCTTCCGCGTCGTTGCGGATCGGCGCGTTGAGGGAGGAATCGCCGCCGAGACGCCGGTTCATGGAAACCACGTCGTCTTCGGTGACGCCGAGGCTGGTGGCGATCTTCTTCACCTGGTCCGGGCGCAGGTCGCCTTCGTCGAGCGCGCGGAGCTGGCCCTTCATCTTGCGCAAGTTGAAGAACAGCTTCTTCTGGGCGGCGGTGGTGCCCATCTTCACCAGGCTCCAGGAGCGCAGGATGTATTCCTGGATGGCGGCGCGGATCCACCACATGGCGTAGGTCGCCAAGCGGAAGCCTTTATCGGGATCGAAGCGCTTCACCGCCTGCATCAGACCGACATTGCCTTCGGAGATCACCTCGCCGGTGGGCAGGCCGTAGCCGCGATAGCCCATGGCGATACGGGCCACGAGACGCAGATGCGAGGTGACCAGCATATGGGCCGCGTCCCGGTCTCCATGCTCCTGCCAGCGCTTGGCGAGCATGTATTCCTGCTGGGGCTCCAGCATGGGGAACTGGCGAATCTCTTCCAGATAGCGGGTCAGGCCGCCATGGGCGCTGACGCTGGGAAGGGCACGGGTGGTCACGCTGCGCTGGGGCATGGGTGTGGAATCCGAGGTGTCGTCGTTATCGTCGTCGTCATCGGAGGCATCGTCGTTCTCGTCGTCGAACTCTTCGTCGAGTTCCTCTTCGAGCTCGGGAGACTCGGTCTCCTCCTCGTCGCTTTCCGACGCCAAGGCTGCGGTATTGGCCTTCGACTTGGTCGCATCGGTCTCGACGGCCGTTTCCTCGGTTGTCCGCTTCTTCGAAGACGGTTTCCTCGAAGAGGATTTCTTGGCAGCCGGCTTCGTCGCCGTCTTGCGAGCGGTCGTTTTCCGGG
Source organism: Methyloligella sp. ZOD6 (assembly GCA_050110875.1). Taxonomy (GTDB): domain Bacteria; phylum Pseudomonadota; class Alphaproteobacteria; order Rhizobiales; family Methyloligellaceae; genus Methyloligella. The sequence goes on from CP188828.1 coordinate 1,447,319, forward strand.
GGGCCGTCTGCTTCGCGGACGCGGATTTCGCCGCCGGCTTCTTCGCCGCCGGCTTCTTCGCAGCAGGTTTCTTGGCGGCAGGTTTCTTGGCGGCAGGTTTCTTGGCGGCAGGTTTCTTGGCGGCGGTCTTAGCTGCCGTCGTTTTGGCCCCCGTCGTCTTTTTCGCGGACGTGGAGCTTGCGGCTACCGTCCGGTTCCGCGTCTCTTCGGTCGCTGCCTCGGTCTTGGCGGAACTGGCGCGCCTGGACTTCGTTTGGGAAGTGGACTTATTGGACGTGGACTTATTGGACGTGGACTTGGCACGTGATGCGGTCTTGCTTTCGCTCGCCGCTGTCTTCGTCCCTGCGTTCTTTGACGCCATGAGAGCATTCTCCATGCGGCCTACCCTGCCGCAACTCCGCCTCGCTCGCCCCCCGGCGGCACTAGCTATAAGAGGTTTTCTACTAGTGTTAAAGACTACGACCTGTTCACGGTTCCTTGAAGACCGTAATCAATTTGTCGAGATCGGCGGGTAATTTGCTGTCGAAGATAAGACGCTCGTCCGTCCCAGGATGCCGGAAAGCCAGATGGGCGGCATGAAGCGCCTGGCGACGAAACCGCTCCGCGGTTTCCCCCAGGGGAGTAGGTAGTGTGCGAGTCTTCGATTTAAAGCCCCTGCCGTAAAGCGGATCGCCGATCAGCGGTGCCCCCAGATGGGCCATGTGGAGCCGCACCTGATGGGTGCGTCCTGTGGCGAGGGTACATTCGATGAGGCTTGCGAATGGCGCCGCGCCCGGCTGGCCGGGGAGGGTGTATTCCTCGACCACGCGGTAATGAGTCACAGCCTCGCGGGCGTCCGGGCGGTCCGGCTTCACTACGGCCATCTTGGTGCGGTGGGTTGGATGCCGGCCGATGGGGGCATCAACGGTACCGGCCGGTTTGGGCGGCGTGCCCCAGACCAAGGCCAGATAGCGGCGCTCCATATCGCCGGTCTTTCCATGATCGGCGAATTGCGCGGCGAGGGATTGATGAGCGGCATCGGTCTTGGCGACGACGAGGAGACCGCTCGTCTCCTTGTCCAGGCGGTGGACGATGCCCGGCCGCGCCACGCCGCCGATGCCGGAGAGTTCTGCACCGCAATGGGCGAGCAGGGCGTTCACCAAGGTGCCGTCTTTGTTGCCGGCGCCGGGATGGACGACGAGGCCGGCCGGCTTGTCGATGACGAGGAGTTGATCGTCCTCGTAGACGATATCGAGGGCGATGGGCTCCGCCTTCAGGCCGGAGGGCTCCGGCGGGGGCAGGGTGACGGCAAAGCGCTCGCCCGGTTTGACCCTGATTTTCGCGTCTCCTATCGTCTCGCCACCGCGGCTGACATGGCCTTGGCGAATGAGGTCTTGCACGCGCGTTCGGCTGAGATCGGCCAGCCGCTTGGCCAAAAAGCGGTCGAGCCGGTCATTCTCGTCGTCGGTCTCGGCCTCGACGTTGAAAATCTTGGGCGGTTCGGTCATTTCAAGTGGTCGCCTCGTGTCCTCAGGACATTACCCTGGGCATTACCAAGTGGCGGTGCGGAATCGGCTGTAAGGAAATCCATGAATGACCAATCGCGGCGAGACGTCTCCAGATCAAGATAACACGCCGATCGAGGGATCCGCCTTCACGCCGCGCCAGGTGCGCATCCTGAAGATCGCGGTGATCGTGATGGGGGTGCTGTTGGTCGGCGGCTTCTTGCTGATCATCGCGACCATCGCCTATCGGGCGACCCAGCTCGGCGTGAAAAAGACGGATAAACCCACGGAGACGGAGCAGATGTCTTCGGCGCCGCGACCGGAGGCCTTCGGCGTGGCCGTGCCCGACGGGGCGGAGATCGCCGATATGGCGGTGGATGGCGACCGGCTGGCTCTGCATCTCAAGACCCGAAGCGGCAACGAGATCATGGTGATCGACCTGACGAGTGGGGCTGTCGTCTCGCGGATTCGACTTAAGCCCGAATAACAGCTTCAAGGCGAAGACGGCCGGGAATTCACCTTTTAATAGCATCGCTGTGCTAGGCCCAACCTACGAGGGACATTGTCGCGCGGTATGAGGCTCCGCGCCTTTGCGGCGACACGCTCCCATTGAGATCCAAGTTGCATTTCCATCGGCACGGACGATCCATGAGCGAGCGCATCGAAGATTACGGGCTGATCGGCAATACGATCTCCGCCGCGCTGGTCAGCCGCGAGGGATCGATCGATTGGCTCTGCCTGCCGCGTTTCGATTCGCCGGCGGTTTTCGCAAGCCTACTGGGAAACGACGATAACGGCTTCTGGAAGATCGCGCCCAAGGAGAAGGCCAAATCGATCCGCCGGCGCTACCTGCCGGATACCGCGGTGCTCGAGACCCGCTTCGAGACCTCCAAGGGCTGTGTGACGCTCACCGACTTCATGCCTTTCGCCCAGGATTCCGAGAAGGTCGATGTCGTGCGCATCGTCGAGGGCGTGTCCGGCGAGGTCGACATGACCATGGAGCTGGCGCTCCGCTTCGGCTATGGCGAGGCGGTGCCGTGGGTGCGCCGGCGCGATTTCGGGCTGCACGCAGTGGCCGGACCCGACGCGGTGGAGCTGCATGCCGATCTGCCGCTGGAAGGCAAGAACATGCGAACGCTCGCCCACTTCACCGTGAAGCAGGGCGAGAGCGTGCCGATGACGCTCTCCTATCATCGGGCCTATCAATTCCCGCAATTCGTGCCGGACCGTCACGAGAGCCTGACCCATACGGTGACCTGGTGGCGGAACTGGGTGAAGCGCGGGCATTTTCAGACGATCCCAGAGAAATGGCGAGAGGTGGTGATCCGCTCGATGATCACCTTGAAGCTTTGCACCTACGCGCCGACAGGCGGCATCGTGGCCGCGCCGACCACCTCTCTACCCGAGACGTTGGGGGGTGCGCGGAACTGGGACTACCGCTTCTGCTGGCTGCGGGATTCCTCGCTGACCCTTTATGCGCTTTTGAACGGCGGCTATCGGGAGGAGGCGGAGGCCTGGCGGCAATGGCTCTTGCGGGCGACGGCGGGCGATCCGCGGCAGCTCCAGATCATGTACGGCATCGCCGGCGAGCGTTCGCTGCCCGAATACGAGCTCACCTGGCTTCCCGGCTACGAGAAGAGCTCGCCGGTGCGCGTGGGCAACGCGGCGGCGCAGCAGACCCAGCTCGATGTGTTCGGCGAGCTGATGGACATGCTGCATGGCGCGCGCTGCGCCGAGCTGCAGCCGGAGGCGGAAGCCTGGCGGGTGCAGAAGGTTCTGCTGGAGCATCTCGAAAAGAATTGGCAGTCGCTGGGGCGTGGCATCTGGGAGGTGCGGGGCAGCCCCCATGCCTTCACCCATTCGCGGATGATGTGCTGGGCGGCGTTCGACCGGACCATCGAGAGCGCCGAGCGCTTCGGGCTGGATGGGCCGCTGGATCTTTGGCGCGACACGCGAGACGCCATCCACAAAGAGATCTGCGAGAAGGGTTTCGACGAGGAGCTGAACAGCTTCGTGCAGTATTACGGCGGCAAGACCCTGGATGCGGCGCTCCTCTTGATGCCGCAGCTCGGCTTCCTGCCGCCGGACGACCCCCGCGTCATGGGCACCATCGCGGCGATCGAGAAGACGTTGCTGCGCGACGGCTTCGTGCTGCGCTATTCGACCGACACGGTGGACGATGGCGTGGGCGGACGCGAGGGCGCGTTCCTCGCCTGCAGCTATTGGCTGGCCGATGCCTATACGCTATGCGGCCGGAAGGGCGAAGCGGAAGCCCTGTTCGAGCGGCTGCTCGCCTTGCGCAACGATCTCGGCCTGCTGTCGGAGGAATACGACCCGGTCGCCAAGCGCCTGGTGGGCAATTTCCCGCAAGCCTTCTCCCATCTCGGCCTGATCAACACTGCCTTCAACCTGCGGAAGACCGGCGGCCCGGCGCAGCAACGCGCCGAGAAGGAAGGCCCGCGCGCCAATGGCGCGAATAGCGCTTGATCGGGAGTGGCTTAAGACTCTATAGGTGTCGCTTCCTGCACACAGGTCCTCGACGCCCCGTTCGTCTAGAGGCCTAGGACGCCGGCCTCTCACGCCGGAAACAGGGGTTCGATTCCCCTACGGGGCGCCAAAGCAGTCAAGCTGCTCGATTATTTTCGCCTGGACAATTTACAGCTTTTTGATCGGCCCCACCGGGGAGGGGTCTTTGATGTCCCGTGCCCTCATCAGGCGATTGGATAAGATACGAGCCCTTGCGTTCAAGCGGCGGTTACGGGAATCGCCATTAGGTTCGCGCGCTCTTCGTAGATACGAAAATCCTCCGCAAACAGATCTCTGATCCGATCTTCCGGCACCTTCTCCGGTAACGGCTGTTCGGTCGGCGCGACATTGACCTGCAGCAATTCCGGCGCGGTTACGCCGCGCTTTGCAAGAAACGTATCGAGCGATTGCTGAAGGCAGGAATAATCGCCGATCAGCAGGTCATCCGGTATCGGGGCGATCTCTCCGATATAGGCGGGCGAACCGAAATAATAGCACTGGTGTTCCAGCCACAACTTCTCTGGATTGTCCTCGAGGTAATCCAGCCAACCGTCGATGCCGTGAGATTTTACCAGCGCGTGTTGCGGGTGGTTCTCGGTCCGGTCGATGTGGCGATAGAGCGACATGATGCGTTTGAACGGTTCGCGAAGGATCGTGAAATATAGCGCGTCCCCACAAACCTCGCGCAGTGAGCCGTATGGCATATGCGCGCCGATTGCCTTGTATTTGCCAAGTTCCTCAGGCGATGCGCTTCGGAGTTCGGCATTCTCCTCGCTGCTTCCGGCATGCAGCACATTCGCCTTGCCGAAGCATCGCCGGAGCGCATTCGTTACAGCGGAACCACCGGTTTTAGGAATGTGGACGTAAACGATCATTCAACCCTGCCCTCAAACGTGTTGGTACACGGAAATCTTACAGCATACGAACGGGCAATATTCTAGGAATTGAAAACGGCCAAGTGGAGGCCGGAGTTGGAATGGCTTGCTGACGAGGGTCCGACGCTTTTGCGCTCAGTGCAGCAACGGTTCAGCTAATGCATTCGCACTCTCTCCATCGAGGGGCGCCAAAGCTCCTATTCGTCAAAAAATTTGGAGATATTCCGGAAGGGGTACCCAGCTAGGCCGGCGCGATTGGGACCGCAGGAAGCTCCCGCACGGCCCCGGATTCCTAAGCGCGACACTTTCTATTCTTCTTCGATTTCTCTCCCGGATACAC
>CP188828.1:1452593-1456399 GCA_050110875.1 Methyloligella sp. ZOD6
CATCGCCGGTTTCGGTTCCCAAATAGACACGTCTACTCATCCTCCCCGGAAGGCGCCTTGCCCTTCCGGCTATAGGTTTTCGCATTCACCACCACCCGGGAGCGGAATTGCGGCGTTCGGAGCGCGGCGGCGAGCCTGTCGCGCCGCTTGACCGATCTCCGCTTGGGCGAAAGTGGTTTGCTCGATCTTTTCTTCTTGGCCACCCTAGAGCATCCCGGGTGTCGATGAAGTCTCCAAATCTCTTATATAGAGGCCATAACGCTCATATCATCCGGAGCCAACCGGAACAGCCTAATCAAGGAGGCCTCCAGAATGGACAATCAGCCCATGGACGATCAGAAATTCAACATGTCGATGCGCAAGTTCCTCAAGGAGGTTGGCGTTACCTCACAGCTCGCCCTCGAGGAGACTGTGCGGGCGGAGAACCTCGGAGGCAAGGGCAAGCTGAAGGTGAAAGCAGTTCTCACCGCCGAGGGCACTGACCTGGATCACGTGGTGGAAGGCGAGATCGATCTCGGCTGAGCGGGACCTCGCAATCGACATGATGAACAACACTTCCGAGCCTTGGCCCACCGAGCTCCGGGTGGCGAAGGATCGCCGCAACCTGCTCGTCCTGTTCGACGACGGAAGCAGCTACGACTTGACCGCCGAGCTTCTGCGCGTGCGCAGCCCGAGCGCCGAAGTCCAGGGTCACAGCCCTGAGCAACGTGTCACCGTGCCCGGCAAGAAGGCGGTCGAGATCGCACGCCTCGAGCCGGTCGGGAATTATGCAGTGCGCATCGTCTTCAGCGACGGACACAACACCGGGCTGTTCTCATGGGACTACCTGAAGGAGCTCGGCGAGAACAAGGATGTCCGCTGGCAGGAATATCTGGACGAGTTGAGCCGGCAAGGCCTCACCCGCTGATATCGTTCGCGGGGAGTCCGCACGCTTAGGCGGTGGAGAAGAATTCCGGCCCCCGGCCGACGATCTGGGGGTCCGGCGCCTCGGCCACCTCCTTGTCCTTGCCGTCGTAATCGAGTCCGTGCAGCACGGTGCGGATCACGTTGATGCGCGCCCGGCGCTTGTCGTTGGAGCGCACCACGAGCCAAGGGGCGATGGGCGTATCGGTCTTCTCGAACATCCGGTCCCGCGCCGCCGTATAGGCATCGAAGAGCTTGAGCCCCCGCACATCGTTGTCGGTCAGCTTCCAGCGCTTCAGCGCATCGTGCCGCCGCGCGTGAAACCGCTTCAGTTGCATCTCCCGGCCGACCGAGAGCCACAGCTTGATGAGAATGATGCCGTCTTCCACCAGGCCGGCCTCGAACGGGGGCACGGCTTCCATGAAGCGATGATATTGCTCCTCGGTGCAGTAGCCCATCACCGGCTCCACGCCGGCGCGGTTATACCAGGAGCGGTTGAAGATCAGCATGTCGCCGGCCGTCGGCAATTGCGCCACATAGCGCTGGAAATACCATTGGCCCTGCTCGGCATCCGTGGGCTTCGACAGCGCGACGGCCCTGGCGTGGCGGGTGTTGAGATGGGCCATGTAGCGCTTGATGCAGCCATCCTTGCCGGCCGCATCGCGCCCCTCGAATACGACCACGAGACGCTTTCCTTCGCGTTCGATCCAGCGCTGCAGCTTCAAGAGCTCGATCTGCAGGTCGGTTAGCTCCGCCTTGTAGGCCTTCCGCTTCATGCGCTTGGCGTAAGGATAGCCGCCGCTCCTGAAAGCCTTCTCTGCGATGCTTCTCGGCAGCTCCGGCGCGTCGATATCGAAACCCGGCAATTCCTCGCCTTCGCCGGCATCCTCCAGCAGAAAAGAACCCTTCACGCTTCCCTCCCAGGTGTTTAATGACCATATGAGTATCGGCCTGCGCCGTGATCATAGCACCGTGCCCTGTCGCGAAACGGTGACATTTCACACGCAAATATCGGCCACGGATGTATCGCGTGCGATTCGCGCGAAGAGGCGTGGAATCGCGCTTCGGCGGGGAGCCAATCTCCTATATTGCTTCGCGGCTTGATCGAAGATGCTAGGATTGCATCGCATGCAGAGCTTTTACGAATTGGGAGCGCGGTTGCGGGCGGCGATCTGGCTGATCGTCGCCGTGGGTGCCATTTTGGGCGTCCTCGTGGCGGAAACCGACCTTCCGCTGCTCTATGGCTTGGCGGGCTTTCTGGTCTTCCTCGTCTGCGTCGGCGTGGCCCCGCGCAATCTGTCGCTGGAAGAGCGTCGGGATTCTCCCCGCAAGCACCAATCCGGCCGCGGCGAGATTTCTCTGGAGCTGGTCGCCGAAGCCTACCCCGATCCCGCCGTGCTGCTCGATAGCGCCGGCCATGTCCTGTTTTATAATGCCCCGGCCGGGGCCAACTTCGCGTCTTTGCGCGAAGGCGGCCACATCTCCAGCGTTATCCGAAATCCGGCCTTCCTCGATGCTCTGAGCGCGGCGCCGGATCGAGGCCGCGCCATCACCGTGAGCTACACCGAACGCGTGCTTCCCGTCGGCCGGCGCATGGCGGTCACGGTCGCGCCGCTCTCCCGTCCCGGCCAGTCGGCGCGCTATATCCTCGTGCTGATCCGCGATCTGACCGAGTCGGAACGGATCAATCAGATGCGCTCCGACTTCGTCGCCAATGCGAGCCATGAAATGCGCACGCCGCTCGCCTCGCTGCGTGGCTTTATCGAGACCCTGCAGTTCAGCGCCAAGGACGATGAGGGCGCCCGCGAGCGCTTTTTGAAGGTGATGGCCGAGCAGGCCGCCCGCATGACGCGGCTGATCGATCAGCTCCTGTCCTTGAGCCGGGCGGAGATGAACGTTCATGTCGCGCCGAGCAATCTGATCGACCTCAACCATGTGATCGATCATGTTCGCGACGTGGTGGATCCGCTCGCCCAGGAACACAAGGTCGATCTCCGCATAAGGCGTTTCGATTCGCCCGCCCTTGTGCGCGGCGATCATGACGAGCTGGTCCAGGTGCTGCAGAACCTCGTGACCAACGCCCTCAAATACGGCTCCGATAACGGCACGGTGCGCATCGAAGGCAGCTACAAGCCGGCTCAGGGCCGGGGTAATGGCCGCTATGCCGTCGCCGTGATCGATAACGGCCAGGGCATCCCCTCCGATCATCTTCCCCGGCTTACCGAACGCTTCTACCGCGTCGACGTCGCCTCCAGCCGCGAGCGGGGCGGCACCGGGCTCGGGCTTGCCATCGTCAAGCACATCATGAATCGCCATCGCGGCGAGCTCACCATCTCCTCCAAGCCGGGCGAGGGCTCCACCTTTACCGTGCTCTTCGAGGCTGCGGAAAAACCGCAAGAAGACGCCGCGCCGTCCCAGGCCGCCGAATAGCGTCGGAGCCGCTTATCCCCGCCATCCACAGGGCGGAAGCCGGCCTCTACGGACTGTAATCGAACTGTCATATAACTGACATAAGGCTTCGTGCTGGCGCATGAGCGGGACGCTCATGTCTCGGCACACGTTGCAAACCGAGGCACTTCAAAGGGCTCGGCATGAACGGTGGATGGCACCGAACGAACGGCTGAACTGCCATGCATGTCTCCGGAGCCTTTGCCAGAAGCGCCAGCGAAATTCAGTCGATTGGGGCTGTCATCGAGAGGAAACCGGGCTGTCATAAAAGCATTATCGCCGGCGACTAGCGTGCCGGCGAGCTCGCGGCAGTCGCCGCTATGAGAGGCTCGCATCCACAAACGAAAGCTCGCATCCAACTAAGGGAGAGCAAAGTGAACAGGTTTTCCATCATGGCGTCGGCCGTTGCCGTCGGCGCTTGCGTCACGGCCGGCCCCGCGCTTGCCCGTGATCAG
>CP188828.1:1456449-1463821 GCA_050110875.1 Methyloligella sp. ZOD6
GGCCGTTGCCGTCGGCGCTTGCGTCACGGCCGGCCCCGCGCTTGCCCGTGATCAGGTCCAGATTGCTGGATCCTCCACCGTCCTTCCCTACGCTCAGATCGTCGCCGAGGATTTCGGCAAGACCTATGGCGATTATCCGACCCCAGTCGTCGAGTCCGGCGGCTCCTCCGCTGGCCTGAAGCAGTTCTGCAAGGGGCTTGGCGAGTCCACGATCGACGTGGCCAACGCCTCGCGCAAGATCAAGGACAAAGAGGTCAAGGCCTGCAACGAAGCCGGCGTGAAGAACATCATGGAAGTCCGCTTCGGCTATGACGGCATCGTCTTCGCCAGCGACGTCAGCGGTCCTGACATGGCGCTCGAGCCGAAGGACATCTACCTGGCTCTCGCCGAGCAGGTTCCGGTCGACGGCAAGATGGTCAAGAATCCCTACAAGACCTGGAACGAGGTCAATGCCGACCTGCCGGAGTGGGAGATCGCTGCTTACATCCCCGGTGAGAAGCACGGCACCCGCGAAGTCTTCGAGGAGAAGGTTCTGGCCGTGGGCTGCGAGGCTGCCGGCGCTCCCAAGCTGCTCGAAGAGGGTGGCATGGATGAGGATGCCGTCGAGGATGCCTGCATCAAGGTCCGCAAGGACGGTGGCGCGGTCGACATCGACGGCGACTACACCGAGACCCTGGCCCGTCTGCAGTCCAACCCGGAAGGCATCGGCGTGTTCGGTCTCTCCTTCTACGAGAACAACACCGACAAGCTGAAGGTCGCCACCATGAGCGGTGTCGAGCCGAGCGTGGATACCATCGCAAGCGGCGAGTATCCGGTGTCACGTCCGCTCTTCTTCTACGTGAAGAAGGATCACATGGACGTCATCCCGGGTCTGAAGGATTACGTCGAGTACTTCGTCTCCGAGAAGATGATCGGCCCCGACGGTCCGCTCGCCGAGTATGGCCTGGTGCCGCTTCCCGAGGACGAGTTCGAGGATCTGCAGGAGCAGATCAAGAACGGCACGACCATGAGCATGTAGGCTGAACGCCTAAATACACGACATACCGAAGGGGCGGACTGACGAAGCCGAACGGCTCCCGGTCCGCCCCCTCATCGCGGGGCAACAAGATATTTTTCGATTGAGAGTGGGGCGCTCGTGTCCAATCTGACGATCCTTGCCATACTTGCGGCAGCTGCCGTTCTCGCCTACTTGGTCGGCCGCTACCGCGCGGTTCAAGTGTCAAAGGGCGCCGCCGCCAAATCCCATTCGAGGCCGTCTTATCACGGCGCTTATCTCGCCATCTGGACCGCTGTTCCGGCTGTCCTGCTTCTGGCCGCATGGACGGCGGCGGACGGTCCGATCCTCGAATACCTGACTGCGAAGGAACTACCGCAGTCCTATCACGAGCAGTCCGAGGCCCAGCAATCCCTGACCATGAACGTCGTGGAGTCGATTGCCGATGGTCTGCCGCGCTTGACTCCGAAGGAGGAAGACGTTCTCCGCAAGGCGCGCTACGGTTTTGTCACGGCCCAGACAGCGCACGATATCCTTTCCGAGAACGGCGTCATTCTCGGCTCCAACCCGGAGCCGGCTGTTCTGAAGGCGGCTGTCAGCCTCGCCGACAATCGCGCGCTGGCGCGCATCATCCTTCCTTCTCTCTGCTTCCTGCTCGCGGCCGGCTGTTTCGTCTGGGGCTACCGGAATATTTCCCCCAGCTTGCGTGCCAGAACCCATGTCGAGCGCACCATGTCGGTCGCTTTGTTCGCGGCCTCCTCTGTCGCCGTGCTGACCACAGTCGGCATCGTTCTGTCGGTGCTTTTCGAGACCATTCATTTCTTCCAGCTCGTGCCGCCCCAGGACTTCTTCTTCGGCACGGTCTGGGATCCGCGCTTCTCCGCTGCCGGAAGCGGCGGCAGCGAAGGCCAATTCGGTCTCCTTCCGCTCCTCTGGGGCACCATGTTCATCTCCCTGGTCGCGCTTGTCGTCGCAGTGCCCATCGGTCTGTTCGCCGCGATCTACATGTCCGAATATGCCGGCAAGAAAGTGCGGACCTTCTGCAAGCCGCTTCTGGAGATCCTGGCCGGCATCCCGACCATTGTTTACGGCTTCTTCGCCCTCGTCACCTTCGGCCCCTTCCTGCGCGATACGGGTGCTGCCATCGGTCTGGACATTTCCGCGTCCAGCGTGCTGACCGCCGGCATCGTCATGGGGATTATGATCATCCCCTTCGTATCCTCGCTGTCCGACGACATCATCAACGCCGTGCCGGGCTCCCTCCGCGAAGGGTCCTACGGTCTCGGCGCGACCCAGTCTGAGACCATCAAGAAGGTGATCCTGCCGGCCGCCTTGCCTGGCATCGTCGGCGCCGTGATGCTCGCCGCATCGCGCGCCATCGGCGAAACCATGATCGTGGTGCTCGCCGCCGGCATTGCCGCCAATCTGACCCTCAACCCGCTGGAGCCGGTGACGACCATCACGGTCAAGATCGTCAGCCAGCTCACCGGCGATCTTGAGTTCAACAGCCCGCAGACCCTCGTCGCCTTCGCCCTGGGTCTCACCCTGTTCGTCATCACCTTGGGGCTGAATGTCTACGCCCTCTATATCGTTCGCAAATACCGGGAGCAGTACGACTAATGACCGATCACACCGCAGGCTCAGGCGCTTTTCCCGGTACCAACAGCGCTGCAGACGAGACCCACAAGCGTCTTGCCAAGCGTCACGCCGCCGAACGTCGCTTCCGCTGGTACGGCATCGCGGCGCTTCTGTTCGGCCTTGGCTTTCTGGTGGTCTTGTTCAGCTCGATCATCGGCAAGGGTTGGACCGCGTTCCTGCAGACCTCCGCGCATCTGGACGTCTATTTTGATCCCGAGATCGTGAATCCGTCCGGCAATCCGGCCGACCGCGACGAGCTGCTCCGCGCCAACTACGCGAAGCTGGCGCGCCAGGCGCTCTATAAGGCGCTCAGTGTCGATGCGGACAACCGGAAGGAGCGCCGCGCTGCGAACAATCTTCTGTCCCGCGGCGTCGACACCCAGCTCAAGGATATCGTGCTCGAGGATCCGTCGGTGATCGGCGAAACCCGCAAGGTCTGGCTGCTCGCCAGCGACGATGTCGATGCCCTTCTCAAAGGATCGATCAGCCGGGAAACGCCGGAAAAACGCAGGGCGCTCAGCGATCAGCAGGTCGGCTGGATCGACAGCCTGGTCGAGAAGGGCGAGATGGCCAAGCGCTTCAACACCGGGCTTTTCGTCTTCGGCGCCTCAAGCTATCCGGAGACGGCCGGCCTCGGGGTGGCCTTGATCGGTTCGCTCTACATGATGCTGATCGTTATCCTGGTGGCGGTTCCCTTGGCGGTCGCCGCTGCGACCTATCTGGAAGAGTTCGCCGGCAAGAGTCGGATTGCCGACATGATCGAGGTGAACATCAACAACCTCGCAGCCGTGCCGTCCATCGTGTTCGGTCTGCTTGGCTTGGCGATCTTCATCAACTTCATGGGCCTGCCGCGCTCCGCACCCTTGGTGGGCGGTCTGGTGCTTTCGCTGATGACCTTGCCGACCGTCATCATCGCCACCCGCGCAGCCCTGAAGGCGGTGCCGCCCTCCATCCGCGAAGGCGCGTTGGGCGTGGGCGCATCCAAGCATCAGGTCATTCAGCACCACGTGCTGCCCCTGGCCTTGCCTGGCATTCTGACCGGCACCATTATCGGTCTTGTGCAGGCCCTCGGCGAAACGGCCCCGCTGTTGATGATCGGCATGGTGGCCTTCGTCGCAGACTATCCGACGACCCCCATGGATCCGGCCACGGCCCTGCCGGTGCAGATCTATATGTGGGCCACGGCCGCGGAACGCGGCTTTATCGAGCGAACGGCAGGCGCCACGATGGTGCTGCTCGCATTCCTGATCGTGATGAACAGCCTCGCGGTCTATTTGAGGCACAAATTCGAGCGGAAATGGTAGGACCGCATGATGGAGGACAACGTGGACGTACAATCGGCAATGCGCGAGCGGGCTCCCGCCGTGCCCGAGAAGAATCCGGGTGCGATTTCCGCCCAGGAACATGAACTTAAGATGGGGGCTAAGAATGTCAGCCTCTGGTACGGTGAGAAGCAGGCACTGCACGATGTCTCGCTGGAAATCTTCGACCGTTCCGTCACGGCCCTGATCGGTCCTTCCGGCTGCGGTAAGTCGACCTTCTTGCGCTGCCTGAACCGGATGAACGATGTCATCGACATCGTGAAGATCAAGGGCGATATCCGACTCGACGAAGAAGACATCTATGCACCGGATGTGGATCCCGTGCAGCTTCGCGCCCGGGTCGGCATGGTGTTCCAGAAGCCGAACCCGTTTCCGAAATCGATCTTCGAGAACGTTGCCTACGCCCCGCGCATTCACGGCACGGCGAGTTCCAAGAGCGAGCTTGAGGACATCGTCGTCGACAGTCTCCGCCGCGCCGGACTGTACGAGGAGGTCAAGGATCGTCTCGACGAGCCGGGCACCGGTCTTTCCGGCGGTCAGCAGCAGCGCCTCTGCATCGCCCGCGCCATCTCGGTCAACCCGGAAGTGCTGCTCATGGATGAGCCCTGCTCGGCGCTCGATCCGATCGCGACGGCGAAGATCGAGGAGCTGATGGACGAGCTCCGCGAGAGCCTTTGCATCGTGATCGTGACTCACTCCATGCAGCAGGCCGCGCGCGTGTCTCAGCGCACCGCGTTCTTCCATCTCGGCAAGATCATCGAGGTGGACGACACCACCAAGATGTTCACCAACCCGTCCGATGTGAAGACCCAGGACTACATCACCGGCCGCTTCGGCTAGACGAGCAGGCCCTGAAGCCACAAGAGGAACGGCCTTATGGAAGATCACGAGCATATCGTCAGCTCTTACGAGGAGGAGCTGTCGTCCCTGAACAACAAGATCGCCCGCATGGGCGGCCTTGCCGAACAGGTGCTCGGCCAGTCCATCGACGCCTTGCAAGGGCGCGATCCGGAGCTTGCCGCCAACACCATTCAGCAGGACGAGGCGATCGACGCCTTGGAGAAGGAGATCGAGGAGCAGGCGATCACCATGATCGCCCGGCGCCAGCCGCTGGCCTACGACCTTCGCCAGATCATGGCGGCCTTGCGCATCTCCTCCGATCTGGAGCGCATCGGCGATCTCGGCAAGAACATCGCCAAGCGGGCGCTTGCCGTGGTGGAGGAACAGCAGCCCAAGCAGCTCATGCTGGGCTTGCGCCATATGGGCGAGCTGGCGCTCGAGCAGCTGAAGGATGTGCTCGATGCCTTCATCGAGCGGGATGCCGATGCCGCCCTCAAGGTCTGGTACAAGGATGAAGACATCGACGCGATGTACAACTCCCTGTTCCGGGAGCTGCTCACCTATATGATGGAAGACCCGCGCAATATCGGGCTCTGCACCCATCTTCTGTTTGGAGCGAAGAATATCGAACGCGTCGGCGACCACGCGACCAATATCGCCGAGACGGTGTATTTCCTTGTCCACGGCACGCCGGTCACCGACGAGCGGCCCAAGGGCGACAAAACCAGCTCCACGCCCTTGCCGCTACAGAGATCCACTGGCTAACAGGCAGGTCGACCATGACGAACGGAACGGGCGCGAAAGTCCTAGTCGTCGAGGATGAGGAGCCGTTGGCGCTCCTCCTCCGTTACAATCTCGAAGCAGCTGGCCACAGTGTCGATGTCGTCTATCGCGGCGACGAGGTCGAGCTGCAGATCGCGGAGAATGTCCCCGATCTCATTATCCTGGATTGGATGCTGCCGGGGATCTCCGGTCTGGAGCTATGCCGGCGCATCCGCACCAATCGGGAATCCCGCCACATCCCCATCATCCTGCTCACCGCGCGCAGCGAGGAGAACGACCGCATCCGCGGCCTGACCACCGGCGCCGACGATTACGTCGTGAAACCGTTCTCTGTGCCGGAGCTGATGGCCCGCGTGCAGGCCATCATGCGGCGCACCAATCCTGAGCGTATCGCCTCGGTCCTGAGCGCCGGCGATATTGAGCTGGACAGGGTCTCCCACCGGGTGACGCGGAACGGACGCCCGATCCATCTGGGCCCCACGGAGTTTCGTCTGCTGGAATTTCTCATGCAGAGCCCCGGCCGCGTGTTCAGCCGCGCGCAGCTCCTGGATGGCGTCTGGGGCCGCAACGTCTATGTCGACGAGCGTACCGTGGACGTCCATATCGGCCGTCTGCGCAAGGCCATGATGAACGATTCAGAGCAGGATCCGGTCCGCACCGTGCGCGGCGCCGGCTATGCCTTCTCCGACGCCCTGGAGACGGCTTAGCTGCTAAGTGTTATCGCCTCGGTCGGCGATACAAAAGTCGGATCATGGACGAACGGAAGCGGTGCGTCGTTTCTTAAGGCATCGAGCAGGTCCGCGAACGTTGTCCGATAGGCGAGTCCGAGCTGCGCTTGCGAGCGGCTGGAATCGTAGACCCGTGAGATCGAGTTCGGCAGACGCCATCCTTTCTGCGCATACAGCGCTGGCGCATCGGGAAATAGGCGCCGGATGACGGCCGTCGCATCCGTCCTGAGCGCCATGGCATCCTCTTTCGAAAACGGTGTAGGCGCTGAGATGATGAAGGTGCCGAAGCCGATGGCAGGGGCGTTGTTCAACGCAGCAATATGAGCCCTTGCGGCATCTTCAACCGTAAGACGGCGATTGAGAAGCTCATTTGCCTTTTGATTTTCCCCGCTTAATTCGAACAGCGTGTCGTCATCCTCCGGAAAGAACCGGCTGGTCCGCAGGACGATGCAATTCAGCCCGCGCTCGAGAGCGTGCATGCGGCACAAATTTTCCGCTGCGAGCTTGGTGACGCCGTAAATATTGCGTGGCTCGAGCGGTCCGAAAATCTCGTCGAGCCATACTGCCTTGTCGGATTTTTCCTCGCGGATGGCTTGGCTGATCATGAGGGAGGTCGTCGACGTGAAGATAAAGCGGTCATGCCGGGCCGCGACAGCCGCCTCCAGCAGATTCAACGTGCCGCTCACATTCACATCGACGAAACTTTTCGCCGGAAAACGGGCAATGTCCGGCTTGTGTAGTCCGCCGGCGTGAATCACCGCATCGATATCGCACCGTGAGAATGCATCATCAATCACGCTGCGATCGGCGACCGATCCCAAGATAGCCGTGTCCGGCCCCGGCACGACATCCAAACCGATGACCTCATGCCCTTCATGTCTGAGTTCCGGTGCGAGGAAGCGTCCGAGCCAGCCAGATGATCCCGTCAACAACACGCGCATGGTCGAAGTCTTTTCTTACGTTTCGCTCCACGGACACAGGATTGCCTGGAGACCTGATCCCGGTCTTTACCAAAAAAGAAGGCGCCCCCGAATGGCGGCGCCTTCTCATTCCCCGCTTTTTTGACC
>CP188828.1:1463871-1781730 GCA_050110875.1 Methyloligella sp. ZOD6
CACCGTGCGCGGCGCCGGCTATGCCTTCTCCGACGCCCTGGAGACGGCTTAGCTGTCTGTCCACTGGTGACGGAGTGGGCATCCCGCCGCCGAACACGTTACCCCTAGATCCTCATGGTGAGGGCGCTCGCATAGCGAGCGCGTCTCGAACCATGTGGCCGCTGCGTGGCTGCGCAAAGGCTTGCACTCACGGGCCTGCACCCTTCGAGACGCGGGCTGCGTCCACCCTCTGTGTGAGGAGCTAGCGCAAAAAAAGAAGGCGCCCCCGAATGGCGGCGCCTTCTCATTCCCCGCTTTTTTGACCGGGCCCGCTCAAACGGCCCCAGCCGTCCCTCTAACCCGTTGCGGATCGCTTATCGCGTCGCCGTTGCACCGGCTGGTACGCCATGCGTGCGTGATAGTCGCAATAGGGCATGCCGGTGCTGCTCTTGCGTCCGCAAAAATGGAAATCTTCGTCGCCGGGATCGCCGATCGGCCAGCGGCACATACTCTCTTTGAGGCTCAGGATCGTGGCCCGCTCATGCAGCGGGATCACTAGCTCCTCCACCGGCTGCGGCGGTGCCACAGTCTCCGGCTCTTCCTCGAATTCCGGCTTCAGCGCCGTCGCGCCCCGCGTGGCGTAGACGACATTGTTCTGTTTCGGCTGCCGCCGCACCGGCGTCCTGCGGATGCGCGGCGCGCTGGAGCGGGTCGTCGTGGCCCGCGCCGAAAGTCCGAGCCGGTGCACTTTGCCGATCACGGCGTTGCGGGTCACACCCCCCAACCGTCCGGCAATCTGACTGGCGCTCAGCCCATCGGCCCAGAGCTTCTTGAGAAGCTCCACCCTTTCTTCATTCCATGCCATTGATTTTGCCTCCTCGATTTTCGGACTCAGAGTCCGCCCGCAGCCGCGAAAACGGCTGAGGCCATACTCTGATGTACATTTGAGATGGACCGCTCAGATATCGCGAAGACACCGCAATATCTTGTGGCCGAGCGGTTACTACCCTACTAACTCCGGGGGTCGCCAGCAACCGTCCGCCACGGTTGAAAGCCGCTTTTTCCACCGGAATAGGCGGATTCTGCCACCGCTGGCGCCAGAACACAAACGATCGTTAACCTCTTGTTAAGAAACTTCGGTGGGTAACCGGGGGAAGCGGAGGGAAAGCCTGTGCAAGACAGGGATGTGACAGCGGCAAGACCTCAGATTGACAGCTTGCGCGGGCAGACCTAAAGCTCTTCTATCCCTGCCGCCGCCGGTTCGGCGGCGCTTTTGTTTTGGGGCTTTGCCAGTGAGGGGAATGCCGATGTCGGCCCTCTTTCCAACCTACGCGCGTTCCGATCTCTCATTCGAGCGCGGCGAGGGTGCCTGGCTCTTCACGGAGAAAGGCGAACGCTATCTCGACTTCGGCTCGGGCGTGGCGGTGACGGCGCTCGGCCATAGCCATCCCCATCTGGTCGAGGCCCTGAAGAGCCAAGCCGACAAGGTCTGGCACGTCTCCAACCTGCACCAGATTCCCGGCCAGGAGCGCCTTGCGAAGCGGCTTTGCCAGGCCAGCTTCGCCGACCGGGTGTTCTTCGCCAATTCCGGTGCCGAGGCGAATGAATGCGCCATCAAGCTGGCCCGGCGCTACCATTATGCCAAGGGGCACCCGGAGCTCAGCCGGCTGATCGCTTTCGAAGGGGCTTTCCACGGCCGGACCCTCGCCACCATCGCCGCCGGTGGGCAGTCCAAGCATCTGGATGGCTTCGGCGAGCCCGTGCCCGGATTCGACCATCTTCCCGCCGGCGATATCGATGCGGTGAAAGCCGCTGTGACAGACGAGACCGCCGGCATCATCATCGAGCCGGTGATGGGCGAGGGCGGCGTCCGCCTGATCGACCCCGGCTTCCTGCGGGATCTCCGCGCCCTGTGCGACGAGAAGGGCATCCTGCTCATCTTCGACGAGGTGCAGACCGGCATGGGGCGGACGGGCCGCCTCTTCGCCCATGAATGGGCGGACGTCGAGCCCGACATCATGTCCCTCGCCAAGGGGCTGGGCGGCGGATTTCCGCTTGGCGCCTGCCTCGCCACGGAAGAGGTCGGCAGCACCATGACCCCCGGCAGCCATGGCTCCACCTTCGGCGGCAATCCGCTGGCCATGGCGGTCGGCAATGCCGTGCTGGATGTTCTTCTGGAGGAGGGATTCATGGCCCGGGTCGCCGAGACCGCCTTGCGTTTCAAGCAACGTCTCGCCGCCATCAAGGACCAGCACGCAGACATCATCGAAGAGGTGCGCGGCCAGGGCTTTCTGCTCGGCCTGAAATGCACGTCATCCGTTTCCAATGGCGCGCTGGTGAAGACATTGGCTGACGAGGGGCTTCTCACCGTGCAGGCGGGGGATAATGTCGTGCGTCTCCTGCCGCCGTTGATCATCGGCGAGGCCGAAATCGACGCGGCCTGCGACAAGATTGAAGCCGCTTGCAATGCGCTCGCGCCAGCCGTCGCGGCGAGCGCGTAAACGTCAGCCTGAGAGCAGCGGAAAACCGTCAGACCGAGACCATGCAAAAAGCCACCAGCCAAGCCAGCTATTCGATTCCGGAATCGGGGGAAACCAAGGTCGTGCGGCATTTTCTGGATATCGATACCCTCGATAGCGAGACCCTGAAGGGCATCCTGAAGCACGCCCACGAGATGAAGGCCGAACGGAAGGAGAATCCCGGTCCGCTGCTGCCGGGCGCCGTGCTGGCCATGATGTTCGAGAAACCCTCGACCCGGACCCGGGTTTCCTTCGAAGTCGCGATCCACGAGCTGGGCGGCAAGGCGATTGTGCTGAGTGCGAACGATATGCAGCTCGGCCGCGGCGAGACCATCGCCGACACGGCGAAGGTTCTTTCCCGCTATGTCGACGCGATCATGCTGCGCACCGGCCCCCACGAGACTCTCCTCGATCTGGCCGGGAATGCCGATGTGCCCGTTATCAACGGCCTTACCGGCCGCTCTCATCCGTGTCAGATCATGGCCGATATCATGACTTACGAGGAGCGTAAGGGCCCGATTCAAGGCGCCACCGTCGTCTGGGTCGGTGACGCCAACAATGTCGCCGCCTCCTGGATCCATGCGGCGGCCCGCTTCGGCTTCACGCTCAGGATCGCTGCTCCCAAGGAATACCCGCCGGCGGAGGATCTGATCGCATTCGCCCGTGCCGAGAATGCCGATGTCAGCGTCACCGAAGACCCGGCCGAGGCGGCGAGAGATGCCGATTGCATCGTCACCGATGTTTGGGTTTCCATGGGCGATGCGGATGCCGATAAGCGCAAGAAATTGCTCCGGCCCTATCAGGTAAACGCCGACCTGATGAAAAATGCGAAGTCCGACGCCATATTCATGCACTGCCTACCCGCCCATCGCGGCGACGAGGTGACCGCAGATGTCATCGACGGTCCGCGATCCGTGGTCTGGGACGAGGCGGAAAATCGGCTTCATGCGCAAAAGGCGATCCTTGCCTGGTGCCTGGAGTCCAAGGCGAAACAATTAGGAGACTGACGATGGCTGGGCCATCTCAGGAGATGGCCGAGCTGGTCATCCCCAAAGACGATCTTGCGCTGCCCTTTCAGGCGGAGCTGTCCCACGTGGTCGGCCGGCTGGTGAAGCTCGGCCCCACCGTGGACGATATCCTTTCGCGCCACGATTACCCCGAGCCCGTTTCGGAGCTGCTGGGGGAGGCGGTGGCGCTTGCCGCCCTGCTGGGGGCCGCGCTGAAATTCGAAGGCAAGTTCATCCTCCAGGCCTCGACCGACGGGCCCGTGGATCTGCTGGTGGCGGATTATCAAACGCCCGGCCAGCTCCGCGCCTATGCCCGCTTCGACAAGGAGCAGGTGGCCGCGCTGGAGGGCGATGACGTGGGCGCCGCAGCGCTGCTCGGCAAGGGCCATTTCGCCATGACCATCGATCGCGGCCCCGACATGGAGCGCTATCAGGGCGTCGTGCCGCTGGAGGGCGAATCCCTCAGCGAGGCAGCGGATATCTATTTCCGCCAGTCCGAGCAGCTCCCGACCTTCCTGAAGCTCGTCACCGCCAAGCACTACCAGGGCGAGGACAAGAGCTGGAGCTGGCGCGCCGGCGGTCTTCTGGTTCAGAAGATGACCACCGAAGGCGGGCTGGCGTCGGAGATGGAAGACGCGACGGAAGAGGAGGACTGGAACCGGGCCAAGCTGCTGGCCGAGACGGTCGAGGATCACGAGCTGCTCGACCCGACCTTGGCGGCCGAGCGTCTGCTCTACCGGCTCTTCCACGAGGAGCGCGTGCGGGCCTATCCGCCGTTGCCCCTTGATCCCTATTGCAGCTGCTCCCGCGACCGCATCGAGAACATCCTCAAGAATTTCACCGACGAGGAGATCGAGGAGATGACGGTGGAGAACGAGATCGAGGTGACCTGCGAGTTCTGCAACAAGCAGTACAGCTTCGATCCGGGCGAGCTCAACGCCAAGCGCAAGCCGAATTAGGGCGGCTCGCCGTCTGCCTAAGCTCCGCGCACGGAGTTTCTCCTCACCCTGAGGGCGAGCGAAGCTCGCGTCTCGAAGGGTGCAGGCCCGTGCGGTGCAACGCCGTGGCCACATGGTTCGAGACGCGCTCGCGTTCGCGAGCGCCCTCACCATGAGGGGCTGCGTGGTAGTCTCTTTCGATGAGCGCCTTCGTCTACATTCTGCGCTGCCGTGATGGCAGCCTCTATACCGGCTCGACCAGAGGCGACCTGAAAGACCGCGTCGACCAGCACAATGCAGGATCATTCGGCGGCTACACGGCGACTCGCTTACCGGTCGCGCTAGCTTATGCCGAAGAGTTCGAGCGTATTGTCGATGCGGTAGCCGCCGAGCGCCGCATCAAGCGCTGGAGTCGAGCGAAGAAGGAAGCGCTGATTGCAGGCGATTTCGCTCAGCTTTCAGCTCTATCTAAACGCAGGACTTTCTCCTCACCCTGAGGGCGAGCGAAGCTCGCGTCTCGAAGGGTGGAGGCCCGTGCGGTGCAACGCCGTGGCCACATGGTTCGAGACGCGCTCGCTTTCGCGAGCGCCCTCACCATGAGGGGCGTCAGACCGCGGCGATCCCCTTCTTCAGGTCGCCGATCAGATCGTCCGCATCTTCCAGCCCGATGGAGAGCCGCACGGTGCGGTCGAAGATGCCGGCCTCCGCCCGCGCCTCCGGCGTCAGGCGTTGGTGTGTCGTCGTCGCCGGATGGGTGATCAGGCTCTTCGCGTCGCCCAGATTGTTGGAGATCTTGAAGATCGACAGCGCGTTGATGAAGCGGAAGGCCTCCTCTTTGCCGCCCGTCACCTCCAACGCCACCATGGGCCCGCCCGACGCCATCTGCTTTTTGGCGAGCGCGTGCTGCGGATGGTCGCTCCGCCCCGGATAGAAGACGCGGCCGATCTTGTCCTGCTGGCTCAGGAAATCGGCGATCTTCGCCGCATTCTCCACCTGGCGCTCGACCCGCAGGGGCATGGTCTCCAGACCCTTGAGCAGCACCCAGGCATTGAAGGGGCTCAAGGACGGCCCCGTATGCTTCAGGAAGGTATGCAGGGTCTCGTCGATATAGTCCTTGCGGCCCAGCACCACGCCACCGAGGCACCGCCCCTGACCGTCGATATGCTTCGTCGCCGAATAGACGACGATATCGGCGCCCAGTTCCAAGGGCCGCTGCAGCATCGGCGTGGCGAACACGTTGTCGACCACCACCTGCGCGCCAACCTTGTGGGCGATCTTGCAGACCGCCTCGATATCGACGAGGCCCAGCACCGGATTGGTCGGCGTTTCGAAGAACACCGCCTTGGTGTCCGGCCGCATGGCCGTCTCCCACTGGTCGAGATCCGGCCCGTCCACCAAGGTGCATTCCACCCCGTAGCGGGGCAGGAGATCGGCCACGACATAGAGACAGCTTCCGAACAGCGCCTTCGCCGCCACGATATGGTCGCCGGCCTTCAGGAACGAGAGCAGGGAGGAGGAGACCGCCGCCATGCCGCTCGCCGTGCCGTGGGCAGCCTCGGCGCCTTCCAGCGCCGCAATCCGGTCCTCGAACATGGAGACGGTCGGGTTGGCGTAGCGGCTATAGACATAGCCGTCGTCCTCGCCCTTGAAGCGGGCCTCCGCCACCTCCGCGCTGTCGTAGACATAGCCGGAATTGAGGAAGATCGCCTCCGACGTCTCGCCGAACTGGCTGCGCCGCGTCCCTTCATGCACCAGCGTCGTCGCCAGTTTCCAATCCTTATGCTCTCCCGCCGCCATGGCGACACCTCCATCTCGCGCACCCGAAATCGGGCACAAAAAAACCCGGACCTGGCTGCCGCCAAAGAACCGGGTGCTTGCAGGGGTTTTCCCTCGCAACGGCCCTTTTAGCGACTTGTTTTACGTGGCTGCAAGCCGGCCGGCCAAATCACCACGAAGGAGGCGAGTTAAAGCGCGGGCCGCGGGCGGCGTCAAGTGGCCTGGCATGAGGCTCCCATATGTAAAGGACCCTTGACATCGGGCGAGCGCACCGAATATGTAAAGCGTACTTTACATTTCAAGAGAGAGGGAGATGACGGTTTGACTGAACGGCGACGCTATCTTTTCGAGTTTTGGATCGCCATGGGCGCCTATATCCTCCTTGTCGTCGTGTCGGCGATTCTCATGAGGTATGTCTCGCCCCACAGCCCACTAACCGTTGCGCTTGCGCTTTTGCCGATGGTTCCGGCCTGCGCCGTCGCCTGGACGGTGGTTCGACATCTGCGGCGCATCGATGAAATGCAGCGCCAAGTGCAATTGGAGGCGCTGGGGCTCGCCTTCGCCGGCACGGCGTTGATCACCTTCGGCTACGGCTTCCTGGAGACCGTCGGGTTCTCGAAGCTCTCCATGTTCTGGGTCTGGCCGGTGATGGCCGTGCTCTGGATTGTCGGCAAGCTTGTCGCCGAGCGGCGCTATCGATGAAGAACCGGCTGAGAGAGCTGCGGGCCGAGCAGGGGTGGTCTCAGGCCGATCTCGCAGACCGGCTCCACGTCTCCCGCCAGACGGTCAACGCCATCGAGAAGGGGCGATACGATCCCAGCCTGCCCTTGGCGTTCAGCATTGCCCGTCTATTCGGACGGGCCATCGAGGAGATTTTCGAGGGATAGCGCGCCCGATCACCGCGGCGGCACGGGCTTGCGGTAATACACCACCCGCTCGGTCTCCTGGAAGCCCAGCGCCTGGTGCATGCCCTGGGACGTCGTGTTGCCCAACAGCACGTCGGAGGCAAGCTCCGTGACGCCCTTGACGCCCGCCCAGCTCTCCACCGCCTGGACCAGCGCCCGCGCCACGCCCTTGCCGCGCCAGTCCGGCGCCACGTAGATCCCCTCGAGGAACGCCACCGGCGGCCGCCCGCACCCGTTCACATAGTCGTAGCGGAGCGCCACCTCGGCGAAGCCAACCGCTTCGCCATCCGAGGTTTTGGCGATGAATCCGGCGGAATCCTCGCTCTCCATAACGGCAAAGGCCTCGGCGCGGTTCTCATCCGGCGTCTGGTCCGGCCAGAGCTGGAGCCGCAACGGCAACCAGGCGCCGAAATCCTCCGGGCTGCATCTGTCGATCTGCATGATGGCGTCACATATACGCTATTGTGAATTCGGGGGAGAAGAGGGATGTCCGCGTGACTCTGCCATAAAGCGGTGTCACAGAGCTTGTCAGCACCAATAAACCGCGTTGAGGCGCGAAATCTCAACCATGCATGCCGCCGAAACCATAACGCCGAAGCCCATCGACGACGGCAAGACCGCCTTGTCGCGCGCCGGCGTGCTGCCGGCTCAGGCCTTGCGCGCGCTGATCAAGCAGGGCGAGATTGCCTCCGACGGCGACGAGATCGGCGAAGCCCAGATCCAGCCGGCCAGCCTCGATCTCCGCCTCGGCAAGACGGCCTATCGGATCCGCGCCAGCTTCCTGCCCGGCAGCAAGGCGACCGTGCGGGAAAAGCTCGACAAGTTCGCCTTCCACGAGATCGACCTGACCCAGGGCGCGGTGCTGGAGACCGGCTGCGTCTATCTGGTGCCGCTCCAGGAAAAGCTTGATTTGCGCGCGACCATCGCTGCCTTCGCCAATCCGAAAAGCTCCACCGGCCGGCTCGACGTGTTCACCCGGCTGATCGGCGATCGCCAGGTCAGCTTCGATGCCATCGAGGAGGGTTATTCCGGCCCGCTTTACGCCGAGATCTGCCCGCGCAGCTTCTCCATCAAGGTGCGCACCGGCTCGCGGCTGAACCAGATTCGCTTCCGCCGCCGCGGCAGCCAGCCGTCCCAGGCCGACGAGCGCCCCGGCCGCGTGGGCGACCGCGCCCTGAAGGAGCTGCACACCGATCTCGGCCTAGTGGAGGGCGAGGCCGCCATCCGCGAAGGGCTAAATCTTTCCATCAACCTCGCGCCCGCCTCGGGCGCCAAGCTGATCGGCTATCGTGCGCGGCGCTATGCCGGCGTGATCGATATGGATCGCATCGGCGAATACGAGATCGGCCAGTTCTGGGAGACCGTCGAGCCCGACGCCGACCGCCGTCTCGTCCTCGATCCGCATGAGTTCTATATCCTCGCCTCCAAGGAGAGCGTCGCCGTCCCGCCGGGCTACGTGGCGGAGATGGCGCCGTTCGATCCGCTGATCGGCGAATACCGCGTCCACTATGCCGGCTTCTTCGACCCCGGCTTCGGCTATTCGGAAGGGGGCAGCCCCGGCGCCAAGGCCGTGCTCGAGGTCCGTAGCCTCGACATCCCCTTCATCCTGGAGGACGGTCAGATCGTCGGCCGCCTGGTCTATGACCGGCTTACCGAGCAGCCCGACAGCCTCTATGGCCAGGGCATCGGCTCCAACTACCAGGGCCAGGGCCTGAAGCTCTCCAAGCACTTCAAGTAGCTTTGGACCGAGCGGCATTAGGCGCCGCATCAAGCTCCTTCGTCATCACCGGGCTGGTCCCGGTGATCCATGAACACCTCGTCCTATTCTTGAACTCCGTGGTGATGGATGCCCGGCACAAGTTTACGACCGGGGCCGCGAAGCGGAGCTCGGTTGGCCGGGCATACTCTGAGACGCTGTTCCCGCCGGTCCCGTTCTCTGCCATAACCGTTGGCGGGGCAAAAAGAACAGGCAGGGGGAGCCGCATGCAATCCATCACTTCGGCGCTGGAGTGGGTCCAGGGCATCGTCTGGGGCGTGCCCATGCTGGTGCTGCTCTTGGGCGTCGGTCTCTATCTCACCGTCGGCCTGCGTTTCCGCACCATCACCAACTTGCCGGGCGCCTTCCGCATGCTCTGGAAGGGCCGCACGAGCGCGGGCGAAGGTGAGATCACGCCGTTCAACGCTCTCATGACGGCGCTCTCCGCCACCATCGGCACCGGCAATATCGCGGGCGTCGCCACGGCCATCTTCCTGGGCGGGCCCGGTGCTGTCTTCTGGATGTGGATGACCGCCCTGGTGGGCATGGCCACGAAATACTCCGAGGCCGTCCTCGCCGTCCGATACCGCGAGCGCGATGCCCTCGGCAAAATGGTCGGTGGCCCGATGTACTATATCCGCAACGGTCTCGGCCCCCGCTGGGGCTGGCTCGCCTTTCTCTTTGCGCTCTTCGCCAGCGTGGCCGGCTTCGGTATCGGCAACACGGTGCAGGCCAACTCCGTCGCCGACGCGCTGCACACCTCCTTCGGCATCCCCGATTGGCTCACCGGTCTGGTGCTCGTGGCCCTGGTCAGCGCCGTCCTGATCGGCGGCATCCGCCGCATCGCCAATGTGGCCGGCAAGCTGGTGCCCATCATGGCCGTTGCCTATATCGGCGCCGGCACCGCCGTGCTCTTCGTCAATGCCGACGCGATCCCTGCCGCGTTGGGGATGATCTTCACAGATGCCTTCACCGGCTCGGCCGCGACTGGCGGCTTTGTCGGCGCCACTGTCTGGGCGGCGATCCAGTTCGGCGTGGCCCGCGGTGTGTTCTCCAACGAGGCCGGCCTCGGCTCCGCCCCCATCGCCCATGCCGCCGCCGAATGCAAAGGCCCGGTCAGCCAAGGCATCGTCGCCATGCTCGGCACGTTCATCGATACCCTCGTCGTCTGCTCCTTCACGGCCCTGGTTATTCTCACCTCCGGCGCGTGGGATAGCGGCGAGACAGGCGCGGCGCTCACCGGCAAGGCCTTCGAGCTGGCCTTGCCTGGCATGGGCAACAACATCACGGCTGTGGCGCTTGCCGTCTTCGCCTTCACCACCATGCTGGGCTGGAGCTATTACTGCGAGCGGTCGCTGCAATATCTTTTCGGCGTGAAGGCGATCCTGCCTTTCCGTGTGGTGTGGTGCGCCGCGCCACTTGTCGGCGCCACGATCAATCTCGGCTTCATCTGGCTTCTTGCCGACGTCCTGAACGCCCTGATGGCCGTGCCGAACCTGATCGCTCTGGCGTTGCTCAGCCCCGTGGTCTTCAAGCTGAGCCGCGAATTCTTCAGAACAAGGGGAGAGTCCGAGGACAATCCCTTCTGAGCGCGTGATCTATGTCAAAGCGAGCCGCCGATTCTCTGCCTGATATACGCAGGTCATCCAACGGAGGCTCCCATGATGAGAATCCTCTACGCGCTGCTTTTGATCTTTTGCTCGGTTGGAGCCGCTCAGGCCGGTGAACTGGTCGACAATGCCAAGCGTGCCGAAGAGGCCGCGGCTGCAGGCAAGCCCCTGAAGGCTTACAACGAGATGCGAAAAGGGATGCTGAGCCTATGGCGCGCAGGTCCTCTCACCTTCCGAAAAGCGCTGTTTGTCACTGGGCAGCCTTCCGGCTTCGGACTGTATCAGGCGAAGGCAAAAAACGTCTTTGAGCCCGGCGAGGAGTTGATTGCTTATGTCGAGCCGGTCGGCTTCAGCTGGAAACCGGAAGGGGGCCTTTATCACGCGCTCATGGTGGTGGACCTCATCATCCGCGACGCGGATGGCAAGATCATCGCCGGGCAAAAGGCTTTCGGCACCTTCAAATTCGACAGCCACGAAGAGAATATGGAGGTCATGGCCGTGGTGACCGTCGATTTTAGCGACGCCCCCAAGGGCAAATACGTGCTGGAGTGCGAGGTCGCCGATCAATTAAGCGACAAGACAGGGACGTTTGAGCTGCCGTTCGAAATCAGGTGAGGCCGGTGGAGCAGCTCGCCCCGCCGAGCACGCAGAACTTGGCGCAATGGGGATGGCAGAGCTTCACCGCTCCATCTTCGAACATGTCCCCATCGGCACGTGCCGCCTCCGCCAGCGTCGCGCCCATCTCGAAGGCGCGGTCGTAGGGCAGCAGCGTGCAGGGCAGCACCGTCGGCCGCTCGGCATCCTTCCGCTTCACTACCATGCGGCTCGAGGCGCACATCACCTCGCCGGGGTCTTTGCCGAGGATCTCCCAGCATTCGGTGGTGATCTCCGGCACCTCGGCTCTTTCATCCATCTCCGGAAAAACCACGAGCTGCGCAGACGAATGGGCATCGATCGGCCAGCCGCGCTCCGCGATCAGATCGGCGAACCCCGCACGGGTCTTCTCTTCCGTCTCGTCCCAGCAGCTTCGCGCTGCGATCGCCAGGCTGAATCCCTCCGCCACCAGCCAATCCATTCCGGCAACCGTCTTATCGAAGCTGCCAGGACCGCGCTCCAGATCGTGCAGCGCTTCCGTGAAATGATCCAGGCTGACCCGCAAGGTCAGCGCATCGCCATAGGCTTGCCTCAGCCGAACCAGCCCATCGCGGATCTGCGGCCGCATCATCGGCTGCATGGCATTGGTGAGCACGAGCACGGAGAAGCCGCGGGCCAGCGCAACTTCCAGCATCGGCAGAATGTCCGGATTCATGAACGGCTCGCCGCCGGTGAAGCCGATCTCGCCCGTGGGGAGCGACAGCGCGGCGATCTCGTCGAGAAAGCCCGTCATCTCCGCCGCCGTGATGTAGGCGAGGCGGTCGTTCTTCGGGCTGGATTCGATGTAGCAGTTGCGGCACTCGATATTGCAGAGGCTCCCGGTGTTGATCCATAGGGTCTGCAGCGCCTGCAAACCGACCCGCGCCCGCCTTGCTCCATCGGCGGTGCGGTCGGGGTCGGAAAACTTCCGCGTTTCTCGTGCCGGTTCCAATAAGGTCATATCGCTCCGTCGGCGCATCCAAGTCCGCTGCCACCACTTAGCGAAACGCTTTCCGGCGGGTTTTCGCCGTGATAGGAAATGCCGGTTCGCGGGTGTAGCTCAGTGGTAGAGCAGTAGCTTCCCAAGCTACGTGTCGTGGGTTCGATTCCCATCACCCGCTCCAGCTTTCCAGTCAAAATTCCGTGACCCACCGCCCCACGTATTTTGAACTCAGCGCGGCTCTTCGCGTTGATTCCGAATACTAGGGAAGGAGTTTAACCATGGAATTTCTGAACGATGCTGCTGGTTGGCTTTGGGTAATCGGCGGCGTGGGTGTCGTATGTCTTGGGGCGGCTCTGGTCTACGGCATCACCATGAACCGTACCCGTGAGACGACCGGCGAGATCGAAGAAATCCGCGAAGGGGTCACCGCCAAGCACTATAAGGAATCCCAGGGCCAGAAGCCGTAAACCGGCCATCAACATGCCGAAGATGCGCGCGATTGTCGTTTGAGGGGCTGCGCAAGCCCGTGCTGGGTTTTCTCCCAGGCAAAGCGCCGGGTCCCGAAGTGCCAAACTCCGCGATAGCTACCGAGGGACACCAGCAGCCAGTAGAACGGCATAAGCGCGATCTGAGGCAGCAGAGAACGGCCGCTGCGCCGTCCGGCAGCAAGTGCCGCGAGCCCCAGCGCGGCGCCGTATCCTCCGACCAGCACGAAGAGCGCCAGCCCCCATAAGGGCCAGCCCAGCAGTCCCGCTGGGTTCGCGAACAGCACGCCACGGGCGAGATCGTAGCCCGCCAGAAGGTAAAACCAGGGATGCACCAGGGCCGAGAGCACGGTGCCGCCCACCGTCAGCTGAAATCCCAGAAAGCTTCGGCCGCCCAGCTCCCTGAGGGTCTGGAGCGGGTTGCGCATATGCACCAGGTAAGTCTGGATATACCCCTTCATCCAGCGCGTCCGCTGCGGCAGCCAAAGCCGGAAATGGGGAGGAGCTTCCTCATGGGTCGTGGAATCGATCACCCCGCAACGATAGCCGGCCCGCGCCAGCCGGATGCCGAGATCGGCATCCTCCGTGACATTGTAGGCGTCCCAGCCCGACAGCCATTTCAAGGCCGAGATTCGGAAATGGTTGGAGGTGCCGCCGAGCGGCAAGGGGAGGCGGAAAGCGGCGAGCGCCGGCAAGAGCCCGTCGAACAGAGCCGTGTATTCGAGGGTGAATTGCTTGGTCAGCCAGGATTGGCGGGCATTGTAGAGATTGAGCTTGGCTTGCACGCAGGCGAGGTTCGGCGGTCCGCACCGGAACGCATGCAGCGCTTTCCGGAGCTGGTCGGGCTCGGGTATATCCTCCGCGTCATAGATCGCCACATAGTCGCCGCGGGCCAGCGGCATGGCGAAGTTCAGCGCTTTCGGCTTGGTCCGCGGCACGAAATCCGGCGCCAACACGAGCTCGAAATTTCCCGGTAGATTGAGCGCCCGCACCGCGGCAAGTGTCTCGCGATCCGTCTCTTCCAGGATCAGCTTGATATCCAGCTTGGCCGGCGGATAGTCGCGGCATTACGTATCAAACGCACCAAGCCGGGAGCGCAAGATGACTAGGGAGGGGCCGGTGTAGGAGGGCGCGCCGTGTGGGCGCGTGCGGCGGTGGCCGCGCTGATCGTACTAAGTGGCTCTGTTGCCTTCTTCGCAGAAGATCATGCCACGGCCAGCGGGGATATCTTCGCCGCCGTACATAAGGCGAAACTCGGTTGTTTGCTTCTCGTCGTAAATATCGACGTAAGTGATCTCACCAAAGACGTACAATCGAATACCCTTCTCCCTAAGCCGCATGACCTCAGCCGGGGAATACTGAGTGATTTCGGCTTCGACCTTGAACCGACCGCCGCCGAATATGATGGCAGCGAATCGAGGTGGCTTAGACGGCGGATTGAGCGTCTCGGTCAGTGGGTACGGGCCCAACGTGAAGCCGGTCCAATGCTTCACACTATGAGCGGGCGTTTGTCCGGCGTTCTTAATGAAGAAGCGGAATCGGAAAGGTGGCCCAGCTTCCAAATCCGGGCCTTGAGCCTCATCGATTCCGACATAGGCTCGGAGTTGCCGATGAGCCGTGTCGCGCGATATGAGAGCGCTAGATTCGGCAGCGTCCGCAGATCGATCGGCAGCATCGAGCGCCCATCGAGTGGCTCTCAAGTTGTAGGCCAAAAAAATGAGTCCGCAGAAGCTGATTATTATTCCTTCGGCGCTGAGAAGAAGGACTCCCAGAGCCCAAACGCTCATATCCTGCTGTGCTTCAAGATCGTACTGTTGGCGCTGTTCTTCTCGCTTAGCACCTTCCTCACTTGCAAGGCACTCTTGATACTCGGCAAGGGTACGTATCTTGGCGCAGCGCTGACGATCCTGGTTGCGGGAGTCAGCGGCATGATGTGGAGCTACGTACTCGCGCTTCTGTTGGTTCTGCCGGTCATAATAAAATAAACCGCCAACGATAACGCCGTTCACGACCCCAAAAATCAGTCCTGTAACAATACCGATCGACAGCCAATCACTTCGAGACATTGCAATAAGAACGCAGCCGTGAACCCACCTCGGCTGATCTTATTGTTTAAGTTGCGCTCTGTCTCCTGCACACCTATCTCGGCCAGCTTCTCCGCGAGCTGCCGATAGGTAATCCCCTTCCGCTTCAATTCAGCCTTCAGAAGGTTCTTAGCCCGCGTCTCGTATTCGACGTTTACGGGATTGCTCTTTCGGTCCGCCATGGCCTAGGCCCAAAATATCATCGCTTTTGATGATATATACCCTTGACATTGGTTATGTCTACATCCATATATGATGCATAACATCATCGAATATGGTTATATCCAATGTCTCAGCACTTCCTCCTTTCCTCCAAAGCCCGCACCCTCTCTCTGAAGGCGATCTATCAGGGCGGCGAGGACAAGGCTTACGAGACCTTCTGCAAGCTGCGTTGGGCTGAGACGGACGGCGAGGCGGTTTGCCCGCGTTGCGGCTCTTGTGAGACCTACAGCATCACGACGCGCCGCAAGTTCAAGTGCGCTGGCTGGTATCATCAGTTCAGCGTCACGAGCGGGACCATCTTTGCCTCGCGCAAGATGAGCTTCACCGATCTCTTGGCCGCGATCTGCATCTTCACGAACGCAGTCAAGGGTATCTCGGCCCTCCAGCTTTCCCGTGACCTGGACTGCCAGCACAAGACGGCTTTCGTACTCGCTCACAAGATCAGGGAGGCCATGGCGGCCGAGACCGAGAACATGAAGGTGAGCGGCGATTGTGAAATCGACGGCGCATATTTTGGCGGCTCAATTCGCCCGGCAAACCGTGCCGAAGATCGGATTGACCGTCGCCTTGCCAAGCATCAGACCGGCAAGCGCCGCGTCGTGATTGCTCTGCGCCAGCGCAAGGGCCGGACCCTGACCTTTGTGGTTCGCAATGAAGCCGATGGCGTGTTCTACGCCAACCAGTTCGCTGACATGAAAGCCCGCATCCATGCGGACGAGGCAAGCCATTGGGACGTGCTGCATGAGCGCTTCGAAACGCTGCGCATCAACCACTCGGAAGCCTACAGCCTGAACGGCATCTGCACGAACCAAGCGGAAAGCTTCTTCTCCCGTCTACGCCGCATGGTGACCGGCCAGCACCACCACGTCAGCCCGCAATATCTTCACCAGTACGCCTGCGAGGCGGCTTGGAAAGAGGATCACCGCCGTCTCGACAATGGCGCTCTGGCCCGCCGTGCAATCGGTCTCGCAATGGCTCACGAGCCTAGCGCGGCTTGGAAGGGCTACTGGCAGCGGAGCAAGTAATGGCAGGCGATCCGAACATCATCCGCACGCTTGAGCGGAAGCGCGAGCAAATCGAACAGGCCATCGCCCTGTACGAAAAGAAGATCGAAGCGGCCAAGGTGGATCTGGCGCACGTCAACGCCACCTTGCGCATGTTCGAGGCTCCAGAAGGCCGGTCCCAATACCCGGTCTATATGGACACCCTGAGGCTGTTCAAGCGGGGTGAGATCGTGCGGATATGCAAAGAGGCCCTGGCCGAGGAAGGGCCGCTAGACACGCGCGAATTGGCACTGAGAGTCATGCGAGCCAAGGGGCTGGACGAAGGCGACACCGTGCTGCGTACGTCCATCACCTTTCGCATCGTCCAAGCCATGCGGCTTCAATGGAAGCGGGGGAAGGTTGAGAGCCCTACGAAGACGAATGGAGTTCGCGTTTGGCTAACCCGTTGATGTAGAATCAGATTTTACCTGCAAAATCAACCGCTTGACTAATTCGCGCTTTACACCATATTGTAGGATATGGTCGAAAGCTGTGCTCCGACATCAGCCGCAGCGGCTGCTAATGAATTCCTGGAATTGGGTTGGAACGACGAGGATCGCGTTCCGCCGATAGATCCGCTCAAGCTGCAAAAACTTCTTTTCTACGCAAACGCTTGGTACCTTGCATACAATGGTGTTCCTCTTTTTGACGAGGACTTTGAGGCTTGGCCCTGGGGTCCAGTTGTCCGCGATATATATGCGGAAACGTCTCAGTATGGCCGTAAGCCGGTTGCCGAGTTGGTGTCGGAACTAACAGTGGAAACGGCTGGTCAACATCTAAAAACTAGGTTCCATACGCCGCGTATTGAGAACGAAGAGGTCAGAGAGTTCATTAGGTCTGTATGGGACAGTCACAAGCAATACACTGGCATTCAGCTTTCCAACTCGACCCACGCGGAAGGCGAGCCTTGGAACATAATTAAGGAGCGCTACGGTTCTCTGGATCAGAAGCCAACGATTCCACCAAAGTTAATTGCAGAAGTTTTCAAAGCGAAACTTGCCGATGCCAGTGGAGATTCCACAATCGAGGATGCGAGTGAGGCGGAGGGTCATTCCCCCGCCTAGCGGTGACCTTTCAACAAGGCCCGACGAGGCCACAAAGACACTCGATTTTACCGCTCCGAACGCATCCAATCGAGTTCTGTTTATTGACCTTCGTTTCTTCCGATACGGCACCGATGACAAAGCACATGCCGGGTCAATCGTTCTTTCGATGGTCCTGCTGCTTGTGGCTGTTTTTATAATGATACTCGGACTCTGGGCGCATAATACAGACTGGCTGGAGCGCATCCTAACTTGGGTTGGAACTGTATTCGTCTTTGTGGCTGGGGTCGCGATAGGCCGGGGATCTAGCGTAGACCCGCCACCTCAATAAGCCTCCCAGCTCGTCGTAATAATCCGCGATCGCCGCCTTTGACTCTTCGCGTAGTAGTTGATTAACTCTCCCTTGCACGGGAGGGCGCAATGGGCCGGGTTCTGTTTTGCCTAGCGGTCATCTGCATTTGCCTCGGAGCTTGCGATAAGAAGCCCGAGGCCACGCCAGTTGCGTACGTGCCGCCGCCCGAGCGGCGCCCTGCCGTTGAAAAGCCTCCACCAAAGACTACGGCAACGCCTGTTGCTTATACGGCACCGGCCCCGGTGGTTGATCTTCTGAGCGATCCACCGCCCACTTATCCTTCTTCTCCACTCACGACCACCACGGCATCCGTTCCACAAGCTGAGGTGCCGCCGCCAACCGTGGCCGCACCGCCTGGGCTTACCGATGATGAGATTCGCAAAAAGATCATCGCGTCATCCCTAGCGAGCTATCCCGGAAATTGTCCCTGTCCGTACTTCTCAGACAGGGCCGGGCGGAGTTGCGGGAGACGGAGCGCTTATAGCCGAGCCGGTGGGTATTCGCCGCTCTGTTATCCGGGCGACGTGAGTGACGAGATGATCGCCAGTTACCGAACATCAGAGGGAATATAGATGGCCTATAATCTCTTCATCGCTTACGACCTGATGGAGCCAGGGCAGAATTACGATGCTGTGAGAGATGAGATTAGGTCTCTGGGGCCGTGGCACCAATTCCAGTTCTCACTTTTCTATGTCCATAGCCACGTTGACCCTATCGCAGCCTTCAACCGGATTTCCGCAGTTATGGATTCCAACGACCGCTTGGCCGTTATTAATGCGCAAATGGGGGTCATCAGCGACTGGGACCGGCCCCCGATCAATGAGATAAATGCCATCTGGCATAATCCGTAAGCGGAAGTAATCCATGCCGCCTCGATTTCCGTCTAACGGTTCAAACATCAGCTATCCTTTCTTGGTGCGTTTGCTACCTAAGGCCGGATAGTCGAGCCGCTTCAATGCCTCGGTGAGCCGCCCGATCACCGCCGCTTCCCGCAACAGCGGGACCAGCAACGTATAGACCGGCAGAACCTCATCCGGTATTCGCGGAATCGGGCGCGAGTCAGGTGAGCCGTTGCATGCGAAATGCCAGAGCGCCGCGACCCGCAAGCCGGCGATCGGTAGGAAGATCGCCGCCATGAGAAGGCTCAAAGCCCTGACCGTCTCTGAGAAAGCGACGGCGAGTCCGGAACTGACCAAAAGCATGGCCATGGCCAGCCCGACGATCATCCAGCGGGGCAGGGGAGATTTTGCGCTCCGCGACGGATCTCTTCGATGCAGCCCCTCCGCCGCATAGGTTTTGAAGGCGGTTTCGAAATGGCGGTAGATCGCGGCGCGAACGGCCGGCTGGGGAACGAAAGCAACGGACCGCCGGTCGAGATCGGCAAACCCGCGCCTTAGCGCATCCGGAGGCATTTTTTCCGGTGCCAGAACCGCCCGGGTACGGTGGCCTCGCCGTTTCAGCAGTCCTCGCTGCCTCAGCAGGCCTGCACGAAGACAATCCTTCGGCCTTGCATGTCGATTGGGCGGCACCAGCCGGTGCCGTTGCTCCGGTTCGACGAAGCCGACCCCGCAATGCTCCGCCAAAGCGCGAGTATAGTTTTCCGCACTGAGCCAGCCCGTGGCGATCAGCGCCTCATGGGGTGCAACACCCCATCGCGCACCAAGAGCGATTCCTCTGGCCAGAGTCGCCCGGTCGATGGTGCGATCGAGTAGAAATGCGTATTCGACGAAGGGGTCCGCGCCCGGCAACCGCGACGCGTGTTTGCCTTTGACTGGCTCGCCCCCCAACACAGCCCAACCCCGTACGCCGAACACAACTCCCGGGCGGAGTATTCCCGGATACCGGGAGGATGGCAACGCAGAACACGGGAAAAGCGAAGCAAATCAACACGCTAAAGATGCTATATAGCTATATTGACAACCAATGATTGTGTATTCTTCCTGCTGACAGGAGAAAGCTGCACAAGTAGAACCGGAATGGAGCGAAACAGCGCTGATTGCGGGGGATCGGCATGAGAGCAGCCCAAAACACGGCAGACCGAAGAATCTCGCGCGCCGGCGCGGTGCTTTCCGGCCTGTTGGCGTTTGCCATCATGATCCCAACCGCCGCTACCGCTCAAGCCCAACGGCAACTGGTCCCCGATGTTTGGCAAGGCGATGTGGTGCCCCAGGAGCCCAAGCTCGGCGATCGCGAAAAACTCCGTTTCGTCACCGACAGCGACTACCCGCCTTTCCATTATTTCGACGAGGAGGGCGTCCTCACCGGCTTCAACGTCGATCTCGCCAAAGCCATCTGCGAGGTGCTTGAGGTGGAATGCGAGATCGAGGAGGCGGACTGGGACGACCTCTTCGCCAGCCTGGAAGACGGGGAGGCGGATGCCGCCATCGCCTCCATCCGGATCGATCGGGAAAATCGCGCCAAGGCCGACTTCAGCCAGCGCTACTATGCAACGCCGGCCCGCTTCATTGCCTCCAAGGACAGCGAGATCACCGATCCACGGCCCGAGACCCTCGAAGACATCAAGATCGCCGTGATGGAAGACACCGGTCACGCAGCCTATCTTGAGAGTTATTTTCCGGCCGCCGAGATCGTCACCTTCAGCTCTGCCGAAGCGGCCAATGGCGCGGTCAAGGACGGCACGGCGGATCTCGCCTTCGGCGACGGCATTGGCCTCACCTTCTGGCTCAACGGCATCGCCAGCGATGGCTGCTGCGAATTTCGCGGCGGCCCTTACGTAGATGCCAAGTTTTTCGGCGAGGGGGTCGGGATCGCGGTGCCGAAGGGCGACCGCAAGATGGCGGAAATCCTCAACTACGCCCTCAATCGCGTTCATGCCGACGGGCGCTACGAGGAGCTGCTGCTGCGCTATTTTCCCATGAGCTTCTTTTAGACGAGCTTTTTCCAAAGAGCGTCTTTTTGGACGAGCACTCTCCTCATCCCTGGTCGTGCTCTTCGGCCGGAGAACAGGTGAGTTCGTAGGTCCGAAATGTCTCGGACCATTCGATGTCGAACCGGCGTAGCGCCGCGGTGAGGGCACGGTCGGTGTCGTCGGCCTCCACCGCGATAGCGTCCCGTCTAAGCTCTTGGGCTCTCGCGGCCGCAACGGCCACCAGGCAGGCAGTCTCCTGAGGCGCGATGCGTCCCGGCAAGCCGGTCCACCCCAGCTCCAGCGTGTCGTCGGAAACCGATCTAAGACTTGAAACCCCCACCATGCTGTCGCCCTCGAAACCGGCCAAGATCGCGTTCGGATGAAGATCTTCGCCGGCGAAGAGCTTTCGGGCGGCGTCGTCGGAGAGCGGCGCGACAGGATTGTCGCGATGGGTCTCGGCGTAGAGCTGTCTGTGCAAATCGATCCAGCGCGCGAGCTCATCGCTGTTCCTCTGAAGTCGCCGGATCGTCAACCCACACGAAAAATCTTCCTTCGGCGTCGTCAGGCGCATCTGCCCAAGCCGGGTCGTCTTGCACAACGACCAGCCGCTGGGCGGTTGTATGTCGTCGGGGAGACAGACGCGCAGCCGTTCGATGCCGCGCCGGTCCG
The DNA here is from genome assembly GCA_050110875.1 of Methyloligella sp. ZOD6. Classification (GTDB taxonomy): domain Bacteria; phylum Pseudomonadota; class Alphaproteobacteria; order Rhizobiales; family Methyloligellaceae; genus Methyloligella. Next base: position 1,484,705 of record CP188828.1, read on the forward strand.
CCTCGTCCGGAGCGGGAGGGGTTCTCACGCTGCCGCGCTGGTCTGTCCACCACGCGTGCGACAGGTAGAGCGTCGTCGGGTGCAGAGGATTGCGGCGGTAGATGTGAGGATGCGCAGTCATTGCCGGTGAAGCGTTATGTGACCCTCGACTTGGCTGGGCGAGCGAGCGATATCCAATATCAAAAAAAGAACGCGCCGCGGAAGCGACGCGCTCTGAACCTCTAAGAGGAAACGCTGGGCGGACGCCCGCGGGTCTCCGTGTCTCAGGCGTTTGCCTAGCTCTTCTTCGCCGTGCGGCTCGAAGAGCTGCGGCGGGCCGGCGTGCTGCGCTTCGGCGCGGCGGGCTTGCTCGCTGCCGTCCCGCGGGCGGTCGCATCGCGCCGGTGATGCAGCTGGAAGGCCAGCACCAGCAGCAGGATGCCGAATACGATGGCGTACGCACCGAGCCACCAGGTCAGCACGATCGCCCCGATGAGGGGGACGACCATGAGGGCGATGCCGAACACGATCGAGGCGATGCCGCCCAGCGCCAACCACCAGCGGCCATGTTCCACATTGAGGCTGAAAGCGGCCGACAGCATCAGGAAGCCGCTCAGCACCGCCCAGAAGGCGATCAGGTACATGAAGACCAACAGCGTGATGTCGGGCCAAAGAAAGGCGATCACGCCCGCGGCGATGCTGATCACACCTTCGAAGATCAACAGCCCCCAACGCTCGCCATGACTGGCCTGGCGCACGCCGGCGATGATGGCGAAAACGCCATCCACCAGCATGTAGGCCGAAAACAGCAGCACCAAAGTCAGAAGTGCCACGCCGGGCACCATCAGGCAGATCAGCCCGAAGGCGATACCGAACACACCCCGCAGGCCCAAAGCCCACCAGCTCTCCGCCAGCGCTTCGCTCAGCGCGTTATGACGCTCCGTCGTCGAAGTCATAAGGTTCTCCCCTCCCAATGGTCGGCCCCTGCCGCGCTCTCCATGATGGCCAGCTTCGGCGTAGGGCGCAAAGAATCGCCGCGCATACTATTATGCGCGAATCGCTGAAACTACGCAGACGCACGAATATCTTCACCGAATACAATAAGCGCGTGTAGTCAACGCAAAGTCTCTCAAAAAAGCCATGAAGTTGTTGCAACTCGACAACGGTCCGGTGGCAACCGGATCGGTGGCCGTTGTGGAAGGACCGCATCACGCTGGGGCCTGGGGGCAGAAAGTTGGTGATCGATGCGCGCGCTTGCATTTGTTCTGACAGTTCTTGCGCTTTGCGCTTACACGTTGCTCCTGGCCGGACCGGCGAAAGCCGCCCCGGCAGGCAGTGCCTTCTCAACGCCGGAACAGCTCATCGAATGGGCCTCTGACTATCGCGACCATCCCAAACCTCATCTTCTGCCCGGCGCCGTCCACGCCATGCGGGAGTTCGGCCTGTTCGGCGATGAGGAGAAGGGCGGTTTCTGCATCGGCTTCATCGCCGGCGTCCTCGGCGCCAACAAGAACGACGCGCCACAACTGATCGCCGGCATGTTCCCCATGCCCCCCAAGGAGCAGGCGGTCATCGTCAAGGCGATCGCCTATTCCGGCCGCCCCGACTGGCAGGATCTCCTGATCCGCTTTCAGGACGAGATGCCCCTCCGCAAGCCGCTGATCGACGCCTATGTCGACGGCGAAGAGCCGCGGCTCATGGACATCCCCCTCGAAGAGGGATCTCCCGTCATCTACACCCTTTGGGGCTATTACAGCGCCACCGGACAATACCAGCCGGTCATGCGCATCATGGAGGCGTTGCGCTGGTCGAAGAGCGACGAAGAATCCGGCTTTTCCTGGAGCAGCCTCTGGAGCGGCTGGAAGAACGATCCCAAGCTGGTGGAGAAGGTCACCACGGGTGGCACGGCCAAATGGACGCTTGCCTCTTACGCAGAACGGGATCGCCAGCTCATCAGCCTCTACCGGGCGGAATATCCCCGCCAGCCTGAGGAAATTGCGGTTCCCTTGCGGGAGGTGATCGTCGCGGCCGAAGCGTTTGAAGCGGAAGAGGTGAGGAAAGATCAGCTCGCGGCCATCGAAGAGGCCCAGCGCGAGCATGCCATGAACGAGGTGGGCGGCTCCAAGCTCGCCAAGGTCGGCTCTATCGGCATCGCCACGGGTTGCGTCGCGGCGAGCGCCCTGGGTCAGGCGCAGATCGCCGTGCCTTGCGTCGTCGGCGGCGCGCTCTATAGCGGCGCCGTCAAGCTCATGCAATAGCGGGGTTTGCGAGCGAGTTCGCCTACTCGCCGCTCCGGCGCAGGAAGTAGCCGACCACGACGCCGATGCCCACGGCCAGCAGCATGGAGGCGGCAAGGTTGTCCTTCATCAGCTCTTCGGCCTCCTCGGCCGTATCGGCGGCGCGAGAGCGCGCTGAGCTGACCCCGCGGCCGGTGCTTTTGGAGACCGACCGGGTCAGATCCTTCATATAGCTGCGCATGGAATCGAGCTGGTCGTAGAAATCTTCGGGATCGAGATAGCGGCTCGATTTGCGTTCGTTCCAGCCCAACATGGTGTTCCTCCGGCAGCAAAATCGATCGACAGAATGACTGTCTAACGAATAGCAGCTCACTCCGTTCCCGCCGTGACGACCGGAGAAACTGGTAAAAAATTCGTCTTGCCGCGTTTAGAGGACCGTATTGCGGGCGCGGATGCCCCGCTCGATCGCCACCGTCGTCAGCTTGTCGAGGGAAAGCCCGTTGGCGATGATCTCGAGCAGCCGTGTCTCCTCGTCGGGCACGTCGAGATCCGCCGCCGCCACCTCCAGCGCGCAGGCATAGGCCGTCTCCCGCAAGCGCGGCTGTAGCGCCTCGCGGACCAGCACGATCGCTTTCTGCAAGCCGTCCGGCTCGCCCAGCAGCTCCCCGCAGGCCGTGCTGGTGGGCACGAGCTGTTCGGCGTCGAAATCGTCGAAGATGGGAAGTGTCGAGATGATCTCGCCGATCCGTGCGTATTCCAGGTTGGAAATCGCGCGGTCGACCGCGGCGACCGTCACCATCACATAGATCAGCGCTTCATGATGGGTGAGCGATTTCGGCATCGGGGCAGTCTCCAAATCGGCGGGAGGTTGTCGAAAGGCGTCGCCGGAAGCTAGGCAATTCGTGCGGGCGCGGCAAGGGCTCTTCCTGTCCCGCCGCCTCTCCTTCGAGACGCGATCGGTGCTCGCCCTCAGGCTCGCGCGATGCAGCCCGATTGACGGGTTCGTGCGCGCGACCTAGGTTCGCGGCGAACCGCCGGATGTCTTGTCCGGCCGAAAGCGTAGAAGCCGGTTCTCATCCATGACTGAAAGTTCATCCGCGTCGCCCGCGTCCGGCCAGACGAAAGCCGGCGCGACCCAGGCGGCACCGCTCGATCCCACGCTCCTGGAAGCGGCGAAAGAAAGTAAGGCCTGGCCTTTCGAGGAAGCCCGCAAGCTGATCTCGCGCCTGGAGCAGACACCTGCCCAGTCTCCTGTGATCTTCGAGACGGGCTATGGGCCCTCGGGGCTGCCCCATATCGGCACCTTCGGCGAGGTCGCCCGCACCACCATGGTGCGCCATGCCTTCCGGGTGCTGACCGAAGACCGGGTGCCGACCCGGCTGATCTGCTTCTCCGACGATATGGACGGGTTGCGCAAGGTCCCCGACAACATCCCCAACAAGGAGATGGTGGCGGAGCATCTCGGCAAGCCGCTGACCCAGATCCCCGATCCCTTCGGCGAGCATCCGAGCTTCGGCCAGCACAACAATGCGCGTCTGCGCGCCTTCCTCGATGCGTTCGGCTTCGACTACGAATTCTTCTCCGCCACCGACTGCTACCGGTCCGGCCGCTTCGACCAGACCTTGCTGAAGGTTCTGGAGAACTACGAGGCTATCCGCGACGTGATTCTGCCCACCCTGGGCCCGGACCGACGCGCCACCTACAGCCCCTTCCTGCCCATCTCGCCGGAGACGGGCGAGGTGCTCCAGGTGCCGATCATCGATATCGACACCGATGCCGGCGCCGTGCGCTTCAAGGACCCCGCCACCGACAAGCTCACCCAGCTTCCGGTCACGGGCGGCCACTGCAAGCTGCAATGGAAGGCCGATTGGGCCATGCGCTGGGTGGCACTCGGGGTCGACTACGAGATGGCCGGCAAGGACCTCATCGACTCGGTCAAGCTCTCCAGCCGGATCGCCAAAATCCTCGGCGCCAATCCGCCGGAAGGCTTCAACTACGAGCTCTTCCTGGACGAGAACGGCGAGAAGATTTCCAAGTCCCGCGGCAACGGCCTCACCATCGAGGAGTGGTTGCGCTATGCCGCCCCGGAGTCTCTAAGCCTCTATATGTATCAGAGCCCCCGCAAGGCGAAGCGGCTCTATTTCGACGTCATCCCCAAGGCGGTCGACGAATATGTCGGCCATCTGGCGGCGTATCCGAAGGAGGAGCCGGACGCTAAGCTCCGCAATGCGGTCTGGCATATTCATCAGGGGAACCCGCCCAAGGCGGAACTGCCGATTTCCTTCGCGCTTCTCTTGAACCTCGCCTCGGCGTCCAACTCCGAGGAGACCCAGACCCTATGGGGTTTCATCAAGCGCTATTGCCCTGGCGCGACCCCGGAAGAGCACCCGCTGCTCGACCAGATGGTCGGTTTCGCGGTCCGCTACTTCCACGACTTCGTGAAGCCCAACAAGCAGTACCGCGATGCGACCCCGGAGGAAGCGGCCGCCATGCGGGAGCTGTCGGAAAAGCTGGCCGGTCTCCCGAAGGACGCCGGCGCACAAGACATCCAGAACCTGGTCTACGAGATCGGCAAGAGCCACGAATTCGAGCCCCTGCGCAGCTGGTTCGGCGCCCTCTACGAGGTGCTGCTCGGCCAGACCCAAGGCCCGCGCTTCGGCTCCTTCATCGAGCTTTACGGCATCGACGAGACCCGCAAGCTGATCGAGGAGTCGCTGAATCGCTAGCGTGCGGGGCGAAACCTACAGATTCGCCTCTTTCCAGATCTCGTGCATCTCGATGGCGCGGCGTCCCGTCTCCTCCTGGATGCAGTCCGCATCGATCACGCTGCTATAGGAGCCGCCGGAGTAGCGGGTGGTCCAGAAGCCGCATTTCTTGTCGCGAAAGGCGACCCAGGCTCGCTGCGCATCCCGCAGCGCTTTCGACGAGGCAGAATCCAGCTTCTTGCGCGCCTCCGAATACCAATCGTTCAGGAGCCGGTCCCAGATCGCCGTGTGGCGCTCATAGCAGGAGAGCGCGTCCGCGGTCGTCTCCTGGTCCTTGCAGAGCGCGTTGATCTCGCCGACGCAATCGGCCGCCTGAACGATGGCGTCCGCATCGCCATGCTTGTTCAGGCAATCGCGCACCCGCTCGCGGTCTTCCCGCGTCGGCGCGTCCTGGGCCTGGGCGGTCGCCAAATCGGCGTTCAAGACGAAGATGGCCACAAGGCCGGCAAACAGCATTCGTATCATCGGTAATCCTCCCCCGTTCATTGATCGTATATCGGCTCGGACTCTTGGTAGATCGGCTCCTGTTCGAAGACGGGCGCGGGCGCATCGAAAGCCGGCACGTCGCGAAACTGGCTCGCGCCGCCCCAAAGCCCGAGCTGGGCTTGCTTGGCCTTGTCGCGCGCCCTCGCCATCTTGTCGTTATGCTCCGTGGCCGGTTTCGCCCAGCCCTGCTCGACCATCCAGAGCGAAAGATCCGTCTTGCCGATCCGGCAGCGCGTGCTGAACGCAGGCTGGTCGCCGCCCGGCGGCAGATCGCAGACGACGGCGCGCCCTCTGATAAGCTGCGTGAGGGCGGTGCGGGCCCGCGAGCCGCAAGGCCAGCTCTCGCCGTTCGCATCCTCGCAGGTCTCGTCTTCGTCCCGCACTGTAATTCCTTTCAGGCGGATGATGTGATTGCCGGTCTTCAGCGTCCCGGCATCCTGCACGATGACCCGGTAATACCGTTTCCGTCTAGGCGGTTCGATCTCGATCGCGTGCCCTTTCTCGATCGAGACGAAACGCTTCACCTCTTCTGGGGTATTGGCGAGGGGCGATGTCGTTCGGGCCGGTACGGGCATTTTCTCCTGGGCGGGCGTGACCGCCTCCGGATCCAACGCCCGCTCGCCCCACGAGGTGTTCTTGGCGATCTTCACCCCTGGCGGGGGGTCATTGGAGCGCTTGCGCATTTCCGGCCCATCGACGAGGCCGGGCAGCACGAAGAGCACCAGAACCGCGATGGCGACGGAAAGAGCAGCGAGGCGCGCCAATAGCAGCATGAAGGGCCTTCTCCCTCACTGGCTGACCCAGAGAATCCGATGCATCCATTCTATCCGCTTCAACGGAAAAACGAGATCGGCATGGCTCGGATTTAACGATGCGAGCTCGACGTTTTTGGGGCCGCGCTTGACCAGGATCTTCGCCATAACCTCTCCGTCCGTCGTTTTCACGACGAGCCGGTCCCCTTTGCGGATCGAGGCGGCGGGCGAGACGATCAGCACGTCGCCGGGCCGGTAGAGCGGCGCCATGCTGTCGCCGGAGACTTCCAGCGCATAGGCGTTCTCGTCTTTGAGGGAAGGCGGCGCCACCTCGTCCCAGCCAGTGCCGGCCGGAAATCCGCCATCGTCGAAGAAACCGCCCGCGCCCGCCTGGGTCAGGCCGATCAGCGGCACGGGCCTGCGCTCGGTCTTCGGCTTGCCCGAGAGCAGCTGCACGAATTCGTCGAGATCGGCGCCCGTGGCCTGCAGCACCTTCGATATGCTCTCCGTGGTCGGCCAGCGCGGGCGCCCCTCAGCCGTCGTCCGCTTGGACCGGTTGAAGGAGGTCGCATCGAGCCCGGCGCTTTTGGCGAGCGCGGAGGTGGAAAGATTGTAGCGCTTCGCCAATGCGTCGATGGCCGCCCAGACATTGGCATGGGTCAGTCGATCGTCGAAGGTCGACCGCGTCAGAGGGCGTTTGGCTCGTCGGAGCTTCTCCATATAGGAATTATTGCCCATTCCGCTGTTATGGCAAACTCAATTTGTATCGCTTGCTTGTCGGGATTGGGCCATCGCGGCTAGAGTTTTCCCGACGACACGCCGTCGAGGCTGGATGAGCGACACTCTTTACAAGATTACCGATGTGGGCGCCCTCGCCAAGGCGGAGGAGCACGGCTGGCTGGAAGGCTCGGCGGACGATCTCCGCGACGGCTATATCCATCTCTCTAGCGGCGCGCAGGTCCAAGGCACGCTGGATCGCCACTTCGTCGGTCAGGACAATCTCATGCTGCTCGCTTTCGATGCGGACGCGATCGGCGGCGAGCTCAAATGGGAGACATCCCGCGGCGGGGACGATTTCCCCCATCTCTATGGGCAACTGCCTTTATCCGCCTTGAAATGGGCCGAGCCGCTGCCTGTCCGCGCCGATGGCCGCCACATCCTTTCCGAAGCGCTCCGCGCCAAGATCGGCGGCGCCCCGTGAGTTCGTCGTCAGGCCTCTTCGGCACGTCTTTGTTCGGACCGTCGCTCTTCGGCCTGGGCCAGCGCGCGCTTCGCCGTCTCGATCCCGAAACGGCCCATACGCTCACCATCCGGGCGCTTCAGATGGGCCTTTTTCCGCGCGCCTCCGAACCCGACGACCCGCGTCTTTCGCAACAGCTTTGGGGGCTGACCTTCAAGAACCCGATCGGCATGGCCGCTGGCTTCGACAAGAATGCGGAAGTTCCGCGTCAGCTCATCGAGATGGGCTTCGGTTTCGTCGAGGTCGGCACCCTGACGCCGCTTCCCCAGCCGGGCAACGATCAGCCGCGGCTCTTCCGCTCCGAGCAGGCGCGCGCCGTCATCAACCGCATGGGCTTCAACAACGAAGGTCATCTCGCCGCCCTGGGCCGTCTGCGATCCGACTGTCCCGGCGTCGTCGGCGTCAATATCGGCGCCAACAAGAACAGCGCCGATCGCATCGCCGATTACGTGCAGGGGATCGAACGGCTCACCGAGGTGGCCGGCTACTTCACCGTCAATATCTCCTCGCCCAACACGCCGGGCCTGCGCGATCTGCAATCCCCCGAGGCCCTGGCCGAGTTGCTGGAGGCGCTCAACGCGGCGCGCGTGCCGAATTCGATCACCGGCCGCGTGCCGCCGCTTCTCGTCAAGCTCGCCCCCGATATCGACCGACACGCCTTGCCGGAGATCGTCTCCGTGGCGCGCCGCGGCGGCATCGACGGTATCGTCGCGACCAACACCACCTTGTCGCGGGAGGGTTTGCAGGACCAGAACTTTGCGGCCAAACCGGGTGGTCTCTCCGGGCGGCCTCTCTTTGCCCGGTCCACGCGCTTTCTGGCCGAGCTCTATCTGCTCACGGAAGGCGAGTTGCCGCTGATCGGGGTGGGGGGAATCGAATCCGGCGCCCAGGCCGTGGAAAAGATCGAGGCCGGCGCCTCGCTGATCCAGCTCTACACGGGAATGGTGTTCGAAGGGCCGGGGCTGCTTTCAGAGATCAAGCAGGCCATCCTGCAGCGTCTCGACCGAGGCCCGCAATCCAGCCTGCAAGAGCTGGTCGGCATCAGCGCCACCGAATGGGCGGACCGCCTGCCGCTTTGATCTACGTTTTTGCGCCGATCAATGCCGGGGTGGGGGCGGCAGGTCCGCATCTGCGCTGCGGCGGGCCGATCCGCTGCCGGTCATCAGCTTCAGCACCCGCGAGATCAGCCAGATCGGGAAGACCAGCACCGCGCCGAGCAGGAAGTAGCGGCCGAACTCCTCGATCGCCTTGAAGCCCATATTGTAGATGGTGTTGGCGAGCCGCTGGAGGCTCTCCACGATCTCGAAGGGGCTGAATCCGAACGCCGCGAGAAGCATCCCCACGATCAGGGAGATAATGGCCAGGCGAAGCAGCACGAGCGCCGGATTGCCGCCGAAAAACCGTTCCATCGCCTGATATCCTCTTCTCTGCTGCATTGGCGGACCTTGTCATCGCGCCGTTCCAAGCCAAAGTTGGGTAAGCGGAAGCGCAAGGTCAAGCGTCGGCATTGTTTCACGAAAAAGTTGTACCCATGAAAGCCGAGATGCGGCAGCCCGTCGAAGCCCCAGAAAGCGAACTGCCCGAGCCCTTCGCCGCATGGTTCGCCAGTCGCGGCTGGCGGCCCCATGCGCATCAGCTGGCCTTGCTGGAGGCTGCCCGCGCCGGCAAGGACACGCTGCTTATCGCGCCGACCGGCGGCGGCAAGACCTTGGCGGGTTTCCTGCCCAGCTTGGCGGAGCTGGTCGAGCGGAAGACCGGCGGGAAACAAGATGCGCCCGCGCGCGGTATCCATACTCTCTACGTCTCACCCTTGAAGGCGCTGGCCGTCGATATCGCCCGCAATCTCACAGCGCCCGTGGAGGAGATGGGCCTGCCCATCACGCTCGAGACCCGCACCGGCGACACGCCCGCCTCGCGGCGCCAGCGCCAGCGCCTCAAGCCGCCCGACATTCTGCTCACCACGCCGGAGCAGATCGCCCTGATGCTCTCCCATAAGGATAGCGACAGGCTCTTCGCCGATTTGCGCATGGTGATCTTTGACGAGCTGCACGCCTTCGCCTCGACCAAGCGCGGCGATCTCCTGAGCCTCGGTCTCGCCCGGCTCCGGCGTCTCGCCCCCGGTCTCCGTGCCATCGGTCTCTCCGCCACCGTGGCCCGGCCCACCGAGCTCGCCGCCTTCCTCGTGCCGAACGCCCATACCCAGACCGCCAAGCTCGCCGAGATCGTCACCGCGCCGGCCGGCGTCGCCGCCGATATTTCCATTCTGCGCTCCGAGGCCGAGCTTCCCTGGGCGGGGCACTCGGCACGCTACGCGCTTCCCGAAATCTATGAGGCCATCAAGGCCCATAAGATGAGCCTGATGTTCGTCAATACGCGTTCCCAGGCCGAGATGCTGTTCCATCTCCTATGGGACTATAACGAGGACAATCTCCCCATCGCGCTCCATCACGGCTCCCTCGAGGTCGGTCAGCGCCGCAAGGTCGAGGCCGCCATGGTGGCCGGAAAGCTCCGCGCGGTGGTCTGCACCTCGACATTGGATCTCGGCATCGACTGGGGTGACGTGGATCTCGTTATCAATGTCGGCGCGCCTAAGGGAGCGAGCCGCCTGGCTCAGCGCATCGGCCGCGCCAACCATCGGCTGGATGAGCCGAGCAAGGCGTTGCTCGTCCCTGCAAACCGCTTCGAGGTCGTGGAGTGCCGCGCCGCCCTGGAGGCTGCGGCGGAGGGGGCCCAGGATACGCCCCCCTTCCGTCCCGGCGCGCTCGATGTGCTGGCCCAGCATGTGCTCTGCGTCGCTTGCGCCGGTCCGTTCGATGAGAACGCCCTCTATGCGGAGGTTGTGAGCGCCGCACCCTATCAAGGGCTCTCACGGAAGGATTTCGGCCGCATCGTCCACTTCGTCGCCACCGGCGGCTACGCGCTCTCCCATTACGACCGCTACGCCAAGCTCCGCCGCACGCCGGAAGGATTTTGGCGCATCGCATCTCCGCGTGTCGCTCAGCAGTATCGATTGAACGCCGGCACCATCGTGGAAGCGCCCATGCTTCGGGTGCGGCTGGCCCGCGGCAAGGGCGGCGCCCTGAAGCCGAAATCCGTGCTGGCCGCCGGCAAGGTGCTCGGCGAGGTGGAGGAATGGTTCATTGAGCAGCTCCTCCCCGGCGATACGTTCCTCTTCGCCGGCCAGGTGCTGCGCTTCGAGGGCCTGCGGGACAACGACGCCATCGTCACCCGCAGCAACAAGAACGAACCCAAGATTCCGTCCTATGACGGCGGCAAGTTTCCCCTCTCCACCTATCTCGCCGACCGGGTCCGGCGCATCTTCGCCGACGAAGGGCGCTGGCCGGATTTGCCCGAGCAGGTCTCCGATTGGCTGCGTCTCCAGGCCGAGACCTCCGCCGTGCCCAGCCCGGACGAGATCCTGGTCGAGACCTTCCCGCGCGCGAAGCGGTTCTATCTCGTCTGCTACCCCTTCGAAGGACGCCTCGCCCATCAGAGCCTCGGCATGCTGCTCACCCGCCGGCTGGAGCGGACCGGCGCGCGACCCTTGGGCTTTGTGGCCAACGAATATGCGCTCGCCGTCTGGGGCTTGAATGACATGGGCGCCATGATCCGCTCTGGCCGTCTCGATCTGGAGAGCCTGTTCGACGAGGACATGCTGGGCGATGATCTCGATGCCTGGCTTGCCGAATCCAACCTGATGAAACGTTCCTTCCGCACCTGCGCCATCATCGCCGGCCTGATCGAGCGTCGCCATCCGGGCCAGGAGAAGACGGGCCGGCAGATGACCATTTCCACCGATCTCGTCTATGACGTGCTTCGCGCCCACGAGCCCGACCATATCTTGCTTCAGGCGGCGTGGGCCGACGCCGCCACAGGGCTTGTGGATATCGCCAGATTGGGGCAATTTCTCAAGCGTGTACGGGGGCGAATCACCCACCACGCATTGAGTCGAGTCTCACCCCTTTCAGTTCCTGTCATGCTGGAGATCGGGCGTGAAACGGTGCCCGGTGACGCCAAGGAGACTCTGCTCCGTGAAACCGTCGACGAACTTATCGCTGAAGCCGCGGCTGGTCGCATTGGACCCTGACAGCGAACCGCCGTCCCGCGGGATCGAGCGCGACGACCCGACGCTCAAGCTGTGCGGCCAGGATTTCATCCCCCATTCCGAAGGTGCGCTCTACTGGGAGGCCCAGCGAACCCTCCTGGTGGCCGATCTCCATCTGGAGAAGGGCGCCGCCTTCGCCCGTCGCGGAAGCATGCTGCCGCCCTACGATACCCGCATGACCCTCTGGCGCTTGAGCCGGGTCATCGACTATTTCGAGCCGGCCCGGGTGGTGGCGCTGGGCGATAGCTTTCATACCTCCGAAGTCGCCAGCCTGCTTCCCCAAGAGGAGCGGGACACCCTGGCCGAGCTGCAGCAGGGCAGGGAATGGTACTGGGTGACCGGTAACCACGATCCCGAGATTCCCGGCAATCTCGGCGGCACGGTCTGCGAGACGCTCGCCATCGGCGGCATCAAGTGCCGTCACGAGCCGACCCGGGCAGGCCAGGAGATCGCCGGTCATCTGCATCCGGTGGCGCGCATCAGCGCCCGCGGGGAATCAATCCGTCGCAAATGCTTCGCCACAGACGGCGATAAGATGGTGATGCCGGCTTTCGGGTCATATGCCGGGGGCTTGAGCATCTTCTCGGAGGCCTTCGCCGGGCTTCTCTCCCGCGATCGCCTCGCCGCCTGGCTGCTCGGCCGCGATGCGGTCTATCCCATCTTCGGGGCTGCGCTTTTCCGCGGTTGAGAGCCGCATGGTTCGAGACGCGAGCTGCGCTCGCCCTCACCCTGAGGGGGCCGCAGGCCCGTCTCGAAGGGTGCAGGCCTCTGAACAAACCGTCACCCTCATACCCGGCCGTGTGCCGGGCATCCACGAACAGCGGTGCAGCCAAAGACGTGGATGGCCGGGGCGAGCCCGGCCATGACGCGATACGGAGAAGTGGCGCTTCCCGGCGGAGACCCTTGCCTAATCCCGCCGGAACAGGGCCCAGGCACCGAGCCCCATCAGAAGCGCGATGGCCACGGCGAGGAAGCCGTAGAGGATCGGATGCTGAAAGGCGAGGGTATAGACGCTCCGCTCGAACCCCACCTTCTGAACGTTCAACGTGCTCTCATCCTTGCTTAGCAGCTTGCCGTCTTGAAACAGCAACACCTCGGCCGTGTAGAGCCCGATCGGCACGTTCACCGGCATATCCACCGAGCCGCGGAACAAGCTTCGCCCGATGAAACTGACGGCATTGTCCAGGTACTGGAAGAGCAGATGCTCCTCCTTGTTCCGGATCACCGCCTGGCGGAAGAGATCGTCGCTCACGGAGGAATTGTCGTCCGGTCCGAGATCGAGCGCTGAGAATCCGACCTTCAGCTCTTCCAGCGTCTCTTCCGACGTGATCGCCCGCAGCGGCCGGGTGGAGAGTACGGCGTAGAATCCCGGAATGTCGTGGAACACCTTCGAAGCGCCGTTCAGCCAGATTCCGGCCATGCGCTCTTTCCGCCGCGCGACGATATCCTGGGTCGGGCCACGGATAACCACGATGACGTCGTAAAGCGCGGCATCGGGGTCCGGCGGCGCGTAGTCCACCGCGCCGAAGATCACGATCTCGATGCCCGTGAAGTTCGATTGGATGGCGATCTCGCGGGTGGAGATATCCGAGCGCACCCTCTCGCTGGGGATTTCCTGCGGGCCTTTCGGCGTTTGCCCGGAGGCATCCTGCGGAAGGGATACGCAGCAGAGCGCGAAGAGCATGCCCAAGATGCTCTGCCGAAGCGGATATCCAAGTCTCACCATCGCGGCGTCTCCACCGGTGCGATGGAATAGAGGTCGTCCGGCGTGACCACCAGCCCGAGCAGCAGCCGGATCGCGACGGCCAGGACCATGATGGCCAGCAGCGCCCGGAGCTGCTCGCCCTTGAGGTTCTGTCCGGCTCGTGCACCGTATTGGCCGCCCAGCACTCCGCCGATGATCAGCAGGAAGGCGAGGAGGATATCGATCGTCTGATTGAACACCGCATGAAGCAGCGTCACCGCTGCCGTGACGAAGATGATCTGGAACAGGGACGTGCCGATCACCACCGATGTCGGCATGCGCAGGATGTAGATCATCGCCGGCACCATCAGGAAGCCGCCGCCGACGCCCAGCACGGAAACCAGAATGCCGACCACCGAGCCGATCAGCAGGACGGGGATCGCGCTGATATAGAGCTTGGAGCGGTGAAACCGCATCTTGAACGGCAGGCCGTGCACCCAGCTATGTTCGCCCGGCCGCCGACCCTTCACCGGTTTGCCGGCACGTTCCCGCCGAAGCGCCCGCACGCTTTCCGCCAGCATCAGCGTGCCGATGGTCCCGAGAAAGGTGACATAGCCCAGCGCGATGGTGAGGTCCGCCTGGCCGTAGGATTTCAGCAAATTCACCAGCAGCACGCCGACGAACGAGCCGAACAGACCGCCGACGATCAGCACGCCGCCCATGGTCGTGTCGACATTCCCCCGGCGCCACTGCACCAGCGCCCCCGAGACCGACGAGGCGACGATCTGGTTGGCGCCCGTCGCCACGGCGATGGCGGGCGGGATGCCGAGGAACATCAGGAAAGGCGTGAGGAGAAAGCCGCCGCCGACGCCGAACATGCCGGACAGGAAGCCGACCGCTCCGCCGAGCATCAGAATCACCGCTAGGTTCACTGATATCTCGGCAATGGGGAGATAAACCTGGAGCATCGAGCGTCGGCTTGGGTTTTTATTGGTGACGCAAGCGTGTTCGTCGCAAGCCTCACTGTCAATGGAGGCCGCGTGCGGAAAGGGAATGAACGATCAATAAAAAACGCCTCCGGCCGAATTAGGGCCGAAGGCGCTTTAAATTCGGGTTTATGAGCGGACCGGATTAGCCGGCGAGCTTCTCCAGACGCGACACCAGCCGGATGCTGACCTCGCCGGTCTCCGGCAGGCCGTTGCGGCGTTCGAAGTCGAGGATCGCGGCGCGTGTGCGCTCGCCGAGCGCGCCGTCGACCGGCCCTGCATCGTAGCCGAGATCGTTGAGCAGGGCCTGGGCCTTGCTGACCAGGGTCCCGCTCGGCTGGGTCACATCCGCCATCCACGCGGCTTTCCCCTCGACCGCGTTGGCCGCGGCATCGACCGTCTTGGCCTTCCAGCCTCCCACGGCCGCTTCCGCCTTGGCGAGTTGATCGCCGGTCAGCTTGTCGCGCAGCGCGTCGCGGCGCTTGGCGGCTTCGCTGTCGCCGCTCGTGGCGGCCAGAGAGAACCACTTATAGGCCTCGATCGGATCGAGCGAGGTGCCGAGCCCGTGCTCTTTCAGCACGCCGAGATTGAACTGGCTGTCGGAAAGGCCATGCTCGGCGGCCTTGGTGTACCATTTGGCGGCGTCGGTATAGTCGCCGCTGCCGTTCTTGCCGCCTTCGATGACGGCGAGATTGTGCATCGCCTTCAGATTGCCGTTGCGAGCCGCGCGGCCGTACCAGGCGCGGGCCTGGTTGAGATTGAATTCGACCCCTTCGCCCCGCTCATAGAGCACGCCCATCCGGTATTGGGCGGGCGCGAGGCCTGCGGTCGCGGCCAGCCGAAGCCAGCGCACCGATTTCTCCATGTCGCGCATGCCGGCATCGCCCTCCGCATAGCGCAGACCGATCAGATATTGCGCTTTCGCATCGCCCTCGGCGGCGGCGCGGCGGAGCGCATAGGTTCCTGCGCTCTCGTCGGGCATGGGATATTTCAGCTCGGCCTCGGGCTTCGCGGCGGCATCTTGGGCTGCATTTGCCGAATCTGCCGGCTGCTCGACCACGGTGAGGCTCACGCCGGGCGGCAGCTCGGGTTGCGTGTCGCGCTTGACCGAGGCCGGCGTGGGCGGGAGCGTCGGCAGCTTGAAGCCGGGCAGATCGGGCTCCGGAACCGTCTCGTGGCCGACATCGACATCGTCTTTCTTCCGCGGGATCATGGTTTCGATGGGCTTGTCGAGCTGGCCGGACCGATCGGGCGTCTCGTCGGTGCCCCCCGGGGTTTCTTCGCCGGACGAACCCTCCGCAGGTGCCGGCTCCTCTGTGGCCGGAGCTGCGCCTTCGCCCTCTTCGGGCTTGGAGCCCAGACGGCTGTAAAGCAAGGCCGCGCTGACGATCAGCAGGAGCACCGCAAAGATCATCAGATAGGAGCGCTTTTTCTTTTTCGGCTGCTCCTCGGTCTCCATGGCGCTGCCGGGAAGAACCGTCTCGCGCTTCTTCTTCTTTTCGCCCCAGCTGCCGGATTTCTCGGCTTGTGCCGCGGCGGCTTGTGCCGCGCGTCGGGCAGCGGCCACGAAGCTGTCGGAACTGCCGTCCTCATCCTCGTCGCGATAGGCCATCGGCCGGCGCGGCTCGTCGATCTCGCTCTGAGACTTGCCGCTTTCGCCCTTACGGCCGAAAGGTCCGGCGGGCTCGTCGTCATCCGGCATTACCCGGGAGAGCTGGCTGCGCAGGCTGCGGTCGGGTTCGCTGGGTTTCGGCTCGGAACCGTGGCTTGAAAGGGCCAGGGGGTCCGGCTGCGGTTGTCCCTCGACCGAGGGTGCTCCCATCGGCCTGTCGGAGAACGGCGCGCGCGGTGCCGCGGACGAAGGCCGCTCCGCCTGCTCTACAAGCTTCTTGAGGGAATCGTGCACCGCGCTCAGCGTATCGGCCAGCCGGTCGTCGGTGGTCGAGCTGCGCTCGTTCATCGCCGTGAGATCCTTGTGGATCGCCTCCAGACGCTCGGCGGCGCTGGACTTCACGTCGCTCGCGACGCGCTGGGCCGCGGAATCCGCCGCCCGCTCGGCGACATCCTCCATGCTGGGCTGGGTGTCGATATGTTCCATCAGCTGGGTGAGCTGCGCCTCGATCGAGCCGATCTTGGAGACTTCCGTCTCGGTGCGGCCGAGCTGCTGACCGAGCTCGGTGAGCTGCTGCTCGATATGCTGCAGGGCATCCGGCTGAGGCGTCTCGCCTTCGCTGCGCTGCAGCGCCCGGTCGAGCTGATTGGCGATCTCGTCCATCTTGGCGTTCAGGGATTCGATCTGGTCGGTCGGCACGATGGAGCCGAGCGAGCCTTCCAGCCGCTGCGCCGCGTCAAAAAGCCGGCGGGCATAATCCGTGTCTTCTGAGGGGGTGTAGGCCGGCGCATGCAGCGGAGCGGACGACTCGTCGCCCACCGCCGCGCGGAAATCGGGCTGTTCCGTCTCCCGGCCGAAGCCGCCGGAATAATCCAAGCCGCTCGGACGATCGAAATGTTCCGTGCCGTAGGCCGAAGGGGCAGGTTCCGGCGCATCCTCATCGGCGATCAGAGACGGCAGATCCACCTCCGGCGTATCGCGGCCCGGATCCTCTTCGACGCCGAAAAAGGACGACCCGCCCGAATAGCTTTCCTCATAGCCTGTCTCGGGCTGCGCCGGCGGCATGCCGGTATCCCGGGACGCGCCGAAGGATCCGCTTTCTTCCGTGTCGCGGTAAGGCTCGCTGCCCCGGGCAAGCTTGGAAAAAACGTCGCTATCCGGGGTCGCGCCCATCTCGCCGCTTTCCGTTTCCGAAAGCCGCTTGGCGAGGCTGCTCACCTGCTCGTGCAGCCGGTCCAGCGTATCGCTGTCTTCCGTGCTGCTGGCCGATTTGGCGTCGCGGGTCGCTTGCGAGAGTTGGTCGAGGCGCGAATGGAGATCGTCGAGCGCTTCGCTGTAACGGCGCTCGCTCTCTTCCACCCGGTTGATGAGATGCTTGACCAGCGACTCCACCGAGTCCTGACCGCTGCCGCTTTGCGCTGTGTCTGTCTTCAAAGTGGGATCTGAAGCCATGCCCGCCCGTCCGAGTTAAAAAATGAGCACCGGGACGCCAGAATGCGTCCGTGGAAGCCGGCATTTCCGATGACTGCCGACCCACTAACCGAAAAGTCAGATTGACCCTGCGCCGAGGGGGTAAATTTCCCGTTAAACATCGCCCCTTCTTGGGACATCGGCCGCGCAGTGCCCTGGCCGCGCTGGGATTTCGGCTGTTAGGGTCGACGCCAGAGGAAAGCGCAGGAGTTGTAGAGAATGACGGGCATCACCCAGGCCGATCATCAGATCGAGATCGAAACATCGGGAAAGGGGTTCGTTGAGATCACTCGCCTGCTGAAACAGTGGCTTGGCGAGATCGGTGCCGAGGCGGGGTTGCTGACCGCCTTTATCCGTCACACCTCGGCCTCTCTCATCATTCAGGAGAACGCCGATCCCAATGTGCAGCGTGATCTTCTGGATGCCTTGGAGATCTTGGCGCCCGAGGACAGGCCTTACGCTCATACGGAAGAAGGGCCGGACGACATGCCGAGCCACATCAAATCCATGGTCAATGCGGTAAGTCTGAATATCCCGGTCACCGGCGGCGCCATGACCTTGGGAACGTGGCAAGGGGTGTATGTGTTGGAGCACCGCACGGCACCCCACCGGCGGAAGATCGCGCTCTCCTTTATCGGACGCGTATCCGATGGGTGATTGGGATCACCGTGCCGCGGCTGCGGCAGCTGCCGCAGCCCGATGGCGCGCCTCGTCGTAGAGCGCTTCGCCTTCCGGATCGCGCAGGGCATCGAAATAGGCCGTTTCGGCAGGCGAGGGGTCCCGGTCCCAAAGACTCACGCCGACGCCAGCCCCGATCGCCAGCAAAGCCGCCACGACGCTCACCGTCATGGTTCCGCTGCTGAGGTCGATGGACGAGGAGAACGCGCGGACCAGCAGCTCGAGCAGCACGATGACGCCGCCGACCCCCATGCTCGCGATGGCGCCGAGCTCCGTATATCGCCGCCACCAGACGGAAAGCAGCAGCACCGGAAAATAGGTTGCCGCGAGCAGCGCGAAGGCGCTCAAGGCCGCTCGCATGAGATCGATATCGCCGATGGCGAGATAGATCGCCGTGCCGAGCGCGCAAATGCCGCTCGCCGCCCACACCGTGGTGTGCCGCGGCAGCCGTGGGACATCCAGCTTGAACAGCTTCGCCGCATCCTCGTCGAAGAGCCGGTAGAGATCCTCCGACAGGCTGGCCCCGAGCGCATAGAGATGGGATCCGGCTGCGGCGAAGGCCATGGCGATACCGCCCGCCGCCACGATCACCGTGCAGATCGCCGGCAGATGTGCCGTGATCGGGAAGGCGAGCAGCACCCCGTCCCGCGACAGCAACACCTCGTTCGCTTGCAGCCCGCCGCTCGAGTTGAAGTCCCGCGCGATCATCAGCTGCTTTTCGATCAGAGTCGTCATCCAGCCCGGCAACATGTCCGGGCGGAGCTGAGACAGATCCTGAAACAGCAGCGACTTGGCGAACACCACCACCGGCGGAACGCTGATCGCGAACACTGCCACGAAGAACACCGCCCAGGCGCCGGCCCATCGCTGTCCCGATACGCTCAAAGCAGCGCCGCTTCGCATCAGAAGGCTCGGCAGGCAGGCAGCGCCCATGGTGACGCAGAGGAGAAGCATTACGAAGGCCGGAGCGGAGAGCGCGCCGAAGCTCTGCAGGAACGGTTTCGGCAGGGTATCTGGCGTGCTGGCCGGCAGGGCCTCCGCCAGCCCCTCTCTCGGCACCGGCTTGAACCCCGCATTGATCTCCGAGGTCTCCAGCGCGGTGAGCTTCGTCCCGTAGGTCAATTGCGGCGCCGGCAGCACCGTCAGCAGCACAGAGACGATGAGCAGGGGAATCGCGAAGGCGGCCGCGCCCACGATGAACTGGGCCCCGCCCGTCCAGGTGAGCGACCGTATGCCGCCGAGGATCACCACCGCGCTCACAATGGCGGCGGCGAACAGCACCGCGATCGCGTATGGCACCGGCACGAACATCGCCGTCACCATGCCGGCGACCTTGATCTCCGCGGCGAGCAGCAGGATTGCCGGTACGATCAGGCCAACGGCGCCGGCGATGCGCAATGTCTTCGAGGCGAAGCGGAAGCCCAGAAAGCTCGGCACGGTGAAGGCGCCGGCCTTTCGGAAATAGGGTGCGAACAGCACCGTGAAGAGCAGCATTCCGAAGGTGAGCCCGATGCCGATGGCGAGCGCATCGACCCCGAGAAAGAAGACGGTTCCCGTATAGGCGAAATAGCCGATGCCCCCGATCATGGTGGCGGCCAGCATGAAGCCGTTATAGACGCCCGGGACCCGCCGGCCGCAGGCGAAGTAATCCTCCGTCTCCATGGTTCGGGTGCGGATGGCGACTGCGAGATAGAAGATCGTCGGTAGCACGATCAGCACGGGTCCCAGCCAAGCCTCCCGCCAGCCGACCTGCTCCAGCAAGGCAAGCAGGATGGATAGCGAGATGAAGGCACTCGCCGTGATGCCGAAATAGGCGCCGAGATGCGGATTGGGCGTACGCAAGCGCAAGGCGGGACGCATGGGCTCTAGAACTCCTCGCTCTCGCCCAGCTCTTCATCGAGCCGGTCTTGCACCCGTGCGTACCAGAAAGCGCCGCCCGCGATCAGGAGGACCAGACCTTGGGCGAGCGCATAGAAGCCGAGGGGGAAGCCGAAGAAGCCATAGGCGTTGAACTCCTCCTCGCCGAAGGTCAGCACGATCGCCGTTACGGTCAGCGCCCCCAGCAGCCCGGCTGCCAGGATCAGGCTGTGCCGCCAATAGCGGTCCCGCGCGCTCAGAGCGCCCTTCGACATGCTTGCGCTTCCCTCCCAAGCCTTCAGGATACAAGCCTTCAGGATACGAGCCTTCAGGATACGAACCTTCGGTTGGACGCCGAACGATGCCCGGCTTCCGAAGTCATGGCTTCTCTAATGGGCTGCACCATGGCACAGATAAGGCGGACGGTGGCAAGCCTTTACCAAGCATTTTGCGATGCCGCCGCTCGACGCTGGCAACTTTAAAGAGGGGGAGAGAGCAGTGTCGATTGTCAACGAATTCAAGGAATTTGCGCTGCGCGGCAATGTGGTCGACATGGCCGTGGGTATCATTATCGGCGCGGCCTTCTCGACCATCGTGAAATCTTTGGTGGACGACGTGATCATGCCGCCGATCGGTCTCGTCACCGGCGGCGTGGACTTCAGCAATCTTTTCATCGCCCTGGACGGGGAATCCTACGCCTCGCTCGCCGCCGCACGGGATGCCGGCGCGCCGACCGTCAATTACGGCCTGTTCATCAATTCGGTGATCAGCTTCGCCATCGTGGCCTTTGTGCTGTTCCTGCTGATCAAGGGCATGAATCACTTGCGCCGCGAGCAGGATAAAGCGCCTGAGGAGGAGAAGCCCGCCCCGCCGCCCCGGGATATTCAACTCCTGGAGGAGATTCGCGACGCTCTCGTCGAGGGAAAGCAGCAGCAATAGGGGCAAAAGGGCACGGAGTGGCGCAAATCCGGGGAAGGATTTTGCGTCATCCGCGCTCGCCATGCGCTCCTCATTGCGCCCAAAGCCTCTGAAAGAAAATAATTCTACTTTTTCGCCTGAGCAGAAACGTCTTTGCTGCTTTTTGCGTCTGACCTGCTTACATACGAAAAGATTTTTTACTAGTCTGCCCGCTTCCAAGCAGGGGTAGGGCGCTCCGGGGAATCCCGGTTGCGCCCTATAGGTTTTGGAATGGCTCAGACGACGATTTGGCAGGTTTAGAAGGTCGGTCCGAATGCATATCACGGTCCATCTGCCTGACGGCACCACCCATCGGCTCGAAGCTCTGGAAGGCTGGCGGGTCATGGAGGTGATCCGCGATTGGGGACTTCCCATCAAGGGCGAGTGCGGCGGCGCTTGCGCTTGCGCGACATGCCATGTCCGCGTGAAGCAGGAGTGGCTCGACAAGCTCGTCCCCCCGAACGACGAAGAGCTCGAGATGCTGGACGGCGCCTTCAACGTCGAGGATCACTCTCGGCTTTGCTGCCAGATCATCATGACGCCCGAGCTGGACGGGCTCGAGGTGGAGCTCGCCGAGGACAGCCTCGCCGATCTGCCGCCCGAGCGCCTCGTGGTTGGAGGCTAGCCATGCGCACGTTTCCAGTCTTTCTGAGGGTCGACGGCAAGCCGCCCCTGGTGGTTGGCGGCGGCGAGCTCGCCGGCATCAAGGCGCGGCTCTTGCTGAAGCGCGCAGCTGTGGTGGAGATCTCCGCCGAGGCATTCGATGCTGAGCTGTCCCGGTTGGAAGCCGATGGCAAGGTCCGCAAGATCGAGCCTGCGCCCGGCATCGACCAGATTCGCGGCCGCCCGCTGGTCGTCTCGGCCACCGAGGACGACGCGGAGGACGCCCGCGTCTCGGCCATCGCCCGTGCGCTGGGCGTGCCGGTCAACGTGCCGGACCGCCCGGAGCTTTGCACCTTCGCCCAGGCGGCCATCGTCGACCGGGATGAGGTGACCATCGCCATCGGCACCGAAGGTCTGGCGCCGGTGCTGGCCCAGCGTCTGCGCGCCGCCTTCGAGCGCGAGCTTCATCCGCGGCTCGGCAGTCTGGCGCGTCTCGCCGGCACGTTCCGCGACCGCGTCGCGGCGCAGCTGCCCGAGGGCTCCGCACGCCGCGAGCTTTGGGAGCGCATCTTCGATGGATCCGCCGCCCAGGCTGCGCTCGACGGCGACGAGACGGAAGCAGGCCGTCTGTTCGGCGCGGAGATCGCCGCTGCCACGGCCGATGCGCGGGAGTCGCAAGGGCAGGGGCGCGTGCTCATGGTCGGCGCCGGTCCCGGCGATCCGGACCTGCTGACCCTGAAGGCCGTGCGTGCCCTGAAAGCCGCCGACGTCATCCTTTACGACGGGCTGGTGGGGACCGGCGTGCTGGAGCATGCCCGCCGCGAGGCCGTGCTGATTCCGGTCGCGAAATCCAAAGGTGCCCATACGGTGTCTCAGAAAGACATCAACCGGCTGATGGTCGAGCACGCCAAGGCAGGCAAGACCGTCGTGCGCCTGAAAGGCGGCGATCCGTTCGTCTTCGGCCGCGGTGGCGAGGAGATCGAAGCCTTGCGCAAGGCCGGCATTGCCGTCGAGGTCGTGCCGGGGATCACGGCCGCCGTGGCGGCCGCCGCGAGCGTGCAGATTCCGCTCACCCATCGGGACCACTCCCACAGCGTGACCTTCCTTTCCGGCCACGCGGCGAAGGGCGATGGCCCCGATCTGGAAGGCATCGACCTGGCGAGCTTGGCCGGCGGCGAAAACACCCTGGTGCTTTACATGGGTGTCTCGACCGCGGGCGAGGTCGCCGGAAAGCTGCTTCGCGCCGGCTGGTCGCCCGAGACGCCCGTGCTGGCGGTTGAGAATGCGAGCCGTGCCGACGAGCGCCGCGTCGCGACCCGCCTCTCGCTTCTTGCCGAGGATTCCGGCCGGTTACGGCTGAACAGCCCCGCGGTGCTGTTCTTCGGCGCCGTGGCGGGGCTGGAGGCCGAGGGCCTGGTCGATCGGGTTCTCGATACGCCTGCGCTGCATGAGGTCATGACGCGGAGGGTGGTCAATGGCTGAGCCCCGTTCCGCCAAGGCCGGCACCATCCAGGCCATGACCGCCAACCGTCTGGAGGACGGCATCGTGGTCTATCTGGCGCCCGATGGGAGCTGGACGGAAGAATTGGAGAAAGCGCGTATCGCCGAGACCGAGGACGAGGTGAACGCGATGGAAGAGCAGGCGGAGAAGGCCGTGGCCGCGCGTGAGGTGGTCGGGGCCTACACGATCGCCGTTGAGATTGAGGATGGGGAGCCGGTGGCGACCTCCGTGCGTGAGCGCATCAGGGCCGCCCACCGCACCACACTGACGAAGGATTGGTACGATGTACCGCTATGACGAATTCGATTACGGCTTCGTCCGCGAGCGGGTGAACGAGTTCCGCGATCAGGTGGAACGCCGCCTTGAGGGCGAGCTGAACGAGGACGAGTTCAAGCCCTTGCGTCTGCGCAACGGGCTCTATCTGCAGCTGCACGCCTATATGCTCAGGATCGCCGTTCCGTATGGCGTCCTGTCGCCGCGCCAGCTGCGCCAGCTCGCCCATATCGGCCGCAAATACGACCGCGGCTACGGCCATTTCACCACCCGCCAGAACCTTCAGTTCAACTGGATCAAGCTGGTGGACGTGCCGAATATCCTGAGCGACTTGGCCGATGTCGAGATGCACTGCATCCAGACCTCGGGCAACTGCATCCGCAATACGACGGCCGACCCGTTCGCCGGCGCCGCCCATGACGAGCTGGAGGATCCGCGCGTCTGGTGCGAGATCATCCGCCAATGGTCGACCCTGCATCCGGAGTTCAGCTGGTTGCCGCGCAAGTTCAAGATCGCGATTTCCGGCGCTGCCGAGGATCGTGCCGCGACCGCCTTCCACGATATCGGCATCCGCATCGTGAAGGGCAAAGGCGGCGAGACCGGCTTCAAGATCCTGGTTGGCGGCGGGATGGGCCGCACGCCCTATGTCGGGCAGGAGATCCGTCCCTTCCTGGAGAAGCGACACCTGCTCTCCTATCTGGATTCGATCCTGCGCATCTATAATCGCTATGGGCGGCGCGACAACATTTTCAAGGCGCGCATCAAGATCCTGGTGAACCATCTCGGCATCGATAAATTCCGCGAGGAGGTCGAGGCCGATTGGGAGAAGACCCGCAAGGATCTGGTCGACCTGCCGCAGGAGGAATACGAGCGCATCGACGCCTATTTCCGGCCGCCGGAGTTGACGCCCGGGCCGGTCGCCGATGCGGCTGTCGATCAGCGCCGCGAGACCGATCCGGCCTTCGCCAACTGGCTGCGTCATAATGTGAAGCCTCACAAGGTGCCGGGCCATCGGATCGTCGTGGTCTCCCTGAAGGAGCCGGGCCGCACCCCGGGCGATGCCAGCTCCGAAGCCATGGATCTGGTCGCCGACCTGGCCGAGCAGTACAGCCAGGACGAGGTCCGGGTGAACTACACTCAGAACCTGGTGCTGCCTCATGTGGCGCTGGCCGATATCCCGGCGCTTTACGACACCTTGCGTGAGGCCGGCCTCGCCACCGGCAACAACGATCTCTTGGGCGATATGATCTGCTGCCCGGGCCTGGACTACTGCAATCTGGCCAATGCCCGCTCGATCCCGATCGCCAAGGAGATCGCCAAGCGGTTCGAGGATCCGGAGCGCCAGGAGGAGATCGGCGATATCCGGGTGAACATGTCCGGCTGCATCAACGCTTGCGGTCATCACCACTCGGGCAATATCGGCATTCTCGGCGTCGACAAGAAAGGCACCGAGCTCTACCAGATCACCCTCGGCGGCAACCCGAAGGACGATGCTTCCATCGGCACCATCATCGGGCCGGGTTTCCGCGCCGAAGCGGTGCCCGATGCCATCGACACCATCGTCTCGACCTATATCGAAAATCGCGATGAGGGCGAGACTTTCCTGGAGACCTGGCGGCGCGTCGGCGCCGAGCCCTTCAAGGAGGCGCTTTATGGCGCTCGTTGATCTTTCGAACGGCGCGTTGCTCAACCGTAACGATACGCCCGACGTGACCCTGGACACCGATGCGGACGACGCGGCCCTGGCGTCGGCGGCGCAGGACTCCCGTCTTGTCGCCATCAACTTCGCGACCTTCGCCGATGGCCGCGGCATGACCTTGGGGCGGCTTCTGCGCGAGCGGATGGGCTTCAAAGGGGAACTGCGTGCGGTCGGCTATCTGCTGCCCGATCAGGCCCAGTTTCTCTATCGCTGCGGCTTCGACACGGCCGAGATCGAAGATTCCAAGAATCTCGATAGCTGGAAAGGCGCTCTCGACCGCATTCGCCATAACTATCAGGCTTCGAGCCGCAACCCCTTTGCGTTGCGCCATGGCTATGCCAGCGAGGAGTCCTCGGGCAATGGAGTAGACGGCTCCTCCGGTCCGGAGCGGGCTCGCCAGCTCGACCAACGCCTGGCGGCGGCGGAAAGCCTGGAGGATCGCATCGAGATCGTCGCCCGCGCCGTGGAGGGTCGCATCGCCTTCTCCTCCAGCCTCGGCATCGAGGATCAGGCGATCCTGGACGCCATCGCCCGTGCCGATAAGGGCGAGGCGGAGTTCGATATCTTCACCCTTCAGACCGGCCGTTTGTTCCGGGAGACGGAAGAGACCCTGGTCCGGTCGGAAGAGCGTTATGGGCTGCCGATCCGTGCCGTCGCGCCGGACCCGAAAGAGGTGCTGGAGCTGGTCTCCCAGGACGGCATCTTCGGCTTCCGCCAGTCCATCGAGAACCGCAAGCGCTGCTGCGAGATCCGCAAGGTCCATCCGCTGAACAAGGCGCTCGCCGGCGCCGGCGCCTGGATCACCGGCATCCGCCGCGAGCAGTCCGGCAACCGGTCCAACATGCCGTTCGCCGAATGGGACGAAGGCCATGGGCTGATCAAGATCAATCCGCTGGCTGATTGGAGCGCCGATAAGCTCGACGCCTATGTCGCCGAGCACGACGTGCCGGTGAACCCGCTCCACGCGCAAGGCTTCCCCTCCATCGGCTGCCAGCCCTGCACCCGCGCCGTGCAGCCGGGCGAGGATCCGCGAGCCGGCCGTTGGTGGTGGGAAAACGAAGACAAGAAGGAATGCGGCCTGCATATGAGCCCGATCCGCCAGGCCCAGTTCGAAGACCAGAAGGAGACACAGCCGGCATGACCGTCCTGACCTCCCATCTGCGGCTGCTCGAGGCGGAGAGTATCCATATCTTCCGCGAAGCGGCCGCCCAGTTCCGCAATCCGGTGCTGCTCTATTCCATCGGCAAGGATTCGACCGTGCTGCTGCACTTGGCGCGCAAGGCCTTCTGGCCGGCCAAGCTGCCCTTCCCGGTGCTGCATATCGACACCAAGTGGAAGTTCCGCGAGATGATCGAGTTCCGCAATCGCACGGCCGAGCAGTTCGGCCTGGATCTCGTGGTGCACACCAATACCGAAGGGCTCAACCGCGGCATCAACCCTTTCGATCATCCGCCGTCCGTCTATACCGACGTGATGAAGACCCAGGCCCTGCGCCAGGCTCTCGATGCGGGCGGCTACGACGCCGCCTTCGGCGGTGCCCGCCGCGACGAGGAGGCGAGCCGCGCCAAGGAGCGCGTCTTCTCCTTTCGCGCCCCCGGCCACCGCTGGGAACCGCGCCGGCAGCGCCCGGAGATGTGGAACATCCTGAACGGCCGCCTGGCCAAGGGCGAGACCGTGCGCGTCTTTCCTCTCTCCAACTGGACCGAGGCCGATGTCTGGCGCTATATCGCGCTCGAGAATCTGGATGTCGTGCCGCTCTATTTCGCCAAGGAACGGCCCGTGGTGGAGCGGGACGGCCAGCTCATCATGGCCGATGACGACCGCCTGCGGCTGGAGCCGGGAGAGACGGTCCAGCAGCGCAAGGTCCGCTTCCGGACTCTCGGCTGCTACCCGCTCACCGCGGCGATCGAATCGCAAGCCGACGATCTCGACTCCGTCATCGACGAGACCCTGAGCGCGAAATTCTCCGAGCGCGCCGGGCGTCTCATCGACCACGATCAGGCCGGCGCCATGGAGCTGAAGAAGCGCGAGGGATATTTCTAATGAACTTGGCTGCGCTCGTAGATCAGGATGTCGTGACGGCGCCGGCGGAGAACGCCGGCAGCATGCTGCGGCTGCTTACCTGCGGCTCGGTGGATGACGGCAAATCCACCCTGATCGGCCGTCTGCTCTGGGAATCCGGCGCGGTGCCCGATGATCAGCGCGCCGCCGTGCTTGCCGCCTCCAAGGGACGGAGCAATCTGAATGGCGAGGAGGTCGATTTCTCCTTGCTGCTCGACGGGCTTCAGGCGGAGCGCGAGCAGGGCATCACCATCGATATCGCGTGGCGCTTCTTCGAGACCGAAAGCCGCCGCTACGTCATCATCGATGCGCCTGGCCATGAGCAATACACCCGCAACATGGCGACCGGCGCGTCCCATGCCGATGTTGCGATCCTGTTGATCGATGCGCGTCATGGCGCCAAGCGCCAGACCCGCCGCCATGCCGCCATCTGCGACCTGGTCGGCATCCGCAACGTGGTGCTCGCCGTCAACAAGATGGACCTGATCGATTTCGACGAGACGACCTTCCGCCGGATCGAGGCCGAGTTCTACGAGATGACCAAGAGCTTCGGCTTCGAGCAGGTCCAGGCCATCCCTGTGGCGGCGCTCACCGGCGATAACGTATCCGGCACCTCCGCCAAGATGCCCTGGTATGACGGGCCGAGCCTGCTCGACTATCTGGAAGCTGCCGAGCCGGCCATGGAGGCGGTGGATGCGCCGTTCCGCTTCCCCGTCCAGACCGTGCTGCGCGACGGCGATTTCCGCGGCTATGCCGGCACCGTGGCGTCCGGCGCCATTCGCCCGGGCGACCGGATTCTGGATGCGCGCAGCGGCCTGTCGGCCCATGTGAAGCGCATCGCCACCATGGATGGCGACCGCGACGAGGCGGCCAAGGGCGACGCCGTGGCCATCGAGCTCGATGCCGAGCTCGATATCTCCCGCGGCGCGGTCTTGTCTCAGGCCGACGATGCCCCCATCAACGGCGATGTGGTCGAAGCCCGCATCGTCTGGGTTTCCGAGGCGCCGTTCGATCCGGAAGCCGGCTATCTGCTGCTCACCAACACCGATCTGGTGCCCGTCACCAGCATCAGCATCTCGGCCCTGATCGATTTCGAGACGCTTCAATCGGCGCCGGCTCACGACTGCACCGTGAACGACATTGCCGATTGCCGTATCCTGCTCGGTCGGGCCGCCGCCTTCGATCTCTTCAAGGATCTGCCCGCCACGGGCAATTTCGTCCTGGTCAGCGCCATCGACGGGGCCACCGTCGCCGGCGGCGTGATCACCTATGCCCAATCGGGCGCCGCGACCCCTGAGAACACCTTTGTGCTCAGCCGCGATCTCCTAGCCCGCGGGCTCTGCTCCGACCTCGGCGATTCGGCCAAAGATCGCGCCGAGTTCGAGCGGCGTGCGCAAGAGGCGGCAAATCTGCTACGGTCCGTCGGCGTACCGGTCATCATCGAGATCTAGTAGAGTTAGAGGGCGTTAAGGGAACTGGGCGTAGATGCGGCCCGCTTCCGAGGGGAAGTCGTTGCGCAAATGTGGGATATGAGCTGGGTGGCGGAATTTCTGCCGCTCGTCGGAGCGGGCTGTGTCGTCGGCTTCCTCATCGGCCTCACCGGGGTCGGTGGCGGCGCGCTGATGACGCCCCTGCTTATCTCCACCTTCGGGGTGAGTCCGCAGATCGCCGTGGGCACCGATCTGCTCTACGCCTCCATCACCAAATGCACCGCCGGCTGGCGCCACCATATGCTCGGCCATGTGGATTGGCCGATCGTGCTGCGCCTGGCCGCCGGCAGCGTGCCGGCATCGCTCCTCATCCTGGCGATTATGGCTTTCACGCCGGTCGATACCACCGCTTTGGGGGAAGCCATCCGCGGCGCTCTCGTTTTCGTGCTGCCGGCCAGCGCCTTGGCGATCCTCGTCTATCCGCGCTTCGTCAAAGGCCCGATGACGGACGAGGACATGGCCGTGCCGCTCCGGCCCATCCCCACGGTCATATTCGGTATCGTGCTCGGCGTGTTGGTCACGCTCACCTCCGTGGGCGCCGGCGCCATCGGCGTCGCGGTGCTCTCCACGCTCTATCCGCTTCTACGCGCCCGGCGCGTCGTGGGCACCGATATCGCCCATGCCGTACCGCTCACCCTGGTGGGCGGTATCGGCCATCTCGGCCTCGGCCATGTGGATCTGGCCCTGATGGTGGCTCTGCTGGTGGGCTCGATCCCCGGCATGCTCCTCGGCACCCGTCTGGTCGGCCTTGCCCCGGAATGGCTCATCCGCCCGGTCCTGGCGATCGTCCTCTGCTACGCCGCCTACAGCATCTTCAATCACTGATATTGGGGAAGGCCCTGGTGCCGCCGGAGTGGATTGAACACTCGACCTCACCCTTACCAAGGGTGCGCTCTACCACTGAGCTACGGCGGCGGTTAGGCTTGGGTCCTTGCGACGCGTTGCTATATGGAAAGCCAGCAAGCGGCGAAGGCGGCGCGAAACTGCCATAGCGGGCGGACGCACGCAAGCGCGCTTGCAAGCAAATCCGGCATTCCGAGGCGGAAGGTTCCATGTCTGGCGAATCCAGCCCCAAGACGGGCACGAAGAATGGCGAAACCCGGCCGGCCAAGGACGACGACCGCGCCGAGCGCCTGGCCGCCGAGCTGCGCGCCAATCTGGCCCGCCGCAAAGCCCAGAAAAAAGCCCGCCGCCAACCCGATTCGCCGGATAATCGCCGGCAATCGGAAGAATAATCCACGCGAATCGCGCTCTTAACGTGTGTTTTCGCCTTTGGTGCTATGCTTGCAGCTCTGTGCCCGGAGGGATAAACCGGGGGCTTGTTTTGGACGCCGGAAGGGGGCCGCGATAGCGCTGCCCTCGCAGAGGCGTTGAGGGAACCGAATGGACCGCATCCGAATCGTTGGGGGCAATCCCCTCATCGGCAGCATACCGATCTCCGGAGCAAAGAACGCCGCGCTACCCTTGATGATCGCGAGCCTCCTGACCTCGGAGACGCTCACCCTGAAGAACGTGCCGCGCCTGGCCGATGTCGCCCAGCTCGGCCATATCCTGGGCAATCACGGCGTGGATCTCACCGTGGTCGGCAAGCGCCTCGGCGAAAATGACGGCCATGGCCAGACCTATCGGCTCACCGCCGGCGAGATCGTCGACACCACCGCGCCTTACGAGCTGGTCTCCCGCATGCGGGCAAGCTTCTGGGTGCTGGGGCCGCTCGTCGCCCGCATGGGCCGGGCCAAGGTCTCTCTGCCGGGCGGTTGCGCCATCGGCACGCGCCCCGTCGATCTCCATCTCCAGGCGCTTCAGGCTTTGGGCGCCGAGATCGAGCTGGATGGCGGCTACGTGCTGGCCCGCGCGCCGGGTGGCCTGAAAGGGGCTCATATCGCTTTTCCCAAGGTCTCCGTCGGCGCCACCCACAACACGCTGATGGCGGCGGCCCTCGCCAAGGGCGAAACCATGATCGAGAACGCCGCCCGCGAGCCGGAGATCGGCGATCTCGCCGATTGCCTCAACAAGATGGGCGCGAAGATCGAGGGCATCGGCTCCTCGACCCTTCATATCCAAGGCGTGGATGCCCTGCACGGCGCGGAACATGCCGTGCTCCCCGATCGCATCGAGACCGGCACCTATGCCATGGCGGTGGCCGCCACCGGCGGCGATGTGGTGCTGGAAGGCGCCCGTCCCGAGCTGTGGCAGAGCGCCCTGGAACTGCTGCGGGGAAGCGGCATCGAGGTCGAAGAGCGCGAGAACGGCATCCGCATCGCCCGCAACGGCAACGGGCTGGGGCCGTCCTCCGTCGAGACCGAGCCGTTTCCGGGCTTTCCCACCGATCTGCAGGCCCAGCTCCTAGCCCTGATGTCCTTGGCCGAAGGCACGTCCACGGTGCGGGAGACCATCTTCGAGAATCGCTTCATGCATGTGCAGGAGCTGGCCCGTCTCGGTGCCCATATCGACCTGAAGGGCGATACCGCGGTCGTGACCGGCGTGGAATCCCTGCGCGGCGCCCAGGTCATGGCGACCGATCTCAGAGCCTCCGTCTCCCTGGTGATCGCCGGGCTGGCAGCCGAGGGAGAAACCGTGATCAACCGCGTTTATCACCTCGACCGCGGCTTCGAGCGCATTGAGGAGAAGCTCGGCCAGTGCGGTGCCGAGATCGAGCGGCTCACCAGCTAGACCGGCTTGGCCATGCGGCGCGCTTTCATTCTCGTGCAGCTTTGCTAGAACGGCACGCTACCGAATGCGGCCTTTGAGAGAATTCGCACCAAATGACCCCATTGAAGCTGCTCGCGCTCGACGATGACGATCTCGAAGTCATTTCCCTGCATCTGCAGGATGCCGTCATGCGCGTGGGCGATATGGCCTATCTGCCGTCTCAGAACCGCTTCGCCGCCGTGCTGAACCGTTTCGATTGGGAGGAGGCGATCCAGAGCAATGCCGAGACCTGTCAGCGGCGGCGCGCGGCGCTCCGTTTCGACCGGGTCTTCAACGCGAAGTTGAAGGGATTCCGCCCCGACCAGCCCGAGCAGGTGCTCTCCCTGCTTGCCATTCGCTTCGAGCCGAGCGACGGTCCGAGCGGCATCATCGATCTCACCTTTTCCGGCGATGCCTCCATCCGGCTGGAGGCGGAGTGTATCGAGGCGGAGCTGAAGGATCTTGGGCCGGTCTGGCAGACCAAGAATCAGCCTCGCCATCCCGGTGCCGATCCCGGAGCGGAGACGTAAGCCATGGCTGTTTGGCTTTCCACCGCGGCGGAGGATTTCGACGCCCGCTTTGCCGATCTGCTCGCGACCAAGCGCGAATCCTCGGCGGATGTGAACGATACCGTCGCCACGATCATCGCCCAGGTGCGGGAAGCGGGAGACGACGCCCTCATAGCGCTGAGCAAGCGCTTCGACCGGGTCGATCTCTCGGAAGGCGGCTTGCGCATTTCGGATGCGGAGATCGCCGCGGCCCGCGAGGCCTGCGACGACACGACTCTCGCCGCCCTCAAGCTCGCCCATGACCGGATCGCCGATCACCATGCGCGCCAGCGGCCCGAAGACGACCGTTATACCGACGACCTCGGCGTCGAGCTGGGCAACCGCTGGACGGCGGTCGAATCCGCCGGGCTCTATGTGCCGGGTGGCACCGCAAGCTATCCGAGTTCGGTTCTCATGAATGCCGTGCCGGCCAAGGTCGCCGGCGTGGAGCGCATCGTCATGTTCGTGCCGACCCCCGATGGCGTGCTCAACCCCTTGGTTCTCGCCGCCGCCGAGATGGCGGGCGTCTCCGAGATCTATCGTATCGGCGGCGCCCAGGCGATCGCGGCGCTGGCTTATGGCACGCAGACGATCCGGCCCGTGGCGAAGATCGTCGGCCCCGGAAACGCCTATGTCGCCGCCGCCAAGCGCCAGGTCTTCGGCACCGTCGGAATCGATATGATCGCCGGCCCCTCGGAGGTGGTGGTGATCGCCGATAGCGGCAACGATCCCGCCTGGGTGGCGGCCGACCTGCTGGCCCAGGCCGAGCATGACGCGGCGGCTCAATCCATCCTCATCGCCGACGATGAAGCCTTCGCCAAGGATGTCGCCGATGCGGTCGAGCACCAGCTCTCCGATCTGCCGCGTAAAGAGACGGCGGAAGCGAGCTGGCAGGATTTCGGTGCCGTCATCCTGGTGCGCGATTTGAAGGAAGCCCCGGCTCTTGCCGACCGGCTGGCGCCGGAGCATCTGGAGATCGCCACGGCCGATCCGGACGGTCTCGCCGCCGAGATTCGCAATGCCGGTGCCATGTTCCTGGGGCGCTACACGCCCGAGGCGATCGGCGATTACGTGGCCGGCTCCAATCACGTTCTGCCGACCGCCCGCAGCGCCCGTTTCGCGTCGGGCCTCGGCGTGATCGACTTCATGAAGCGGACCTCGCTGCTGAAGCTCGATGCCGATGCGCTCGCGCGTCTCGGCCCCGCGGCGGTGACCCTGGCCGAAGCCGAGGGGCTGGCGGCCCATGGCTACTCCGTTTCCATCCGCACCAATGCCGGGGGAGGGCGATGACGGAACCGCAAGGACTGCAACAGTCTCGCCTCGTCGAAGTCACCCTGGATGAGAGCTCCATCGGCCACAATAATGCCGAGGTGACCCATGAGCGCGAGGTCGCCATCTTCGATCTGCTGGAAGAGAACAGTTTCGATCTGGAGGGGCATCCGGACGGGCCCTATACGCTTCACCTCTCCTTGGCCGACAACCGGCTGGTCTTCAATATCGCAGATGCCGAGCACAATCCGGTCGACGAGGTGAACCTTCCCCTGACTCCCTTCCGCAAGCTGGTGAAGGACTATTTTCTCGTCTGCGAAAGCTATTTTCAGGCCATAAAGACGGCGCCCGCCTCCCGCATCGAGGCGATCGATATGGGACGCAAAGGCTTGCACGACGAGGGGAGCCAGCTTCTGAAGGAACGGCTGCAGGGCAAGATCAATCTCGATATCGCCACCGCGCGCCGCCTCTTCACCCTTCTCTGTGCGCTTCATTGGAAGGGCTGAGCGTGCAAAGAGCGCGGTGAACCCTGCGACGGGTCATTTGTCGGCAAGTCGTCATTTGTCGGCAAGTCTGTATTTGTCGGCAAGTCTGTGATCGCCCTTGATTTTGCGCATCCGCGCGACCATTCTCCGCCAGCCGGCGGAGACGAAAGGAGTTTTATGGCGAAGGAAGAGATGCTCGAATTTCCGGGAGTGGTGACCGAACTCCTCCCGAATGCCACCTTCAGGGTGAAACTCGAGAACGACCACGAGATCATCGCCCATACGGCGGGGCGGATGCGCAAGAACCGCATCCGGGTACTTGCAGGCGACAAAGTTCTTGTCGAGATGACCCCTTATGATCTCACCAAAGGCCGTATCACTTACCGCTTTAAATAGGCTGGTGCCGAAGCGCGCCGCCGGCAAGGGCGAGAGCGCCGCGTCGCAGGAAGCGCCGCGCGACGGGAAAGCCGCGCCTGCACCTGCCAAGCCGTCCAAGGCAAAGGCGAAGACCGGCGGGCACCGCCCCAAGCTCGTGCTCGCCAGCGCATCGCCCAGGCGTCTGGGCTTGCTGGAGCAGGCGGGCATCACGCCCGATGCCTTGCGCCCGGCCAATGTCGACGAGAGCGCCAAGCGCGGCGAGGCCCCGCGTCACCTCTGCCGCCGCCTGGCCCGCGCCAAGGCCGAGGCCATTCAGAAGGCGCTCCGCTCCGAGCCCGAATTCGAGAATTCCTTCATCCTGGCCGCCGACACGGTGGTTGCCGTGGGCAAGCGCATCCTCGTCAAGGCGGAAAAGGAGCACGAGGCGACCCGCTGCCTGGAGCTGCTCTCGGGCCGCTCCCACCGGGTCTATAGCGCCATCTGCCTGATCACCCCGTCCGGCCGCTACCGCGAGCGGGTCGTCGAGACCCGGGTTCGCTTCAAGCGTCTCACCCGGGCCGAGATCGAGGCCTATATCGCCACCGGCCAATGGCGCGGCAAGGCGGGCGGCTATGGCGTGCAAGGGGTTGCCGGGAGCTTCGTGGTGAAGCTGGTGGGGTCCTACACCAACGTGGTCGGCCTGCCCCTCTACGAGACCTTGAACCTGCTCTCCGGCGAAGACTTCCCCATCACCTATTTTTGGCTGAACCGGGTCGAAGTGGAGACCGCGTGACGGGCAGCAAGAGGCCACAACGCGAGAAGCGCGCGGGCGCCGAGCCCAAATGCCCCATCTGTGGCAAGCCCACCGTGGATGTGTATCGTCCGTTCTGCTCCAAGCGTTGCGCCGATGTGGATTTGAACCGCTGGCTCTCCGGCCAATATGCGGTTCCCGGCGAGCCTGCCGGCCAAGGTGCATCCGATGAAGACGGGGAAGACTGACAGAGATCGGTTGCACATCTCCCGCCGCGACGCGCTAAGCTCACCGGCAAAATGCCGGCGGAGGGAAGCTCCCCGGACTTCGAGGGAGGAATAGCCGATGAGCCGCCTCAAGGCATTGATGGCCGTAACGCTTCTCGTCTGCCTGACGATGCTTGCCCCACAGTTCGCCGCCGCGAAGGGCCTGAAGGATCCGAAGGAGGCCGCTATGATCTTCGTGCAGGCCACCGCAAGGGGCGATGCGGCCGCCATCGCCGAGCTCTATGCGCCCAAGGCCACGCTTCTGCTGCCGGACGGCAAGGTCGCCGAGGGCAGGGCCGAGATCCGCGACCTCACCGAGCGCATGCTGCGGTCGGGTGATAACGATCTAGTCATTCGCGACATGAAGATCGACGGCGACGACTCCCGTGCCGTGATGATCTGGAGCTGGGTCCGCCAGATCACGCCGAAAGAGGGCGATCCGATCACCATCCGCGGCCGCTCCATGCTCTACTGGCTGAAGAGCGAAGAGGGCTGGCAGATCGCTGTCGACATGTATCAGCAAGTCCCCAGCCGATAAGTCGGGATCGTCAGGAATAAGTCGGGATTACGAGAATTCTCACCACTCGACAGGGCGGGCCGGATTGCCTATAAGCCCACTTTCCTGCTTGGCCCGTTAGGCTTCGATCAGGCGAAATTAACCCGCGCCTGATACGAAAAAGCAGTCGCCCGGAGCGCCCAGCTCCGGAGCCGGATGCCCAGGTAGCTCAGTCGGTAGAGCAGCGGACTGAAAATCCGCGTGTCGGTGGTTCGATTCCGCCCCTGGGCACCATTTTTTCACACACATGGATGCGTTATCACCAGGAGCTGCTGTGCTTGGCCGCCTCGGTCGCCAGCTTGGTGGCAAGCCGGCTTGCATCCTCGCCGGTCCAATCCTCCGGCGCGCTGACCGCCGTCCACGCCTCGATATAATCCGCCGGCGCGATGTCGTGCCCATGTCCCGGCGGCACCTCCGCGGCGAACATCATGTCGATCCCGACCTGCAGCGCAGTGACGATCGGGAACCATTGCAGCAGCGGGGACACGTCCTCGCCCCGTGGCGATGCCATCCATCCGGGCTGCCGGTAGAACATGCTCTCCTCGAAGAAGACGATCGCGTCACTGGGATAGACGATATAGACGATCCGCACCCGTCCCCAGTCGGCAGCGGCGTCTTCCGCGCTATCGCCGTGGCCGATCACGCGAAAGTTCGCGCCATCTTCGAACACCGGCCGCCACGGCGGCGACTCCTCGTTCCGGTCGCGCTGGATCGCGCGCCAGATGCGGTTGCGAAAGGGCGGGCCCGACCAGACCGCGCCGTCGAACGAATCCCCGAGCCAAGCATACATTGGCGGCGAGGCCTCGGACCCGTGCGAGCCGAGGCTGAGGCCGAACAGATAGAGCTTCGGCCGGCGATCGTCCGGCAGGCTGCGCCAGTAACGGTAGATCACGCGGAACACCTCGGCTGCCGAGTCCTGCGAGCGTCCGGGCTCGAGGATCAGCGAGAGCGGGCTTTGCAGATAGGAGTACTGCACGGCGACGGTCGCGACATCGCCGTCATGCATGTATTCCAGCGGCGCGATGCCGTTATTGTCCACCCAGCCGGTTCCCGTCGGTGTCGCGATCACCAGGATCGAGCGGTCGAAAGCGTCCATGGCGATCAGATCGGCGAGCGCCAGCTCGGCCTGCTTCTCCGGCGAATCCGCCGCGCGAAGCCCGGCATAGACCCGGATCGGCTCCACCGCCGGACGGCCGGTGAACGCTTCGATCTCCGCCTTCCTGGGGCCCTCCGTGACGAAACGCTTGCCGGCGCGGCCGAGATCCTGCCAGGCGATCTTTGAACCGGGACCGCCCGATCGGGTGGCTTCCTCCGGCTGGATCGCGCCGGGCGGGCTAGTCACATCCGTCAGCGCCTGTGCCTTGTCGATGGCGGTGATGGTGGCGCTGATCAGCGTGCCGTTCACCAGTGTCACCAGCAGCACCGCGAAGATCGCGGCGCCCAGCAGCCCGGCGATCCTCCGTGGCACCCAGCGGTAGACGAGCGCCGATGCGGCACGGAATCCCGCGATCAAGCCGCGCAGGAGGAGCATCAGGAGAACCGCGATTGCGGCCGCGGCCGGGATCACCAGCAAGAGGTTGGCGGCCTCCGCCGGCGGCATGTTCAAGCGGGCGCGGACTTCGTCCTGCCAGGCGGTGGCCTGGGGAAGGTAGAGGATGGCAGCGACCGCGCAGACCAGCGCCAACACGATATTCGCGGCCCGCCACCAGGGGCGCGGCAGCTCCGGCAGTTCGAGGTAGCGCCATAGCGCCACGCCGCCATGGCCGATGGCATAGCCGATGAAGAAGGCCAGCCCGCCGAGGAGTCCCTGAAAAATCAGCGGCCGCGGCACCAGCGAAGGCGTGAATGACAGGATGAAGAAAAGAAAACCGAGAAACAGCCCGGCATAGGATGGGAGCCACCAGGGCGCTGTCCGCTTCTTGTCCCTGGGGCTTGGCCGGTCTGTCATGCGCAAAGTCTTGCCAAACAAGACCTGCAAGGCAAGAGCATTGCAGCGCCATCGCGTCTGAAGGTAAGCGGCGAACGAAGCGTTTCCGAAATCTCAAATTGACTCATCCATAACCAGTCGGTTATGGATTGTTGCATAACAAGCGGGTTATGCGTGACATGACGGCGACCCATGATGTCCTTTTCCGGACCTTAGCCGATCCGAAGCGGCGGGCCATCTTCGAGCGGCTGTGCCGCGAAGGAGAGCAAACGGTCGGGGCTCTGACGTCTTGGGCGGAGATCTCCCAGCCGGCGGTCTCCAAGCATCTTGGGATCCTGAAGCGGGCCGGGCTGGTCCTCGATCGCCACGAAGGCCGGCAGACCCATTACAGCGCGCAGATCGACGCGCTTTCCCCGCTGCTCGATTGGACGAAACGAATGACCGGGTTCTGGCAGAACCGGTTCGACGATTTGGAAGATCTGCTGAACAGGATGGATCAATGACAGAAGCATCGACTGAAACCCGCTCCGTCGTCGTCGAGCGGGAACTGCCCCATCCGTCGGAAAAGATCTGGCGCGCGCTGACTCAGCCGCACCTG
Source organism: Methyloligella sp. ZOD6 (assembly GCA_050110875.1). GTDB lineage: Bacteria > Pseudomonadota > Alphaproteobacteria > Rhizobiales > Methyloligellaceae > Methyloligella. The sequence goes on from CP188828.1 coordinate 1,522,588, forward strand.
ATTGAGGAATGGCTCATGAAGACCGATTTCGAGCCTGTCCTCGGCCACCGTTTCGGCTTTCGCGCCGAATGGGGCGCTGTGGAGTGCGAGGTCCTGGAGATCGAGCCGAACAAAAGCCTGTCCTACACCTGGGGTGACCACAATCTCAAAAGCGTCGTCACCTGGACGCTCACCCCGACCGGCGAAGGCACGCTTCTGCGCATGGAGCAGACGGGCTTCCGGCCCGATCAGCCACGCTACTACCAGGGCGCCCAGGCCGGCTGGCCGAACTTCATCGGCAATCTGGAGCAGCTCCTCGCACGCATGGACTGAAGGTCGTCGTCGAGCGGCGCGCCCGATCCGCTTCGCCCCATCTTCAAAGGAGGTTCCCTTGAACTGGAATAAATGGATTCGGCAGAGTCACCGTTGGCTATCCGTCGCCTTCACGGTGGTCGTCATCGCAATCTTCGCCATCCAGGGCTTCGGAAGGGAGCCTGCGGAGTGGGTGTATCTCCTGCCCTTGCTCCCGCTTTTCTTCCTTTTCCTCACCGGGCTCTACATGTTCGTGTTGCCCTATGCCGCCAAAGGAAGCAGGGCACGAAGCACAAGCAGTTAGACACGCAAGTCGGATACGGGGACCGGAATGGCCGGCAAGACATCCAAAAAGACGTCCAAGAGGCCCGCTTCAGGCGCGAAGGAGACTGCTGCGAAGGAGACCGCCGCGAAGCCTGGCTCCGGTAAGCCGGTTCTCCTCTCCGGCGGCAACCCCCAGATTCCCAAGGGCTACGGCGATGCCCCCGTGCAGGCCTATATCGATGCCATGCCGGGCTGGAAAGGCGAGGTGGGGCGACGTCTCGACAAGCTCATCGTGGAAACCGTCCCCGGCGCTCGCAAGGCGGTCAAATGGAACTCGCCCTTCTACGGCGTCGCGGACGAGGAGCAAGGCTGGTTCCTCAGCTTCCACTGCTTCACGAAATACATCAAGGTGACCTTCTTCCGCGGCCATGCGCTGCGGCCTGTGCCGCCCGGGACATCCAAATACGAGCAGGTGCGCTATCTCGACATCTACGAAGGCGAGCTCGACGAGACGCAATTCGCCGATTGGGTGAAGCAGGCGAGCCGGCTTCCCGGCGAGCGGATGTAGAGAACCGGCTGGAAGGCGATGTCGGCTTCCTGACCGTGACGCTCCCGCTTTCCGTGCCGAAACCTTAGCCTGAAGGTTCTCTCGGGATGCGGCCGGACCATGCGCCGCACCCTTCGGCCGAACTTGTGAGGCCTACGGACTCGACCAACCCACTAGACTAGCCTAGCCATAGCCCCATGGGTGGCCATACGGGCGGCCCCATGGGCGCGAGCGTTCTCCAGCAAGGCACGATCCGGAGTTAGCAGGATGGCAATCGCCAACGAGCGCCCTTTGGGGATGCAGACGTCGGGGATGCAGACGTCCTCTCACCAAAGGCCGCAAGGCGCAGGCCCGGACCAAAGCATTGCCGGCCGGCTTTCGCCAGTCAACGCGGTCGTGGCAATCATCCTCGTCACGGCGATCGTCCGCATCGTGTTTGCTTTGAGCCTCGGCCTCGGCATCGACGAGAGCTACACCGTCGCGACCGGGCGCGACATCCAGCTTGGCTATTACGATCATCCCCCTCTCGCCTGGTGGCTCGCATGGGCGGGGGCGCATCTGTTCGGAGGCGAAACGGCCCTGGCGCTGCGCGCGCCCTTCATCGCCATCTTCGCGCTGACGACCTGGCTGATGTTCATTCTCACCCGGCTGTTGTTTGGCGCGCGGGCCGGCCTTTGGGCCGTGGTCACGCTTAGCGTCGCGCCGGTCGTCGCCTGGACCAGCGGCACCTGGGTGTTGCCCGATGGCCCCCTCAACGCAGCCCTGCTCGGTGGTGCCTATTGCGCTTCCGTCGCGATCTTCGGCGCCGGCCGCAAAGCCCCGTTGTGGTGGCTGGCGGCAGGCCTGTGCGGGGGCCTGGCGATGATGGCGAAGCTCCACGGGGTTTTCTTGTTTGCGGGCATCGGTCTGTTTCTGCTGACCAGCCCGCGGCATCGCCATTGGCTGCTGACGCCATGGCCCTATCTGGGCGCCGTGCTGGCTGTCGTCGTCTGTCTTCCGGCCATCGTTTGGAACGAGAGCCACGGCTGGGTTTCCTTCGGATTTCAGGCCGACCGGGCCGAACCGCGCGAGTTTACGCCGTTGGGACCGATCGTTGCGCTGGCCGGCCACGCTCTGTACCTGCTTCCGTGGATTTGGCTGCCACTCTTGCTGTGCCTCGTAAGGGCCTGCCTCAATGGTCCCGCCCAGGACCGCCAATGGATGCTGGCCTGTCTGGCGATTGGCCCGATTGCGGTGTTCACCCTGGTCGCTGCCATCGGCACGCGCACCCTGCCCCACTGGGCGGCGCCGGGCTATCTGATGCTTTTCCCGTTGCTCGGCCGCCAAGTCGCCTATGCACTTGAGGCGGGATACCGGCGCACGCGGCCATGGCTCATCGGGTCGGCGGTCTTCACGGCGGTTTTGCTCGGCGGCACGATTGCGCTCGCCCAGCTGCCGTGGCCTCCGGTCCGGTCCCTGGCCGGGACGGCGTTGCCCAATCCCCTTAGAGCCACGCTGGATTGGAACAACCTCCGGACGGAGCTGGACGCGCGCGGCTTCTTGGACCGCCGGGACATGTTCGTGGTCGCGACCGGCTGGCAGGATGCCGGCAAGATCGACTACGCGCTGCACGGCCAGATGCCGGTACTTTGCCTCTCACGCAATCCCCACGGCTACGGCATCCTCACCCGGCCGGAGGCCTATCGCGGCCGAGACGCGTTGATTGTCGGGCGGGATTTGCCGCTCTCGAAGGTCAAGCGTCTCTATGGACGCTCGTTCCGGAGTGTCGCCGAATTGCCAGATATTCCAATTATGCAGGGCGGCGAGCCCGCCTTGAGACTGTCGGTCTATTTGGGCCGCCATTTCAACGGCTCGGGCCCGCAATAGATATCAAACCCGTTATGGCCGGCCTCCATCGGTCGACCGAACAAATAGCGAAATAGCTTAGTGCCGGCTCCTTACAGCGGAGCGTCCTTCTCCGAAAAAAGTCATTGCGTATTTGAGGAATAGTTCATGACGGATCGTGCGGATCGCAAGCCAACGCGCTTGGAGGCTCAACCCGAACACGAGTCCTTATCCCGATGGGACGCGTCTGCACGGGAGCCGGAATCGGAACCGGTGGGCGCGACGCAGTATGATGCACCCGCGGAGAACGATGCGCCCGCCGAACCATGGCATTCCGCGCAGGCGGCGGCGCAATCGCTTCCGGCGGAACTTTCCATCGTCATACCGACCCGCAACGAACGCGGCAATGTCGAGCCCATCGTCGCCGAATTGAGGCGCGCCCTGGAAGGCGTGCGATGGGAGGCGATTTTCGTCGATGACGATTCTCCCGACGGCACCATCGTCGCCGTGAAGGAGATTGCCGAGCGCGATCCCCGGATCCGGGGCATCCGGAGGCTCAAACGCCGGGGGCTTGCCGGCGCCGTCATCGAGGGCATGTTGTCCAGCGCAGCGCCCTTCGTCGCCGTCATGGATGGCGATTTGCAGCACGACACGGCCGCGCTTCCAGGCATGCTTGAGATGCTCAGGTCGGAGAATGCCGACCTGGTCGTGGCGACGCGGCAAAACGGGCAGGGGCAAGGTGGACAGGGGCAAGACGGGCAGAGGGGCGAGAACGGGCCGGGCCTGTCTCCGCTGCGTCAGCGGGTCAGCGATCTGGCCAACGCGCTGGCCAAACGATTGCTGCGCGCCGAGTTGAGCGACCCGATGAGCGGGTTCTTCCTGATGCGGCGCAGCGTGATCGAGCAAGTGGCGCCGAGCCTTTCGAAGCAAGGCTTCAAGATTCTGCTCGACATCGTCGCGTCCGCGCCACCCGGCTTGCAGGTTCGCGAATACGAATACGTCTTTGCGCCGCGGGTCACCGGCGAGAGCAAGCTCGATATCCTGGTCATCCTCGAATATCTCGGGCTGGTCCTCGCAAAGCTCACCAACGATACCCTCTCGGTCCGCTTTATCCTGTTCGGCCTCGTGGGCGGCAGCGGTGTTGCGGTCAATATCGCGGCCCTTTGGGTGCTGCTGTGGAGTGGGGTCGTATTCGGACTGGCCCAATTCGGCGCGACGACCCTCGCGATGCTGTCGAACTATCTGCTGAACAATGCGCTCACCTATCGCGACCGGCGCCGGCGCGGCTGGCGCCTGGTAACCGGCTTCGTCTCATTCGCCGCGATTTGCAGTATCGGCGTGGTGGCCAATGTCGGGCTGGCGATGTTTATCTACGAGTGGGACCAGATGTGGCTGATCGCCGGCCTTGCCGGCGCCATCGTCGGGTCGATCTGGAACTATGCGGCGACCGCTGCGATCACCTGGGGCGATAACGCCTAGGAGCGGACTCCCGGAGTGGCCTTCCCGTTGGCAACGGCGCTCGGTTCGCGCTATGGAGCCACGGGGGTCGGCGTCGCAGCGTCGGCGCAGCCCCTCTTGCGTCTCCACCCCAACATGACCGCGCCCAACGCCATGGCATCGCCGCCTCTTCTTCTGCTGCAAGATATCGACCTCACCTACGGGGTGAAGCCGCTTCTGAACGGCGCGACCCTTTCCGTGGGCGAAGGCGAGATGCTGGCGCTGGTCGGGCGGAACGGCTCGGGCAAATCGACCCTGCTGAAGGTCGCAGCAGGTCTCGTGGAGCCCGACGGCGGCACCCGCTTTCTTCAGCCCACGGCGACCATCCGTTACCTGCAGCAGGAGCCCAACCTGTCCGGCTATGCCACCACGGCGGATTTCGTGGAGGACGGCCTGCCGCCGAGCGACGATCCCCACCGGGCGCAGATCTGGCTCGAGGAGATGGGGCTCACGGGCAAGGAGGATCCGGCCCATCTGTCCGGCGGCGAGGCGCGCCGGGTGGCGCTCGCCCGGGTGCTGGCCGCCGCGCCCGACATCCTGCTTTTGGACGAGCCGACCAACCATCTCGACCTGCTGGCCATCGAGCGTCTCGAAGCCGCCTTGAAGGCCGCGCGTTCGGCCATCGTCATGATCAGCCACGACCGGCGCTTCCTGGAGAACCTGTCGAAGACCACCGTCTGGCTCGACCGCGGCACCACCCGCCGCCTGGAGCGCGGCTTCGCCCATTTCGAGGAATGGCGGGACCGGGTCCTCGAGGAGGAAGAGCAGGGCCGTCACAAGCTCGACCGCAAGATCGTCCAGGAGGAGCATTGGCTCCGCTATGGCGTCAGCGGCCGCCGCAAGCGCAATCAGCGCCGCCTCGAGGACCTGCGCGCGCTGCGCCGCCAGCGCGATCAGCTCCGCCGCAACAAGGCGGGCGGGGAGATGAAGCTGGAGGTGCAGGATGCCATGGAGACCGGCAAGAAGGTCATCGAGGCCCACCGCATCTCCAAATCCTACGGCGACCGGAAGATCGTCGACGATTTCAGCATCAAGATCGTGCGCGGCGACCGGGTCGGCATCGTCGGCCCCAACGGTGCCGGCAAGACCACTTTGATCAATATGCTGACAGGCGGCCAGAAGCCCGATGCCGGCACTGTGAAGCTCGGTACCAATCTGGAAATCGCGACCCTCGATCAGCGCCGCGAGAAGCTGGATGTCGATCGCAGCCTCGCCGCGACCCTCACCGGCGGGCGGGGCGACTCCGTCATCATCAACGGCCGCTCCCGCCACGTGGTCGGCTATATGAAGGACTTCCTGTTCAAGCCGGAGCAGGCCCAGACGCCCATCAAGGCCCTGTCGGGCGGCGAGCTCGGCCGCGCCATGCTGGCGGTGGCGCTCTCCCACCCGTCGAACCTGCTGGTGCTCGACGAGCCTACCAACGATCTCGACCTGGAGACCCTGGACCTGCTCCAGGAGATGCTGGCCAACTATCCCGGCACCGTGATCCTCGTCTCTCACGACCGCGACTTCCTCGACCGCACGGTCACCTCCGTGGTGGCCTATGAAGGCGGGGCGGGGGCCGGGGAAGGAGGCAAGTGGATCGAATATGCCGGCGGCTATACCGACATGGTCGCCCAGCGCGGCTACGGCATGGAGAAGGAGGAGGCCCACACCACGCCCGTCAGTGCGCCGCCGAAGAAGATGCTGGCGGGGGAGGCCGGCGCGGGAGCGCCCAACAAGAAGCCCAAGAACGAGCCGAAGCCCGAACGGCGCCGCCTCAACCCGAAAGAACAGCACGCCCTGAAAGTGTTGCCCGGCCAGATGGAGGCGCTCCACAAGGAGATCGGCAAGCTCGAAGAGGCTCTCGCCGATCCGGACTTCTACACCCGGGACGTCGAGGCCTTCACCGCCTCCACCAAACGCCTGGCCGACGCCCAGTCCGAGCTGGAGACATGCGAAGAGGAATGGCTCCGCCTGGAGCTCCTCCGCGAAGAGATCGACGGTTAGAGTCCCAAAGCAAAACGGGCGCCCCGATGGGAGCGCCCGCGATTGTCGCTAGAGTCGGCGCGGTCGGCGAACCGGCCGGTCCATCACTTCTGATCGTTCAGGAAATTGATCACCGCATCGGCGATGTGGTCCGGCTGCTCCGGTAGCATGGCGTGACCCATGTTCGGAAAAGCGACCAGGCGCGCGTCCGGGCGGTTGGTGACGAAATCGAACGCGTTCTGAGGCGGTGCGATTTTGTCCTGCAACCCCTGGACGACGAGGGCAGGGGCGGTGCCGCCGTTGAACAGCGGTTTGAAGTCCGTCCGTTTGGCGGCTTCCGCCTGCAGCTCCGCCGTCTTCTGGTGCCAGCCGCCGAGGAACGCATCAGGGCTGTTGCCTGGGGCGAACATGGAATTCGCCACCGCCTCGCGATGTTCCTCCGGCGACAGGTTCGGATCGTACATCTTCTCGAACTCCGCCCAGGTCGCTTTGCTCGGCTGAACCTCGCCGCCTGCGGCGAGCAGCATCAGTCCGATCACCCGGTCCGGCTGGAGCGACGATACGGTCCGCGAGATGCGGTTGCCGAAGTTCTGGCCGAGCATGAAGACCTTATCGAGACCGAGCTCATCGGCGACCATCCAGACATCGTTGCCGAGGTCCTGCAGCTTCACGGTCTCCATCGGACCGGTGCTCTCGCCGATCCCGCGCGGGTTGATGAGCACGACGTGGTAGCCGGCCTCCGCCACGCTGTTGCCGAGGTCCTCGAAATCCTGGGCCGGCCGGCCGAGTGACGGATGCATCAGGACGGTCTGGCCCTCGCCGCGTTCGAAGATCTCGAGATGCACGTCGCCCTTGTCGATCATCTTCCGCGACCAGCCCTCGAGAGAGGCACCGAATGCAGCGCCGCCCGGGACGATGGCGAGCAGGGCGATCGCGACGACGCAGAACAGCGAAGCTGTGGCGCGCTGGCGAACTCTATGGAGGGTCATGATATTCCTTTGAAAAAATGGGGGGTATTTCGTTCGATAGGAGCAAACGCAATTCCCTGTGAACAGCTAACGCCGCGATATTGCGCGAAATCCACCAACCGGTGGGTGAGTACGGTCTCGCGAGAGCGGTTCGGCTTGGGAACTTAGGTGAGAAATCCTATCTAGTCCGCGTCCTTCTCGTCGACGCAATTCTCGAAGGTCATCTTTTCGTCCGGCCCTTCGGTGACGAAGGCCGTGTTGCCCTTGTTCCAGAACACGAAGCTCTCATCCGCATTGGCGTAGCGCGCGCCGGAGCCGGAGATCACCTGGGGCAGCTCCATGCTCCGCCCGTCTGAGAGCGTGAGGTCGACCTTCTCTTCGTAGAATGTCGCGTCGATGGACTTGTCTCCATCGCATTTGAAGACGGCTTCTGCGATCGGCTTGGCGTCGTCGGCCTGGACGCTGGCAGGCAAAGCCACGCAGGCGAGCAGGGCGGCAAGCAGCAGGTGGGAGCGTTTCGTGATGGTAAGCACGCGCATGGGTTTGGTCTCCTGATCCTCGCGAGAATCCCATCATGGGGCGTGGGAGGGATCGCGGCAATCGCAAGTGTTGCAGCCGTCTCTTCACACCCTCGTGTCTTTCCCATCGCTGCCCGCACGCTTAGGCTTCCCGGCATCCGTGCTGCAACCCCGAGGAGTGCTGCGATGTCCCTTAGCCCTAGACAGAAGGAGCTGTGCGACAGCGCGCCCTTCGATTTCTCCAATCTCAAGGCCTGCTTCGTCAATTGCACCCTGAAGCCTTCGCCGCAAGTCTCCAACACCGCGGGGCTGATGGACGTCTCCAAGGCGATCATGGAGGCGAACGGCGTGAAGGTAACCTCCATCCGCGCCGTCGATCACGATATCGCCTACGGCGTCTATCCCGATATGCGTGAGCACGGCTTCAAGACCGACGAATGGCCGGATCTCTGGCCAAAGATTTTGGAGGCCGACATTCTGGTGATCGGCTCGCCCATCTGGTTGGGCCAGATCTCCGCCGTCTGCTCAAATCTCATCCAGCGGCTCTACGGCATGTCCGCCGAGCTGAACGAGAAGGGGCAGTGGATCTTCTACGGCAAGACCGGCGGCTGCGTGATTACCGGCAACGAGGATGGCATCAAGCATTGCGCCATGGAGATCCTCTATTCCCTCCAGCATCTCGGATATGGTGTCCCGCCTCAGGCCGATTGCGGCTGGATTGGCGAGGCCGGGCCGGGCCCCTCCTATCTCGACGAAGGCTCCGGCGGGCCCCAGAACGATTTCACCCAGCGCAACACCACCTTCATGACCTGGAATCTGATGCATATGGCGCGGCTCTTGAAAGAAGCGGGCGGCTATCCGGCCCACGGCAATCAGCGCAAGCTCTGGGATGCCGGCTGCAGTTTCGACCACCCGAACCCGGACTATCGCTAACGCGCTTTGAAACCTCTGCGCGAGGCACCCGTTTTCCCTTCAGCACATGGTTGGCAACGGAGGAAGCCAAGGAGGAAGGTGGAAGCATGGCGTGCTCCCGCGACCGGGCCGGACGGCACCGATGGCTGGCCGGCGTGATAGCTGCGATGTTGCTGTCGGTCCTGGCCGGAAAGGGTGAGGCGGGCGCTGTCTCGTCTATCTTCCAGGCCGATGGACCGCAGCAGATCGATCCCGATTTCGCCTCGGGCTCCGAACTGGTCGATCGCGGCCACCGCCTCTATGCGAATATGCATTGCTCCGGCTGCCATGGGGGCATGGGTTTCGGCACGGCGGGTCCGGCCTTTCGGGGCAACGAGCGCCTTAAGGACGATGTCTACGTGGTGGGGCAAATCCTGATCGGGCCCGGCATCATGCCGTCATTCGCCGAGCTGTCGGATTCCGATATCGCCGCCGTGGCCAGCTACATCCGAACGAGTTGGGGCAACGATTTGGGCGAACTCAACCCCAACCGCGTGCATGAGATCCGGCAATCCCTGGCGGGCGAGAATGAAGCGGCCGAATAGGTGGGCTATGCGATCTCGTAGCCGCTGCTCACGTCCCTAATGGGTAAAGAAGCTTCGCAGGCCTTCCGGCAGGGCGTGCTTTACATGCCCTATCTCGCCATCGGCGATATGAGCCTCCAAAAGCCTGAAAACCGCGCGTGTCGCATCGTCGGGATCGATCGGCCCGCCCGCCTGAAGATGTTCCGAGACCTTCGCCAGGAACTCCTGCTCCGAGCGGATCTTCTCCGGCTTTCCCGTCGGCTCGTAGCCGTCGTAATAGATGCCGCGCACCAGGATCGGAAGCTGCGAGGCGAGATGGGCTGATTCCTCCGGCGGCAGCCGGTCGCGTAGGGCGAACAGCACGGCCCGAAGCGCATGATAGGATTTTTGTCGGTCCGGACCGATCGTCTCGCCGATCTCGTTGAGCCAGCTATTGGTGGTTTGCAAGGTCTTGTCGAAGACGTCGAGACCTGTGGCGCTCATGGTCCTCCTCCCTTCGATAGATTTCGTGCAAACTCAAACTCGTGCTGTTGGGCATTGTTCCGGCCGGACGAGCGGCTGCAAGCGACGAGGAAGCGGACCGGCCTTGGCCGGCCCGCATCCGAGCCGATAGATCAGTCGTCGTAATTCTTCAGGATCTCGCCCGTCTCGGGATGGATATGGGCCTCGATACGTGTGCCGTCCTTGTCGGTCATCTCGACCTCGTAGGCCCCGTCGTCGGCCTCGATCTCCCGGACGTCGTAGCCCTGGTCCTTCAGGTTGGCCTTCAGCTCCGCAGGCGACATCCACTTCTCCGCCGGCACGTTCAGTCGATTGCCCGTCCAGGCGAGGGCCGGTGTGGCGGCGGCGAAAGCGCCGAGAACGGCGAGGGCGATTGCTGTCTTACGCATGGTTTGCTCCTTTGTCTGATGGCGGTCGTCCCGCCCGATGCTCGGCAGAATGAAGCAGCGGTGCTGATAGCGGTCTGACCGGCTTTGTCAGGCATTTGTCAGCTTCTTCGCGGCAGGTTGAGAGCCATGTGGAATGCTTTGCACGCCTTATTGAAATCGGCGGGCCTCGTCATGCTCGCGGTCCTGCTCATGACCCCGGCCGTCGTCCGGGGCGATGACGAGGACGATCACGAATTCGCCCGAAAGGCGGTGGAGCAGGGGCTCGTGCGCCCGCTCGCGGAGATCGCGGCCAAGGTCGGTGAAGAGATTCCCGGCGAGATCATCGAGGTGGAGCTCGACCGGGAGGACGGCGTCTATGTGTATGAGTTCAAGATCCTGACCGAAGGGGGTCGCCTGCAAGAGATCGAGGTCGACGCCAACACGGCCGAGATTCTGGATCGAGAGGACGAGGATTGATGCATATCCTCATCGTCGAGGACGATACGCGCATTGCCGCCGATATCGAGAAGGCGCTTGCCGCCGCCGGGTTCTCCACGGAGCTTTCGTCTGACGGCGAGGATGCCTGGTTTCGCGGCGATACCGGCAGCTTCGACGCCATCATTCTCGATCTCGGCTTGCCGAAGATGGACGGCCTCGCCGTGCTGAAGCGCTGGCGCGCGGGCCGCAAGCAGACCCCCGTCCTGATCCTCACCGCCCGCGGCGCTTGGCCGGAGCGCGTGGAAGGGATCGACGCCGGCGCCGACGACTATCTCACCAAGCCCTTTCGCTTGGAGGAATTGGTGGCACGCATCCGCGCGCTTGTCCGCCGGGCTTCGGGTCACGGCGCGGCGGTGATCGAGGCGGGCGATCTCACGCTCGATACCCTGCAGATGCGGCTCTCCAATCGCGGCGTGCCGGTCCGGCTCTCGCCGCTGGAATATCGGCTGATGAGCTATCTCATGCATCAGAAGGACAGGGTGGTGCCGCCCACGGAGCTGATCGAGCATCTCTATGGCGACGATGATGCTCGCGACGCCAATGCCCTTGAGGCCGTCATCACACGTTTGCGCAAGAAGCTCGCGCCCGGAGCCATCGAGACCCGGCGCGGTTTCGGCTATTGCGTGGCGGACGGCGATCCCGGTGACGCCTCGGAAAAAACGTCATGAATCGCGGATCGCTCCGTTGGCGTCTGCTTATCGCGGCTGGGATCTCAAGCCTTGCCGCCGTGCTCGTCGCCGCTGCGTTGTTGACCCTGCTCTTCGAGCGTCACGTCGCGCAATCCGTCGACAACGAGCTAAACGTTCATCTCGACCAGCTCATCGCCGGGCTCGGCCGGTCGCCGGAGGGCGACATCGCCGTGCTGCGACAGCCGACCGATTCCCGCTTTCGCCAGCCTCTCTCCGGTCTCTATTGGCAGGTGCGCGTCGACCCGGACGGGCCGGTCTACCGCTCGCGCTCCCTGTGGGATTTCGAGCTCGACCTGCCGAAAGCCGATCCGGAGAACGCCGAGCTGAGGCATCTCAGCCTGCCTGGTCCGGGCGGCAGCACCCTTCATGTTCTTCAGCGCCAGGTTGCGCTGCCCAGAACCATGAACGGAGGCGAGGTCGATGTGGCCGTGGCCCTCGATGCGGCGGAGCTTCACGGCGCGACCCGGCGCTTTGCCGGTATTCTCGTTCCCTCCCTGCTTCTCATCGGCCTGCTTCTGGGCGCGGCCGCCTTCGCTCAGGTGACCATCGGCCTGCGTCCCCTAAAGACCTTGCGGATGCGCCTCGGCGCCATCCGTGCCGGACAGGCTGACCGTTTGGGCGAGACCTTCCCCGACGAGGTGCAGCCTCTTGCATCCGAGATCGACAGCCTTCTGCAGGCGCGTTCCGATCAAGTCGAGAAGGCGCGCCGCCGCGCTGCCGATCTGGCCCATGGTCTGAAGACCTCCTTGCAGGTTCTTTCCGGCGAAGCGCGCTCCTTGCGCGAGAAGGGGGAGACCGAGGCGGCCAAGACGATCGAGCTTCTGGCCGATACCATGCAGGGCCATGTGGAGCGTCAGCTCGCCCAGGCGCGGCTTGCGCCGAAGACCGGCATCGCGCGCACCGATATCGCTCATATCGTGGCGACCGTGCGCCGGGTGATGGAACGGACACCGCGCGGTGCGGAGCTGACCTGGTCGGAAAAGGTTCAGGACGGGCTTGCCGTCCGCATGGATGCGCAGGATCTCGCCGAGCTTCTCGGCAATCTGCTGGAGAATGCCACCCGCCACGCGAACAGCGAGGTCACCGTCACGGCGGAGGCCGAAGCGGATAAGGCGGTTCTCACGATTGCCGACGATGGGCCGGGCATTCCGGAAGATCGATTCGAGGCGGTGCTCCGCCGCGGCGAGCGCCTCGACCAGTCAGGCGAGGGGGCTGGCCTCGGCCTCGCCATCGTCGCCGATATCGCAGAGGCCTGGGGCGGCGAGGTCCGGTTGTCGGATAATCGTCCGGGGCTTGTGGTTCGTCTGATTTTGCCCCTGGCCGGCAGCGGATCGCCGCGCCTTTAGCGCGCAAGCGGCAGGCGGATGATTTGCCGTAGGCCTTCCGGCTGCTTGTTCTCAATCGTCACGTCGCCGCCCGCGCGCTGGATGATCTCCTTCGCGATGGTGAGCCCGAGTCCGGCACCGGCGATGTTCTGCCGGCGCGCGGGGTCGACCCGGAAGAACGGCTCGAAGATCTGCCCCAGTAGATCCTCCGGAATGCCGGGCCCCTCGTCCTCGATTCGAACCAGCGCCTGGCCATCCTCCTCGAGCAAAGCCACCGAAGCGCCGCCGCCATGGGTCGCGGCATTGATGATCAGGTTGCGCAAGGCGCGCGCCAGGGCCAGGGAGCTACCCTCCACGGTGAGCGGCGGCAACGCGTCGAGCGCCACGGAGCGGCCTTGGGTGCGAAGCTCCTTGGCGATCTCGGTCAACAGGGTGTCGAGACGAATCTTCTCCGGCGCCGGCTGATCGACCTCCTCGCGTACCAGCAGTATGGCGCTATCGGCGATCCTGTCGAGCTCGTCGAGATCCTTCAGCCACAGCTCGCGTTCCTCGTCGTCGAGATCGAGGAACTCCGCCCGGAGCCGCATCCGTGTCATGGGCGTGCGCAGATCGTGTCCCGCCGCTGCCACCAGGCGCATCCGGCTTTCCACCGCCGTCCTGAGTCGCGCCGAAAGCCGGTTCAGCGCTTCCGCCGTGGCGCGGACCTCCGCCGGCCCCTTCTCGGGCAGGGGTGGCAGAATCGCCTCCGGCTCCACCGACGCGACGGCGTTCTCCAGCATCACCAGTGGTCGCGTCATGCGATAGGAGACGAAGATGGCAATCGCTGCCGCGGCCGCCGTAAGATAGAGCATCCAGCGCGAGAAGATGCGCCAGCCGACCCCGGGCCGCGGCAGACGCGGCATCGGCATTAGGATGTAGCCTTTCTCGCCGGCCGGAATGGAAACCATCAGCGGATTGCCCCGTCCTTCACGGGTCACGCTGACCTCCAGGTCGGAGCCCTTCTTCGCCAAGGTCTGCTGCAGCCATTGCGTCATGCCTCCGTCGCGCCGCCCCTTTGCGGGCTCTTGCGCATAACGGATCGCGCCGGTCGTGACCTTGGGGGCCGACTCCGCCAGGGCAGACAGCATGATGATCTGCTCGGCGACCGGCTCGATCGTGGTCTTCGGTCCGGGCGGTCCGAAGACCAGCATGGAAAGTGCCGTGGCGGATCCCACCACGACGACGATGACGGCGAGCAGCAGCAGCGCGATACGGACCCGCAACGTGCTCACGACGCGACATCCTTGGTCTCGACTCGGGCGGCGAGCTGATAGCCCCCATTGCGCACGGTCTTGAACAGCTTGCCCGACTTTTCCTCGCCGAGCTTGCGGCGCAGCCGGCTCATCAGCACATCGATCGACCGGTCCATCACGTCGCCCTCGCGGCCGCGGGTGAGGTCCAGCAGGCTGTCCCGCGACAGCACCCGGCCGGGCCGCTCCAGGAAGACCTGCAGCAGGTCGTATTCCGCGCCGGTGAGATCTATTTCCTCGCCGGCCGGATTGAGCACCCGTCGCGTGGCAGGTTCCGCAACGAACCCTTCGAAAGAATAGGTGGTTGCCTCGGCTGGTCCCGGCAGCTCCGCCCGCCGGCGCAGCACGGCGCGAATGCGCGCCACCAGCTCCCGCGGATTGAACGGCTTGCCCATATAGTCGTCGGCGCCGATCTCGAGTCCGATGATCCGGTCCACATCCTCCTTCAACGCCGTGAGCAGGATGATGGGCACCATGGAGCGCCGCGCCCGCAGATCCCGGCAGATATCGAGGCCCGATCCGTCAGGCAGCATCACATCCAGCACCATCAGATCCACGCCATGGGTCGTGAGCGCTTCTTCCAGCTCCTGACGTGTGGCGGCGAGCAGCACCCGGAACCCTTGGCTCTCGATATAGCGCGCCAGCAGCTTGCGGATTTCCGGATCGTCATCGACCACGAGAATTTGCGGGGACGTTTGCATTATGGGACCTGTCAAAAACCTTCTGGGCCGGTTGGCCCAGCCTTTTTCTAGTCACGGCGGGATGGGACAGCGAGGGGAATTTTGTAAGCGAGCATTGAGAAACCCGGGCTCAGAAATATTTCGAAACAAATTTCCTTCTTCCGGACATGCTCCGAAACAACAAGACGAAGTATTGCAATTGTTTCGCCCTATCTTGCAGGCATTGAAACGACCCCCCAAGGAGTGTCCACATGACCCGTTTTAAATCTCTCGCTCTCGGACTTGCGGCCCTGTTGGCTGTTTCCGCAGCGGGCGGCCTCGTCTACGCCCATGAAAAGAAAGACGATCGCGGCCATCACGCCATGCACGCCCAGAAGCATGGCGACGGCAAGCAGGCCAAGGGCCTTAGCTGTAAAATGCATGGCAAAAAGCATCACATGAAGCACGGCATGAGCGGTGGCATGAAAGGCCATCACTTCCGGCCCGACCCGAACCGCATGGCGCGGGAGCTTTCCGTCATGGAGACGGCGATCGGCATCCGCGCCGAGCAGCTCGATACCTGGCGCGACTTCACCGATGCTCTGCTGGCTATGATGCCGAAGCGGCCGCACCATTTCGACAAGCCGGCTAAGCTGGACGACCGCGAGCCTTTCTGGATGGCCGAGAAATTCGCCGACCGGACCCTGGAGAAGGCAGAAGCCGCGCAAAAGCTGAAGGATGCGGTCATCAAACTGCGCGAAACCCTGACGCCGGATCAGCTGGAGCGCGTGGAAGCCTATGAGGCCAGCATCCACCGGCGCATGCGGGCCCATGGCTGGGGCGACCGCGATGGCAAAGGCCCCGGCGGCATGCAGTGCAAGCGCCACGACCGTCATGGCGATATGGATCGCGGAGGTCGCCATGGCGATATGAAGCCGCACCAGGACAAGCCGAAGATGGGCACCTCCGACGACGATGCGGATATGAGTGCCCCTGACGAGGCAGACGGCGGCGAGGACGATGCCGCTCCGGCAGATCGCGACGAGCTTTAAAGGTCGGCCGTAGCAGGAAAGTAAAGCCAGGCTCGGCGTAAACGGGCCGGCGAAGAATGAGAGGCAACGGCAAAGGGGGATGGCGACATGACCTGCATGGCCGCCATCCCCTGTCTCTCTAGGTAGTGTTTGAAAGAAATTTTTGAGAAACGTGGCTTCCGAGAAATCGGTTTGAGGGACCCCGGTATGACCCGCGCCTATCCCGTCGCTCTGACATTCTTTGTGCTGCTCTTCGGCGTCCTGTTCGCCGCGAGCGGCCATGCCTGGGCGCAAGAGGCCGATGCGGCCGTGGCGCCCGAAGGCGATATCGCGGGGCTGAGCGTTCTCGTGACGCCCGTGGCCAAGCGCAGCATCGATAACCGCGTGAGCGCGACCGGCACGGTGGCGGCCTGGCGCGAGATGCCCATCGGTGCGGAGACCAGCGGCCTTGCCGTGGTCGCCGTCGATGTGGACGAAGGCGACCGGGTCAGAAAAGG
Organism: Methyloligella sp. ZOD6; assembly: GCA_050110875.1. Taxonomy (GTDB): domain Bacteria; phylum Pseudomonadota; class Alphaproteobacteria; order Rhizobiales; family Methyloligellaceae; genus Methyloligella. The sequence goes on from CP188828.1 coordinate 1,538,797, forward strand.
CCAGCGCCTCGCCAAGCTCAACGATACGCTTCTGAAGGCGCAGATCGCTCAGCAGAAAGCTGCCATCGCGGAGGCCGAGGCGACTCTGGCCAAGTCCCGCTCCGATCTCGACCGCGCCAACCGCATGACCAAAGGCGTGCTGAGCGAGCAGGCCAAGGAGGAGCGCGCCACTCTGGTCAAGACGAGCGCCGCCAAGCTCGATGCCGCCAAGGCCCAGCTCGAGCATCTGGAAGGCCAGCTTGCCCAGACCGAGATCGTGAGCCCTACCGATGCGATCATCGCCGACCGCTCGGTCACCCTCGGCCAGGTGGTGCAGGGTGGAGAGGAACTCTTTCGTCTGATCCGCGACGGCCGTTTGGAGGTCGCCGCCCGTATCGCCGAGGCCGATCTCGCCGCGGTGCAGCCCGGCCAGACCGTGAGCGTTGTCGGCCCGTCGGGTGGCCGTTACGAGGGAAAGGTCAGGCTTGTCGCCGAACGTGTCGACGAGACGACCCGCCTCGGCAAGGCCTATGTCGCGCTGCCGGCGGGCACGCCTTTGAAGATGGGTATGTTCGCCCGGGTCGAGATCGAGACTGGGGCGGAGGTCGCCATCGCGGTGCCCCAGAAGGCGCTCGTCTGGCGCGAGGGCCGGGCCGGTGCCTTCATCGTTGGCGAGGATGGCACGGCTGTTTTCACCCCCGTCGAGATCGCGAAGCAGCATGGTGACTCCGTTGAGATCGCCGCGGGATTGGAGCTCGGCCAGCGCATCGTCGTGAACGGTGCCGGTCTTCTCAGTGACGGCGACAAGGTCCGCGCAAAGCTCGCCTCCGCCGGCGAGCCGGATAGCGTGGAAGGCATCGCACCGTGAATCAGATCTCCGCCTGGGCCATCCGGAGGCCGATCCCGACGATCGTCCTCTTTCTCTGCCTTGCCCTGTTCGGTGCGCTGAGCTTCGAGAAGCTGCGCATCAACAACTCGCCCGATATCGACATCCCCACGGTCACCGCCACGGTCACCCGTCAGGGGGCCGCGCCCACTGAGATGGAGAGCCAGGTGACGCGCCTGGTGGAGGATTCCGTCGCCGGCCTCAGCAATGTCGACCATATCCGCTCGACGGTGAACGAAGGTGTCTCGACCACGGCCATCGAATTCCAGATGGGCACCAATATCGACCGGGCGACCCAGGATGTGCGGAACGCGATCTCCTCCATCCGCTCCAACCTGCCCGCCGATATTCTGGAACCCACCATCCAGCGGGTGGAAGCCACCGGGTATCCGATCCTGACCTATGTGGTCGATGCGCCGGACATGGCGCCTGACCAACTTTCCTGGTTCGTCGATAACGATATCGCCAAGGCCGTCCTGACCGTGAATGGCGTCTCCAAGATCACCCGCTCCGGCGGTGTCGAACGGGAGATCCGCATCCGTCTCGACCCCGACCGGCTCATGTCTTTGGGGATCACCGCGGCGGAAATCTCCGAGACCCTGGATGCGGAGAACGTCAATGAGCCCGGCGGCCGCACCACCTTCGGCGATAGCGAGCAGACCATCCGTACCGTGGGCAGCGCCGATAGCGTCGAGACGCTCGCTCAGAAGCGTATTCCCCTCAGCGACGGCCGCAGCGTGAAGCTGGCCGACATCGCAGAGGTGGAAAGCAGCTGGGCCGAGCCCCGCCAACGGGCGCGCCTTGGCGGCGAGGAGGTCATCGCCTTCAGCATCTACCGCTCCGTCGGCTCGAGCGAAGTGGATGTGGCGGAGGAGGTGCGCGAGACGCTGGCCAAGTTCGAAGCCGCCAACCCGCAGGTTCATATCGAGGAGATCACCTCGTCCACCGATTGGGTGCTGGAAGGCTATCACGCCGCCATCGAGGCTCTATGGCTCGGCGCCGTGCTGGCCGTGGTGGTGGTCTGGTTCTTCCTGCGCGATCTCCGCGCCACGTTGATTTCTTCGGTGGCCTTGCCGCTCTCGCTCTTGCCGACCTTCGCGGTGATGTATGCCTTCAATCAATCCCTCAACAACATCACCTTGCTGGGCATCGCCCTGGTGGTCGGCATCCTGGTGGACGACGCCATCGTGGAGATCGAGAATATCGTGCGCCATATGCGCACCAGCGGGAAGAGCGCCTACGAATCCGCCATCGAGGCGGCGGACGAGATAGGCCTAGCCGTCGTCGCCACCACCTTCAGCATCATCGCGGTTTTTCTGCCCGTTGCGTTCATGCCGGGCATCCCCGGTCAGTTCTTCAAGGCCTTCGCGATCGCCGTCTGCTGCTCGGTCTTCTTTTCCCTCGTTGTGGCGCGCCTGCTGACCCCGCTTATGGGGGCCTATTTGATGAAGGCCGGCGGCAAGCATGACGATCAGGCCTTTTGGATTCCCGGCTATCTGAAGCTGCTCCGCGCCACGCTGCATCACCGCTGGCTCACCATCGCCGCTGGCATCGGCTTTTTTATCGGCTCCATGGTGCTGACGGGCCTGCTGCCCACCGACTTCATGCCCGCCGCCGATCGGGGACGGTCCGTGCTGTCCGTCGAGCTTGCGCCCGGCGCATCCCTGGCCGAGACCGACGCGGTGGCGAGGAAGGCCGTCGCCATGTTGGAAAAGCGCCCCGAGGTGACCAGCGTCTACTCCGCAATCGGCAGCGAGCATCAGGGACGAGGCTTCGGATCCAGCGTTTCCGGCGAGGTCCGCAAGGCCACCATCACCGTCAATCTGAAGCCACGTGGCGAGCGCGAGTTCAGCCAGCAGGAGTTCGAAGCTGAGATGGGGCCGAAGCTTGCCGAGATTCCCGGCGCGCGTCTTCGTTTCGGCGGTGATGGGCGTTCGGGTGCCAAGATCGAGGTGCGTCTGGTGAGCGACGACCCCCAGGCTCTCTCCGAGGCTGTCGGGTCCGTCTCCCGCCAGATGCGCGATATCGAGGGGCTGCATAACGTCGCCTCGACCGCGGCTCTGGCCCGGCCGGAGCTTCTCATCACGCCGAAGCCGGAAAAGGCGGCCGCCCTCGGCGTCACCACCCGTGCCATCGCCCGTACCGCCGACGTCGCCACCCTCGGCGACAACGAGCAGAATCTGCCCAAGTTCAATCTCAAGGACCGGCAGATCAATATCCGCGTGATGCTGGAGGAGGATGCCCGCGACGACCTCGCTCGTATCGAGACCCTGCAGGTTCCGGCTGGCAACGGCTCTGTGCCTTTGAGCTCCGTCGCCGATATTTCCCTGGGCTCGGGCCCGAACCAGATCGACCGCATCGACCGCAGTCGCAGCGCCACCATCGAGGCCGAGCTGGTCGGCCTCACCACCGGTGAGGCGGATCAGTTCGTGCGCGCGCTGCCCAGCATCCAAAACCTGCCCGCCGGCGTGAAACGGGTTCCCGCCGGCGATCTTGAGCGCATGCAGGAGCTGTTCGACGGGTTCAAGGTCGCGATCTTCTCCGGCGTCGTGCTGCTCTATTTCGTCATGGTATTGCTGTTCGGCGGTTTCATGCAGCCGGTCACCATCCTGACCGCCCTGCCGCTTGCTATCGGCGGCGCCATGGGTTTGCTGCTGCTGACCGGCAGCTCCCTGGCCATCTCCGTCCTCATCGGCATCCTCATGCTCATGGGCATCGCCGCGAAGAACTCCATCCTGCTCGTGGAATACGCCATCCTGGCCCAGAGGGAGCGGGGCATTCCCCGCGAGGAGGCGCTGCTCGATGCCGCCAGCAAGCGTGCCCGCCCCATCGTCATGACCACCGTCGCCATGGGGGCCGGTATGCTGCCCATCGCCCTCGGCTTCGGCGCGGATGCCGAAATGCGGGCGCCCATGGCCATCGCTGTCATTGGCGGGCTGTTGAGCTCCACCGCCCTCAGCCTGGTCTACGTGCCGGCGGTCTATACGGTGATGGACGATCTGCAGCGCTGGTTGGGCCGGCTTCTGTCGTGTCTTCTGCCCCGTCAGAAGGCACAATATGTCGCACCCGAGGCGGCCGAAGCCGGGAAAGAGGCGGCAATTTCCCGCTGAAACGCAAGGATTTCAGGCCGAAATCCACATGCGTCTGACAATTTGTGAGACGCTTTTGCGAACTCGCGCTTGCGAGAGCCGTTTCAATTCCTGTATCTAAAAGTCAACTTTTCCAGACGGCGGTTTCTGCCGCCGTCCTTCTTACGCGCGAACAAGCGCTGAATTTCGATCCGAGATTTTGTTGGAGGCCGTGTATGGGGACCGAAAAGGATACGTGTCGAGGTCAGGGATGGTCCCTTCTTCCCGCCGCAGCCTTTGCCCTGACCCTTTGTCTCTCGCCCGCCGCTTTGGCTCAGACGGCCCAGGATGGCCAGGCGGTCCAAGACATGCCTTCCGCCGAAACCGTACCTATCCAGCAATCCGCCCCTGAGAGCGAAGCCGCGCCGGCGTTCGGCGGGTCCTCCCAACAGGACAAAACCATTCAATCAGCGCCCGCGCCGGCCATGACCGGCACCGAGGGCGCAGCTTCCGGTGATGCCGTCCCGTCGGCATCGCAATCCGATCAGCCGGGGGCTCAGTCCGCACCCGCTCAAGCGCCGTCCTTTGAAACGCCGTCCGTTCAAACCTCTCCTGCCGACGCGCAAACGCCCGCACCGGCTCAGGCCGAGCCCACGGAGACCGCCGAAAGCGCCGACACGCCGGAAGCGCTGCTGCCCCACGATCTGTCTCCCTGGGGCATGTTCATGGGCGCCGATTGGGTCGTGAAGACGGTGATGATCGGCCTGGCGTTTGCCTCGTTCCTCACATGGACGGTCCTGGTCGCCAAATCTATCGAGATTTCCGGCGCCAAGCGGCGCGCGCGCTATGCCCTGAAAGTCATTGCCAGCGCGGCCAATCTCGATGACGCCGTGGCCAAGCTCGGCCGGCGGCGCGGTGCACCCGCCATGCTGGTTCAGGCGGCGGAAGAGGAGATGAAGGCATCGACCTTCCTCATCGACCACGCCAAGGGCGGTGGTGTGAAGGAGCGGCTGGCCTCCCGCCTGTCGCGCCTCGAAGCCGCCGCCGGCCGCCGACTCACCGCAGGCACCGGTGTTCTCGCCACCATCGGTTCCACCGCGCCCTTCGTCGGCTTGTTCGGCACCGTCTGGGGCATCATGAACTCCTTTATCGGCATCTCCGAAGCCCAGACCACCAATCTCGCGGTCGTCGCGCCCGGCATCGCCGAGGCGTTGCTCGCCACCGCCATCGGTCTCGTGGCCGCCATTCCGGCGGTCGTGATCTACAACGCCTTCGCCCGTTCCATCACCGGCTATCGCCAGCTCCTGGCCGATGCCTCGGCGGGCGTGGAGCGTCTCGTGAGCCGCGAGCTCGACCTGCGCGAGGTGGCGCCGCCGAACCGCAAGCCGCGCGCCGCTGCCGAGTAAGCATCGAGGAATGCCGCCATGGCCGGAAGCCTGAACAGCAGCACAGAAAACGACGAGCTGGAGGAGAATCACGAGATCAACGTGACGCCCTTCATCGACGTCATGCTGGTTCTCCTCATCATCTTCATGGTCGCCGCGCCGCTCGCCACCGTGGATGTGAAGGTCGATCTGCCCGCCTCGACCGCGAAGCCGCAGGAGCGGCCGGGCGATCCGCTCTACGTCACCGTGAAACGCGACCTTTCCGTCGCCGTCGGCGAAGCCACCGTTCCGCGCGAAGCCCTGAAGGAGGTGCTCGATGCGCGCACCGAAGGGAACCGCGATACCCGTATCTTTCTGCGTGCCGACAAGGTCGTGGATTACGGAGATCTGATGGCTGTCATGAACCTCCTGCGTGAATCGGGATACCTGAAATTCGCGCTTGTGGGGCTTGAGACCATGTCTGGCGATACCGCAGCCACCGCGGCGTCTGGCCGGCTGCCGACACCCGACGATGTGCCAGTGGAGGCCATTCAAGCGCGATGACCACGAACAACGAGCCCGTCACGCCCGAATGCTGCTACGCTTGCCACGCGCTGTGCGGGGTGGAGATCACCACCTATAGCTGGCGCGATAGGGCCCTTTGGGGCCTTGCGGCCTTCGCCGTGCTGACCTTTTATGGCGCAGCCGCCGTGGCCGCGCTCGCCTTGAGCGAACGGCCCGAGCCTATCGGCGCGCCGCCCGCTGCCGTCATGGTGGAATACGCACCGATGCCCGCCGCCCCGCGGCTGGAGAAAAAGGACGTGGCGCTCGGTCCTCAGATGGAGGAGCGGGCCGCCAGCCAAGCCTCTTCCGCCAAGGATGCGCCGGAGGAAAATCTCAAGGAGCTGGTCGAGGCCGAAGGCGAGGGTGAGGAGGTCGTCCTCAACGAGTCCAAGGAATTCGCGGAGAACGCCGAGCAGAAGGTTGCCTCGCTGGTCGATAGTCAATCTCGGACCGATGAGGTGAAGGCCATCGATCCGACCATTCCCGACGTGGTGGAGGCCGAGAACCCCGACGTGGTCGTGCCGGAAGCGACCGCCGCGTCCGCGGCGCCCGAGAGCGCCAAGATGGTGAAGCCTTCCGCCTCGAGCGTGGCATCGGAGGCGACCCTTGCGGCCCAGCCGGAGGTCCAGGAAGAGATCGCCGAAGTGGCCATGGCGCCGAATCAGACCGAGACCACCATGGAGGTCGCCGACCTCCCGGTGAAATGGCAGACCAAGCTTCTCGCCTATCTGGAGAAGCACAAATCCTATCCCTCCGATGCGCGCCGCAAGCGCCAGACGGGAATCGCCTATCTCCATTTCAAGATCGATGGCGCTGGCCGTGTCATGAAGGCGGAAATCAGCAAATCCTCCGGCCATCCCGCGCTGGATAACGCGGTGATGGATTTGATCGAGAAGGCATCGCCCGTTCCGGCGCCGCCTGGCATCTTCGCCCAGACGGGTGTGGAGCTTACCGTGCCGGTCCGTTTCCAGCTCCGCTAGCGGGATATCCGGTTGCAGTGGAGGGCCGATAATGGCACCCCTGCGCGGCTAAACCGCAAGCTCGCCGGGCGATCTTGTGCTATAGTATGAATCTAGTATCATACGGGGAACGGATTATACGCCGTTCGCCGATAGCCCAACCTTATCCTTCTGATTGAAAAAGAGCTTCCAACCGCTCGAATTTCGACTGTCGCATCCCTACATTACGCCGCGACGCTGTCTTAGAGCGGAATAATTTTTAAGGGGGACTGCCAAGATCGGCCTCGCTCACCGGATGCGTGGCGCCTTGGTCCGCGGAGAATTCATGGCAGAAAAATCGAACAATCAGGCGCAGGGCAAGACCGCGTCTGCGCCCGAAACCGAACCTGCGGCAACGCCGAGTGCCCGCTCCCGCGGCAGATCGACCGTTACCCTGCTTTTCCTCGTCGCCATCCTGATCGCCGCGGGGCTCGCCTATCGGTATTGGGGTTTTTGGCAGTCGCCCGAGCAGGCTGCGGGTGCGCCGCCGCCCCCCGAGGTTACCGTGGCCAAGCCTCTGGTGCGCGAGATCATGGAATGGCGCGAGTTCACCGGCCAGTTCGAGGCCCAGGATTCCGTCGAAGTCCGCGCTCGCGTGAGCGGTTACCTGGAGTCCCGCGACTTCATTGACGGCGAGCTCGTCAAGAAGGGGGAGCTCCTCTTCGTCATCGAGCCGCGCCCATTCGAGTTGGCCCTGGAACAAGCAAAGGCGACGCTGGCGCAGTCAAAGGCGGAGCTCAAGCTTGCCCAAAGCCAGCTCAAGCGGACGACCCAGCTCCGCGAGAAGGACTTCGCCGCCCAGGCGACCCTCGATGAGCGCCAGGCCCAGGTGGATACCGCCAAGGCTGCCGTCGAGACTGCTGAGGCCGCTGTCCAACAGGCTCAGCTCGATCTCGACTACACCCATGTCGTCGCCCCAATGGCCGGCCGTGTCAGCGAGCGTGAAGTGAGCGTCGGCAACCTCGTCATGGGCGGAACCGGCGGTCAGACCACGCTGCTCACCAATATCGTGTCTCTCGATCCGATCTACTTCGTCTTCGACATCAGCGAGGCCGACGCGCTGGACTACCAGCGGCTGGTCAGAGAGGGCGAGCTGCCTTCCGCCCGCAACGGTGACAGACTTGACGTAGAGGGCCAGCTCGTTGAGCAGAAGAATTGGGATCTGGAGGGGTATATCGACTTCGTCGATAACCAGTTCAACGCCTCGACCGGCACCATCCGGTGGCGGGCCGTCTTCCCCAACAAGAATATGAGCATCACGCCGGGCCAGTTCGGCCGTGTGCGCATCCCCATGTCCAAGCGTAAGCCGACCATGCTCGTGCCGGCTGCGGCCGTGACCTCGGATCAGGCCGCCAAGCAGCTCTATACCCTCAATGAGGAAAATGTGGTCGTGCCCAAGACCATCGAGCCTGGGCCGATCGTCGGCGACAATCTGCAAATCGTCCACGGCGGTATCGAGCCCGACGACCGCATTATCATCAACGGGCTGATCCGGGCGCGACCGGGCGCCACGGTGACCCCCAAAGAGGGCGAGATCGACGACAGCTCACTGCCTAAATCGGCCCAGAAATGAATCTTTCGCACTTCTTCATCGACCGGCCGATCTTTGCCGCGGTCGTTTCCATCCTGATCACGCTGATCGGCGGCGTTGCCTTCTTCTCGTTGCCGATCGCGCAGTATCCGGAGATCGCGCCGCCCTCCATCGCGGTCAGCGCGCAGTATTCGGGTGCCTCCGCCGAGGTGGTGGCCAAGACCGTCGCGACGCCGCTGGAGCAGGAGATCAACGGCGTCGACAACATGCTCTACATGACGTCGCAATCGACCAGCGACGGCCGCATGTCGCTGACCGTGACGTTCAAGCTCGGCACCGATCTCGACACGGCGCAGGTCCTCGTGCAGAACCGGGTGGCCATCGCCGAGCCGCGATTGCCTGTGGAAGTGCGCAATATCGGCGTCAACGTCACCAAGCAGTCTCCCGACCTGCTGATGGTGATCCATCTGCTGTCGCCCGACGATAGCCGCGATCAGCTTTATCTTTCCAACTACGCCACCCTGCATGTCCGCGACGTGCTCTCTCGTATCGACGGCGTGGGCGAGGCGCGCATCTTCGGTGCCCGCGACTATTCCATGCGCGTCTGGCTCGATCCCGAGATGCTGGCCGCTCGCGAATTGACCGCCGGCGATGTGGTCGCCGCGCTCAGGGCCCAGAACGTCCAGGTCGCTGCCGGTGTGATCAACCAGCCGCCGGTGCCCAAGCCCGGCGCGTTCCAGCTTTCGGTCGAAACCCAGGGCCGTCTTCCCGACGCGGCCGCCTTCGGCAATATCATCGTCAAGGCGGAGGACGGCAGAGTCACCCGTGTGCGCGATGTCGCGCGCGTCGAGCTCGGCGCGGCGGACTACACCCTGAACGGCTATCTCGATAAGACGGTCGCCATCCCCCTCGGCATCTTCCAGCGGCCCGGCTCCAATGCCTTGGAAACCGCCGACGAGGTCATCGCGGCCATGGAGGAACTTTCCAAGTCCTTCCCGTCGGGCGTCAAATACGACATCGTCTACAATCCGACGGTGTTCATCTCCCAGTCCGTCGAGGCCGTGTTCCACACCATGGCGGAAGCGGTGATTCTCGTGGTCGTGGTGATCGTGCTGTTCCTGCAGAACTGGCGCGCGTCCATCGTCCCCATCATTGCGATCCCTGTCTCGCTGATTGGCAGCTGCATGGTGCTGGCGGCGCTCGGTTTCTCCATCAATAACCTGACGCTCTTCGCCATGGTGCTCGCCATCGGCATCGTGGTCGACGACGCCATTGTTGTGGTGGAGAACGTCGAACGACTGATCCGTGAGGGGCACCCGCCACGCGAGGCGGCTCACCTCACCATGGACGAGGTCGGCGGCGCCCTGGTGGCCATCTCTCTGGTGCTGGGTGCGGTGTTCATCCCGTCCGCGTTCCTTTCCGGCATCACGGGCCAGTTCTTCCGGCAGTTCGCGGTGACCATCACGACGGCCACAGCCATCTCGCTGATCGTCTCGCTGACCTTGAGTCCGGCGCTCTGTGCGCTGCTCTTCAAGCCCCATGAGGAGGGGCATGAAGGCAAGGGCGTCTTTGCCCGCGTGCTCGGCGGGTTCTTCGGCGGCTTCAATCGCGGCTTCGACTGGGTAGCGACCAAGTACGGTCAGATGACCGGCCGTCTGGTGCACATGGCCTTCGTGATGCTGGCGATCTATGCGGGTCTGATCGGTCTGACCATCTATCAGTTCAACCGTGCCCCCACGGGCTTCATCCCCGATCAGGATCTTGGCTATCTGATCAACATCATCCAGCTGCCGCCTGGCGCATCTCTTGCGCGCACCGACGAGGTCGCTAGGAGGGTGGTCGATATCGTGCTGGATCAGCCGGGCATCTCCCACGCCGTGCCGATCGTGGGTCTTGACGGCGCGACCTTCACCAATGCGCCGAACTCGGCCGTGGTCTTCACGCCCATGACGCCGTTCGAAGAGCGGGCCGAGCAGGGGCTTTCAGCCGATGCGATCATCGCATCCCTCAACCAGAAATTCGCTTCTATCGAAGACGCGATGCTGATCTCCATCTCGCCGCCGCCCGTGCGCGGTATCGGCACCACCGGCGGCTTCAAGATGGAGGTGCAGGACACCCAGGGCGGCGATCCGGCCCAGCTTGCCGCCGTGGCCAACGAACTCGCCGCCGCGGCCAATCAGACCCCTGGCTTCGCCCGTGTCTTCACCACCTTCAATACGGGGACGCCGAAGGTCTACGCCGACATCGATCGCGTGAAGGCGGAGATGCTAGGCGTGCCGGTGCAGAACGTGTTCGAGGCGCTCTCGGTCTATCTCGGCTCTGTCTACGTGAACGACTTCAACTTCTTGGGCAGAACTTACCGGGTGACGGCGCAAGCCGACGGTCAGTTCCGTCAGGATCTGCACACGATCGCGAACCTCAAGACCCGCAACAACCAGGGCGAGATGGTGCCGCTGGGCTCCGTCGCGACCTTCGAGAACATCACGGGCCCGTACCGCATCGAGCACTTCAACATCTTCACGGCTGCCGCGGTGCAGGGCAGCACCGTGCCGGGCTTTTCCTCCGGCTATGCCATCGCGGCCATGGAGCAGCTCGCCGACCGGGTTCTGCCGGAAGGTTACAGCTACGCCTGGACCGAGCTCGCTTTCCAGGAAAAGCAGGCCGGCGACACGGCGATCTATGTCTTCCTTGCCGCCGTCGTCTTCGTGTTCCTGTTGCTCGCCGCCCAATACGAGAGCTGGAGTCTGCCGTTTAGTGTCATTCTGATCGTGCCCATGTGTCTGTTGGCGGCAATCACGGGCCTGATCCTGCGTGGCATGGATGTGAACATCCTGGCGCAGATCGGCTTCGTCGTGCTCATCGGTCTGGCGGCCAAGAACGCGATTCTAATCGTCGAGTTTGCAAAGCAGAACGAGGAGGAGGGGGAGAACCGTTTCGAGGCCGTGACCGATGCAGCCCGAGTCCGTCTCCGCCCGATCCTGATGACCGCCTTCGCCTTCATCTTGGGCGTGTTGCCCCTGATGATCGCCACCGGCGCCGGCGCGGAGATGCGTCAGTCTCTCGGCACCACGGTGTTCACCGGCATGCTTGGCGTGACATTCTTCGGTCTGATCTTCACTCCGATCTTCTATGTCGTGGTGCGCAAGTTCACGAAGAAACCTCATCAGCCCGGCCACACCGCCGAATCCTAGATCAATGGGCCGATCGGAAGCAGAGAGCGCGTTTTTGCGAGGCAGATTGATTAATTCTTGGGCTGCCAGAAGCGTTGCCCAATCCATCGGCATCTGTGTAATGTGATCGGGAGCGGGGGCGTCGATCGCACCCAAAAGACGGGAAAGTTGATAAGAAGCAAGCCGGTGATTTCTTGTCGGAAAGTATCGAGACGGTCGAGATAGCCGACGGCGCGGACGATCCTGAGTCCCAAGCCAAGGTTGCGAAATTCTTCAATGAGATGCTGAAGCCGGATGGGTCGGTCCGCCCCTCCTATGCCGACTTCGCCGAATTGCTGAAAACCGTTTCGCCGCAAGATTTGCTGAACAAGACTCGGGCTGCCGAAGAGCTGTTCCGCCGCCTCGGCATCACCTTCGCCGTGTATACCGAAGGCGGCAGCACCGAGCGCCTGATTCCCTTCGACATCATCCCGCGCATCATCGATCGCGCCGAATGGGATCTTGTCGAGCGGGGCTGCCTGCAGCGCGTCAAGGCGCTCAATATCTTCCTCTACGACATCTATCACGATCAGGAGATCCTGAAGGCGGGCATCATCCCCCCGGAGCTGGTGCTGCGGAACACCGACTACCGGCCCGAGATGATGGGCGTCGACCTGCCCAACGACGTCTATGCCCATATCGCGGGGATTGACCTGGTACGCACGGGCGAGAAGGACTTCTTCGTCCTGGAGGACAATGTCCGTACGCCCTCCGGCGTCTCTTATCTGCTGGAGAACCGGGAGGTGATGATGCGCCTCTTCCCGGATGCCTTCGCCAACCAGAGCATTTCCCCGGTCGGAAACTACTCAGAGCGGCTCTTGGAAAATCTCCGCGCCGTGGCACCCTCCGGCAGCGACGATCCCGTCGTCGTGCTGCTGACGCCCGGCCGCTACAACAGCGCTTATTTCGAGCATGTCTTCCTCGCCGAGCAGATGGGCGTCGAGCTCGTCGAGGGCTCCGACCTCTTCGTCCGGGAAGGCTGTGTCTGGATGCGGACCACGGAAGGCCCGGTCAAGGTCGATGTCGTCTATCGCCGCATCGACGATGCCTTCATCGATCCGCTCGCTTTTCGCTCCGATTCCGTTCTCGGCATCCCGGGCGTGCTGTCGGCGGTCCGCTCGGGCACCGTCAATCTGGCCAACGCCCTCGGCACCGGCGTCGCCGACGACAAGGCGATATACACTTACGTGCCGCGCATGATCGAGTTCTATCTCGGCGAGCACGCGATCCTGAAGAACGTGCAGACCTGGATGCTGCGCGATCCCAAGCAGCGCCAGCACGTCTTCGAGAATTTGCAGGATCTCGTGGTCAAGGAGGTGCACGGCTCCGGCGGTTACGGCATGCTGATCGGGCCGGCCTCCACGGCCGAGGAGCGTGAAAATTACAAGGCGCGCGTCGAGGCGAACCCGGCCGACTTCATCGCCCAGCCCACCCTGGAGCTTTCTACCGCGCCGACCTTCGCCAACGGCAAGATCGTCCCGCGCCATGTGGATCTTCGGCCCTTCGTGCTGTCCGGCAAGGAAACCAGCGTGATACCGGGTGGGCTCACGCGCGTCGCATTGGTGGAAGGATCGCTCGTGGTCAACTCCAGCCAGGGCGGCGGCACCAAGGACACCTGGGTCTTGGAGACAGCCAAATGATGCTGAGCCGCACCGCCGAGAACCTGTTCTGGATGTCCCGCAATATCGAGCGCGCGGAGAACACGGCCCGCATGCTCGACGTCAGCTTCCGAATGGCTCTCGTGCCCTCATCGCTGGACAGCCAGGAGCTCCATTTCGAGCCGATCCTCGCCATCGCTCCCGGAACCGGTCGGTTTCAGGACCTCTACGGCGAGTGCAATCGCGAGAACATCATCCGCTACGTCGTGCTCGATTCCGATAACGAGAGCAGCATCTGGTCCCTGATCCATGGCGCCCGCGAGAACGCCCGCGCCCAGCGCACGGCCATCTCCAGCGAGGCCTGGGAGAGCATCAATGCGACCTGGCTCCAGGTTCAGGATCTCGATTATCGCGGCCTGCAGGAATGGGGCTTCAGAGATTTCTTCGAATGGGTGAAGGAGCGCTCCCATCTTTTCCGGGGCGTGGTCTTCGGCACGCTGCTGCATGACGATCCGTTCCGCTTCATTCGCCTCGGGACCTTCATCGAGCGCGCCGACAACACGGCTCGCATCCTGGACGTGAAATATCACGTACTCCTGCCGGAGACGGAAAGGGTCGGCGGCTATGTCGACTACTACCAATGGGCTGCGCTGCTCCGCTCGGTCGGAGCCTTCCGCGCCTACCGCCGGGTCTATCACGATACGGTTTATCCGTGGCGGGTTGCCGAGTTGCTGATCCTCCGCGAGGACATGCCGCGCTCGCTGCATCATTGCTACGAAGCGCTGATCACCACCCTGGAGGATCTATCCGGCGAGAAGCAGCTCGAATGCCGCCGCATCGCAGGCCAGACTTATGCGCGCCTGAAATACGGCCGCATCGACAAGATCTTCGGCCTGGGACTGCACGAGTTCCTGACCGACTTTATCGCGAACAACAATGCTTTGGGGTTCCAGATTCAGGAGGACTTCCTGATGACTCCGGTTTCCATTTCCGCGGTGGCATGATGCTGGTCAGAGTCGAACACACCACGAGCTATCGCTATTCCCAGCCGCTTTTGTCGAGCACGCAATATTTGCGCGTGACGCCGCTCTCGGGGCGCACCCAGGCGGTGGAGAGCTGGAAGCTCACCGTACCCGGCGCCATGACCCAGGAATGGACGGACCAATACGGCAATCTCTGTCACACCCTGACGGTCAATCAGCCGACCACCTCTCTCGAGATCAAGGTCGCCGGCCTTGTCCGCACCCGCAACACCGACGGTATCGTCGGCCTCTCCCAGTCGGAGCTGCCGCCGGGGCTGTATCTGCGCGAGACCGAATACACCGCCTGCACGCCCGTCTTGCAGGATTATGCGGATTCCTTCCGCTCGGCGGTCGAGAAGGACACCATCGAAGGCCTGCACAAGATCATGCTGCAGATCGCCGAGGACGTCGCCTATTCGCCCGGCGAGACTCATGTCCATACCAAGGGTGCCGAAGCGCTCGAGCAGGGCCGCGGGGTCTGCCAGGACCACGCCCATATCTTCTGCACCATCTGCCGGCGGCTCGGGGTTCCCGCCCGTTATGTCAGCGGTTATCTTAGCGCCGATATGGATCACGAGGCCCATGCGTCGAGCCATGCCTGGGCCGAGGCCCTGGTCGATAAGCTCGGTTGGGTCAGCTTCGACCCCACGAATAAATCCTCTGCGACCGAGGCACATATCCGCAGCGCCGTCGGTTTGGATTATGCTGAGGCGAGTCCCATCCGTGGCGTGCGTAGCGGAGGGGGCGTGGAAACCATGTCGGCTCGCGTCGCGTTCCCCAGCCAGGAACAGAGCCAAAATCAGGGGCAGGGCCAGAGCGCGTCTCAGGCACATTCACAATAGGACAAAGGCAGTGACCTACTGCGTCGGCATCCTCTTGGACGAAGGCGTCGTGCTCGCTTCCGATTCCCGCACCAATGCGGGCATCGACCGGGTCTCCACCTTCAAGAAAATGCATATCTATCAGCAGCCGGGAAAGCGCTTCTTCGCGCTGCTCACCGCCGGCAACCTCTCGCTCACCCAAGGGGTGCTTAGCCTGCTCGACGAATGGCTCGACAGCGGCGATCCGGAGCGGGATCTCTGGGCCACCGATTCCATGTTCGACGCGGCCCGCATCGTCGGCAAGGCCCTGCGCGAAATGCATAAGGTCGATGACGGTCACATGATGGAGGCTGTCGACTACAGCGCCTCCTTCATCCTGTCCGGCCAGATCAAGGGCGGCCGCCTGCGCCTCTTCCTGATCTACAATGCCGGCAATTTCATCGAGGCCATGGGGGACACGGTCTATTTCCAGATCGGCGAGGTGAAATACGGCAAGCCGATCCTCGATCGCATCCTGACCCCGAAATCGAGCCTGGGCGACGCGGTGAAATGCGCGCTGATCTCTTTCGATTCGACCATGCGGTCCAACGTTTCCGTCGGTCCGCCCATCGACATCCTGCTCTATCGCCGCGATTCCATGGAAGAGGTGTTCACCGTCCGTCTCGACGAGGGCGACCCCTACCTCCAGACCATCCACGAGAAATGGGGTGGCGCGATCCTGGAAGCCTTCAATCAGATCTCCGACCAGCCGGGCTGGAAATACTAGCCGCGAGGGAAGGCGCAACGGCTATCAGGGAGCATGACCGTCCTAGTAGGTGTTGCCCCCTTCGCCGCCGGGAACGAACGTTCCGGGTCCGCCGACCGGATTTCCGGTTCCGCCTGCGCCCGGACGCTTGCTGGGATCGAAGCCTGACGCGGCATTGGCGTTGGCTTCTTGGATCGCCTTGGTCGCCATCTCTCGGATCTCTTCGATCTGCTTGCTGAAGCTCTCCATCTGCCGCTTCATATGCTCCGACTGCAGGGTCATGGCCTGCTGGAAGTCGTTCGCCTCGGCAAGCTTCATGGCAAGGGCGAAATTGGCTTCCGCATTGGCGCGGGTAATCTGCGAGATCTTGTCGTTCAGGCTGCGCATGCTCTCCCCCATGGGACCGGCATTGGCCTCGAAGGTTCGCATCGCCTGTTCGCTGGTCGTCGCGAAATTCTCGAAGGCGTAGCGGGCCTGCTCGATACCCATCTTCATCAAATCGCGTACGGAGCCGGGCATTTCCATCTTGGTGAAAGTCTCGTTCGCCATGTCGTCCTTCCTTGTTTCGGTCCAGGCTGAAGTTTCAGCCGCTTGTTCGCTTTCCGGCGGCCTCTCCGAGGCCGATACGGTCTCGGATGGTCGCATTGTCGGAGGTTCTGCACCGGCAGGCCTCGCAGTCGCATGAGCCGAGGGGCTTTCGCGCTCTTCCGTTCCCGCAGGCGACTCCGCGAAGGCTTCGCTTGCGCGCGCCGTCGCCTTTTCCATCGCCAGCAACCAGGTGCTTGTCGGCCACCAGGCAGCCCAGACCAAGCTCCTAATCATCAGAGACAGCATAGGTGCATCCCTCGAAACCGTCGACCGAGCCCGGACGGCATGACAATGGATTTATTGCGATTCCATGTCAGTCCGGTGTCCGAAAATCATGAAAGGCTAGACGAAATTCGTTTCCAACTTCTCGATTGTTGTCATTTTTCAAGAAGCGTCTCCCACTAGCGCTAACAAGACCTTAGGGCATGTCCGGCAATCGGCGGCGGTCTCGGGGAGGCAACGTTTATGGCCGGGCTTCCGATCCATCCATTCGAACGTCCGGCAAAGGTTTCCCTCTCAGCTTCGAGGAGAGGCCGATTCCGGCAATGTCGGGGAAGGGGGAAAGGGGGAAGGCAGGAAGTCGGTGAGTTCGGGGCCGCTCACCCCTCGATCATCTTGACCAGGGTCTCCAGCCGGTCGGCCTCGTCCGCAGGTTTGTCCCAGCGGATGCGGTGCACCCGGGGAAAGCGCATGGCGACACCCGATTTGTGCCGCGTGGAAGGGTGCACGGAATCGAAGGCCACCTCGAAGACCAGCTTCGGCTCCACCTGACGGACCGGCCCGAACCGGTCGACCGTATGATTCCGCACCCAGCGATCCAGCTCCAGAAGCTCTGCATCCGTGAAGCCGAAATAGGATTTTCCCACCGGCACCAACTCCTCCCCGCCGTCCTCGGCCGGTCGCCAGGCACCGAACGTATAGTCGGAATAATAGGAGGACCGCTTGCCGCTTCCCCGCTGGGCATACATCACCACCGCATCGAGCGTGAGCGGCGCGCGCTTCCACTTATACCAATGCCCCTTTGGCCGGCCGGAGAGGTAAGGGCTCTCCTTCCGCTTCAGCATCAGCCCCTCGATGCCGGTCGCCCGCGCGTTCTCCCAGAGCTGCTTCAATTCGTCGATATCGCCGTATTCCAGCGTTTCGGAGAGATCGGCGCGCGGCGGATCGTGCCGTTCATACCAAGCTTCCAGCCGCATTCGCCGCGCTTTCAGAGAGAGCGGCCGCACGTCCTCGCCATCGTCGTAGAGAATATCGTAAAGCCGGATATGGGCCGGATAGGCTTTCAGCATATTGGCCGTCACCGTCTTGCGGTTCAGCCGCTGTTGCAGGTCGTTGAAGGGCTGCACCTCGCCCTCCCGCATCACCAGGAGCTCGCCATCCAGCACGGAATCAGGTGGCAATTCCTCGAACACGTCCGGAAAGGCGCCGGAGATATCGTCGCCGGTGCGGGAGAACAGCCGGTGCTCGCCGGCCATGGTCGAAAGCTGCACGCGGATCCCGTCCCATTTCCATTCCGCCTGGAAATCATCCGCCGCGATGGCCTCGAGCTCCGGATCTTCGATGGCGTGGCTCAGCATCAGCGGACGAAAGATCGGCAACCGCTCTACATCCGGCCGGGGCCCATCGCCCGCAAGCCAAGCGAAGAGCTGCGGGTAGGGTGGGGTGAGTCCGTGCCAAACCTCCTCGATATCGTCGAGATCTATCCCCGACCATTCGGCCAGCGCCGTTTTGGCAAGCCGCGCCGAGACGCCGACCCGCAAGGCTCCCGTGATCAGCTTCAGAAGCGCCCAACGCTCCGTCCCGTCCAGCCGGTCCAGCCAGCCGGAGATCAGCGCGCTCGCCTCTGCCGCGCTCGCTTGGGAAAGCCCCTCGATCACTGTCTCCAAAGATGGCGGCGCCGTTTCTGCATCGGCCTCCGGCCCCGGCCACAGCAGCGCCAGCGTCTCCGCCGTATCCCCCACATAGTCGCGGGAAAGCTTGAACAGAACCGGATCGATCCGCCCCTCGATCATCTCGGTCATGATCCGCCGGAAGGGCAGGCGGAGCGAGAGGCTGCCCGTGAGCACGGCGAGCGCCCAGCCGCGCTCCGGATCGGGCGTGGTCGCGAAATAATCCGCCATCAGCCGCAGCTTGTCGTTTCGCGCAGGCGTGTAGACGAGGCGGTCGAGCAGGGTGGCGAAGCCTCTCACTGATCCTCCTCCTCGAAGCCGATCAGACGAAGCGCCCGGCCGCGCTTGCCTGTTGTCTCGATGTGGTGAAGCAGGGCGTCCTCCTGGCCGTGGGTTACCCAGATCTCGCCCGCGCCCGTCTCGTCGATGGTCCGGATCAGCTCGTCCCAATCCGCGTGATCGGAGAGCACGAGCGGCAGCTCCACACCTCGTTGCCTGGCCCGGGCCCGCACCCGCATCCATCCAGAGGCGAACGCCGTGACGGGGTCGGGCAGCCGCCGCGACCAGCGATCCGTGATGGCGGAAGGCGGAGCGAGCACGATTTCGCCGCGCAGGGTCTCGCGCTTTGCGCCGGTCGCGGACCGCAGATCCCCGAGATCGACTCCGAAGCGCTCGTAAATCGCGCAACATTCCTGCAGCGCTCCATGCAGCCAGATCGGTCGATCATATCCCGCCTCGCGTAGCAGCTTGATCACGCGCTGGCATTTGCCGAGCCCGTAGGCGCCGACCGCATGGGTGCGTTCGGGAAATTGCGCGACGGAGCGCAGCAATTTGCCGATCTCCTCCGCCGGATCGCCATGGCGGAAAACGGGCAGCCCGAAGGTTGCCTCGGTCACGAAGAGATCGCAGGGAATGAGCTCGAAAGCCGCGCAGGTCGGATCGGTATGGCGTTTGTAGTCGCCCGAGATGACGGCCCTGGCGCCCTGCCATTCGATCGCCACCTGTGCACTGCCGAGCACATGACCCGCCGGAACGAGCCAGACGCGCACATCGCCGATCTTCAGAACCTCGCCATACGCCAGCGCTTGGCTGCGGCTCGGCGCGCCGTCCCCGAGCCGCGAGGTCATGATCGCCAGCGTCTCTTGCGTCGCCAGCGCCGCGCCGAGCCCGGGGCGCGCATGGTCGGCATGAGCATGGGTGACGATGGCTTTTTCGACCGGAGCGTGAGGGTCGATGTAGAAGTCGCCCGGGCGGCAATAAAGGCCGCGCTCGTCCACCGCCAGCCAGCTATCGAAGACTTGAGGCTGCATCAGAAGAGCTTAGATAAGGCAGAACATAGAAAGAACAAGAGCAAATAATACGAGCACAGCACCATAATATACAACCATAAGTAGATATACGGGTCCACCAATACCGGTCGGTTGTGCGAATCCTCTTGGCCTCTCTCTGGTTGCTTGCCCATAGTAACGCGGAAGTTCGGGGGAGCGTTCGTTGTGAGCGTTGCGTGATGAGGGGCCGGCGGGGATCTGTCGGGCGCTGGCGGCATAGGCCGGTGCGAGCCTGCCTTGTTTGGGGCATGGCCATGGCTTGCGCATTGACCGCCTCTTCGGCGCATGCCGACCCCGAGCCGCGGCCCGGCGAACCGACCCGGGAGGTCTTCTCCGGCGTCGATGTCACCGGCAATTCCGCCAGCACCTATCTCGGCGGCGGCACCTCTTTCGGCAAGGGATTGTGGACACCGGGCTGGCGCGGCCGCGCCGTGGGCGGCATCGGCCGGTACAATTACGACAGCGGCAATACGCTCCATGATGGGCGGCACAGCTTCATCGCCGGCTTGCTGGGATATCAGATGCAGCACGGGCGCTTGACCCTGAAGCTATTCGCCGGCGCGGAATATCAGGAACATGTGATCGTGCCGTTCGATCCGGGAAATGCGGTGCAAGGCGATGCTTCCGGTGTCCGGCTCCAGGCCGAGAGCTGGCTCGCTCTCTCGCCGCGGAGCTTCGTTTCCATCGATGCCGCCTACGGCAGCGCCTTCGACGAATATTGGGGGCTCGCCCGCTATGGCTATCGCTTCCGTCCCAAGCTGACTTTCGGTGTCGAGGGCGGTCCCTTCGGCAATCGGGAATATGACGGCGGGCGTGGCGGGGCCTTCCTGCAGCTTCAGCTTCGCCAAATGCAGCTCACCGTTTCAGGCGGCATGACCGGCGACTATCTGGAGAGCAAGGGGAGCGGCTATCTCGCGCTGAACATCTACCGGAATTTTTAAGCCGGAAAAGACGCCTCGCCAGCGCCTTTGGGCAGAGGTCTTGGGCAGATAAAAAAGCGCACCGCCGACCCCGCTTCGGCAGTGCGCTTCTTCTTCCTAGACCGTCAGAGCGAGCCTATCCGTGGCTGATCTAGGCGGCCCATCGCCCTCTTTGGTCACTCGATTTCGAGAGAGGAAAGTTCAACGTCACAGGAACCGATGAACGCTCTCTGACAACCAAAATGACCTATCGGCGGTCGCAAAGCAAACACCCCGCGCTGTCCCGATGCATTTTTTCCGCATGACGAAGCTGTCGTCGAAGCGCAGCGCGGTGCGTAGGCGAGTCTGCAAAAAATCGGATACGGAAAGTCGGGAATAAGAATTCGCCGATCGGCCGGATATGTTGGGAGACGATTCCGCAAGCCCGTCAAATCCATAGCTGGGCCGGTACAAAAATCACTTCCAGATGGAGCGAACCTCGCACCGGGCAACCTATGAGAGAGACGGTCCGCCCCATGACTGGTCTAGCACCTCCTCGGCTCATATCTCATCTGTGGCGGTTCAGTGACAGGCAAGGACGAGGGCCGAGAATTTTCATGCCGTCGTCATTGGGCGTCGGCGTCATCCCCGTCTGTCTCGGTACGATTGGATGCCGTGCTGCGGCCCTTGCGCCACGCTTCGAAGCGTTCCTCGATCGCCTTGCCATGCTCGTCCCACCAGCCCTGATCGAAATGCAGAGCGGTCTCGAAATGCGATGGCGCGGTGGGCAGGAAGCGCGCCATCTCCACCCCGACAACCGGATGGGCGCCGACAAGCGGAATGGCGGATTTCCGCGCCGGACCGTAGGCGGTCAGCGCGGCATGCGCTGCCAACCGGTCAGGCCGGCTCGCGAATGAAATAAATTCCGCGGCTTCCTTCTTGCGGCCGGAAGTCTTGGGGATCGCCCAGTGATCGAGGTCGTAGACCTGCCCGTCCCAGACGATGCCGATGTGACTTGGCGCTTCCACCGCGCTGCGAAAGATGCGTCCCGTATAGGCGATGCCCATGGCGGCCTTGCCGTTCCGGATGAGCTTCAGGGGCGTGGCAGGCTTTGTCCACCAGACGATATCGGTACGGATCTTGTCCAGCGCTGCGAAGGCACGGTCCAGCCCCTCCGGCGTGGCAAGCGTCGAATAGACATCCGATGGCGTCACCCCGTCGGACAGCAGCGCCAGCTCCAAAGTGTAGCGCGGCCCCTTGGGCAAGGCACGCTTGCCCGGAAAGGCCTTCGGATCGAAGAAATCCGCCGCCTTGCTCGGCGTCTTCCCTCCATACGTCTCCTTGTCGAAGACGATGGTTGCCGCCCAGGCCACGCTGGCGACTCCGCAGGACGAGACGCCACCGTCGATGAAATCCGCGTCCGCTGAGGTTGAAGCCGTCGTGGCGGGATCGCTCGTATCCGGATTGCCGTTTCCGCCCGCAGCGGGCGGCAGCTTCTCCACATCGATCGGGGCCAGAAGCTCCTCGTTGCAGAGCTTGGTCAGCACCCCGGACGAAACGTCGATCACGTCGGCTGCGCCTTTTTCTGCGATGATCTTTTTGATTGCTTCAAGGCTTCCGTCGTAGCTCTCAGTCGCGATCGGAATGCCCGTCTTCTCGGTGAACGGCGTGAAATAGGCGATCTGCTGAGAATCCTCGTAGGCCCCGTCCCACGTCACCACGGCCAGGTCGTCCGCCTTCAGCTCCACTGCCGGGCTCTGGGCCATCAGCAAGCTGGAAAGCGATGCCGCGAGCAATGCGCCCAGGATCTTCCGCGTTCGGGTCTGGGACACGCCATGAGCGAGGCGAGCAGCCGGTACCGAGACCGTGCCCTGGGCGTGCCTTTCGGCGCGAGCATGTGAGGTCGAGCGGGTCAATTCGGTATGATCGGCTGAGATGAGGTGGGGGCGCCGAGACTGCGGTCAGCCGGCACGGGCGCAAGGTCGCGGCTGATCACCGGCTCACCCAAGGGGCCGCGGATGATGACCTTCCGCAAGACCTGGGCCGATGCCTGGGCTTTGCGCGAGGTGAGCTCTGTCGGGAGCAGGACATCCCAGTTGAGACTGTTGCTGGCGAAGTCGATCCGCCCCGAGCCGGAGACAGGACCTTGCGGTGTTTCCATGGAAAACCTCTGGCACCAGATCTGAGCTGCGGCCATGCGGCAGCTCGCATTCAAGCGACCGAAATTTGTGGCGGGGGCGGTGGCCCATCCCACCTTCTCGATCGGCACGTCTTCCGACATAAGCGACCCGATGTCCACGGGCAAGCTGCCATTCTTCGCCTCGAGCTCCATATCGCCGGTCATCCGATGCAGGAAATCGCTCCAGCTCTGGCCCGAGGTCTTCAACTGTCCCTTGAAACCGACCCTTCCTTGCACTGGCATATCGAGTGCAAAGAGCTGCAGGCAAGGCGCGATATCGATCTCTTCCAAGCTTCCGGAAAGATCCGCATTTCTGGTGGGGGCCGTGATGTCGATCGTGAAGCGAGTGCTCGCCACGCCGCCGCAGATCTCCAGATCCGCGATATCGCCGATGACGACGCCGTCCTGAGCGGCGAGGGTAAAGGCGCCCCCCTCGAGCTGAAGATCGCGCACCGAGATCGTGCCGGCGGAGAACCTCAAATCCGCATCCGCCAGCTTCACGAGCGGCCAGTCGAAAATGGGTCCGGCGGGTGTTCCGTCGGTTGAATTTCCGGCCGGCGGAGAGGAGGGCGAGGGGACGAGAGCCGAGACGGCCCCGGTCTCTTCCGGCGAGTCTTCGGTTTGCATCTCATTTTCCGGCACGGCCGGGCCGAGATAGGGATTGAGATCGAGCGTGTCGAAAGCGAGCGTTGCCTCCAGACGCGGCCGTGCGCCGCCGAATCCGACGGCCAGCAACCCCGTCGCCGCATTGCCGTCGGCGGAATAGCGTCCCTCTTCGAAGATCAGCGTCTTGTCGTTCGTACGGAAATCACCCGCGACGGAGATATCCTGCAGTCCCGGCCCCTCCAGCTCCGCAAGCCCTACCCAACGCAGGAAACCGCGTAGATCGGCGATGGCCGCCGTCATGTTCCCTTCCATCTCGAAATCGGGGCGGAAATGCCCCACCCCTTCCAGGGTAGCGGTGAAGGGGGCCGATTCGACTGACACGTTGAGCGGGACTGGCCCGTCTGAAGAGGCGGTGCGGATCGTTTCGGCATCCAACCCCGTCTCGTAGGTGAAGCGCACAGGCTCGCCTTTCCAGATGAAGGAGCCATAGCCGTCGGTGCGCTCGCCTTCGTCGCCGAGATCGAGCTTCAGGGAGAGATGTTCGATGCGCGCATTCCCGGTCGGACTGGTGAGGCGCACCGTGCCGTCTTCTATTCTCAGCACATGGAACGGGCGCTTGCCGAGCAGCTTCACCAGCCCCGCCTCGGCCCGGTGCCAGCCTTCGGGGCCCGCCGGACTCGTCTGCTCGAAGGTCATTTCCGGTTGGGTCAGGTTGACCGATTTGACCACCAAACGGCCGAGGAGCAGGTGCGGCAGGCTGAGCGCGATGCGGACATTCTCGCAACGCATCTTGGCGGGCAGGTCGGCGCTTTTCGGATTGCGCATCTCGAGCCCGCTATTGATCGAGATATTCGGAAAATAGCGGAGCGCCACAGGGCCGGTCAGGCGCACTTCGCCGCCGGTCCAGCGCTCAAGCTTGGCCGCAACCCGGTCGCCGAAGGCGGAAGTGTCGCCGATCAGCCATGGCAGCAACCCGATTCCGATAAGGCAGAGCCCCACGAGGAGGAGCAGAAGCCGTTTCCATGGCAACCGCCGCGGCTTCATATCGATGCACTCCAACTTTGCTCGATGCTGCGCGCGCAGAAACGCTGCATTAACAACGCTTGTAACCTGGATTGGATTGCAATGGCGAGCCCGAGCGGGGATTTTCCAGGGAGATTGCGTCCGAAAGCGGCGAAAGCTACGGCAGGGCCGCCGGCATCTCGATTTTGTCCACAGAAACAGCGCCCAAGGGCTTCTTCCGCCCCCCGGCGACCACCGTGTGCAGAATGAGCACCGGCAGCAGGCTCGCAAGCACGATCACCAGCGCCGCAAGCCCGGCCTCCTCGTAACGATAGAGCGAGGCGAGGGTGAAGACATGGGTGGCCAGGGTCTCGAAATTGAAGGGGCGCAGCAGCAGGGTCGCCGGCAGCTCCTTCATGGATTCAACGAAGACGAGCAGGGCCGCCGCCGCGAGCGCCGGGCGCAGCAGCGGGAGTTGGACCCGCCAAAGGGTCTCCCGCGCCGTCGCGCCGAGGCTTCGGCTCGCGGCGTCGATATTCCTCGAGATCTTGGAGAAGCCGGTCTCGACCGCGCCGAAGGAGGCGGCCAGGAACCGGATGCTGTAGGCCAGCACCAGCGCTGCCGCCGTGCCGGTGAAAAACGGCATGACGGCATCTCCGGTGAGCCAGCGTCCGGTATCCGAGATCAGCATGTCGAGCTTGCCCAACGGCGCCAGCAGTCCGATCGCCAAGACCGTGCCCGGCACGGCGTAGGCGAGGGCGGGGATCAGCGCTGCGGTGCGCAATGTCGGCGACGGGAGCGCACGGCGCCCATAGGAGAGCACCAGCGCGAAGAGCAGGCCGAGCCCGGCCGCGAGCGCCGACAATGTGAGGCTATGCTGTGCCGCATCCATGAAGCTTCGGTCGAAAGCGGTATCGAGATAGGCGGCGCTCGAGCGCAAGAGAATGAAGGCGGGCAGCAGGAAACCCATCAGCACGGGTGCGAAGCAGGCCAGGGAGGCCAGCAGCCCCCGCCAGCCGGTGAGCTCTGTCGGCGCCGGCGGCCGGCTCCCATTCCCCAGCGCATGAAATCGCCGTCCGAGGCGCAAGCCCCGCTCCAGCAGGATCAGACCCAGCACGAAGAGCAGCATGACGGAGGCGAGCTGCGCCGCGCCGCTCAGGCTGTTGCGCGACAGCCAGGTGTCGTAGACCGCGACGGTGAGCGTCCGGACCCCCAAGAATTCCACGGCGCCGATATCGTTCACCGTCTCCATCAGCGCCAGCGCCACGCCCGCGGCGAGCGCCGGACGGGCCAGGGGCAGGGCGATGCGCCAGAAGGTCCCGCCGGGACCTTGCCCGAGCGTCCGGCTCACCTCGAGCATCTCGACCGATTGCTGCTGAAAGCTCACCCGCGCCGTGAGGTAGACGTAAGGGTAGAGCACCGCGCTCATCAGAAAGATCGCGCCGGGCAATGAGCGGATATCGGGAAACCAGTAGTCGCTCGCATCCTGCCAGCCGAAACTCGTCCGCAAGCCCGTTTGCACCAGGCCGGAATAGTCGAACAGCTCCAGATAGCAGAACGCGACGATGTAAGTCGGGACGGCCAGAGGCAAGAGCAGCGCCCAGTTGAGAACGCCGCTCCCCGGAAAGCGGAACATGGTGACGAGCCATGCCGTGCCGGCACCGATGGTGAGGGTCAGCAGGGCCACCCCCAGCATGAGCAGAAGTGTCGTCTGGACGGCCGAGGGCAGCACATAGGCGACGAGATGCGGCCAGACGCTTTCCCCGGCTCCGCCGGTCGCCGCAACGGTCAAGATGGCAAGAATCGGCGTCACCGCGATGGCGATGACGGCCAGCACCGAAAGGCGCAAGAACGGATGATAGGGGCCGGTCAGCCCCGACCTGCCACGCCGGCTGTGGAGCCATTCCGCGAGATCGCCGTGAGCGCCGCCACCGCCTCGGGGCTCAACCGCTGATCGGCCTCCTGCAGCACGTCGCCGAAGGCGTTCGCCGCCTCGATCACGGGATCCACCAGATCGGAACCGGTCAACGCCAGGGCGCAGGCCTGCATGGCGGGACAACGATGATGCTGTGAGGCCGCGATCAACGACATCGCCATGCACTCATCGGGACAGAATCCGGTGCAGCCGTAAGGGTAATATTCGATCTTACGCGAAGCACAGCCCCGCAAGGTCCGCACCCAGCAGGCAAGCTCGGTCACCGCCCGCTTGGCCCGCTCCGGTCCGAGCGCGCGGTTATATTCGTTCCAGCCGGTCTCCCAGCAGGCGATGTCGCCCGTATCGTAGCCGGCCAGCCAGCAGCGGAATCCGACGCCGACAAGCCATTCGGCCCCTTCGCGCCGGGGAATCTGAACCTGCCCGGCAGGCCGCAATCCATTGCTGTCGATTTTGTTGTAGAAGCTCATCTCTGCCACCTTTAAGAGCTCGGGCCCTCGTCGAAATTCACCTCGTCGATAAGCTCGCTCGCCCTTTTTCTGTGAGCCGCGATCTCCTCAAGCGAAATACTGTCGGCCTTGAAGTCGCCCCAGGATTCCACCAGCTCCGACCACTCCACGCCCTCGCGCACCGGATATTCGTGGTTCATCTCGGCATAGAGTTCCTGGCCTTCCTCGGACGCCAGGAATTCGAGAAGCTTGATTGCGTTTTCCTTGTGCGGCGCATCCTTCACCACGACACCGCCGGACAGGTTCACATGGGTGCCGCGCTCACCGGAGTTGGGAAACAGGATATTGACCGAGTTGGCCCAATCCTTCTGCTCCGGCTCCTCGTCGTTGGTGAGCATCACGCCCATGTAATAGGTGTTGCCGATGGCAATATCGCACTCGCCCGCGTAGACGCCCTTCACCTGCAGCCGGTCGTTGCCGGCCGGCTTGCGCGCCAGATTGTTCTTCACGCCTTCCAGCCATTCGCGGGTCTTTTCCTCGCCGTGATGGGCGATCATCGAGGCGACCAGCGCGACGTTGTAGACATGCTGGCCGGAGCGGATGCAGATTCGGTCCTTCCATTTCGGCTCGGCCAGCTCTTCATAGGTGATCTCGTCCTGGTCCACCCGCTCTTTCGAGGCATAGACCACCCGCGCCCGGCGCGTGAGGCCCCACCAGCTGCCATCCTCGGCGCGATATTGGGAAGGGATCGCCTTTTCGAGGGTTTCGGAAGAGACCGGCTCGGCGATGCCTTCCTCTATGGCGCGGGTGAGGTTGCCGATATCGACCGTGAGCAGCAGATCCGCTTGGGCGGCCGGACCGAGCTGCTTGATGCGCTCGATCAGCCCCTTGCCGGCGAACACGACATTGACGTCGATGCCGGTCTTGTCGGTGAAGCGCTCGAAGAGCGGTTCGATAAGCTCTGGCTGACGATAGGAATAGACATTCACTTCGCCGGCCCCGTCCTCCGCTGCCAGAGCGGACGAAGCCGGGAGCGTAAGAGCGGCAATGGCGAAACAAGCCCCAAGGGCGACGCGCAGACCGCAATGGGCCGCGACGGAACGCGCAGGCGCGAAATTCATAACCTTCCTCCAATAGGCGGGGTTCAAGGCCCCGGTATCGGATTTGCCGGCCGGGAGAACACCGAGCGACAAAATATGACTGTGAGTTTCCGATTAAAACGGAATCGCCGGCAAGGTCAACGGCAAAGCCGCTCTTGGCGAATAGATTAGAAGGCTTCTAATTCAATGAAGAGATTGGCAAATCCGGAGCCGCTTCTGACTTAATCGCGCGGGCTCGCCACCCGGTTCTTGGGAAAGATCACGTCGGCCGATGTGCCTTGGCCCGCCTCGCTGGTCAGCATGAAGCGGGCGCGATTGGCCTCGATCAGCGCCTTGGTGAGCGGCAGGCCCAGCCCCGTGCCGTTCTGCTTGCGCGGTGTGGTGTCGAGCTGCTGGAAGGGCTGCATGGCGAGTTGGATCTCGTCCGCGGTCATGCCCACCCCATTGTCCCGGATGCGCAAGCGCACCGCGCCTCCGGGCGTGGTGCTGCCCGACAGGATCACCTGCCCCCCTTCGCGGGTGAATTTTATGGCGTTCGACAGGAGGTTGAGCAGGATCTGTTTCAGCCGTCTCGGATCGGCGATCACCGCCGGCAGGTCCGGATCGAGCGAGACGCGCAGCAGAATGCGCTCCCGCTTGGCCATGGGCTGCAGCAGATGCAGGCATTCGTCCACCAATTCGCCGATCTCCACGGCCGTGAAATCGAGCTCGAACTCTCCGGCCTCGATCTTGGAGAGATCCAAAAGATCGTTGAGCAGGCTCAAGGCATAACGCCCGCTCTGATAGATATCCTCGATATAGCCCTTGTAGCGGGGATTGCCGATCGGCCCGAGCTTCTCCCCCATCATCAGCTCCGTGAAGCCGAGGATGGAGTTGAGCGGCGTGCGCACCTCGTGGCTCACCTTGGCCAGGAAGTTGAATTGTTGCGAGGCCATCGCCGACGGAATCGATGGAGACGAAGCGCCCTCGTCTCGCGCAGAGTCCTCGTCTCGCACAGCGTCCTCCTGCGCGATGTCTTCCGAGCCGAGGGCCGCCACTGGATCCGTCGACGACTGGTCGATCAGTCTCAAGAGCTGCAGCGGTGGCTCGGCCTGCAAGGAGGTACGCTCGAAAACCACCTTGAGCTGGCGGCGGCCGGACGTCATCGCATTGACCCGCATTTGTGAGACGGTCTCGTCGGCGGATGTGAGAATGGTCTCGGCATTCTCCAGGCCGGCAGGCAGGATGGTTTCGAGGCCACCGGCCTTGCGCAGCTCGCCGAAATGCCGGTAGCCGAACGCATTGGCGAAAGCGGCGTTGCCGTGCAGGAGTTCGCCGTCCTCCATCAGCGCGATGGCGGTTGGGAGGGCATCGATCAAGGCGGCCAGGGTGCCGCTTTCCAGAGCGCCTGCGAGCATGTCACCCTCCTGCCGCTGCTCTGTCTCGGTGGCAGACGCTTCGGCCGGCTGGCTCAAGGCGCGCGCGATATGCTCCAGCGCCTTGCGGTCCTCGTCGAGCTCGTCGCTCTGCTGTTGGAGGGACTTCTGCATCGTCTGCATGACCATCTGACCGCCCGGGGAAATTCTTTTCGAGTGTCGAATGACCGGCCGGGAGATGCGCTACTCATCTTCCCCACAATCGCGCCCCAAGCATTGGACGCCTAACGCCAGTCTACCACTAAATTTAGTAAAGTCTTCCTGAGTTCCATATCCGTTCGCACAAAGCCTCGTCTAGAGGGCACCACGCAGCTTCGTCTTGTCTTCATCGCATCGCAGCAATATATATTGCAGTGCAACAATATGCAGGATGGTAAAGACCGCCGGCTCCATGCGGGCCGGCATATCCTTCAGACCCCAGGAGGTACCGAAATGAGCGATTCTTACACACCGCAGGATGCGGCTGAAGACGTCAAAGAGATGGCAGAGGAAACAACCGAAAAAATGGAAGAGGCCGCGTCCCGATACGCATCCGCATTCGAAGGCGGCCTTCCGGAGGGCATGCGCGCCATGGCCGAAAAGGCCGTCGCCCAGACGCGGGAATCCTACGAGATGGCCAAGGGCAACATGGAAGAGGCCGTGCAGGCCTGGGAGAAATCCTTCGACGCTTGCGGTCAAGGCGCGGCCGCGTTTCAGCAGAAGCTGATCGACATCGCCCAATCCAACATGAATTCGAGCTTCGACTTCGCCAAGAAGCTGACCGAGGCCAAGGATTTTTCCGAAGTCGCCAAGATGCAGTCGGCGTTCATGCAGAAGCAGCTGGCGACCTTCTCCGATCAGGCGGGCGAGATCCGTGCGCTGTCGACGAAGGTGGCCGAAGATGCCTCCGAGCCGATCAAGAGCCAATTCTCGCGCTCTTTCGAGAAGTTTCCGAGCGCCCAAGGCTAAGACGATAAGGCTAAGACGATAAGGCTAAGACGAGACCGCTGCCTGCACGACGGTGAGAAGCTGCGATAGCGGCACGATAAGCAGGCGCGGAAGACAAAGGTTTTGCGTATCGACGTTGAGGTCCGGGTCCGAAGCTCGGGCCTTTTTCTTGCCTGGCTTCCTTTGGCGGCATCCTATGCGAAACGAAGGTGCGCGCAGAGTTTCGCCGACGATGTTATTTTCCTGCCGAAGCGGTGCGACGACGCTTGCCAGTTGCCTCGTCAACCCCTAGGTTTCGCACCTTCCAAGACAGGTCGAGCTTTGTGCCGCTGTAGCTCAGTTGGTTAGAGCGCTTGATTGTGGATCAAGAGGTCCCTGGTTCAAATCCAGGCAGCGGTACCACTTTTGAAATCCTTCGGCTCCTCTCAGAGGGTTGCTGCAGGTAAATCAGCAACCTGACAAAATATGTGCTATGCTCGGCGAGGCTGAGCATGTTGCCGTTTCCAGCCGATGAGCGAATGAAATCAATCGTCTCGCGTTGGAAAAAGGGAAAGCTTGCTGATCAGAAAAGCAGGCTCGAAGCACATGGAAACAATTCTCGCACAACTCGTGGGCGGTGCAGTTGGCGGTGCCGCCGGCGGCAAGGCCCTCAAAGATTCCGATCTCGGAAACATCGGCAATGTGATTGCCGGTGCGCTCGGCGGCGTCGGCGGAGGGCAGTTGCTCGGAGCCCTCTTGGGCGGAGCAACGGGCGATTCCGCTGCCGGTGTTGATATTGCCGCCATGGCCGGACATCTCGTCGGTGGCGGCGTTGCCGGTGCAATCGTTCAGATTGTTGTCGGCCTGATCGTGAACAAGCTCAAGGCGCGCGCCTGACTTAGGACTCTGTGCTTCGGTGGGGGTGCCTCTGCCGTCTGGCGCGCAATAACTCGAGTGTAAAAACTCGGGCTCAAAAGGGCCGGATCGCACCGGCCCTTTTTTACCCGGATGCGGCAAGTGGATGGAGAGCTACTTCTCCGCGTCTCCGTCCGGCGTGGCGGAATCGGCCGGCTCTTCCTCGGCCGGCTCTTTCTTGGCCGGTTCGTCTTCGGCCATGGGCTTCTTGGCCGGCGCCTCATCGGTCATGGCTTCGTCGGAGCCCGTATCGTCCTCCGCTGACGTATCGCGGGTCTCGGTCGCCGGCACCCAAGCTTGCGCCTCGTTGTCGTAGCTGTAGCTCGGCGCTTGCTCCAAGGCGCCCCTGCTGGCGTTCAGCGTGAGCTGGGTTCCGCCATCCTTGTTCTGGCTCAGCTCCAGCGCATCGAAGGGAATGGCGATGTTCTTCTCACCGACCCCGAGAAAACCGCCAACGCCGATGATCACCGTGGTGACCTTGCCGTTCTCGTCGATCAGCAGGTCGTTGGTGTCGCCGACCTGATTGTCGTCCGGATCGTATACCGGCTCCTGATAGAACTCGCTGATGGTGCGGGAATTCTCGGGCAGGGTCTTGAGCAGGGTCACGCTTGCCGGCGCTTCTTTGATCGTCGTCTTCGACTCTTCGCTTTTCGCCGGCGCCTCCATTTCCGCAGCCGGTTCGGTCGTCGTCTCATCTTGCGCGAAAGTCGCCGTGGCGAGCCCGCCCGTCATCAGTAAGGCGATCGCGGTCGATGAAAGAAGCGTCTTCATGGTCTCCTCCTTGTGCATCCGTACAGTCAGCGTCACAACGTCGGGATTCGGCAGGCGTTCCATGACAATCCGCTCATGTTTCCGCGACATGGCGACTGCATTGAAACCGCTTGCGTCGGCCTTCGCTTCGCGAGATGAACACCCATGCGATCGCGCATCCTTTTCGTCGTGACAGAGGATTGGTACTTCCTCTCCCACCGCCTGCCCATGGCGCGCGCGGCGCGGGATGACGGCTTCGATGTGCATGTCGCCACCCGTCTCGATCAGGGTGAGCAGGCGATCCGCGAAGAAGGCTTTACCCCCCATCACCTGCCGCTGAAGCGTGGCTCCTTCTCGCCCATCGGCATCCTGAAATCGGCCTTCGGCCTTCGGCGGCTGATCCGTGAACTCCAGCCCGCCATCCTGCACAACGTCGCCATGAAACCGATCCTCATCGGCGGGTTGGCAGCGCTGTTCTCCGGACAGCAGCGCGTGGTCAACAGTCTCACCGGGCGGGGAGCCGTCTTCGCCGATAGGGATCGTCGTGTGCGGTTCGCCCGCCCGCTCGTCGCCGGGGTCTTGGGATGGCTGCTCCGCCGCGATACGAGCTGGACCGTCGTGCAAAATCCCGACGATGCCGAGCTGGTGCAAGAGCTCGGCGTCTCCAAGGATCGCATCGTGCTGATTGCGGGCTCCGGCGTCGAAACCGACAAGCTCACGCCTCTGCCGCCCCCGCCGGAGCCGGTCACTGCGGCCTATGTCGGGCGCATGCTCGCGATAAAGGGCGTGCATACCCTGATCGAGGCTTATGCGACGATCGGCGATCCGGATCCGAAATTCTTGCTGCTGCTCGCCGGACGCTGCGATCCCGAGAACCCGGGATCCCTGGCGCCCGAGCAACTCAACGAGTTCGCCTCGGCGTTCGGCATCGAATGGCTGGGTCACGTGGACGATATCAGCGATGTCTGGCGGCGTGCCCACTTCGCCGTGCTCGCCTCCACTGGCGGGGAGGGGCTTCCCAAATCGCTTCTGGAAGCGGCGGCTTGCGGCCGCCCGATGGTGGCCACCGACGTGCCGGGCAGCCGCGAGATCGCCATCGATGGTGAGACGGCGATCACCGTGCCGCCGGACGATTACAAGGCTCTCGCCGATGCCATGGAGCGGATGGCGGCGGATGCCGGGCTGCGCGAGCGGCTGGGCGCCAACGCCCGCGCCTTGGTCGAGAAGAAATTCTCGGCACACGCCATCGGTCGGGAGACCGTCGCCCTCTACCGTGCGATCCTTCAGGACGGGGAGAGCGCCTCGGCGCGGCAATGAAACGCCAATAAAACGAAGCGACGAAAAAGCGTCTCTAGAGTTTCGTCGTCTCGCCTTCCGAAGCCATCATCGTCATGATGCCTTCCCGGGTCTCCACCTGCGGGTCCCAGCCGATCCCCTGTAGCTTGTTGCTGTCGATGATGAAATTGCCGGAGATGCGGTCCCAATCCGCCTCACGGCCGAAGGATTTCATGATGCGCTTCACCGCACCGAGCGGCATGCCCACCAGATGCGGTTGGCGTCCGAGTCCCTCCCGCATGGCCGTGACCAGCCCGGCCACGCTGATCGGATCCCGGTCCGCCACCAGGAAGGTCTCGTTCCGTGCGTCATCCGCGGTGAGCGCAAGCTTCACCGCCTCGATCAGATTCTCGATGGCGAGCAGGGACCGGCGGTTCTTCAGCCCGTCGAAGGGAAGCGGCATCGGCGTCCGGGCGAGCGAGGCGAGGGAGGCGATATTGCCTTTCACGCCGGGGCCGTAGACCACTGCAGGACGCAGAATCGTGTGCTCCACGCCGCTCTCCTTCAGTGCCGTTTCGGCGGCGAGCTTGGAGCGGCCGTAAGGATCGGTGGGGGCGGGCTTGTCCGTCTCGGTGATCGGATGCTCCGCCGCAAGTCCGGCCTGGGCCCGCACCGACGACATCAGCACCACGCGCTCGAGCTTTCCCTTCGCCGCTTCGCCGAGAGATGCCACGGAGTCCGTGTTGATCCGGTCGTAGCGCGCGTCTTCTTCCGAAACCGGAACATGGGCGACCCCTGCGAGATGCACCACATGGCTCACGCCTTCGAGGAGCGCAGTCCAATCGACCGCCTCGCCGAGATCGGGCAGCGTCGCGACTTCGACGCCTTCCGAGACGGAAAGCGATTTCGGATCGCGGCAGGCGGCACGAACCGTCCAACCCGCATCCCGCAAGGCCGGCACGAGCGAACGGCCGACAAAACCCGAAGCGCCGGTGACGAGCACGGTTCGCATCATGCGCGGCCTCTTTCCAGGTGACGGAGGAGAAAGGCGGTGGCGGCGACGCCGATCGCGAGCAGGGCCAGATCGCCGGCGAGGCTCTCCACCAGGAGCGAGGCGACGGCGAGCGCTGCGAGCAGGCAGCCGAGCAGAAAGACCCGCAAGGTCACGTCCGGCGCCTTGAAGCCCAAGGCCACGGCCCGCTGATAGAAATGGGAGCGGTGCGCCACCCAGAGCGGCTCGCCCCTGCGGGCGCGGCGCACCAGGGTCGCGCCCGTGTCGGAGAGCGTATAGAGCGGCAACAACAACGCGGCCTCCACATCCGCCCGCGCCACGAAGATCAGCATCCAGGCCAAGATCAGGCCGATGGGCAGACTTCCCGCATCGCCCAGAAAGATGCGCGCCGGATGCTTATTGAAAATGGCGAAGCCGATCGTGGCGCCCAGCAGCACCAGCGCCATCAACCCGACATTGTCCGGCACCGCGTCGAGCCAAGCCATGACGATCACGGCAGTTGCCATCGGCACCGTTTGGGCGACGGTGATCCAGTCGATCCCATCCAGAAAGTTCACCGCGTTGATGAAGGCCATGGTGCCGATAACGAGAAGAACACGCTCCACTGTGAGCGGCAGGATGCCGGGTAGGATATGGAACCCCTCCGGCAGATTGAACACGATCAGAAGCGCCGCCGCCGCCTGGCCGGCGAGCCGCCAGGAAATTGGAAGATCGGTCGCGTCGTCAAGCGCACCGAGAACCGTCAGCCATACCGCGGCTCCCAGCACGGGCAGCGGCCAGGGCGGGTCGGCTTGCAGATGATCTGCGACCCAAAGGGCGACATAGACCGCGAGCATCGCCCCGATCATGGCGAGCCCGGCCCCCTGCGGCACCGGCTTTCCATGGGAGGAACGCTCGTTGGGGATGGCCAGGAAATGCCGGCTCAGGGTCGGCGTAAGCAGCACGATCAGCACTGCGGTCAGGATGACGCAAGCCGCCACGATGGTGACCGAGAGCAACAATTCCTCTGTCATGACGAAAACCGGTTCGAACGAGATGAGATGAGGCTAGTGAACCGTACGCGAAACGGCGGGCCAATCCGGAATGGGGGAAAGCGTTTGGCTCGTGCCCGTCTGGTCGTAGCCCTCCACTGTGACTCTAAGCAACTCCTGAAGCTCCATTTCGTCATGCCGTTGCATGGCTTCGTCGAGACGCTCCAGCGCTGTTTCCAACTCTTCCATCGCGAGCACCGGCTCATGGGTCTTGAAGATGCGCGGATGGCTGGTGCTCGTGGTGTTCTCGCCGAGCAGCAGCTCCTCGTAGAGCTTCTCGCCCGGCCGCAAGCCGCAATATTCGATGGCGATATCGCCTTCCGGATTGGCTTCGTCGCGCAGCTGTAGCCCGGACAGCCGCACCATGGTCCGGGCGAGTTCGGCGATCTTCACCGGTGTTCCCATGTCGAGCACGAAGACCTCGCCGCCCGTGGCCATGGCGCCGGCCTGAATCACGAGCTGCGCCGCTTCGGGGATCGACATGAAATAGCGGATGATCTCCGGATGAGTGACCGTGATCGGGCCGCCCTGCTCGATCTGATTGCGGAACCGGCGCACCACGGAGCCAGAAGAATCGAGCACATTGCCGAACCGCACCATGGTGAAGATGGTGGCGCCACCGCGCTCTTCGGCGAGCCCCTGCAGGATCAGCTCCGAAAGCCGTTTGCTCGCCCCCATGACATTGGCCGGTCGCACCGCCTTGTCCGACGAGATGAGCACGAAGCGCTCCACCCCCAGCTCCAGCGCCTCCTCGGCCAGGGCCAGGGTGCCGAAGGTGTTGTTCTGAATACCGGCAAAGGCGTTCAACTCGACGATCGGGACGTGCTTGTAGGCGGCGGCGTGATAGATCACCTCCACGTCGTATTCGGCGATCGTGCGGTTCACCAGGCGCCGGTCGAGGATCGAGCCCAGCACCGTAATCACCCGGGTCTGGCTGATGGCGCCGCCGCGCTTCTGCTGGATCGCTTCGATCTCCATGGAGATCTCGTAGAGCGCAACCTCGGAGAGCTCGAACAGCACCAAGGTTTTCGGCTCGTAGGAGAGAAGCTGCCGCGTAAGCTCCGATCCGATGGAGCCGCCGGCCCCCGTGATCATCACCACCTTGTCCTGCACATGGCTTGCGATCAGCTCCGTGTCCGGCGCGACGGGATCCCGGCCCAGGAGATCCTCCACATCGATGGGGCGGAGATCGCTGATCTCGACCCGGCCGGATGCGATCGCCTCCAGATCCGGCACGGTCTTGACTTCGACGGGGAACGGCTCCAGCGCCGCCAGCGCTTCCCGCCGTTGACTCCGCCGCTCGTGGGGGAGGGCGAGCATCACCTCTTGCACACCGTCGCGTGCGATGATCTTCGGTAGCTTCTCCGGGCTGATGACCCGGACGCCGTGGATGTATTGGCCATGCAGGCTGTGGTCCGGGTCGACGAAGGCCACCGTCTTGTGCATCTCCGCCTCGTTCAGGGCGCGCAAGAGCTGCACCCCCGTCGGGCCGGCGCCGTAGATGATCACCCGCGGACGTTGATCGAAGCTGACGCCGCGAATGTTGGGAAGCGACCGCAGCAGGAGCGACCCGGCCCATTGCCGGCTCAGACGGATCAGGCCGGCCGCGATAAGCCCATAGATGATGATCACCGAGCGTGGATGCGGGTAGGGCGAGACCATCAGCACCAGCAGCGCCCAGAACAGCACCGCTAGGATTACGGCGAGATAGATGCGGGTGGTGCCCTCGGGCCCGATGAAGCGGGTGACCAGCTTGTAGAGGCCGCGGAGATAAAAGGTGATCACGCCGATGACGGGGGCCGCGATAAAAAGGAACCACAGCCTCTGCGTATCGGGGAGGTAAAGCTCGCTGAGACGGAGCGAATAGGCGCACCACAACGCCACGGTCAGCATGAAGACGTCGTTGCTGACCAGCAGGCAGCGCTTGAACCAGCGCGGGCTCTCGACCATCCAGGAGGAGAACCGTCCGAGCAACCGCCGCGGGCGAGCCGCGCGGTTCTCAGCTTTCGATTGGTCGGCCGTCATGCCTGGCCCATTGTCGCTAAAGTCCCAGTTTCAAGCACTTGATGCCTGCAACTGAACCATAAAGCAATTGCACGCAAGCCAGGAGCAAATTCAGAAACGGCGATTTCCCCAAGAGAGCGATTGTCCTGGCAGCGGATTTCATGAAAGCGATTCACGTTGGCAAATCCGATCCTTGGGTAGCGAAGCGATCGGTTGACGATGTAGCATCCATTCAACGGACGGCGAGCCGATGCGGCGGCTTTGCGTGAGATGGCATGCGGTGTCCTGTGTGAACGCGGCGGCGGCATGCCCAGCTCTGGAGATCGGTTCCAAAGGGAGGAGGCAATGCCGGCCCGATCACGCTCAGCTCTCAATATGTCAGCTCTCAATAAGACTGAGGCGGCAGCATGGCCTTGCCGCGTGACGCTTCGACGCTTGGTGCTGCTATTCGCTCTGACGGTGCTTGTCGGAGTTCCCGCCTCGGCTCAGCCCGCCGCCCAGCCGGTCCACTTCACCATGTCGGTGGTCTACGGCACCCATCTGCCGGGCCTGGGCAAGCCGGCCCGCGATTGGGCGCTGCTGACTCAGACCCTCTCCGGCAAGACGCTCCGCTTTTCCATTCTGCAGCCGGGAGAAGGTGTCATTCTCCAAGAGCTGCTCGACGCCGTCTCGAGCGGGAAGGTCGATGCCGCCTTCTCCAAGGCGAGCTTTTGGGCCGACCGCCTGCCGGCCGCCACCCTGTTCGCCGGCTTTCCCTTCGGGCCCGATGCGGCCGGCTATGCCGCCTGGTTCCAGGCCGGCAATGGGCTGAAGCTCTATCAGAAGATGTACGATCAGGCCGGCCTCTCGATCCATGTCCTGCCTTGCGCGTTTGCTGGGGGCGAGACGGCGGGCTGGTACGCCAAGCCCATCCAGACTCCCAAGGATATCGATGGCTTGCGCATGCGTATCTTCGGCCAGGGCGGGCTGGTTATGCGCAAGCTGGGCGCGGAGCCGGTAATCCTTCAGAGCAGCAAGCTGGATGAAGCCTTCAAATCCGGCGAGATCGATGCCGCCGAGCTCTACCCGCCCGCAGTCGATGCGGAATCGAGCCTCGCCGGCGCGGCGAAATACATCTACCTCCCCGGCTGGCATCAGCCCGAGACGGTCATGGAGTTGCTGATCAACAAGGATCGTTGGAACGCGCTGAGCGACCGGCAGCAGGCTTGGATCGAGACCGCGTGCGAGGCCACCTTGCTGCGGACCATGACCGAGAACCGCGTGCTTGCGAGCGAAGCGCTGAGCGGTTTCGCCAGGCAAGGCGTCGAGATCGAGACTTGGCCCGATCCTCTGCTCGATGCCTTCCGCCGAAACTGGGAAGAGATCGCCACGGAGGAGGCCCGTCGCGATGCTTTCTTCGCTAAAGTCCTCGACGATATCAGGGCCTTTCAGGCGCGAGAAAATCCGCTTTCGGTCCCGCCGAAAAGCCCCTCCGGCGAGCCGCTAACGGCGAGCACCCGCACGGACGAAAAATCGGAGACGGAATCGACCGAATAGGGCGAAAAGGTTGAAAACTCAGGCTCCGGGAAAAGAAAGCTGGCCCGGACCCCGTGAATAGGCGAAAACCGGATCCATGGCTCATCCTGCGATTTTGCAGCCCGATCCCGACGTCATGTCGCGTCGGGACGAGATCTTGAAACAGTTGAAGAAGCGCGTGCCCGACACGGTGTTCGTCACCGATGAGGAGGGACGCCGCACCTATGAGACCGACGCGCTCACAGCCTATCGCTGCATGCCGCTGGCGGTCTTGCTCCCTGGCAGCACCGAAGAGGTGAGCGCCATCATGGCCTATTGCTGGGAGAACGACATCAAGGTCGTGGCCCGTGGCGCCGGAACCTCGCTCTCAGGCGGTGCGCTGCCGTCGGAAGATGCCATCGTGCTGTGCGTCTCGCGCATGAACCGCATGCTGACGATCGACGAGACGAACCGCGTGG
Source organism: Methyloligella sp. ZOD6 (assembly GCA_050110875.1). Lineage (GTDB taxonomy): Bacteria > Pseudomonadota > Alphaproteobacteria > Rhizobiales > Methyloligellaceae > Methyloligella. The sequence goes on from CP188828.1 coordinate 1,577,836, forward strand.
CCCGCGTCGAGACCGGCATCACCAATCTCGCCATCTCTCAAGCCGTCGCCCCGCGCGGTTTCTTCTACGCGCCCGATCCATCGAGCCAGCTCGCCTGCACTCTCGCCGGTAACATCGCCATGAATTCCGGCGGCGCCCATTGCCTGAAATACGGCGTGACGGCCAACAACATCCTCGGCCTCAAGCTTGTGCTGGTAAACGGCGAGGTGGTGGAGATCGGCGGCGATTATCTCGATCAGCCAGGTTACGATCTGATGGGTCTCATGGTTGGTTCCGAAGGCCAGCTCGCCATCGTCACCGAGGCGACGGTCCGGCTCCTGAAGATGCCGGAGATCGCCCGCCCCATGCTGCTCGGCTTTCCGTCGTCGGAAGCGGCCGGCGCTTGTGTGGCCGCCATCATCGCCGCCGGCATCGTTCCCGTCGCCATCGAGTTCATGGATAAGCCCGCGATCCATGTCTGCGAGAATTTCGCCAATGCCGGCTATCCCCTCGATGTGGAAGCCATCCTCATCGTCGAGATGGAAGGCTCCGAGGAAGAGGTCGCGCTTCTCCTGGAGCGCATTGCCGAGATCGCGGAGGAGCACGAGCTGGTCCACACGCGGATCAGCCAAAGCGCCGAAGAGAGCGCGGCGATCTGGAAGGGACGCAAATCCGCCTTCGGCGCCATCGGTCAGCTCTCCGATTATTTCTGCATGGATGGGGTGATCCCGCTCTCGCGCTTGTCCGAAGCGCTGATGCGGGTTGCGGAGATCTGCCGGGCCTACGGCTTCGAGGTCGCCAACATCTTCCATGCGGGCGACGGCAATCTCCATCCCCTGATCCTGTACAACGCCAACGAGGAGGACGAGCTCGCCCGGGCCGAAGCCTGCGGTGCGGAGATCCTGAAGGTCTGCGTGGAGCTCGGCGGCTGCCTGACCGGCGAGCACGGCGTCGGCATCGAGAAGCGCGATCTCATGCCGGTGCAATATACCGAGACCGACCTGCTTCAGATGATGCGGGTCAAGAACGTGTTCGATCCCGATTGGCAGCTCAACCCGGCCAAGGTCTTCCCGCTTTCCGTGCGCGAGCTTTTGTAATCCATGCAGCCACGCTTTCACGCTCCGGAGACGGCCGACGATCTCGCCGATCTGCTTTTGGGTTATGCCCAGGAGGGCTTGCCGGTAGAGGTGCGCGGCCTCGGCTCCAAGCTGAGCTATGGCCGGTCCGTGCAAACCGCCGCTGTCGTCAGCACCGAGAAGTTCGACGACATCGCGCTTTATGAGCCGAGCGAGCTGGTGCTCTCTGCCGGCGCCGGCACGCCGCTGAGCGCGGTCGAGGCGCTGCTCGATGAGAACGGCCAGCAGCTCGCCTTCGAACCTCTCGATCTTCCTGCCATCTTCGGCGGCAAGCCGGGGGAGGGGAGCATCGGCGGCGTATTCGCCACCGGACTTTCCGGCAGTCGCCGTGTGCTTTCCGGGGCCGCCCGCGACCACATCCTCGGCGTGAAGGCCGTGAATGGCCGCGGCGAGATCTTCAAGGCGGGCGGCCGCGTGATGAAGAACGTCACCGGCTACGATCTCAGCAAATTCCTGACCGGATCCTGCGGGACCCTCAGCGTCATGACCGAGATCACCATGAAGGTGCTCCCCAAGCCGGAGCAATCCATGACCTTGCTGTTCTTCGATGTGCCCGAAGCGGCCGCCATCGAGCTGCTCTGCAAGGCGATAGGCAGCCCCTTCGAGGTGTCTGGCGCCGTCCATCTGGAGTCCGGCCTTGCCACGGCACTCGACGACAAGTCCCTGAACGATCGGAAGAAGGCCGTGACGGCGCTCCGCATCGAGGGTTTCGATGGCGCCGTTCGATACCGTGCGGCCAAGCTCAAGCAGAAATTCGCCGCCTTCGAGGACATGGCCGAGCTTTCCGGCGCCCGTTCCCGTCTTTTCTGGTCGGAGATCAGGCAGGTCAAACCTTTACAATCCCCCGACCGGCCCTTATGGCGAATCTCCACCGCACCGTCCCGGGCGGCCAGTTTCGTCGCGTCCCTGCGCCAGACCGTCGATCTCAAGGCGCTCTACGACTGGTCCGGCGGTCTGATTTGGCTGGAGACGGCGCCGATATCCGATGCCAACGCGGTGGAGATGCGGCGCATCCTTGCCGATTACGGCGGCCACGCCACCCTTGTCCGCGCCGAGCCCGGCATCCGTGCCAGCGCTGATGTCTTTCAACCGCTGGAGACGACGCTGATGGAGCTCACCCGGGCCTTGAAGGCGAGTTTCGACCCTGCCGGCATCCTCAATCCCGGGCGCATGTATTCTGGAATTTGATCGAGCGGACCTCATGCAGACCAACTTCACCCTCCGCCAATTGCACGACCAGGATATCGTCGCCGCCGACGATATCCTTCGCCGCTGCGTCCATTGCGGATTCTGCACCGCCACCTGCCCGACCTATGTCCTGCTCGGCGATGAGCGGGATTCGCCCCGCGGCCGCATCTATCTCATGAAGGAGATGTTCGAGAGCGGCGAGGTCACCCAGCCCGTGGTCACCCATCTCGACCGCTGCCTGACCTGCCTCTCCTGCATGACCACCTGTCCGAGCGGTGTCGACTATATGCATCTGGTGGATCTCGCCCGGGCCCGCATCGACGAAAAGGTCAAGCGTCCCTGGCACGAGCGTCTGAAGCGCTGGGTCCTGGGCCGCACCCTGCCCAATCCGCGCGTCTTCCGTTTCCTGCTCTTGGCCGGACGGCTCGCCAAGCCCTTGCAGCCGATCGCGGAGAAGCTTCGTCTGCGCGGCGTGGCCGCGGCGCTCTCGATGGTGCCGAAACGCTATCCGCGGCTGGTATTGCCTGTCCGCCGGGATGCCGATGCGAGCGGTCGTGTGAGCATGGCGCGCGTCGCGATGCTGCGGGGCTGCGTCCAGGAGGCGCTTGCCCCATCCATCAACGATGCCGCGGTCAGGCTTCTGGAGCGCCACGGCGTCGAGGTCGTCTTCATCGAGGATCAATTCTGCTGCGGTGCCTTGGAGCATCATCTCGGCCAGGACGAGGGTGCGCGGGAGCAGGCGCGCCGCAATATCGATGCCTGGTCCGCCCAGATGCGCGAACGGCCCCTCGATGCGATCCTCGTCACCGCTTCCGGCTGCGGCACCATGCTGAAGGATTACGGCACGCTGCTCGCCCGCGATCGGGGCTATGCCGAACGCGCTGCCGAGGTCGCCTATCTCGCGCAAGACATCTCGGAATTCATGGAGAAGGTAGGCCTTGCCGCCCCCACGGTCTGGACCAATCTCACCGTGGCCTACCAGTCGCCATGCTCTTTGCAGCACGGCCAGGGCATCGACGCCGAGCCCCGCGAGCTTCTCGCCCAGGCCGGTTTTCGCGTCGTGGATATCCCGGAGAACCATCTCTGCTGCGGTTCGGCCGGCACCTACAGCCTCATGCAGCCCGAACTTTCGGCGCAGCTCCGCGACCGCAAATGCGCCAATATCGAATCCGTGGCGCCCGACATCGTCGCGACCGGGAACATTGGCTGCCTCTCGCAACTTATGGAGGGGAGCCCTGTACCCATCGTCCACACGGTCGAGCTGCTCGATTGGGCGACTGGCGGGCCCTGTCCGAGAAGTATCGAGCGGCTGAAAGGAAGAGCCAAACCTGTCAAAAGCTTACTTGAGCCGGCGCGAATCTGACTTTCGAATGCTCTATGGTTGCCATAGGCGTGATTCGTTGTTTTTCATGCTGGCCGGTGTAGCGGGGTATCGCCGCATCTTCGCAGGTCGGATTTCAGACGGAAGACACCTTAAACCCGAGCATCGTTCAGCCCCATTTCGATGACCAATCGTGCAGAAAAGGCGGGATCGTTCAGCGAAGAAGTCAGCCTTGAGATGCTGCTCGACGCTGTCGTCGACTACGCCATCTACATGCTCGACCCGGAAGGCTATATCTCCAGCTGGAATGTCGGTGCCGAGCGGATCAAGGGGTATTCCGCCTCCGAGGCCCTCGGGCTGCACTACTCACAGTTCTTCACCCCCGAGGATCAGGCGGCCGGCAAGCCGCTCTTGGGGCTGAGTATTGCCGAACGCACTGGCCGGTATCAGCAGGAGGGCTGGCGTGTCCGAAAGGACGGCAGCCGCTTCTGGGCCTTCACCGTGCTCGATGCCATTCGGAGCAAGGACGGCAACCTCGTCGGCTTCGCCAAGGTCACGCGCGATATCTCGGAGCGGCATGCCGCGGAGCAGGCTTTGCTCGACAGCGAATGGCGCTTCCGCATGCTGGTCGATGCAGTCAGCGACTATGCCATCTACATGCTCGACACCAAGGGCTGCATCACCAACTGGAACAAGGGCGCCGAGCGGATCAAGGGCTACAAGGCGCATGAGGTGCTGGGCCGGCACTTCTCGATGTTCTACACCGCCGAGGAGCAGGAGGCGGACAAGCCTCAGCAGAGCCTCGCCCGCGCGCTCGGCGACGGCCGGTTTGAATCCGAAGGGGTCCGGGTCCGAAAGGACGGCAGCACCTTCTGGGCCAATGTCACCATCCAGCCGATCCGGGACGAGAAGGACCGTATCGTCGGTTTCGCCAAGGTCACCCGTGACGTCACCGAGCAACGGAAGGCGCGCGAGGCGCTGGAGGCGGCGCGCGAAGAGCTGCATCAATCCCAGAAGATGGAGGCGCTCGGCCACCTGACCGGCGGCGTCGCCCACGATTTCAATAACTTCCTGACCGCTATTATCGGCAATCTCGAAGCCCTGAAGTCCAATGCCGAGATCGACGGACATGGCCGTCGCCAGATCGAGTCCGCTTTGCAGGCGGCCGAGGACGGCAGCGCCGTGGTGCGCCAGATGATGGTCTTCGCCCGCCGTCATTCCCTGCAGCTCGTCACCGTCGACGCCAACCGCACCGTCGATCAGATCGCCGGCTTGGTACGCCGTTCGGCCCATGAGAACATCGCGTTCGATCTGGAGCTCCATGAGGGCGTGATGGCGGTACAAACCGATCCCGTCCAGCTTCAGACCAGCGTTCTGAACCTCGCTCTCAACGCCTGCGATGCCATGCCCGATGGCGGTGTGCTCACCATCAAGACGGAGTATTGCGAGATAGAGGGCCATGAGCGCGTCAAGCCTGGCTCCTATGTCTGCATCTCCGTCACCGACACCGGAGAAGGGATGTCGGAAGATGTTCTGGCCCATGCCTTCGAACCCTTCTTCACCACCAAGGAGCTGGGCAAGGGCACGGGGCTGGGGTTGAGCATGGTTTATGGCGCTGCCCAGCAGATCGGGGGCGATGTCTCCATCGAGAGCCGCCTCGGCGAAGGCACCACGGTCAAGATGATCCTGCCGGCCGGAAGGCTGGAAGATGTCGAGGATTTGGACGAGGAGGCCGCGCAAGCGAACTTCCCCCTTCCCGAATCCGCCCAAGAGGCGGAGAACAAGCCGCTGCACATTCTCTATGTGGAGGATGATTTCCTGGTCGGGCTTGCCACCATCGAAATCCTCGAAAAGGAAGGCATGGAAGTTCGGAACGCGAGCGGGGCCGAGGAAGCCCTGCAGATCCTCGAAGAGCACCCGGAGATCGACCTGCTCCTCACCGATATCGGCCTGCCGGGCATGAGCGGCCACGAATTGGTTGCCGAAGCCCGCAGCAACCGCCCCGGTTTGCGGGTTTTGTTCCTGACCGGCTACGACCGGACCGGCCCCGTCGTCGGCACCGAGGCCGACGAGATCACCCAATATATGGACAAGCCCTATAAGCCCGAGGTGCTGGTAGAGACGGTCCGTCGGCTCGCCACCGTCGATGTAGACGCGTAATTCCTGCCTTTTCCGCTCTCCGCTTCGCTTGCTGGCCCGAAACCGATGGGATAAACCCGGCGCCAGAAGCTTCGGCACCCGGAGCGCCTGTACTTTCAGCGGATTCTTATGAGCAAAAAATCCAAGCCGGCCCGACCGGAGGCCCGCCTGCCGAAAGGCTTGCAGGATGTCTCGCCGTCGGAGATCCGCAAAACCGCAAAGATGGTGGAAGCTATCCGCCAGGTCTTCGAGCGCTACGGCTTCGAGCCTTTGGACACGCCGGCTATCGAATACACCGATGCGCTCGGCAAGTTCCTGCCCGACCAGGACCGGCCGAACGAGGGCGTCTTCTCCTTCCAGGACGAGGACGAGCAGTGGCTTTCGCTTCGCTACGACCTTACAGCGCCGCTCGCCCGCTTCGTTGCGGCGAACCAGCAGAACCTGCCGCGCCCCTATCGGCGCTATCAGACGGGACCGGTCTTCCGGAACGAGAAACCCGGCCCCGGCCGCTTCCGCCAGTTCACCCAGTTCGACGCCGATACGGTCGGCGCGCCCTCCGTGGCGGCCGATGCGGAGCTTTGCATGCTCGCCGCCGATACGCTCGAGGCGCTGGGTGTCGAGCGCGGCGACTATGTCATCAAGGTCAGCAACCGGAAGCTGCTGGATGGCGTCATGGAGAGGGCGGGCGTGGCGAGCCTTGCGGACAATCCGGAACAGCGGTTGATCGTGATGCGTGCCGTCGACAAGCTCGACCGGCTTGGGCTTGAGGGCGTCGAGGCCCTGCTCGGCAAGGGCCGCAAGGACGAGTCCGGCGATTTCACCAAGGGCGCCGAGCTGACCCCGGACCAGACGAAAGCCATCCTGTCATTCGTCGGCTCTGGCGCGGCCACACGCAAAGACACGCTCTTGGCGCTCACCGATGCTGTGTCGGGCTCCGAGGATGGCGAGGCTGGCGCCGCTGAGCTCGCCGAAATGGATACACTCTGGACCGCTGCCGGCTTCGGCGACGACCGCATCGTCATCGATCCTTCCATCGTCCGCGGCCTGGAATATTACACCGGTCCCGTCTTCGAGGCCGAGCTGACCGCCGAAGCGACCGACGACAAGGGCCGTCCCGTCCGCATCGGCTCCATCGCATCCGGCGGGCGCTACGATGGGTTGGTGGAACGCTTCACGGGCCAGAAGGCGCCGGCAAGCGGCGTCTCCATCGGGGTCTCGCGGTTGCTCTACGGCCTGAGCCTGATCGAGAACGGTGGCGAAGACGAGATCCTCGGTCCCGTCGTCGTTACCGTGTTCGATAAGGACCGCATCGCCGATTACCAACGCATGGCGACCGAGCTTCGCCAAGCCGGCATCCGGGCCGAGATGTATCTCGGCGGCTCCGGCATGAAGGCCCAGATGAAATACGCCGATAAGCGTGGGAGCCCTTGCGTCGTGATCCAGGGCGGCGACGAGCTGGAGAAAGGCGAGGTCACCGTCAAGGATCTCATCGAGGGCGCGCGATTGTCGGAGGAGATCGAGGACAATGCCGAGTGGCGCGAGGCGCGGCCGGCGCAAATCGCCGTGCCCCAAGCCGATCTGGTGCAGGCGGTCCAGGAGATTCTCGCGCGTTACGAGAGCGCTTGAGAGACCTCCGCTATGGCCGCAGAATCCGCAATCAATTTCGAAGCGCTGGAGACCCAGGCCGGCACCCTGGTGGAGACCTTCAAGCGCGCCGGCTACGAGCAGGTGGCGCCGGCCATCCTCCAGCCCGCCGATATTTTCCTCGACCAGATCGGCGAGGCCCTGCGCGGCCGCACCTATGTCTTCACGGATCTGACCGGCGAGGAGCTCTGCCTCCGGCCGGACCTCACCGTTCCCGTTTCCAGGCTCTATCTGGAACGCCACCCGGAGGCCGAGACCGAGGCCCGCTATTGCTATAACGGCCCGGCCTTCCGGTTTCAGCCGGGTGGCCGGAGCCGGGTCCGCCCGCGCGAGTTCCGCCAGGCCGGCATTGAATCCTTCGGCGTGGAGGATCGTGACGCCGCCGATGCCGAGATGGTGATGCTTGCCACCGCCGCTATTCAACAGGCGGGTTTGAAGGATTTCTCGCTCCGCTTCGGCGATATCGGCCTCTTCTTCGCCCTTCTCGAAAGCCTCGAGATTCCAGAGCGCTGGCGTCGCAAGCTCGGCCACTACTTTTGGCGGCCTTCGACCTTCCACCACCTGTTGCGGCGCCTGAGCCGGGGCGAGCGCCCCGAGGCCGAAAGCCCCATTGCCGAATTCGCCCGCACCCTCGATCTCGGCGACCGGACCCGTGCCGAGGAGCAGGTGGAAGCCTATCTCGCCGAGCGCGATCTCCCGCTTACCGGCAATCGTTCCTTGAGCGAGATCACGGCCTCCCTGATCGATTTCGCCGCCGATCTCGAAGCGCCGCCGCTCGCCAAGGAGATCGCCACCGTGATCGACTATTATCTCGCCGTCTCCGGCAAGCCCGAGGAATGCGTCGGCCGGCTCGCCATGATCGCCCGCGGCGCCGGCCTCGATCTCGATCCGAGTCTCGATCGGCTGATCCGCCGCTTCGAGCGTTTGCGGGAAAGCGGGCTGGATCTTTCCACTGCCGTGTTCGCCAGCGATTTCGGCCGCAACCTCGAATATTATTCCGGCCTCGTCTTCCAGATCGAGGTGCCGGCGCTGGGCGAGGGGAGCCAGATCGCCGGTGGGGGCCGCTATGACGGCCTGCTGAAAGCGCTCGGCGCGCCGCGCGATTTGCCCGCCATTGGCTGTGCCATTCACACCGAGCGACTGCTCGCCGCTGTGGAGGCGACCGCCCCATGACCGGCCCCGTTCTCACCGTCGCCGTGCCCTCCAAAGGCCGTCTGAAGGAAGCTGCTGACGCTTTGTTCGAGAAGGCCGGGCTCGGCCTGCACAAGACCGGCCACGAGCGTGGCTACACGGGTGCGTTCGACGCTTTCGACGATGTCGAGGTGGCGTTCCTTTCGGCCGGCGAGATCGTGCATCACCTGCGGGCGGGCCGTGTGCATCTCGGCATCACCGGCGAGGATCTGATTCACGAGACCATCCCCGATGTCGACGCCTCCGTCACCTTCGAGGCGCCGCTCGGCTTCGGCCGTGCCGATGTCGTCGTCGCCGTGCCGGATTGCTGGATCGACGTCTCCGGCATGGCCGATCTGGAGGACGTGGCGGCCCAGTTCGCGCGCGTCCATGGAAGACGGCTGCGCGTCGCGACCAAGTACCTGAATCTGACGCGGCGTTTCTTCGCCAAGCATAGCGTCTCCGGCTATCGCATCGTCGGCAGCGTCGGCGCCACCGAAGGCACGCCCGCCGCCGGCACGGCCGAGCTGATCGTCGACATCACCACGACCGGCACCACCTTGCGCGCCAATCACCTGAAGATCCTGGACGACGGGTTGATCCTGTCTTCCCAGGCCTGTCTGATCGGTGCGAAGGCGGCGGCGTGGTCGGAGGCCGCCGAAGCCCGCCGCGACGAGATCGTCTCCAAGCTGAAGGCCGCGCTGTAGCGACATTTCCCGAGTCATGGCCGGCCTCGCCGCCCGCACGGTTGTCATCCCTCCGGTCAGGTCCGGCAATGACAACCTGGAGGAAACTCGGGCCTGCATGGTTCGAGACGCGCACTGCGCGCGCCCTCACCATGAGGAGAAACGCGAAGCCAGCGGCACATAGGCGGCAAACTCAGCAACGCTCCTCACCCTGAGGGGGCCGAAGGCCCGTCTCGAAGGGTGCAGGCCCGATAGATTGAACCTAAGCCGGGGCGCCGGCCGGGCTCGGGCCCGACCCCGTCTCCTTCGGCCGCAGATGGTGATCGCCTTTCTCGTCGGGCGTCAGGTGATAGAACCGGTCGTGGAAGACCGAGAGGCCGGAGCGGTGGCCGATGGAGACGATCGCCGTGTCCGGCAGCCGGTCCAGCAGCAGCCGGTAGAGCTGTTCCTCGGATTCCTCATCCAGGGAACTGGTCGCCTCGTCCAGCAGCAGCCATTGCGGCTTTTGCAGGATCGCCCGCGCGATGGAAAGCCGTTGCTGCTCGCCGCCGGAAAGCAGGTCCGCCCAATAAGCGGTCTCGTCCAGCTGCTCCACGAGCTTGCCGAGGCCGACGGCCTGCAGCACTTCCTCCACCTCTTCCGGGGGATAGGCATCTTCCGCGGCAGGATAGGTCACGGCCTGTCGCAAGGTTCCGAGCGGCATGTAGGCCTGTTGCGGCAAGACGAGCACATCGCCATCGCTCGGCATCTCGATCTTGCCCTCGCCGAACGGCCAGACACCCCCCAGCGCCCGGAACAGGCTGGTCTTGCCCGAGCCGGAGGCGCCGGTGACGAGAACCTTCTCGCCAGGCTTTACGGAGAAATCCGAGACCCGTACGAGGTCCCGCCCCGTCGGCAGCGCCACCACGATGTCCTGGGCCCGCAAGGAATCGTGCTGAACTTCCGCCTGTTTCAGGCTGACCTCATGTTCTGCATCGAGAGACTGTGCCCATTCCAGGGACCGTTCGAAGCCGCTCAGGCGGTCGAGGATCGCCTTCCAATTGGCGATACTGTCATAGGCATCGACGAAGAAGGAAAGCGACTCCTGCACCTTTCCGAAGGCCTGGGAGATCTGGATCAACCCGCCAAGAGTCATGGCGCCGGCGAAATAGAGCGGGCTCACCACGATGAACGGGAAGATGGTCGCCGCTTGATTGTAGCCGGCGGTGAAAAAGGTGAGCTTCTTGGTCCGGCTCATGATCGCGTACCAGTTCTGGATCACATGGCCGAACCGCTCCTTCAGCCCTTGCCGCTCCACCTCCTCGCCGGAAAGCAGTGTGACCTCCTCGGCATTCTCCCGCAGGCGCACGAGGTTGAAGCGGAAATCCGCCTCATAGCGCTCCTGATTGAAGTTCAGCCGGATCAGCGGATAGCCGATGAGATGGGTGAGCCAGGTGCCCAGGATCGCGTAGAAGAGCGCAGCCCAGACCAGATAGCCGGGAATCTCCAGAGACCAGGATCCGATCACCAGCGGTTGGTCGGCTGACAGCCCCCATAGAATCGCGACAAAGGAGACGAGCGTGACGACGGAGCTCAGCAAGCCCAGCCCGATCCCGATCGTGGTGCTGACGAAGGAACGCAAATCTTCCGCGATACGCTGGTCGGGATTGTCGATTTGATCGCCCCGCAGCCGCATCCGGTAATGGGTCCCGGCTGCCAGCCAGCGCGCCATGTAACTATCGGTCAGCCAAGCGCGCCATCGGATCTGCAGCCATTGCCGCAAATAGAGCTCGTAGACCGCCGCAATGATGAAGGCGGCGGCCAGTGCCGAGAAGACGCCGAGCTGATAGATGAAGCTGTCCCAGTCCTTCTGTTCCAGCGCGTTGTAGAAATTCCGGTACCAGGTGTTGAACTGAACGCTTAGCCAGACCTGAAAAAGCTGTAGCACCACCACGATGCCGAGCAGGCCTCGGCCGGCCCAGCGATCCTCGCCGTTGAAATAGGGCAGGGCGATGCGCGAAAAATCTTTCGCTGCTTGGGTAAAACCCGCCATGGGGGCGATGCTCCGGAAGACCGCGTGAGGCAGAAGGCGCTTTTCTCCGCCGATCCAGCAATGAGCCGTATTCGGCGGAACGCGCAGGAGTTTTCAGTGACGCAGGCCCCGAAAGCAAGCGGTTGAGGATTACGGTTGCGTAAGGTTCTGGCGCCGATCGCCACGGGCCACTTTACTTCAGGGCGGCAACCTTTAGGTACTTCTTGCCCATATCTCCCGTATAGGTTTAGTAGACCTTGGGAGAAGCGATTAAAGTGGGGGCATGAATGTATCTTGTCGAAAATCCAACCCTATTCGACGAGCATAATGAACTCGGTATGGGATTTCATTTCGGACTAGTTAGAGGGCAACCAATACTAGGAGTTATGGTGCTCAACGCCCGCTTCGCTTTCGAACCAAGCGAGATTATGGATCTCGGTTTCATGAGAAAATTTGCAAGATGGGATAAGGAAGAAGTAAAGCGTTATGCTGACGAAGTCCCGGTATTTCCGAATGACGAGCCAGAGTTATTCGAAAAGTGTTTCGGCGCTGAAGCACCGGGTGTCCTCCGGCAAGAACGGCTTCATGCCTCTCCACCCTTTCCGTTTGTGACCGAAAAGGCCGAGTTTGTACGGTTCTCGGCCTTTCGAAACGATCGGCGCATCTTGCCGGATGGAAGTTTGCGGCGTGGTACCTATGTAACCAGTGCCCGCGATGCTCAAATGGTTCCAAGCGGGTACGCGGCCGTGGGCCGATATGCCCTGCCGAATCCGCTACCGGCCGTTCATCGATTTGATATTCTCTTGCGGGGACCGGTCCAAGGATTGGTAGGGACGGTCGCCCCCGCCTACAGTCAGGCGGGTGGCGGCGTTGAAGTGGAATTGGTTTACGGTGCTCCAGCCGCGAGCGTTCGGAACCACTCTCAAATATCTGAGCATTGAGCATGCAACTGGAACTTAGACAGAAGTTTATAAAGAAGCTCGTCGAGTTGCCGGAGAGTGGTATGGGCTTTCAAATGGTGGATCTAAAGCTGGCCGATGGTCGAACTGTGCCGAATGTGCCGGTCTTCAATTCCGAGATCGCACAGCTGCCCGATACCTACCGCGGAATTGCGCCTGCCGACGTTATCGAAGTTCGGTTGATCGAAAATCCGCATACCCGCTAGTAGCCCGGACTGAGGCGAGCAAAAAAACCTCCCTTGTCCCACAAAAAAGGGCGGCTCCGGAGAGCCGCCCTCGGTAATCGTCTCGCGAATGAGCGGACGGGCTACATCATGTCCATGCCGCCCATGCCACCCATTCCGCCCATGCCGCCGCCAGGCATGGCCGGGGCGGCCTCTTCCTTGGGCGTTTCGGCGACACCGGCCTCGGTGGTGACCAGCAGGCCGGCGACGGAGGCCGCATCCTGCAGCGCGGTCAGCACGACCTTCGCCGGGTCGATGATGCCCCGCTCGACCAGATCGCCATACTCGTCCTTCTGGGCGTCGTAGCCATAGGCCGTCTCGTTGTTCTCGAGGATCTTGCCCACGACGATGGAGCCCTCAACGCCGGCATTCTCGGCGATCTGACGGACCGGCGCCTGAAGCGCGCGGCGGACGATATTGATGCCCGCCTCTTGGTCCTCGTTCTCGCCGGAGAGGGTGAGCACCTTCGAGGCCCGCAGAAGCGAGGTGCCGCCGCCAGCGACGATGCCTTCCTCCACGGCCGCGCGGGTCGCGTTCAGAGCGTCGTCGACGCGATCCTTGCGCTCCTTCACCTCGACCTCGGTCGCCCCGCCGACTCGGATCACCGCAACGCCGCCGGCAAGCTTGGCCAGACGCTCCTGCAGCTTCTCCTTGTCGTAATCGGAGGTGGTCTCCTCGATCTGCGCCTTGATCTGGGCGACACGTGCGTCGATATCGGCCTTCTCGCCCACACCGTCGACGATCGTGGTGTCGTCCTTGGTGATGTTCACCCGCTTGGCGCTGCCCAGCATGTCGAGGGTGACGCCTTCCAGCTTGATGCCGAGATCCTCGGAGACGACCTGGCCGCCGGTCAGCACCGCGATGTCCTGCAGCATGGCCTTGCGGCGATCGCCGAAGCCAGGGGCTTTCACTGCCGCGACCTTCAGCCCGCCGCGCAGCTTGTTGACCACCAGGGTGGCCAGCGCCTCGCCCTCGATATCCTCTGCGATGATCATCAGCGGGCGGCCCGACTGCACCACCGCCTCGAGCAGGGGCAGCATGGGCTGCAGGCCGGTCAGCTTCTTCTCGCAGATCAGGATGTAGGGGTTCTCCAGCTCCGCCACCATCTTCTCGGCATTGGTGATGAAGTAGGGGGAGATGTAGCCGCGGTCGAACTGCATGCCCTCGACCACCTCGAGCTCGCTCTCGAGGCTCTTGGCCTCTTCCACGGTGATCACGCCCTCATTGCCGACCTTCTCCATGGCCTGGGCGATCATGTCGCCGATCGACTTCTCTCCATTGGCGGAGATGGTGCCGACCTGAGCGATTTCCGAAGAGCCGGAAACCTTCTGGGCGCTCTTGCGGATATCGGCGATCACTTCGATCACCGCTTTGTCGATGCCGCGCTTGAGGTCCATCGGGTTCATACCCGCGGCGACGGCCTTCAGGCCTTCGCGCACGATCGACTGAGCGAGCACGGTCGCGGTCGTGGTTCCGTCACCGGCCGTCTCGTTGGTCTTCGAGGCGACCTCCTTGACCATCTGGGCGCCCATATTCTCGAACTTATCCTCAAGCTCGATATCCTTGGCGACGGTGACGCCGTCCTTGGTCGAACGCGGCGCGCCGAAAGATTTCTCGAGGATCACGTTGCGGCCCTTGGGCCCCAGCGTAACCTTGACCGCATTGGCCAAGGTATCGACGCCGCGCAGCATGCGCTCACGCGCATCCGAGCCGAATTTCACGTCCTTAGCTGCCATTGGCGCTTACTCCATTCTGCAAAATTGAAAAAACCGCCTGTCGCGAAGCCCGCTCGAAAGCGGGGAGGCGTAATCGGGGAGGCAAAGCCTGATTAAGGCTCTAGCCGAGAACCCCCATGATATCGGACTCCTTCATGATCAGGAGTTCTTGGTCGTCGATCTTGACCTCCGTGCCGGACCATTTGCCGAACACGACCTTGTCGCCGACCTTCACGTCCAACGGCTGAACCTTGCCGTCTTCGCCCCTTGCGCCGGGGCCGACGGCGATGATCTCGCCGGTCTGCGGCTTCTCGGCCGCCGAATCCGGAATGATGATCCCGCCTTTGGTCTTCTGCTCCTCTTCGAGCCGCTTCACCACGACACGATCGTGGAGAGGACGAAACTGCATGATTGCACTCCCTGAACTGGTCTCTGCTGTCGAGATAGAGTGGCCTCTCGTGAGATAGGGAAGCCTGTTGGCACTTGCCAGAGGCGAGTGCCAAATCGAAGCCGGGATAACGTTTCGGTCGCGCCGCTGTCAAGGAAAGCGACCCATTGCGTGGCTCTCGGCCATGCTTCGCGAAAACGTAGTGAAGCGTAAATGAAAGAGCGTGCGTTATTGGGCGCCCGCACGGAATCGAAGCCGGCAGGAGAGGCCGTCCTCGCGCCATTCGACAACCGGAGCGTCGTGGCCGTGACGCTTCGCCAGACGTTCGAGAAGAGTCATGCCGAAGCCCCGATTGTTCGGTTCGCTCACCGGCGGTCCTGCCGTCTCCCGCCAAGCCATCAGGATATGGTTCGGCTCGCCGTCGCTGTCGTCCAGCGCCTCGAAGGTTAGCATGACGCGCCCCGTTTCGTTGGAGAGGGCGCCGTGCTTCAGCGCGTTGGTGGCGAGCTCATGAAGCACGAGAACCAGGGTTTGCACGTCGTAATCGCCGAACATCAGATCGTTGGCCTCGATATCGATGCGGGGCAGCACGCCGAGCGGCTCGATGATCCGCGCCGCCAGATGCTCAAGCGGCATGAAGAGCCATTGCCGCTCCCTCAGGAGGTCGTGGGCCGCCGCCAGACTGTTCAGGCGCGATTGGAACGTCTGCACGAAAGCCATGGCTTCGGGATGGCTCTCGGCGCTCACCGCAGCGATGCTGCCCACCACGGAGAATAGGTTCTTCATTCGGTGGGTAAGCTCGCGATTGAGCAGATCGCTCGCCTCCTTATCGAAGCGGCGGTCGGTGATATCCTGGATCACACCAGCCGCGCGGATTGGCCGGCCCGCCTCGTCCCGATCCAGCACGCGCCCTGACAGGCAGATCCATTGCGTCAGGCGCGGATTGCTTCCGTTGAGCCGAAATTCTTCGGAAATATCGCCGTCGCTATCGATCGCACCTTGGATGGAGCGCTGGAAGGTTTCCAAATCCCCGGGATGGACAGTCTCGTAAAACTGCTCGGCTAATAGCGTTGCCGCTGAATTCGGCAAGTTCAACAATCGCCGCGCCTCCGCATCCAGCGCGACGAGATCGGCCGGAAACCGCCATTCCCATAAACCGATTCCGCCTGCCTCCAGCGCTTCGCTCATCTGAGCGGCGCTGCCTAAGGGCTCTCCCGCGCGATCGGGGAGAGAGGCGAGTTCCTCCTCTGACATGGATGCCTTTTTCTAAATAGTGGCCGGATGTGGATTGAGCTCAGCTCAAGAGAATACAAGCGACATTATGCAATCCGAGGCGCTTTCTGGCCTTCGAGGCATTCTCGCTCCGGCGAATTGACTTGGATAGGATTGCAGCATCATTCTTATGAGGTCGCGAGAAAGCCGTCTTTCAACTAAGACATAGTCTGCGTTTTTGTTGGTGCCCGGGGCGCCAAGGAGAGTACGGCGTTCATGGGGTTGGTCAGTCAATTCGGTATTGAATACAAAGTCCCTTGCGTGCAATGCCCGTTGCGCGACTGCGATGTCTTCCAGCCGCTGAGCGACAGCGAGGTCGAGCTGCTGTCGGATTTCAAGATCGGCGAATTCAGAGTGGAAAGCGGTGCGACCCTCGTTTCTCAGGGCATCCGCTCAGACCAGCTCTTCACGGTTTTGGAAGGTTGGGGATTCCGCTACAAGACCCTCGCGGACGGCCGCCGCCAGATCGTCAATTTCATCCTGCCCGGCGATCTTATCGGACTTCAGGCCACCCTCGATGCGGAGATGGAGCATTCGGTCGAGACGCTCACTGCGTCCGCCTTCTGCACTTTTCCACGCAACAGGCTCATGGAATTCTTCGCGGCCAGCCCACGGCTTGCCTTCGACGTGACCTGGCTCGCGGCCAGCGAGGAGCGCGTGCTCGACGAGCACCTCTTGAGTCTCGGCCGGCGCACCGCGCGGGAGCGTACGGCTTACTATCTGGTTCACCTTTTCGTACGCGCTCGGGAGGTCGGCTTGGCGGTGGAGGGCAAGGTGCGGTTTCCCTTCACCCAGCAGCACCTCGCAGACGCGCTCGGCCTTTCCCTGGTGCATACCAACAAGAGCCTCCGTCAGCTTGCATTCGACGGTCTCGTGGACTGGAAGCACGGTCTCTTCCGTTCGCCGGATCTGGAGGCTCTGGCGGCGGTAGGGGGCTATGATCTCGAAGAACGTCGCGAGCGGCCGCTCCTTTAGCCGGTTGTGCTGGCGCCCTGCCGCTTGGCCTTGCTCGCGTCGGCTGCTAACAAATAACCTTCGCGCGGCCCGATCCCATAGGCGGAACCCGCCTCTGGAATGGTTTCGGGCGACATTGAAGGCATGGAGGATCGATGGACCGCCGAGGCAATTTCCTGCTCGACGCCGTGGTGATGTTCGCCATGTTCGTAACCGCCACGGCCTTCGCGGCGGCTCTCATAGTGCATGCCAAGATCGGCGCCCTCCCGGCGGTGATCGCTGGCGCCGCGTTCCTGATGGTGATGATCACCTCCCATATCCTGCTCACGCGCTTCGCCCAGGGTGGCGATGCGGAGCGGATGGATGATTTCGAGCAAGCCCTCGAGATCATCGACGGCGATCTCCAGCGCATCGACAAGGTGGAGGACGATGTCGCCCGGCTGGATCTTCTCACCGACAAGATCGAGCAGTTCGACAAGACCTTGAGCAGTTTCGAGGCATCCAATCTCTCGCGGCTCTCCTCCGATATGGAGACCTTGCAAACCCGCCTCGAAACTCTGCGTACCGAGCTTGAGGTCGAGACCCGTTCCCAGCGTGAGGAGCTCAACACCGAATTGCGCCTCCTGGAGCGGCTCATGAAGCAGCTTTCCATCGACCTTGCCGCCAGCGAGGGCGATGACCGCGAAAGCGCTGGCTCTGCATCCGCCGAAATCCCCGAAGAGGATCTGGGAACCGTCGCGCAGGACTACGAGCCCATCGAATTCCTGGAGAACGATGAGACGGCGGAAGCGGCACCGGAGGATGCTGCCGAGGCGACTGCCGGCCCGGACGAGACATCTGCCGTCGAGGAAGACGGCACATCCGGAGAGGAAGAGGTCGAACCCATCGACATGACCGCCATGGCGGAACCGGAGCGCCATGAGGCCGGCGCTTGGCAAAGCGACTGGCGCGGCGACGAGGGCGTCCCGTTCGAAGGCGAGGCCGCGTCGTCTCGGGACGATGACGCTGCCAAGGAGGCGGAGCCGGCTCAAGAGCTGGCCGATGAGGAATTGCCGCCTGAAGACACCGGCGAGACCGTCGCCGAGGAGGGGGAAAAGCTCGCCGTCTCCACCGCCGAGACCGAACAGGAAGAAGCGGCGGTCTTGGGCGACGAAGATGATTGGCCGGCGCAAGGTGAGCCTGAGATGGAGTCGTCGCAGGCGCACGAGCCGGGATCGGAACCAGTTTCGGAACCGGAACCCGTGCCGGCAGAAGAGGCAGCGCCGGAAGAATCCGAGCTGGTCGAAGCCGACCTCGGCCGGGTCGAAGCCGCTGAGATCGAAGCCGAGCAAGATGTCGATGGGTCTGCCGAGGAACCTGAGACGGATACGCATGCCGAGGAAGATCGCCCCGGCGACGATGAAGAGGATGAGATCGTGCTGACCGAGCTCGTCATGGCCGCGCCGGAAGCGGAGCGCGCCGAAGCCGGAGAATCGCTAGCCAGCGCTTTCAGCGAAGAAACGGCCGTGTCTGAAAACGACGAGGATTCGGCGCCGGCTGGCGATGAGAATGCCACCGCCGATACGGAAGAGTCCGATCGCGGTAGCGATAACGGACAGGATGATCGCAAAAGTTGAGCAACCTAGGCGCGAAAAGGCTTGCACTTCGCGACCGAACGCCCAATTTATGGAGGCGAAGCAGGTCCGTCTCAGGGGAAAAATACCCGAAAAGACGGGAAGAAGCGGCACTTGACGATCAAGGCGCCGGCGATCATTAGGGCCGGTATGGATATCAGCACCTCCTCACCGCAAGAGCATGAGCGTCCGCCTATCGAGATGCTCGATACCATCGCCGGATTCGGAGGTCGTTATCCGGCCTGGATCGTCGACATCTGGGGGGTCATGCATGATGGGGTGCAGGCCAAGGAGAAAGCCGTTGCCGCGACCTCGGGCTTCCGCGCCCAAGGCGGGATCGTTCTGCTGCTTTCCAACTCTCCGCGGCCAAGTCTCGAAGTTCAGGCGCAGCTGAGATCGCTGGGCGTCCTGGATAGCGCCTATGACGCGACGCTCACCTCTGGCGACCTGACCCGGCATGAGCTCGAAAGCAGATCCGGCGCGAAGGTCTTCCATCTCGGGCCGGAGCGGGACGCACCGATTTTCGCAGGGCTGGATGTGACGTTGGTCGAGCCGGAGCAGGCCGAGCTCATCGTCTGCACTGGTCTTTTCGACGACGAAACCGAAGGTCCGGAACATTACAACGATCTCTTGAGCGATCTCGCCGCGCGAGACCTTCCCATGCTCTGTGCCAATCCGGACCATATGGTGGAGCGAGGCGGTCAGCTGATTTACTGCGCCGGCGCGCTCGCCGACGTCTATACGGATTACGGCGGTCAGGTCACCTATGCCGGCAAACCCTATGCGCCGATCTACGAGCTGGCCTTCAAGACCCTTCGCGATCTGGCGAGGCGGGAGCTCGAACCGCGAGAGATTCTCGCCATTGGAGATGGCATCAATACGGATATCAGGGGGGCGACCAACGCGCAGCTCGACGCGCTGTTCATTGCGGGCGGGCTGCATGCCTCGGATTTGAAGACGATCGCGACCGCCGACGGCCACGAATTCGCCGGCGACGGTTCGGGCGCGCGGCTGGAGGGCGCCCTGCTGTCCAAGTTGTTCGTGGATCAGCGTCAGCCAGTGGCTGCGATGCGTGAGCTCGCCTGAAGCGACCAGGCTCTACTTCTCTTCGGCCAGAAGCGCATCCACACGGGCCTGGCTCAGGGTTTCCGAGCTGTCCTCGTCATCCGAGCTTACGCAAGGCAAGTCTTGGAGTCGTTTCGCCATCAGCGCTTCGATGAGCCGGCTGGCATGCGTGGCGCGCTGCCCCACCAGGTCTTCGAAGCCGCAAGCGGTCATGATCTCGATCGCGGCGTCTTCGGCGGCCTGTCGGCACTTGTCTTCATCGCCGTTTTCCAAAGTCTCCAGCAGTCTCTCGCAGGCCGTCAGGATCAGCCCGGCTGAATCTGCGGCCGTTGCCTTGATCGTCTGCAGGTCGCGAAGCGCTTGAACGAGATCCGCAATCTCCCCGGCCGGCAGCTCGCCGGCAAGGCGTGTGCCGTCTTGGCCGCGTCTTTGCGCGGTGATCTTCTGCCCCATGCTGTCCCCGTCTTTCAGAACTTATTTGCCGAAGATGGATTCGATCTTGGCGCGCAGCGTCGTGGCGTTGAACGGCTTCACGATATAGCTGTTCACCCCGGCATGCCGGGCGGCCACGACGTTTTCGGCCTTCGATTCCGCCGTCACCATCAGGAACGGTGTCTTCTCCAGGTCGTTGTCGGCGCGCACCTCGCGCAGGAACTCGTAGCCCGTCATCGGCTCCATGTTCCAATCGGAGATCACGAGACCGTAATCCTTCTCCCGCATCATATTGAGTGCGGAGCTTCCGTCGGATGCCTCGTCGACATTCGTAAAACCAAGTTGCTTCAGCAGGTTGCGGATGATGCGGACCATGGTCCGATAATCGTCCACCACCAAGACGCGCATATTCGGATCAAAGCTCATCTTTCTTCCACCATGCCCGAGGCTTGCATTGTAGCTGGCCAGTTGCGGGTCCCCCATGATCACCATCGGTCTGCCCCTCGCGTATCCGCCATGAAAGTGAATAAGACTAAAGAGGCCCCGTGAACGGACCGTTAAGGGTGCTGAAGGGTGTTTGCAGTGGATCGAGCGCTTGGGTAATTTGCGCGCCGGCTGACAGAAAAGGACCAATTGATGCAAGACACACCGGCCCCCCAGGCCACGCTGGGCCACGGCTACTATTTCGAGGACCTCAAGGAGGGGATGGAGGAGAGCTTCTCCAAGGTCGTCACCGCCGAGGATGTCGACCGCTTCGCCGTCCTGTCCGGCGACGTCAATCCGGTGCATCTCAGCGACGAGTTCGCCGCCGGCACCATCTTCAAGAAGCGCATCGCCCACGGCTTTCTCACCGGCAGCCTCATCTCCACCGTTCTGGGCACCAAGCTGCCTGGGCCCGGCTGTATCTATCTTGCTCAGGATCTCAAATTCCTGGCGCCCGTCTATCTTGGCGACGAGGTCACGGCGGCGGTCTCGATCCAGAAGCTCGATCCCGACAAGGCGCGCGTCGAGCTCAACTGCGTGTGCAGCGTCGGCGGCAAGCCGGTTTTGAAAGGCGTCGCCGTGGTGATGGTCGACCGCCGCGAGAAGCGCTAGGACAGAGCGGCGCTGCGACGCGGGGTGAGTGGAATGGATGTGGTTCGCGGCTGGCGGAACGTGCCAGCTTCGGCGAAGGACGCGGTTCTTGCCATAGGCAATTTCGATGGGGTGCATCGCGGTCACCAAGCCGTGCTTCGCCGTGCCCAAACGATAGCCGCGGCGGAAGGCCGGCGCGCCGGCGCCGTGCTGTTCGAGCCGCACCCGGTCGAATTCTTCGCCCCCGACAAGCCTTTCTTCCGGTTGACGCCTCTGCCGGTAAAGCTCGAGCTCCTGTCCGAGCTCGGTTTGGATCTGACCATCGTGCTCGATTTCGATGCCGCGCTTTCCGCCTTGAGCGCCGAGGAATTCACCCAGCAAGTCGTCGCGGAGGGCATCGGCGCCCATCACGTCGTGGTCGGCTACGACTTCAACTACGGCAAGGGCCGCAGCGGCTCTACCGAGGATCTGAAGCGGCTCGGCCGCGCGCTCGGCTTCGAGGTCACTGTGGTCGATGCGGTGAGCGAGGGCGGAACCACCTATTCGTCGAGCCGCGTGCGCGAGCATCTCCGCCGTGGCGAGGTGCGTCAGGCCGCCGAGACCTTGGGGTATTGGTGGCGGGTTCGCGGGCCGGTCGAGGCAGGCGCCGGCCGCGGTAAGGGGCTCGGCTTCCCCACCGTCAATCTCGCGCTTCATCCCGGCCAGGATCTTGCCCACGGCATCTATGCCGTGCGCGTCGTGATCGACGGCCAAACTCACGACGCCGCCGGCTATCTGGGGGCGAGCCCCACCTTCGGCGACGGTCCCCCCAAATTCGAGGCGTTTCTGTTGGACTTCGCTGGCGATCTCTACGGCAAGACCGTCGATATCCTCTTCATCGAGCATATCCGTGACGACCGGACCTTCGAGACGCCGGAAGCCCTGGCCGAGCAGATGGCCGAAGATTGCGAGAAGATTGAAAAAATCCTGCGCGAGGCGCCGGGCAGCCCCGTGCCCGACGGCATTTGATCGCGGCGCTCCCAGCGCAGCCGTCTCCACTGGATTGTCGCTTGCGCGGTTGCTAGAAGGCGGTGAGTTTCGACCCCGACGAAGCGGAATAAAGCTTAACCGAAATGGCGAAGGATCGAGCGGTGCCGAGCAAGCGCGCTGCGACCAAAGCTGCATCTGCCAAGGCGCCGGCCAAGAGCCGGAAGCCTATTTCGGCGCGGGCCACCACCAAGGCCAGCTCGGCGGTGAAGACGTCTGCGGCCAAAAAGACCGCTCCCGGGAAGACGGTGGCCAAGCAGACTGCGGGGAAGACGGCAGCCCCGGCGAAAACGGTGTCGGCCAAGAAGACCACGGCCAAGGCAAAGAGGCTCCGGACCGGGCCTGCGGCAGCGGCCAGCAAAAAAACCCAAACGGCCAAACGTTCGGCTTCGAAGCCTGCGGCATCCAAAAAGGCAACGGCAAAACAGGCATCGGTGACGCAGCGGAAGGCGCCGGAAAAGACGAGGGCCAGTAAGAGTTCTGCCAAGAAGGGGGCGAAGACCGCCACGAAGACGGCTGCGAAAGCGAAGAGGACGATAGCCAGAACGTCATCCAAGGCGGTTGCGAAACCTGCCGGAAAGACGACAGCCAAGGGAAAAACCGCTCCCAAAACGCAAGCCAAGGCTCAACCCAAGGCTCGGTCCACGCCAAAGCGGGCGGCAGGGCAGGCTTCGCGGGCGAAAGCCCCAGCAAGCGCTGCCAAACCTCCGGGAAAAACGTCTCAGGCGAAAAAGCCTGCGGGAAAATCGGCTTTGGCGAAGTCTGCGGATAAGAAGTCTGCGGATAAAAAGACTGCCAGTAAGACGGTGAAGCCCAAGCGGGCGGTTTCGAAGCCGGGGGAGACGCGTCGGGCGAAGCAGGATAAGAAGCGTCCCGATAAGTCGAAGGCGAAGTCGCGCTCCGTTCGGGATGCTGTCTCTCGTAAGGCTTCTCGGCCTCCGTCGGATCCCAAACCGCCAACGCCCGATCCATCGCTTCAAAGAAATTCTTCAAAGATGACAACTCCACCAGCCGATAAATCTGACCTTGCCTCAAATAAGACGTCGGAACCAGCCTCCGGCGGCAAGGAAGATCCGAGTCGAAATTGGAGCGAGACCTTGTTCTTGCCCAAGACCGACTTTCCCATGAAGGCCGGGCTGCCCCAGCGCGAGCCTGAGCTTCTCGCCCGCTGGGCCGAGCTCGGACTCTACCGGCGCCTGCGCGAAGAGTCTCAGGGACGCGGCAAATTCGTGCTCCATGACGGCCCGCCCTATGCCAACGGTCATCTTCATATCGGACATGCCCTCAACAAGACGTTGAAGGATGTCGTCGTCCGTTCCCAGGGCATGATGGGCAAGGACGCGCCCTACGTGCCGGGCTGGGACTGCCACGGCCTTCCCATCGAATGGAAGGTGGAGGAGGGCTTCCGCGAGAAGGGCAAGAACAAGGACGAGATCCCGATCAACTCTTTCCGGCGCGTCTGCCGGGAATTCGCCGAGAAATGGGTGAAGATCCAGTCCGAGGAATTCCAGCGTCTGGGCATGCTGGGCGACTGGGAGAACCCTTACACGACCATGGCGTTCCAGGCCGAGGCGATCATCGCCGATGAGCTGATGAAGTTCGCCCTCAACGGCTTGCTCTATCGGGGCTCCAAGCCGGTCATGTGGTCCGTCGTGGAGAAGACGGCCCTCGCCGAGGCCGAGGTCGAATATCAGGAGGTCGTCTCCGACACGATCTTCGTGAAATTCCCTGTGACCGGCGGGCAAGGGGAGCTTTCCGATGCCGCCGTCGTCATCTGGACCACCACGCCCTGGACCATCCCGGGCAACCGGGCCATCGCCTATTCGCCATCCATCGAATACGGCCTCTACGAAGTTACGGACGCGCCCGAGGACAACTGGGCCAAGGTGGGCGATAAGCTGATCATCGCCGATGCGCTCGCGGAGAACCTGAAGACGGCCGCCCGCATCGAAGCGTGGATGCGTGTGATGGATGTCGATCCTTCGACGATCCAGACCGCCGCGCACCCGCTCAAATCCCTCGGCTACGATTTCGACGTGCCGCTCCTCCCCGGCGATCACGTCACCGCGGAGACCGGTACCGGCTTCGTACACACAGCCCCGGGGCACGGCATGGAGGATTTCGAGCTTTGGGAAGACCATAAGAGCGAGCTCACAAGCCGCGGCATCGACACCGCCATTCCCTTCACCGTGGATGCGGAAGGCTATTTCACCGACCAGGCCCACGGCTTCGCCGGCAAGCGCGTGCTCAACGACAAGGGCGAGAAGGGCGACGCCAACGAGGCCGTCATCGCGGCTTTGAAGGAGGCCGGCGCATTGGTCGCCCGCGGCAAGCTGCGCCACGACTACCCTCACTCCTGGCGCTCCAAGAAGCCGGTGATCTTTCGCAACACGCCTCAATGGTTCATCGCCATGGACCAGCCCATCGGGGGCAGTGTCGACTCTCTGCGCGACCGCGCGCTGCGCGCCATCCGCGAGACTCGCTTCGTGCCGCCGTCGGGCGAAAACCGCCTGCGCGGCATGGTGGAATCGAAGCCCGACTGGGTGGTCTCCCGCCAGCGTGCCTGGGGCGTGCCCATCACAATCTTCCGCCATCCCGAGCGGGGCGACATCGCGCCGGGGCCGAAATTCGGCCATTCCGACGAGCTCGTCGCCCGCATCACGGAAGCTTTCCGCACCGAAGGCGCCGATGCCTGGTTCGCCGAAGGTACCAAGGAACGCTTCCTGGGTGGCCTGGTGGACGATCCCGCCCAGTGGGAGAAGGTCGACGACATTCTCGATGTCTGGTTCGATTCCGGCTCCACCCACGCCTTCGTGCTGGAGCAGCGGGAGGATCTGCAATGGCCGGCCTCCCTCTATCTGGAAGGCTCCGACCAGCATCGCGGCTGGTTCCAGTCCTCCTTGCTGGAGAGCTGCGGTACCCGCGGCCGCGCGCCCTATGAGGCCGTGCTGACCCATGGCTTCACCATGGACGAGCAGGGCCGCAAGATGTCGAAATCCGCCGGCAACACCACCGCGCCCCAGGATGTCATCAAGCAGTCCGGCGCGGAGATCCTGCGCCTCTGGGCCATGTCCTCGGACTATTGGGAGGATTTGCGCATCGGCCCGGAGATCCTGAAGGCCAATGTCGACGCCTACCGCAAGCTGCGCAACGCCATCCGCTTCATGCTGGGCAATCTCGCCCATTACCGCGAGGAGCTCCGGGTGCTGCCCGCCGACATGCCGGAGCTTGAGCGCTACATGCTCCACCGGCTGGCGGAGCTCGATGTCCAGGTTCGGGCGAACTACAACGCCTTCGATTTCAAGCGGGTCTTCCACACCCTGTTCAATTTCTGCGTCAATGACCTGTCGGCGTTCTATTTCGATATCCGCAAGGACGCGCTCTATTGCGAGCCCTATGACAGCGTGACCCGAAGGGCGACGCTGACCGTGCTCGATCAGCTCTTCTCCGCGCTCACCGCCTGGCTCGCCCCCATGCTCTGCTTCACCATGGAGGAGGCCTGGCTGAACCGGTTCCCGAGCGAGAACGGTTCGGTCCACCTACGCCAGTTCCCGGATATCCCCGAGGAGTGGCTGGACGAGCAGCTCGCGGAGAAATGGCGGAAAGTGCGTCAGCTCCGCCGCGTCGTGACCGGTGCCCTGGAGATCGAGCGGAAGGAGCGCCGCATCGGCGCCAGCCTGGATGCCGCGCCCAAGGTCTATATCGCCGATCAGGACCTGCGCGCCGCGCTTTCCGGCCTCGACCCGGCGGAGATCTTCATCACCTCCGGCGCCCGTCTGCTGTTGGGCGAAGCTCCGGCAGACGCCTTCCGCCTGGAGGAGGTGCCCGGCGTCGCCGTCGAGGTGGTGCTGGCGGAAGGCCGCAAATGCGCCCGCTCCTGGAAGATCTCCGAAGAGGTCGGCAGCGATCCCGACTTCCCCGATCTCACCCCGCGCGATGCCGAGGCTGTCCGCCAGTTCGACCGGCTCCAGGCCGCCAAGGCCGCGGAATAGGGGACGAAAGCGGCCATGCAAAAAGAAAACGTGGAAGGCCGGTCGCCGGCGGAGCGGCTCCAACGGGCGAATTTCAGGCTCGGCCTGATGGTCGCCGCCATCGCCCTCATTCTCGATCAGGCGAACAAGCTTTGGCTGCTCTTCGTCTACGATATCGCGGCGAAGGCGCCGGTGACCCTCGCGCCCTTCTTCGACCTCATCATGGTCTGGAATCGCGGCATCAGCTATGGGCTGCTGCAGCAGGAATCCGCATTTGGCCGCTGGATGCTCATAATCTTCGCTTTCGGCGTCTCTATCGGCCTCGCCTTATGGCTGCTCCGCCTGGAGACCCGCCTTGCCGCGATTTCCGTCGGACTCATCATAGGCGGCGCCATCGGCAACGCCATCGACCGCATCGCCTATGGCGCCGTGGCCGATTTCTACTCCCTGCACGCTTTCGGATATGAGTGGTATGTGTTCAACCTGGCCGATTGCTGGGTTGTTGCCGGGGTCGTCGGCCTTCTGTATGACTCATTGTTCATGCACCATAAAAAGGTCTCAAACCGTTCTAAAATGTAGCAAAAGCTCGGGCTTAGCCGAGTATTGCTGCCGACTTTTGAGGGAATTGTGGGGCAACGCCTGCTCAAAGCCGGAAATCTTTCCCACTCGCGTCTTGCGCGCGGGACGGCCGCCTTGTGCCTATCCGCCTGCCTGCTGACTCTCGGCGGCTGCGGCGGCGTGGAGTTCCAAGGCAAGATTTTCGACTACGCCGGGCTTTCCGGCGAGCGCAAGCAGGAGGACGTGCAGATGTCCGAACGCGCGCCCCTGGTCATTCCGCCCAACACCAATCATCTTCCGCCGCCCGGTTCCGGCCCGGCGACGCCCACCGCCTGGCCCACCAATCCGGAGATTGCGCGCCAGGAGGCCGAGGAACGCAAGGCCGAGGAAGAGAAGAAGACCGCCGAGACCCAGGATGCCCTGAACCCTTATGCCGGCAAGCCCACCTTGCTGGATAAGCTGTTCGGCAAGGATAAGGAAAAGGCGCCGACCATCGCCGCTGTGCCGGAGCCCGATCCGTCTGCCGCCATTCCGCCGGTCAACAGCAGCGGCCAGAGCGCCCCTGTGCGCAACGCCTACAAGCCGCCGGAGCAAGGACCGTTGCCTGAGCCGGAAGAGGACTCCAAGCCCTCCGGTCCGCCCAAAGCCTCCACCTATCAGTCGGTGAACGACGGCACCTATCGCGGCCTCTGATGGTGTATCGCCTGAAACGCCTGCTTCCTAAGACCTTCGTCTTGCTCGCAGGACTGTGCCTCGCCTTGCCGCTTTCATCTGCGCGCGCCGAGGAGAAGGCGGCCGATTCGGCCAAGCCGAAATGCGAGATCGCCGAGGTCAATCCCGTCACCGGCCATGTCATGTGCATCAAGCCCATCGGCGCGCCGGTGGAGAAACCGCCGGAGATGGACGACTCCGCCGATTGCCAGCCGGGCGACGAGTCCACGCAGGATTGGAGCTGGAGCTCCAAATGCCGGCCCGAAACCGTCGGTCAATGAGCGATCCGTTAGGTGTACGGATCGGCCGTCCATGTTATCACCTGAGCTATGATGAGATCCGTCTGTGGGACAGGAACACCGTCCCAATTCGCCATTTCGGGGGATTCGATATCGGGGGACTCGAGCCCGGAAGGAAGCACCCCTGCGCGCAAGGTCCACGAGTTCCATCTCGATAACGGCCTGCAGGTGGTCGTGATCCCCGATCACCGGGCGCCGGTGGTCACCCAGATGCTCTGGTACAAGGTCGGCAGCGCTGACGATCCTGAAGGTGTCTCAGGCCTCGCCCATTTCGTCGAGCATCTGATGTTCAAGGGCACCGAGGCCAACCCGCCCGGCCAGTTCGCCAAGACCGTGGCCCGCAATGGCGGCGAGTTCAACGCCTTTACCCGTCTCGACGTCACCGCTTATTTCGAGCGTGTGGCCAAGGACCGGCTGCCGACCGTTATGGCGCTGGAAGCCGACCGCATGGCTAATCTGCGCTTCTCCGACGAGGAAGTCATGAAGGAGCGCGACGTGGTGCTCGAGGAGCGCCGCTCCCGCGTGGAGAACGCCCCCAATGCGATTCTCCAGGAGCGTATGATGGCGGCGCTCTATCCCGGTCATCCTTACGGCATCCCCGTGATCGGCTGGTACGAGGAGATCGAAGGTTTCTCCTCCGGCGCCGCGATCGAATTCTACAAGCGCTACTACGCTCCCAATAACGCCGTGCTGGTGATCGCCGGCGATGTCACGCCCGAAGAGGTGCGTGCGCTGGCGGAAGAGAATTTCGGTCCCATCCCGGCCAGCCAGACCCTTGAAGCGGCCCGTGTTCGCCCGGTGCAAGCCTCGCCGACCGAGCCGGTCACCATCAGAGTGGCCGATCCCCGTGCCGGCCGCATCACCGTGCAGCGCTATTTCCCCGCGCCGAGCTACCCGTCGGCGGCACCCGGAGAGGCGGAGGCGCTCGATCTTCTCATGCGCATCGTCACTGGCGGCGCGGCAGGCAAGATCTACCGCCGGCTCGTCGTGGAGGAGAAGCTCGCCGCCACGGCGGGCGGTGGCTATGTGCGGCCTCTACGCGATGCGGGCATGCTCTATTTCGATGCCATCGCCGCGGAGGGTGTCGGCGCCGACCGTCTCGAAGAGGCGCTCACGCGCTTCATCGCCGAGCTGCGGGAGACGGGCGTTACCCAGGCCGATCTCGATCGCGCCAAAAGCGCCTATCTCGCCCAGTTCGTCTATGCCGCCGACAGCCAGGACGAGCTTGCGGCTCAATTCGGCGGCTTCCTGTCCAGCGGCCTCACGCTCGAGCAGATCGAGACCTGGCCGGAGCGGCTCGAGAAGGTCGCCTTGGCCGATATCGAAAAAGTCGCGGCAACTTATCTGGATCCGGCGCGTTCTGTGACCGGCATCCTCGAACCATCCGCAGAATCCCTCGCCGCGTAAGGCCATTATCTCAGCGCTCCCTCCATGGACATTCAACGCATCACCAGCCCTGGCGGGATCACGGCCTTCCTGGTCGAGCACCACGACAATCCGCTGATCGCGCTCCGTTTCGCGTTCCGCGGCGGTTCCGCGCAAGACCCGCAAGGCAAGGGCGGGCTTTCCTACTTCGTCACCGGCATGATGGACGAGGGGGCTGGCGGGATGGACGCCGCCGCCTTCCAGGAGAAGGAGCAGGAACTTGCCATCAACATGGATTTCCACACCTCCCGCGATCTCGTCACCTGCAGCTATCAGACCCTGACGGCACGGAAAGAAGAGGCTTTCGATCTCCTGCGCACCGTGCTGACCGAGCCCCGCTTCGACGAGGATGCGACCGAGCGGGTGAAGGCGCAGATCCTGGCCGGGCTGAAGCTCGATCAGAACGATCCGGTCAATGTCGCCTCGCGCGCCTGGAGCCACCTCGCCTTCGACGGCCATCCCTATAGCCTGCCCGTCAAAGGCAGCTTCGAAACCGTCCCCGAGATCACCGCAGCCGATCTGAAGGCCTATGCCGATCGCGTCTTCGCCCGGGACAATCTCATCGTCGTCGCCGTGGGCGATATCGACCCCGAGACTCTTGCGAAAGACCTGGATCGTATCTTCGGCGGTCTGCCGGAGAAGGCCCAGCTTGCAGCCGTGCCCGACGCGAAGCTCGCCTCGGGCCCCATCCGCGAGATCGTCGAGATGGATATTCCTCAATCCATCGTCCAGTTCGGCCAGCAAGGCATCATGCGCGCCGATCCGGAGTTTCTGCCGGCCTATGTGTTGAACTACATCATCGGCGGCGGCGGCTTTAACAGCCGGCTCATGGAGGAAGTCCGCGTGAAGCGCGGCCTGGCTTATTCGGTCAATTCCCACCTCTTTCCGTTCCAGCATGCCGCTGTCTTCATGGGCCGCGTCGCCACCAAGAACGAGGCGGTGGCCGAATCCTTGAGCGTCATCAAGCATGAGCTCGCCCGCATCGCCGATGCCGGCCCCACGGAAGACGAGCTGGAAGATGCCAAGCGCTATCTTACCGGCGCCTATGCCTTGCGCTTCGATTCCTCCAGCTCCATCGCAAACCAGCTTCTCTATCTGGAGGTGGAAGGCCTGGGTGTCGATTATGTCCACAAGCGCAACGATCTGATCGAAGCCATAACGCTGGAGGATGTAAAGCGCGTGGCGCGTCATATGCTCCACGCCGACCGGTTGATCACCACCATTGTCGGCAAGCCCGTCGCGGCGGAGGCCGATCCGGCGCAGGGCGAGATGGCATAGCCTCCAGCGCGCAAATCCAATCACAGGGCAGGGCAGGACAACATGGCATTTTCCCAAGGGATCGAAGGCTGTCTGGAATCGGGGATCGGCGCCGCCGGTTTGCCTGAAGACGTTCTCGCGCGCTATCTCGACAAGCTCGAAAGCCGCATGCACACCCTCCACGCGGAATACGAATCCGGTGCCCTGCCGCTGCTCCGCGTGGCCGAGCGGCGCGACGACATCGCCCCCATGCAGGAAGCTTTCGCCAGGCTCTCCGAAGGCGCCAAGACCATCGTCTTCTTCGGCACCGGCGGCTCCAGCCTCGGCGGCCAGACCATCGCCCAGCTCGGCGGCTGGGGCATCCCCGGCGACAATGGCGACCGCGCCGGCCCGAACCCGCGGGTTCGTTTCTACGATAATCTCGACGCCCGCACCTTGGAGCGAGCGCTCGACCGTCTCGATCTGGAGACCACCCGCTTCATCCTGATCTCCAAGTCCGGGGGAACGCCCGAGACCCTGGTGCAATCCATTGCGGCGCTCCAGGCCGTCCGCCATGCCGGCTTGGAGGACAAGGCGCCTCAGCTCTTCCTGGGCCTCACGGAGCCGGCCGCGGCGGGCAAGAAGAACGGTCTGCGCGATCTGTGCGACGCGTTCGGTATTCCGACTCTGTCCCACGATACCGGCATCGGCGGCCGCTTCTCCGCGCTGACCAATACGGGTCTCTTGGCGGCCCTTGCCCGGGGGATCGATCCCATCAAGATCCGCGAAGGCGCGGGCCAGGTCATCTCCGCCCTCATGGCCGACAAGAACCCGGCCGATTTCGCCCCCGCCATCGGCGCGGCGCTCCAGATCGCCCTTGCCAAGGAAAAGGGCGTCAAGGCGACGGTCATGCTTCCCTATTCGGACCGCTTGGGGCGCTTCGCCGCCTGGTTCGTCCAGCTCTGGGGCGAGAGCCTCGGCAAGCAGGGAGAGGGAACCACGCCGGTCGCGGCCCTCGGCCCCGTGGATCAGCACAGCCAGCTCCAGCTCTATCTCGACGGCGCCGAGCAGCATCTCATCACCGTGCTTCGCCCCGGCGGCGCCGGCACAGGCCCGCGCATCGCGCCGGATCTCGCCAAGGTCGCTCATGCCGATTATCTCGCCGGCAAGACCGCGGGCGATCTCGTCGCCGCCCAGCAGAAGGCGATTCCGGAAGCCTTGATCGAGGCGGGACGCCCGGTCCGCACCATCGATATCGAAACTCTCGACGCTACGGCCCTCGGCGCGCTGCTCATGCATTTCATGCTGGAGACCGTTCTCGCCGCCCATCTTCTTGAGGTCGATCCGTTCGACCAGCCGGCCGTCGAGGCGGGCAAGGTGCTCACCCGGAAATACCTGGGGGCTTAGCGGGAGCTCGGCGGGCCTGCATCCTTCGAGACGGGCCTGCGGCCCCCTCAGGGTGAGGCGAGAGGTGGTGCTCGTGGCTTGGGTGGCTGCGGCGTTCCCGGCTGGGAGGCGGCAACTGCTTGCGTATCTCCTCATGGTGAGGGTGGGCGAAGCCCGCGTCTCGAACCATGAGGCCCGTATCCGCCCCACCGGTGGAAAACTCATCCACCCCTTCGCCAAGCCGCCATTGAGGCGTTAATCCTTGGCCATGTCAGCGCCCGGACAGATTCGCCAGCTCCCGCCCGACCTCGTGAACCGCATAGCCGCGGGCGAAGTCGTCGAGCGGCCGGCCAGCGTGGTCAAGGAGCTGGTGGAGAACGCCATCGATGCCGGCGCCACGCGGATCGACATCTCCGCCACCGGCGGCGGGCTCGGCCTGATCCGCATCGCCGATGACGGGCGCGGCATGAGCGCCGAAGACCTTCAGCTCGCCGTGGAGCGTCACGCCACCTCCAAGCTCGCCGACGAGACCCTGTCTCAGATCGCGACCCTGGGCTTTCGCGGGGAGGCGCTGCCGTCCATCGGCGCGGTCGCGCGCCTCACCATCCAAAGCCGAGCGGAAGGGGCAAGGCACGCCCACGAGATCACCGTCGATGCGGGGGAGAAATCGCCCCTCAAGCCGGCCGCCCTCAATACGGGCACCACGGTGGAGGTCCGCGATCTCTTCTACGCGACCCCGGCACGGCTGAAATTCATGAAA
Source organism: Methyloligella sp. ZOD6 (assembly GCA_050110875.1). Classification (GTDB taxonomy): domain Bacteria; phylum Pseudomonadota; class Alphaproteobacteria; order Rhizobiales; family Methyloligellaceae; genus Methyloligella. Next base: position 1,610,178 of record CP188828.1, read on the forward strand.
TCCGAGCGCGCCGAGACCGCCGCCATCACCGACACGGTCAAGCGCCTCGCCCTGGCCCAGCCCGAGATCGGCCTCAGCCTGACCTTCGGCAGCCGCGCAAGCCTTCGCCTGGCGCCTTGCCAGCCGGGACTGCTGGACGATGCGCTGGCCCGCATCGGCCGCATCCTGGGCGACGATTTCGTGCGCGACGCCATGCCCGTGAGTCTGGAGCGGAACGGCATCGTCCTACAGGGCTTCGCCGGCCTGCCGACCCTCCATCGGCCCAACGCCATGCAGCAATACCTCATCGTCAATGGCCGGCCCGTGAAGGACAAGCTGCTCGCCGGCGCGGTTCGTGCCGCTTACGGCGATTATCTTCCCTCGGGCCGCTACCCGCTGCTGGTGCTCTACGTCACCCTGCCGCCCCAGGAGGTCGATGTGAACGTTCACCCGGCCAAGGCGGAGCTCCGCTTCCGCGATGCCCAGACCGTGCGCGGACTGATCGTCTCGGGTCTACGCGATGCTCTCTCCGCCGCCGGGCACCGCGCCACCAACACCCTTTCCGACGTGGCTCTGGCCCGTCTGAGCGAGCGCGTGAACGGCCCGATGAACGGGGCAGGCATAGGAGGTGCGAGCTATGCGCCCCCCGCCGATCAACCCTATCGCGCCACCGATCGCGCCATGTATGGCCTGGCCGAACGCGCCCAGAGCCCATTGGCCGAGATCGACCGCCCGAGCGCCGATACCCGCGCCAACGAGATACCCGCCGCGGCGCAAGACCGGCCGCCCGTTCATTATCCGCTCGGCGCCGCTCGGGCCCAGCTCCACGATACCTTCATCATCGCCGAGACGGAGCATTCCCTCGTCATCGTCGACCAGCACGCCGCCCATGAGCGCCTGGTCTATGAGCGACTGAAGAAGAGCTACGCCAATGGGGGCATCGCCCGGCAGATGTTGCTGATCCCGGAGATCGTCGAGCTGGACGAGACCCGCACCGCGCGCCTGCTCGAGGCCGCCGAAAAGCTTGAGAAGCTCGGCCTCGTCATCGAGCCGTTCGGGGGTGGTGCCATCGCCGTGCGGGAGACGCCGGCCATCCTCGGCCAAGGGGACGTCAAGAGCCTGGTGACCGATCTTGCCGACGAGCTGGGCGAGGAGGAGGGCGATTCCCAGCTGCTCGCCGAGCGTCTGGACCATGTGCTTGCCACCATGGCCTGCCATGGCAGCGTCCGGGCGGGGCGCCGGCTCAATGGCGAGGAGATGAACGCGCTGCTTCGCGACATGGAGCAGACCCCGTTCTCCGGCCAATGCAATCACGGCCGGCCGACCTACGTGGAGCTGTCCTTGGCCGAGATCGAGAAGCTCTTTTCCCGCCGCTAGAAAGCTGCATTCTACTGCTTCGAATGCTAGCGTCCGGGGCCTCCCAAGGCCTGCAACGGGGATCGACCGCGCCAATGAAAGCCAACAAGACACTGCGCCGCTGGATCGGCGGAATCGTCGCGATTGCGCTCGTTGCGGGCGGCGCATGGGCCTTGGTCGACTACTTCGAGGAGCGGCGGACCGAGCGGCTCTACGACGAAGAATTCGAGAAGGTCATGGCCTTAGGCGAGTTCCGCAAGGAGGAGCCCTTCCACAGCAAGCTCGACCGCATGCGCGCCTTCCTCAACACCCACGCCCAGCACCGCATGGACAAGGAGTTCTGGCGCATCCACCGGCAGGCCGACGGCATTGGCTATCTGGAGCGCATCCGGGCCCATGCAGAAGGCAAGACCGACGAGAAGGCGCCCATGGATTGCAGCACGCGATCGAACCTGATGAGCAAGATGCTGCAGGACCGGGGCTACGAGACCCGCATCATAGCGCTGTTCGATACGGATAAGACCACCCGTTCCCACACCGTGGTCGATATCAAGAACCCCGAGACCGGCCGCTGGGAGACGCAAGATCCCGATTACGATCTCTATTGGAAGTCGGTCCGCTCAGGCGACCGCATTTCCATCGCCGACGAGAGCGCCGATCTGGACAGCATCGTCCCCTGTAGCGCCAGCCATTGCGGCTGGGACAATGTCGGCCAGGACGGCCAGAAAGCCACCACGGTGAAGCTGTTGCTGGACATTATCGGCGTCACCCGCAAGGGCAAGGACGTTCGCTACGCGGTGTACACACCGCGCGCCAACCCCTCCGCCACCTTTAAGAATGGCGGCGAGAGCGGCACGTTCTGCGAAGTCTTCGAGAAGCGTTGCCGCGACGGGTTTGTGGAGATCTCTCAGCATGAAGCCCTGGAGCGGAAGCTCGCCCCTTAGGCGTCTGTCGATCTCTATTTTCCCTGTAATTCCGAGATCACCGAATCGTCCAGGAAGGCATCGTCCGCATGGGCCAGGGTCTCGTCCTCCGCATCGGGGGGAGGCCCCCCAAGGCTGATATGGGCGATTTGCAGGATATGCCCCGCCGGCGTCTTGAACAGCGTGTAGTGAATCTCGATCGGGTCATCGCCGGACCGGCAAGCCGTGAAGAGACGGCGCACGACAACTTCGCCGATTTTGTCGCCGCTCTTCTTCCCCGATGCGAAATCCGACTCGCACGTGGCGCCGTCATCGGCGATCACCTGATTGGCGGCCTCGTCGAGATCGACATCGCCCATGTTCTTGTAGCCGGCCAGCGCCCCGATGATCCCGTTCTCATAGGTCCAGACCACGTCGAACCCTTCCATGGGGTTCTCGTCGGGATCGAGGATCGTGTAGCGCGTGATTCCGGCATCGGCGAGCAGGTTGGAGGCGAACACCAGCGCATCCGTGCCGGCGAAGAGCTTGTTGTCGTCTTCATCCGATGCGGGATCCGGGTCGGATGGGGTCTCAGGCTCGACGACGGCCTGGACCTGGAGTCCGGTGAAAGAGCCACTGTCCTTGGAGGACCGACTGCCGTCGCGGGCCTCTGCCGCAGCCTGCCCGGCACTCAGGGTTGCACCGAGGAAAAGGCTTGCGACAAGCGCAAACCGCGCGAAACGGCGCGAGAAAAGCTCAGCGGAACGCATTGAACACTCCCAGCCACGCAAAGCCCTAGAGCATCACTAAACCACGCTGTGCGAAGCCCCGCTACGGCCAGCCGGTGTCAAGCCGGACTTTCCCGCAAGAGTGTGATCCCTGTGTCACCGTAGTCGCGGCGGTCCAGCGTCTCCAAGCCGGGCGGGAGATGCAGGGTTTGCCCGCTTTTCTCCTCCAGGACGATGCTCGCCTCCGGTGCCAGCCAGCCGCCCTCCACAAGGCTGGCAAGGGCTTTTTCGCCCAGACCCTTGCCGTAAGGAGGATCGAGAAAGACCAGATCGAAGGGCGACATCGTTCCGACCGGGCCAAGCCGCGTCGCGTCTCGCCGCCAGATCTTGCTCGCGCCGGTCAAGCCTAAGGCCTCCACATTGCGCCGTATCGCGGCGCGGGCGCCCGCCGCCTCGTCGATGAAGCAGCAGAACCGCGCGCCGCGCGACAGCGCCTCTAGCCCTAACGCACCGGACCCCGCGAAAAGATCCAGCACACGCGCATCTTCGAAGTCGAAGCCGATGCCGTGCTCCAGCACGTTGAACAGCGCCTGGCGCACCTTGTCCGAGGTCGGGCGTGTGGCCTGACCCTTGGGGGCCACGATGGCTTGCGATCGGAAACGGCCGGAGACGATCCGCATGACTTACCGCTTCGCCCTTCTGCGGGTTTGCGAATGGGGCTTGCCGTATTTTCCCGGCGTTGGCCGTTTGCCGCCCTGCTTGGTCGGCGCGCGCAAGCCCAGCTCCTGGGCGAGCTTCACGCCGAGATGGCTGGTCAGCGCCTTCGGCCCCACCTCCTGCACCGCGCCCGGCGCCAGCTCGCCGAGCTGGAATGGCCCGAAGGAGACGCGGATCAGCCGGTTCACCTTCAGCCCGAGATGCTCCAGGAGTCGTTTCACTTCCCGGTTCTTGCCCTCGCGGATGCCGATGGAAAGCCAGACATTGCCGCCCTGAACCCGCTCGATCGCCGCCTCGACAGGACCGTAGGCGATACCGTCGATGGTCACGCCCGCGCGGATCTCTTCAAGCTGCTCGTCGCTAACCTGACCGTAGGCGCGCGCCCGGTAGCGCCGCAGCCACCCCGTCGAGGGGAGCTCCAGATGCCGGGCGATGGCGCCGTCCGTGGTGAGCAGCAGCAGCCCTTCCGTGGCGATGTCCAGCCGCCCGACCGAGATCACCCGGGGCAGCTCCGGCGGCAGGGCTTCGAACACGGTCTTGCGGCCTTGCTCGTCCTTGTGGCTCGTCACCAGTCCTTTCGGCTTGTGATAGCGCCACAGCCGGGGCGTCTCGAGCTCGGGCAGAGGCTTGCCGTCCACTGTCACCTTGTCCGTCTCGCTGACCACGCAGGCCGGCGTCGCCAGCACCTTGTCGTTCACCGCGACCCGGCCTTCTTCGATCAGCTTCTCCGCATCCCGCCGCGAGCACAATCCGGCCCGCGCGATCCGCTTGGCGACGCGCATGGGCCCATCGGCGATCTCGAGCTTTGCAGTTTTCGAATCTTGATCCGGCTTCGACATGGGGCGCATATGACGTGGATGAGCGAGAAATTGAAAGCCCTGAGCGCAACCGGGCAGGGACTAAGCACCGAGCAGGCGCCGGATCAGCGCCCGCCCATGGAGATCGCCCTGGCCGAAGCGGAGAAGGCCGCCGCCTTGGGCGAGGTCCCCATCGGCGCCGTCGTCGTCTCCGCCGAGGGCGAGGTGCTGGCCGCGGCCGGCAACCGGCCGAAGGCCGATAACGATCCCACCGCCCATGCCGAGATGATCGCCATCCGGCAGGCCTGCGCCAAGCTGGGCTCCGAACGGCTGATCGATTGCGATCTCTACGTGACCCTGGAGCCTTGCGCCATGTGCGCCGCCGCGATCTCGTTTGCGAGAATAAGGCGGCTCTATTTCGGGGCTTACGATCCGAAAGGTGGCGGCGTGGAGCACGGGCCTCGCTTCTTCACCCAAGCCACCTGCCATCACGCGCCGGAGGTCGTCGGCGGGCTGAACGAAACCCGCGCCTCGGCGCTGCTGAAGGACTTTTTTGCGGAACGGCGGTGAGTGTCAGGGGCCACATGGTTCGAGACGCGGGCTACGCCCGCCCTCACCATGAGGAGAAAGGCCAGCGATTCGGTCCAGAAGGCAGCGAGCAGAGCGTTTCACCTCACCCTGAGGGGCGCGGAACGCGCCGTCTCGAAGGGGGCAGGCCCATGTGCTGGCACACCCTCGTCACCCCCCGGGCTTGACCCGAGGGGCCGTTCCCTCTCAGCTTGCGCCCTGGGTCAGCAAGGATCGCCGAACGCGCTGCACCGCAACGGCGTGGATGCCCGGATCGAGTCCGGGCATGACGAGGTGAAGGAAGGAGCGTCCTACCGCGAGTTCGGCTGCGGATCGGCTTCCGGCCGCAGCCAGATCGAGGGCGATTGCGACCGGCGCAGCGCCTGATTCTCGATATTGCCCTTCTCATACGGCACGAAGCCGATATAGGCGTCCCAGCCGCCCGGAGGGCCCCGGCGGATGTAATAGGGATATTGCGGCGTCCGGCCCCGCTTGAAGATCTGCGCCTTGGTCACGGGCGAGACACGCTCCGGCGCGGAGAGCACGAAAGGCCCGGCCTCGGCGGTTTTCGGGGCGATCGCGGCGAGGCACAAAGCTGCCAGGGCAAAGCCGAAAACGGCCGCCAGCTGCCCAATTCTCAAAAAGCTCCGCGCCATGAAGTCCTCCGCAATCCTAAGCAAATCAAACCGCAAGCTAGGCCTGCTGTTCCCGATTGGCAATGAGCCTCGCACAAAACCGTGGAGAAAATGCGAATCTGCAACGGTTTGTTTGGAGGAAAGAGAGGGTTTTTCGATGAGCCCAACCCTGGGCTAATCTGGCGCACTTAATGCTAGTGTCGAGGGCGGAATTGCTACCATGAAATTTTGCTACACCGATGAGAGTGCTAAGCCAGAGAAGCCACCAGTCCAAACTATGGTTGGTATCGTAGTCGATGCCCACCGTCTTAGCCGAACGCGAACCGAATTCGGAAAGCTCTTCGAGGATATCTCCTGCCTATTTCCCAGTGCCCTTAAAGAACTGAAGGGCTCACGAATATTCTACGGCAAGGGTGGCTGGCGAGACGTTGACCCCGGAAAGCGAAAAGAAATTTTCCATAGGTTTTGCGGCTGGCTCAAGGATCGGAAACACACGCTCGCACTATCTGCAATTGATACAGAGCGCTTCCGATCTACCTTGCCTGAGAAATATCCTGATCAGCTCAAAGACCTTTGGATTGCGGGAGCGATGCACATTGCCCTTCAAGTTCAAAAAGGCCATCAGAAGCAGAAAAAGAACAAGGGACAGACCATTCTAATTTTCGATGAAAACAAGATGAAGGGTGACACTCTCGTTGACGTTCTCTACGAACCAGACGACTGGACGGACGATTATTATGACAGAGGTAAAAAACAGGAAAAATTAGATCAGATAATAGATTCATCCTTCTATGCGAAGTCACATCATGCTGGTTTGGTTCAGGTTTCGGATTTGTTTGCCTTCGCGTTCAGGAGGTATTCCGAACTAAAGGACTTTGGAGAAGATGAGGAGTTTGCAGGTGAGTTCGACGACATAGAAAAGATTGTTGATCAATTGGCAGCCTGCCTTATTGAAGGGCGACACAGGTGGCCCAAAAAAACGAATAGTGAGTGCGCTCAGACCTTCGCGGACTTAGTGCCAGATAGCCTACAGTCTTTCTAACTAAACCGCCCGCCAGCCGATATCGCGGCGGCAGAAGCCTTCCGGCCAGGCGATCTCGTCCACCGCCTCGTAGGCGCGCTTCTGGGCCTCGGCGATGGAATCCCCCAGCGCCGTGACGCCGAGCACGCGCCCGCCCGTCGCGATCACCTTATCGCCCTCCCGGGCCGTGCCGGCATGGAAGATCTCCACCCCCTCCACGGCCCCGGCCGCCGCCAGCCCCTTGATCTCCGAGCCCTTCTCATAGGAGCCGGGATAGCCCTTCGACGCCATCACCACGCAGAGGCTTGCCCCCTCGTACCAGTCCAAGGTTACGCCTGAGAGATCGCCCCGCGCCGTCGCCAGCAATGCCGGTAGCAGATCGGATTCCAGCCGCATCATCAGCGCCTGGCATTCCGGATCGCCGAAGCGGACATTGTATTCGATGAGCTTCGGTTGCCCGTCCTTCATCATCAGCCCGGCATAGAGCACGCCCTTATAGGCCATGCCCGCATTGGCCAGCCACGCAACCGTGGGCCGGACGATCTCCTCCACCACCTTCCGGCAGACCGCGTCGGTCATCACCGGGGCAGGGGAATAGGCCCCCATGCCGCCCGTGTTCGGCCCCTCGTCCCCGTCATAGGCGCGCTTGTGGTCCTGGGCGGTCGCCAGGGGCAATATCGTCTCCCCGTCGACCAGGGCGAAGAAGCTCGCCTCCTCGCCGTCCAGAAACTCCTCGATCACCACCTTCGCGCCCGGCCCGCCATAGGTTCCGTCGAAACAGGCCTGCAGCGCCCGCAACGCCTCGCCCGCATCCCGGGCGATGGTCACCCCCTTGCCGGCCGCCAGCCCGTCCGCCTTGATCACCACCGGCATGTCGTGGGTCATCAGGTGAGTGCGGGCATCGCTCGCATTGTCGAAAATGGCGTATTTCGCCGTCGGGATATTGGCCTCGTCGCAGATCTGCTTGGTGAAGGCTTTCGAGCCTTCCAACTGCGCCGGTTTTGCCGCCGGTCCGAACACGGCGATTCCCTCCGCCTCCAGATCGTCGGTCAGCCCTTCCACCAGCGGCGCCTCGGGCCCGATCGCCACCAGCCCGATCTGCTTTTCCTTGCAGAAGGCGAGCACCGCCTGATGGTCCGTCACGACGAGAGTCACGCAGTCCGCCACCTGCGCAATCCCGGCATTGCCCGGTGCGCAGTAGAGCCGGTCCAAATCCGGCGATTGCGCCAATTTCCAGCACAGCGCGTGCTCGCGCCCCCCGCCGCCGATCACTAGAACATTCACGTTTCGCCTATCCCTGCTTATCGTTTGGCTGATCGCTTGCTATTGCTTGTCGGGCCGTTAAGCCCCAGCTTTCGAAAATCCCGCGCTTCATAGCGCGCTTTCGCACCCCTTCCAAACCGCGAGATCTATGCCGCCCGAGATCGACCTGAAATCCAACCTGACCGAATACACGGTCTCCGAGCTGTCCTTCTCCCTGAAGCGCACGGTGGAGGACGCCTACGGTCATGTGCGGCTGCGCGGTGAGATCTCCGGCTTCCGCGGCCAGCACGCCTCGGGCCACGCCTATTTCACCCTGAAGGACGAGAAGGCCTGCATCGATGCGGTCTGCTGGCGCTCCACCTTCGGGCGGCTGAAGTTCAAGCCGGAGGAGGGGCTGGAGGTGGTCGCCACCGGCAAGGTCACCACATATCCCGGCCGCTCCAAATATCAGATCGTCATCGAGCAGCTCGAGCCGGCGGGCCTCGGCGCCCTCATGGCCCTGCTGGAGGAGCGCAAGAAGAAGCTCGCCGCCGAAGGCCTGTTCGACGAGGCGCGGAAGAAGCCGCTCCCCTTCCTGCCGCAGGTGATCGGCGTGGTCACCTCGCCCACCGGGGCGGTGATTCGCGACATCCTTCACCGTCTCGAAGATCGCTTCCCCAGCCATGTGCTGCTGTGGCCGTGCCGCGTCCAGGGCGAGACATGCGCCCAGGAAGTCGCCGCGGCCATCGAAGCCTTCAACGCGCTCGACGGCTCCGGCCTCATGCCGCGTCCCGATCTCATCATCGTCGCCCGGGGCGGCGGCAGCCTGGAGGATCTCTGGGGCTTCAACGAGGAGGCCGTGGTCCGCGCCGCCTTCGCCAGCGACATCCCGCTGATCTCCGCCGTCGGCCACGAAACCGACTGGACCCTCATCGATATGGTCGCCGATTATCGCGCGCCGACGCCAACCGGCGCTGCCGAGCGCGCCGTCCCGGTCCGCGCCGATCTGCTGCTGCAGGTTTCCGGCTTCGGCGTCCGCATGGGCGGGGTCTTGCGCAGTTCGCTCGGCGGCCATCGCAACCGCTTCCTCGCCGCCTCCCGGGGCATCCCGAAGCCGTCCGCCATCCTCGCTTTGCCGCGCCAGCATTTCGACAGCGTCTCGGGGCGTCTGGGCCGGGGAACCCTTGCCCATGTGCAGCGTGCCCGCAGCCTGTTCGCCGGTCAGGCCATGCGCCTGCCCAAGCTGTCCCAGCTCATCCTCGCCCCGCGCCATCGGTTCGATGCCACCGCCCGCATGCTGGCGCCTGCGCTTGCCGCCAATGCGCGGGATCATCGCGGCCGTTTCGACCGGGCGGCGCAGCTTCGGCCTCATCTGCTCGCGGGCCGCACCCGGACCTCTCGGGAGCGGCTCACACGCCTGGAGCGCCAAGCCCGCCGCGGCATGGCGGCCGAGATCGCTTTGAAGCGCCGCCGGCTGGAGGAACAGGCGAAATTGCTCGTTTCCCTGGGCCCGCAGAACGTGCTGGCCCGCGGCTTCGCTCTGGTGCGCGACGAGGCGGGGGAGGTGGTCCGCAAGGCTGCAAACGTACGCCCCGGGACGGGCCTCGATCTGCAATTCGCCGACGGTCATCTCGGCGCCGTCGCCGGCAAGCGGACAACCGACAGACCGGCGCCGGAGAAACCGTCTTCCACGAGACCGGAGCCGGCAGCCGATGCGCCGCCCGGAAAGCAGGGCAAGCTGCTCTAGCGATCTTTGCAAGCTGCTCTAGCGATCTTTGTATGTGGAAGCTAAGCTGCCGTCCCGGCAGAAACGATGCTTGAAAGTGAGACGGCTCTAACGTGATGAACCGCTTCGAAAGGCTCGGCTTCAAGGGCGAAGCCAAGCTCAGATATCTCGATGGCGAGGTCCAGGTGCTCTCGCCCGGCGACTTCGTGCGCTGCGCCGTCACCGGCGACCCGATCCCGCTGGACGAGCTGCGCTATTGGAGCGTCGAGCTCCAGGAGCCCTATATCGACGCGGCCGCCTCCCTGTCGCGCTACCGCGAGACACACGGGAAGTAATCGACTTACTCGGCGATTGGATGGGGTTTCGGTAATCCCGAACTCGTCATGCCCGGACTTGATCCGGGCATCCAGGGCCACCGGCTCCGAGCAAGCGGTCCTGGATTGCCGGGTCAAGCCCGGCAATGACGTTGGAACAGGACTGTCGCGCTACCCTTTCGGCACGTCTCCGCGCTTGCGGGCAATCGTTGCCGTCATCAGATCGCCCAGCGCCGCCTCGTCGCCTATTCTGATCTCGATCGGCAGGGGGCGGGAGCGGAATTTCAGCTCTCCCGCCGGCGTCTCCCGGTCGTCCGGCAGACGGACCCAATCCTTCTCCGTGGTCACCAGCATGCAGTTGCGCTCCTCCACCTCGTCGAGCAGCGCTTGGGCCTGCCGGTCGGTGAAGCGGTGATGGTCGGGGAACACCTTCTTGTCCACCAGCCGTGCGCCGGCCTCCCGCAGCGTGCGGAAGAAGCGGTCCGGCTGCGCGATTCCGGCAAAGCCGATCACCGGCAAGACGCCCAGCCAGCGCGTGTCCTGCGGGAAGCCGATCTCCGCTTTCAGCACCAGCTTGCCGGCGTCCGTGAAGCGGTCGATCAGCCCGTTCGCCTTGGTGCCTTCGCCGACCACGATCAGCGCATCCGCCATGCGGATCTGCGGCTCCAGCGGCGCGCGCAGCGGGCCCGACGGCAGCACCATGGCATTGCCGATCCCGGTCTTGGCGTCGACGCAGATCAGCGAAAGGTCCTTGCCGATGGATGCATTCTGAAACCCGTCATCCATCACGATGACGGTAACGTCCATGGTCTCGATCAGCTTGGCGCCCTTCTCCCGGTCGCCCGCGACGATCGTCGGCGCATGCTGCGCCAGCAACAGGGGCTCGTCGCCCACCCGCGTCGCATCCATGTCTTCAGTCACGCGCACCGGGCCCTCTTCCTTGCCGCCATAGCCGCGGGTGAGGAAGGCAGGCCGTTCCCCGGCGATCTTCAGGATCTCGGCCACTGCGATGGCGGTCGGCGTCTTGCCGCTGCCGCCGACGGTGAAATTGCCGACGCAGATCACCGGCAGCCGCGAGAGATAGGGGGCCGCCTGGCTCGCCTTCTTCTCGGCGATGCGCCCGTAAAGGCCGCTCACCGGCTTCAGGGCCGTCGCCATGGCGCCTTGTTCGCGATACCACCAGCTTGGCGGTTTAAGTTTCATTCTCGGTCTCCGTCTCGTCGGGCAGGAAGCGGGCGAGCTCCTTGACCGTGCGGTCGAGCGCACCGCTCATCCGGTTGAGGCAGCGCTCCGCGCATCCGATCATCGCCTCCCGCTCCTTTTCATTCCGTAACAGCGCCACGACCTCCTTCGCGATCGCTCCGGGATCGCCCACCTCCCGGCAGCCCCCGGCCTCCAGGAGCTGGGAGTAGGAATCCTTGAAGTTCGACCAGCCCGGCCCGGTCAGCACCGCCGCGCCGAGCTTGATCGCCTCCACCGGATTCTGGCCGCCCTTCTTCTTCAGAGAGCCGCCGATCAGCGCAACGGGGGAGAGCGCGTAGAGCATGCCAAGCTCGCCGATCGTGTCGGCGATATAGATGTCGGTCTCCGGCCCGGGCAGGACGCCTTGGGAGCGAAGCGCCGTCTTCAGCCCGCGCTTCGATAGCGTCTCGGCGATGCCCGGTCCACGATCGGGATGCCGCGGGGCGATGATGGTGATGAGGTCCGGCAGGTCCCGCTTGGCGATCTCGTGCGCTTCCGCCACCAGCTCGTCCTCGCCGGGATGGGTGCTGGAGGCAAGGAAGACCGGCCGCCGGCGAAGCGCCTCTTCCAAAGCGGGCCGGCCCTTCAGATCGGCAGGCGGCGGCGGTGCATCGGCCTTCAGATTGCCCACCGCTATGGCCTCGCCCGCGCCCAGCCGCATGAACTGCCGCCCCAAAGAGGCGTTCTGCGCCAGCACCAGGTCGAAACAGGAGAAGAGCGGCCGGCTGAAGCTTTTGAAGCGTCGCCAACGTTTATAGGAGCGCTTGGAGATCCGCCCGTTGATCAGCACCAGCGGCACGCCGCGCGCCTTGGTCTCCAGCAGCAGATTCGGCCAGATCTCCGATTCCACCAGCAGCGCCAGATCGGGCCGCCAATGGTCCAGAAAGCGGCGCATATAGGCGGGGCTGTCCAGGGGCACATATTGGTGGATCGCGCCCTCGGGCAGCCTGCGCCGGGCCAGCTTCGCCGAGGTCACCGTGACCGTGGTGAGCAGGATGTTCAGCTCCGGCCGGTGCCGCTTCAACGCCTCGATCAGCGGCAGCGCCGCGTTGGTCTCGCCGACGCTCGCCGCATGCAGCCAGCAAAGCGTGCCTTCGGGACGCGGGAGGCTCGCCTCGCCGAACCGCTCGCCGCGATGGGACGGCTCCTCCTTGCCCTTTCCCTCGCGCCAATCGAGCAGGCGAGGGACCAAGGATTCCGCCGAACTGGTCAGCCCGCGATAGGCCTTGAGCACGAAGCCAGGCCGGGCCCGCTTCAGACGATAGGCATCGGAAATCGGATCGTCGCTTTCAGCCAGCCCATAGGCCTTTGCCATGGTTTCGTTCAGCCCGTTCTCGAGGGCGGCCCGCGCCCGCTCCATTTCTTCCTCGTCCGCATTCGGCGGCACCCACACCGGATCGCCCACCGCGATGCCCAGTGTGTTGAAGGGGAAATTGATGGTCAGCTTGCTCCAGGAATTAAAGGCGAAATAGCGCTTCGTCGCCATGCCGAACGGCACCATGGGACGGCCCGAGAGCCGTGCCATGGTCACGATGCCCATGCTCGCCCGCCGCGCCGGTCCCGGCGGCACATCGGCGGTGATCACGATGGTCGCCCCGCGGTCCAATGCGCGAACGGCCTCCCGCAGGGCCTTCGCGCCGCCGCGATCCTTGCGTCGGGAGCCGGCACCGGCGCCGCGGGCGAAATTGGTCCCGAAATGCTTCAGGGTCTCGGCGATGAATTCCGCATCGCCGTGCCGCGCCACCATGGCCACCACCTCGGGCACCCAGGGCGGGCGCATCTTCGGCGCCAGCAGGAACTGCCCATGCCAAGTGATGAAGATCTGCGGATCCTGGTCCTTCAGACGCTGGTCGAGATCGTCCGGCATGCGCCGGATCCGGCTCGTCCCGTAGACCAGATTGATGTAACGGGCGCCGAGCCAGCCGGCCAGGGCGACCAGGCGGTTCGAACGGGCGAGACTTTTGAACATAGCCCTCGCGCGACGCTATTTGGTGGCCAGCGCGACGGCTTCGGCATCGCCGGAATCGTCCGGCGCCGCTGCGGCCGCTTCGCCGCCGATGTCGAATTGAGTGCGGTGCAGCCGGGCATAGAGGCCGCCCTTGGCGACCAGCTCGGCGTGTCGCCCGGTCTCCACGATATGCCCGCGATCGAGCACGCAGATCATGTCCGCCTTCTTCACCGTGGAGAGCCGATGGGCGATCATCAGCACGGTCCGGCCGCGCATCAGCTTTTCAAGCGCCTTCTGCACCTTGGCTTCCGCCTCGCTGTCGAGCGAGCTGGTCGGCTCGTCCAGCAGCAGGATCGGCGCGTCCTTGTAGATCGCCCGCGCGATGGCGATGCGCTGGCGCTCGCCGCCGGACAGCAGGGTACCGGCCTCGCCGACCCGCGTGTCGTAGCCTTGCGGAAGCTGCATGATGAAATCGTGCGCCGCCGCCGCCTTCGCCGCCGCGATCACCTCGTCCTCGTTCTCCGGCCGCGACCCATAGGCGATATTCGCCCGCACGCTGTCGTCGAACAGCACCGGATCCTGGGTCACCAGCGCGATGGAATCCCGCAAGGATGCGATGGTGACGTCGGAGATATCCTGGCCGTCGATCAGCAGCTTGCCTTCCGAAGGATCGAAGAAGCGCAAGGCCAAGTTGACCATGGTGCTCTTGCCCGAGCCCGAGGGGCCGACAAGCGCCACGGTCGATCCAGGCGCCACGGTGAGGGTCACGCCCTCCAGCACCGGCTTGCCCGGCTCGTAGGCGAAGCTGACTTTGTCGTATTGCAGCTCGCCTTTGGTCAGCTCGAGGGCCGGCGCGTTCGGCACCTCCTTCATCTGGGTCTCCAGATCGATGATACCGAAGACGCGACTCGCCGCCGCCATGCCTTCCTGCAGCTGGGTCTGCAGGGTGGCCGCGCTTTTGAGCGGCGGGTAGATCAGCAGCGCGGCCGTCATGAATCCCATGAAATGGCCGAGCGTAAGATCGCCGCGAATACCTTTGGTGCCCGCGAAATAGATGGCGAGCGCGAAGCCCAGCCCGGTGAGCAGCTCGATGGAGGGGCTGGACAGCGCCCGCGCCCGTGTGCCCCGCATGGTGAATTCCAGCGCCCGGTTGATGGCGCTCGCGGCCCGCTTCTTCTCCCGCTCTTCCTGGGCATAGGCACGGACCACGCGGATGCCCCGCAAGGTCTGGGTGACCAGCGCGCTCAGATCGCCGGTCTCCTGCAGCGACTTGCTGGTCGATTTGCGCATCTTGCGGCGCTGCCGGCCCAGCACCACCCAACCCACCGGCATGAAGAGCAGGATCAGGATGGAGAAGCGCGCATCCATGTAGAACATGGTGGCGACCAGGATGATGATCTTCAGATAGCTCTCGCCCAGCGTTACCAGCGAGCGGCTTGCCGCCTGGCGGATCAGATTGGAATCGTTGAGAAAACCTGACAGCAGCCGGCCTGAATGGATCGACTGGATCCAGCTCAGATCGGCGAAGGCCAGCCGGTTGAACATGCGGATGCGCAGATCGGCGATGAAGCGATGGCCCAGATAGCCGACCGTCACCTCGGCCACGTATTCGGCCAGGCATTTGACGACCGACACGGCGACGATGCCCGCCGTGACCCAATAGATCATCTCTTCCTTCTTGGCGACGAAGACGTCGTCCGCCACCTTCTGGATCAGGAAGGGGATCGCGCCCGTGGTCGCCGCGGTCAGGACCATGGCGATCATGGCGATGATCAGAATGCCGAGCCGGGGGCGCAGATTCTCGTGCCAGATGCGGCGGACCAGGTCCCGGGTCGTATAATCGACATCCAGGCCGTCCTTGCTGCGCGCTATGCTGCGCGTATCGCTGAACAACTGGTCTTTCAACGATGATCCTCGAAGCTTGGGCCGCACAGGCGGCGGGCCCTTCACCGCCAATGCTATGCGGCCTGGGCGGGTCTTAACACCAAACGACACCTCTACCCAACCGGTCTTATCCGGTCTCGCCCGTCTGCAAACCCGGCGATTTACTTGGCCGGGTCGATCAGGCTTTGCAGATCGACGATGAAATAGCGCCGCAAAGCATCGTCGAGATTGCGGTGGCTCACGTCTTTCCAGGCATTATAGGCGGCTTCGTAGTCGGGAAAGATACCGACGATGTCGAGCGATTCCGGGTTCTTGAAGGCGATCCGGTCGAGATCTTGCAGCTCGCCCCCGAACACCAGATGCAGAAGCTGAGAATTGCTTGCGGCGATTTCGGCCATTTCAGTCTTGTTACTCCCTCACGCTTGCGCAGCAGGCTCGTCCGATCCTGCCCTACAATTCCAAGTGCCGCGTGCGCTCGATGATCGCACGGTGGATGGCGGGGGGCGCGCCGACGACGCTGCCCACCCGCGGATCGGGCTGGTTATAGCGGAAACCGTGCCCCCTGTGATCGGTCACGCGGCCTCCCGCCTCCTCGACGATCAGCGCTGCGGCTGCAATATCCCATTCGCTCTTCGGTGTCAGGGAAATCGTCGCCTCCGCCTTGTTTGCCGCCACGAGCGCCAGGCGATAGGCGACCGAGTTCACCCAGCGCGTCTCCACATCGGGCCAGGGATCGCGCCAGACGGGTTTGCGGAACAGACCGCCGCTGGCGATCAGCCGGGCACCCGCGAGCTGCTTCGTGTCGTCGATATGCAGGCGCTCGTCGTTGAGATAGGCGCCGCCGCCTTTGATGGCGTGAAAGAACTCGTCGGTGACGGGATTGAACACGGCACCCAGCACCGGCTCCCCGTCGCGGACCAGCGCGGCGGAGATCGTCCATTCCGGCACGTTGCGAATGAAGGCTCGGGTCCCGTCGATGGGATCGACCACCCAGACATTCTGCCGGGCCAGGCGTTCTCGGTTGTCTTCGCTCTCTTCGGAAAGCCAGCCATAGCTCCGCCGGGGCGTGCCGAGGTCGAGCTTCAGCGCCGCATCGACTGCGACGTCGGCTTGGCTCACCTCGCTGCCGTCCGGCTTCTTCTGCACGTCCAGCTTCTGCTCGTCGAAATAGGTGAGGGCGAGCGCGCCGGCATCGCGCACGGCGACCTTCAGAAGCGCGAGGTCTTCGCTCAGCGGGGGATAGGGTTCCTGCTTGCTGGCGCCTAGGGCTGTCATGGGCAGACTGTCTCGCCTCCTTCAGGAACGCTTACACCGTCCGAATACCGGATATTAACACTGTCCATTAAGCGATTCGGAAAGCTTCTTGGGCAGTATTGCCTCAAGCCGAAAGCGAAAAACATCGCCGCAGGAAATTAACGGCGAGGCGTCATGAGAATCCCGGGATAGCGAAAAGCATCCCGGGATTTCTTATTTTTCGCGAGGTCTAGAACACCGCGGCGAGATACATATCAAGCACAATTGCGGCGAAAACCACGAAGCCGAAATCCCGATTCGCGCGAAATCGCGTAAGGCAGTTCGCGCCGTCGTCGATATCCAGGGTCGCCACCTGCCAGAAGAGATGTCCCCCGGCGCCGACCATCACAAGCAGGAAGACGATTTCCGCCCCCGCCACGAGACCGGCCAGGAGAATCGCGCTCCAAGCGAAGGCGTAGAACCCGAACAGCCAGGTCCTCGTGTTGCGGCCGAATTTCAACGAGGTCGATTTCAACCCGATCAGGGCGTCGTCCTCCCGGTCCTGATGGCCGTAGATAGTGTCGAAACCGATGATCCAGCTGATCGCCCCGCCATAGAGCAGGAAAGCGGGCAGCGCGAGCCCGCCCGTCACCGCCGCGTAGCCCATCAGCGCACCCCAGCCGAAGGCCATGCCGAGCACCGCTTGCGGCCAATAGCTGAAGCGCTTCACGAAGGGGTAGAGCGCGACGATCGGCAACGCTAGAATCCCGAGCACGATGGTGAAAGGGTTGAAGGACAGGAGCACCGCGAGCCCGATCAGGCAGAGCAGCACCATGAAGGCGATGGCCCCCTTCACGCTCACCTGGCCGCTGGGAATGGGCCTGGAGCGGGTGCGCGCAACTTGCGCGTCGATATCCCGGTCGACGATGTCGTTATAGGTGCAGCCCGCCCCGCGCATGGCGAACGCGCCGATGGCGAACAGGAGAAGCAGCCAAAGATCGGGGAAGGTCGCATTCCGGCTCCGCTCGGCCAAGGCCACCGACCAGAAGCAGGGCATGGCGAGCAGCCAGAAGCCGATCGGCCGGTCGGCCCTCGCCAGCCGCAAGTAAGGCAGCAGAAAGCGCGGCGCGTAGCGATCCGCCCAATTGTCTGGCGGCGCATCGGCGACGCCGCGCGCGTCGGTGGCTTTGCTCTGTCCGGCCGGACGTGTCATGTCTGAAGGCATCCCATCTTCGGCTATATAGGCCTTTTTCGAATAACTTCCGCCCCCGAATGCCTGCAAAGCCCATGCCGATCAAGCTGCCGTCCAAGCTTCAGAGGTTGTTCGTCAAGGTGCCGCTCAGCCGGGGCGCCAGGATCGAGCTTTCGGGTCCCCAGGCTCACTACCTCCTGAACGTGATCCGACTCAAGACCGGCGATAGCATCCTTGCCTTCAACGGCGAAGACGGCGAGTGGCGCTGTTCGGTCAGCGAAGCCAAGAAGGGGGCCGCCGTTCTGAGCGCGGAGGAGCAAACCCGCCCGCAAGCGGCGGGGCCGGATCTTCATTATCTCTTCTCGCCCCTGAAACGCGCCCGGCTCGATTATATGGCCCAAAAAGCGACCGAGATGGGGACGAGCCTGCTCCGCCCCGTCATCATGCGCCATACGGTCGCCGAGCGGATCAAGATCGATCGTCTCCAAGCCAATGCGGTGGAGGCGGCGGAGCAATGCGGGCTGCTGCGTGTGCCCGCTATCGCCGAGCCCGTGAAGCTCGCGAATCTCCTGGACGATTGGGACTCGGCGAGGCCTATCGTCTTCGCCGATGAGACCGCCGCGATCGCCTCTCCGATCGCCGCCCTGTCGGAATTGCAGCCGCAGCCCATCGCCCTTCTGATCGGGCCGGAGGGCGGTTTTCACGAGGAGGAGCGCGCCCTCTTGCTTGAAAAGCCTTTCGTACTTCCCATCTCGCTTGGACCCAGAGTCATGCGTGCCGACACCGCGGCCGTCGCGGCGCTGGCCCTGATCAATGCCGTGATCGGCGATTGGCGCTAGGATGTTAGGAAACTTGCAAGCCTCGTAGCCCATACGCAATAAGAGTCGCCGGTCTCTAGAAGTCGCATCCCGCCATCTTAGAGTCGGCCCCTCCAACGAAACTGGAGTTTTCCATGTCCACACGCGTGGATGGGCCTTCGAGCCCCATCATCGAATCGCGGGATGAGCTCGTTGCTTATCTGGAGAAGGGCAGCAAGCCGCGCGAGGCTTGGCGCATCGGCACCGAGCACGAGAAATTCGCCTTCTATCAAAAAGACAAATCGCCGGTTCCCTATGACGGCGACCGCGGCATCGGCGCGCTGCTCAGAGGTCTGCAGGACCGTTTCGGTTGGGATCCGGTGTACGAGGCCGGCAATCTGATCGCCCTGAACCGCGCCGATTGCGAGAAGGGCGGCGTGGTCACGCTAGAGCCGGGCGGGCAGCTCGAGCTGTCCGGCGCGGTCTTGGAGACCGTGCACCAGACCTGCGAGGAGGTGCACCAACATCTCGTCGAGACCGAGGAGATCGGCGACGAGCTCGGCATCGGTTTTCTCGGCCTCGGCTTCTCGCCGAAATGGAGCCTGCGCCAGACGCCCATGATGCCCAAGGACCGCTATCGCATCATGGCCGCCTACATGCCGAAGGTCGGCAATCTCGGCCTCGACATGATGTTCCGCACCGCAACCGTCCAGGTGAATCTCGATTTCGCCGACGAGGCGGATATGCGCAAGAAGCTGAGGGTCGGGCTGGCGCTACAGCCCGTCGCCACCGCGCTCTTCGCCAACTCGCCCTTCACCGAGGGGCACCCCAACGGCTTCAAATCCTATCGCGCCGAGATGTGGCGGGATACCGATCCGGATCGCACCGGCGGTCTGCCGCAAGCCTTCGAGGAAGGCTTCGGCTTCGAAGCTTACGTCGATTACGCTCTGAAGGTGCCGATGTATTTCGTCTATCGCGACGGCCGCTATATCGACGTGACCGGGGCCTCCTTCGCCGATTTCCTCGACGGCAAGCTCTCCGTGCTGCCCGGCGAGCGGCCGACCATGACCGACTGGTCCGATCACCTGACCACCGCCTTCCCCGATGTGCGGCTCAAGCATTTTCTCGAAATGCGCGGCGCCGATGCCGGCCCGATTCCAAATATCTGCGCGCTCTCCGCCTTCTGGGTCGGTCTTCTCTACGACGACCGCTCTCTCTCCGACGCCGAGGCTCTGATTTCCGATTGGACGGCGGCGGAACGGCTGGACTTGCGCGATTCCGTGCCGCGGCGCGCGCTCGATGCCCCATTCCGCGACGGCACCGTGGCGGATATCGCTCGAGCGGTGCTCAAGATCTCCGAAGCCGGGCTGGAGCGGCGGGCACGTTTGGACAGGAAGGGAAGGGACGAGCGTCTCTTTCTGAAGCCTTTGCACGATGCTCTGGAGCATGGTGTGCCGGCCGACCGGCTCCTGGCCGCCTATGAGGGGCGTTGGCAAGGCGATATCGACCGTTTGTTCGAGGACGAGGCCTATCGGATCCGTCCCCTCGCCACGGTATGATTAATCAGTTTCGCAGAACGCCGCTTCGTCTCGCACGAAAAATCTGCTATAAGGTCGCTTGAAACAGTGGTCCGGTATCTCCAAATAAGGACCTAGTTCTCCTCCCATCCGCTACCCTGCACGGATGGGATGGACGTCCGTCCCCCGACGGATGCGATCGGCGGTAGAGGCCTCTACCGCCGATCTTTTTTATGGCCGCGATCGCTGAATTCGGACCTTGCCGGCAGGGAGGCTTGAGGGAATTCGGGTTATTTCACTGCGGCCGAGCCGCTCGAGAAACCTTCCAGCGAAACCGGGATTCCGATCCCCGATTCATAGGTGTCGAAGATGATGAAGACGGCCTGGTCGCCGGACTGCATCTTCTTCACAACTTCGTCCTGCAGCACCACCTCGGCGATGCAGCCATTGCGGCTGCATTTGAGGAAGGGCGCATTGCCGACGTCTTCCCCGTCGATCTTCAATCCGAGCCCCGTCGGCAGCAGCACGCCGAGCGGCACCACCACCCGCAGCAGCTGCTTGTCCTCGCCGACCGCTTTGTAGAACACCACCGTCAGCCCGACATTGGGCCGGTCTTCCGCCGTCACGCTCTGCACCAGCGCGCATTTTTCCTCTTCCGCCCCGGGCGGCGTTCGGCAGCTGACCTGCCATGCCCCATGGGTTTCCTTGATCACGCTCCCGGGGCCGGTGACCCCGCCGCCTTCCTCTTCGTTTGGCGACTGGGCCAAGGCCCGTCCGTTCGGCGTCAAGCCGGCGAGCGAGATGGCGACGGTGATGAGTGCCAAGATGCTCACGCGGCGGAGCGGTGCGGAGCCGGAAAGTCGGGACAGAATCATGGATGAGAAACGCTCGGTTGAAAACGCAGGTGGAACGGCCATTGAGCGGCGGCGCGCAGCGGCCAAGCTAGCGGAGGAAGGCGCGTGCTGCAAAGCGTAGATGCGCATCTCCGCAGAAGGTTCCGGCTGCCTTGACCAAGGATTGAGGCCAAAATTCGGCTGCCACGTAAAGGTCCTGTGGCAGTGCTCTCCGGAGCCCCGAAGCCCTTGGCGTTCAGGCAAAAAATCTCACCGCTTAAGCGTGATTATGCCGCATCGCCCGGGAAGGATGAGTATTGCCAATCTATATTCTTTATGATTTTTACACGGTAAAAGAGCTGGCGAGCGATGCGCTCCGTAGGCCGAAAGCAAGAACGAAGATGGGGGGACGTCACGCCGCGATCGGGAGAATCGCGCGGCCCCAGCTTTGTCCAAATATCGGCCCTGTCACACGCGCAAAGACGCCGCCCTGGAGGTTAGCGCACGGTATTCGACCCGAACGGTTGTGGTCGAATAGGGGCAGACTGAGGAGTGTGAGAATGGGGACCTTCAATCGACGAGTTGCTGGCGCTTTGGCCGCCGCAGCGCTGACCTTTAGCGGTCCGGCGCTGGCCGGGATGGGGCAGCCATCCGACTGGCAGATCGGCTTTCAGGACGCCGGATCGCCGATTATGGAGCAGATCCACGGCTTCCATAACTTCGTGACCGCGATCATCATCGCCATCACGCTTTTCGTATTGGCCCTGCTGGCCTGGGTGATGATCCGTTACAACGAGAAGCGGAACCCGGTTCCGTCGCGGACCTCCCATCACACCATGCTGGAGATCGCCTGGACGATCATACCGATCCTTATTTTGGTGGCGATCGCCATTCCGTCCTTCCGCCTGCTCTTCGCGCAGTACGATTATCCGAAGGCCGACATCACCATCAACGCCACCGGCCACCAGTGGTATTGGAGCTACGAATACCCCGACGAGGATATTCAGTTCGATTCCCTGATGGTCGACGAATCGCAGCTGGAAGAGGGCCAGCCCCGTCTTCTCACCGTCGATAACGAGGTCGTGGTTCCGGTGGGCAAGAACGTTCTCGTTCAAGTGAAATCCACCGACGTGATTCACGACTGGGCCGTTCCGTCCTTCGGCGTGAAGGTCGACGCCGTGCCCGGCCGTCTGCAGACCACATGGTTCCGCGCCAATGAAGAGGGCATGTTCTACGGCCAGTGCTCGGAGCTTTGCGGCCGCAACCATGCCTTCATGCCGATCGCGATCCGCGTGGTCAGCGAGGATGAGTACGCCAAGTGGCTCGCCGAGACGAAAGAGGCCGCTCTTGACGACGGCAACAGCGTCGCGGAAGCGAAGCCTGCGCCGGCGGTCCGGGAGGATGACGGCGAGAAGCTTGCCGCGATTGAGAACTGATCAGCGCGGCGACGCGCCTGGGATAACTAACAAGCACGCTTGAGGACGAGGAACACCGTTATGGCAGATCAAGCCCAAACTGCTGCGGAGCACCATCACGAGGATCATCCCACGGGCTGGCGCCGCTGGGCCTACTCGACCAACCACAAAGATATCGGGACGATGTATCTCATCTTCGCGATCATCGCCGGTATCATCGGTGGTCTTCTCTCCATTGCCATGCGCGCCGAGCTCATGGAGCCGGGCATGCAGTATTTCGGCAACCCGGAGGTCTTCAACGTTTTCACCACCGCCCATGGTCTGACCATGGTGTTCTTCATGGTCATGCCGGCCATGATCGGCGGGTTCGGCAACTGGATGGTGCCGCTGATGATCGGCGCGCCGGACATGGCCTTCCCGCGCATGAACAACATCTCGTTCTGGCTGCTGCCGGCGTCCTATGGGCTGCTTTTGATCTCGCTCTTCGTGCCCGGCACGCCCGGCACCAACGGCGCGGGCACGGGCTGGACCGTCTACGCGCCGCTATCGACTTCGGGCAATCCCGGCCCGGCCGTGGATTTCGCGATCCTCTCGCTCCACATCGCCGGTGCCTCGTCCATCCTCGGCGCCATCAACTTCATCACCACCATCTTCAATATGCGCGCCCCCGGCATGACCATGCACAAGATGCCGCTCTTCGTGTGGTCCGTGCTGATCACCGCCTTTTTGCTGCTGCTGTCGCTGCCGGTTCTGGCGGGCGCCATCACCATGCTGCTGACCGACCGCAATTTCGGCACGGCGTTCTTTGATTCGGCTCAGGGCGGCGATCCGCTTCTGTACCAGCACCTCTTCTGGTTCTTCGGCCATCCCGAGGTGTACATCATGATCCTGCCGGGCTTCGGCATCATCAGCCATATCGTTTCGACCTTCGCCCGGAAGCCGGTCTTCGGCTATCTCGGCATGGCCTACGCCATGGTCGCCATCGGCGTGATCGGCTTCATCGTCTGGGCGCATCACATGTATGCGGCCGGTATCGACGTGAACACCCAGGCCTACTTCGTGTTCGCCACCATGGTGATCGCGGTGCCGACCGGCGTGAAGATCTTCTCCTGGATCGCCACCATGTGGGGCGGGTCGCTCTCCTTCCGCGCTCCGATGGTCTGGGCGATCGGCTTCATCTTCCTGTTCACCGTCGGTGGCGTGACCGGCGTCATGCTGGCCAATGCCGGCGTGGACCGCTCCTTCCACGACACCTATTACGTGGTGGCCCACTTCCACTACGTGCTGTCCCTCGGCGCGGTCTTCTCGATCTTCGCCGGCTGG
This sequence comes from Methyloligella sp. ZOD6, assembly GCA_050110875.1. Taxonomy (GTDB): domain Bacteria; phylum Pseudomonadota; class Alphaproteobacteria; order Rhizobiales; family Methyloligellaceae; genus Methyloligella. The sequence continues at coordinate 1,633,546 of CP188828.1, forward strand.
TACTACTGGTTCCCGAAGATGTTCGGCTACATGTATTCCGAGTTCGTCGCCAAGCTGCATTTCTGGCTGATGTTCATCGGTACGAACCTGACCTTCTTCCCGATGCACTTCCTGGGCCTTGCGGGCATGCCGCGCCGCTACGCCGACTATCCCGATGCTTACGCGGGCTGGAACATGGTCTCGTCCATCGGCTCCTATTTGGCGCTGGCCGGCGTGGTCGTCTTCCTGTTCGGTGTCGCTCAGGCCTTCATGAAGAAGATCCGTGCCGCCGACAATCCGTGGGGCGCTGGCGCCACGACCCTGGAATGGACGCTGTCTTCGCCGCCGCCATTCCACTGCTTCGAGACGCTGCCGCGGATCAAATAGGGACCTGACGGGCCGGTGCGCCTTCGAACGGGGCGCACCGGATCCGGGACATGGTGAGTAGGTGAGAATGACCGACATCTCCCAGACATACCCGCAAGACCTCGACATCGCTCCGGGCGGCGAGGTCGGTGATTATCTGGAGCTGCTGAAGCCCCGGGTCATGTTCCTGGTGGTCTTCACGGGTCTGGTCGGCCTCGTGGCGGCGCCTGTGCAGATGCATCCGGTGCTGGCCGTCGCGGCGCTGCTCTGCATCGCTGTCGGCTCCGGTGCGGCGGGCGCTCTGAACATGTGGTTCGACGCCGATATCGATCAGCGCATGGCGCGCACCGCTTCTCGTCCGATTCCCCAAGGAAAGGTCACCGAAAGCGAGGCCTTGTCCTTCGGCGCCGTGCTGGCCGTCGGGGCCGTTATCTGCCTGGGCCTCATGGTCAACTGGCTGTCGGCCGCGCTGCTGGCCGGGACCATCGGCTTCTACGTCTTCGTCTACACCATGTGGCTGAAGCGCTGGACGCCCCAGAACATCGTCATCGGCGGCGCCGCCGGCGCCATGCCCCCCGTGATCGGCTGGGCCGCTGCCACCGGCAGCATCGCCCTGGAGCCGATCGTGCTCTTCCTCATCACCTTCATTTGGACGCCGCCCCATTTCTGGGCGCTGGCCATCTGCCGCGCCAAGGATTACGAGAAGGCCGGCGTGCCCATGCTGCCCGTGACCCATGGGGACGATGCGACCCGCAATCAGATCCTGATCTACAGCATCCTGCTCGCACCGCTCGGCTGCGTGCCGGCGCTGATCGGGCTCGGCGGTATGCTGTATCTCGCCTCTTCCGCCGTTCTGGGGGCGCTCTTCGTCCTCTTCGCCATCAGGTGCTGGCGCGAACGCGAGGGCCAGGAAGCCCATCGCGCCGCCAAGCAGCTCTTCGCCTATTCGGTGCTTTACCTCTTCCTCCTCTTCGCCGTTCTGCTGGTGGAGAAAGGGTTCGGTATCGGCGGTTCCTTGCCGACGCTTTGGACGATCTGATGAACGATGCGGATGAAGAATTCAAACGCCGCCGGGACAAGCGCTCGATCGCTATCGCGCTCGTGCTGGCTGGGCTGGTGATACTGTTCTTTATTGTCACCATCGTGCGGCTTGGCGGCAATGTCGCCAACCGCGCTTTTTGAGGTTCAGCGAGGTAATCGCCGCGTGACGAAGGAAAACGAAAAAGCCGAAGAGACAGCCGGCCGGAAGCCGGCGCGTCACGGCATCGTCGCGCTCACGCTCGTCGGTGTCGTCGCCGGCATGGTGGGGCTTTCCTTCGCGGCCGTGCCGCTCTACCGCATCTTCTGCCAGCAGACCGGCTACGCCGGAACGCCGCAGCGGGCGCAAGCCGCGCCCGGCGAAGTCAGCGAGCGCACCGTCAATGTCCGCTTCGACGCCAATGTCATGCCGAACATGCCCTGGCGCTTCGAGCCGGAGAAGAACGAGATGACCGTCCGCATCGGCGCCTCCAATCTCGCCTTCTTCAAGGCGACGAACGAATCCGACAAGCCCATCGTCGGCACCGCCGTGTTCAACGTGGCGCCGAACAGCGCGGCTCAGTATTTCAACAAGATCCAGTGCTTCTGCTTCACCGAGCAGCGGCTCGAGCCCGGCGAGACCATGGAAATGCCGGTGACGTTCTTCGTCGAGCCGGAATTCTTGAACGACGTGAGCACCAAGCACATCCAGGATATCACGCTCTCCTACACCTTCTATCGGAGCGATAAGGGGCAGGGGGTTGCCGCCGCGCCGTCGGAGAGCGGGAGCAAATCCGGCTCTTAGGAGCGGGAGCGTTTTGGGAGGGAGGCGTGTGTCGCCTCTAGAAGGGAAAGAACGGAGCGCAACAATGGCCGAGACGCACGCCAAACATCACGATTATCACCTGGTCGATCCGAGCCCGTGGCCCATCGTCGGCTCGATTTCGGCCTTCGTCCTTGCTCTGGGCGCGATTCAATATTTCATCACCCGCAAGGCCGGGGCGCCCGAGGCGCTGTGGCTGCTGCCCGGCCTCGTTCTGGTGCTCTTCACCATGATCGCCTGGTGGAGCGACGTCATCAAGGAAGCGCACGACAACCAGCATACGCCGGTGGTGCAGCTCCATTTCCGGTACGGCATGATTCTCTTCATCGCCTCCGAGGTGATGTTCTTCGTCGCTTGGTTCTGGGCCTATTTCGACGTCGCTCTCTACCCCGATGCTGCGGTGACCTATGCCCGCACCGCGGTGACCGGGGGGCAATGGCCGCCCGTGCCGAGCGCCGATACGGATGTTGCCGGCCTCGGCTGGTTCGCCAACACCTACAATCCGTGGGGCCTGCCTCTGGTCAACACGCTGATCCTGCTGCTCTCGGGCACCACGGTCACCTATGCCCATCACAGCCTGCTGGAAGATAACCGGAAGGGTGTCATCCGCGGCCTGATCGCGACCGTGCTCCTCGGCGCATTGTTCACGGCCGGCCAGGTCTACGAGTACATCCATGCCGGCTTCGGCTTCAGCGATCACATCTACGGCTCGACCTTCTTCATGGCGACCGGCTTCCATGGTTTCCACGTCATCGTCGGCACCATCTTCCTGGCCGTGGTGCTATTCCGTGCCTGGGGCGGCGCCTTCACGCCGAAACGCCATTTCGGCTTCGAGGCGGCGGCCTGGTACTGGCACTTCGTCGACGTGGTTTGGCTGTTCCTCTTCGCCTCGATCTATATCTGGGGCGCAGGCGCCAATTACCCCGCCCACTAGGCGAGCGGGTCGAAATAAAAGGGCGGTCGGCAACGGCCGCCCTTCTCGTTTGGGCTAAGAATCGATCGGATAGACGATGAGCCACCCTGCACAGGCAGAGCCGGTCCCGCCTCTCATGCAGACGCTGTGGCGCGGTATCGTCGGACGCTGTCCCGATTGCGGTCAGGGGCGGCTCTTTTCCGGTTTCCTCACCCCCAGAAGCGAATGCGACGTGTGCGGGCGCGATTTAAGCTTCGCCGATGCGGGCGACGGCCCGGCCATCTTCGTCATGCTGATCACCGGCTTTCTCATCGTCGGCGCCGCGCTCTTCGTCGAGGTCTTCTACCAGCCACCGTACTGGTTGCACGCGGCGCTCTGGCTGCCGCTCGGCATCGTGTTGCCGCTGGCCATGCTGCGCCCGCTGAAGGGCATCCTGATCACCCTCCAGTTCCGCCATCAGGCCGCCGAAGGGCGACTGGCCGACTAGATGGCGGCGGAAGAGACCAGCCAGCCCCATTCCGAGCCCGAAAGCCTGAAGCGCTTATTCTGGTTCAGCGTCTTCATGCTTTCCGTCTTCGCTCTCACTGTCGGGCTCGGCGTCTGGCAGTTGCAGCGCCTGGAATGGAAAAGGGGGCTCATCGCGGCAATCGAGGCGCGCACCGAGGCGCCCCCCACCACTCTCGCGGCGGTCATGGAGCAGGCCGAGACGGGCCAGGATATCGAATATACCCGCGTGAAGGTCGAAGGCCGCTACGACCACGCGAAAGAGCAATATCTCTATGGCCTGGACGAGGGCGATCCTGGTTGGCACGTGATCACACCCTTGCGCACCGATGCGGGCCCGGTCGTCCTGATCGATCGTGGCTTCGTGCCGGCCGAGAAGAAGGGACCGGAAACGCGCAAGGAAGGCCAGCTCGAAGGCGAGATCGCGGTCACCGGCCTGGTGCGCCAGCCCCAGACCCAAAGCCTGTTCACGCCAGACAACGATCCCGCCCGAAACCAGTGGTTCTGGCGCGATCTGAAGGGCATGAAAGAAGCCATGTATCCGGATGGCGGTGCGGCAGTGGCGCCGTTCTATATCGAGGTAGAGACCGGCGATGTGCCCGGCGGTTGGCCCAAGGGCGGTCAGACCAACCTGACCCTGCCCAATAACCACCTGCAATATGCCTGGACATGGTTCTGCATGGCCGCCGCTCTGGCCGGAGCCTATATCGCCTATGTCTGGACCGTTTATCGAAAGAGAAAAGGGTGATCGCCGCCGGTTTGGTTAGGCTTACGGAGCCGCATTTGGTTGCGGCGAAGCCTTGCGGCGATTACTTTCAGCCCACCGTTTCAAGCCTGGTTTCGAGTTCGCCGTGAAATATGTCAGCACACGGGGCGATGCGCCCGCGCTTTCCTTCGAAGGAGCCCTGCTCGCAGGGCTTGCGCGCGATGGCGGCCTCTATATGCCTGAAACTTGGCCCCATTTCTCTAGGGACGAGATCGCCGCGCTTGCCGGCCTCGACTACGTCGATGTGGCCGAGCGGGTCATGCGGCCCTTCCTGGAGGGGGATCCCTGTCTCGACGATCTGCGCGAGGTTCTGGAGGAGGCCTATGCCGGCTTCGATCATCCGGCTGTCACGCCTCTGAGGCAGGTCACGCCGAAGCTCTGGATTCTGGAGCTCTTTCACGGCCCGACCCTCGCCTTCAAGGATCTTGCGATGCAGGTCGTGGCGCGCCTCATGGACCGGGCCCTGATCCGCAAAGGCGGCCGTGCCACGGTTCTCGGCGCCACCTCCGGCGATACGGGGGCCGCGGCGATCGATGCCTTCCGGGGCCGCGAGGCTATCGATGTGGTGATTCTCCACCCCAAGGGCCGGGTGACCGAGATCCAACGCCGTCAGATGACCACGGTGGACGATCCCAATGTCCATAACATTGCTCTGGAAGGGACCTTCGACGACTGCCAGGCCATCGTCAAAGCCCTGTTCAACGATCTGCCCTTGCGCGACCGGCTGCATCTGACCGGCGTCAACTCCATCAACTGGGCGCGCATCGTCGCCCAGACGGTCTATTACTTCACCTCGGCCGTGGCGCTCGGCGCTCCCTTCCGGCCTGTCTCCTACACCGTCCCGACCGGGAATTTCGGTGATATTTTCGCAGGTTACGTAGCCCAGCAGATGGGCCTGCCGATCCAGCGCCTCGTAATCGCCACGAATGCGAACGACAGTCTGCCCCGCGCCTTCGCCAGCGGTGTCTACGAGCCGCATCCGGTGATCGCGACCTCCAGCCCCAGCATGGATATCCAGCTTGCGAGCAATTTCGAGCGCCTGCTGTTCGAGCTGGTTGACCGGAATGTCGGCCGGGTGAGGGACCTCATGGCTGAGCTTCAAGATACGGGCAGGCTGACCATGACGCCGGACGAGCTGGACAAGCTCAAGCAGGTCTTCGGCGCCTACAGCATCTCCGAGGAGGAGACCCAGGAGACCATTGCGCGTCTCTACCGCAAGACCGGCGTGCTGACCGATCCGCACACTGCTGTCGCCATCGGTTCGGCCCTGGACGAACGCCGCGCGCTCGATCAGGGCAACACCACCACGCCCATGGTCATCCTCTCCACCGCCGATGCGGCCAAGTTCCCCGAGACCGTGGAGCGCGCCACCGGCCGCGTGCCGGAGCAGCCCCAGCGCCTGAAGGACAGGCTGGGCGAGAAGGAGCGCTGCACCTCCCTGCCGGCCGATGTCGAAACGGTCGCGCGCTTCATCGGCGAAAACTCGCGCGCGGGCCAGAGCGCCGAGGTGGAGGCGTGAGCGCCCCTGCCGACAACCGGAATCCCGTGAGCCCGCAAGTCTCCAGGCTCTCCAACGGCTTGACCGTTGCGAGCGTCGCCATGCCCGATGTGGAGACGGTTTCCCTCGGCATCTGGATCGGCGCCGGCAGCCGCGGCGAGACGCCGTCCGAGCACGGCATTGCCCATTTCCTTGAGCATATGGCGTTCAAGGGGACCGCGCGGCGCAGCGCCCGCGACATTGCCGAGGAGATCGAGGCGGTCGGCGGCGACATCAATGCGGCGACTGGCGTCGACAGCACGGCCTATTACGCGCGCGTCCTGCCGGAGGATTTCCCGCTCGCCCTCGATATCCTGAGCGATATCTTGCTCTTCCCGCAATTTGATGCAGGCGAGCTGGAGCGCGAGCGCGGCGTGATCCTGCAGGAGATCGCAGCGTCTCTCGATTCGCCTGAGGACACCGTCTTCGATCTCGCCCAGGAGGCCGCCTATCCGGACCAGCCCTTGGGCCGGCCGATCCTCGGCACCATGCAGAGCATCGGCGCCTTCGCGCGCGCGGATCTCACCCGATATCTTGCCGCCCATTACCACGCGCCGAACATGGTGCTGGCCGCGGCAGGCGCCATCGATCACGCGGATCTGGTGAAGGCCGCCGAACATTGCCTCGCCGGTCTCGATGCAACTCCGGCCCCGGCGCCGGAAGATGCGCGATATGGCGGCGGGCTTCGCCATTCGGAGCGCTATTTCGAGCAGACCCATCTCGTGCTGGGTTTCGAGGCGCCCGCCCTCCACGATCCGGAATATTTCCAGATGCAGATGCTCGCCGGCGCCCTCGGCGGCGGCATGTCCTCGCGTCTCTTCCAGGAAGTCCGGGAGAGGCGCGGCCTCTGCTACAGCATCTATTCCTTCGCCCACAGCCTGGCCGATACCGGCACCTTCTCCGTCTATGCCGCGACCGGGCCGGATTATTCCGACGAGCTCTTCGCCGTGATCCGCGACGAGATTCAGCGCGCGGCGCAAGACGGCTTCCATCCCGACGAGCTCGCCCGGGTCAAGGCCCAGGCGAAGATGGGTCTGTTCGCGTCTCTGGAGAGCTCCGCCGCCCGCGCGGAACAGCTTGCGCGCCACATCCTCGTCTATGGCAGGCCGCTCTCGAAGGAGGAGCTTCTGGAGAAGGTCGAAGCGGTGACCGAGGACGATCTGCGCCGTCAGGCCGTCAGGCTGCTCGCATCCCCGCTGAGCCTTGCGACCGTCGGGCCGATCGCCAATCGCGGCCGGTTCGATAGCATCGCGGAACAGTTCGTGTTGCCGCCGAGTAAAGCGGCTTAGAGGTCGAAGGTCATGGCGTTGCTGCGCACAGCCAGTTCCAGCGATATCGGTCCTATTCTCCGGACAGAACGCGTCATGCTGCGCACGCCACAGATGGCCGATTATCCCGCCTGGGCCGAGCTGCGCGCCGCCAGCAAGGATTTTCTCACCCCTTGGGAACCGCTTTGGCTGGAGGACGAGCTGGGCCGCGCCTCCTATCGCCGGAGGGTCCGCCATTATCTGCGCGATCTGCGGGAAGATGTCGGCTATGCGTTTTTCGTCTTCACCGCCGACGGGAATGAGCTTCTCGGCGGCGTCACCCTGTGCAATGTGCGCCGCGGAATAACCCAGGCTTGCACCCTCGGCTATTGGATCGGGGCGCCCCATGCCCGGAAGGGTTACATGACAGCGGCCGTGCGGGCTGTTATCCCATTTGTCTTTGATTCGCTTGAATTGCACCGGCTCGAGGCGGCATGCCTGCCCCATAACTTGGCCTCGAAGCGTCTCTTGGAGAGAACCGGGTTCAGGCGGGAGGGATTCGCGCGTGGCTATTTGAGGATCAACGGCGCCTGGCAGGATCATTTGCTTTACGCGCTTCTCGATACGGACCAACGCATCTAAAGCGCGCGAGCCGCTTAAAGGTAGGGAGATCGGACCGGAGTGACGGCGTCCTTGCGAGGGAGTGCGGCGTTTGCAGTGCGGAAGCTGCCGCGGTGGCCGGCTATTGCCGGCTGGGTCGGTGCGCTTGTCGTGCTCGTTGTTCTGAGTCTGACGGCGAGCCCTGCGCGCGCCGTGGATGCCCTCACGGTCAATCCCGATTACACAAGGCTCGATATCACCGCTTTCGCGGAGCTCTATCAGGGGCGTGGAGACCGGCTGCAGATCGAGACGGCGCCTGGGCCGGAAGGCTTTACCGGCCGCATGGCCATTCAGGCGAGCACACCGGGGACTGCGCCGAGTTGGCTGGTCTTCGCCCTCACCAATCCGAGCGCAGAGCGGATGGTCCGCTGGATCGTCGCTCCGCGCTACACCCTGACCAATTCCGGCCTCAGATGGCCCGATCTCGATGCCAATAGAGTGACCGCCGTCACCCCCTCTCTCGGCTTCAAGCCCGAACGTCTACCGGAAAGCCGTGCCGATGCCTTCCGCGTCAGCCTCGAGCCCGGCCAGACCATCACCTTCGCCGCCGAGCTCGCATCGGAAGATGTGCCGCGCCTCTTTCTCTGGGATCCGGACGCCTATCAGGACAAGCAGAAGGATAAGATGCTGTTCAATGGCGTGCTGCTCGGCATCGCCGGCGTGCTCGCCATCTTCCTCACCGCCATCTTCGCCGCCAACCATCGCGCCATCTTCCCCGCCACCGCGCTGGTGGCCTGGGCCGGTCTCGCCTATCTCTGCGTCGATTTCGGCTTCTGGAACAAGCTCTTCCCCGTGAGCGTCGACCGAACGGCGGTCTACCGCGCGGCGGCCGAGGCGGCCCTGGCCGGCTCCATCGTGCTTTTCCTCTACACCTTCCTGCGCATCGGTCTTTGGCATAATTGGATCAAGACCGTCTTCTGGGGCTGGATCGCCGTCCAGTTCGGTCTTGTCATCCTCGCCGTCATCGATCCGGAAGTGACCGCGGGCCTGGCCAGGATGTCCTTCCTGCCCATCGCCGCCATCGGCTCCGGCCTGATCGTCTATCTCGCCTTCCGCGGCCAGGACCGGGCGCTCGCACTGATCCCGACTTGGCTCCTCTTCCTGGTCTGGCTGTTCGGCGCCGGCATGATCGTCATCGGCCAGCTTCAGGGCGATCTCGCCATTTCGGGCTTCCTCGCAGGTCTCGTGCTGATCCTCGTGCTGCTCGGCTTCTCGGTCACCCAATTCGCCTTCCGAAGCGGGCCTGTCGCCCAGCTCGGCCCGTTGACGCAATCTCAGATGAAGGCGCTTGCCGTGGACAGCGCCGGCGCCTCGACCTGGCAGTGGGACAGCAGCAATTCCGAGATCATCGTGAGTCCGGAGGTGGAGGAGACTCTCGGCCTGGCGCCCGGAAGCCTCAGCACCAATGTCGACGATTTCATCGAGCATGTTCACCAGGGGGATCGCGACCGTTTCCGGCTGACCTTGATGTCGCTCCAGGAAAATCACGGCGGCGATATCGATATCGACTTCCGTCTGCGCCGCCATGACGGCACCTTCCTCTGGTACGAGCTGAAGGGGCATGCGCCCGAGAGCGACAATCCGAGGCTGTTGCGCTGCATCGGCTTGCTCCGCGACATCACGCCCGAAAAGCGCTCCCACGAGCGGCTGATGCACGACTCGGTGCATGACAATCTCACCGGTCTGCCCAATCGCGAGCTCTTCATGGACCGGGTGCAAGGCGCCATCACCCGCTTGAAAGAGGGGCAGGGCAATCGCCCCACCGTCATCTTCATCGATATCGACCGCTTCCGGAACGTGAACCAGAGCTTGGGGCTCGTCACGGGCGACACCATGCTGCTGACTCTTGCCCGGCGGCTCCAGCGCCATCTCAATCCGCAAGACACCCTGGCGCGTCTCGCCAGCGATCAATTCGCCATCCTGCTGATCTCCGAGATCGACCCGCGCAATGTCGCCCTCCTGGCCGACCGCGCCCGCCGGGCCCTGCGCACGCCCATGAAGATCGAGGGTAAGGAGATCGTGCTGACCGCCTCCATCGGCATCGTCGTCCATGACGGCACCCAGGACACCGCTCAGGATTTCCTCCGCGAGGCCGAGATCGCCATGCTCCAGGCAAAGCGTTCAGGCGGTGATCGGATCGATATCTTCAATCCGGCGACCCGGAGCGAGGGGGAGGGTCGTCTACCGCTCGAGACCGATCTCCGAATGGCCATCGAGCGGAAGCAGATCTCGGTGCTCTACCAGCCCATCACGCGCCTCGCCAACAACCAGCTCGCCGGCTTCGAGGCGCTTCTGCGCTGGGATCATCCGACCCGTGGCCGCCTCGGTGCGGAAGATTTCATTCCCATGGCTGAGGAGACCGGCCTTATCGTGGAGCTCGGCTCCTACGTGCTCACCCAGGCGCTGGAGCAGGCCGCCCAATGGCACCGCGCCTTGCCGCGGGTGCGCGACCCGCTCTTCGTCAGCGTCAACGTCTCGAGCCGCCAGCTCTTCCGCCAGGATCTCGTGCAGGAGATTCGCCATCTCCTGGCCCGCGAGACCGTGCCCCGCGGCACCCTGCGACTGGAGATCACCGAATCGCTCCTGATGGAGAATCCGGAGCGGGCAGTTGAGATGCTGGAATGGCTGCAAAGCTTCGGCGCCCGCATCGCGCTGGACGATTTCGGCACCGGCTATTGCTCCTTGAGCTATCTGCACCGCTTCCCTTGCGACACCATCAAGGTCGACCGTTCCCTGGTGCGCGACGGCGGCTTGAGCGGCGCGAGCCCGCTGATCCTGAAATCCATCGTCGCTCTCGCCCACGATCTTGAGAAGGAAGTGGTGGCGGAGGGGATCGAGACCGAGGAGCACGCCGCCTATCTCCGCTCCCTGGACTGCGAATACGGCCAAGGCTTCTATTACGGCGAGCCCATGTCGGTGAAACAGGTCGCCGCCCTGCTCCAGGCCCTCAACAGCCATAAGGGGCGGCGGGGGCAGGACACCGGGACGGGCGCGATTGCCGCCGGCAACGGAAACGGCAATGGGAATGGCAGCGGACACGGTGCCGAGGAGCACGAGACTGTCGATCCCGTCGAGACGGATCGCACGCCGGCCAGCCCGCCGGCTGCCGTGCCGTCCTCCAGCACTCAGGCGTGACCGGAATCGCTGACCAGCCGGCCGGCGTCGATGCCGATCCGGCGCAAGGCCAGCTCGTATTTCTGCTCCACGTCGGGATTGAACAGCAGCTCGGCATCGGCAGGGCAATTGAGCCAGCCATTGGCGTGGATCTCGCTCTCCAGCTGCCCCGGCGCCCAGCCCGCATAGCCCAACGCCAATAGGGCCTTGTCCGGCCCATGGCCCTTGGCGATATCGCGCAAGATATCGATGGTGGCCGTCAGGCAGACGCCCTCGTCGATGGGAAGCGTGCTCTCCGCCTTGAAGTAGTCCGAGCTGTGCAGCACGAAGCCGCGGCCCGTCTCGACCGGCCCGCCGAGATGCACGGCGAGCGAGTCATGCGTGTAGCCCGGTAGCGCAATCCGCTCGTCCTCGGGCGCGATATTGAGCTGCTCGAGCAATTCGTCGAAGCTGATATTGGGGGCGCGCTGATTGACGATGATGCCCATGGCCCCGTCGCCGGAATGGGCGCAGATATAGATCACAGCCCTCGCGAAGCGCGGGTCGCCCATGGAAGGCATTGCGACGAGCATTTGACCATCGAGATAGCCCTCGCGGCCATTGTGATCATCTGTGATCCCTTCCGTCATTGATTTAAGACTATGCTCGCTGTCGGGTCTTGTGAAGCGGCAATGGCGCGATCTTCCTTGCGTTCGTCCCGCTCCGCGCCCGCCGAGGTTTAATCTGCAGACGAAATATATGATAGATTCCAGTATGTTGAAGAGACGGATGACAGTGCCGAATATCGTGGCGGCGCTCGGCGCCCTGGTCTTGCTTGCCGGCCTGAACCTGCCGTTCGGCCACGCCATGGCCGCAAGCTCCGATTGGGTGCAGGCGGCGGATTCGAAGCTTCGCCTCATCACCGGCGCTGCCTTGCCCGATGGCGAGGGCGTCTGGGCGGGCGTCGAGATCAGGATGGATCCCGGCTGGAAGACCTATTGGAAGAGTCCCGGCGATTCCGGCGTGCCGCCCTATTTCGACTGGTCCGGTTCGGAGAATTTGAAATCCGCCGAGCTTCTCTACCCGGCGCCGAAGAACCTGCCCGACGCGGGCGGACAAGCCTACGGCTATAAGGGCGAGGTGGTCTTTCCGGTCAAGGTGACGCCGGAGCGGGCGGACGAGCCCATCAAGCTCAAGCTCGCCATGGATTTCGGCCTCTGCAAGGATATCTGCATTCCGAACCATGCCGATCTCGCCCTGGAGATTCCCGCCGAGCTCGCGCCCAGCGCGTCCGATTCGCTTATCATCGATCGGTATCTCGCCTGGGTGCCCAAGCCGGTGGAGCAGGGCGCCCTGCCGGAGATCGCCGAGATTGCGCAAGATTTCGACCGGGACGAGCCCCGGCTCGTCATCGACATCCGCTACCCGGAAGACGCCGCGCGCACCGATCTGTTCATCGATGCCGGCGAGGACTATATCCCGCCCCCCATGGCCAAAGGGGAGGGAAAAGACGGAACCGAACGATTCGTCGTCACCTTCCGCGACAAGGAGGAGGTCCGAGACCTCATGGGCGAGGTGCTGACCTTCACCATGGTCAGCGACCGGGGCGCGCGGGAGGCCAAACGCCGCCTCGAATAGCGCCCGCTTGTCATCCCTTCTTCAGCGAGTAAGGTGGGCGCGCCCGAGAAATAGCCACCCAAGCGAGATTACGAGGTAGAGGCCATGACCATCGCCGTAGGAGACCGCCTGCCCGACGCCACCTTCATGACGATCGGCGATCAGGGACCGGAGAAGAAGTCGTCGTCGGAGGTCTTTTCAGGCAAGACGGTGGTGCTTTTCGCGGTGCCGGGCGCCTTTACCCCGACCTGCCATCTGCAACATCTGCCGGGCTTCATTGAGAATGCCGAGGCGCTGAAGGAAAAGGGAGCGGACACCATCGCTTGCGTCTCCGTCAACGACGCTTTCGTGCTCGATGCCTGGTCCGATGTCGCCGGCGCCCGCGGCAAGGTCACCTTTCTTGCCGATCCGGATGCGGAATTCACCAAGGCCATCGGCATGGATTTCGATGCCAGCGCCGTCGGTCTCGGAACCCGCTCCAAGCGTTATGCCATGCTGGTCGAGGATGGCGTGGTCAAGGTGCTGAATATCGAGCCCTCCCCGGGCGAAGCCGAGGAAAGCACCGCCAGCAAGCTCCTGGAGGGCATGTAGGGCCTCTGGCACTTAGGCCTATCGCCTAGCGCTTGAGAAAAGGCGCCATGCCCTCCCGCGCCAGCTCGTCGGCCCGTTCGTTGTCGTCGTGGCCGGCATGGCCCTTCACCCAGTGCCAGCGCACCTCGTGAAGCTTGGCGGCCGCGTCCAGCGCCTGCCATAGCTCGGCATTCTTCACCGGCTTCTTGGCGGCGGTCCGCCAGCCATTCTTCTTCCAGCCATGGATCCAGCCGGTGATTCCGCCGCGCAAATAGTTCGAGTCCGTGTAGAGATCGACGACGGAGGGTTTCTTCAGGGCCTCCAGTGCCTTGATGGCGGCCGTCAGCTCCATGCGGTTATTGGTGGTCGCGGCTTCCCCGCCTTTGATTTCCTTGCGATGCGCACCCGATTCGAGAATAGCGCCCCAGCCGCCGGGGCCGGGATTGCCCGAGCAAGCACCATCCGTGTGGATCGCCACCACCGGCTTCTTGTCCTCAGCCTCTGCCATCAGCTCTCGTCCAGCCCGTAATCGGAGGCCGAGCGCACCTGCCGGTGGAAGCGCAGCTTCCGTAGATACTCGTCCGGCTTCTTCGGCTGCACCAGAGCCTGGGCGTCACGGTTCAGCCAGTCATAGGTCCGCGTCAGCAGAAAGCGCAGCGCCGCGCCACGCGCCAGGATCGGCAGCGCCTCCCGTTCCGCCGCACCCAGCGGGCGGACGGCCTGATAGGCCTCCAGCAGCGCCCGGGACTTGGTCACGTTGAAGCTGGCGTCGGATTCGAAACACCAGGCGTTGAGGCAGATCGCTACGTCATAGGCGAGCCGGTCGTTGCAGGCGAAATAGAAGTCGATCAGCCCGGAAACGGTCGCATCGAGAAACAGCACATTGTCCGGAAAGAGATCGGCATGGATGACCCCCTCGGGGAGGTCGTCCGGCCAGTTCCCGGAAAGCGCATCGAGCTCGCTTGCGATTTCTCCCGCAAGCCCCGGAATCACGCTGTCGGCATCCGCCTTCACTGCATCGAAGAGCTGTGCCCAGCCGTCCGGTCCGAGGCTGTTTTCACGGCGCATCTTGAAATCCGCGCCGGCCCGGTGAAATTTCGCCAGCACGTCGCCAAGCGCCGCGCATTGGACCGCGCTCGGGCGCCGCGCCGATATCCCTTCGAGAAAGGTGATCAGCGCCGCCGGCCGGCCGGCCAGCTCGCGCAAGGACTTGCCCTGGATATCGTGGACGGGCAGAGGGCAGGGAAGACCCTTATCGGCCAGATGCTCCATCAGGCCGAGAAAATAGGGCAGGTCGGCTTCCGACACCCGCTTCTCGTAGAGGGTCAGGATGAAGCGGCCCTTGTCGGTCTCCACCAGGAAATTACTGTTCTCCACCCCCTCCGCGATGCCCTTGAAGGAGGTGAGACGGCCCATCCCGTAGCTTTCCAGAAAGCATTGCAGCTCCGCGTCGGAGACATCCGTGTAGACGGCCATGCTTACGACGCCGCTTGTTCGCGCAAGGGCCGCGGCAGTTTGAAGGAGATGCTCTCCTCCGCCGTCCGCACCGTCTCCACATCGGCCCGGAAGCGGGCCCGGAACGCATCGATGATCTCGTCCACCAAGATCTCCGGCGCCGAGGCGCCGGCGGTGATGCCGAGGCTGCCGATCCCGTCGAACATCTTCCAATCGATCTCCTGCGCCCCTTGCAGCAGCACGGCTTGCGGGCAGCCGGCGCGCACGGCCACCTCGACCAGGCGCTGGGAGTTTGAGCTGTTGGGCGAGCCCACCACGATCATCCGGTCGCATTTCGGCGCGATGGATTTCACCGCCTCCTGGCGGTTCGTCGTGGCGTAGCAGATATCGTCCTTGGTCGGCACCTTCAGGGCAGAGAAGCGCGCCTTGAGGGTCTCCAGGATCTCTTTCGTATCGTCCACGGAGAGCGTCGTCTGGGTCGTGCAGGCGAGCTTCTCCGGATCGTTCGGCGTGAAGCCCTTCGCGTCCTCGATGGTCTCGATCAGCGTCACCGCGCCGTCCGGGAGCTGCCCCATGGTGCCCACCACCTCCGGGTGGCCCGCATGACCGATCAGCAGCACCTCGTTGCCGGCCAGGAACTGCCGCTGGGCCTCCATATGCACCTTGGTGACCAGCGGGCAGGTGGCGTCGAGATGAAACATCTTGCGCCGCGCGGCCTCTTCAGGCACCGATTTCGGCACCCCATGGGCGGAGAAGACGATCGGCGCGTCCGTGTCCGGGATTTCGTCCAATTCTTCGACGAAAATTGCCCCCTTCGCCCGGAGATTCTCAACCACGTAGCGGTTATGCACGATCTCATGACGCACATAGACCGGCGCGCCGTATTTCGCCAAGGCGAGCTCGACGATCTGGATCGCGCGGTCGACGCCGGCGCAGAAGCCGCGCGGCGCCGCGAGATAGATGGTCAGCGGCGCGGCGCCGGGGTCCGGCTCAAAGCGTGTCGGTTTCAGCTCCATAGGCCTCTGGCGATTCGTGTTCCGGTGTCGCAGGTTAGAGCATCTCGGCCCTTGTGGCCGCAGCGACAGGCCGCTAGTTTTGCGCTTCCAGACGGCCTGTGGATGAAATTGCGGCAAATCGGCCGATCTTTCGGTCCGCGGCATTTCAGGTGTGCAAGCCTAACCTGTCAAGACGAGTACGGGGTTAAGTTGACGCGTTCGAGTGCATTGAAGTTGCGTGGCCTTGCCTACACGGCCTGTATTCTCGCGATACCGGTCTTCCTGTCGGGCTGCACGGTCGGCTCGCTTTCGAACCCGTTCAACCGCAACGATTCGGCCGATGCGCCGCCCTTGCCGCCCAGCACGTTGCCGCCCAGCGCGCGGGGCTCGGACGCACCGGCGGCAGACATGCCCACACCACCGCCCGCGGCAACGGGCACGTCGACGGCAACGAGCGCCTCTACGGCAAGTGCGCCGTCCGCCAATCCGGGTCTTGCGACACTGCCATCCGGCACCGCCACCCATTGCCCGGAAGTTGTCTCCTGGCCCCAGGACCGCCTCGTGACGGTCTATCAGCCGGGCCATTCCGGTGAGGCCATGGCGATCCGTCATCGCGGCGAGTTGACCAAGCTCTCCCGCGAATGCCGCGTCTACGGCAATCAGATGACCGTGCGCTACGGGTTTGCCGGCCGAGTCTTGCTCGGTCCGAAGGGCAGTGCCGGCACGGTCAGCCTGCCCGTGAGCGTCCGTGTCGCGAGTTCCGATCAGCGGATCATCAAGTCCGATTCTCTGCGCGTCTCGACCAATATCCCGGCGGGCAACCCGGTGGGCTATTTCTCCATGGTGCGGGAGGTCTCCTTCCCCGTCGCCACCGGCACGCGCCCGGAAGACTACAAGATCTACGTGGGCTTGAAGCAGACCTAGTCGGCAAGCCGAAGCATAAGGAAAGAGAGGCCGGATAAGAAAAGGGCGCCGGACCTCTCGGACCGCCGCCCTTCAAACGCTCGGCTTCTGAGAAGCCTAATTCAACTTGGTCTTGAGCGAGTCGATGCTCTCGTTGAGCAGCTTGTCGGCCGTGGCCGGGGTCAGCTTCTCGCCGATCAGCGTGCGCGCTGCGCCCACCGCGGCATCCACCGCAGCGCCGCGGACATCGGCCACCGCCTGCTCTTCGGCCCGGGCGATCTTGTCCTCGGCCAGCTTGGTGCGGCGCTCGAACTGCTCCTGCATGTCGCGCCGGGTCTCTTCGGCGTAGGACTTCGCCTCGCGCTTGGCCAGATCGACGATATCGTCGGCCTCCTGCTGGGCTTCCTTCTGCTTGCGCTTATACTCGGCCAGCACGTTCTCCGCCTCTTCGCGCAGACGTTTGGCCTCGTCCAGCTCCGCCGCAATCTCAGCCGCCCGCTTGTCCAGCGCCTGGCCCAGCTTGTGGAAGGTCTTGAAATAGACCGCCAACGCGATGAACAGGAAGAAGGAGACGGCGACCCAGAATTCCGGTGTGAAGAGTTCCATCGGAGCCGCTCCTTAATTCTGCCGGGCCGCGGCAACGGCCTTTTCGGCCTCGCCCTTGGAAGGGCTCACGCCAATCAGCTTGTCGACGATATCCGTCGCCACGCCCGTGGCGATGCCGTCGACCTCTTTCAGTGCCGAAGCCTTGGCCTCTGCGATGCGGGCCTCGGCCTCCTCGGCCTTCTTGGCGAGCTCGCTTTCGAGCTTCTCGCGTTCCGACGAGAGCTCTTCATTGAGCTTGTCCCGCGCCTCCTGGGCGATGGCATGGGCTTGCTGCTTGGCTTCGGCCAGCGCCTGCTCGTAAGCGGCGATCGCCTCCTCTGTGGCCTTGCGGAGATCGTCGGCGGTCTGAAGATCCGATTGGATCTTGTTCCGCCGGGTCTCCAGCACGCTACCGATTTTCGGCAGCGCCACCTTCGCCATCAGCACATAGAGAATGCCGAAGGTGATCGCCAGCCAGATAAGCTGCGGTACCCAATCGAGTGGATTTAGCTGCGGCATGGTCCTATTCGCTTACCAGCTTTTGGCTGATTAAAAGACGAAGAGGATGATCAGCGCCACGACCAGGCCGAACAGGCCGGTCGCCTCGGCGAGAGCAAAGCCGAGCAGCAGGTTCGGGAACTGGCCCGCGGCTGCAGACGGATTGCGCAGAGCGCCGGAAAGATAATTGCCGAAAATCGTACCGATACCGAGACCGGCACCGACAAGGGCGATCGAGGCCAGGCCTGCGCCGATAAACTTAGCTGCTTCGGGTTCCATTCATTCCTCCCATTGGGACTGTGACTAACGACTAGAGATGATGCTCCGTCTCAATGCAGGTGAAGCGCGTCATTGAGATAGATACAGGTGAGGATCGCGAACACGTAAGCCTGCAGGAACGCGACCAGAACTTCCAAAGCGGTGAAGCCCACCATGAAGGCGAGCGGCGCCCAGCCGCCCAGGAAACCGAGCGCCACCACGAAGGCGCCGAACACCTTCAGCATGGTGTGGCCGGCCATCATGTTGGCGAACAAACGAACCGAGAGGCTCACCGGGCGGGTGAGATAGGAGATCACCTCGATCACCACGATGAGCGGCACCAGGATAGCGGGCACGCCCTTCGGCACGAACAGTCGCAGGAACCCGATGCCGTGCTTGATGAAGCCGAGAACGGTAATGCCGAGGATGATCGCCGCGGCGAGCGCGAAGGTGACGATGATATGGCTCGTCACCGTGAAGGAATAGGGCACCATGCCGAGCATGTTCAGCGCCAGGACGAACATGAACAGGGTGAAGATGAAGGGGAAGTAGGGCATGCCGGCCGTGCCGGTATTGTCCCGCAGCATGTTCGCCACGAACTCGTAGGAAAGCTCGGCGATCGACTGGCTGCGGGAGGGCACCATCTCCTGACGGCGCATGGCCCAAACCATGAACGCGGTGATCAGCACGATGGCGATCACCATGAAGAGTCCGGAATTCGTGAAGGAGGCGTCGATTCCGAAGACGTCCAGCTCGATCAGACGTTTGATCTCGAACTGGTGCATCGGGTCCGGAAGACCGCCACCCTCGCCATGGGCCCCATGGGCCGCTTCTGCTGCGTATGCCTCGAACACCCGTCTCTACTCATCCTCTTCCGAGCTTTCCGGCGGCAGGTCCTTGCCGGGCAGCGGTTTGCCCTTCGCCTGCATCGCTTTCGCGCTTCGGATCACGTTCAAAATCCCAGCGGCGGACCCCAGAATGAGGAACACCACCATCATGATCGGGGCCGTACCGAACCATTGGTCCAGCGCCCAGCCGATAAACCCGCCGACGATGACGCCCGCCACCATCTCGGTGGCAAGCCGCATCGCATTTCCCATCGCCCGGCCGCGTTCGGATCTCTCCTCATCCGCATCCGGGGAATGGCGTGCGCGGATCTCCCCCAGTTTCCCCTCAAGATCGTTCAAGCGCCGGCGTATCGCGTCGGTGTCCTGGTCGCTTTTTTCGCGTCCCGGGCCCTTAGGTCCGGCCATGGCACTTTCTCATCTTCAAGGGGAACGGCCGGCAGACCGGCTGGTCCTCAGCCCGCGCGCACCATAGTGAACCTTTCGGCACTGTCAAGATTTCGCCAAGGCGGTCTTTCGTCGCCTGTGAATAGGCTTAAGCGCCTTGAAAAAACGGGAATATCTATAAGCTTCGACGGGCCGGAAAGCGAGAGCCGTTCCTAGCTCGCATCCCGCAGTTGCTCGGCCGTCTCCAGATTGACCGAGACCAGTTGGCTCACCCCGCGTTCCGCCATGGTGACGCCGAACAGCCGGTTCATCCGCGCCATGGTCAGCGGGTGATGGGTGATGATCAGGAACCGCGTATCCGTGGTCTCCACCATCTCCTCCATCATGCGGCAGAAGCGCTCCACATTGGCGTCGTCCAGCGGCGCGTCCACCTCGTCCAGCACGCAGATCGGCGAGGGGTTGGTGAGGAACACCGCGAAGATCAGGGCGAGTGCGGTCAGCGCCTTCTCGCCGCCTGAGAGCAGGGTCAGCACTTGCGGCTTTTTGCCGGGCGGGCAGGCGAGAATCTCAAGCCCCGCCTGGAGCGGATCGTCGGATTCCACCAGCTGCAGCTCTGCCGAGCCGCCGCCGAACAGGACGCTGAACAGCCGCTTGAAGTGGGCGTCCACCGTGTCGAAAGCCTCCAGCAGCCGTTTGCGGCCTTCCCGGTTGAGATTGGAGATTCCCTGGCGGAGGCTGGCGATCGCCTCTTCCACGTCGCCCTTTTCGCGCTCGATCTCCTCGAGCTGCGCCGCGATTTCCGTCTCTTCCTCCTCGGCGCGGAGATTGACTGCCCCCAAACGCTCCCGGTCGGCCTTGAGCTTATGCAGCTCGGCCTCCACCTGAGAGATATCCGGCAGGGTTGCGCGAGGCTCGAGCCCTGCGAGCTTGATGCAGCCTTCCGGCGCGCAGTCGAACGCCTCGCGGATTTGATGGGCGATATCGCTCCGCTTGCCGCGCGCCGCCTCCAGCCGCGCCTCGCTGCGGGCCTTCGATTCCCGGGCCGCGGAAAGTCGCTCCTGAACCTCCCGCAGAACCTTGTCGTGCTCGCGCCGTGCCGTATCGGCTTCGGCCAGAGCGTCCGCCGCTTGCGAACGCTCCTGCTCGGCCTCGGCAATGGAATCCAATAGGGTCCGCCGCCGCGCCTCGATCTCTTCGGGCAGCTTTGCGATGCCTTCCAGATCGCCGCGGATTTCTTCCTCCCGGGCGCGCAGGGTCTCGATCTGCTCCCGCGCCTTGGCGATGCGCTTCTGCCAGAGATCGTTCTCCGCGGCGATCGCCTCGACGCGCTCCTGACGCAGCCGGATACCCCGCGCGTGGCTATCGAGCTCTGCCTTGGCATCCGCATGGGCTGCCCGGGCGGATCCGGCCTCCTGCTGCGCCTCTTGCTGCGCCTGCTCGAGACCGGCGAGCTTGTCTTCGAGGTCGAGCGCTTCTTTCACCTCGGCAAGGCGCGACTGCGCCTCCTTCAGGGAATCCTGCGTGCGGGTGCGCGCCTCAGCCAGCCGGCCGAGCTCGCGGCTCCGCTCCTGCATGGCGTGCTCGGTCTCGGCGATCTTGTCCCGGGTCGCTGCGAGTTCGTTCTGGGTTTCCTTCGCCTGCTGGCGCAGGGCCTTGGTGCGCTCGGCAGCCCCGCGCAGCGCCTCGCTACTCTTCTCCAACGCCTCTTGCGCGGAAGTCAGAGCGGCTTCCGCCGTCTCGGCCTCGCCGCGCAAGCTCTCCAGACGATTGCGCTCTTGCAGCCGGGCCGCGGCCGCCGTGGCCGCGCCCGCCCGGATGCGATAGCCGTCCCAGCGCCAGAGATCCCCTTGCCTGGAGACGAGACGCTGACCGGGTTTCAACTCGGCCTGCAGCCGATCGCCGGTCTCCGCATCCACCACGCCGATCTGGGCCAGGCGCCGTGCCAGAAGGTCTGCGCCGGTCACGAACCGGCCGAGTGATTCTGCCCCGTCGGGCAGAGCGGGATCGCTATCCTGGGGCGAGAGTTTCCGCCAGAAGGCCGGTGCCGCCTCGTCGCTCGCCGCATCGAGATCGTCGCCCAGCGCCGTGCCCAGGGCCTGCTCGTAGCCTTCCGCGACCGAGACATGGGAAATCAGCGGCTCGAAATCTTCGTCCTGTGCGGGCTTCAGAAGCTTGGTCAGGGTGGCGAGCTCGGTCTCCAACCCCTGACGCTTCAGCCGGGCCGCGGCCGCATCGGACCGCCGGTCGCTTTCGTCGGCGCGCGCGATCTCCTCGGCTTCTTCCGCGCTGGCAAGCTCTTCTTCCAGCCCTTGCAAGGCCTGGCGGAGACGATTGGCGGTCTCCTCCAGGGTCAGCAGATCCCCATGCTCCCCGGCCTGGGTTTCCGCCGCATATAGGGTCTCGCCGATCTCTTGAGATTGCGCTTCCAGCCGCGCGATGCGGCCATCCAGCTCGGCCTTCTCGCTCTCCAGCCGCCGCTGCTCGGCTTTGGCTTGAGCGAACGCTTCCGTCGCAGCGCTCAAGGCCGCTTCCGCCCTGGAGAGCTCTTCCGCCGTCTCTTGCGCCGCCGCTTCCAGCTTCGGTGCCTCGGTCTCCTCGGCACTCGCCTCTTGCAGCTTGCGCTCCTCCTGGGAGAGGCCGCGCAGCATCTCTTCCGCCTCGGCGATATGCTCTTCCTCGCGGGCGAGATCGCGGCTCGTCTGGGCAAGCCGGGTCTCCAACTCCGCCTGGCGCGATTGGGCCCGCTGCTCTTCCCGGTCGAGCGCCTCCCGCTCCACCGAAAGCCGGTGCAGGGCCGCCGCCTTGTTGGCTTCCTCGTCCCGCAAGGGCTGCAGCTTCTCCGCCGCCAAGGCCTGATCGCGCAAGGCGTCGGTTTCCGCGCGCGTCTCCTCGCCGACCGCCGTCAGCGCCTGCTGGAAGGCGGCTTCCTCCTGCTCCACGGCCGCGCAAGCATTCGCCCACAGCAGATGGTGATGCAGCGCCTCGCGCTCTTGGATCTTGTCGGAGACCTCCCGGTAGCGCTTCGCCTGGCGGGCCTGGCGCTTCAGGGCGTTGAGCTGGGTGGTGAGCTGGCCGATCAGATCGCCGAGCCGTTCCAGATTGGCTTCCGTGGCTTTCAGGCGCAGCTCCGCCTCGTGGCGCCGGCTGTGCAGGCCCGCGATGCCGGCCGCATCCTCCAGTACCCGGCGCCGCTCCTGGGGCTGAGCGCTGACGATCTCGCCCACGCGGCCCTGGCCGACCAGCGCCGGCGAGCGGGCGCCCGTCGAGGCGTCCTCGAACAACAGCCGCACGTCCCGCGCCCGCACGTCGCGGCCGTTCACCCGATAGGCGGACCCGGCATCCCGCTCGATACGGCGGGTGACCTCGAGATCCTCGCTGTCGTTGAACTCCGCCGGCGCGGTGCGGCTGGAATTGTCGATGAAGAGGGTGACTTCCGCAGAATTGCGCGAGGGCCGGCTTTGCGAGCCAGCGAAGATCACATCCTCCATGGCCGAGCCGCGCATGCTCTTATAGGAGGTCTCGCCCATGGCCCAGCGGAGCGCTTCCAGCAGGTTGGACTTGCCGCAGCCATTCGGACCCACCACGCCCGTCAGCCCACGCTCGATCACGAGTTCGGTCGGCTCGACGAAGGATTTGAATCCCAGAAGGCGGAGGCGGGTGATCTTCAAAGTTGTCGGACCCTTCGGCTGTTGCGCGAACCAGCGCATAGGCCATTCTCGATGCCCATCGTCAAGCCGCGCCGCCCGATTGTCCCCGCGATTCGATCATCGACTTGATCTCCTCATAGGTGACCGTGCCTTGCGCCTTTTGGCCGTTGACGAAGAAGGTCGGCGTGCCTTTTACCCCCAAACGCCGTCCTCGCTGCTTTTGCTCGTCTAACGCGTCGATCATGCTTTGATTCGCAAGGCAGTTGTCAAATTGTGACCGGGTCATACCAACGCGTTTGGCGACCCCGTATATGGCGTCCAGCCGCACCTCCTGGGCGACCCATTCCCGCTGATTGTTCAGAAACAGGCCGTAGAGCTGGAAATACTTATCCGCCGGCGCGCAGCGATTGATGATCGCCGCATTGCCGGCCGAGCGCCCGATGGGGAATTCCCGCAGCACATAGCGGACTTTGCCCGTGTCGATATAGTTGCGCTTCAGCTTCGGGAAAACGTTTTGATGGAAAGCCCGGCAATGGGGGCAGGTGAGGGAGGCGTATTCGATCACCGTCACCGGCGCGTCCGCCCGGCCCATGGACCGGTCGCCGAGCGGTCCCGGCTTCGTCACGTCATCGGCCGGCTCGCTCACCTGGCTGTTGCCCGGACCGGTGCCGCCGCAGCCGGCGAGCGCCAGACCGAAAACCAGCAGGCAGGCGAGCCGCCTCAAATGTCGCGCCGCGCCATCGCCCATCGAACCGCTATTCCGCAGGCGCGGGCTCCGTCCCGTCGCCGGCCCCGGCATGCTCCTCTTCGAGGATCGCGTCGAAATTCTCCAACTCGTGCTCACGTCCGAGCTTCTTGCCGTCGATGAAGAAGCTGGGCGTGGAATTGACGCCGAATTCCGAGGCCGCCCGGGCCCGCATCTTGACGATGTTCTGATAGAGCTCCTCGTCGGCCATGCACTCGTCGAAGCTCTGCTTCGAGAAGCCGGCCTGGCGCGCGATACCGAGCAGCTTGTCCATGGCCTCGGCCTCGTCCGGCACCGCCCAGCTCTTCTGGGTCTCGAACAGGGCGGAGGTGAGCGCCATCCGCTTCTCCGGCCCGGCGCAGCGCGCCAGCATGGAGGCCCGCGCCGCCAGGATATCGAGCGGGAACTCGCGGAAGATGAACTTCACCTCGCCGGTGTCGATGTATTTCTCTTTCAGCTTGGGAAAGACCGTCGTGTGAAAGGCCGCGCAGTGCGGGCAGGTCATGGAGGCGTATTCCACGATGGTGACGGGCGCGTCTGCCTCGCCGATCACCACATCCTCCAGCGGCCCGCCATCCAGCAGCTCTTCCATGGACACGTCGGCGTCGGCCCGGCTTGCCGCCTGGATCTGGGTTTCGTCGCCCATGCCGACGAAATAGACACCGGCCGCGATTACGACCGCCACAACCGCCACGGCTGCCGCGATCGCCAGGCCTTTGCTCCTGGTGCTGTGGGATTTGGGTGTTTCCGCCACGTCTTACTCCACTATTCGAGCTGTCGTTAGGCCTTTGGTTAAGGCAAGAGAGCGGCGAAAGCCAGCCCTCAGACCTCACGCTTTCTTGACCGCTTGGCCGCCGTGCCGAGACGGACCAGCGCCGCGCGCAAGGGGCCGTCGGCAATCTCCGTGTTCTCGGGCAGGACCGAAGGGTCGGGCGGCAAGGGGGCCTGGCGTTTCGGTCTGGCGAGCCTGCCCACCGGCGCCTGCTTGATGCGCATCTCGACCACGGCGCGATAGCCGAAAAAGCCGTTCACCCGTTCCATGATCTGTTGCGCCTTGTATTGCACCTCGATGGCGCGGGGACCGTCCACCCGCAGCACCAAGGTGGCGCCTTCCGGCCGCTTCCGGGCCTGTTTCGGCCCGTCTTCCGGCGCCTCGCGGGGCTGCCGCGGCCAAATCAGCCGGTCCGGCTTGGTGAATTTGGCGGTTCCGGCGCCGACGATGCTGTCCCATTGCTCGAGCAGCGCCATGGTGGTGAAGCCGCGGGCGCGGGCCGCAGGCTCCAAGGTGGCCGCGGCGAGCCCGCCGATGGGCTTCAGCCCCTTCGCTTGCCGTTGCGGCATTTGGCTGCCGCCTGGTCGATATGGATCCTGCGTCATCGCCCCGTAGGCCTCGCCCCTGGGGATCATCCTCAAGCGCGCCTTGCCTTCCTTGCCGCGCAGCCTACACCATCGGAAACGACCTGACGAAGCCGCGATCGGGCGGAAGAGGAGTTTTCCAGGTGGCCGAAATCCGGGATGCAGAGTTGGAGCCGAAGACGGATTCGGCGGTCGCGGCCAAGTTGCTCGCTTGGTACGACCGGGAAGGGCGCACGCTCCCCTGGCGCATCCCGCCCGGCGCATGCGAGACGCCCGATCCTTACAAGGTCTGGCTCAGCGAGATCATGCTGCAGCAGACCACCGTGAAGGCGGTGCTGCCGCGCTATGGCCGCTTCTTGCGGCGCTGGCCGGCCGTGGCCGATCTCGCCGCCGCCCCCCTCGGCGATGTCCTCGCCGAATGGGCGGGCCTCGGCTATTACGCCCGCGCCCGGAATCTGCATGCTTGCGCCAGGGCCGTCGTTGCGGACCATGGCGGCGAATTTCCGGCCACCGAAGCGGGGCTGAAGAAGCTGCCCGGCATCGGCGACTACACCGCGGCCGCCATCGCGGCCATCGCCTTCAACGAACCGGCCACCCCGGTGGACGGCAATATCGAACGGGTGATCGCAAGACTGTTCGCCCTGAAGACGCCGCTACCGCAGGCCAAGCCCGAGATCAGAGCGCTTGCCGCGAGCCTGACGCCTGAAGGCCGGCCGGGCGACTTCGCCCAAGGCCTGATGGATCTCGGCGCGCAGATTTGCACGCCCAAGCGCCCCGCCTGCGGGCTTTGCCCCATCCGGCCCGATTGCGCCGGCTATGCCGAAGGACTTGCCGAGATGCTGCCCTACAAGGCGGAGAAGGCGGAGCGGCCCACCCGATGGGGCACGGCATTTTTGGCCGTCCGGGAAGACGGTGCGGTGCTGCTGCGCGAGCGGCCGCCGAAAGGGCTGCTGGGCGGCATGCTGGAAGTACCTTCGTCCCCATGGGACGCCAAGGATCGGGCCAAGGATCGAGCCAAGGATCTGGCGATGCCTTTTGCCTTCGCGCCGCTAGAAGCCGATTGGCAGAAACGGGTCGGGCTGGTGGAGCACACCTTCACTCATTTTCATTTGAAGCTTGAGGTCTTTGCCGCCGAGGTGGCCATGGGGGCAGCGCTCTTGCAGGCCGCCGAGCCGGCGCGCTGCCGCTGGGTGGCGCGGCGGGATCTATCGAGGGCCGCCTTGCCCAGCGTAATGCGGAAAGTGCTCGCCCACGGTCGGGGCGACTAGAGAAATCTGCCGAAGCCGCGGTCGGGCTATTCCGCCGCGATCACCTGCTTGGGCGCCGGCGCCAAGCTCTCGGGCATCCGATAGGGGCGCGAGGGCTTCATCGGGGCTTCCGCCGCCTTGCGGGCCGCGGAAGGCTCGGGCAGGGTCGCCACCGGCGGAATCCAGAACTTCTGGCGGCCTTTCTCGGTTATCCGGGATCGGAATAGCTTCATGACGTAGCCTCCAATTGGCGCCGCGCGACATCGCGAAGCGCATCGATCGGGGTGAGCGTGCCTTCCTGCTCGACATGCCAGAAGGTCCAGCCATTGCAGGCGGAAGCCCCCTGGACCTGGGCACCCATTTTGTGGATCGAGCCTTGCGCGCCCTTCACGGTGATGCTGCCGTCGGCGCGCACCCGGGCCTCGTACTGAGCCCGGTTGTCGTAGAGAACGGTGCCGGGCGAGATCAGCCCGAGCTCGACGAGAGAACCGAAGGGAATGCGCTGCTCCTGGCGCTTGCCCTGCATCACCTTGATGGCGTCGTCGGCGAGCGGCTCGATCTCGGAAAGCCGCTTGCGTGCAAGCCGCGCATATTCGGGGTCGCGCTCGATGCCGATGTAATGGCGGCCGAGCTTCTTGGCGGCTGCGGCCGTCGTGCCGCTGCCCGCGAAGGGATCGAGCACCACGTCGCCCGCGTTCGAGGAGGCGAGAATGACCCGCCCCAGCAGGGCTTCGGGCTTCTGGGTCGGATGAGCCTTCTTGCCGGTCTCGACCTTCAGGCGCTCAGGCCCGGAGCAGATCGGCAGCAGCCAGTCGGAACGCATCTGGAGATCGTCGTTGAGCGCCTTCATCGCCTCGTAATTGAAGCGGTAGCGGCTCTTCTGGCTCTTCGCCGCCCAGATCAGCGTCTCGTGGGCGTTGGTGAAGCGGCGCCCCCGGAAATTCGGCATCGGGTTGGTCTTCCGCCAGACCACGTCGTTCAGGATCCAGAATCCCATGTCCTGGAGCTGGGTGCCGAGGCGGAAGATGTTGTGATAGCTGCCGATCACCCACAGCGCGCCGTCGTCCTTCAGGACCCGGCGGCACTGGGCCAGCCAGTCATGTGTGAACTGGTCGTAATTCTGGAAGCTGTCGAACTTGTCCCAGGCGTCGTCGACCCCGTCGACCTTGGAGTTGTTGGGCCGGAGCAGGTCTTTCTGGAGCTGAAGGTTGTAGGGCGGATCGGCGAACACCAGATCGACCGACCGATCCGGAAGCTCTGCCATCTCTGCCACGCAATCGCCGAGAATGATGCTATCGATCGGGAGCGTCGCCCCCGCCTTTTCCTTGAGCATGACCGTCTCCGAGACGCTGGAACAAAAAATCGGAGCGCCCCGGCAAATCAGCCGGCGCGAAGGTCAAACTTGGAGAAGGTTAGTAAAGAGGTTGTTAACCGAGCTGCAGCTCGGCCGTCTCGACAAGGTCGAGAGCTTTCTCGATGGGACTGAAGGAACGGCGGTGATGCAGGCAGACACCGTGTTTCCGGATGGCTTCGGCGTGCTCGGGCGTGCCATAGCCCTTGTTCCGCTCCCAACCGTATTTCCGATAGCGCTTGGAGAGTTTCACCATCATCCGGTCGCGGGTGACCTTGGCGACGATGGAGGCGGCCGCGATGGAGACGGAGAGGCCGTCGCCGCCGACCACCGGCCGGGCCGGGCAGGGAAAGCGTTTGGGCTTCAGATTGCCGTCGATCAGCGCCGCCACGGCCGGTGCTTCCATATCCCGGAAAGCCCGCCGCATGGCCCAAAGACTGGCCTGCAGGATGTTGTCCCGGTCGATTCGCTTCACATGGCCGATCGCGATGCCGACGATCGCGGTCGCCATAATCTCCTCGAAGCGCGCCTCCCGCTCCTTTTCCGTGAGCTTCTTGGAATCGTTCAGCCCTTCGGGGATGCGGTCCGGGTTGAGGATGACGGATGCGGCGACCACTGGCCCCGCCCAGGGGCCGCGGCCGGCCTCGTCGAGCCCCGCAACGGGGCCCTTATGCTTGTCCATCAGATCGGCCTCCAGCACGTAGCTGGGCTCGTCTGGCAGAAAGGCCGATTCGAAAAGCGCATCCATAGGCGCGACTTTTGCGCCGCCGGCGCGCCCATGCAATCCCCCTCCTAGGTCGCAACCGCCGCAATGTGGAAAAATCGCTGGCGGGTATGCCTAGAACAGCCGCATCTGCTGGCCCGGCAGCACCGGCGGCTCGAACAAATCCTTTCGCAGGCTCGACCGCTCCTTGTTCAGACCGAGCCGTTGCACCGTCATCTCGAAGCGCCGGCCGATCATCCAGGCATAGGGCCCGTCGCCCACCATGCGTTCGCCCCAGGTCGAATCGTACAGTTTCCCGCCGCGGGTCTGGCGCATCAGCGACAGCACCTTGGACGCCCGGTCGGGGCAGTTGGCCTCCAGCCATTCGGTGAACAGGTCGGCGATCTCCAGCGGCAGCCGCAGCAGCACATAGCCGGCCTGGGTCGCGCCCGCCACCGAGGCGCGCTCCAGGATGCGCTCCATCTCCATATCCGTGAGCCCCGGCATCACCGGCGCCGCCATGACCGAGGTCGGAATGCCGGCCTCGGCCAGCGCGGCAATCGTCTCCAGCCGCTTCTCGGGCGTTGCCGCCCGCGGCTCCATGGCCCGCGCCAGCTTCCGGTCCAGGGTCGTCACCGAGATCGCCACCCTGGCCAGCCCGCGCTTCGCCATGGCGGAGAGGATGTCGATATCACGCAGCACCAGCGAAGACTTGGTGACGATGCCCACCGGGTGGTTGGTCTCGTCCAGGACCTTCAGGATATCGCGCATGATCCCGTATTGCCGGTCGATGGGCTGATAGGGGTCCGTATTGGTGCCGATGGCGATGGTCGCCGGCTTGTATTTCGGATCCGCCAGCTCCCGCTTCAGCTGCTCCGCGGCATTCACCTTGGCAAACAGCCTGGTCTCGAAATCGAGCCCCGGCGAAAGCCCCATGAAGGCATGGGTCGGCCGGGCGAAGCAGTAGATGCAGCCATGCTCGCAGCCGCGATAAGGATTGATCGAACGGTCGAAGCCGATATCGGGGGAATCGTTCCGGGTGATGATGGTCTTCGCCCGGACCTCCTGCACATGGGTGGCGAGCGCCTCCAGCTCGCCGATCGAGCCCCACCCGTCGTCCGCGGGCTGATAGGCAATCGGCTCGTAGCGCCCGGACCGGTTGGTCTGCGCACCGCGGCCCCGCCTGCGCTCGGCAGCGACGCCGCCCGCCTCCAGCGGGAAGCTCTCATGCTTCTCAGGTTTTCTAAGGTCCACGCTCATGGCTCCCAATATAGGTCTCGCCTTGGAACAAAGCAAGAACATAGACAGGTTTCTCTCGTTGAGCCAGCGACGCGGAACCGATTGCCGCTCGTTGTCTAAACGCTATAGTCCCGCCATGATTTCCATAGTTATCCCCAGCTTTAATGCGGAAAGGACTCTCGTCCCGACCCTGAACGCGCTGATCCCCGGCGCGGTGGAGGGGCTGGTGCGCGAAGCGATTCTGGCCGATGGCGGCTCCACTGACGGTACCCTCGATATCGCCGAGGCGGCCGGCATGGAGATCGTCCGCGCCGAGCGGGGCAGGGGCACCCAGCTTCGCGCCGGCGCTGCCACTGCCAGGAGCGATTGGCTGCTCTTCCTCCACGCCGACACCGTGCTCGATGCCACATGGCTGGATCATGCGGTTCATTTCATGGCGCGGGTCGACCGCGGCGAGCGAGAGCCGGCAGCGGCCACCTTCCGCTTCGCTCTCGACGATGACGGCCCCATGCCCTGGCTTCTGGAGAAGCTGGTGAGCTTGCGTTTCATGGTCTTCCGCCTGCCCTATGGCGACCAGGGACTGCTGATCCCGCGAAAGCTCTACGAGGAGCTCGGCGGCTTCGATGCCGTGCCCCTGATGGAGGATGTCGCCCTCGTTCGGAAGCTGAAGCGGAAGCAACTCGTCATGCTGAAAGCGCAGGCCGTCACCAGCGCCGAGCGCTATCGCAGCGAAGGCTACATTCTTCGCGGCTTCCGCAATCTCTTCTGCATGCTGCTCTATGTCTTCCGGGTGCCGCCCCGCGTGCTCGCCCGGCTCTACGGCTGAACGGTGAGGCAAAAGTCGTGAGACAAGGGGCCGTGATGAAGCCGACCCTCATCGTCATGGCCAAGACGCCGAAGCTCGGTCTTGCCAAGCGCCGTCTGGCCGCGGAGATCGGCGATGGGGCGGCCTGGCGGTTCTATCGAATCTGTCTCGAGACGACGCTTCGCCGTCTGAGCCGCGATCCGCGCTGGCGGCTGGTGCTCGCCGTAACGCCCGATGCCGATTGCGGCAATGCCGTCTGGCAGCGGCTCGCCGCCCGGTTCGGCGCTGCGCTCAAGCCGCAAGGAAAGGGAGATTTGGGAAAGCGCATGCAGCAGCTCCTGGCCGAGCAGCCCCGCCGGAGCGTGCTGATCGGCAGCGATATTCCAGGCATCCGTCCCGGCCATATCGCGCAGGCCTTCGATAAGCTCGCCCGCGCCGATGCCGTGTTCGGCCCGGCTCAGGATGGCGGCTTCTGGCTCGTCGGCATCAAGCGGCCGAACCGTCGCCGCCCATTCGACAATGTCCGCTGGTCGAGCCGCTATGCGCTCACCGACACCTTGGAGAATTTTCGAGGTTGCCAGGTCGCCTTCGCCGCCGAGCTTGCCGATGTCGACACGGCGGCGGCTCACCGGCAGATGCGCCGATGGGCGGAGCGGCTGATTCCGCCCCGCCATCTTTGATATGCGCGGTTACTTCCCGGTGCTCGGATCGATCGTCGTCTTGACCTCGGTGATCTTGTTGGCCGGGAAGCCGGAAAGCTCCGCATGCTTGCGGATCGCCTCTTCGTCTTTCGCCAGATAGACGCAAAACGTCTTGTCGTCGGCGACGTAGCTCTCCAGCCACTGGATATCCTCGGCGCCGATCTTGCACAGTGCGTCGTTGGAGGTGGAGGCCGCCCCGGAGAGTTCGTTGTCGTCCATCTCGCCCACACCGGGAATGTCCCGTTCGATGATGTATTTCTTCAAAGCCATGTATGTTCCTCCTTACGGGTTGGTCTGATCTCC
Organism: Methyloligella sp. ZOD6; assembly: GCA_050110875.1. Taxonomy (GTDB): domain Bacteria; phylum Pseudomonadota; class Alphaproteobacteria; order Rhizobiales; family Methyloligellaceae; genus Methyloligella. Next base: position 1,664,661 of record CP188828.1, read on the forward strand.
CGGGGCCGTTCGCCGACCTTCTAGTTGGTAGTTTCGCGAAGCAAAAATTTACGCCTCGATGCTTCGGATCACCGCCGAGATCGCCGGCTTGATGGTGCTCGGATCCTTCAACGCCCAGGCGACGAGACTTGCTCCCTCCAGGGTGCTGAGGATGAGCGTCGCCGTCTGCCTCGGCTTCAGCTCTGCCTTTAGCTCGCCGGCTTTCTTGCCGTCGCGGATCACTTGGCTGAGCCAATCGAGATGCAGCTCGAAAAAGCCCTTCACCCGCTCCTGCAGGGACTGGGGCAGGACGAAGGCTTCCGCCGAAAGGGCGCCGCAAAGCGGCATCATTCCGCCCTCCATGCTGGAGACGAAGAACTCCGTGTAGCGCGCCAGACGGTCCGTGGCGGCTGTCTCGCGCTCCAGGATCGCGGCGAGCGCCGCGCGGAAATCGTCCAGATAACTGTCGATCAGCGCCGCGCCCAGCGCTTCCTTGGTGGGGAAGTGGTGATGGATGGAGGCCTTCCGGATGCCGACCTTCTCGGCGAGGTCCGCATAGCTGAAAGCCGCATAGCCGCGCGTGCGCAGCAATGTCTCCGTCTCTTTCAGCAATATCTCTCGCGTTCCGAGCGCCATCGATCGCCTTTCGCGGCGGATAGGGATCGCATCCGCCTTTGGTGTTATCTGCCTACCAGATGGTAGGCGTTCGTCAACTTGCAAGATAGACGCAGTGCCGCGGGGGAAATGCACTCCAACGGGCATGGGTTATGCCGGCTTCCCTTCCTTCAGCCGTGGCATGATCTCGATGAAGCTGCACGGGCGGTGGCGATTGTCGAACTGGAACTTCAGCACCTTCGTCCAGGCGTCCTCGCAGGCGCCGGGCGAGCCCGGAACGGAGAAGATATAGGTGCCGTTGGCGAGCCCCCCGCAGGCCCGCGACTGGAGAGTGGAGGTGCCGACGGTCTCGAAGCTCACCATGTGGAAGATCACCGAGAACCCTTCGATCTCCTTGTCGTAGAGCGGGCGCACCGCTTCCGGCGTCACGTCGCGCCCCGTGAAGCCCGTCCCGCCCGTGGTTATCACCACGTCGATCTCGGGGTCGTCGATCCAGGCCTGCACCTGGGAGCGGATGGACTCCACGTCGTCCGTCGCCGTCTCCCGCGCCGCCACCACGTGGCCGGCCTCGGTGATCATCTCGGCGAGCAGGGGCCCCGATTTGTCGGTCTTCTTGGTGCGCGTGTCCGACACGGTCAGCACGGCGATGCGGATCGGGATGAAGGGGCGGGTTTCGTCGAAACGGGGCATGGTTCTGATTCTCTCCACTCTCTTTCGTCATTGCTGGGCTTGACCCGGCAATCCAAGGCGACAGTCCGCAGAGCTTGTGGCCCCTGGATGCCCGGGTCTAGCCCGGGCATGACGTCATCAAACTATTCGTCCGCCAATTTCTGCTTCACCATCAGCAGATCCTGCCAGGCCTTCCGCTTGGCGCCCGAATTGCGCAGCAGATAGGCGGGGTGCAGCGTCGCCATCACCGGGATCGGTCCGCCCTCGCCCTGATAGCTCTTCCATTTGCCCCTCAACCGTATGATGCCCTGGCTCGTCTTCAGCATGCTGGAGGCGGCCGCCCCGCCCAGCAGCATGATGACCTTCGGCTGCAAGAGCGCGATTTGATGCTCCAGGAAGGGCAGGCAGGAAGCGATCTCCTGGGGCGTCGGCGTGCGGTTGCCGGGGGGGCGCCAATAGACCGTGTTGGTGATATAGACGCCGTCCTCGTCGAGCCCGATCGCCGCCAGCATCTTGTCGAGCAGCTGGCCGGCGCGCCCCACGAAAGGCTTGCCTTGCAGATCCTCGTCGCGGCCCGGCGCCTCGCCGATTAGCATCAGCCGGGCGTTCTCGCTTCCTCTGGAAAAGCAGAGATTCTTCGCCGTGCGCTTCAGCGGGCAGCCGTCGAACCGTTCGACCAGCGCCTCGAGCTCCGCCAAGCTCTTGGTCCTTTCGATCTCCGCCACAGACGGCCCTTCGGCCATCTCGGCCGGTCGAGGCTGCACGGGCCGCGCCGCGACCGTCCGCGGTGCAGATTGGGGCTCCGGTGCAGGCCTCAGCGGGGGCGCCTCCCGCCGGGCTTGATGGGCGGCGCTCGCCGCGAACGCATCGAGCGGTGTCTCGGCGATCGCCTCGTCCGCCCCCATGGCGGCATACCAGGCGAGCAGAGCCGCTGTGGCGTCGTCACGAGTCATCGTCATGTCCTCTGTTCACGGGACCGCGTGCCGCGTTGTCTGGCATCCCCCGTGATTGGCATGGTTGTCACAGCCGAAACTGTTCTGACACTTGACGTTATCACGTCGAAAGGGGAGGTTGGCCACTAGATGTGGGAAGGCTGAGAGGAACTTCCCCAATCCCTCTCCAGTTCCCGTTTGGCCGGCCGGATCGCGCGAGCGTCGCGCCCTGGGCCGGTTTGTCATATCTGATTTGTCATAGCTGAGATGAGTTGGCTGGGAGCCTGAATTTTGAGCGAAGAAGCCGAACGCGAAGCCGAAGAGGCCGAGCGCGAAACAATGGAGTTCGACGTGGTCATCGTCGGCGCCGGCCCTGCGGGTCTGGCCGCGGCGATCCGTCTGAAGCAGCTCGCTGCCGAGAAGGACCAGGACCTCAACGTGGTGGTGCTGGAGAAGGGGGCCGAGATCGGCGCTCATATCCTCTCCGGTCTCGTGATGGATCCGATCGGTCTCGACAAGCTGATCCCCGATTGGCGCGAGCAGGATTGTCCGCTTGAGACGAAGGTCACGGAAGACCGCTTCTATTATTGCTGGGAGGGCGGCAGCCTCCGTATGCCCAACCTCTTCATGCCACCCCTGATGAACAACCATCATTGCTATACCGGAAGCCTCGGCGCGCTTTGCCGCTGGTTGGGCGAGCAGGCCGAGGCGCTCGGCGTCGAGGTCTATCCCGGCATCGCGGTCACCGGCGCGATCTACGGCGACGACGGCGAGGTGCGGGGCGTCATCACCGGCGATATGGGCGTTGCCCGGGACGGCACGAAGAAAGACACCTATACGCCCGGCATCGCGCTCACCGGCAAATACACCCTGCTCGCCGAAGGCGCCCGCGGTTCCTTGAGCAAGGAATTGATCGGCCGCTTCGAGCTCAACCGCGAGAGCGGTCCCCAGAAATACGGTATCGGCCTGAAGGAGCTCTGGGAGATTCCGGCCGAGAAGCACAAGCCGGGCCTGGTGCAGCACACCATGGGCTGGCCCCTCGGCGACAAGACCGGCGGCGGCACCTTCCTCTATCATTTCGGGGATAATCTGGTGTCCGTCGGCTTCGTCATGCATCTCGACTACGCCAACCCGTACCTGCACCCCTTCAAGGAGTTTCAGCGCGCCAAGACCCATCCGGCCCTGAAGCAGCATCTGGAAGGCGGCAAGCGCATCTCCTATGGCGCCCGCGCTCTCACCGAGGGCGGCCTCCAGGCGATCCCGAAGCTCACCTTCCCGGGCGGCGCCCTGCTCGGCTGCGCGGCCGGCTTCATGAACGTGCCGCGCATCAAGGGCAGCCACAACGCCATGCTCTCCGGCATGGCTGCGGCGGAAGCCGTCTACGACGCGATCCAGGCGGATAGGAGCCACGACGAACTCACCGCCTACGAGGAGCAGGTCCGCAGCGGCGACATCGCCAAGGATCTGATGCCGGTGCGCAATGTGAAGCCGCTCTGGTCGCGCTACGGCACCAGGCTCGGCGTCATGCTGGGCGGGCTCGATATGTGGGCGAACACGATTTTGCCTTTCCTCAAGCACACCCTGAAGCATCTGAAGCCGGACTTCGCGACCCTGAAGCATGCGGATCAGGCGAAGCCGGTGGAATATCCGAAGCCCGATAACGAGCTCACCTTCGATATCTTGTCGTCGGTCTTCCTCTCAGGCACCAATCATGCCGAGGACCAGCCGGTGCATCTGAAATTGGGCGATCCGTCGATCCCGATCGAGGAGAATCTCCCCGAATATGCCGAGCCGGCGCAGCGCTATTGTCCCGCGCAAGTCTATGAGGTGATTGAAGAGGGCGGCGAGAAACGCTTTCAAATCAACGCCCAAAACTGTGTTCACTGCAAGACTTGTGATATCAAGGACCCGGCTCAGAATATCAATTGGGTACCGCCCGAAGGCGGCGATGGGCCGAGCTACGCCAATATGTAGAGGCAAGGTCTCGGCCTTCTCCGTTAAGCGCTTTTAAGTTTTCAGGCGGCGGTAAAACCCTTAAACCCGAAGCCGGGGCTATTTGCGTTCAAAATCAGCCGGAGAAGCCGCATGCCGAAGCCGAGCACCGAGACCCAGCGCCACCCGATTCACGCGATCGCCGAGCGGCCCTTTCTGCGTTGGGCCTTGCTGACGCTGTTGATCGTGGTGCTGGCGGCGCCGTCCGCCTATTCGGAGGTCGGCGCGAAGGATGACGAGCCTGCCGCTCGCGGCACCCTGCTGGGCAACTACCTTTCGGGCCGCATCGCGCGCAACGAGCACGATATCGAGACCGCCGCCGATTATTACGCCAAGGCGCTGGAAGAGGATCCGGACAATGTCCTGCTGCTTGAGCAGGCCTTCCTGCTCGAAGTGGCCGGCGGCGACTGGGACCGCGCCGTGGTGCTCGGCCAAAAGCTGATCGAGACCGACCCGACCCATCGGATCGCCCGCTTCCTGCTCGGCTGCTACGCCCTGAAGAACGGCGAGTACGATAAGGCGGAGACCCATTTCGCCACGGCCCGGCAGGGGCCGATCGCCGATCTCGCCTCCAACCTCGCCCGTGCCTGGGTCGAGCAGGGGAGGGGTCAGACCGATGCCGCGTTCTCGACCCTCGACGGTCTGAGCAACGCCAGCTGGGCGCAATTCTACCAGCGTTATCACCGCGCTCTGATCGCCGATGTCGCCGGCCGGCCGGAGATGGCCGAGCAGGCTTTCGCCGAGGCGTTCGCCACCAGCCCCGGCACCATTCGCGTTGCGGAGGCCTATGCGCGCCATCTGGTGAATAACGGCAAGCGCGAAAAGGCGATCACCATCGTCAAGACGAATATGGAAGCCGCCGGCAAGCATCCGATCACCGAGGGTCTGCTGGCGCAGCTCGAAGCGGGCGAGACCCCGCCTCTCGTCGCCAAGACCGCGGATGACGGCATGGCCGAGGTCTTCTACGGCATTGGCGATGCGCTGACCGGCGAGGGCGGGCTCGATCTCGGCCTCGTCTTCCTGCAGTTCGGCATCTACATGAAGCCCGATCTTGATCTCGCCTATGTGGCCTTGGCCGAGGCCTATGACGGTGCCGAGAAATACGATCTGGAGCTGCAGGCCTTCGATCAAATCGGCAAGGAATCGCCTCTCTGGCTCAATGTCCAGATCCAGAAGGCCTTCGCGCTGAACGGCCTGGAGCGGGTCGACGAGGCCAAGGCGGTTCTTCAGAACCTTATCGAGGAACACCCGGACGATATCCGGCCCTACGATGCCCTGGGCAATATCATGCGCTCCCACGAGCGTTACGAGGAGGCGCTGCCCTATTACGATCGCGCGATCGCGCTCATCGACGAGCCCCAGAAAGAGCACTGGGCGATCTTCTACTCCCGCGGCGTCTGCTACGAGCGCCTGAAGCAATGGCCGAAGGCGGAGAAGGATTTGAGGCAGGCGCTTGAGCTGAAGCCCGACGAATCCCTCGTGCTGAATTATCTCGGCTATACCTGGGTCGATCAGAAGACCAATCTGAAAACCGCCATGGATTACATCCGCAAGGCGGTGAAGCTGAAGCCCGATGACGGCTACTACGTCGACAGTCTCGGCTGGGCCTATTACCGCCTCGGCGACCTCGATTCGGCGGTGAAGCATCTGGAGCGGGCCGTCGAGCTGGAACCCAACGACCCGATCATCAACGATCATCTCGGCGATGTGTATTGGCGCGTCGGCCGCAAGCTCGAAGCCAAATATCAGTGGCAGCAAGCCTTGGAGCTCGAGCCCGAGGAAGACGACGCCAAGAAGATCAAGAAGAAGATAGCCGAAGGGCTGGAGGACAAGCCGAACACCAAGGCCGCCGAGCGGACCACACCGGAGGATCGGGCCACCGCGCAATAGCCGTGGTCCTTCCGGATCCGGCCTGCCGGTCTATCGGCGTCTCGGTATGAGCGTTCTCAAGGAAGCCGCACGGGCCAAGCTCAACTTGACCCTGCTCGTCCATGGCCGTCGTCCCGACGGCTATCACGAGCTGGAAAGCCTCGTCGTCTTCACCGACCTTGCCGACCATGTCTCCCTGGCGACGGAAGAGGCGCCGGGGCTGGAATTGACCGGCCCTTTCGCCGGTGCCATCGACGGCGAAAATCTCATGCAGCGTGTGGCGCTTGCCGCCGCCGCCCATGTTCCGGGTCTCTCGGCAGGCCGCATCTCGCTTGAGAAACGGCTCCCGGTCGCTGCGGGTCTCGGCGGCGGCTCGGCCGATGCGGCAGCGCTTTTGCGTCTCTTGATGCGGATGGACCCTCGGCGCCTGACCGCCAATATCGCCGAAACCATCGCAAATGCCCTGGGCTCGGACATTCTCGCCTGCCTCAACAACGGACCGGCCCTCATGCAGGGGCGTGGCGAGCGTTTGACGCCTGTCTCGGGCCTGCCGCGCGCCGGGGTGGTGCTGGCCAATCCAGGCGCGCCCCTTTCGGCGGCCGAGATCTATGGCGATCTCGGCGCCTGCGATCTGGCTGCGGACTTCGTGCCGGAGACGGCGAGCTTGGATTTCGAAAACTCCTTCGCGCGTCTGGCCGATTATCTCGCTGCCCGCGGCAACGATCTGCAAGCCACGGCCGTGCGGCGCCTGCCCGTCATCGCCGGGCTGCTGGAGGCGTTGGAAGGCTTGGAGGATGCGCGCTGCGTGCGCCTATCCGGCAGCGGTCCAACCTGCTTTGCGCTATTTGAAACGGAGGGCATGGCCGCCCGTCAGGCGGAGATCCTGGCGGAGCGGCATCCCGAATGGTGGGTGCAGGCAACCGCCATCGGCGGCTGATCGAGGCTTGTTCGAGCGGCCTTCAGTAAGCCCGCGACACGCAGAAATCCACCGTCTCGAGCATGGCGTCCTTGGCGTCGGAATCCGGAAAGATCGCCAATGCATCCCGCGCGATGGCGCCGTAATCCCTGGCCCGCTCCACTGTCGCCTCCCGCGCGCCGCGGCGCTCGATCAGGCTGATGGCATGCTCCAGATCGCCTTCCTGGATATCGCCGTCCTGCAGCGTGCGCCGCCAGAAGACGCGCTCCGCCTCGTTGCCCCAGCGATAGCTGAGCACCGTCGGCAGGGTGATCTTGCCTTCGCGGAAATCGTCCCCGATGGTCTTGCCCAGATCGGCCTGTTCGCCGGAATAATCCAGCGCATCGTCGATCAGCTGGAAGGCGAGGCCGAGATTGCGCCCGTAAGCCCGCAAGGCGGCCGTCTCCGATTTCGGCCGTTCGGAGATGGCGCCGCCCACCTCGCAGGCAGCCGCGAACAGGGCCGCGGTCTTGCAGTTGATGACCGCCAGATATTCGTCTTGGGTTGTCGCCGTGTTGTTGGCGGTGACCAGCTGCATCACCTCGCCCTCGGCGATGGTCGCCGCGGCGTTCGAGAGAATCCGCAACGCATCCAGCGATCCGACATCCACCATCATCTTGAAGGCCTGGCCCAGCAGGTAATCGCCGACCAGCACGCTCGCCTCGTTGCCCCAAAGCATGCGCGCGGTCTTCCTGCCGCGCCGGAGCTCGCTCTCGTCCACCACGTCGTCATGCAGCAAGGTGGCGGTATGCATGAACTCCACGCTGGCGGCGAGATGCACATGGCCGGAGCCCGAATAATCGCAGAGCTTCGCAGCGGCCAGCGTCAGCATCGGCCGAAGCCGCTTGCCGCCGGAATCGATCAGATGCCGGGCGAGCTCGGGTATCAGATCCACATGAGACCGGGCGCGCTCGATGATGATCGCGTTGACGCGGCCCATATCCTCTTCGACCAAAGCGGTGAGAGAGCTTGCGCTAGCGACCGCCTTGCGCGCCTTGTCGAGTTCGACGACGACCCCCAAACTGATCACTCCCCAAAGTTGCTGAGCCGAAAGATTTCTTATGTCTTAAGGTCTTATATTCGACCGAGCCGGTCCATGGTTCAAGATGCGCAAATTCACCGCATCCTTAAAGCACATGAGAGGCGCCTATCCATGAAGGAATTGATTCGAACCAACGACGCCGTGCTGATCTCTTTCGTCACGACGCTGCTATCGGAGGGCGATGTCGACTTTATGGTCGCCGATACGAATATGAGCGTCATGGAGGGCTCCCTCGGCGTGCTGCCGCGCCGCATTCTCGTGGCGGAAGACGAGCTTTCGAAAGCGCGGCGAATCCTGGAGGAGGCGGGTGTCGGCGATGCGATCAAGGATGCCGGCAAGCCCTGAAGCGGAGATTCCTGTGACGAGCATGGCCGAAACCACCCGCGATGCGTTTCTCGGCGGCCGGATCGAAGCCGTCCAGCCTGTCTCCGGTCATCGCTCCGGCACCGATGCGGTGTTTCTCGCGGCCGCCGCGATGGGAAAAGGCGATGGCGGTGGAATATCCGTCCTCGATGCCGGCGCTGGGACGGGTGTGGCCGGGCTCTGCCTTCTCTCACGCTTTCCGCGCCTTTCCGTCACCGCCGTTGAGCGCGATCCCGCTGCTTGCGCATTGGCGCGGGAGAATGGTGCGGAGAACGGGTTTGCCGCGCGCTATCAGGTCGTCGAGGCGGATCTCACCGCTCCTGGAAAAACCCTCGTCTCCGCAGGGCTGAAGCAGGGAAGTTTTCAACGGCTGATCGCCAACCCCCCATTTTACGCCGAAGGTGCGGTGCGTCCGGGCCAGGGTCGCGAGGCCGCTCACGTCATGGCGCCGGGCGGTCTTGAAGCCTGGGGCCGGTTTCTGGCCGCCATGGCCGCACCGGAAGCCATCCTCACCATGATCCACCGCCCCGATGCGCTCGAGGAGCTGATCGCCGTGCTCCGGCGCCGCTTCGGCGATCTCACTCTTTTTCCGCTGTTTCCCAAGCAGGGCGCGCCGGCGAGTCGCATTTTGATCCAGGGACGCAAAGGGCGCCGTGGGCCGCTGCGGCTTCGCCAGGGACTCGTCCTCCACGAGGCGGACGGACGCTATACCGAGAAAGCCGAGGCGGTTCTCCGCCACGGCGAGGCGCTGCCTGTCGACAGCTGATACGGCGCGTTCTTAAGAATGGGTCTTCGGAATGGGTCTTCGGAAGGAAAGCGAAGGCCGCCGCCGGTTTTTGGGGGGAGGCATGGCGGCGGCCTTGCTTTTTACGCCGGCGTGAGGCGGGCCGGCGGCTTGGCGGGTCTTGCGGCAGACCCGCTTGCTTCGAACGCCCTACCACCAACGGCGGTAGTTGCGATGACCCCAATAATCGTAGTGGCGGTCGTAATGGCGGTAGTGGTTATGCCGATAGGCATGCCGCCAGTCCTGATGGTAGCGGCCGTGATACCGGCCGTGGCGATCGTGATGGCGGTCATAGTGATGCCGGTAGTTGTGATGGCCCCGGTCCCAACGATTGCCGATCTCGATGGAAACCGAGCCCGCATGAGCGGCCGTGGCGCCCATCGCCAGGGGAGCGAAAACGGCGAGGCCAAGAGCGGCGGCACCCAAAAGCGTTTGCTTCAACATTGCGATCCTCCGTTTCGGCGCTCGCTGCGCCGGCTTGTCTCCTCCCGGACGGAACTGCCCGGGCGCATGAGACCTGTTTTAGAGAGATCGCTCTGAACCGAAGCTGAGCCTTCCGTTCATCCCGCGTTCAGTTTCGATCGGCGCTTGCCCGGAAAAACGAAAAGCCGCTCGGGGCATCCCGAACGGCTCTTCACGCAATTCGCTGATCGATAGGCTCATTAACGCCAGTAACGGCGGCGATACTTGTAGCGTTTGTAAGGCCTGTAATCCCGATAATACGGCCGGTGATAGGAATAGTAAGGCCGTCTCCAATAGGGGTAGTAGGCGTAGGGGTAGGGACTCCGATACCGGTAGCGGTAGGGATAGCTGTAGCCGTATCCGTAGCCGGGACCGATATAGATTCCCACGCCGGCATTTGCGCTCTTTACCGGCGTGAACGAGGCCAGCGCGAGCACCGCCGCGGCGAAGGCGAAGGTCATCACCCTTCTCATCTTTCTCTCCTCCTTGAGGACGCGCGGCTCCTCGGCGAAAGGAAAAACCCGCCACACATCCCGACAGTTCCAGCGGAGCTGGAGATTATCAAATAAGAGCGGTAGCTTGATGCGGCAAGGTTGATCGCGCTTAACCAAGCATTACGGCTTGTCGCGGCCCCACCCGCGCAATCCGTTGCGCCATCTTGATTTAAGTCGCGCCGCCTATACCTTGAGCCGCATGGACACACCGACACCCGCCGAACCGGCTATTCCTCCGTCTTCCAATCCTCTTTCGCCAAGCGCTCAAAAAGCGCCGCGCCCTTGGTACAAGAAGCTGATCCCTGAGAAGTGGTTCGACAAAGGACCGCTGATCCCGGTGCTGCGCTTCGAGGGTACGATCGGAGCGGTGACGCCGCTGAGGCCGGGGCTTTCGCTCTCGGCCACCGCCGGCGCCATCGAGAAGGCCTTCACCATGAAGGGGGCGAAGGCGGTCGCCATTCAGATCAACTCACCTGGCGGTTCGCCCGTCCAATCCACCCTGATTTTCAAGCGTCTGCGGGCCCTTGCCGAGGAGAACGATCTCAAGGTCTATGTCTTCGCCGAGGATGTGGCGGCCTCCGGCGGCTATCTCCTGGCCCTGGCCGGCGACGAGATCTATGCCGAGGAAAGCTCCATCGTCGGTTCCATCGGCGTGATCACCGCAAGCTTCGGCTTCCACGAGCTGATCAACCGTCTCGGCATCGAGCGCCGGGTCATCACCGCCGGCGAGAACAAGACCACTCTCGATGCCTTCAAGCCGGAGAAGCCGGAAGATGTGGAGCGCATCAAAGCCATCCAGCGCGACGTCCATGCCGCCTTCACCGATCTGGTGAAGGCGCGTCGAGGCGCCAAGATCGAGGCCCAGGGCGAGCATCTCTTCACCGGCGAATTCTGGTCGGGAAAGCGCGCCGCCGAGCTGGGCCTGATCGACGGCTTGAGCGATTTGAGATCGCGCATGCGGGAAATCTATGGCGAGGATGTGCGTTTCAAGCTCGTGCAGGCCAAGACGAGTTGGTTCCGCAAGAAGCCCCATGTCGGGGCCGAGGGCCTCTCCGCATTGCGGGACTTGCCTCAGGGCCTCGCCGGTGATGTGATTTCCGCCCTTGAGGCGCGGTCCCTCTGGTCGCGATTTGGATTTTAGACGATGCCCCAGCTGATCCTTCTCCTTGCCGCCGGCGCCGGAATGGTTCTCGCCGGCCGTCTCTTGCGCGGCGCTACCAATCGCGCGGCGGAGGATCTGCGCCAGGCCCGCGAAGCCATGGACCGACGCAACCGGGAAGGCGCCACGCCTCTGGTCCGCGATCCCGCGACGGGCATCTATCGCCCCAAGCAGCCGGATTTCGAGCGTCCCGATATTTCTTAAGGCTTTTCCGCTGATCGGGCCCATACTCTTGCCGGGCATCTTGATCTTATCGCGCCGATCCGAAATAGAGTGGCGCGAGATTTCATAACCGCATGCCGAACATAACGCGCCCGCCTGCCTGCCCATAAGGTCCAGATGTCCGCAAGCCAGCCTGCCACCGCCAATCACGCGAGCCCCGCGCATTCCTTCCAGGACCTGATCCTGACCCTGGAGCGCTACTGGGCGGAGCAGGGCTGCGTCATCCTCCAGCCCTACGACATGGAGATGGGGGCGGGCACCTTTCACCCGGCCACGACCTTGCGGTCCCTCGGTCCGAAGCCGTGGAAGGCGGCCTATGTGCAGCCCTGCCGCCGGCCCAAGGACGGGCGTTACGGCGAGAACCCGAACAGGCTGCAGCACTACTACCAGTTCCAGGTCATCCTGAAACCGTCGCCCATGGACCTTCAGGATCTCTACCTGAAGAGCCTGGAAGCCATCGGCATCGACCCCCTCAACCACGATATCCGCTTCGTGGAGGACGATTGGGAGAGCCCGACCCTGGGCGCCTGGGGCCTAGGCTGGGAGGTTTGGTGCGACGGCATGGAGGTCTCCCAGTTCACCTATTTCCAGCAGGTCGGCGGCTTCGATTGCGAGCCCGTCTCCGGCGAGCTGACCTACGGGCTGGAGCGCCTGGCCATGTACGTCCAGGGCGTCGATAACGTCTACGACCTGAACTTCAACGGCGGCGAGGGCGACGCCAAGGTCGCCTACGGCGACGTCTTTCTCCAGGCCGAGCAGGAATATTCCCGCTTCAATTTCGAATATGCCGACGTGCAGCGCCTCTTCGAGCATTTCAAGGATGCCGAGGCCGAGTGTCGGGCATTGCTCGACAAGGGGGCTCATAACGATCGCCACGAGCTGGCGCTGCCGGCCTACGACCAGTGCATCAAGGCCTCTCACATCTTCAATCTGCTGGATGCCCGCGGCGTGATCTCCGTGACCGAGCGCCAGGGCTACATCCTGAAAGTGCGCGACCTTGCCAAGGCCTGCTGCGCCGCTTGGCTTAAGACCGAGGCCGGAGGGGCCGGATCATGAGCGGCGAACTCCTTCTCGAGCTGTTCTCCGAAGAGATCCCGGCGCGCATGCAAGCCCGCGCCGAGGGCGATCTTGCGCGTCTCGTCGGCGAGGCGCTGGACGCCGCCGGTCTTGCCTATGACGAGATGCGGAGTTTCGCGACGCCACGGCGCCTGACCCTGCGGGTGAAAGGCTTGCCGGCAGCCTCTCCCGATGTCTCAGAGGAGCGAAAGGGCCCCCGCGTCGGCGCCCCCGACAAGGCCATCGAAGGCTTCCTGAAATCCGCCGGTCTCGGCTCCATCGACGAGGCGGAGATTGCCTCCGACAAGAAGGGCGATTTCTACGTCGCCAAGATCGAGAAGAAGGGCCGGGCGACGGCAGACGTGATCGCCGAAGCGATGCCCGGCATCATCCGCGACTTCCCCTGGCCGAAATCCATGCGCTGGGGGGCGGGCAAGCTGCGCTGGGTCCGTCCGCTCCATTCGATCCTCTGCCTGCTCGACGGCAAGGTCGTCGATTTTGAGATCGACGGCATCGAAAGCGGCGACGAAACCCGCGGCCATCGCTTCATGGCGCCGGACCCCTTCAAGGTGAAAGACTTCGCCGATTACGAGAAGCGCCTGCGCGACGCCTACGTCATCCTCGATTCCGGCGAGCGGCGCGACATCGTCTTGCAAGCCGCGACCAAGCTCGCCGAATCCCAAGGTCTCGCTTTGGTCGAGGATGCCGGTCTGGTCGCCGAGAATGCCGGGCTGACCGAATGGCCCGTGCCGCTCATGGGTCAGTTCGACGAAAGCTTTCTGGAGGTCCCGCCCGAGGTGCTCACCTCGACCATGAAGACCCATCAGAAATGCTTCTCCGTCCGCACTCCTGACAAGGAGGGGCTGGGCCAGCTCGCCAACCGGTTCGTCCTGGTGGCGAACCTGGAAGCCAAGGACGGCGGCAAGGCCATTACCGCCGGCAACGAGCGAGTCATTGCCGCGCGGCTTTCGGATGCGAAATTCTTCTTCGATCAGGACCGGCAAGTCTCCCTGGAAGATCGCACCCGCGAGCTTCAGCAGGTGGTCTTCCACGAGAAACTCGGCACGCAATACGACCGCATCCAGCGCATCCGCGTGCTGGCCCGGGAATTGGCGCCGCTTGTGAAGGCCGAGCCCGACGATGCCGAGCGCGCCGCCATGCTCTGCAAATCCGACCTCACCTCCGAAATGGTCGGCGAATTCCCCGAGCTCCAGGGCGTGATGGGCCGCTACTACGCCCTCGACCAGGAAGAGCAGCCCAACGTGGCCGATGCCATCGGCGCCCACTACAAGCCCGTCGGCGCGGGCGACGAGGTGCCGACCGAGCCCACGGCCATCGCCGTCGCGCTCGCCGACAAGCTCGACATGCTGGTCGGCTTCTGGGCCATCGACGAGAAGCCGTCCGGCTCCAAGGACCCCTTTGCCCTCCGCCGCGCGGCGCTCGGCGTCATCCGCATTGTGCTGGAGAACGGCATTCGGCTACCGCTCAATGAGGCTATTCGTACTGCTCTCTCCAATTGGCCGGGCAATGCGCCAAGATCGGTAAAGCAGCCGGATAGAACGGGGTTGCGTCAGGACCTCCTCGACTTCTTCGCCGACCGGCTGAAAGTGTACTTGCGCGATCAGGGCGCCCGTCACGATCTCATCGATGCGGTGTTCTCCCTCGGCGGCCAGGACGACCTTCTGATGATCGTCCGCCGGGTCGAGGCGCTTGGAAACTTCCTGCAGACCGAAGACGGCGCCAATCTGCTCGTCGGCACCAAGCGGGCGAGCAATATCCTGCGCATCGAGGAGAAGAAGGACGGCAAGACCTATGACGGTCCGCCCGATCCCTCGCTGCTTGAAAAGGAAGAAGAAAAGACCCTCGAGGCCAAGCTGACCGAGGCCGAGCAGGCCGCGAAAACCGCTGTCGAATGCGAGGATTTCGAGGCCGCCATGACGGCGCTCGCCCAGCTTCGCGCGCCCGTCGATGCCTTCTTCGACCACGTCACCGTCAACGCCGACGATCCGGCTTTGCGCGAAAATCGCCTCAAGCTTCTCAACCGCATTCGCGCCGCGACTCTGACCGTTGCCGATTTTTCCCGGATCGAAGGTTGAACTTATGCGTTAGGCTTCCTGTCTAGGCCGATCTGCGCCGGAAATTGCCCATGGGAAGGCAGGCGTGGTTCGGTCCGATGCACGGTTAGGAGGAAGCCAATGTATCGACCATACGTGACGATCTGTGCCCTCGTTCTGAGTGCAGGCCTGCTTGCCGCTTGCGGCCAGGACAAGGAGGAAATGGCGAACACCGCCGAAGATTCGGGCCAAGAACAGACCACCCAAGAAGACGTGACCACCGAGACCGACACCACCGCGGAGACCGACGCGGCGGGCGGCGAGGCCGTGGAGCAAGACACCATCGAGATGGCGGAGGCCGAGAATGCGCCCGCCGCCGATTCCGGCACGTCTGTCGGGACTGCGCCGGAGCCCGATACCGACGCTGCGGCTTCTGGTGGCGACAAGGCACCGACGGAAGTCGTCGAGTCCACCGAGCAGGGCCAGCTGAAGAATCCCTATGCGGACGACCCTGAGAGCGTCGCCGAGGAAGGTCACAAGATCTACATGGGGCTAGGCTGCAACGGCTGTCACGGCGGCACCGGCGGCGGCGGCATGGGACCGCCCCTCACCAACCCGATCTGGGTCTATGGCAGCGACGGCGACACCCTGTTCCGCTTCGTCACCCTCGGCTCAGACGGCTACCAGAAGGAATACAACGCCACGCGCAAAGGATCCGAGAATGTCGTCGGCCCCATGCCTCCCATGGGCGGCGCGAATATCGAATCCGCCGACGATCTCTGGAAGGTGATTTCCTGGATTCGCACCATCAATCCGGACTCCGGTGGCGGATCGAGCTCTGGTGGTCCGAAGCCGCCGGAATTCGATTAGGTCCTAGGCTTCGATCAAAGCCTCTTGCATGAAACGTGGCGGGGCGGATATGCGAAAGCCATGCCCCGCCACCTTTTCGTTTACGGCACTTTGCGACGCGGCGGTCGCCGTTCCATGGCCCGGCAGCTCCACGCTGCCGCCAGCTGTCTCGGCCCGGCGAAAGCCAAGGGCGTGCTGTACGATTTCGGCAGCTTTCCGGGCGCCATTTTCGACGAGCGCCATGCCGGCGAGATCGCCGGCGAAGTCTTCGTCATGCCGGAAGATGCGCGCCTGCTCGCCGCCCTCGATGCATATGAAGGCATCGCGGGCGAGGCAAAGGACGGTCTTTACCGGCGTATCGAGATCCTCTTGCGGTTGCGCAATGGCGAACGCATCGCCGCCTGGAGCTATGAGCTCGTGGAAGAGCCGCCAGCCTCCCGGCGGATTACAAGCGGCGACTGGCTGAAGAAGGTCGAGAGAGCAGGCTAGGCTTTCACCTATTTCGACCTTGTCGATTGTGTCCGGCCTGGCAGGGGAGTAGAACCGGTTCCCGCCAGTATGGATACCCATGTGACCAAGCAAGAGCCGGACAGCACCGAACCTCCCAAATGGGTATATGCGTTCGGGGCCGGCCGCGCCGACGGCTCCGCTGAGTTGAAAGACATCCTAGGCGGCAAGGGCGCGCATCTTGCCGAGATGTCGAGACTCGGCTTGCCCGTGCCTCCGGGGTTCAGCATTTCTTCCGACGTTTGCCGCGCCTATTACAAGGCCGGGCGCCAGCTGCCCGAAGCCCTCAAGCCCATGGTCGAAGAGGCGCTCCGGCTGGTCGGCGATATCGTCGGCTCCCATTTCGGCGACCCCGAGGACCCTCTGCTCGTATCCGTTCGGTCCGGCTCCCGCGCCTCCATGCCTGGGATGATGGACACGGTTCTCAATCTGGGCCTCAATGACGAGACGGTGGAGGGCATCGCCGAGCGTTTCGGCGATCGCCGCTTCGCCTATGACAGCTATCGCCGTTTCATCCAGATGTATGGCGACGTGGTGCTGGGCATCGATCATCACCTTTTCGAGGAGCGGCTGGAGCACTTCAAGAACATGAAGGGCTACGAGCTCGATACCGAGCTTTCGGCCGAGGAATGGCTGGAGATCATCCGCCGCTATAAGGACCTCGTGGACAAGGAGCTCGGCGAGCCTTTCCCGCAGGACCTGCACGATCAGCTCTGGGGCGCCATCGCCGCCGTCTTCGGCTCCTGGCAGAACGCCCGCGCCATCGCTTACCGCCGCCTGCACGACATCCCCGACGATTGGGGCACGGCGGTGAACATCCAGGCGATGGTGTTCGGCAATCGCGGCCAGCGCAGCGCCACCGGCGTCGCCTTCACCCGCAACCCGTCGACGGGCGAGAAGGAGCTCTACGGCGAATATCTCACCAACGCCCAAGGCGAGGATGTCGTCTCGGGCATCCGCACGCCCCAATCCCTCACGGCGGAAGCGCGCCGCCAATCCAACGACAGCCGGCCTTCCCTGGAAGAGGCCATGCCGGAGACCTTTGCCGAGCTCTGCGAGGTTTGCGACAAGCTGGAAGCCCATTTCCGCAACATGCAGGACATCGAATTCACGGTCGAGGAAGGCACCCTATGGATGCTGCAGACCCGCACGGGCAAGCGCACCATGCCGGCCGCCCTCAAGATCGCCGTGGACATGGCGGCCGAAGGCGTGATCAGCCGCGAAGAGGCGGTTTCGAGCATCGAGGCATCTCAGCTTGACCAGCTTCTTCACCCCACCCTCGATCCCGAAGCGCCCAAGCAGGTTATCGGCCGGGGCCTGCCCGCATCGCCCGGCGCCGCTTGCGGCGAGCTCGTCTTCGATGCCGACGAGGCCGTGCATATGCGCGCCCAAGGCCACACGGTGATCCTGGCTCGCATCGAGACCTCGCCGGAAGATGTGCAAGGCATGCATGCCGCGGCCGGCATCGTCACCACCCGCGGCGGCATGACCAGCCACGCCGCCGTGGTCGCTCGCGGCATGGGCCGGCCTTGCGTCTCCGGCGCCGCCAAGGTGCAGATCGATCTCGACAAGGAGACCCTGAGCGCCGGCGGCGTGACTCTCCGCAAGGGCGATATGGTCACCCTCGACGGCTCCACCGGTGAGATCATCAAAGGGCGCGTGCCCACACGGCATCCGGAGATGTCGGAAACCTTCGCCACTCTTATGGGCTGGGCGGACGAATTCCGGCGGCTTGAGATCCGCGCCAATGCCGATAGCGAATTCGATGCCGCCCAGGCGCACGATTTCGGCGCCGAGGGAATCGGCCTTTGCCGCACCGAGCACATGTTCTTCGACGAGAACCGTATCGGCGTCATGCGCGAGATGATCATCGCCGAGGATATCGAGGGACGCCGGGAGGCGCTCGCCAAGCTGCTTCCCATGCAACGCGACGATTTCATCGGGTTGTTCGAGATCATGGCCGGCAAGCCGGTCACCATCCGCCTGCTCGATCCGCCCCTGCACGAGTTCCTGCCCCATGACGAGACCCATATCGCCGAGGTGGCCGAATCCATGGGGATCGGCAAGGCCAGGCTTGCACGCCGCGTCGCCGCCTTGCGCGAGTTCAACCCCATGCTGGGCCATCGCGGCTCGCGTCTGCTGGTGAGCTATCCCGAGATCGCCGAGATGCAGGCCCGCGCCATCTTCGAGGCCGCGATCGAGGCCGGCGCGCGTCTCGGGGCGCCGGTCTTGCCGGAGATCATGGTGCCTCTCGTCACCGTCAAGGCGGAGCTGGACATCATCAGATCCCATATCGATCGCACCGCGGCCGAGGTGGGCAAGGAGCACGGCATCACCCTGGACTATACCGTGGGCACCATGATGGAGCTGCCGCGCGCCTGTCTCGCCGCCGGGGAGATCGGTCAGAGCGCCGATTTCTTCTCCTTCGGCACCAACGACCTCACCCAGACGACCTTCGGTCTTTCCCGCGACGATGCCGGCCGCTTCCTGGGCGAATATTCCGACAAGGGGATCATCCACCACGATCCCTTCATGACCCTCGACGAAGGGGTGCGCGAGCTGATGGAGATCGGTCTGGAGCGGGGAAGGGCCGCCCATCCCGGTCTGAAGGTCGGCATCTGCGGCGAGCATGGCGGCGATCCGGCCACGATTCGCTTCTGCGAAAAGATCGGCATGGACTATGTGTCCTGCTCGCCTTACCGGGTTCCGATTGCCCGCCTGGCCGCCGCCCAGGCCAGTTTGGCATCGGCGTTTACCCTGTCTTAATCGCAATTTGCGAAGTGATGTTCAGATCTCGTTGACCACATTTTGCCCAAACTTATGGGTGAGGTTACGAGGAAATTAAGACGGGATCCGGGGCAAGCCGGTCGGGGGTTCGTGTAGGGTATTCTGCCGATTTCTCGTCCCTCTCCGGAAATGTAGAGACGCTTCAGCCTGATTCGTGCCGGCGTATTTGTGGCGGCAATCGGGCCTGAGGAGATCGCGCCAAGGGACACGGGCGAGGCCTCCGATGAGGTTGACGGGGACTAACTCGGAGGGACCATGAGCGAGCGCTCATGCGGTCGTAAGCGGCGGGCCATTTTGCCTGTAGTGTTGGGTGCCCTGGCGGGGGTGCCTCTTCTGGGACTGGCCTATGTGGCGGCCGTTCCGGGCAATATGATTGCCTTTCAAATCGAATTGCTGCTCTCCGGCGAAGGGTCCGCTCAATCCCTGACCAAGGTCGTCGCGGACGAGGCCGATCGTCCCAAACCCCTCGCGTCTGAGGCCATGGCGCTGTTCCGCAGCTTCGGCAAGGGGCCCCGCGCCGACAAATATCTCACCGTCATGACCACCACCTATGCCGTCAAGAAGCCCATCGTGGCCGCCTTAATGACGGATGACGGCGGATTCAAATCCGGTGCTCTGGTCAACACCGATGCCATTACCCGCGATGCCAAGGGCGATCGCCTCAAGAAGACCTTCAGCCAGGTCAGCCTCCGCGGTCCGCTGACCGACGGGCGCGGCACCGATATCTTCATGCGCCCGACCATCGATGAAGAGGAATTCGCCTTCGGCCGCAGCTATGACGGCATGGCGCTGCTGCAATGGGCCGTTCTCAAGCCGCTGAAGGAGCAGGAAGAGGGCGTCTCATACAAGGGCGAGACGGAAGCCGAATTCCGCGCCCGCGAGCGCCGCTGCCTTGCCACCGCCATCTATTTCGAAGCCCGCGGCGAGCCCGTGCGCGGTCAGCTCGCCGTCGCCCAGGTCGTTATGAACCGGGTGCGCAGCCCGAAATTCCCCGACACCGTCTGCGGCGTCGTCTATCAGGGGCAGTTCAAACGGGGCTGCCAGTTCTCCTTCACCTGTGACGGCAAATCCGACCAGCCCGACGAGGACGACGAATGGACCCTCGCCCAGGATCTGGCAAAGCAGGTCACCAGCGACGAGGTATGGCTGCCCGAAGTCGATTATTCGACCTTCTATCACGCCAACTACGTCCGTCCCCGCTGGGCCCGCAGCATGAACAAGATCGATAAGATCGGCGCGCACATCTTCTATAAGAAGCGCCACGAGGATCCCTACGTGGTCGAGGTGCCTCACGGCGATGTGCAGGTGGCCTCGGGCGCAGAGCCCAACACCGTCGTGACGCCGTCCCTCCTGCACAGGGCCTCGGCCAAGCCGACCACATCGAGCCCGAGCATTTCGCTCGTCTCGTCTTCGGCAGGCGCGTCTAGCGCCAGTCCAGCGACAGGTCTAGGTTTTTCGGCGAGTGAGTAAGCGCGCCGATCGAGATGAAATCGACGCCGGTCTCGGCGATCTTCCGAACCGTCTCTAAGGTTACCCCGCCCGAAGCCTCGGTCGCGATCTTGCCCGCAGCCTGCGCGTGCACCATCCGCACCGCCTCTTCCAGGGTCGCGCTGTCCATATTGTCGAGCAACACCGCATCGATCGGCAGGGCCAACGCCTCTTGCAACTGATCCAACCGGTCGACCTCCACCTCGATCCGCAAGGCGCGGCCGACATGCTTCTCGATGGCATCGAGCGCCGGGCCGATCCCGCCCGCTTCCGCGATATGATTGTCCTTCACCAGCACCGCATCGTAGAGCCCGAAACGGTGGTTGCCGCCGCCGCCCGCAAGCACCGCGTATTTCTCGAACGCCCTCAGGCCGGGGGTGGTCTTGCGCGTATCGATGATGGTTGCGCCGGTGCCGCGAACCCGTTCGACGAACTGCGCCGTCAGGCTGGCGATGCCGCTCAAGCGGCCGAGAAAGTTCAGCGCGACCCGCTCCGCCGAGAGGATCGCCCGGGCCTTGCCGTGGATATCCGCGACCGTATCGCCGGCGGCGGCCGCATCGCCATCCGCGGCGACCGGGTTGAAATGCAGATCGGGGTCGAGCGCCTTGAAGGCTGCTTCCGCCAGATCGAGACCGGCGATCACCCCAGCTTCGCGTGCCACGATCCGGGCATCGGCGACCGCATCTTCCGGCACGATGGCGTCGGTGGTGACGTCGCCCGCCTGACCGAGATCTTCCGCCAGGGCGAGCTTCACCGCTTGCGCGACGAGGGGAGGGGGGAGCGATAGGGAAGGAGCCATGGGAATCTGAGAGCCGTGCCGGTCAGGCGTGCAACGCGGTGACGACACCGGTGCGCGTCTTGTCGGCACCCGTCGCTGCAGCCGCGATCGCTTCCGCTTCGTCCAGGGTCAGGAAACTGCGCTTGGCAAGCGCCGGGCTGGCCTCCGGGTAGTCGCTGCGGAAATGCGCCCCGCGGCTCTCATGCCGCGCATAGGCGGCCGCCGCGATCAGCTTCGCCGTGGTCAGCATATTCTTCAGCGGCCGGTCGGGATGGCTCTTCTCGAGGTCGGCGACCATGGTCAGCGCCTCGCGCAAGGATTTCTCGTCACGCACCACGCCGGCCTTCGCCGCCATGGTCTGGCGCAAGAGCCGTATCCGCCGCGTGTCGTCCTTGGCGGCCGGCTCGTCGAAGTCGAAAGCCTTCGAAGTGTCGCCCCGGAAGTTCTGCATGACGGCGGAAATATCGGCCGCGACCCGCGCTCCGAACACCACCGCCTCCAGCAGCGAATTGGAGGCAAGCCGGTTCGCCCCGTGGGCGCCAGTCGAGGCCACCTCGCCGCAAGCCCAAAGCCCGTCCACCGAGCTTCTGCCGTCCGCATCGGTGAGCACGCCGCCCATATGGTAATGGGCCGCCGGAGCGACCGGCACAGGCTGTACTGCCGGGTCGATCCCGGCCGCCAGACAGGATGCATGCACGGTCGGAAAGCGTCTTGCGAGAGTATCGCCGAAGGGCCGCAGATCGAGATAGGCGCCGGCCCCGCTCACCACCTGGCGATGCACCGCGCGGGCCACGATATCCCGTGGCGCAAGCTCCGCATCGGGATGCACGCCGCGCATGAAACGCTTGCCCGAGCCGTCGATCAGATGCGCACCTTCGCCGCGCAGCGCTTCGGTCGCGAGAGGAGCGGGATCGGCACCGATATTGAGTGCCGTGGGATGAAATTGAACGAATTCCGCATCGGCGATCACCGCCCCGGCCCGGGCCGCGATCGCGACCCCTTCGCCCTTGGAGGGGCCGGGGTTCGTCGTCACCGCATAAAGCTGCCCGGCGCCGCCCGTGGCGATCACAACGGCCCGCGCCGGCAGGATGCGCCGCTTGGGCCGGCCCGTGTCGGTGCTGTGCAGCGCGATGCCGGCCACGCGGCCGTCGCTGAGCAGGAGGTCGCCTGCCGCCCATCCGTCCATCACGGTGATGCAGGAGGTCTTTCGCACCGCCTCGATCAGCGCCGTCATGATGGCGCGTCCGGCGGTGTCGCCTTTCACGTGGAGGATACGCCGATTGCGATGAGCCGCTTCCCGGCCCAGGCTGAGCTTGCCTTCCAGATCGCGGTCGAAGGGCACGCCATAAGCGAGCAGCTCCTCGACACGCTCCCGCGCCTCCCGCGCCATCAGCTCGGCGATGCTGGCTTCCACGATGCCGGCGCCCGCCGCGATCGTGTCGGCCGCATGGGCTTTCGGGGAATCTCCTTCGCCGACAGCGGCCGCGACCCCGGCCTGGGCCCAGAAGCTGGAGCCGCCCTCCCCGAACGGGGCGCCGGACACCACGGTGACCGGCAGCGGCGCCAGTTTCAGCGCGGTGAAGAGACCCGCAAGTCCGGCCCCGACGACGACGATGCCGCCATCGGTCCCGCCGGCGCGGGTTCCCAATCGGCGCATATCCGCATCGCTCATGAGAAACCTCCTGCCGCGAGGCGCCTAGTTGTTGAGGTTGATCATCCGCTCCACGGCCCGGCGCGCGCGGTCCGCCACATCCTCCGGCACCGTCACCTCCTCTTTCAGGAAGATCAGGCTGTCGAGGATCTTGGGCAGGGTGATCCGCTTCATATGCGGACAGAGATTGCAGGGGCGCACGAACTCCACGCCGGGCGATTCCACGGCGACGTTGTCGCTCATGGAGCACTCGGTCACCAGCAGCACCTTGCTCGGCTGGTTGTCGTGCACCCACTGGATCATGCCGCTGGTGGAGCCGGTGAAGTCGGACTCGCCGATCACCTCCGGCGGACATTCGGGATGGGCGATGATCTTCACGCCCGGATCGGCCTCGCGATAGGCGCGCAGCTCCTCGGCGGTGAAGCGCTCATGCACCTCGCAATGGCCCTTCCAGGTGATGATCTCCACATCGGTCTTGCTGGCCACGTATTTGGCCAGGAACTCGTCAGGGATCAGGATCACACGATCGGTGCCCATGGACTCCACGACCTTCACGGCGTTGGAGGAGGTGCAGCAGATATCGCACTCCGCCTTCACCTCGGCGGAGGTGTTCACATAGGTCACGATCGGCACGCCGGGATAAGCCTCGCGCAGGGCGCGGACATCGGCGCCGGTGATCGATTCCGCCAGCGAACAGCCGGCGCGGCTATCGGGAATCAGGACCGTCTTGTTCGGGTTGAGCAGCTTCGAGGTTTCGGCCATGAAGTGCACGCCGCACTGCACGATGACATCGGCATCGGCCTTGGCCGCCTCGCGGGCGAGCTGCAGAGAATCGCCCACCACGTCGGCGACGCAGTGGAAAATCTCCGGCGTCATGTAGTTATGCGCCAGCACCACCGCGTTCCGGTGCGCCTTCAGATCGTTGATTGCCTTTACATAGGGCGCGAAGCCCGGCCATTCGATCGGCGGAATCACGCGCTTCACGCGCTCGTAGAGATGCGCGGTCGCACGCTCCACCTCCGGCGTATAGGCAAGCTCCGGAATCATGTGATCGGGCAACGGCACGCTCTCGGCATGCTGAAGCTTTTCCGACAGATGACCTTCTTGAGGTGTCCCCGTCATGGGCTCAACTCTCCGTTCTGTCTGACCCTGGGCGGTAATACTCATATTGAGTATATATAGGGTGTTAAATTACCGGCACAAGGTCTTTAGGCCCAGTGCCGGCGAGGGCTGGCGCCTTCGCCTTCCCCCATGCTCGGATATCTCTCTTTAGACTATAAGAGGAGCCCGGAGCGATTTCCAGAGGGTTGGCGAAGACGATGCCTGAAAGCGTTAGCCTTCCTTCTTCTCGGCTTTCGTCAGCCTGATCAGCTTGCCGTCGGTGATCGCCCAGATGGCGCCGCCCGGCCCTTGCCCCACATCGCGGATGCGCGCGCCCATATCGAGCCGCTCCTCGTCCGCGATCTCGTCGCCGTCGAAGGCGAGGCGGGTGATCGAGGTGGATGAGAGGCCCGACAGAAGGGCGTTGCCGTCCCACTCGGGGAATTCCTCGCCTGTATAGAAGGTCATGCCGGAAGGCGAGATCACCGGGGTCCAGTGTTTGACTGCATCGACGAATTCCGGATGGGTCGGCGGGTCGGGGATCTCCGAGCCGTCGTAATTGTCGCCCCAGCTCACCACCGGCCAGCCGTAATTCTTGCCGGCTTCCGGCTTGTTGATCTCGTCGCCGCCCATGGGGCCGAACTCGACATTCCAGAGCTCGCCCGTATCGGGCTTGATATCGGCGCCCTGCACGTTGCGATGGCCGTAGGACCAGATCTCCGGCAGCGCCTCGTCGTCGCCGACGAAGGGGTTGTCTTCAGGAACGCTGCCGTCCGGATTGATGCGCACGATCTTGCCGAGATGGCTCTTCAGATCCTGGGCCGGGTCGAATTTGAACCGCTCGCCGAGGGTAATGAACAGCTTGCCGTCCGGCGCGAAGACCAGCCGGGAGCCGAAATGGTTCGGCCCTTCCACCTTCGGCTTCTGTCGGAAGATCACCTCCACGTCTTCGAGCTTGCCGTCCGCCAGCGTGCCGCGCGCTGCCGCCGTGCCGGCCTTGCCGTCCTCGCCCGGCTCCGAATAGGTGAGATAGACGAGCTTGTTCTCCTCGAAATCCGGATCGAGCGCCACGTCGAGCAGACCGCCTTGCCCGTTCGCCCAGACCTCGGGCACGCCTTCGATCGGGTCGGAGACCGTGCCGTCCTTGGAGACTTGGCGGAGTGTGCCGCCTTTCTCCGTCACCAGGATTTCTCCGCCGGGCAGGAAGGCGAAACCCCAGGGGCTGTCCAGCTCGGCGATCGTCTCCACCGAGATCGGACCGGCCTTGCTTTCTAAGGTGTCATTCAATGCGGCTGCCGGTTGGCTCATGAGCAAAAGGACGCCGAGCGCGCCCGCAAAACACAAAGATTTCAATCGCATTATGATCTCTCTCGAAGTGCTTGAAGAGTATGGCCACCTGCTCCAAACGCAGGCGCGGCACAGAAGTTCGGCGACGGATAGCCGAACCGATTGTCTCACCCCCGCGCCGCCTTCACGCGCAACCCCGGCGCGGGCCGTTCCAGTACGACCTCGCGGCGGAAACGAAAAAGCCGCGCGGGTCGGCCGCCGGTGCGGGTCGAGACTCCGCCGGTCTGCTCGACAAGGCCGGCATTCTCCACCAGCCTCCGAAAATTCTGCTTGTGCAGCAGGGTGCCGGAAATCGCCTCCACCGTCTGCTGCAGGTCGTAGAGCGTGAATTCCGGCGGCAGCAACTCGAACACCACGGGCCTGTATTTCAGCTTGCCGCGCAGGCGGCTGATCGCCGTGGCGAGGATCCGCCGGTGGTCGAAGGCCATGGGACGGCCGAGCTCGGGCAGCGCGCTCCAGGCCTTGGCCGCGCGGCGCCCATCGCGCTTGGCCTCGACGACGAGCCCCGCCTCGTAGAGCAGCTCGTAGCGCTCCAAGACCTTTTCCTCGTCCCAGCCGCCGCCCATGCCGAAGCCGATCTTGAGCCGCTCTTCTCGCCGCAAGGGCCGCAGCGGCTCGCCTGGCAAAGGAGGCCGCTCGGCCCATTCCTTCAAGCGCGGCTCGATCTCTTCGGAAAGGATCTTCGGTTTGCCCTTCCGCCAATCCTCCCAAGGAAAATAGGCGTACCAGGGCGACCAATGGGAGCCGCGCAGATCTTCGATCGTTCCGCGGGTCAGCGCCAGATAGCCGACCGAAAGCATATGGGAGACCGCATCGCCGGGATCGGCATGCCGTCCCCGGTCGCCGAAGGTATAGAGCTGCTCCACATAGCCGAGATCGAGTCCGGTCTGTTCCTCCACCCAGCTGCGGAGGCCGATCTCCAAAGTCCGGTGCTCTTTGGGAGAGAAGGGGCCGAAAGGCAGCGCGTCGTATTCGCCGGACCCGACCGCGCCGGGCCGCACCACGAGGATATGCGGCTGCTGCGCGCGCACCGTGACGATGGCGGCGTTCAGGCCGAGCTCGATATGCAGATCGGGAGACTGCTCGCTGGCGTTCTCGTTTGCGGCCGATTGCGGGGAGGCCGGCATGGCTTACGCCGCGAGCTGAGCGTCTAGCCTGAAAACGCGTCCTTCGGCGGCGATCTCGCCATCGCCGATGGCTTCCACCGCCTCGATCATGCGCCCCTGGCGCTCCAGCAGCGCATCGGCCAGCGCGACGAGCCGGCGGTTCGGATAGGCCGTCGGCGAGGCCTGGCGCAGCGCCTTGGCGATTTCGAATTCGCACGCGCCGGGATTGAGCGAGCAGAGCACGATGAAGGCCGCAGCGGTCGACCGGCTGATGCCCGCCCAGCAATGGATCAGCAGGGGGGCCTGCCGGTCCCAATTCTGGGCGAAGGAGATCAGCTCCTCCACATGATCCTGGCAGGGAACGACATGGCCGGGGCTCGGCTCGCAGATATCGTTCATGGCGAGCTTCAGATGCCGCATGGGCTCGATGCCTGCGGGCGTCTCGACCACCATCTCATTGTTGATGAGGGTCACCACATGGCTCACGCCGGCCTCTTCGACGGTGCCCGCGACGCGACTGAGCGGCGACACATAGATGGTCTGTTTTACGGTCTCGTAGGCGTCTGACATATCGGCCATGGCGAATCACCTTCTCGAAGCGTTTCCTACCCGCTTTTCATGGCAGAATGACGATTCTTTCGTTCCTCGCCAATCTATAGCGGCAAATCTCGCTCAAATGTGAAGTTGGCCGAAACGTTTTAGAAAAAGTCGTTGGGCTTCGTCCGCCGGCAACGGTCTCAGGCGCTCGAGCTTGGCGGTCAGCGGGGCCGGTAGACCTCGCGGGCTGCCGAAGAAGCGGCGCGCTTCCGCCCGTCCGAAACCGGCCAGGACCGTGGCCTCGTAGAAGGCCGCGATTTTGTCGCCGCGCTTGACCAACTGCTCGATTCTGACAGGCGGCTCGGCGGGCAGCCCGAAGCGCAGATAGACCGCCGTCATCAGCCGGTTCTCGAACTGCTTGTAGTCGAAGGAGAGCGCCGCCTTGAACGGGCTGATCAGATCTCCGATCACATATTCCGCCGCATCGTGCAGCAGCGCCGCGAGCCGCCACTTGGGGTCGAGGGTAGGGCGTAGGGCGCAGACGATCTCCTCCACGATAATGCTGTGCTGCGCCACCGAGAAGGCGTGCGCCCCCTTGGTCTGACCGTTCCACCGGGAGACGCGGGCGAGCCCATGCGCGATATCGGAGATCTCGATGTCGAGCGGCGATGGATCGAGCAAGTCGAGCCGGCGGCCGCTGAGCATGCGCTGCCAGGCGCGCGGGCTATTTTCCGCCTTGGCGCTAGTCATGCCGGCCGCGAAGTCTTGATGAAAGAGATGCCGTGTTGTCTTCCCGAAGAAAACTTGCAAAAACGAATGCGCACAACTGGACGAAAAAAACCATAGTATGCAGAGTGACTGATTTGCGAGGGGGCTGCTCGTTCAACGCCGTCAGAGGGAGCATGACACATGGCAAGAACCAAGCTGACCAGATATTCGCTGGCTTATAACTCGACCAATAGTCGGTGGGAACTTAAGAACGAGTCGACCAAGGACGTCGTGAAGAAGTTCAAGACCAAAGCCGATGCCATCAAGGGTGGTGTGCTCGAGAAAGCCGTAAAAGAAGGATCGGTCCGGATCAAGAAGCGGAACGGCAGGATCCAGGAAGAGCGCACCTATCCCCGCAACCGCGACCCTCGCGGCGCCAAGGGCTAGGCTTTCTGCGAAGTCACGGGAAGGGCTGTTACGCTGGCTTCGCCAATTCCGCACAAGCGGCGTGGCGTGGGCAATCGATCGTGTGATCGTTGACCATGCCCACGCTCTGCATCATCGCGTAAAGCGTGGTGGGTCCGCAAAAACGAAACCCGCGCGCCTTCAGCGCTTTTGCGAGCGCGCGGCTCTGCGCCGTCTCCGCCGGAACGTCCGCCAGGCTGGCATAGCGGTTCTGGATCGGCACGCCGTCGACGAAGCTCCAGATAAAGCTGCTGAAGCCTTCCTTGGCATCGAGCTCCAGAAACGCTTGCGCATTGGAGATCGCCGCCTCGATCTTGCCCCGATGGCGGATGATGCCCGGATCGGCGAGCAGGGACTCGATCTTGTCCGGGCCATATAGGGCGACCCGCGCAGGCTCGAAATTGTCGAACACCTCCCGAAAACGCTCCCGCTTGCGCAGGATCGTGATCCAGGAAAGACCGGCCTGGAAACCCTCCAACACCAGCTTCTCGAACAGCGCCCGGGAATCGTGCTGCGGCACGCCCCATTCCCTATCGTGATAGGCGATGTAGAGGGGATCGTTGCCCGCCCAGGCGCAGCGATTTGCGTTGTCCGGGCTCATGCCGTTGCAGCCGCGTTCGGCACGTCGAATTTCGCCCAGCCGGGCTGCACCAGCCGGATGGCGACATCGCCGCATGTGATCTGCTCGCCCTTGGAAAGCGCATCCGCCGCCCGGTCGAGCCGGATCAGCGCGAGGCCGTGCGCGCCGCTCACCGAGGTTATCGCGCCCAGCGCGCCGGACTCGGTCTCGACCGGCGTGCCCGGCTCCGGCAACGCCGCCTCGCCGATCACCGGCACGATGCGTTTCCGCGCGGTGCCGCGATGCTGCATGCGGGAGACGACCTCCTGGCCCACGAAGCAGCCTTTGCGGAAATCGACGCCGTCCAGCTGATCGAACAACGCCTCGTGGGGGAAGGATTGCCCGTATTGAAAATCCTGTCCGCCCGCCGGCACGCCGAGGGAGATGCGAAGGGCGTGATAATCCGCCTCGCTTCCCGCTTCGCAATCGACCTTCCCGAAGGCCTCTTCGGTCAGAACCGCCCGGGCGCCGAGCGCTGCGAGCCGCGGGTCCGGATAGACGATCGCATCTTCAGAGAGGGAAGGGGGCTCGCCGATGAATGCCGCGACCGACAGCTCCGGCCGTACCGCGATCTCGACCTTGGCCCGCAGACGATAGAGGGTGAGCCGCTTGGCCAAATCCGCGGCCTGATCCCCGGCACAGTCGATCAGATAGCCGCCTTCGCCGTCGTCGATGACGAAGAAGTCGAACAGGATCTTGCCTTGCGATGCCAGCAGCCCGGCATGCACGGCATGCCCGTCGCCGACACGCTCCATCGAATTGGTGATCAGCCCCTGGAGGAACTTCTCGGCCTCGTCCCCGGTGACGCCGATCACAGCCCGATCGGCAAGCAGGATTTTCTGACAAGCGCTCATATGACTGAAGATGGCTCCCGATCCGCATCTCTGCTAGCAAGGCCTCAGATGTATTGAAGCACCGGTGCCCCCGCAAGATGGCGGCGACATCGGTGCGCATCCCGGGAGCGGCAAACAACCAGGAGCGGCTATCAAGGTGAGCTACGATCTGCTGATCAAGAACGGGACCGTCGTCAACCACGCCGGCGAGGGCCAAGCCGATATCGCGGTCGAGAACGGCCGCATCGCCGCCATCGGCAGAATCGAGGGCGATGCCGCAAAGACCGTCGACGCCAAGGGCCTCCACATTCTTCCCGGCGTCATCGACACCCAGGTCCATTTCCGCGAGCCCGGCGGCGAGCATAAGGAGGATCTGGCGTCCGGCAGCCGCGCCGCGGTCATGGGCGGCGTCACCGCCGTCTTCGAAATGCCGAACACCAAACCCGAGACCACCACGGCCGGGGCTCTCCACGACAAGATCGACCGCGCGCTCGGCCGCATGCATTGCGATTTCGCCTTCTATGTCGGCGCCACCCGGGAGAATGTCGGCCAGCTCAGCCGGCTGGAGAAGCTCCCCGGCGCTGCCGGCATCAAGGTGTTCCTCGGCTCCTCCACCGGCGATCTCCTGGTCGATGACGAGGCGGTGCTCGCCGAGGTTCTCTCCCAGATCAGCCGCCGCGCCGCGTTCCATTCCGAGCATGAAGGGCGCTTGAAGGACCGGCTGGACGTGCGCCGGGAGAACGATCCGGCGAGCCACACCGAATGGCGCGACCCGGAAGCGGCCCTCAGCTCCACCATGGCGCTGCTTCGCGCCGCCCGCCGTGCCGGCAAGCGCATCCATGTTCTCCATGTCTCGACCGGCGCAGAGATGGAGCTGCTCGCGCTCCACAAGGATGTGGCCAGCGTCGAGGTCACGCCCCAGCATCTCCTGCTCGAGGCCGCCGATGCCTATGAGCGTCTCGGCACCAAGGCGCAGATGAATCCGCCGCTCCGCGATGCTTCCCATCGGGACCTGCTCTGGTGGGGGCTCGATCAAGGCGTCGTCGACGTGCTGGGCTCCGACCATGCGCCGCACACCCTGGAGGAGAAGGCGAAGCCTTACCCCGCCTCGCCCTCGGGCATGCCGGGCGTCCAGACCCTGGTGCCGGTCATGCTCGATCAGGTCAATCGGGGGACGTTGAGCCTGGCCCGCTTCGTCGACCTCACCAGCGCCGGCGCCCAACGCCTCTTCTCGATCGCCGGCAAGGGCCGCATCGCGGTCGGCTACGATGCCGATTTCACGATCGTCGACATGAAGCGCGAGGAGACGATCCAGGATGAATGGGTCGCCAGCAAATGCTGCTGGACCCCCTTCGCCGGCCGCCGCGTGAAGGGGTGGCCCGTGGGCACCGTCATCCGCGGCCACCAGGCCATGTGGGAAGGTGAACTCGGCGAGCCTCAAGGCCGTCCGGTCCGTTTCGGAGAGACCCTGACGCCAGACGAAGATGCCTGACGTTTCTCGCCTTACTTCTTGAAATAATGGAGAATTCCGCGGCCCGAGATGCCGGCGCGATAGCCGGTATATTTGCCCGTCTGCATCATCTTCACGGCTTGCTTCGGCGGCACGATGCGGAACAGCTCGACCTGCTCGACAGGGGTCAGCTTGGTCAGATCGCGTTTCGCGAAATAGGGCCAGACATACATCACGCTGTCACCCTGCTCGGTCTTCACGAAGCCCGATGAGAAGACGTTGAGGATCACGGCCAGAATGTCCCGGCCCGACCCGTCGACCGATTGTTCCTTCCAATAGGCGATCGGATCCGTGCTCGGCCCGTTCCGCACCATGGGCTTGAGACCGTTGGATTCGAGAACCGGCCGCATGGCCTCCAGATTGCCGCTCTGGGCCGCCTCGACGATCTTGGCCAGATTGTCCTGCACCGGCTTGGGCAAGGCGGAAACGTCGAACAACGGGGCCGGTCCCTGGTCCCCGTTCGCGGCATCGGATGCCGCCTTCTCATCTTCGGGCAGGGGGAGAGGCGCCGTGCTTTTCGGCTGCACATGCTCGTTCGCGGCCAGCGCCGATTGCCCCGCTTCAGCCGCGTTTTCAGCATCTTTTGCATCCGCCGAAAGGGTATCGCTGTAGCCGTAGACAAGCATGGCTGTGCTCGCTACCAATGCAAGCAAGGCCCCGATGACTGCTTTTCCGAAGAGTTTCATGTATCGCTCCCCAATGGGCGAATCGAATATCACACCCCGAAGCACGGCAATGTCAGGGCAAGCCGCGCATTTTCAGCCTTTCGTCTCGCAAGAGGGTTAGACCGCCTTGGTTGCTGGCGCCCAAATAGTGCTTTCCGGCATCCAGCTCGTTCTGGCAGGTCTCCTCATCGGCATTCTTGTGGCCGCTCCCATGGGGCCGGTCAATGTGCTGGTGATTCAGCGTGCCGTCGCCCGCGGCTTCTCCGGCGGGCTTGCCGCGGGGCTCGGTGCGGTGCTGGGCGATGGGCTGCTCGCCGCCGTCGCGGCCTTCAGCCTGACCGCCGTCTCCGATCTGATGATCGCCTATTCCCAATGGATTCAGGTGATCGGCGGCATCATCCTGCTCGCCTTCGGCATCGCCCTCTTCTTGGCCCGCCCCGTTCTGGAGGTCGCGCCGGAAGACCGCTCCACACTCTCCCGCCATATGGGGATCATCCCCCAGACCTTCGTGCTGACCGTCAGCAATCCCGGGGCGATCCTCGGCATGTTGGCCATTTTCGGCGGTCTCGGCTCGCTGATCGGCGGGCTGGAGAACTATCTCGAAGCGCTGATCATCGTGGCATCGGTAATGGCGGGCAGCCTGCTCTGGTGGCTTGGCCTGTCCGAGTTGATCGCGCTGATCCGTCACCGGCTGACGGAAAACCGTCTCAGGTTGGTCAACCGGATCGCAGGCTCGGTCCTGCTGATGTTCGGCGTTGCGCTTTTGGTCAAGGCCGGCTTCGAGGCGCTCTGATCGGTTGCGATCGAGCCCCGCGGCCCCCGTCTGAGATCAGTGCGTGTTGCGCTTCACCGTGAACTCGCCGTTGGTCACGCGGCGGGAGAGATTTCCCGCCATCTTGGCGACTGCATCCTCCCCATAGATCGTGATCAGATCGGCAAGCGCGGCGAACAGCGCGGCATTGGCCAGCATCTCCGGCTCGATGCCGTCCAGCAGCGCTTCCTCCCACGCATCGAGGATGTAGGAAAGGGCGGCTTCTTTATGAGCGTCGTCGCCGAGACCGGCGACGGCTTCGTCATTTGTGAGTAAGCGGTGCAATTCGGCTCTCCCTCGCGCGAACGCGTATCTGCCATTGCTCACTAACATGTGGCCAAGGAAGCCGCCGGTTAGAGTGACCAGAAAGTTAACTGGTAAGGTTTACGGACGCGCGGCTTTGAAGGGTTATTCCCTGGATTGCGCCGTGTCCTGGGTCTCGGATTCGCCGTCTGTCTCGGCGGAATCGTCCTCCGCCTCGCGTGCCTCCGACGGATTCGCTAGCGCCAGCGCGATCTTCGCGCCCTCGTCGGTGAAGCGCTCGATGGCGATCGTCGCCGATTGATTGCAGTTGCGGTAGGTGCGGCGGAAGCCGCGATAGCCGTCATTGAAGGCGTTCACCAGCCGGGCGCGGCGCACCGCCGTAGTGCCTTCGCTTTTCACCAACCCCTCCATCTGCTTGCGCCAGAGCTGGCCTTCATCCGCCCCGCAGAGCTCCCGCAGATAATGCAGCGCGCCCAGGATCTCGGCCAGGCGCAACAGCTTGTCGTCGTAAGGCCGGTCGTCCGGCGGAGGTGGGGGCGGCGGCAATTCCGCCTGCGGCTCGATCGGCGGCAGGTCGTTGCCCGAGGGCGGGGGCAGCGGTGCCGGTTCCGGCGGGCGCGTCGGCCGGGAGCGCGGGCGGTCGTTGAACCAGGGAGACCAGAAAAACTGGGCCTTGGCGGCAGGCATGTCCGCAACCACGCCGATGATCAGCCAGCCGGCGGCAGCGAAAGCAAGCGTGAGCGGTTTGGCCCGATGATTCATCCGATTTGACTAGCGCTTCCCCATGGCGAAATCCAGCCGAAGCGAAGGCTTGAACCGGGCGAAACGCGGTGCGGCGCTAGCCTTTGTCGAACAGGGCGTCGATGGCATCCTGCCCGTTATACCCCTTATCGGCGCCATTGTGGGCGCCGCCGGTTTCGCCGATGGCGATGGCGTTGGCCGCCTCGATCAGCGTCCGGAGGCGCATGGAGCCTTCGTGGCAGAGCTGCGAGAGGGATTCACGATTGTCGGCGCGAAGCTCGATATGCACGGATTCCACCAAGGAGCCGGCTTCCGCATGCAGACGTGCCACCGCATCGTCGAAGGCCCGGCGGATATCCTCCGGCGCACGGCGATAAGCGGCGATAGCCAGGTTCTTGTCCCGGAAGCCCGAGGAGGTGAAATGCTCCTCGTAGGTGATCGGCCGCCATGCGGCGAGATCCTCGGCGAAATCGTCCGGCTCGGAGGCCACGGCCTCCAGCAGCATCACCAACTCGTGGAAATGGTTCAGATAGTCGCTGGCAAGGAGCGTCGACTCGTTGATATTGGTGCCAGGGATGTGCGACCGGAAATGGTTCACCATCGCGGAACGGAAGGCGGATACGATGTCCTCTCGGCTCACATCCCGCTCAAGTTCCGCTGGCTGGTCGTCGTTCGCTTGGCGCCCCAACATCTGTTTGTCTCGATCTAGCCCCATGGGGTCCAGTCTCGGCGAATCAGCGTTACCAAAGGGTTACAGCCTAAGCCAACCATGTGTTCTCGTTACACTTTATCGCTTCCGCCCGACCTCGTGCGTGCATTTTTCGCGTATCGCGGGAGGCCGAACTTTCCTGCCCGTTACAACATCGCCCCCACGCAACCTGTTCCGGTGGTGATTCGCGGCCAAGGAGGCATGCCGGAATTCGTTCTGATGCGCTGGGGGTTCATCCCCGCCTATGTTCGGGGGGACGAGTCTCCGCCGGTGCTGATCAACGCGCGCAGCGAAACCGTGCACGAGAAGCCGGCCTTCCGCGCCGCCTTCATGCGCCGCCGGTGTCTGCTTCCCGCCGACGGCTTCTATGAATGGACGGGGCGCAAGGGGGCCAAGCGGCCTTTTCTGCTGTCGCGCCCCGATGGCGGGCTGTTCGGCTTTGCCGGTATTTGGGAATGCTGGCAGGACCGGGTGAATGGCGGGGAGATCGATACGGTCGCCATCCTCACTTGCGAGGCGAACGGGGTCGTGGGCCGGCTTCACAACCGCATGCCCGTGATCCTCCAGCCGGAGCAGTTCGAGCCTTGGCTCGGCGGCGAGGAAACGGAGCTTGAGACCGCCCGCGAGCTGATGAAGCCCGTGCCGGACGATTTTCTCCAGGCGGCCGAGATGGATCCCAAGATCAACGATTCGAGGATCGACGAGCCGGGTATTCAGGCACCGGTCCAGCCGGCGCTGCTTTAAGGGCGGTGCCTTTCCGCTCAGTCGTCATGCCCGGGCAAAAGGGCTCCGCGCTGCGGACCAGGTCGTAAACGTGTCCTGGGCGCCCTCTCTTCGGCTGTCATCCCGGCGGAAGCCGGGATCCAGGAACCGCCGAAGGCGCTGCTGCGTCAGCTCGCTTCCAATTCATGGCCTACATGGTTCGAGACGCGAGCTGCGCTCGCCTTCACCATGAGGGGATACCCCGGAGCGTCGGGTCGGCACCGCTCCCACACGCTTCTCCTCACCCTGAGGGGCGCGGAACGCGCCGTCTCGAAGGGTGCAGGCCCAAAGCCCGCCGCCTAAACCACCTTGCCGGGATTCAGAATACCGTTCGGATCGAGCGTCTGTTTGATCGAACGCATCAAGCCCAGCTCCACCTCCGACTTCACATGGGGAAGCATGCCCCGCTTGGCCTGCCCGATCCCGTGCTCAGCCGAGATGGAGCCGCCCAGATCCAACACGATCTCATGCACCGCGGCATTCACCGCCTCCCAATGGGAAAGGAAAATCTCCTTCGCCTGTCCCGGCGGCTGGCTGATATTGTAGTGGATATTGCCGTCGCCGTAGTGGCCGAAGGGCACGGGCCGGGCGCCGGGCACCATGAGTTGGACGAGCTGGTCGGCCCGCGCGATGAATTCCGGAATATCGGCCACCGGCACCGAGACGTCGTGCTTGATGCTGCCGCCTTCGCGCTTCTGCGCCTCGCTCATCTCTTCCCGCAAACGCCAGAGCGTGCGCGTCTGATCGAGGGAGCGGGCGATCGTGCCGTCGGCGATCTCGCCAGCCTCGAGCGCTTCCGCGAGTAGCGCCTCCACCCCTTTCGTCAGCCCGGCATCGGCATTGGCCGAAGAGAATTCGATCAGCCCGTACCAGCCATGGGGGATTGCCAACGGATCCTGCGTTCCTTCGAAATGACGGAGCACGAGTTCCAGCCCGACCCGGGGCATGATCTCGAATGCCGTCAGCTCCGTCGCCCCGAATTTGTAGGCCCGGTCGAAGAAGCCCGCCGCGTCCTGCAGGGAGCCGAAGCCGACCATGGCCGTCACCGTCTCCGAAGGCACCGGAAACAGCCGCAGCACCGCGGCGGTGATGATGCCGAGCGTGCCCTCGGCGCCCATGAAGAGATGCTTCAGATCGTAGCCGCTATTGTCTTTGCGAAGCGGCTTCAGCCCGTCCCAGATGCGGCCGTCGGCCAGCACCACCTCCAGCCCGAGCACCAAATCCCGCGCATTGCCGTAGGCCAGCACGGCCGTGCCGCCGGCATTGGTGGAGAGCACGCCGCCGATCTGGCAGCTTCCTTCGGATGCGATGCGCAACGGGAAGAGCCGGCCCGCGTTGAGGGCCACCTCTTGCGCCTGCGCCAAGACCAGCCCGGCCTCCACCGTCATGCTGTTGCCGGCGAGATCGATATTGCGGATGCGGTTGAGCCGGGACAGGCAGAGGATCGCCTCACGGCCGGACCCCGAGGGGATCTGGCCGCCGACAAGCCCCGTATTGCCGCCCTGGGGGACGATGGCCGTGCGGGTCTCGTTGGCGAGCGCCATGATCTGCGAGACCTCGTCCACGGACCCAGGCTTCAGAACCAGCGCCGCCTTGCCGTGATAGCGATCCCGCCATTCGTGCAGATAGGGTGCCATGGCCTTCGGATCGGCGATGGCGTGATCGGCGCCGACGATCTGCGTGAAGCGCCGTAAGGTTTCGGGGGAGGGGGATTTCAGCTCGGACATGGCTCGGCTCAACGCTCGGCGGCTGCCCGGCTCAGCCGATCGTTAATCGCTTCGCCCAGCCCTTCGCGCGGGATCGGCATCACTGCGATGGTTTTGGCGCCCGTCTCGTCCAGCGCGCGCATGGCGGAAAAGAAATTCGCCGCCGCCTCCTGGAGATCGCCGCTCTCGCTGAGATTGACGGTCGGCCCGTCGAAGTCCGGCGCATCGGGCCCGAAGGCCAGCAACGCCTCGCCCGGACGCGGGTCCGTCGCATTGAGCCGCATGGCGGCATCCGGCGCGTAATGGCTGGCGAGCTGCCCCGGCGAAAGCGGCGCGCCGCCCCCGTCGCCGGGCGTCGTCATCTTCCGTCCCAGGACGTCTTCGACCGCTTCGCGCGGCAGGGCGCCTGACCGCAGGATCTGCGGTCCCTCCTCGGCGATGCGGATGACGGTGGATTCCAGCCCGATGGGACAGCGCCCGCCATCCAGGATCATCGCGGGAACGTCGCCGAGCTCGGCTTTGACGTCCGCCGCCGATGTGGGGCTGATGCGCCCCGACCGGTTGGCGCTGGGGGCGGCGATGGGAAGCTGCGCCGTCTCCAAAAGATGACGAGCGACTTTGTGGGCCGGCGAACGCAAGGCCACCGTGTCGAGACCAGCGGAGACCAGCGGGCTCAAGGCGCAATTCTCAAGCCGCGGCAGAACCAGGGTCAGCGGGCCGGGCCAGAACGCCTGGGCCAGCTCTTCGGCAAGGGATGAGAATTCGGCATATTCCGTGGCCACACCGAAATCGTGCACATGCACGATCAGCGGGTTGAAGCGGGGCCGCGATTTGGCGGCGAAGATGCGGGCCACCGCCGCGCTGTCCAGCGCATTGGCTCCCAGCCCATAGACCGTCTCGGTCGGAAAGGCGACGAGCTCGCCCGCGGCGAGCGCCAGCGCCGCCCGGCTGAAATCGTTATCGCTCCTCGCAACGACCTGCATCACATCCGCCTTGGCTCGAGCTTCTGCGCGTTCTTCCCGCTTTCGGCGTTGGGGGTCAAGGTCGGTGCGCGCGAGGGCCAAGTTGCTGAAGCCCGAGCCGCCACGCTACAAAGTGGCATGAGCACGCTTCTGCTGACCCATCCGGATTGTCTGAAGCACGATACCAGCCCCGGCTATCCGGAGCGGTCCGATCGTCTGCGGGCCATATCCCGTGCGCTCCAGGACGAGGCCTTCGCCGATCTGGTCCGGCTGGAGGCGCCGAAAGCGTCTCTTGATGCGATCGCCCGTGTTCACCCCCGCAGCTATATCGACGAGGTGCACGACGCGATCCCCCTGGAGGGCTATTTCCATCTCGACCCCGATACGGTCGTCTCGCCAGGGAGTTGGGACGCCGCCTTGCGCGCCGCCGGCGCCGGACTTGAAGCCGTGGATCGGGTGATGAGCGGAAAGGCCAAGAACGCCTTCTGTGCCATTCGTCCCCCCGGCCATCATGCGGAGCCCGACCGGGCCATGGGGTTCTGCCTGTTCGGCAACGCCGCCATCGCCGCATTCCATGCCCGGGCCGCTCATGGGGCGGAGCGAGTCGCCGTGGTCGATTTCGACGTGCATCACGGCAACGGCACCCAGAAGGCGTTCTGGACCGAGAAGACCCTCTTTTACGGGTCCTCCCACCAGATGCCGCTCTTCCCAGGCACCGGCGCGGCCGACGAGACGGGCGTCGGCAATATCTGCAACGCGCCGCTGAAGCCTGGCGACGGCAGCGCCGAATTCAGAGCCGCCTGGGAAGATCGCATCTTGCCGGCCCTCGACGCGTTCGCCCCGGATTTTTTGCTCATCTCCGCCGGCTTCGACGCCCATCGCAGCGATCCGCTGGCCCAGCTCGAGCTGGAGGATGAGGATTTCGGCTGGATCACCGAGCGGCTGATGGAGATGGCCGAAAAACATTGCAATGGCCGCTCGGTTTCCATGCTGGAAGGCGGTTATGCTCTTGAAGCCTTGGCCCGTTCTACCGATCTCCACGTCAAGGCGCTGATGGCCGCTTCCCGCTAAGCGTATTTTCCTCCGTCGTCAGATCCTCGTCCCGTTTCGTCCTCAGGAAGGGGCCAACCATAATTTTCTGCATTGTCTAGAGAGGTAACCATGAGATTTCC
Organism: Methyloligella sp. ZOD6; assembly: GCA_050110875.1. Lineage (GTDB taxonomy): Bacteria > Pseudomonadota > Alphaproteobacteria > Rhizobiales > Methyloligellaceae > Methyloligella. The sequence continues at coordinate 1,703,386 of CP188828.1, forward strand.
CAGAACCGCCGGTTTGCTCGCTGTCATGACGTTTTCCCTCGGTGCGGCGCCCGGTGCTGCGCTGGCGGATACGGCAAAGATCGCTCTTCCCGAAAGCCATCCCTTTCCGGAAAGCGTGACCTCGACGGAAGACGGCACGCTCTATGTCAGCAGCATCTCCGATGGCGGCGTGCTCCGGGTGAAGCCGGGCGGGGAGCCCGAGATCTGGATCGAGCCCGGCACGTTCGAGACCCGTTCGACCCTCGGTGTGCTGGCCGATGAGGAAAAGGGGCTCCTTTGGGTCTGCTCCAACGACATTTCCGGCATCGGCGTCGAGGGGCCGAGCGATGTCGAAGGCGGTTATCTGAAGGCGTTCGATCTGAAGACCGGCGAAGGCAAGGCGAGCTACCGGATGCCCAGCGAGAAGTCGGTCTGCAACGACATCGCCATCGCGGACGATGGCTCGACCTATATTACGAACGTTGCCGCCGACGAGATCTTGAAGCTGGCACCGGACGCCGAAGAGCTCGAGGTCTGGTTCACCGATCCGAAGGTGAAGGGCGGTCTCGACGGGCTCGCCTTCGGTCCCGACGGCAACCTCTATGCGAACACCTACAACGGCAATGAGCTGTTCCGCATCGATGTGGAGGATGGCGAAGCCAAGGGCTTCACCAAGCTCGAAACCGGCCCCCTCACCAAGCCCGACGGTATGCGGCCCATCGAAGGCGGCTTCGTCATGGTGGAGGGCGGCGGCAAGCTGGATCGCATCGCCGTCGATGGCGACGAGGTGAAAATCGAGACCCTCGAGACCTTCAAGGGGCCGACCGCCGTGACCGTGGTCGGCGATCGGGTCTGGGTGACCGAAGGCCAGCTCGACTATCTTTTCGACGAGGAGAAGAAAACGCAGCCGCGCCCCGATTTTCATCTCCGCGCGGTCCCGCTGCAGTAGCTCGTCGCTTTTGCCAATGGCAGTGCGGGCTCCCTCTCCCCTGAGGGGAGAGGGTTGGGGTGAGGGGGGCTCACCTATCGGCTTCTTTATCCCCCTCACCCGGATGCTGCGCATCCGACCTCTCCCCACCGGGGAGAGGTAAAGATCGGTGCAGCCGCCACTTGATCCCGTCGTCCGGAACCCCGATAAAGCGGACATGTCAAAGACACCCGATCACGCCGACATCAAGGAGATGAGCTTCGAGCAGGCCCTGAAGGAGCTCGAAGGCATCGTCGAGCGCCTGGAAAAGGGCGATGTCGAGCTCGAGCACTCCATCGAGATCTACGAGCGCGGCGAGGCCCTGAAGCTCCATTGCGACGGGCTGCTGCGCAAGGCCGAGGCCAAGGTCGAGAAAATCTCCCTCGACGGCAACGGCAAGGCGACCGGCACCGAACCCCTCGACGTCGAGGAGTAGCGGCGGGCAGCCGAGCCTCAATCGTCTCGGCCCGGCGAGAGAAGCCTTTCAAATCAAACGCAATTTCCCCAGATGAGAGGGGAAGGTGCGGTGTAGGATGTTGAAGGCGGGAAGCTGCGCCATACATGTTGCGGCAGCTTTGAGATAGGCTGGCCGTTCCGGCCGTTTCGCCCCGCAAGCGCCGGGCTAAACGCCCAGCATTGTTGTCAGGGCTGGTGAAGGCCGATAAAGCACGGTAAAACTGGCTTTCTCCCGCCTTTCTTCGCAATTCGCCAAGTAGGGGCCTTATGAGCGCCGATACCGAAACCCCTTTGCTCGATCGAATCCACCTGCCGGAAGACCTGCGCGCGCTCGACGACGACCAGCTCGAGCAGCTCGCCGAAGAGCTACGCCGGGAGACCATCAACGCCGTCTCGGTCACCGGCGGCCATCTGGGAGCCGGCCTCGGCGTGGTCGAACTCACCATCGCCCTCCACAAGGTCTTCGAGACCCCGAAGGACAAGGTGATCTGGGATGTCGGCCATCAGACCTACCCCCACAAGATTCTCACCGGCCGCCGCGACCGGATCCGCACCTTGCGCCAGCCTGGCGGTCTTTCCGGCTTCCTGAAGCGCGCCGAAAGCGAATACGACGTGTTCGGCGCCGGCCACTCCTCAACCTCGATCTCCGCCGGCCTCGGCATGGCCGTGGCGCGGGATCTGGCGGGCGAGGACCACAACGTCGTCTGCGTGATCGGCGACGGGGCCATGAGCGCCGGCATGGCCTACGAGGCGATGAACAATGCGGGTGCCATGGATTCCCGCCTCATCGTCATCCTCAACGACAACGACATGTCCATCGCGCCGCCCGTCGGCGCCATGAGCGCCTATCTCGCGCGCTTGCTGTCCGGCGGCACCTATCGTCAAATCCGCAACTGGGCCAAGCAGCTCGCCCATAAGATGCCCAAGAGCTGGGAACGCCGCGCCGCCCGGGCCGAGGAATACACCCGCGGCCTCTGGACCGGCGGCACTCTGTTCGAGGAGATGGGCTTCTATTACGTCGGCCCCATCGACGGCCATAACTTCGATCACCTGCTGCCCGTGCTGCGCAATGTGCGCGACGCCGAGGACGGTCCGATCCTGGTTCATGTCGTGACCCAGAAGGGCAAGGGCTACGGCCCGGCCGAGGTCTCCGCCGACAAGTTCCACGGTGTCGGCAAGTTCGACATCGTCACCGGGACTCAGGAAAAACCGACCGGCAAGCCGCCGAGCTATACCAAGGTCTTCGCCAAGGCCCTCATGGATCAGGCGGAGCGGGACGAGAAGATCGTCGCCATCACCGCCGCCATGCCGTCGGGCACGGGGCTCGACAAATTCGCCGAGAAGTTTCCCGGGCGGACCTTCGATGTCGGCATCGCCGAGCAGCACGCGGTGACCTTTGCCGCCGGTCTCGCCGCGGAAGGCTTCAAGCCCTTCGCCGCGATCTATTCCACCTTCCTGCAGCGCGCCTACGATCAGGTGGTGCACGACGTGGCGGTGCAGAACCTGCCCGTCCGTTTCGCCATCGACAGGGCCGGCCTCGTTGGGGCCGACGGCCCCACCCATGCCGGCAGCTTCGACACCGCCTATCTGTGCTGTCTGCCCAACATGGTGGTGATGGCCGCTTCGGACGAGGCGGAACTGACCCGCATGGTGGCCACCGCGGTCGCCCATGACGACGGTCCCATCGCCTTCCGCTATCCGCGGGGCGAGGGAACCGGTGTCGCGATTCCGGAAAATCCGGCGCCGCTTGAGATCGGCAAGGGCAGGGTGATCCGGGAAGGCTCGAAAGTGGCGCTGCTCTCTTTCGGTGCGCGCCTGACCGAGGCCACCGCCGCGGCCGAGCAGCTCGCCGGCTTCGGCCTCTCCGCCACCGTCGCCGATGCGCGCTTCGCCAAGCCGCTCGATATGGAGCTGCTGCGGAACCTCGCCGAAAACCACGAGGTGCTGGTCACCATCGAGGAAGGCTCCTCCGGCGGCTTCGGTGCGGCGGTTCTCGAAGCACTCTCCAAGGAAGGCTTGCTCAATCGGGATCTTTCCGTCCGCACCCTGACCCTGCCCGATATTTTCGTCGATCAGGGCAAACCGGCGCAGATGTATGCCGATGCAGGTCTCGATGCGGCGGGTATCGTGGAGACGGTCTTCGCGACGCTCGGCGGAGAGCTCGCCAAGGACGCGCCGAGCCGCGCCTGAATCCGAAAGTCTTAGTCGAGCTCGCAGTTGGCGGCGAAGGTCTTCACCGCCTCGTCTCGGCCCACGCCGTCGAAGGTGCGGCTGGTGTCACCGATCTTCACCGTGAGCGGGCCGTCCGCACGCAGCACGTTCATCACCGGCTTGATGGGAAAGTCGCTGACCTCGGCGTAGATATCCGCGCTTTCATCCTCTTTCGCCGCCTCGCCTTTCAAAGGCGCTGCGATCGTGCCGGCAGCAAGCTCGATGGAGAGCGGGTCGCCCGCCTTCACGTCCCCGACATCGTCGTAGATATCGAGCACGGCAACCTCCAGCTCGTTGAAGCAGGAGAGCAGCAGAAGCGGCAAATCCGCGTCGAACGCGCCGTAGCGCAGCGCGCTCATATCCCCGGTCGATTGAGCGGACCAGACGGCATTCTCTTGGGTGCGTGCGGAGGCCGCCAAAGGAAGCGCCGCAACAGCCAGGACGAGAAGGGTTTTCGACAGGACATTCGCCATAATGGAATTCACGTTTCCTCGCCGGGGGAAGCTTTTCTTTGAAGCTTAATAGGGATCGTCTTTAAGATGTTCTATCCTGCGTTGCAAATAAGGTGAGAAATAGCCGGCGTAACGCCGTTGTAATTCTGGCCTTTTCCAATCCTCGCCCGTCACCTTGCCCCGGCAAGACGTTGCATTGCAGAAGCAGGCGAACTCGTCGTAAGGCGTGCCGTCGCACATCGCATAATCGATTGTGATTTCTTCGCCCGGCGCGATCTCGCGCATGGCGACGAGCGCGATCTGGCCTCGCAAGCCGGCATTCGGCATGCAGGAATGGTTGATCAGGTCGGCCCCTTCCATGGGCGACAGAGAAACGAGATAGAGATCCTCCTCCACCTGAACGATGCGGTGGCGCAGCGCCTCGTCCACCGTATCGAGGCCATCGCCGGTGACGATCCGGCCGCTCCACATGGCGATCAGCTCCTCCTTCGCGATGGACTCTTTCGCGACGACCGCATGTCCGCCCTTCGCCGGCGCCGCAACGACGCTGCATTTCGCGGACAGATAGGCGGTCTCTTCTTGCGGTGCCGGAAAAAGAGCCGTGCGGGACGAGGACTGATCGGCCATGGGAACGATCCTATTTCAGGCCCCTTGCGGACGTCTGGTATGCGATACGGCTTGGGTGGCCAGGGGCAGGGCGGAGACCAGCGCCGCATCGGTCTGAACGTCGGCCGGCGGCAAGATTTCCTCGCCTGTCGGCCCGAACCCTTGGAAGGTTGGGAACAGCTCCCGATAGTCGCAAGTAAGCTCCGCGCCGGGCTGGATATCCTCCAGCGCGAGCCCTCGATAGAAGTCGCGGAAATCCGTGTTCGGCGTCTCGGAATGATTCATGAACCGGCCATTGTCGGAATCCAGGACCACATAACCGTCCCGCTTTAGATGCGGATAGGAGTAGATCCGCACGAACTCTTGCATATGCGGTGGCAGGGCGAGGATTTCATTCGCCGACATCTGCACATCCAACTTCTCATGTAGACGCCAAATCAGCGTTCCCTTCGGCACGAAGTCCTGCGAAAAGAGACCGATTCCCTGAATGGCGCTCGGGGCGATAGACGTTCTGATCAGCATCATGGAGGGTGCATCCAAGGCCCGATGCAAACGCGCGAGGCAGCCGGGCCGGCTTCGCCCTTGCGCTTCTGCCAAGAGGCAACGCCGAAGATGGGCATCGGCGAGAATCGCCATTTAAGAGCAAAGCCTATGGCAATCCATCGAAAAGTTAGGCTGGATCAGCTGCTCGTGGAGCGGGGCTTGGCGGAGACTCGCTCCCGCGCCCGGGATGCGATTTTGCGTGGCTGCGTTAGCGTTGCGGGCGAGGTCGCCATGAAGCCGGGGCTCCAGCTCGCCGATGGCGCCGAGATCGCCGTATCCGACGATGCCTTGCCCTATGTCTCCCGCGGCGGTCTGAAGCTCGCCGCCGCTCTCGACGCCTTCGGCTTCGATCCGGAAGGTCGGACCGCCCTCGATATCGGCGCGGCCACCGGCGGCTTCACCGATGTGCTGCTCACCCGCGGCGCGGCCCACGTCTATGCGGTTGATGTCGGCACCTCCCAGCTCCATCCGCGCCTCCGCGAAGACCCGAAGGTCACCGTCATGGAGCAGGCCGATGCGCGTCTTTTGGAGCAAGCGCAGTTCGCCGCGCCCATCGAGGCGGTGGTTTGCGATGTCAGCTTCATCAGCGCGACGCTCGTCCTGCCGAGGCCGCTTGCGCTTGCTGCGCCCGGGGCCTGGCTGGTCACCCTCGTGAAGCCCCAATTCGAATCCAAGCCCGACGCCGTCGGCAAGGGCGGCATCGTCAAGGCGGATATCGACCGCCGGCTTGCCGTTGCGCGGGTGCGGGATTTCCTGGAGTTCGAGGCCGGCTGGCAGGTGGTGGGCGAAATCGAGTCCCCGATTGCCGGCGGCAGCGGCAACAAGGAGTTCCTGCTGGGCGCGGTGAAGGCGGGGTAGCGGCTATGGCACCTCCCCCTTCCAGGGGGAGGGAGCATGCAAGGGCTAACCCTTTCCCGTCTGCCCGCGATGCAGCAGGTAATGATCCGCCAGCACCAGCGCCATCATGGCTTCGCCGATGGGCACGGCGCGGATGCCCACGCAAGGATCGTGACGGCCCTTGGTCGACACGTCCGTCTCGTTGCCTGCCTTGTCGATGGTCTCCACCGGCGTGAGGATGGAGGAGGTCGGCTTTACGGCGAAGCGCGCCACGATGGGTTGGCCCGTGGAGATGCCGCCCACCACGCCGCCCGCATGGTTGGACAGGAACACCGGCTCGCCGTCGTCGCCTTGGCGCATCGGGTCGGCATTCTCCGTCCCCGTCAGCGCCGCCGCGGCGAAGCCTGATCCGATCTCCACCCCCTTCACCGCGTTGATGCTCATCAGCGCCGAACAGAGATCCTGGTCGAGCTTGCCGTAAACCGGCGCACCCAAACCCGGCGGAACGCCTTCCGCCACCACCTCGATCACCGCGCCGCAGGAATTCCCCTCCTTGCGCAGCCGATCGAGATATTCGCCCCATTTTTCGACGGCCTTCGGATCGGGCGAGAAGAACGGATTCTCGTCCACCGCGCCCCAATCCCAGCTCTCCCGGGTGATCGGGTGGGGGCCCATCTGCACCAGCGCGCCGCGGATCGTGACGCCCGGTAGCACCTTGCGGGCGACTGCGCCCGCCGCCACACGGCAGGCCGTCTCCCGGGCGCTCGCGCGCCCCGAGCCGCGATAGTCCCGCACGCCATATTTGACGAAATAGCTGTAATCGGCATGGCCCGGGCGAAACTTGTCTTTGATGTCGCTGTAATCCTTCGAGCGCTGATCCGTGTTCTGGATCTGGAGCGCGATCGGCGTGCCCGTGGTGACCTGCCTGCCCGTCTCCTCGTCGGTGAACACGCCGGACAGGATCGCCACCTCGTCCGCCTCTTTCCGCTGGGTGGTGTAGCGCGACTGGCCGGGCTTCCGCTTGTCCAGGAAGCCCTGGATGTCGGCCTCTGTGAGCGGAATGCCGGGCGGGCAGCCATCGACCACGCAGCCGATCGCCGGCCCGTGGCTTTCGCCCCAGGTCGTCATACGGAAGAGATGGCCGAACGTGTTATGCGACATGGCGCTGTTCTAGGGTTGCGGTTGTGGCGCGGCAAGCGGGGGAGTATAGCGCGGAGGGCGCAACAAATTCTTATCGGGCCGGCATTTTTCACCTCTCCCCGCCGGGGAGAGGTCGGATGCGCAGCATCCGGGTGAGGGGGACAAGATGCGGCGAAGGGCTCCCCCCTCGCCCCAACCCCTACTCCACCACCTTCTCGATATCCGGGGCGTCCTCGCGCTTCATGCCGACGATGTGGTAGCCGGAATCGATATGCAGGACCTCTCCGGTGACTCCGCGGCCGAGATCCGACAGCAGATACAGCGCCCCGCCGCCGACCTCTTCCGGCGTCACCGTTCGCCCTAGCGGCGAGTTGTACTCGTTCCACTTCAGGATATAGCGGAAATCGGCGATGCCCGAGGCGGCGAGCGTCTTGATCGGTCCGGCCGAGATGGCGTTCACCCGGATGCCCTTCTCGCCCAGATCGGCGGCGAGGTAGCGCACGGAGGCCTCCAGCGCCGCCTTCGCCACGCCCATCACATTGTAATGGGGCATGACCTTTTCGGCACCGTAATAGGTCAGCGTGATGATGGAGCCCCCGTCGGTCATCAGCTTCTCGGCGCGCTTGGCCAGCGCGGTCAGCGAGAAGCAGGAGATCTTCATGGTCTGGGTGAAGTTCTCTTCCGTGGTGTCGACATAGCGCCCGTCGAGCTGGGATTTGTCGGAAAAAGCGACCGCATGCACCAGAAAGTCGATGGAACCCCATTCCTTTTCCAGAGCCTGGAAAACCGCATCGACGGAATCGTCGTTGGTCACATCGCAAGGCAGCACCAGCTTGGCGCCGATCTGCTCGGCCAGCGGCTCGACCCGCTTCTTCAGCGCATCCGTCTGATAGGTCAGCGCGATCTCGGCGCCCTGATCGGCGCAGGCCTTAGTGATACCCCAAGCGATGGAGCGGTTATTGGCGACACCCAGAACGATGCCGCGCTTGCCCGCCATGAGATTGCCAGTTTCGGCCATAGACACGTCCCCCTGTTCCCGGTGCCGCTTTAAAGCAGAAAGCGTCACAGGTCGATAGAAGGTTGTGCCTTATAGGCCCCATGGCAGGCGTGAGGCTAGGCCGAAATCGACCGTTTCCTTAGCCGGCGAGCATCCAATTGCCGTCATGGTTACGGCAAGCCGTCCCGACGATGGCGCGCTCATAGGTCCCCAGGGTGATGGAATAGTTCACCTTGCGGCAGACCCGCCCGGATGCGTCGCGGAATGCCGAGATCGTCTTGATAACGCCGGAAAGCTCGTTTTTCTGCCGTTTCCAGACCAGCGTCGCGCCATCGCCGAGCTGCATCAAGGCGATTTCGAGCGCCTTGAGCGCGACCTTGCGGTCGCTCTCGTCCAGCTTGGCCCGTAAGGCGCCCAAATCGGCGGATTTCGGCGCTTCAGCCCCGTCCTTAGCCTTTGGCGATTCGGCCCATGAAGGGCCCCTCAGCGAGACTCCCGGCACGGAGTCGAGCTGCAGAGATGCCGGCTGCTCCTGGGCCAGCGAAGAGGTGGGGGCGGGCGCCAGAAAATATAACGCCAAGCAACCCGCCCCAATGATGATAGGAGCGTTCCAATGGAACGTACGCATAACCAATCGTCCCCACACACGCGCTGGCCGAATACGCGGCCGCGCCAACTATCAACGGGGCTCATGTTGCGCCAACAGGGTGAGCAAACCGTAAATGCCGGTGCCGCTAAGGGATGAAAATAACGGCAGTCGATTCAAAAATTGCAAAAGCCGCGTGAGTCGGTAGAAGGGCGACAGCGCCATGGTCGACACATCTGAACTTTCCAGCTTGCAGAACGAAGCCGCCGAAGCCTTGTCCGAGGTGAAGGATCCGTTCGCGCTTTTTGCCGCCTGGCTGGAGGAAGCCCATGCTCACGAATTGCCCGAGGCCAATGCCATGGCCCTGGCCACGGCCGATGAATCCGGCATGCCCAATGTACGCATGGTGCTGCTGAAAGGGCTGAGCCCCGAAGGGCTGGTTTTCTATACCAACTCCGAAAGCATCAAGGGCGACGAGTTGGCCGCCAATCCGAAAGCCGCCATCTGCCTGCACTGGAAGAGCCTCGGCCGCCAGATCCGGGCGCGCGGAGCGGTGGAGCTGACCACGCCTGAGGAGGCGGATTATTATTTTGGGACGAGGGCACGAGAGAGCCGCATCGGGGCCTGGGCGTCCCAGCAATCGCGGCCGCTTCCTTCCCGCAGCGTTCTGGAAGAGGCGGTGAGGGCCCGGGAAGCGGAATTTGCCGATGGGCCCGTGCCGCGCCCGCCCCATTGGCTGGGCTACCGTATCGTGCCGGTCGAGATCGAGTTCTGGCTGAACCGCGATTTCCGGCTGCACGATCGCATCGTGTTCCGCCGGGAATCCCCGGATCGCGCCTGGAAACGGCAGCGGCTCTACCCGTAAGCCGCGCAAACCCCTATCTTAGGGCGAGTTCGTCCATCGATAGATCGCGAGAGCGTATGACCGTCATCCCCAACGAAGAGCGCAAGACGCTGATCCTGACCGGTGCCAGCCGTGGCATCGGCCATGCGACCGTGAAGCGCTTTTCCTCCGCCGGCTGGCGGGTCATCACCTGCTCGCGCCACCCCTTTCCGGAGAACTGTCCCTGGGAGGCGGGGCCGGAGGATCACATCCAGGTCGACCTCTCCGATTCCAAGAATACCCTGGAAGCCATCGCCGAGATGCGCGACCGGCTGAAGGCGCAAGGCTCGCGGCTGAACGCCTTGGTCAACAATGCCGGCATCTCGCCCAAAGCCGCGGACGGCAGCCGCATGGGCACCATCGAGACCGAGGTGCAGGATTGGCAATGGGTCTTCCAGGTGAACTTCTTCGCCCCCGTCATGCTGGCCCGCGGTCTGCTGGAGGAGCTGAGCGCGGCGGAAGGCGCCGTGGTCAACGTCACCTCCATCGCCGGCTCCCGGGTGCATCCTTTCGCCGGCGCCGCCTATTCGACGTCGAAAGCGGCGCTCGCCTCGCTCACCCGCGAGATGGCCAACGATTTCGCCCCGCGCGGCGTGCGGGTGAACGCCATCTCCCCGGGCGAGATCGACACGGCGATCCTGTCGCCCGGCACCGACAAGCTTCTGGAAGAGATCCCCATGCGCCGCCTCGGCACGCCGGAGGAGGTGGCCAAGGCCATCTATTTCCTCTGCACCGAGCAGTCGAGCTACGTGAACGGCGCCGAGCTCCACATCAACGGCGGCCAGCACGTTTAGCGGCGATCAAACCAAGCCACAGATGAAATTATCTGTCGTTAATTGCGGCGTCGGCAGCAGCTCGTTGATTTTTCAGCTTTGGCAGATCAAGGACCTCCAGGATGCACCAGGAAGGAATTACGACCGACATGCCACTCATTCCTTGAACGTAGTCGGCGACGGGAACGCGATTGCTTTTCGCATTGCCCCTCTCCACTTTCCATTGCTCAGGGAATTGGCCCCAGTGGATGCCAAGCAAATTGAACGGTGGTGTAACGCAAATCCGACCACCTTCCTGAAGTGTTTTTTCAGGCTCCCCAACATGCTCTCTATTGAAGATTATTATGTCGAAAGGGTAGCCCCAGCTTCGGCCCCTTAGATCTCCAGCAAAGGTGCGATAAGCAAAGACCGGAGAACCCGAGTAACCTGTCCGGGAATGCATATCGACCACGTAGCTTTCACCCTTGAACCCCGTGGGCTGCTTCACTGGAGCGGCTCGATCGGGCAACATACTTATGTTGCCGAACCGTGCGCTGGGGACATTCTTGGAGACCCCTGCATGGTCAACGAACAAGCCCAGCATGAAGACGTCATCTCCAACTACGAAAGGGTTGGTTTCGGGGGAGCGTACAAACGCGCCAGTCGAGACCGAGCTGATTGCTTGCTCTTGCTGTTCGGTGAGATTCAGGGGCGTTACGGCAATATCGTATTTCCCAGGGATGAATTCCCATTGATCCGGTCCGAGGTCGATCACACTCGGATCTCCCGTGCCGGATGGGAGACGGATTACCGACCCGCATTGGCAGGCCACATGCCAGTTTGTCACTGCATAATGGTGTCTGGGCAGGCCGAATTCATTTTGCACTTCAACGACGAAACCCGTTCCGACGGGATTGAGGCCCTCAGAAGCGTCGTTAGCTGTGGAATATAAGTAGAATACGCTTTCGATAATGTTTTTTGGGATCGCGGGCACGTCCGAACTCCGAGATTGTAGGCAGGGAGGGTGATGTTACTGAACCATCTCATAGCCTAAGCCGCACGCAGGCCCTCTTTGCGCACCATCTCCTCCGCCGCATCGAGGCCGCGATGCAGGGCATCGAACAGCTCGTCGATCTGGTCTTCGGTGATGATCAGCGGCGGGCAGATGCCGATCGTGTCACCGATGGGCCGGATGATCAGCCCTTCGTCCTGGATCAGCGCCGCCGCCTTGGCGCCCACGAAGAGCTTCGGATCGAACGGGGTCTTGGTCGCCTTGTCGGCCACCAGCTCCACCCCGCCGATCAGCCCCATGCCCCGGGCCTCGCCCACCAGCGGATGATCGGAGAGCGCCTTCAGCCGCGCCTGGAATTTCGGCGCGATCTTCGCCACACGGTCCGCAATATTCTCCCGCTCGTAGATCTCCAGCGCCTTCACCCCCAGCGCGGCGGAAAGGGGATGGCCGCCATAGGTGAAGCCGTGGCCGAACGTGCCGATCTTCTCGCTCTCCTCGACCATCGCCGCGTAGACATGCTCCGGCACGGTCACCGCGCCGAGCGGCGCATAGGCGGAGGTGAGCGCCTTGGCCATGGAGATGCTGTCCGGCGCGATCCCCAGCGCCTCCGAGCCGAACATGGTGCCGAGCCGGCCGAACCCGGTGATCACCTCGTCGGCGATGAACAGGATGTCGTACTTGGCGAGCACCGCCTGGATATCCTCGAAATAGCCCTCCGGCGGCACGATCACCCCACCCGCCCCCATCACCGGCTCGGCGATGAAGGCGGCGATGGTCTCCGGCCCTTCGGTGTTGATCAGCCCGTCGAGATCCTCCGCGAGCCTGGCGGAGAAATCGAGCTCGCTCTCGCCACTTTCCGCGAAGCGATAGTGATGCGGGCAGTCCGCATGCAGGAACCGGTCGCCATAGGGCAGGTCGAAATCGAGATGGTTGTTCGGCAGTCCCGTCAGGCTGCCGCTCGCGATGGTGACGCCGTGATAGGCCTTCATGCGCGAGATGATCTTCTTCTTCTCCGGCTTGCCGCGCGCATTGTTGTAGTACCAGGCGAGCTTCACCTGGCTGTCATTGGCTTCGGAGCCCGATGAGGTGAAGAACACCTTGGAGACCGGGCAGGGAGCGATCTGCTTGATCTTCTCCGCCAGCCGGATCGCCGGTTCGTGGCTCTTCGCTCCGAAGAGATGGGAGAAGGAGAGGGTGGCAAGCTGCTCGCGGGCGGTCTCGATCAGCTCTTCGTTGCCGTAGCCCAGCGCCGTGCACCAAAGCCCGGCCAGCCCTTCCAGATAGCGATTTCCGTCGGCATCATAGACATAGACGCCTTCGCCTTTGGTAATGATGGTCGGCCCGCTCTCGCGAAACGCCGAAAGGTTAGTATAAGGGTGCACCAGACTGGCGATATCGTCTTGCGGGTTTGGCTGAAGCGGCGGCATGAAAACTCCTTGGGCCTGAGGCGAGCCTATGGGCAGCAGAATACTGAAATCGGCGAGCGTGGTGGAAACCGACCCAATCGATAACCACTCCCTTGGACGTGCAATGCCGGAAGCGGCGAGGCAAGAGGCAAGGCAACGAGGGGCAGGATACGAGATATGACCGCGCCATTTCCGCTCAAAGTGTCGCGCGCCGGCATCTGGGGGCGCCGCCTGGCGCTCTATTTCCTGCTCCTCATGGTCCTCACCGCGGCGCTGCATTATTTCGCGCCCCTCGGCAGCAAGGCCGCCATCAATCTGCTCGCCCTCTGCTTCGCCGGGTTCGCGATCGCTCTGTCGTTCACCGCCGTCGCGCTGATCCGCATCTGGAAGGGCGAGCGCCGCGGCAGCAGCGATCCGGTCTTCGCGATCATCTTCGCCGGGATCGGCGTCGTGCCCTTCCTCTGGTTCGGGGCCAAGGCCGTTCAGCATCCTCCGCTCACCGATATCGTCACCACCCCGTCTCGTCCGGTTCTCTTGAAGGATCTCTCCCGGCGGCCGGACGACGCCAATCCGATCGAACCTCCGCAGAAATGGGCCATCGCGGCGCAGCAGCAGGCCTATCCCGATATCCAACCCCTGGTGCTGGAGCGTTCGGCGGCCGAAAGCTTCGCCCTGGTGCGCGAGGCCATGCGGCGGCTGAACTGGGAGATCGTCGCCATGGAAGTGCCGGTGCAGAACAGTCTCGGCTATATCCAGGCGGAGGCCCACACCATGTTCATGGGCTTCACCGATGATGTGGGGGTGGAGGTGGTGGGCGACGCCGCGACCGCCACCATCGACGTGCGCTCGATCTCCCGCTACGGCAACCACGATTTCGGCGCCAATGCCGCGCGCGTCGCAGCACTCTTCGACGAGATTCGCGAAGGCATCAGAAAAGGCGAGCAACCTGTGCTGGAGGCCGAGCCCGGCGTGCCGATCCCGACCCGCAAGACCCCGCGCTAGAGAGTTGTCGCCGAAGAACCCCTTCTCCCCTGTGGGAGAGGGTTGGGGTGTGGGGTGACCTATCCGAGCTTTCCATCCCCTCATCCGAGCACTGCGTTCTCGACCTCTCCCCGCCGGGGAGTGGTGAAAACGTTGGGGCATCGGCTGCAACCATCTTCGCCGTCATCCCTCGAGGCTCGCTGCGCGAGCACCTCAGGGTGACATGGCTTTGCGGCTTGCGAATATTGCTTGCTGGTAAGCGCTTAGGACGCCTGGCCGGTCTCTTGCTCGGCGAGCGCGTAGGTGCTGAGCAGGCCGGGACTGCCCTCGCAGGTCACCAGCCCGCGCTGCATCAGATATTCCAGATGCGCGAAGACGGAGAGGGCGGCCGCGCCCTTCAGCCCGCCGTCGAGCCCGCCATACAGCCGGTCGACGATGGGGGCGATATGGTTCACCCCGTCCTCGAGGCAGGCGAGGATGGTCTGCTCGCGCCATTTCCGGTGCATCATGTAAGCGCGCACCACCCGCTGGGGCGTTTGGATGCGGCCGCCATGACCCGGCAAGAAGATCTTGTCGTTCCGCGCCATCAGCTTTTCGAGCGAATCCAGAAAATCCGCCAAGCTGCCTTCCGGCGGCGCGATCACCGTGGTGTTCCAGCCCATCACATGATCGCCGGTGAACACCGTGCGCTGCCCCACCAGGGCGAAGCAGAGATGATCCGGTGCGTGGCCCGGCGTATGGATCACGTCGAGGCTCCAGCCGCGGCCCTTCACCTCGTCGCCGTCCTTCAAGAGGCGATCCGGCTGCAGCGCCTCGTCCACGAAGCCTTCGATACCGGGAATATTGACCGGCCGGCGGTTTTTGCGGCGTCCGAACGCGAGGAGCTCGCCGCCCAGCCGGTCTTGCAGCGGACGCGCCCCGTCGCAATGGTCGCGATGACGGTGGGTCAGCAGGATATGCGTCACCCGCTCGCCGCGGGTCGCTTCCGCAATGGCGTCGAGATGGGCCGGATCGGCCGGACCCGGATCGATCACCGCCACATTGCCTTCGCCGACCAGATAGGTGTTGGAGCCGAGAAACGTGTAGGGGCCGGGATTGTTGGCCACGATACGCCGCACGCCGGGAGCCACCTCCTCGACGACGCCGTAATCCACATCGGCACTTCGATTGAACGCAAGTTCTGCGGACATCTATCTTCGTTTCAACGTTTGTCGGGCGAACGATGGCTGTACGAAAAGTCTTAACAGACTGAAATCAGCCATAGAGATCGACCCTACCTTTCACCCCATTTTGCGCAAAATATGGCTCCGCGCCAATGCCCGACCACTTGTGCCCCAGGTCAGAAAGTCGCGCCGGTTTGAAACGCAAAATATCCCGGAAAACGATTCGGATCCCGCGCTTTGTCACGCCGCGCCGCCATAGACTGGGGCGCTGACGGCTTCCGAAGCCCTTAAGACCGACGGACGGGCGGCGCGCTTGTCGGCAGGTATTGATACAGCCAGGTCTCCGTCAGCGTCTCGCCGTTGAGGGCCAGATAGAGGCGCAGCTCGATCGGCTCCTCGCCCTCGATCTCCAAGTCGAACACGGCACGCCAGCGGTCCGTGCCGACCACCTTGATGACATAGGGGTTGTCCACCTTGCCCTGCGAGGCATCGATCACCGCGTCGAGATCGAAACGTTGCTCCAGCGCATCGAGCGGGCCGCCTGTGAAATCGACCACGAATTTCTTCATGTTCTCCGGCCGCTCCTGCCCGGGAACCCCGCCTTGCCCGAGGCGGGTGGCGACGACATGGCCGACCTCCGGCGGGTAGGGCTCTTTCGCCACCCAATGGAGCTTGTATTCGTAAGCGAGTTCATCGCCCGCCTTGACCGCCTCGGCCGGTTTCCAGTAGGCGGCGATATTGTCGTAAATCTCGTCGTCGGTCGGAATTTCGAGCAGCTGCACCTCGCCGGCGCCCCAATCGCCCACCGGCTCGACCCAGACGCCCGGCCGCTTCTCGTAGAACGTGCTGTCATCCTGATATTCGACGAAATCGCGGTCGCGCTGCAGCAAGCCGAAACCTTTCGGGTCCTCGTCGAGGAAGGTGCTGACCCGGGTCACTTCCGGATTGTTCAGCGGACGCCAAAGCCGCTCGCCGCCGCCGGTCCAGATCGCCAGCCCGTCGCTGTCATGCACTTCTGGCCGCCAATCCTTGTTGGGCCGCGGCGTGGTCTCGCCATACCAATACATGCTGGTCAGCGGCGCGATGCCCAGGCGCTCGATATCCTTGCGGATATAAAGATTCGCCGTGACATCCATCACGATGGTCTCCGGCCCGGAGATCAGGAAGCGATAGGCGCCCGTGCAGCTCTCGCTGTCCAGCAGCGCATCGACCACCATGGTTTTCGCCTCTTTCTCCGGCCGGTGTAGCCAGAAGCCGGCGAAATGCGGAAATTCTTCCGGGCGCGGCAGGCCGGTATCGATTGCAAGCCCGCGCGCCGACATGCCGTACTGCTTTTCAGGCCCGGCGGAACGGAAATAGCTCGCACCGAGAAACGAGATCCAATCCGCCTTGCCGCCCGGCTCCATCAACCGGAACCCCGCATAGCCGAGCGTCTCGGGCAGCCGTTCCCGGAGGCTGCGATCCTTGATGGTGAAGGCGTCGGTCGTGTATTCGATGTTTCGAGCCTGGTCGCCCTCCACCACATGCATTTCCACCGGCGCCTTGAAATATCGCCCGAGATGGAAGAGCTGGGTGGCAAACGGCGTATCGATATTCGGCCAGAGCGCCATGCCGGGCTTGAAGGCGATCTTCTGATACGTGTCGAAATCGAGCGTTTCCAAAAGATCGTCAGCCTCGATTCGAGGCTCCGCATAGGGCTTCGAGGCAAGCTCTTGCGCCCGCGCCTTCAGCTGCTCGAAATCGTAAGGCTCCGGCGCGCCCAGCGGCAGGTCCGTAAACGCGGCAGCCGTCGATTGCCGAGTTTGAGCGAGCGCGGGCAGGGGAAGACTCGCTCCGGCGAACAGCGCCGCGATCCCTGCCAGAAATTCGCGCCGGTCGCTCTCGAAATATCGCGAAGAAGCCATGACCGCTCCCTAGAATATGCGTTTGACCCCAATTGGGCGGATCCGATAGGTCGAAAAGAAATGCGGCTACCCGGCGGTGCGGCTGGTGTCAAGTTGTCGCAGCCGGCCAATATCCTTGCCGTGGCGGGGCGCCGCCAGGCGCCGATAGCCCGGAAAGAGCACCTTTAGGAGGCGTCCGGCACGCGATTGTTCTCCTAAGGTGCTTTGTCCACAAGGCTATTTCCATCCGCAGCGCGAACAAGGCATCAAATGATAAAACCGAGTCGGTGAGTTCGCGTTAAGAACTCCGTAGGGCTGGGCCATGTGAGGGCTGGGCCATGTGAGGGCTGGGCCATGTGTAAACATGGGATAGGGGGAGACTGGTATGCGCCGGGTCGGCATATTTATCGGTATCGTGTTTTTTCCCGGATCGGCGATTGCCGACGATAGCAGCGATCTCGCAGAGCAGCTGGCGAATCCCGTAGCGAACCTGATCAGCGTTCCCTTCCAATATAATTTCGACTGCTGCTTTGGTCCTTCGGATGCCGAGCACAGCACCCTCAATATCCAGCCCGTGATCCCGACCGGCATTTCCAAGAACTGGAATCTGATCACCCGGACCATCGTGCCGGTGCTCGACTTTCAAGCCGCCGCCCCGGGGCTGGATAACGCGTTCGGTCTGGGCGATACGCTGCAGAGCTTCTTTCTATCGCCGAAATCGACCGAGAGCGGCGTCATCTGGGGCGTCGGGCCGGCCTTCCTCTGGCCGACCGCGACCGACCGCGATCTCGGCTTCGACAAATGGGGCGCAGGACCGACCGTCGTGGTCCTGAAGCAGCAATCCGGCTGGACCTACGGCGCGCTGGCCAACCAGGTCTGGTCCTATGCCGATGCCTCTGGCGGTGCCGAAAGGCCGGACGTCAATCAAGCCTTCCTGCAGCCCTTTGTCTCCTACACCTGGAAGGACTCCACGACCTTGACGCTGGATATGGAAGCCACCTTCGACTGGGAAAACGACGAGACGACCATGCCCGTCAATCTCGCTCTCAGCCATATCTATCATTTCGGCGATCAGCCGGTGCAGCTCTCCGCCGGCGGGCGCGTCTATATGGACAGTCCCGACGGCGGCCCCGATTGGGGCCTGCGCGCCGTGGCGACTTTTCTGTTCCCGGAGAAATGACTTTTCTGGTCCTGGAGAAGTAAGCGCGGCCCCGGTCGCGTGCCGGGGGCTTTCGATACGCCGCCTATAGCAGCTGGCTGAGCTGCCGATTCGGGAAACGGCGGAAAAGACTGGTCGGAGTGGCAGGATTTGAACCTGCGACCCCCTCGTCCCGAACGAGGTGCGCTACCAGGCTGCGCTACACTCCGTGTCCTTGAGAAGCGTCCGTATATAGACGCTTGCCTTTGGCCCTGCAAGGCGCTGTAAAGCAGAGCGTGAAAGCCGTTGCTGGAAAGCGGTTACCCCCGTTGCGGGCGTCATCGCCAGCCTGTATGGTCCGGCCCTCCGCAGGCGGTATTGCGACATCTCAACGTCCACACCGCCCATAGCCGGCGCTCAGCCGGGCCTGAAGCGGACGATGCTTTCGAAAAGCGATTGGGGCGTAGCCAAGCGGTAAGGCAACGGGTTTTGGTCTCGTGATCCCAGGTTCGAATCCTGGCGCCCCAGCCACTCAGTCTGGCTGTTTCCTATTCTCTGCGCCTGTGCGCTAACTCGGCGTCGAAAGGCCGGCCGTTCCGCCACTTTCTGGCGGTCCGCAGGGCCACTTCGTGGCAAGAGAAAATGCTGAGGCCGCGGAAGGCCAAAATTCGGAGGAGGTTTCTCCGCGCGCGCCTTTCGAGGTCACGGTTTACCCAGGCGAGATGCTGCGCACATACTTGAGCATCAAACGTGTCCTCGGCTTCGATCTGATGCACTCAGCCACCCAGCCTGGCTGTCTCCCTTCTCTGCGTCTCTGCCCTGACCGAACACCGAAAGGCCGGTCGTTCCACCACTTTCTGGCGGCCTGCACCTCCCCTCCGCGAAAAGAGAGAAAGCTGAGTCCGCAGGCGGCCAGAATTCAGGGGAGTTTTCTCCGCGGTCGACTTTCGAGGTCACGGTTTGCTCTTAGAACCTTCCCACTATTCAACCTCGGCCGAAATGGATTGACGTCTCAATCGCGCGTAGAGAGCCAGTCAAACCTGCAGGGTGGGGATCATTGTTTATCCTGCGCCCGCTTCTTCCGGCTTTTGCTCGGAGGAAGCTTTCCGTTTACGACTGCGCGATTTTGTGCGCTCGGCCGGTAAGCGCGGTCTGAGGTCGAGGCCCCGCGCAGCCAACCGCAGGCTGCCGCCCAGTTCCTGCTCTATCCGAATAGCTTCTTCATTTAACATGGCAATGAGCCCGGCTAGGTCCAGCGCTGCGCCGGTCTCGGGATGCTGCCAAGTGCGGGCAGATTTAATGGTAATGAGCAAACAGCCAGCCCGGCTGTTCGCCGCTGCCATATACTTCACGACGAGCTGATCTCTGATCGTGGCTTTCAAATCTCCGGCGGAGCGGTCCTTCTCGCCGATCTTCAATTCGATAATCGCCTCATGCTCCGACCCGGTGGAGCGAAGGCGGATGTCGGTTTCCTTCTCATCGGCCGTCACCGCTTCCTGGTCGACCGTATAAGCACCATTGGCATTGGCACGCAGCTCGCGGGCAATCTGCTGACGCATGATTTTCTCGTCTTCGACGAGCGCCCAGGCCGCACGCGGTGAGTCGTCGCGCAGCAGCGTGTCGTCGATGTCGTCCAGCCGGTCATTCATAAGCATGAACATCTCATCACGCGTCAGTGGCGGCAGTTCGCCATAGCGGTCAAGCGCCACGACGTCGGCCTCAGCAAAGGTGACTGCATCCGCTTCCTCAGCGGCCCGCTCCCTAGCCATGGCCAGTGCCCGGTCTTTGAAATCGGTGAAGAGCGGGTCGTCGGCCAATTTGAGTTTGATTGCCCAGCCTTCGGTCCCAGCTGTCGACAAAAGCGCGTTGAGAATATTGCTTCTGCCGCGTTCCGCATGATCACGCGTACTAGGCGAAAAACTACCTTCCTCGCGCACGGTGTCGTCGGACGGGCGGATATACTGGTAGGCAAGGCGAGCGAGCCGCAGCAACAATTCCGGTGTGAAGCCCGATGCGGACAGGAGAGTTTCACCCTCGCCATGCGGATCACCAAAGAGCAAGCTGAACCACTCCGTTGCGGAACCGAATTTCGCAGGCGCAAACGGCTTTATGGTCTTCTCGAGCGCGTTAATGCCGTCGGCCGCATCGAGACGCATCAGGACCGGTAACCAGATGCTGTTTATTCCATCTTTCGCACCCTCGGCCAGTTCGGCCTTCGCGAGTGCATGGATATGGGCCGCGGTGTCCGCGTCGCCATGTTGAAGGAGGATCTGAATCACTTGGCGAAGCCGGTTCGCGCGGGCCCTCTCATCCTCGTCGTGCCCCAACCTCCATCTGCCTGCGTCTAGCCAAGCACGTAAGCGGGGAACGAAAAGGCGTGCAACGGCAGGGGCCCCATACTGAATATCTTGCAGCATGCCGGAATGGCCGATGGCGGGCTCATCGAGTTCAGACGCCAATTCTGCTCCTAACACGGTCTCGATCGCTGCGGAGTGCCCGGCCGCAAATCCTTCCAGCCAGGAGGGAAAGCCGTTCAGTTCGATCGGCACGTAACGCAGGGCCAATTCGGCTTCATCTTGGCTGAGCTTTTCCGCCCATTGGGGATCCTCGGCTTCTGCGGCGATCCCCGCCAAGCCAAGCTGCCACCGGATTAGATAGGTGCCTTTTTCTTGTTCCTGACGTTCGCTTCTTAAGGTCGGGCGGTCCTTGCGCCAGAATGTCATGACAGCAAGGCGCAGGCGGTCGGCCACCTGTTTACCAAAATGCCGCTCTATGAAGCGCCGGTTCCAGCCCGAAGTTCGACTTTCGTCGCCGCTGTGTTCCATCGCGCGCCACAGATTCCAGGCGGTATTATCGGAACGATCGATGGAAAACACAGCATCGGGATGGTTGACAATTTCGCGCCAGAACATGACCCAGCTGGCGTGCGCTTTCGCGTCGCGGCGTTCATCGTGCTCCCGCCGTTTGGCATCTTCGCGTTCCCACCGCAGTTGTTCGGGATTGGGCTTGTGTGGCTGGGCGCGCTGGTCGAGACGCTCAAGCAGGTCCGGCAGATCGGCAACACACGGTTTCAGCGACGCCAGATGATCGGTCCATTCAACCTTATCGTCGCGGATGTCGATCGCCGCTTCGAGCATCATCGCGCGATCGTCGACAGAGCGAGAGCGATCGGCGAGCAATGCAAGTAGCCAATCCGCATCGATAGCACCCAGGTGCATTGTCGCCCCGTGGAACGCCAAGCGGGCGTATCGTTTGAAGGGGTCTGTCTGTGGATGATGGGCTTGAAGGAACTCGTCTTCGACCTCGAACATGAGACGTCGGGCATCGGGCAGCAGGTCATGAAGAGCCGCAGACAATTGCTTGGCGGGCTCGGTATGATCGTATTCGCGCTCCGCCAGCCGCAACGCAATCGCCGTAGAACGCATTACGTTTGGGGTGGTCATCCTATTCTGAATTTGGCGGAGGCAAGTGGCGGCCAGCGCTGGTAAGAGAAATGGCCGGTTACTAGCAAGATGGGGCCATCGCTTCTCGTTCCAGGCAAGGCCTTCTACTACCAGTTCGGTAAGCCCGTGGCGCAACACATCGAGCCTATCTGGCGATAGATCGACATGCTCGATAAGGCGCGGGAGCTTCCATGAGATGTCACCGACTGAGCGCTTTTTTTCCGCGGTCCGCGCGAGCGTTTTGCAAAGGAGTTCTACGGAAAGGTGGGCCGGGAACAGTCGCAGCAAGGCAGCCCGCGTAAGTCGGTTCGGCCACAGCGTCGCGTCGCAGGCTAGGCTCGCGCTTATCGAGGCAAGGCGGGAATCGCCCAAATGGATGAGCGCGTCCAGCGCGTCGATCCGCTCCCCCTCGGACGCTTTGCCATCTGTCGCGATACGGTAGGCAATACTTGCGCAATCGGCCATCTTACCAAGGCCGATTAGGTTAAGTAGAATTTCGCGGACTTCGGGGTTCTCGATACCGCCCTCCCAAAGGCGCTTGACCTCCGGGCCCAAATCCGAATCCGCGAAGCGATGAAGCTGGATGTTGGGCACACGCAGTCCTCGCCAGCCACCGGCGCCATGACGCTCGACATAGGCACGTAGGGCCAGTTGTCGTTGCGTTGACGAGAGGGATTCAGGGTCGCCGAAATTCAGTAGAACATCCGGCTCGCGCCGCAGCACTTCTTCAAAAATGGTCTCCTCACGCAGAGCCATCCATGCAGCCACCGGGCGTAAAGATGGCTTAACCACCTCGTCACCTTGAGCGGTGGTGGTAAACAGAATGCGCTTAATGGACCGCCAAGGGATACCCTGCGCGCGCAAGGCAAGAAGATGCTCCGCGGCCAGATATTCTATCACCGAACGATGATGAAAGCGCACCCGGCCATAAGAGGCAAAGCCAAAAAGCGACCGTTCCAGCAGCGTCGTGCGTTCATCCTCTGTCCAGTCGTGGAGGATAGTAGAAGGGTCGAGCGGTCCCTCGGTCGGATCGCCTTCGCTGTCAGCCTCGGCGCTATGGCGCAAAGTAAGCTTGCGGCTGAGGGTGGCTGCGAGAGCCAGACGGCGGGCACCTTCCGATGCTTTATCGGCTGACAAAGCCGCCTTTTCTCGATCATCTTCGCGCGGCTTTAATTTCACGGCGATGTTGCTCGCAACCTGGTCGCGATGCGAACGAAGACGACGATACTCTCGCCAGTCGGCGCATAGCTCTATCAGGTCCTGCGGACGGCGTACAAATTCCTCTGCATTGCGCTGCCGGATATCGATGAGCAAAGCATCGGGATCATCCACACCTTTCCTGATCGCCATTTGTTCGATCTGTGCATTGGACAGGGGCAGCAGGGCGACGTTGCGCCAATCTCGCGCAATCTGCTCCTCAGAAGATTTTCGCGCTCGGCGCGCCATCGCGATATTCGCGAACTCCTCGCTGGTCGCGGCCTCGTCCGGCTCATCGGGCACCGGTAAAATCTGGCGGATGAGTTGCTCATCGACAGGAATCGGTCTGGATGTGATGATTACGCGAACCCGGCGGAGCTTCCCGGCCGCTGCCTTGGCCAATCGCTTCAGCGCCTGCTCAAATGAGCCAAGGCTAAGCTTCAACTCGTCAACGGAATCGAGAAAGAACGTCGCGATGTCGGATTGGGACGTAAGCCAGGCATCGAGGCGTACCTCCTCGTCGTGCGAGAGAAGATCGCGCAGGTTGCTGCGTGCAAGGTCAGCCAGCTCAACATAGAAAGCGGGCTCGCCCGCTGCCCATAGCGACTGCTGCAGTCTGCGGCATTCATAGGTTTTGCCTGCACCTGCCTCAGAAACAATAAGAACGCGCCGCGACTTCAGCAGGTCAGCCCAACTCGAGCCCTTATACCAGCCTAAGTGCATCAGGAAGGCGATTTGCTCAGCCTCCGTGATCTTGTCGTCAGGGATGTCCTGAAAGCTACGCTCAATGTCGCTGGTATCAGGTGGCTTCGCCATCTAGCCGTCTCATGCTCCCCGAGAACATTAGGCGTTAAGCCACATTGTTTTATCGGCGGCCCAGGGCAAAAAGCAAACAGTCCCGGCAATTTCAGCGCGGCAACAGCGGCTTTCCGTGAATAGAAACGCCGCGAGCTGTACTCGATTACCTGCGTTTGGCCCTATAGTCAGGGCGCACTTGACAGAGGCTGATCGCTCCACAGGAGTGGGATAGTCGATCTCGATCCAGTCAAGGCTTTAGCCGTTAAGGGCGGGGGGTGAAGTCCATTAAGAATTGCCTTAGTCGCATCTGGTACCAGGAAAGCAAGGCACGTCACGCGGCTAACGTAGGATCGATCCAATCCTTCCATCCGGGCTATCTCATTAAGGCTTTGCACCTCGCCGCTGACAATCATGTCGAACCAGGCATGGGCGCGCGCCAGCAGTTTGACGAGGCTCGGATCTGGCGACTGCGTTGCCACCTGCTTCCCCCCAACGAGTAGCTTGGTCTCGACGCCACGACGTCTGAACTTCACCGGCACGTTGATGGTGAGGGGTTTCGACTGCCCGGCCCCAAGTTCTGAATTTCCCTCGTCTCCTGATAGGTGAGTGCTTAAGCAGTCTAGCTTAAGTTCGATACGCAACTCGTCCGGTTCTATCTCGACCCGGTGCATGAGCTTTTGGACGATTTCGGATTGCCGTGCCGGCGCTGCAGAATGGCATTCACCAGCGAGGGCAGAAGCACGATCTAAAGCCGCGGATACCGTATCGGTCGATAGAGGTGCGATCGGCAAAGCTTCCAGGACCGCTGCGCGGTCCTTCAGGAACCCACCTAATCGTTGGAGGACGAACTGCTCGATCTGATGAGCAGGCAACCGCCAAGTCCTACGTCCATCGTTACCTCGATTATGTTCACCGTCAGGCAGCCCACCATGCCTACTTTGAGGTTCAGACTGGGACTGCTCGACGTAGTACCGATAACGCCGGCCATGGTTGACTGTATGGGATGGCGCGAGCGGGACCCCGTCCCCCGTAAAGAGCAGACCGGCGAGGAGACTCGGATGAGCCGCATTCCCCCGGCCACGCTTGCGGCCAGCATTCTCCACGAGTTGTTCCTGAACTTTATCCCAGGTCTCCCGGTGGACGATCGCCTCATGCTCTCCCTCGTAGCTGCGGTTACCGTGTGGAATGCGGCCGATATAGAGCGGGTTGGCGAGGATGCGATAGAGATGCCCTCGGCTGAACGCACCGCCACCGACCTTCCGGCCATCCAAATACGTCCGTGCCTTCGTCTGAAAGCCCTGCCGGTCGCATTCCTCCTCCAACGCTCTGACGCTTCTGAGCTTCAGATAGAGAGCATAGAGCTGGCGCACCAGTTCGGCCTCTTGGCGGTTGACCCTGAGCTTCCGATCGACTGCGTCATAGCCCAGCGGTACCGCGCCGCCCATCCACATGCCTTTGCGTTTGGAGGCCGCGATCTTGTCGCGGATGCGCTCGCTCGTAACCTCCCGCTCGAACTGCGCGAAGGATAGGAGGACGTTGAGTGTCAGCCGTCCCATTGACGTGGTCGTATTGAACTGCTGCGTCACCGAAACGAACGAGACACTCTCCGCATCGAAGGTCTCGACGATCTTCGCGAAATCGAACAGCGAGCGGGTCAGCCGGTCGATCTTGTAGACCACGACGATGTCGACCTTGCCGCTGGCGATATCGGTCAGGAGCCGCTGCAGGGCAGGGCGCTCCATAGTCCCGCCGGAGAAGCCGCCATCGTCATACTGGCTAGGAAGCGCCTTCCAGCCTTCATGGCGCTGGCTGGCGATGTAGGCCTCGCACGCTTCCCGCTGGGCATGGAGCGAGTTGAACTTCTGCTCCAGCCCCTCGTCGGAAGACTTGCGGGTGTAGATGGCGCAGCGGACGCTTCCAGCTCGATTCTGTCTGGCACTAGCCATCGCGAGCAGCTCCACTTTTGAGCCCGAAGAAAGCGCGCCCGTTCCATCGCGTCCCGGTGATGGCGCGGGCGATGGCACTCAGGCTGTTATGGATCTTGCCGTGCCAAGCGAACCCTTTCTCCAAGACCAGGACCTCGTGCATCTCGCCATGCCATTCGCGTAAGAGCTTCGTACCAGGCGAAAGGCGGGGCTTCGGTGTCTTCACCTTGCCGCCGTTCTCGTACGCCTTCCTTAGGAGGCGCTTCGTCTTTTCGTCGAGGCCGCCATAGATTTCCGCCTGGAGGCCATAGGCGACCGCTCTGATCAGGATACTGCCGGCTGGCGTAGCGCGGCAGGTGCGGCCCCCATAGGCGCCGCCATTCCGCCTCCAGTTCGCTCCGAGGGGCGTGGGGCAGCGCCTCGACCCGTTGGGTCACCGCCGCCTCTTCGGCCTCGGTTGGTCCGCCGGCAGAGCGGCGCTTGCTGGTTCGATGGCCCGGGCTCTTGGGTGCCGACATCTCAAGCCTCCTGCGCCGCGATGCGATAGCGGCGGACACCGTCCTTCTTCAGGCTGGACTCCAGCGGGAGGCCCAGCTTCTTTCGGACGACGGCGCTCAGGAAGCCGCGCACCGAATGTCGTTGCCAGCCGGTCTCGGCAACCATCTCATCGATGCTGGCACCCGCCTTGCGGCTGAGCAGCTTGACGACGATGTCTTGCTTGCTCTCCGCTTTGACCGGAGGGCTCGCCGAAGCGGTGGGACGCTTTTTGGAGGCCTTACGTTGGGAAGGCCGACCGTTGGGCTTCGTCTCCCTCACAGGTGGCTCTGAGCCTCCTGGATCAGCCTCGTCGGCCAGCCCGATGGCCGAAAGCCCGGCCTCGGTGACGAAGAGACCGTAAAGCCGGTTCTCTTCATCACGGCGCCATTCCGGTTCGCCGGGGTCGATCTCCCGCTCTTCGACAAGCCCTCGCCCCTGCAGGGTCTTCATGCTCTTGGTCAGTGCGGCCCCCCTCGCGCTGAGGCTATCGGGGAAGGGCAGAAGGGAATAGTCGTCGCGTTGCGCCGCGGTGCTCAGGATAACGAGCTGCGTGTCGGTGAGCTTGGCAGTCGGTTTCGTTTTGGTCATGAGGTCCTCCGTTCGGCGCCAGCCAGGTGCCGGCGCTTCCACCGCCTGCAGCCCGGCGACGTGCCGGGGGTGGCGGTGGTTGGAGGTGTTCAGGCCGTCTTCAGCCCGACCCCATGCACGCTCTGTTCGGAGACGAAGTCCAGTCGAAAGTGCTGTATCCTCACGCAGCAGAGTCGACCGTCTTATCCGAGCCTACCCGATATGAAGTCGAGGGTAAGGGGATTCTCCGGCGTCTCGAACACCGTTTGGGAGGCTCCGGCCTCGATGAGCCGGCCGTCGAGCAAAAACAGGGCCTGATCGCTGATGCGGTATGCCTGACCGACATTATGCGTCACCACCACGATCGGATATTCGTCGCGCAGCTCAGTGATGTGCTCCTCGATTCGACGTGTCGCCGATGGGTCGAGGGCGGAGCACGGCTCGTCCATCAGGATCGCCTGAGGCTCGTTTGCCAGCGTGCGCGCCAGACACAGGCGCTGCTGCTGCCCGCCGGAAAGCGACGATGCGCTGTCGTGCAGGCGATCCTTGACCTCTCCCCAGAGCCCGACCTTCTCCAGGTAGAACCTTGCGTGGTCGGCGCCGTCCGCGCGGGTGCAAACCCCATGGAAGCTCGCGCCGAACAGGACGTTCTCCAGGATGGACATCGGAAAGGTGACCGGCCGTTGGTGGATGATGCCGAGACCGCGCCGGACCGCCTCCGCCTGCACACCGGGGGCGTAGAGATCGGCGCCGCGGAAGCGGATCGTGCCGGATGTGGCCACCGCATCGGGGATGAGCTCCAGGGTCCGGTTGAGCGCCCGGATGAGGGTCGACTTTCCGCAGCCCGACGGACCCATGATTGCCGTCACCTGACGCTCCGGAATGCGGCAGGTGATGTCGTGCAGCACGGGTGTTGCGCCGTAGGCGGCCGTCAGCCCGTTGACTTCGAACGCGTCGGGGAAGGTGACGGGCTCCACCTTGGCTCTGGTGGCACTTTCCATTTCCTTGATCGGCAATTGAATCGGAATCATTGGAGCTCCATCCAGTCTGTTGTCGTTCGGTCAGCGGGCAAGCCGGCGTTTCAGCAAGGCGCCGCAGCCGTTCGCGAACAGCAGCCCCACCACAAGCACCAGCGCCGTGGCATAGGCTTGGGTCAGGTCCGCCCCTTCGCTGACGATGTAGTAGAGATGGGTCGGCAGGGTCATGACCGGCGCATCGAGGGAAAGTCCGCCGCGGGCGAAGGCCACGCTGGCCGTCAGCATGACGGGGGCGGCGGATCCCGCAGCGTGGCCTGCTGCAAGCACGGTCACCGCGAGGATGCCGGGAAAGGCCTTCGGCAACACCACCCGGCGCACCACATTGGCGCGGCTGACGCCCAGGGAAAGCGCCGCTTCCCGCAACGACCATTCGACTCCGCGCAAGGAAGCCTCAGCACCGATCAGGATGATCGGCAGCATCATCAGGCCGAGGGTGAGGCCGCCCGACAGCAGGGAGAATCGAAAGCCGAACAACACCACCAGGACCGTGTAGCCGAACAGGCCGTAGATGACGGCCGGCACGGCTGCCAGGCATTCGGCACCGAAACGAAAGACGCGCGCCCAATGGGAGTTGCTGGACGAATATTCGACCAGGCCGATGGCGCCGGCGATGCCCAGAGGCAGCGCCAGGGTGAGCCCGATTGCGATAAGGGCAAGCGTGCCGGCGATCGCGGGCGCCACGCCGCCACTGCTGCCGAGGGGGAAGGAGGCGGGGCCCTCCGTCAGAAAGGCCCAGGACAGCCTCGGCGCCCCTTCGATCATGAGGAACCCGAGTATACCGAGCGGCAGCGCGATCCCGATCATGCCGAGCCCCCACGCGACGATCGTGAACGCGCGATCGGACCTCGTGGCCCGGCCGGACAGGGGCTGGAAGGTCGCGCCGGAATCGATCTCCGTCATTTCCGTGCGCCTCCGCCGAATGACTTCGCTTTGACCCACCAGACCATCAGGTTGATGACGACGGTGAGAACGATGAGGACGAAGCCCGCCGCGTAGAGGGCGTGGTACTGGTCTGTGCCGAGCCCCGCCTCGGGGAGCTCGCTGGCCATGAGTGCCGTCAGCGGACGGCCGCGATCGAGATAGGAGGTCGGCATCGCCGTCGAATTGCCGGCGAGCAAAAGCACGGCGAGGGTCTCGCCGATGGCGCGGCCGAGCCCCAGAGCCACCGCGGCGAACAGCCCGGGTAGCGAATAGGGAATCACGATACGGCGGATCACGTGGACCCGGGTCACGCCCATCGCATAGGCGGATTCCTTGAGGGCGTGCGGCACGGCATCGAAGGTCTCGGCGGCGACGCCGGCCGTGAACGGCAGCACCATCACCGCAAGGATCAATCCGGCGATCAGCAGGGATTCTCCAGTCGCCATGCCGCCGTAGGTCTCGAAAGCGGAAACGAGCGTCACATATCCGAAAAAGCCGTAGACGACGGAGGGGATGCCGGCGAGGAGCTCAAGGCAGGGCTGCAGCACCGTCCGAAGCCAGCCCGGCGCGATCTCGACTGCGAAGAGGCCGATCCCGAACCCGATAGGCACCGCGAGCGCCAGAGCGAGCGCGGAGACCATCAGCGTGGACGTCACGGCCGCGGCGAGGCCGAAACGGGGCGGGCTGGCGAGCGGCTCCCAATCCACGCCGAGGATACCGCTTATCCTCAGCGCGTCATGCAGGGCGGGCAACGCCTCGCGAGTGATCTGGAACAGAATGGACGCCAGCAGGATAAGGACGAGTGCCAAGGCAGCGCGGCTAGTGAAACGCACTGCCCGCTCGTAGATGCTGTCCGAAAACCGCAGCCCCGCGAACGGGGCCGCGGTATGCGCCTCAATCGTCATTGTGAGAGACCGGACACCTTGGCTTCGTGCACCGGCACATAACCTTGGGCCGCGACCGAAGCTTGGCCGTCCTCAAGCACATAATCGATGAAGGCCTTGGCTGTGGGGCCCGGCGTCTCGCCTTTCACGATCATGAGCAGAGGGCGGGCCAGCTTGTAGCTGCCGCTCACCACATTGCGATGGCTCGGCTCGACGCCATCGAGACCGAAGACGATCAGGTCGTCGCTCTCGCCCGCCAGGCCGGCAGAGATGTAGCCGAAGGCGTTGGGGTTGGAGGCGAGCTTCTTCAAAAGCGCCCCCTGACTCGGCATCTGCAGTGCGCCGGCGGAAATCTGGGCATCGCCCATGATCTTCTCCTGCACGATCTCGGCCGAGCCGCCGCCGGCATCCCGGACCAGCAGAACGATCTCGGTGTCCGGCAGGCTGGGATCGATATCCTTGTAGGTGCTGTACTCGCCGCTCAGGATCTCCCGGACCTCTGCGCTGGTCAGGTTGCCCTTCAGCTTCGCCAGCGGATTGCTTTTCTCCACCGCAAACGCCACCGCGTCCTTGCCGACCAGATACGCGTTGTGTGGGCCCAGCGCTTCCTTCTCGCTGTCCTTGATGTCGCGTGAAGCCATGCCGATATCGACGGCGCCGTTGATCGCCGACTTGACCCCGAAACCGGAGCCGCCGCCCGTGACATAGATCACCGGCTGTTCGTCCGGAAGGACCGGATCGACCTGCGTCCAGCTCTCATTTTTGTCCATGAAGATCATCGCCGCGTTGGCGATCGCCGGCACGAGCGTCGTCGAGCCGCCGACTCTCAGCGAGCCGTCCTCGGCATGTACGGGAGTCTGGATCGCGAGCAATGCGATAGCCGCGACAGCCAGCGAAGCTGCGTTGCGTAAAAACTGTTTGGTCATAGCGCCCTCCTAGAATGAAGATACGCAAAGACTTTATGTCGGGGCGTATGACAGCTTGATGATATATTCGAAAATTAACTGAATAGATAAAGTATATATGAGAAGATATACTATAAACACTTAGATAGCACCAAGTGTTGCGCAGAATAGAATCTGCACATTGGTGCTGCCAGAAGTTGTGAGCTGTCGGGTATGAATCGAACGCTCAGGCACTCGCCTCCGACATCGCATCCTCCTTCGTGGAGGCCTTCGACTCCGTCGCGAAGAGCCACCGAGCCAGGTCGAGATTGTGCTTGAAGTATTCGGCATCCGGAGCATTCGGCGCATTATGCACGATCAATGGCACATCGAGCTCGTGCAGCGACCCATGGGTCCGGAAATCCAACGGAAGCGTCTCGACTTCCGTGTCCAGGTGACCGAAAACCGTATCCTCGTCGCCGAGAACAACGAGATCGCCTATGCGGTCGGCCATCAGGCGAAACTCACTCGCCGCTTCCGCGCGGGTCATTATGCGCTCTATGCCTTGTAGCGATCGCAACATAGAGGTGACGGCCTCGGGATCCTGCCCCTCTTTGAGGTGCACCCAGGCCAAGCCGCCCATGCCCCGATGATGGCGCAGATACTTATCCCGTTCCGCGGAGATAGCCATACGGATCGGGGTGCCTCGCGCATCGAGAGCTTTCTCCAAGTCCCAGCACCGGGATTTGTAGCCCATCCCGTGATCGGCGCTCACCAGGAACGCAGCATCAGGCGCGATGGCTTCCGCCTCCGCTAGAAGGGCGTCGATGCGTTCGAGATGTTCCTTGGATTCCTCCGCCTCCGGCGGCCACATATGCATCGCGTAATCGGTAGTGTGGACGTAGAGGCAGCGGATGTCGGGGCGCGTCTTGAGAATCTCGATCGCTGCCTTGAGCAGCCAATAGTTGATCTCGCGCGAATAGATCGGAGGTGCCTCTCCGAGCCGGTCGCCCCATTCCTGATCTGGCGCTTCGGCGGCAAGCAGAATGTCCGCGCCGGTGCCGAGCAGGGCGGTCGTCTTCTTCTTGCTCGTCAGCAGAGCGGACGAAGCGCCGAGCGCCGCGGCACGCTCGAATACAGTAGGCGCCATAACCAGATCGGCGCTCTCAAGATACTCCTCGATACCGGCCTGCTCATCCAGATAAGAGTTCCCGATAACGCCATGGACGTCGGGGAAGCTTCCACAGCAGATCGAGGCGTTATTCGCGTTCGTCACCGTGGGCAGGACGGCCTGAACATCGGCGTAAACGCCGCTTTCCGCCCAACGCTTCAGGGTCGGCATGGGGCTGGCTGCATAATAATCGACACCCAATCCGTCACACATCAGGATTACCGTTCGTTGGAAGGGGGAAGTCGGTTTTGCGTCGCCAGTCATAAGTCTCTCCTGTTTTTCGCCCGTTCGCATTCAAGTCGCCTCTAAAGATATAGACGTCTATACCTCCTTATTGACACAGACGTCTATACCTCGATAATTCGTCCACAGTTACAGCCGCTTTGTGAAGCTCATATGTCAGCCACTTCCATGTCCTCTCCTTCCTTCGCCCTCCCTGACGATCCCGACGCGCAGCTCTGGCCTCTATGGAGGCGAGCCGAATACGCACTCACCTCGGCGATTGAGACGGGGTATTTCGAAGCTGGCGACCAACTGCCCCCGGAGCATCGGCTGGCCAGCGACCTCGGGACACATCGCCACACCGTTCGTCGTGCAATCGAGAATCTGGTGGGGCGCGGGATGTTGGAGATCCGGCGCGGCCGGGGAACATTCGTCGTCGGCCGGCCAATTCCTTATCGCATCGGCCCGCGTTCACGGTTTACGGAGAACATCGCCGCGGCGGGCTTGAAGCCAGCAGTGAAGATCCTGCGCTCGGCAACGGCGGAGGCGGATGAAGAGACTGCGCGCTGGCTTCAGATCGATGTCGGGGCGAGCGTCGTTCGCCTTGACCTGCTGCGCTCCGGCGACTACATTCCGATCGTCTACGCGCGGCACAGCATGCCCGCCGATCGCTTCGCCGATTTCGCAGAACGGTTCGAGGACATCCACTCGATCACCCGCACCTTCGCGAGCTATGGCGTAGACGGGTACACCCGCAAGGCCACGCGTATTTCGGCGCGGCTGCCGACCGCCCAAGAGGCGGGCGATCTGGCTGTCCCGTCCTCCGCACCCGTCCTGTTCTGGATGAGTGTCAATGCGGACAAGGATGGTCGGCCGATCAATCTCGATGCGAGCACCTTCGCCGCATCGCGGATCGACATCGTCTTCGACGATGAGGCGCACTAGTCTCGGTCGTCGGCGGGGCGCTCGTCGCGCGGATCGGGAGCTACAGTCGGAATAGTTTGTGACGCAAGTACCCGCGCAGCTAGTCAGCCATTGCCGCCATCAGTGCTTCGGCATAGCCGCACAGCGTCCATCCGAGGACCTGGCTGATGCTATCGACTTGGTCGTCATGTTTTCCGTGCGGAAAAGCCATGAGCTCGTCCAGCAGATCGGGCATGAAGGCAGCATGCTTCGGGAAGAAGACTTTACCCGCTTCAAACTTGGCGGTCTGGACGTAGAGTCGGGTAACCTTGTCATGATCGATGGGGATCGCTTTCACGCGATAGCTGCCAAGCGCGCGTAGCTCCTGCGCCAGAGAGATGCCGGCCGAGGCATCCTCGATGAGGATCGCGGTCGGATCGTGACGCTCAGCAAGGGCGAGAGCTGTGGCCTTCAGCTTCGGGTAGTCATATCGGCCCCGGACGACGTCTATGAGATGGTACTCGCCCTCCTGGACCAGCCAGGTCGTGCAGACCGAATAATCGTTCTGCACCCCGTCCTTGGCCGCTACATCCCAGCTCTGCACGATCTTGCTCCCGGTCTTCCGTTCCGGCGGTGCGTCTTCGAATCTAAGCCAGTGGCGCTTGATCATGGCGCCGCCCTCGGGGATAGGGCTCTGCTGGTACTGGGCGCCGAAATCGTACGAGCCGAGCTCCTTCTGCATGACCTTTAAGGTGGCGAGGGATTCGTGCTCCGGGTGCAGGGCTTCTCCAGCCGCGCGGAAGTAAGTCTCGGTCGGGCCGATCGGGACTTGCTCGTCGCACTCGGCGATGGCCGGCAGGCTCAAGACCTCCCAGGCATCGGATCCGCCCATGAGGTGGCCTGAGAGGTCGTCCATATGCACCCGCTGGGACACCACGATGATGGCACCCTTCACCTTGTTGTCGAGCCGGGACATCAGCGTGTTCGTGAACCATTGGTTCAGGCTGTCCCGCCGCGTTTTCGACTGGGCGTCGACTGGCTTCTGCGGATCATCCAGGATGAGGATATCGCCACCAAGGCCGGTGAGCGTTCCGCCCGGGGAAGTCGCCTTGCGGAACCCCTTCTTGGTGGTGGTGATTTCTTCGTCCGTGCTCCGCTTGATCTGCATTTCCGGAAAGGCCCTTCGGTACCAGCCGGCTTCCATGATCGAACGCGAGTCCCTCGCGTGCTTCAGGGCGAGCTCGCTGGCGTAGCTGATCACAAAGATGCGGTGCCAGGGCTCCAGCCCCAGCAGGAAGGCCGGGAAGGCGACAGAGACGGTTAGAGACTTCAGATGTCGCGGCGGCATATTGATTATGAGGCGATTGATCTCGCCGCGCCTGATCCGCTCCAGCTGATAGGCAATGGCCCGGATATGCCAGTTCGGCAAGTAGGGCATGCCCGGGTTGAGCGTGGATAGCGAGCGCAACAGGAAGCTTTCGAACTCGGTGCGGAGAATCGCATTCAGCGCCGCACGCTCATCGGCCGGATGCATCACCGCTCCTCCTCAGGTTCAACCCGAAGCTTCTCGGCAAAGGCCTCCAGGACCTGCCTGTCGTCCTGGTCAAGCGGATCGTGAGAATCGTGCTGCGGTCCAACGACGGCGCCGTAGCGGTTGAGAAGGAAGGCGAGAGCCTTGTGGTCGCCCTTCAGCGCGTCGGTCCTCAGCCGCAGGAGAAGAGCCTCAAGGGTCGAAACCTTGCGTGTCCGGTTTCCTTCGCGGATCTCCATTTTCTTTCCCAGGAGCTCCTTAAGGAGAGTGGCTTCGCTCTTGGCACCCCGAGGCCGGCCCTTCGGATTGCCGCTTCGGCCGGGTTTGAACTGATGCGCCTTAGGCGGCTTGCCATAGCCCACGGCGTAGGGCGCGCCCGGCTCCTTTGAATGTTGGTCGTCGCTCATGACACCTCCCGATTAGGTCCGGTGGGAAGGCCGGCGGTTTCGACCGCGGGAGCATCTGCCTCAAGGCTGCGCCGCGCCGAGACCTCGTCGAAGGTCTCGCCGGTGGCCAACAAGACAGCATCGTCCTTGGCAAAGAGCTGCCAGCGCCGGACAGCCGTATCGCAGTAATGAGGATCGAGTTCGAGCGCACGCGCCCGCCGACCGGTCTTCTGGGCCGCGATCAGGATCGTACCGGAGCCGCAGAAGGGGTCGAGGACGATGCCGCCGCGGCGCGAACAGTCCTTTATGGCGTCGGCCACCATCGCGACCGGCTTGACCGTTGGATGGAGCGCTAGCTCCTGCCGCGCCTCCTTGGTCGATGAGCTAATCCCGCGGTAGTTCCAGACATTGGTGCGGTAGCGTCCGTTCTGGCCAAGTTCGAAGGCGTTGATGTGCGGAGCCTGACCGTTCTTGAAGGCGAAGACGAGCTCGTGGCGCGACCGGTAGAAGCTCCCCATCCCGGCATTGTCCTTCACCCAAACGATCAGGTTCTTCAGCTCCGAATAGGTCTCTTGTCCCGCGGCACTGATCTCGTCGAGATGCCGCCAATCCATGCAGATGTAGTGGATCGAGCCGTCCGCGCTCCATGCAACGAGACGCCGAAAGGTGGAGGTCAGAAAGCTGATAAAGGCGTCCTTCGCCATCTCACCCGAGGCCATCACGAAATCGCGGTGGCCGTTCGACCGGGTGACGTTGCCCTCGATCCGGACATTGTACGGCGGATCGGTGAACACCATCTGGGCCAGCCCGCGCCCGCGGCCGCCAGGCGTCATGAGCAACCGATAAATCTCTTCGTCGCGGGCATCACCGCAGGCCAATCGATGCTCTCCGAGCTGCCACACATCGCCGACCCGGCTAACGGTTTCGGCTTGTGGCTCTGGCAACGCATCATCGCGGTCATCCTGGGGCGTTTGTCCGGTTTCAGCAGTGTCGAGCAGGAGGTCGATCTCCGCCACGGAGAAGCCAGTGATGCCGACGTCGATTTCGTCAATGTCGGCCAGCACGAGTTCGAGTTCGGCAGCAAGAAGGTCGTCGTCCCAGCCGGCGTTCAGAGCCAACTTGTTGTCGGCGAGAACATAAGCGCGCTTTTCAGCTTCGCTCATCGAGGACAGCCTCAGACATGGCACCGGGTCCATACCGATCTTTTTGGCTGCTTCCACCCGGCCATGGCCGGCCAGGATCACGTCGGCATCGTCGATCAGCACCGGGTTCGTGAAGCCGAAGCGTTGAATGCTATCGGCGATCTGCCGGATCTGCTTCTTCGAATGCGTGCGCGCGTTCCGTGGGTAGGGCTTAAGGCGACCCAGGGCGATCGTCTCGATCCGTCCTCCGTACGTCTCGCGCAGATCGCCTGACGGAAAAGAAGGTTTATTCTGACCGCGCTTCATTATTCGCCCTCCCGCTTCTCCGCCTCGGCCAGCTGCAGACTTAATTCGTGCAGCAGCATCGCGACAACATAGAGCTTGAGCGAGAATGGGAGCTCGGCGAGCGTCAGCCGATCGAATTCCGCCGGAAGACGACGCTTCGCCACCGTCTCTCCGTAGCGCTGGATGGCCCGCTCGACGGCATCCTGATTAGTCAGGTCGAGAGGAAGGTCGGAGTCGAGACCGAGCTTTTCTCGAGCGGCAACCCGGCGCTGAGCACGCTCCAGGCTTCCGGAGATCTTTTCCATCGCCGGGCGGACCGCCCCAGCCATGGCGGCGACCATCTCCCCCGCGTAGAGCATCCACTCGAAAAGGTTGTCCGGCGGAGACGCATCGGCGCGGACGCGTGCTTCCTCCAGCAGGGCTGCCTTTTCCTTGCGCCATCGTTTCTGCGCCCGCCGGACATCCTTGTGCTCGTACCCGTGCCCGACGAGAAAAGGCGCAAGAGGAGTTTGCGGCTGACTAATGGCGAGATCGGCGAATTCGCCAAGCAGGCGAAGGTCTTGCTGCTCGAATTTGGTCGTCCCCTTTGGTCGGCCCCGGGGTCGCTTTCGCTGCCGGTCTGATTGATGTGGTGTCATCGTTCAAACGCTCCTATGCAGCTAGCTAGGAGCGTTAAGGGGGCAACCGCAAGGAAATTAAATTCTCGGAAACGAATTTAATTCAAAGTCGTAGTCTTGTCAGATATCTTCGATCAATATGAGGCTATCGCTCGCAAGTGATTTGTTGAGTGCGGCCGCAGGTTTGAGTTTACGGATATAGGATCCAGCGTCTTTTTTCACTTCCAGCGCTGTAACGAGGATTCCATCTCTTCAACCGATAATCTGCCAGGTCCAGGCGACTGGCATAGGGAAAGTGGCATGATGACTGGATCGATCCGATCACCTGATGCCTCACTTGGGGAGCCCGCAGCAATAGGCGCCACGCACCAAGCGGCGTCGGCCCAACGATAGGTCCCGTCTAGATCAGGCCAACCACATAGGTCACAGTCGCCTCATGCCTGAAGGAAACTCGATCAAATAATCCAACCAAGCTCCCGCGCTTTTTCGTTAGCGGCCTGCCATGCGGCAATTCCGAATTGGACCGGTGCCATTGGAGACTTCGGATCGTCTCGAACGTTGCCCGTTTGCGCGACCAAGCCAGAGAACTCGGGCGATAGCTGATAGACGATTTTCAGATGGGTGCCGGGCAGGCTGACAACGATAGCCTTCTTTATGACCTCAACAATGACCTTCGCAGGTGACCGGTTCATCGTCATTGATAGGCTCCTACCGCGCGACGCTGTATTAGCAAAAGATCATGCGTGGTTGGAGGCCACAAACTTTGCGCCCTCGGCTCTGGATTTTTTCGAGTTCGTGGAAAGTCAGACGGCGCCGAAGCTAAGGGGGCTGCGTTCTTGAAGATCTGCTCGAAGCCGAGAAACTTGATGATGCCGAGATTGAGGGGCGGGTGAAAACGGATGCTACCCTTGTAGGTCCGAAGGCCGGTTGAACTGAACTAGAAAACCGCGATTAATGTGCACCCGACCATCGTCATCCGTCCTAAGAGGGCTCGGTGTTCGCGGTTCT
This sequence comes from Methyloligella sp. ZOD6, assembly GCA_050110875.1. Lineage (GTDB taxonomy): Bacteria > Pseudomonadota > Alphaproteobacteria > Rhizobiales > Methyloligellaceae > Methyloligella. Next base: position 1,740,836 of record CP188828.1, read on the forward strand.
GATCGACCAAGATCACCCAGCTGAAGGCGGCGGGCTATAAAATTGCTCGAGGTTCGAACGCATCGATCGGGCCGGTTTCTTGCCAGAAGATTCTATATTAGAAGCAAAGCAACTTATAACACACTTTCATTTCAGAAAATATTGAAATATAAAAGATATTTTATATTAAAATTTTGTTATTATACAGATGTTTCGTGACGTCAGATCTTTAACGACAAAAAAAATCAATGAATTAGACAGAAGTTCTATTGTTCAAGAGCTGGGTCGTATTCTTGAGGCGCCAGAATTCCATAATTCCGAGGTTTTGAGGAATTTTCTGACCTTTGTCGTTGAAGAAGCAATCGAAGGACGCGCTGACGGACTCAAATCGAGCGTCATCGCGCAGGAGGTCTTCAAGCACCGAGTTCAGAATGAGCGAACCGATAATGCGGTGCGGACTGCAGCGGTCCGCCTCCGGACTGCCTTGGCAGCGTATCGATCACGCCAACCCGAACCAAGACCGGTGGTTATCTCGATTCCGAAGGGGGGGTATGCTCCCAAATTTGAGTATCCCGGTTGGGCTGGAACCGGAAATGCCGCACCAAAACGAAAGCTGCCAAAAAGTTGGTTGCCCAAGCTGCTCGCTGCCTGTTTGAGTATAATGGTGTTGAGTGGCATCGTTGTGGCTTTCATTACGACACAACGATCTGTTCGCATGGATTGGGACGGACGCGAGCCGGCCGTTTTCGTCTATCCAGCGGAGACGGGTGAGGCCGATGCGCATGCGATAGACCTTGCTAGGCGGATTGACTATCGCCTTGCATCGCAGTTAGCCGCAATCGGTCTAGGCAGGGTGATTTCAGCAAATCAGCAGGCTGAACAGAGAGAGTCAGGTTCGACTGATATCTGGCCGTTCCATTTGTTTAGTCGCGTGGAATCGATCGATTCTGAAATATCGCTACACCTCATGCTCATGGATGACCAGGGGATAGTGCGATGGTCCAGAGACGAAGTCCTGACTAGTGACGACATTAGCTCACTCAAGAGAACGATCAGTTTTATTTCTTTCGAACTTCTTGGTGAGAACGGCACGGTCCCGCTACTTCTGGAACGACGATACGGTCAATCCTATCGGGGAGCGAGTTGCGTCACACGAGCAATCCTGCTTCTACGGATTCAGGACGTTTCCGAGTTCAATCAGATCACATCGTGCCTGGAAGAGCACTTGGAGGCAAATCCCTATGATGGGGCCGCATGGGCGGTGTTGGGTGCAACTCAGGTCATTCGAGCTCGCTATCATACCGCGACTGCGTTCGATGGTTATGACATGCTTCTCGATCGTGCACGTTATGCGATCGGTCGGGCTATCGAACTGGCACCTGGCGCCTACCTCACGCGAGTCGCATCAATGCACCTGGCTCTCAGTGAGGGTGATGTAGATTTGTTCTTGCGACGGCAACAGCTTCTGCGTGCCGAATATCCAGGTGACATTTTTCAGCATTTGCGGATAGCAAGTCGTCTGACGCGGCTCGAGCGTGCCGATCAGGCCCTTGAAATTTTCCATAAAGCAATGGCTCTCGGTGTCAACGTCGCTTGGCAAGAGCCCGCCTTCGCCTATTACGTTCAAGGAGACTACGCCAAAGCGCTGGAATTTATCGAACGCACTGACTCAACTCAGGAATATGTTCTTTTGATTAAGGCTGCCATTTTCGGACAGTTGGGTATGGAACAAAGAGCTGCGCGTACAATTGAGACACTTGTTACCCAATACCCCAGGATAGCGGCGGAATACTACCCTTGGCATCTGAGTTTAGGGTGGAGCGAGCATGTGCTTGATCTCGTTGCGCAAGGACTAGCCGCAGCGGGCCTTGAGGTTGATTTACCTCCTTCGTAACCGTTTCGTACCGTTACAAACGGTGTTTTTCCCCACATTTTTTCCACAATCGGATCATCCGGAACGCATCTAGGGGGCGGCGGCATGCTGATCTGGTGGAGTCAATATTTTCCGACGTGGGGGCATCTTGCGAACCTTCGGTGGAGCGCGCTGCTGACAAGTCTTGCAGCGTCGATTGCCCAAGTTTCATCGCACGTTTCCAACGCAGTCCGCCGTTGGTTCCGTCACCGCTTCATGGCGCCGCTGTGCGAGGCACGCCAGGCGCTCGGCGGACGATGCAGGTGGCTCGAACCCAGAGCCCTGGGAGTAGGGAGCAACGGCATACATGCCGTCGCAATTGCCGGACGGGACGTTGGAAAGAGCCTTGGCGTGACAGTGGTTGCGCTCAACATCGTCGTCTTGATGGGCACCGGATATGCTAGAGCTTCCTATTCAGCAGGTCAGGGAATTACCACCGGAGGGTCCTCACTTGCCATCGGCATTGGCCAGTCTGCCAATCCGGCTACTGCTGGTGGGCTCAACGCCATCGCGCTCGGGCGAAATTCAACCGCAAGCTCAAGTCAAAGCATATCGATGGGCAATGGAGCGACAAGTTCGGGGTATGGCGCTATTGCTATCGGTTCAGCGCTAAACCAGGGAGGGGTGGGGGAGTCAGATCCTGTCACTCAGGCCGCTGGGAATCGTGCACTCGCGATCGGTGCCAGCAGTATAGCCGGTGGTACTCAATCTGTTGGCCTAGGAGCGTATGCTCAGTCTACAGGCCTCTATTCCACCGCACTCGGTGCTAGCGCTACCGCTTCAGGTGACTCTAGTACGGCGCTTGGGCGTGATTCAAATGCAGAAGGCCAGACGTCAGTCGCATTAGGTTATCAAGCGACATCCACGGGTAGCGGCAGTACTGCATTGGGGCGCGGGGCTAGCGCCGCCGGTATCGACAGTATCGCCATCGGACCGGAGTCTGTGGCCAGCGGCGCGGATTCCATCGCGGTGGGAAGCGGCGCCGATGGCGACGCGGATAACACCATCGCTGTCGGTACGAATGCGGTTGCGAACGAGGTCAATGACATCGCTTTAGGCACGGATGCAGTGGCGACCGGCAATGCCAATGGCTCGGCCCTCGCCATCGGCGCCGGCAATGTCGCTTCCGGGGCTGGCGCGGTGGCCATCGGCGATCCCAGTACGGCCACGGGTGACGGCGCGATCGCCCAAGGCCTCGACAGCACAGCCACCGGCGACGGCACGGTAGCGCTCGGCAACGCTGCGATGGCCGGCGGAGGCGGTCAAGGTGTTGGCGTGCCAGGAACCGCAGCACAGGGCGCCGTCTCCATCGGCTACCAGACCGAAGCCGTGGGACAAGGTTCGGTAGCGCTCGGCAACGCGTCGACCGCACAAGCAGCTGGGTCGCTCGCCTTCGGCAACGGTGCAAACGCGGCGGTGGGTGACGGTGTCGCGCTCGGCTCGGGCTCCGTTGCGTCACGCGCCGCCGGTGTCGCGGGCTATGTGCCGACAGGTGCGGACGTCGGTGCCATCGTGGCGACACAAGGAACTCTTGGTGCCGTATCGGTCGGAGACGCCGGCAACGGTGAGTTTCGTCAGATCACCGGCGTGGCGGCGGGAACGGAAGACAGCGATGCGGCCAATGTTGCACAGCTTCGTGCCGTGGACGAAACGGCCAATGCCGGCTGGGACATCAGCGCGGACGGTGCAAATCAGACAAACGTCGGCCCGGGCGACACCGTTGATCTGAACAATACAGACGGCAACATCGTCGTGTCGAAGGCCTCGACGAGCAACGATGTGACCTTTGACCTCGCCGATGACATCTCGGTGACCTCGCTCACGGCCGGAAACTCGATCCTATCAAATGGTGGCCTGACCATCGCGGACGGCACGAATACGACAACAGTGGGGGCCGATGGCGTGACCATCTCCGGCGGCCCGAGCGTGACATCTGCCGGGATCGATGGGGGCGGCAATCAGATCGCCAATGTTGCCGCAGGCACGGCCGCGACCGACGCGGTCAATTTCGGCCAGTTAGAGGCGCTCGGTGACACGCCGATGACGTTTGCGGGCAATGTCGGCTCGGCTGATCGCCTTCTCGGCGAGACCCTGACGATCCAGGGCGCGGCGAGCCGCCCCGGCACGTATTCCGGCGCTAACCTCTCGACAACGGTCGACAGCGCCGGTGTCGTCAATCTGGAAATGACCGACCAGCCGCAATTCGGCGATGTCATCATCAACGATGCCGGAAGCGGACGCATCGCGGGCGTTGCAGCCGGGGTCAACGATACCGATGCGGTCAATGTCAGCCAACTCACAGCTCTCGGCAATTCAACTGCCGATGCTCTGGGTGGCGGTTCGAGCTACGATCCTGTCGCGCAGACGATGATCGCCGATCTAAGTGTCCAGGGTACAAGCTTCAACAATGTCCAGGATGCGCTTGACGCTGTAAGTGCTCGCGCCAGCGCTGGCTTTGATATCAGCGCTCAGGGCGCCAATGCGTCCAATGTCGCACCGGGCGACTCTGTCGATCTGAACAATGCTGACGGCAACATCGTCGTGTCGAAGGGCTCAACGAGCAACGATGTGACCTTCGACCTCGCCGACGACATCTCGGTGACCTCGCTCACGGCCGGAAACTCGGTCCTATCAAATGGTGGCCTGACCGTTGCGAACGGTACGAATACGACAATAGTGGGGGCCGACGGTGTGACCATCTCCGGCGGCCCGAGCGTGACATCTGCCGGGATCGATGGGGGCGGCAACCAGATCGCCAATGTTGCCGCAGGCACGGCCGCGACCGACGCGGTCAATGTAAGCCAGTTGAACCTCGCGCAGGATCAGATCAACCAGAACACTTCAGATATCATCGATCTGGATGGAACGATTACTGATATCGCAGGCGATACCTCCGACACCTATGTCGACCTCAATGGCCAAGGTATCCGCTATGCCCGGACCAACGAGACCGGACTGCCCGAAGCCGACGCCTATGCACAGGGCGAGGGATCAACTGCCGTCGGCTATAACGCGACTTCGAGTGCCACCGATGGACTGGCGCTTGGTCGTGACAGTTTGGTCTCCGTCGATACCGGAGTTGCGATCGGCAGCGGTTCGGTTTCCAACCGGCCCGTTATCGGCGAGCAAGGTACGCTCGCCGGCGGCTTGGTCGAGTTCGATACCACCGATGCGAATCTGCTTGGCGCTGTCTCTCTAGGCAATGAAGACGACGGCACCCTGCGGCAGGTCACCAATCTGGCCGATGGCACACGGGACCATGACGCCGTAACGCTTCGTCAGCTCGCCAATTCGATCAGTGCCGTATCGGCTTCGAGCACCCGGTATTTTCATGCCAACCCAGGCGATCCCCTTAATGAAGATCCGGACTCGGTTGCCGCGGGGGATCGTTCGATCGCTGTCGGTCCCAATACCGTCGTCAATGGCGATAACGGCATCGGGATCGGTAACGGAGCGATTGTCAATCAGGATGCGGCGGGTGGTATCGCAATCGGCCATAACGCCGAGATCTCCGGATCGGAATCGTTGGCGTTCGGCTCGAATTCGATCACAAACGCCGGCGAAGCTATTGCCATTGGTGCCGGCGCTTCCGCGCAACATGTGGCGAGCCTCGCGATTGGTTCCAACGCTCTCACGAGTGTCGGCGCTCAGACAGACTATGCGGGTTATGGCCTTGATGCACCGCAGACCTCCGTGGGCGAAGTCTCGTTCGGCCGCGACGGCGAGGAACGTCAGTTGACGAACGTTGCGGCCGGCTCGGCCGACACCGATGCAGTCAATGTGAGCCAGCTTCGTGCCGTTGATGAAAGCCTTGACGATCTAGCCGATCGGACTGTCGTTTACGATGGGGCTCCCGGTGATCCGAAGGATACGATCACGTTGGCGAGTAGCACCGGTACCACGATCACAAATCTCGCCGCCGGTGAGGTCAGCGGCGCTTCCACGGATGCGATCAACGGATCGCAGCTCTACGGTCTATCGCAAAGCATCGCTGACAATCTCGGCGGCGGGTCGACGGTAAACCCGGATGGCACAATCTCTAATCCAATCTACAATATTCAGGGCAATCAATACACCAATGTCGGTGCCGGTTTCGAAGCGATCGATCAAAGCATCACCAACATCAATGACCAACTAACCGACATTAACCAGGGGGGCGGCATCACCTATTTCCGCGCGAATTCCTCGCTTGCCGATGCTTCCGCAAACGGTACGGACAGTGTGGCGATCGGTCCCGAAAGCGTAGCTAATGGCGACAGTAGCCTTGCGGCGGGCCATGGTGCCGCCGCTGGTAGTGAAGGTGCAGTTGCATTGGGACAGGGAGCTCAGGCCAACAACGCCAACGACGTTGCACTCGGTTCCGGCTCTGTGACGAGTGAAGCAGTCGGCACCTCAGGCACCACGATCAACGGCAACAACTACGATTTCGCGGGTGCCACGCCCACGGGAACCGTCAGTGTCGGCGATGCGGGATCAGAGCGGACTATCACCAACGTTGGAGCCGGTCGAGTGTCGGCCGACAGTACCGATGCTGTCAACGGCTCGCAGCTTCACTCCACCAACACGGCACTGGAAAGTCTTGCAGATCAAATCGACAATGTCGGTGGTGCAGTCGAAAACGTCGTTCAGTACGACACCAACCCCGACGGCAGCCGGTCCAACAGCATAACCCTCCAGGGGGGTGACCCGAACGCGGCGGTCGAAATCCGTAATGTCGGCCGGGGCGTCAGGGATACTGATGCCGTCAACGTAGCCCAGCTCAATGATGGCATTGACGGTGCCAACAAATATACTGACGAGCGGGTAACCTATGCGATCGATACCGCAAACAGTTATACCGACGAGGTCGCTGCGACGACCTTAAGCGAAGCAAACGCTTATACCGATCAGCGTTTCAACCAGCTCAATGAGGAGCTGGGTGGTATCCAGCGGGAAGCCCGGCAAGCGGCCGCCATCGGCATTGCCGCTGCATCGCTGCGTTACGACGATCGGCCTGGAAAACTCAGCGTCGCCGCCGGGGGCGGCTTGTGGCGGAGCGAGGGCGCCTTCGCCTTCGGTGCCGGCTATACAAGTGAGAATGGCCGCCTCCGGGCGAACCTCAGCGGGACGACAGCAGGAGATGACTGGGGTGTGGGTGCTGGCGCCAGCTTCACCCTCAACTAGGATGCGAGGCAGCAAAGCAGCGAAGCTCCTGGTGCACACGGTCTTCATGTGCATCAGCCTTGGGTTCGCTGTGCCGATCACTGGTATGGGGCAAGAACTGCTTGGGCCGCCTTACACGCTGACCCCGTCGGACGTGCGCGTTCCGGATGGTGTCGAAATGGGACAGTTCCAGCGCACCATTCGTCCATTCGGCGACTGGACGTTGATCTGCGACGACTATCTCGTTGACCAAAGAACCGTCTGCAATGTCAGACAAGTTCTCACCGATCGAAACGGAACCCTTGCGTTCAGTTGGGCACTGGCACTGACCAGCGAGGGCGAACCCTATATGCTACTTCGAACAGCGCCAGTCGCCGACGCGGAAGGTTTCGTCTCGATCGCCTTCGAGGATAGGACGAGCCCGATCGAAGTCTATTTCGACGGCTGCAACCAGGTGGTTTGTGTCGGAATGCTGCCGGTCGGGCCGATCATGCGTAGCGAAATCGCCAATAACGCGTCGCCAACGATTACCTATCCGACGCGAAACGGCTCGGAGATCACCGTGACTGCAAAGCTCGCCGGGCTCGCCAGCGCCCTAGAAGCGATCGAATGAGAAAATCACAAGACAGGTCCAATGAACGATAGCAGACAGTTGCAAGCCCCGGTTTCAGGAAAAATGCAAAGCGAGCGACGCTGCCCTCCGCTCGATACCAAAAAACGCCGCATTCCGTTGGTTATCGGACTTGGCACCATGACAATGATCGGCATCGCCGTCGGTGTCGGGGCAACCCTTTACCATAGTGAAATGATGGATTTCTTCGACAGCACGATTGCCTCAGACTCGGCCAACGCGCAGGATAGTGCTTCCGAGGTTGGTAAAACAGCACCACCCGGATCGACTGACGTCGGCGTAGAGGGGCAATTAGCCGATACGGCTCAAAGCGTAGTGCAGAGGACAATGGGCACGACAGGCCGCGGCGGCAGCACACCATTCGTCCACCATACTGAAGAGGCCGGTATCGAGGCTTGTGCAAACCTTTATGCCGTTCTCGGCGAGAGTCTCACTGGCGGTGCGAGCTATGGTGTCCAGTCCTTCTGGAACAAGCAAATGCCTAACGATCATGCCATTGAGGGCATCGTCAGTCTGAATTATCAAAACGAAAGCTATGCTAGTGCGGCCGCCGGATATGTTTTTGCCAGCCCGACCGACAAGGGCTGCGCAGGAACGATGGTTCGGATAGCGCCATATCAGAGAACATGCAGCGAGATTCCCGCTATCCTGCCGGAAGGAAGCACTCAACTGAACGATCTCGGTGACGTGGCTGCGTATCAACTGAGCACCGGCGGACAAGCGTTGCTCCTGCCTGTCGGAGGCAGTTGCGCGGTCGTCTCCATAGCGTCCGGCGCACAGGTATCCAAACCCATCGAAGGAGTTCAGGAATGAGAAAACTGCGCGCCATTCTTGTCGACACGGGATGTCTCGTCATTGGCGGCGGATTCGGTTGTCGGTAAATCTCGGTGCCGACGAACCTGCAATCAGACTCTCGGCCAGGCTGCTCGAAGATCTATCAGGACGAAAATTTGCTGCAATCAGCGCCGGACTGCCGGGCCTGGCGCTCGCGACTGTTGTTCGTCTCTTAGGCTCTCCGTTCGGACGAGTCCAATGCGTCCTGACTTACAGCATCATTAGACCAGCTCTCGCTGAGATGACGGAGACTCCTCTAATATACTTCGCCCTGTATCGAAGAGCCTCTGAATATAGCTTGCTTTCAGGGAGTTGCAGTCGAGGCGCGATCTGCGCGGCTACCGGATCGAGGCAGGCGAAGTGGAAACCGCTCTGAGGGGATCAGCGATTGCTGAACCGGATTGGAACGGTCAACGTGCGTTGCACTCCCGGTGGTGGAGCCGGAACGGGAGATGAGCGGCGGACTGTGTTGAGGGCCGCCTGATCAAGCGCGGCACTCCCGGACGACCGGGAGAGCCTCGCGCCTGTGATCTGGCCCGAATCATCGATGGTGAAGCGAACATAGGGCATCCCTTGGTGGCTCTGCGCTTCCGCCGGGTAGCGCTTGAAACGTTCGATGTGAGCCACCACCAAAGACGGCCAGCGCGCGGGTGAAATGCGCGGCGACGGCCTGCCGCGGGTCGATTGAGTCGCCGCCGTCCTGTTCGCCTTCCGGGTCTCCACCTTGGGCGGGGCGGTAGAGCGCGGCGCAGGCGCGGTTTTCTTCTGAGGCGCCGATTCTTTTTGCTTCGGGGGCGTGGGACGGGGCAGGGGAACCGGAACCTCCACCTCCTCCAGTACGGTCTCTGTAATATCCTCGATAGGTTCGGCCTCTTGCGGCACGACCTCGGCCACCTCGATCGGCTTGGTCGTTTCCGAGGTTTCTTCGACCGGCTCAGGCTCCACCACTTCTTCGGAAGGGCGGTCCGGGGCATCGGCCATATTGGCGGCCTGCTCCTGCATCTCTTTGTCCGGCTGGATTTCTTGCTCCTGCTGCACCTCTTGAGATGTAGATTCGGGCGAGAACTCGACCATGATAGCTGGCGGGTTAGCAGGTGCCGGTTCGATAGCCGGATCGTGCAACAGCCAAGCGGCCAAGCCTACATGAGCACCGGACACGGCGAGCACTGCAGCACTCCAGAGAAGCCGTTCGGCAATGCGTGTCCGGCGTCCGATGAAAGCTGTCGGATCGACGATCACGCGCAAACCTCTTCCGTTTTCGTGTTTTTCTTGGTTCGGCCAGACGCGCGCTTCTTAGGCGGAGCGTTTGCCGCCTCCATATCGAGAGTACGGCTTACGAGCCTTTTCGTGGCGGCCACGGCATCGGCAAGCAATTGCTGATAATGGCCGACGGAGCGGGCAAAGAAGTTGTTGATCACCACGGCGGGAATGGCCGCGATCAGCCCCATGGCGGTTGCAAGTAACGCTTCAGCGATTCCCGGTGCAACGATGGCGAGATTGGTGGTCTGGGATTCCGAAATGCCAATGAAGGAATTCATGATGCCCCATACCGTACCGAACAACCCGACAAAGGGTGCGGTCGAGCCGATTGTGGCGAGCACTCCGGTGCCGCGCGACAGACGCCGTCCGGCCTGGACTTGAATCCGCTCGAGCTGCAGGGCAACCCTTTCACGGATGCCCGCTGCGGTCCCGCCGGGACTCGAAGCGCCCGCAACTTCCTCGGTCGCTTGCCGCAGCATGAAGGCGCAAGGTCCTCCACGATCGACAAGCTCATGGTTTGCGGCTGGAAGCGAATCCGCTGTTTCGATGATTCGGTTCGTGTGCTTTGCCCGGGCCTTCGCACAGGCGATTTCCACGGTTTTGGCGAGCCAAACCGACCACGTCGCAATAGAGGCGAAAAGCAACCCGATCATCACCCCCTTAACCACCCAGTCGGCGGCCATGAACATGCCGACGGGGGACAGATCTGGCGCAGAAGCGTCGGAGGCTGGACCCAGGGCTGGTATGGATGGCTCATCACCGGCTGCTGATGCGGCCGGTGATGTTATTGTATCGCGACCGAAGCGATCGTCAGGCAATCGGTCGATAGCGTCGCCTTGTGCCGGCTCTCCCGCGCTAATCGTCGGGGGAGCACTGCGCGCGGTGCTTCCCTCGATTTCTTGACCGTAGGCGCGGCAGCCGAATGCCAGCAGCAATCCAAGCAGGATCAGTGCTACCGCATCGAGGCTCAAGCGAACGGATTTCTCGACAAGCTGTCTCAAGACACCAGCACAGCCTCTGTTTGAGATGCGCCTCGCCCCACGATCTCCTTGGCAAGTGAGTCGACATGAGCGAATGCCGAGAGGGCAGCTTCGATCAGCTTCTTTTCTTCGCCGGGATGGAGCGGGACAGAGTCCAATGCGTCGATGAATCTGCGCCAGCTTAACCCACGGCCTTCAGGCGCTCCGGCGAGATGGCGTGCCCCGAAATCCTCGCCGAGACCGATCCGGGCGGCTGCTTTGAGCAGGAAAGCCGCGCCGAGCTTGGAGCCCTCCGCGACATAAAGCCAACCCAGTGCGGCGGGAAAATCTATGCCATCCCCAAAGAGCGGCTCCACGGTCAGCGCAGCCAGGCCGAGATCCCGCATGTCTTGCTCTACCGTAGAAAGACGTTGCCGCTGCGCGAGATCAGGTAGCCATTGTCGAAGGCTTTCATGGCGGTACAGAGCGTCGATATCGCGATGGAAGCGGTGCTGAATTTCCAGGAAAAGGACATAGCGGTCGCGGCTGGAGAACAGCGCTGCTTCCATAATTGCCCGGTCCAATTGGTGGTGGGCGTCTTGCGTCGCGCTCTTCAGTCTCTTGCTGCGACTCTCCTCGAAAGGTTCCGTAGCGTGCTGCATTACTCTCTTGGCTCCCGACTGGTTGGATGAAATGAGGTGGCGGGTCGAGAAGCGGTGGCGCCACCACCGCTTCTGCTATTGCCGAGCCAATCTAGAAATGTGCCGTCAGTGAACCGTATGCGGTCCGGCCAGGGCCTGGCTGGTTCACCAGGCTCAACGGATCGATATAGAATTGATCTGTCAGGTTCTCGACCCGGAACTCCGCGGTCAGCCATTCGCTGAGCCGGTACTCGGCATAGACATCAACCAGCGTGTAAGGGTCCCACTCGATCTGGTTGATGAACTGGCTCGCCCCTTGCGCCGTAACCTCGCCATGGCCAATGGAGCGCGGACCGATATAAACCACCCGTCCCCCGAGGGTCAGTTTCTCATCCATGAATGTCTGCGAGGCCGTGAGCGAGACAGTGTATTCAGGTGGCACCTGATTGGTGGCGTAGTCGGCGTATAGCGACTTGTTTGCACATGTCTCGGCCGTCTTGCAGAACTCCACGTTCAGGTAATAGTTGGCTGCGAAATCCGCCGTGAACCCCTCATGCTCGTAACGCGCTGAGAGTTCCAGACCTTCGAATTTTGCCCGGTCGATATTGTAAGTCAGCATCGACAGGTAATAGCTGCCATCGGGTCGGTCGAACTGGTGCCACTCGCGGGCGATATAGTCCTGAACATCCCAGTTGAAGTAACCGAACTTGATCATGGCCTCATCTCCTGAAGCCAGCACGTCCTTGCGAATGACGTTGGTGCCGATTTCCCAGTTTCGCGAACGCTCCGGCTGGAGGTTCGGATTGAAGCGTGAGCTAAATCCGGTCAAGGATTCGAAGAGCGAGGGCATCCGCTCCATATCGGAGTAGCTGACATAAAACTGGGTGTTCTTAACCGGCTCGATCGTTACCCCGGCAAAAGGGCTCCAGCCACCCTGATTGAGGGTCTGCCCCTGAAGCTCATCGGGCCCGTAGTTCCCTTCTGTGTCGGGACCTGTTCGGTCCTCGCTCCAAAAATGCTGGTAACGCACACCGCCATTGAGCGTCAGCCAGTCCTTTGCCTCCCAAGCAGCTTTCATGAAGCCAGCCGCTTCCTGGCGGGCGCCGTCGCGTATGGTGAGCCAGTCTTCCAGTTGCTGCGAATAAGGGCTCGGGCGTGTGTCCTCGCTCAAATAGGACCCGCCATAGGTCAGGGTGAGCGATCTCCCAGCCAGATCAAGCAGTGACGTGTTGGTGATGTCGCCGCCCCACATCACATTGTCGGTGCCGACGCGGTAGTTCGCTGGCAAGCCGAAATCCTCGGGCTGATATGGTGAATAATATGAGCCGGCCCTGCGAGGATTGCGGCGCTCCAGATCCGTATACCAATAGTTGGATTGAAGATTGATCCAGTCGTTTCCGGCCGGTTCCCATTCATGTTTGACAGTGAACGTGTTCAGCTCCGCGCCGACCGTCTGCTCCTGCTGGGTTGCCTGGCTGTAAGCAGAGGTGAGACGCGAGGCCAAGCGATCGCCGGCTTCGCTCTTGAACCACATATAGCCGAGCTGCAGGGCCTGCCCGTCGCCAAATTTTAAACCGGCTTTGGTCAGCGCCGAACTGGTCTCGAGTTGCGTATTAAGGACTTCTTCGCCGGCCCGGTAATTTGCCAACCCATTATTGAGATAAAGATTATCCCAAGCGTTTGGATGGCCGGGCTGATAGCAAGAATTCTCGTTGAAGCAATATTCCTGCGGACCGGTATCGACGACTTCGGCATGGCTTCCATGTGTACCGGCGAAGTAATTCCCACGCTTGCGGTAGGCATAACCGCCTAGGAGCTCGACCCTATCGTCCTCGTAAGCGGCCACGATGCTTCCCGAACCATTGGTGGGCTCCAGGAAGGATGGTCGGTCCATACCGGTTGGGGAAGCAATCGGTTCGTATTCGTTATAGGGAAGCGAGGGGAAATCGTACCCGGCTTCATTGTCGGCAACTGGCTCTGCGGTGTTTGTGCCGAAGCCACCTTTCGCTCGAATCCCCCAGTTCTTGCCATCCTTCACAATATCCCTAGCCTCGAGGGTGCGCATTTCCACCGTACCGGCAATGCCGCGGGACGACGCGTCGGAGCCCTTCATGATATCGACCCCGGCAATGAAGTCGGGATCCACATAGGTGCGGTTCGAGATGCCCTGATAGCCTTGATAGACAGTGGTCGAGTTCATCGCTCCATCGATCGTCACATTCACGCGGCCCATGCCCTGCATGCCGCGGATATTCACATCCACCGCACTGCCGGAGTTCCGCGGATCGCCGGACATAACGCCGGGCGTCCCCTGGAAGATGTCGGATGGATTCGCTCCGCGAAAATGCTCGATGCTGTCTTCGGAAATGTAGTCGACGGGAGCCGCGGTCTCGTAAACCTCCTCGGTCGGATTGCCCCCTGTTGTCACGTTGATCGTATCTAAAAGCAGCGAGCCGTCAGACGGTGGCACCACTTCGACATCCGAGTTGGGATCGAGAATCGTTACTGTGTTGGAGCCGCTGAACTGGTAGCTCAGACCAGAGCCAGCCAGCAGCAGAGACAGGGCCTGTCCGGTGCTGTATCGCCCGGAAAGCCCAGACGTGCGCTTGCCACGCACCAGATCGGCTCGATAGAGGATTTGTAGATTTGCCTTGTCGCCGAACTTGGAAATAGCCGGCCCCAACGGGCCGGCCGGAATTGCATAGCTGGCTTGCACCGACGATTGCGCCTGTGCCGTCTCTGCTGCCAGAAACACCTGCCCACCCAAACTCATTGCTGTCAGCAGCGCCACGCTGTTGACCTTCGCGCCCCGGATGATGGACGCCAATTCGAAGTTCTTCACAGTTGCCCCCGAAGTCGTCTTGTTGTTGCGGACGGCCCCAAGCACGTCCGATCCAAAGACGATTCCGGAATGACGGTGCCTCACCCCCCAAACTTGAAAAAAATACTCAGGATTTAAATTAGTACGTTATGGCAGGGGCTTAGGCGGGAAGAAAATGCGTGGAGCGGCGAGGGAAAGCTGTTCAAGCCGCGCGCAGCAGCACCAAAAAAGGCGTTAGCTCGTAGCTGTTCACCGGCAAGGTATGGGTGATGACATGCAGCACTCCGTCGGGGTTGCTGATGTCGAAAATCCCGCTCACCCTCAATTCCAGCAGGTCATCGTCCAATATCAGGATCGTGCCACTGCGATAGCGGTTCACATCGGCGATTACCTGGCGCAGCGGCCGGTCTTCGAAGATCAGCTTGCCCCTCCGCCAAGCTGACTCCGTCGCCGTGTCACCGGAAGCAACCGCGCCCAGCCCTCTTTCACCATAGGAGACATACTCTCCGGCGCGCAGCTCTGCCTGCTGTGAGCCCGGTCCCTCGATCGCAACCGCGTTTTCTTCGACGGCTACGGTGACCTCGTCATCCCATTCGTGCACCACAAAACGTGTGCCGAGCGCCGTGACGCTGCCCGAGCGTGCCACGACGGTAAAGGGGCGCTCTTGGTCCTTGGCGACATCGAAATAGGCACGGCCCCGCAACAGGTGAAGCCGTCGTTCCTTGGCGGTGAAATCGAGTTTGAGTGCACTATCGGCATCCAGGTCTGTCTTGCTGCCATCGGGCAAGGTGAAGCGGCTCACCTTGCCGATACCGGTCGCGTAGTCGGCCAAAAGAAAGTCCGGTAGACCGGCAACCGCGACATATCCGACGGCCGCTGCGGCCATGGCGCCGCCAGTCAAGAGACCGCGCCGGCTGAGCATGTGCGATGTGACTGCGGCGGGGCGCGACCCTTGTCTTGGATCTGGAATTCGACCGACATCGTGCCAGAGGCCGGAGAGCTTTTCGTATTCCTGCCGGTTCACTGCCGAGGCGTCGAGCCAAGCCGCATGTGCTGCGTGCTCTTGCGCGGTAGCTTCACCGGAGCTGAGCCGCACGAACCAAGCCAACGCTTCCTCGCGCGCCTGGCTTTGCAAATAATCCTGTGATTGTCCCATGGAGCTAACGGCTCATCTCAATCGCGCAATGCCGAGCGGGCAGAATCATACCCCTCTGACTACAAGGACGGATCAAGAGGCGTCATCCCTCACCTCCGACACGGAAAAATTGTATAGCCTAATCGAGCAAGTCGTCGCATCTAGTCCGGAGATGTCCCAATGCCTTCATTAGGAGTTTCTCGACTGCGCTTTTGCTGATTCCCATGGCATCCGCGATCTCTCCATGGGAAAGCCCGTCGAAACGGTGCATCAGAAAGGCTTCGCGCTGGCGCGCCGAAAGCTCTGTGATGGCTGTCTGCAGCCGCTCCAATCTCTGACGGTAATCGACCACCCGCTCCGGGGAGGGTGTTTCATTCGCCGTCTCGAGATTCTCTATCGTCGCTGAGAGGCGCTTTTTGGCTGCATTGCGCCGTAGATGATCGACCGCGACATTGTCGGCGACTCTGAAAAGGTAGGAACGCGGGTTCTGAATGACCGTGTCGACCGAAACCTGATTCAGACGCAGAAAAGTGTCCTGCACAACATCATGGGCATCTGCTTCGCCGCCTAGTCGATAATTGAGATGTCGGACGAGATCGCCGTAATTCTCGGTGAGAAGAGCGAGAATGGATTTCTTCGTCTCGGCGAGCATACAATTAGAATCATTCAAAACTATTGCCCTGAAGGAGAGACGCGTTCATTATTCGAAATCCCCCCATACTTCAAGACAGCATAGTAACGCCCTGCCGGATAACCGCAATTCAGACCTCTGATCGCGGATGACGTTGGTGGTGGCAAGCGTCACATTCGTACGACGCTGAGGTTCTTCGCTTCAGTGATCAGCGTGAAGCTGGGAGACCAGATGCCCGGGGATGAGACCGGAATAGATGAGGATGCCGAAAAACCCCCAAGGCTCCGGCGATCTGCCGCCAACCTCCGTCACGCAATCTCTGCACGAGATGTCCAAACCTGCGAAAAATTCTGATGAGCTATGCCGATTTCGAAATGTTGCTCAAGCGGCAGTTCTTCCGGTATCGCAGGCTCATAAATACGATTTAGATCTCACCCCAATTCGTTCGGACGTTGGTGAGCATTTTGAGCTTAATCTCCACTACAGCCGCGCCGCCAATACGACACGACGAGATGCTCGTCTTTCTTCAAGCCGCGGTCATTTCGAAGATGGTTTCGAATCTTTTTGAAGTCGTCGAACTCACAGCCAGCCCAGACATAGCGTGACGTTCCCTCTTCGTCGGGAAATGCGAGTGCTCTCACTGCCTCGGGCAGGAGTCCCGCCTCTCCTGCCTGCGCTCTGTCTCGAGGAAGCCAGGTGGTATGGATCTGGCCGGCACATTGTAGTGGCTGAATTTCGCACTCGTCCGCGACTTCGATGACTGCCTTGCCGGATGCGCCCGCGGGCAGAGCCTCCAGCATGCGTGTGATTGCCGGCAGTGCGGTCTCGTCACCGATAAACAGATACCAGTCAGCATCAACCAGACCACCACCTCCCGGTCCCATGATGCCAATTTCGTCACCGATCGTGGCCGTCTCGGCGAGCCCTGCACCTGGTCCGGCATCCGGATGGAGGACGAAGTCGATATTTATAGTGCTGGCGGCTTCGTCGATCGAGCGGACGGTGTATTTTCGCAGCTTTGGTCGCCTCTCATCGTCCTCCCATCGCAATAGCCCGTTCGCCGCCACCGTCGGCCATTGCGGCTCGGTAAGCTCGGGATGCTGGATCAAGAGATGTACGTGAAGTGCATCCATCGGCGCGTAGCGCGCAACGTCCTCCCCGAGAAGAGTGATACGGCGCATGCGCGGCGTGACATCTCGGATGGCTACGACCTCGAACAGCCGAAAATTGGGTGGTCGCGAGAGATCGCTGCCGTCGCCGCTCCATCTAAGGGCCGGCGTCCGGTCCTCCGCAAATTCTGCGATATGTGAGGCGATAGCACGCCGGAGGAAGTAGATGGCCTCCAGGTCGGGCGCTGAAACATCGATGCGCACGGTGTCGCCTTCGGGGGAAAACTGAGCCTTTGAGCCCGCGACATGAAGAATCTGCATAGGCCCACGAGTTTCCACTTGTGCGCCGTGTTCCGTCATATGCTCACAAAGCGCAGCGATCATCGCGCCGGAGTCAGCTAGATCAATGCGTGTCCTGGCAAAGAATGCCTTTGTCATCGAAACTCCCAAATCCCAACCGTGCAAAAGAACTAATGCTCGCTAGAGCAGCCAGCGTCCTAAGGTGCGGGGCCAAAATTGTCGTCCTCCAGCGCGATCCAAAACGTCCCTTCAAGTGGTGCCGCGAGGAAGCGTGTATTGATCGCAGTTAAGGTCTCTTTCGGATCGACCGCCTCCAGCGCTTCCGGATGGCTCCACTTGGCAAAGCACTCGAACATCAAGATGTTCAAAGCCGAAATCGAAAGCTGATGTGAAATGCCGTAAACCTGTCCCTCACGAACGGCTTGGAGCTTCCCCCGAACGCTATTTGCGAGCACGGCCTGCAAAGAGGATAGAGCTTTCTCTGGAGTCACGCCTCCACCGAGAAGCAAGCCCCCGAGAGCGGAGAGATGCGAACCGCCCGTTCCGATATAGATTTCGGGATTGGCTGCGAGGACCGCTTCGGGATTGAGCCTCCCGTCATAGCCCGGCACATCGGCGCCGATACTTTTTGCTTTCGCCAAGTGCAGAAACTCGGTGAGCCGATTGTCGGCTCCAGGGGTGGAGCAACACTCCGTGCCGGCATGAGCGTCGACCAGGACTGTCGGACGATTCTTGACGTCTGTAAGCGCTCGGGTGACGCGGTCGTAATGTAAGGCCACGAAGTCGGAGAATTCCTCCGCCTGTTTCGGACGGCCAATCGCGTTGCCGACCAGCTTGATAGAGAAGCGCGTCTCCTCCGCAGGGCTGAGCGCATCCGTCTCGGGCCCATCAAGGAAGATCGTTGGTATGCCGACCGCGGCGAGCTGGGTGGCGATGGGTTCCCACGCTTGCTGCCAATATTGAATAATCACCAGATCCGCACCGACGCTCAGAACGCCTTCCACCATGCCACCAGTGGGAAAATAGCCTCCGATTTCAGGAATATTGTCGATTGCGGGGAAGCGCTCCTCGAAGGCCTCGTACATGCCCCGGTCGATGCGGTGAGGAGAAGCCCAGCCTGCGATCTTCGCGATGGGATCGGGATCGATCAACGCGAGGGAAAGCAGAATCAGGCTCTCATTTGTGACGATGCGCTCGGCAGGCTTGTCGAGCCTTACCTCGCGTCCTGCGGCATCGGTCAGTACGATCTCCGCAAGCGCAGGTGTAGAGGCGGCTAGAGCTGCTGCTGCCGAGACTATCAGCAGGAGCAGTCCGAAAAGGGGATGGGCGGCCGATCGTCTGGCCGCCCTAGGGGATGACGCTTTCATCAGCATCACCAACTGTATTTCAATCTTGCCGTCAGGGTGCGCTCGGCACCGTAGTTGCAGCTTCCGCCCGTGACGTTCAGGCATTGAGAAACATAGGTTTCGTCGAAGAGATTGCTCACATTGACCTGCAGGGTTGTGCCCTCGAATGCTTTCGCAAGCTTGCCAAGCTCGTAGGCCGCTCCGACATCAACCAGGACGCGCCCAGGAATGCGAAGCTCGGGCAGATAGGTGGCATCCGTTTGATAGGCTGTCAGGCCGCGCACACCGCCGCTCACTGAAAGGCCGTCCACCCAAGGCGTGCTGTAGATCAGCCAGAGGCTGGCCTGATGCTCCGGCACGCGTAGCATATCTTGGCCAAGCTCGACCGGATCGTTGGAACTCAGCACTTCGGAGTCCGAGTAGGCATATGCGGCGAGCATATCGAGCCGGTCGGTGACAGCGTATTTGGCTTCGATCTCCACCCCGCGGATTCGCTGCTCGCCCGACTGCACTGAGAATTGCGGGTCGACCGGGTTCGGCGTCAGGTTGTTCTCCAGCGTCAGATCGAATAGTGAGACCGTGAACAGACCGCGTCCATTCAAAGGCTCATATTTCACGCCGACTTCGTATTGCTGGGCCGTGCGGGGATCGAACGGAATACCCGCGAGATCGGTGCCCAAGGTCGGCAGGAAAGCCGTTGAAAAACTGGCGTAAGGCGCCAAGCCGTTGTCGAAAAGATAGGTGAGACCGGCCCGCCACGTAACCGCCTCGTCCCTCGCAGTGACGGTGGGCGTGCCCGCAAGCCTGTCCGTCGTGTCGATCTCGGAGATGTCGTAACGCATGCCGAGCGTGGCGAGCCATCGATCGTAGCGGATCTGATCTTGCAGATAGAGGCCGAGCTGTTCCTGCTTTTGAAGGCCCGATCGGGTAAAGGTGGGAACCGAAATCGGAGCGAGACCATATTCCGGATCGAGATAATCGATCGGCGAGGCCCCGAAACCATTGCCGAAATTGGTGAAGGATTCCGCCCAGAGATAGTCCACGCCGAACAAACTTGTATGTTTGAAGTTGCCAGTGCGGAAGCGTGCCTCCAACTGGTTGTCGACTGCGAAATTTTCGAGTTGATCGTCCGTCGCAGCAGAGACGCGATTGAGGGTGGTCCCATTGCCGGCCGGCGGATACGCGAAGGCGGGATTGACGAGCGCCAAAAAGAAATCTTGGTCAGCGAAGCCGTAACGAAGATTCTGCCTGACGGTCCAGGTTTCGTTGAGGTCGTGCGCGAACTCATACCCGGCGAGGTAGACGTCGCGGTTGAATTCATTCGCTTCGGGATCGCCAAAATATCGGTCGCGTGGAATCTGCCCATTCGGATTCCGGAGCAGAGTGCCGACCGCCGGATAGAAGCGGGGACTGTAGAAGTCCGGTGCGTCCTTTTGATAATACCCATAGAGGGTCAGTTCGGTCGCTTCGTTCGGCCGATAGGTCAGGCTTGGTGCCACCATGATCTGGCGGTCGCGTTCATAATCAATTTGAGACCCAAGATCCTTTCCGAGGGCTATCATGCGATAGGTCCACTTGCCGTCCTCGGTCACGGGGCCGGCAAAGTCTAAGGAGCCCTGTACTCCTCCGAACGACGAAGTCATTACCTCTATCTCGTGATAGGGCGCGTCTAAGGGCCGCTTGCTGATCAAGTTGACCAGACCGCCTGGGATAGCACCACCATAGAGCACAGAGGCTGGCCCTTTGATTACCTCGATACCTCTGAGCGCATAGGGATTGATACTTGGAGTGGCGTAGCTAACAGGATCGCCGGGGAGGCGAAGGCCATCCATCCAGACGGTGCCTAGAGTATTGAAGCCGCGGATCCAAAGCCAATCGTAGCGGAGATCATAACCGTTCGGTTCATCCAGTACGCCTGGAGTGTAGCGCAAAGCCTGCGGCACGGTATTGGCACCCTGAGCATCCATCTGCGCGCGGGTGACAACACTAACCGCCTGTGGCGTTTCTAAGATCGAGGCATTAGTTTTCAGCGCGCTAGTGCTGCTCTCCGCAACAAAGCCTTCGGCTTGTGCAGGACCGTTCACGCCCGGGACGGATGCTGTCGTCTGCACCGGCTCGAGTGTTTCGGGATGGATGACGGGTTGTGGTGGTGCGGGCTCTGCGGTGGGTTGCGGCCGTGGCGGAGCCGGTATGGGAGCCGTCCCCTCAACTACGATGGGATCGAGAGAAATGGATTCGCTCAATGGCGCAGCTTCATTGTTGATTGCGTCCTCTTCGGCCGCCGGGGCCGGTTCATCGATTTCCTGAACCCCTTGTGCGTCTTGAGTGGCTTCTGCCTCTTGCGAAAATGCAGAAGGCGCGAACAACGTCAGTGAGGCCGCAAGCATCATCCAGGCGGCGAGCAGTCCCAAGTTTTTCGTACATGCCTCGGTATCCGTTGGCCACGCATTCCAATACCCTGCTGGCCGCATTCCAATTTGAGTGGACTTGCGCCACTCAACCCCAAGCTCTCGCAAAATCCGCCAAGACTGACCCATGCCTACGCCCCCGACAAAACTTGACTGTAAATGTCATATTAACTCTATTGAGTAGGCAATCATGGGATGCTCAGCAACGTTCTGGTCTTTGCCGCTGACCCAGAAATCTTTGCATTCCAACAAAACTTCCTAGCTGGATGGTCAAAGGGCGATATTGGCCTTCGGGTTTGAAAGGTGCTTCAGATGACGCCTGTCACAAACAACCGCGATAGAAAATTAACGCATGGCAGCAAACGACTCCGGGTCTGCGACTTTCTTCAACGCGGTGAGACAGCTCTGGAGAGCTCGGACGATACCGTTTCGGCGAACGACATCCTTATCGAAGGTCAATTCCTGCATCAGGAACTGCGCCGGGGCCTGGTCCTCCATGCCAGCAATGCCATCGAGGAGAAACGATTCACGGCGACGTCCTCATTGGGGGAAGGGCTGTCTTGCGTTTTCTTTCTTGAGGGAAAGGTCGACGTGAAAATCGGCGGCCGCGACTTCGAGTTTCAGGCCGAAGACCACCGTGCGACCACCGGCGCTGCAATCGTCAGCGCACAACGCGAAAGCTTTCAGCGGGCGTCGGCCGGCAGACAGCATGTCCGGCATCTCGTTGTCTCCGCCACCACCGAATGGCTCGATGTCGAAGGATTGGAAGAGGTCGACACGGAGCGTAATACCGCAAGGCTCCTGAGAGAACATCTCACCGATCACCGCTGGACCTTGAGCCCACGCGTATTGGCCTTGGTGGACCAGATCTTTTCACCGAGCGTCTTCACCGAAGAGCTGCGCCGGCTCTATCTGGAAAGCCGCGCAGTGGAGATCGTCGCCGAGACGATCAGCGCAGTCACCAATGCGGAACCGCGAAGGATCAACGGCGGACTCCTGGAACGGACCGACCTCACCCGACTGCGCCGCGCCAAGGATCTGATCGAGGCGAAGCTGACCGAGCCGCTGACTGTTCAGATCATCGCTCGCGAGGCCGGCGTCAGCCCCAGCGGTCTTCAGCGCCTCTTCCGGCTCGCAGAGGGGGTGAGTGTGTTCGAGTATGTGAGACGGCACCGGCTGGAGCGGGCTTTCGACGCTCTCTCAGCCGGCGGAAGCCGCGTACAAGAGGCGAGCGTCATTGCTGGCTATACCAATCCCGCGAACTTCGCGACCGCCTTCCGCCGGCAATACGGCCTCGCGCCGCGAGAAATAAGATGGTCGCTCAAGAGTCATTGAAAGCTGCAAAACCGGTTACCGTAGGCGTATTCAAGCTTTGAGATGACTCCAGTTGTGAGTCCAGATCAAAGATTCGTCACGCGCTGGGAATTTGCTGACGCAACGGCAGCGCCATTCTTGCAGCAAGCCTCGCTTCTTCGAGTTAGCCCAAGCATCGGCCAGAACGGTCAGTTCCAGCAGAGTGGCGGAACGTCCCGGCCTTTCCTGAAGAAAGCTTCCGACGTCGCTTTGTTCGAGGACAGCAGCGTTGCGGTTGGAATCGACAGCGGTGCCTTTGGAAGCGTCGGCTTGAGAGCAGACGACCAGGTAGACCGGATAGTTCGTAACGACGACAGGTCGCTCCGGTCTTACACCGTGGCGCCCTTTTCCTCGTGGGACGCGTCTCTTGTTTCCCACTCCAAAATCTTTCCATGCTCCGGCTCGAGCACAGGTCGGATCTCACGAAGGACCGAAACCGTGGTCCCTTGCGTCCAGCCATGCTCCATGAACTTGGTCCCTATGAGGAGCGCGAAAATCTCATATTCAGAAAACCAGACTTCGACTCCGCTCCCTTCAGGGTCTCTCCCGAAGAAGGCGTAATTGGCTTTCTCAGGATCCGTTGGTTGTTTGGCTGGAACCTTCAGCCCCTCTTGCCGCCAGATGCGCTCAACCCGCTTGTCGTTGACCACCCAGCCCGCCTGGTTGCGCAGGAGTTCGGCGATCTTGGGATAGCCGTAGCGGCCAAAGCGGCGAGCCAGTGCGACGATGTCCTCGGTCAGTTGCTGCTCGTCGTCCCGGCCGCGCGGGATACGTCGCTGCGTGGAACGATGCTCCCCAGCACGCGGCATATCCGGCGCTCCGAGACCCTCGGCAGAACTGTCCGAACATGGTCAACACAGGCACGGCGACGCGAGGGGCTCAGAAGTTTCCCCTGGCAGCCTCCGAAAGGATCAGTTTGTCGAGCGTCAGATCGGCAACCGCCTTGCGCAGCCGCTCGTTCTCCTTCTGGAGTTCTTTCAACTGGCGAAGCTGGTCCCGGCTCGCCGCCATACTGCTTGCGCCACCTGTAATACGTCAGCTCGGAAACGCCGATCTGGCGAACCGCATCCGCCATCGCCATGCCCTGGCCGCGCAGAACTTCAACCTGTCGAAGCTTCGTGACGATCTCTTCCGGCTTGTGTCGCTTGTTTTGGGGGTGGATCAGATCTGCTTGATCGATTTCCTGTCCTGGAAATACGCCCGACGGATCTTCGCGATAGTTTCCACGACCAACATCCCGCACCTGCTCCCGGTTGCCCCGGGAGGTCACCGACGCTGGTCTTGGGAAGACGCTCCTCGCGCTCATGGCCGCGCGCGGAGCGCGAAAGTAATCTTCTTGCTCGAAATTGGCGATCAACTAACCAGGCGATCTGGTAGTGTCTCAGTTGAAATAGGGCCACTTTGACGCGGACGAATTTGGAGGTGGCCGAGCATCGTCTCGCGACGGTGCGGAACCTTTCGGCGGTGCCGCAGACAAAGAGGAAACCCAAATGCAAACCGAGGACGGTCTATCAAAGCGCCATCGCCGCTATCGGAACCAGCGCCCAGACGGTGCCGCTGCTGTAACCAGATCGTACCAGAGCAATCCCGACTCGAGAGCATGATATGACCCGGTTCGCCCCCTACCTATGTCATCTGTCAGAGGGAGGACCGAGACCATCTTTAGTGAGAGGTGGAGACCGCAAAAGAGTCAAATGCATGAGCGGCAACTTGTGCAGAAGACGCTGGCGGAAAAGGCAACTCTGCGCCTTTTAGCACAGCAGCGAGGCTTTAATGTGTATGCGCATCGGCAGTGAGTGCCGGGGCTCGGCTAAGCAAATTTGCGCGCCTCCGCGAATGAGATCAGTCGGCGGTTCTCTTTGTCCCAAAGCACGAGCCGCACAGCTTTGAGGCTTTGAAGCAGGGTGAGGCGGCCGACATTCGAAAGCTCGGGATGGTCCCGCAGCGCCTCCGGCAGGCGATAGTATGGTATCTTGCTCGACAGATGGTGCACATGATGCACTCCAATATTGGCGGTGAACCAGCCCAAGACGCCCGGCAGATCATAGTGCGAGCTACCGTGCAGCGCCGCCTCGTGGAAGCTCCAGCCTTCTTCGTGCTCCCAAAGCGTATCCTCGAACTGATGCTGGACATAGAAGAGCCAGACCCCGATCGAGGCAGCAAGAAGCGTGATCGGCAGTTGCACGAGCAGGAAGGGACCGGCGCCCACCAGCCAAATCATCGCGGCGACCAGCATCCCGATCGCCGCGTTCGTCGCCATCGCACTCGCCCAAGGCCCCCAACCGTTGCGCATCAGTCCCATCGGCAGCCGGTGGCGCAGGATGAACAGATATGCCGGCCCAAGGCCAAACATGACGACCGGGTGCCGGTATAGGCGGTATAGGAACTGGCGCCATGGCGTCAGGGCCCGAAACTCATCAACGGTAAGCGTGTCGATATCGCCGATACCTCGGCGGTCGAGATTGCCTGAGCTAGCATGGTGGAGTGCGTGGGCTCGCCGCCAGAAGTCGTAAGGCGTCAGCGTCAGAACGCCTATGGCGCGTCCGGCCCAATCATTGGTATGACGACGACGGAAAAATGAGCCATGGCCGCAATCATGCTGAATCATGAAGAGACGAACAAGAAAGCCTGCTGCCGGAAGGGAGAGAAGGAGACCGATCCAGTAGCCAGCATCCAGTGCAGCCCACATTAGAATCCACAGCAGCACAAAAGGCACCGCCGTGATTACCAGTTCGAACGCGCTGCGCGCGCTGTTCGACTCCCGGTATGGAGCGAGGTCTCGTATCAGCGCGCGGGAGTCGGGAGTGATGTTAGCGTTCGGATGTCGTTCAGGCATGTACAGCCTCTCTATCAGCTTCGGCACGCAGATTGACGGTTTGGGCTGAGATGAGACCGTATGCCGAGACCGTGCAGTGTGATGTTGCGACCCTTCCGTCCAGCCGGAACTCGACTGGGATATCCCGCAACCTCACCTGAATGCTGGCGGAGACGGTGGAAGGGAGATGGTTAACGAACAGGCGAAAAGCTGCCCGGAATTTCGAATACTAGACGCGATCGCGGACAGCATCTGAGCAATTTTGAACACTCTCTCGGACCTGGTGCGGATTAGGAATTGCAAGGCGCACGCGGCATCGTTGCCCGTATTCTCTCGTCCGTCTGTACAGTTCGATTTGCTATGTTACGGCTCCACATATGACTGCCGTCCACATGTGGGGGTGTCGGGAGACTTAGTACAGGAAGAGTCGTGCCATGACGACGGAACGCCAGCCGAAATTCGATCCCAAAGCCTTTCTCGCCCGTGTCGGCAAGGGCAGGAGCATCGGCAACTACGACAAAGGCCAGATCGTCTTCTCGCAGGGCGAGCCGGCGGATGCGGTCTTTTATATCCAGAAGGGCAAGGTGAAAGCCACGGTCGTATCGGAGCAGGGCAAGGAAGCCGTCGTTGCCATGCTAGGGAGGAACGAGTTCTTTGGCGAGGGATGCCTGGCAGGACAGGTCAAGCGCATATCGACGGTCGAGGTCATGACGCCTGCCGTCATCTCGCGGTTGGAGAAGACGGCGATCCTTCGCGTGATCCAGGAGGAGCCTGCATTCTCCGAACTGTTCATCGCCCATCTTCTGAGCAGGGCCGTTCGGGTCGAGGCGGACCTCGTCGATCAACTGTTCAATTCGAGTGAGAAGCGCCTTGCCCGTCTGCTCCTGCTGCTGGCGAATTTCGGTAAGGACGGACAGCCGGAGCCCATGATTGCGAAGATCAGCCAGGAGACGCTTGCGCAGATGATCGGAACAACGCGGGCGCGCGTGAGCTTCTTCATGAACAAGTTCCGAAAGCTGGGCTTTATATCCTACAATGGCGGGATCGAAGTTCACAGCTCGCTGCTCAACGCTATCCTGCACGAAAAGCCGCACATTGAGCCCTGATCCCCACATCCTCGCGAAGTGATCAATTCTGCTCAGCCGTCACCCCAGTATGAGCGTAGGACTATAGTTTATGGAGAGTTCCTCCTCGTAATGTCCGTTGGCGGCCGACGCCGCCCGGACATTCATCCCCTGTGCGCCCAGAGGGGTTCGTACTCGGGCGCCTGTTGCGGGAGAGTTGACATGGAAAAGCAATACAGGCCTGCGCTTCCAATCCGAGCACACAAATTGGTTGCGCCCGCCAATCGGTATTTCCCGGAATTTGATGAAGCTCGCCCCCTGGCTGAGGCAATCGTGGAAACAATCTGCGAACCCCTGTTGGTTCTCGATGAAGAATTGCGCGTGGTCAAAGCAAATCGCGCCTTCTGTCACATGTTCAAAGTCGATTGGCGGGAGGTTCAGGGTTGCCCTTTCTACGCGTTGGGCGGTGGCCGGTGGGACATTCCGAAGCTGAGATTCATGCTGACGAATTTCCTGGTGACAGAAGTCTGCGAAGTCGATGCAGATGTTCCGGGGCTCGGGCGCTGCATGCTGCTGCTAAATGCGCGCAAGCTGTTCCACCAGGGCAACGACCGCGCGCTGGTGCTTCTGACGATCGAGGACATCAGCGGGCGCCGCGCCGATGAACGGCAGACGGCGGAGTTACTGCATCAGAATGAAACCCTTCTTCAGGAGATGCAGCACCGTATCGCCAACAGCCTTCAGATTATCGCGAGCATCCTCCTCATGAAGGCGCGTGCGGTGCAGTCGGAGGAGGCGCGGGTGCATCTCAAGGATACCCATCAGCGGATCATGTCGGTGGCGGCCGTACAGCAGCAACTCGGCATCGCGCGGCATGGAGAACAGATCGAACTCGCCCCGTATTTGTCGCGGCTTTGCGAGACTCTGGCGGCCTCGTTGATCGGCGTCAGTCGTCCGATTTCAATCAGAACTCAGGTGGACGAGGCCGCAGTACCGTCCGCGACGGCGGTCAGCATCGGTCTCATCGTGACCGAGTTGGTGATCAACGCTCTCAAGCATGCGTTTATGCCCGATACGACCGCCGGCCTGATCGTCGTCACCTATGAAGTCGCCGAATCGGGCTGGCAGCTTACAATTTCCGACAATGGGATCGGGAAATCCGAGTCTCATACCGGCAAGGCAAGTCCAGGACTGGGCACAGGCATCGTCGAGGCGCTCGCCAAACAGCTTGAAGGTCGCGTGAAGATCTCGATGGGGTTGAGCGGCACATCGGTGTCGATTACCCGCGGAATGATGAGTTTCCGGCTACACCACGCGGCCTAGTACCAGCGTTGCATACGCGCCCTTCACCCAGATGCTGGTAATGAGGGCGCTCGTCGCCGATAGGATGGTGCGGTCCAGATCGGAAGGCCGAACACAGTCGGGCTATATTAGAAGAGCAACAGGAAAAGCTGAGGCGCCTTAAAGAGGAGACGACAAGGCGTAAGCGCGCGTGGGCGAAGCAGCTGATCAGGAAGTAGCCCCTCACCCGAAAGACCGAGGGAATTATAGCCGGCGGGCCGAGGCATCATGAATAGAAAGCAGCGAGCACGGCTGAGCGGTTCTGTGTGGCCGAGGTATCTACAAAAGTCGAATAAGAAAGCCTGAACGCCGGAAGGTGCTTGTGGTCGAGCCTATCGGCCCAAAGGCGAGGTGCCTACGGTGCCGCCTAATCGAGAGTCAGGACAGGCGGTTCCACCAAGCCTCCGGCAGTTTACGAGTACCCATCCAGCGGCAGCTCGTATGTACAAAGTCATAGGGCCGACCGGACTCACTCAAGGTCCTTCTGCATATGGTTTTGCTTTGCCACCTTGGGCGAGCGCAGACTGATTGTCGCCAGAAGCAACAGCCCTACCGTAGCCGCAACTGCGGACGCAGACAGGATTCCGATCTTGGCTGACTGGAGCATCTCGGGAGCATAGGCGAGGCTTGCAATGAACAACGACATCGTAAAGCCGATACCAGTTAGGCAGGCTCCGGCTATCAACAGTCCCCAGGTGAGGCCGGTCGGCTTCGTTGCAATGCCGATGTGTACAGCGAGCCAGGTAAATATAAAGACGCCGGAGGGCTTTCCCACAACGAGACCTGCAAAGATTGCAGCCACGACTGGTTGTGTAATGTCTGCACCCGCGAATGGCACGCCGGCGTTGGCAAGGGCGAAGATCGGCATGACCGCAAATCCGATCCAGGGATGGAGCATCAATTCGAGCCGCTCTAGGGGGGAAAGGGATTCGGTGGCCGCCACACCCGCGTGCTTAAGATCGCGGCGATCCATTGTGTCCCCGCTCCAATGCTCGCCTGTCGGGTAGGCGAGCACCCGTTCGAATGCGGCGCGCAATCGGGCATCGCTTACCCATACACGGGTGGGGGTCATCAAACCGAGGATAACGCCGGTAACCGTGGCGTGGATTCCGGAGGCATCGAAGCAGAACCAGATCACGCTCCCGAGCCCGAAGTATATCGGAATGTTTCGGATCCCCAGGCGTGCAGCCACGGCGACAGTAGCGAGTCCCAGCCCTGCGAGACCGAGTGCGGTCCAGTTCAGCGTCTCGCCATAACTAACAGCCACAATGAGGATTGCTCCCACATCGTCGAAGATCGCCAGGGACAAGAGGAAAAGGCGAAGACTTGGCGAGATGCGAGAGCCAAAGAGTGCCAAGCATCCGATGACGAACGCTGTATCTGTGGCCATCACGGTTCCCCAGCCATGCATGCCGGGTTGACCGTTTATCAGCATGAGATAGAGACACGCCGGCAAAACCATGCCGCCGAGCGCACCGGCGAAGGGCAGTGCTGCAATGCGCGGATTCCGCAGCTCGCCTAGAATGACCTCTCTTTTGAGCTCGAGGGCAACCACGAAAAAGAAGAACGTTATCAATCCGTCGTTGATCCAGTGCCGTAGCGAACGACTGAAATCCAATGGCCCAAGATGGAAACCGATTGAGGTTTTCCAGAATCCCAAAAAGGGCTCAGACAACGGTGAATTGGCGAGGATAAGCGCGAAGAATGTCGCCACAAGCAATAGGATACCGGCGGCGGCTTCGATTCTGACAAATCGGGCGAAGGGCCGCGTGAAACGATCAGCGATCTCGTGAGGTAAATGATCGGTGTCCGCCATCACTTCGCGAGTCTCCCTTTGTCAGTGGGTTTTGTGGGAACTGGAAGGGTAGTCGGACCGGATCCTGTTCGTCAGCCCGATCGAGTGACGGAAACCTCTACGGTCATGCCAAGACAAATCGCGCCGTCGTGCCGATAGGTTCCCGCCACCGGCACGGCCTGAGCAGGTGTCCGCGTGGTCGCGATACGAACTAGGTTGCGCCCCGCCACGATCCTATTGGTTGGGTCGAATTCTATCCATCCCGCACCCGGAATGAAGACATCCGCCCATGCATGTGTGGCTCCACTCCCGCTGAGTTCTGGCTTATCCGTTGCGTCGCTTCCAGGGTCGTAGAGATAGCCGGTGACGAAGCGGGCGGCGAATCCGAGGGAGCGGGCCGCCTCCATGAACAGGAAAGCGAAGTCTCGGCACGTGCCGCTCATGAGTGCGATGGTCTCGGCGGGCGATTGTACGCCGTATGCATCGCGACGCCGGTAGGCGAAGCTCTCGTGGATCGTGATGCCAAGGAGGTCAAGGAGCTGGAAGCTTCTGTTAGGCAGCGTTGTTATCTTCGCCGAGATCCAATGCTCGACCGTGGCACGGTCTTTGGGACATTGAACTGATAGTAATGGCCCCAAATCGATGCTATCGTCTGCGTTATATTGGAAGGGATATCCAGTCGTATGGCGTTCG
Organism: Methyloligella sp. ZOD6; assembly: GCA_050110875.1. GTDB lineage: Bacteria > Pseudomonadota > Alphaproteobacteria > Rhizobiales > Methyloligellaceae > Methyloligella. The sequence continues at coordinate 1,771,005 of CP188828.1, forward strand.
ATCCGGATCACCGGCTCATCGAGGCCATAACGGCGAAGTGTCAGGCTGCTCTCGATGACCAGTTCGTCGGTTTCCTCTTGGAACGTAAGCAGTGCCACTGAGTTGCCAAAGACATCAAACGCCCAGTGAACATCGGCCCGTGGCGTGACGGCCAGGTTCGAGTCCAGGACGCGCATGTCATGCCCATCGCGTGGGCGGATCATCAGACGATGCATACCCAACGCTACAGGCCGGTCGTAGGCATAACGGGTCCGGTGACGAATGAGGAGCGTTCTCATCGGGAGGCGCCGTGCGAAGTAGCTCGTTGGAGCGGTGACGAGATTGGTTTCGGTGGCCGCGGGCAAGAACACGACGGATGGCCTGGCGACTGACACCACCAACGACATGACACTACGCGCTGTTAGGAAGGACGACTATGCTTATTCGCATAGGCTTTGAGATTATTGTCGAGTGTAGGACTCCGACGCCCCTGCTGCTGGCGCTTTCACCGCATTCGTCTCGTACCGGCAAGGTCACTGACTCCGACCATGTTCAAACCGAGCCAGAGGTCGAACTCGAAGAATATATCGATCCTTTCGCCAATCGGCGCACTCGTCTTGTCGCGCCGATTGGCCGTCTCAAGATGTGGTCTGACTGTGTTGTCGAGGATGACGGAGCACTCGATCCGTTCGACTGGAACGCGCGCCAGCACGAAATCGTGGACCTGCCGAGCGAAACCCTAACCTATCTGACTGCCAGCCGTTACTGTGAGGTTGACGAACTCATCGATCAGGCTTGGTCGCTATTCGGTGAAACGCCGCCAGGCTGGGCCCGGGTTCAAGCGATCTGCAACTGGACGCACAATCACCTGACCTTCGGATATCAGTTCGGACGTCCCACAAAGACCGCCCTCGATGCACTGCAAGAGCGCACTGGCGTGTGCCGCGACTTTGCCCAGCTCGCTATCGGCATGTGCCGAGCCATGAACATACCCGCCCGCTACGCGAGCGGGTATTTGGGCGACATTGGTGTCCCTCCAACCGGAGCGGGAGATTTTTCGGCTTGGTTTGAGGTTTATCTGGAGAACCGCTGGCATACGTTTGATGCTCGCCATAACACGCCAAGGATCGGTCGTGTGCTGATGGTGCACGGTCGAGATGCCGCTGACGCCGCTATGATCACCTCATTCGGCAGCTACAATCTGGACTTCTTCCGCGTTTGGACGAATGAAGTGGTCCCGTCAGCATCCGACCAGGGCCTCCTTCACCTTCTTCAAATCCCTCCAGAGGGGGCAGCCCTGACCTTAGCGCCCACTGCGATTCAGTGACTCTTATGCCTCGGTGGGTGAAAATTTTTTTCACAATAGGAGCTGCATATCGGGAGAGAGTCAGCAGCCTGAATGGACAGCCGGCTACTGCGCAATTTGACGGAGTCGATCAAGAGGCTTTCGGGCCGTCGTCACCTTGCGAGCAGGCATTCGAACAACCGATCGCACATAGAGCTGCAGGATACCCTGAGCGTCGGCACCGTCGCCTCGGCTGTGGCTACGACGATAACCCCATCGAATTACTTCAGTCCTTTGACAGGTGCCGCTTCGACTCGAGTGCTTCATCGAGAGCCTTTGCCAGGGCTTGTGCCTTGAAAATTGCTTCCTGATGCTTCTCCGCATCGGAGTGACGCGTGCCAGTTTCAACGGTCACCATGCACCGGATCGAGTCATTGCCTTGTGACAGTACGACCGAGAATTGATCGGTCTGGCCGTTGCGGATGACCTCTATCTTTTCCATTCCGCCTCCATGCGGGTAAAAGCTTAACGGGGTTTGGGGCACTGCGCGACAGTTAGTTCTGCATTCGGTTGTCGATGAAGAACCCAGTCGAGCAGACCACCGCGGCGTTCGCCAAGGCCGTGCGCTGTTCGCCGCTTTGACATTCTCTGTTCGGGTCAGAATTTCCCTGTTCCGTGCGTAGGGAAACGGTCGAGAAAAATGCATATTTTCAGCAAGTTAGTGCAAGGCACACGTCTGGTTCGGCGGAAATTCCCTGTATTTTCCCAATGAACAGCGAAATTCTCTGCAGAGACAGGTTCGCTCCTGTCTGCCAGCACAGCCACCAAGTCTGGCTGTCTCCCATTCTCTGCGTCTCAGCCCTGACCGAGCGCCGAAAGGCCGGCCGTTCCGCCACTTCCTGGCGGTCCGCAGGCCCACCCCGTCACAAGAGAAAACGCTGCATCCGCGGACGGCCAAAATCCGGGTGAGTTTTCTCCGCGCGTGACTTTCGTGTGGTCACGGTTTGCCGCCGCGGCGCGAACAGTCCTTTATGGCGTCGGCCACCATCGCGACCGGCTTGACCGTCAGATGAAGCGCCAGCTCCTGCTGCGCCTCCTTCGTCGATGAGCTAATCCCGCGGTAGTTCCAGACATTGGTGCGTTATCCTGGGGCGCTGGTCCGGTTTCAGAGGTGTCGAGGAGCAAGTCGATCTCCGCGACGGAGAAGCCGGTATGACCGGTCCATTACGGAGCAAGCCAAGGCGGCGCGGTTCCGAAAGCATCTGCCAAGTAGTCGACCAATGTGCGGAGCTTCATCGGCATCGGCTTGACCGGCGGCCATACGACTGAGATCGGCAGCGAAACGGGCGTAAGATGTTCGACAAGTCGCACCAGGCGTCCGTCGGTCAGCGCATTGTGTGCGATGAATAAAGGAAGGATCGCCACGCCGAGGCCGGCGGTCGCCATATCGCACATCGCCACCCCATTATTGACCGACAGCCTCCCCTGCATAGGCACGCTGACAACGTCGCCCTTATCGTCCCGGAATTGCCAGAGCTGCGGGGACGGGACGTTGAGATAGCCGATGGAGGGATGCTCGACGAGGTCGACAAGATCGGTCGGGGCGCCGCGCCGTGCAATGTATTCCGGACTCGCGCACACGACGCGGGGATCCTCGCAGAGCTTGCGCACGATCAGGCCGGAATCGGTGAGCTGGCCGATACGGATCGCTAGATCGAACCGCCCACGCCCGAGGTCGAGGATGCGGTCGTCGAAGTCGATCACGATTTCAAGATCCGGATGGCGGTGTGCGAATTCGGCCATTGCGGGGCTGAGATGGCGAACGCCAAAGGTCATCGGCGCGGTGATCGAAAGGACGCCCCGGAGCCCCGCCATTCCCCAGGCGGCGCTTTCCAGCGCGTGGGTCATCTCGGCCAAGGCCGGCCTCAGGCGGGCGGCGAGCTCCTCTGCGGTGTCGGTCGGCGTGATCCGTCCGGCATGACGCTGGAACAGCGCCGCTCCGATCGACGCCTCCAAGGTAGAGATACGCTTGCTGACGACGGATTTCGACAGGTTGGCGCGCGCCGCCGCGCCGGAAACCGTGCCGGCTTCCATTACGTTGAGGAAGGTTCGGATCTCTTCGACAGTCCACTTCATGATCGCCCTGATTCCGCGAAAAACCAACGCACTATAGCTCACCGTTCGCGGTTTTCGAACGCCGGGTCAGGCTGCCGTGGTCTGACGTTTGAAGGCGGGTATCCCGATAGTGGTGTTCGAACGACATGGAGGGTCACATGCAGCTGACTGGAATCCATCATCTGACGGCGATCACCGCGAACGCACCAGATAACAAGCGCTTCTATACGGACATGCTAGGCCTGCGGCTGGTCAAGAAAACCGTCAACCAGGACGACACGAGCGCCTATCATCTATTCTACGCTGACGGCGAGGCGACGCCCGGCACCGATCTCACCTTCTTCGACTGGCCGGCGGCACCGGAACGGCGCGGCACCAATTCGATCAGCCGTACGGGTTTGCGTGTCTCAGGCGAGAAGGCTCTGGAATATTGGGCTGGCCGCCTCAGGGGCAACGGTGTGGCGACCGGCGAGATCGCGACCTTGGATGGACGCGCCGGCCTCGACTTCGAGGATGCCGAGGGCCAACGCTTTCGGCTCGTCGACGACGGCGGGACGGGTGCGGCGCATCCCTGGGATCGAAGCCCGGTTCCCGCCGACCATCAGATCAGGGGGCTCGGCCCGATCACCATCTCGGTCACGAACTTCGATGCCGTCGGGACGAGCCTGACGCGCGTCCTCAATATGCAGGAGGTCCGCGACTACGCCTCGCCGGATGGCGAGGGACATGTCCATGTCTTCAGTATGGGGGAGGGCGGTCCGGCGGCCGAGCTGCACGTCGCGGTGCAGCCCAATCTTCCCATAGCCCGCCAGGGTGCCGGGGCAGTCCACCATGTGGCTTTTCGCACCCCTGACGTGTCGGCCATACATGACTGGGCGGCACGGCTTTCGGAGTATCGCATTCCCAGCTCCGGCGAGGTGGAGCGCTTCTATTTCCGCTCGCTCTACTTCCGGGAGCCAAACGGGATCCTGTTCGAGATCGCGACCGATGGGCCGGGCTTTGCCGTGGACGAGCAGCTCGAGAGCCTCGGCGAACAACTGTCCTTGCCGCCCTTCCTCGAGGGAAGGCGGGCGTCGATCGAAGCGGGCTTGAAGCCGCTGGATTAAACATCTCCCCGGACATTCGTGCTGAGGACTTCCTATAGTGCTGTGGTTTTCAAGGGCAGCATCGCGAAGGGGCAGACAATGGCAGATGCAGGTTTTAGCGAGACGCTCGGTCCGGCGGTAGTCCTCTTGGGCTCCGCCGTGGTCGCGGTTCCGCTTTTCCGCAAGCTCGGGCTCGGGTCGATATTGGGCTATTTCGCCGGTGGCCTGCTCGTTGGGCCATCCGTGCTCGGCATATTCACCGAACCTTCGACCATCCTTCATCTGGCCGAGCTCGGTGTGGTGATGTTCCTGTTTCTGATCGGCGTCGAGATGCGTCCGCAAAAGCTCTGGGCCCTGCGTGCGCAGATTTTTGGGCTCGGCCTAGCCCAGGTTCTGACTTGCATCGCCTTACTGACGGGCGCCGGGATACTCCTCGGCCTGCCACCAGCTGCAGCGTTCATCGCCGGGTCCGGTTTCGTGCTGTCGTCGACGGCGGTCATCATGTCGATGCTCAAAGAGCGCGGGGAGATCGCAAGCCACCAAGGGCAGCAGGCGGTCTCGATCCTGCTCCTTGAGGATCTGATGATCGTGCCGCTTCTCGCAATCGTCGCGTATATGGGCGCGCTGACCGAGGGCGGTGAGACGGGCGGGGCCGGCCTGAGCAGCGTCCTCGTCGCGCTCGGGGCGATCGCGTTGGTGATCGCCGCCGGGCGCTGGCTGCTCGATCCGTTTTTCGCTCTGCTCGCCCGGGCCCGCAACACGGAGGTGCTGACCGCCGGCGCTCTGCTGGTCGTTCTGGGGTCCGCCCTTCTCATGGAGCTAAGCGGCCTGTCGATGGCGATGGGCGCCTTCCTCGCCGGCGTGATGCTGTCGGGATCGAGCTACCGCCACCAGATCGAGACCGACATCGAGCCCTTCAAGGGACTGCTGATGGGGCTGTTCTTCCTGGCAGTCGGCATGTCGCTCGACCTTTCGGTCATCGCCACGGATTGGCGGACGATCCTGGCGCTGCTCGCTGCCTTTATCGTCGTGAAGGCGATCGGCATCTATGGCGTGGCGCGCATTTTCGGGGCGACCAACATCCAGGCGCTCCGCCGCGTCTCGCAGTTTGCGCAAGGCGGCGAGTTCGCATTCGTGCTCTATACCGCCGCTGCGGGTGAGGGAGTCATCGGGGCGGAGCAGAATGCCGTCTTCTCCAGCGTCATCATCCTGTCCATGGCCCTCACGCCCCTCATTCTCCTCATCGCCGATCGTTGGCTGAAGGACGAGCCCGCCTCGATGGAAGGAATAGAGGCGGCCGACGGCTTGAAGGGCCGGGTGCTGATGATCGGGTTCGGCCGCTTCGGACAGATCGCCTCCCAACTGCTGCTCGCACAAGGCATGGAGATTTCGCTCATCGACAACGATCCGGACCGTATCCGGGAGGCCGAACGCTTCGGCTTCAAGGTCTATTTCGGCGACGGCGGACGGCTCGACATCCTGCGCCAATCCGGCGCCGAGACCACGGACATGGTCATGGTCTGCGTCGACGATCCCAACGTCACCGATCGCATCGTCGAACTGGTGAGCGAGCATTTTCCATCCTGCCGCCTGCTCGTGCGCTCCTACGACCGCGGCCATTCGATCAGGCTGCGGGAGGCCGATGTCGACTTCGAGATCCGTGAGACCTTCGAATCCGCATTGGTGTTCGGCGGCGCGGGGCTGCAAGCGCTGGGCATGACGGCGTTCGACGCGAGCGAGGTCATCGAAGAGATCCGCCGGCGCGACATGGAGCGCCTCGAGCTGCAGGTGCAAGAGGGGTTCTGGGCCGGGGGCGAAAGGCTGCATGTCACGCCCAGCCCGACACCGCTCATCCCGGCGCGCGACGTGGAAGCCGGCCCCCAAGCATGAGGCGAACGCAATGACCACGATTTTCGGACTGTCGGGCAGCCTGCGGGCGGCATCGTTCAACGCGGGGCTGCTGCGGGCGGCGGCCGAAGTCGCGCCGGACGGGACGGACGTGATTGTCGGCACGATAAGGGGCGTTCCGCTCTATGACGGTGATGCGGAGGCGGCGACAGGCATTCCTGCGGACGTGCTGTGGCTCAAGGATCAATTGGCGGCCGCCGACGCGCTGCTCTTGGTCACGCCCGAATACAACAATGGCATTCCCGGCGTGTTCAAGAATGCCATCGACTGGATGACACGTCCGGCGAGCGACATTTCCGGGCTTTTCGGCGGCAAGCCTGTCGCGGTGATCGGCGCTTCGCCCGGTGGCTTCGGAACCATCCTTTCGCAGAACCACTGGCTGCCTGTGCTTCGTACGCTGGGCACCGAGCCCTGGTTCGGTGGCCGGATACTCGTCTCTCGCGTCGGCACCCTTTTCGACGAGAAGGGCAATCTCACCGATGACGCGACCCGCGAAAGCCTGCGGAAGTTTCTGGCAGGCTTCGTAAGCTTCGTAAGCGCAGAGCGACCGTAGAACGGCAGGACAGGGTTCAGGCCGATACATTCAAAGGCTGCGTGATTGCAGCCAGGATTCCGCGGCCGCCATGTCCTCCTGGGTGAGTTCATGTCCAGCCTGGATCGAACGGACGTCCAGATTGGCGCCGCCCGACCGCAGCCAGTCCTCAAGTGCCGGAGCATATTGGCCGTAAGGATCGTGCGATCCGTTCAGCATCAGGATTTCGGTCCCTGTGAGGTTTGTCTCGGGCATCTCCTCAAGCACGGCCATGGGGCGGATCAGGACCGCCCGGCGGATCACATCTGGATGCAGTGCCATGACGGCGCCGGCGAAGTTCGCGCCGTTCGAGTAGCCGAGGAAGATCATCCGGCTATCATCGAGCCCGTAGCCCGTCACCGCACCGTCGACGAAGGCTTCGAAAGCTTCGGCCTCGGCGCGGATATCCGCCTGATCGAAGCTGGTCATGCTCAGGCGGCGGAACCACCGCGCGATTCCCTCCTCATGGCTGCGCCCGCGCACGCCGAGCAGTGTTGCTCGCGGTGCGATCCGGTGTGCCAGGGGCATCAGGTCGGCTTCATTGCCGCCCGTCCCATGCAGCAGGACGATCACGCTTCCGTCCGGATCTTCCGGCGTATGGAAGCGATGGACGAAAGGCAGGTCTCGCATCGGCAGTCTCTCCTCTCCCGGCAGGGCGAATTGGGGCAGCATCACGCGCAGATTCTCGGCGCGCTCGGCATCGTGGGGCGGTACGAAAAGGATCTCCCCGAGGCGTTCCAAGGGCTCGTCTACGGCGAAGCCCGGCCCGTCGGTCGCCAGCTCCATCAAGGTTCCGCCGGGTTCACGCACATAGAGCGAGGTGAAATACTTCCGGTCGTGGAAGTTGGTGGGCCTCGCCTCGACCCGTGACAGCTCGGCTTCGGCTTCGCGGACCGCCGCCACATCGGGCGCCCGGAAGGCGACATGATCTGCGGTTCCGGTGCCCGGAGCGCCGGGCACGTATCCGGTCGCGTCCCGGATGTCGACGGCATCGGTGTCGGACTGCATGCGCCGGGTGCTGCCCGCCACGGAGCCGTGGCGGTACCCGAACCGGCCGACGAAATCCGCGGTCTCGTCGGGCTTGTCGGTTAGGATGGTAACCGCCCGTACCCGCTGGATCGCGAGGAGCGTATCGCCCCAGGGTTTCGCCGCCGGAAGGTCCGCCCCGACCAGCTTGACGATCACGCCGTCCGGATCTTTCAGCCGCAGAACGGACTCGCCGAACTCCCGAGCCGGTCCCTCGACCGAGACGCGATGCTCGATCGCGCGGGTCAGCCAATCGCCGATGCTTGATGCAGGCACGGCGAAGGCGATCTCCGAGACCTGGCCGTTGCCAACCCGTCCGGATGCGCCGTCCTCCCAGACGAGGAAGGTGACGAGGGAGCCGGGCGATCCTTCGGCGTCGCCGTAGATGAGATGCAGCTGCATGGCGTCCTCGTAGCCGCCGGTCCGCTTGACCAGGCGCAGGCCGAGGAAGCCCACGTAGAAATCCACATTCTCCTGCACACGGCGGGTGATCAGCGTGACGTGGTGAATGCCGCTGGTCATGGCGGTCGTTTAGCCTCGCACCGTACGGGGGATCCCTGGCACGCCAAGGTCGCATTCAAGCGCCTGCCGGTCCCATCCCGCCGTCTCCGCCGCGGCCCCGTAGGTCGATTGCAGGAAGCTCATCAGCGTCGCTTCCGGGTCGGCGCTCTGGCGGACGATCTCGTAAGGCAACAGGAACTCGCCCAGCCCAGAGTCGAAACGGGCATCCGCCGGCGTGACGGGCCTGTCGGCAAAGCCGCCGGGCACCGGATAGGCATAGGAATAGAACATCGGCTCATCCACGCCTCCGCCGCCCGGCCAGAACCCCGCCGAGGAGACTTGGTGACTGTAGGCTTCGCGTGTCACCGCATCGGGCAACGCTGGCACGCCGCCGGGGTGCAGAGGCGCCTCGCGGCCCGAAAAGCGCGTCACGGCGAGATCGAAGGAGCCCCAGAACAGATGAACGGGCGAAACCTTACCGAGGAATGCGGTCCGGAACCGGCTGAACACCCGGTCGATCTGCACAAGGGCGCGGTGGAAACGCTCCACCGTCTCGCGATCATAGGGCCGCGGCGCGGTGTCCTCTGCAAAAGGCTTGGCATCGGGAATCTCGTTCGCCGCACCATGGATGAGCATGCGGCCGCCGAGCCGTTCCACGAGGGCTGTCGTCCGCTTCAGGAATTCGGCAACGCTCATCGCTTCCAGCGGAAAGCTGTCGCGCGCCTGAAGCGTCTCGCCGATCAGCTCATGCCTCCGGAGATCGAAGGTCAGGGTGACGGTCGCATCGCCATCGGGCACCATACCCGTCGTCAGGCCGCTCGATGTCACGTAGAGCGTCGCGTGCCAGGAGTGGTTCACCCAAGGCGTATGGGCGAGCCGGTACTTGCCGACGATCTGGCTCCAAAGATGAAGTGCTGCGCAGCTGTCGGCCCAGCCGGCGTAGGGCAACGCCGGCCAGGTCTCTCGTTCGTCCGAGCGAGCGCTCATCCGACCGGCCCCATCTCCTGACGCTTCAGCGCCATCCGAACGCCGTCGTCCTGTTCCATCTTCGAGCGAAATGCCTTCAGCGCGGGGTAGTCGTCTATGGAGAGCGGCGTGCTTTCAATCCAGCGGGTCAGGACATAGAGGAACGTGTCGGCGAACGAGCGCTGACCGAGATACCATTCGCCCCCATTCTCGCTGAGAGTGTTGTCCATCCGCTTGTAGTGATCGGCGAGCTTCTCGTAGGTCTTGCGCTTGACCTCTTCCTTGCCGGCGTCGGTCTCAGCGAATTTTTGGGTGTTGAAGTGACCGCCATAGGCCGCGTGCACTTCCGAAGTCATGTAGGAGAGCGCTTCGGCTTCCTTGCGGCCGAGCTTCGAATCTCGGGAGTAGCCTTCGTCGCCGTATGTCGCGCCGAGCCAGGAGAGGATCGCAGAGGCTTCGGTCATCACGTCGCCGTCATCGAAGCGTAATGCCGGTACTTGTCCCATTGGATTGATGGCGAGGTAGTAGTCCTTCTTCTGGTCGCCATAGGGGATGTTCTCGATCTCGATCGGAGCGCCGAGCCAGGCGGCGGCAATGTTTGGCGAAAGCGAACAGGTTCCGGGCATCGTGTAGAGGGTCGGCATCGACGTTCTCCTTGGGTGTCTTCCAGTTGAGCATGCGGTCGGCAACTTCGGACCGATGCAGCATAGCTGGCATCACCGGCGGCGTGTTTCCACGGTGGCAGCGGGAACCCCGCGTTCTGAATTTGCGAACGTTCGGCTGAGCCGTTTTGCGCTTACGCTACGGAACGTCGGAAGCGTGCTGAGCCATTTAGATAAGGCTGAGGCTCATGCGCCGCATCCTTGGCGGGGCCGGCGGTCGGATGAAGCTCTCCTGGAACGACCTTCGGGTCGGGCCAGTCGATCCACGCCGATCAGGTTACTTGCGCACTGCGGTCGAAGTGTTCCGTAAACGTCCTTGCGAATTTCACCCGCAGCCGCGAAGGCGACATCCACATCCAGGACGAAGAGCGTTTCGTCGACCACGTCGTCCAGCGTCATGACATTCCGATGGATATCATCATCACGGAGAATGAGACGATGAGGTGGGATCGGCGGGTTGCCTCCGGGTAGTGCAATAAATCCGCATTCAACGTTCAAGCATATTCATTGCCTGCACTTCACTGCGGCGCTAGGCGAGGCGAAGGAGCTGATCGCTTGTAATTTTGGTCGCCGTCAGCCGCCGGTTGTGGACATGTGGCGGTGCACGGACGGTTTTTGGTCTCGCCCG
>CP188828.1:1781780-1908424 GCA_050110875.1 Methyloligella sp. ZOD6
CCCCCGGATTCTCCTTCGGTGCATAGGAGGTGAGCGGCTTCACATCCGGCGCCAGACTGGCGCCTTCGGGGAGTTCGGCCTCAGCGGAGGCCGGCTCGGCGAATGCGGGAGTGGTAAGAATGGGCGAGACAAGAATGAGAAACAGAGCCGCGAGGGCCGCGGGAATGGGGTGGGGCATGAATGAGCTATTCCAAATGGTCGTAGGGCATGCAGGCAGATCAAGAGTTACTAGGTACATCATCGCAGCCTTGCCACATTCTCTTCTTGAGTGGTTTAGGATGTGATTTGCGCGCGGATATACACTCTGGAGACTCCTTCATGGTCCACAAAGATTGGCGGAGCGCGGTCGCGGAAATTGGGAAAATTACTGGTGACGCCTCTGACCAACAGCACGAAATTGCGGCGGTGGCAAAAATCACATTATCTTCACGGCTACCCTACCTAGTAGCTGCTGCACGAATCCAATCAGCGTTGGGTAGCGAAATCGGTGCCACCGAGGCAACCGAAGTTCAAGCGTGGCAGGAAGAAATCCTCCAACAGTTGTCTAAGGGGCCGACCCCAAATTCATCGAAACCAAGAGACCGACGCGAAGCAGACGCTCTTATAAAACACCTACGCCTTAAGAAAAGAAGTCAATCCATAAAGTCACTGAAGTTAAATTCGGGCGATATAGTTCAATTTGATGGTAATGTAGCTGAGATCTCGTCTATTGGAGACGATGGTAGAGTTTATTTCAAGGGTGGCGCGGGCGCGGGCGCCTGGCCCGATCTGCTAACTGTAGCGTGCCGTAGAGATGACAAATCTAAAAGAGCGCTAAATCTCAAAAAATTAGCTGCCAATGAAATTGCGCTAAAAGCTCGCACAGATTCGTGGTCTTTAAATAAACAGAGAGAGCTTGAAGATTTCAAAGTAACTTCTCAGCTAACTCATGAGAACGTCGAAATGTTACAGGAGGTTATTAGGTCAGCGCCGGACGAGAAGCCTATTCAGCGATATATAGAGGCAAACCCAGTGGTTCTCGCAGCCGTTCTTACAGGTCGATCCCGGTTTCTCATTCCGCGCCCACCCCTAGGAGGAAAATTTGTCCCGGACTTTCTCATCAGCGATCTCGACTCCTTAGGTATTCGCTGGATTCTGGTCGAACTAGAGACTCCGATATCATCGGTAACCCTCAGACAAAACGATTTGGCGAAAGTAGCTCGTCGCGGAATAAGCCAAATCGAAGAGTGGCGTAGCTGGTTGGAGAATAACCTCGACTTTGCCCGGCGATCAAAGCGAGCTGACGGGTTGGGTCTGGTCGATATTAGACCACGCAGCGAAGGATTGTTGTTGGTTGGTCGTCGAACTCTGCTAAATCAGGACACTACAGCTGTCCGACATCGTTTCTTCGAGACCAATCGAATTCGTGTCCACACTTATGATTGGCTTGTAGAAGCACTCCAAGCAACGTTGCAGTATGCGGGGCCGCCTGTATTGAATCCATACGCTCTTGCGCCGCCCAGCGATGAAGATTCATACAAAGGCTAATTTCTCTGGCATGGCCGTGGCCGGATCGTGTGGGTGGCGGGCCAGACCGAGCGCCCACACATCACCCCCCAAACCCGGTCCCTCGCGACACCGCCTCCCACGCCGCGATCTCCTCCTTCATCGCGTCCATCTTCTGCTCCACGAGGCTCAGCGCGTCTTCGCCGAGGAACAGGCGCGCCGGCGGGTTTTCGGACTCCACCAAAGTCAGCAGAGCTTGCGCGGCCTTGGCGGGGTCGCCCGGCTGATGGCCGCTCTTGGCCTGCCGGGCTTCGCGGATCGGGTCCATGAGGGCGTCGTAATCGGCGATGCTGCGGTCCGTGCGGTCCATGGAGCGCCCCGCCCAATCGGTCCGGAACTGGCCCGGCGCCAACGCCGTCACATGCACGCCGAAGCCCGCCACCTCCTTCCCCAACCCTTCCGAGATCCCTTCCAGCGCGAACTTGCTACCGCAATAGAAGCTCACCCCGGGAAGGGAGACGAAGCCGCCCATGGAGGTGACGTTGACGATATGGCCGCTGCGGCGCGCCCGCATACCCGGCAGCACGGCTTTGATCATCGCCACGGCGCCGAACACATTGGCGGCGAACTGGCGCTGAAGATCCTCCAGCGAGGACTCTTCCAGGATGCCCTCGTGGCCGTAGCCGGCATTGTTCACCAGCACGTCGATGGGGCCCGCCTGGCGCTCGGCCGCCGCGATCGCCGCGGGGATCGCGTCGTAATCGGTCACGTCCAGCTGAAGCGCATGCGCCCGGTCCGCATCGAGCGCGGCGAAGGCTTCCGCGTCCACCTCTTTCCGCACCGTGCCGATCACCGTGTTGCCCGCGTCGAGCGCAGCTTCGGCGAAGGCCCGGCCGAGACCTGTGCTGACGCCGGTGATGAGGAAGACCCGAGACTTTTCGGCTGCCATGATTCACTCTCCATACTGTCTTGATAATTATATCATGATATAGATCGCCACATGACAGCAGACAAGGCAGGTAAGAGCGCAGGCAGAGGCGGAGAGACTTCCGGTGCAGTCAGGGGCGAGCCGCTCCGCCAAAAGGTGCTGGATGCGGCCGAGCGGCTGCTCCGCCAGGGCAAGGCGGAATTCTCCATGCGAGACCTGGCTGCGGAGGCCGGCGTCAGCTTCGCAACGCCGTTCAATCAGTTCGGCAGCAAGGCGGCGATCATGCATGCTCTGTCGGCAAGGCGCATCGAGACCATGGAGGCCCGCTTCGCCGCCGCCCCACCCCCGCGCGATACCGCGAAACGGCTGCTGCTGGCGGTGGAGACGGCGGCGGCGGTGATGCTGGAGGCGCCGGCGGTCAATCGCGCGGTCATGGGGTGGCTCGGCGCCCCCGGTCCAGAGCCCGGCGAGGTCCTGGCGCGCTCAACCGCGCTCTGGGCACTTGCTTTGGGGGATGGCGAAGGACTGGCAGAGGAGCGGCGCGAGGAGGCGCTCGAGACCCTGCCCGGCCTGCTGGCGCTCGGCTTTCGCGGCGTGCTCTCCTTCTGGACGGCGGGAGAGCTGCCGGATGCGACCCTCGCTCCGAAAGCGAAGGCGATGGCGAACGCCCTGCTCCGCGGGTATGGCTCGGCGTAGACGACACGCCACGACCGAGTGGCGACCCTGCGCCCGACCTGCTAATCCCCATCCATGCCGGACCCTATCCAGATCCTCGTCGATGCCGATGCCTGTCCCGTGAAGGACGAGGTGTTCAAGGTCGCGCTCAGATACGGGATCAGGACGGTCGTCGTCTCGAATGCCTTCATGATGCTGCCGAAGCATCCTGACATCGAGCGGGTGATCGTCGATCAGGGGCTGGACGTGGCCGACGACTGGATCGCGGAGCGGGCGCGCCCCGGTGTGATCGTGGTGACCAACGACGTGCCCCTCGCCCATCGCGCGGTCACCGCCGGGGCCGAGGCGCTGGCCCCGAACGGCAAGCCCTTCGATTCCGCATCGATCGGCATGGCGCTCGCCACCCGGGACCTGATGACCGATTTGCGCTCGGCGGGCGCCACGACCGGCGGCCCGCGCCCCTTCTCGAAAGCAGATCGCTCGTCGTTTCTCCAGGCGCTGGACGCCGCAATCGTCCGCCTCAAGCGCGCCGGTCACCCGACGGCAGAGCCGCCGGAGGCGTAACCCAGGAACGCGCGGCGAGCAGACCGGGTTTATGGGTTACAGCTCAAAGCGCGATGAGAGCCCATCCATGGCGGCCTCCGGCGCGATCGTCAGCCTCGCCAACCCGAGCCATGCGGCCATCCGGCAAAGCTCCTCCGTCAGCCTCTCGCCCGTGCAGGCGGGTGCGCCCTCTTCAAGATGAGCGCGCAACACAAGCAGCGCCCCCGCCTTGCGGTCGGCTTTCAGGTCCACGCGGGCAACCAACGCGCCGTCCATCAGAAAGGGCAGGACATAATAGCCGTGCTCGCGCTTATGGGCCGGCGTATAGATCTCCAGCCGGTAGCGAAACCCGAACAGCCGCTCGGTGCGGGGGCGATGCCAAACCAGCGGATCGAAGGGCGAGATCAGCGCCGCACCTTCCAGCCGGCGCCCGGCCCGGGCCTTTCTGTGCAGATAGGCTTGGCTCCGCCAGCCCCGCACGCGCACCGGGATAAGCGTGCCCTCCTCCACGAGCTGATCGATGGGCCGCTGGGTGTCGGCCGCGGGAATGCGGTAGTAGTCGCGCAGGTCCTGGGCCGTGGCGACGCCGAGCGCGGCGGCTGAGCGCGCCAGCAGCTCCCGCCTTGCATCGACGCCGGACGGCGTCGGCGTCTCCAGGATCGGCCGCGGCAGCACCCGCTCAGGGATATCGTAGACTCGCTCGAAGCTGGAGCGGCGATGGGTGGCCGCAACCAGGCCGGCCCAGAACAACCATTCCAGCGCCTGCTTCACGGAGCTCCAGCGCCACATGCCTTTGGAGGCGCGGCCCTCCGTCAGATCGGACGCCCCGAGCGGCCCTTCCTGCTCGATGCGGGCGAGCAGCGCATCGGCCTCGCCCCGCCGCTCGCCTGCGAAGGGTTCGAAGGGCCGCCACACGCCCTCGCCTTGAAGCGCGCGCTCCATACGCCAGCGCAGCAGCGGCTGGCAGTCGATGGGCAGAAGAGACGCTTCATGCCCCCAATATTCGAAGAACCGCTTCGGCTTGGCCCCGGTCACCGCGTCCAGCAGCGTGCAGTCATAGGTCCCGAGGCGCGAGAAGAGCGGCAGGTAGTGGGCCCGAACCAGCACATTCACGCTGTCGATTTGAAGCAGACCGAGCCGTCGGATCGCCTTGCGCAGCTGTGCCGCACTGACGGCCTCGTTACGACGCCATGCATTGAAGCCCTGCGCCGTAAGCGCGATACGGCGCGCCTCGGAGGCTGAGAGTTCCGCCTTCAGCTCCGCCCCCTACTCCCACTCGATGGTTCCGGGCGGCTTCGACGTGATGTCGTAGACCACCCGGTTGATTCCCCGTACCTCGTTGATGATGCGGCGGGCGGCACGGCCGAGGAAGTCGTGGGAGAAGTCGTAGTAGTCCGCCGTCATGCCGTCGGTGGAGGTGACGGCGCGCAGCGCGCAGACATAGTCGTAGGTGCGCGCATCCCCCATCACGCCGACCGTGCGCACCGGCAGCAGCACGGCGAAGGCCTGCCAGATCGTATCGTAGAGCCCTGCGGCGCGGATCTCCTCCAGATAGATGGCGTCGGCCTGGCGCAGGATGGCGAGCTTGTCTTCGGAGACGGCGCCCGGAATGCGGATGGCGAGCCCCGGCCCCGGGAAGGGGTGGCGATTGACGAAGGCTTCGGGCAGACCGAGCTCCCGCCCCAGTGCCCGCACTTCGTCCTTGAACAGCTCGCGCAACGGCTCCACCAGCTTCATGCGCATGCGTTCCGGCAACCCGCCGACATTGTGGTGAGACTTGATGGTGACCGACGGCCCGCCGGAGAAGGAGACGCTCTCGATCACGTCCGGGTAGAGCGTGCCTTGGGCGAGGAAGTCGACCTCCCCCAGCTTGCCCGCCTCCTCGTCGAACACGTCGATGAAGAGCTTGCCGATGATCTTCCGCTTCTGCTCCGGATCGTCGACATCCTTCAGGGCGGCGAGGAAGCGCTCGCGCGCATCGACTACGACCAGCGGGATGTTGTAGGTCTCCCGGAACAGGCTCTCCACCTGGGCGCGCTCGTCCTGGCGCAGCAGCCCGTGATCGACGAAGATGCAGGTAAGCTGATCGCCGATCGCCTCGTGGATCAGGATCGCCGCGACGGATGAATCCACCCCGCCGGACAGCCCGCAGATCACCTTGCCCGCGCCCACTTGCTCGCGGATCTTGGCGATCTCCGTGTCCTTGAAATGGGCCATGGTCCAATCGCCTTTGAGCCCGGCGATATTGCGGACGAAATTGGCGATGACCTCCGCGCCGCGGGGCGTGTGCACCACCTCCGGGTGGAACTGGACGCCATACATCTTGCGCTCTTCGTTGGCGATCGCCGCGAACGGCGCGCCGTGGGAGATGGCGATGGTCTTGAATCCGTCCGGCAGCTTGGTCACCCGGTCGCCATGACTCATCCAGACGGGATGCGTCTCGCCCTTGGGCCAGACCCCGTCGAAGAGCGGCGTGGATTCGACCACTTCCAGATCGGCTCGGCCGAACTCCTTGGAATTGTGGGGTTCCACCGTGCCGCCGAGCTGGGCCACCATGGCCTGCTCGCCGTAGCAGATACCGAGCACGGGCACGCCCGCTTCGAAGATCGCCTGAGGCGCCCGGGGCGTGTCGCTTTCCGCCACGCTGGCCGGCCCGCCGGAGAGGATGATGGCCGCGGGCGGATTCGCCTTCAGATCGGCTTCCGCCTTGTCGAAGGGAACGATCTCGGAATAGACGCCCGCCTCCCGCACACGCCGCGCGATCAGCTGGGTCACCTGGCTTCCGAAATCGACGATCAACACCCGCTCTGTCATTGAACGGTGGTTAACCGAAACCTCCCGAGTCGGCAATGGGAAGCAGCCAATCGCGACCTTTGATCCCCGTGTTCCTGCGGTCCCGGCGTTTCACTTCCTGAAACGCCTGCTCCACGTCATCCTGAGGTGCGAGTGGAGCGAGCCTCGAAGGACGACGTGGCCGATGCTTCGAGGCACGCCTATGGCGTGCGCCTCAGCATGACGGCATCAGCGGCAAACCGCAGCCTGCTCCCTCTCCCCTGTGGGGAGAGGGTTGGGGTGAGGGGGGATCGTCCTATCGATTCTTTGTCCCCCTCACCCGGATGCTGTGCATCCGACCTCTCCCCGCCGGGGAGAGGTAAGACCACTCGCCCCTGCACTAGCTCCCGCGCCGCAGCAGCGCGACGAAGAACCCGTCCGTGCCGAATGTGCGGGGCGTCATGACGAGGTGGTTGTCAAAAGCGGCAACATCCGGCGGCGCCACGGGCATGGCCGCCTCCCAGGCCGGCCGCCACGGCTCCGGCCGGAACGCAGGATGCCGCTCCAGGAAGGCCGAGATCCGATCCTCGTTCTCAGCCGGCAGCACCGAGCAGGTGACGTAGCAAAGCAGACCGCCCGGTTTCACCAGCGGCGCCCCCTCCTCCAGCACGGCCTGCTGCTCCGCCTGGCGGGTTTCGAGATTGGCTTCCGAGAGCCGCCATTTGGCATCCGGCCGCCGCCGCCACGTGCCCGACCCCGTGCAGGGCGCGTCGATCAGGACAAGGTCCATCCTGGCTTCCAACAGCGCAAGCTGGGCCGGATCGCCGCCGTCCAACACCTGAACGTTGCGGGCGCCCGCTCGCTTCAGCCGCTCGAAGATGGGCCGAAGCCGCATCTTGTCGGAATCGTAGGCGTAGAGCTGGCCCGTGTTCTCCATGGAGGCCGCCAGCGCCAACGTCTTGCCGCCGGCACCGGCACACAGATCGATGACCTGAGATTTCGGCGTCGCGCCGGCGATCAGGCTGGCCACTTGCGATCCCTCGTCCTGCACCTCGAACCAGCCTTTGCCGTGGCCGGCTTCCGCCTCCACATGGGGGCTGCGGGAGGGACCGATCCCCGGCGGAATCCGGATGCCGAGCGGCGAATATGGCGTGGCTTCAGGGTTATGCCGCGAGAGCGCTTTCAGCACCTTCTCCCGATCGGCTTTGAGTGTGTTGACGCGCAGATCCACCGGTGCGCGGGCGGCCAGCGCCGCACCCTCCTCCGCTGCCATATCGCCGAACGCCCGCGCGAAATCTGCCGCCAGCCAAGCCGGATAATTGCCCTTGATGGGATCCGGCGCATCTCCCGGCAGCGACCGCGCAAGCCCGGCCTTCTCTGCCTCGGTCAACGGATCCGGCGAGAAACGGCTCCCGTCGCACAATCCTGCGACCTCTTCGGGCGACAGCTCCCACAGATCCACCAGCGCACGCAGCGCCAGCGCCCGTGCCCCCTCATCCCCCATGAGATAACCGGAAGAAGCCTGGATGCGCAGCGCATCGAACACCAGATTCCCGATCGCCGCCCGGTCGCCCGAGCCCGCGAAACGATGGGCGGTGCCCCAATCCTTCAGGGCCTCCGCTGCCGGCCGCCGGCGCTGCTCCATATCGGCCAACACCTCGATCGCGGCGCTGATCCGTCCTCCAGGGCGCATCACACCACCGAAAAGACGAAGACGCGGCCGATCACGATGATCCAGATCAACAGCACGGCGATGGCTCCGATCAGAAAGACCGGTGTGCGGTGCTCCAGCTGGTTGCTCGTGACATGGATCCAGGCATGCAAGATGCGGGAAATGACGAACATCCAGGCAAGCACCAGGATGAACAAATCCAGCGTCTTGGTTTCCAGTGCCAGCAGCATCACCACATAGAACAGCACCGGCACTTCGAGCTGGTTGTGGAAGGCATTGCCGATCTGAATCACGCGCGGCGGCCACTTGGCTTCGCGCAAGGCAATGGATTCGGCACGCACCTGGCCGCGGCGCAGCGCCTGCAGCCGCAAGCCGATCATCCAGAACAGCAGGATGAAGGTCAGCAGCACCTGCACGAACATGGGCAGGAGAATGGTTTGAATGGACATGGGTCCTCCCTCGGGTCGCCGCGCATCGTTGGCGCTTGCTTCGCTCCCGCTTATAGCCCCTAAGAAAGCGAGATGTTGAGAGTTGGGCCCCGAAACCCCGCGATTTAACCACGCATGGCAAGATAAGGGCCGGGCACCGCCAGATTACGCCCCGTTAAGTTGACGCAGAACCGTCCCGCCCTCTAATGCTGGAACAAAAGAGAAAGATATGAGGATCCAAGGAGTCCCCGCGTCATGTTTGCCTATCGTCGCAACGCCACGTCCGGCTTGAGCCGTTCGCGCCATCTGCTGTTCGGCGCCAGCCTCGCCGTTCTTCTCGCCGCCCCCGCCACCGTCCTCCACGCCGCCGACGAGGCGCAGAAGGAGAAAGCGACCGGATCGGAGGCCCTGCACACCCAGTCTCTCGAGAAGACAAACCCCTGCTTCAACGGTGAGGGGTCCATCGAAGAGGTGCTCCGCGCCTGCAAGGTCTATATCGATGCCGAGGAAGGCACCGACAAAGAGCATGTCATCATCGCGCACGGCAACCGCGCCTACGCGCTATCCGCCACCGGCGACATGGATGGCGCCATTCAGGAGCTCAACGATGCCATCGCCCTGGATGACGAACGCGCCGTGCTCTATCTCAGCCGCGCCCGCGCCTATGGCGTGAAGAAGCAATACGGCAAGGCCCTCGCCGATCTGGAAAAGACTGTGGAGCTTCAGCCGGAGTCTGCCGCCCCGCATATCCTGCGCGGCAAGATCTACGAGCTGCAGGACAAGCAGCAGGATGCCTTGGACGAGTACGCCGCCGGATTGGAGAAAAATGCCAAATATGCGCCAGGCTACGTGAACCGGGGCACCCTCTACCGCACCATGAAGGATTTCGATAAGGCGGAAGCCGACTTCACCAAAGTGGTCGAGCTAGAGCCGACCAAGGCCCAGAGCTATGTGGATCGCGGCTGGGTCTATGTCCTCCTGGACGAGCTGGACAAGGCCGAGGACGACTTCGAGAAGGCGCTCCAGATCCAGGACAACAACGCGTTCGCCATCGCCGGCATCGGTGTCGTGAAGAGCCGCAAGGGCAAGCCGACCGACGGCAGCGCCGATCTCAGCATGGCGCGGAAGCTCCAGCCCGATATCTTCGAGAAGATCAGGGCTCTCGGCGTCGAGTAGTCAGCTGCGCATTGGCCTCCCCCTAGAAGGGGGAGGTCGCGTTGGCATCGCCAACGCGGGTGGGGGTCACAAGCTCAGAGGTAGGAGTAGACCCCTCACCCCAACCCTCTCCCCACTGGAGAGAGTGAGACAAGCTGAGCAGGCCTCAACTTTGAGGTTTTCCAATATCGCTATATATCCCGCGGATAGTTCGGCGATTCCCGCGTGATGGTCACGTCGTGGGCGTGGCTCTCCCGCAACGACGCGTTGGTGATCTGCAGGAATTCCACCTTGTCGTGGAAAGTGGCGATATCCGGCGCGCCGACATAGCCCATGGAGGCACGCAAGCCGCCGATCAGCTGGTGCAGCACGCTGCCAACCGGCCCCTTATAGGGCACCTGGCCCTCGATTCCTTCCGGCACCAGCTTCAGGGAATCCTTGATATCCTGCTGGAAATACCGGTCCGCCGAGCCGCGCGCCATGGCCCCAAGGGAACCCATGCCGCGATAGGCCTTGTAGGAGCGGCCTTGATAGAGGAACACCTCGCCGGGGCTCTCGTCGGTGCCCGCCAGCAGCGATCCGATCATGGCGCAATCGGCGCCCGCCGCGATGGCCTTCGCCAGATCGCCGGAATATTTGATGCCGCCATCGGCGATCACCGGCACGCCATGCGCCTTCGCGACATCGGCGCATTCCAGAATGGCCGAAAGCTGAGGCACGCCGACACCGGCCACGATCCGGGTGGTGCAGATCGAGCCCGGCCCGATACCGACCTTCACCGCGTCGGCGCCCGCATCGATCAACGCCCTGGCGCCGTCGGCGGTGGCGACATTCCCCGCCATCACCTGCACCGCGTTCGACTGGCGCTTGATACGGTCGATGGACTCCAGCACCCGGGATGAATGGCCGTGGGCGGTGTCGACCACGATGAGATCGCAGCCCGCCGCCACCAGCCGCTCGCTGCGTTCCAGGCCTTCCTCGCCGACAGTCGTGGCGGCCGCGACGCGCAGGCGCCCCTGCTCGTCCTTGCATGCCAGCGGGTGGAGCCGCGCCTTCTCGATGTCCTTCACGGTGATCAGACCGATGCAGTGATAGTCGTCGTCCACCACCAGCAGCTTCTCGATCCGATGCTGATGCAGCAGCCGCTTCGCCTCGTCCTTGTCGACCGTATCGTTGACCGTGATCAGGTTCTCGCGGGTCATCAGTTCGCGCACGGGTTGATCGTCGTTGGTGGCGAAACGCACATCCCGGTTGGTGACGATGCCGACCAGCTTTCCGCCGCCGGGGCCCGCCTCGACCACGGGAATGCCCGAGATCTGATGCATCGCCATCAGGTTCAGCGCGTCTTTCAGCGTCGCGTCCGGTCCGATGGTCACCGGATTGACCACCATGCCGGATTCGAACTTCTTCACCTGGGCGACCTGGTCGGCCTGTTGTTCCGGCGTAAAATTGCGGTGCACCACGCCGATGCCGCCAGCTTGCGCCATGGCGATGGCAAGTCGTGCCTCCGTCACCGTGTCCATCGCCGAGGAGAGCACCGGAATATGCACGTCGATCGACTTGGTCACCTTGGAGGTGGTGTCGACCTGCCCCGGCATCACCGAGGAGGCGGCGGGACGGATTAGGACGTCGTCGAAGGTGAGAGCGATCGGATTGTCTGGAAAGTGCCGCGAAGGCATCGGCCAACCTCATAAATCAAGGGAGCGGCGAGACTTTCCGTAACGGCCGCTCCGACCAGTTGGCAGCCTCCTTTAGCAGCTTGTTTGCGGCTTGGGAAGGCGGGGCAACCCCTCCCCCACGGCCGATTTGCCGCGGGGGGCTGCGACAGGGCTCCTCACCTCTCCCCAGTGGGGAGAGGTGAGGGGGACAAAGACTCGACAGGTGGCCCCCCCTCACCCCAACCCTCTCCCCCGGGGGAGAGGGAGCAAGCCGTGCAGCGCCGCCAAGCCGTGCAGCGCCGCTATGTCAGCAGCAGCTGCCTTCGTCACCGCCCGCGCGTCCCCCGCCGGAACTGAAAGGAATCCCTGAACCGCAGCCCTCGAAGAGTCCGTAATGATTCGAGAAATCGCCGATGAACTCGAAGAACGAAGCGAAACGGGTCTCTTTCAGCATGTGCCAGGTATTGCCGCAGATGGGGAAGACCTTGCCGCGCTCCATGGCGTGGTGGTCGTCCAGCACAAACACGTCCGGCTCCTCAGGCACGCCGCCCTTATAGATCACCGCCTGGCCGTAATCCTCGCACGAGGCTTCAAGCTGCGGGAGCTTGAACAGCCGGTAGGTCGCCGAATAGAAGCGCGCCGCGCCGAGCTTCGCAGCCATGGCGGCGTCCTCGACCTCCAACGGGCGGCTCGTCACGAGCCGCGGATCGCGGAAGCCCGCCCGCCTCGCCATCTCCAGAAAGTCGCCCCAATAGAGCGCCCCGCCCAGGCACTCGCCATAGAGCAGCGGGTCCTTGCGGACCTCCTCCGGCAGACGCCGGTCGCAATAGACATCGGCGAAATAGAGCTCGCCGCCCTCTTTCAAGAGATCGTGGACGCCCTGCAGCACCACCGGCTTGTCGATGGAGAGATTGATGACGCAGTTGGAGACGATGACGTCGAAGCTTCCCGGCTCCAGACCGAGCTCGCCGAGCGTCTCGATATAGCCTTTCAGGAAGCGGACATTGGGCTCGGCATAGCCGAACTTTTCCATGTGCCAGTCGAGATGCTCATTCGCCGTGGCAAGCTGAGCGTCGGTCATGTCCACCCCGACGACCCGGCCATCCGCGCCCACGAGCTGGCTGATCATGTAGCTGTCGCGCCCCGAGCCGGAGCCGAGGTCCAGCACCGAGGCGCCGGACAGCGCGGTCGGCACGGCGACCCCGCAGCCGTAATATTTGGCGATCACCTCCGGGTGAAGCTTGGCAAGCAGCGGACGATACGCCGCCGGCACCCCGCCCCCGTCGCAGCAGGCCGAGGTCTTCAGGTCTCCCGACGATTGCAGGATCTCGCCGTAATACT
Organism: Methyloligella sp. ZOD6; assembly: GCA_050110875.1. Classification (GTDB taxonomy): domain Bacteria; phylum Pseudomonadota; class Alphaproteobacteria; order Rhizobiales; family Methyloligellaceae; genus Methyloligella. The sequence continues at coordinate 1,794,438 of CP188828.1, forward strand.
CCTGCACCAGCTCGCGATTCATGGATGCGACTCCTCAAATCAGGCACGTCTGCGTCGGAGCCTATCAGCCGACGCCTCACCCCGCCCACACAACTGCGTGAGGGACATCAGGTCGAGGCCTAGCCCAACGGACACGTCATGCCCGGTCTTGAGCAGGCCATCCAGGGCGACATCCTCCTTGGCAAGCGGCCCTAGATTGCCGGGTCAAGCTCGGCAATGACGACGGTTTGGGACTATGCGGCTCCGCCATTCCGCCCGCGGAACCCCGTCGCCAGCACATAGGTCTCAGGCGAATCGGAGCGACTGGCTTGCGGCTTCACGTGGCGCACTTTGTCGAAATCGCGGTTCAGCTCCGCCATCAGATCCTGCCCCGCCCCGCCCTGGAAGACCTTGGCGAGGAACGTGCCGCCCGGCGCCAAAACGCGCTTGGTGAGATCGTAGGCCGCCTCGACCAGACCGATGATACGCAGATGGTCCGTCTGCTTGTGGCCGGTGGCGGGCGCGGCCATGTCCGACATCACCACATCGACCAGCCGGTGACCCAGCAGACCGAGGATCGCATCGTCGGCCTCCGGGCTTTCCATATCGAGCTGCAGGATCTCGACTCCCGGCAGCTCCTCGAACGCATTGATATCGGCGGCGATCACCCGTCCCTCGCCTTCCACCGCGTGGGCCCGCGCCGTCGCCACCTGGCTCCACCCGCCGGGTGCGGCGCCGAGATCCAGCACCGCCATGCCGGGCTTCAGAAGCGCGTGCTTGTCGTCGATCTCCATGAGCTTGAAGGCAGCGCGAGAGCGAAACCCCATGCGCTTGGCCTCCGCCACGTAAGGATCGTTCAACTGCCGCTGCAGCCAGCGAGTCGAGGCAACCTTCCGCCCTTTCGCGGATTTGACCTTGACCTTCAACCGGCGGCTAGCACCGCCGGAAATACCGCTCGATTTTCGCGATTTAGCCATGGATTTCCGCCGCTTAGATACGGAGCCGCTTGACCCGGACCCCTATCAGGCCCCATCTCCGCCCTCGTAAAAGTCCGTAACCCTGCCATATGCCCCGATATTTCGTCACCCTCATCGTCGCGGTCGCCCTGTTCATGGAAACCATGGACTCCACCGTCATCGCGACCTCCCTGCCGGCCATCGCGGCGGATTTGCATGAAGATCCCATCGCGCTGAAGCTGGCGCTGACGTCTTATCTGCTGTCGCTCGCCGTGTTCATCCCCTTGAGCGGCTGGATGGCGGACAGATTCGGGGCACGCACGGTTTTCCGCTCCGCCATTATCGTCTTCACCCTCGGCTCGGCCCTATGCGGCTTCGCCGACAATCTCGGCCAGTTCGTCGCCTTCCGTATGCTGCAAGGCTTGGGCGGCGCCATGATGGTGCCCGTCGGACGGCTGGTGATCCTGCGCAGCGTGCCCAAGGCGGAGCTGATCTCAGCGCTCGCCTGGCTCACCATCCCGGCCCTCATGGGCCCGGTGATCGGCCCGCCGCTCGGTGGCTTCATCTCCACCTATCTCTCCTGGCGTTGGATCTTCTGGATCAATATTCCCATCGGGTTGATCGGTTTCATCCTCGCCACCCGCTATATCGCCGATATCCGCGAAGAAGAGGTGCCGCCGCTGGATATCCGCGGCTTCGTGCTGTCGGGCATCGGGCTTTCGGGCCTCGCCTTCGGTTTTACCACGATCGGCCAGGAGCTTCTGCCCGGCTGGGCGGCTGTCAGCCTCATCGTCTTCGGCGGCCTCACCTGCTGGCTCTATGTGCGCCATGCCCGCCGCACCGAGCACCCCATCCTCGATCTCGACCTGTTCAAGGTGAAGACCTTCTACGCCTCGGTCGTCGGCGGCTTCGTCTACCGCATCGGCATCGGCGCCGGCCCATTTCTTCTGCCGCTGCTGTTCCAGCTCGGCTTCGGCATGAGCCCCTTCCAATCGGGACTTCTGACATTCGCCGGTGCCGTCGGGGCCATCACCATGAAGACGGCGGCAAGCCCGATCATCCACCGTTTCGGCTTCCGCCGCATCCTGCTGGTGAACGCGGTGATCTCCAGTTGCTTCATCGCCGCCGCATCCCTCTTCACGGCGCAGACCCCCTATTTCGTCGTCATCGCGGTGCTGCTGGCCGGCGGTTTCTTCCGCTCCCTGCAATTCACCAGCATCAACTCCCTGGCCTATGCGGATCTGAGCTCCAAGGAGATGAGCCGGGCGACCAGCTTCGCCAGCGTCATCCAGCATCTATCCCTCTCGGCCGGCGTCGCGGTGGCAGCTCTGGCCCTGGAGGTGCAGCGCTTCGGCCGTCCGGAACATGCGGTGCAGGCAGAGGATTTCGTCCTGCCCTTCCTGGTGGTGGCGGCAATCTCGGTGAGCTCGATTCTGATCTTCCGCAAATTGCCGGAAGAAGCCGGCAGCAGCCTCTCGCGCCGCACCCGGGAGGTCGGGGTGCCGCCGGAGCAGCCCCAGATCAGCTAGCTCTTAAAGTCAGTTAGCGCTCGAAGTCGGTCCAATGCTCGATGCCGATGAGAACCGGCGAGGGTCTCGTTCGGCACTAGCCGGCCGATTGTGTCGAGGGCCGCAAGCCCCCACGCCGCCGGCCGCGGCGCCTGCGGCGAGAACGCCCCTCATGGCCGTCCTCCGCCATCAGCGTGGCGAGGATGCCTTCCCGCAAACCCCGGTCCGCCACGCGAACCCGCTCGCAAGGCCACATGCGGAACAGCGCCTCCAGAATGGCGCAGCCGGCCAGAACGAGATCCGCTCGCTCCTGACCGATGCAAGGTTGGGCGACCCGGTCGGCATAGCTCATGGCGCTCAGATCCATGGAGACGGCCCGCGCCTCCTCGGCGCTGAGCCAGCACCCGTCGACTCGAGAGCGCTCGTAGAACGGCAGCTTGAGATGCACACCGGCGATCGTGGTGACCGTGCCCGACGTACCGAGAAAATGCGCGCCGCCATTGGAGATGCGCTCCTTGAATCCATGTTTGGCTTCAAAGACTTCCACTGCCGCGGCAACCTCTTGGACCATGGCTTCATAATCGTCCTTGGTCAGGTCCCGCCCCCCATGTCGCTCGGCCAGGCTCACCACGCCGATGGGCAGCGAGGTCCAGGCGGCGATGCAATCCTGCACATCCAGCCGATCGGTCAGCGAGCCGCGCCAGCACCGCTTGAAGCGGGCGAGATCGAGCCAGATAAGCTCGGAGCTGCCGCCTCCGATATCGAAGATCAGCGCCCAGTCGGAATTCGGATCGATCAGGGAAGAGCAGCCCGAAACGGCGAGCTTGGCCTCCGTCTCCTGGCTTACGATCTCGAGCTGAAGTCCCGTCTCCCGCCGGATACGATCCAGAAACTCTTCCCGGTTTGCCGCGATCCGGCACGCCTCCGTCGCGATCAGCCGCGAGCGGGAAACGCCTCGACGGCTCATCTTCTCCGCGCAAACTTTCAGCGCATCGATGGTGCGGTCGATCGCCTGGTCGGAAAGCCGGCCGCTGCCGAGCAACCCCTCTCCCAAGCGGATGATTCGGGAAAACGCGTCGATGACGAAGAAGCCACGCCGCGAAGGGCGTGCCACGAGGAGCCGGCAGTTATTGGTTCCGAGATCGAGCGCACCATAGATTGCGTCCGATGCGCGATCCGTCTTCGCGCCCGCAATCGCAATCGACTTGCTCTTCTCTCTCTTGCCCTTGGCTGCCCGCGAATGGCCGTGCACTACAGCCGGTTCGGATGGGCAAGACACATCGTCCTGCCGCCCCGCTTTCCGAGCGTAGTCATCGGTCTCGCTTTGCGCGCCCATCAGGTCGCGCCGCGCTATGGCAGCCGTGCGGGCTTCGCCGCTCGGCCGTGTCACGGTCTCTTAACCTCAAGCCCATTAAGCCGCCCAATATTCCCACCCTATGGTCGGCTGCTACGGGTATCCAATAGGGATAATCTAGCAAGCCACCGCAGGACGTAAAGCGGCTTTTCCGAGTGGTCTCACGCAAAGCGTGTGATGGGGGCAAGTGATGGAGCAAGTGATGGGGCAAGTCGCGAGACGCTCAGGACGCCTTCTTGCGCCGCCGGTCCCAGGGATTGCTGTCCAGCACCACCTTGATGCGCTCCGATGCCGGAATCGCTTCCAACTCCTCCGAAAAGGCTTCGTATTCCGCCTTGGCTTCGGCGGAAACGATACCGTGCAGAAGATGGGAACGCCATTCGAGCAGACGCCTCCAACCCCGCGCATCGCCGCCTTGAGGCGGTGGCTGGACACCGACCGCAAGCAGCCGGCGCATCATGGTCTGAGCGGCCTCGTTCTCCTCGAAGCCGGCCTTCACCAAAAGATCGATGATCGCGCTGACCCGGGCCAGCAGGGCATCGCTTGGCGGGTGGTTCTTGCGCCGGTTCTGAGCGGAGCTTACCCCGCGGCTTTCGACGAGCGTCTTGAGATCGGCCAGCGGTTGCAGGGCATCTTCGGAGACCCCGTCCTCACGCAGATGCTCGATCACCACATCAAGGCATTTCACGCCCAAAGTGGTTGACGGCACGTCGGAGGCGAGCGCCTTCTTCACGGCCTTCAGGGCCGCTTCAAGCCGTTCCGTATCGATCGCTGTGGTCTGCACGCGTTGTTCGAGATCTCGGTTGGGAGGCGATGGCGAATGCCTCATCCTCCGGGATTTCCGCCGATTCCAGATCGCATTCTCTCAAATGAGGGTAAACGTTTGGTAGCGGGCACCCGATGAGCCCTTGCAAACCGCCCAAACCTTTGGGTAGAAGGGCGGTTCGAAGCGGCACTGGGCATACCCCCTTGCCGGAACGGCTTTTGATCCCATCTCTCAAGGATCGTGATGGGGGATCGTCTAATGGTAGGACAGCGGACTCTGACTCCGCCAGTCTAGGTTCGAATCCTAGTCCCCCAGCCATTCCTTTGCCTTCGACGCGAACACAGGCTCCATCACATCTAAGGCTTTGTCGCAAAAGGGAATTCGAGGCGATGCCATGCTGCTAACCACGCGTCGCCGAATGCTGGGCCTTGCCGCTGTCATGCTCGGCGCGAGGCTCTTGCCGCCCCTGCCGGCCGCGGCCCAGGACGATCCCGAAAGCGATCCGGCCCCCGATCAGGATATCGATGCGCCGAGCGCCGAGTCATCCGGCGACGAGACGCCTCAATGCTTCGTGACCAAGGAATTCGGCCCCTGGACCGGCAAGGCCAGCAACATCCAAGCCGGTGCGGGCATCAGCGAGGTCGAGATGACCACGCCTTGCGATTTCTTCTGGACCAGCATCGACGTCTCGGAGAATTACGAAGCCAAGATCTCGATCGTCGGCGGGGATCCCGGCGCCACGCCTCTGGACAAGGACTTTCTTCTGCGGGATGACAACCGGCTCGTCGCCCGGGATGCCAAAGGCAAGGTCTTGCGCGACGTGAAGCTTTGCGGCGTTTGCACCGATCTGCAAGGCGACGAGGCGAGCATCGTCCTGCCTCTCGACTTCGCCCCCTACCTCCGGGAGGCCGAAACCATCGAGTTCGGTCTCCGAATGGGAGAAAAGCAGGATTGCCGCTTCACCCTGCAACTCGACCCTATGCGGCAAGCTCTGGCCTGGGCCACCCAGCAGCGCGACAAGCTCCAGGCCGAGCTCGAGGAGGGGAAATGCCAGGAGCCGCAAGGCTGCTTCCTCACCACCGCCTGCTGCGATGCACTCGGCTTGCCCGACAATTGCTTCGAGCTCGCAACGCTCCGCCGATATCGCGATCGGATCTTGGCGGCAACGCCGGAAGGCCGCGAGGCAATCGCCGATTACTACCGACTGGCCCCGCCTCTGCTGAGCGCGCTACAAGGTCCGGAGCGGAGCTCCCGTCTTCTCGGACTTTATTGGCGTTACATCCTGCCCAGCGCGATTACTGCAAAACTTCATCTGAATGGGCTAACATTCCGGATTTATTCGAGTATGATATCTAAGCTGCAGAGGGAACTCATCTAGATCTGGTTGGGGATAAAACTGTCTGTCGCGCCTTTGCCAAATTGAGGCCGATATGGTGCCCCACTCGGTCGTTACCGTGGTTGCAATCAAGCACAACTGAACATCGCTCGCGTCACCGTTGAGGGAAAACATGTCCACGAGGGGCTCCGCACCAATCGGCTTGGAAGCCAGCCAAATCCGCACGCCGACAGCCGAGGGGCCCCGCCCCCAGCAACGGAATGTCCTGCAATTCGCCCCTTACCCGCCGCAATCTGCGCCAAGCTCTCCGGTTTCTCACGCCTACGCCCCTCACGCGGCCTCGCAACCCCAGCAGACGGCCTATAACCCGGCAGCGGCACCGAATCGGCAACCCGTTCAAGAGGAATGGGCAAACAATGCATCAGAGGCGGGTTGGACCTCTGCGGCGAATGCCTTTCCCCCGGCCGAAGCCCGGCAATATTCTCACCTGAAGCAGCCCCTAGAGCCCCTGTCGGAAAGGCTCGATCAACTCGGCGCTTCAGATGAGCTGGACCTGATGCATTCGGATATGCTCGACCGCTATGCCGAAGCCGAGGCCGAGCAGACCGAAGAGGCCGAGGCCGATTGGTATGCCAGCCGCATCGCCGGCGCACGCTCCTGGGCGAGCATGGAAAACAGTCTCGACAATCTGATCACGGATTACGAGAAGCGCCATCATCAGGCGAATATCTACGTCGCGGGCGGCATCGGCGGTGCCGTGGTGCTGACACTGATCGCCCTCTCCGCCTTCCTCACCCTGGCCGGTTAGCCCCTAGATAATCCCTCGGCGGCGCAGCTCCGCCATCAGCCTCTCCGCAAGATCTTCCGGGGTCGAATCCCGCGTGGTTAGATCGAAATCCGGCTTCTCGGGCTTTTCATAATCGGAATCGATGCCGGTGAAATTGGTGATCAGCCCGGCACGCGCCTTCTTGTAGAGACCTTTCGGATCCCGCTGCTCGCAAAGCTCCAGCGGCGTATCCACGAAGATCTCCAGGAACTCCCCTTCGTCGAATAATTCCCGCGCCATGCGGCGCTCGGAGCGGAAGGGCGAGATGAAGGAGACCATCACGATCAGCCCGGCCTCCACGAAGAGCCGGGCAGCCTCCGCCACCCGGCGGATATTCTCCACCCGGTCGGCGTCGGAGAAGCCGAGATCCTTGTTCAGCCCGTGTCGGACATTGTCGCCGTCGAGCACGTAGGTATGCCGCCCCATAGTGTGCAGCCGCTTCTCCATCATATTGGCGATGGTCGACTTGCCCGAGCCCGACAGACCGGTGAACCAAAGCACGCACGGCTTCTGCCCTTTCAGTCCGGACCTGGCGACCTTATCGATGGAAAGCGCCTGCCATTTCAAATTGGTGGCGCGGCGGAGGCCGAATTCGATCATGCCGGCGGCGACCGTCAGATTGCTCAGCCGATCGATGAGGAGGAAGCTGCCCGTCTCCGGACTCTTAGAATAGGGATCGAAGGTGAGCGGCCTTCCGGTGCTCAAATTGCAGGTCCCGACCTCGTTCAGCTCCAGCGTCTTCCCGGCCACGTGGTCGAGATTGTCGACATTGAGCTTGTATTTCAGAGCGCTGATCGTGGCAGTGGTCTCCTGCGCGCCACATTTGATGGCGTAGGAGCGCCCAGGCAACATGGGTTCCTCGTCGAACCAGATCAGCTTGGCCGCGATCTGGTCGGCATTGGACGGCGCTTCGTCGGGCTTCGCGACGATATCGCCCCGGCTCGCATCCACCTCCTCGGCGAACACGAGCGTCACCGCATCCCCGGCTTCCGCACGCTCCATGTCGCCATCGGCCGTGACGATGCGCGCAACATGCACGCTCTTGCCCGAAGGGTGGATGACCACCTCTTCCCCGACAGAGACCATGCCGCTGGAAACCGTGCCCGAATAGCCGCGAAAATCGAGATGCGGACGGTTGATCCACTGCACCGTGAAGCGGAAGGGCTGCGCCTTCGGGGTCCGGCCGACCTGGACGGTCTCCAAATGCCCCATCAGGGTCGGCCCGTGATACCACTGCATAGCGGAGCTGGGGGTGATGACGTTGTCGCCCTTCAGCGCCGAAAGCGGGATGAAAGCGACATCCTCGAAGCCGAGCGGCGCGGCGAAACTGTTGAAATCGTCGGCGATCTCGTCGAAGCGTTTCTCGTCGTAATCGATGAGATCCATCTTGTTGACGGCAACGGCGATCTTCTTGATGCCGAGCAGAGAGACGATGCAGGCATGCCGCCGCGTCTGACTCAACACACCGTTCCGCGCATCGACCAGCAGCACCGCGAAATCGCAAGTCGAGGCGCCGGTCGCCATGTTGCGGGTGTACTGCACATGGCCCGGCGTATCGGCAACGATGAACTTCCGCCGCGGCGTCGAGAAATAGCGATAGGCCACGTCGATGGTGATGCCCTGCTCGCGCTCCGCCTGAAGACCGTCCACCAGCAGCGAGAAGTCGATATCGCCGGTGCCATCGGCACCTCCGTGTCCATTCCGGCGCGCACCCTTGAGCTGGTCCTCGTAAACCTGCTGGGAGTCCACCAGCAGACGGCCGATCAGCGTGCTTTTTCCGTCGTCTACGCTGCCGCAGGTGAGAAAGCGCAAGAGCCCCCGCCCCTCCTCAGCGGCGAGCCGCGACAGCAGACGTGCCTCGGCATCCGTTTCGGCTGCGTCTCCGACCACTTTCAACTGGGTCATCAGAAATAGCCTTCCTGCTTCTTCTTCTCCATGGAGCCCGCCTGATCGTGATCGATCACCCGGCCCTGACGTTCGGAGGAGCGCGACTGGACGATTTCCTCGATGATTTCCGGCACGCTTGTCGCGGTCGAGTCCACGGCGCCGGTCAGCGGATAGCAACCGAGGGTGCGGAAGCGGACCATACGCATCTCGGGCGTTTCGCCCGGATTCAGTGGCAGACGATCGTCGTCCACCATGATCAGCGTGCCGTCCCGCTCCACGATCGGCCGCTTTTTGGCGAAATAGAGCGGCACGACCGGAATGTCTTCGAGATAGATGTAGGTCCAGATGTCGAGCTCGGTCCAATTGGACAGCGGAAAGACCCGCATGCTCTCCCCCGGCGCGAGATGGGAATTCGCCAGCCGCCAGAGCTCCGGCCGCTGCCGCTTCGGATCCCAGTTATGGGACGCGTTGCGGAAGGAATAGATACGCTCCTTCGCCCGCGACTTCTCCTCGTCGCGACGCGCCCCGCCGAACGCCGCGTTGTATGCACCCTCGCTCAAGGCCTGCTTCAAGGCCTGGGTCTTCATGATGTCCGTATAAAGCGCGCTGCCATGGGTGATCGGCGAGATCCCGTCGCGCAGGCCCTGCTGGTTCGTATGGACACGAAGATCGAGATCGAGCCGCTCGGCCTCCCGGTCCCGGAATTCGATCATCTCCCGGAACTTCCACTTCGTGTCGATATGCAGGAGCGGGAATGGCGGCTTGCTCGGATAGAACGCCTTGAGCGCCAGATGCAGCAGAACCGAAGAATCCTTGCCGATGGAGTAGAGCAGCACCGGCTTGGAAAATTCCGCCGCAGTCTCCCGCATGATGTGGATGCTCTCCGCCTCGAGCTGGCGAAGATATGTGGACAGCGATTGCTTCAAAGGATCCTCGAACTATCAATCCGAAACGCGCGGTTATAGCGCAAACCGTGTCTCTTACGCAGCGATTGGGGCAGGAGCATGCCCCTCAACGAAGCGGACTTTCTTTTGTTTGCCCTGACTTGCCGGCATCGGAGCCGCCGTTGAGGGCGGGCGCCCCGTCGTCCTCGCGCCGAGATTTTTCGGTTTCCGAAGAAGCTTTCTTGGACTTCTCACCCCTCTTCGGCGCCTTCTCCGTCTCCTCCTTATCGGCGCGGGCACGCATCCGATAGCGTTGGAAGCTCACCGGCAGGAGCGCCAGATAGAACAGCGATCCCACCGATAAAGTGAGGCTCGGATAGGTGAGCAGCAGAGCCACGAAAAGCGCGCCAAGCACGAAAAGCGGCAGCACGTATTCCCGCGAGATGCGCTGCCCGATCAATTTGCCGGAGAAGGTGGGCACACGGCTCACCATGAGGAGACCGATCGCGATGGTATAGAACAGGACCAGCGGCGTGAGACTCGGAAGGTGAAGCCCGAGATCCTGCAGATAGAGCGGCAGCAGCAGGATGATAGCGCCGGCCGGCGCTGGAACGCCGACGAAATAAGCGCTCTTCCAGGCGGGCTGGTTCGGATCGTCCAGCGCCGCGTTGAAGCGGGCAAGCCGCAAGGCCGCGCAGACCGCGAAGACGAGCACCGCGATCCAGCCCATGCCGCGCAGGTCTTCCAGCGCCCAGCTGAACATGATGATCGCCGGCGCGACCCCGAAATTGACGAAATCGGCCAGGCTGTCGAGCTCCGCCCCGAAACGGGTGGACGCTTTCAAGAGCCGCGCCAGGCGGCCGTCGATCCCGTCGAGGAAAGCGGCGAAGACGAGCGCGGCCACCGCCACGTCCCACCTGCCCTCGATGGCCATGCGGATAGCGGTCAGCCCGGCGCAAAGTCCGAGCAGCGTGAAGAAGTTCGGGACCAGCACGCGGATCGGCACCTGCCCGCGCGGAAAGACGCGCGGCCGCGGCTTGCGGTCTTCTCGCTCGGGATCGAAAGGCGGAAACATGGTCACACGCGATACCCGCGGATTGGGAATGGACTAGCTGACCCGGACTGGGCGGGGACTCTCGCCGCTCGCCAAATCCGCCAACACCGTCTCCCCGCCGATGGCCCGCTGTCCGGGCGCGACCAAGGCAAGCCCCTGGCTCGGCATGTAGACGTCGATCCGGCTGCCGAAACGGATCAGCCCGATCCGGTCGCCGGCCTCGAGCGTAGAACCCTCCTCCACGAAAGTCACGATACGGCGGGCGACCAGCCCTGCGATCAGCACCACGCCGATCCGCTGACCGGACGGCGTCTCGATCACGAGGATGCGGCGCTCGTTTTCCTCGCTCGCCTTATCCAGCTCCGCATTGAAGAAATGTCCCGGCACATAATAGCTGCGCACCACCCGGCCCGAGACGGGGCTCCGCGCGATATGCACGTCGAAGATCGAAAGAAAGATCGAGATGCGTGCCCAGCGGCCCTGGGGGAGACCGAGATCGCCCGGCGGCGTGGCCTCGTCCGCAAAGACGACCCTGCCGTCGCCCGCACTCACCACCAGACCTTCCCGCAGCGGCGTGACCCGGTCCGGATCCCGGAAGAAATAGGCGCACCACATGGTGGCGATGACGCCGAGCCAGCCGAGCGGCGCCGCCAGGAAGAACAGGATCAGCGTCGCGACGGCGAAGGCGAAGACGAATTTATGGCCGTCCCGATGGATCGGGACGAACGCATTGGCGATGGTTTCGAGAATACTGTGCCGGTCGTTCATGCCGCCCGTTGTTTCCCAGACTTCACGAAGACGCAAGCACTTCGTCCTCGAAGCGCTCATCTCTATGCGGCTCGTGAGGCTCGCCCTCCTCGCCTTGAGCCAACCGTTCGCGTTCCTCGTCGGCCTTCTGCTGCTGAGTCCACAGGCTGTGATAAAGACCGTTCCGCTTCATCAGCTGAAGATGGGTGCCGCGCTCCACGATTCGGCCTTGCTCCAGCACGATGATCTCGTCGGCATGGACGACCGTGGAGAGCCGGTGCGCGATGACCAGTGTCGTGCGGTTGCGGGCAACCCGCTCCAGCGCGTCCTGGATCTCTTTTTCCGTATGGCTGTCCAACGCCGAGGTCGCCTCGTCCAGCATCAGGATCGGCGGAGCCTTCAGGATGGTCCGGGCGATCGCCACGCGCTGCTTCTCGCCGCCGGAAAGCTTCAGCCCCCGCTCGCCGACCAGTGAATCGTAGCCGTCCGGCAGCGCCATGATGAAATCGTGGATCTGGGCGAGCTTGGCCGCGCGGCGCACATCGTCGTCGCTCGCATCGGGCCGTCCGTAGCGGATGTTGTACTCGATGGTGTCGTTGAACAGCACCGTGTCCTGGGGAACCATGCCGATGGCTTGCCGCAGGCTCGCCTGCGTCACATCGGCGATGTTCTGGCCGTCGATCCGCACCGCGCCGCCCGTCACGTCGTAGAAGCGGAACAGAATACGCGAGAGGGTCGACTTCCCCGCACCCGACGGCCCGACGATGGCGACCATCTTGCCGGCCGGCACCTCGAAGCTCAGATCCTTCAGGATCGGACGATCGGAATCGTAGGCGAAGACCACGTGATCGAAGGCCACCTTGCCGTCGGTGACCTGAAGCGGCTTTGCCCCCGGCTTGTCCACGACCTCCGCAGGCTCTCCGAGCAGCGCGAACATGGTCTCGATATCGATCAGCCCCTGCTTGATCTCCCGATACACCATGCCCATGAAATTGAGCGGCACGTAGAGCTGCAGCAGGATGGCGTTGATCATCACGAAATCGCCGACCGTCAGCACGCCGGCGGAGATATCCCTGGCCGCCATCACCATGCAGACCATCATGCCGAGGGTGAAGATGACGGCCTGCCCGGTATTCAGGAGCCCGAGTGAGGAAAAGGTCCGGATCGCCGCGGTCTCGTAGCGCGCCATGGACCGGTCGTAACGGCGCGCTTCCAGCGCCTCGTTGCCGAAATACTTCACCGTCTCGTAATTCAGCAGGCTGTCGACCGCCTTGGAGTTCGCCTCGGCGTCAGACTCGTTCATGTCGCGGCGGATCAGCAAGCGCCGCTCGCTGGCCCAGAAGGTGAACCAGACATAGATGCCGATGGTGGTGAACACGACCGCCACGTAGAGCCAGCCGAAGTAATAAGCCACCAGCCCGGCGATCATCACCAGCTCGACCGCCGTGGGAATCGAGTTCAGCATCGCCATGCGGACGATGGTGTCGATGCCCCGCACGCCACGCTCGATGACCCGGCTCAGCCCGCCCGTGCGCCGCTCCAGATGGAACCGCAAGGAGAGCCGATGGAGATGCTGGAAGGTCCGGTTGGCGAGATTGCGCACGGCATTCTGGGACACCGCCGTGAACAGCACGTCGCGCAGCTGGGCGAACGCAACCATGAAGATCCGTGCCATGCCGTAGGCGACGACCAGCATGATCGGCACCAGCACCAGATCGAAGCTGGAGAAGACGGCCAGCTCGTCCGGCGTCGCTTCGCCCGAGAGCAGATCGACCACGGTCTTATAGGCGATGGGCGCGGAGAGCGTGACCACCTTGGCCGCGATCAGCGCCAGGAAGGCGAACACCACCCGCCGCTTCAGATCCGGCCGGTCCGCCGGCCAGATATAAGGCGCAAGATCGCGCAGCACGGCGAAATGCCCGGTCCGGGCATTCAACAGCGCGTCGCTTCTCGTTTGCGGCAGACGATCTCGCATCGCACTCGCTATCAATGGGTTGGGTGAGGCAAAAGGGGCGGCGCCAAGCACCGCCCCTTATCGGGTCGCTCAGTTCGTCTTTATATAGGGCGACTGCCCCGTAGCGCCAAACCGACGCTTTCTAGCGCGGACGGATCTCAAACTCCTGATCCGGATAGATCCAGTGCGGATTGCGGATTTTGTTGCGGTTATCCTTGAAGATCATGGTGTAGCGCCAGCCCCCGCCGAAATATTCCTCGGCGATGGCCCAGAGCGTATCGCCCCGCCGCACCGTATAGACCTTCGGATGGTCCGCACCGCCGGACTCCGGCATCTGTTCGCCCTTGGCGCTTGCCACATCCCCCGGCGCACGGTCGGGATCGGGAATCTCTTCACCCGGCGCGCGATCCGGCTCCTGAACATCGCTGGCGCTCGCCGTGGATTGCTCCTCGGTGCTGGGAGCGCTGTCGGGCGCCGACATGTCCGAAGCACCAGACGTCGACTTGTCTCCGGCGACCCGATCCGTTTCCGCGCTTCTGTCGCTTTCAGAACTGGCAACCTCGCCTTCCGAACGCTTTTCGGCGCTGGAGGCATCTCCGGAGTCCGCCTCGCCCGTCTGGCCGGAGGCCTCAGGCTCGGCCTTCGCCACCTCCTTCGCCGTCGGCGGCGGCTCCTGGCGCCGCATGCCCACAGCCGCCCGCCCGAGGATCATGTCCTTGGAGCGATCCACCAGATCGACCTGCAGGGCGCGATTGCCAGGCTCGAGATATTTGGTGGCTTCGATCTTCCACGCACCGTCCGAACCAGTCCTCCCCTCGCCGATCAGCTCGCCGTCGAGATAAAGCAGGATCTCCGTCGAAGGGCTCGTGCTGGTCCCGGTCACGATGATCTGGCCCGATTGGCTGCCGCGATCCTCGTAATCGACCGTCTTGATACGGAGCGGCGGCTCCTCGGGCTCGGACGTCTCTTCGCCGGCCTCCTTCGCCTCGACCGTATCGTCGGCCACCGTTTCTTCGGAAGCGCTGTCATCGGCCGCCGTCTCGTCCTGCGAAGCACGATCCTCCGCCGAAGGCTCCTCTTCGCCCGCCGCGATGCCGCCGCGATCAGGCTGCCGATCCTCGTCGGAAGCATCGCCCGTCTCGCCGGCTGCCGACATATCGTCCCCGGACGGTGCGCGCTCTTGGTCTTTTTCGGTGCCGGCTGGCGTATCCGTGTCGGCCGCCGCCATCCTTTGCTCCGAGGTCGCCTTCTCCTTTGCATCGGAACCGGTCTTAGCCTCGGCGCTCTCGTCCCTGGCCGAATGCTCCTGCAGGATCTGGGTCGCCTTGCCCGGCTCGCGCAGCGCGACGACGGTCTTGTCGCTCTCCTCGTCGCCCATGGAAACGAGGACCGTTTGCTGAGAGGTCAAGCTCCTCCCGCCATCGGGCGAGGTCGCAAGGATGGTCAGGCTGTGCTCTCCGTCGCCCAACGGCTCGTCCAACACGAGGCTCCATTGACCGGCGGGATCCGCCTTGGTCTGGGCGATGCCGGTTCCGTTGCTTTGGATCTCGATGCCCCACCCGGGTTCGGCCCGGCCTGCGATAACCCCTTCGCCGGTCTGCTCGATCCGCACCACGTCGAAGCTCGGGATATCGGCGGAACCGCCCGCCTCGGCCTGGCCCTCGCCGGCCATCCCCTCGCCGTCCTCCGCCAGCGGCTCTTCGCCGGCGGCCCGGTCCGCACCGGATTCGGCACTTTTCGAAGCGTCGGCCGCTTCGTCTTCCGAGGTAGCGCTACCGTCTTGTGCGGCTTCGGTCTCCTCGCCAGCCTTATCCTCTGGCTCGGGCGCCGCAGCCTGCTCGCCCTCCTCGATTGCGGGCGGCGCAGAAGCCTCCTGCGTCGTGGATTGTTCGTGATAGAGGCGGTAGCCCACCAACGCCACCAGCACGAAAAATGCGATGGTGACGATAATGCCGACGACCTTATTGCCCATTTTGCCCCTCCGGCGTGACTCCCTGAGTTTTTTGTGGAACTGCCAACTCTTCTGCTCAAGACTTGAGTTTTGTCGTTACAGTTCGTCGCAAGTCTAGCGGATTGCCTCAAATAACACCATTGGGCACGTGTTTCACAACGAGACGCTCTTCTGTTGACGGCGGCGGGCCGCCAATGCCAGATGGCGCCCGAGATGAGCGAGCCTTCCTTGCAAAAAATCTGCGTCTATTGCGGCTCCGGGTCCGGTAACAATTCGGCCTACGCGGCAGCGGCAAGACGATTGGGCGAGATCTTCGCCTCGAACGGCATTGGCCTGGTCTATGGAGGCGGCTGTATCGGTCTGATGGGCGAGATCGCCCGCTCCGTCCTCGGCGCCGGCGGCCATGTCACCGGCATCATTCCGTCCTTTCTGACGGAGCGGGAGGTTATGCTGAAGGATGTGCAGGAGTTGATCGTGGTGGAGGATATGCATCAGAGAAAGCATCTGATGTTCGACAAGTCAGACGCCTTCGTCGCCCTGCCCGGCGGACTCGGCACTTTGGAGGAGCTGGTCGAGCAGCTCACCTGGTCCCAGCTCGGCCGCCACGAGAAGCCCATCGTGCTCGCCAATGTCGAAGGCTTCTGGAATCCCCTGCTCAGACTGTTCGATCACATGCAGGAGGATGGCTTCATCCGCCAGGGGCTCGAGCTGAATATCGGCATCGTGGACGACGTGGAGGCGATCCTGCCCACCATTCGCGCCGGTCTGAAACCACGGCCGGAAACAGCCGAAGAAGCCGCCATCGACATCAAATTCTGAGTCGGATTCGAAGGACTTAGGGGATCCGGCGAAACCGTTAGTGCACCGTCGCGCCGTCCCGCAACAGCTTGTAATTGATCGAATCGAGCAGCGCCTCGAAGGAGGCGTCGACGATATTGGGCGACACGCCGACCGTGAACCAGCGGCGGCCCTCCCCGTCCCGGCTTTCGATCAGCACACGGGTCACCGCATCGGTGCCGCCGGTCAGGATACGCACCTTGTAGTCGACGAGGGTCAGATCCTCGATCAGGCTTTGATAGCGGCCGAGATCCTTCCGCAGCGCATTGTCCAGCGCATGGACCGGACCGGTGCCCTCGCCCACCGAGGCGATCACCTCGCCATCGACCCGCACCTTCACGGTCGCCTCCGACACGGTGACGAGCTCGCCCAGCGCATTATGCCGCCGCTCCACCATCACGCGGAAACTCTCCACGTCGAAGAAGTGAGGCACGTTGCCGAGATGGCGCCGTGCCAGCAATTCGAAGGAGGCATCCGCCGCCTCATAGGCATAGCCTTGCGCTTCTTTCGCCTTCAGCTCTTCCAGCAATCCGGCGACCCGAGGATCGTCCTTCGGCGCCTTGAGACCGATGCGCTCCAGCTCCGCCAGAATGTTCGAGCGGCCGCCCTGGTTCGAGACCAGCAGCCGGCGCTGATTGCCGATCGCCTCCGGCGAAACATGCTCGTAGGTGCGCGGATCCTTCTGCACCGCAGAAACATGGATTCCGCCTTTATGAGCGAAAGCCGATTCGCCCACATAGGGCGCGTGGCGATTCGGGGCCCGATTCAGCAGCTCGTCCAGCACCCGGGAAGTGTGAGTCAGGTTGCGCAGGTTCTCCGGCGTGATGCCCGTCTCGAACTGGTCCGCATAGGGCTGCTTCAACATCAGGGTCGGGATGATGGAGGTGAGATCGGCATTGCCGCAGCGCTCGCCAAGACCGTTCAGGGTCCCTTGGATCTGGCGCGCGCCGGCTCTGACGGCGGCGAGGGAATTCGCCACCCCATGGCCCGTGTCGTCATGGACATGGATGCCGACGTGATCGCCGGGGATATGCTTCACCACCTCGGCGACGATCTCCTCGATCTCGCCGGGCAAGGTTCCGCCATTGGTGTCGCAGAGCACGACCCAGCGGGCGCCGGCATCGTAGGCGGCCTGAATGCAGGCCAGCGCATAGTCCTTGTTGGCCTTGAAGCCGTCGAAGAAATGCTCCGCGTCGAACAGCGTCTCCCTGCCGGAGGCCACCGCCGCCGCGACGGAATCCCGAATGCCCTGAAGATTCTCCTCCGGGCTGATTCCGAGCGCCACATCGACATGGAAGTCCCACGCCTTCCCCACCAGACAGATGCAATCCGCATTGGCCTGGAGCAGCGTCTGAAAGCCCGTATCGTTGGACAGCGACCGGCCCGACCGCTTGGTCATGCCGAACGCGGTGCGCTTGGCGTTCCGCAGGGGCGCACCCTCTTCGAAGTATTTGGTGTCCGTCGGGTTGGCGCCCGGATACCCCGCCTCGACATAATCGATGCCGAGGGCATCCAGCTCAGACGCCATCAGCGCCTTGTCCTCGATGGAGAAGTCGACACCTTGGGTCTGTGCGCCGTCGCGCAGCGTCGTGTCGTAGAGATAGAGCCGTTCTTTCGTCATCGTCACACCAAGCCGAAGAAGACGTGCCATGCCACCAGCATGATGAAGACAAGGACAAGCAGCTTGATGGCCAGATAGACCCTGCGGCTTCCCTTGAACGGCACGTCTTTCAAAAACGGCTTCATCGATTCACTTTCTCAACACGAGCGCCCAATCGCCTGAAATGACTCAGCGGTCTCGCTTCCCCAATCCCCTCGTGGAGAGGGAATTGGCCGGCGCTGTTCTTCGGAGCCGCTCATCGCGCAAGCTCCCAATCGGTCTTCACTTCTCCGGTCTCCGGATCCTTGCGGTCCATCAGCACCACGCCCATCGCGACGAGTTCGTCGCGAATGCGGTCTGCCTCGGCGAAATCCTTCGCTTTGCGAGCGGCGGCCCGGCCGGCAACCAAAAGCTCTATCGTCTCCGGGTCGACCTCAGCGGAAGCGTCGCTATCGGTCGAGTGGCGTTCGAGAGCCGTCCGATCTCCCGAAAACCCCATGAACCGAAGCGCCGCCAGCAGCGCACCGGCGCGCTTCTGGTTCGCAAGTTTGTGCAGCTCGGCGATCGCTTTCGGCGTATTGAGATCGTCCGAAAGCGCCTCGACAACCTCTTCCGGCACCTCACTATCCGCCGTCGCCCCCTCGACGAGGCCATACCAGTCCCAGAGGATCTTGTGGGACTCGTCCAGCCCCTTCAGCGTCCAATCCAGGGGTTGGCGGTAATGGGTGCGCAGCATGTTGAAGCGGAGCGCCTCCCCCGGCCAGGCATAGCCCTGCCAGCCCTCCAGCAGATCGTGCACGGTGATGAAGTTGCCGAGGGATTTCGACATCTTCTCGCCCTCCACCTGGAGGTAGCCGTTATGCACCCAGTAGCGCGCCATGCTGTCGTTGCCGTGGGCGCAGGTCGATTGGGCGATCTCGTTCTCATGATGGGGAAAGCAGAGATCGATGCCGCCGCCATGGATGTCGAACGTCTCGCCGAGATGGGTCTCCGCCATGGCCGAGCATTCGATATGCCAGCCCGGCCGGCCGCGCCCCCACGGGCTCTCCCAGCCGGGATCACCCGCCTCGCTCGGCTTCCACAGCACGAAATCCATCGGGTCCTTTTTATAGGGCGCGACTTCCACCCGGGCGCCGGCCATCATTTCGTCCGTGGAGCGGCCCGAAAGCTTCCCGTAATCGGCGTCCTTGGGCACGTTGAACAGCACATGGCCTTCCGCCTCGTAGGCGAAACCCTTCTCGATCAGCCGCGCGATCATGGCGATCATCTGATCGATATGCTCCGTCGCCCGGGGCTCGACCGTTGGCGGCAGAGCGCCGAGCGCGGCCATGTCGGCGTGATATTGATCGGCGGTCCGCTTGGTCAGGTCGTCGATCGCGACCCCTTCTTCCGCAGCGCGGGCCATGATCTTGTCGTCCACATCGGTGATGTTGCGGACGTATTTGACGTGATCCTCACCGTAAATGTGCCGCAGCAGCCGGAACAGCACGTCGAACACGATCACCGGCCGCGCATTGCCGATATGGGCATAGTCGTAGACCGTCGGTCCGCAGACATACATGCGCACATCGGACGGATCCAATGGCGTGAACGTCTCCTTCTTCCGCGTCAGCGTGTTGGTCAGCGAAAGCGTCACAAGCGAAGCCCTTCCCTAGCCGTCAGAAGCCCGGCGGGCGTTCGTTACTACGATTTTCTGAAGTGAAGACGTAAACGACCGCGGGCTGGATGTTTAGCCCGTAATAATGCAGCAGCAATCAATAAGGATCGGTTGCGTCTCGGTGGTCATGGGAGAGTTTATGGCCATTCGGCCGCCTAGCGTCAAGGCGCAGCGCTCTAATGACTCTGAGTCTCGTATTCCGAGCGCAAAATGCTCATGAGGATATCGTCGTAGCGTTTTCCGTCCACGAACACCGCCTCTCTCAGGCGTCCCTCCTCCTTGAATCCGCAAGCCCGATAGCAGCGAACCGCCCGCTCGTTATAGGCGATGACCCGCAAGCCCACCCGGTGCAGGCCAAGCTCTTCGAAGGCGTAAGCGAGAGCCAGACGGACCACTCGGCGTCCGAGCCCCTGCCCCAGCATACCCGGATCGTAGAGACCGCAGGCGAGCCGCGCGTCGCCATGGTCGAGATCCACCCCGTTGAGGAAAGCCTCCCCCAACAGACGGCCCTGGTATTCCACCACCCAGCCATAAGGATTTGAGGTCAGCCGTACGGCCCACCGGCGCGCATCCGGCTCGGTCAGGGGCTTGTCGGCGTCCCCGCTCTGAACGGCAAACATGCGGGCGATCTCCGGCACCCGGCCCAATTCGAGCCTGGCGGCCCAATCCTCGTCTCTTGCCGGCCGCAAGACGAGATCGTCGTCCCGTAAGACCGGTGCGCGATTCTGGGGGCGATTCGACTTCATGATCTTCTTTTACCACCTCGTTTTGCGCGTATCCTTCGGCGTCACAATCCATAATCGTGCCGCATTGACCCCGAAAGCTACGCCTGCTTAATGTTCGCATGCCCAAAGCGCCTCGAGATGCGCAGGATTACGGGCGCTTAGCTGCTTCGACATGTGGAATTCCGTGAGCGCTTCTCGCTTTTTTGATCGTGGCCTAGCCGCGGGACGCAAGGTTTTATCTAATCTGAGCGGTCCCCGCGCGGCCTTGCTCGTCTTCGCCGGCACATCCCTAGCAGGAGCCGGGGTGGTCGCGGTCGCCCAGCCTATGAACGACCACGAGCTCCGCTGCATGCAGCTTCAGCAGGAGCTTCAGAGCGCCCGCAGCGGCGGTGGCGGGGCAGGCCGCCAGGAACTGCCTCGCCTCGACCAGGAAATCGCCAGTCTCCAGCGCGTCTATCGCGGCACCGAAGCGGCCATGGAAAATTCCGGCTGCTTCGAGAGCTTCTTCATCTTCGGCCGTGGCGTGGTGCGCTCGCCCCGCTGCCTCAGCATGAACGACCGGCTGGAGGATTCCCGCCGCCGCCTCAAGCAGCTTCAGGACCGCCGCCAGGCGATCGCGTCTGGCCGCGGCGATCGGCGGCTAATCCGCGACCTGGAAGATGCCCTGGCACGCAATGGCTGCGGCGGCCAGCAAGCCTCCCGCCGCGGTGGTTTGTTCGATTGGTTCGGCGGACGCGACCGCGACTATGGCGGCCCACCCATCTCCACCCAGATCCTATCGAACGTCCCCTACCGGACGGTCTGTGTCCGGCTCTGCGACGGCTTCTATTACCCGATCAGCTATTCGGTCTATTCCAGCAATTTCAGCCGTGACGCCAGCCAGTGTCAGCAAAATTGCGCCGCCCCGGCCGAACTCTATGTCTATCAGAATCCCGGACAGGAGATAGAGCAGGCCATCTCCCTGAACGGCCAGCCCTATATCGATCTGCCGGTCGCCTTCAAATACCGGCAGGACTACACCAAGGGCTGTTCGTGCAAGGAAACGGAATACAATCCCACCGAGATCGAAGCGGCCAATCAGAAGGCTGAAGGCGGGGAAGCCGGAAACACAGCAGGTGACGGCACCACCGCGGCAGCCGCCCCCAGCAATGCGCCGGCCGATGCTCAGCCCTTCGAGGACGAGAATACGCCTCCTGCCGAAGAGCTGAATTTCGACTTCGACGATGGCATGGGCGGGAATGCCATGGAGCCCAGCTTGCCCCCCACCGAAGAGGGCATGGACAACGCCACCGGCGAAGCTCTCTCTCCCGGTGCTGCGGAAGCCGAAGCCATCCTGGGGGACGATGGGAATTGGGATCCCTTGCCGCCGCAGAATTCCGCACCGCAGAATTTGCAGCCGCAACAGCCACAGCAACCGCAGCAGCCGCAAGCGATTCAGCCCCAGGCGCAGCCTCAATCCCAACCGCAAGAATCGACGATCACCAAGACGCCGAACCAGTAATCCGGCCGGCTGCCGTTCCGCCCGCGGTCAGGCCCGATCGCCCCTGAGACGGGCAGTCGCGCGGCGCTTTCCGATCTGCACCAGAAGCGGCTTCAACTCCGGCCCGTGATCGCGTCCCGTCAGCGCAAGGCGGATGGGCTGGAAAAGCATCTTTCCCTTCACCCCGGCCTTCTGCTTCACCGCATCCAGCCACTGACCGAGCGTTTCTTCGTCCCACGGCTCGTCGGGCAGCAGATCGGCGGCCGTCTCGCAAAGCGCTTTGTCGATGATCTCCGGATCGATCGGATCGCTCACGATATGCCACCAATCGGCGGCATCCGACAGCACGCCGAGATTGCCCCGCACCGTCTTCCAGAACGGCTTGCCGCCAGAGACACCGAGCACATCGAGCCGATCCTCGACCGCCTTGTAGGGGAGCTCGTGCAGCAGCGAAGCGTTGAGATGGCGCAGCTCGGCCGGGTCGAAGCGCGCCGGCGCTCGCGAGGTCTTTTTCAGGTCGAAAAGTTCCGCCAGGGAGGCAAGATCCCGATGTACGGACACCGCGTCCGAACTGCCGATCATGGCCGCGTAGCTCGCCACCGCCTGAGGCTCCAGCCCTTCTTCCCGCAGCCCCTGGATCGACAGAGCCCCCTCCCGCTTGGAAAGAGCCTGACCGTCGGCACCGACGAGAAGATTGTGATGGCCGAAGCGCGGCACGGCCTCGCCAAGCGCCTCGAACAGTTGAATCTGCGCCGCCGTGTTGGACACATGATCCTCGCCGCGAATCACATGGGTGACGCCGAAATCGATATCGTCCACGACGCTCGGCAGGGTGTAGAGATAGCTGCCATCCTCCCGCACCAGCACCGGATCGGAGAGCGACGCCGCATCGATCTCCTGGTGGCCCCGCACCAGATCGTCCCAGGCGACGGTCCGCTCTTCCAGCTTGAAGCGCCAATGGGGTTTGCGCCCCTCAGCCTCCAGCGCCGCCCGCTCCTCGTCCGAAAGCTTCAGCGCCGCACGGTCATAGACCGGCGGCTTTCCCTGTGCGCGTTGCCGCTTGCGCTTCAGATCCAGCTCGTCCGGCGTGTCGTAGGCGGGATAGAGCCGGCCGGAGGCCTTCAGCTCTTCCGCCACCCGGTCGTAATGCTCCAGCCGGTCCGACTGGCGCGCCAGTTCATCCCATTTTAGACCGAGCCAACGGAGATCCGTCTCGATCCCTTGTGCGAACTCCGCCGTGGAACGGGTGAGGTCCGTATCGTCCAGCCGCAGCAGAAAACGCCCCCCCTGCTTCTTGGCGAACAGCCAATTGAACAGCGCGGTGCGGATATTGCCGACATGGAGGCGCCCGGTGGGGCTCGGTGCGAAACGAACAGTAAGAGTCATCAAGTCCCGTATAGCGAAAAGATGTGAAGCTTGCTCACAGCGCCTCGCGGAATTTGTTGGTGATCGGATAGCGACGGTCGCGGCCGAAATTCTTCGCCGTCAACTTTACCCCCGGCGCCGCCTGCCGTCGCTTGTACTCGGCGAGATAGAGCATCCGCTCCACCTTCTTCACCAAAGCCGCGTCATGACCGCGCGCGACGATCTCCTGCAACGGCATCTCCTGCTCGACGAGACATTCGAGAATATCGTCCAGCACCTCGTAAGGAGGCAGCGTGTCCTGGTCACGTTGATCGGCCTTCAGCTCCGCCGTCGGCGGTTTGGTGATGATCCGCTCCGGGATCACCTCCCCTTCCGGCCCGAGGCAGCCCTTCGGCCGCGCCGTGTTGCGGTAGCGCGCCAGGGCGAAAACTTCCGTCTTGTAGAGATCCTTGATCGGATTGAATCCGCCGTTCATATCGCCGTAGAGCGTGGCGTAGCCGACCGAGACTTCCGATTTGTTGCCCGTGGTGACGACCATCGGGCCGAACTTGTTGGAGATCGCCATGAGCAGCGTGCCCCGTGCCCGGCTCTGCAAATTCTCTTCCGTGATGTCCGGCGCCCTGCCCGCAAAGAGCGGCTTCAGGGTTTCCGTCAGCCCGTCGACGGCGTCGTGAATCGGCAGAATATCGTAACGCAGGCCCAGCGCATCGGCACAGGCCTTAGCGTCCTCCAGGCTCTCCGAACTCGTGTAGGTATAGGGCAGCATCACGCAATGGACCTTGTCGGCCCCGAGAGCATCCACCGCCATGGCCGCCGAGATCGCCGAATCGATCCCGCCCGACAACCCCAGCACCACCCCGGGAAAGCCGTTCTTGCCCACATAGTCCCGCAGTCCCGTGACACAGGCGAGATAGTTCGCGGCATGCCCTTCCAAGAGCACGGCCCGCTCCCCCTCCTCGCAGATCCAGCTTTCGCCTTCGCGCCGCCAGCGCGTCACCGTGCAGGCCTCCTCCCAATCCGGCATCTGCACTGCAAGGCTGCTATCCGAGTTGAGAACGAAGGAACCGCCGTCGAACACCAGCTCGTCCTGGCCCCCGACCTGGTTCAGATAGGCGAGCGGCAAGCCTGTCTCTGCGATGCGCGCGGCCGCCACCTGGATCCGCTGATCGTGCTTGTCTTGCCAATAGGGCGAGCCGTTCGGCACGATCAACAGCTCCGCTCCTGTCTCGGCCAGGGTCTCGCAGACATCGTCGCTCCAGATATCCTCGCAGATCGGCACGCCGAGGCGTAAGCCCCGGAAGTTGATCGGCCCCGGCAACGGACCTTCGGCGAAGACCCGTTTCTCGTCGAACACGCCGTAATTGGGCAGATTGCATTTGAAGCGGACCGTCTCGACCTTGCCGTTATCGAGCAGGGCCATGGCATTGTAGACGAGGCCCTTCTCCTCCCAGGGCAGGCCGATCAGCACGGCCGGACCATCATCCTCGGTCTCTTTCGCGAGAGCCTCGCATGCCACCCGCGCCGCCTGCTGCAGCGCAGGCTTCAGCACCAGATCCTCCAAGGGATAGCCGGTCAGGAAAAGCTCGCTGAACACGACGAGATCGGCACCTTGCTCGGCAGCTCTGCTGCGAAAATCCCGGATCTTGGCGAGATTGCCCGGAATATCGCCCAGCACCGGGTTTCCCTGGGCCAGCGCGAGAGCGAAGCTGTCCTTGATGGCCTTTGGCATTGCCGAACTTAGCCGCGCTTCAAAACTGTAATTGGACGAGCAGGACGCCTATTCGCCGGCCGCAAGCGAGATCTCCGAAGGTTCCGGCTTCACGCCGCGCTCTTCCAACTCCCGCTTGAGACGCTCGGCCACGATGAAGGCCAGCTCCAGCGATTGATCGGCATTGAGCCTGGGATCGCAATGGGTGTGATACCGGTCCGAAAGATCCGTCTCGGTGATCGCCTTGCGGCCGCCGACGCATTCGGTGACGTTGCGGCCGGTCATCTCCACATGGATGCCGCCCGCATGAGTCCCCTCGGCACGGTGGATATCGAAGAAGCTCTCCACCTCGCTCAAGATCCGGTCGAAGGGCCGGGTTTTGTAGCCGCTGCCCGCCTTGATCGTGTTGCCGTGCATGGGATCGCAAGCCCACACGACCGTCCGTCCTTCGCGCTTTACGGCACGGATGAGATCCGGCAGATGCTTCTCCACCTCGTCGGCGCCGAAGCGGCAGATCAAGGTCAGCCGGCCCGCCTCGTCATTCGGATTGAGCTGATCGATCAGACCGAGCAACTCGTCCGGCTTCAGGCTCGGGCCGCATTTCACCCCGATCGGGTTCCGGATGCCACGCATATATTCGATATGCGCATTATCCGGCTGGCGCGTGCGGTCGCCGATCCACAGGAAGTGGCCTGACGTCGCGTACCACTCGCCGGAGGTGGAATCGATCCGGGTCAGCGCCTCTTCGTAGCCGAGCAGGAGCGCTTCGTGGCTGGTGTAGATATTCGTCTTTCGAAGCTGCGGGGTGTTCTCAGGGGTCAGCCCCGTCGCCCGCATGAAGCGGAGCGATCCGGTGATCTGCTCGGCCAGCTCGTGATAGCGGTGCCCGGCCGGGCTCCCCTCCACGAAGCCGAGATTCCAGCGATGCACATGCTCCAGATTGGCGTAGCCGCCTTGCGCGAAGGCGCGCAGCAGGTTGAGCGTCGCCGCCGACTGCCGGTAGCCCATCAGCATCCGGGCCGGATCGGGAGTCCGCGCCTCTTCGGTGAATTCGATGCCGTTGATGATATCCCCGCGATAGGACGGCAGGGTCACATCCCCTTGCGTCTCCGTATCGGAGGAGCGCGGCTTGGCGAACTGGCCCGCGATCCGGCCGAGCTTCACCACCGGGCAGCCGCCCGCATAGGTCAGTACCACCGCCATCTGCAGGAAGACGCGGAAAAAGTCGCGGATCGTGTCGGCGCCATGCTCGGCGAAGCTTTCCGCGCAATCGCCGCCTTGCATGAGAAAGGCCTCGCCCTTGGCCACGCGCGCGAGCTCGGCCTTCAGCTCCCGCGCCTCGCCTGCAAAAACCAGCGGCGGAAAGCTCGCAAGCTGCTGCTCCACATCCTGGAGTGCGGCCTGGTCTGGATAGACCGGCACCTGCTCGATTTCCTTCGAGCGCCAGCTCTCGGGGCTCCAACGCGACTGCATGACTGAAAACTCCTTCTTAAGTCCCCGCTATATAGGCGATTGTGACAAGCGTGGCTAGGCGAAGCAGCGATTGCGTGCCGGGGCCGAGCATGCAAAACGAAAGCCTAAAAAGCCCCTAGGATTCTCCATGATCGCCGAAAAACTCGAACACAGCCACGATCCCAAAGCAATCGCGGACAGGCTGCGGCGGGGCCCGAGCGCCAGCTATCTGCGCGATTGGGTCTATGGCGGCATCGACGGCGCTGTCACGACCTTTGCCATCATGGCCGGGGTGGTCGGCGCCGAGCTTTCCGCCGGCATCGTCCTGGTGCTCGGCATCGCGAACCTTCTCGCCGACGGTTTCTCCATGGCGGCCGGCAACTATTCCGGCACCCAGACCGAGATCGATGAATACCGTTTCATCCGCCAGATGGAGGAGCGTCATATCCGCATGGCCCCCGAAGGCGAACGCGAGGAGCTGCGCCAGATCCTGAACAATATGGGGTTTTCGGGCGACAAACTCGACGATGCGGTGGACACCATCACCGATCAGCACGAGCGCTGGATCGACATTATGATGACCGAGGAGCATGGCCTCCCGCCGATCACCCGCTCTCCCATCAAGGCCGCCACGGTGACCTTCTTTGCCTTCGTCGTTTGCGGCAGCGTCCCGATCATCCCCTTTGCACTCGTCGGTAGTGCTCAGACAATTATCGCAACAATCATGACGGGACTTGTGTTCTTCTCAATCGGCTCCTTGCGCAGCCGTTGGTCGCCGACGCCATGGTGGCGTGCCGGGCTGGAAACCTTCGCCATCGGCATGGCCGCCGCCACCGTCGCCTTCCTCGTGGGATATCTGCTCCGGGGCTTGGCCTAAAGAGAGAGACAGAGCCTTGGACGAACCGACCTTCACCATCGGCATCGAGGAGGAATATCTCCTCGTCAATCCGGAAACCCGCGATCTCGAGCCCTCCCCGCCGGCAGATCTTCTGGAGAAATGCGAAGAGACGCTCGGCGGCCAGGTGAGCCCGGAGCTTCTGCGCGCCCAGATCGAGGTCAGCACTTGCGTCTGTTCGTCGATCGCGCAAGCCCGCGAGGAGGTCACCCGTCTTCGCCGCACGGTGTCCGACATCGCGGACGATTTCGGCCTGGCGCCCATCGCCGCTTCCACCCACCCCTTCGCCGAATGGGAAAATCAGCGGACCACGGAGAAGGAGCGCTATCTCAGCCTCGCCGACGATTTGCAGCAGATCGCCCACCGCATGCTGACCTGCGGCATGCATGTCCATATCGGCGTGGAGGACGACGAGCTACGCGTCGACCTGATGAACCAGGCCTCCTACTTCCTGCCCCATCTTCTGGCTCTTTCCACCTCTTCGCCTTTCTGGGAAGGGCGCTCCACCGGCCTCAAATCCTATCGGCTCTCGGTGATGGACGAGCTGCCGCGCACCGGCGTGCCGCAGCAATTCTCGAGCTGGGGAGAGTATAAGCGAACCGTCGACGTGCTGGTGAATGCCGGGCTGATCGAGGATGCGAGCAAGATCTGGTGGGATCTCCGGCCCAGCGCCCGTTTTCCGACCCTCGAGATGCGGGTCACCGATATCTGCCCCCTGGTCGAAGACACCATCTGCATCGCCGCCATCTTCGCTTGCATCTGCCGCATGCTCTATCGTCTGCGCCGCCAGAACCAGCGCTGGCGCAGCTATCCGCCGGTGCTGATCCGAGAGAACCGCTGGCGGGCCCAGCGCTATGGCGGCGAGGAAGGGCTGGTCGATTTCGGCAAGGGGCGCCTGGTCCCCTTCTCCGAATTGCTGGAGGAGCTTCTGGCGCTGATCCGCGAGGACGCCGAGCATCTCGGCTGCCTGGCCGAGGTCGAGCACGCCCGCACCGTCATGGAACGCGGCACGGGCGCCGACCGGCAGATCGAGCGTTTCATCGCACTGCAAGAAGCGGGCGCCGGTCAGAAGGAAGCGCTCCAGGGCGTCGTCGATCTCATCAGGGAAGAGACGGTCTGCCTGCCCGGTGCTTAGACGGCAGAGTTAAAGCGTCACCGCCATGCCGCCATCGACCGATATCCCGGTCCCGGTGATATAGGCCGCCTCGTCGGAGGCGAGGAACAGCGCCGCGTTGGCGACATCCTGCGGCGTGCCGAAACGGCGGAGCGGCGTTTGACCGAGCAACAGCTTCGCGATCAGCGGATTGCCGGTAAACCGGCCGATCATATCCGTATCGATATAGCCCGGCGCCAGATGGTTCACCCGGATCCCATACGGCGCGTACTCCACCGCCAGGCTGCGGGTGAGCGCCGAAATGGCGCCCTTGCTCGCCGAATAGGCGGACATCTGACGGGTATGCTTGTTGGCCATCAGCGAGGAAATATTGATCACCGATGCCTTGCCCGAGCTGCGCAGCAGGTCGAAGGCCTCCCGCGCGCAGCGCACCGTGCCGTCCACATTGACCTGCCAGACCCGATCCCAAGCCTCATCGTCGAGATGCCGGAAATCGGAACGCTCGCCGATACCGGCATTGTTGACCAGAATATCGAGACGGCCGAACAGCTCCGCCACCCGGTCCATCAGCGCTTTCACCTGAGCGATATCCGATACGTCGGTGGCATGGGCGATGGCGGCGCCGTTCTTGGTGACGATGCCGGAAGCCGCCGCCTCCCCCTCTTCTACATTGCGATCGGCGATGACGACTTCGGCTCCTTCCTTGGCGAAAGTCTCCGCAATCGCCCTACCGATGCCCGCCGCGCCCCCGGTGATGAGGGCGACCTTATCCTCAAGCCGCCGCATCGGAGCCCGCCACCTCGCGGGGCGGTTCGGATTTCTGCCGGAGCGTTACGAGTTCTTCGGCCGCCGTCGGGTGAAGCGCCATGGTGAGATCGAAATCCGACTTGGTGAGCCCGTTGGTCACGGCGATGGCTGCCGTCTGCACGATCTCCGCCGCATCGGGCCCCAGCACGTGGCAGCCGATCACCTCGTCGGACTCGGCATCGACGATCAGCTTCACCAACATGGTCTCATCGCCCTTCGGCAGGGAGTATTTCATCGGCCGGAAGCTCGTCTTGAAGACATCGACTTGGCACCGTTCCCGTGCATCTTGCTCGGTCAGCCCGATCATCGCCGCCTCCGGCGTGGTGAAGACCGCGGTCGGGATCTTCAGATAATCCAACGCCGTGGGATTGTCGCAATAAACCGTCTCCACGAAGGCCGTCGCCTCCCGAATGGCGACGGGCGTGAGATTGAACCGGTCGGTGATATCGCCCACCGCATAGATATTGTCGACGGAAGATTTGGAATGCTCATCCACCACCACATGGCCGTTCCAGCCGAGCTCGACGCCCGCTTTCTGCAGCCCCAGCCCGGCCGTGTTGGGAATGCGTCCCGTCGCAGCCATGACGGTCTCCACCGCCATGCTGTCGCCGCTGGTTAGCTGGAGCCGGACCCCCTCGCCCTCTTTCTCGATGGCCGTGATGTTGGTGTTCACCCGAATATCGATTCCCTGCTTGCGCAAAGACTCCGCGAGGATGTCGCGTAGCTCGTCGTCGAATCCGCGCAGGATCTGATCGCCCCGGTAGATCACCGTCACGTCGACGCCGAGAGCGTTGAAGATGCCGGCGAACTCCAAGCCGATATAGCCGGCGCCGAGGATGGCCATGCTCTTCGGCAGCCTCTCCAGCTTGAAGCAGTCGTCAGAGCTGATGAAATGCTCCTTGCCCGGAATGTCGGGAAATGCGGGATGCCCGCCCGTGGCCAGCAGGATGCGTTCGGCCGTCACCGGCTCGTCTCGGTCGGAAAGCTTGATGGTATGCGGATCTTCGACAGTTGCCCGGGCCAGCATGGTGGTGACGTCGGCCTTCTCCAGGATACGGGTATAGACGCCGTTCAAACGGTCCACCTCGGCGGCGACATTGCCGATCAGCGTGGACCAGTCGAAAGAGTAATCACCGATGCTCCAACCGTAGGCGTCGGCATCTTCCAGCTCCTTGGCATAGCGCGCGCCGTAGACCAGCAGCTTTTTCGGCACGCAGCCGCGGATCACGCAGGTTCCGCCGACCCGATAATCCTCGGCGATCGCGACCTTGGCGCCATAGGCGGCCGCCATGCGCGCCGCGCGAACACCGCCGGACCCCGCGCCGATGACGAAGAGGTCGTAATCGTAATTCGCCAAGCTAATCCTCCTCGCTGGAATCCTGACCGGGCTCGGCGACCAGATGCACGACATCGGCGGGACTCATGACCCAGAAGCCGCGGAAATCCTTCGGCAGCGGCTCGATATCGTCGCAGCGGGTCACGCCAGCCTCTTCCAGCGCGGCCTCGGCCTTGTCGGTATCCTTGGTGACGATTTCCAGCCAAAGCTCGGAGCGCGAGATCGTCTCCGAGCGGTCGAGCCAAAGGCGGACAGGCCCGTATTCCACCACGGGCACGCCATCTGCCATCATCTTTACCGGCAGGCCCAGCGTGTCACGGTAGAATTGCAGTGTCGCCTCGAATTGATGGGCCGGCAGCTTGAGCGCCATATTGTGCCCACCCTTGAAGAGATCGGGATCGCTGTCACCCCCTTCTCTGGGCATGGCCTTGGCGCGTTTCCGCCCGCCCAAGAATCCGAAAAAGCTTCGTTTCGCAGCGCTCATTCAGGGCTCTCCACCGGTTGCTCCCGCGCGCTCAGCTCGTCGATCAGCGCACGATAGACCTCGCCGCCGATCACCACGCCCCGCACGCGGCTGATCTCACCCATCTCCCGCGCGATCTCACTGTTCTGGGCTTGCAGCTTCTGACCGGCGGGGGATGCGTTGAACTCCTTATGGAAGTCCACCATGGTCTTGAGCTCGTCGGCCGTGAAGCGCTTGGTATAAACCGCGACGACCTGTTCGTTCATCTCGTCGACCTCGTCCTCATATTCCGGCGCGACGGCCTCCGCGGCGTCCTCCACATCGAGCTTGCTCTCCGGGCGCTGACGCACGATCTGCGAGCCGACCGCCTTGGCGATCGCCTCGGCGCTGGCAAGCTGATGGGTCAGCTCCAGATATTCGCGGGCAAGAGCGACTTCCTCGTCGCTGGCCGAGTCGTCGCTGACGACTTTCTCGTTGGCGGCTTTATCGTCCGCCGCTTTCTCATTCGTCTCTTGCGCGAACACAGCGGAGCCGCCGATCAAAGCGATCCCAAGCGCGAGCGTGAGGACGGCGGTATTCTTGATAATCCAATTCATAGTTTTTCCTCCCAAGTGGCTGAACGCAAAACCTTGAGCCCCTCCTGCCCCGCAACAATCGCGACATCCGCTATCCCCAGAAACAACCCGACCTCCACGACGCCCGGCAAACGCTTGATGGCGAAATGCAGAACCTCCGGCTCGGGGATAGTGCCGAAGTGACAATCGAGAATGAGATTCTGCTGATCCGTATAGAACGGCACATCGTCCCGGCCGGTCCGCAGCTTGATCTCACCCTCGCAGCCTGCCTCGCTCGCCATACCTTTGATCAACGCCTTGGTGGCGCGCAACCCGACCGGCACGACTTCGATAGGCAAGGGAAAGGCGCCGAGCTGCTCGACCTCCTTCGTTTCGTCGGCAATCACCACCATGGATTTTGACGCGGTCGCAACGATCTTCTCGATCAGAAGCGCGCCGCCGCCCCCCTTGATCAGGCGAAGCTGATCGTCGAGCTCGTCGGCGCCATCCACCGTGAGATCGAGCTGGGGAATTTCATCGAGGGTTGAGAGCGGGATGCCGTGGCTCTCGGCGAGATCGCGCGTCGCCTCCGAGGTCGGCACGCAAAGCACGTTGAGACCGTCCGCCACGCGACCCCCGAGCGCCTTCACGAAATGCGCGGCCGTGGATCCCGTGCCGAGACCGAGCCGCATCCCGTCGCGCACCAGATCGAGTGCCCGCAAGGCAGCCTTTTCTTTCAATTGGTCCGCCGTCAGCACCGCATTTCCCCGTGCCTGGGTGATCGTGGATTACGCGTCCCGGTGACGTATCCGGCCGCTCAGCTCTCCAACCCGCCCATGAGGATGTATTTCATCTCGACGAATTCGTCGATCCCATGATGCGAGCCTTCCCGGCCAAGACCCGATTCCTTGATTCCGCCGAAAGGAACCATCTCGCTGGATGTCAGGCCTTCGTTGACCCCCACGATTCCGCATTCCAACGCCTCCGCCACGCGGAAGGCGCGAGCGAGATCGCGGGTGAAGAAATATGAGGCCAAGCCATAGGGCGTGTCATTGGCGATTCGGATTGCATCTTCTTCCTGGCCGAAGCGGAAGAGCGCGGCAACCGGCCCGAAAGTCTCCTCGCCCGCGAGCTTCATTTCCGTGGTCGCGCCGGTCAGGACCGTCGGCTCGAAGAAGGTGCCACCGAGCGCGCTGCGCTTGCCGCCGGTCTTGAGCACTGCACCTTTCGCCAACGCATCCGCGACATGGGCCTCGACCTTCGCAAGGCCCGCCTTGTTGATCAGCGGCCCCTGATCGACTCCCTCCCGCGTCCCCTCGCCGAGCGTCAGCTTCTCGACCTCTTGCGTAAGCCGTTCGGCGAAGCGATCGAAGATGCCGTCCTGAACCAGGATCCGATTGGCGCAGACGCAGGTCTGCCCCGTATTCCGGAATTTCGAGGCAAGCGCCCCGGCGACCGCCCTCTCAAGGTCTGCATCGTCGAACACGATCAGCGGCGCATTGCCGCCGAGCTCGAGGCTGAGCTTCTTCACCGTGGCGGCGGACTGCTCCATCAGCAGCTTGCCGACTTCGGTGGAGCCCGTGAAGGTGATCATCCTGACGATGGGGTTGGAGGTGAGCTCGCCGCCGATCGCTTTCGGGTTTCCCGTCACGATATTGAGCACGCCCGGCGGAAAGCCGGCACGGATGGCGAGCTCCATCAGCGCGAGCGCCGAGAGTGGCGTTTCTTCCGCCGGCTTGCACACCACGGTGCATCCGGCCGCCAGCGCCGGCGAGACCTTCCGGGTGATCATGGCCAGCGGGAAGTTCCATGGCGTGATAGCGCCGACCACGCCGATCGGCTCCCTCTCCACCAGGACGCGTGCGTCCTGCTTGGGGCTGGGAATGATCTCGCCATAGACCCGCTTCGCCTCTTCCGCGAACAGCTCCGTAAAGGACGCGGCATAGGCAACCTCGCCGCGCGCCTCGGAAAGCGGCTTTCCCTGCTCCGCGGTCATGATCGCGGCCAGGTCTTCCTTATGGGCCATCTGAAGCTCGAACCAGCGGCGCAGGATCGCCGCGCGCTCCTTCGCGAGCATGCCGCGCCAGGCGGGAAAAGCCTCTTGCGCCGCCTGGATGGCATCCTTCGTTTCGGCCGCGCCGAAATCCGGCACCTTGGCGATCGCCGCACCGGTCGCCGGATTCCTGACCTCCAAAGAAGGGGTGCCGCACCAGGTGTCCCCGATGCGGCACTGCTCCTTCAGCAGCTCGTGATCTTGCAGTTTCATTAGTGGTGGTATTCCTGAGCGGCCCCGATCAGCCATATGCTCCAAAATGGTGGGAAATGCCGACGCCGATTTCCAGCACCACCCGGTAGGTCTCGACGATCGGGTCGATCAGTTCGCGGTTGATTTCCGCGTAGTCGCTGCCCTCGTAGCCCGTATAGGTCGCGGGCTCGTCGAGAGTGTATTCGGTCACTTCCGGCACGTCCTTCGGAAAGGCCTCCCGCAGAAGCTGAACCGCCTCGTCCACCCTGAGCGAGAGGATCAGACCGATGATCTGATCGCGCGCGATGTCGTTACGGGTCGAGAAGCGCGGCACCCGCGCCGCCAGCAGGAAGATGTGTTGGATCATGGCGAGCCGGACCGCCTGAAGCACGTCGAGCTGAAGCCTGCCGTCTTCCCAATCGGGCCGCGTCTCCAGGCCGACATCGTCGAACGTATCGTCGAGATAGATGGCGTCCTTCCTGAGGAAGCTCGCCAGATGCATCATCGCATCGTGGCGCCGGTCGTCGCGGAGCAGATCCGCGAGATAGAGACACGCCTCTTTGACGTGCAGTTCCTGATTGCCGTAAGGCCGCGTCACCCAGAAGGCATCGTCGAAGACCGAGGAATAGGCCACCAGCGTCTTGATGCTGGAAAGCTTCTTGCCATGCGCCACCATGGCGATCAGCTGCTGCATCCGCGGGGAATCGCGATAGATCTCCACGAAGCGGTCGGGCTCGTGACGCATGGCCGTCGCCACGCCGTTCACCACGTTGAGCGCCATGCCGAACTGCTGAAGCAGCGCATTATGCGGAATGGCACGGACCTCCGAGGCGGGACTGCGCGCGCCTTTGGTGGCATCGTATTGTCGCTTGGTTTTGCGCGATCCCGGCTTCACCAGGAAGTTGGTGCCGAAAGCAGCCAGTGAGTTCCGGTAATTCTCGTCGTCGTAGACGCGGATTTGGTACTGGCGCACGCCCTCGTAGAAGTCCCGGATGAAGTCGGAATCCGAATAAAACTTATCCTCCGCGACCGGTCCGGCCTCCGAAGGCGCCATGATCGCATGGGCGAGCACGGTGAAGGCGAGATTGGGCGTGCCGAACAGCACGAAACCGTCGCCGCCCTGGAAGCTCGTCTCGTGATGCAGGCTTAAGCCCCGGGATTCGACCTTCTGCTGCGCCCAGGGCGACAGCGTGTATAGGAAACGATCGGTCAGGCTCCGCGGATGGCCGCCGCGCCCCATGGATTCACCGTGCGTGTCGAAGATCAGAAATTCGATCTTGCCGAGCCCAGCTCGGGCCACGACGTCGGAGAGCTGTCCATGCAGACGCTCGATCGCGATGCCGGCCGGAATCTGACCCATGAAGCGGCCGGAATCCGAAAAGCCGTTCTGCACGCAAAGCCGCCCGCGCAGCTTGATCTCGTCCCGGTAGCTCTTGGTCTCGAGCAAGGATTCGATGATGCGGGCGCCATGTTCGAACGCATCGACCGTCTCGAAGAGTGGCGAGATATCGAGCTTGTCCTCAACCCCGAAAAGCTTGGCGAAATAAAGCGCCGCCAGCACCGTGAAGGGCGATTCGCATTCGGCGATCAGCAGCCGGATCGGCGCTTCGGGATCGATATGCTTCAGGATCTGAGCCGCCACGATGAATTGCCGGACGGCCGTCGCCCGCTCCACGAAGAGCGTCCCGAAATTGACCTGCTCCTCTTCTGCCTCCTGCACCATGCGGTCGAGCCGGCCCAGCAGCACATGGCTGGTCACGTCGACATTGCCCTCCAGGCCCATGGGCTTGCGGATGGCGTTGTGAAGCTGCTGGGCATTGAGGCGCAGATGGATGCGTGCGGTGCCGAGACCGCAGCCGACGACCATGGCACGCAAGAGCACCAGACGCTGCTTGATATCGTCGTCGCCCGCCTTGTCGATCGCCCTGCCGATCCAACGATCGGCCCGAGTGACGATGCTCTTGCGCGAACGGGACGAGCGCTTGGTGAGCTCGTTGGCCGCCCGGGTCAGCTGCTCCGGATCCTCCAGATTGCCATTGAACAGCTCCACCTGCCGGGTGACGGCCTTGAGCTCCTTCTCGAACAGCCGGACGAGCTTCATGAGCTCCTTGCAGGACTCCGAATCCGCATCGAGCTCCGATCCCGCTGCCCTGATCCACTCGATATCGCGCGCGATCTGAAGGCGCTTCTCCTCGAGACGGATACGCAAGCAGTCGTACCATTGAATATCGGTCCGGCCGTCGAGATCGTAGCCGACCCAGCTGTTCAGCTGGATGGGCTGCGGCTTCATCTTGTGCCACTCGTCAGGATAGAGCTCCCGCGCCACCGACAGCACGATGTCGATCAGCCGGCTGGCCGCCGCCTGGGCATTTTCGAGAACTTTCTGTGCCTGCTCGTGCTCCATGCTGAGACTGATATCGGGCTCCGGCGCATGGGCGTACTGCTTCATCTCCTGACGCAGCACCGGATCGTCGAAGGTTTTGGTCTCGATCATCTGCACGAGGATCTCGCGCAGGCCGTAGGGAATGGCGAAAGTGGGATGGGCGGTGAAAACGATGCCTTCCCGAGGCTTTTCCCACCGGGCGCGAAACTTGGCGAAAGAAATGCGTTCGCCCTTCTTGAAGGCCGAGTCCCGGACTTGCGCCCGTAGGATCTCCGTCAGATCGTCGGCGCTCTTATCGCCCAGATAGCGCACGGTGTTCTTCGCCCGTCCCGCCAGCGCACGGTCGCTCAGCTCTTTGGCGACCGATTCCATTTCCGCGCGGGTCAGGTCCCCCGCTTCCAGCGCGCGGGAGAGATCGAGCGCGAGCTGTTTCACCGGGTTGGATTGCGGCTCGAACGGCACCCGGTCGCGGTATTGCCGCATCCGGTCGCTCCAACGCGCGATCAGAGAATCTTGTTCTTCGCTTTCTAGTGCGACGGCCGCTACGCTTGTCATCAGACTACACCGCCTTTCACAGTCTCAGAGCACAGACATAGCTCCAGACGCAAAGACGCCCCCGGGGAGTTTTGAAGAAACGGATAGGTCGTGCGATTAAACGCCATTGGCCGCAATCTCTAGACTGCCCCCCGAAGCCCTGCAAGGGGACCGAATGCCATACTCTCAACTGCCGAACATTTAGGCGGTTTCATATGGTAGAGCGCGATCGAC
Source organism: Methyloligella sp. ZOD6 (assembly GCA_050110875.1). GTDB lineage: Bacteria > Pseudomonadota > Alphaproteobacteria > Rhizobiales > Methyloligellaceae > Methyloligella. The sequence continues at coordinate 1,831,029 of CP188828.1, forward strand.
CGAAATCTGGGATTTTCGAACTTTATATGAGGCCAGCGTGACCCGCGATCTCCTCTCCGGCGCCACCATCGTTTTCGATCTCGACGGCACCTTGGTCGACACCGCGCCCGACCTGACCAGAGCCTTGAACCAAGCATTGCGGACTTGCGGCTATCCATCCGTAGGCGGTGAAGCCGTGCGCGCATCCGTTGCTTTCGGCGCCCGCGCCATGATCGCCGAAGGGCTGCATCAGGTCGATGCTCCCGACGAGGATCGGACCGAAGACCGAATCGAGACGATGCTGGCCGACTTCCTCGACCATTACGAAGCCAATATCGCCGTAGAGAGCGTCCCCTTCCCGGCGGCTTTGGAGACCCTCGAGATCTTGCAGACTGCCGGGGCGAAGCTCGCCATCTGCACCAACAAGCGGGAGCAGCTCGCGCTCCATCTCCTACGCAGCTTGGGGATCGCGGATCGCTTTTCGGCCATCGCCGGCCGCGATACTTTCGCCGCCGCAAAACCCGACCCGCTCCATCTCACGGCAACCATCGCGGCGGCTGGTGGCGCCCCGGAGCGCGCCGTCATGATCGGCGATAGCGACGTCGACATCCGCACCGCAAAGGCCGCCGGCATTCCGTCAATCGCCGTACGTTTCGGCTACGGCGCCGCGGATTCCCTCCTCGCCATGGCTCCCGAAGCCATCATCGACGGCTACGATGCGCTGATACCCGAACTCCGCAAGATCCTGATGGCTGCCGGCCCAGACATTCCGCCGCTTGGCGCACCGTCATGAAGTCGTAAATTCGCCGCAGTTGAAATCAACCTCTCCCGCGCCGGGAATTGAATGGTCTCAGGCGCACACCCCGCCGGACCGCTGCCTTTGGAGATTAGAGGGATGACCAGATTTTCGCTTCCGATACTCGGTGTTTTGCTTCTGCTTGCGGGCACCGCCCAGGCCCAGGACGACATGATGCCGGGCGAGATGCCGCCGGATGCGATGCCCCAAGGCGAGATGACGGACGAAGCGCCCGTAGGAGCACCCACGGGCATGAACGAGCAGGAAGACCCCTGCACCCAGCAGGTCACCGATACCGAAAACGCCCTCGCCGATCGCATGCAGAGCGGCGAGCTGAGCGAGGAAGCCACCAACCGGGTCTATGAGCTCCTAGATCGCGCCGATGCCGAATGCGCCGATGGCGATGTCGCAGCGGCCGAAGCGACCCTCGGCGAGGCCCGCGCCACCGCTCAATAAAGCGAAGAGACCGCGCGCAGGATCGGATCTTCCGCACTTCTTTCGCGCCATTGCTTGACTTAGACGAGCCTCGCTCGCTAAATCCGCACATTCGAGACCCGAGGGCGGTTAGCTCAGCTGGTAGAGCACTGTGTTCACATCGCAGGGGTCACTGGTTCAAGTCCAGTACCGCCCACCATCCTGCCAAATAGCCCCATTCTGCCCAAAACGTGGCCCACCCATGCGCGCCAGCGCCCATTTGCGCGTGATGGCAGACAATATTTTATCTAAAATTTTCAGCAACTTAATAACAAACTAGAGGCATATTGGTTGAAAGAAACCTTCCCTTAGGAAATTCGGCACAACCTTGCCGCCGCACCGGAGATTGCGATCGACGCAGGCTACACGCCATACAAGAAAAACGCGATCGTCGTCTGGCTTGGATCAGGTGCAAGGGGAGGCACCGCAAAGAGTACCCCACGCGAATATTGGCTGGGGTTTGTGTGTGGCGGTGTGACGATGGGTATTTATGCGTTCCGTCGGCAGGGCGTGCCGGCGGCTATTCTATTTGGAATGTCCGGCGGGCTGGGGATCATATTCTCTGCCGGTCCCGTCATGGCGGCTGATTTCGACGTGAGCGACCAGGCGAGCTTCTACGCTGCCCTGCGCGACATGGCGCTCGACCGTTCGAGCAGTCACACGATCAATATCATCGGATCGTTCAGCATGACGGGCGACGTGGCGCCCATCGTGCTCGATGACGGTCAAACCCTGACGGTGAACGGCAACGGCCACACCATCAACGGGAACAATCAGTACCGGCCCTTCTTTATTTCCTCCTCCTCCCCCACCACGGGCGGCGGCCCGACCGTCACCATCAGCGATCTGACCATCGCCAACGGTGCCGGCATCGGCGGCACCGGCTCGGGCGGCGGCATGGGCGCCGGCGGCGGCCTCTTCGTCGATCAGAACACCACCGTCATTCTCGATATGGTGGATTTCTCGGACAATTCCGCGACCGGCGGTGCTGGCAGCACGGCGTCCGGTATCGGCGGCGGCGGCCTCGGCGGTGATGCCGGTGCCAATTTCGAGAGCGGTGGCGGCGGTCTTTATGGCGACGGCGGCGACGGCGGCGCCTGGGATGGATCGGATGTCGGCAATGGCGGCGGCGGCGGTGGCGGCGCCCTCGGCAATGGCGGTAACGGCCTGACATCCGAAGGTGGCGGCGGCGGCGGTGGTTTCTTCGGAAATGGCGGCAACGCAGATTCGGGCGGCGGCGAAGGCGGCGGTCTCACCGTGAACGGCGAGGACGGCAGCGGCACCCTCGGCGGCAACGGCGCCAGCGGCGAAGGCGGCGATGGCGGCGATATCAATGAGGACGGTCAGTCGAGCCAAGGCTTCGGTGGTGGCGGCGGTGGCGGCGGCACCGGCGGAAATGGCGGAAACGGAGGCTCGGCCATAGGAATCATCGGCGGCGGCGGCGGCGGCGGCGGCGATGATGCAGATGGCGGCGGCGGCGGCTATTTCGGCGGCGGCGGCGGCGGCGACGTCTCTGGCTTTGCAGGCGACGGCGGCGATTACGGCGGCGGCGGCGGTCAGGAAGAAGGCTCGGCCGGCAACGGCGGATTCGGCGGCGGGGGCGGTGGCGCGTCCTCCAGCGCGGGCGGCAACGGCGGCTTTGGCGGTGGCGGCGGCTCTTCCGAGACCGACTCTTCACCCGGCACGGGCGGCTTCGGCGGCGGCAACGGCTCGACCACCGGCGGTGGTGGCGGCGCGGCCTTCGGCGGTGCGGTCTTCGTGCGCCAGGGCGGCACCCTGATCGTCCGCGGCGAAGGCACCATGACCGGCGGTCAGGTGACCGGCGGTTCGGGCGCCGGCGCCGGCGATGACGGCATGGCCCTGGCCACCGGCATCTTTTTGCAGAATGCCACGGTCCAATTCGACCCCGGCGCCGGCAAGACCCAGACGATCAATGACGGTATCGGCGACGATACCGGCAACGGCACGAGCAAGGGATCCCTGGTGAAATCGGGCGATGGCGAGACCATTCTGAACGGCATCAACACCTATACCGGCAGCACGACTGTCGATCAGGGCACCCTCACCGTGAACGGCTCGATCGCCTCCGACGTGCTGGTGAATAGCGGCGGCATCCTTTCCGGCATTGGCGAGGTCGGCGCCGTCTCGCTGCTCGGCGGCAGGATCGCGCCGGGCGGCTCGTCCATCGGCACCATGCGCGTGAACGGCAATTTCCTGATGGATTCGAAATCGACCTACGACGTCCATGTCGACGATGCCGGCAACAGCGACCTGATCGTCGTCACCGGCACCGTCAATCTGACGGGCTCGACCCTGAACGTCTTGGCGCAATCGGGCACCTACGGCACCAGCACCGATTACACCGTCATTCAGAATGACGGGACCGACGCGGTCACCGGCCAGTTCGGCACGGTGCAGACCAATTACGCCTTCCTCACCCCGAAGGTGAGCTACACGGGCGGCACCGGCAACGATGTGGTGCTGACCCTGGAGCGCACCACCGTCACCACCAAGACGATCACCGCAGATGCTGACGGTGGCTCCGGCGGCGGGAGCGGCTCGACCACCGGCGGAGACGACGACGGCGGCGGAGACGACGGCGGCGGCGGAGACGACGGCGGCGGCGGAACCACGACCTATGTCAGCTTTTGCTCGGTCGCCGAAACCGCCAACCAATGCAAGGTGGCGAAGACCCTCGACACCTTTCCGACCGACGACACGCTCTTCTTGAACGTGCTGTTCCAGACGGCGGAAGGCGCCCGCATGGCGTTCGACAACCTGTCCGGCGAGATCCACGCCAGCACCATCGGCGTGATCGCCAACGAGACGCGTTTCGTGCGCGATACGGTCCTGAGCCGCCTGATGCAGGCCGGCTATTACACCCGGAACGGCGGCATCGGCCCCCTCGGCATCGGCGGTCCGCGCATCGCCACCATGACCGGCCCGGCCGCGCAGCCGGCTTACGATTACGGCTATAACGGCTACAATGCGCCGCAATATCTCGCCTCGCCGAGCCTCTACCAGCCCCAGCCGGTCACCTTCTGGACCCATGGCTATGGCGCCTGGGGCGACTATTCCGGCAATGCCAACGTGGCCGCCGTGGACCGCAATCTCGGCGGCTTCATCTCCGGCTTCGACGCCGATATCGGCGGCGGCTGGCGGGCCGGCATCGCGACCGGCGCCTCCTTCTCAAACATCAGCTCGAGCGCGCGGTACAGCTCGGCCGACGTGGAGAGCTACAATCTCGGCGCCTATATCGGCGGCATGGCCGGCGACTTCGCTTTGCGCGGCGGCGGCATGTATGCCTGGCATGGCATCGAGACCAACCGTCTTGCGGCCTTCCCGGGATTCTACGAGCGCGAAAAGGCCTCCTATAACGGCAACAGCACGCAATTCTTCGGCGAGATCGCCTACCCGACCTTCCATAACGACATCGCCTTCGAGCCTTTCGCCGGGCTGGCCTATGTCTCGGTCGATACGGACGGCTTCCGCGAAAGCGGCACCTATGCGGGTTTGAGAAGCTCCGGCAACAGCCAGGATACCGGCTATTCGACCTTGGGTATGCGCGCCGCCGTGACCATGGATTGGGATGGCTGGCTGGTCACGCCCAGAGCGTCGATCGCCTGGCAGCATGCCTTCAACGACCTGGACACCACCGCCAATGTCGTCTTCCAGAACACCGGCCTCGGCTTCGGTGTGACCGGCATCGCCCTGGCCGAGGACACCGCCCTGATCGATCTCGGCCTCGACTTCGCCGTGGGCGAGACCACGGAGGCCGGCATCTCCTATATCGGCCAGTTCGGCGATGGGGTGACGGATAACGGCGTCAAAGGCCAGTTCACCTGGCGCTTCTGAAGCGCCACTGCATCGCTTCAAAGCAACCTAGCGAAAGGGCCGCTCCATCGAGCGGCCCTTCTTCGTTGGTGCGCTCAGCTTAGGGAAATGCACGAAGCCAAGCGAACAAAACCGCCATTCTGCCGTTCCTCCTTCTGCACGGAACCGGAAATGAGGGGAAGCGAGAGGCAGCCTTGGCCAACCGTCCGTCCGACAACGGAAGGAAGCCGGAGGAGCGCGCGGAGTCGGAGCGCGCCGAAGCGGAGACCGCCACCAGCGATCGGATCGACGCCGAAGTCGAGGCGACCGCGGGCTTCCCATTCGGCTGGCCCCTTTTCGTTTTCGCGCTCATTGCGGGCCTTTCCGTCGTTGTTTTGCTCTGGTGGCTGATCGGCCGTCCTGCCCTCCCCGCACCGCCGGGCGAACCCAAGCTCACCATCGAGATCACCGGCCATGAATGGTGGTGGGAGGTCCGCTATCTCAGCGACGATCCCCATCGCGTCTTCACCACCGCGAACGAGATTCACCTCCCCGTGGGCGAGCCCGTCCGGCTGAAGCTCGATAGCGCCGACGTCATCCACTCCTTCTGGGTGCCTGCCATCGCGGGCAAGACCGACCTCATTCCCGGCCGCACCAACACCACCGTCCTGCAAGCCACCAAGGCGGGAACCTATCGCGGCCAATGTGCCGAATTCTGCGGCCTTCAACACGCCAACATGGCCTTCGTCGCCGTCGCTCAGAGCCCGGAGGAATTCACGGCCTGGCGGAAGGGCCAGCTCGCCCCCTCTCCCGAGCCGAGAACGAAAGAGGCGCAGGCCGGCAAGGATATCTTCATGCGGAGCTGCGCCGGCTGCCACACCGTCCGGGGCACCATGGCCCGCGGCGCGCTCGGCCCCGACCTCACCCATCTGATGGATCGCCGGACCCTGGCCGCCGGCACCCTGTCCAACGCCCCCGGGCATCTCGCCGGCTGGGTCGCCAACCCGGACGCGATCAAGCCCGGCAGCAAGATGCCGCGCATCCCGCTGGAGCCGAAAGAGCTGCTCGACCTCCAGGCTTATCTGAGGACGTTGGAATGAGCACGATCCGCCATATCGCACGGAACGCCTTTGCCTCCGGGCCTCTCGCTTGTCTTGCGGGCGCGAGCCTCCTGGCCGGCTGTTCCGGCCCCCAAAGCGCCCTCGATCCCGCCGGCTACGACGCGGAGCGCCTCTCCACCCTGTTCTGGGTGATGACCCTCGGCAGCGGGCTGATCTGGCTCACGGTGATGGGCCTCGCGCTCTACGCAGCGTGGCGCACCGAGCCGCCCAAGGGCGCCGCCAATCTCCTCATCCTGGGCGGCGGGCTGATCTTCTCCATCGCCGTGTTGACGGGACTTCTGATCTACGGGCTGAGCCTGATGGCGGTGCTTCGCGGACCGGGCACATAGGCGGAGGGCTGACGAGGATGGAACAGTCGGTGGCTGAGACGGAACGGAAACTGGACGACCGCGCCAAACGGCTGCTTGCCGCTTGGAAGGCGCCGCCCGGCTGGCGTTACTGGTCGGCGGTGAACAATTCGGAAGTCGGCCAATGGTACGTCGCGACCGCCTTCGCCTTCTTCCTGTTCGCCGGCGTGCTGGCCCTCCTGATGCGCACCCAACTCGCCGTGCCGGAGAACGATTTCGTCTCTCCCGAGCTCTACAACCAGCTCTTCACCATGCACGGCTCGGTGATGATGTTCCTCTTCGCCGTTCCCATGCTGGAAGCGGTCGCCATCTTGCTTCTGCCGGAGCTGCTCGGCGCCCGGGACCTGCCCTTTCCCCGGCTTTCGGCCTTCGGTTTCTGGTGCTTCCTGATCGGCGGCGTCTTCGTCTGCGGCTCGATCTTCTTCAACGCCTCCCCCAATGGCGGCTGGTTCATGTACCCGCCGCTGACCTCCGACCCGGCACGCTCCGGCATCGGCGCCGATATCTGGCTGCTCGGCCTCTCCTTCATCGAGGTCGCCTCGATCGCCGCCGCGGTGGAGCTGATCGTCGGCGTGCTGAAATTCCGCGCCCCAGGCATGCGCATCAATCTCATTCCGCTCTATGCCTGGTACACGCTTGTGGTGGGCGGCATGATCCTCTTCGCCTTCCCGCCTTTGATCGCCGGCGATCTGCTGCTGGAGCTGGAGCGCGCCTTCGACTGGCCGTTCTTCGACCCGGAGCGCGGCGGCGACCCCGTGCTTTGGCAACACCTCTTCTGGATCTTCGGCCACCCGGAGGTCTACATCATCTTCCTGCCCGGCGTGGCGCTGATCGCCATGATCGTGCCGACCTTCGCCCAGCGCCCCGTGGTCGGCTATTCCTGGATCGTGGTGGCGGCCATCGGCACTGGCTTCCTGAGCTTCGGCCTGTGGGTCCACCACATGTACACGACGGGCTTGCCGGCCATATCTCTGGGCTTCTTCTCCGCCGCGTCGTCCGCCGTGGCGATCCCCACCGCCGTGCAGATCTTCGCCTTTCTGGCGACGGTATTGTTCGGCCGTCTCAAGCCCTCCGTGCCCATGCTGTTCGCCGGCGGGGCGCTCGCCATCTTCGTGCTGGGCGGCCTGACCGGCGTGATGGTGGCGCTGGCCCCCTTCGACTGGCAGGCCCACGATACCTATTTCGTCGTCGCCCATCTCCACTATGTGCTGATCGGCGGCATGCTCTTCCCCGTGCTGGCCGGGGTCTATTACTACTTCCCCTTCGTTACCGCGAAGCTGCTCTCCGAACGCCTCGGCCGCATCGCCTTCTGGCTGATGTTCGTCGGCTTCAACGTCGCCTTTCTGCCCATGCACTTCACTGGGATGCGCGGCATGCCCCGGCGCATCTATACCTATCAGGAAGGTCTCGGCTGGGACTGGCTCAACCTCGTCTCCACCATCGGCGCCTTCACCCTGGCGGCGGGCGTCGCGGTGATCGTCTTCAACGTGCTGCGGCCCAAGGGCAAGCAACCCTACGCCCCCCGCAATCCCTGGAATGCCGGCACGCTGGAATGGCTGGAAGAGATGCCGGATATGCCCTGGGGCGTTCGCTCCATCCCCTTCGTGACCCACCGCTATCCGCTCTGGCAGGATACCGATTTCATGCGCAAAGTGGATGAGGGCGAGTTCTATCTGCCCGACGCCGAGGAAGGCCGGCGCGAGACGATGGTGACATCGGTCCTCGATGCAAATCCGGTGCAATGCCTGCGTGTGCCGGGCCCCAGCTTTTTCCCGATGATCACGGCGCTCTTCATCGGCGCGGCCTTCATCGCCGCGACCTTCCACTGGTACGCCGCAACCCTCGTGACGGCGCTTCTCGGCGTCGCCACGATCTTGGTCTGGCTCTGGACCGGCACCGCCGAAATTCCGGAGCAGGAAGACAAGGATGTCGGGCTCGGCCTCTCCCTGACCTTCTACGCCTCAGGCCCCCAATCGGTCGGCTGGTGGGCAGTGTTCATCACCATGCTGGGCGATCTGGCAGCCTTCTTCAGCCTGGTCTTCGCCTACTTCTTCTATTGGACGAGCCACGGCGAATTTCCCCTCGATCCGACGAGCGGGACGGCGCTGCTCGCCTATGGCGGCGGGGCCGTTGCCCTCATCACCGCCTGGGGGCTGACCCTCTGGGCGCGGGAGGCGAACAGAACGAGCAAGAAGGCCACCGTCAATCTCCTGCTCGCTCTCGCCTCCCTATTCGCATGCGCCGCGGCCGCGGGCTTCCTCGGCGGACCATGGCTCGACGGGCTCGATCCGACCGCTCACGCCTACCCGGCCATCGTCTGGGTCTTCGCGTTCTGGATGGCGTTCCATTTCGGCGCGGGGCTCATCATGCAGCTCTACTGTCTTGCCCGAAACATCGCGGGGCGAATGTCGCCCCGCTACGACACCGACATCCACAACATCGCCCTCTACTGGCATTTCGTCCTACTGAGCGGTCTCGTGGCGGGCGCCATGATGGCCCTGATGCCATACGCGCTCTGAGGGAGGACCTATGATCCGGCTCTTTCATCGCGACAGTCTCTGGTCCCTCATCGCAGGGCCCACCATCTGGGCGGGACATTTCCTGCTTTGCTACATCGCCTCGGCGCTGTTCTGCGCCAAGGCCGAGCCCGCCGGATTCGGCTTCCTCGATTTGCGCATCGTGATCGGCATCGTGACGCTCCTGGCCCTTGTCGGCATCGCCTTCGCCGGTTTCCAGGCCGTCGATCACTGGCGGCGGGCGATGAATGCCGAATGGGCGACCGATTCCGATTCGCTGATCGTGCGCCAGCTTTTCATCGGTCGCGTCGCCTTCCTGCTGGCGGGCTTGAGCGCCGTCGGCGTGCTCTATACCGGCCTCGTCGCCGTCTTCATCGACAATTGCCGCTGAAGGCTCACTCCACCTTCTCGATGGCGATCTTGATCCTGCGCCGAAATATCTTGGGCCACCACATCGTCCGACAAGGCCGGAGCCTGAACGGACGCCATTGCCATGGCAGCGAACAAGGCTGCCCCCTTTGCTTTCCCCACAAGTCCCCCGTCGGCGTCCGCGTTATGTCGAACGCTATATCTGAGTGAACATTACGAACATGCGCTATATACATATTGATATAACGTATTCAGTCCCGATCGGCCGAAGGCGGACCTTGCCTCTGCGCGCTGCTATAGTCCCTCCATCGAGGTAACGACGGGACAGGGCAGCGTGAGCGGCAAGCGACAGCGGACGGGCCGGGACGAAACCGAGGCGTCTGGAACGAAATCGGCGAAACCGAAGACGAGGAAAGTTTTCCCGCGTTTGCGGATTCCCATGGGCGACGGGCTGGTGCTGGGACCCGGCAAGATCGAGCTGCTCGAAGCCATCGACCGCACCGGCTCCATTTCCGCCGCCGGCCGCGCCATGGGCATGTCCTATCGCCGCGCCTGGCTCCTGGTGGACGCTCTCAACCGCATGTTCGCCAAGCCTCTCGTTTTGAAGTCGACGGGCGGTGCGCGCGGCGGCGGGGCAGAGGTCACCGACGAGGGACGCGCGGTCGTCTCGGCCTATCGCCGCGCCGAGGAGCGCGCCGAGACGATCATCAAAGAGGAACTCGCCGGATTGCCTTTGAAGCGTCGGCTGAAATAGACGGCCTGGAACGTCCTGCGAAAAGAAAAGGCCCCGCATAAGACGGGGCCCATTTCCGGCGCCAAGCTTGTTCGGCAGACCTGCGCCGGAGGAGAGAACCGCAGCACGGCTAGCCCTTTTGGCTCATCTCTTTGTCGTGCTGCTTTTTCCATTCCGCTTCGTCGATCCGCTTGTTGTTGTCGGAATCGATCTGATCGAAACGCGGGGCATCGGCCGTCTTGTGAGTCTCCAGATAGGCCTCCCACTCCTCTTCGGAAATCGCCGTATCCGCGTTCTTGTCGGCGGCGTTGTAATCGCCGAAGAGCTTCTCCTTCTTCGGCGCGGAATCATCGAGCCCCGTTCCGCCGGCGAATGCGGCGCTGGGCAGCGCCACGGTCATGGTCAAAGCAAGTATCAGCGATGTGAATCTCATGGTCGTCTCCTTCCTGGTTTCTTTCGTCGTTGCGGTCGAGACGAACGCGCGTTCTGGGGAGGCAAACAGGATGGGAGCGGCTCTGTTCCTGCCGGATCGGGGCGGCTTCAAGACGCGCAGCAAAGCGGCCGCGGAGAGCGGCAGGAAGATCTCGCAAGCCGAGCGATAGGCAAGGCTGAGAACGAATAGCTTAGAAATGCCCGTTTACGGGAGGTCTAAACCACGAGGCCGGATCGTCGCCGATGCGATCCCCCGGCCGAAGGTCCGCCGCCGACCTCGGCTGCTGGAAGAATCCCCGGGCTAGGCGGGCATACCTTCCAATCGAATCTTGCCAGAGGACTAAGCTCAATAATTCGCGACGGCCCCGAACGGCTCCGGGGCGTACATGCTCATCATAGGATCGTCTTCGAGCAATGCCTCGTCGTAGAGCCCGTAGCCGTTGAAACGACTCGCCGAAACGCGCCCGTAGGCGCCGAGCTGGCCGAGCTCGATATAGTCCCCCTCGGCAATGTCGGCCGGCAGGTGGAACGGGCCTGGCATGTAATCGATGCTGTCGCAGGAGGTGCCCCAGAGCGCGAACGCGCGGGTGGTTCCGCCGAGCTCCTGGCCGTCGCGGATGCGGCGCGCCGGATAGGCGAGCCCGCCATAGATCTTCGCCCCTTCGAAGAGATAGCCGTAGATCCCGTCATTGATATAGAGGCTGTCGTCGCGCCGGGAGAGCACCTTAACCAGGAGCGATTCCGATTCCGCCACCAGCGCCCGGCCCGGCTCGCAGAGCAGCTGATAAGCTCCAAGCCCCAGCCGCGCGACGCTCTCCTCGATGGTCTGCATGTAAGCTGAAAGATGAGGCGGATCGGCCTGAGGATGGCGCGCCGGGAAGCCGCCGCCGATATCGATGGAATCCACCGGCACGCCCGCCTCGGCGATAACCCCGGCCGCAAGCTGCAAGGCGTTCGCATAACTCTCCGGCGCCAGCGCCTGGGACCCGACATGGAAGGCGACGCCGACATGCTCCGCCGCGCGGCGTGCCAGCCGCAGGATATGCACGGCATCCTTTGGCGCCGCGCCGAATTTCCGGTCCAGCGGGATGATGCTGTCCTGATTGGGCACGGCGAGCCGCACATGGAGATGGAGGTCCTTCGCCCGCCCCGTCTCCTCGACGATCTTGGCCAGCTCGCTCTCCGTGTCGAGGGAGAAGCGGCGAACGCCGAATTCGTTATAGGCCTCCGCGATCAGCGCACGGGCTTTCACCGGATGCATCAGATAGAGCTCCGCGCCCGGCAGCGGCGCATAGGCCTCGATCTCGCTCAAGGAGGTGACGTCGAAACAGCGGACGCCCGCCTCGTACAGCGCGCTCTGAATGCGCGTGGAATCGTTCGCCTTCACCGCATAGAGGAGCTTGCCCGGGAAATTTGCGAGCATCCATTCCGCCGCTCGTTTCGCCGCATGGGGGCGCATGCAGCGGACGGGGCGTTCCGGCTCTCTTTCGCGCAGAAGCGCGGCCGCGCTGGCGTAAGATTCCATCTCTCGATCCATCGGAATAAGCCCTTGAAACAAAGAAGCTTTGCAAGATCCTACCCGCCGGGGGGCCTGGCCGGCGGCAGTGCGACTCCGATTAGGGCAATGGAAGGTCTCTGTAAAGAGAATTAGACGGCCCGAAGACGTCCCGCAAAAGGCGTCTCGACCGCGCCGGTCAATCCGTCTCGGCACGGGCCCCGCGCGCGCCGCACGCCCCCCGAAGGGCCGCCTGCGCACGGACGCTCGAGAGGTCGTCGGAAGGCGGCAGGCCGCGCGTCTCGGCAAAGCGACGATACGCCTCCATGGTGGAATCATTCCCTTCGCCGTCGACCGCCCCGTCATAAAGCTCGAGAGAGGCGAGACAGTCCTGCGCCTGGGCGATCTGCTCCATCCGGCGCGCGGGCGTTTCGGAGTCCGAGGCCTCGTCCTGTGGCGTGGCGGCCCGCTCGGGCGATGACGGCGCGCCGCGCTCTTCCGGCGCCACCGAAGCGATCGAGCCCGTCGAGTCCCCTTCGGAAACAGCGGGTGGCTCTTTCGGGAGGGCCGACGTCATGGCATCGCGCCCGGCCTGGGTCTTGTCCGCGGCAAGCCCCGGCGCCATGGGCAGGCATTGCCCCCACTGCTTGCTGTAGCCCGCCTTGATGCAGATGCACTTGCCGAGCCCGCGGGAATAGGTCCAGGGATCGGCGCAACTCGCCTCCCCGGCCCGCGCCAGCCGGGTCATCCGCTCCATGACGCCTTCGGCATGGGCGCCGCTCGGCGCGAAAAGCGCCGCAAGCAACAGCCAAAGCGCGGCTCCTCCGCAAGCCCCGGACAGGCGACAGACGGGTGTGCGCGAGGAAAGACCGGACATGAGATACCCCCGATGGCACGTTAAGGTTTCGTTAACCCAACACTATGGGCAACGAGGCACCTCCGCCAAGGGGTTCGTCTCGCCGGCCGCTATTCAGCCGGGGATGAATCGCCGGGGCCGGTATAGATCGGAAAAATGCCGATTTGCGCCTGGGCATCCGGCGGCAAGGCATCCTTGAGAGCCGTCAAAAGCGGCTGGGTCTTGCCAGTTTCCTGCATTTCGGCCAGCGCCCTATGCAGACCCGTCAAAGGCTTATCGGAAAAGATTACGACCCGATGCAGCGCCCCGTCGGGCCCATCGCCGACCTGAAACATCTGATGGATATGCCGGCGGTTCTGGGGCTTGTCGGCCATCTCCGGACTGCCCGGCATGATCGGCACCACGCGGCCGTCCGGCGCGAGATCGAAGACCGTCAGCATGGGATAACGCCCGGGCAGGATCTCGAGCTGCGCCCGCGCGCCTTGCAGCAGGCGCCCCGGCCCGCTCACCAGATCGATCGCGACGGGCGAAAGCGCCGACCGGCTCACCAGCCAATCCAGCGCCGACCATTTGGCGAGCGCATTTTCCAGCCCCTCCGCATCGATATCGCTCGCCACAACACCGCCGATGCGATGGGTCAGCATCTCGTCCTCCACCGACCAGAGCAGTTCGGCCTGTTTCGGATCGTCGACGATCTCCACATCCGGGAACGCGCCGATCACCGCCGCCTCGCCGCCCATCACGGCCAGGCGCAAAGCCCCCTCCGCGGGACTCTCGTCGCCGCCCGGAGCGGCGCGCAGCAGTGCCACAGGGCTCGACCGCCGTGGCAGAACCTGAACCTCCTGCTGGCCTTGGGTGAGCGCCCCGACAGCAAGCGGCAGATAGGTGGCAAGCTCCCGGTCGCTGAGCATGCCATCGCGATCCAGGTCTACGCCGGCGCCGCTCAAAGCCCGCCCAAAGGCCCAGCTCAAGCCACCCCGGAGGGTATCTCCGATCGTAAGTTCCGGCACCGCCTTATCGATGGGCGCGCCGTAGACGAAGGTCGCCTTGCCGAAACCGTTCTCCGGCCGCGCGCCCGGTTCGGACGATTCGCCCGCCTTTTCCGTCGATTGCCGCAAGACCACGAGATCTTTCGGATAATTCCGCTCCAGCCCGCCGGCGAAGCTGGCATCTCCGATAAACAGCAGCTTCACGCCCTTCTCGTCCGCAGCACGCGCCCAGTCGAGGATCGTCTGGCGGGGAAGCGCCGTCCCGTCGCCGAGGCGATACTGCGGACCGCCCTCCCCCGGATCGTTCTTGTCGGTCTCGCCCTTGCCGGCGAAGGACAGAACGATCGTGTCGCCGTAGCGCGCCTGGCCTAGAAGATCGGACCACGCGGCTTCGACCGCTTCCCGTCCGGCGGCAGCATTCGTCAGGAGATCGACCTTCGCCGCGCCTGCCGCTTCGAGCCCCGCAGCGATGTCTTTCGCATCCGCGACGGCACCGGCGAGCTTGCCGTCGTCATAGGCATCGATGCCGATGGCCAAGCCGTAAGAGGCCGCATCCGCCGCAGGCCCGCCCGAGCATACGGTGGCGAGCAGGACTGCGGCGAAGGCGAAAGGTCGGAAAGACATGGGCGCTAGAGCAAAGACATGGGCGCTAGAACCAAGCCCGCCCGTTATGCTTCCCCGCCGGCACGATCAACCACCGTGAGCATACATATGGTCGAGCAGCTGGGGCGATGGCGATCCCGTGACCGGCATTCCCCAGGCATATTGATAGTCGCTGATCGCTTGCCGCGTGCCGGGGCCCATGATGCCGTCGACCGGGCCGGGCCGGAAGCCGAGACGCGTCAGCGAGGCCTGGGTGTCGGCCACGAGCTGGTTGCCATAGGCCCGCCTGGGCGGTGCGTATCGCGCCGGGGGCGGAGCGGCATAGGCCCGGCGGCGATTGCTCTCTCGCTCGATCGCCCCAAGCGCGAGACCGGCACCGGCGCCGATCGCGGCACCTTTGCCGATGCCGTCGCCGCCATCCACGATACCTCCGATCACGGCACCGGCGACGCCGCCCTGGACACCGCGCTTGAGAATCTGGGCCGAGGCCGCCTCTGGCGCGATAAGTCCGGCGATGGCGCCTGCGATGACCGCCACCGCAGCCAGCTTGGCAACGTTTGCAAAGCCAAAGAGACGTAACGAAGCAGCACTCTCGAACGCCGCTTTCCTCATATCTGCACTCCTCATTCTAAGACTTGAAGCGCCGCGCTACGACACCGCGCGCACCGCCTCATCATCCTCGGCACCGGACATTTAAGGAACACAGCCCTACAATGCCACAGCTTCGCGAAACGCCAAACAGGCAGGGTTCGGCCGGCGCCTAAGGCATGGGGATCTCGTCCTCACGCTCGGGCACGTGCCAACCCCGCCGAACGGCCGGGCGCTTCGCGATCTCCCGATACCAGCGCACGACATTGGGATAGTTTTGTGTCTCGATCCCCTGAATGGGATAGCGCGCCGCCCAGGGCCAGATCGAGATATCGGCGACCGAATACGCGCCAGCTACGTAAGGACGGTCGGCAAGCCGCTTGTCGAGCACGCCCCACAGCCGCGCCGCCTCCTTGCCGTAGCGCTCTTCGGCATAAGCCGCCTTGCCCGGATTGTAGTGCAGGAAGTGATGGGCCTGGCCGAGCATCGGTCCGAAACCGCCCATCTGCCACATCAGCCATTGCAGCACATCCCATTTGGCCGGGCTCTCCTGCGGCCACAGCTTGCCCGTCTTCTCCGCGAGATAGAGCAGGATGGCGCCCGACTCCATGAGGGCCAGATCGTTCTCCTTATCGACGATGGCGGGGATCTTGTTGTTCGGCGAGATGGCGAGGAAATCGGGATCGAATTGCTCGTCCTTGGTGATGTCGATCTTGTGCAGCCTATAGGGCAGCCCCACCTCCTCCAGCATAATCGAGACCTTCTGTCCGTTCGGCGTTCCCCAGCTGTAAAACTCGATCATGCAGTCTCCTTTCGACTTTTTAATTTCCGGCCGCCCATCGCCGGCATGCCCCTTTTTGGAAGCTTACTGTGGTACCTTCATCAAGCTTTCACCCATCGGCCCCCTTCTCGCCAAGAACCGGTCGCCCCCTTGCCATAGCGGCGCGGTAAGAAAGGGGAAAGAGGCCAGCGATTTCATGCAGATGCCAAATCGCTGAATGAAGAAGGAAGCATCATGTTGGACAATGCGGCGATAGACCACGACCCGAAAGATGCCCCCCTGCCGCGTATGATGTACGTCCGCTACGGCATCTATTTCATCCCCACTCCGAACAGCGCATTGGCAGCCTTCAGCCGCTCTTGGTTTGGCCATGCCGGCGACGGCTCCACCTTGCACGCCTTCTCGGGCCCCGGCCTGAGCAGCTATGGCGCCGCCAAGATGCCCGCCGCGCCCGGTCGGTACCCCGGTCTTCACGCGCCCTTCAAAGCGCCCTTCGCGCTCCGCCGCGGCAAGGGGCCGGAGGCCTTGAGCAACCGGCTGAAAAGCTTCACCAAGCGTCGCGAGCCGGTGGCGACCGGCCCCCTCACCCTCGCCCGCGATGGCCGCTTTCTCGTGCTGCGACCCGAAGAACAGAATCCGGCGCTCGATTGGCTCGCCACGCAATGCGTCAACGGTTTCGACGGGTTTGCCGACCATGCCCATCCGGCAGAACGGGAGGCCTCCGAGAACAGCAAGCTCAACGCCTATCAGCGTCTTCTGCTGGAGAGCTTCGGCGATCCCAATGTGATGAGCGAGTTCCGGTTCTCGCTTCGGCTGACCGGCCCCATGGAACCGGCGCAAATCGAGCGGGTCGCCGAAGCGCTGTGGCCCGTGCTGGAACGGATCTGCGACGAAGGGATCGAGATCGACGCGCTCACCCTGCTCGGCGATCCCGGCGGCCGTGCGCCGCTGCGGATGCTCAGGCGCTATCCGCTGGGCGGCTGATCACAGTTCTGACACAGCTCTGGCGGAAGCTCCGGGGAAGGTTGGGGTTAAGGACGGGGGTCCCATATGCCTGACTACGGAGAAATACTGACCTTTCTGGCGGCGAATCCGCCCTGCCTGGAAGCCGAACGCGAGTTGCACGCCTCCCTTCTCGAATTGCTCGCCCAATGCCTGCGGTCCGACCAAGCCGTCTGCTCAGACGAACCGGTGGATTTGACGGCAAGCCAGAACGACGCGGGCGGGGCCGATGCCGGCGATATGCTGGAAACATTGGCCGCCCATCACGTGCGCTCGAACAAGGTCCATTAGCCTGTAGCCCGGATGAACCGGCGGAGCACGCCTCGGCCGGTTCCGGCAATCGAAAATCGCTGGACAATCGAACGCCTGCCAAGGTTGAAGACCCTTTAGGACTGGGGACGGCTCTGGGAAAGATTGTCCCAGGCTTTGCGCGCCTTCTGTGCGTTTGAGCGCGGCCAATCCCTGAAATGCACGAGGGAGGCGCCGCTGGCGAAGCAATAGAGCCGCCCGCTTTCGTCCTGCCAGCTGATCGAACAATCGGTCTTGATCAGACTTCCGGCGATCAGGCCGATCGGATCGTAGCTGTCGAACTCGCCCTCGATTCCTCTCGGAATGTAATGGGCCCACATCCCGGCCTCGAGCCCCGCATGCATCGTCAATCGCTCCAGCGCCGCCGATTCGACTGGCTTCAGATCGTCGGCCGATGCCGGACTCGCCCCGGCGCCGAAAACCACCATGCCCAACGCGAACGGACGAAGCAGCCAAGTTTTGCGATCTTTCATAGCAACCTCTCTTTCAAGCAGGTCCCGTGATCGGAAAACCCGCCAGGAATGTTGCAGTGCAAAACAAAGCATGACCTCTTTTTGCGTCTGCGCAAGAGGGCTCACCGCATCGAAATGCTCGCAAAAACAATCGAATAGACTGATAGGTCAGGCTTATTGACCTAGAAACCCCAAACAAATTAGGTGCATAGCAGCATAATCTTCATGCGGATTGGCCACAGCCCTTGTGGTGTCGCGGCAACAGGTCGCGCCGCTTGGAAAGCGTAAAAAGAGAAGGCAGAGTAGCCGCCATGACAAAGATCGCTTGGATCGGCCTCGGTGTCATGGGCTTCCCCATGGCCGGCCATATCGAAAAGGCGGGCCACGAGGTCACCGTCTATAATCGCACCAAGGAGACCGCCGAACGCTGGGTCGGCGAATATGGCGGGACATCCGCCCCGACTCCGAAAGAAGCCGCCGAAGGGGCGGAGATCGTCCTGTCCTGCGTCGGCAATGACGACGATCTGCGCCAGGTGACCCTCGGGCGGGACGGCGCATTCGAAGGGCTCGGCGAAGGCGCGATCTTCGTCGATCACACCACGGCCTCCGCCGAGATCGCCCGCGAGCTCGCGCAAACCGCCCAGGCACAAGGCGCCGGCTTTCTCGATGCGCCGGTTTCGGGCGGCCAGTCCGGCGCCGAGAACGGTGCTCTCACCGTGATGCTCGGCGGCGCGGAATCCGATTTTGAACGCGCCAAGCCTGTCATCGAGACTTACGCCAAGCAGGCCACCCTGATCGGACCGCCCGGGGCCGGCCAGCTCACCAAGATGGTGAATCAGATCTGCATCGCCGGCCTAGTCCAGAGCCTCGCCGAAGCGCTCCATTTCGCCGAGCGCGCCGAGCTCGATATCCCGAAGGTGATCGAGACGATCTCCAAGGGCGCCGCCCAATCCTGGCAGATGGACAATCGCTGGGAAACCATGACAAGGGGCGAATTCGAATTCGGCTTCGCCGTCAACTGGATGCGCAAGGATTTCGCGATCCTGCTGGACGAGGCCCGCCGCAACGGAGCGCAGCTTCCCGTGGCGGCCCTGGTCGATCAGTTCTACGCCGACGTGCAGACGATGGGCGGCGGCCGCTGGGATACCTCAAGCCTCATCGCCCGGCTGACACGCTCCTGAAATTCGCCACGGGATGCGCCGTCGTGTTGCCCATCCTTCGAGGGCTCCCTGCGGCAGCCGCCTCAGGATGACTCCGTGAGAGTTGCAGGCCTGAAGGACCTTGCCGCCCCTAAGCCGGCTCCGGCACCGCATAGGCCAGCGGCAAAGTCGTGGTGAACTTGATCTGCTCCATTGCGAAGGCCGAGCTCACCTCGGTCAGCTCGATCTGCGAGATCAGCTTTTTGTAGAAGGCGTCGTAATGCTCGATATCGGGCACCACGACCCGAAGCAGATAATCCACCTCGCCGCTCATCCGGTAGAATTCGACGATCTCCGGAAAAGCGCTTAAGACCCCGTGAAACTGATCGAGCCAGTCCTGAGCGTGATGGCTGGTCGTGATCGACACGAAGACGGTAACCCCGACATTGACCTTCTTGGGATCGAGCACGGCGACCCGGCGCTGGATCACCCCGTTCTCTTCGAGCTTCTGAATCCGCCGCCAGCACGGCGTGGTGGACAGCCCGATCCGCTTGCCGATCTCGGCCACGGGCACCGTGGCGTCCTCTTGCAAGATCTCCAGGATCTTGCGGTCCATTCTATCGAGCGTCATGTCCGGGCCGATAAATAATTCTCCAACCCAAGGGGAATAACGTCTTATCGCGCAAATGAAAAGGCCAAGAGGCCAAATTGTTAGATTATTTTTCTAAGCATTGGAGCACGAGAGCAGCGCCCGCACCTCTTGGCGCAGCACCGGTAGCAACTCCGCTTCGAACCACGGGTTCCGCTTCAGCCAGCCATTGTTGCGCCAGGAAGGATGCGGCAAAGGCAGCACCCGCGGCCCCTCCGCCCGATGCAGATATTTCCGCCAATTCCGCACCGTCTCCTGCAATGTTTTTCCGGCCGACGCCTTCAGATGCCAGGTCTGGGCGTAGGAGCCGACCGCCAGGATAAGCTCCAGCCGCGGCAGGGCGTCGAACACCCGGTCGTGCCAGAGCGCGGAGCATTCCCGCCGCGGCGGCAAATCCCCGCCCTTGGCGTCCTGACCGGGAAAACAGAATCCCATGGGCACGATGGCCACCCGGCGCTCGTCGTAGAATTCTTCCGGCGTGACGCCCATCCAGTCCCGCAAGCGATTGCCGGACGGATCGGTGAACGGCTTGCCCGAAGCATGGACGCGCGTGCCCGGCGCCTGGCCGCAAACCGCGAGCCTTGCGGTGGCGCTGGCCCGCAGGACGGGCCTGGGCTCATGGGGCAGCGGCCGGCGCGCCGGCGTCTCGACGCAGTATCGGCACTGCCTGATCTCGGAGAGCAGCCGCTCCAGTTTTGCACGATCCGGGGTCATGTGCTCGTCGCCGTTACGTTCTGAGAGAAGACCGACGCGGACGCTCTAGAGACCGATCGTCCTAAAGCGTGATCGCCATGCCGTCCTCGGCGGCGATATAGCGGTCCGCATCCACCGTTCCGACATGATTCAGCATGTCCTCCCCCATATGGGAGAGCATGATTTTCTTTGCACCCAGCCTCTCGAAATTCTCGTCGATTGTCTTGAAGTCGAGATGCACGGGATTGGGCTGATCGAATTGATATGATTCGCAAATAAACAGATCGGCCCCGGCGGAAGCCTTCGGCAGGCTCTCCGTCCAGGTCGTGTCCCCGCTGAACGCCAGGGTCTTGCCGTCCGCCTCGAAACGAAGCGCATAAGGCGGCGCGCCGGACGGATGTTCCACCTCGTATCCCGTGACCGTCACATCCTCATGGGTGAGCGGGCTCCCCTCTTCGATTTCGATGAATCGCAGATCGAAGGCGCGTTCCCGTTCCGTCGAGGCCGGATAAAGCGCTTCCGAGGCCGCGACGAAGCGTTCCTCCAACCCCTTCGGTCCGACGACGGTCAGCGGGGTCTTGCGGAAGCTCCGATGGTTGGCGTCGATCAACAGCCAGGGCAGCCCGCCGAAATGGTCGCCATGCAGATGGGTGATATAGACGGTGTCGATATCGTTGGGCTCGAGCGAGAGGCGCTGCAGGCCGATCAGGCTCGACGCGCCGCAATCGATCAGAAAGCTGCTCTGGCGCGTACGCACATGGAAGCAGGTGTTCAAACGCCCCGCCGTGCCGAAAGCATCGCCACACCCCACAATCGTCAAATGCATCGTCATCTCCAAATATCGAGTCCCCAGACGTGCCTGAAGAGTATCCAGTCGGAGTTGCGACCCGCTTACTCCCCCATAAGCGGTATGGCATGCCGGCCAGACGAAGGCGAGGCGTGCCAGCCCGACGCGAAAGTAAACGCCGCGTTAGGGATTTTCACCCCATAGTTCCCCGCAGATTTGCGGCAATCCTTGGCCAGGCCGCTGGCTGGGGCTTTTGGGGTTTTTCTTCGTGTCAGTCTCAATCCGTCGGGCAGAGGCGTAGCGGCCATGAATGCAACCGCGTCAGCCGAGAACCGCGCCGCCGCCACGGCCGCGGCCAACGCCAAGCGCCGATCCTCGCGCAGCGTCCAAGAAGCGCGCCAGAAGCTGACTTATAACAGCGGCTTCAAGCCCGAATTCGACTACGACCTGCTGCTGATGTTCGTGAAGAACGAGCTGGCAGCCGCTCTGACCACGCCGCTCCTGGCCATCATCGTGGCCATGGGCATGATGTTCTGGGCACCCGCCTGGCCACTGATCTATTGGCTTGGCATGGTCTTCGTGTCGAAGGCCATCCTGCTGATTCTCTGCCGCCAGTTCGCCAAAACCGTCAAAGGCGAAGCCGACACGAAGATGTGGCGGGCCAAGATCACAGCCGCCGAATTCTTCTACGGCGTTTGCTGGGCCAGCGTCGTCTTTGTCGACGCCGACACCACAAGCGAATCGGCCCACACCTTCATCTTCGCCTCCGTGCTGGTGGTCATTTCGATGCGGATGCTGTTCGCATCGACCAACATGTCCATCGTCTATGCCGGCACGCTTCCCATGACGGCCGCCCTGGTCATCCGCTTCGTGCTGCTCGACAACCCGTTCTATTGGGCCATGGCCGCCATGGCGGTCGGCGTGCATATCTATTTCATCTGGCTGATGAACGGGGTGAACAGCACCGTCTTGGCGATGCTCGAGTTTCGCGCCGAGAAAGATGCGCTGATCGCCGAGCTGGAACAGTCGAAATCCATCTCCGACGATGCGCGCTTCCGCGCCGAGGAAGCCAATATCGCCAAGTCGCGCTTTCTAGCGACCATGAGCCACGAGCTGCGCACCCCGCTCAACGCCATCCTCGGCTTCTCAGAGATCATGCGCGCCGAGATTCTCGGCCCTCACTCCAACCCGTCCTATAAGGAATACGCCAACGACATCCACAGAAGCGGTCAGCACCTCCTCAACCTGATCAACGAGGTGCTCGATATCAGCCGCATCGAATCCGGCCGCTATCAGCTGCACGAATCCGCCGTCGCCCTGACCGATATCGTCGAGGATTGCCACCGGCTAATGCGCGTGCGGGCGGAGAACAAGGGACTCAAGATCAAGGAAGCCTTCGAGCAGGATCTCCCCGACCTTTGGGCCGACGAGCGCGCGATCCGTCAGATCTGCCTCAACCTGCTTTCCAACGCGATCAAGTTCACGCCGCCCGGCGGCACCGTCACGCTCACCATCGCCGAAACCGAAGACGGCGGACAATCCTTGAGCGTGAAAGATACAGGGCCCGGCATCCCCGAGCACGAGATTCCGCGCGTTCTGCAAAGCTTCGGCCAAGGCTCCCTCGCCCACGAGACGGCGGAAGGCGGCACCGGTCTCGGCCTGCCCATCACCAAGGCGCTGACCGAGCTCCATGGCGGCACATTCGAGCTGAAGAGCAAGCTGCGCTACGGCACCGAGGTGATCATCACCTTCCCACAGACGCGCCTGGCCGAGGCTCTTCCCCGTATCGAGGAGCCCGGCGAAAAGAGCACGGAGGAGGAGGAGCGCCCCGCCGCCAAGCACGAGAAGAAGCGCCCCTGGCTTTGGCAGCAAGCCGCCAGACGCTCCGCTTGAGTCACGCAAGAATCCCGCAACAAACCGCGGACGCATATCGGACGATTGGCGGGCGGCCGCGTTGTTCTCGCCGTCTTCAGCCCCTACATAGGGGATCGGCCGAGCGCTTCGGCGCTCTAGGATAGACGCGCAAAACGCGGCTATTCTTTCCTGTAAGAGCTGCACAGTCGGGAGACCGGTTCGGGACGTTCTGCTCTCTGTGGCTGCGGCAATGAGAACAGCGTTGCGCCGATTGCCCGCCATCAACCGGAAGAGTGATTTCCTTGTCCACCTGGGTCGCCCTTTTCATTCTCGCCTTCGGCGCCATCCTGCTGCTCAGCGATTCCACCGAAAGCGTCGCCAATGTGGATGCCGAGATGTTCGGCTACGTGGTCATGAGCCTGGCGCTTCTGATCTTCATCGGCGGTGGCGTCTTCGCACGCTATGGCGGACGGGCCGGCGCCATGTTCCGCGATCTGGTGACGTGGGCGGCGCTGGGACTTGCGCTGGTCACCATCTACACCTATCGCGACGCCCTCCTGCCCGTGGCCGACCGGGTGATGGGCGAGTTGATGCCGGGTCGTGGCGTGGTTATCGAGGAAACCGCCACCGGCCGTCCCGAGGTGAAGCTGCGCAAGCGCCTCGGCGGCCATTTCACCGCCATGGTGGATGTCGAGGGAAAGCCCGTATCGATGATCGTGGACACCGGCGCCACCACCGTGGTGCTCCGTTCCGAGGATGCCGAGGAGATCGGCATCGAGACGGGGGAGCTCCGCTACAACATCCCCGTTCTGACCGCCAATGGAAAGACCCTCGCCGCCCGCGTGCGCCTCGGCGAGGTGGCCATCGGTCCTCTCAAGCTCGAGGACGTCGCAGCCCTCGTCGCCCGCCAGGGCAGTCTTTCGGAGAGCTTGCTCGGTATGAGTTTCTTAAGCCGCCTCCGCTCATATGAATTTTCCGGCAATTATCTGACCTTGCGCGGCTAGCTCTCTTTCTTTGCTCCCGCGCAACCGGGAGACGGATGTGAGTTCTGGCGTCAAGCATCTCATCGGCCAGGCCCTGACCTGGGCTTGCGGCGCCTTCGCGATCTTCCTCGGCATCTATTTTTTCGACGATATCGCGAATATGGCGACCCGCGGCCAATATGGGCTAATGCGCGAATTCGCCCTTGAGACGACAGAACCGGACTCCGACGCGGTCACCCCGAACGGCGTGGTCCGGATCCAGCCCGACCGCTACGGCCACTATTCGACCGACGCAGTGATCAACGGACATATTCTGCCCGTGCTGGTCGATACCGGCGCCTCCCTGGTCGTGCTGACTTACGAAGACGCGCAACGTATCGGCCTGTTTCCGCAGAATTTGCAGTTCTCCGGCCGGGCCAAAACCGCCAACGGCGTGGCAACGGTCGCACCGGTTCGGCTGAACCGGGTGCGGGTCGGCGGCATCCTCTTGCACGACATCCCCGCCGTCGTTGCCGAGCGCGGCGTCTTGCACCAAAACCTCCTCGGCATGAGCTTCCTCCGCCAGCTGAAGCGCTTCCAGATCGAGAACCGGCAGCTCGTCCTCACCCGCTGATCCGCAAATTTGAGCCTTTGTTTTGCCCGCACCGGCCGTTATGAGACGGCGGAACCGAACCCGGACCGCGTTCATTCCTTGGAGCAAGCCGCGCCAAGACCGGGCATATGGATCAGCCAAGCAAGGGGGCATGATGTTCGCCAAACCACGCCAGGATCTCGTACCCAACACTCTCGACTTCGAGCGGCTTCCGCTGGTCAAGCGCACGGGCTTCCGCGAATACGACGCCCGCTGGCTCTACCCCCAGGAGATCAATCTCATGGGCATCCAGGCGGTGGGGCTTGGGATCGCGGCCCTGGCGAAGCAACGCGGCGTGCCGGCCCGCTTCGTGGTCGGCCACGACTACCGTTCCTATTCCTCCGCCATCAAGGCGGCGCTGATCGAGGGGCTGCTGGCCGGCGGCGCCGAGGTCCACGATATCGGCCTCGCGCTTTCCCCGATGGCCTATTTCGCCCAGTTCGCCCTGGACGTGGAGGGCGTCACCATGGTCACCGCCAGCCATAACGACAATGGCTGGACCGGCATCAAGATGGGCATCGAGCGCCCCCTCACCTTCGCGCCGGAGGACATGACGGCCCTGAAGGAGCTGGTCCTATCCGGCGATCTGCCGACGCCCGGCGGCGGAAAATACATCTACGTGCCGGACCTGCCGGAGCGCTACATGGCGGATCTCACCGACCGGGCCTCCTATAAGCGCAAGATCAAGGCGGTCGTCTCCTGCGGCAACGGCACGGCCGGCGCTTTCGCACCGCAAGTGCTGGAGAAGCTCGGCGTCGAGGTAATTCCGCTCAATTGTCAGTTGGACTACACCTTCCCGGCCCATAATCCGAACCCGGAAGATCTCGACATGCTGCACGCCACCCGCGACGCGGTGCTGGAGCATAAGGCCGATCTCGGACTCGCTTTCGACGGCGACGGCGATCGCTGCGGCGTGGTCGACAATCAGGGCCGCGAGATCTTCGCCGACAAGGTCGGCGTAATGCTCGCCCGCGACATCTCCAAGCTTCACGAGAACGCCCATTTCGTCGTCGACGTGAAATCGACCGGCCTCTTCCTCACCGATCCCGTGCTGCAAGCGAATGGCGCCAAGACCGACTATTGGAAGACCGGCCATTCCTACATCAAGCGCTACAGCCACAAGACCGGAGCCCTGGTCGGCTTCGAGAAATCCGGCCATTTCTTCTTCAACCCGCCCCTGGGGCGCGGCTACGACGACGGGCTCGTCTCCGCCCTCGCCGTGCTCGACATGCTGGACCGCAACCCGGAGAAGAGCCTCGCCGAGCTGCGCGACGCCCTCCCCCAGACTTGGCAGTCGCCGACCATGTCGCCCCATTGCGACGACGAGCAGAAATACGACGTCGTCGAGCGTGTCGTGGAGCATTTTCAGGATGTCGAGAAGAGTGGCGGCAGCCTGGCGGGTCAGAAAATCCGCGAGCTGATCACCGTGAACGGCGTGCGCATCGTCCTGGAGGACGGCACCTGGGGCCTGGTGCGCGCCTCGTCCAACAAGCCGGAGCTGGTCGTGGTCGTGGAAAGCCCGACCTCGGAAGCCGATATGCGCGCCATTTTCGAGGAGATCGACGCGGTGCTCTCCAAACAACCGGAAGTGGGAGAATACAATCAGAAGATCTGATACAATGTCGCAAATCTGCAAAATGAATCTGTTTGGGTCGCGCCGACATGACAGAAATCGTTTTCGCGATAGGCCTCTTGATGGGCCTCACCCTGAACGCGTTGCTGCTGGCCACGCTGTTCTTCCCTCCCTTTCGGATTTGGCCCACCCCAGCGCCGGGAACCTGGCAGAGCATCACCTTCTGGACGCTCTTCCGCGGCGGCATGCTGTTCGCATTCATTCTAGGCATTCTCGACTGGAACGCCGTGCCGCTGCTCGATGCCACGCGCTTCATCTTCGGCGTGCCGCTCTTCGTCATCGGCTTCGGCATCACCGTGCTGGGCTATTTCAATCTCGGCCTCGGCAACACCTATTGCGGCAATGACGGGCTGGTGACCGGCGGCCTCTATCACATCAGCCGCAACCCCCAATACACCTTCTCCATCATGGGGCTGATCGGGCTTTCGATCTTCGCCAACTCCTACCTCACCATCGCCCAGAGCTTCGTCATGGCCTGCGTCTACGTGCTCATGGCCCTGACCGAAGAGGCTTGGCTGGAGCGCGAATATGGCGAGACCTACAAGGCCTACTGCCGCGCCACCGCGCGCTTCCTGGATATCCCTGCCGTGTTCGGCATGAAGCAGAAGCCCCGGGTCGAAGACGCCGGCTAGGCAAAGCTGACCCCACACGAGAGGAGCACCGTCATCTCGAGCTGCTCGGCGCGTTCTGCGCCGAGCCTCGAAGGATACGGCCCCATGCTTCGAGGCCCCGTTGAAGCGGGCACCTCAGCATGACGGGAGAGTCTGAAGCCCGGCACAGAACTGCCACAGGCCTCGACCTGCTCCCTCTCCCCTCGGAGGAGAGGGTTGGGATGAGGGGGGACTCGCCTCTTAAATCTTCTCCCCCTCACCCGGAGCTTTCAGCCCCGACCTCTCCCCGGCAGGGAGAGGTGAAGGGAACCGCCTACTCCGCGGCGACAGCCGGCGTGGAGTCCGCATCGCGCATCATCGCGATCGCATCTTCCAACACCTCGATCCCGGCGCCATCGAGATGCGCCCGCTCGGCGATCAGCCGCCGATAGGCCCGCGCTCGCGGCTGGCCGTGGAACAGGCCGAGGAGATGCCGGGTGAGCTGCTGCAGTCGCACGCCGTTCGCGAGCTGGTCTTCGGTGTAAGGGAGGAACCGCTCCAAAATCTCCACCCGGGACGGCAGGTATCCGGCACCGTCGAACAGTGCCTGCTCGGTCTCCGCCAGAAGATACGGATCGTGATAGGCGGCGCGTCCCAGCATCACCCCGTCCACATGGGCGAGATGGGCTTGCGCCTCCTCGACGGAAGCGATGCCGCCATTGATGACGATCTCGAGTTCCGGCCGACGCTCTTTCAGCCGATAGACGCGGGGATAATCGAGCGGCGGCACGTCCCGGTTCTCCTTCGGGCTCAGCCCCTCCAGCCAGGCCTTCCTGGCATGGACGAAGAAGCTCTCGCAGCCGGCCTCCGCCACCGTGTCGATGAAGCGGTCGAGACTCTCTTCCGTATCCTGGTCGTCGATCCCGATCCGGCATTTGACCGTCACCGGCACCGAGACCGCCTCCTCCATCGCCGTCACGCAGTCGGCGACCAGCTCAGGCTCCGCCATCAGGCACGCGCCGAAACGGCCCGACTGCACCCGGTCCGACGGGCAGCCGATATTGAGATTGATCTCGTCATAGCCGAACGCTTCGCCGATCCGGGCTGCTTCCGCCAGACGCGCAGGATCGCTGCCGCCAAGCTGAAGCGCCACAGGATGTTCGGTCTCGTCGAAGCCCAGCAGCCGTGGACGATCGCCATGGATCACCGCATCGGCCGTGACCATCTCCGTATAGAGATAGGCGGAGCGCGAGATCAGCCGCAGGAAATAGCGGCAGTGGCGGTCCGTCCACTCCATCATCGGCGCGACCGAAATTCGGTGCGAAGCCTTGTTGGTCGTTTCCATGAGGGTCATTTAATGCAAGCGCCTGCCCGCGCCAACCGCCCCTCGGTTTGCAACGTCGTTCAGGCGGCAGTCAGAAAGCCGCAGTTATAACGACTCAATTCGGCAGCGGTTAATACCGAACCACTATAGGGGCCGGACCCACGGGGGAGCATTGCATCTTGTTCGACAAATACACCACCGGTCTGATCGTCGAAGCCGCTTGTGTTCTCGGCTGCCTGATCATCCTGAGCTACTGGATCAAAGACCGTAAATCGTCGGCTTACCTGTGGTGGATCGGCGGCTTCGTGCTTTCCGGATTGGGCGTCCTGCTGAGCGCACAGCGGGCGTATCTTCCCCTCGTGCTAAACCACTCCCTGCCGGGTCTGATCGCCCTGCTGGGAGCCGTATCCCTATGGGTTGGATTGCGGGCTTTCGACCGCCGGCCCATGCCCCGTCTGGCGATTCTTCCGCCAGCCATCTGGATGCTCGGCCTGCCGCTGTTTCATGCCGACTTCACCATGAGGCAGGTGCTGTACAACATCGCCATCGGCACCACGACGCTCTTGATAAGTCTCGATCTCTGGCGTCATTCGCCCAAAGACATCAATCCGCGCACCTGCATCGCCGCCATTTGCCTCCTGGAGACGGCCATCAGCTACAGCCAAGCCGTGGCCCTGTTCATCATGCGGGATTCGATCGGCGATGGCCCGCTTTCCGGCTGGCTCACCTTCGCGCCCTTCCAGACCGCTATCGCCATGATCGCCATCGTGCTTTTCGGCATACAGATGATCAGCGAACGGTCGCATCAGCGGCTGCGGCGGCTCGCCCTGCGCGACGACCTCTCCGGCGCGCTCAACCGCCGCGGCTTCTTCGAGTTCGGTGAAGCGGCACTCCTCCGCCAAGCGGGGCACAACCGCGAGACATCCATCGTCGTCTTCGATATCGACCGGTTCAAGAGCATCAACGACACTTATGGCCATGCGGCCGGCGACAAAAGCATCGCGGCCTTTGCCGAGCGGGTCGGCAAGGTCCTGCGCCCTGACGACCTCTTCGGCCGCATCGGCGGAGAGGAATTCGCGCTCCTCCTGCCCAACACGCCCCTGGACCAAGCGATCCGGATCGCCGAGCGCATCCGCGAGACGGTCGCCGCGATGCCGATCGATTGCGGTGTCCACGAAATCGCCGTGACGACCAGCGCAGGGGTCACCAGCGCTCCAAACGGCAAGGTCAATCTCGATCGCCTGATCGCAACCGCCGATGCGGCGCTCTACGACGCCAAAGCGTCAGGCCGGAATCAGACCAAGATCCTTGAATCCATCCCGGCCGAGCTTCGCCATCTCGACCCGATCGTTCGCATGGGCCGTTCGGCCTAGAACACCGCCTTGGCAAACAGCTTGAAGCTGCGACCGGGCAGCAAGACCTGGTCGGCCTTGAACGAGGCCGCATTGCGGATCTCGTCGTCGAGCAGATTGTCCGCCGCCACGCCCAAGGTCAGCCGTTCGCCGAACTGGCCCTGCCCGAGCGCACCCGACCAGCTCAGGGATGCGTTCAGGAGATCGTAGCCCGGCGTCTCGTATTCGTTCGCCGCGACCTCGTCCTGCTCGAAGGCGTGCAGCAGAGTCACCCGTGCCAGCCAATGTTCATCCTGCCAGTAGGCTCCGCCCCCCAGCCGGTGGGGCGGGATGCGCGGTACATAGGTCCCGTCGGCGAATTTGGCATGAATGAAATCGTATTGACCGGTCACGCCGAAGATGCCGCCGGCAATTTCGGTCAGGTCATACGCCCCTTGCAGCTCCGCACCTGTAAAGGTCGCATCCTGCTGGCCGGTCAGCACCTGGTCGAACTCGCCGTCAGCGATCCCGCAGCTCTCGAACGCCTCGTTGCAGGTGATCCCCGTCAACTGCTGGAAAATGAAGCCGTCGAAATCCGTGTGATAGGCGTTCGCCGCGAAGCGGAACCTGCCGGTGTCCCGCGCCAGCCCGATCTCGATGCTCTTGGCCGTCTCGATCTCGAGATCCGGATCGCCGATCTCGAACGTGCCCGAGGCGTGATGCGGTCCCTTGGAGAACAGCTCAGAGGCTGTCGGCGCCCGCTCCGCATATTGCGCATCGGCCCGAAGCACCATGGCGTTCGGCAGGTCGCGTTCCAGTCCGATGCTGGCGCTGAACGGCGTGAAGTCGCGCCCGGCGGCAAAAGTGGCGATCTCGTCGGGCGGCGGCAGCAGATCCGAAGGCACCTCCGGCGCGTAACCGTCGACCTCGCGATGCTCCAGCCGGGCCGCCGCCTGAAGCCGCAAGCGCTCCGAAAGCTCCAGCTCCTCGAAGAGATAGGCCGCCACGTCGCGGGTCGTGTTGGGCGCGAGAAGCTCCTCTGCCTCTCCTTCGGTGTCGAGATCGTCATGGGTCCAGCTAAAGCCGAGCATGCCGTTCAGCGGACCGGCGCCGGTCGTCACCGTGCGATGCTGGAACTCGGTACGCGCTTCCCAAGTCTTGCGGGCGAAAGTGCCGTGCACGACTTCCCCTTCGTCCTCGTGCTCGTGCTCGTGCTCCTCGGCATGCTCTTCTTCGTGCTCGTGCTCGTCCTCTTCATGAGCATGCTCTTCCTCCTCATGCTCATGCTCGTCCTCGTGAGCATGCTCGTGCTCCAAGCCGATCTCGTCATGCTTGTAATCCGAATAGCCGAGCCAGAAACGCACCTCCTCGACCGGGCCGTTCAGCGGGCGATAGGCGCCGCGATTGGTCCAGCGCACCTGCTCCATGTCGATATGGATGCCGAGCTCCGCCTCCTCACCGCCGGGAATGCCGTAATCGCTGGCGAACCGGCTCACCGAGGTGCCGAGGAAGCCGCGGTCGAAGAACAAGGTCGCCCCCGCCGACTGACCTTCGGTCTCCACGAAGCTGTTCTCCTGAATGCCGAGCGGCGTTTCGTAGTCCTCCGCATTGCGGCCGAAAGCATCGACATGAACGGCCACATTGCCGGTCCGGTTGTCGAACTTCACCGCGCCGTCATAGCCGTCATCGACCGTGACGCCGGCACCCTGCGCCTCCAGACGGGTTGTGCCCGGCGCGATATCGACGGGGATGCGGTCGTTGATGGCGTTCACCACGCCGCCCACGGACCCGGACGTGTAGCGCAGGCTCTGCGGGCCGCGGATGATCTCCACCCGTTCCGCCGCTAGCGGATCGATCGGCACGCCATGGTCGCCGCCCAGCGCCGACACGTCGCCGATACCGATACCGTTTTCCTGAATGTCGACCCGGTGGCCGTCGAGACCGCGCAAGATCGGCCGGCTCGCGCCCGGCGCAAAGGTTGATGATGTCGCGCCCGGCTTTTCGAAGAAAAGATCGCCGAAACTTTGCGCCTGGCTCCGCTCAATCTCTGCCGGGGTCACCGCCATGATGGGCGCTTGCACCTCGCTCGGCACGGAGAGGCTCGGGGTTGAAGCCGGTTCGGCCGCGACAGGCGCAGGCTCGACCCGCCTTGACGGCACAGCGCTGGGAGCGGATCGCGGCCGGGTCGAAGTCGTCCTCGCCTCCGGCGAGGCTTCCACCGTGATCGGCGGCAGGACGGTCGACTCTTCTTCCTGAATGACCTCGACAGGCGGCATCTCGGCGGCATCGTCCGTCGTTTCCTGGGCGTAGACCGCCGTGAAGTTCGAAACGCCAATCAGAAGCGCAACCGCCAGATAGCCCGGCGTGCGGATTCGTCCCCTCATGAAAGCCCCCAAGCAACGCTATGTTATATAGTATCGAGATCTTGCGTAACGTTATATCTTAACGTTTGCAAGTCGCATCTCGGACGCATGGGTTGGGCAGCCCGGCCCAGAACGGAAAAGGGCCGATCCCACTCCGAAAGGTGCGGGACCGGCCCAATAAGCCGGGTTCGGATCAGGAGAACGTGAGCGATTCCGCCAGCGGAGCGGACCGGAATCCCCTCTATCAGGTGGTTTGCGAGATCAGTTCGACCTTGCCTGTTTCCAGGCGATAGACACCGCCCACGACCTCGACCTTTCCATCCTTCACGGCCTTGTCGAGGATCGGGCTTGCGGTCTTCAGACGCTCCACGTTGAGCCGGACATTGTCCTCGATGGAGCGCTCCAGAAGATCGTCGTGGGATTGAGCGGATGCCCGCTCCACCGCCGGTGTCAGCGCTTTCACGAGAGCCGGCAGATGCCCTGGCAGCGTCTCGTCGTCCTCGATCGATGAGATGGTCGAGGCCACAGCGCCGCAAGCGTCATGACCGAGCACCATGATAAGCGGGGTGTTCAGAACGGCGACAGCGAATTCGAAGCTCGCAAGATTGTCCGGCGTGACGAAATTGCCGGCCACGCGGCAGACGAAAAGATCGCCCCGGGAGGTGTCGAAGGCAAATTCCGGCGCGATACGGGAATCGGCGCAGCTCAGGACACCAGCGAAGGGATTCTGCCCACCCACCAAGGCCGGGCGCTCGGCGACGAAATCGTGCCGCTTGGCGACCCCCTGGATATAGCGCTCATTGCCCGCCATCAGCCGCTTAAGCGCAGCTTCGGGGGATATCACGTTCTGGGGACGCGGAACCGTCGGCTCTTCTGCCCTGGCGCCGAACGGTGCGGCGAGCGTGGCCGCCGCGCCCAATCCGAAGGCGAGCGCCGTGCGGCGGTCGATATCGACGGAAGCGCGTTCGATACCCGCGCGATGCTTGTCACACATGTCTTGGCTCCTCCTCCAACAACCTGGACGAGAAAACCATAGTGCCGACAAGTTAACGAACGCAGATCGGCAGTGAAGCGCGGTTAAGCAGCGCTTAAAGCCTGCCGGGAATGAAACAGTCGGAAGGTTTGCAGCAGCGGAAGACTAGCCGCGTGCAGCAAGAACCTGCCGGCCGCCGGAAGCGAGCAGGCCAGCCGTCTGGCCGAGCCAGCGGCAGGCAAGCAGCCCGGCAAAGGCCAGCGCATTGATCCAGAAGACTTGGCCGATCACCGCAAACGAGAAGCCACCGCCCGCCGGCAGCACGGCCGTCGACGCGATCAAGACGAACTCGTAGGCGACGAAAGCGCCGAGAAAGCCCATGCCAGCGGCAACGCGAATATCGTCCGTCTTCCGCATGGCCTCGGTGGAGGCGAAGGTTGCGGCGAATGCGGCCACGCCGATCGCGGCGCCCCAGCCGAAGGTCTCCAGCGTGGTCGGATAGCCGAGCACCAGGAAGCCGATCGCCTGATTGATCGCAAACACCACTCCCACCAGAAGGAAGGCGTTGGCGCGCGACACAGTCAGCGCTGCGATCGCCGCGATGGCGGCAAATGGCGCAACGCAAGCAAGCGCCCAGCTGAACAGGATGCTGGCGACGGTCACGAAGCCCGTCCAGATCCCGATCTTCCAGCCTTCCGAAAGCGATGCCACAGCACCCGTGCTTTTGCTCGTCATAATATCCGCTCTTCCTTCGCGTACCGGCCTCTGCCAGGTATTATATTTCTGCGCGACCTTATCTCTGTGTGCGCGATATCTATGTGCGCCCTAGGCACCTTTCCCTTCTGATAGCCGATAACCCGTGCTGCGAAAAGGCCCTTAGGCTCAGTTCAGGGACTTTGCCTGCTCCGGCGTCATTACGATCACGCCGTCCTCGTCCGCTATGACGATATCGCCGGGGTTGAAATCCACACCCGCGAAGTTGAGCGGAATATCGGTGGTGCCCTCTCCGCGCCGGACCGATTTGCGCGGGATCGATCCAAGAGCCTTCAGCCCGATATCGAGCTCCGCCACCGCGCAGACATCCCGCACGAAGCCGAACAGCAAGATACCTGCCCAGCCGTTCTTCGCCGCTTCGCCCGCCACCAGGTCGCCCATCACCGCGCAACGATTGCTGCCGCCCGCATCGATCACCAGCACCCGGCCCTCGCCGGGAAGCGCGACCTGCTCCTTGATGCGCGAATTGTCCTCGAAGCATTTGACCGTGGCGATGGAGCCAGAGAACCGGCGTCTGCCGCCGAAATCCCGAAAGATCGGCCAGGGCACCCTGACCGCATCGAGGAATTGGTCGTAGAGATCGCAAGTCGATGGATAAGTCGATGGCAAGGCGTTGTCGCTCATGATGCTCCCGTCTTTGGTGACCTGACTGTCGGCCTATATATAGACCAGCACATGCCATAGCGCGCCGAATGTCAGAATTCGAGAGAAGGTCGACCAATGCAGCGAACCGATCACGGAAAAGCGAAGAAGGCCAACGAACATGGAGGCGGCGACGGAAGCCATGCCCCCGCCCGAGCCGCCTCCAGCTGCCACGGAGACCACGCCGACCATCATCATGGCGGCGCTCCGAAGCATCACGGCCCCGTCCCCGAAGGCACGCTCTATACCTGCCCCATGCATCCGGAGATCGTGCAGGAAGGCCCCGGCGCCTGCCCCATCTGCGGCATGGCCCTGGAGCCCATGGGCGTGCCGGATGTCGACGCGCCGAATCCGGAGCTTCAGGATTTCACGAAGCGCCTGATTGTCGGAGCGCCGCTTGCCCTCGCCCTGCTCGCCATCGAGATGTCCCACCATCTCTTCGGGGTGGACTTGCTTCCCATGCTGTCGTTGCGCGCCGAGCAATGGCTGCAGCTCGCCCTCGCCATCCCCGCGGTGCTTTGGGCCGGCGCACCTTTCTTCGCCCGCGGTCTCGCCTCGCTGCGTTCGGGCAATCTCAACATGTTCACCCTGATCGCGATCGGCACGGGCGCGGCCTTCCTCTATAGCCTGGTCGCCACGATCCTCCCCGGCCTCTTTCCGCCCACTTTGCGGATGGAGACGGGCTACGTGCCGGTCTATTACGAGGCGGCCGCCGTCATCGTCGCCCTTGTGCTGCTCGGTCAGGTGCTGGAGCTCCGTGCCCGGGAGCAGACCGGCAGCGCCATCCGCGCGCTTCTCGATCTCGCCCCCAAGACCGCCTTGAGGGTAGAGAAGGACGGCAGCACCAAAACCGTGCCCCTCGCCGAAGTGCAGGTCGGCGATATCCTGCGCGTGCGTCCTGGCGACAAGGTTCCCATCGACGGCCTGATCACCGAAGGCAAGAGCGCCGTGGACGAATCCATGCTGACCGGCGAACCTATCCCGGTCGAGAAGACGGCCGGCGACGAGGTCACCGGCGGCACGCTGAACGGTTCCGGCAGCTTCGACATGGAGGTGGAGCGCACCGGCGAGGCCACCACCCTCTCCCAGGTGGTGGCCATGGTCGCCAACGCCCAGCGCTCCCGCGCCGACATTCAGGCCTTGGCCGACAAGGTCGCAGCCTATTTCGTTCCCGCCGTCATCGTCGTCGCGCTCATAGCGTTCATCGCTTGGCTCGCCCTCGGTCCCTCGCCTGCCCTCTCCTACGCCATCGTCGCGAGCGTCAGCGTGCTGATCATCGCCTGCCCGTGCGCCCTCGGCCTCGCCACGCCGATCTCCATCATGGTCGCCACGGGACGCGGCGCCCAATCCGGCGTGCTGGTGCGCGAGGCGAAGGCGCTGGAGCGGCTGGCCGCCGTCGACACGTTGGTGATCGACAAGACCGGCACCTTGACCGAAGGGAAGCCCGCCCTCACCGCGATCGAACCGGCCGAAGGCATCTCCGAGGACGAGCTCCTTCAGAAGGCCGCGGCCTTGGAAGCCGGCAGCGAGCATCCCCTCGCCAGCGCCGTCCTGACCGCCGCCGAAGAGCGCGGTCTGAAGCCGCCCAAGCTCACGAACTTCGATTCCGTCACGGGCCAAGGGGTGCGCGGCGAGATCGCGGGCAAAACCCTGCTCCTCGGCAACGCCGCTTTGATGGAGCAGGCCGGCATCGATATGGGCGCGCTTGCGCAGGAGACCGAAGCCCATCGCGCGAAGGGCGAGACCGTCATCTATCTGGCGGAAGACGGCAAGCCCGCCGGCTTCCTTGGCCTCTCCGATCCCCTCAAGCCGACCAGCGGCGAAGCCGTGGCCGATCTCCACAAGCTCGGCCTGAAGATCATCATGGCCACGGGCGATGCAGAACCCACCGCCCGCGCCGTCGCCAAGCAAGTCAATATCGACGAGATCCGCGCCGGCATGACGCCCGGCAGCAAGCAGGACCTGGTGAAGGAACTGCGCAAGAACGGCGCTGCCGTCGCCATGGCGGGCGACGGTATCAACGACGCGCCGGCCCTCGCCGAGGCCGATGTCGGCATCGCCATGGGCACCGGCGCCGATATCGCCATGGAGAGCGCCGGGCTCACCCTGCTGCGTGGCGATCTCAGAGGCGTGGTCGCCGGGGTGAAGCTCGCCCGCGCCACCTTGCGCAATATCAAGCAGAACCTGGTCTTCGCCTTTGCTTATAACGTGCTCGGCATTCCCGTCGCGGCCGGCGTCCTCTACCCGGCCTTCGGCATGCTGCTGTCGCCCATGATCGCCGCGGCGGCCATGAGCCTCTCGTCCGTATCGGTGATCGGGAATGCCTTGAGGCTGCGCAGCCTCAAGCTTCGCTGACGTCTAGCCCGCGGGCTGCGGCATAGCCTTGCCGAACATCATACGTTTGCGGCGACGGCGCCGGGTCCGTTCCTCGGGAATGAGGAACAGCCGTCCCTTCCGCGCCAGACGGCCAATGCCGCGCGACGAGGTCAGCCAGACGATCGGAATGGTAAGCGCCAGACCGAGCCAGACCGGCAGCAGCCACAGGAAAAGCTGCGGCGAGATCCACAAGGTGAGGGCCGCCATCGCGAACCCGAACCCGGTATGGAAGCTATAGCGCTTGAGGATGTCCGCCACATCGACCTTGCCGTCGTCGCGCGATTGCGGGTTCCAGCCGGAGTCCTGAGCGAAGAGAATCTGCCCGATGAAGCTGGTCTGGAGCAGCATCAGGATCGGCGCCAGCAAAGCGGAAATCAGCGTCTCCATCGCAAAGCTGGCAAGCAGCGCGATCGGACCGCCGGCGCCGCGCCGCATCTGCCGGTTCATCATCGCATAGGTGACCGCCAACACCTTCGGCGCCAGGAGCACGATCGCCGAGAAGCCGAGCAGCGTCCACGCCTTCTGGGAATCGAATTTCGGCCAGGTCGGGAACAACGCATGGGCGTAGGGGAAGTAGTCCGGCTGATAGAGCGAGGCCTGCCAGGCCAGCAGGATCCCGATCACCAGGAACATCAGCCAAAGCGGCGATGCAACATAGCTCATGATGCCGGTCAGGAAATGATAGCGGCTCATCCAATGCAGCCCGCGCGCCGGCAGCACCATGGAGTGCTGCAGGTTGCCTTGCGCCCAGCGCCGGTCCCGCGCCGCGTGGTCGGAGAGCGTCGGAGGCGTCTCTTCGTAGCTGCCCGTGATTTCAGGCCGCATATAGACGTCCCAGCCGGCCCGCTTCAAAAGCGCCGCCTCGACGAAATCGTGGCTCATGATGTGACCGCCGAAAGGCTTCTTGCCCGGCAGCACCGGCAAGCCGCAGGAGCTGGCGAACGCCTTCACCCGGATGATCGCGTTATGGCCCCAATAATTGCCTTCCCGCCCCTGGAACATGGCGAGGCCGGCGGAGACCACCGGACCGTATGTACCGGTCGCAAATTGCTGCATGCGGGCGAACAGGGTGTTGCGATTGACCAGGCGCGGAACGCTCTGAATGAGGCCTGCGCTGCTGTCCGCTTCCATGGATTCTGCGAGGGTGATCATGGCGTCCGACGTCATGTAGCTGTCGGCGTCGAGCACCAGCATGAAATCGTAATTGCCGCCCCAATTGCTGACGAAGTCGGCGACGTTGCCAGCCTTCTTCCCTTCGTTCTCCGCCCGCCGGCGGTAATAGACGTTGACCCGGCCGAGCATGCTCTGGCGCAACCGGTTGGCGGCTTCGCGCTCGGCGCGCGCAACCGAGAGATTGGTGCTGTCGCTCAGGATGAAGAAGTCGAAATGCCAGCTCTTGCCGGATGCGGCGATTTCCTCCGCCATCTTCGTCAGATTGGCGAACACGCAATCCACGTTCTCGTTGTAGATCGGCATGATCACCGCCGTGCGTGACGAGAGCTCGCCCTTCAGCTTGACCCCTCGTGACCAGTCGACCCGCAGCACCAGGGCGAGGAAGCCGAGCACGGCCACCCCCGCCGCCATGGCGATCCACACGAAGCTGAGTCCGAACAGCCCCACCAGCAGATACTGCAGGCCGGTCGCATTGTTCTGACCGACGACCTCCAGCATATGCCAGATGCCGTAGCCGCTCACGATCGCAGTAATCATGATGACGATGATGCGGGAGATCAGCGTATGCTCGCGCAAGGCCGGCCACAGCGCCGTCCTCGGCGGCGAGCCATACCACCGGTCAAGACTTTGCTCCCGCATCTCCAACGGATTGTCGGGTGGCGTCAGGCTCCGGGGCAATGACCCGGACGCGCCGTCGCCATGGGTCTCCAATACGTCGCTTACGTTGTCCATCTGTAGAGCCAAGTCTCGCTGATCTGCTCCCCCTCGAGCGCTAAAACCAAACGCAGTTCGGAAAGTTCCACATCTGTCGTATCCATCTCAAAACTGACTTGATAACCGCCGGTCATTGGATTGTGGCGGCCTACCACGTGCTCGATACGGCCAGATGACGCTGTAACCCGCGGTTCCACGTCGGATCCGAGGTAGACGGGAACGCCATTCTCAATAGGCGGGTTAAAATCGACGATAAATTGTCGGTGCTTCCTGAGGACGCTCATCCCCATGCGTGATTCTGCCACACGGGCGATGCGCTGATTGATCACCGGCGGGCCGAAAGTCAGCCAATACGCGTAGCGCAGTTCCTGCCCTTTCCTGAGCTGCTTCCGCGGATGCCAGAAGACGACGATGTTGTCGTTGGCCTCGAGATCGGTCGGAATCTCGACGAGCTGCACATGCCCCTTCTTCCATGGCGTCTTGGGCTCGACCCAAGCGCTCGGCCGAAGCTCGTAGCGCGCCTCGAGATCCTTGTAGTCTTCGTAATCCCGTTCGCGCTGCTGCAAGCCGAAGCCGATCGGGTCCTCCTCCACGAAGGCACTGATCTGCAGCTTCTCCGGATTGGCGAGCGGCCGCATGATCCATTCGCCGGTGTTGCGGGCAATCGAAAGCGTATCGGAATCGTGCACGGCGGGCCGGAAATCGTCGAACCGGTGCTTCTCCCGCCCGTCGAACAGATACATGCTGGTGAGCGGTGCCAGCCCCAGATGCTTCACATCGGCCCGGCAGAAGAGGACGGACTCGACATCCAGCACCGTGGAAATGCCCGGCCGGATGACGAAGGTGAAGGCGCCCGTCACGCTCTGGCTGTCGAGCAGCGCATGC
Organism: Methyloligella sp. ZOD6; assembly: GCA_050110875.1. GTDB lineage: Bacteria > Pseudomonadota > Alphaproteobacteria > Rhizobiales > Methyloligellaceae > Methyloligella. The sequence continues at coordinate 1,870,198 of CP188828.1, forward strand.
ACCGTGATGGTCTTGGAATCGACCGCCGGCCGCTCGATCCAGAAGCTGCGGAAGAAGGGAAACTCCTCGCCGGTCGGCTCCCCCGTATCGATGGCGAGGCCGCGCGCCGAGATTCCGAAAAGCTGATCGGCGCCGACCCCCCGGAAATAGCTCGCCCCCTGAAAGACCACGACCTCGTCGTAGTGATGCAGAACGTTGATCGGCGCGTTGATGCGAATACCGGAGAACATCGGGCGCCCTTCCGGCGGCCTGACCTTCAGATCGCCGAAATCGAAATAGTCGGGCGAATAGGTGATCTGCTCGGCCTGGCCGTCCTCGACCTTGTAGATCTCGACCGGCGACTTCACCACGAAGCCGGCATGCAGAAGCTCCACCGTGAACCCGCGATTATTGCCGGCCCAAAGCGCCAGATCCTTCTTGAAGCGGATCTTGCGGTGATCGTCGTAATTAAGATTGGCGAAGTTATCCGGGATCGGCTGCGGCGGATCGAATGGCTTCTTCGCCATCTCGCGCGCCATCGCTATGACCGTGTTCCGGGAGAACGGCGTCTTCTTCGCGTCCTTAGCCTTGTCCGCGTCCTTGGTCTTGTCCGTTGAATCAGTTTGAGCGGCGAGCTTGCCGGGTTGTGCAGCTGCACCGAGCGCGAGCGCGCCAAAGGCCACCGAAAACTCCCGGCGGTTCATTCAAATTCTCCCAATACGAGAAGCTCTGTCCAGGCGGGATCGCGCCGACACTCATCAAGCAGCAAAAAGCTTTCGCTCAAGTCAGCAACCATTCGAATAAGGGCCGATCCGATGACGGCGAAGCGGCGCGAGGTGAACGGAAGATCGTTTGGCGTATCGCAAACGCCGCATCCCGATCATCCGAACCGGAATCGTCCGACAAACATTGCGGACGATTCTATTGCGCTAAGCCTTAAGGATTGTGAAGACCCTTCCCCCGATCATTCATGCAAGCCCGGCGAGAACCGCCGTGCCGAATGGTAAAATTTAACCCCTTCCTGTTAGCGTCCCGAGCTTAAGCGTCTCAGTAAGGCGGCAACATGGCAAAGGCGAAGTTCCACAAGTCTCAGCGCGTTTTCGTGAAACCGGTCGGCACCTGGGCCTATATCGAGCGGGTCGTGCCGAAATGGATTCGGGGCTGCGACGAACCCATCAAGATCTCCTACGATTGCGGCATGGGACGCGAGTTCGTGGAGGACGAGCTGGAGGAAGAGACCAGCGCCGTCCAGAACGACCTGTCCGGCCGTCTCGGCGAATGGCGTCTGGTCCGCGCCCAGAACCGCTGGAAGAGCGCCGAGCAATGCCAGCATCACCCCTTCCCGGGCACCCATCCCCTGGTGGTGACCGGCGAGCAGGATTGGGGCGGCTGGCGCGTTCCGGGCGCCGAATACGATCTCGATCCGCAACGCATCGAGAAGCAGGCGCAGCTCATCGTTCGCGCGCCGAGCCTGGTGAAGCTCATGCGGCTCCTGGTCAGCCAGGCCGATCAGCATCCGGAGAACATGAGCGAGGATATGTCGGATCTCGTCGACATGGCGCGCACCGTGCTCAAGGAGTTGCCGGAATAGCGTTTCGGCCAGCCCGCGGACGTAACGACCCACCTCATCGCCGAAGCTCTTGGACAGCGATCGCTTTTAGCGAACGCAGCCCTTGGCATTCCGTCCTCCCCGCACTAAGAGCGACGGGAAAGGGAAACTCATGCACGAACACGATCGCCAGCCGAAACATCTCAGCGATTACACACCGCAGGATTATCTGATCGAGACTGTCGATCTCGACATGCACCTGGAGCCCGAGCGGACCATCGTGCATGCCGATCTCGCCATGAAGCCGAACCCGCAAGCCGAGGCCGACCGGCCGCTGGTCCTCGATGGCGAGGGCATCGAGCTGATCTCCATCGCCGTCGATGGGCGCCCGCTGCAACAGGACGAATACAATCTGACCGAGACCGGTCTCTCCGTTCCGAACGTTCCGACGGGACCGTTCACGCTGCATCTGGAGACCGCCTGCAACCCGGAGGCGAACGAGGCCCTGCTCGGACTCTATAGGTCGAACGGCGCCTTCTGCACCCAGTGCGAGCCGGAAGGCTTCCGCCGCATCACCTATTTTATCGACCGGCCGGACGTTCTCGCCGTCTACCGGGTTCGCCTCGAGGCCGACAAGCAGACGAATCCCGTTCTCCTCGCCAACGGCAATCCCGTCGAGCACGGCGATGTCGAGGGCACGGGCCGACACTATGCGATCTGGGAAGATCCGCACCCGAAGCCGTCCTACCTCTTCGCTGCCGTGGCGGGCGATCTGGCGCAAGTCTCCGACCGCTTCGTCACCCGATCCGGCCGCGAGATCGCCCTCAATATCTATGTCGAGCACGGCAAGGAGGATCGCTGCGGTTGGGCCATGGAGTCCCTCAAGAACGCCATGAAATGGGACGAGGAGCGCTTCGGCCGGGAATACGATCTCGACGTCTTCAACATCGTCGCCGTCAGCGACTTCAACATGGGCGCGATGGAGAACAAGGGCCTCAACATCTTCAACGACAAGCTGGTGCTGGCCCGGCCCGACACCGCCTCCGACGCCGACTACGCGGCCATCGAAGGCGTCATCGCCCATGAGTATTTCCACAATTGGAGCGGCAACCGCGTGACCTGCCGCGACTGGTTCCAGCTCTGCCTGAAGGAAGGGCTGACCGTCTTCCGCGACCAGGAGTTCTCCGCCGACCTGCGCGCCGGCCCAGTCAAGCGCATCCTCGATGTGCGCATGCTGAAGAGTCACCAGTTCCCGGAGGATTCGGGCCCTCTCGCCCACCCCGTCCGGCCCGGCTCCTATATCGAGATCAACAATTTCTACACGGCCACGGTCTACGAGAAGGGAGCCGAGCTCTGCCGCATGCTTCAGACCATGCTGGGCCGGGAGGATTTCCGCAAAGGCCTCGACCTCTATTTCGAGCGCCATGACGGTCAGGCGGTGACGGTGGAGGACTTCCTCGCCGCCCTGTCCGATGTCTCCGGCAAGGATCTCTCCGGCTTCATGCGCTGGTACAACCAGGCCGGCACGCCGGAGCTCGCCTGCTCTTTCGACTACGACCCTCAAGGCAAGACGGCCACTCTCAATGTAAGCCAGATCCTGCCGGCCACTCCGGGTCAGCCGAACAAGGAGCCTATGCCGATCCCGTTGCGGCTCGGCCTGCTCGGCCCCAACGGCGACGACCTGCCCCTGACTTTGAAGGACGGGACGGAAATCGTCGACGGCCTGCTCGAAGTTACGGAGCGCGAGCAGAGCTTCACCTTCGCCGATATTCCCGCGCCGCCGACCCCCTCTCTCTTGCGGGAATTCTCCGCCCCCGTGCGCCTTACCATGAACCTCGATCTGGAGCAGATCGAGTTCCTGATGATGCACGATTCCGATCCGTTCAATCGCTGGCAGGCAGCTCAGAGCTATGCGGTGAAGCTGCTCACCGACGCCTCCCGCGACCGCTACGATCCGGCACCCGTCAAGGGTCAGGGCGCCTCCCGTCTGGCCAAGGCCCTCGCCCTCACCGCGAACGAGGCGGATCTCGCCTTCGCCTACCGGGCGGAGATGCTGAAGCTGCCGAGCGAATCCGATATCGCCCGCGAGCTTGCCCGCGACATCGACACGGATGCGATCCGCGAAGCCCGCGAAACCTTGAGGGAGACCATTGGCCGATCGATCCACGGGGACCTCGTGGCGATCTACGAGGACTTGAAAGAGACCGGCCCCTATTCGCCCGACGGTATCAGCGCCGGCAGACGGTCCATGCGGATCGCCGCCCTCGACCTCCTGGTGGGGAGCGGCGAGGACAGCGAGCTGGAACGGGCGGCCAACCACTATCGCAACGCCGGCAACATGACCGATGCCATTCATTCCCTACTCATCCTCGCCTCCCATGAGGATGCCAGACGGGACGAAGCGCTGGCCGACTTCTACGAGCGCTGGAAGGACGATGCCCTGGTGCTCGACAAATGGTTCGCGGTCCAAGCGCGCGCGCCGCGCCACGATTCCGTCGAGATCGTGGAAAGTCTGCTGAACCATCCGAAATTCTCGCTGAAGAATCCCAACCGGATCCGCGCCCTGATCGGCAGCTTCGCCAACGGCAACCCGACGGGCTTTAACCGGAAAGACGGCGCGGGCTACGAGTTGATCGCCGAATGCGCCCTGCGCATCGACAAGTTCAATCCAAATATGGCGGCGCGGCTGCTCGGCGCATTCGAGAGCTGGCGCATCCTGGAGCCGGGTCGACAGGCTCATGCCAAGGCGAGCCTCGAAGGTCTCGCCAAGGCCGAACTCTCCACCGACAGCTACGAGATCGTCAGCAAGACTCTCGGCGACGAGTAATCCAGAGTCTTTGCAACGCGCTTTAAGCCTTTTTCCACAAGTTTTCTCTGGACAGATTCCAGCCGAATACCTTCAATAGAATGGGTGATTCGGAGATGCGGCACTTCTCCGTTTCCATTGTGGAAAGAGAAGATTGGGGGACCGAATGTCGCGGGCGCGATCCGCGCGTGAGGATGCGTATGCGCTCGCGGAGCCGCTGCTCAAGGCGATCCGCGAAGCTCTCCCGCGACAGCTGCTTTCGGCCGAATTTCTCCGCGGCACTCTTCCCTATCTCACCGGCATTTTCGTGCTTCTCGCCGGCGTCAGCGCGAATTTTCAGCTCGGCGACAGCCGCCAAGCATCGCTCCAATCCGCAAAGCAGGCCCTTCAGCTCTACGCCGATCTGACGGCGGAAAGGCTGAAAGGCGAGACGCCCACAACCGATGACGCCTGGCAAGCGGCGCTGGCGGGCGCCCTGCAAACCGGCGCGGCGCTGGACGGCCGCAAGATCTTCCTTGCCGATGTGAACGGCCGGATTCGTGCCGAAGCGCCCTTGCAGGCCGGCGGTCCGGACAAGATCCTGGACTATCTGGGAGCGGAGCAACCCATCAGCACCTTCGGGGCCCCGGCCGGCGTCATGCAGCTCAGCCTCACCGACGGCACCGAGGCGATCGCAACGGTCCGCAACCTGACCCGGCCCAAAGCCCAGCTCCTGCTGTTTCAGCCGGTCGATACGGCCCTCGGCCAGTGGACCGGCAACCGGAATATCGAGATCGTCATCCTGCTGACCGGCGGGCTTCTGCTCCTTCTTCTCGGCGGCGCTCTCTTGCTGCCGGGCACGGCGGCGGCGGCCGAAACTCCCGATCGCCTCGTCGAAGAGCTCGGCGCGAGGCTCCCCGGCTGCGGCCTATGGCGCTGGAATCTCGCCACCGGCGACATGCATTGGTCGCCGGCCATGTACGAGATGCTCGGGCTCAAACCCTCGCCCCATCCCCTCCCCGCCCAGGTCTTCGATCACGCCATCCATCCGAACGATACCTTCCAGCAACGGATCGGCGCCCTGATCGGCAACGGCGAGACGGTCATCGACGAGGATATTCATCTCCGCCACAGCGACGGCCACTGGGTCGACTTCAACCTTCGGGGCCATCTGACAGAAGACCCGGAGACTGGAGAAGCGCAGATCACCGCGCTCGCCATGCTGGGCGAAGAAAGAGCGGTGCGGGAAGCGGCGGAGGCCAATGCCCGGCTTCGCGATGCCATCGAGACCATCCACGAGGCCTTCGTCCTTTGGGACGACCAGAACCGTCTCGTCATGTGCAACAGCAAATATAAGCAGTTCCACGGCCTGCCCGACGAGGTGCTGCACAGGGGCACCCCCTACGGGACGGTCATCAAAGCCGCCTGCGAGCCCGTGGTCCGCAAGCGCATTGCCGTCGACAGCTACCAGAATGGCGGCCGCACCTACGAGGCGCAGCTCGAGGACGGCCGCTGGCTGCATATCAACGAAGGCCGCACGCGAGATGGCGGCTATGTCAGCATCGGCACCGACATCACCCAGTTGAAGCGCAACGAACGTCTCCTGGCGGACAAGGAGGCGCGGCTTCGCTCCAGCGTCGAAGAGCTTCACCTCTCCCGCCGCGAGCTGGAGCTGCAAAAGCAGCGCCTCGTCGATCTCGCCGAGAAATATGCGCTGGAGAAGAACCGGGCCGAGGCCGCCAACCGCGCCAAATCAGAGTTCCTAGCCAATATCAGCCACGAGCTCCGCACCCCCCTCAATGCCGTGATCGGCTTTTCCGAGGTCATGCAGAGCGGCCTGTTCGGTCCCCTCGGCCACCCCAAATATCACGAATACGCCCAGGACATTTACGAGAGCGGGAACTTCCTGCTGGAGGTCATCAACGACATTCTCGACATGTCGAAGATCGAAGCGGGCCGCCTCGTGCTCGAGGCCGAGCCCGTCGACCTCGCCGATCTCGTGCGCGAGAGCATGAAGGTGGTCTCCAAGGCGGCGGAAGCCCGCGGCATCACCCTCAACCGCCACGGCCCGGAGACCTTCTTCATCGAGGCCGACCGTCGTGCCGTGAAGCAGGTCTTCCTGAATTTGCTTTCCAACGCAGTGAAGTTCAGCCGCGAGAACGGCCTGGTCGACGTGCGCCTGACGCCCCATCTCGGCGATGCCCGGATCACCATCCAGGACACCGGCATCGGCATCCCCGAGAAGGACATCTCCAAGCTGGGCCGGCCCTTCGAGCAGGTGGAGAACCAGCTGTCGAAAAGTCATCAGGGGAGCGGCCTGGGCCTCGCCATCTCCCGTGCCCTCGTCGAGCTGCATGGCGGCAGCCTGGAGATCAAGAGCCGTCACGGTCACGGCACCCAGGTGATCTTCACACTGCCGCTCCGCAACGAGCAGGCGAGCCTCCCGCTCGAAAAGCCGCAAGATCCGAAAGAAGCCTCGGCCTGATCGGCGAATTCCTATCCTTATTCAGACGATCAGTCGGTCGAAGGCGCGATGTACGCCGATAAGCGTCTCGCGCAAGCGCACCTCCACGCTCCTGAAATCGCTCATCTCCACAGCCCGCGCGATCAGCTCCTTCAACGCTTGCGGCGCCTCGTCCGGGCGGAAGATTTCATCGACACAGAGCCGCAGCACCTGGGTCAGGTTGTGATAGAGCCGGCAAGCCGGGATCAGAAGGTCCGCATCCTCGCCCGAGAGGACGCCTGCATCCCTGAGCTTCTCCAGCGCCCGCTGGGTGGTCTGATCCAGCACGTCCGGATGTTCCGCCCCATTCACGAGCTGCAGGAATTGCGCGATGAACTCCAGATCCACGAGCCCGCCGCGCACCTGCTTGATATCCCAGATATCGTCCGTGCCCTTCTGGCTCTCGATGCGCTCCCGCATCTTGCGCACCTCCGCCGCGACCGTCGCGCGGTCTTGCGGGCGGGTGAGCACCTCCTGAATCGCATCGCCGATCTCCTGGGCAAGCGAATCCGGCCCCGCAACGACGCGCGCCCGCGTCAGCGCCAGCCGCTCCCAGGTCCAGGCAGAGCTCTGCTGGTAGTCCTTGAAGCTGGAAAGCTTGGTCGCCACCGGACCCTGATGGCCTGAAGGGCGAAGCCGCATATCGACCTGATAGAGCGCACCTTCCGCGGTCGGTGCCGAGAGCGCCGCGATCAGACGCTGGGTCAGCCGGGTGTAGTATTCGCTGCCCGAAAGGCTCTTTGGCCCGTCCGAAGCGCCCGGATCGCTGTCGAAATCGTAGACGACGATGAGATCGAGATCCGACGAGGCGGTCATCTCCCGGCCGCCGAGCTTGCCCATGGCGAGCACATTGGCCCGGCCGCCGGGCATGCGCCCGTAACGCTCGGCGAGCTCGTCCTCCACCCGCTCCAGCAGCGCTTGGACCAGCGTCTCGGCAAGCATCCCATAGATGCTGCCGGCCTGGCCCGCGGTGATCGTGCCGGAGAGGACGCGCACCCCGATGAGAAACGCCTGTTCCCGGCCCACGATCCGCGCCCTATCCAGCATATCCGCATAGTCGGCCGACCGGGCCAGCGCGTTCTCGATCAGCTCGCGGAAGATCGTCTTGGTCGGCATCGCGCCGAAGAAGCCGGGGTCGAGCACCGCATCCAGCAGGCGCGGCCGCCGCGCTATGATATGGGCGAGACGCGGCGCCGTGCCGAGAATATCGGCCATCAGCCGCAGCAGGCTCGGATTGCGTGAAAAGGCGGAAAAAAGCTGCAAACCCGCCGGCAGCTCCGACAAGACCTGATCGAACGTCGTGAGCGCCCGGTCCGGCTCCGCCGTGCGCCCCAGGGTCCGCAGCAGCAAGGGCAGAAACTCCGCCATCCGCTCCTGAGCCTGGCTGCTGCGCGTGGCCACATAACGCCCCGAATGCCAGGCCCGCAGGACTGCGACGGCCTCTCGGGGATTCTTGAAGCCGTACTCCTCGAGCGTGGCGAGGGTTTCGGGATCGTCCTCGTCGCCGCGGAACACGAAGGTCGGCCCTTCGGCCCCCGCATCGGGCATCGCCTCGAACAGGGCTTCGTAGTGGTATTCGACACGCTTGAACCGCTCCAGCAGCGCCGCGGCAAAGGCGTCCGGATCGTCGAAGGCGCAGAGCGCCGCGACATTGCGGAACCCCGCCTCGTCCTTGGGCAGCTCATGGGTCTGTTGATCGTCGATCATCTGCAGGACGTTCTCGACCTGCCGCAGAAAGTAATAGGCTTCGGTGAGATCCGCGGCGACTTCCTGCTTGATCCACTCCCCTTCGGCGAGATGCTTCAGGGTGTCTATGGTGCCTCGGCTTCTAAGGTCCGGATTGCGACCGCCAGCGATCAGCTGATGGGTCTGCACGAAAAATTCGATATCGCGGATACCGCCCCGCCCGAGCTTCACGTTATGGCCGAGCACCGCGACGCTGCCATGGCCCTTATGGGCATGCACCCGGCGCTTCATGGCGCGAATGTCGGCGATGGCGGCGTAGTCGAGATAGCGCCGCCAGACGAAAGGTGAGATCTGGCGCAGGAAATCCGCGCCCGCCTCGAAATCGCCGGCGATGATGCGCGCCTTGATCAGCGCGGCACGCTCCCAATTCTGGCCGAGACTCTCATAATAGTTGAGCGCCGCCTCCGCCGAGAGGGCGATCTGGGTCGCTCCCGGATCGGGCCGCAAGCGCAGATCGGTCCGGAAGACGTATCCGTCCTTGGTATATTCCTGCAGCAGCTTCACCAGGTCCCGGGTGATCCGCACGAAGAATTTGGAGGGCTCGACCCCCTCCTTCAGCCCGGCCCGCGCCTTGTCGTAGAACACGATGAGATCGATATCGCTGGAATAGTTCAGCTCGAACGAGCCCAGCTTGCCCATGGCGATCACGAAGTAGCCGGCGCCCGGCATGGGGGCCTCGACCTCGCCCTTCTCGATCGCCCGGCGAAACAGAAAGCGTACCGCCTGCTGCACCACCTCGTCGGCCACGATGCTCAGCTTGCGCAAGACCTCTCGTGTGGGCCAGACGCCGCCCAGATCGCCGAGCCCGAGCAGCAAGGATGTGGCGAGCTTGTAGCGCCGGAGGATATGCATCGCCGAGCTCATATCGGCGCAGTCTTCCATCTGCGCCACGAGCCGGCTTGAGCACTGGGCGAAATTCTCGTCCGGATCGAGAGTCAGGCAATTGGCGAAGGCCTGCGGGTCACGCCGCGCCAGCGAAGCGAGGTAAGGCGAGCCGGAAAACGCCCCGGCCACGAGACTGCGCAGGCGCGCGTTCTCGGCCAGTAGCTTCGCCGCCGGCGCAAGCTCGGGCGCCGCCTCGAGCGCCGACTTCAGGGTCTCGAGCTGATCCGCCGCGCGCGTCTCGTCGATCACGATCGGCACGCGGGCAATCCGTTCGGCAAAAGCGCTCACCGGCCGTCCGCGATCGCTGACGCTCCATCCCCGACTTGCATCGGCAAAGCCAGCACCGCCTTCAGCCCGGGACCGTGATCCTCCAGTCTGAGACTGCCGCCATGCAGCCGCGCCACGGCCGAGACCAGGCTGAGCCCGAGCCCGCTGCCGGGCGCCGAACGGCTTTCCTCCAGCCTGACGAAACGCTCCAGTACTCTATCGCGATCCTGTTCCGGGATACCGGGCCCCCGGTCGCTCACGACGATCTCGGCCATCGCCATTTCCTTCCCCGCTGCACCCTCTGCAACGCCACTTGAGCTCCCGGCCATCCGCAATGCCTCGATGCGGATATCCGGATCGTTTTCGGCCGCGCCGCTGCTTTTCTCCGATCGGCCATGCTTGATGGCGTTGTCGACCAGATTGGCAAGCGCCTGGCCCAGCAGCTGACGGTCGCCGACGATCGGCAGCGGACCGTCCGACTCCGCCCTTAGCACGAGGCCGCGCTCCTCTGCCACCGGCTCGTACAGCTCCGCGACATCAGAGACCAAGGCAGAGGCGTCGAGAGGCTCCCAACGCCCGGCCCCGGCGCCGGCCTCCATGCGAGCGATGGAAAGAAGCGCGTTGAAAGTCTTGATGAGGTTGTCCGCCTCGTCGATGGTCTTCTCCAAAGTCTCCCGATAATCGTCCTCGCCTTCGGGGTCGTGCAGCGCCCGCTCTACCCGGTTGCGCAGGCGCGTGAGCGGCGTCTTGAGATCGTGGGCGATATTGTCGGAGACCTCCCGCAATCCGGCCATGAGCTGTTCGATCCGCGCCAGCATCTGGTTGAGGCTCGCCGAGAGTCTGTCGAGTTCGTCTCCCGAATGATTGCGTGGCAGCCGTCCCGAAAGATCGCCGGCCATGATCTTGCGGCTGGTCTCGGTGATGGCGTCGATCCGTGCGAGCAGGTTGCGACTTACCAGGAGGCCGCCGCCGATGCCGAACAGCGCCATCACCCCGAGCCCCCAGAGAATAGCGGAGCGGGTGACATGCGACAGAACCCTTCGATCCTCGATGTCGCGGCCGACCAAGAGCTGCACCCCGTCGGCGAGATGGAAGACATTGGCAAAGGCAAGCCTGCGTTCCACGCCCCCTTGCGCCGGTCTGGAATACGCGAACTCGACCGGCCCGGTTTCCTTCAGAAGCTCCGGTGAGATCGAACCGAGATTGCCAGCGATCCGGCGGCCGTTCTTGTCGGCGACGAAATAGAGGCTGTTGCCGGGAGTCTCGCTGCGCTTCGCGATGGTGCTCACTAGCTGGCGCAAGCCGCCGGCGCGATACTGCTCCGCCAACCCGCTGAGCTCCGCCTGGATCGTCTGGTCCAATTGGCGGGAAAGCAGGATGTTGGTGTTCCAGTAGATGTAGCCGATGGCCAGGGTGGCGGCCAAGCCGAACACCGCCAAATAGAGCAGCGATAGGCGGAAAGCGGTCGTCCGGAAAAGTTTACTGGGCGTTGTCACGGATCGTATAGCCCGCGCCGCGGACGGTATGCAGGAGGGGTTTGTCGAAGCTCTTGTCGATCTTGGAGCGCAGCCGCGAGATATGCACGTCGATCACATTGGTTTGCGGATCGAAATGATAATCCCAGACATTCTCGAGCAGCATGGTGCGGGTCACCACCTGACCGGCATGCTTCATGAGATATTCCAGCAGGCGGAATTCGCGCGGCTGCAGCAGGATCGGCTCGCCCGCCCGGGCAACCTTGTGGGTAAGGCGGTCAAGGGTGAGATCGCCCACTTGAAGCCTGGTGCTCGCCTCTTCCGGTGAGGTCCGCCGGGCCAGCACCTCGATCCGGGCGAGCAGCTCGCTGAAGGCATAGGGCTTGGTGAGATAATCGTCGCCGCCGGCCCGCAGGCCTTTGACCCGCTCGTCCACGCCGTCGAGCGCGCTCAGGATCAGCGCCGGCGTATGAACGTCGTCGGCACGCAACATGCCAATGACGGTCAGCCCATCGCATTTGGGCAGCATGCGGTCGACGATCAGGACGTCATAGGCATTGACCTTCGCAAGCTCCAGCCCGCTCTGGCCGTCGGCGGCATGCTCGGCAATATGGCCGGATTCTTTCAGCGCACGCTGCAGGAAGGTGGCCGTCTCCTGGTCGTCCTCGATCACCAGAACACGCATCGTCAGGAATCTCCCGGTCTGCTCCTGGACCAACGCTATCTGCGACGGAGCCTACGCGGCAAACAAAAGGAGGGGCGGCGCGGTTGGGGGGATGCCGCGCCGCCCTCCGGCGTCGAGCCTTACGCCTGGTTCTTAAGCGCCAGGGCGATAAAGCTCATGCGATCGCCGGATTTGATGCGGAAGATGACGTTGACCTTCTCCTTGCCCTTGTTCTTGGGCTTGGACATGGTCTGGCGAATGCCTTCCGCGATATCCTTCGCGTTGGTGACGTCCTTGCCGCCGACCTGGAGGATCACGTCACCGACCGAGAGGCCTTTCTCGGCGGCGTCGCTATCGGGGAGGATCTCCGTGATCACGACACCCTCCTCGCCTGCACCGGGCATGCTGGAAGCCGGCGCGACGGACAGGCCGAGATCCTTCATCTCCTCACCGGTGGACTCGCCCTCGGGCTCCTCGTCGCCGCGAAGCTTGGCCAGCTTCTGACCGGACGGGAACTTGCCGAGCGTGACGTCGACCTCGCGCTCGTCGCCGTAGCGGTTGACCGAAAGGGTCACGTCCGTGTCGGGCTCGAGCTCGGCGATCTTGCGGGCGAGATCTCGGGAATCCTCGACCTCCTTGCCATTGACCGCGGTGATGACGTCACCGGCCTCGATACCTTCCTCGGCCGCGGGACCGTCCTCGGACACCTTCGAGACGAGCGCGCCCTTGGCCTCATCGAGACCGACGCCGTCGGCGAGATCCTCGGTCACGTTCTGGATGACGACGCCCAGCCAGCCGCGATTGACCGAGCCGTTATTCTTCAGCTCGCCGACAACCTCCTTCACCAGCGCCGCAGGCACGGCAAAGGCGATGCCGACATTGCCGCCGGAAGGCGAGAAGATCGCGGTGTTCATACCGACGACCTTGCCGTCCAGGGTGAAGGACGGACCGCCCGAGTTGCCCCGGTTCACGGCCGCGTCGATCTGCAGATAGTCGTAGGGACCGGAACCGATATCGCGGTTATGGGCGGAGATGATGCCCGCCGTCACCGTGCCGCCGAGACCGAACGGATTGCCGACGGCCAGCACCCACTCGCCGACCTCCGGATCCTTGTCGGAGAACTCCACATAGGGAAGCTTCTTGCCGTCGACCTTCAGCAGGGCGATGTCTGTGCGCGGATCGTTGCCCACCATCTCGGCCGTATACTGCTCGCCGTCCTCCATGGTGACGGTAATCTCGTCGGCTTCTTCGACCACATGATTATTGGTCACGAGATAGCCGTCGGGCGAGATGAAGAAACCGGACCCTTGCGCCTGCATCGGATGCCGGTTGCGCGGCATGCCCTTCGGTACCTGACCGAAACGCTTGAAGAACTCGTAGAAGGGGCTGTCCTTCGGAATTTCCGGCATCCCCGGAATCTCGAACTCGCCTTCTGCGGTCTCGGTGTTGCCCTTCACGTTGATGCTGACAACAGCCGGGCTCACCTTCTTCACCAGATCGGAGAAGTTCGGCACCGCTGCGGCTGCCGGCGGCGTGGTTGGTACCGGCTCCGCCGAGGCGAAGGGCACGCTATCGGCCATGGAAAAGCCGAGCGCGCCGGCGCCGATCAACGCCACCGCGAACATGGCCGACCGTCTGAGGGATCGGCGTCCGCCCGTGCGCTCCGGCGCGTTTGAACTGGGATCGTAAGAATTCATGTGAACCTCTTGTCGAATGTCTGCCTGAGAAGCCTGTCTTTGGGAGGAGTAAGACTACTGGCCGCTGATATAGGGGTTCACGGCTTACGACGCTGTTTCGGGAGGATTAAATTTACGTAAGGTGGGGAGGAGGCAGGGCCGGAATCGGCCGCCTGGGGAAGGGATGAAGGGGTAGGAAAAGCGGGGCCGAAAGCCCCATGAAAGCCCCCCTGGGAGACCGCCTAGGTCTGATCCAGCATCTTGTCCAGCCGCCGCTTTTCGGCGGCCGAAAGCGGCTTCGGATCTGGCGCCGCCGCCCGCCTGCGGAACATCACCAGCACAGCGATCAAGCCGACGAACAACAAGACCGGCGTGGCGAACCAGAGCAGCAAGGTGTGAGGCGCGAAGACCGGCTGCAGCAGCACGAATTCGCCATAACGCGCCACCACGTAATCCATGATCTCTTCGTCGCTCTTGCCCGCCTTGAGCTGTTCCCGGACGAGAACCCGAAGATCCTTCGCCAGCGGCGCGTCGGAATCGTCGATCGACTGATTCTGGCAGACCAGGCAGCGCAAATTAGCCGAGATATCCCGCGCCCGCTGCTCCAGCGCCGGATCCTCCAGCACCTCGTCCGGCTGAACGGCAAGCGCAGGCCCGCTCACGACGATCACCGCCAGCGCCATCAACGCCGCCCGAAAGGCACTTCCGAGACCGCGCCTATTTGGCATCGGCGAGCCTCCCTTCGGGCACTTCCGCGCGCTTCGGCGCGCCGACCCGCAAGCGACGGTCGAAAAGGGAGAGCGCGCCGCCCAGGAACATGATCACCGAGCCGATCCAGATCAGCCGCACCAGCGGATTGAAATAGACCCGGATGCTGTAGGCCCCGCCTTCCAGCGTGTCGCCCAGCACCGCGTAGAGATCGCCGCCCCAAGCGTTGTAAATCGCTGCTTCCGTGGTGGCGCTCCCTTCGATGGTGAATTGCCGCTTGGTCGGATGCAGCTCCGTCACCTGATCGTCGCCCCGGAACACCCGAAGGCTCGCGTATCGCTCTTCGTAGTTCGGTCCCGTGCGCTCCGCGACGCCTTCGAAGACGAGACGATATCCGGCGATCTCCGTGACCTCCCCGGGCTTCAGCGCGGTGATATCCTCGCTTCGCCAGGCGGTCGTCGCCACGATGCCGATCACGCAGACACCGACCCCCGCATGGGCCAGCGCGGTGCCGAAGCTGGAACGAGGCAGGTTGACGAAGCGCCGCCAGATCTCCGGCGCCGGCGCCTTGAACAGCTTGATGCGATAGGCGATCTCCGACGCCGCGCCGGCGATGAGCCAGATGCCGAGCCCGATGCCGAGCGGCGCCAGCCAGGGGCCCCTGCCCTGCACGGCAAACACGATGACGATGGCCGCGAGCGCGATCAGCGCCGCCGCCATGAGTCGCTGGGCGACCGCATAAAGATCGCCCCGCTTCCAGGCGAGGAACGGCCCGATCGGCACCGCGATCAGAAGCGGCAGGATCAGCGGAATAAAGGTGTAGTTGAAGAAGGGCGGCCCGACCGAGATCTTCTCGTTGGTCACCGATTCCAGCGCCAGCGGGTAGAGCGTGCCGACGAACACGGCCGCGCACGCGGTCACCAGGATCAGATTGTTGAAGACCAGCGCCCCTTCCCGGCTGATCGGCGCGAAGATGCCTCCTTGGCGCAGCAGCGGCGCCCGCCAGGCGAACAGCGCCAGCGCCCCGCCGATGAAGATCGCCATGATGCCCAGGATGAAGACGCCGCGCGCCGGATCGACGGCGAAGGCATGCACCGATGTCAGCACGCCGGAGCGCACCAGGAAGGTGCCGACCAGGCTGAGCGAGAAGGTGATGATGGCGAGCAGGATGGTCCAGATCTTCAGCGCGTCCCGCTTCTCCATCACCAGCGCGGAATGGAGCAACGCCGTGCCCGACAGCCACGGCATGAAGGACGCGTTCTCCACCGGATCCCAGAACCAGAATCCGCCCCAGCCGAGCTCGTAATAGGCCCACCAGGAACCGAGCGAAATGCCGATGGTGAGAAACATCCAGGCGGCGAGCGTCCACGGCCGCACCCAGCGCGCCCAGGCCGCATCGATCTTCCCGTCGATCAGCGCGGCGATGGCGAAGGAGAACGCCATGGAGAAGCCCACATAGCCCGCGTAAAGAAACGGCGGATGGATGGCGAGAGCCGGATCCTGCAGCACGGGGTTGAATCCTTGCCCCTCGAAAGGCGCCGGATCGAGCCGCACGAACGGGTTGGAGGTCGTCACGATGAACAGCAGGAACGCCACCCCGATCGCGCCTTGCACCGAAAGCACGTTGGCTTGCAGCGACCGCGGCAAATTCCGGCCATAGGTCGCGACGCCCGCGCCGAACAGCGCCAGGATCAGCACCCAGAGGACCATGGAACCCTCATGGTTCCCCCACACGCCGGAGATCTTGTAGAGCAGCGGCTTCGCCGAGCTCGAATTCTCGTAGACGTTGAGAATGGAGAAGTCGGACGTCACATAGGCGGTCATCAGCGCCATGAAGGCGAGCATGACCAGCAGGAATTGCGCCTGGGCCGCCGGGATCGCGATCGCCATCAGCTGCGGGTCGTTGCGGCGCGCGCCGTAGAGAGGCAGCACCATTTGGACGATGGCGATGCCAAGCGCGAGGATGAGTGCGAAATGGCCGGTCTCGGCAATCATTGAGCTAGTTGACCTTGTTGGGCGTAGACCCCGATGAATCCTCGGCCGCCCCCTGCCAGACCCCCTGCTCCTTCAGCTTCGCGGCCACCTCGGGCGGCATATAGTTCTCGTCATGCTTGGCGAGCACCTTGTCGGCCTGGAACACGCCGTCCGGCCCCAGCATACCTTCCGCCACGACGCCCTGCCCCTCACGGAAGAGGTCCGGCAGCACGCCCGTATAGGTCACCGGCAGCTCCTTGGCCTTGTCGGTGATCACGAAACGCACCGTCGTGCCGCGATTGCGCACCACGCTGCCATCTTCCACCAGCCCGCCGAGCCGGAAGCGCTGGCCCGGCGCCAGCTCCTTCGCCATGACATCGCTCGGGCTGTAGAAGAAGACGATGGAATCGCTCAGTGCGAACAGCACCAGCCCGACCGCGATGGTCAGCACGGCCATGCAGCCGCCGATAAGCACACCTCTGCGCTGCTTGCGGGTCATCTAACGCTCAAACCTGTCCCAGTGTCTCGATCTCAACGCTCAGGAACTTATACCAAGTTCGCTGGCCAATGAATTAAGTCGCTGTAAGGCGGATGGTTCGTCGCTGAACTGCGCCTTCGCCTTGGCGAGCGCCATGCGCGCCTCGTCCTTCCGGTCGAGAACCGCGTAAGAGCGGACGAGCTTCAGCCACCCTTCCAGATCGTCGCCGTCCTTCTCCAGCCGGTCGGCGAGATTGGCCACCATGCCTTCGATCATCTCTTTCCGTGCTTCAGGACTCATATTCCGTACCGCCGCCATGTCGCCGGCATCGGGTCCGCCTCGGTCTTGCGCCACCGGCGCCTCCGGCGGCGCTTTCCCGTCCCGCTTCGCCTTGGCCGCGTCGAGCCTTTGCGCCACCACCGGCGCCCATCGCTCGTCGTCCTTGACCAGTGTCTGAAGCTCTTCCCACCGAGCCACCGCCGCATCCAAATTTCCGGCCTGCTCGTCGCTATAAGCGAGCAGGATGCGAGGCTTCACGAGAGTCGAATCGCCGGCAATGGCACGCTCTAGAATCTTGCGGGACTGCGCATCCACCACACCGTCATTGGCAAAGACCAGCGCCTCGCCATAGCCGGCCAGCAGATCCGGCCGCGCGCCGAGCAACTGCATCGCCTTTCGGTAAGCATCCGCCGCCTGATCGAAGCGCCGCACGCTCACATAGACAGGCGCGATCACCGCCCAGCCCTGACCGTCATTGGGATTGGCTTTGAGTCGGGCCTGAACCCGCGCGATCAGCTCGGCCACATTGTTCTCGTCCACCGGCTCCTGCAGTCGGACGAGAAGCGGCTGGTCCGGCAGACCAGGCGAGCCGTAGCTGAGATAGAAGCCGAGCACGATCAGCGGCAGCGCCAGGGCGACCGCAATCGCAATGAAAAACGGCGATCGCGCCCGCTTCGATCGGTCCGCACGAGCCGTTTCGGCGGTGGCGAGCAATCGCCTTTCGATCTCGAGCCGTGCGGCCTTCGCCTCCGCATCGCCGATCAGCCCGCGGTCCAGATCGCTGTCGATCTCCCTCAGCTGATCGCGATAGACCTGCGCATTAGCGGCCTCCCGGCCGGCCTCCTCGCCCGTGCCGCTGAACAGGGGCCGCAGCAAGGCGAGCAGCACCGCCGCCGTCAAGCACAGGAAAATGATCCACAACATGAGAGGCTTAGACCTCAGCTCGAAAGTTGAGGCCTAGCCATAGGGAAAGCCGCAAGCAAGGGCAAGCGCCGCTGCGACGCATGGCAAATGGCGGTGCAGACGAAGAGCTGCACCGCGCGCTTAGCTGACCGTGCGCCAGGTGCCGTCGGGCTGGCGGCACGCCGTTCCGCGGGAAACCTCGGGACGGCCGTCGATGTAGACCGTATGGGTGAACGGCCGGCACCGGCTGCCGCCGCGATCGTAATAATCGCCGACAGCGACCTGTCCCCGATAAGGCGAGTTGGGATTGTCCCACGCCACGGGCCGTCCGGGCTGACCGTATTCCAGCGCGCGATATTCCGCCGCCTGAGCCATCTGCCGGTCACGCTCGTCCATATTGCGGCCGATGCTGCCGCCCACGATACCGCCGACAACCGCGCCAGCCGCTGTCGCGGCCACCCGGCCACCGCCGCTACCGAACTGATTACCAATAAGACCGCCGGCCGCAGCGCCGAGCAGCGTTCCGGTATCCTGCTTGCTCGTGCACGCTGCCAAAGTCACCGGCATCGTTAAAACCAAAATGAGCGCCAAAATCCGCATGGATCGCCCCCTTCCCACCATTCGAGCCCCTCAGAACACGCCGTCCTAGAGCGTTCAACATTCGTTAACCACTGGGTTTCTCTTAAAGATCAAAAATTTGTCGGAAATAAGCAGGTTGTATCGCCTTATCCGGCAGGAAGCGTCAGTTTTGCGCGCAATCCGCCGTCTGCCGCAGGTTCCAGCGCGAATTCCCCCTTATAGAGATGCGCGAGATCGGCCACGATGGAGAGGCCGAGGCCCGACCCTGGCTTCGTCTCGTCCAACCGCTGCCCGCGCTTCACGGCCCGTTCCCGCTCCACCTCGTCGAGCCCCGGCCCGTCATCGTCCACGGTGACCACCAGCCATTCGCCGCCGTCGGCTCTCGAAACGCGGACCCTTACCTTGTCGCGCCCCCATTTGCAGGCATTGTCCATCAGGTTTCCGGCCATCTCCTCGAAATCCTGGCGCTCGCCCTGGAACATAATGCCGGCAGGACTGTCGATCTCGATCTGGATCCCTTTGTCGCTGTGAATACGGGTCAGCGCCCGTTTCAGCCCCTCCAGCACCTCCGCGACATCTGTCAGGCTGCCAAGCGCCGTCGTCCGCGCCACCATCCGCGCCCGGTCCAGATGATGGGTGATCTGGGTACGCATGATCTCCGTCTGCTCCATCACCTTTTTCGCCAAAGCCGTTCGCTTGCCCCGCGCTTCATTGCCGATGACGCTGAGCGGCGTCTTCAACGCGTGGGCCAGATTGCCGACATGGGTGCGGGCGCGCTCCACGATCTCCCGGTTGGATTCGATCAACGCATTGAGCTCTCGCTGAAGCGGCTGGATCTCCACAGGCACCTCGCCGTCCAGGAATTCCGCCTTGCCGGACCGGATCGCCGCGAGATCTTCCCGCACCGCCCGCAGAGGCAGCAACCCGAACCGCACCTGGAAGAACGTCGCCACCACCAGCCCGAAGCCGAGCAGCGCCAGCGCCGCGATCAGCATCGTCGTGAAATCCGCGATTTCCTCCTCGATCTCGGCCGCATCCCCCGCCACCGCATAGGAGTATGGCCGGTGGTTGGGGCCCTCCAGCCGGATCTGCCGCTCGAGCACGCGCAAGCGCTGCCCTTCCGGTCCGGTGAGATAGGCCCGGCGGATCAGATTCTCGTCGGGCTCCGCGCCGTGCACGCTCGGCAGCCAAAGACGTTGATCGAGGAGGGAATCGGAAACGAAAAGAGGCGGGGTCCCCTTCTTGAACAGCTTGATCTGCCAGTACCAGCCGGAGAAGGGGATCGTGAAGAGCGGCTCGCCGAGATTGGCGGGGGCCGTGGGCGTCGTGCCGCCATCGGCGGTGCTGGAGGCGACGAGGCTGGTGAGATAGGCGTTGAGGCGGGCGTCGAAATTCCGCTCCACCGATTGCCGATAGAAGGAGATCAGCAGGATGGCGGCCGCCGGCACCACTACCAGCGTCCAGATCGCGGCCGAGACGAACAGCCGGTAGGCGAGAGATTTAGGCCTCATCGGGTCTGTCCGACAGGCGATAGCCCAGCCCGCGAACCGTCTTGATGAGATTGCCGGGCAGCTTCTTGCGCAAGCGCCCGATGAACACCTCGACCGTGTTGGAATCCCGGTCGAAATCCTGCTCGTAGAGATGCTCGATCAGCTCGGTCCGCGAGACCACCCGGTCCCGGTGCAGCATCAGATAGGCGAACACCCGGTATTCGTGGCTGGTGAGCTTGATCGGCTGCCCGTCCGCCGTCACCCGGGAGCTCTTGGTGTCGAGCCGCACGGGGCCGCATTCGATCTCGTTGCTGGCATGGCCGGCCGAGCGCCGGAGCAGCGCCCGGATGCGCGCCAGCACCTCCTCCATATGGAAAGGCTTGGCGACGTAATCGTCGGCGCCGGCATCCATCCCGGCCACCTTGTCGCTCCAGCGCTCCCGCGCCGTCAGGATGAGCACCGGCATGTTGCGCGAATCCCGCCGCCACTGCTCCAGCACGCTCAACCCGTCCATCTTCGGCAGGCCGAGATCCAGCACCACCGCGTCGTAGGGCTCCGTGTCGCCGAGGAAATGCCCTTCCTCCCCGTCGAAGGCATGATCCACGGCGTAGCCGGCATCGCTCAAAGCGGTGACCAGTTGGCGATTCAGGTCCGGATCGTCTTCGACAACGAGAAGCCGCAACTTTCCCTCCCTCGCTATGCTCTTCGTCAGCGCCCCGTCCGCGCATCGACGGAGACGGTTTTCACGTCGCCCTTCGAGCCGAGCACGGTAAATTTGTATCGAAAGCTGTTTCCTGACCGGCAGAGCGTCGCCTTGATGATCTGTCCCTTATATTGGGACTGGATCTGATTGTAGATCTGCCCGGCCGGAATCAGCCCGTTCTTCTGGATCACCGGACCGGCCGCGCTCCAGGGGAGGCATTCGGCTGCCGCGGGACCGGCCAAAAGGCTTACCAGCGCCCCCACCAGAAGCGGGGCGATACTATTTCTCAAGAAGCGCCACATAAAACAGCCCAACCAATGAAACTTGCCGGGAAAAATAAGCCACCAAGCATGAACCATGGCTGAACGGGGTTCGAGAGGTTTCTTTACTTGCCTTTGCCGGTTTTTCGCACCGTCCCGGTCTCGGCTTTCACATTGTTCACCTTGGCCCCGAGGGTGGAAAGCCCCAGCCCGCCGACCATGGCCGGGAGATTCTGCAGCAATTCGACAAGGGTCACATCGCCGACCAGCCAATTGGCGAGCCCGGTCAGGAACACCAGCCCGCCCAGCACTTGGGTACGATAATCCTTCAGCGGCGCGGCGGTGAGCAGCTTGAACAGAGCGGTCATCTGTATCTCCTTCGCGTTTTTTCGAAAAGCGGACACAAAAAAACGCCGCCTCGAAGCGAGACGGCGTTCGATAAAAAAGCGGCCCCCGAAGGAGCCGCTTGGAGTAGTCAGGGTTCCACGCCCTTAAAACGCGCAACGCGCTATAGGGCGTGGAGGGAGAGGACTTCCTATGGCCAGCGATAGGCCACGATGCGGGAGCGGGAATAGCGTCCCACGCCCACCTTGCGGTTCCCCGGACTACCCGAATGGTTGCCGGAGACCAGGGTCACGCTCTTGTCGTCGAACGACTGAACGATACCCACATGGTGCGGCATCACAGCCACCGCACCGACTTTCGGCCCTTTCAGGCCCTTGCCGTAATGGCGCCAATCGATTGCGCGGTCCGACGAAATTGGGTTGGGCATGACGGACCGCATATAGCGTCCGCACCACTGCCGCGACCAGCCGGTCGGGTTCGTGCCGACATCCTTGGCGGCCTTTTTGAGCCAGGGCGCCTTCGCACCCTTCATGAAGCCGCCGATACTGGCGTTCTTCTTGCCGAACGGCATGTCGGCGAAGCTGGGCTGAACCGCAAGCATGAAAAGACTCAAGGCGAGAAATACGACTCGCATACTCACTCCTATTTGTTGTTTTCGGGAGTTACTCGGTTTTGAATGCTGCGGGAGGTACAGTCCCGATTGGGCAAAAATCAGAATGAAAATGCGGCAGGGTGACGCGTTTTTGGGCGATTATTGTTCATTTTTGCGCAGCCACTGCCGCATTTCACGCCTTTGCTGTACCGCCTTCATGATAACCAGGCCTAAGCCTCCAAGCCCGCTGAGAAAACCCAGCGCGAGCGTGGCGATCTGCAGCCAGGCGGCCCAGCCGGGGTCCACCGAGACCGCCGCGCTGATGGCCGCGGCCGACCCGGCACCCCCCAGGGCAGCCGTCTGCCCCGTTGTCAGATGACCCACGATCCGGTCCACGAGATCTGCAAGATGATGGTGCAAAATGCCCCTCATTTCTTTGATGTCTGCTTCCGGCATCCGTCACTCGCCTTCGCCCCATTTTGAATGGTCTCCTGGAGTCCTTCGAAACCACCATCCCACGCCCTCACAATCCAGAAAACATTCCGCGCTGATCAGCGAAAATCCGGATAAACTCCATCGCGATGGAAAATTGACTCGCCGACCTGCACAGCGACGTCTGCTGCCATCGCGGATGGGAGTTTGTGGAAGTCCAAAATTACTTGGGGGGCTAGGTCGTGACCTTGAATGAGGCCTTCGACCCAAAAAACAACAGCATTGGAGCGATAAGGCTCGCCTGTGCGCTAAGTGTGATTATCGGCCATGCCAGCCCATTCGGCGGCTATGGCGACACCTTCATGATGCGTCTGACAAATCAGCAGGTGTCGTTCGCGAGGGTGGCCGTAGACATTTTCTTCGTCATAAGCGGCTTTCTCTTGGCCGCGAGCTGCGAACGAAGTTCCCTGGCAGGATATCTCCGGAACCGTTTCCTGCGGATCTATCCAGGGCTCTGGGTGTGTTTAATCATCACTGGCGTTCTGGTGCCTATAGCCTGAGGCATCCCGCCTAGCACGGATTACATCCGAACGAACGCTGTCATGTTCTTCGGATCCTATCTTAGCATTCCCGGACTCTTCGCCGACAATCCGCATACCGTTGCCAACGGACCGCTCTGGACGTTGAGATACGAGCTCTATTGCTACGTTACCTTGCCCATAGCCATGCTCATGGTCCGCTATTGGAGATATGCCGCAATCATTTTCCTGTTGGGTCTTTGGATCGCATTTGCCGTGACGATCGGATCGACCGAAACGCTGATGGACAAATCGGCAATCGTCAGCCCGTTCCGCCTCTTCACCTTCTTCTATGCAGGCGTTCTGTTCTATGTGTTTCGCGACAAGATAAGCATTGATATTCGGTCTGCGGTAGCTGCCTTCGTTGCGCTCGCTGTCACGACCGCAATCGGGACGGTCACCTTTCCCCATTCTGGTGGATTGTTCTATTTCATCGCCCCGATCACCCTCACCTATCTCGTTCTCTACGCCTCGGTGAGGCTTCCGCTGACCCGAGTGAACGTTGAGACGGACCTCTCCTACGGGCTTTACATATACGGAACCTTTGCAGTTCAGGTGCTCGTTGCGCTCGGTCTGAACGCAGAGTCCGTGAACTACTGGATACTCGCCCTTGCCAGCGTTCTCGTGACCCTTCCGGTCGCCTATTTGAGCTGGCGCTGTGTAGAGCGGCCCGCGCTCTCGCTGCGATATGGCCGTCAGTCGGCGGCGGCTACGGTCGGTGCGCCCTAGCCTCGCGCCGGCCTCATCAGGACGGTACGCGTCAGTAATACGCCCACACGATCGCGATGCCCGGCGCGCCGTCGCCGCCGGCGAAGTCTGTATCGCTGCCGGACGACGAATCCGCACCGCCCGCGCCGCCGCCGCCGTAATTCCCGCCGGCTGCCCCGTTGCCGCTCGACGTCTCCCCTTGCCCGCCGAGGCCGAAGGCGCTGTCGCCGCCGCTCGAGACCTGCCAGAAATTGCCGTTGGCATAGACCGACCGGCCGCCGGCCCGGCCCGACCGGTTGACCTCGCCGCCCGAGCCGCTCCCGCCGGCACCGCCCGCATTGTTCGAAACGCCCGAGGAGGAGGTCCCGCCATCGCCGCCTTGCCCGCCCGTCGCCGAGACCGTGCCGCTGGAATCGGCGAAAGAGGATGCCCCGCCCGCCGCGCCGTTATTGGCCCCGGCGCCGCCGCCCGACCCGCCGCCGCCGACCGTGACGGTGACGGACGCGTCCGGGCCGGCGATCAGCTTTTCGGCGTAGCCTCCACCACCGCCGCCACCGCCCCGCGCCGCGGGCCCCGCCCGATTGACCGTCGATCCCACCACCGCCACCGCCGCCGCCGACGATCTGGACGAAGGCCGCCGTGCAGCCTTCCGGGCGGGTCCATGTCCCTGATGTCGTGAAGACCTGCCGCGTAGGCGCGCCGCCGCCCGATCCGGAGGTGAATTCAGAAATGGCGAGATTGCTGCTATCGATCGTTCCGCCGCGATTGGAGGTGCAGCGCCAGAGCGTGTCGCCCTTCGCCGACCCCTCCATCACCGAGAAATAGACGCCCGGATGATCGTCGAAGGCGGCGAAGTCCGGATCGCGCGACGCCGCACCGCTCGCCGGTACCAGATAGACGCCGTTCTCGGTCTCGTCCGTCTGCCCGGCGACCAGCACCCGGTCACCCTCGACCAGCGTCACCCCGTCCACCGTGTCGCCGGCCTCAAGCGCCGAGGCGAGAGCAAGATTGGATGTCGCCACCAGGCGGCAGATGGTGAGGCTGGTCGCACCCGCCGGCCCCGTGGGCCCCGCCGGTCCCTGCTCGCCCGCCGCCCCGGCCGGCCCTGCCGGCCCCTCGATACCTGCCAGCGTCCAGTCCGACCCGTCGAAACGGTACATGGCGTCTTCGTCCATGACCCAGGCGAGCCAGCCCGCCCCGCCGCCCGTCCCCGGCAGATAGGAGCGCCACGTCCCGTCGATGAACCGCGCGATCCGCTTGTCCCAGCCGATCCAGTCGCCGGTCGCGGACGCGGACGCGGCCACGATGTAGCAATCGCCCTCTTCAGGGTCGGCCGGCTCGGAGCGCAGACAACAAAAAAGGCGGCCCGAAAGCCGCCTCACGAAATCTTGGTTTAAGTAAACCGGCCCTAAGCCGCCACGGCCGCCGCCGGCTCCGTCACCGCCCGATAGCGGATCACGCCGTGATAGGTCTCGCCGTCCGGATCCCGCCTTGTCTCCGAAAACCGATAGCGGAGATTGACCAGCACGTGATCGTCCAGCGCGAAAGCCTCATCGTGCAGGGTCTCGCGGATCGCCTCGACAAGGGCATAGGCCTGCCGCTTGCCGCCGGTCCGCGACCAGACATGCAGGGTGACGAGATGCTCTGCCCCGTCCTCCGTGCCGGTGCTCCAATCGAACACCGAGCTCTCGCCGATGGTGACGAAAGGATAGGCAACGCCTTGCGGCGGATGATCGTAAACCCGCAAGCCGTCGAGCTGTGCGGTGAGTTCGGTCGAGCCGGCAAGCGCCTGATAGATTGCGCTCTGCAGTGACCATTCTGCGCTGTCAGCCATCTCCGTCTCCTTGCCCCCTTAAGGCTCTATATGGCCTCGTAAGTCGCATCTGAAAAGCCTCGTTTTCAGTGAGACCCTCACGAATCTCCCTGCACGATTCGCTCTAGAAGCCTTCGCGCCGAACGCTTAACGCTTTGTAAATGCCTGTGCATGGTGGGGATGAGCCAGGGTTGAGCCGCCATCCGCTTCGTCCCGAATTCCAGATAACGACCGACCGGGCTCTGAGTTCCGATCGCGAAGCGCGGCGCGTCTTCCTCGCCCGTCTCCGTCACGCTGACGGAGTGCGCCAGGGCACCGGTGCCGCCTGGGTGCTCTTCGAGAAGCGTCCTGCGCGCCTCTTCCGCGATCGCATCTGCTTGCCCACGCAACCGGTTCCGCAAATGGGCTCCTCCCGAGCCGATCTCGAACCTGCTCTTGAGCCGCTCCAATCCCGACACCCAGCCGATGCTCCGTGCCATCTAAAGTCCCCGCTCCTCGCAATGACAGCGCAGCCAGCACCGCCGCTCGTCCGGATCGATCACGCTGAGGATCTCGAAGATCCGGTCGCCCTGACGGAAACGCATCTCCGGCACCACGCCATCCCGATAGCGCAAGGTAATGAGATGACTCACATTTCCGGCGACTCGACCGCCAACCAATTGCTCGTCGCCCCGGATCGGACGGATCGCCGCCCAGAGCGTCGTCACGCTGTCCCAGCTCTCGGTGAACCCGCCCCCACCGTCATCCACCTTCGCCCTCTCCTCCAGAGTCAGGCGATGGCGCAGCGCGCCGGCAGACATTCCGCTCACAGCCGCACCTGGCGATAAGGCGCCATAAGTCCGGCAACCATGGCCGGCACCTCGGGCGGCTCGGCGCCCACCCCCGGCTCGCGGCGCTCGAACCAATGGGCGATCGATAACAACAACGCCTGGCGGATCGGTCCCGGCACATCCTCCGCCTCATCGCCGAAGCCGCACCGATAGGCGATCTCGATTCCGTTCAGCCGCCGCAAGGAAGCGACCCCGCTCACGCTTTTGAAGATCAGCCGCGCCGGTTTGGAGATCGCATCGTATGCGTAATCGTCCGCATCGAGCGCGGCCGCTCCGCCATCTTCGGCGTGCAGCGTGACGCTCTCCACGCTCTGTAGCGGTCCGAGCGGCAGCGCGACGGCGCCGCCCCCCGGCACCCGGTCCAGATAGAACGACCAGCCTTGGCTGATCAGCGCCAGCCCGTATTGCCGCTCGACCCAGCTCCGCGCCGCGGTGATCAGCGCGCCGATCAGATCGTCTTCCGTGTCGCCGTCGACCCGCAGATGGGCCTTGGCCTCGGCCAAGCCGACTGGCTCGACCGCCGGCGCCGATGTCAGGGCAAGTGCCATGCAAGGTGATCCTTAGAGAAAAGTGGCGGCCGCGCGCGTGGGAGGGAGCGCGACACGGCCGCCGGCCCGGCCAGGCCTCACAAACGCGAAATGCCTTCCGGCTTCGCGTTTGATTTCGGTGTCTTGGGGGAGGATCCGGACTCGGATCCTTAAGCCGTTTCGGCTTAGCTCGAGCCGAACTTCAGCAGCTTGATCGCATCGAAATCCTGCACGCCGCCGCCCACGCGCTTGGTCGTGTAGAACAGCACGTAGGGCTTCGCCGAATAGGGATCGCGCAGCACCCGGATCCCGGCCCGGTCCACCACCAGATAGCCGCGCTTGAAATCGCCGAAGGCGATGGCGAATTCGTCCGACCCGATATCCGGCATGTCCTCCGATTCCGCGATCGGATAGTTCATCAGCGTCGGCCAGGCGCCGGCTTTCTCGCCCGGGTGCCAGAGATAGTTGCCGTCGTCGTCCTTGAACTTGCGGATCACCGCCTGGGTCGCCCGGTTCATCACCCAATGGGCATTCGCCCGATAGCCGGACTTCAAGCTGTAGACCAGGTCGATCAGATCGTCGCTCGGATCGTCCGTATCGAACGTCCCGTCATTGCCCGTCGCGATATAGCCGATCTTGTCCCAAGCCCAAGACCCGTTCGCCACCGGGGTGTAATCGAGAAAGCCCCGCGGCTTCGCATCGCCGTCGCCGAGCACGAACGCCGTCCCCTCCTGTTCGGCGAAGGCAAGCTGAATCTCCTCCCCCAGCCACTCGTCGATATTGACTGCCGAGTCGTCCAGCAGCGTCTGGGTCGCCGACGGCATGGCGTAGAGTTCCATGTTCGGAAAGGCGAGCTCATCCAGGGTCGGCGAGTTGGTCTCCGGCCGCGTCGCCGTCTCGGCCACCCAGCCCGTCGCCGGTCCGGTGATCGAGAACGGTTTCTTATAGATGGAGGCGCTCACCGTGCGGTGCCCGGCAATGGCCCGGATCGGCGAGATTTCCTTCACCCCGCGGATCACTTCCCGCTCCGTTTCCGGCGGCACCAGATAGCCGCCGTCGGAGCCGTCGCCGCCGGCGAGGTCCACCGAAAGCGCCTTCTCCTCCAACCGGTGCAGATTGCCCACCTGCCCTTTCCGCATATAGGCGTGGAAGGCCGCCTTATGCTGCAGCGCCGCCGGGCTCGCGAAATCCCCGCCGGCATCGCCCAACTGCGGACGGCTGGTCTTCAGTGTCAGCTGATCCATCGCCGATTTCTGCGCATCCAGCGCGGTGGTGATCCGTTCCAGCTTCTCCTCGGTCACCACGTCGGCCGACATGCGGCTCTCGATCTGGCGCAGCCGCTCGTCGTTGTTCTCCTTGAAGGCCTCGAAGGTCCGCATGAACGCATCGAAGGCGGCGCCCACATCGTCGCCGATCCCGCCGGCCTTGGTCTCGTAAACAGCACCCTGGCCGGCCTTGATTTCGAATCCGGGCTCAGAGGGTTCCGGATATTCGCTGTCGCTCATTCTCACACTGCCTTTCTCGGAAGGGACGAGGTCGAACCCTCGCGCAAAAGAAAAGCGGCCCGCCGCATCGATGCCGCGAGCCGCTGGCTCTGGTTCCCCCCAAGATTCTGCCTCTCAAGATCTTGCCTCCCCGGCGGTCCCTGCCCGCTCATGGTCTCCTGCCGCTTCACGAAGGAGACGCGCGCATCGGCCAGCATGGGAAAGGTCACAATCGAGATCTCCCAGAGATCTATTCTTTCCAGCCGCCGGATGCCGCTCTTGGGATCGGTCCGCCCCTTCACCGTGCGAAAACCGATGGAGAGCCCGTCCAGGGCGCCGGCCCGCATCAGCTCCAGCACCTCGCGCGCCCGCGCCACCCCCGGCAGCAACCGCCCATGCACGAGCAGCCCGCGGGAATCCTCGCGAACATCCACCCACACGCCGATCGGCTCGTCAGGATTGTGCTGGAACAGCAGCTTGATGCCCCGCGCACCCTTGGCCCGCAGGCTCTCGGCGAACGCGCCCGGCATCACCAGGTCGCGGCCCAAATCCATCCGCCCGAACAGGCTGGCATAGCCGGAGAAGGTCCCGTCCGCCTGCACATCCCGAAGAGGCGCAGGCGCAGACGATCCCGCCCGCGCCGCAAGCGGCACGACACTGCTTTTCATGTGCACGATGTTCCTAATTCTCGGTCGTCATCACCGGGCTTGTCCCGGTGATCCATGAACACCTCGTTCCCATCTCTGGCACCGTGTTCATGAATACCCGGCACAAGGCCGGGCATGACTCTGAAAAAGGGGCGGCGCTTTGCGCGGAGCTAAATCCCCTTCATGGTCACGCTGGCGACCAGGGCGACCAGCGCCGCCATGGAAACCCAGAACGCGAAATGTCCGATGAAGCCGAAGCCGCCATCGACGAAGCCCAGCACGCCGATGATGTAGAGAAGGATCGCGATCAGCCCCAGCGCGATCGCGAAATACAGCATGTTCTTCGTCGGGGGTGTCACCCTTACAGCCATCATAGCCCTCCCAAGCCTATTGCCTGAGTGAGGCTAGCACGCCCGCGCAGCCTGCAACCGCCCGTCCGCCGTTTTCCACAAGCGGTCACTCCACCTTCAGTCGTCACCCCCGGACTTGATCCGGGGGCCATGCCGTTCCCTCTCGGCGCGTTCAGAGCGACTCCCTCTCCCCGACGAGGAGAGGTGAAAACCCTTCACAGGACATCGCCCCCCTCGACCGGCCCATAGCCCACCGCGGCCCGCTTCTCGTTCACGGTGAGAAACTCCGAAACCCGCACCCGCTCCCACAGCGCCTCGCGCTCCACCGAGAGCGCTTCGATGGCATCGAGATCAGGCCGCAGCTCCAACCCCTCCTCGAAGCCGGCGCCCAGCCAGCCGGATAGCGCCTTCGCCGTCCGGTTCACCAGCGGCAGCACCGTCTGCCGCCAGAAGGTGCGGTTCGCTTCTTGATAGTTCGAATAGGTATTGTCCCCGGGAATGCCCAGCAGCATGGGCGGCACGCCGAGCGAAAGCGCGATCTCCCGCGCCGCCAGATGCTTCGCCTGAATAAAGTCCATGTCCTTCGGCGAGAACCCCATGCCCTTCCAGTCGAGCCCGCCTTCCAGCAGCAGCGGCCGTCCGGCATTCCGCGCGCCGGCGAAGCTGTCCTGAAGCTCGGTCTTCAGCCGCTCATATTGCTCCGGCGCCAGCTGCCCGTCCGCCGCCGAATAGACCAGCGCGCCGGAGGGGCACGCCGCATTGTCGAGCAGCGCCTTGTTCCAATCCGCCCCCTGATTGTGGATGTCGATCGCGGAAGCCGCCGGCTCCAGCGGGCTCATGCCGTAATGGTCGTTCAGCGGATGAAACAGCGACAGATGCAGGATGGGCCGCACGCCGGCGGAAACATCCTGCACGAAGCGCACGGTCTCGCCGCCCACGCTGTAATCGTAGGCCTCCGGCCAGCCGTCCGCCCCCGGCACGATCTTCATCCGGTCGGGCCGCAGCACATGCAGCTCCCGCGGCGCCCCGCCGACCGACACCGCCTCGAGATAGGCGTTCCCCGCCACCAGCAGATGACCGTAGGCCGCCTCAAGTAGCTCCGGCGCGCTCTGCGTCCCGTTGGGCTTGGCGAGCAGCCCGAGCAGCGGATGGGTGTCGACCGCGTCCTCCCCCTCATAGAGATAGAGAGGCACGGACGCAGCCGCCTCGGCGATCATCCGCACCGAGCGATAGACGATCGGGTTCTTGGCGAACCCTTCCCGGGCGAAGCTTGCAGGATCTCGTGGGCTCCACACCGCCTGGCCGAACGCCGACAGGGCGATCAACCGCGCCGTCCGGCTCGCCTTCGTCTCGTCGGGCATGGGGCGCGCCGCTCCGAGGCCAAGCATGCGCGCCAGCCCTGTCCGTATTCGTGATGGCATTCCCTATCCTCAAATTCAGTCGTCACCCCGGACTTGATCCGGGGGTCCATGAACACGGAGCGTGCGGTGGAGCACCGCTCCAAAGGTTTGGCACGATGCGATTCCCTCTCCCCGGCGGGGAGAGGGTTAGGGTGAGGGGGTGCCCAGCTCTCCGCATCCTCCCCTCACCCGAGCGCTAAAGCACTCGACCTCTCCCCGACGGGGAGAGGTAAGCCTCACAACCCACGCACCCGCGGCTCCACCCCGCCCTTCAGCATCAGCGCCGTCAGCGCCCAGACCAACGCATCCACCCGGTCGGGGCTGCGCCCGCCGGACAGACCGTCCGGTCCGAAATCGCTCATCTCGTCTTCCAGCTCCGGCAGACTGCCGACATGGAACACGCGTGCCTGCTCGTAGAGCGCCGCCACCGGCTCCGCCCGCACGAACTTGCCCCGGCTCGCCCGCACGCAGCGTATGGGCACCGTCCGGTCCACCTGGCGCAGCACCGCCTCCACCAGCTCGCCGCCCTGGTTCACCTCCGCCACGATGCAGTCAGCCTCGGAAGCGTGGTAGGCCGCGAGCGCCGCCTTCGCCCAGCCGGCCGGGCTCAACCCCTGCACGGTCCGGTCCTTCAACACGTAGCCGCGCCCATCCGCCGAGACGCCCGCCACAACGATCCCGCAGGCATCCGCGCGGCCCCCGCTCGTCACCGGTGGGTCCACCGCCACCACGATCCGCCGAAGCGCCGGCGCCTCGGCCACCCGCAACCCCTCGATCAGCGCCCGCGGCCACAAAGCATCCGGCCGGTCCTCCAGCAGCTCCGCCATCAGCTCCTGGCGGCCCAGCCGGGTGCCGCGATATTTCCCGACGATCGTCTCCAGAAAGCGAGGGCTGAGATTGACCGCGTTCGCCGCCGTCGCCACCCGCGTCACCGCAACTGCCGGGTCAGCCAACAGCGCCTTGATCAGCGGCAAGGGCCGGGGCGTCGTCGTCGCCACCTGGCGCGGCCGCTCCCCAAGGCGCAATCCGAATTGCAGCATGTCCCATGTGTCTTGCGGCCGCCGCCACTTGGCCAGCTCATCCGCCCAGGCGGCGTCGAACTGGGGACCCCGCAAACTCTCCGGATCCTCCGCCGAGAAGAGCTGCGCCACCGCCCCGTTCGGCCAGGTCACCCGCTGCTTGGAAACCTCGAACAAGGGGCGCGCCTCCGGCGGGTGCACCGCCAGCAGCCCCGACACCCCTTCCACCATCACGGCCCGCGCATCGGCAAACGTCTCGCCGATCAGCGCGATCCGCGGCGGCGGCTGAAAGGCTCGTCGCGGCGCCTCCGCCACCGACCGCACCCATTCGGCCCCGGCCCGCGTCTTGCCGGCACCGCGCCCGCCCAGCATCAGCCAGGTGGTCCAGTCCCCGCCCCCTTGCGCCGCGTCCGGGGGAAGCTGATCCTCCCGCGCCCAGAGCGGCCAGTCGTAATGCAGCCGGCGCAGCTCGCCGGCGCTCAAAGTCTCCAGAAACCGCTTAAGCGTCCCTTGGCCGATTGAGTCGCTCAAGGCGTCGCGCAAGATCCTCGCGGAATTGGTCCGCATCGCCCGCCGCCTCGCTGTGCCGTTTCGCCGTTCCCTTCGCGCATTCCCCCTCGTCCAGCTCCACCAGCTTTGCATAGAGCCCGGCCAGCGCGCTCAAGGCTCGCGCCTCGCGCTCCGCATCCGCCGCGCTCTCCTCCGCCGCGCTGCCCCGCGCAATCCGCATCTCCAACTGGGTCATCTTCTCCTCCAGCGCCTTGAACAGCCGCGCCACCATACGCGTCCGCCGCGCCCCGCTGGCCTCTTCCGCTCTCGCAAGCTCGCCAGGCTCGATCCCCGCATCGCGCTCGTCGAAACCAGGCGCATCGTCAGCCCCGGCCCGCCGCCAATCCTTCAGCTTGGCCCGCGCCTGGATCTTCTGACGGCTGACCCCGAAATCGCTTGCGATCTCCGTCAGCTTGCGCGGATCGTGGGCGTAGGCGTGTTCGATGGCCGCCCAATCGGGATTGGGCGCATGGGGCGATGTGGCGATAGGATCGTCCATCCTTCGGTTGCTGTCGTGAGGTTCGCAATGTCTGAAATCGGCCGGATCCATAGCGTCTGGCGCTATCCCGTGAAGAGCATGCGGGGCGAGCGCCTCGCGCAAGCCTTCCTCGCCTTCGCCGGCCTTTACGGCGACCGCATTTACGCGGTGAAGAACGCGAAAGCCGACCCCGGCTTCCCCTACCATACGGGGCGCGAGCAGGAGGAGCTGATCCTCTACCAGCCGCGCTTCCTGAACACAGACGCCGCCGCCGAGCCCCTCAACCGCAAAGCCGCCGAGGCCATCGGCCCGGGCGTAAAGCCGCTCTACGCCAACCGGGCCTCCCTATCGGTCGATGTCACGACGCCGGACGGCGAGACCTTCCCGATCGCCGACCCCACCTTCATCGCCCATCTCAAGCAGCGCCTCGGCAAGCCCGACGAAGACCTCTCCGTCCAATATTCGGAGACCGCCTTCACCGATTGCCGGCCCGTCTCCCTGTTCTCCATGCAGACCGTCGCCCAGCTCGCATCGGAGATCGAGGACGATCTCGACCCGCGCCAGTTCCGCGCCAATCTCTATGCCGACTTCTCGGGCGAACCGTTCGGCGAGAACGATCTGGTCGGCAAGAATCTCAAGCTCGGCGACAAGGCCGTCATCGCGATTCTGGAGCGCGACCCGCGCTGCAAGATGATCACCCTCGATCCGGAGACGGCCGAGCAGAAGCCGGAGATCCTGCGCCACCTCACCCGCACCCAAGGTCGCTGCGCCGGCCTCTACGCCGCCACCCTCGTCGAAGGCACGGTGAAGCCCGGCGATGCGATCACGGTTCTGAATTAGCCCCGCGCGAAAACGCTCAACTGCACAGCGCTCACCGGCGGGCTATCAGCCTGCTGCCGACGATCCGCGGCGCCCGCCGCGCGTCCAACAATGTCAGAAAACGAAAAAGGCGAGACCGAAACCGGCTCGCCCGCCTTGAGGACTCATCCTCAACCCGCACCTTCCGGGTTATAGCTGAACCCTACCCGACCACCGTCACGCTGTCAAGGACTTTATTCCTAATTATATACTTGACTGCACATTCTCCTGATCCTACATTAGGGATCAAGGAGATAAGCCATGTGCGACGTGACCAACCCGATCTTCACTTCCGAAACCAAGGCTCGCCAGTGGTTGGAGGCCCAGCGCTGGCCCGAGGGCGTTGTTTGCCCGTTCTGCAAAAGCAGCGAAAAGGTCAAGGTTGTGCCGCCTGAGCACATGACTCCGAAGGCGACTGACAAGACGCCCAATCCCAAACCTCAGAAGGGCTGGTATCGCTGCACACCGTGCCGCAAGAAGTTCACCGTCCGCACCGGCACGCTATATGAGCGCTCCCACATACCGCTGCACAAATGGCTGCTCGCCACGCACCTGCTCACGTCCTCCAAGAAGGGCATGTCAGCGCATCAGCTGCACCGCATGTTGGGCGTGACCTACAAGAGCGCTTGGTTCATGGCGCACCGCATCCGTGAAGGTATGCGGGACGACTACTCCGGTTCAGATCCCATGGGCGGCGACGGTAAGACCGTCGAAGTTGACGAGACCTACATCGGAAAGCGCGATAAGCCTTACGTCTCTCCGCACCGTCGCGGTCTGCCCTACACGAAATCAGGCAAGTCTGGCGGCGCTCAGAAGCGTACCGTTGTTGCTCTCGTCGAGCGCGGTGGCCGTGTCCGCAGCTTCCATGTCCAGCACGCCACGAAGAAGAGTGTTCGCGAAATCCTGGTCCGCAATGTGGACCGCAAGAGCGTCCTCTATACCGACGAAAGCCGTCTCTACACCGAGACTGGCAATGAGTACGAAGGCCACGACACGGTCAATCACTCGGCGAAAGAATACGTGCGCGGCGTGATCCACACGAACACCATTGAGAACGTGTTCTCAGTGTTCAAGCGTGGTATGCGTGGTGTCTACCAGCACTGCGGCGAAGCGCATCTGTTCCGCTATCTGGCGGAGTTTGATTTCCGATATTCCAACCGCTCAGGCTTGGGCATCGACGACAAGGCCCGTCACCTGCTCGCCATCAAGGGCATCGAAGGCAAGCGCCTGACCTATCGCGGGACTCGTCAAGCCGCGAACGCTTAAGCAACAGGCGAAGAGCTTCTTACGCTGGCGTAAGCGGAAGCCATTCAGGTAGCATCGGATGTATTCAGCAACCGATGGAGGATGGGATGGCTACTTATTGTGTGTCGTTTCGGATCTCGAATCAGACCCTAGACGGACGCAGCTACAGTGAGCGAAGAGCCGAACTCATTAAGGCGGTGCGCCAGGAAGATATGGGATATTGGGAAGAGACCACTTCTTTCATCCTGGTCGAGTCTGAACTGAGCACAAATGAGTTTGCGGAAATGGCAAGCAAACTCCTCAGCAAGGAGCACGACATGCTGTTCGTGTTCGACCCAGAAGACATGTCCGCCTGTTACTTCGGCGCGGTGGAGCACGCCGAAGTATTGAAGTCGTTCTTCCCGCGGTTGAAGAAAGTACCGTGAACCTCGATGGGTACGCCCAGCCATCGGGCGATAAAAAGCACTGTTCTTAGACGCATAATGACCTCCTAGCAAAAAACCCGGCCAAGTGAGCCGGGGTTTTCTTCTGTTCCTGTGCGCTCGGTAATTAGGAGTGATTCGGAGGAAATAGCCCTTTGGCTACGAAGCCAACCAAACCTATTGCCGCCACCGCTGTGCTTCCTACGATAGCCAATATGACCTCGCTGCCCAGGTCGAAGCCTCCTATGCGCCAGCCTTGACAGATCAAGAGCGCTAAAGCGGCGAGTGCGTAAGCTTCCAAGAAGTGTAGAATGCGACCGGCGTAGGTTTTCCGCAACTTGCGGTCAGCCTTCACATTTTTAATCCGCGATTTTAAGAGGCGTAGTTCTAGCTTCGTTCGCTCGTCTTCGTAATCTTCCTTTTCGAAATGATCTAGCGCATCTGGGCCACGCTTCGATTCAACGAGTTCGATCCCAGCATCAATAGCGTCGATCGGAATCCGTTTATCGTCGCTCGCTTCTGGTCTTTGCGATGTCAAGGAAGTGCTCGCGGATCAACTCGTCAGGTATCGCCTCGAAACGTCCAGCTCCATCCTTGTAGACCTTGCTCCAAGGAGTGCCTTCGCGATGGGTAAGCGCAGAAAGGCTGAAGGCATGATACTTACCGTAATCGGCAAAGACACGCTTCACCACCTCGCTAGCTTCTTCTGAGAGCTTCGCGCGTGCAGGTTGCTTCCCTTCGTCTCCATCCAAAAAGACGCCACCGCCAAAAGAGCCAACCGGTATTTCACGCTCAACTGGCTTGCTGCCTTGACCCTGCAAGGCATCTCTCAAGTCGCGATAGACGGGGCCGTAATCCCATGCACAAGGGCTATCAGCCGTCAACGGCTCACCGTTGACGGCCAAGTTCCAGCCGTGAGCGATATAAACGAGCTTTTGAAGCTGCATTTGCGTCAGCTTCTGCCCGTTCTTCGCCGCGAGCCGGATAAATTCATTTGCAATGGCCGGTGAAGATGCAGGCATCAGACCATGGTGGTTACGCGAGAATCCGCATATTTTCAACCCTTTCCGGACCGCTCCCGCCTTAGCGCACGATCTTTATCGCCCTCATCGCCGTTTCTCTTGTCTCGGGTCAGGAAGTGCCGAATCACCTTGTGAAAGGCCTCATTCGGCTTTTCTTCATCACAGGTTTTGCCAGTATTGCCCACCGCTTATCCCCAGAGTCCTGTGTAAAGCGTTGATGGGACCTCAAAAACCGCACTCAGGCTTGATTCACGCTTGCTGCAACAGGCTCTACGGTTTCTGTTACGCGCGCCGGGCGCGGTAACGAATCGCTGCAATCGATTCGTTACCGCATTAACCCGGCTGGCGGAGACGAGGCCCGGGTCAGGTTTTGCGTTCCGGGCTGCCGCCACGGACAGAAGGGGGTGGCAGGTCGCTTGCGAAGGGTTCCCACCTAAAGCTAGTCGGTTCGAGTCCGACCACCTCCATCTATCTGTCGCTTTTAAAGCGACATGTGCATCGTATGCACATCACGCATATTTAGTTCTACTGAAAAATCGGTTGTTCCCTATTTCTGTTCCGGCCTGTCACGCCCTTACAACGTGGTCGCCCGATCCTGTGCAGTCAAGTATATAATTAGGACTTTATTCCTAATTATATAGATGACAAAAGTGGCCGATTCCACTGCATCAGAACAGCGTGACAGGC
The DNA here is from genome assembly GCA_050110875.1 of Methyloligella sp. ZOD6. GTDB lineage: Bacteria > Pseudomonadota > Alphaproteobacteria > Rhizobiales > Methyloligellaceae > Methyloligella. The sequence goes on from CP188828.1 coordinate 1,907,087, forward strand.
TGGGGCTTTCGCCAGAGAAGGAGCGTGAGCTGGTGAGGATGATTGCTTCTAAGCTGAGCGATTTCGAGTGGTCATCGACGCTCGCTGACGAAGCTGCGCATGAGATTCTCGAGACGATCATCCTCAAGCTCTCCCCGGATGATCTCGCACAACCGAGCGATAAACGTAGCTAGGGCTAGCGTGTGGTATCCGACATCCGCAAGGCTGTCTTGCTCAACGTGGCATTTGTAGAAAACCTGCTTCCCCTTCTTTTGCTTGTGAAGGAGGATATCGAAATCTTTACCGTCTAGGGCAGCTGGAACGTCGACGATCTGACCGTGGGCAAGAGCATTGCGGTACTCGGCCAATGTGTCGACGTCTTTCATGGTGCCATGCACGGCATCGCTCATGAAATTCCAGCCGGTGTGTGCTTTGAAGAACCGGCGGATAAACTCCGTTTTCTTGGATAGCGCTCTGGGGGGATCGACGTCCCTGTCGGGGTCTGGGTATCGCTCTTGAATCGCCCAGATGGTAGCGTTGAGGCCGCTTTCTAAGTGAGCGAATGCGAGGAAGATTCGGCCAATGCTGGCCGAGAGTTCATCAAACTTGGCGTCATCATCCATGGCAAAGCCTCGAAACGAGCATCAAGACACAGAAGAAGCCCGCCGCATCATGGAACGGCTGGTGAAAACACCGCCGAAGCCGAAGAAAGACAAGGGTGGCAAGCCCGAACGCAAATCAGAAACACGGTAGACCGTCACCGGCGGTCTGGGCTTAGGAGGCCCAGATTAGAAGGCGAAACTCAACTGATGTGGCCATGACCGCCAGTGAGCACAAACGTGCTCCAAGCGACCAAGCCGCATGCGGATATACGCACGAACGCGCACCGCCTTAGGTTTCATCATGTGGTGCATGATGACGCCTCCTGTTTTCTCAAGCGGGAAACAGCCCGCCGCTCCAGCTCAGCAGCATGCTGAGCCGTCGCGTCCTGAGCCCGATCAATCGTCGGTCGAAAACAGGGTGCCGGTGACGGCCCGCCGTGAGCTTAAGCGATTCGATATGGGGGCAAGCTAGCGCTTAGTTTTAGGAAATGCCTTGCGCACGTCCTTTGGAAGCTCCTCCGCAGGCTTCGCCTGCTTGAAGTCATCCTTCGTCCACTCCGGATAGTCGCGGTCGGTCGGCATGCTTTAATCGCCAGCGCTTAAACGCTCGCGCCTTCTGCTTAAGCGATCTGGGCTTCACCAATCCGCCGATAGGTCAGCCGCTTGCCCGCAGCGCCACGGATCAACTCGACGGCACGTTCCGCATCGGAGTAGCCAGGACCGGAGCGGTTGTTGTACCGGAAATCGAACTCCGCCA
>CP188828.1:1908474-2012192 GCA_050110875.1 Methyloligella sp. ZOD6
CCTGCGCGCCCTTGCGATCCTGCGCGCCCTTGCGATCCTGCGCGCCCTTGCGATCTTCGCCGTCCTGGCCTTGCCCCTCGCCCTCGCCGCCTGCAGCAAGAAGGATCTGCCCACCGAGGATTTTCAGGTCCTCCAGAACACCCCCGAACAGCGGGCCCAGGCCCTCGCCGCCGCCAAGGCGGCCTGCGAGGCGGAAACCCGCAAGAGCGGCATGAAGTCCGTCCTCTCCATCTTCTCCAGATTGCGTCCCGGCTCGGCGGAGCGCGCCTTCATCGATTGCATGGAAGATCGCGGTTTCGATCCCGACGCGCCGGAGCCTTTCCCCGAACGGCCCGACGACGAAGCCCTCGCAGCCGAGCTGCCCGCCGAGAACTGACCGGCGGGCTTGGGTCCGGCGCCCCCATCGGCCGGCTCAATTCGCTGAAAAATCTCTCCAAACTGCCGCAATCTCGCGATAAGTTGCGGCAATTCGACCGACATTCCGGGGGCTGATTTGCGCGACCTCTTTAGCGGCAACCGGCGTCGCAAGCTCATCGATTGGCTTGCCATCGACGCCTGGATCGATTCCGGCCTCTACGGGGCGTGGATGCGCATCCGCGATTGGGGCAGCGCCTATTCCACCTTCTTCGGCCGCTTCGAGGTCAAGGGCCCGCTGAAATTCTTCAACGAGCTCGCTTGCGACGGGCTCACCCTGGCCACCGGCGGCCTGCTGGTGGTCTCCGCCTTCGCGCTCCCCGCCTTCGATATCGCCCGCGGCAAGATCAATCTCTCCGACGAATACAGCGTCACCTTCCTCGACCGCTACGGCAACGAGATCGGCAAGCGCGGCCTGCTGCGCGACGATTCCGTGCCCCTGGAGGAGATTCCCGACACCCTCATCAAGGCGACGCTGGCCACCGAGGACCGGCGCTTCTTCGAGCATTTCGGCATCGATGTCATGGGCACCATGCGCGCCATGGCGGAAAACGCCCGCGCCAATGCCGTGGTCCAGGGCGGCTCCTCCCTCACCCAGCAGCTCGCCAAGAACATGTTCCTGTCGCCGGAGCGCTCCCTGGAGCGCAAGATCAAGGAGCTGTTCATCTCCTTCTGGTTGGAGACCCACTACACCAAGAAGGAGCTGCTGAAGCTCTATTTCGACCGCGCCTATCTCGGCGGCGGCTCCTATGGCGTGGAGGCCGCGGCCCAATACTACTTCGACAAATCCGTCCGAGATCTGAACCTCGCCGAATCCGCCATGCTCGCCGGCATGTTCAAGGCGCCGACCCGCTACGCCCCTCATGTGAATCTCGCCGCCTCCCGCGCCCGCACCAACGAGGTGCTGACCAATATGGTGGAGGCGGGCTATCTCACCGAGGGCCAGGTCTATGGCGCTCGCAACCATCCCGCTCAGATCGTCGAGCGCGGCGATTTCTATGCGCCCGACTGGTTCCTGGATTACGCCTTCGACGAGGTCCGCCGCCTTCTGCGCGGCAAGTCTCAGCACATCGTGGTCGCCCGCACCACCGTCGACGTATCGTTGCAGAAGATGGCGGAGAAGGCCGTGAAGGACACCATGGCCCGCTATGGCCGCTCCCGCCGCTTCGACGGCGCGGCACTGGTCGCCATGGAGACCGATGGCGCCGTCCGCGCCCTGGTTGGCGGCGACGATTACGGCGAAAGCCAGTTCAACCGCGCCACCCAGGCCTATCGCCAGCCCGGCTCGTCCTTCAAGCCCTACGTCTATCTGACCGCCCTGGAGCACGGCTATAATCCGAACTCCATCGTCCGCGACGGCTACGTCAAATGCGGGCGCTGGTCGCCGAAGAACTATGCCGGCGGCTATCGCGGCGCCATGACCATGCGCACCGCCCTGGCCAAATCCATCAACACCGTCGCCGTGAAGCTCTCCCTTGAGGTCGATCGGGAGACCGTGCTGGAGAATATGCGCAAGATCGGCGTCACCCACCTGCGCAAGACCTGCTCCATGGCCCTGGGCGATACCGGCATGACGCCCCTGCAGCACACCGGCGGCTACGCGGTCTTCGCCTCGGGCGGCAAGGACATCAAGCCCTACGGGATCGAGGAGATCACCACCCTCACCGGCGAGCGCGTCTATTCCCGCGAGCGGGACGAACCGCCCCACAAGCAGATCTTCGAGCGCGAGAAGGTGGAGCAGCTCAACAACATGCTCCACACCGTCGTGCAGGCCGGCACCGGCCGGCGCGCTCAGCTCGACTACACCTATAGCGCCGGCAAGACCGGCACCAGCTCCGCCTATCGCGATGCCTGGTTCATGGGCTTCACCGGGCAATACGTCGTGGGCGTCTGGCTCGGCAATGACGACTTCACCCCCATGGCCAGGGTCACCGGCGGCAGCTTCCCGGCCGAGACCTGGAAGAACTTTCTGGTCATGGCCCACGACACCAACAACATTCCGCAGATCCCCGGCGTGCCGCTTCATCCGGTCCAGATCGCCGAGCGCGAGCGCCTCGCCATGAGCGCCGATATGGAGCCTGCCAGCGTGCCTGCGGCCAGTGCCGAGAGTCTGAAGGCCATGCCCTCGGCAACCCGCGATCTGCTGGAAGAGATCGGCAGCATGCTGCGCCGCGCACCCCGCCTCAACCCGGGAACGGACCGTTCCGATGCGCCCACGCTCACCCCTGACGGCACCCCGCGAGAGGACCGGCGCCGCGCCGATAACGCCGCGGGGGAACGGCGCACCGCCGCTCCATGATACGGCCTCATGATGCGGCTCTCCACGTCGCCCCCGCCCCGCACCCATCCTCAGCCTTGACAAGCCACGCGTCAGGCTTTCCGTTTGCGCGAACCTAGAGAGCCTCGAATCGGCTTCGCCTTATGCGCTTCTTGCTTTTCGGCATCGTGGCTTTCGCAGCCGCCCTCATCCTCGGCTTCGGTTCGGCGCTCTTTATCCTTCGCCACGGCATCCCCTACGCCACCGAGAGCCAAGGGCCTTGGCTGAGCTGGCCTCGCGAGGGGCACCCCGACGCCGATCCCTACACCAAGGCCTATCTCGCCGAGAGTGGCAGGCTACCGCTCGCCTCCACCACCGTGCGTTATTTCCTCGCCCGGGAGGACGGCGACGGTCAGACCCTCACCGCCAATTGCGAATACCGTCTGGAAGGCGCGCCGCTCGACGCGCGCTGGTGGTCTCTCGCGCTCTATGACGGCGAAGGCGATCTCATCGCGAACCCCTCCGCGCGCCATAGCATCAACAGCAGCGGCATGATCCGGCGCGGCGACGGCACCTACGAACTCGCCCTCGCCCGTCACGCAAGACCGGGGAACTGGATTCCCACCGGCAACGCCGCCCAGCAGGATCTGGTCCTCCTCCTGCGCATCTACTATCCCCGCGAGACCGATCCCGACGGCGTCGGCAAGATCGACCTCGACCGACTGCCCAAGATCGAGCGCCTGTCATGCGGCTAAGACATCTCGCCTATTATCTGCTGCTGATACTGGTGCTGGCGGGGCTGCTCCACATCCTGGGCGTCCTGGCCCTGCCCCATCTTTCGTCCCAGACCGCCTGGAAGCGTCTTGCGCCCCTCGGCGAGGCCAACACCATGGTCAAGCTGTCGCCGCCGGAAACCGGCAAGCCGGTCCTGCCCATGATGGCGCCGGATATCCGCTATGCGGTCTGCCGGTTCGATCTGTCCGATGGTCCGGTCCGGCTGATCACGCCGACGGAAAACGGTCTCTGGCTGGTCGCGCTCTACACGCCCGCGGGCGAGAATTTCTATGCGGTCACCGCCAAGGATCTCGTGCGGCCGCTCTTCAATCTGATCATCGCCACCGAAAATCAGACCGTCATCGAAGAAGGTGTCGATGCGCCGGTCGATGCGGACCAGGTCGCCGTGGTGCGTTCGCCCACCTTCGAGGGTCTGGCCGTGATCCGCGCCCCGCTCGAAGGTCAGAGCGAAGCCGCCAGTGCCGATGCGGCCCTGGCCAACGCCTATTGCGGCCCCTACTCCGAAGACGGCGGACAGGGCGTGAGCCCGTCCCGTCCTTGAGCCGCCTGTCTCGCAGCGAGAGCTAGCTCTTCTGTGCCTGCTTGCGGGGCGTCTCCACCGGCACCTGGGCCGGCTCGTCGTGACGCTCGATCCGCACACCGGGGAAGATAACCACCTCGCCGAACGTGCCCGTCGCCTCGTCGCAGCGTTTTCGCCTGCGCCCGTCTGCAGGCTCGAATTGCAGAATGCTGGCCATCTGGGTTCTCCGTCAGTCCCGTCTCAGGGCGGAGCGCGCCCCCCGCGCCCCACATCTCGACCGATTAGGAAGAGCTTATAGTTAACGGGACGTTAAGCGGGCGGGGATCAAAAATCGTCCGGCCCGGCCAGCCAATCGTCCAGAAAGTGCCGGCCGGCGCGGTCCTCCGCCTCGACGATCCAGATATCCGGATCGAAATCCGCCTCCCGGGCGAGACGCTCGCTCGCCTCCTGCTCGTCGACGGCCCGGCCTTCGAAAAGGGGCACGAAACGGCGCTCGCTCCCGGCGTCGGAAAGACCCGCCGGCGCTGGCCCGAACGCCAGCACCGTTCGATCCAGCCGGTTGATGGTGATGTAGATCGCCCCGGCCTCCGCATTGCCCCGGCGCACGATCACGCAAGGCATGCCTTCCGCCTCAAGCCGGCGCATATAGGCGCGCACCCAAAATTCGCTCTTCAGCCGGGTCACGAGACGGTGCTGAAACGGGGATTATTGATAGGTGCTTCCGCCGGCAAAGCGCCGGCCGCTGACCCGCTCCATCTCCTGCAGCAGGGTCGGCGTGATCTCTCCGGTCTCGGCAAGCTGGCGGTCCTTTTGAAAAGCCCGAATCGCGTCCGCTGTATTCTGGCCCATCATGCCGTCCACCGGCCCCGGCGCATAGCCGAGATCGGCGAGCGTCTGCTGCACCGCGCGCACCATGTCGCCGGGTGCCTCCCCGGGGGCGGAACCTTGCCCACTATTGGGCGTCGCCATGCCCATATCCTCCAGGCTTTCGCCCAGCACGATATGACGCAACAAATCGTCGCTCGGTGATCCGGTCTCTTCCAGACCGTGCGCCCGCTCGTAGGAACGGATCGCGTCCGCCGTCTCTTGCGTCATGGCGCCATCGCCGTCGCCGACATCGTAGCCGCGCACCGAGAGCTCGCGTTGCACGGCCGTCACCAAGGCCGAGGAAGCTTCCTGAACCGGCGCATTGGAAGAAGCGGCGCCGGTGGAAGGAGCGGCGCCGGTAACGGTGGAATCGACCGCCATGTCCGGTGTCTTTGTGGTCTTGGCGACCTCGGACTCGTCGCTGGGCTTATTGTCGGTAAGGCCCTGTTCGTTATCCGCGCTTTGACGTCCCGCACCGCCCCGCACATCTTGCAGATAGAGGGCGTTGTAGGTGATCAGGCCGCACAGCCCAATAAACGCAACGAAGACCAGACGTGACGCAAACAGACTCATTATCGACGCATCGGAAGACCAGAACGGAATCGCCACTCAATGGCTGGCGCCATTGTGAACGATGATCCTAAAGAGTTCTTAAATGAACTGGCCGTTCCGGGACGCTTGCCTGACGCTCGGCTCAAGCGGCGGAGGCCGTCTGGACCTGCTCGGTCTCGACCGTCTCATCGGGGAGAATGGCTTCGCCCTTCGGCAGCACGATGGCGACCGTCGTCCCCTCGCCGAGCTGGCTATCGATCTCCAGCCGGCCGCCATGCAGCCGTGCCAAGCCCTTCACCACCGAAAGACCGAGCCCCGCGCCGTCATAGCTCCGGTCGTAGGAATTGTCGGCCTGCACGAACGGATTGCCGAGATTCGGCAGATCCTTCTCTGCGATCCCGATACCCGTATCCCGCACGACGAGATGGACAGCATCTTCCGCATCGCGCGCCGATAGATAGATGCGCCCGCCCTCGTCGGTGAATTTGATGGCATTGGACAGCACGTTGAGCAGCATTTGCTTGCAAGCGCGCTTGTCGGCCAAGAGCTCGGGCATGTCCTCGGGGATCTCCACCTCCAGGACCAGCGACTTCTGCTCTGCCGTCGGCCGCACGATATCGACGCAGGACTTGAGCAGCGCCCCCACATGGAAGGGCTCTTTCAGGATGTTGAATTTGCCGGCTTCGATCTTCGACATATCAAGGATGTCGTTGACCACGTTCAGCAGATGCCCGCCGCTTTCGTGGATCAGCCGAGCGTAATCTCTGTACCGGTCCTCGCCCAGCCGCCCGAACAGCTCGCGGCTCAAGATCTCCGAGAACCCGATCACGGCATTGAGCGGCGTGCGCAGCTCGTGGCTCATATTGGCCAGGAACCGGGTCTTGGCGCGGTTCGCGCTCTCCGCCTCGTCCCGCGCCCGCATCAGCTCCGCCTCTTGCGCCTTGCGCTCGGTGATGTCGCGGGTGATCGCGACCACCGAACGGGCCGTATCGCCCGCCCCGTCCTCGCCATCCTGCTGCACCGGCCGGCAGCGCATCTCCGCCCAGATATAGTGTTCCGGCCCCGGCACATGGTTCCGGCGCAGGCGGAATTCCACCGCCACCGACTGATTATGGAGCTGCGCCCGTGAGAGTGCCGTCAGATAGGCCGGACGGTCCGCTACGTGCACCCGCTCGAACAGCCCGTGCCCGGCCAGCCGTGCCGCCGGTTCGCCGAGCAGTTGCCGGGATGCAAGCGATGCGAAGATCACGCGTCCTCTTTCGTCATGCCGGGTGATCATATCCGTCGCGTTCTCGGCCAAGAGCCGATAGCGCTCCTCGCCCAACCGCACGGCCTCGTCGGACTTGCGGTGCACGAGCTGTACGCTCGCCGCAATGCCCGCGCCGTAGAGCGAGGCCGTCATCAGGCCGAAAGCAAAGAGAACCGATTGCGGCAGCGGGAATTGCTGCGCGGGCGGCACCAGCCCGAAAGAGCTTCCCAGGGCCAAGGCGAGAATGCCGAGCACGCTTGCCACCGTCGCCCAAAACAGCACTTTGCGATTCGTCGCCAGCGCGGCTTCGATCGGCACCACCACCATCCACGGCAACAGGAAGGAGGAGATGCCTCCCGTCAGCCAGGCCGAGAACGTGACGAGCCCGACGAAATTCACTGCCGAAAGGAGATGTGCCGCCTCGAGCCTGCCCGTCCGTGACAGGAAGAAGGCCAAGCCGATCGGCGACAGGAACCAGAGGAAGACCAGCGCGCCCAGCAGCGTCGGCTTGCCGACAAGCACCAGATAGACGGGAAACACGCAAAGCGCGACCAACCCGGCCAGGATACGCTGGGCGATGAAGGATTGATGACGGGCCGCTGTCAGCGGATCGTCACGCACCGTCTCGTGGACGAGCGAAGCAAAATAGGCAGCAAAGCCGCGAAGACTCTTGTTACGCATTACATTCATTTCGGAGCGGACCGCCGCTTACCTCCCCGATTCAAGAATCGCAGTATCGAGCCTCCTCGCTTAAAGAAGCATAAAGCGGCGCAAACCTCTCAAACCCCGGAAAACGCGCTTCTTTTCGTCTCTGGTTTTCCTCTGTTAACCATGTTTCGCGGTATTCCGGCCGCCCCGGAACGCTCTCCCGAGCCCATCGATTTATCCGGCGCGAATCAGGGGCCCCATGTTTCGATGAACGCGTTCCGGTTTTCCGGCTAGCCATGCGCTTCGGGTGCGAAGACGAATAGATAAAATTCGAATCAAAACCCGACCCTGAAAGTGAACGCGTCTTAGAACGCATGCCTTATGGTGGCCTGGTCTGAGGGAAAGCGGGCCGTTCCGGCGGCCCGTCGAGACAAAGGGCAAGTATCATGTTTCTCATCAGAATGGCGTTCTGGATCATCGTCGTTATCCTGCTGCTCCCCACCGACCGGGATCAGCAAAGCGATGTCCTCGGCACGGCCCAGGCGGCGGTGAAGGACATCAGCGGCTTCTGCACCCGCAATCCGGATGTCTGCGTCAAAAGCCAGGACTATTTCGAGATCTTCGTTCAGAAGGCTCAGTTCGGCGCCGACATGGTCATGAATTTCATCGACGAGCGCAGCGGCGATTCCGTCGAGGTGCCGCCCGTCTATGAGGCTGAACCCGGCACGCCGGCCGTTCACGTCGAGCCCCAGCCGCAGAACGTGCTGACCCCTGCCCGGAAGGAAGAGGTCACCGACAAGTCCCAGAATACGCTGAAGCCGGCCGACCTCTCCCCCGGCTGGCGCGCCCCCCAGGACACTTAAGAAGTTAGGGACACGTCAGAGGCACGGAAGACCGCGCCGGCCGCCCATTAAGCGGCGAAGGAAAGTCCCCATACGAGCTTATCGGCAGCCCCCGTCTGCCAGGGGCGCGCGCAGGAGTTGGGTCTGCCCTTTCCCGTCTCTTCGGCGCGCGCCCCATTCTTTTCCGCACCCGGCTCGCACCTTCCCGCCATTCCCCCTATATTTGCGTCATGACCGATATTACCGCCGAAACAGACGCTGGCGCACCGGCTGCCTTCGACGATGTCCTCGCCGATTTCGAGCTGCTCGACGATTGGGAGGACCGGTACCGCTATGTGATCGAGCTGGGCCGCAAGCTCCCGCCCCTGCCCGAGGACGAGCGGATCCAAGAGAACAAGGTGCAAGGCTGTGCCAGTCAGGTCTGGCTCGCCACCCATGCCGACGAGCCGGGCACCGCACGGCCGCGCCTGATCTTTCATGGCGACAGCGACGCCCACATCGTGCGCGGGCTGATCGCCATCCTCTTTTCGCTCTATTCCGGCAAGCCGGCCGATGAGATCCTGAAGATCGATCCGGACGAGATGCTTGCCCGGCTGAACCTCACCGAGCATCTGACGCCCCAACGTTCCAACGGTCTTTCCGCCATGGTGCGTCGCATCCGCGCCGATGCCAGCGAAGCGCTGGAAGCCTCGCCCGCCGTCAACTGACCGCGGTGCGATTCACCCGTCGCTCCCGGCCCAGCGATCGAGGCTCGGCCGATAATCCTCCGTCCCCCAGTGGCGCAACCGCCGACCGGTGCGGTTGCCGTCGGAGACGAGCCCGTAATGGCGGGCAAGCCGCGTCAGGGCAATCTGCAGCACCACCTTGCCGGCGCGCTGCGGCCAGCCTTGCGCCTTCTCCGCCTCTTCCAACCCCTTCAGCTCACAGCAAACGTCGATCAGCACACCGGCAAGTTCCGGCCCCACGGCGTCCAGCGCCTTGGCGACCCGCCCTTTCGCCGCCAGCACGTCGTCCCGCAAGCCTGCGACGTCCGAAGGCGGTCCCCGCCGCCCACCGGCGGTTGGCGCCAGCGCACCCCAATTGGACGTCGTCCGCGGCGTGAGGTGAGCGAAGGTGTAATCGGATCGCAGACGCTCGCCCGCCTCGTATTGCGCCGGCGAGATCAACGGCCGGCCGTTCCTGTCCTTGCGGCTCTTGAGCCAGCCCAAAGGGCTTTCGCCCTCGTTCACCAGGACCGGCCGCCGCACGCCGCCGATCTCGGCTTCACCTATCTTTCGGATCTGATGCTGCCGCCGATAGGGATCGTCCCCCGCATCCAACCGCCTCAGCCAGGCCTGCCCCGCATCGGTGAGATGCAGCCTGTCTCCCCTGGGCTGCAGCCAATCCTGAGTGACGCAGAACTGGACGAGCTCGATCCCGACCGTCTGCCTTCGCGATCCGTCCCGTCCCGGCATCGTGAGGCAGAGCGTCTGCCCCGACCGCGCCAGCACCGCACCGTCGTCGCGCAGCCTGCGCAGGAGCCGCGCCGCATCCGCCTCTCGCTTCGCATCTCCTGATCCGTAGCCTGCCATGCGCCGGCTCATGCTTCCCTCCCGGGCGCCAGCGCCTCGATCAAGGCGGTCACCGCGTTCTCCAGATGAGTCAGCATGCGATCGAACTCCGCCTCGTCCCGCCGGTCCTCGACCACGCCGCACGCATGAGCCACCGTGGTCCGATCCCGCCCGAAGGCGCGTCCGACCTCCGTCAGAGACAGACCGCATCCGACATGGGCCAGATACATCGCCGTCTGCCGCGCGAACGCCGCCCGCGCCGGGCCGCGCGTCGCAATCTTCAACGCCTTCGGTTCCAATCCGAAGGCGGTAGCAACCGCCACTTCGCTAGCGCGCCGCACTGCAACGATGCGCGACGCCGTCCCTTTCGTCCAAATTTTCGACCGAAATGTACGCTCTACTGACTCCGCCATGACCATTCGCATCCCTCTCCCGGGTCTCGCGCAATAACGCCTCCACCCTCTCTAGGTATATATTGGCGATTGTATACCTGACAAACCCACCCTGATCGGGTAGTATCCCTCTCGACCTGCAACTGACGGAGGGAACGATGTTTAGCGACAGACACTACGTGCCAGCCATTAGGTGGCGTATGGGTGAGTACTTCGCGTTGAAGGAGCTGGCCGACAATTATCGGGGCTCGGTCACGCCCTTGGTCGACGTTCCACCAATCCCGTGGGATTTCGAAAACGAGCGTCCTGGCCGCACGATAGATGCTCACGTCGATGCGATGCCTGCCCAGATGGCTGATTGTTGGGGCACAGACGCCCCTGTCTTCGTCGATCTTGGTTTCGTCGACTCTGAAATTAGGATGGCGGATGAGGCACACCCAGTAGATGCTCTATTCGCCCGGCTTGATGGTGCTGGTGTGCAGGCGATCCCCGTGACTGCTACTGACCGGGATGACGACTATCAAGCCGCCATTCGAACTGTCGTAGATCGGGATGGAAGGGGGCTGTGCATTAGAGCCTCCGCCGATGACATCGATGTTGAGGACATCTTCGGTGCCCTCGAAGATCTAGCTGATGGCGCGGGAGTCGAGCGCGCCAGCGTAGACCTCGTGATCGACTTCCGCGCCATTGAAGCGAGCCAAGTCAATCTTCTCAGGCGACTAGTTGTAAGAGCCATCGATAATCTCCCAAACGTTGAAGAGTATCGAACTCTCACACTACTAACCGGCGCTTTCCCGACGAACCTGTCAGCGATACCGCAAGGACTTAGCCAAATCCCTCGATCTGATTGGGCGCTTTGGCTCTCCGTTCGCTCAGCGGTGCAATCAAGGTTGCCGTCCTTCGGTGACTACACTGCCGCACACCCAGATCAGGAAGAAATTGACCCCCGCATTATGCAACCGAGTGCATCAATTCGGTATGCGGCTGACACTGACTGGGTGATCGCCAGAGGGCGCTCCGTCAGAAGCCCTCGCTTTGGCGGATATTCGCAGTACAACGCGCTCAGCGCGTTACTCAAGAAGCATCCGGAATTCACCGGCAATAGCTTCTCTTGGGCGAGCGACTACATCGATGCGTGTGCTGCGGGAGGACCAACCGGCAACCTTAGGACGTGGCGACAGGTGGCAACGAATCGACACATTACGCGGACGGCGTATCAGATCTCCAACCTACCCTAGCCTTCAACGCCTCTCGCACTTCTTGGCGTAACGTGGCGAGCGGAAGGTGTTCGGCAAGCAGGCAGCCCAGTTGCTGCCTGTTCTTGCTGCGGACGCCGGGCACGTGGTGCTTGAGCAAGATCGAAACTGCCTCATCGCGCCATAGGAGGCCCGCCACCTTGAGCGCATCGACTGTAAGATTTAGCCGCGGAGCACGCTGTTCCTGAAAATGGATCGCGCCACGCGGGCCGGCCGTTGCTACCTTGATGCCCCACCATTCGGGGATATGGCTTCCAGCGGAATGGGCGTGACGTCCGCCAACCACAAGGGTGACCTTGTCTAAGACGGTGCCATACGCTTCAACCTGAGACGGCAAGCGGCGGAACGTGTCTGCATCGCTCTTGATCTCGAAGCCGTGAAGCCAGCCGTTCACCACGGCCAAGTCAACGCGAGCGGCGCCGTGCGCCAAGCCCAGCTCGTCGATGACCAATGTGTCTTGGTCGCGGACATGGTCGGCCAGCACCTTGCGCCGGAGGGCAAGGCGTACATCTAGATCACGCATGGGCCAGAAGGTAATATGATTTGCTAAAGGTTAGTGAGCAAAGTCTCACTTTTTTGGCGGCTTTTTTGCCGCCTTTTTCGGCGCCGCGGTCTTCGCGACTCGCCGCAACTTCTGGTCGAAGCTATCCTCAGATTCGTCGCAACCAAGCTCGCGCGCCTTGTCGATGAACCTCTCCGATTGACTCCTTGGTGTCGCTTCCTGATCAGATCCAGCCATGTCTCGCCTTTACGTTTTCACCGATGAAGCAGGTTGCTTCACGTTCAACCGCAACCACAACGTCAGCCGCTATTTCATCCTCTGTACCGTGGTGATGCCCAACTGTGCCGTCGGTACAGAACTGATCGACCTTCGACGTCGCTTGGCTTGGGACGGCTACGAGCTTGGTGAATATTTCCATGCCACCACAGACCGACAGGCGGTGCGTGACGAGGTGTTTCAAGCGATTACGAAGCACGACTTTACCATTCAAGCCACGATCATGGAAAAGTCAAAGGCACAGCCTCAAGTTCGACGCTCCAAGCCCAGGTTTTATCAGTACGGCTATTTCTACCTCTTCAAGCACGGGACGACATCTGAACTACCCCGCGATTGCGAGGCCCTGGTCACAACTGCCTGCTTGGGGAACCGCAAAGAGCGAGCGGCCTTCCAAGACGCGGTTGACGATGTGATGCGTCAGACGCAGAGAGCACGGGAATGGAAGGCCGATTTCATGCCTTGCCACGCCGATCCGTGTCTTCAGGTAGCCGACTACTGCGCTTGGGCTATCCAGCGGAAGTATGAGAGACCCAAAAAGAATCAGGCTTCATACGAGCTGATCAAAGATCGAATCACCTACGAATACGACCTCTGGAAGCACGGCAACGTGCACTACTATTAGGAGAAAGGTGCGGCCGGCGAAATTCGCGATCTTGGCTATCCCTTACGGGAAGTGCCCAGGGGCCCTTATCACCAAGCGACGGCCGCAAGAGAAATATAATTGGTGCCGAGGCGATGCGGAATCCCCCTAACCAACTATTTTTTCCCCTTTAGTTTACAGCGTATTAGGCCCCCCATAGGTGAGGCGTTTGCCCAAAATGCCACACAGGGCGCGTTCGCTGCGTTCCGAATCGGAGACGCCAACGCCAGAGCGATTGTTGTAGCGGAAGTCGAATTCCGCCAGATAGCGGTGCAGGTGCTTCTCAGAGCAGTGCTGATAAACGCCCTTCATGCCGCGTTTGAAGATCGAGAACACGCCCTCAATCGTGTTGGTATGGACCTCGCCAACGACGTACTCGTTGATGCTGTGACGGACCGTGCCGTGCTCTTTGAAGTGAGCCTTCACGTCGCCGTACAGCTTGCTCTCATCGGTGAACACGCGGGTCTCGCGGTCGATGTTCGCCATCACGACATCGCGGACATTGTTCTTGGTCGCACGGTCAACCTGGAACGAGCGGACCTTGCCGCCGCGCTGCACTAGGGCCAGCACGGGGCGCTTGCTCGCCAGACCCGACTTGCCGCGCTTTGTGCGCGTCGTGATCTTTTCGCGGTTGCCGAAGTAGGTCTCATCCGCTTCCACGATCTCACCGGCGCCGCCCATCGGGGCAAGCTCGCCATCACGCATGGCTTCGCGCAGGCGGTGTGCCATGAACCACGCGGTCTTGTAGGTAACCTCAAGCGTGCGGTGCAGCTGATGGGCGCTGATGCCCTTCTTAGAGCTACACATCAGGTGCGTGGCCTGAAGCCACTTGTAGAGCGGTACGTGCGAGCTTTCGAACACTGTGCCGACGCGGACGGTGAACTGCTTACGGCAGTGACCACACTTCTTGAGGCCGGGACGGACACGGCCCTTCTTATCCTTCACACCTTCCAGAGCGTAGATGCGCTCGTTACCGCCGCAGTGAGGGCAGACCGGACCGTGCGGCCAGACGATGCTTTCCAGCTTCGCGAACGCTGCGGCTTCATCGTGAAAGTAAGGCTTCGAAAGAACGCTCATGGCGGAGTCCCTCTGAATTTAAGGACAATCTAAGCGCTCAAACTGGGTTTGTCAAGTACATAATCGCCTATATATTCCTAGATAAATCTATGATCGTGATGCGGCACGGGGATAAATTCGGCGTGTCATCCCCATCAAAACCAGCGCGGCCCTGAAAGATCGAAAGGAAATCCCCGTTCCCCGGGCACGCCTCATCATGTCGGCCTCACGGAGAGGTCGCGATGAACCGCAATGGAAAAAGGGAGAGTGAGGGAAGGGCTGAAGACGCACTGCCGAGGAAGCCGATCTACGCGGCGATGGCCCATGCCGGCGCGAAGGCCTATCGGCGGAAGCGCGATCTGCCGGGCCTTGTCCCGCTCTGGCCTTATGAACTCGCCGATGAGAGCGTCGAGGGCATCCGGCGGATCCTGACCAAGCTCGCCAAGGCCCTCCGCGCCGAACGGCGCCGCGCCCGTTCGGCCCATTGGAGCTACGATCTAAATCGTCACTTGGCGCTTCTGAGCGCCTATCAAGCCGAGCAGATGCGGCTCGAGGCTTCGCTCCCGCGCCCTAGGCGCAAGCCTCCCGCGGCGGGAATCGATACCGCAACGGCAATGCGTCCCGGTCTTTCGGAAAACCGTCCGGATCGTCTTCGGCCGGCGCGGACGCGGCGAAATCGTAGCCGAGAATGAACCGCACCGCCTCTCCCTCCAGGGTGAGCGGCAGCCGAATCCAATACATCACGATGTGATCGCGCCCATTGGCCGGGCCGCGGACGACTCCGCTTTGCCCCGCCCCCTGCTCGATCACCGCGCTGTGGACCCGCCGCCAATAATCGGCCCGCCGCCCGCAGAAGACAGTCTCGACCCGCCGTCCCGTGAGCTCTGCGCCGTAGATGCCGTGCAGCGCCGTACCTGCGAGCCGGAATCGCGACTCCGGCAAGCCCGCTTTCACGTCGATGAGACAGATATTCGGCAAGAGTCGCGGAATATGCTGCGGATCGAAATCCGCCCGATTCGGGATCGGAGCCGGACCCGAGACGGACCTCCAATAGTCGAAAAGCTCGCGCTGGCCTGGAATCACCAGCTGGTCCCTGAATCCGCGGTCTTTCAAAAGAATCGGCCCCCCTGCAGAACGTCGATCGCGAATCAGATCGACATTTCGACTATCTGCAGTTCGGAGTCCGCCTGCAAGGCCATCGAAAGGATTCCATGAAGAATCGCAACGGCTTGTGTCGGCCCAGAATGGAACCACTGAATCTGGAGATGGAAAGTCCCGGCATCTCGTGATCGCGCCGGAACGATAGGCGCGAGGCCCCGGCAAATCATCGCCGAGACCTCAAAAGCGTGTCTTATCGCCGGCGCTGACCGAGCCCCATGCGCTTGGCGAGCGCGGAGCGGGCCGCGGCGTAATTCGGCGCGACCATGGGATAGTCGTGAGGCAGCCCCCACTTCTCGCGATATTCCTCGGGCGAGAGATCGTAATGGGTCCGGAGGTGTCGTTTCAGGGATTTGAACTTCTTCCCGTCCTCGAGACAGATGATGTAATCGGGCGTCACCGACTTCTTCACCGGAACCGCGGGCTTCAGCTCTTCGCGCGCCGGCTGGGTCGCGTTGGATGCGGCTTGATTCAGAGCGTCGAAAACGCTGCCGATGACATTCGGCAACTCGGAGGCCACAACCGTGTTGTTGCTCACATAGGCAGATACGATCTCTGCCGCCAATTCGACGAGCTCGTTCTTCTCTAGATTGTCTTCCATCGGCCGCTGCTCTCCTCCCCTTGCTTCCACAACACGCTCCTAAATCGTTGAAAGATCAAAAACCACAAAACAAAACTCGGACGACACTTACATATACTAGAATATGCCGTTTTTAAGGCGCAGTGACAGTATAACTCTGCAACTTTAGCCTGCATAAGACTGGAAAGTAACACCACGAACGGACCGCTATATCATAGCAACACCATGCTTCGTAGTATCTCGTCTCCGGAAACTTCTCATCAATGGAACGCCCTAGAGCAGACCGCTCGATTTTTCGATGAACTATAGATTTCGCGTTGATTGGACCCGGCCCAGCCCCCTCGAAAAAACCTTGGCCCCGCTCTCCAATCGGCGCCGTATCCCCACTATGTTTCTAGCCCCACCATCTTTGGGATCGAGCCATGCAGAACAAAATCGACAAGCCGGAAACCGATTGGCGCGAGAAGCTGAGTCCGGAGGCCTATCGCGTCACCCGCGAGCAAGGCACGGAGCCGGCCTTCAGCCATCCCTATTATCAGGAGAAGCGCGACGGCATGTATCGCTGCGTGTGCTGCGACGCGCCGCTTTTCAGTGCCGAAGCCAAATTCGATTCGGGCACCGGCTGGCCGAGCTTCACCGATCCCGCCGTGAAGGCGAACATCACCACCCACGAAGATCTGTCTCACGGCATGCGCCGGATTGAGGTGCGTTGCGCCAATTGCGACGCCCATCTCGGTCATGTTTTTCCCGACGGCCCTGGACCGGAAGGCCTGCGCTATTGCATCAATGGCTGCGCTCTGGATTTCGATCCGGCCGACGACGAGACAACCTAACCCGAAGATTGCTGCCGAATGGACATTGCTTCGCGACCGCTGCCGCCTGAAGCGGCCAAGCGCCCGACCGTTGCCGAGTATCACGGACAAAAGCTCCAGGACGACTACGCCTGGCTGCGCGCGCCGAACTGGCAACAGGTTATGCGCGATCCCAGCGTGCTCGATCCCGAGATCGAGGCCTATCTGACGTCCGAGAACAAATATACGGAAGCCGTCCTCGCCGAGACCGAAGCGCTCCAGAAGACTTTGTTCGAGGAGATGAAGGGCCGCATCAAGGAGGACGATTCCTCCGTCCCCGCCCCCGACGGCACCTATGTCTATTACACCCGCTTCGTCACCGGCGGTCAGCATCCGCTCTTCTGCCGCAAGCCGCGCCTGCGAGACGGCAGCTTCGGCGAGGAGCGCGTTCTTCTCGACGGCAATGCCCTTGCCGCCGAGCACGCCTATTTCAATATCGGCGGCGTCGACCACAGCCCCGACCACACTTTGATCGCCTACGCCGCCGACACCAAAGGCTCCGAATTCTTCGATATCAAGATCGTCGAGGCGGAGACTGGCGGCCAGGTCGGCGAGACGATTCCTGACAGCAACGGCGGCATGGCCTGGGACGCCGGCAGCAAGGCGCTGTACTATGTCTGGGTCGACGAGGAGCACCGCCCCCGCGAGATCCGCCGCCACGTCATCGGCCAGGAAGGCGCAGACGCGGTCATCTTCGAGCAGCACGATCCGGCCTTCTTCCTAGGCCTTGGCCAGACTCAGAGCCGCCGCTTCCTGACCCTTTCGACCCATGACCACGAGACCTCGGAAGTCAGCCTGCTCGATATGACCGAGGCAAACCCGGAGCCGCGCCTGGTGGCGCGCCGCGAGCCCGAGCACGACTACTCCGTCGAGCACCACGAGGATCGTCTCATTATCCTCACCAATTCCGGCGGCGCGGAGGATTACCGCATCGTCGAGACACCCATCGGCAATCCCGGCATGGAGCATTGGCGGGAGATCGAGCCTCATCGCCCCGGCCGGCTGATTCTCGACATCGTCGCCTTCAAGGATCACCTCGTTCGGCTGGAGCGCGAGGACGGCCTGCCGCGCATCGTCATCCGCCGCTTCGCCGACGGCGAGGAGCACGCCATCGAGTTTCCGGAGGAAGCTTACGCGCTTGGCATCGCGCCGGGCTACGAATACGACACCCACACGCTGCGCTTCACCTACGCCTCCATGACGACCCCGTCCCAAGTCTTCGATTACGACATGGAGACCCGCGAGCGCACTTTGCGGAAGACCCAGGAGGTGCCGAGCGGCCACAAGCCGGAAAACTACGTGGCCCGTCGCATCCTGGCCCCCGCACCCGACGGAGAGATGGTGCCGATCTCGATCCTGCATCACGAGGACACGCCCATCGACGGCTCCGCCCCGCTCCTGCTTTACGGCTACGGCGCCTACGGCATCTCCATGCCGGCGCAATTCTCCATCACGGCCTTGAGCCTGGTGGATCGCGGCTTCGTCTATGCCATCGCCCATATCCGCGGCGGCAAGGACAAGGGCTATCGCTGGTACAAGGACGGCAAGCGCGAGAAGAAGGTGAACAGCTTCACCGACTTCATCGCCGCCGGCGAATATCTCGCCGAGCAGAACTTCACCTCCCGCGGGAGAATCGTCGCCCATGGCGGCAGCGCCGGTGGCATGCTCATGGGCGCCATCGCCAACATGGCGCCGGACCTCTTCCTCGGCATTATCGCCGAGGTGCCTTTCGTCGACGTGCTCAACACCATGCTCGACGAGACTCTGCCGCTCACCCCGCCGGAATGGCTCGAATGGGGCAACCCGATCCGGGATCCGGAGGCCTATCGTGCCATCGCCGCCTATTCGCCCTACGACAACGTCACGGCGCAAGACTACCCGCACATCCTGGCCCTGGCCGGCCTCGCCGATCCCCGCGTTACCTATTGGGAGCCCGCCAAATGGGTCGCGCGGCTGCGCGCGGCGAAGACCGACGACAATCTGCTTCTGCTGCGCACCAATATGGAGGCGGGCCATGGCGGCGCCTCGGGCCGCTTCGACCGGTTGAAGGAAGTCGCGCTGTCTTATGCCTTCGCCCTTCTGATCGCCGGCGAAGCAGACACCACGCCCGCACCGAGAGACTGACGAAGGACCCCGTTCCCATGCTGATGGACAAGGACAGATCCCAGGTTCTCATTGTCGACATGCAGGAGCGTCTGCTCCCGGCCATGTCGGATGCCGATAGCATCCTGGGTGCCTGCGAACGCCTCGTGCGCGGCGCGCAGATCCTCGATCTCCCCATCACCGTCTCCGAGCAATACCCGAAAGGCCTCGGCCCCACCGCCGAGCCGCTTCGCCAAACCCTCGGCAACAGCGCCACCGTCATGGAGAAGGTCGAGTTCTCCTGCTTCCGCAATGCCGCGATCCGCGATCGTCTCGAGGAGCTGCGCCGCAAGGGCCGCCCCCAAATCGTTCTCGGCGGCATCGAAGCCCATATCTGCGTGCTCCAGACCGCTCTCGATCTCGCCGCCCAGGGCTTCGAGACCTATGTGGCCGCCGACGCCATCGGCTCCCGCCTGAAGGAGAGCCGCAAGCTCGCCATGGGCCGCATGCTCCACGGCAAAATCTCGGTGGTGAATAGCGAGATGGCGCTGTTCGAATGGGTGGGCAAGGCAGGCTCGCCGGAATTCAAGGAAATCCAGGCCCTGGTGAAATAGCTGCGGGCATCGCGGGCCTCATGGTTCGAGACACGCGCTTCGCGCGCCCTCACCACGAGGAGTTAAGGCAGCGACCTCCGCAGTCGTCATGCCGGCTCAAGCCGGCATCCAGCAATGGTGCACGGTGCGCGTGGGCTGGATCCCGGTTTTCGACGGGATGACACCCGTCGAGGCGCCCGCAAATTCAGCAACTCTCCTCACCCTGAGGGGGCCGAATGCCCGCCTCGAAGGGTGTAGGCCCACTCTTCCACCTGAACGAACCCTGCAACTTCGGTTCATGCTGGGTTCAGGTCGGATTTGCGATTGTTCCAACCGTCAGCCCTGCACTGGCATGGTTAGCAACCTTCCTCGGCACGGGGGCGGAGCTCAGGGGCTCCGTCCCCACCCCCTCTCCGCAATTCACGCGATAAACCGATCTTTCTCGGCAGAGGATGGCAGGTAGCATTCCTCCCGCCCGCCGAATAGGCGGAAGCGATTGCGCGCCACCAGATCGTAGAGCCTGTCGCCGATCGCCCTTGGCACGAGCCGACCAGCCGCCGCCAGCCACGACCAGGGAAAGCCCAGATACGCCCCCACCCGGACAGCGCTCGCCCATTTCAGATAAGCGCGCCCGTCGTCGAGCAGGATATTGCTCGCGTAATCCTGCGTATCGAGACCCAAATGCGCGTAAAGCGCCTCGCCAAGCGCCGTCTGCGCCGCCAGAAAACGGAATCGCTTTTCCGGATCGTGACGCATGACGAATTGGGCGAAGCCCGAGCAGAGCACGCATTTGCCGTCGAAAATCAGGACCGGCCGGTCGTCCGGAAAGGACGGAACGTCCGGGTCCTTCCGATAGCCGTACGGCTCTACAGCGTGCATCTGACCCATTGTCGATCCCGATAACCCCGCCGGGAATCCCGGCACGCGACAGTTCAATAGAATGCTCGCGGCAGCGCAAGGAACCGTCGCTTGTGCCGGCATCTTGGAACCTTTAGCGTGCCCACGCTTTTCCCTCCTTTAACAGCGGGGACTTCCCCTCGAATTTTTAGCTGCTGGAGAAACAATCGTGTCTTTTGAACTTCCCGATCTTCCCTACGCATATGATGCGCTTCAGCCCTATATGTCGGCTGAGACCCTCGAATACCATCATGACAAGCACCACCAGACCTATGTCACGACCTTGAACGACCTCATCAAGGGCACGTCTTACGAAGGCAAAAGCCTGGAGGACATCGTCAAGGAGAGCTACGGCAAGGATCAGAAGATCTTCAACAATGCCGGCCAGCACTTCAATCACACCAATTTCTGGCCATGGATGAAGCAGGGCGGCGGCGGCACCAAGCTGCCCGGCAAGCTCGCCGGCATGATCGATTCCGATCTTGGTGGCTTCGACAAGTTCCGCACCGATTTCATCGAGGCCGGCAAGGGCCAGTTCGGCTCCGGCTGGGCTTGGCTGGCCGTCAAGGACGGCAAGCTCGAGGTGATGAAGACTCCCAACGGCGAGAACCCGCTCGTCCACGGCGCTTGGCCGCTGCTCGGCGTCGATGTCTGGGAGCACTCCTATTACATCGACTATCGCAACGCGCGCCCGAAATATCTGGAGGCCTTCGTCGACAACCTCGTGAACTGGGAGTATGTCGAGGAGATGCTCGAGAAGGCGTAAAACGCGCATCGCGTGTACCGCGTAACGCAGACTCGAAGGGCGGCTCACCGAGCCGCCCTTTTATTTGATCTGAATGATCGTCATTGCCGGACTGGCCCCGGTAATCCAGAGCCAAGAGATCTCATAGCCAAGAGATCTCATAGCCAAGAGATTCCAGTCTGCGGCCCTGGCGCGATCTCTTACCGCAGCAGATTGCCCATCAGTCCGCGCGCCAGGGATTTGCCGATCTTGGCGCCCGATGCGCCGCCGACGCTACGCCCGACGATATCGCCGGCTTGCTCCACCGTATTACGCGCGAAATCGCGCGTAACCCTCTGCCACCCCGTCAGCTTCTTGCCGCCGCGATTGACGCCGAACACCCAATCCAGCATGCCGGGCCCGTCCTCTTCCTGCTTCGGCTGGGCGGGCTCGGCCGACCCCCTGCCCTTGCTGTTGGTTTTCGCTTCCTCGACGGTTGAAGCTCGCTCCTCCGCCTTCTTGGCCAGCACCTCGAAAGCCGAATCCCGGTCGATCGTTTTCTCGTACTCCCCGACCACCGGGCTCGCCGCGATCACCGCCTTACGCTCCGCATCCGTCACAGGTCCCGCCCGGGACTCCGGTGGCCGCACCAACGTCCGCTGCACGATGGTCGGCTCCCCCTTCTGATCCAGGGTGGAGACCAGCGCTTCGCCGACCCCGAGTTGTGTGATCGCCTTTTCCGTGTCGAAATCCGGATTGGGACGGAAGGTCGTGGCCGCCGCCTTCACCGCCTTCTGCTCCCGCGGCGTATAGGCCCGCAGCGCATGCTGCACTCGATTGCCGAGCTGGCTGGACACCGTATCCGGCACGTCCAACGGGTTCTGGGTCACGAAATAGATGCCGACGCCCTTGGAGCGGATCAGCCGCACCACCTGCTCCACCTTGTCCAACAACGCCTTCGGCGCATCGTCGAACAGGAGATGAGCCTCGTCGAAGAAAAAGACGAGCTTCGGCTTGTCCGGATCGCCTACCTCCGGCAGTTCCTCGAACAATTCCGACATCAAAAACAGCAGGAAGATCGCGTAAAGCCGAGGCGACTGCATCAGCTTGTCGGCGGCCAGAATGCTGACATAGCCGCGCCCGTCCTTGGCGGTACGCATCAGATCTTCGATCTTGAGTGCCGGCTCGCCGAAGAAATGTTCCGCACCTTGCTGCTCCAGCACCAGCAATTGCCGCTGGATGGTGCCGATCGATGCCTTCGAGACATTGCCGTAGCTCGTCTTGATCTCGTTGCCGCGCTCGCCCAGCATTGTCAGTAGCGAACGCAAATCCTTGAGATCGAGCAGCAAAAGTCCCTCGTCGTCGGCAACCTTGAAGGCGATGTTGAGCACGCCCTCCTGGGCCTCGCTCAAATCCATCAGACGGGAAAGCATCAGCGGCCCGAGCTCGGTAATCGTGGCCCGGATCGGCACGCCCTGCTCGCCGAACAGGTCCCAGAATATCACCGGAAAAGCGCGATAATCGAGATCGAAGCCGATCTGTTTGGCCCGTGCTTCAAATCCCTTTTTCGGCTCGCCGGCTTCCGCGATACCGGCAAGGTCGCCCTTCACGTCGGCACAGAACACCGGCACGCCCGCGGACGAGAAGCCCTCCGCTAGATCGTGCAAGGTCACCGTCTTACCGGTACCGGTCGCTCCCGTGATGAGCCCGTGCCGGTTGGCAAGCTTCAGATAGATGAACTCGGGCTTGACGCTCTGGCCGATATAGACCGAGTCCTCGGGCAGTGTCTGATCTGCTTCTGTCGTTTTCGTCTTAGCCAACCCAGCCTCCTTAAACCCCGTTTCGTGAGCGAGTGTAGCCACCGGATCATACCCCCGCAAAGACGAAGCGCGACGCTTTTGGCCATTTTCTCCGCTTTGTTGCCGCTTCGCCTTCATGCTAGGAGGTCCGCTCTCGGATTGAGGTAACACCCTGGTGACAATGGCTGAACTGAGCTTAGCGGGCGATTTTCCGGAAACGACGGAGGCCGAATGGCGGGAACTAGTCGAAAAGGCGCTGAAAGGCGCGCTTTTCGAACGCCTCCAAACCCGTACCTATGACGGCAACGTCATCGAGCCGCTCTATCGGCCTGCACAAGGCAAGGAGCCCATTCCGGGCCGCGCCCCCCGCGCGCCTTGGGGTGTCATGCAGCGCATCGACCTGCCCGATGCGGAGGCCGCCCACAAACAGCTCATGGACGATTTGTTCAACGGCGCGCCCGGACTTCAACTCGTCCTGAAAGGCGCGGTCGGCGATTACGGGTATGCCCTTCAGCCTGCCATGCTGGAGGCCGCCCTCAAGGACGTTCTCTTCGACAAGGGCGTCGAGATCGAGCTCGATTGCGGTGAAGATACCGGCGGTGCCGCCGAAGCTCTGGCCAACTTGGTCGAAGCGACGGGCGTTTCGCCCGCCGATTGCGTCATCCGTTTCGGCCTCGATCCCTTGGGCGCCTTCGCCGCCTACGGGGCGATCTCGAATCCGTGGCCCGATCTCGCTCCCGAATTTGCCGCCCGCATAAAGGTGCTTTCGGAGAAGGGGTTCAAAGGTCCCTTCGCCGTCTCTGACGGAAGGCCTGTCCACGCCGCCGGCGGCTCGGAAGGCCAGGAACTCGCCTTCGTTCTCGCCACCGCCGTGACATATCTCCGTAGCCTGGAAGACGCCGGCATCGCACTCGACCAGGCCCGCAAGCTGATCTCCTTCCGCCTCGCCGCCGATCAGAACCAATTCCTGACGCTCGCCAAGTTCCGCGCCCTTCGGCGCCTTTGGGCCCGCATCGAAGAAGCTTGCGGCCTCGCCCCCGAACCGGCCCATGTCAGTGCCGAGACCGCCTGGCGGATGATGACGAGACGCGACCCGTACGGAAACATGGTGCGCACCACCATCGCCTGCGCGGGCGCCGCCATCGGCGGCGCCAATGCCATGTCCGTGCTGCCCTATACGGCCGCCCTGGGGATTCCTCGCGATCACGCCCGCCGCGTCGCCCGCAACACCCAGCTCATCCTCACGGAAGAATCCAACCTCCATCAGGTCTCCGATCCGGCCGCCGGCTCCGGCGCCCTGGAAGCCTTCACCGACGATCTCTGCCGCTCCGCCTGGGCGCTCTTCCAGGAGATCGAGAAGGCAGGCGGCGCCTACGAGGCCCTGAAGGCCGGTGTCGTCCAGAAGCACGTCGCCAAGACCCGTGCCGAGCGGGACGAGAACGTCGCGAAGCGGAAAGAGGCAATGATCGGCACCAGCGACTTCCCCGATCTCGACGAGGATAAGGTGGAGGTCGATCCGGCGCCCGCTCCGGAGCCCGCGAAGAATCCCCAGATCGCGCCCCTCGCCCGTTATCGGCTCGCCGAACCCTACGAAACCTTGCGCGACGCGTCCGACAACGCCCTGGAGAAGACCGGCAATCGCCCGGCCATCTTCCTCGCCACCATCGGCAAGCCGGCCGATTTCGTGGCCCGCGTCACCTTCGCCCGCTCCTTCTTCTCCGCCGGCGGCATCGCGCCAATCCTGCCGGAGAAGCCCGTCACCACCGAAAGCGGCGAACCCCAGACCTTCACCATCGAAGACACCGTGAAGGACTTCAAGGCGTCCGGCCTGAAGCTGATCTGCCTCTGCTCCTCCGACAAGGTCTACGCGGAGAAGGCGGCCGAGGCGGCGAAAGCTCTGAAGGACGCCGGCGCGAGCTTCATCTATCTCGCCGGCAAGCCGAAAGACGGCCGCGAGGAGATGCAATCCGCCGGCATCGACGACTTCATCTTCGCCGGATGTGATACGCTTGGCGTGCTGCAGGACGCGCAACAGAAACTGAGCGTCGGGAGTTGATTATCAAATGACCGGGATCCCGAATTTCACCGAGATCGCGTTTGCCGATGCCGGCAAGGCGGCAAGCCCGCAAGCCACTGAGGCCTGGACCACGCCGGAAGGCATCGACGTCGCCCCCGCCTACACGGAAGAGGCGCGCGAGGGGCTCGACTTCCTTGAGACCTATCCGGGCATCAAGCCATACCTGCGCGGTCCCTACCCAACCATGTATGTCCAGCGCCCCTGGACCGTCCGCCAATATGCCGGCTACTCCACGGCTGAGGAATCCAACGCCTTCTACCGCCGCAATCTCGCCGGCGGCCAGCAGGGCGTCTCCGTCGCCTTCGATCTCGCCACCCATCGCGGCTACGATTCCGATCACCCCCGCGTTCCCGGCGATGTCGGCATGGCGGGCGTGGCCATCGACTCCATCTACGACATGCGCGTCCTGTTCGACCGCATCCCGCTCGATCAGGTCTCCGTCTCCATGACCATGAACGGCGCGGTCCTGCCCGTGCTTGCCCTCTTCATCGTCGCGGGCGAGGAGCAGGGCGTGCCTCACGAGAAGCTGTCGGGCACCATCCAGAACGACATCCTGAAGGAGTTCATGGTCCGGAACACCTATATCTATCCGCCCGGACCATCCATGCGCATCGTGGCTGACATCTTCGCCTATACCAGCCAGCACATGCCGAAATTCAACTCCATCTCGATTTCCGGCTATCACATGCAGGAAGCCGGCGCGACGGCCGACCTGGAGCTCGGATACACCCTCGCCGACGGCATCGAATACGTCCGCACCGGCATCGCGGCGGGGCTGGGCGTGGACGCCTTCGCCCCCCGCCTCTCCTTCTTCTGGGCCATCGGCATGAACTACTTCATGGAGATCGCCAAGATGCGCGCCGGCCGCATCCTCTGGGCGAAGCTCATGAGCCAGTTCGATCCGAAGAACGAGAAGTCCCTGGCGCTCCGCACCCATTGCCAGACCTCCGGCTGGAGCCTGGCCGCCCAGGACGTCTACAACAACGTCATCCGCACCTGCATCGAGGCCATGGCGGCGACCCAAGGTCATACCCAGTCGCTGCACACCAACGGCCTGGACGAGGCCCTGGCCCTGCCGACGGACTTCTCCGCCCGCATCGCCCGCAACACCCAGCTCATGCTGCAGCAGGAATCCGGCACCATCGACACCATCGATCCCTGGGGCGGCAGCTACTACGTCGAGCGCCTCACCCACGATCTTGCGGCCAAGGCCATGGCCCATATCGAGGAGATCGAGGAGATGGGCGGCATGGCCAAGGCGATCGAGGCGGGTCTTCCGAAGCGCCGCATCGAGCAGGCCGCCACAGCCACCCAAGGCCGCATCGATTCCCGCCGCCAGACCATCGTCGGCGTGAACAAGTACAAGCCCGCCCGCGAGGAGGAGATCCGCCTCCTCAAGATCGACAACCGCTCGGTCCGCGAGCAGCAGCTCGAGAAACTCAAGAAGCTGCGTGCCGAACGCGACGAGGAGAAGGTGCAAGCCGCCCTCGACCGGCTCACCGAATATGCCGAAACTGGCAAGGGCAATCTTCTCGAAGGCGCCGTCGAGGCCGCCCGTGCCATGGCGACCGTCGGTGAGATTTCCGAAGCGCTTGAGAAGGTCTATGGTCGACACCGCGCGGAGATCACCGCGGTGACCGGCGTCTACAAGGCGGAGGTTGGCGCCATGGATGGCAATGCCGAGAAGCTCGCAGAGCTGATGGAAGAGTTCGAGGCCGAACAGGGTCGCCGGCCGCGCATCCTCGTCGCCAAGATGGGCCAAGATGGCCATGACCGCGGCCAGAAGGTGATCGCGTCCGCCTTCGCCGATCTCGGCTTCGACGTGGATATCGGACCGCTTTTCCAGACCCCGGAAGAAGCCGCCCGCCAAGCGGTGGAGAACGACGTCCACATCATCGGCGTCTCCTCCCTCACCGCCGGTCATCTCACCTTGGTGCCCGCCCTTCGCGAGGCCTTGGAGAAGATGGGCCGCGACGACATCATGATCGTGGTCGGCGGTGTGATCCCGCCCCAGGATTACGATGAGCTCTACGAGGCCGGCGCCAAGGCCATCTTCGGCCCCGGCACCCCCATCGCCGAGGCAGCCATGGATCTCGTCGCCAAGCTCAAGGGCGATGAAACGGAGCCCCAGCAAGCCGCCGAATAAAGTCTGGCCCGCGTCCGACTTCTTTCATCATCGATTGCTTGCCGTGCGCCGCTTGCCGGATAGGGTAGCCATGCGTAAGCCAAGGATAGATTCGTGACTGCTCAGAAGCCAAAGCCCGCCCTCACCCTCGACGAGCTCGCCGAAAAGGTGATCGGCGGCGACCGCGTGGCCCTCGCCCGCGCCATCACTCTCATCGAGAGCGTGAAGCCTGAAGACCAGATCCGCGCCCAAGAGCTGCTCGAGCGTCTTCTTCCGAAGACGGGCAAGGCCGTCCGCATCGGCATCTCCGGCGTACCCGGCGCCGGCAAATCCACCCTCATCGATCAGTTCGGTCTCAACCTCATCGAGGCCGGCCACAAGGTAGCGGTGCTCGCCGTCGATCCGACCTCGTCTCGCAGCGGCGGCTCGATCCTCGGCGACAAGACGCGCATGGGGCGGCTCGCATCGGAGACTGATGCCTATATCCGCCCCTCCCCCGCAGGCGACAGCCTGGGCGGCGTCACCAAGACCACCCGCGAGACCATGGCCGTGGCCGAGGCCGCCGGGTTCGATGTGGTGATCGTTGAGACCGTCGGCGTCGGCCAATCCGAAACCACCGTCTCCAAGATGGTGGATGTATTCGTCGTGGTCGCCATCCCCGGCGCGGGCGACGAGCTGCAGGGCATCAAGCGCGGCCTTCTCGAACTTGCCGACATCATCGCCGTCAACAAGGCCGACGGCCCCAATGTCGAGCACGCCGAGAAGGCGGCCGCAGAATACCGCGCCGGCCTGCACATCCTCGCCGCCGGCAATCCGGGCTGGTCGCCTTCCGTCCTCACCCTCTCCGCCCTGGAGAACAAGGGCCTCGATACCCTCTGGGAGAAGATCCAGGAGCGGCACAAATCCCTCAAGGAGAAAGGCGAGCTTGCCAAGCGCCGTGGCGAGCAGGCCGTGACATGGATGCGCGAGCTGTTCGAGCAGCGGCTGCTGGCCGCCTTCAAGGGCGGCCGCAAAGCCGCCCGCCAATGGAGCGAGATGGAAGACAAGGTCCGTACCGGCGAGATCAGCGCCGTCTCCGCCGCCGCCGAGCTCAGCCGGCTGGCGAGCGCCGGAGACCGGCCAAAGTCCTGAACGCCAAAGCCTGGAAAAACCCTTCTCCAAATATACGCCCTTGGCATAATCTGGGCCGATGGCGGAGACCGACAAAACGAGATCCCTGCTCCTGACCGGCTTCGGGCCGTTTCCGGGCATCCCGAAGAACCCGTCCACAACCCTCGTGGAGGCGCTCGCAGAACGCCTCTCCGAAACGCCGGATCTCGTCCTGCATCGCCATGTCCTCACCACCGAATGGGACTATGTGCGCCACCAGGCGCCGGCGCTCCTGCAAGACAGCCAGCCCGACATGGTCGTTCATTTCGGCCTCTGCCGCGGCGCCAACGGATTCCGCATCGAGCGCTCCGCCTATAACCGGACAGGAAAGCTGAAAGATGCTGCCGGCGCGTTGCCGTCCCAAGCCGCGATCCTGGCAAGCGGCGCGCCCCGTCTCGACACGTCGCTCTCGACCGCCCGTCTCGCGCGAGACTTGCGCCAGAACGGTATCCCGGCCCTCCCATCCCTCAGCGCCGGACGCTATCTCTGCAACTATCTCTACTACCTCTCCCTCGATTGGGCGGCGCGCCAAGCCCAGAGCCGAGACAGAGCGCCGTTAGTGCTATTCGTTCATATTCCGCCCGCGAAACGCGATGGCGGCTATCTTGACGAGGCTGGAATTTTGCGCGGCGCGGACAGCATCCTTCGGTACGTGCTGGAAGGCCCCAACCGCGCCGGCCGAACGATCGGCGAACCTCGCGCAGCTTAAGCGTTATCGTATGCGCCGCAGCGCGCCTTGGCGCCGACGGAAGGAGATCGGATCATGCCCCTCGACCGCCGCGACCTGATGCTGGGAAGCTTCGGCGCAGGCCTCGCATTGAGTGCTGGCGCTGGTGCCGCGACCGCTGCGGAGACGTCCGACGCACCGGCACCCCAAAGCACCTTCGATATCGTGCCCGCCGGCGGAGAGCTCGACCAGAGCGCCACCCTCCAGGTCGCCATCGAGAACGCGGCCGCCAGCGGCACAATCCTCACCCTGCCCGCGGGCATCTATGCCGTCGGCGGGCTAGAACTCCCCTCCAGCACCGCCATCCGGGGCGTGCCCGGCCGCACCGTGCTGAAGCTCGCAAGTAGCAAATTCATCCTGAACGCCGAAGACGCCGACGGCGTGAGCCTCGACGGACTCATCCTCGATGGCGGCGACAAGCCCCTGCCCGAGAATGCCGCGCTCCTCCAGGCACACCGGACGCGCCATCTCGACATCGGCAATTGCCGCGTGCTCAACAGCACCCAGAACGGCATCGTCCTTCGCGGCTGCGGCGGACGCGTCGCCTTCTGCGAGATCGGCAAGATTGCGAAGACCGGCCTCTTCTCCAATGACGCGGCGGGAATGGAGATCGCCCACAATACCGTCCGCGATTGCGGCGACAACGGCATCCAGGTCTGGCGGTCTGAGCCCGGCGACGACGGTACGCTCGTCCATGCCAATCGCATCCAGCGCATCGAGGCCAAGAGCGGCGGCAGCGGCCAATACGGCAATGGTGTCAATATCTTCCGCGCCGGCGCTGTGGTCGTCAGCAACAATCGGATCGCCGACTGCGCCTATTCCGCCGTGCGCGACAACAGCGGCAAGAATTGCCAGATCGTCGGCAATTCCTGCTCCAGGCTCGGCGAGACCGCCATTTTCGTGGAATTCGCCTTCGACGGTGCGGTGATCGCCAACAACGTCATCGACACCGCATCCACCGGCATCTCGGTGACCAATTTCAACGAGGGCGGCCACCTCGCGGTCGTTCAAGGCAACCTGATCCGCAATCTCTTCTTCCGCAAAGGCACCGGCTCCGGCGGCATCGGTATCGCGGCGGAAGCCGACTGCGCCGTCACCGGCAACGTGGTGGAGCGCTCCCCCGGCTACGGCCTCTTCTTCGGCTGGTACAAATATCTGCGGGATATCTCCGCCACCGGCAATCTCATCCGCAATTGCCATATCGGCATCGGCGTCTCCACCGACGGGGAAGCCGGATATGCGCTGATCACCGACAACATGATCTCCGGATCGAAGGACGGCGCCATCCGCGCCATGCAGGGACCGAAGCCCATCGGTCCCGACCTCGCCGCCGAAAGCGCCGAGTCGTTCCGAAACCTCGCCGTCTATTCCAAT
The DNA here is from genome assembly GCA_050110875.1 of Methyloligella sp. ZOD6. Lineage (GTDB taxonomy): Bacteria > Pseudomonadota > Alphaproteobacteria > Rhizobiales > Methyloligellaceae > Methyloligella. The sequence continues at coordinate 1,938,427 of CP188828.1, forward strand.
GTCGGGATCTGAGCGCTGTTGGCGCCCGGCCGCTCACGCCTCCTCGGAGGCCAATTCCAGCGGCAGCCCCGTCGCCTCCTTCGCCGTGCGGATCACCAGCGATGTCTTCACGCTTTCCACATTGGGCGCCGCCGTCAGGTCGTGAATGATGAAGGATTGGAAGCGGCTGAGATCCGGTGCCACGCAGCGCAGCAGAAAGTCGATCTCGCCGGAGAGCATGGAGCATTCCCGCACGATCGGCGATCTCAGCGCCCGCTCCTCGAAGGCGATGAGATCGGCCTCCGCCTGACTGTGCAGCTTCACCATGGCAAAGGCCGTCACGTCGAAGCCGAGCTTGCCGCCGTTCAGCACCGCCATATAGCGTTCGATGATGCCGGCCTCCTCCATGGCCCGCACCCGCCGCAGACATGGCGGCGCCGTGATGCCCACCTTGCGGGCAAGCTCGATATTGGTGATCCGCCCGTCTTCCTGCAGAAGCTGGAGGATCCGCCAATCGGTCTGGTCGAGGCGGGCGGCGCGCATGGCGTGTCGGGCGACTCCCTGGAAATGCGCCACATGGCAGGCTAGAAGCCAAAGAGCTTTAGAATGCCACCCAGCGACGCGAAATAATCGGTCTCAAAACGATAATAAACGAAAAGCAGCCGGCAATGAACCATTCCGGAAGTTTCAGTGACGATCCCCTTGGCGCCGCGCCTGCCGCCACCTGGGTGATCGGCGATGGCGCCGCCGGCACCCGTGCCCAGGGTCTGGCCCTCGCCGAAGCCGTCGGCCTGCCCTACCGGCTGCACGAGCTCCGCAAGGTCGAACTGCCTATGCCGCCATCCTTGCAGCGCTTCCTGCCTGCCGCCCTGCTGCTCCGCCGGGCCGAGATCGATCCGCGACCGAGCGGCCCTTGGCCCCGCCTCGTTATATCCGTCGGCAAGCGCAGCGCGCCGATTGCCTTGGCCGTCAAGCGCGCTTCCGCCGGCAGTGCCTTCGCCGTGCATATCCACGACCCGAAGCTGCCCCTTCGCCTCTTCGATCTCGTCGCCGTGCCCGAACATGACGGTGTGACGGGCGAGAATGTGATTCCGACCCACGGCTCCCTCCACGCCGTCACCCCCGAAAAGCTCGCCCATGCCGCCCGGCATTTCGCCGATTCCATAGACCCTCTGCCCCATCCCCGCATCGCCGTGCTGCTCGGCGGCAAGAGCCGTGCATTCGATTTTCCCGCCGAGCTGGGCCGAGACCTCGGCCGCAAGCTGGCAGCAATGGCCAAGGAGACCGGCGGATCGCTCCTCGTCACCCCTTCCTACCGCACGCCGGACGAGACCTTCGCCGCCTTGCGCGCCGAAATCGGCGGCATTCCAAGCGTCATTTATGCAGGGGATGGCGAGAACCCCTATCTCGCCTTCCTGGCCGCGGCCGATGCCATCGTCGTCACCCAGGATTCGGTCAATATGGTCACCGAGGCGGCCGGCACCGGGAAGCCCCTCTACGTGCAGCCCCTGCCCGGCCGCTCCAAGCGCCTCGGCCGTTTCCACGCCAAGATGCGCGAAGACGGCATCACGAGACCCTTCGAGGGCAGGTTGGAAAACTGGACCTATCCCCCCGTCCGCGACACCGACAAGGTCGCCGCGGCGATCCGCCGGCGCTTGGGAGTGTGAGTCCTCCGCCCCGCGCTCTTGCGCATGAGCCGCGCGGCGATTACCTCTGGCTTCCGAAACACGCGCAAGTCGCGATCGACAGGAATCGCGGCCGTCATTCGAGAGGCAAGCAATGACTCCCCGCCACGCCAAGGTGATCATCATCGGCTCCGGCCCGGCCGGATACACCGCCGCCATCTATGCGTCCCGCGCCATGCTGGAGCCGCTGCTCATCCAGGGCATCCAGCCCGGTGGCCAGATGACCATCACCACCGATGTCGAGAATTACCCCGGCTTCGCCGACGTCATCCAAGGCCCCTGGCTCATGGAGCAGATGGAGGCCCAGGCCCGCCATGTCGGCGCGGAGATCGTCAACGACCACATCGCCGAGGTCGATCTGACGCAGCGTCCCTTCCGTTTGAAGGGCGACGGTGGCGAGGAATACACCTGCGATTCCCTGATCATCGCCACCGGCGCCCAGGCCCGCTGGCTCGGCCTGCCGTCCGAAAGTCATTTCAAGGGGTTCGGCGTGTCGGCTTGCGCCACCTGCGACGGCTTCTTCTACCGCGACAAGACCGTCGTCGTGGTCGGCGGCGGCAACACGGCGGTGGAGGAAGCGCTCTTCCTGACCAACTTCGCCAAGCAGGTGATTCTGGTGCACCGCCGGGGCGAGCTGCGCGCGGAGAAGATCCTTCAGGAGCGCCTTTTCAACAATCCGAAGATCGACGTCATGTGGCACTATGAGCTCGACGAGGTGCTGGGCGAGGAAGATCCCCGCGGCGTCTCCGGCGTGCGCCTGAAGAACACCCTCACCGGAGAGACCATCCTCGAGCCGGTGGACGGCGTCTTCATCGCCATCGGCCATAAGCCGGCGACCGAGCTCTTCGAAGGCCAACTCAAGATGCGCGCCTCCGGCTATATCGAGACCGCGCCAGACTCCACCGCCACCAGCATTCCCGGCGTGTTCGCCGCCGGCGACGTCACCGACGACGTCTACCGACAGGCGGTCACCGCGGCCGGCATGGGCTGCATGGCCGCTCTGGAGGCGGAGCGCCATCTCGCCGGCTTGGAGAACGTCAGCGAAGCGGCGGAGTAGCATCGCCGCTCAAGCAATAGCCTCACGCATGGCCGTCATCCTGAGGCGCACGGCGCCGAACCTCGGAGGATGACTGCGGAACCCGATAGCTGTCGTCCCTGCGCTTTACCGCACGGCATCATGCCCGGCCAACCGGGTTCCGCTTTGCGAACCCGGTCGTAAGCTTGTGCCGGATGATAACTCCGAAGGTTGGAAACCGGCCCCACGAGCCGCAGTCTGACTCCCTCTCCCCACAGGGGAGAGGGGTGGGGTGAGGTGGTGCCCACCTCACCGATTTTTTCTCACCTCACCCGGCACTTAGAGCGCCGGCCTCTCCCCATGGGGGAGAGGTGAAACAGTGACCTCCCCTTGGCCTAATCCGCCCCCGGCCCCAGGGGCTGGCCGTAGCTGAACTCGATGACATAGCCGGTCGGATCGGTCACCGCGCACAGATACCCGGTCGGCGGCTTGAACTCTTTCGGCGCCCAATGAAGCCGGCCTTCCCGTTCAGCCCGCTCGGAGATCCGGTCGATATCCTCCCGCGCCGAGACGGCGAATCCGTAATGGGTCATGTCCCCTTCCGGCTGCTCCCGTCGCGCCCCGCCGCCCATCATCACCAGCACGAAATCGTCTTCCGCGCCCGGGCTCGCCATCCAGACGGTCCGCCCCTTCCCCTCGCCATGTTCGAGGATGAATTTCAGCCCGCAATAATCTTCGTAGAAGGCGATCGACTCGTCGAGATCGCAGACATGCAAGGCGCAATGGGTGAAGCCGGCGGCGCTCATCCCTCAAACCTCGTCATCGGCGCCGACTTCCGCAACCCCGGCCCCCGCCTTCAGCGAGGCCTCGACCGCGTCCAGCACCTCGCCGATATGATCGAACACCCAGAAATGACCGGCGCGCGGCATCACGTCCAAACGGCAATTCGGAAGCCAATCGGCGAGATACTCGGCCGCTGTTGGCGGAACGTTACGATCCTCCAGCCCTTGCCACATCACGGCCGGTGCGATCACGCTTGCAAAATCGAGTTCCCATGAGGCCGCGAAAAGCCGAAGATCCTGTACAGCGCCGCGAACATCCCGTCGCAAACCCTCGCGGTGTCCTTCGAGCAAACTCGCCTTGATATCCGGCTGGATTAGAATTGGACGGTCCGAGGGCGCTGCGCGCGAGACAAGTCCGCGATAAGCGAGCCTCGGCGCCATTCTGAGCACGCTCCGCATCGACCAGAAGACTGCTGCGGAAATGCGAGGCCGGGCCGGCAAATCCTTGAAGATGCGCCGATGCGTCGGCGTCAGCCGCAACCGCTCTCCGAGATCGAAGATCGGTCCGACAGGACTCACCAGCGCCAGGAACGCTGTGCGCCTGCGCATCCCCGCCGCCGCAGCCACCGCATAGGGCCCGCCGCCGGAAACGCCCATGATGCCGAATCCTTCGAGCCCCAGCCCGTCGGCCAGCGCCCGCAAGTCCGGCACCCAATCCATCACCGTCTCGAACCGCTTGAAATCCGAAAGCCCATAGCCCGGGCGGTCCGGCGCGATGATGCGTAAATTCCGCGCCCGCGCCGCCTTGTCGGTGATGGTGAAGGTCAGCCGAGAACCGGGCGTGCCATGCAAGGCGAGGACGGGCAGCCCCTCGGGATCGCCATATTCCGCATAGCCCATGCGCCGCCCATCGCTCAGCGTCAGGCTTCGAGCTTCGCTGGTGGCGCCGGGCGAGATCTGATCCATGGGACCCCCGAGGGGATGGTGTCGGGCGTTGCGCTATTCGCAGCCGATGATCACATCGCCCGGATTGATGATCAGGACGACATCCTTGCCTTCGTAAAGACCGAGCTTTTCCAGCGAGGCCACCGTGACGCTGGTCTCGATATTGAGCTCGCCCGCGATCTCCACATAGACGATGGCCGTCACCGCGCCTTTGCGGATCTCCATGACCTTGCCGGCGATCTGATTTGGGGTGGTGAGTTTCATTGACCGAGCCTCTCTTCAGGAATGTAAAAGCAGAATATCTGCCTCGCCGTCCGGCAGCGGCAAGGAATGCGCCTAGGGCGTCAGCGAAGGCTAGCGCAGAATCGCTGGATCCGGCGACAGGCCTCTTCGAGATCGTCCTTACCCGTGGCGTATGAAATGCGGAAGAAGGGCGAAAGTCCGAAAGCCGCGCCATGCACCACCGCAACCCCTTCCGCCTCCAGCAGGAGGCTGACGAAATCCTCATCCGTCTCGATCGTCTTGCCGGATTCCGTGGTCTTGCCGATCGCACCGGCGCAGGAGGGGTAGACGTAGAAAGCGCCCTCGGGCGTTGGGCATTCCAACCCGGCACATTGATTGAGCATGGAGACCACGAGGTCGCGCCGCTCCCGGAACGAGGCGACCCAGCCTTTGAGAAAATCCTGCGGTCCGTTCAAGGCCTCCACCGCGGCCCACTGGCTGATCGAGCACGGATTCGAGGTCGATTGGGATTGCAGGGTCGCCATGGCCTTGATGAGCGGCTTGGGCCCGCCGGCGAAGCCGATTCGCCAGCCGGTCATGGAATAGGCCTTGGAGACGCCGTTCATGGTCAGAGTCCGGTCTTTCAGCTTCGGCTCGACCTGCGCCGGGGTGAAGAACTCGAAATCGTCGTAGACGAGATGCTCGTAGATATCGTCCGATAGCACCCAGACCTGATCGTGCCGGAGCAGCACGTCCGTGAGCGCCTTGATCTCGTCCTTGGTGTAGGCCGCCCCCGTCGGGTTGGCCGGCGAGTTGAAGATCACCCAGCGGGTCCGGGGCGTGATCGCCGCGGCCAGCGCCTCGGCTGACAGCTTGAACTTGTTCTGAAGCTCGGTCTTCACCATCACCGGCGTCGCGCCGGCCAGCATCACGATATCCGGATAGCTCACCCAGTAAGGCGCCGGAATGATCACCTCATCTCCCGGATTGAGCGTCGCGATCAGCGCGTTGTAGAGCACCTGCTTGCCGCCCGAGGCGACGGTGATCTCATCCGTGCCGTAGCGCAGCCCGTTATCGCGTTCGAACTTCGCCGCCACCGCCTCTTTCAGCTCGGGAATGCCGTCGACGGCAGTGTATTTCGTCTCGCCGCGATTGATCGCATCGATCGCGGCCCGCTTCACGTTTTCAGGGGTATCGAAATCAGGCTCGCCGGCGCCGAGGCCGATCACGTCTTCGCCAGCGGCTTTGAGCTCGCGCGCCTTCGCCGTGATTGCCATGGTTGGCGACGGTTTAACCCGTGTAAGAGCCTCGGCGACTAATTCCATCGGACCATTTCCAGGGCAGAGCTCATCCCCCGCCAGGATCCCTGCTTGAAGTCATAAACGAATTTGCATCCTCAAGAGAGGCCGGCCATGAGGCCACGCAGCCCGTCCATGCGGAGTGCAGATAGGGATAGCCAGCTTGTCTCTAAAGAACGTTGATGGCGTTTAGATAAACCAACGGCGCGGACAAAGCCATGTCCGCGCCGTCGCATCGTCGTTTTAAATCTCCTCGAGAGACGTTTTAAGCCGCCTCTTTGTTCAGCTTGCTCTCGGCCAGTTGGCTCAGAGTGGAATCGGCATTGTATTCCTGGTCCAGCGTCTGCCGCAGAAGGCTATGAACCTCGGTCGGAAGACCGAGCTGATCGGCCCAGGCGATGAGCGTGCCGTAGCGCGAGATCTCGTAATGCTCCACGGCTTGAGCGTCGGCGATCATCGCCGCGTCGAGCGCATCGGCATCGTCGATATCCGACGCGATATCCTTATGCTCCTTGATGATGCCGTCGATGGCCGGACATTTTTCGCCCTTCGCTTCGGTCTCCAAGATTTTGAAGACCTGCTCCAGCCGGTCCTTCTGCCCCTTGGTCTCTTCCAGGTGATCCTCGAAGGCCTTCCGAAGCTGATCGGAATCGGCCTGCTTCGCCATTTCCGGCAGTGCCTTCAGGATCTGTTTTTTGGCGTAATAGACATCTGCAAGCTGGTGCATGAAAAGATCTTTGAGCGTTTTCATCTGTCCTTCCTCCGTGCTTTTTGAGGCTCCCGGGGGGCCGCCTTTGCACTTGTTATGCCGGGCGGGAGGGGCCTTGTTTTTCACCCCATCGTAACGGCTGCCTGGGTTCGCTTGTTCCCGCCCAGACGGTGATTGCGCGAACCGGCGGCCACACCTCGACCCTTCGAAATCGCGGAAGTGTTTTCGAGATTTGCAGATGTTTTGGTGAGGTCTTCGCAAGCCTCTTCTGGCAAACGGCGGCTTCGCCGTCGGAGCGTCAAATTCCCGCTCATCCATCGCCCAATTGCTGTGATGATTTCCCGCCGACTTGAGCTTAGGGGGCCAAGCGACATGTTCAAAAATCGAGTTACAGCTCGCATAATAATGACGATTGCCGCATTCGCTGCCGGCCTGATTTCCGGGCCTGTGCTGCTCCATGCCACGGAACCGCAGCTCGTCCCTGCCACCGTTCTCGATCCGGTCGAGTTGGAGCCGATCTCCGTCGTCGACGAAGAGCTGACCGCCGAGGAAATCCGCAGCGCGGACACATCCGAGGCCAGCGCAGCCGATCAGGGCCAGAGCTCTCTCCGGCCTATTGAACCAAGACAGCTCGCGCTCATCGTGCTACTTCTTTCGACTCTTGGCGTTGCCACACGCCTCCTTTGGCGCCGCCATCTTCGCGCCCTTTCCTCCGCGCAAGATGAGGATGTCGACGAAGAAATGAGGAGCAATTGATGCAATCCCCTCAGGGCCTCTTCAAACATGGCAAGAAACATGGCAAGACCGTCGCAATCCTCGGATTGGCCGGCGGTTGCGCAGCTCTCTTCGGTTTTGCGTTGATTGGATCGTTCGGGAGCCCCGATGCGGCCCCCTTCCAATTCCAGGCCTCGCAATTCGATCGGACCTCGTATTTCACTGATGGCCCTGCCGATGCGAGCCATGGCAAGGCCCCCGTGCGTCACCTTGGCATGAGCGCCGTCCTGGAAGATGCCGCTTCGGATCAGGCGGCCATTGCCGCTTTGGCGGGAAAGGCCGAAGAGACCTCCGACGACACCGGAAGCCCCACCCGGCACGCTGCGATCGATCCGGCCCAGGACCCCCATCTTCAGCCTGACAATGTCTCCGTGGGAGATCGCATAACCGTCGTGACTCCCGACGGCCTCTCCTATGTCTACCGGGTCACGGCCCGCGAAGCGGTCGGCCAGACACCGGCCAAGCCATCTCTCGACAAGGCCGGGAAGATCGCTCAGCCAGCGCCGGTGGATGCGAGTTGCGAGACCCTGAACAGCCTCGCCGCCGGTGCTTTTCGCTTGGTGATCGAATCGGTGACGGAAAACGACAGTCGGGCGCCGGCCGAACAGAAGCTTTAAGACGGCCGGACGTACGGCTTACTGCTTCTCGACGTTCTGTCCCACAGGGGCCGCTGGATTTGGCGCGCCACTCGGTGCGCCCTGGATCACCGATCTTTCCGGCGCCCGCTCCTGCTCGACGACCTTTTTCAGCCTGGCGAGGCCCTGGCTGTAATCCGCCCCCACCAGCCTGTCGAGCATCAACCCCTTCCAGCGCTTGAAGAGATTGGTGCCCGTATCGTAGCCAAAGCCCCAGGTCACCTTGCTGCCCGATCCGGCCGGCGACACCAGCAGATAGCTGGTCCCTTCGAGGCCGCCGAAATCGACGTCGTAGCTCACCTTCCGCGGCGTCTCGCTCTCGGTGATATCCACGCTGCCTGCACCGATGGAGGGGTCTTCGCTATACCACTCCATATGCGCGCCCTCGCCCGCCCTGTTGCCGGAATAATCGACCCGCAAATCGGGATCCCGCTGCTTCCAGGGAGACCACGCCGCCATCTTCTGAAGATCGTTGAGATGCGGAAAGACCGCCGTTTCGGGCGCGTTGATCACGATGGTCCGCGCCACATGAACATGATCGGGCAATGTCACGGCAACGCCAGCGAGAATCGCGAGCAGCGCCACAACCCCCAAAACCAGTCGCAATACCGGCCCCACACCAGCCTCCCCCTTATTGCCCCTCGATTGCTTTCACCCACAGCCTAAACCCAGGCGGGAGATCGGCACTTCGTTTTTTCACACAAAACCATTACCCTCCAAGCGTCAACCAAGGGAGGGCAACATGAATCTTAGTGCACCTACTCAGATCGTATTCTTCATTTCGCTTATTCTGGCGATTTTGGCGGTGGTCGGCGTTTTCGTGGCCATTCCGTTCGTCTCCGCCTATGCGTTCTGGGTGGCCGTCGCCGCCTATGTGATTCTCGCACTCGGCAATCTGCTAGCCGGGATGTAAAGCGCTTCGGCCTCGGTCGGCGCACACCGGCCGGGGCCATCCGACAGACAAATCAATCGAGGGGCAGATTTCATGGCACGCGGCTACTGGCTGACACCGCCGACCTATCCGATCTTCTTGATCTCGTTGGTCCTGGTCATCTTGGTGCTCCTGGAAACCTACACGCCTTTTCACATCCCCTTTATCGCCGAATACCGCTTCGAGACTCTGCTCGTCGCCTATTTCGTGCTGCTCGCCGGCAATATCTTCCGCGGCGTTTGAACCGCCGCGATCCACGCTTTCGCTAGAATTGGGAACGGGCCGGTTGGCTTTGCGTTGCTCCGGCGGAATGGGCGCGTCCTCGTGCATTCATCCGCGCCGATCGAGCAGCAGGAAAAGCATCATGACCGAAATCTCCATTGATCCGGATTACGTCAAATCCCTCGCCCTGAAAGTGCGGTCGATCATGGGCGAGGAAGCGAACGAGATGCCCGATATCGGCTCCAATCCGACCGACGACGATACGCCTCCCGATGAATTCCAGGACGACGGGGAAGATCTTCGGCGCGAGGAGATCGTGGAGGAGATCGAAGGCCTGAACGAGCAAGAGCAGGCCGAGCTCGTTGCCCTGCTGTGGCTTGGCCGGGGCGATGGCGAGCCCGCCGAATGGCCCGATCTCGTTGCTCAGGCCAAAGAGCGGCGGGAGGTCCCGACATCGAATTATCTTCTCGATCACCCCCATGTCGCCGATCATTGGCTGGAAGCCCTGAGTCAGCTCGGTCTCGGCGGTCTCGTGGACGATATCGATAGCGTCTAGCCGCTATTCGTCTCGCCAGGCCGTTCCCTCGTCTTCGCGGCTCCCCTCGCCGGTCTCCTCGTTGCCATCCCGCCTGGGAGGAGAAAGCGACCCGGGCGCCGGCGTCGGCTCCCCGACAATCCGCGTAATCGGCCCGACCGGCGCGCGATCGTAGCCGCCGCTGCTGCCGAACGTCGCGAGCGGCGGTTTCGAGGGCACCGTCTCTGGCGTGGTGGGCCGGCTGCGGCCAACGGGTGCGGCGCGGCGCTTCGACGTCGGCTTGGCCGCCCGCGTCTGCGATCCCGTCTTTGCGGCCGCCTTCGGCGCGGCGCTTTTGCGGCCTTTGCCGGCTGGCATCTTCGCAGTTTTCGGCTTGGCGGTTTTCGGTTTGGCGGTTTTCGGTTTCGCCACGCTGACCTTGGCGCTCTTCTTCGTGGCGGCAGGCGCCTTTTTCGCGGCAACCTTCTTCGGTGCGGCGGATTTGGCCACCCTACCCTTCACGGCAGCTTTCTTGGCCGTGCCGGCCTTCTTAACCGTGCTGGCCTTCGCGGTGCTCGCCTTTCTGGCCGTCTTTTTTGCAGGCTTGGCTGGCTTCGATGCTTTCGCGGCCACGGCCGGCCTCGCCGCCGGCTTCGATTTCGCCTTGGCAGCAGCCGCGGGTCGCTTGGCGGCCGGCGACCTCGCCGTCACCGTTTTGCCGGCGCCCTTTTCTTTCGATGCGGTCTTCGATTTGGCACTCGGCGCGCTTTTCCGCTTAGGCGCAGCTTTCGAACCGGTGCTCTGCTTGGCCGTTCGAGCTTTGGCCATGATCTTCTGCTCCGTTTCCTGTTCGCCCAACAGTTTACAACGACATTATAAGCCATTGGTTACAACTTACCCCCAACAACCGGCGCAAAATGACGAAAACCAACAGCTTTTCATGTTTTATTGAGCATATTCGCCCGAATATCGCCGCCGGCTGTTAACAGGACATCTTGCCCTGCCTATCCTGCCCAGGCCGCTTTCCTTGCAGCCACCCCACCGAATCCGTCTAAGATCGCAACGCGCAGAAGCGCCATGCTGGCGCACCCCCTTTCCCCGTGAACCCTAGCTGCGTTCAATCGTTAGGCCCCGCTACGGCGACCACCAACCGGCGAAACACTTCAGCGAGATAAAATGGCGAAGAATTCCGAAGACGACGGCCCCACGAAACAGGAAGGCTTGAGCCGCGAAGAGGCGCGCTCGGTCCAGAAACGCCGCCGGCTCCGCGCCGCGGTGGTCTACGAGATCATCCGCACCGAGGGCGAAGGCGAGCTGGCGCGCTCCTGGGGCGCCTTGTGGTGGTCCGGCCTCGCCGCCGGCATCTCCATCGGCTTCTCGGTGCTGTCCCAGGCCATGCTGTCCGCCTTTCTCACCGATCAGCCGGGCGCCGACATCATCGCCGATCTCGGCTATTCGGTCGGCTTCCTGATCGTCATCCTGTCCCGCCAGCAGCTCTTCACCGAGAACACCCTGACCGCCGTGCTGCCGGTGATTTCGCGCCGGCGCCTGATGTGGGTCTGGGTGCTCCTGCGCCTCTGGGGCATCGTGCTGGCCGCCAACATGGTCGGCTGCCTGTTCGTCGCCCTGTTCCTCGCCTTCTCCGGCGCCCTCACCCCGGACATCGTGCAGGCCGTGGTGAAGATCTCGGAGCATCTGATGGAGAACTCCGCCGGCGAGATGTTCGTCAAAGGCATCGTCTCCGGCTGGCTGATCGCCGCCCTGGTCTGGATGCTGCCCTCCGCCGAAGGCACCGAGATCTTCGTGATCACTCTGATCACCTATCTCATCGCCCTGGGCGGCTTCACCCATGTCATCGCCGGCTCCGTGGAGGCCTTTTATTTGGTCCTGACCGGCCATGAGAGCCTGCTCCGTGCCATCTTCGTCTTCTTCATTCCCACCCTGCTCGGCAACGTGGCCGGCGGCACCATCCTCTTCGCCGTGTTGAGTTACGCCCAAGTGCGCGAAGAGCTGGACGAGCGGTAGGCGGAGGAGGCAGCGCTCTGCTCCTTTCTCGGAGTCATGCCCAGGCTCGTCCCGGGCATCCAAGAAAAGAAGCGCGACTCCAAATCCCCCGGAGGGTGGGGATAAATTTGGCGGAAGCCGCAACGTGATCCCCCGCCCCTTCCCATCCGCGCCCCGCCCAGCCATAGTCGGCGGCGCCTGAAACCGCTTCATCGAGGCCACCCATGACCACCCCCCTCGCCGTCCTCGTCCTCTACGCGCTTTGGACCGTCTTCGTGCTCCTGGCCGGGGTGGCGACGGCGCGGACCAAACGGGTGATGAACGGGGAGAAATTTTCGGATTTTCCCGGCGGCGTGGCGGAGGGGCCGCCTTATCACCAGCGGGCCATGCGGGCCCATCTGAACTGCGTGGAGAACCTGCCGGTTTATGCGGCAGTGGCGATCACCGCGGCTATCGCCGGTGTCACCGGCCCGGTGATCAGCGGCCTCGCCATCGCCGTGCTCATCGCCCGTATCGCCCAGTCGAGCCTGCATCTGTCCTTCGAGCAGACCGAGCCCGTGGTCCGCGTGCGCGGCTCGCTGTTCGGCATCCAGATCTTCGCTATCGTCTGGATGGCGATCATCGTGCTGATCTACGCCTGATCTTTCAGGACCCTAAGCCGCCCATAACGCCGCAGACCCTCTAGGCAAAGCGTGGCTCGAGGGTCATATTCGCCCCATGCCGCCCCGCACAGCCAGAACCTTCGGTTCCCGCGCCGAGCCCCGCGCCGTCACCGGCGAGGCCGCCGGCCTGCCCACGGAAGAGAACCGCACGCCCGGCTTGTCGGGAGCGCCCCAGCCGCTGATGCAGGATCATCCTCTGGCGGGCGGGGCGAACATGCCGACCTTCATGCCCCATCGCCCGCCCCGGCCGGAGAAGTCGGAAGGCGGCGTGCCGATCACCCTGAAATCGGAGATGGAGCCCAAGGGCGACCAGCCCGCGGCCATCGCCGAGCTCGTCGCCCAGGTGAATGCGGCCGAGCGCGATCAGGTGCTGCTCGGCGTCACCGGCTCCGGCAAGACCTTCACCATGGCCAAGGTGATCGAGGAGACCCAGCGCCCGGCCCTCATCCTGGCGCCCAACAAGACCCTCGCCGCCCAGCTCTACGGAGAGTTCAAGAGCTTCTTCCCGGACAATGCGGTGGAGTATTTCGTCTCCTATTACGACTACTACCAGCCGGAAGCCTACGTCCCGCGCACCGACACCTATATCGAGAAGGATTCGTCGATCAACGAGCAGATCGACCGCATGCGCCACGCCGCGACCCGCTCCCTGCTGGAGCGCGACGACGTCATCCTCGTCGCCTCTGTCTCCTGCATCTACGGTATCGGCTCCGTCGAGACCTACACCGCCATGACCCTGAGCCTGAAGCGGGGCGAGCGCATCGAGCAGCGTCAGCTCATGGCCGATCTGGTGAGCCTGCAATACCGGCGCAGCGACATGAATTTCGTGCGCGGCTCCTTCCGGGTGCGCGGCGACACGATCGAGCTCTGGCCAGCCCATTTGGACGACAGCGCCTGGCGCATCTCCCTGTTCGGCGACGAGATCGAATCCATCACCGAGTTCGATCCCCTGACCGGCGCGAAGACCGATCAGTTCGCCATGGTGAAGATCTACGCGAACTCCCACTACGTCACGCCGAAGCCGACCCTGAAACAGGCGGTGAAGGGCATCAAGCACGAGCTGAAGCTGCGCCTCGACGAGCTGCACAAGGCAGGCCGTCTGCTGGAGGCCCAGCGTCTGGAACAGCGCACCACCTTCGATCTGGAGATGATCGAGGCGACGGGCGCTTGTGCCGGCGTGGAGAACTATTCCCGCTATCTCACCGGCCGCGCGCCCGGCGAGCCGCCCCCCACATTGTTCGAATATCTGCCCGACAACGCCCTGGTCTTCGCCGACGAGAGCCACGTCACGATCCCCCAGATCGGCGCCATGTTCCGCGGCGACTACCGGCGGAAATCGACCCTTGCCGAATATGGGTTCCGCCTCCCCTCCTGCATGGACAACCGGCCCCTGCGCTTCGAGGAGTGGGACGCCATGCGGCCCCAGACCATCTATGTCTCGGCCACCCCCGGCTCCTGGGAGCTGGAGCAAACCGGCGGCGTGTTCACCGAGCAGGTCATCCGCCCCACCGGATTGATCGACCCCCCGGTCGAGATCCGCCCCGCCTCCACTCAGGTCGACGATCTGATCGACGAGACCCGTCAGGTGATCGCCCGGGGTCAGCGGGTGCTGGTCACCACCCTGACCAAGCGCATGGCCGAGGACCTTACCGAATACATGCACGAGCAGGGCATCAAGGTCCGTTACATGCATTCCGACGTGGAGACCCTGGAGCGCATCGAGATCATCCGCGATCTGCGCCTAGGCGCCTTCGACGTGCTGGTCGGCATCAACCTGCTGCGAGAGGGCCTCGACATTCCCGAATGCGCCCTGGTCGGCATTCTCGATGCCGACAAGGAAGGCTTTCTGCGGTCGGAAACCTCCCTGGTGCAGACCATCGGCCGCGCGGCGCGGAACGTCGACGGCAAGGTGATCCTCTACGCAGACGGCATGACCGGCTCCATGGAGCGCGCCATCGCGGAGACCGAGCGCCGGCGCGAGAAGCAGCTCGCCTATAACGAGGCGCACGGCATCACGCCGGAAAGCGTGAAGAAGAATATCGGCGACATTCTCTCCTCCGTGTACGAGCGCGATCACGTGATGGTGGATGCGGGCCTCGGCTTCGCCGAGGACGATCAGGCCTCCCTCGGCCACAATCTGGAATCCACCATTTCCGATATCGAAAAGCGCATGCATGCCGCCGCCGCCGATCTGGAATTCGAGGAAGCCGCCCGCCTACGCGACGAGCTGAAGCGTCTGAAGGACATGTCCCTGGCCATCGCCAACGATCCCCTGGCCCGCCAGGACCAGTTGGAGAAGGCGGTGCGCGAGGGGAACGGGCCCCAAGCCCTCAACCGGCCCCACAAGCCGAGCCTCGACGAGATGGGCCCCCACAATCGCGAGATCCCTCTCGCCGAGAAGCCCAAGCGCCGCCCCTCCAAGGCCGGCCTTCCCGGCACCCGCGCCACCAAGGGCAAACGCCGCTAGCTTCCTTTCACCGCGCCCCCGCCCGCTTGAAGGCGCGGTTTCAAGCCTCATATCTCCTCTAAGAGCCAGGAAAACCCGGGCCGTAGGCCCGGCGGAACGCGCTTTCGGCGTTCCGGAGGAAGAAACCATGAGACCCGGACACATCACACCCTTTGCCCTCGCATTTGCCGTTCTTCTGGCTGGGCTGGCGCCCGCGCCTCCCGCCATGGCTGCGAGCGGATATACGGTCGAGGCGACGCAGCAGAGCCGCGAATGGCGCAAGCAGCAGAAGGCCAAGCGCAAAGTGGAGCGCCGCGCTCAGAAACAGCTGCAACGGCAACAGCGCCAGGAGAGATTTGCCGAACAGGAGAAACGGCGTGAAGCCTTCGAGAAGCGCTACGGCGACCGCTACGATCGCTTCGACGATCCGTTCTTCGACCGGCGCACCTATTGGGGCTGGCGCTACGGTCCTTATGGAGACCCGTTCTACAATCCCTATTTCGGTCTCCCGCCCTTGTATTGGTAGCGAGCCGGAAGAGGCAGGTCCTTGCCGCTCCGCCGGAGCCGTATAAAGAACTGCGAACGCCGCGACGTGGCAAAAGCCGAAGATTCCTGCAACAGAATCTTCAACTGTCTCGTCCAGAGTTGTGGAAACAACGTATCCGCCGGGGATCGAACGATCTAACCTGGCGTTATTGAGGCAGGGAGATTCACATGACTGGAAGACTATTCAACGCGACGACTTTCGCCTTGGCGGCCGGCCTGATCGCCGCCTCGGTGACGCCCACTGAGGCAGGGCTGTTCCGGAACAAGGAACGCCGGGCCGCGAACGACGACAACGTGGTCGTCTACATGACGCCCGGCGAGGCCCGCCGCGCCAAGCGCGAGATCTACCAGAAGCCCATGATCTTGAATAACAGGGTCTATCCGGGCATGCGGTTCGAGCCACCGAACAGCGCCTTTTTCGGTGGCAATCCGATGATCGGTCCGTCCAGCTGGTAGCACAGCAGGCTTAAGAGCGCGTCTTTCTGGGAAAGGCAGGCGAGCCCGCGCGGCCGGTCGCCTCGCCTAGCCCTCTTCTCGAATCGCCTAACCCCCTTGGCGCAGTCGTGCCAGCAACTCCGGCGTGGGATAGCCGTCCGCCGGCAGGCCGAGCTTCAGCTCCACATCGGTCACCGCCTTGCGGGTATTCTCGCCGATGATGCCGTCGACCTTGCCCACATCGTAGCCCCGCTGCACCAGGAGCGTCTGCAGCTCCTTGGTCTGAGCCAGGCTGAGGGACTGGACCGGCGCCCGGCCGCGCGACAGCGGCGGGGCCCCGGCAAGCCGGGTCGCGTAATAGGCCGCGGTCAGGGAATAGGTCAGCGACTGGTTCCATTCCAGATAGACGTCGAAATTGGGATAGGCCAGGAAAGCCGGCCCGTTGCGCCCCATGGGCAGCACGAGCGCGGCGGGAAGATTGTCGTTGGGCAGCGCGCTGCCGTCGCGCTTGGTCACGCCGAACCGCGCCCAGAGCGCCCGCGGCTTCTTGATATGAACGTCGGCGAGCTCCCACGGCATCTGGGCCGGCACCCGGACTTCCTCCAGCCAGGGTTCGCCGCGCCGCCAGCCGAGCGACTTGATGTAATTGCCGGCCGAAGCCAGGGAATCCGGCGTGCTGTTGATCAGGTCGCGCCGGCCGTCCCCGTCGTAATCGACGCCGAACTCCTCATAGACGCTCGGCAGGAATTGCACCTGCCCCAGCTCGCCCGCCCACGGCCCGCGCATCTGCCGGGGGGTGAGATCGCCGCGATCGATGATCCGCAAGGCATCCATGAGCTGCTCGCGGAACTCCTCCGAACGCCGGCAGTCGAAGGCGAGCGTCGCCAGCGACTGAATGGTCGGGCCGTCCCCCGTATTCGCGCCGAAATCCGTCTCCAAGCCCCAAAAAGCGACGATCACCGGGCCCGGCACGCCGAACTCCTGCTCGATCCGGTCGAAGGTTTGGGCGTATTTCTTCAGATTGTTGGCGCCGTGCTGCAGGCGATAGTTGGCCACCATGCGGTTCGAGAACTGCAGGAAGTCCTGGGCGAAGACATGCTGGGCCCGGTCCTTCGCCACCACGGAAGAATCGAAGCGCACCCCCGCCAAAGCCGCCTCGATGGTCTGCCGCGAGATACCTTGCGCGGCCGCCTCCTGCTTGAACTCTTGCAGCCAGGCCGGAAACTGCGCCGGGCTGGGATTTTGACAAGCTGCGAAGGCACCGCCGGAGGCGAGTGTGACAAAGGCGGAAGCGGCCAGCGCCGCCATCGACCTTTTGATGGAGATTTTCGGGATTGCGCGCATGGTCGTCACTTTGCCAGCGCGCCGCGCGCAGTCAAGCGCCAACGAACCGCTCTCAACGGTCCGTTTCGCACGGTCCGGCGCGAAAAACAAAGATCCAGGAGACAGGCAGAGAAGGACGTCCCGCGAGGGCAGGACGCCAAGGATGGTTCGGCGACTTTATGAGAGTGTGACGCTCCGCCTTCCGACGTGCCGGTACGACTAGTCGGCAAGACTAATCGGCAAGACTAATCGGCAAGACTAATCGGCAAGACTAATCGGCAAGACTAATCGGTATGAGGCGGGAGATCGTCGAACCAGATGCGTTCGTGGGTGTCCGGCTCTTTGCCACGCTTGCGCCCGCGCAGCGTGTCGTACGTGTAAGACTTGCCCGAGCCGCATTTCTCGCTATAGCCGCTCTCCGAAAGCTCCTTCAGGCTCGCGGAGGGTTGGGGCGTTTCCCGGCTCGTTTCCTGTGCTTTCATCTTCTTCTTCGCCATTCTGTCATCCTGGCCCGTGCTCTGTTGTAGGCCTGTCACATCACGTCACATTAGGATATTGTTCGATATGGGCAATGATTAGGCGCTTATGTCCAACAAAAAAATGCATTCGCCCATAATTTCATCTAGGATTTTTCTGCTCAAACTTCCGGCTTTCAAGAAGTCCCTGTTAAGGAGCGCTTCGAGGAGGTTCTGCCGATGATGAAGCAAGTGACCCAATCCCCGGCGCATCCTGCCCCACGTGTCACATGGGCGAGACATGCTCTCTTAGGGTTAGGCTTGGCGGCCACCCTTTGTTCCATGCCGCTAACCCCTGCCGAAGCCAAGATTCAGTGCCGGGGAATCTACCAAATCACCAAGAACGGGCCGATCGCCACGCCCTATTGCGGCGAGAAGGAGATCGCTCGGGTCGCCCGCTCCTATGGCGAGAAAGTGACCGATGCCGAAGTCCATAACGACCCTTTGACCAAGGTGCGTCTGTGCCAGCGCTTCGGCAGCGACAACCGTCTCAAGGGCGCATGCGGCGCCTACGATCCGCGCAATTACCGCTAAATCCGGAGCCCGGGCGAGACGGGGCTTATAGTTTCTAACCTATTGACGCCGCTGGATTTCTCCAGCCGCGCGCACCCTTCTGCGCACCTCATGCCCGCCTCCCTGCCGAGGGTCCCCGGCCCGGCCGTTAAGTAAACTCAAAGTAAACAGGCCCCAAACAGGGCCCCTAAATCGCCTTTCTATGACCCCTGGGGAGTCTCCTTTCCGCCTTGTTTTTCCATAGGTTACGACACCGTTTGCACATGGTTGCACAACGGGTTTTCAAGTTTTTCGTCAATTAATCCCGAAATCCAAAGGAGCTCCACGCATGTCAAAAATGCGCGCCTTCCTATCTTTGCTTGGACTCGCGGGGGCCTTGACTGTTACGCCTCTCGCCCTTGCCCACGCCGACCAAGTCGGCCATGCCTCCTGGTATGCTCTCCACTCGCGCACCGCGAGCGGCGAGATGATGAATCCCAGCGCGATGACGGCGGCACACCGGACCCTGCCCTTCGGCACCAAGGTCCGTGTCGAGAATCTCAATAACGGCCGTTCCGTGGTCGTTCGCATCAACGATCGCGGCCCCTTCGTTCACGGCCGCATCATCGACGTCTCCAAAGCTGCTGCCGCCAATCTCGGCATGATCAGCTCCGGCACCGCCAAGGTCCGGGTCAGCACGTCCGGCAAGGCGGTCACCGCCTCCACCGCCAGCAAGCCGTCCACCGCGAGCAAGCCGAAAACACAGGTCCGCGGCCAGATGGCCTCTGTGGCGAAATCCGGCCATCGCGCCAAGGAAGCACTTCAGAAATCCGCCAGCCAGACCAAGCGCCGCGGTTCCGTGGCCGAGGCGTCTGACAAGAAGCGGTACGGCATCTTCGCCGGCGGTCTGTTCAACAAGAAGAGCCAAGACGACAAGGCCCGTCGCCGCAACATCGCCCGCAATTAGCGAAAGCAAAACGTCCGAATTCAGCGACGTGAAGGCGTCGGCTCCGGCCGGCGCCTTTTTCTTTTCCGGAAAGACCGCGTCTTTCCCGGGAACAGCATCTGGCTTCGTGCATTTCCGCCGAGAAGGGACCGATTCAATCCATCGCTTTCTCGGGAGGCTCGCGATGCCGCTTTTTCCGATGCGTCGGGTAACCCCCCGCGCACTGCTTCTCGCTCTGCTTTTCGCCGGCGCCTGTATTGTCCTTGGTCTGGCCCAGCTTCAGGCAGCCCAAGCGGCTCCCCGCCCGATCTGCACCGTGGAAACCGAAAAGGCCCGCGGCTTTGTGCGCAAAAATGTCGAACGGCGCGCCGAGGACAAGCTGCGGAAGACCCTCTCGTTGATCCGCTCGGAACGCTTGGGCCGGGTTCCCGGCCCCGCCTTCATCTCCACCGTTTGCAAGACCGATAAAGCGCTCGTGGTCTGCACCAGCGCGATCACGATTTGCGGATCGCTCCAGCGCTAGAGGAGTCCGGTCCGTAAAATTTGCGGCACTTGGCTCACCCGACCGTAAGAGCACAGAGCGTAGAGTTGTGGGATTGGCGTGAACCTATTTCGGGGCAGGGAGTTTATTCGTCATGCTGACCCTCCACTCTATGCGCGACACCGTATTGCTCGCAGGCCTGGCCTTCGCGTTCTGCTTGGCGTTTCCAGCCGGCGAGGCGGAAGCGCGCGACGGGCTGTTCGGCAAGCAATGGTCGGGCGATATCGGCGGGTACAGCACCAACCGCCGACAGATTCTCGGGCTCGACGAGATGCCGCCACCGCCCCGCGATTTCGGCCCCCATTTCGACTACCAGCCCTACCCGCTGGAAGGCGGCGTGAACAAAGCGCCTTACATGCACTAGCCCCGCAGGTACTCGCCCCGAAAGCCTCTCCATCAAGACGCTTCGTGATGCCCGGCAGCGCCTATTTCGAGGCACGGACGCCATGCCGACAGCCCATCAATGAGGCTTGCGCTTTTCGCTGCCCCACTCATACACTATTGGCGCTTTTCGGGCCTGGATGCGAACCCGGATCGACACGAAGAGCGGCTCCGGTGGAGCGGCAGCGAGGTCTTTTCCGTTCCAGACATGCCTGATGTGACGCGAGTCGCCTCGTTGCAGGCGAGTTGGAAGGGAAAAGGAGCGTCCCATGCGCCAGAACGGGACCGTAAAGTTCTTCAATCATTCACGTGGCTTCGGATTCATTACGCCGGACGATGGCGGCAAGGATGTCTTTCTGCACATCTCCGCCCTGCAGCGTTCCGGTCTGCCGGCTCTCGATGAGGGCGCACGGGTAACCTTCGAGACGGAACCCGATCGCCGCGGCAAGGGCCCGCAGGCGGTCAACGTTCAGCTCGGCGAATAATTTCGTTCCTTTGCCTTGAGCGGCGTCTTCCGGACGCCGCTTTCTAACGCGCCGGCACGCTGCCTGGCGCGAACGCGCTTCTTCTGTTTTGATCGGAGCCGCCGTGATCACGCCATCCGACCCGGAAATCTCTGCCGCCGCGAATAACGATGCGGCCCTCCGTGACGCCCTCGCCCATCTCGCCGAGACCGAGCAGGCCGCGCTCGACAGGCTGTTCGCATTCCTGAAGATACCGAGCGTCTCCACCGATCCGGCCTTCCACGATCATTGCCTGGAAGCCGCCGAATGGTCTGCCGCTCAGCTTCGCGAGATCGGCTTCGAAGCCTCCGTCCGGCCGACCGGGGGCAAGCCTATGGTGGTCGCCCATTGGCGGCCCGCGGACGCGGCGTCCAAGCCTCACGTCTTGTTCTACGGCCATTACGACGTGCAGCCGCCCGATCCTCTGGACGAGTGGGAAACGCCCCCCTTCGAGCCGCGCATCGCCGAGCATCCCACCCACGGCAAGGTGATCACCGCCCGCGGCGCCTCGGACGACAAGGGCCAGGTCATGACCTTCATCGAGGCCTGCCGCGCCTTTATCGAGACCTCCGGCAGCCTGCCCGTCGCCGTCACCGTGCTGCTCGAGGGCGAGGAGGAATCCGGCAGCCCCTCCCTCGCTCCCTTCCTCGCCGAGACCGGCGAAGAGCTGAAGGCCGACATCGCCCTGGTCTGCGACACCAATCAGTGGGACGGCGACACGCCTGCCGTCACCGCCTTCCTGCGGGGACTCGCCTTCTCCGAAGTCACCGTCACCGGCCCGTCTCGCGATCTTCATTCCGGGCTTTATGGCGGTCCGGTCCGCAATCCGATCGAAACCCTCTGCACCATGCTTGGTGCGCTGCGCGGTCCCGACGGCCGCATCGCCATCCCCGGCTTCTACGATGGCGTCACCGAGCCCTCCCAGGAGCAGCGCGACGAATGGCGGGCGCTCGGTTTCGACGAATCTGCCTTTCTCGCCGAGATCGGCCTTGTCGAGGCGGCCGGCGAAGACCGCTATAGCCTGCTCGAGCAGCTCTGGGCCCGGCCGACCGTCGAGATCAACGGCATCTATGGCGGCTATACGGGCGTCGGCACCAAGACGGTGATCCCGAACCAGGCATCGGCCAAGATTTCCTTCCGCCTCGTGCCCGGCCAGGATCCGCAACGGGTCATCACCGGCTTCCACCAATTCATCGATCAGCGTCTGCCCAAGGACGCCCGCGCCCACTTCACCGGCGAAGGCGGCGCGCCGGCCGTCGGCTTCGACATGACGAGCGCGCCGTTCCAGGCCGCGACCCAGGCCCTCCAGGACGAATGGGCGGTGCCGCCCATCCGGCTCGGCTGCGGCGCCTCCATTCCGATCGTGGAATCCTTCCGCTCCGCCCTCGGCATGGATGCCCTGCTGATCGGCTTCGCCCTACCCGACGACCGCATCCACGCGCCGAACGAGAAGTACAATCTCAAGAGCTTCGTGAAGGGTGCCCGCAGCTGGGCCCGTATTCTGAACACCTTGGCCGAGACGGCGAACGATGCGTAAGAGCACTCTCGCCGTCTGCCTCGTCACGGGCCTTGCCGCATGCCTCGCCTTGCTCGCTGCCAGCGCTCAAGCCGAGCGCCATCATCGCCGGGACGAGCCTGGCGATTTCGAGTACTATGCGTTGGTCCTGAGTTGGGCGCCCACCTATTGCGACCATGAAGGCCGCCGTAGGGGTCACGATCAATGCGACGGCGATCTATCCGACAGCTTCGTCCTGCACGGGCTTTGGCCGCAACATAAGAAGGGCTGGCCGTCCGAGTGCTACGAGGGCCGCCGTCCCTGGATCCCGCGACCGGTGCTCGACGAGATGAAAGGCATCATGCCGAGCCAGGGACTCGTGATCCACGAATACCGCGTGCACGGCACCTGCTCCGGTCTCGGTCCGGAGGATTACTTCGACGCCGCCCGTGCCCTGTACGAGAAGGTCGCCATACCGCCTGCCCTGGAGGATCCCCAAGCGGATCTCATCTCCTCGCCGAGAAAGATCGAGTCGGCCTTCATGGCCGCCAACGACTGGCTCACCGCGCCGATGATCTCCATCGCCTGCCGGTCCGGCGATTTCTACGAAGTGCAGATCTGCTTCGACAAGGATCTGACGCCACGCCATTGCGGCGCCAATCAGGAC
Source organism: Methyloligella sp. ZOD6 (assembly GCA_050110875.1). Lineage (GTDB taxonomy): Bacteria > Pseudomonadota > Alphaproteobacteria > Rhizobiales > Methyloligellaceae > Methyloligella. The sequence goes on from CP188828.1 coordinate 1,961,094, forward strand.
CAGCAGCGGCTTTGTCCGTTGCCGCGGATCGACGTCCCGGCCGACCCAGGATAGCCGCTTGGAGAAGCAGCTTCCTGGCCGGCACGCCGTCTAGAAGCGATACGACAGAGAACCGCGATAGGTGTTCGTGCTGTTGTCGAACTTCACGTTCCCGCCGGGATAGGAGACCGTTTCCGATCCGAAATCGGTGTACTGGTAATCGAAGCGGAAGCTCCAATCCTGTGTGAGCGCGACCTCCGCGCCGCCACCGACATTCCAGCCGAAATCCGCCCCGCTATCGCTCTTGCCGCCCGGGCCTTTGACCTTCACCTCCGTGTCGGCCACCGAGATACCGGCCGTGCCGAAGATCAGCAATTGCGGAATCACGGTCACGCCGGCCTTCAACTTGAAGTCGCCGGTCGAGCCGATGCTGGAGCGGGCGCGATAAAGACCGCCGCCGATATCCTTGCTCGTGGAAACTTCGCCGAGCAGCAGATCGGCTTCCGCACCGTAAACGATCTGGCCGTTCTGGATGTTGTAGCCGCCGGAGATACCGCCGGTAAAATCGCTGCCGGAGAAATCGTCGGTCACGTTGGTCGAGCTGTTGAGGCTCCGTCCACCCAATGTCGCGCCGAGCCACCAGCCCTGAAACATCGCACCACCGTAGCTCGGGCCTGAATCGTACATCGATCCGCCATAGGGATCGCCGTAAACCTGCGCCTTCGCTTGTGTCGTCACGGAAGCGGAAAGCGTCAGGACGGCCGCGGCGCAAGCGGCCCTGCTCCATCCCATACCCATGTTGAAACTCCCTCAGATCGGGCCTCCAACGCGATGTGCCCCAACGCGCGGCAGGCCGTGAACTCCCTCGGATGGAGGTGAGCGTAGTCATCATCCCTTACGGAAGGTTAAGGGCTGAGGGGGTCATCTTTTGGTAGCGTTAAGAACGCGTTAGCGCCGATGTCAGACCGGCACGAAAGACCGTCCGGTCCCTGCCCGGCGTGGCTCGCCGGCTAGAAAATTACCGGCTGAAAAGCATGTCGCCCAAAAGAAAAGGGGCACCCCGCGGGGCGCCCCTTGACTTGAGTATGTTCGGTTTCGGCTGTCTTAGAAGGAGGCCGAAAGCGTACCCACGACCCGCTCGTCGGAGATGTCGGTGTCGACATCGGTATCCCAGTAGCGGATGTCGAGAGCGAACATGTCTTCCTTGTAGAAGCCGAGCGTCAGGCCGACATTCCAGTAGGTGTAGTCGCCGTCAGAGTCATCCGTGTAGGTACCGACCGTACCGCCGAGGGTCGGGGTGAAGATGGACACCTTGTCGAAGGTGTAACCGGCCGTACCCTCGAAGACCCAGTAATCGTAACCGCTGACTTCGGCGTAGGTGGTGAAACCGAGGGCCAGCTTGTCGTCCATGAAGGTCTTGGAGACGCCGCCATAAGCTTCCCAGAGGTCATCCGTTTCGCCGCCCGGATAGGTATAGGCCACGATACCGAAATCCCAGTCCAGACCGAAGAAGGTCGGGGTGATACCGGCGTAGTAGTCGATCTCGATGTGATCGTCGCCGCCGAAATCGACATTCGAGGCCCACGCACCGGCGTAGAAGATGTTGTAGGTAGCGTCGAAGCCGCCCTGGATGGCCGGATCGTTACCGGTCTGCGAGATGCCGCGGAACATATAGTCCGTGGTCAGAGCGACATTGGCCGAAAGTTCCAGCTCGTGGCTGGGCGAAGCGGCCTCGACAACCGGCATCGGCTCATAAAGACCACCGGCCGAGGCGGAGGTCGCGAAAACGACCGCACCGGCGGCGAAAAGTCCTGACTTCACAATCCCTGCATAGCTGCGCCGAGCCATATCAGTTCTCCTGTTCTTAAGTCCCTGCATTACCCTTTTTTGACGGAGAGCAGGCCAGCAAGCAGCCCGGCACTCCCTGTGTCCCGGTTACAATACTGGACACCTTCAACCCGGCAACGGAAAAGCATTGGTTTTTCGAAAGAAACCGGCGAGTGTGACCATCTTGCAATGATTTTCCTGCAATTGAACACGGTTTAGGCTTTTGGATACACATCGCACGCAGACGCGTTGGCAGAACTGCCCATAATTCCGGCAATTGCTCGCGGACGGAGCGGAATACGAAGCGTTGCGCTACGGCAAGACCTTAGCGGCGGCGTTTCATCTGAGTCGCGAAGACGTCATCTGACCGCCTTGTTCCGCCGCGAACCGATACCTAGAATCGATTCCGACCTCTGTCGCCGGGCGATTCCGGAGAATCGTCCGACTCTTTCCGCCATTCGCCGAAAGTCCGAGCCGCAATGACCTCTCAGAACTCACCCGGCACCGTGCTCGTGACCGGCGCGGGCCGCCGCCTCGGCCAGGCCATCGCTCGCGATTTCGCATCCCGGGGCTGGCGCGTCGCCGCCCATTACCATCGTTCCGGCGAAGGCGCGGCCGCGCTGGTCGCCGAAATACGCGACTCCGGCGGCGAGGCGGCTGCCATCGAAGCCGATCTGACGGATGCCACGTCCCCCGCCCGCCTCGTCGCGGCTTGTGTCGAAGCCCTCGGCCCGGCGACCTGCCTCGTCAACAACGCCGCCCAATACGAGTGGGATACCCTTCAATCCATGACGCAGGAAAGCTGGGAGGACCATATGAACCTCGATCTACGGGCCCCCGTCTTCCTCACCCAGGCCTTTGCCGCCCAGCTGCCCGAAGGCGCGCAAGGAGCCGTGATCAACGTCCTCGACCAGAAGGTCTGGCGGCCGAACCCGGCCTTCTTCTCGTATTCGGTGGCGAAATCCGCCCTCTGGAGCGCCACCAAGCTCATGGCTCAGGCCCTCGCGCCGCGGATCCGCGTGAATGCCGTCGGCCCGGGACCGGTGTTCCAAAGCCGTCATCAAACCGAAACGGAGTTCGAGGCGGAATGCGCCACCACCTTGCTCGGCCAAGGCATCCTGCCGGAGCAAATCTGCGCCGCCATCCGGCTTTTGGTGGAGACGCCGAGCCTGACCGGTCAGATGATCGCCGTGGATAGCGGCCAGCATCTGGCATGACGATAATGTGACGGCGCCAGCGCCGCGCCGGCCCTTGCAGGGCACGGCATTGCGCCCCACCCTTCCCTAAGAGGAACGGGCAGACTATTCCCATTGGGCAAAAGCGCCCTAAATCAAGACCATGTCCGCTGAATCATCCGAAAGCGCAGAGTCCTCGCTTCTATCGCGTGCCGCCGATGCCGTGCGCGCGCCCCAGACCGGGGCCGAGGTCATCGCGCGCTATGCCAAGAATGCGCCCCCCGGGCCCGGCGTCTATCGCATGATCGACGCCAAGGGCGACGTGCTCTATGTCGGCAAGGCGCGTCATCTTAAGAAGCGGGTGCAGAGCTATACCCGCGGCACGGGCCACAACCACCGCATCATGCGGATGATCGCCGGCACCGCGTCGATGGAATTCGTGACCACAGGCACGGAAACCGAGGCGCTGCTGCTCGAAGCCAATCTGATCAAGCGGCTGAAGCCTCGCTACAACGTGGTGATGCGGGACGACAAGTCGTTCCCCTTCATCCTGATCGCCCGCGACCATCCGATCCCGCAGATCCTGAAGCATCGCGGCGCCCACAACAGGAAGGGCGATTATTTCGGCCCCTTCGCCTCGGCCGGCGCGGTCAGCCGCACCATCAACACTCTGCAGCGCGCTTTCCTGCTGCGCTCCTGCTCGGATTCCTATTTCGAGAATCGCGACCGTCCCTGCCTGCTGTTTCAGATCAAGCGGTGCAGCGCGCCGTGCACGGGGGAGATCTCGCCGGAGGCCTATGGAGAACTGGTCGACGAGGCTCTCGGCTTCCTCACCGGCGAAAGCGACGAGGTGAAGCAGCGCCTGCACAAGCTCATGAACGTGGCGAGCGAGGCCCAGGAGTACGAGCGCGCCGCCAGCCTGCGCGACCGCCTGACCGCCCTGTCCCACATCCAGTCGCGCCAAGGCATCAATCCGCACACGGTGAAGGAAGCGGATGTCTTCGCCGCCCATCAGGAGGCCGGCCAGACCTGCATCCAGGTCTTCTTCTTCCGCAACGGCAACAATTGGGGCAACCGCGCCTATTATCCCCGCGCCGACAAGGCGACATCCGTCGAAGAGGTGCTGGAAAGCTTCGTCGCCCAGTTCTACGACGACAAGCCGCCCCCCCGCGCCCTTCTGCTGTCCCACGAGATCGAGGGCCGCAAGCTGCTCGCCGAGGCTCTCTCGCTCAAGGCCGGACGCAAGGTCGCCGTCACCGCGCCCCAGCGCGGCGAGAAGCGCGAGTTGGTCGCCCAGGCCCTCGCCAATGCCAGAGAGGCCCTGGCCCGCCGGCTGGCCGACGTCTCGTCCCAAGCGGCAATCTTCGCCAAGCTCGCCGAACTGCTCGGCCTGGAAGAGACCCCGGAGCGCATCGAGATCTACGACAACAGCCACATCTCCGGCACCAACGCCGTGGGCGCCATGGTGGTCGCCGGTCAAGAGGGCTTCATCAAGAGCCAGTACCGTAAGTTCAACATGCGCTCCGAAGACCTTACCCCCGGCGACGACTACGCCATGATGCGCGAGATGCTGCAGCGGCGCTTCTCGCGGCTGCTGAAGGAGAAGGACGAGGTGAGCGGCTGGTCCGCCCCCGATCTGGTTCTGATCGACGGCGGGCCCGGACAGCTTTCCGTCGCCCACGAGGTCCTGCAGGAGCTGGGCCTGGAAGAGGACATCAGGCTCGCCGCCGTCTCGAAAGGCCCCGATCGTAGCGCCGGACGCGAGCGCATCTATCAGAAAGGCAAGGACCCGATCCTTCTGGAACCGCGCGATCCCGTCCTATACTGCATCCAGACCTTGCGGGATGAAGCCCACCGCTTTGCCATCGGCGCTCATCGCACGAGACGGAAGAAGTCCATGGGGGCGTCCCCCCTCGACGATGTCCCGGGCATCGGCCCGGCGAGAAAGCGTGCCCTGCTGCAGCATTTCGGCTCCGCCAAAGCGGTCAGCCGGGCGGGTCTTGCCGATCTCGCAAATGTCGGCGGCATCAGCGGCCAGATGGCACAGACGATCTACGACCATTTCCATGAAAGAAACGGTTGAGTTGCACCCCGGAAGGGATTGAGTTTGGTTGATATCGTGGTGCGTTGAACGCGGAGCACCGGGAGTTGGAATTGGAACAGTCGGCCCAGAGACGCGAAGACACAGAAATGCTTGAAGAGCGATCCGTTGCGCGCGCCGACAATCGTCTCGCCAGCCTGCCCAATGTGCTCACCTATGGGCGCATCGTGGCCGTCTTCGCCCTCGTCGGCTGCTTCTTCCTGCCGGGCGACCTGGGCAACTGGCTGGCCATGAGTATCTTCATCGCCGCCGGGGTCACCGACTTCCTCGACGGCTATTTCGCCCGCGCCTGGGGTCAGCAAAGCGCGCTGGGACGCATGCTCGATCCCATCGCCGACAAGCTGATCGTCGCCGCCAGCCTGATGATGCTGGCCGCCGATCAGACCATCGCCGGATGGTCGCTCTGGGCCGGTGTCATTATATTGTCACGCGAGATCCTGGTATCGGGATTGCGGGAATTCCTCGGCTCCCTCGCCGTGAGCGTGCCGGTCTCGGCGCTGGCCAAATGGAAGACCACCGTCCAGATGGTCGCCATCGGCTTCCTGCTGGCGGGCGAGGCGGGCGACAAGGTCTTCCCCTACACCACCGCGACCGGGCTGACCCTGCTGTGGATCGCCGCCATCCTCACCCTCTACACGGGATACGATTATCTGCGCGCGGCCCTGCGCCACGCCATGTCCGGGGAGGCCGAATAGCCATGCGCCTGCTCTATTTCGCTTGGGTCCGGGAAAAGACCGGCATCGCATCGGAGGAGATCGAGCTCCCGGCCCATATCGAGACGATCGCCGACCTGATGCGCTGGCAGAAGACCCGCGGCGAGGAATTCGCCGCCGCCTTCGAGCGGGACAACGTCATCCGCGCCGCCATCGACCAGACCCACGCCCGCCACGACGCGGTGATCGCCGGCGCGAACGAGATCGCCTTCTTCCCGCCGGTGACGGGAGGCTAGCGATGATCCGCATCCAGGAAGCCGATTTCGATATCGCCGCCGAGATCGAGACCCTGAAGGACGGCCGCACCGATATCGGCGCCATCGTCACCTTCACTGGCACTGTGCGCGATCGCGGCAGCGAAAAAGCCATCGATTCCATGACCCTGGAGCATTATCCGGGCATGACCGAGAAGGAGCTGGCACGGCTCGAGACGGAGGCGAAAGCGCGCTGGCCCCTTCAGGCCAGTCTCATCGTCCACCGCGTCGGAAAGCTGAGGCCGGGTGACAACATCGTCCTCGTCGCCACCGCGTCGGAGCATCGCCACGCCGCTTTCGAAGCCGCCGCCTTCCTAATGGATTATTTGAAGACCGACGCGCCGTTCTGGAAATACGAGGACGGCCCGGACGGGGCCCGCTGGGTCGAGGCCCGGTCCAGCGACGATGCGGCGAAGGAAAGCTGGTCCAAGCCGGACGCGGCAAAGAAAGAAAAGAAAGAGAAGAAAGAACCGGCCGGCGCCTAGCGGTAGAAGATCACCGTCTCCGCCGCCCGCCGCTTCTCCCAGCCTTGCCGCTCCAGCAGCGGCGTCTCCACCGCCTCTTGCGGGTAGCCGAGACAGAGATAGCCGATCAGCCGCCACTCTTCCGGCACGTCCAGCGCTTCCCGTACCGTTTCCGGCTCCAGGATCGATACCCAGCCGATCCCGAGCCCCTCGGCCCGCGCCGCGAGCCACAAGGTGTGAATGGCGATCGCCACGGAATAATCGATGGCTTGCGGCATGGTCTTCCGCCCCAGCCCATGGCCCTGATGGGTCTCCCGGTCGGCGAATACCGCGATCTGGCACGGCGCATCGTTGAGCCCGGCCAGCTTCAGCCGCGCGTAACGATCGGCCCGGCTGGGCTCCTGGGCCGACAGAGCGTCCCGATTGCAGGCCTCGAAACAGGCCCGGACCGCCGCCCGTCTCGCCGCATCCTCGACCAGCACGAAGCGCCAAGGCTCGCTCAACCCCACGGACGGCGACAGACAGGCGATGCCGATCAGCCGCTCCACCGCCCCTTCGGGCAGCGGATCGCGCTTGAAGTGGCGCACGTCGCGCCGCCAGGTGAGAAGATCGAGAAGCTGCTCGCGGAAGGCCGCATCGAATTCGGGCGGTTCCGGAGATCTCGACTCCGGTTGCTCCATAGCCATGCGCCTCGCAACCGATGATGCCGCCGAAAGAGGCTAGCCCGTGGCGGCCACCGCCGCCGCGCGCTGCGGCTGCACCAGATTGATATAGTCTTCCATCAGCGTCTTGGTGATCGCACCGACCTCGAACCGATAGTCGCCGATCTCGGAGACGGGCGTGACCTCGGCGGCCGTGCCGGTGATGAAGCACTCGCTGAACTCGCCGAGCTCCTCCGGCTTGATATGCCGCTCGACGACCTCGAAGCCCCGCTTCTTGGCAAGCTCGATCACCGTCCGCCGCGTGATGCCGTCCAGGAAGCAGTCGGGGATCGGCGTATGCAGCACGCCGTCCTTGATCAGGAAGATATTCGCCCCCGTCCCCTCGGCGATATAGCCGCGCCAATCGAGCATCAGCGCATCGGCGTAGCCTTCCCGCTCCGCCCGGTGCTTCTCGATGGTGCAGATCATGTAGAGACCGGCGGCCTTGCTCTTCACCGGTGCTGTGGCGGGATCGGGCCTGCGATACTTGGCGAAGGTCATCCGGATGCCCTTCAGCCGCGCGGCCGGATCGAAATAGGAGCCCCACTCCCAAGCGGCGATGGCGAGGTGAATGGCGTTGTTCTGGGCCGAAACGCCCATCTGCTCCGAGCCGCGCCAGGCGATCGGCCGCACATAGCCGTTGACCAGCCCGTTGGCGGCAACGACCTCGCGGCAGGCGGCATCGATCTCAGCGACGCTGTAGGGGATCTCGAAATCCAGAATCTCGGCGGATTTATGCAGCCGCTCGTTATGCTCGGTCAGCTTGAAGATTGCGCCGTCATACAGACGCTCGCCCTCGAACACCGCGCTGCCGTAATGCAAGCCGTGGGTGAGAAGATGCAAGTTCGCATCCGTCCACGGCACCAGCTTGCCGTCGAGCCAGATAAAGCCGTCCCGCTGATCGAAAGGGATCGCCGCCATCGCTCATTCCTCCCAAGTGCCGGCTAACCGGGGACTTGTCGCATTTTTGAGAACCGGCTGCCCCGCCTTCGGAAGCCGCGAAAAAGCGGGCGGTTCCGATTGCGTGAGTAGACCTTGAGGAGTATCAATGGCACGAAAATAAGTCAACAAGGCTGACATAACTGGTCCCGTGACGGAAAACGCACATATCCGCCCCGAGGAGGGCGAGCCCGGCACGTTCCTCACCCCGGACGAACAGGCGAAGCTGCTCGGATTCTCCGAGCTGCTGTTCTTCGCCTATCGGGACTTCACCGGCGATCCCGATGCCATCCTGCGGGTGCTCGGCTTCGGCCGCGCCCATCACCGGGTGCTTCATTTCGTGACCCGCAAGCCGGGCCTGCGCGTGGCCGATCTCCTTGAGCTGCTCAAGATCACCAAGCAGAGCCTGGGCCGGGTCCTGCGCGAGCTCATCGACACGGGGTACATCCGCCAAGAGGCCGGCAGCCAGGATCGGCGCGAGAGACTGCTCTACCCGACCGAGGCCGGCGTCGATCTCGCCAGGCGGCTCTCCGCGCCCCAGCTCGTCCGTCTGGCCAAGGCCTTCGAGGCGGCGGGACCGAATGCGGAAATCGTGGTAAGGCGTTTTCTGGAAGCCATGGCCAATGCCGAAGATCGGCCTCAAATGGCCAAGATGGTCTCCGAAGAATTGGATACGCTCAAATCGTCCGGCCAGGCCGCCAAGAAGAGCCGCGACGGCGATAGCGATTCGAGGCTGAAAGATTCCCGCGAGCGCGCCGGTTGATCCTCAGCGCTTAGGACCGAGTGTGGACGCCATGGCGAATGCGCCCAAAGCCCAGACGAAATGTCCGGAAGACAATGCCGCGCATATTCTGGTGGTTGATGACGACAGCCGAATCCGCGATCTCCTGGCCCGCTATCTCGTGGAGAATGGCTACCGGGTCTCCACCGCCATCGATGCGGAATCGGCCCGCGCCACCTTGCGCGGTCTCTCCTTCGATCTCTTGATCCTCGACGTGATGATGCCGCGCGAGAGCGGCCTCGATCTCGCCCGCGATCTCAAATCGAGCTCCAACGTGCCCATCCTCATGCTCACCGCCAGGGCCGAGGCGGATGAGCGCATCGAAGGGCTGGAGACCGGCGCCGACGATTATCTCACCAAGCCTTTCGAGCCCCGCGAGCTGCTGCTCCGGGTCGGCAACATCCTGAAGCGCGGCGGCGAGGCCGGCGGAGGCGTCATCCAGCTCGGCGAATTCACCTTCCATATCCATCGCGGCGAGCTGAAGCGGGGCGACGAGACCGTGCGTCTCACCGAGCGGGAGCGCGACCTGCTTCGCTATTTCGCCCAGCGCGGCGGCGTGCCGGTCTCGCGCCACGAGCTGGCCAAGGATGCCGGCACCGGCGGCGAGCGCGCCGTGGACGTTCAGATCAATCGCCTGCGTCGAAAGCTCGAGAAGGATCCGGCCAATCCCGTCTATCTGCAGACCGTCCGCGGCACCGGCTACGTGCTTTATCCGGAATGATGTCTCTCGTCCCGGACAGCACGACGTTGAGAACGAGGCTGAAGCGCTGGCGCTTCCCCATCCTGCGCCGCGTGGCGCGGCTGTTCCGCTTTCCCGTGCTCCGCCGCTTCCGGACCTATTTCCGCGATCAGATGCCGAAGGGCCTCTATGCCCGCGCGCTGATCATCATCATCGCGCCCATGGTGCTGCTCCAGTCGGTGCTCACCTTCGTGTTCCTGGAGCGCCACTGGCAGATGGTCACCCGCCGGCTCTCCATCTCCACCGTGCAGAGCATCGCCCTCCTGGTCGATGTCTACCGGTCCTATCCCCAGGACCAGAATAACGAGAAGCTGATCGACATGGCCGAGAAGGATCTCGGCTTGCGGCTTCAGATCGTCCCGGGCGGAGAGCTGCCCCAAGCCCGCTCCAAGCCCTTTTTCGACCTCCTCGATACCACCCTGTCGGAAGAGCTGGAGGAGCATCTCGGCCTGCCCTTCTGGATCGATACGGTCGGCCGGTCGAAATATGTCGATATCCGCATCAAGCTGGACGACGCGGTGATGCATATCCTGGCCCGGCGCAGCCAGACCTACGCATCGAACTCACAGATCTTCCTATTCTGGATGCTGGGCACCTCCCTGGTGCTGCTCACCGTCGCCATCCTGTTCCTGCGCAATCAGATCCGCCCCGTGGTGCGCCTGTCGGAAGCGGCCGAAAGCTTCGGCAAGGGCCGGCCCGTCCCGCCCGATTTCCGCCCCCGCGGCGCACGCGAGGTGCGCCAGGCGGCCATCGCCTTCCTGGAGATGCGCGACCGCATCGAGCGCCATGTGGAGCAGCGCACCACCATGCTCGCCGGCGTCAGCCACGACCTACGCACCATCCTCACCCGGTTCCGGCTGGAGCTCGCCCTGCTCGGCGAAGCGCCCGAGATCGATGCCATGCGCGAGGATGTCGACGAGATGCAGGCGATGCTGGAAGACTATATGGCCTTCGCCAAGGGCGATGAGGGCGAGAAGACCGCGCGCACCGACATCGCCGAGATGCTCAACGACATCCGCAACGAGGTGCTGACCGCCCCCCACGCGAAGGACGTCGAAAGCATCACCGTCGAGATCCGGAACATCGATCTCGTCGTTCCGGTGAAGCGGCATGCCTTCAAGCGTGCCGTCGCCAATCTGGTGAACAACGCCGCCCGCTTCGCCCGTCACGTAGCCATCGAGGCGCGCAAGACCGGCGACTCCCTCATCGTCACCATCGACGACGACGGGCCGGGCATTCCGGAAGAAGAGCGGGAGCAGGTGTTCCGGCCCTTCTATCGGCTGGACGATTCACGCAATCAGGATTCCGGCTCGACCGGCCTCGGGATGGCCATCGCCCGCGACATCGCCCGCCTTCATGGCGGCGATATCACCTTGAGCGAATCTCCCATGGGCGGCCTCCACGCGGAGCTGCGCATCCCGGTCTGACGGTCCGGTCGGCTAATAGCCGCTCGGCGCTTCGCTCATCCCGGGCGACACGCTGGACGGCGAAGGCGCCGCGCTCTCTCTGTCGGCGTCTTTCTTGCGCGACTTGCCCGGCACGCAGCAGCACAGCACCCGGGTGACGCAGCCGCAGACCGACGTAAACTTGGACAGGGCCTCGTCGCCCTTGGTGAGCTTGCGGTCGAGCAGCGCCATGGTCTTCTCGAAGCCGGGAGAATCGTCGTCCAGCCAATAGCGGAGAACATAGCCGTAGACGCCGGTCAGACCGGCGATCCGCATCCGTCCCATGGGGCCCGTGGCCGAGATGCCCGCACCTTCCAACATCCAGGATTGCGCGGCCAGGGCGGAAGGGAGCAACTGCCCGGCCTCGCTCGGGCGCGTCCCCAGATCCTTCACGATCCGCCGCAAGGCGTCCCGGTAGGGCGCCATCACCTCGAAACGGGTCATGATCGCATCGAGCAACCGATCCTTCGCCGGCTGCTCCCGGTCTGGGGCGCCCATCTTCTCCAGCACGGCGCTATCGACCTCCCGCTGGAAGGCCCGGAGAATATCGCTCTTGGTATCGAACTCTTTCCTGAGATCGGCCAGGCTCACCCCGGCGCGCGCGGCGACTTCGGCCATGGACAGGGCGTTCCAGCCTTGATGCTCCGCCAACTCCAGCGCGGCGCGGACGACCTTCGTACGGGTGGAGAAATCGTTCAGCATGGCAATCCTCCCTTTCAAGACAAAGATAGGGAGGGGAAGTGGCAGCCGTAAGACCGCTGCAACCGTTTTTGGAAAGTCCGAAGGATTGAACCGGAGGATTTAGGTAGAAAGCTCTTCGGAGCGCTTGGCGGCCTTCGCCATGGCCCGCCGCATCAGCGCCTCCAGCCCGTCGTCGGCCATCAGCACGTCGAGCGCCGCCGCGGTCACCCCTTGCGGCGAGGTCACGTTCTCACGCAGTTGGCCCGGCGGCAAAGCGGACTCTTGCATCAGCGCCCCGGCGCCCGCCACGGTCTCGCGGGCAAGCTCGGCGGCGAGCTCCGGTGCCAGCCCGAGCGAAACACCGGCCTGGGCCATGCATTCGGTAAGCAGGAAGACATAGGCCGGCCCGCTGCCCGAAAGCGCGGTCACCGCATCCATCCCCGTCTCCTCCTCCAGCCACAGCACGGTGCCGCCGGCCTGCAGCAGCAGATCGCAATGCTGGCGCTGCTCCGACGTCACAGTGTCATTGGCGCAAGCTACAATGACCCCCTGGCCGATGGCCGCCGGCGTGTTGGGCATGGCGCGGATCACCGCCGCATCGGACGGCAGCTTCGCCTCCAGCCCGGCCAGCGTCTTGCCCGCCGCGATGGAGACCACCACGGTCCCCTCGCCCACCAGCGGCGCCAGACCGGGCAGCACCGCATCGATCGTCTGCGGCTTCACCGCCAGGACCACGATCGCCGGATCGAGCGAACGATCCGCCTCGGCCACCGGCCTGATGCCGAGACCTTCCAGCCGCGCCGCCATCTCCGGCGACGGGTTCGGATCCTGGACGTGAATGAGGTTGGGGCTCAGCCCCGCATCGAGCCAGCCGGACAGCATGGCCCCGCCCATCTTCCCGGCGCCCACCAGGAGCACCGGCCGGGAAAGGTCGAGGCTCACGCGGTCCCCTGCACTTCGAGCATGGTCGCCGCCAGCGCGTCCTCAGGGGATTTCCCGGCCCAGAGCACGAATTGGAATGCCTGGTAATAGCGCTCGCAAGCATCCAACGCCGCGCTCAGCAACGCCTTGCACTGGGCAGGCTGGGTCTCCGCCCCCGCCAGCAACAGACCGTGCCGGTAGAGCATCATCCCGTCTTCCTTCCAGAAGTCGAAATGGCCGAGCCAAAGCTGCTCGTTGATCATCGCCATCAGACGATAGGTCTCCGCGAGCCGGGCATGAGACACCTTGAAGTCGAAGGCGCATGCCAGGTGCAGGGACTCCAGATCGTCCCGCCAGCTCAACGAGACATTGTAGTCGCACCAAGCGCCGCCGACCGAAAGCGTGAGCTCGTCGGATGCGCTTCTTTCGAAGGGCCAATCGTGCGTGATGGCGATCTGCTCCATCACGTCTACGGGATTGGCGAAGTGGTCGAGTTCGTTCTGCAATAGTATAGCCATGCGTGTCCTCTGTGGCCTAGGCAGAGTTCCGCGCACAAATGACGCCGCCGCGAATCAGTTGATGAATCAGTTATATATTGCAGATTCCGGGTCCACCACCTGCACTGGCGCCAATAACCGCCGAAAATTGTGGATGGACGAAAGAGAGCCCTGAAAAGGCCGAAAAATCAGAGTCCGAAGGCCGGCAGAAGCCTGTTAACAACGCTTCTTCTTGGCCGGTTTTCTGACCGGGCGGTTCGTCTCCGGCGCCCCGCCATGCAGGCTCGCGATCAGCGCCTCGAGCGCCGTGATATCGGCCCGCAGCTGCGCGTTCTCTTCCCGCGCCTTCTGGGCCATGGCTTTGACGGCGTCGAATTCCTCGCGCTTCACCAGATCGAACTCGGCCAGAATGCGCTCCACCTGGCTGCGCACGGCATTCTGCATCTCCTTGCGCACCCCTTGGGCGGCGCCGGCGGCATCTGTCATCAATTTACCGATCTCGTCGAAGAAACGGCCGCTGGTCTGGGTCATCATCGAACCTTCATTTTGTCGCGCTAGGGCGTGGCGCACATTACGGATTTGGCTCTAACTATGGGATGCGCCGGATCGGCGCGCAAGATGGCGAGCCGCCCTCCCTGCCCGCGTGCTTGACAGCTCATCCAGGCCGGTAAAGGGTCCGCCGCATCCAAACGGTCTCCAGCGGGACACCCAATGCCTCTTCTCGCCATTCCCTACCCGGTCATCGATCCTGTCGCCTTCAGCCTCGGCCCCGTCGAGGTGCGTTGGTACGGCCTCGCCTACATGGCCGGCATCCTGCTGGGCTGGCTCTACGCCAGGCGTCTCGTCTCCCGCTCCGATCTGTGGAACGGCAAGCCGCCCATGACGGTGAGCCAGACCGACGACTTCCTGCTCTGGATCACCCTCGGCATCGTGGTCGGCGGCCGCCTCGGCTTCGTGCTGTTCTACGAGCCGAGCTATTATTGGCAGCACCCGGCGGAGATTCCCGCGCTTTGGGGCGGCGGCATGGCCTTCCATGGCGGCCTCCTGGGCGTGGTGATCGCCGTGGCGATCTTCGCCTGGCGGAAAAACATCAATCCGCTCTCCTTGGGCGATATCGCCTCCGCCGCAACGCCGTTCGGCTTGCTGTTCGGCCGTCTCGCCAACTTCATCAACGGCGAGGTCGTCGGCCGCACCACCGACGTGCCCTGGGCCATGGTGTTCCCCGGCGCCGGCGACGAGCCGCGCCACCCCAGCCAGCTTTACGAGGGCTTGCTGGAAGGCGTCGCCCTGTTCGTTATCTTGCGCATCGCGACCCATCGCTTCGGCGCGCTGAACCGGCCGGGCACCGTCTTCGGGCTCTTCCTGGTCTTCTACGGCATCTTCAGAAGCGCGCTCGAATTCGTGCGCGAGCCCCATCCCGATCATCCCCTGGATATCGGCATCCTCACCCCGGGCATCGCCTATTCGATCCCCATGATCGCGATCGGCCTATGGCTGATCTGGCGGGCCCGCCGCAAGGCCGAGGCAAGCCTCGGCGCCAATGAAAGCGCGGATGCCGCTTGATCATCCGGCCAGCCCGCTGGCCGCGCGCCTCGCGGCCCGCATCCGGGCCGACGGCCCCTTCTCCGTGGCCGCCTATATGGAAGCCTGCCTGACCGACTCGGAGCATGGCTACTACGCCACACGCCAGCCGATGGGCCGCGGCGGCGACTTCGTCACGGCGCCGGAGATCAGCCAGATCTTCGGCGAGCTGATCGGCATCTGGGTCATCGCAACCTGGCAGGCCCTTGGGCAGCCCGAAGAGATTACCGTCGCCGAGCTCGGCCCCGGCCGCGGCACCCTGCTCCACGATGCGCTTCGAAGCTGGCGCAACTTCCCGGACTTCCGCCGCAGTGTCCGCCTCGCTCTCGTCGAGCGCAGTGACACCTTGAAAGCCATTCAGGCCGACACCCTCGCCGCAGAAATCGAACAGGCACCGCCCGTGCCGGCAAGCTGGCATGAGAGTCTTCAAACGCTCCCGCCAAGCCCCCTGATCGTCATCGCCAACGAGTTTTTGGACGCCTTGCCGATCCGTCAATTCGTGCGCCGGGGCCATGCCTGGCACGAGCGGCTGGTGACCTGCGCCGAAGACGGCACATTGGCCTTCGCCGAAAGTCCCGATCCCGCCGGCGATATCCCGCAACTCGCCCGCTTCGAGAACAAAGCCCATGACGGCGATATCGCGGAGATCCGCCCCGGCGCGGCCGATCTCGTCGCAGCCCTCGCCGCCCGCGGCGAATCCGGCCCTCTCGCAGCCCTCTTCGTCGATTACGGGCCGGAAGGCTTCGGCCCCGGCGACACACTGCAGGCGGTGCGCGGTCACGGTTTCGCCGATCCCCTCGAAGCACCGGGCGAGGCCGACATCACCGCACATGTGGATTTTTCCGCTATCACCGGGCAAGCGATACGGGAGGGCTTGTCTGCATACGGCCCCATGCCGCAAGGTGAGTTTCTTCTGAAGCTCGGCCTGGCTCAGCGACAGGAGCAATTGCTGAGGTCGGCAACGCCGGATCAAAGACCCATGCTCGCAACGGGCGCCAACCGTTTGATCGACCCCCAACAGATGGGGGTGCTGTTCAAGGCCTTCGCGCTGACCGGCCGCGGAGTGCCGCCCCCGCCGCCCTTTTCCACCGGATCGGAAGCTTAAGCGGGAGCATCATGGTCACACCCGACAAAGCCATGCTGACGGCCGGCGCCCTGGAAGAGCAGCCGGGTTTCGCCCATGGCTTCTTCACCCGCCAAGGCGGGGCGTCCGACGGCATCTACGAATCGCTGAATTGCGGCGTCGGCTCCAAGGACGATTCCGCCAATGTCCTGCAGAATCGCACCTTGGTGGCGGAGACCCTCGGCGTTTCGCCCGAGAACCTGCTCACCCCCTATCAGATTCACAGCGCCACGGCGGTCGTGGCCGAAGGGCCCTGGAACGGCGAACCGCCCCAGGCCGACGCCATCGTGACGGCGACCCCCGGCCTCGCCGTGGGCGTTCTGACCGCCGATTGCGCGCCGATTCTGTTCGCCGACCCGAACGCCAAGGTGATCGCCGCAGCCCATGCCGGCTGGCGCGGCGCGGTTGCCGGCATCGCCGAGGCCGCCTTGGAGGCCATGAGCA
This sequence comes from Methyloligella sp. ZOD6, assembly GCA_050110875.1. Classification (GTDB taxonomy): domain Bacteria; phylum Pseudomonadota; class Alphaproteobacteria; order Rhizobiales; family Methyloligellaceae; genus Methyloligella. The sequence continues at coordinate 1,977,459 of CP188828.1, forward strand.
GCCTCGGCGCGCGGCCGGACAATGTGGTGGCAGCCATCGGACCCACCATCTCCCTCAGCGTTTACGAGGTCGGCCAGGATTTCAGGGACAACCTCCTCAAGGAGGATCCGGAAGCCGACACATTCTTCGAAATCGACGAAAGCACCGGAGAGCCCCATTTCGACCTTTCCGGCTATGTCGCCGAGCGTCTCGCCCGCGCCGGCGTGGGAAATATCGTCGATATCGGCCTTTGCACCTATTGCGACGAGGCGCGGTTTTTCAGCTTCCGGCGCTCCGTACATTGGGGCGAAGATGACTATGGCCGCCAAATCTCTGCCATTGTCTTGACCTGAGACGCGTTCACCATGTTTGGCGATCGCGGTGGGGAACCCTGCTGAGCGGCTGGACGGCATGGGGGGCCGGCAGTTAAACTCTTGTTAAGTATAGAGGGTTGGGGCGCGACGAAGCTGCAGACCGTAGCGTTCGTGCCCTGCGGCCAACAGAGGGAGTAGATTTGTTGGACGCGGTGTTCAGACCCGTGCTTTCGGCACTTCGTGACATCACGGTCGGCCGTCTCATGGGAGCTGCAGTCATCGTCCTAGCGGCGGTGAGCCTGAGCGGCTGCACGGGTGGCGGCAGCGTGCCCTTCGGCTCCTCGCTCTTCGCGCCGAAAAACTACGCCCTCTCGCCCATCATCGGCGCCCCGTCCAATGTCAGCGAAGAGATGACCCAGCTTCTGGTCCAGCAGGGCCAGGCCCGCGGCGTCACCATCGTACCGAACGGCAAGGACGCCCCTTTCACCCTCCGCGGCTACCTCGTGGCCAGTCGCGAGCGGCGCGGCGCGACCATCTCCTATATCTGGGACGTCAACGATGCCAGCGGCAAGCGGGTCAACCGCATCTCCGGCGAGCAGCAAGTGCCCCGGCCGAGCAGCGACCCCTGGAGCGGCGTCGGTGCCAAGGAGCTGCGCCAGATCGCCGACAAGACCATCGCCGGCTTGTCCGGCCGTGGTGGCGGCGGCACGTCACCGCCTGCGACCGCCGCGGCACCGCCTTCCAGCTCCGCCCCGACATCCTCCACCGGCGGGGGATCGGGCACCGGCGGCGGATCGGGTGCCGGCGGCGCTGCAGTCGGCGGGATCACCGACTTCTTCAGCCGGAACTTTGGCGGCGGCTCATCCGGCACCGGCAGCACGGCGGATTCAAAACCCAACACGCCGGCCGTCGCAGCGGCACCGGCAACGAGCGGGCCGACCACGACCCTCGTAGCACCCGTGCGCGGTGCTCCCGGCGACGGCGAGACCTCCCTCGCCAACGCCCTCAAGAAACGGCTTTCCGCCGACGGCGTGAAGCTCGCCCGGTCGCGCGGCAGGAACGTCTATACGGTGCAAGGGCAAGTTTCGGTGAAGAGCGCCGGCGGCAATCGCGAGACCGTGCGCATCGACTGGAACGTGCTCGACCCGAGCGGCAAGCGTCTCGGCACCGTGTCCCAGCAGAACACCATCAGCAAGGGATCGCTGAACGGTCCTTGGGGCGCCATCGCCGATGCTGCGGCGGGCGCCGCCGCCGACGGTATCATCAAGCTGTTGCCGAAGCAGAGCGGCTAACCAGTTCTCCCCAATTTACCATTCCGTCACATTGCGCGGTTTACAGGCCGCGCAGTGGCTTGTTAAAAGCGCGCCACTTCAGGCATTCCTCGGCCGTCCGGGAGCGGTGAACAATGAAACTGGTTGCAGGCAACAGCAACCGCCCTCTCGCTGAGGCGATTTCCAGCTATCTCGACACCCCCCTCACAAAGTGCATCGTGCGGCGCTTCGCCGACATGGAGATCTTTGTAGAGGTACAGGAGAATGTCCGCGGCGAAGACGTCTTCGTGATCCAGTCGACCTCCGCGCCGGCCAACGATCACCTGATGGAGCTGCTCATCATCATCGATGCGCTCCGCCGCGCCTCCGCCCGGCGCATCACCGCCGTACTGCCCTATTTCGGCTATGCGCGCCAAGACCGCAAACCCGGCCCCCGCACGCCGATCTCCGCCAAGCTGGTCGCCAATATGATCGTCCGCGCCGGCGCCGACCGGGTGCTGACCCTCGATCTCCATGCCGGCCAGATTCAAGGCTATTTCGACATCCCGACCGACAACCTCTTCGCCGCGCCGGTCATGGTGCAGGACATCCGCGAGGTTTTCGACGTCAACAACATCATGGTGGTCTCGCCCGATGTGGGCGGCGTGGTCCGCGCCCGCGGCCTCGCCAAGCGCATCGATGCGCCGCTCGCCATCGTCGACAAGCGCCGTGAAAGCCCTGGCGAATCCGAGGTGATGAACGTCATCGGCGACGTCTCGGGCCGGAACTGCATCCTGGTCGACGATATCGTCGATTCCGGCGGCACCCTCATCAATGCCGCCGATGCCTTGCTGGAAAAGGGCGCCACCAGCGTCGTCGGCTATATCAGCCACGGCGTGCTTTCGGGCGGGGCGGTCTCCCGCGTCATCGGGTCCAAGCTGAAGGAGCTGGTGCTGACCGACTCCATCCAGCCGACCGAGGCCGTGAAGAACGCCCATAACATCCGCATCCTTCCCATCGCCTCGTTGCTCGGCGAGGCGGTCGCCCGCACCGCCGACGAGAAGTCGGTCTCCAGCCTGTTTTATTGATCGCCGCAGCGCGCAAGCATGCGCCGCGATCGGCCGCCGTCCTCTGGAGGCGATTCTCCCAAGCAATTTTCTAAGGGATTGTCCCTAAGGATTTTTGTCGCGCCGGCGGAACCGATCCGTGTCACCGGCGCGTTATCGCTGGGTGCCATACGGCACGCTGAATACTTAATAGATTTCAATTTGCAATGAGGAGGAGCCCACCATGCATGTCACTCTCGAGCACGCCCAGCAGGCCATCGAGGCCGCCCGCAAGAAGGCGAAGGATCTCGATCTCAAAATGTGCATCGCGGTCGTCGATTCCGGCGGCAACCTGAAAGCCTTCGAGCGCATGGACGACGCCTGGGTGGGCAGTATCGACATCGCCTTCAAGAAGGCCAAGACGGCCTGCTTCTTCGGCATGGCCACCGGCGAGCTCGGCAAGCTCTCCCAGCCGGGCAAGCCGCTCTACGGCATCGAGGTCTCCAATGACGGCTTGGTGACCTTCCCCGGCGGCGTGCCGATCGTGGACGAGGACGGCTATCTGGTGGGCGCCGTCGGTGCCAGCGGCAGCACGGTGGAGAACGACCACACGGTGGCCGAGGCGGCCGTGAAGGTGCTCGGCGTCACCGAGCTGCCCGAGCATCCCTGGCGCACCTAGAGCCCTGCGGGTGCCACAGCTTTAGAGAAATTTCCGGGAACGGAGCGCTTACGCCGCGGATCTGTCGGCGGCGCTTCGCTCCTGGAACACGACCAGGATACGGGTTCCGCGCTCCTTCGGCGCATGCTGGAGCTCGGCTCCCAGCTTCTGGGCCATGGCGGTCACGATCTTTTGCCCCAGGCCCGTGGAGTTCCGGCTCATATCCGTCGCCGAGCCCACGCCGTCATCCTCCACGCTGAGCACGACCTTGCCGTCCGCGGATCGCTTGAGCCCGATGCGGATCGGCCCGCTGCCATCGGGATAGGCGTATTTCCAGGCGTTGATGATCAGCTCGTTCAAGATGACGCCGATGGCGACGGCCCGGTCCGGATCGAGATGCAGGGGATCGGCCTCGAAGCTGAGCTGGGAAAGTCCCTCGTCTTCCGACGAGCGCCGGAGATCTTCCACCAGTTCCGATAGATACTGATCCACGGCAACCGACTCCACGCCATCCGACGTGTAGAGCCGCTTATGCACCTCGGCCACGGCGAGCACGCGGGCTACGGCGTTTTTCAGGGTCTCGCGGGTCTCGTCGCTATTCGAATGCACCGCCTGGATCTGCAACATTGAGGCGATCAGCTGCAGGCTGTTGGAAACCCGGTGATTGACCTCGCGCAACAGAACGGCCCGCTCGGCGGCCAGCGCCTTGAACCGGTCGCGCGCTTCGCGCACCTCTTTCTCGGCGGCTTCCTTCGCCAGCCGCATTTCCTCACCGGCGATCGCGCTCTCCACCGCCACCTTGATCAGCACGATGAAGTGGCCTTCGACATCCTTCACCACATAATCGGCCGCCCCTGCCTTCAGCGCCGCCACCGCGATACGGCTCTCCGCCGCCGCCGTCACGAACACCACGGGCACGTGGGAAAGATCCTTGCGGATCCGCTCCAAGGTCTCCAGCCCGTCCATGCCGGGCATGAGATGGTCGAGCGCGACCGCGTCGAAGGATTGCTCCTTAAGCCGCGCGATGCCGCTTTCCCCATCCGGCTCCGTATGGACTTCGCAGCCCTGGCGCTCCAATTCGCGTTGCACGAGCCGGCGCAGGCCAGGGTCGTCGTCGATATAGAGAATGCGCAATCTCTCTTTGCCCATCTTACTCCGCCGCAGGCACCTGGATTACTGAAAAGAACAGACCCAACTGCCGAATGGCGTTGGCAAAGCTCTCATAGTCGACCGGCTTGGTAATATAGACGTTGCAGCCGAGGTCGTAGCAGCGCTGGATTTCTTCCTCGTCATCGGTCGTCGTCAACACGATGACGGGCGAACGTTTGAGGTTCTCATTCTCCTTAATCTTCCTGAGAATGTCGATACCGCTCATATCCGGCAAGTTCAGATCGAGCAGCACGAGATAGGGCTTGCCCTTGCTGGTGAGTCCCGTGCCGTCGGCGCCGAACATGAACTCCATGGCCTCGGAGCCGTTCTGGAAGGGCAGGATCTCGTTGTTCACGCCGGCCCGCCTGATATTCTTCTCGATGAGGCGTCCATGGCCTTCATCGTCTTCGATCATGATGATGGTCACCGGCTGGGTCATGCTGCCGTCCTTTCGTTTTTCGGAAGCTTCTTGGGTAGCGTCACGATGAACACGCTGCCCTCCCCGAAGACTGATTCGACCTTCATATCGCCGCCGAGCCGGCGCACCAGAGCCCGCACATGGGCCAGGCCGATGCCCTCCCCCGGTGTATCCTGGGCGCCGGACCGGCGAAACAGCTCGAAAATCCGCTGATAATCCTTTTCCTCGATGCCGCGGCCGTTGTCGCGCACTTCGTAGATCACTTGCAAAGGCGTCTCCCGCCCGCTGATCTCGACAACCCCCGGAACCCCGGGACGTAAATATTTCAAGGCGTTATCGATGAGATTGGAGAAGATCTGCTCGAGTGCCAGCCGGTCGCTATAGACATCGGGAAGCGGCTCTACCTTGAACTCCGCCTCCGCCTCGCTCGCCTGATGCGCCACCGTACCGGTCAGCTCGTCGGCGAGCTCCGTCATATCGATGAATTCCGCCTTGAACTCCCTGCGCCCTTCCCGCGACAATTTCAGCACCGCGCTGATCAGCTTGTCCATCTTGCTGATGGAGCTCTTGATGAACTGAAGCGCCTCGTCGAAATCCGTGTAGAGCTCGTCCTCGGTCTCCGCTTCCGCCTCCCGCTCCTCCTTTTCGTCGGCTTCCTGGTTCTGTCGCAGCGACGCCATCTGCATGAAGATCTGGTCGCGCAGAGATTCCAGCTCGCTGGTGAAGCCCATGATATTGACCAGGGGCGACCTGAGATCGTGACTGACGATATAGGCGAAGCGCTGCACTTCCTCGTTGGCGGCGATCAGATCGCGGGAGCGGTCGGCGACCAGGGATTCCAAATTTTCGTTGGTTTCGATCAGTTCCCGCTGCGCCGCCTCGCGTTCGCGGTTCGAGCGGCGCAGCGCGAGCAACGCCAGGACACCCAGTCCCAAGCTGAACACGCTGCCGATCCCCATGAGCACGAACATGCCGACAGAAGACTGGCTCGCCTCGGTCCCGCGCTCCCGATAGAGCGCCGCCTCTTCCCCCAGCATATCCCGCGCCACCGCATTGATGCGCACCATGGCATCCCGGTTTTCGGTCCGCCGCACGATCTCGTTGGCGGCCTCCAACCGATCTTGCTGGCGAAGCTGAATCACGGCCCGGAAATCGGCAAGCCGTTGCTCGATGAGCGGCCGGATGATCCCCAAACGTTCGAGTTGCGACGGGTTGCCGGAAACGAGATCGGACAATTCGGAAAGCTGCTTGGTGACCGCGCTGACCGCTTGGGCGTATTCCGTCAGAAAGGCCCGTTCCTCGGTAATGACGTAGCCGCGCTCGGCGCTCTCCGCCAGCCGGAGCGCCAGCAGCAGATCGCTGATCTCTCCCTCCACCGCCAGCGCATGTGCCACGCTTTCGGCGCTGCGTTGCGACTGATAGGCGAAGATCGCCGCGAAAATGCTGATCACGACCATGAGCGCAAAGCCGATACCGAGCGGCACCGCAGGCGGAATGCGCCTTAGCCTTGTCGACAGTCTCACAGCTCTTCGGACCCTTTCGGCATTCGGTTTCGAGCGAGTGGGATTGCCCCTATAGCGTGCGGGCTAGTCATAGACCAAGCCTTCGGGCAGCGCGTTCACGTCCCGCGTGCCGGTCAGCGCCATGCCCACATCGAGCTCTTCGGCAAGCAGTTGAAGCGCCGTGCGCACGCCCCGCTCGCCGTAGGCCGCCAAGCCATAGAGATAGGCGCGGCCGATAAAGCACCCTTGGGCGCCGAGCCCAAGCGCCTTCAGCACATCCAGCCCCGTCCTGATGCCGCCGTCGAAATAAAGCGCCAGATCCTCCCCCACCGCATCGCGGATCGCCGGAAAAGCCTTCGCCGTCGAAAGCGCGCTGTCGAGCTGACGCCCGCCGTGATTGGAGACCAGGATCCCGTCGGCGCCGATATTGCGGGCGAGCCGCGCATCCTCCGCATCCAGCACGCCCTTTAAGACCAGCTGGCCGGGCCAGTTCTCCCGCACCCATTCGAGATCCGCCACGTCGAAGGCGCCCTTGTAATTGCGCGCCACCCAATCGGAGACATTGGCCAGATCGCCCGAGCCGGGTGCGTATTCCTTCAATGTTCCCAAGGTCCGGCGCGGGCTGGTGAACCAGCGCCATAGCCAGCCCGGCCGCTTCGACATGTGATAGGCAAGCTTCGGCCTTACCTTCAGCGGCACCGTCAGCCCGTTGTCGAGATCGCGGTTTCGTCGGCCCTGAAGATGTGCATCCATGGTCAGCACCAGGGTCGAGCAGCCCGCCTTTCGTGCCCGCGCCAAGAGGGAGGCATTCACCCCGCGATCCTTGAACATGTAGAGCTGGTACATGAAAGGCGAGGAGGTTGCCTTCGCGACATCCTCGATGGAGCAGATCGAGAAGGTGCTGAGGCAGAAGGGAACACCGAAAGATTCCGCTCCCTTAGCCGCCAGAACCTCTCCATAGGGATGCAGCAGCCCCGCGAAACCGGCCGGTCCCAAGGCCACCGGCATGCTGGCGGGCTGGCCCAGGAAATCCGTCCGCCGGTTGCGACGCGAAGCATCCACCATCACCCGTTGCCGCAGCCGAACCTCCGCCAGATCCCGGATATTGGCGCGGAGCGTCACCTCGTCATAGGAGCCGCCCTCGACGAAATCGAAAATGCCGAGCGGCAGCCGGCGCTTGGCCGCTTCGCGCAGCAATCCGCCATGGGCCGCGAGCGGCGCTTCCGCCGCCGTCTCCAATGCCGCCTCGGTCTCGTCAAGCGCGGCTTCTGCCGCCCCTGCATCGGTTTCGGGAGAATATACGCTCACGGTATTCTTCTACGCTTCCGGTTGCTCGACGATCGTGGGAGAGTCCTCAAGAAAGGTGCGCCAGCCGTATGAGGCGGGAATGAAACCTGCAACCCCCGCTCATGGTTCGGCCTTGAAGCCGATTTTTGGACGCCACCGCCCCGATTTGAGCTCCCCGCTAAAGCTATAGCAGATTGCGTGCCAATGATGATCCCGTCCAATCCCCGCATCGCAATCGCCGGCGCCGGAAGCGTCGGCTGTTATATCGGCGGCAGGCTCCTTGCCGCCGGCCGGCAGGTCACGTTTCTGCTGCGGCCGGCCCTGAAAGAAGCCGTCGAAACCCGCGGCCTCGCCCTCGCCGATCTCGAAGGCGGCGAGAAGGATATCACAGTGCCGCCGGAAAGCTTGCGTTTGACCGACGATCCCGCAACTGCCTTAGAAAAGGCAGACATCGTTTTGGTGACGGTCAAAAGCGGCGCCACGGCGGCGATGGCGGAGTTGATCGCCGCCCACGCCCCGCCGCAAGCCATCGTCGTCAGCCTGCAGAACGGCGTCGACAACACGAAGATCCTGCAGGAGCGCCTCGGCCCGGACCGCACCGTGATCGCCGGCATGGTCCCGTTCAATATCGTGCGGACGCGAGCGCCGGATGCCCCCCTCTCATTGCGCCGGGCCACCAGCGGAAAGGTCATGATTTCAGAAGGATATCCCGGCTTGCGGGCGATCCTCGACGTCCCCGGCGCGCCTGCCCGGGAGCATAAGGACATGCCCGGTCTGCAATGGACCAAGCTGCTCTTGAACCTCAACAACGCCCTGAACGCACTGGCCGGCGTTCCGCTTGCGGAAGAATTCGCCGACCGGGGATGGCGCAGGCTTCTCGCCGTCCAGATCGAGGAGGGGCTCAAGGCGCTTCAGGTCGCCGGTATCCGCCCGGCCCGCTTCGAAGGCATCCATCCGCGTCTCGTGGCGAAGGTGCTGCCGCTTCCCGACGGCCTCTTCCGGCTGCTGGCGCGTGGCATGCTTGCCATCGATCCGCGGGCCCGCTCTTCCATGTGGGACGACCTGGAGGCCGGCAAGCCCACCGAAATCGACTTTATTCAGGGAAAGCTCCTGTCATTGGCCGAGGAGATGGGCACGGCCGCGCCCGTGACGGCCAATGTCTATATGCACATCAAGGATGCCGAATCCGCCGGCAAAGGCTCCCCCCATCTGGCCCCGTCCGACATTATCGGCACAAAGCCGGTCTGATGTCCGCGCGTGCCGGCCGCAAGCAACCGTCCCGCCATCCTCAAAATCTGCTATAGCCCTGGCCCGCGGCGCGTTCGACCTGACTGCATAAATGCATTTCACGAATGCGCCGCATCCGATCTCTAAAACGCGCCGCTCTGAAAGGTGCGGATTTGGAAGAGTACGGATTTTGAGACTGCCGATCCAAAGAATGCCGAGTCATGGGTGAAATTCTGGACATCGCCAGCCGGCTGGGGCTTGCCGCCGAAGAGGCGCCCGCCCCCGCCATCGCGGTCAAAGGCCTGGTCAAGCATTTCGGCGACCTCTGCGCGATCGCCGGTATCGATCTCGAGGTCCCGCGCGGCTCTATTTTCGCCATTCTCGGACCGAACGGCGCCGGCAAGACCACCCTGATCCGCATGCTCGCCACCCTCACCGCCCCCGATCACGGCAGCGCCAAGGTCATGGGCCACGATATCGTGGCGGACGCCCAGAAAGTGCGGGCCGAGATCGCCCTGACCGGACAGTTCGCCTCTCTCGACGAAGATCTGACGGGCAAGGAGAACCTGATCCTTCTCGCACGGCTCTGGGGATTCCGCGGCAGCAAGGCGCGCCTGCGGGCCGACGACCTGCTCGAGGCCTTCGATCTGTCCGATGCCGCGAGTAAGCAGGTGAAGGATTATTCGGGCGGCATGCGGCGCCGGCTCGATATCGCCGCCTCTCTCGTCGTCACCCCGAGCGTGCTCTTCCTGGACGAGCCGACCACCGGCCTCGACCCGAAGGCGCGCCAGGAGGTCTGGCGGATGATCCGGGCCCTGGCCGCCTCCGGAGTCACCATCCTGCTCTCCACCCAGTATATGGAAGAGGCCGATCAGCTCGCCGCCCGCATCGCCGTGATCGACCACGGCCGCAAGATCGCCGAAGGCACCAATCGCGAGCTGAAAGCGGCCATCGGAACCGGCATGCTGCATGTCACCCTCGCCGATCGCGACCGGCTGAAGGAGGCCGCGCGCATGCTCTCCGAGGCGCTGGGCCATCCCGTGCAGAGCAGCCCGGAAGGCGCCGAGCTCAGCATCATCGCCGGCGACGCGGCAGCTGCGAACGCGGTCATCGCCGATCTGATCGCCGCCGGCATCGAGATTTCCGATTTCGCGCTGGGGCAGCCGAGCCTCGACACGGTGTTCTTCGCCCTGACCGGCCATGCCGCGAGCGACGGCGAGACGAACGACGAAGCGGAGGATACGAGATCATGAACGACCGCTCTCTATCCGCCATCACCGGCGTTGCGCGCCCCGCCCCCGCCTCGGCCTTTCAGAGCGCGCTGGCCTTCGGCTGGCGCGCGGTCCTGAAGTTCAAGCATCTGCCCGAGCAGCTCTTCGACCTGGTCGTCACCCCGATCATGTTCACCCTGCTCTTCACCTTCGTGTTCGGAGGGGCGCTGGCGGGCTCGCCGGGCGACTATCTGCAATATCTCCTGCCCGGCATTCTGGTGGAGACCGTCGCCTTCAATGCGGTCTATTCCGGCATGGGCCTCTCTGCCGACTTCACCAAGGGGCTGTTCGACCGCTTCCGCTCCCTTCCCATCTGGCCGCTCGCGCCTTTCGCCGGGCTGATGGTCGGCGACGTGCTGCGCCATCTCATCGCCGCCGCCATCATCCTCGCCATCGGTCTTGCCATCGGCTATCGGCCCGAGGCGGGCATCCTGGGCGTCGCCGCCGCCTTTCTCCTGCTCGTCGCCATCGGCTTCGGCATCGGCTGGGTCTTCATCGTTCTGGGCCTGCTGATCCGCACCCCGACGACGGTCATGACCATCGGTTTCGGCTTCCTGTTCCCGGTGGTCTTCGCCTCCAACATCCTGGTCGATCCCGCCACCATGCCCGATTGGCTGCGCGCCTTCGTCGCCTACAACCCGATCAGCTGGATGGCGACCGCCATGCGCGGCCTCATGGGCGGCGGCGCCACGGCCGCCGAAATCGCCCTCGCCCTGGCTTTGCCGGCGCTTCTGACGCTGCTCCTGGCGCCCCTGCCCCTGTTTCTCTATCTCCGGCGGTAGCCGGAGCCTGCCCCATGGGCGGGAAACCGCCCAATCCCTCATTGTCAGCCGCCTTCTCTAAGGGTATAAGCGCCACGAATTCCCGCGGCCCCGACACGGGCGCCGCGCAAAACTGGTTTGGGCCGCCACCGGCCCCTCATCCGATTTGGAGGAATTATGGCTGAGGCACACGAACTCAAAGCCTGGGCGCGCGAACGGATCGGCACCGGCGGCGCGCGCGCCGTCCGCCGTGATGGACGCGTGCCGGCCATCATCTATGGCGACAAGGGCGAACCGCTCCCCGTTGCGGTCGAATACACCGAGGTTCTGAAGCAGCTCAACACGGGCCACTTCCAGAGCACCGTCTACATGCTGGATCTCGACGGCAAGAAGACCCGCGTGATCCCCCGCGACGTGCAGCGCGATCCGGTGAAGGATCTGCCGCTCCATGTGGATTTTCTGCGCGTGGGCGCCCACGCCACCATCAATATCGACGTGCCGGTCCACTTCCTCAATGAGGATGCCTCTCCGGGCCTGAAGCGCGGCGGCGTGCTCAACGTTGTGCGTCACGAGGTCGAGGTGCACTGCCCGGTCGATGCGATCCCCGAGGCCTTCGAGATCGACCTGACCGGCCTCGAGATCGGCGATTCGATCCACGCCTCCGCCATCGCCATGCCGAAGGGCGTCGAGCCGGTGATCGGCGACCGCGACTTCACCATCGCCACCATCACCGCCAGCAGCGCCGAGAAGTCTGAGGAGGCCGAGGAAGCCGAAGCCGCGGCGGCCGAAGCTGCTGCCGAGGAAGGCGAAGCGGCCGAAGCCGAGGCTGCAGAGGGCGAAGGCGAGTCCGAGGACGAATCCAAGGAGTAGCGTCTGCGGGTCCACCGCGGCGCCGAACCGCGTTCGGGTGCCTCATGAAGCTTCTCGTCGGCCTTGGCAATCCAGGGGCGCAATACGCCTTCAACCGGCACAATGTCGGCTTCATGGCCGTCGACACGATCCATGCGGTCGAGAATTTCGCCGCGTGGCGGAAGCGGTTCCAGGGCTTCGCCGCCGAAGGCCAGCTCGGCGGTGAGAAGGTTCTCCTCCTCAAGCCCCAGACCTATATGAACGAGTCGGGCCGCTCCGTGGGCGAAGCGGTCCGTTTCTTCAAGATCCCCCTTTCCGACATCATCGTCTTCCACGACGAGCTCGACCTCGCCCCGGAAAAGGTCCGGGTGAAGACGGGCGGCGGCGTGGCCGGTCACAACGGGCTGAAATCCATCACTTCCCATATCGGCAACGACTATGTGCGGGTGCGCATCGGCATCGGCCATCCCGGCGCCAAGGAACGCGTCCATGGCCATGTGATGGGCGATTTCGCCAAGGCCGACCATCCCTGGCTGGAGGACGAGCTGGCGGCCATCGCCGAGGCTTCGCCCTATCTTGCCGAGGGCGCCTACGACAAGTTCCAGACCGCCGTCGCCCATTGGAAGCCCGATGCGGAGCCGCCCAAGGCGAAGCCGCGGGCCGAGCCGAAACCTGCAGACCCGACTGCCCCGAAGACATCGGGCAAGGCGCAGGACAAGACCGAGACCTCTCTCGGCGCCAAGCTCAAGGCTTGGCTCGAGAAGAGCTGACCACCGAAACAAGCTGATTTTCCGTCTCTGGCCCCCGGCCTGAGGCGTTCGCGAGGACATTCATGGGATTCAAATGCGGCATCGTCGGCTTGCCCAATGTCGGCAAATCGACCCTCTTCAACGCCCTGACCGAGACCGCCGCGGCAGCAGCCGCGAACTATCCGTTCTGCACCATCGAGCCCAATGTGGGCGAGGTGCCGGTGCCCGATCCGCGTTTGGAGAAGCTCGCCGCCGTCTCGAAATCCGCCGATACCATCGCCACCCGCCTCACCTTCGTGGATATCGCCGGCCTGGTGAAAGGCGCCTCCAAAGGCGAAGGCCTGGGCAACCAGTTCCTCGCCCATATCCGCGAGGTGGACGCCATCGCCTATGTGCTGCGCTGCTTCGAGGACGACGACGTGGTCCATGTCGAAGGCAAGGTCGATCCCCTGGCCGATGCGGAGACCGTCGAGACCGAGCTGATGCTCGCCGATCTGGAAAGCCTCGAAGGACGTATCCCCAATCTAGAGAAGAAGATCCGCGGCCAGGACAAGGATGCCAAGAAGTCCCTCGAGCTCGTGGAGCGTGCCCTCGTCTTGCTGCGCGACGGCAAGCCCGCCCGCCTCGCCGATGTTTCGGAAGAAGAGGCCTCCGCCTTCAAGGCCCTGAACCTGCTCACCGCAAAACCCGTGCTCTATGTCTGCAATGTCGATGAGGCCTCTGCCAGCACCGGCAATGCCTATTCCAAGCAGGTCGAGGAGCGCGCCGCCAAGGAAGGCGCCGGCGTGGTGGTGATCTCCGCCAAGATCGAATCCGAGCTGGCCGAGCTGGAGCCCGAGGAACGCCGCGCCTATCTCGCCGAGCTCGGCTTGGAGGAGCCCGGCCTCAACCGGCTGATCCGCGCCGGCTACGATCTCTTGGGGCTGATCACCTATTTCACTGCCGGCCCGAAGGAGGCCCGCGCCTGGACCATCCCCAAGGGTACCCGCGCCCCCCAGGCCGCCGGCGTGATCCATACGGATTTCGAGAAGGGCTTCATCCGCGCCGAGACCATCGGCTATGAGGATTTCATAGAGCTGGGCGGCGAAGGCCCGGCCCGGGATGCCGGCAAGCTCCGCCTGGAAGGCAAGGAATACGTCGTCAAGGATGGCGACGTTCTGCATTTCCGCTTCGCCAATTAGCGACGGCGAAAACCAAAAGATTCCAAACCGTTAGCTGGCGCGCTTCAGGGGCTCGTCGCCTTGCGCCACCTGGCGCAGGAAGCTTTCGACCGTATCCCGCAGCACATCCGCCTGGCGATTGAGATCCTGGGAGACCTGCAGCACCCGGGAAGCGGATTCGCTGGTCTCGTCCACCGCATGGGTCACGTTGGGCATGTGGCCGGCCACCTCTTCGGTGCCGCGCGCCGCCTCGCGCACGCTGTGGGAGATCTCCGAGGTCGCCGCCGATTGCTGATGCACGGCGGAAGCGATCTCCTGGGTGTGCTTGTTGACCTCGCTCATGGAGACCACGATGCCTTCCATGGATTCCACCGCGGCCTGGGTGGAGAACTGGATGGCGTTGATCTGCTGACGGATATCCTCCGTCGCCTTCGCTGTCTGATCGGCCAGGGTTTTCACCTCGTTCGCAACCACGGCGAAGCCGCGCCCCGCCTCGCCGGCCCGTGCCGCCTCGATTGTGGCGTTCAAGGCCAGCAGATTGGTCTGCGCCGCCACGTCCTGGATCAGATTGACCACGTCGCCGATCTTGGACGCCGCCGTCGCGAGCCCGGCCACCTTCTCGTTGGCGGCCTTCGCATTGCCCGTCACATCGCTGACGATCTTGCTCGCGGTCGAGACCCGCGTGCCGATCTCCCCCACCGAAACGGCGAGCTCTTCCGTGGTCGCCGCCACGGTCTGCACGTTCGAGGAGGCCTCAGACGAGGCCGACGCCACGGCCGACACCCGCTCGTTGCTGCCCGAGGCGAGATTGGCGAGCGTATGCGCCGTCTCGTCCATCTTATGGGCGCTATCGGCGAAGACACCGAGAATGCCGGCGATGGAGGAGCGGAATTCGTCGATCAACTGCTCCGTCCGGCGTTGGGACGACAGCCGTCCCTGCCATTGCGAATCGAGCTCATGCTGATGCCGCTCGCTCCATTCGGTCGCGTCTTCCTGAAAATCGGCGAGCTTCCGGCCGAGATCGCCGATCTCGTCGCGCCGGTCCGTATGGGGCACGTCTCCTTCCATGTCCCACTTGGTGAAACGGACCATGACGGCCTGCAGATCCCGCAAGCAGCGCGCGAAAGACCCGCCCATGAGATAGCCGGCAAGCCCGCCGAGCAGCGCCGCCAGGATCGCGCCGACCAGCATGGACGAAGGCAAATCGGGAAAGAGGCTGTGGATGGAGGAGCTGAGAACGGCCCCGCCCAGCGCTGCGATCATCAAGGCGAGAGAGAGCTGCAGACGAAGACCCATCGAAAACCCATCCATCCGGTGTTCCAACGTCAGGGCTTTACGCAAAACCGGGCGGCTCCGGCCGTATCGAAACGGTCGGAACGGCCCATTGCGGAACCCCCGTCGGACCAACCTCGTCGATTGTGGTTAAGACTCCGTTGCACCCATGCCGAGACCCATCGCCACGTGCTCTAGCGCAAAGCCGCCGCGATATTGCCGCCGTCCACCACCTCGATATGGCCGGTGGTCGAGCGTGCCTTGGCGAGCGTCAGGAAAGCCTGCGCGACATCGTCGGCGAGCACCTCGGACCCGAGCAGATTGCCGCCCATGTAATCCGCTTCCGAAAGCCCTCGGGCCTTGGAGCGGGCCGCGATCATCTCGTCGGTCAACAGACCGCTGCGGATACGGTCCGCATTCACCCCGTTGGAGCGGATGCCTTCCGCGCCGTAATCCACCGCATATTGGCGCATCAGCATCATGGTGGCGGCCTTCGGCAAACCGTAAGGCCCGAAATTCGGCCCCGGATTGACCGCCTGCTTGGAGATGTTGAACAGCAGCGCCCCGCCCGTCTTCTGCTTGCCCATGACGGCGACGGCGGCTTGCGCCACCCGCTGGTGGGCGAAGAAGTTCAGCTCGAAGCTCTCCCGCAAGGTCTCCTCCGAGACCTCGCCGATACGCCCTTGCCAGGCCGCGCCGGCATTGGAGACGAGAATATCGACGCCGCCGAACCGCTCGCAGATCTGTGCGAACGCCGCCTCCACATCCGCCTTCTTCGTCACATCGCAGCCGAGCCCGAAGCCGCCGACCGCGCGGGCGGCCGCCTCCGCCGCGTCCGCATCCCGGTCCAGCACGGCCACCGCAGCGCCGTCGCCGGCGAGCGCCTTGGCTGTCGCCTTGCCGATGGCCCCGGCCCCGCCGGTCACCACCGCGATCTGCCCGGTCAGCGGCTTCGCCACCTGACCTTTCAGCTTGGCCTGCTCCAGGCTCCAATATTCCAGCTCGAAGAGATCGCTCTCGGGCAAGGGCTCGTAGCGCCCGATGGCCTCGGCGCGAGTGATTACATGCACGCTGTTCTCAGCCAGATCGGCGGCCTGCCCTGCCGCCTTGGCCGTGGCGCCGACGCCGAACAGGCCTAGCCCCGGCACCAGGATCACCCGGGGGCTGGAATCGAGCTTCGTCTTGGTATGGCCGACCCGCGCATTCTCGCGCTCGAAATAGGTGTCATAGGCTTTCGCGAATTCCGCCACCGCCGCGTCGACCTTCTCGGCAAAGCCTTCCGTGTCGTCCGCCTCCGGCGCCGGCACGATCAGCGGCGTGTTCTTGGTGCGGATGATGTGATCCGGCGTCACCACGCCGCGCTGGCTGTAATCGGCCAGGCCCTCGCCGTTCACGTAATCGAGGATCTCGGCGCTGGTCCGAAAATCGAGCAGGAACCGCTTCGGCACCCCGCCCGGCGCCTCGGCGGGAAGAGCGCAAGCGCCGCGCAGGATCGGCGCGATCTCCGCCGCCCCCGCCAACCGTTCCGGCAACTCGCGCGCCTGAAACACTGTCGGCCGTCCCTGGCGCAGCCGGCTCTCGGCGAGGGAGACCATCTCGATCATCCGCTCATAGGCTTCCTGCGCCGTCTCGCCGAAAGTGAAGATGCCGTGCTTGTGGAGGATCAGCCCTTCCACTTGCGGATTGGCGTCGAACACATCCGCCGCCGCCTTGGCGAGGCCGAAGCCCGGCGCGATATAGGGCACGATGCCCATGCGCCCGTCATAGATCTCTTCCGCCAGTTTCTCCCCGTCCGGCTGATCGACGATAGAGAGCACTGCCGCCGCATGGGTGTGATCGACGAATTTATGGGGCAGGAAGGCGTGCAGCAGAGTCTCGACGGACGGGTTCGGCGCCGAAGCGTTCAATAGGTTGAGGCGCTGCACATTCACCATCGCCTCGTCGGAGAGTGCATCCCGCGACCGCATCGCCCGCAAGGGCTCGAGCTTCACCGCCGGCAGCCCCCAGGGCTCGATATCCGCCATATCGGCGCCGGAACCCTTCACGCAAAGCACCGCGTGCTCCTGACCGAGATCGTCCGTGGCCCGCGTTTTCACCGAGGTGTTGCCGCCCCCATGCAGCACCAGCAGCGGATCGCGCCCCAAGAGCCGCGTCGTATAGACCCGCAGCGCGATATCCTCAGCCACACCTTCTTGCCCATAGGCCTCGACGAGGCCTTGCGCGTCGCTATCGTTCCACTGGCTTTTCATGGCGCGACTTGTTGCAGAGTTCATTCAGGCCGGCAAGCGCCAGCCGCATCGTTTGGATTTCGAGACGGATGCCGCCTCCGGCATTCCAAAATCGAAAGAGCCGGGCTAGGCTCCGATTCGCTTCAAGCGAGGGAACGAAAGGCAACAGGGGCAACGGACATGCCGATCATTCTTTTTCTGATTCTCGCGGCCATGGTGGCCACTTTCGGCTTCTGGGGAACGATCAAGGGCATCATCGGTGCGGTCGGCGTCGTCATCCTCTTGATTTTCCTCGCCGTGTTGCTCGTCAGCGTGCTGGGCGCCTGGCTGCTGAAGCGCTAGCCGATCCAAGGCGAGCCGAGGAAGGCAGCGCCGAGGCCGACGACGGTGAGCGCGCCGGCTGCGAGCAGGATGGGACGGCCCAGGCCGAACCCGGCGATGCCCACTACGATGCCCGCCTTCACGAAGGTGTTGCTCAGCACCCCGATCACGATAGCGATCACCGCCGTCTGCGCATCCCCGCTCTTGGCATATTCCGCCATGGAGACGGTTATGGCATCGATATTGGTGAGCCCTGCCAGCGCCGCCACCGCATAGATCCCTTGCTGCGGAAACTCCTCCTGCACGATCTTCACCGCCAGCAACACGACGGCGAAGACGAGCCCGAGTTTCGCAGCCGACCAAAGGCTGAACGGATTCTCCAGATCGAGCTTCTGCTTCTTCCGCTTTTCCTTTCCGCCTCCGCGGGTTCCTCTATAGAGGTAACCGGCGAACAGCCCCGCGACGATACCCATGGCCAGGATCGGCGGCAGCAGCGGCAGTAGCAGGGATCGATTCACCACCACCACCAAGACGAGGACGCTACCGAGGCTCGTCAGCCACGCCAGGAGAATGCCGCAAGCGAGCAGCTTCGCCATTTTCGGATTTTCGGCGCCTTCCTTGGCGAAGGAGAAGGTGACGGCGGTGGAGGAGACCAGCCCGCCCGTGATCCCCGTCAGCGGAATGCCGCGCCCTGCCCCCAGAAGCCGGGTCGCGACATAACCGATCAGCGACAGGGTCGCGATCAGGATCACCAGCAGCCAGAGCATGTAGGGGTTGAGCGCGCCCCAGGGATCGATGGTCCGGTTCGGCAGCAGGGGCAACGCGATGAAGGTGGCGATCAGAAGCCGCAAACCGGCGAACACGTCTGTCCAGCCGATCGTCGCGACGAAGCCGTGCAGCGGCCGCTTATAAGCCAGCACCGCCGCCGTCACCACGCCCAGCGCGATGGCGATTTCCCGGTAGCCGAGCATCACCATCGCCCCGAGCAGAAAGACCACGATGGTGGCGATCTCCGTGGTAAGGCCCGTATCGTCCGATGCGGTTGCGGTGACGTAATACCCAACCAGCACGAAGCCGCCGACCAGCAGCAGCGCGGCGGGAAGCAATAGCGGGATATCCTTTTCGACGGCGATCCAGCCGGCCGCCGCGCCGAGCAGAGACAGCAGCGCGAAGGTCCGAAGCCCCGCGATCAGATCCGTGTCTTCGTGGGATCCGCCTTTGCGCTTTTCGCGCTCCAGCCCGACCAGCGCGCCGAGCAGGATCGCGATGCCGAAATCGATCGCGACCCCCAGCAGCTCCAGACGTTCCATCCCTTCGCCAGGCATGTCTCCGCTCCAGAGCTGTTAGGCGGCCTCTTTCTTGGCGTGCTCCGGGTAAAGCATGGCAAGCCCGTCCGGCGTGGCGGGCGCGACGCCCCGGTCGGTGATGAAGCCGGTGACCATCTTCCGGGGCGTCACGTCGAACGCGAAATTCGCCGCCTCGGTTCCGTCCGGCGCGATCTCCACCGTGGCGACCGTGCCGTCGGGCAGCTTGCCGGTGACGAACTTCACCTCTTCGCCGCCCCGTTCCTCGATGGGAATATCGGCGCCGCTGGTGAGCGCCCAATCGATGGTCGATGACGGCAGCGCCACGAAGAACGGCACCTCGTTGTCCTTGGCTGCGAGCGCCTTCAAGTAAGTGCCGATCTTGTTGGCGACATCGCCCCCCGCCGTGGTCCGGTCCGTGCCGACGATGCAAAGATCGATCTTGCCTTGCTGCATCAGATTGCCGCCTGCATTGTCGGCGATCAGCGTGAAGGGCACGCCATGGGCACCGAGCTCGTAAGCGGTGAGATAGGCGCCCTGATTGCGCGGCCGCGTCTCGTCCACCCAGACATGGACGGGAATACCGGCGTCGTGGGCCATGTAGATCGGCGCCAGCGCCGTGCCCCAATCGACGGTGGCGAGCCAGCCCGCATTGCAATGAGTCAGGATCTCGACCGGCGCACCCTTCTTGCGCGCCGCATGGGCCTTCAGGATGCCGAGCCCATGCTCGCCGATCTTGCGGCAGGTCTCGACGTCCTGGTCGCAGATTTCCTTCGCCTTGGCGTAGGCAACCTCCACCCGTTTCTCGCGCGGCTGGTTTTGGAGCGCCTCTTTCATCTGATCCAGCGCCCATTTCAGATTGACCGCCGTCGGCCGAGTAGCGTTCAGGATCTCCGAGGCATCGTCGATCCAGTTGTCCGACTGATCGTCGCGCAGGCCCAGAGCCAGCCCGTAGGCCGCCGTCGCGCCGATCAGCGGCGCCCCGCGCACCTGCATGGTCTTGATGGCATGGGCGGCGTCTTCGAGACTTTTCAAGGAGACGATCTCGAAGGCGAAGGGCAGCTTGGTCTGATCGATGATCGAAACCGACCAGCCGTCCTCGTTGAGCCAGATGGTGCGATAGGGTTTGCCGTCGATATTCATGTATCTTTCCTCGTCATGCCCGGACGTGATCCGGGCATCCAGGGCGCCAAAGATCCAAGGTTGCGGCCCTGGATCGCCGGGTCAAGCCCGGCGATGACGGCTTTCGAAGGAGATCAATCCCCTTCGAAGGCGATCAGCGTGTGGCATTTGACGCCCAGGCTGGCGAGCCGCGCGCAACCGCCGAGATCCGGCAGGTCGATCACGAAGGCGGCGCCGACCAGATGAGCGTCCAGCTTGCGTAGCAGCTTGGCGGCGGCCTCCGCCGTTCCGCCCGTGGCGATCAGATCGTCGATCAGCAGCACCCGCTCGCCGGCCTCGAGCGCATCCTCGTGGATCTCGATCACATCGATCCCGTATTCCAGCTCATAATCCTGGCCGATCGCCTTGCCCGGCAGCTTGCCCTTCTTGCGGATCGGAATGAAGCCGCAGCCGAGCTTCTCCGCCACGGCACCGCCTAGGATGAAGCCCCGCGCCTCGATCCCGGCCACCGCCTGAATGCCGGCCTCGAGATAAGGCTGGGTGAGTTGCTCGACCGCGGCGCGCAAGCCGGCCCCATGGCCGAGCAGCGTGGTGATGTCCCGGAACATGATGCCGGGCTTCGGATAATCCGGAATGGTCCGGACGAGGCTCTTCAGATCGACATCGACATCAGCGGCAATGGACACGGGCGGCTCTCTCCTCACTCGAGTGGCGCAGCAACAAGCACTGGTTGTCCTAGGAAAAGCGCCGCGAGCCCATCCGTCAATTGCGGATCGCGGCTCTTGCACGACCCTCAGACCTATCCGGCTTGGTTGAGCACCCGCCCGGCAACCGCATCGAGCTTCTTCAGAAGCTCCGGATCACGGGCTTCCGGCGCGGTGATGATCGCCGTATCCAGCGCCCGGTCGGACCCGATGGGGCATTCCTCATGCTCGCGAGGAAAGTCCTTCGCCAGCCGGCTCACCAGCCGCGCGGCGTTTTCCGCGTTCTCCGTCAGCACCTTGATAATGTCCTGCACGGTGACTGCGTCGTGGTCCGGATGCCAGCAGTCGAAATCCGTCACCATGGCGACGGTCGCGTAGCAGATCTCCGCCTCCCGGGCGAGCTTGGCCTCGGGCATGTTGGTCATGCCGATCACCGAGTAGCCGAGCTCCTTATAGGTGAGGCTTTCGGCGAGCGTAGAGAATTGCGGCCCCTCCATGCAGACATAGGTGCCGTCGCGCACGACCTCGATGCCTTCGGCCCGTGCCGCTTCCGCCAGATGGATGCGCAGGCGCGGGGAGACCGGATGGGCCATGGAGACATGGGCCACGCAGCCCTTGCCGAAAAAGGAGGACGGCCGGTTATAGGTCCGGTCTATGAACTGGTCGACGAGCACGAACGTGCCCGGCGGCAGCTCCTCCTTGAAGGAGCCACAGGCCGACAGCGAGATCAGGTCCGTGACCCCGGCCCGCTTCATCACGTCGATATTGGCGCGGTAGTTGATGTCCGACGGAGACAGCCGGTGGCCCTTGTCGTGGCGCGAGAGGAAAACGATCGGAAGCCCGGCGATCTCGCCGATCCGCAGCGCCGCGGACGGCTCGCCCCAGGGGCTCTCGATGCGCTCCTCGCGTACATTCTCCAACCCCGGCAGATCGTAGATCCCCGACCCGCCGATCACCCCCAGCACCGCTTTTGTCATGAATGGTCCCTGCCGCTTCGTGTCCTTGTTGGAGGTACACTAGCGAGGCTCGGGCCGACTGGCGAGAGGGGGAAGCGGCCCAAACTCCTTCGTCAAGCCCGGGGGTGACGACGAAATGGGTAGCGCCGCCCCTAAGCCTCGGAGGCCGGATGCTCCTTGCCGGCACGCTTCCAGACCGCCTTCTTCGCCAGGAACATGATGATGGCGAAGACGAACAGGAACAGCATCACCCGGTGGCCGAGCACGTGCCGCTGCTCCAGCTTCGGCTCCGCCGCCCACATCAGAAAGGCGGAGACGTCCTTGGCGTAATTGTCGACCGTCTGCTCCGTGTCGTCCGTATAGGGCACGACCCCGTCGGCGAGCGGCGGCGGCATGGCGATCTGATGGCCGGGGAAGGCCGCGTTGTAATGCATGCCCGGCGACATCTCCATGCCCTCGGGCTTCTCCTCGTAGCCGGTCAGCAGCGAGTAGAGATAATCCGCCCCGCCCTCGCGCGCTTTCGCCATCACCGAGAGATCCGGCGGATAGGCTCCGCCGTTGGCAGCCCGCGCCGCCTCCTTGTTCGGGAACGGTGCCGGGAAGCGGTCCGAAGGACGCCCCGGCCGCTTATACATCTCGCCCTTGTCGTTCGGCCCGTCGGTCACCTGGGCCTGGCTGGCCAGCGCCTTCACCGCCTCTTCGGAGAATTCCGGCCCGCCGGGCTCGCCGAGATTGCGGAAGGAGACGAGATCCATGGAGTGGCAGTTGGCGCAGATCGTCTTGTAGACCTGATAGCCCCGCTGAAGCTGCGGCCGATCGTACATGCCGAACGGGCCGGAGAACGACCAGTCGACATGCTTCAGCTCGGCCTCTTCGGCGGCCAGGCTCGGCGCGACCGCCGCGCCCAACGCCATCAGCCCTGCAACACCCGCGATGGTGCCCAGCGAAACCGCGCGCCAGATCCGCTTTTGATGTCCCATCGCGCCCCTCATTGCACCGCCTCCGGACGCGCCGCGGGATTCGCGGTTCGATCGGGCGGCGCCGTCCGGCCGAGCACGGATTCGGTGATGCTGCCGGGCCGCGGGCGCGGCGTCTCGAACATGCCGACCAGCGGCATGATCACCAGGAAGAAGCCGAAATAATAGACGGTGCCGAGTTGGGACAGGATCAGATGGATGCCTTCCGGCGTCTGGGAGCCGAGATAGCCCAGCATCAGGCAATCGATGACGAACAGCCAAAAGAACCAGCGATAGACCGGCCGGTAGCTCGTGGACCGCACCTTGGAGCGGTCCAGCCATGGCACGAAGAACAGGACGGCGATGGCGCCGAACAACGCGATCACGCCGATCAGCTTGTTCGGGATCGCCCGCAGGATCGCGTAGAACGGCAGGAAGTACCATTCGGGCACGATATGGGGCGGCGTCTGCAGCGGATCGGCCGGGATGTAGTTGTCCGGATGGCCCAGCCAATTCGGCGCGTAGAACACGAGGCCGAAGAAGACCAGCAGGAAGACCACCAGCGCGAACCCGTCCTTGATCGTGTAATAGGGATGGAACGGCACCGTATCGCCGCGTGTCTTCACCTCGATGCCGGTCGGATTGTTGTTGCCCGGCATATGCAGCGCCCAGATATGCAGCATCACCACGCCGGCGATCACGAAGGGCAGCAGGTAGTGCAGCGCGAACAGACGCGTCAGGGTCGGCCCGCCGACCGCATAGCCGCCCCAGATCCACTGCACCAGCGACGTGCCGAGCCCCGGCACCACCATGTCGAGCGACGAGAACAGGTTGGTGATCACGGTCACCGCCCAGAAGCTCATCTGACCCCAAGGCAGCGAATAGCCCATGAAGGCGGTGGCGATCATCAGAAGCAGGATCAGCACACCGAGCATCCAGAGCACTTCCCGCGGCGCCTTGTAGGAGCCGTAATAGAGTCCGCGGAAGGTATGGATGTAGACGGCGACGAAGAACATCGAGGCGCCCACCGCATGGGTGTAGCGGAGGAACCAGCCCCAGTTCACATCACGCATGATGAACTCGACGCTGTCGAACGCCTCGCTCGGCGACGCCACATAGTGCATCGCCAGCACGATGCCCGTCGCGATCTGGATCGCCAGACAGACGGCGAGAATGCCGCCGAAGGTCCACCAGTAATTGAGATTGCGCGGCGTCGGATAATCGACGAACTGATTATGCATCATCCGCGCGACCGGCAGCCGGGCGTCGAACCATTCGCCCAGCTTCGTGGTCGGCCGATATGTCGATGGGTGCCCCAATTCGCCCACGGCTTAGCCTATCTTGATCTTGGTGTCGGAAATGAACTCGTAGGGCGGGATCCACATATTCTCCGGCGCAGGGCCTTTGCGGATGCGTCCCGCCGTATCGTATTGCGAGCCGTGGCAGGGGCAGAACCACCCGCCGAACTCGCCCTTGTTGTCGCCCGGCGCCTGGCCTTTCGGAATGCAGCCGAGATGGGTGCAGATGCCGATCATGACGAGCCAGGGCTCCTTGCCCTCGGCGGCACGGTTGGCATCCGTCGCCGGTGCGTCGTCGGCGAGATTGGCGTTGCGCGCCAGCGGATCGGGCAGCTCGCTCACCGGCACGTCCTTGCCGGCTTCGACCTCGTGTCCCGTGCGATGGCGGATGAAGATCGGCTTGCCGCGCCACATCACGGTGATCGCCTGACCCTCCTCGACGGGCGCCAGATCCACCTCGATGCTGGCCAGCGCCTCGGCCGAGGCGTCCGGATTCATCTGGTCGACCAGCGGCCAGAGCGCGGCCGCGCCGCCCACCGCTGCAAACCCGCCCGCGGCGATCAGAATCACGTCGCGGCGGGAGACATCATCATCGTCTTCGGTGATCGAATGTGACATGGCGCCTAGGAAAAAGACCCATCGAAATTAGGAAGGTAACCTGGAGCTTCGGAAAACCCGACAATCAGGGTCCCTTTCGGAGACTGGACGTCACGC
Source organism: Methyloligella sp. ZOD6 (assembly GCA_050110875.1). Lineage (GTDB taxonomy): Bacteria > Pseudomonadota > Alphaproteobacteria > Rhizobiales > Methyloligellaceae > Methyloligella. The sequence goes on from CP188828.1 coordinate 2,001,954, forward strand.
CGGGAATCGATTGCCGAGCCTCGCTGGCCCCGGCAGTCGTATCGGTCGTGATCCGTCACGTGAGCTCCCCAAATTCAACCCCGGAAGCGGCGCGAAAAAAGGCAATAACCGCCTAAGCCTTGTGCACCCTGCTTTCCGTCACCCCGCTCTCAACCCGCGGAGCGTCTCATCTCGATCTGTTTCTTGCATTGGTCGATTGCTGTTGTCCACCTTCACGAAACGGTCAAATTGGCGCATCTCGACGCACCCCAATGGGGGTATAGGCTGGGTGAAAACCAAGGCCGACGATCCCCGTGCATATCGAGTCGCGGCCAACCAGGGAGGATGGCTTATGTCTGAGCAGGTTAGCGGAAACCGGCCCGTTCCGGCGGCCGAGTTGGAGGAGCGGAAAACACGGGCCAGCGAATGGTTCGGCAAGCTTCGCGATACCGCTTGCGCCGCCCTGGAGGCCATCGAGGCGGAGGCGGACGGCCTGCCCGGAACGGAAGGAAAAACGCCCGGCAGCTTTACCCGAAAAGCCTGGACGCGCGAGAATCACGACGGCGCCGATGGCGGCGGCGGGATGATGTCCACCCTCACCGGCCGCATCTTCGAGAAGATCGGCCTGCACACCTCGACCGTCCACGGCACCTTCTCGCCGGAATTCGCCCAGCACGTGCCCGGCGCCGAGGAGGATCCGCGCTTCTGGGCCTCCGGCGTCTCCTTCATCGCCCACCCGCTGAACCCCAACGTCCCCACCGCCCATATGAACACCCGCATGGTGGTGACCACGAAAGGCTGGTTCGGTGGCGGCGGCGACCTCACCCCCGTTCTCGACCGGCGTCGCAACCAGAAAGACAAAGATTCCAAGGACTTCCACGCGGCCATGCGGGCCGCCTGCGAGGCTTCGCCTTCCGGCGATTACCCCCGCTTCAAGGAATGGTGCGACGAGTATTTCTACCTGCCCCACCGAAACGAGCCCCGGGGCATCGGCGGCATCTTCTACGACTATCTGGATACCGGCGATTGGGAGGAGGATTTCGCCTTCACCCAAGGCGTGGGCAAGGCCTTCTACGACATCTACGCCGACATCGTCCGCCGCAACATGGATAAGCCCTGGGAAGAGGCCGACCGGGAAGAGCAGCTGATCCGCCGCGGCCGCTATGTGGAGTTCAACCTCCTCTACGACCGGGGCACCATCTTCGGCCTCAAGACCGGCGGCAACGTGGAGTCGATCCTCTCGTCCCTGCCGCCCCTGGTGCGCTGGCCTTAGACCATTAGAGGGCGTTTCGCGACCCCTACCCCCGGATCCCGGCATACATAACCGGGAGATCCTCCGGCAGGGTGGGCTGCACGGCCAGGAGCTTGGTGCTCGCGGCCCGCAGAAGCGAGACGCCGAGGTCCGGATTCTGAACGAGAAGAGCGCCCGCGATCAGCAGCAAGCCCAGCGCGATCCAGATCGCGACCCATGCTCTCCCCCGTCCCATTTAACCCTCCGTCTTTCGGCGCGGCGCGCGTCATGCGCAGCCATGCCTGGAGGTCTAGGCGGGGGCGGCTGAACCCAATCTGAGACAGTTGTTAATCTCTCGTTTAGATTTGCCGGCCGGCGGAGGATGGCGGGGCGGCGTTAACCCTCCGCTAACCGTGCCAAAATACGGCCACGATATTGCCGCTTGCCAACCTGTCGCACCTAGCGCAAAGTCTTACATACCGGGCGCCCACGGAGACTATTGCGAGGCTTTGGGCGCGGACTTGGACGACGGCAAAGTGACGATCGGCCTGACCAGAAGAGCACGACCCTTTCCCGACATTTCAAGACGCCGACGATTCCGCCTTTGCGGATCGAGGGGCCCGTTTGTGTAAACTTCTACGGGAAAGGATCCCAACATGACCCGTGTCAATGGCACTGTGAAGTTCTTCAATCATTCGCGCGGCTTCGGCTTCATCGCACCGGAGGATGGCGGCAAGGACGTGTTCGTACATGCCTCCGCTCTGGAGCGCTCCGGCATTCCGCCGCTCAACGAAGGCGACAAGGTCTCCTTCGAGATCGAGGACGACCGCCGCGGCCGTGGCAAACAGGCCGCCAACCTGCAGCTCGGCTAAGCCTTTAGCCGACCACGAATTTTCCGGAACCGCCGGGTGTTTCTGCGCCCGGCGGTTTTTTATTGCGCGGGGCCGGCGTGACTAATTTTCCGTTAATCGAGGGTTCAGCTAAGCGGCGCTATTTTGCCTTAAACCGCATCTAACAATCGCGGCTGCTGACCCCTTTTGGTGAATCGGCGCCTTCCCCCAAGCAACCGGCGCCGGACGAGGATTTGAGAGATGATGAAGAAATTGAGCGCAGTTTTGGCCGCCGCGCTGATCGGCATTACGGCGGTCTCCTATTCCGTCCCGGCCGCCGCCGGCGACCGTTACCATCGCCACGACCACGGTTACGATCGGGGTTATGAGCGCGGCTACCGGCACGGCAAGCACGTTTACAAGGACGATCACGGCGATGCGCTCGCCGCCGGCATCATCGGCCTTGGCCTGGGCGCCATGATCGGTAGCGCCGCGGCCTCGCCGCCGGCCGCGCCGCCGCCCCCGGCCTATTACGGCCCGGTGGACTATTCGCCGCCGGCCTGGTCGCCCGATTGGTACGCCTATTGCTCCAGCAAATACCGGAGCTTCAACCCACGTACCGGCTATTTCATGGGATACGACGGGCGTCCCCATTTCTGCTACTAAGCGCTAGATCTTACCGATCGTTAGGTCTTTCAGGGCTCGCCGGCTTCCGGCGGGCCCTTTTTCGCGTCAGCCGGAGACGATGTTGACGCGACATTTACCCCTGGGACATTTCGCTTTTGGGCGGAGTGAATTTGAAACTTGCGCCCGTTTGAGCAGTTTCGCAGAATTATTGCGCAAAAGAGTCGTGTTACAGGGTGCCGGCCTTTCGCGCAGGCTAAGGCAACGATTACGGTGGCGTCAGCAATAGGGTGGAACCAACCGCCCGTGGCAAGAAGGCCCTGATGCCGCCTTCTGGAGGACAGGGGCCAGCAAATGACGACGGAAGTGAACTATGTTGATGGCATCCCGCGGGGCGATGAAGCACCGCGGGACCGTGCCGATCCGAAAACGGAGCGCGAAGCGCTGGGCTTGATCAAGCCGTATCAAGGCATGGTCGCTTGGCCGACCGTCTTTCTCGCCTTGGGCATCGTGACCGCCTTCGCCACGGTGGTCACCCTCGGGACGATGGGGATCATCCCGCTCTGGCTCGGGCTCATCCTCAACACGTTCATTCTCTACGCGGACCAGACGCCGCTCCACGAGGCCTGCCACGGCAATATCGCCGGCAAGGATTCCCGTTGGGTCTGGCTAAATCACCTGGTCGGCTATGTCTGCGGCACCATCCTGCTGCACGAGTACAAATCCTTCCGGCACATGCATCTGGCGCATCACCGGGAAACCAACAACCCGGATCTGGATCCGGACCATTGGGTCGACGTGAAGGGCTTCTGGAACGTGCTGTTCCGCTGCCTGACCATCGTCCCCTGGTATCACCACTATTTCTGGAAATATATCGCCTTCAAACCGCATATTCCGGGCATGCGGCCGCTCGCCATACACATCATGGTGATGCACATGCTCTATTACGGCTCCATCATCGCCTTGTGCTATTTTGGCTATTGGCGAGAGGTCCTCATGCTGTGGGTCTTCCCCCATATTCTGGGCTCGGCGCTGATCATCTATTTCTTCGCCTATATTCCCCATCAGCCCCATGTGGCCAAGGAGCGGTATCGCGACACCAACGTGTTCCTGTTCAAGGGCCGGCTGAAAGAGCCGCTCCTCAACTGGCTCTACTTCTTCCAGAACTTCCACCTGATCCACCACCTCTTCCCGCGCATTCCCTTCTATCACTACAGGGAGGCGTTCAAGGATTTGAGGCCGGTGCTGGAACGGGAGAAGGCACGCATTCGCGAGTTCGGCGACGACTATCATCCCGACGCCATCGGGGAGATCGGCGACGAGCCGACGGCCCATCAGTCGAGCTGAAGAATCGCTCGAACGCCGGCCTGCAAGCCGACGAGGACGAAAACGGAAAATGGGCGTCCCAAGGGGCGCCCATTTTCGTTGGCGCATCGAATCCGCAAGAGCTGCCCCGTATCGCCTCCAAACCCTGGACGGGAAAGATTGGTAGGGGATATCGGGAAAACGTCGCAGGCCAGGCGTGGAATGGCTTTTATTTCAATGTGATAGAGCGATGCCTACCCTAGCCGGAGAGTGAGGCCGTCTATTCCGAGGGGGGATCGATGCGGCAATCGTTATCTCGCCGCTCTCCGAGCTTGCGCGTCGCAATCGTCTTAGGTCTGGTATTTGCGACCAGCCCCGCGATCGTCACGTCCGCGATGGCGCAATCCACGATTGTCACGAGCGACACGACGCTGGATGCCTCCGGAAATCCCTATAGCGGCATCCAGGTCGAGAACGGCGCCGAGCTGACCGGCACCGATCTGAACATCGAGCAAAGCTCGAACGGCACGGGCGTTCGCATCAGCGAAGGCAGCGCCGATTTGACCGGCGGCACCATCGAGCAATCCGGCACTGGAAAATACGTCGTCGGCGTGCGCGCCGATAACGGCACGGCATCGGTCCGCGACATGGCGATCACCATCGATGGCGGCGCCGATGCCGGCGGACTCTATACTTCCGTCCCAGGCGCTTCGATCGTCGCCGAGAACGTCACGATCGACCTCACCGCCACCGGCGCGACCGGCGGCGAGCCTGCCGCCGCCCTCAAGGGCCGAGAGGGGCTGATCACCTCGACGAACGGTCACTACACCGTCCGTGGCGATATCGCCTATGGCATCCTGGGCAATGGCGGGAGCGGCAACGGCAAGGTCGTCAGCACCGGCGATACGGTCGAGACATTCGGAGAATTGGGCAACGGCGTCTTCGCCTATTCCGCCGCGACCGGATCCGGCGAGGTCGAGTTCATCGGCGGCTCCGTCACCACCCATGGCGACGAAGCCAAGGGGCTCTACACCTACGGGCCCCATGCCCTGCTCACGGCATCGGACGACGCGACCGTCACCACCCATGGTGACGAAGCCGTCGGCGCCCTCGCCCGCATCGATTCGCAGATCGATCTCACCGATGTCGACATCACCACCTGGGGCGAGCACGCTTACGGCATTCAAGCCGAGACCGGCGGTGCCGTCACCGGCCAGAACGTCGATATCGTGACCAACGGCATTCGCGGCTACGGCGCCTACGCCACCGCCTCGGGCGGCGAGACGGCCTCGATCGATTTGACCGGCGGCTCGATCACCAACGCCAACACCAAAGGTCAAGGCACCCAGGACGGCGACGGCTCGCGAGCTTATGCGGTCTTCGCCGAGGGCGACGGCGCGCGCGTCACGACCGACGGCACCACCATCCACACTCTCGGACAGCGTGCCTATGGCGCCTATTCCATCGACGGCGGCACGGTCGAGCTGACCGACGGCTCGATCAGGACCGAGGGCTTCATGGCTTACGGCGTCTATGCCTCCGGCGCGGGCTCCACGGTCACGACGAACAATGTCGACATCACCACGACCGGCCAGGTCGGCGATGCGGCCTGGGCCTATGCGGGCGGACGCACCACGCTGAATGGCGGCACCCTCCGCGTGCTCGGCGAACCCAACCCGAACCCGTCCCACGAGACCGCCAACGGCCTGGTCGCCCTCGGCGGGACGAACGGCGTCAATGATGGGGTGATCGTCGCGAACGGCGTCACCATCGTCACCGAAGGCACCGATAGCCGAGGCGTCTTGGCCGGCGATCTGGTCGGGTCGGATCAGACTTCTGGCACTGTCGAGCTGCACGACACCAGCATCACCGTCCGCGGCCGGAACGCCGATATCGCCCATGTCAAATACGGCAGCACCTTCATCGCGCAAGGATCGTCCCTCGTCTCCCGGCACGGCGTCGGCGTGCGCATGACCGACAACGCGACGGTCTCGCTCAGCGGCACGCGCATCCAGACCGCCGGCCCAACCTTCGTTTCCGACTTCACCCAATCCGGTCAGCGCCAGACCGTCACGGTGGGCAAGGGCAGCGTCGCGACCGTCAACAACGGCACCCTTCTCCAGGTGAACCGCGAGACCGCCGGCCAGGACGGCCAAGTCCAGCTCACCCTGAAGAACGGCTCCACCACCCGAGGCGACATCGTCGATACCGATCCGAAAAGCAGCGGCGGCTATACGGATGTGCTCGTCGAGGCGAACGCCGACTGGACGGGCAATATTTTCGGGGTGCGCAATTTCGTCAGCCAAGGCGGCTCGGATATCGAGTTCGACGACGATTTCGTCCTCAACGGCAACCTCGCCGGCAACGGCTCATCCTACACCTTCAGCCAGCAGGGCGGTACCATCAACGGAAATGTCGACCTGAACAACGGCTCCACCACCACGGGCGGCTCGATCCGGAACCGGGTGATCGTGAACGGCAATGTCGGCGTCGATTCGACCTCGACCCTCGGCGGCAATTGGCGCATCGGCGGCGATCTGGACAATGCCGGAACGATCACGCCGGGAAACTCCATCGGCGTGGTGAGCGTCGGTGGCGATCTCACACTGAGCCCCAGCGCCGTCTACAACGTCGAAGTGGATGGCCAAGGACGCTCAGACCTGATCGAGGTGGGCGGCACGGCGAGCCTCGCCGGCCGGGTGGCCGTGACGCCGCTCGGCGGCTATCTGCTCGACACGCCCTATACCATTCTGACGGCATCGAGCCTCGGCGGCACGCGGTTCGACAGCGTGATATGGAATGGCAACAGCGTCTTCGTAACACCCGAGCTCAGCTATGGCGCCACCAACGTCGCCTTGACCCTGAGCCGCACGGATGTGGCATTCGCCTCGGTGGCGAACACCCGGAATCAGCGCAGCACGGCCCGCGCGCTCGACAGCTTGGCGCTCGATCACGCCGTGATCCAGCCCCTAGCCTTCCTGGCGCCATCCGATGCACGTAAGGCCTTCGACAGCCTGTCCGGCGAAATCAGCGCCTCGGTGCAGACGACGCTTATCGACGACAGCCGCTTCGTCCGCAACGCAGCGTTGAACCGGCTCCAAGCGTCGTTCGACGAAACCGTCACGCCCGATATGCCGGGCATGAATTATCTGGGCCACGCGGCGCCCAACGGCATCACAGCTTGGGGCCAGGGCTACGGCTCTTGGGGCTCGTGGGACGGCAGCACCAACACCGCCTCTCTCGATCGCTCCATCGGCGGCTTCGTCGTCGGCCTGGACGGCGCGGTCGCACCGAACACCCGCCTAGGTATTCTCGCCGGACACGCAAACAGTTCGGTGGACGCCGGTGCGCGGTTTTCGAACGCCGATATCGACACGACAAATCTCGGCATCTATGGCGGCACCCGGCTGAACGGCTTCAATCTTCGCGGTGGCCTCGCCTATGCATGGTACGGCATCGACACGGACCGTACCGTCGCCTTCCCGGGATATTCGGAGTCTCTCAGCGCCGATTACGACGCCGATAGCCTGCAGGCCTTCGGCGAGGCGGGCTATCGCATCGAAACCATGCCGGCGAATCTCGAGCCGTTCGTCGGATTGGCCCATATCAATCTCGATACCGACAGCTTCAAGGAAAGCGGCGGCGCGGCAGCACTACAGGGCTCCGGCGCATCCTCCGACACGACCTTCACCACGGTCGGTCTTCGGGCCTCGAGCGACAACCTGATCCAAACCATGCCGCTTACGGCGCGGGGGATGATCGGCTGGCGCCACGCCTTCGGCGATACCGACCCGTCCATGCTGTTCGCCTTCACCGGCGGCAGCTCGGCCTTCGAAGTGGTCGGCGTCCCGCTTTCGGAAGACGCGCTGGTGCTCGAGGCCGGTCTCGACCTGGCGGTCGGCAGCATGACCACGGTCAGCGTGAGCTATTCCGGCCAGATGGGAGAGGATTCCGACGATCACGGGGTCCAAGGGGACCTGACCCTGCGCTTCTGAGCGAAATCAGAGCGCCTCTTTCTCCCCTGCCCCGCCTGAGCCGGTCTCGAATGTGAGGTCGGCCGGCGAGATCAGCACCGAGAATTGCTGGCACCAGATCACCACGCTCGGGTAATCGCGCAAGTCGACGCCAGCGGGGATTTCGTATTTCTGGCTGCCCTCGAAAGCGCGCAACCGGCCGAGATCCACATACATGGTGTCCTCGACATCCGCCTCGCTGCGAACCTTTTCCTTCGGTACGAGATAGACGTGATAATCGGGGCCCGGCCCGACCTGAAAATCCTTCTCCAGGAACAGGACCTGCGGATAGACGCTGACCTTGCCCTTTCCGTAATGCACCGGATCGGACGGGTTTGCGTGAACGAAGGTTCCTTCGGCCACCAGCTCGCTGGATTCTGCCGCCGTCAGCGTATCGGTGGCCGCAGGCGGTGGAAACAGATACGGAAAGACGAACAGCCCCGCCGCAAACCCGATAATGCCGCCGAGCAGAACGCCGACGATCAGCCCCTTTAGCCAATGCCACATGACAATGTTTCCCGATCCGAAATATCGGGAAAGACTGCCATGGGCCCGAAGGGAAGGCTAGCTGCGTGAGGGGCGGCTCAATGCAACCGGAGCTCGCCCCCGACGAAATCGAACTCCGCCGGCGAGATCAAGCGCCGGTGGGCGACCCGCACCCGGTAGAGCGGGCCCTCCAAATTCTCGTCCCAGAACGCCAGGAAATCCTTCAGCTTCGGAAAGCGCGGGGCCAAATCGTAATCCTGCCAGACATAGCTTTGCAGCAGATTGTTATGGTCCGGCAGGCGGTACAGGATTTCGGCGGTGGTGAGCGAAAACCCGGCGAGCTGGGAAACGAGCGCGTTGTCAGTCATTCAAAACCCCTGCCTTTGGTTTTGTAAGACTCAAAATTAAATCGTTCCGCGCCGATTGTGTCTAGAATTTATTGAGATATTTCAGGCATCTAGCAGCCATCCCGAAAGGCTGCTAGCAAATTAGCACTCGACTATTGAAAGTGCTAACAACTGACGCTACATAGCCGCCGAACGGGCCGGTATTTTCAGCGCCCGATCATCGGGAAAATTGGTTAGAGGAGAACAGAGCCATGCAGTTTCGTCCGTTGCATGACCGCGTCGTCGTGCGCCGTCTTGAGGAAGGCGAAAAGACGAAGGGCGGAATTATCATTCCCGAGACCGCCAAGGAGAAGCCGTCCGAAGGCGAAGTCGTCGCCGTCGGCCCTGGCGCCCGCGACGAGAACGGCCAGGTCCAGCCGCTCGATGTGAAGGCGGGCGACCGCGTCCTGTTCGGCAAGTGGTCCGGCACCGAGGTCAAGATCGACGGCGAGGATCTGCTCATCATGAAGGAGAGCGACATCCTCGGCATTCTCGAGGGCGCCTCTTCCGCCAAACAGGCCGCGTAACAAGCAAGCTGCGTAATTTCATTCCATTCACGGAGAACGAGCCATGTCTGCAAAAGACGTGAGATTTTCCCAAGACGCCCGCGAGCGCATGCTCCGCGGCGTCGACATCCTGGCCAATGCGGTCAAGGTGACCCTCGGCCCGAAAGGCCGCAACGTGGTGCTGGAGAAATCCTTCGGCGCGCCGCGCATCACCAAGGACGGCGTGAGCGTCGCCAAGGAGATCGAGCTTGAGGACAAGTTCGAGAACATGGGCGCCCAGATGGTGAAGGAGGTCGCCTCCAAGACCAACGACACCGCCGGCGACGGCACCACCACCGCCACCGTCCTCGCCCAGTCCATCGTTAAGGAAGGCCTGAAATCGGTCGCCGCCGGCGCCAACCCCATGGACCTCAAGCGCGGCATCGACCTCGCCGTCACCAAGGTCGTCGAGGAGCTTCAGTCCAAGGCGAAGAAGGTCACCGGCTCCGGCGAGATCGCTCAGGTCGGCACCATCTCCGCCAATGGCGATTCCGAGATCGGCCGGCTCATCTCCGAGGCCATGGAGAAGGTTGGCAATGACGGCGTCATCACCGTCGAGGAGGCCAAGGCGCTCTCCACCGAGCTCGAAGTGGTCGAGGGCATGCAGTTCGACCGCGGCTACCTCTCGCCCTACTTCATCACCGACGCCGAGAAGATGCGCGTCGAGCTCGAAAACCCCTACATCCTCATCCACGAGAAGAAGCTCTCCGGGCTTCAGACCATGCTTCCCTTGCTGGAAGCCGTGGTCCAGTCCGGCCGTCCGCTTCTGATCATCGCCGAGGACGTCGAGGGCGAGGCGCTGGCCACCCTGGTGGTCAACAAGCTGCGCGGCGGGCTGAA
>CP188828.1:2012242-2026313 GCA_050110875.1 Methyloligella sp. ZOD6
GGATCGCGTCGACGACGCTCTGAACGCGACCCGCGCGGCCGTGGAGGAAGGCATCTCCCCCGGTGGCGGCGTGGCCCTGCTCCGCACCGTGAAGTCCCTCGATGGGCTGAAGACCGCCAACGAGGATCAGTCCGTCGGCCTCAACATCGTCCGCCGTGCACTGCAGGCGCCGATCCGTCAGATCGCCGAGAATGCCGGTGAGGACGGGGCGGTCGTCGCCGGCAAGGTGCTGGAGAAGGACGATTACGGCTACGGTTACAACGCCCAGACCGGCGAGTATCACGATCTGGTCAAGGAAGGCGTGATCGACCCGGTCAAGGTGGTACGCACCGCGCTGCAGGATGCGGCCTCCGTCGCCGGCCTGCTGATCACCACCGAGGCCATGGTCGCCGAGCATCCCCAGAAGAACGCACCGGCCATGCCGGCCGGCGGCATGGGCGATATGGGCGGTATGGGCTTCTAAGCCTCTGGCCCCATCCAACGCTGTCAGCGAAAGGCCGCGTCTCTCTACTCCAGAGGCGCGGCTTTTCTTTTGCGCGATCTCGCCCCTGCATTGACAGCCGGGCGGCCGGTTCCTATCTACCCGCTCCGGGTGAAGGCCCCCGCCGCTCGCAAGCGCAAGCTTTTGGTAAAGCCCTTCTTCGAACATCACACATCGGCCCGATCGCAAACCAGCATCCGGCGCAGATGGCAAGGCGAGCCCCGTCAGAGAGCCAGTCGCGCTCCCAAATAGCCGGCATGCGGAATAGCGAGAGGACTGCGATGCAAACCTCCCCTTCTCTGCCGCCCCTGTCCGAATTGAAGGACCAGGCCCGGCAGCTCCGGCGAGACCTTGCCGCTTTCGGCACCGCCATCAGCCATGGCCAATCCCTGGAAAGGATTGCCAATCGTCATGGCTATCGAAACTGGAACACGCTCCACGCCGCGCTCGGCAACCGGCCGCGGCGGCGGGCCCTCGCCCTCGGCATGCGCCTGCGCGGCCGCTATCTCGGTCAGCCCTTTCGGGGCGAGCTCATCGCCGTTCAGCAGATGGGACCCGCCGGCCATGTCAGGATCACGGTGCAGTTCGAAGAGCCCGTCGACGTGGTGACCTTCGAGAGCTTCTCCGCCTATCGGCAGCGGGTGTCGTGCATCGTCGACGAGACGGGCTGCACCGTCGAGAAGACCTCCGACGGCCGGCCCCATATGGAGCTCGACCCGATCGACTGAGCGACAGAGAGGAAGGCGGCGTCCCGATGGGTGCCGTCTTCCTTTCGTTTCGGACGGCCGGGCGTCAGGCCTTCGACGCCGCCTCGGCCTGTTTCAAGAGAATCTCCCGCTCGCCTTCGAAACCGGCTTCGATCCAGGTCCGCTCGACCACCCGCAGGATCCGGCCGATCTCCGGCCCCTTCGGTACGCCGAGCGCGATCAGGTCTTCGCCCCGCAACGGAAATTCCGGCGCCTCCCAACGATCCGGCAGGGTGAAGGCGGACCCCCACGCCGCGTCGTCCGGCGCCGCGCAATCGTTCATCCAGGCCATCAGAATGCGCCTTCGATAGGAGTCCGGCCCGAGCCGGTAGAGCAGATGCTTGGCCGTCGCCTCTCCCGGCGCCTCCTCGATCCGCAGCACGTCGACCTCCTCGTCCAGCACGGCCTGCTCCGCATTGCTCAAACGGAACCGCTCCGTCAGCCGCTGCACATCTTCGGCGACGTAGAGGGCCAGCGCGGCAAGCCGCAGGGCCGGATCCGGCACGGCCCCGACCGCCGCCTCGATCGCCACGAGCCGTTCGAATGACCGGAGGCGCGGCGCGCTTCCCAGGATCTGCGGCAGCAAGCCGAAATCGTACAGAATCTCGATCGTCTCGTCCGCCCGCGGTGCCACAAGCAAGCGCTTCAGCTCGCCCCAGATGCGCTCCGCCGAAAGCCCGTCGAGGCCGTTCCGGAGACGAACGCAAGCAGCGAGCCCGTCTTTATCGATCGGCCCCCGGCCGTAGACGGCGAAGAATCGGAAGAAGCGCAGGATGCGCAGGTAATCCTCTTCGATTCGCTCCTCCGGCTTGCCGATGAAGCGGATTCGGCCCGCCTCGAGATCCTCGTACCCGCCCAGCGGATCGTGCACCACGCCTTCCGCATCGGCGTAAAGCGCATTCAAGGTGAAGTCGCGTCGCCCCGCATCCGCCGCCCAATCGGTGGTGAAGCGCACCGTGGCGCGCCGCCCGTCGGTGTCGATATCCTCCCGCAACGTCGTCACCTCATGGCCGATGCCATCGGCAACGATCGTCACGGTGCCGTGATCGAGCCCCGTCGGCACCGCCTTCAGGCCCGCCGCCTCGGCAAGGGCGATCACCTGTTCCGGCTGCGCCGTCGTGGCGAAATCGATCTCCCCCACCGCCAGTCCCATCAGCCCGTTGCGCACCGCGCCGCCGACGATGCGCGTCTCCGCATCGCCCTCGTTGAGGGCGGCAAAGACGGCCTGGGTGGTAGGCATCTTGAACCAAGGAACGTCTTTCAAGGCTGGAAGGGTCATCAACGTCACGCCGAAAGCGCGCAAAATGGCGGGTTAGGGAAAGGGTCTGTCGGCAAGCCTCATTTGATCAAGCCTCATTCGACAAGGTCTCACTCGAGATAGCCGGGCTTGATCACGCCATCCTCATAAACCGGCGGATGATATGTGGCGTCTGGATCGCCGCTGTCAAAGGAGATCAAAACCACCATGCCCAGAAACAGCAAGGCAAAGCCCGCCCCCAGCAGCCAGAGAATCGGAATATCCTCCCACGCCGACGGATTATCCGCGTTCCTGGTCAACACGACATAGCCTGCGTAAACGATAAACGGCAGGGAAAACAGCAGGATATTGATCAGGACCACACGCAGCATCGAAAACCGTCAGCCTCCCTTTTCCTCCATGAGGATCTCCGCTCCCTTGCCACCATAACGGGCGCGACGCTTCAAGGCGATATCGCGGGAACGTTGGATCGCGCGAGGCCCAGGCGCTAATCGCTTTCCGGGAAGGGAAAGAACGTCCCGCCGCTCCAAACGCCGAGCGCCCCGTCCTCCTCCACCGCTAGCTCGACGAGATCGTAGAAGACGGATCGCGCGATTCGCGCCGTCAAAGCGCCCCGCACGGTGACGAAGGGGGTGAAGCTGCCGTCGCTCTCCGGCCGGAAGCTCAACGGATGGTCTTCGTCCGCCGTGACCTCGTCGTCGAGATTGGTGCGGAAGGTGAGCGACTGAGCGGCCCCCTCTCCCGCCACCGTCATGGTCACGGCGACGAAAGGCGAATCCTCCACCGCCACGGAGACCTTCTCCACCGGGGTCACGAGATAGTGAACGCCATCCTCCTCTTTCCGGAGAACCGTGGCAAAAAGCTTGGCGAGAGCCATCCGCCCGATCGGGCTTTCCTGGTAGTACCAGGTTCCATCCCGGGCGATTTTCATGCCGATATCGCCGCAAAACGCGGGCTCCGGCCGCCCAGTCTTCGGTGCCGCTCCGCCGCGCATCTCCTTCAGCGCTTCCGCCGCGTCCTGTCCGTTCTCATCCGCCATCTCATCAGCCATGAACAAAATTTAATCCCTTGGGCCTCCGTTCGCCCCTAGATTGCTTGGTCAATCGGGTTCAAGTGGTCACTATTGTAACCAATTTGCTGCCGAGACTAGCGCTGCATTCGCTGTCCGGCCGGTATTCGATACATCGAACCTGGCCCATCTCTCCTTAAAGAGACGAAACCACGACGGAACGCATGACAACATCCCCACCGACTGAAGACGAGCTTGTCGATCTGATCGAAGAGGTCGGAGCGAAGATCCAGGATGTCCGCGAGGCCACCGGCACGGTGATTTTCGGACAGGAAAGGGTCGTCGACCTCACCCTCATCACCCTGCTCTCGGGCGGCCACGCGCTTCTGATCGGCGTTCCGGGCCTCGCCAAGACGAGTCTCGTGGAGGCCCTGGGCGCCGTGCTCGGCCTCGACAACAAGCGCATCCAGTTCACCCCAGACCTGATGCCGTCGGACATCCTCGGCTCCGAGGTGCTGGAGGAAGGCCTGAACGGCGAGCGTAGTTTCCGTTTCGTGCCCGGCCCTGTCTTCACCCAACTCCTGATGGCCGACGAGATCAACCGCGCCAGCCCGAAGACCCAATCGGCCCTGCTCCAGGCCATGCAGGAAAACCACGTCAGCGTCGCCGGCCATCGCCACGACGTGCCCCAGCCCTTTCACGTGCTGGCCACCCAGAACCCACTGGAGCAGGAAGGCACCTATCCCCTTCCCGAAGCCCAGCTCGACCGCTTCCTGCTGCAGATCGACGTGTCCTACCCGGACGAGCTGGCCGAGCGCCGCATGCTCATGGCCACCACCGGCATCGATCGCCGCCAGCTCGAGACCATTCTGACCGCCGAGGAGCTGATGCTCGCCCAGGATCTGGTGCGGCAGCTCCCCGTCGGCGATCAGGTGGTGGATGCAATCCTGCAGCTCGTCCGCTCCGCCCGCCCGGGCCAGACTCCGAATGCCGAGTTCGACGAGCTGATCGCCTGGGGCCCCGGCCCCCGTGCCAGCCAGGCCTTGATGCTCGCCGTCCGCGCCAAGGCCCTGATCGAGGGGCGCCTCGCCCCCTCCGTCGATGACGTCGTCGAGCTCGCCGAGCCGGTGCTGAAGCATCGTATGGCGTTGACTTTCACGGCCCGGGCCGAAGGCATACATATTTCGGATCTGGTGGCCCGCCTGGTCGAGCCGCTGAGATAGGGATACCGCTTGGCCCAGCCTATGGCCCACACGCTACCGCCTGAGGTGACCGAGGCGCATAGCCTCGCCAACCGCATGCCCGCGCTCCTGCTGGAAGCCCAGCGAGTCGCCCATACGGTGACCTACGGCACCCATGGCCGCCGCCGCGCAGGCCCCGGCGAGACCTTCTGGCAGTTCCGCTATTTCGACGAGAACGATTCCCTTTCCGGCATCGATTGGCGGCGTTCGGCAAGCTCCGATCACCTCTATGTCCGCGAGCGGGAATGGGAGGCGGCCCATACCGTCTGGCTTTGGACCGATCTTTCCGCCTCCATGCAGTTCCGCTCATCCCTTTCGGACACCTATAAGGACAGCCGCGCCGCCGTGTTGGCGCTTGCCCTGTGCGAATTGCTGGTGCGGGCCGGCGAGCGGGTCGGCTTTCTGGGACACGCCCCCATGACCGGCCGCCACGCGACGCGGCGCCTTGCCGAGATCCTGGTGCGCGAGGCGGAGCGCGGCAACAGCCTTCCCCCGGCGGCACCTTTGAGCCGATTCTCCGAGTGCATTCTGCTCAGCGACTTTCTCGAACCGGTCGCCGACACCGCGAAAGCCGTGGAGGCGATCGCCGCCCAGGGCGTGCGGGGCCATATGGTCCAGGTCTTCGACCCCGCCGAGGAAACGCTCCCCTATGAGGGCCGCACCGAGTTCACCGATGCGGAAGGCGGCGACCGCGTCATCGCCGGCCGCGCCGAGACCCTGCGCGAGGCCTATGCGGAACGGCTTAGGGACCATCGCGATGGGCTTTCCAACCTTGCCCGCCGCCTTGGCTGGTCTCTCTTCCTGCATCATACGGACCGCCCCGCCGGCGAAGCGCTGCTCTCCATCCACAACCGGCTCGCCGGGCTTGAGCAGAGCTATCAGTTTCGTCAGCCCGGCGCCGCCCAAGCCGGAACGGGGCAGGCGTCATGATCACCCTGGGCTCGATCGGCATATTGCAGCCTTGGGTGCTGCTCGGCCTGGCCGCACTGCCTGCCATCTGGTGGCTGCTGCGGCTCACCCCGCCAAGCCCCCAGCGCATCAACTTCCCGCCGACCAGGCTGCTGAAGGATCTTCAGAGCACCGAGGAGACCCCGGCTCACAGCCCGTGGTGGCTCACCCTGCTCCGGATGCTGCTCGCCGCGCTGATCATCCTTGCTCTTTCCCAGCCCGTGCTGAATCCGGAGACCGAGACGGTGGCGGGCGAAGGTCCGCTGCTGCTGGTGATCGATAACGGCTGGGCGAGCGCCAGCCATTGGGATGCGCGCCGCGAAGCCATCTCCGCGGCCATCGACAAGGCCAGCCGCGACGGCAGGCCCGTCGTGTTGGCCCCCACGGCACAAGGTGCCGCCTTGAGCGAGCCGGACGATGCGGACCGCGCACGCGAACGCGCCGCCGGGATCGCGCCCAGACCTTACGCTCCCGATCGTGCCGCGCTCGCCGAAAAGCTGAAGGCGGAGCTTGGCGGGCAGACCGATTTCAGCGTGCTCTGGCTGTCCGACGGGATCGATTACGGCGCCAGCGATGCGTTCGCCGAGACGCTCGCCGATCTCGCCGGCGAGACCGGCAATCTGAATATCCTGCGCCCGGGCAAGGACGATGCGCCGCTCCTGCTCGGCCAAAGCACCGGCGATGCCGCCTCGCTACAGACCAAGGTGGGAAGCGCTGTCGAAGGCCCGCGCTCCGGCACGGTTCAAGCGCTGACCGCCCGTGCCGAACCGCTCGGCGAAGCCCCGTTCCGCATCGCGGACGGCAAGCGCGAGGCGGACGTCGCGTTCGACCTGCCGCTCGAGATCCGCAATCAGATCGCGCGTCTCGAGATCAGAGGCGAATCCTCCGCCGGCGCCGTCCAGCTTCTCGACGGCCGGTCTCAATGGCATCGGGTCGGTATTATCTCCGGCGAAGCCCGCGAGGCCGCCCAGCCGCTGCTCTCCCCGCTCTATTACGTCCAGCGCGCCCTGTCGCCCTACGCCGATGTCGTCTCGCCGCGGGAAGCCAATGTCGCCCTCGCCGTGGAAGAGCTGATGGACCAGAATGTCTCCACCTTGGTGTTGGCCGATATCGGCAAGCTGCTGCCCGCCACCCAGGAGGATCTCGAAGCCTGGCTCAACGGCGGCGGCGTACTGATCCGCTTTGCCGGCCCGCGCATGGAACAAGGCGGCGACGAGTTGCTTCCCGTCGTGCTCCGCCGGGGCGGCCGCTCCATGGGCGGCTCAATGTCCTGGAGCGACCCGCAGCCTCTGGCCGCCTTCGACGATGAAAGCCCCTTCCGCGGTCTCGACATTCCGGACGATGTAGATGTGAAGCGGCAAGTCCTCGCCGATCCCACCGTATCCTCCGACGCGCAAATCTGGGCCCGTCTCGCCGACGGCACGCCTCTCGTCACCGCAGCCCGCCAAGGCGACGGCTGGGTGGTGCTGTTCCACGTCACCGCCAATTCCGATTGGTCCAACCTGCCCCTCTCGGGTCTCTTCGTGCAGATGCTCCGCCGCATCGTCGCTCTGGCGCCCACCAAGATCGAAACCGGCGATGCAGGTGAGGCGGAAGCGAGCGCGGTGGACGCCAGCGAGGATGCAACGGACGTTGCGACCCAGGCGGCCCTCGCCCCGGTGCAGACCCTGGACGGATTCGGCCAGCTCATCCCGGCCCCGCCGGAAGCGGCGCCCATTCAGGCCAAGCAGATCGATTCCATCACGCCGTCGCCGGAGCATCCGCCGGGCTTCTACGGGCGCGACCGCGCCACACGCGCGCTCAATATCGGCCGGCCCGATGCGAAACTGGCGCCGCTCGGCGACCTCCGCAGCGCGGCAGGCCAGACCGCCAGCATAAGCGGCTACACGCTCCGCCCACCCATGGCTCTGGAGAAGTGGCTTTATCTCGCCGCCCTCGCCCTCTTCGTGATCGATATCGTCGCCATGCTGATCCTGAGCGGCGGCATGCGCTGGAGGGGACGCCATCGTAGATCGTCATCGTCCGGCAGGCATGGGGCCAAAGGCACCGCGAGGGGGGCTGCCAAGACCGCCGTCATCCTGCTCGCCTTCTCGATGGTCGCGCTGGGAGGCACCCAGGCCCTCGCCCAGCGGGAATTCCTGCAATCGCCGCCATCGGGCAACCTCCCGGCGGAGGACGAGGCCTCCAGGGAGATCACCGCGGAAGACGTCTCACCGGAAGAGATGTTCGGTCTCCAATCCTCCCTGGCTACCCATCTCGCCTATGTCGAGACCGGCGACCCGGCGATCGACGAGACCAGCAGGCAAGGCCTAGCCGGCCTTTCCCGCGTCCTCTCCGCCCGCACCGCGCTGGAGCCCGGCGAACCGGTCGGCATCGATATCGACAAGGACGAGCTCGCCTTCTTCCCCGTGCTCTATTGGCCGGTGCAGGAGAACGCCGCCCCTCTTTCCGACGCGACCCTCGCCAAGGTCGACGCGTTTATGAAACAGGGCGGCATGATCGTCTTCGACACGAAACAGGAGAATGCGAATGCCCGGCTGCGCGGCTCCGCCTTGGAGCGGCTGATCGGCAAGCTCGACATTCCGCCCTTGGAGCCGGTTCCGGCCGAGCATGTGCTGACCAAGGCCTTCTACCTGATGGATAGCTTTCCCGGACGCTGGGACGGCGGCACTCTCTGGGTGGAGGCCGCGCCCCAGACGGAGGCGGAACGCGCCGTCCGCTCCCAGACCGACGGCGTGAGCTCCCTGGTGATCAGCTCCAACGACTTCGCCTCCGCCTGGGCGCTGGACGATCAGAACCGTCCCCTCTACCCCGTCGTGCCGGGCGGCGAGGTGCAGCGCGAGATGGCCTTCCGCGCCGGCGTGAACATCGTGATGTACGCCCTCACCGGCAACTATAAAGCCGACCAGGTCCACGTGCCGGCCCTGCTCGAACGGTTGGGACAATAGCGATGAGCTGGTCGATCGAGTTCCTGCCCCTCATCCCCTGGCCCGTCCTCGGCGGGCTCGCCGCCCTTGGCGCCCTTCTGCTGCTCGTCCTGCTGTGGCGGTCCCGCCGCGGCGCCCTGCTGCGCGGGCTGGCCTATGCGCTCCTGCTGCTGGCCCTCGCCAACCCCCACTTCAAGCGGGAGGAGCGCGAGCCTCTCAACGACGTCGTCGCCGTCGTGGTCGACGATAGTCAGAGCCAAGGCGTCGCCGACCGCACCGCGCGCACGGCCGAGCTGCAGCAGGAGTTGGAGAAACGCCTGCGCGAGATTCCCAATCTCGATCTCCGCGTGATCCATTCCTCCTCCGCGGCGGACAATCCCGATCGAGACGGCACCTTTCTGTTCACCGATCTCGCCAAGGGGCTGGCCGACACCCCGCCGGAGCGCCTGGCAGGCGTGGTGATGATCACCGACGGCCAGGTGCACGACGTCCCCAAAACCGGAACGAAATCCACAGGGGCGGAATCCGAAGCCCCGGCCGGGACCAAGACCGTCCCCGGGCTCGATTTCGATGCGCCGATCCACACCCTGCTTCCCGGCAAGCCCAACGAGTTCGACCGGCGGCTGAAACTGCTCGCCGCGCCCCGCTTCGGTCTCGTCGGCGAAAGCCAGACCGTCGAGCTGGAGGTGGAGGAGACCGGCGACCGCCCAGCCGAGCCCATCGCCCTGACCATCAAGCGTCAAGGCGAGGAGCCGACCAGCCAGACCGTGACCGCCGGCGAGAAGATATCCATTCCCGTCATGATCGATCATGCCGGCCCCAATATCGTGGAGATCGCCGCCGAGGTGGACCCGGACGAGTTGACCGGTCTCAACAACCGCACCGTCCTCACCATCGAAGGGGTGCGCGAGAATTTGCGCGTTCTCCTGGTTTCCGGCGAGCCTTACGCTGGCGAGCGCACCTGGCGGAACATGCTGAAATCCGACGCATCGGTGGATCTCGTCCACTTCACCATTCTGCGTCCGCCGGAGAAGCAGGACGGCACGCCGATCAACCAGCTTTCGCTGATCGCCTTTCCGACCCGGGAGCTGTTCCAGGAGAAGTTGGAGGAGTTCGACCTCATCATCTTCGACCGCTATCAGCGCCGGGGCGTCCTGCCGCTCGCCTATCTCGACAACGTCGCCCGCTACGTGCTGCGCGGCGGCGCCGTGCTGGTCGCTGCCGGAGAGGATTACGCCTCTCCCTTGAGCCTCTTCCGCACGCCTCTCTCCTACGTGCTGCCTGCCGAACCCACGGGCCGGGTCATCAACGCGCCCTTCAAGCCCAAGCCCACCGATCTCGGCGAGCGCCATCCGGTGACTCGCGATCTTCCAGGCGGCGGCGAGAAGCCGAGCTGGGGCTCCTGGTTCCGCAATGTCGAGGCCCAGCCGAGCGAGGCGGAGATCGTCATGCAGGGCGCCAACGACAACCCGCTTCTGGTGCTGGCCGAACGCGGCGAGGGCCGTGTCGCCCTGCTCCTTTCCGATCAGGCCTGGCTCTGGGCGCGCGGCTACGAGGGCGGCGGCCCCTATACCGGCCTGCTGCGCCGTCTCGCCCATTGGCTGATGAAGGAACCGGAGCTGGAGGAGGAGCAGCTTCACGCCACCAGCCGCGGCCAGACCATCACCATCGAACGGCAGACCATCGAGGACGAGGTGGCGCCGGTGACCCTTTCAGGCCCGACCGGCGACAGCCGCTCCGTAACCCTGGAAGAGAGCGAGCCCGGCATTTGGCGCGCCCAGGTGAACGTCGCCGAGCAAGGCATCTATCAGGCTTCCTCCGGCGAGCTCGCCAGCGTCGTCACCGTCGGCAATGCCAACACCCGCGAGCTTGCCGCCGTGACCGCCACCGACGAGATCTTGGAGCCCGTTCTGAACGAGACCGGCGGCGGCAGCTATTGGCTCGGCCGCGAGCCGGGCGAGGCCGGCGAGATGCCCCGCATCGTGATGCTGGGCTCGAGCCAGATGATGCATGGCGACGATTGGCTGGGGCTTCACCGCCGCGAGGCCTATCGCGTCAAGGGCGCGAGCCTCTACCCGCTCTTCAACGGCTATATCGCCCTCGCCCTTCTGCTCGGCCTGCTGGCCCTCGCCTGGTATCGCGAAGGCCGCTAGCTAAACCGCCGCCGCGAGCGCTTCGCCGTCCGCCGGCTCGCCGAGCACGAGTCCGCTCGCCGTAGCCAAGGCCCCGTCGACGAGCTCGCAAGCCAGCAGCCGATGCGCATCGACCGGTCCCGGCAGCACGATCTGCCCCACCGGCACCTGTTGGAATCCGAACCGACCGTAATAGGGGAGATCGCCGACGAGGATCACGAGCCGGTAGCCTGCCGCCCGCGCCTTCGCCAGCCCCGCCTGCATCAGGGCCCTGCCATGGCCCTGGCCGTTATAGGCCGGATCGACCACGAGCGGCCCAAGCAGCAGCGCGCCGTTCTTCCCGCCAATGGTGATGGCCGTGAAGCGGATGCCGGCGATCAGCCGCTCGTCCAGCCGTCCCGTCAGGCAGAGCGCTGCCACCGGTGGAATGCCCTCGCGGATGCGATAGGCCGTCCGGGTGAAGCGGCCCGGCCCGAAAGCCACCGCCGAGAGTTTGGAGAGCGCGGCTCCGTCGGCCATTTGCTCAGGAGCTATGATGAAGTCTTCTTGTGCCATGCGTCGCACCGATCGTTCGGATAAAGCGGAGGACTCCCGCTTAACGACGCCAGTCTCATCGATATGCTAGAATGGGATGAGCGCGCGCGTCAGCGGCGAGGAGCCGTGAAAGCGATTCGAATCGCCCGGCCTCGTCGTCGCGAAATCAATGCGGTATCGAGCACGCGTTTCATGATGGCGCTGCCTTTATCACGCGGAACGACACCGGTCTAGAGCCGTTTGTTCCACAGACCACAGACAGAATTTCTTCTTAACGGGATAATCGGATACTGAACGCATATCGTATAAGTGTCATTGAAGGGGGGACGGATCTTCGGCGCGGCGAGACCGGCTCCATGCGGGGAAAATTATGACAACCACCAAACTGTTAGTTCTTTATCACAGCGCTTACGGACACATAGAGACCTTGGCCTACGCCGTCGCCCATGGTGCGCGCGCGGTCGACGATCTCCAGGTGACCATCAAGCGCGTGCCGGAGCTGATGCCCGAAGACATCATGCGAGAAGCAGGCATGAAGGTCGAACAGCCGGCCGAGATCGCGACGCCGGACGAGCTCGCCGAGTATGACGGCATCGTCTTCGGGACGCCGACCCGCTTCGGCAATATGAGCTCCCAAATGCGCAACTTCCTGGATCAGACCGGTCCGCTCTGGGTCGAGGGGGCGCTGATCGGCAAGGTGGGCAGCGTCTTCACCTCCACCAGCACCGGCGGCGGCAACGAGACCACCATCACCTCCTTCCACTCCACCTTGCTGCATCACGGCATGGTCGTCGTGGGGCTGCCCTATTCGGCGCCGGACCTCGCCGATATCAGCGAGGTGCGCGGCGGCTCCCCCTATGGCGCCAGTACCCTCGCCGCACCGGACGGCTCGCGCATGCCCTCGCAGAAGGAGCTCAACCTGGCGAGCTTCCAAGGGCATCACGCGGCCAAGATCACGAAGCGGCTGACCGCCGGCGAAGAGCTGGAACAGGGATAAGCGGCAAGAGGGATCGCCCATGGGCCTGCTCATCGACGGCGAATGGCACGACCGCGGCTACGACACCGAATCCAAGGGCGGCCAGTTCGAGCGCGATCCGACCACCTTGCGCAACTGGATCACTTTCGACGGCTCCGCCGGCCCCACCGGCGAGGACGGCTTTCCGGCCCAAAGGGGCCGCTATCATCTCTATGTCTCCTATGCCTGCCCCTGGGCGCACCGCACCATCATTTTCCGCAAGCTGAAGGGGCTCGAGGAGATCGTCTCCATGGATGTCGTCCACCCCTATATGGGCAAGGACGGCTGGACCTTCGATCGAAGCTTCGACGGCGCGACCGGCGACCGCGTGAACGGCCTCGCCATGCTGCGCGAGGTCTACACCAAGGCGGTGCCGGACTATACCGGCCGGGTCACCACGCCGGTTCTTTGGGACAAGGAGCGGCAGACCGTCGTCAGCAACGAATCCTCCGAGATCATCCGCATGCTGAATTCCGCTTTCGATCAGCATGGCGCCGAGGGGCCGGACTTCTATCCCGAAGGGCTGCAGGACGAGATCGACGCCATCAACGAGACCGTCTATCGGAACGTGAACAACGGGGTGTACCGGACCGGCTTCGCCAGCCGCCAAGCCCCTTACGAGCGGGCCTTCCGGTCCCTGTTCGATACGCTCGATGAGCTCGAAGAGCGCCTAAGCAAGCGGCGCTATCTGGCCGGCGACACTCTTACCGAAGCCGATTGGCGCCTCTTCGTGACCCTGATCCGCTTCGACTCCGTGTACTACGTGCACTTCAAATGCAACCTGCGGCGCATCGACGATTATCCCAATCTTTCCAATTACGTGCGGGAGCTTTATCAGGTGCCGGGCGTGGCGGAGACGGTCCATATGGACCACATCAAGAGCCACTATTATACGAGCCATCCCTGGCTGAACCCGCAAGGCATCGTGCCGCTCGGGCCCCAGCTCGACTTCACCCGACCCCACGACCGGGACCGGTTTTAGACGTCACACACTCGCCTGATCACGTCCAAGATGCGGTCACCGGCGCTCCATCGAAAATCTCTCTCAGCCGTTCCGCCGTTCCCGCATCGATATCCTCAGGCAGCGCGTCCACCGGAAAGAACCGCGACTCGGCGATCTCGCGGGGCCGGTGATATTCGCCGTCCCGGGTCCAGTCCCGCGCCACGAAGACGGCGATGTGATCCCGCTTCACGGCTTTGAAATTGGTGAAGATGCCGTGCAGGAGGGGCGGCGCGGTCAGGCTCACCCCCACCTCCTCGTGCACCTCGCGGGTCAGCGCATCCTCGAAGCTTTCGCCCGGCTCCACCCCACCGCCGGGAAAGCACCAGCCCGGCCGATAGGTATGCTTGATGAGCAGCACCCGGTCCCGATCGTCGACCACCACGCCTTGCGCACCCAGGGTCATGCCCCGCTGCACCCGCCAATAGCGCCGCAGCACCGCGAGCATGAGCTTGTTCCGCCAAGCGGTCAGTCTGGCTCCGTTGGACAGGATGGCCTCCCTCGGCACGCGGGGATCTGGATCGAATCGCCTGTCTACTGCTTTTCGCCGTCTTCCGTCGACCCTGGGGCCGGCGAGGCGATCTAGGCTTTGAGCGAAGCGCTCGGCTGAACCGAAATGCCGAAGACCCGCCAGCGCCCGTTCACCGCCTGGTAGAACAGCTCGAAATCGATCTGGGTGGGCCTGCCCGGAAATACCCCTTGAGGTGCAGCATGCCCTTCTCCTTGTCGAGCGATGGTGCCTGGATCAGCTTCGGCGCGATCACGGCAATGGCGGAGAGA
>CP188828.1:2026363-2112860 GCA_050110875.1 Methyloligella sp. ZOD6
CCGACAGGCTTGCCTCCCCGCCTCTTCGCGCGCTACCAAAGCTTGGCTCGACCGTGCCCGCCCTTCCATAGCCTCGAGACCGAGCCTCTCATTTGTTTAAGCTCGCCCATCTCTCCGATATTCATCTCAGCCCGCTGCCGCGCGCGCGACGGCGCGACCTCTTCAACAAGCGCATCATCGGCTATGTGAACTGGCATCGCGGCCGTAAGCTGGTGCACCGGCGCGAAGTCCTCGATCACCTCACCCACGATCTGATCCTGCGCAAGCCCGATCACATCGCGGTCACCGGCGATCTGGTGAATCTCGGCCTGCCGGAGGAGTTTCAGCGCGCCGCCGAATGGCTGAAGCATCTCGGGCCGCCCGAGCGCGTCACCGCCATTCCCGGCAATCACGACGCCTATGTGCGGCTCAATCCGGAGCGCGGCACGGGTCTGTGGCAGCCCTATATGGAAGCCAACCCGGCGGGGGAAGCGCTGGTCCCCACCCCGCCGAAAGGTTTCCCCTTCGTCAGACGTTACGGCGATATCGCGCTCATCGCGCTTTCCTCGGCTATTCCCACCATGCCGTTCCTCGCCGCCGGCCGTATCGGCGCAGCCCAGCGGCGCGACCTCACGCAAGCCCTGAAAGAGCTCGGCGAGCAGGATCTC
This sequence comes from Methyloligella sp. ZOD6, assembly GCA_050110875.1. Lineage (GTDB taxonomy): Bacteria > Pseudomonadota > Alphaproteobacteria > Rhizobiales > Methyloligellaceae > Methyloligella. The sequence goes on from CP188828.1 coordinate 2,027,011, forward strand.
TTCCGTATCGTGCTCATCCATCACCCGCCCCTGCCGGGACTGGCGCCATGGCGGCGCGCCCTGCGCGACCGGGAGAAAATCGCAAAGATTCTAAAGGATTGCGGTGCCGAACTCGTGCTGCACGGCCATAACCACGAAGAATCCCTGGAGCAGATCGAGACCGTCTCGGGCCTTTGCTCCGTGGTCGGCGTGCCCTCGGCCTCGGAGGCCACGGAAGACGGCGCCCCCGCGGCCGCCTATAACGAATACGCCATCAGCCGGGACGAGAATGGCTGGCACTGCGAGATGGATATCCGGTCGGCGTCCGGGGAAGGCAAGATCTGGGAATCCAAGCCCCTGATTCTGCGCTAGGCGAGATGGCCGCCGTCTTAAGGGATGCTGAGCCACACCGCGGCGAGCAGCCCTCCTGCGCCGGCCAGGATGCCGATCAGGAAGGCCGCGAGCACCAGCCCGGCGCGCGAGCGCTCCGTTTCCGGTGCATCGAGATAGAGATCGGCACGCTCGATCGGCTCAAGAATCGCCGCCTCCTGCCGCTCCCGGCGCACGATCTCATGGGCCATGTAGCGGGTGATGCGGTCCGCCATGGCCGCTGCGCTGCCCGACGAGAAGAGCGTTCGCCGCCCGTTATCGCTGCTGCGCACCAGAAGGTAGTCGCCGTCGTCCTCGCCCACCACGGCATAGGTGAACAGATCGATCCAAAGCCGCGCCGGCCGGCTCGGCACCAGCACAAGCTCGAACCGGTCGTCGGTTTGCGGCACCTGGGCGAAGACGTCTTCCAGCTCGGCCTTCAGGATCTCCAGCCGCGCGATCTCGCTGTCGCGCCAATCGGCGGATTCGCTGATCCGCTCCGCTTCCTCGACCCGCGCCTGACCGATCGCCTCCCGCAAGGAGCGGCTGGCGGCCGGCCGTGCAATCGCCTTGACCTTTTCGTCCATTCCCCGTCGCGCCTTAAGCTTTCCGTTGCTCTCCGGCAGAGGGCCCAGATAAGCCCACCTCCCTCATATAGCACGGATATTTCCGCGCGCCGAGAGACCTTAAAGCTTCGTTAAAATGGCCATTTCGGCGGTTCGCCGCGGGGCGGCTTGCCGGTTTCCTCAGAGACTTCGGGCGAGGCTTCGGCAGGAGGCTCCGCCTCGGACGACTCCGGCCGCCCGAAGGCGATCTGCGGGGGCTCGCCTTCCTGGGTCTTGGACCGGCGGCGCTGGACCGCGACCTTGGCCGCAAGCCCCCAGCGCTTGGCATGCTGTGCGCCCCGGGAAACCGCGGCCGCCCCCTTCTCCATGCCGGCGATCTCCCCCTCATAGACCTCGGCGAGCGCATCCTTGAAGCTGGAGACGCCACGCGACGCCACGATATGGAAGCGCCGCACCGAAACCAGCCAGAGCGGACTCACTAGCAGCGAGATCGCGATCACCGAGATGGTGAGCTGATAGAGCGCCCCATCCATCGCCCCGTTGGCGAGCCCCACCGTGGCCAGCACGAAGGAGAACTCGCCCACCTGGGCCATCACCAGACCGGCCGGGAACGCCACCTCCCAGCGCTCCCCCGCAATGCGCAGCAGCACGACGTTCAGGATGCTCTTGATCAGGATCACCCCGAGCACGAAGGAGAACACCAGGCCGAAATTCTCCACGATGTAGTTGAGATCCATCAGGAGCCCGATGGAGAGAAAGAAGATCACCATCAGCAGGCTCTGCACCGGCTCCGTGGCGTGGATCGCCTCCGACCGAAGCGCCGTCTTGCCGACCACCAGCCCGGCCACGAAGGCGCCGTAGACCGGGGACAACCCGATCAGGCCGGTCACCGCCGCGCCGGTAAAGCAGGCGGCGAACATGGCCAGGGTCAGGAGGTCGATCCGCCCCTGGATGCGGTCCGCGAAGGGAAACGGCACGCGTCCAGGCTTGTTCAAGGCCCAGATGAGCAGGAACAGCCCGCCGATCGCGAGCGCCAAATAGAACAGGATGCCGTAGCCCATGCCCTCCGGTCCGCCGAGGGAGTTGGCGAACAGCAGGATCGGCACGATGGCGATATCCTGGGCGATCAGCACGCCGACGGTGATGCGCCCGGTATCGGCGCGCAGCTCGCCGATCTCCTCCAGCATCTTGATGGCGAGCGCCGTGGAGGAGACCGCCACCGCAAAGCCGATCAGCAGCGAGGCCTCCACGCTCCAGCCCGCGATGCTGCCGAATAGGAAGGCAATGGCGAGACCCGCCACGATCTGCAAGGAGGCGACGATCGCCGCCGGCTTCAGCACCGTGACGAAGGCGCGGATCGAGAGCTCCATGCCGATCAGGAACATCAGCAAGAGCACGCCGAGCTCCGCCAGGAGCCGCACGGACTCCCCATGGGAAACGAGACCGAGCACCGTCGGCCCCAGCAGCATGCCGGCCAGGATATAGCCCACCACCGGCGGCTGGCGCAGACGCACGAAGAAGAGCCCGAGCCCCACGGCCACGAGCGCCACCACGGCGATCTCCGTCAAACTGGTGAGATTTTCTTCCATTCCCCGCCTCTCTCGAGAATGGGGAACTCTAATGGAGAATCGCCGTGCTTGTGTCGAGACTTGTGAAATTGCGTTGCGAGAGACGATCCGCTAGCTCGTCGACAGCACCACGCTGGAGCGGGCGTCCTCGAACCACTTATCGATCGCCGCGTCCACATTGTCCTTCACGCGGGCTTTCCACGTGTCGATGGTCACGTCCAGCGCCTCTTCGTTGGCCTCGATGAACTTGTCGCGATTGAACGCCTCGTTCGCCTCGTTCGAGAGGTAGTCGACCACCGCCCCGACGGCGAGACCGATCGCGGCCCCCAGCACCTGGCCGCCCATGGGCTGCACGAAGGTGCCGGCCACCGCGCCGCCTTCCGCGAACGCGATGCGCGAGCCGAGCGCCGTTGCGAAGCGGCTGGAGAGCCCGGCGAAGCTCTGGGCGATCACCCGGTTCAGGGCCGGCCCGAGCGCCAGAGCACCCACGGTGCCGCCGGCCGCCACCGCGCCCATGCCCACCACGCCCTCGAACGCCTTGTCCTGCATCAAATAGGTCGACGCCTTCCATTTCTGGGCATCCCAGTCGAGGTGCATATCGGTCATCTTCTCAGACGCCGGAATCTCTTCCAGCTGCTGGGTGTTGCGGGCCAGGAAGAGCTGCAGCCGCATATCCCCATTGGCGATCACCCGGCGGTAGCTTTCATGAGCATCGCGCACCGCCTCCTCCACGCCGCTGGAGATGGTCTCGTCCCGGATCTCCGGCTTCAGCACCTGCTCCTTGTAATTTTTCAGGAAATACTCCTGCACATCGGCCTCGATGGCCTCGTTGAGGCTTTCGTACTGGCCGGCCTCGAAGAACCGCGTCACCGCCGAGGTGACCGTCTCCTTCAGCACCACATAGGAGCGCTTCCACTCGAAGAACCAATCGGCGTAGGAATCGATGGCCTGCTCCCGGTCGGCGAAGGCCTGGTCGAAAGCCCGGTCGATATCCGCATGCGCCGCCTGCTTGATCTTCTCCCGCTCGCTATCGAGCATCATCAGCGTCTCGTTGACGAATTCGTCCGTCTTGGACTTGCTCGCCACCAGACGGTGCAACGTCCCGTCCACATCCTTGTAGACGAGATCCACCGCATCGGCCGGGATGCTGGTGTCGGGAAAGAAGATATCGAGCACCGAGTTGTCCTGGTGGACCGCCTGATTGTGCTCCTGGTGGCGCTGATAGCTTCGCCAGAAGCTGACCCCCACCGACATCAACCCATAGGCGACCAGCATCAGCGCGATGGCCACGGCGATCGGCCGCAAGAAAACGCCCATCGCGCTCTCCTTCACGATCACCGTCTTGCGGCCGCGCTTCTTCCGCTTCAGCCGGGTCGGGCGCCGCTTGGCGGGAACGATCTTCTCCGCCTCTTCCGCGCGAGCCTCCTCCTCCGCGCGAGCCTCGTCCTCCGCCCCGTCGTCGCTCACGACGAGGTCGGTGCTTTTGCTCTTCGGCAGCTCGTTCAGCATATCCGTCAACTTGCGCAAGATTTCTCCAAGCACTTCGCGGTTACCGGCGCGGCGGCCACCCGCCACAATCTGGCCTTATATAAACACTGCACGTGTTATTTGTAAGAAATGCTCTGAAAAACGCTTGAAACTGCAGCGTTTTCTTCCCCCGCGCCCACCGGAACCGTCCTTCCTGGAACTCCCCGCTCCTGCGGATCGTTGCTGCAAAACGGACCAGAGAGGCGGATCATGCTGCAAGATCAAGACGTCGACACCCCGCAAAAGAAACAGCCGGGCCGCGAATACAAAATGGCGCCGGAGCCCGACTACGAACCGCGCTATCCCGGCTCGGGCCGGCTGAAGGGCAAGCGCGTGCTCGTCACCGGCGGCGATAGCGGCATCGGCCGCGCCGTCAGCGTGCTGTTCGCCCGGGAAGGCGCCGACCTCGCCATCGTCTACCTGGAAGAAGACAGGGACGCCAAGACGACCTGCGCCATGGTCGAGGAGGAAGGCGCGCGCTGTCACCTCATCAAGGGCGACATCGCCAGCAAGGCTTTCTGCGAGAAGGCTGTGAAGGAAGCGATCGATTGCCTGGGCGGCATCGATATCCTCATCAACAATGCTGCCGAGCAGCATGTCGAAACCGAGACCGAAGATATCGAAGAGGAGCAGCTCAAGCGCACCTTCGCCACCAACCTCTTCGGCTATTTCTTCATGACCCAGGCCGCCCTGCCCCATCTGAAGAAGGGCGATTGCATCGTCAACACGACATCGGTCACCGCCTATCGCGGCCAGGTGCTGCTGGTGGACTATTCGGCGACCAAGGGCGCCATCGTCGCCTTCACCCGTTCGCTCTCCCAGCAGATCGCCAAGGACGGCATTCGGGTGAACGCCGTCGCCCCGGGCCCCATTTGGACACCGCTGATCCCGGCGAGCTTCCCGGAAGACAAAGTGGAGAGCTTCGGCAAGCACGTGCCCCTCGGCCGAGCCGGTCAGCCCAACGAGGTCGCGCCCTGCTACCTCTTCCTCGCGTGCGAGGATTCCTCCTACATGACCGGACAGGTGATGCACCCCAATGGCGGGGAGATGGTGGGAAGCTGAACTGCCGAGGCAGTGTCAGATGCGCACGAATGCCGACAGCCAATCGAGAAAGCCCTGGCGGTCGGTGCGGTAGGCAGCCAGCGTATCGCCCTCCCCGATCTTGATGGAGATGCCGCCCGCCTTGTTGGCCGCAGCGAAGGCGTATTCGTCGGTCACGTCATCCCCGATCATCACCGGCACCCGGCCGAGAAACGGATCCTCCGCCATGAAGGCCTCCAGGGCGAGCCCCTTATCCAGCCCTTCGACCTTCACCTCCAGAACCATCTTGCCGTCCAGCACATGCAGATCGGGCGCATCGTCGACCGCGCGGCCGACCGCCGCCTTCGCAAGATCGGCGAGCTCCGGTCGCCGCCGGTAATGCAGCGCGACCGAGCTCTCTTTCCGCTCCAGTTCCAGCCCTTCGTTCTGGGCCACCAAACGCTCCAGCGCCTCGCCCACGACGGTCAGGCTCTCCCGCCCCTCGAAATCGCGATGCACTGTGCCTTCGAAATCGCGTCGCACGGCGCCGTGCTCGGCGCCCGTCGGAAGCCGCAAGGGCGACAGGAAATCGTCCACTGTCGCGATCGGCCGGCCCGTCAGAACAGCGACCGCCCCATCCAGCCGCCGAATCAGCGCACGCAGCAGATCCAGCACGCGCGGCTCCACCTCGACCAGATGCGGTCGCTCGGCGATCTCCACGAGGGTACCGTCGAAATCGATGAAAAAAGCGGCGTTGTCTGTCACGCTCGGTAAACTGTTTTTTGTTTTATTGGCCATGCTCAAGCTCGCTCGGTGCGGCGCCGTTCGAGATTCCAATGCCTTATACGTGGAGATTCAGACAACCTGTGAATGGTGCGGAATTTGCACGCCCTTTGCATGGCATTTAGGTTCACTGCCGTAACGCGAATGTGAAACTTTTAGTCCATACAATAGTTAAAGGAACAGCGCCCTCCGGCGCGTCAGCTCATGGTGGGGGTGATTCCTTGGACACGAACGTAACCAGCGTCAAGTTGGGTATGCCGGATAAACAAAAGGCGCCCGCCAACGCGGCCGGTGAAGACGAGCCGGCCGAAGGGGCGGAGAGGGACAACAAGCGGCTTGTCGTCGTCTCCAACCGGGTTGCCAATCTCAATGCCAAAGCCCAGACGGGCGGCCTCGCCGTCGCCCTGGCCGATGCCCTGAGCGCATCGAGAGGCCTCTGGTTCGGCTGGAGCGGCGAGACCTCCGTCGACGCCAAAACCACCATTCCGAAAATCGAGACCAAGGGCGATCTCACCGTCGCCACCATCGATCTGACGCCGGAAGAAGCGGAAGGGTATTATCTCGGCTACGCCAATCGCTGCCTGTGGCCGAGCCTCCATTACCGCCTCGATCTCGCCCTCTGCAACGAGGAGCACGCCAATATCTATTTCGAGGTGAATGCCCGCTTCGCCGACAATCTCATGCCCCTGCTCGAGCCCGGCGACATGATCTGGGTACACGACTATCACCTGATCCCGCTGGCCGAGGAGCTGAAGCGCCGCGGCTGCACCTCCCGCATCGGCTTCTTCCTGCACACGCCTTTCCCCTCGCCGGAGATCTTCGCCGCCGTGCCCCATCAGAAACGGCTCGGCGACGCGCTCATGCGGTTCGACGTGGTGGGCTTCCAGACCCAGTCGGATCGCGAGAACTTCGCCCGCTATGTCTGCGGCTTCATGAACGGCGAGGAGCTGACCGGCGATCTTCTGACCGCCCAAGGCCAGACCACCAATGCCGCCGTCTTCCCGATCGGCATCGATGTCGACGGCTTCGCCAATCTCGCCAAGCAGGGCGACGATCTCCCGAGCCTTCTGCCCCAAGCGCCGGAAGAGGATATGAAGACCATCATCGGCGTCGACCGGCTGGACTACACCAAGGGGCTGCCGGAACGCCTGCGCGCCTTCGAGGCGCTGCTGGAGCAATATCCCCAGCACCGGCGCCATGTCCGCTTCGTGCAGATCGCCCCGCCCACCCGCGAGACCCTGCCCGTCTATCAGGATATCCGCCGCGAGGTGGAGCGCTTGGTCGGCCAGATCAACGGCCGCTTCGGCGACCTCAACTGGCAGCCGGTGATCTATCTCCACCGGCCCTTCCCGCAGGACATTCTCGCCCGCCTCTGCCGGGAGAGCGCGGTGGGCATGATCACGCCGCTGCGCGATGGCATGAATCTGGTGGCCAAGGAGTATATCGCCGCCCAGCGGCCGGAAGACCCGGGCGTTCTCGTGCTGTCGCGCTTCGCCGGTGCGGCCGAGCAGCTCCGCGAGGCGCTGCTGATCAATCCCCACGACGTGAACGAGATGGCGAGCACCCTGGACCGGGCCCTGACCATGCCGCGCCAGGAACGCTGGGCCCGCTACAATCGTCTGCGCCAGCGGGTCGAGACCTATGACGTGACCAACTGGCGCGACAGCTTCATGCAGACCTTCGCGAGCTCGGATGCCGATCCGGTAAACGTCTTCGCCAACAAGTTGGGCGCCGCTTAGTTTCCCTATGGCTGATCGCGATCTCGCGCAGGCCAAGTCTGTGCCCAAAGTTATGTCTGCGCCGAAAGCTATGCCTGCGAACGCCGCTTCGCCGCGCATCTATGCTTTGCCCGGTTCCATGGCCGCCGCACCGAAGACGGCCGTCCCTCATCTCAAGCGTGTCGCCAAGATGGGGTTCGACTGGATTCTGTTCGGCCCGCTCACAGACCCGGAAAAGGATCGGGACGCCATCGGAGAGATGGCCGCGGATACCCGCGCGAACGGCCTGAAGCTGATGCTGCGCCTGCCGCCGGATAGCATCGCCGATCTCGCCGCCTGGCAGAAGGCCGGCGCCGACGGCGTGCTGCTCTCCTCTGCCCGCACGCTTCCCGCCGAGGATTGGATCGCCAAGCTCGCAAAGCTCAAATCCGAGGAAACCGGTCTCCTCATCCTTGCCGACAGTCTCGGCCGCACGCCGAGGGAGCAGCAGGAGATCGCTCGGTGCGGCTTCGGCTGGCTGCTCAACAGCTTCGCCTGGTGGGATCTGCGCGAAAGCTGGTTCTTGGATCAGCAGCGCGATATCGCGCCCCTCGCCCGCACCGTCGCGACGCCCGAGCCATGGCCCGGCCCGCGTCTCATCCATCGCTTCATGCATCTCGACCGGGAGATGATCGCCCAGGCCTATGCGACGCGATACCTGATGGCGGCGAGCGTCTCCTCCGGCGTGCTTTGCCAGTTCGGCTTCGAGATCGGCGCCGCGACCCCGCTCGACGACCAAAGCTATGGGCTGACCGATTGGGACCGGACACAGACGCAAGCGAGCTTCGACATCTCCGAGCAGATCGGGGTCATCAACCGCCTCAAGGCCAAGACTCCGGCGCTCCAGGGCGACGGACGGCTGGAGCGCGCCTCCGCTCCCGACGCAGCGATCGTCGCTCTCTCGAAATCCGCAGACACCAGGGACGGCAGCCAGACCGTCGTCGCCATGGCCAATATGAGCGCCGTCGAAGCGACGCTGCCGCCCCATGCCGAGCTCGCCCGGGCCGCCGAGGCGAATGCCGATTTCAAGCTGCTTGCACCGAAGCAGAGAGAGAACCTATCCGGCAGCCTGCCGCCCTATCGGGGCGTCCTGCTGCTCGCCGAGAGCAAATCCCCGATCACCAGACCGAAGCATGACGTAAAGACCGATCGCCGCCTTCAGGAACTCGCCACCAATCGCGTGGTGATCGAGGGCGTCACGCCGGAAATCGATGGCGGCCGCTTCCCCGTGAAGCGCGTGCTCGGCGACACGCTGCACATCGAGACCGACATCTTCATGGACGGTCACGACGTCATCGAGGCCTGCCTCTGCTACCGGCATATCGACGAGGAGACCTGGCAGGAGGCGCCCATGCGCCTCCTTGAGAACGATCGCTGGGAAGGTGAGATCGTTCTCGACCGTATCGGCCGCTATTTCTACTACGTGCAGGCCTGGAAGGACGCGTATCGAAGCTGGCGCGCCGGCGTGATGAAGAAGCTCGACGCGGAGCAGAAGGTCGCCGTCGATCTCGCAGTGGGCCTCCGGCTCATCGGCCGCTACATGGATTCCGCGCCCGCAGAAATCCGCAACGCCATGCATGGCCTACTCACCGAGATGGAAACCCTCGGCGACAAGCAGGTCCTCGCCGAACGCATGGTCAGCGACGAAACCCTGGCGCTGATGGCGAAGGCCGGCCACCGCGAAAACCTCTCGCGCCACCCGGTCGACTACCAAGTCTATGTCGACCGGCCCATCGCCGCCAATGCCGCCTGGTACGAGCTGATGCCCCGCTCCCAATCCGGCGATCCGAAACGCCACGGCACCTTTGACGACGTGATCCGCCGCTTGCCCTATGTGCGCGACCTCGGCTTCGACGTGCTCTATTTCCCGCCCATCCACCCGATCGGCGAGAAGAACCGGAAGGGCAAGAACAACAGCCTGGAGGCCCAGCCCGGCGATCCCGGCAGCCCCTATGCCATCGGCGCATCCGAGGGCGGCCATGACGCGCTCCATCCCGAGCTCGGCAGCTTCGAAGATTTTCAGCGACTCATCGAGGCCGCCCGTGCCGCCGGTCTAGAGATCGCCATCGACTTCGCCATCCAATGCTCCCCCGACCATCCCTGGATCAAGCAGCATCCCGAATGGTTCGATTGGCGTCCCGATGGCAGCATCCAATATGCCGAGAACCCGCCCAAGAAATACGAGGATATCGTGCCGCCCCATTTCTACGGGCGCGCCTTCCCCGGCCTTTGGCTGACCCTGCGCGACATCGTGCTGTTCTGGGCGGAGAAGGGCGTCCGCATCTTCCGGGTCGACAACCCCCACACCAAGCCGGTGCCCTTCTGGGAATGGATGATCCAGGAGGTGCAGAACCTCTATCCGGATTGCATCTTTCTCGCCGAGGCCTTCACCCGGCCGAAGATGATGAAGCGCCTGGCCAAGGTCGGCTTCACCCAGTCCTATTCCTACTTCACCTGGCGCGACACCAAGCAGGAGCTGACCGACTATCTCACCGAGCTCACCAGGGAGGAGTGCCGCGAATATATGCGGCCCAACTTCTTCGCCAATACGCCTGACATCAATCCGGGCTACCTGCAGGAGAACGGCCGTGCCGGCCACCAGGTGCGGCTCGTGCTCGCCGCCACACTAAGTCCGCTTTACGGCCTTTATAACGGCTACGAGATTTGCGAGGCGACGCCCATGCCCGGCAAGGAGGAGTATCTCAACTCCGAGAAATACGAGCTGAAGGCGTGGGATTTCGACCGGCCGGGCAACATCAAGGACGATATCCGCCTCATCAACCGCATCCGCCGGGACAACCCGGCCCTCTGGCAATTCACGGACCTCACATTCCTCAACGCCTGGAACGACAATATTCTCTGCTATTACAAGCGCGGCGCCGCGAAGGACAATCTCGTGGTGGTCGCCGTCAATCTCGACGCCAAGAACGCCCAAGGCGCCACCTTCGAAATTCCGCTCTGGGAGTTCGGTCTGCCCGACGACGCCGCCATCGAGGCTGTCGATCTGGTTCATGACAGCCGCCAGATCTTCAACGGAAAGACCCAATCGCTCTGGCTGGATCCCGCCGACCGCCCCTATGCCATTTGGCGCCTGATCCCGCCCGGCAGCGCGTGAAATTGAACAATCTTCTTACGGAAGCATTGCCTTAGCCATGATCGATCGCGACGACCCGCTCTGGTACAAGGACGCCATCATCTATGAGTTGCACGTCAAAGCCTTTTTTGACGCCAACAACGATGGCATCGGCGATTTCGCAGGCCTGATCAAGAAACTCGATTACATCGCCGATCTGGGCGTCACCGCCGTCTGGCTGCTGCCCTTCTACCCATCCCCGCTGCGCGACGACGGCTACGACATCGCCGAATACACCGCCATCAACCCGACCTACGGGCAGATGCGCGATTTCAAGCAATTCGTCTCCGCCGCCCATGCCAGGGGCTTGCGCGTCATCACCGAGCTGGTGGTGAATCACACCTCCGATCAGCACGCCTGGTTCAAGCGCGCCCGCGAGGCGAAGCCGGGCTCCCGTTGGCGCGACTATTACGTCTGGAGCGACACCGACCAGAAATATCAGGACACGCGGATCATCTTCCTCGACACCGAGGTCTCCAACTGGACCTGGGATCCCGTGGCGCAAGCCTATTTCTGGCACCGCTTCTATTCCCATCAGCCGGATTTGAACTACGACAATCCGCGCGTCATGGTGGACATCCTGAAGGTGATGCGCTTCTGGCTGGACGCCGGCGTGGACGGTCTCCGCCTCGACGCCGTGCCCTACCTCATCGAACGCGACGGCACCAACAACGAGAACCTGCCGGAGACTCACGAGCTCCTGAAGCGCTTCCGCGCCGATCTCGACGAGCACTATAACGACCGCATGCTGCTGGCCGAGGCCAATCAATGGCCGGAGGACACACGCCCCTATTTCGGCGACGGGGACGAGTGCCACATGGCGTTCCACTTTCCCCTCATGCCGCGCATCTATATGGGGCTCGCCCGCGAGGACCGGTATCCGATCACCGACATCATCAATCAGACCCCGAACATTCCCGACAATTGCCAGTGGGCGATCTTCCTGCGCAATCACGACGAGCTGACGCTGGAGATGGTGACGGATTCGGAGCGCGACTATCTCTGGCAGACCTACGCCACCGATCAGCGCGCTCGTCTCAATCTCGGCATCCGTCGCCGCCTGGCGCCGCTGCTCGACAACGACCGCCGCAAGATCGAGCTTCTGAACGGCCTGCTGCTCTCCATGCCCGGCACGCCGGTGATCTATTACGGCGACGAGCTCGGCATGGGCGACAACTTCTTCCTGGGCGACCGCGACGGCGTCCGCACGCCCATGCAATGGTCCGCCGACCGTAATGGCGGCTTCTCCCGCGCCGATCCTCAGCGGCTTTTCCTGCCGCCCATTCAGGATCCGATCTACGGCTTCGAGTCGGTGAACGTGGAGGCCCAGGAGAAAGACCCCCACTCCCTGCTGAACTGGACCAAGCGGATGATCGCCGTCCGCAAATCCCACACCGCCTTCGGCCAGGGCACCCTCTCCTTCCTCTATCCGAGCAATCGCAAGGTCCTCGCTTACTTGCGCGAATATGACGGCGAGACGATCCTCTGCGTCTTCAACCTTTCCCGTTCGGCGCAAGCCGTCGAGTTGGACCTGTCGGAGAAGAAGACCCTGATCCCGGTGGAGCTGACCGGCCGCTCCATTTTCCCGGCCATCGGCACCCTACCCTACCTGCTCACCATGCCGGCCTACGGCTTCTACTGGTTCTCGCTGACCGAACCGGCCGCGCTCGCCCTCGACGAAGAGCCGGCCCAGCAGCCCCTGCCGGAGCTCGATACGCTGGTGCTCGGCCGCGGCTGGAATCTGGTCGAGAGCCAATGGAGCGAGACCCGCGGCCGCGACCGCTTCATGCAGTCTTACCTGCCAGCCTATGTGCACAATCAGCGCTGGTTCGGCGCCAAGGACAGCCGCATTCTCCACGCCGACCCGATCGTGCTCGGCGAGCTGCCCCGGGAGGGTCAGGAGAGCTTCCTCCTGATGGCCCTCGATCTGGAGCTGTCCGACGACGAGCCCCAGCGATACTTCCTGCCGCTCGCCTTGGAGTGGGGCGAGGACAAGCTTCATCACGACAATCCGGCGCTTCCCTATACCCTCTCCAAAGCGCGCCGCGGCCCCCGCGCCGGCGTAATCCAGGAGGCGAGCGTCGCGTCCGATTTCCCGCTCATCCTGCTGGACGCTATGCGGAAGGGGGAACCGATCGCCAACGAGCGTGGCGAGATCCGTCTGGAAGGAAGCCGCTGGCTGGACGATCTTGAGATCGATCCGGAAGAACCCATCCACCGCATGTCGGGCGAGCAGAGCAATACCTGCATGGTGATCGGCCGTGAGGTGATGGTGAAAATCTATCGCCACCTGCGCTCAGGCATCCAGCCGGAGCTGGAGATGAGCCGCTATCTCTCACAAGCCGATTTCCCCAACGCGCCGGCCTTGCTCGGCTGCATGGAGCATGTCGACGAGGATGGCAACGAGACCGCGCTGGCGGCCGCCTTCGCCAACATTCCCAACCAGGGCGACGGCTGGACCGTGGTCGTGAACGCTCTCGACCGCGAGCTCGAAGAGGCGACCTTCGCCGGCGAGAACCGCCCCGTCGAGGAAGACGGCACGCCCTACTCGCTCTCCCTGATCGAGACCATCGGCCGCCGCACCGCCGAACTTCACCGGACCCTCGCCGCCAACACCGAAGACCCCGCCTTCGCACCGGAGCCGGTCAGCGAGGAGGATCTGACCGCATGGGTCGATACGCTCAACACCCGGGCGAACCACGTCTTCGATCTCCTGCGGCGTGTCGAGCATACCCTCGAGGAACATTCCCGCGGTCCGATCGATCACTTGATCGGCATGCGCGGAGAGTTCCTGGAGAAGCTGGGTCGTCTGATGCCCCGCGCCTCCCGCAGTCAGAAGATCCGCCTCCACGGCGATTACCATCTTGGCCAGGTGCTGATCGCTCAGGACGACATCTTCATCGTCGATTTCGAGGGCGAGCCCGCCAAGAGCCTGGAGGAGCGGCGCACCAAGGCGCCGCCAGCCCGCGACATTGCCAGCATGTTGCGCTCCTTCGATTACGCAGCCAACATGGCCATCGATCGCCAATGGCAGACCGGCGTTGGACAGCTCAGCGAGATCGAGCAGCGCGCCCATGCCTGGCGCGACGCGGCGACGCGCAGTTTCCTCGAGGCCTATACGAGCGTGCTTCTCGAGAACGGCGACAACGTCATGGACGACTCTGCCCAGGAGCTGCTGACTTTCTTCCTGGCCGATAAATTGCTTTACGAGATTACCTATGAGGCACTGAACCGCCCCGCCTGGCTCTGGGTGCCGGCCAAAGCCGCACTGGAGCTTGTGGAGACCAATGGTGCACCGCCCCCCAAGGAGGAGTTGGATTGAGCATTATGAACCGCACATCCCAGACGGCCGCGCCGGACACCGACGCCGTCGAGGCGATTGTTCGCGGCACCCATGGCGATCCCTTCGCCGTGCTGGGGCTTCACGGCACGGACGGCAAGCCGATGTCCTTGCGCGTTTTCGCGCCGGAGGCCGATACGATCGATATTCTGGCGCCTTCGGGTTCCACCATGGGGTCTTTGAGCAAACTCCATCAAGCCGGCTTCTTCATCGGCGAATTCCCGTCCGAGCGCCGTAAGCCCTACCGGCTTCGCATGACCCGCGGCGAGCATAGCTGGGAGGTCGAAGACCCCTATCGCTTCCCCCCGATCATCGCGGACATGGACCTCGAGCTGATCGCCAATGGCGATCATCTCAAGCTCTATGAGGTTCTGGGGGCGCAACCGAGGACGATCGAAGGCACCGGCGGCGTTCTGTTCTCCGTCTGGGCGCCGTCCGCCAGGCGCGTCAGCGTCATCGGTCCGTTCAACGGCTGGGACGGACGCCGTCACCCCATGCGCCTGCGCCACCGGGCGGGCGTCTGGGAGATCTTCATCCCGAACCTCCAAAAGGGCGAGCTCTACAAGTTCGAGATCGTCGGCCCCGACGGCAATCTGCAGCCGGAGAAAGCCGATCCGCTCGCCTTCCAGCAGGAGCACCCCCCGGCCACCGCATCGATCGTGCACGGTCCGTCGGGGCGTCTCGGCCATGCGGCGGGCTGGCCGGAAGAGCGTGCCAAGATCAACGCCCACGACGCCCCCATCTCCATCTACGAGATGCATCTCGGTTCCTGGATGCGCGGAGCCGACAATCGCTTCCTGAGCTATGACGAGATCGCCGACCGGCTGATCCCCTACGTTCAGGATCTCGGCTTCACCCATGTGGAGCTGATGCCGGTCTCCGAATTCCCCTTCGACGGCTCCTGGGGCTATCAGCCCATCGGCCTCTTCGCCCCCACCTCGCGCTTCGGCACGCCGGAGCAGTTCACCCGTTTCGTCCGCCGCCTTCACGAGGCGGGCATCGGCGTGTTGGTCGACTGGGTGGCGGCCCATTTCCCGACCGATGTGCACGGCCTCACCCGCTTCGACGGCACGGCGCTTTACGAGCACGAAGATCCGCGCCGCGGCTTCCACTACGACTGGAACACCCTGATCTACAATTACGGGCGCAAGGAGGTGATGAACTTCCTCATCGCCAACGCCCTCTACTGGCTGGATCATTTCGACATCGACGGGCTGCGCGCCGACGCCGTGGCCTCGATGCTCTATCTCGACTACAGCCGGAACGAGGGCGAATGGCTGCCCAACGAGTATGGCGGCAACGAGAACCTCGAGGCCATCCACTTCCTCAAGCGCCTCAACGAGATCGTCTACAACGCCTTCCCCGGCATCGCGACCGTCGCCGAGGAATCCACCGCCTGGCCCGGCGTCTCCCGGCCCACCTCTCACGGCGGGCTCGGCTTCGGCTATAAATGGAACATGGGCTGGATGCACGACACGCTGAACTATATCAGCGAGGATCCGATCCATCGCCGCTACCATCACGAGAAGCTGACCTTCGGCCTGGTCTACGGCTTCTCCGAGAACTTCATCCTGCCCCTCAGCCACGACGAGGTGGTGCACGGCAAGGGCTCGATGATCGGCAAGATGCCGGGCGACCACTGGCAGAAATTCGCGAACTTGCGTGCCTATTACGGCTTCATGTGGGGCCACCCGGGCAAGAAGCTGCTGTTCATGGGCGGCGAGTTCGCCCAGGACCGGGAGTGGAATCACGACCACGCCCTCGATTGGCATCATCTGGAAGATCGCTATCACCGCGGTGTCCAGACCCTGATCCGCGACCTGAACAGGCTCTACCGGGAATCGCCCTCTCTTTACGAGAAGGACACCGACCCATCCGGCTTCGAATGGGTCAACTCCACCGACAGCGAGAACAGCGTGCTCTCCTTCCTGCGCCGGTCGGAAGGCAAGCCGCCCATGCTGGTCGTGTGCAATTTCACGCCCGTCGTGCGCTACGACTATCGGGTCTGGGTGCCGAGCCCCGGCATCTGGCGGGAGCGCATCAACACCGATGCGACCGAGTATGGCGGCAGCGGCGTCGGCAATGCCGGCACCGTGGAGGCCAAGGCGATCCCGTGTGACGGGAGGCCCTACTCGGTCAACCTGACCCTCCCGCCGCTGGCCACGCTCTTCCTCGAGCTTCAGGAGTAACGACGCTCATGGACCGAAAGATGGGGCCTGGTGCGCCATGGCCGCTCGGGGCGACATGGGATGGGGAAGGCGTCAACTTCGCCCTCTTCTCCCGCCACGCCACCCGCGTCGAGCTTTGCCTGTTCGACAGCGCCGAGGGAATCGAAACGGCCCGCTATCCCTTGCCCGAATATACCGACGAGGTATGGCACGGCCGGCTCTCCGGAATCGGTCCGGGCCAGCTTTACGGCTATCGCGTGCACGGCCCCTACGATCCCCGCGCCGGTCATCGCTTCAACCCCTATAAGCTGCTGCTCGATCCCTATGCGCGGCTCTATTCCGGCGAGCTGAGATGGGACGATGCGCTGTTCGGCTACAAGATCGGCTCCAAGCGCGCCGGCGATCTGGCCATGGACGAGCGCGACAGCGCCCCCTACCTGCCGAAATGCATCGTGTCTGCCGAAGACGCCGAACCGGCCGAGCCGCGCCCCAACATTCCCTGGCACGAGACGGTGATCTACGAGGCCCATGTCAAAGGCCTGACCGCGCTCCATCCGGACGTGCCTGAACATCTGCGCGGCAAGTTCCTCGGCGTGGCGCAGCCCGCCGTCATCGACCATCTGAAGTCCCTCGGCGTCACCGCGCTCGAGCTTCTGCCCATCCAGGCCTTCGTCAACGACCGGCACCTGTTCGATCAGGGTCTCAGCAACTACTGGGGCTATAACAGCATCGGCTTCTTCTCCCCCACCCGCCGCTACCTCACCGAAGGCGGCGGCATGGAGGAGTTCCGTCAGATGGTGGATGCGCTCCACGCGGCCGGCATCGAGGTCATCCTCGACGTCGTCTACAATCACACCGCCGAAGGCAACGAGCTGGGCCCCACCCTCTCCTTCCGCGGCATCGACAACCTCGCCTATTACCGCCTGGCCAACGAGCCGCGCCACTATTACGACACCACCGGCTGCGGCAACACGCTGGACATGTCTCACCCCAAGGTGCTGCGCCTGGTGATGGATTCCTTGCGCTACTGGGTAGAGCAAGGCGCCGACGGTTTCCGCTTCGATCTCGCCTCGTCCCTGGCCCGGGACGGCGTCGGCTTCGATCCCTCATCCTCCTTCCTCGACGCCATCGGCCAGGACCCCGTCCTGAGCCGGGTAAAGCTGATCGCCGAGCCGTGGGATCTCGGCGAATACGGCTATCAGGTCGGCGGCTTCCCGCCGGGCTGGGCCGAATGGAACGATCGCTATCGCGACGACCTGCGCGATTACTGGCGCGGCGAGATGGGCAGTCTTCCCGGCCTCGGCCACCGCGTGCTCGGCTCTGCCGATCTCTACGATGAAAACGGCCGCCGCCCCTGGGCGAGCATCAATTTCGTGACCGCCCATGACGGCTTCACCCTGAACGACGTCTATTCCTTCAACGAGAAGCACAACGAGGCCAACAAGGAAGACAATCGCGACGGTCATGACGATAACCGGAGCTGGAATTGCGGCGTCGAAGGCGAGACCGACGATCCCGAAATCGTCGAGACCCGGGAACGCCTGAAACGCGCCCAGCTTGCCAGCCTGCTCTTCGCCCAAGGCACCCCGATGCTTCAGATGGGCGACGAGCTCGGCCGCAGCCAAGCCGGCAACAACAACGCCTTCTGCCAGGACAACGAGATCTCCTGGATGCGGTGGACCGATCGCCCGGAGCGGGATTGGAAGCTGTTGGACTTCACCCGTGGCCTCGCCGCTCTTCGCCGGGACTATCCTGTGCTGCGCTGCCAGCGCTTTCTCCATGGCGAGCCCGTCGCGCCCGATATCGCCAATGTGACCTGGTTCAAGCCTGACGGCGAGGAGAAGCGGCCTGAGCATTGGGAGGACCCGGTCGCCAAATGCGTTGGCCTCTGCCTTGCCGAAAGCGACTCGCTGGTGCTGCTGATCTTCAACAGCGACGGCGAGCCCATCGATTTCATATTGCCGTCAATCGCCGGCCAGACATTCCAATGGCGAATGCTCTGCGACACCGCCACCGGCGAGATCCGGCCCGACCGGCCGCTCGCCAGCGGCACCATCTCCGTTCCGGCCCGCAGTCTCCTCCTGTTGGAAAGGACGACGGCATGACCGACCGCTTCTCCCACGACTATCCCTGGGGGGCGCAGATCACCGAGCATGGCGCCCGCTTCCGTCTCTGGGCACCCTCTCAAGAGCAGATCACCCTCGTCGCCGCGAAGTCCGGCGAAGCCATGCCGATGATCCCGCAAGCGGAAGGCTGGTTCGAGCTCGAGACCGCCATGGTGAAGCCCGGCGAGGGCTATCACTTCGCCCTGCAGGACGGCATGCGGGTGCCCGACCCGGCCGCACGGGCGCAGATGGACGACGTGCACGGGCCCAGCAAGCTGGTCGATCCGAAAGCCTATCGGTGGAAGACGTCCGGCTGGAAAGGCCGCCCCTGGCGTGAGGCGGTGCTTTACGAGCTTCACACCGGCACCTTTACGGACGAGGGCACCTTCGACGGCGTACTGAAGGAGCTCGACCGCCTCGCCGAGATCGGCATCACCGCCATCGAGCTTCTCCCCGTCGCCCAATTCGCCGGCAATCGCGGCTGGGGCTATGACGGCGTGCTGCTTTATGCGCCCCATCTCGCCTATGGTGGGCCGGAGCGTCTAAAGGCCTTGATCGATGCCGCCCATGAGCGGGAACTCATGGTGTTGCTAGACGTGGTCTACAATCACTTCGGTCCGGACGGGAACTATCTCGGCCTCTACGCGCCCGACTTCTTCCATCCCGAGCGCCACACCCCCTGGGGCCCGGCCATCGCCTTCGACCGCCAGCCGGTGCGGGACTTCTTCGTCCACAACGTTCTCTATTGGCTGGAGGAGTATCGCTTCGACGGGCTGCGCTTCGACGCCATCGACCAGATCGACGATCAAAGCGAAATTCCCATCCTGAAGGAGATGGCCCGCACGGTTCGGGAGCGGTTCCCCGATCGCCACATCCACCTCACCTCGGAAGACGATAAGAATAGCGTCGCGCTCCTGGAATTCGACGCTGAGAACCGGCCGAAGCTCTTCACCGGCGAGTGGAACGACGATTGGCACCACGCCATGCATCACATCCTCACCGGCGAGGATGACGGCTTCTACGAGGATTACGTCGATGCGCCCGGCGAGCGCATGGCGCGCATCCTGGCCGAGGGCTTCGATTATCAAGGCGAGGTCTCACCATATCGCGGCGGCAAGCCGCGCGGCGAGAGATCGGGCCATCTGCCCCCCACCGCCTTCATCAACTTCCTGCAAAACCACGATCAGACCGGCAACCGCCCCTTCGGCGAACGGCTGACCATGCTGGCCGCGCCCGAAGCTTTGGAGACCGCCCTCGCCCTCCTGCTGCTCGCCCCCAACACGCCCCTGCTCTATATGGGCGAGGAGTATGGCGAGACCCGCCCCTTCCTCTTCTTCACCGATTTTCACGGCGATCTCGCCAAGGCCGTGCGCGAGGGGCGCCGCCGGGAGTTCAAGAAGGTGCGCCTCTTCGCCGACCCGAAAGCCCGCGAGAAGATTCCTGATCCCAACGCGCTTTCCACCTTCGAGGACTCGAAGCTGCGCCGCGACGAGAAGGAGCCGGAGCTCCGCGAAGCCCGAGAAACCCTGGTCCGCGACTTGCTGCGTATCCGCCGGGAATGCATTCTGCCGGCGCTGTCGGCGATCCCTGCCCATTCCGGCCGGGTCGAGGCGCAAAAGGACCGCGCCTTCACCGTAAGCTGGCAGCTCGGTGACGGCCGTGCGCTGACGATCTCCGCCAACCTCTCCGACGAGGCGGCGGCGATCCAGCCACGGGCCGATGGCGAGGTGATCTATCAGCGGCCGGAGACCGCCGCCGATCCGCTCGGTCAAGGCAGCCTTCCGCCATGGTCTCTCGTCTGCCGCATGACGTAGAGGAATTGGAGAGCAACGCGTGACTGAGAAGCTGCAGCGTCTGGCCGAGTGCTACGGGATCGGCGATGGCTATACGAGCGAGACGGGTCAATGGGTCGAGACCCCGCTCTCCGCCAAGGCCGAGATCCTGAAGGCCATGGGCGTGGCCATCGGCAGCGACGAGGAGATCGAGAAAAGCATCGCCGAAGCGCCGGCGCCGATCCCCGAGGAAGATATCCATACACTCTCCCGCAGCGGCTTCTGGCCCCTCTGGCTGGTCGACCAGCGGGTCTGGGGCATGACCACCCAGCTCTACAGCCTGCGCTCCTCCGGCAATTGGGGCATCGGCGATTTCCGCGATCTCGCCGATCTCGCCACGCGCCTCGGCCGTCTCGGCGCGGATTTCGTCGGCATCAGCCCGCTTCATGCGCTCTTCATGGCCGACCCTACCCGCATCAGCCCTTACGCGCCCTCGACCCGCAACTTTCTCAATCCCATCTTCATCGCGCCCGATCAGGTGCCGGGTTTCCAGGAACTTGCGAATCGTGACGCGCTGGTCGCCGAGCTCCCCGAACTCCGGAAAGCCGAGTATATCGACTATCCTTCAGTCTATCGGGTGAAGCGCGCAGCCCTGGAAGCGCTATTCGAGCATTTCACCAGGAACGCATCGGAAAGCGACCGAAAAGCCTACGAGAATTTCAAGTCGGAGAAGGCGGAGGCTTTACAGAACTTTGCTCTCTACGAGGCCCTGTCGGAACACTTCGTGGCCCAAGGCGGCTATGTTGCCTGGTCGACCTGGCCGAAAGAATATCAAGACCGCGAAGGCCTCGTCGTGCGGGACTTCATCCGCGGCCACAAACACCGCATCGAGTTTCACAGCTGGCTGCAATGGATCGCCGACATCCAGCTCGCCGCCGCTCAGAGAAAAGCGCGCGAGGCCGGCATGCGCATCGGCCTCTATCTCGACCTCGCCATCGGCGTCTCGCCCGACGGCTCGACAGCCTGGTGCGGCGGCCACGCCACCGCCCGGGAGGCGCGTATCGGCGCACCGCCCGACGCCCTCTGCCCCGGTGGCCAAAACTGGGGCCTCATCCCCTTCTCGCCCATGGGTCTCAGAGAACAGCGCTTCGAACCGTTCCGGGGCCTTCTCAGGGACAATATGCGCCATGCCGGCGCCATGCGCCTCGACCACGCCATGGGGCTGAGCCGGCTCTACTGGATCCCGGAAGACAGCGACGCCCTGGGCGGCGGCTATGTCCGCTACCCGTTCCGCCAGATGCTGGAGATGGTGGCCGACGAAAGCTGGCTCGCCCGCTGCGTGGTGATCGGCGAGGATCTCGGCACCGTGCCGGAGGGCTTCACCGACACCATGGTCCGGGCCGGTCTGCTGAGCTACCAGGTGCTCTATTTCAGCCGCCACCACGGCCACTTCTTTCCGCCCCACGCCTATCGCCGCGAGGCCATGGTCTGCGCCTCTACCCACGACCTGCCGACCCTGAAGGGCTGGTGGACCGGCAGCGACATCACATGGCGCGAAGAGGTCGGCGCCGCCACGGCAGAGGAAGCCCAGGCCCAGATGGAAGGCCGCACCGCCGAGAAACGTCTCCTCGTCGAGGCTCTTCAGGAAGCAGCTCTCATCGAGGGCGATCCGGCCATGATCGCCGCTGCGGACGAGCTGTCCGAGGACCTGCTCCTCGCCATCCACCGCTTTCTCGCCCGCACCCCATGCCGGCTGCTCGCGGTCCAGCTCGACGATGCGCTGGCCGCCGACGAGCAGGCCAACCTGCCGGGCACCATTGACGAGCATCCGAACTGGCGGCGTAAGATGGGCGTCAATCTGGAGGATTTGCCAGACCACCGGCTGTTCGGCGATCTCGTCCAAGTCCTCGCAACCGAACGCCCCCGCTGATGCGGCCCCTCACCGCCACCTACAGATTGCAGTTCCGCGAAGGCGTTGGATTCCGGGAGGCAGCAGACCTCGCCCCTTACCTCAAAAGACTGGGCATCAGCCATCTCTACGCCTCGCCGGTCTTCGAGGCCGTGCCCGGCTCCACCCATGGCTACAACATTGCCAGCTATAACCGTATCGAGGCATCCCTGGGCGGGCGCGAAGGACTGGAGCATCTGGCCGCCACCCTCAAGACCCACGGTCTCCGGCTCATTCTCGATTTCGTGCCTAACCATATGGGCGCGAGCCCCTTCAACCCCTGGTGGTGCGACGTGCTCGAATGGGGCGACCGTAGCCCCCACGCCCACCATTTCGATATCGACTGGTCGGCACCCAAGCTGCTGATCCCGGCCCTCGGCGAGCCCTACGGGCTTGCCCTGGAGAACGGCGCCTTCGGGATCGCCCTCGATGCCGACAATGGTGGGCTGAACTTCACCGCCCCCGGCCACGAGCTGCCCATGACGCCGCCGAGCTATGCGACCGTTCTCGCGCACGCTGAAAGCGGCGGCTTCGAGGATCTCGCCAACCGTTTCGCCATCGCCACCCCGGAAACCACGGGCGAGCTGAAAACGGAGCTTCGCGACCGGCTCCAGGACGAAGCGAGTCGTGCCATGCTGGAAAATGCGCTCCGCACCATCGTCGCCGATCGCGAGTTGATGCATCAGCTCCACGAGGCGCAGGTTTGGCGTCTCGCCTATTGGCGCGCGGCCCGCGAGACCCTGACCTATCGCCGCTTCTTCGAGGTCGCCGACCTGGTCGGCGTCCGCATGGAGCAGCCGAGCGTCTTCGAGGAATCCCACCGGCTGATCCTCGATCTCGTCGGCAAGGACCTGATCCAAGGCATCCGCCTCGACCATGTCGACGGACTCTCCGATCCCCTCGCCTATTTCCGCAAATTGCAGGAAGCCGTCACCGAAGCGACCAACGAGGCCGAGCCCTATCTGCTTTTGGTGGAGAAGATCCTCGGGCAGGGCGAGACACTCCGCGGCAACTGGCCCGTCGCCGGCACCACCGGCTACGAATTCATCCGCAGCCTGGCAGGTCTGTTCACCGATCCCGCCGGCGAACCGGCCATGACGGAAGCCTATTACGGGTTCATCGGAAAACCGCTCGACTACGAGACCCTGCTGGTCCGCGCCAAACGTCATATCTTCATACGCAACCTCGCCGGCGAGCTCGACGCGCTGTCGGGACTGGCCGCCAAGCTCGCCGATGCCGATCTCGTGACCCGCGATTTCGGTCGGGACACGCTCCGCCGCGCCATCATCGAGCTCGCTGTCGCGCTACCGGTATACCGCACCTATGTCGATGTGGAGGGGCCGAGCGAAGAGGACGAAGCCTTGATCGCCGACGCCACCGCCATGGCCAAGACCTCCCGCGAGGTGGAGGACGACCTCGCCATCGATTTCATCGCGCGGATTTGGCGTCTCGATCTGGAGGATCCGGCCGCCCGCGCCGAGGCCCTCACCTTCGCCACGCGCTTCCAGCAGACCACCGGCCCTCTGATGGCCAAGGCGCTGGAGGATACGCTCTTCTACCGCTACAACCGGCTGATCGCCTTGAACGAGGTGGGCGGCGAGCCGGACGTTTTCGGCGCGCCCATCGAGGCCTTCCACAACGAGATGGATGGGCGCCTCGCCAGCCAGCGGCAAGGTCTCTCCACCACATCGACCCACGACACCAAGCGCGGCGAGGATGCCCGTTCCCGGCTCTATGCCTTGAGCGAAGCGCCGGAGAGCTGGGCGGAAGCCGTGCGCCGATGGGCGGGGATGAACGAATATGCCTTGACTCTCGAAGAGGACGAGCGCGCCCCCAGCCTCGACGACGAGTGGCTGTTCTATCAGTCCCTCGCCGGTGTCTGGCCGTTCGGCGTTTCCATCGACGACGCACCCGCCATGCAGTCCCTATCCGACCGCATGACCGGGTTCATGCTGAAGGCCATTCGCGAGGCCAAGATCAGGACCAGCTGGACTGGACAGGATCAAGCCTATGAGGAGGCGGTGGCGCGTTTCGTGCGCCTGACCCTCGACCCCGACAACGCGGTCTCCTTCCTGTCGGATTTCGCCCGCACCCATGAAGACATCGCCCTCGCCGGCGGGCTCTACAGCCTGTCCCAAACCCTCATCAAGCTGACCGCGCCGGGCGTGCCGGATATCTATCGCGGCGCCGAGCTCTGGGAGCTGAGCCTGGTCGACCCCGACAATCGCCGCCCCGTCGATTTCGCCAATCTGGATAAGCGGCTCGCTGCGCTCGAGAGTGGCGCCGAGCCCGGCGCCCTCATGCGCGACTGGCAAAGCGGCGCCATCAAGCTGCACCTTCTGACGACAGCTTTGCGGTATCGGCAAGCGAACCCCGCCCTCTTCGAGACGGGCGAATACATCCCCTTCCATCTCACCGGCAAGCGCAGCGCCGGCGCGGTCGCTTATCTGAGAAGCGATACAGAGCGTGCGGTCCTGAGCGTCGCCCCGATCCGGGCGCGCGCGCTTCTGAATGGCCGGGAGATCCCCATGGTGCCGCCGGAACGCTGGGAAGACACAGCCATCAGCCTCCCCGGCGACTGGGCCGATAAGACCTGGCGCAATCTATTGACCGGGGAGACGATAACGGCTGTCGAGGGCAAAATGCGCCTCGGAGAGACGCTTCAGAGCTTTCCGGTCGCCTTGCTGGCGACCGAGGGACGCTGAAACAACCGCACAAGATTCACAAAGGACTAAAGAGCGTCCGCGCCGATCTCGCCGGTGCGCACGCGAATGGCGCTATCCAGCGGCAGCACGAAGATCTTGCCGTCGCCGACCTTTCCGGTCTTCGCCGCTTCGGAGATCGCCGAGACGATCTTGTCCGCCAAGCTATCCTCGGCGGCGATCTCGAGCTTCACCTTCGGCACGAAATCGACCGAATATTCAGCCCCGCGATAAACCTCGGTGTGACCCTTCTGGCGGCCGACACCGCGCACTTCCGTCACGGTCAGACCTTCCACGCCGATCGCCGTCAGCGCGTCATGCACCTCGTGGAGCCGATGAGGCTGGATAACAGCAACAATATATTTCATAGCGTTCTCCCTTATGTGGTGCGGGCACAGAACGCGCCCGGCACCCTTGTTTTCTGCCTCGGTCGTCCGCCTATGAAAAAGAAAAGCTTAGACCTCAGCGAAAGCTATAGCTCTACTTGGGAGGCTTTTGTAGATCTTCAATCGCCTTGCTAAAACAATCAGCACTGCACAGATTTCGTGCATAAAACGGCCTCTTCGTCCCTCGACGAGTGACGAATAAAACGTGCTAAGCTGGCCTGATGAGCAAAGCTTTCACCAAAGAGCAGGAAGGCAGCGACGTTTACGACGAGCTGCCCGAACGTCCCGTTTCTTCGAACAACTTGGTCACCGAGAATGGTCTCAAGTTGATAGAGGACACGCTCGCCGAATTACAGAAGGCCCATGCGGAGGCGACGGCCGAGGAGGACAAGCCCCGCCTCGCACGCATCAACCGCGACCTCCGCTACTTCAAGGCACGGCGCGCAGCGGCCCAGCTCGCGCCGTCGCCGGAGCAGAGCGGCGAAGTCCGTTTCGGCAACACGGTCACCATCGAGCGGGACGACGGACGCCGGCAGACCTTCACCATTGTCGGGGAAGACGAGGCCGATCCTTCGAAGGGGACCCTCTCCTATGTCTCGCCTCTCGCCCAGGCCTTGATGGGGAAATCGGTGGGCGACCTGGCCGCCGCCGGCGCAGGCGAGGCCGAGATCATCGAGATTCGATAACGCTCTGAAATCGCGCGTTTATTTCCGAACCGGCTTTTCGAGCATGAGCTGCCCTTGCTTCTTGACCAGCGCCTTCGCCTTGTCGGCGAGCATGGCCAGCATCCAGGGCAGCTCGATCTCCAGGTGCACGTGATCGTCCGCCACGTCCAGATGGCCTGTCGTGTTCTGGCCCAGAAGGCTTGCCTGGAAATCGAGATGATCTCCCGTCCACTCGTCCTTCAGCACGGCGAACTTTTCACCGAAAGACGATCGCACCTGACCGAAGCCGCTCTTCAGCCGGCGAACGGCCTCCTCCTTGCCGAGATTGTGCGGAATGTCGACGGTGACGGGCTTGCCCATGGAATTGTTCGACCTCTTCAGATCCTTGGATTTGTTTCAGCACCATATGGGATGGCAGACACGGCGAAACCAGCTATTGCTGCCTTCAACGGCGATCCGAATGCCCTAGATCCCGCTCCGGTGCAATCCGGTCCCGGACCAGCTGCTTCAGCTCCTTCATCTCCGGAAACCGCCCCTCCTGCCCGCGCGAATAGACGAGCTCGCCGTCGACTCGGACATCGAAGATGCCCCCCGTCCGATCCGGAATCAGGGTGAGCGAGCCGATTTCCTCCGAAAAGCTCGTCAACAGCTCCTGCGCCGTCCAGGAGGCGCGCAACAGCCAGCCGCAAAGCTGGCAATATGTGATCGAAATATGGGGGTTTGGGATCTTTTCTGTCATTTCTCAAAGAGAGGCCGCGAAATTCGGCCTATCAACTTATGGTTGGCCACCCTTTTTTCCGACACGATGATACCTTAGATTAGCTCTAAGATTGCAACTGAACAGTCCCCGCGGCGGATTTTGAACCGGTTTAGAGTCTTTTGTCTGCCTGCATCTGGGATTTTTGATATAAGCCGGTGAGGTAAATCACCATGCGACTGACCAAACAGACCAGCTACGCGATCCGGATCCTGACCCACTGCGCACGCAGAAAGGGTAAATCCGTCCGTGCGAGCGAGATCGCGCAGATCTACGGCATCACCGAATACAACGTCGCCAAGATCGTACCAATTCTGGTCCGCACCGGCTTCCTGACCTCGACTCGCGGCCGTCTCGGCGGCCTGAAACTCGCCCGGCCCGCCGAGGAGATCCATATCGGCGACGTCGTCCGGGCAACCGAAGCCACCTATGTCGAAGCCGAATGCGGCGGCGATTCCCGCGACTGCGCCATCAAGCCCGCCGCGCTGATCAATCGGCTTCTCGGCGAGGCGCTCGACGCCTTCATCAGCGTTCTCGACGAGCACACCCTCGACGAGCTGGTCGGTGCAAGCCCCACCGCCGGGGAGGATCTCGACATGCTCACCAGCCGGCCGCAAAATCGCGGCCCGCGGGCCGAGCCGGCCAGAACCACGGCAAGCTCCTAAGCGCGTCAGCCCGACGGGATCCCGGGTCTCGGAGCGCTGGTTGCACGTCTGTCCCTGCACATTTTACCGTGTCAGCTCTTCAGCCGGTAACCGGTCTTGAAGATCCAGTGCACGATGACGAGACAGACCAGCATGAAGACGAGGGTCATGCCGAGGCTGATGCCGACGCCGACATCCGAAGCGCTGTAGAAGCTCCAGCGGAACCCGCTCACCAGATAGACCACCGGGTTGAACAGGGTCACCGTCTGCCAGGCGGGCGGCAGCATATCGATGGAATAGAACGTCCCGCCGAGAAAGGTCAGCGGCGTGATGATCAGCAGCGGCACGAGCTGCAGCTTCTCGAACCCGTCCGCCCATATGCCGATGATGAAGCCCAACAGGCTGAATGTCACCGCCGTCAGCACCAGGAAGGCGAGCATCCAGATGGGATGATCGATCTGCAGCGGCACGAAGAGCGCCGCCGTCGCCAGGATGATCAGCCCAAGCACGATCGATTTGGTGGCCGCCGCCCCGACATAGCCGAGCACGATCTCGAAGGCGGAAATGGGCGCAGATAGAATCTCGTAGATCGTCTTGGCGAAGCGCGGAAAGAAAATGCCGAAGGACGCGTTGCTCACGCTCTGGGTCAACAGCGACAGCATCACCAGCCCCGGCACGATGAAAGCGCCATAGCTCACGCCGTCGACTTCCTGAATGCGTCCGCCGATCGCCGCCCCGAAGACGATGAAATAGAGCGCCGTGGAGATCACCGGCGAGACGATGCTCTGCAGCAGCGTGCGCCAGGCACGCCGCATCTCGAAGATGTAGATCGCCTTGATGGATTCGAAATTCATTGCTCGTCCTTTACCAGCCGCACGAAGATCTCCTCCAGCGAGCTCTGCTTGGTATCCAGATCCTTGAACCGCACGCCGGCCTTGCTGAGCGCCGTCAGCAGCGCGGTGATGCCCGTGCGCTCGGCCTGGGTGTCGTAGTCGTAGACCAGCACTTGGCCGTCCTCGTCGAGCGAAAGCCCGAACGGATCCAGCTCATCCGGCACGTCTGCGAGCCGTTCTTGCAGCTGCAGCCGGAGCTGCTTGCGCCCGAAGGAGCGCATCAGGTCGACCTTGTCCTCCACCACGATGATTTCGCCGCGATTGATCACGCCGATCCGGTCGGCCATCTCCTCCGCCTCGACGATGTAATGAGTGGTGAGGATGATGGTGACGCCGCGGTCCCTTAAGCGCCGCACCACCGACCACATGGCCTGGCGGAGCTCCACATCCACGCCCGCCGTCGGCTCGTCGAGAAACAGGATCTCCGGCTCGTGGCTCAGCGCCTTGGCGATCAGCACCCGGCGTTTCATGCCGCCGGACAGCTCCATGATCTTGCTGTTGCGCTTGTCCCAAAGAGACAAGTCCCGCAAGACCCCCTCGATATGGGCGGCATCCTGCGGAAGCCCGAACAGCCCCCGGCTGAACGAGACCGTGTCCCACACCGTCTCGAATGCCTCCGTCGTCAGCTCTTGCGGCACCAACCCGATACATTTCCGGGCCGCGCGATAGTCCGTGATGATGTCGTTGCCAAGCACCGCGACATGGCCGGCGCTCGGATTGACCAGTCCGCAGATGATGCTGATCAGCGTCGTCTTGCCCGCCCCGTTCGGTCCCAGCAGCGCGAAGATCTCGCCACATTGAATCTCCAGATCCACGCTCTTGAGAGCCTGGAAGCCGGAATCGTAGGTCTTGGAGAGATTGGAGACGGTGATTGCGGGCTGCATCGGACCCCGAGATGAAGCTTGGAAGAACGGAACGGAAGGAAGGACCCGGCGGATCGATAAGCGGTCTAAGGCCGAGTCGCGGCGAAACCTATCAGGCAAGGAGAGCCTCGGCCAGCAGCCGCGGCCCCGCTTATGGCTGACACCTAGATAAGCGTTCCGATCGATTTATCCAGCGGGTCCCGGCGACTTTCTCGCCGCCAAACGCGAGAATTTCACCCGAACGCGTCCAGACACGCACCGGCAACCGCCCAAACCGTCCAAAGGGATCGGCCCGGGCACCCAAGATTTTCGAAGAATGGATCGGGGTGAAGAGCGGCCGCCCCCGCCGCTCGAGAGGGCAGTGCGACCGCGTCAGCGTATTGAATCCCGGTAAGTCTTAGCGGGCTGAAATTTCCGACAGGCGGCTCTCGAGAACCACCCGCTGCTGTTTGCTCTCGGGATCCTGGATCCGATATTGCCAGCCCTCGTGTTCTTCCGGCAGTAGCGCGATGACCTCGTAGATACCCACTCTGCGGTTGAGCGGATCGCGCGCAAGTTGAACCCTTTCGCCGATCTTGAACTTATGGCCGGTCATCAAGTCACCTTTTGTTGAATGGAAACATGTGGGAGCGAATAGTAGTTTCCCATCGAATAGACGTTGCGAAGTGGGAATTTGTTCCGCTTAAGCAGCCTAGAATAGGACGGGAAGACGGAACCAGAGGGCAATGACGACGTCCTCCAGGGCGTTGTCTAGCATTGCTGGCCCTTCTAGAGCGGAAAAACCGCACCCGGCCAGCAGGGAGACTGCCATGCGAAAGATGCTTTGCGCGATCGCCGCTCTGACGGTGCTTCTGCTCGTTCCCGTGCAAGCCGGCGCTGCCAACGACGGATCGGACCCGACCGATCAGGTCTATCTCTCGATCATCGTCAAGGCCTGCCATGCGTCGGAGACGCTTCTCGAGCCCACCAATCAGGGCAAGATTTACGACAACGAGGAGCCCCTGAGCCATGAGGAGCGCCAGGCGATGTTTCGCGAGATCGGCTGCATCGACGTGCCCATCCCCATGCAATACATCACCGGCCGCATGAACGCTGCCGCTTGCCGTGGCCATGCCGGCTATATCACCGCCATGCAGTTTCTCGAGCAGCGCACCGATCTCGCCGAATACCCCGCCGTCGGTGGCTGGGAATGCGTCCTGAAGGATCATCCCGTTATCTCGCCGGTGGGCCAGTAGCGGCGGATCCAAACACGTCTGAAGCTGAGTTCCAGAGAAGACCACACTTGCCACACACAGCCATTTAGCCTACCTACTAGTAAGTAAGATGACGCGAACGCAAGAAAACCCGCGCCATTCAGGCCTCGCGCAGCCCGTCACGCGGGCAAGCGTGTTGAAGGGCTTGGGGGCGCTGGCCTGCCTGCCGTTCTTCCGGCCCCTGCCCGCGAGCGCCGCCCCCGCAGACACCGGGACGATGGACGCGCCGGATATGGCCGTGCGCGAGATTGCCCCCGGCGTCTTCGTCCATCACGGCCGCTATGAGCTGCAATCGCCGGAAAATCTCGGCGATATGGCCAATTGCGCCTTCGTAGTGGGCGACGAGGCCGTCGCGGTGATCGACACGTCCGGCAGCGCCATCTGCGGCAAGGCTTTTCGCAAATCGCTCCGCGAGGTGACGGACCGGCCGATCCGCTTCGTGATCAACACCCACATGCATCCCGACCATGTGTTCGGCAACGCCGCCTTCAAGGCGGACGATCCGGTCTTCGTCGCCCATAAGAATATGAAGGCCGGCCTCTCGGTCCGCAGCGAGACCTATATGGCCAGCTCGGAGCGCATGATGGGCAAGGAGGCTTTGGTGGGGACCGAGGTGATCCTGCCCACCCGGGAGATCGCCGGGAAGGAGACCCTCGATCTCGGCAACCGCAAGCTCGTGCTGGAGCCCCAGCCTACCGCCCACACCAACAACGATCTCATCGTCACCGACGAGAAGACCGGCACGCTCTTTCTCGCCGATCTCCTCTTCTCGACTCACATCCCGACCCTCGACGGCTCGATCCTGGGTTGGCTCGACCTGATCGAGACCTTCCACGACCGGAAAGCCGCCCGGGTCGTTCCCGGCCACGGCCCCGTCTCCATGGAGATGCCGGCCAGCTTGAAGGACGAGCAGCGCTATTGGAAAACCATCGCCAAGGATATCCGCCAGACGATCGCCGAGAACGGCACCCTGGAGGAGGCGGTAAAGACCGCTGGCTATAGCGAAAAAGACAAATGGGAGCTTTTCGACATCTATCATCGGCGGAACGTCACCGCCGCCTTCGCAGAGCTCGAATGGGAATAACGTTCGAGCGTATAATGCGGTAGCATGCCGCAACCATAGATTGGAGGAAGTGCCATGATTCCCGAGATTTCGGACCGGCTGAAACCGGCAGTCTTGGCGGCTGCGGCAGCCCTGCTGGCGGTAAGCCTCGCCGCGCCTTTCCCGGCCCGCGCCGATATCGACGACTGGCCCATGCTGCACAGCGCCGTTTTCCAGAATCGCGACATCATCGAGGGTGACGGCGTCGTGATCATCGACGCGCCCGCCCAGGCCGATGACGGTGCGCTGGTGCCCATCACCGTACGCGTGCCGCCCGAGGTGAAGGGCCCACTCAAATCCCTCACCATCGTGCTCGACAAGAACCCGGTGCCGGTGGTGGCTCAGCTCCATTTCGGACCGGCAGCCGGTGAAGGGGGCGAGCGGCGCTTTTCCACCCGGGTCCGCGTCGACAGCTTCTCCCACATCCGTGCCGTGGTGGAGACCGCCGACGGCAAGCTGCATATGACCAAGGGCTTCATTGCCGCCGCCGGCGGCTGCGCAGCCATGAACGCCAAGGACCCGACGGTCCTGGCGGAAGGCCTCGGCAAGATGATCGTGAAGACCTTCCCCCCGGCCCTCGACTCGACGCCGATCTGGGAGGGCCAGGTCATGCTGAAGCATCCGAACTTCAGCGGCTATCAGATCAATCCCAACACCGGCGAGATGATCTCCGCCCGCTTCGTGGAGAAGATGGTGGTGAAGCGCGACGGCGAATTGGTTTTCACCCTGGACGGAACGCCTTCCATCTCGGCCAATCCGTATTTCCGCTTCACCTTCGGCCGCGGCGAGGATAACGACCTCGACGTCACCATGACCGATACGGACGGCACCGTTTTCCAGGCTCAATCGGGGCCGAGCGGCTCATAAGTTCGATTCTGTAAGATCCGATCCTGCGGAAAACAAAATGGCCGCGCTGGAAGCAGCGCGGCCATTTTTAGCTCCGCCGTTTCGGCGCCGGTCTATTCCGACTTGATGCGGGAATAGGCAGCCTCGGCCTTCTCCAGATTCTTCTCCGGATTCTTCATGAAGATCTCTTTGGCTTCTTCGTTGCCGAAGCAATAGGTCTTGCCGTCGATCGTCTCGTTGACCGAGCAGTCGGTTTCGACCTTCTTGTCCAGGGCGAGACCCATGGCGCACATATTGTCGTACTCGCCTTCCGTCGCAGCCATGGCGACGGTCGCTCCACCGAGCAGAACGACGCCGGCAGCGGCCGACATAAGCATGTTCTTGATCATGACGTTTCCTCTCGATTTTCTCTCGGACCCGAGATCTGGATCCGCTGCATGACAGCCTAACAAACAGGCACAACCAGGGTTGCACCAAAGCGGACAGGAAGGTTTAGCAATCACGCTGTCCAAGCACCCGTTGAGCCAACACCCCAGCCATGGAAACCTACATGATTCCATAGACTTGCGCTTGACGGCCGCCGCACTGGATAGGCTTGACCGACGTTGCCGAGACGGCAGCAGATAACACAAATTTGATCGCAAGGACGTCCCTGTAAAGGACCGCGATCTCCGCATCATCGCTCTCGGTTCTACATACCCGGCAAATCACAGGAACGCCCGCCGGCGCAAAGAGAAAGCCGCCCGTCGCCGCTCTACCATCGGCGCGGACGGCTCTCTTCATCCCGCCACGCTACTCAAATAGCGGGATGACGCGCGACATATCGATTGCACATGGATCGCACAGCTTTGGAACGGTTGCTCCGACGCTGCCAGCAATCCACGGGGAAACGGACTCTCGAGAGGGATTGTTCCAGGCATCCTTAAACATCACGCCGCCGCCGCATTTCCCGCACCGTCTCGGCATTTTTGCTTTGATCCGCGCGGGTCTTGGCGCCAATAGAGAGATGAGCGCAATGCTCATGCAGGGGGAAGACCGTTGTCGCTGTTCGAGATCATCGCCGGGCTGCTGGTTCTGACGGCCCTCTTCGCCTGGATGAACCATCGCCTGATCCGGCTGCCGCATAATGTCGGCCTGCTGGTGATGGGCCTTGCCGCATCTCTCGTTCTCGTCGGGCTGGAACTGCTGCTGCCCGACATCCCGATCTTCGTCGAGCTCACCGCCACCGTCGAGGAGATCGATTTCTCCGAGGCCCTGCTCCACGGCATGCTCGGCTTCCTGCTGTTCGCCGGCGCGCTGCATGTGGATCTCGGCCTGCTGCGTGATCGGGCCTGGGCCGTCGGCATCATGGCCACCTTGGGCGTGGTCATCTCCACCATCGTCATCGCCATCGGCGTTTGGTATGCGGGCACTGCTATCGGCTTCCCCATCTCCTTCGCCTGGGCGCTGGTCTTCGGCGCGCTGATCAGCCCGACCGACCCGATCGCCGTCCTCGCCATCCTCAAACATGCCGGCGTGCCCCAGACCCTGGAGATGGATATGGCGGGGGAATCCCTCTTCAACGA
This sequence comes from Methyloligella sp. ZOD6, assembly GCA_050110875.1. Lineage (GTDB taxonomy): Bacteria > Pseudomonadota > Alphaproteobacteria > Rhizobiales > Methyloligellaceae > Methyloligella. Next base: position 2,060,722 of record CP188828.1, read on the forward strand.
CGGCGTCGGCGTGGTGCTGTTCACCATCCTGCTCGCCGCGGCCGTTTCGGGCGAAGCGAACGGCGTTGATTTCTTGGAGCTCGGCCGGGTGTTCTTCGCGGAAGCCTTGGGCGGCGCGGCTCTTGGCCTCGCCACCGGCTATCTCGCCTATCGGGGCATGCGCCAGATCGACGATTATCCCATCGAGGTCCTGATCTCTCTGGCCCTGGTGATGGGAACCTATGCCATCGCCGACCATCTCCATATCAGCGGTCCCATCGCGGTCGTCGTGGCCGGGCTCCTGATCGGCAATCGGGGCGCCGCCATCGCCATGAGCGAGACCACCCGACGCCACCTGTTCGACTTCTGGGGATTGATCGACGAGATCCTGAACTCTTTGCTCTTCCTGCTGATCGGTCTGGAGGTGCTGATCCTGCAATACGACCTGGCATTGGCACCATTCGCAGCCGCCGCCGTGCCCATCGTGCTGTCCGGCCGGCTCATCGCCGTCTCGATTTCGGTCTTCGCGCTCCGCACCTGGGAAGATTTCGCCAAGGGCACCATCCCCATCCTCACCTGGGGCGGCGTCCGCGGCGGCATCTCCGTGGCGCTGGCGCTCTCGATCCCCAATGTCGACGAGAAGCCCGCCCTGCTCGCCGCCACCTATTGCGTGGCCTTGTTCACGATCCTGGTGCAGGGATTGACCCTGCCGGCGGTGATCCGATGGTTCGGCAGCGAGGAGCAGCCCGAGCTGAAGGTCTAGGCGCTCTCGCGGCCTAGCCCAGGCCGAGACGGCCACGCAGCGTGGAGAGCTCCTCCGCGAGGGTATTGACCTTGGCGGAGAGCACCTTGCGGTCCATGTCGGTGAGTTTCACATAGGAGACGTAGCCGCCGTCTTCGGTCTCGTACTCTTCCAGAACCTCGTAGACATCGGCGAAATTGGACTCGACCTTCTCGATGAAGGCCTCATCCTCCACCAGCGGCTTGAACAGCTCGAAGATCTTCCGCGAGCCGTCGAAATTCGCCTCGAAATCCCAAAGGTCGGTGCGGCTGTACCGGTCCTCCTCCCCGGAGATCTTCGTCGCGGCGACCTCCTCCATCAGGACGGCGGCACCGCCCACCACGACCTCCGGCGGAAAGGTCAGCTCGGTGACCCGATCGTTGAGTTCGATCACATCGGCCAGGAGCCGGTCGGCGTAAGCATCCAGCCCCTCCGTGCTGTTCTTTTCCCAAAGACCGTATTCGATGCGGTGGAACCCGCCGAAGGCCGGGTCGGCTTCCTTCTTCTCGTAATCGTCGGCACGGGAATCGATCGAGACATCGAGATCGGCGAACAGCTCGGCGATCGGCTCGACCTTCTCGTAATTCCGGCGGGTCGGCGCGAAAAGCGATTTGGCTTTCTCAACGTCGCCATCCTTGACCGCCGCAACGAACGCCTTCGTATCCTCGACGAACTTGGCGGTATGCTCCGCCACATAGATTTTATACTCCGCCAAGGGCTCCACCAGATCGAGGGATGCTTCGCTCGATTGGGCGTGCGCCCCCGCCATGCTCAGCAGAAGGGCAACGATGGCGGCGGACAGAATACGAATGGAAGACATGTCGGAGTGTCCTTCGGGATTAGCCTTAGGTGTGGGTGTCGCCGGATGCCCTGACGGCCTCGATCAGGGGGCGGCCGAGATAATCGTCAAGCGCGGGAACGCCGGGCAGCACGTAGAAGAATCCGCCGCCGACCGGCTTGATGTATTCCTCCAACGGCTCGCCGTTCAGCCTGTCCTGGACTGCGAGGAAGCCGTTCGCCAGATCCGCCTGATAGGCGATGAACAATAGCCCCTGGTCCAGCTGTCCGGATTTCGTGACGCCGTTGGAATAGTTGAACGGCCGCCGCAGCATCAGATTCTTTCGCGATGCATCGGTGCGTGGATTGGCGAGCCGGATATGGGCATCGAGGGGCGTGAGCGCGCCGTCCGGATCCGCCGCATAGTCCGGCACGTCGCTTTCTGTCTTGCCGCCGTCGAGCGGCGCGCCGCTATTCTTCATGCGGCCGATGATGCGTTCCTGCTCCCGCAGCGGGGTCCTGTCCCACCGCTCCACGAAATTGCGGATGATCCGCACCACCTGATAGGTGCCGCCGTAAGCCCATGCCGGCTCGTCGTCGTTTTTCCCGACCCAGACGACCTCCTGCATCAGAGCGGTATCGTTGGAGTCCGGGTTGGCCGACCCGTCATGGAAACCCAGAAAGTTCCGGGCGCTTTCCGTCGTGCCGTCGGGCTTCGGCGGGATCACCGGAACGTCGCCCTCCTGCATCCACCGCATCACGAGGAACTCGGGCAGATTCTTCACGATGTCCCGCAAGGCGTGGATGTTGGTGTCCTGCAGATTGGCGGAAAACTGCAGAGACAGATCGCCGTGGCAGCGCTCGGCATCCAGCGCATCGTTCGGGAACTGCGTCATGCGCCGAAGCTGCTTCGGTTTGTGAGGTTTCAGCCAGGGACGGTTCTCGAACAGCGAGCTGCCCAGCCCGACGGTGATAGTGAGATTATCTGGCTCGATCACCGGGCCGAGCACCCCGGAATCCGCCGGCGGCAGCTTCGGATCGAGCTCCGGCACCTTGCCGCCCTGGGTCAGGAACGCTATGCGACGGGTCAACTCGCGGAACATCCGCTCCAGATCGTCCTGGTCCCGAGCCACCACATCGAAGGCCGCCACGATCCCCGTCGCGGGCCGCGGCGTGACGACGCCGGCCTGATGCCGGCCGTGGAAAGGAACCCGGTCTCTCGCATCGCCCGCGCCGGCAGGCGCATCGGCCACCTGCCGCCCCTGTTCCTGCTTTGGGCGCTGCGGCTCGCTATCGTCGTTGCCCAAGGCCCGCTGCGGGTGGAACGCCACGGCTGCCCCGGCGCCTGCCAGCCCGAAGAGCAAGTCCCGGCGGCTTGCATAAGGGCAGCCGAAGCCGGAAGCACCCTCATTCTTCTTCTGATCTTTCGTCATGCTCTCATCCAATCACGGCATCGAGCCGGTCGAGGGTTGCCGCAAGATCGGCGAAGGCCTCGGCAAGGGAAATCCGCGCGGCCTCGGCCACCGCATCGTATGGCGGGAAACCGTCATCTGTTTTCAGCGCCGCAAGCGCGGTCTCTATCGCCTCGATCTTTCCGTCGATCGCGGCCACGAGTTGCGGGTCCGCCGGCTTCGCCACGGATTGCAGAAGCCCGGCGGCCTTGCGAATTCCCTCGAAATTGGCGGCGATGTCGTCGAGGTCGGTCCCGGCATAGCGATCTTCGCCATGCACGATCTTCCCCTCCGCCAATTGACGCGACATGTCCGTCGGCGCGTCCATCAACAGCGCTGGCTCGAGCTTCAGAGCGGCAAGCCGCTTCTTCAAAGTCGTAAGATCGGCAACCAGCCGATCGGCGATCGGCGCCAGACCCTCCGTACTGTTCTTTTCGAACAGCCCATATTCGATCCGGTGATACCCGGTGAAGCCGGGATCCCGCTCGCGCTCCGCAAGATAATCGGCGACCGGATCGACAGCGTTCTCCAGATCCGAGAGCCGATAGGCGATCGGCTCGATTCGCTTATAGGGAAGCCGCGCCGCGCGCCACTGTGCACGCGCGCCTTCGAGATCGCCCTGTTCGATCAAGGCTGCAAGGTCTTCGGCTTCGGCCACCGCCCGCGCGCTTTGCAGGACGAGATAGACGCGATACTCCGAAAGCGGACCGAGGAATTTCCGCAAGCCGACATCCGCCGCTGCCGCCCGCGCCTCTTCCGAATCGGTGACGGTCAGCACCCCGCGCGGATTCGACAGCAATCCGCAGGTAATCTCGTATTTCCCCGGAGCAAGCTGCACCGTCAGGGTCTGCCTGAAGCCCGGTGCGATATTCTCCCGCTCGGCAACCACCATCACCCCATCCAAGATCTCCCATTCGATGGGACGGTCCGAGGTGTTCACGATCTCGAAGCTGCGCTTGCCGCCGGGCACCGTGATCTCGTTGGGATCGCAGGCCGCGGCCGAGACGGCGACCCGATAGTCGCTGGCCGTATTTCCCGCCCCGCCTCTCTGAACGGTCGCGTAGTAGAACGCCGCGCCACCGGCGAACATCAGCAGGATCGCGGCGCCCAAGCCGGCATAGATCCAGCGCGACGGTCCCACGCCGCTCGTCTCCGGCCGGCGCTCAGACATTGGATCCCTCGACGGATTTGATGCCGGCCGTTCCCGGCGTCTCGGCTGCCGGCTTATAAGGCTGCAGGAACAGGAAGAGGGTGATGGCGAGAAAGCCGAGATAAACAAGCACCTCGCCGATGCTGGGACTGTCCTGGTACCCGAGAATGCCGGAGAGAACCGTGCCGAGCACGCCCGAGACAGGCAGCACGGCGCTCAGATCGTAGGCCGGTGTCTGCAGGCTGTTCCACAAGCCTGCCTCGTGCAGGCTGCCGAGCGCACCGGCCAGGATTCCGGCCGCGACGAAGAGAATGAAGATGCCCGTCCAGCGGAAGAAACGTTTGAGGTTGAGCCTGAGCCCGCCGAAATAGATGGCGAAGCCCACCGCCACCGAGATCAGCACGCCGGCAAGAGCAGCCAGGGGCATCGCCGGGCCCGGGCTCTGCTGGAAGATGGCCAGCAGGAAGAAAATGGATTCCAGCCCTTCCCGCGCCACCGCAAAGAAAACCATTCCGATCAGGGCCCAACCCGCGGCGGACGAGTCCAAGGCCGTATCGATGGAATCGTGCAGCTCCGCCTTGATGGAGCGCGCCGCCTTGCGCATCCAGAACACCATGGAGGTCAGCACGACCACAGCGACCAGGCCGACCCCCGCCTCGAAAAGCTCCTGCATTTTCTGCGGAAACTCGGCGCTCACCCATTGCAGCGCCGCGCCAACGAAGAGCGACATGGCAATGGCGAGAAACACGCCGATCCAGACCATCGGCATCCAGGCGGACCGGCCCGTTTGCCGCAGATAGGTCGCAATAATTCCCGTTATCAGCGCGGCCTCCAGGCCTTCGCGCAGCATGATGAGGAATGGCGCCAGCATTTTCCGTTCGGTCGCATGGGTTGGGGGGATTAAAGGAGACTCTTAGAGTCGGTTTGCCCAAGACACAAGTGCCCCTTTGCCTCTGGCGGCCAATGCCTGCGGAGCCCGCGAAGCCGGCTAGGCTGTAAAGCGCCGCCGATCGACCAAAGGTCAGAGGGCGAGGCCCATGCGCCAATCATGCTCTTGATCCTGCCCAGCGCTTCTGCACATCCTTGCCGCAAGAAATAATCGAAGGAGGAAAGGCGTGGAAGGGTATCAGGAAATTCTCGTGCATATGCCGCTTGGGGAGAACGACGCCTCCCTTCGCGTGGCGATCGAGATCGCCAAAGAGGACAAGGCCCATCTAACCGGTGTGGCGAGCCTCTCCGAAAGCGCGATGATCCACACCGTCTCGAAAACCCCTTTCATGAACCCTTCGGAAGAAGAGATCGAGCGGGTGATCGGCGCCGAGCAGCGCGAGGCGAAGGCCACCGAGAAACGCTTCGCCGAGGCAGCCGACGCCGCCGGCGTCACCCATAGCTGGATCGCCGGCGAAGGCGATTCCGCCGACGTCCTGCTACAGGCATGCCGGTTGAAGGATCTGGCCGTGGTCGAGCAATCGACACCGGGAAGCGATCTCCTCTGGGGACCGGCGGTGCAGATGGCTCTTTCCGGCTACCCCACCCTCATCGTGCCCCAGAATTGGCAGGGCCCCATCCTACGACAGCCCGCCGTCGTCGCCTGGAACGGCAGCGCCCAGGCCGCATCGGCTCTGCGCAAGGCCATGCCCCTCCTGAAGCACGCGACCGACGTGACCGTCTTGGTCGGCCCCTCTCACGAGAGCCTGCCCGAGACCCTGCAAGTGCCCGCCCCGGATCCTTTCGCCTACCTGAAGCGCCACGGCGTGAAGACCAGCCGATACGAGAAAGAGATCGACAGCCGCGAAGCCGGCGAGCAGATCCTGAAAGTCGCCGAGGAGAAGAAGGCCGGGCTCATCGTCATGGGCGCCTTCGGCCGTTCGCGCTTCCACGAATGGGTGCTCGGCGGCGCGACCCGCCACGTGCTGGCGAACACGACCACCCCCACTCTGATGGCCCACTAGGACGCTCAAAGACCCTCCCGCTTCCAAAAAAACCTAGTCTTCGGTCGCGATGAAGGTGGTGCGGTCGAGCCCCGTATTTCCGTTCGCCGGATCGTAGGCGAAGACCGTCACCTCGTAGAGGCCGGGCCCCTCGATCGGGACGGCACCCTCGAACTGACTGGCTTCACCGGCATAACGCAAGGCGACTTCTCCGGCCAGCTTGCCGTCATGACGGATCAGTGCCTTCACCTCGTAGGCATCGGCATCCCACAGACTGTCCGGCGCAATGGGGCAGCCGCACATCATCACGACATTCGCCGCGATTGGCACGGAGCCCTTCTCGGCCGGAATCCGCTTATGCGCTGGCGGTGCCAGAACATCCACGGCGAAACCCGGCAACTCCAGCACCCAGCCATCGCCGCCCGTGACATCCCGGCCCGGCACCACCCATTGGGTGGAGGAGGCATGTACGGCGCTCTGGCGCTGACCGAGCGGTCCATAGGCTTCCGCCTCGATCAGGCCAGGCGCATCCAGATCCAGAGTCGCGCTAAACTTCGCGGCCGTCTCGTCGGAGAGTTTGGCCCGCCTGCCACGATCCTCGTGCATCAGAAGCTTGGTATCGCCCGTGCCGCCTTTCGTGACGCCCCTCGCCAACACCTCGCCGGTCTCCGCATCGCGCAAGACGATCTGCACCCCGCCCATGCTGGTGCCGACGAATTTCGAATCCTTGCCAAGCACCCGAACGGTGATCTCGGTGGGCTCGGCATGAGCCAGAGCCGGCGCCAGCACCAACCCCGCCAACAGCAGCATTGCCAAATGCATCGCTCTCTTCCTCTTCTCTGTCTTCGAATCCGATCGATGGTAGCGCTTCCTTCTAGATGGGAAGGAATCGCAACCGCGCCAATCGGTCGAAACGGTATTCCGAACCGATGACAGAAGATGCGCGCCGAACCGTATAGATGGCGGCGGGCATCCCTGCTGGTGGACACCCGCCGCCTGCTCCCCCGTCACCTGGCCGATGGCGGAGAATCGCTAAAGCCCGATCAGTAATTGACGGTCGTGCGCAGACCGAACACGGCGGCGTCAGCCACGGCCTTCGCGGAATTGCCCGGATCGGGAACGTGACCGCCCGGATTCCAGAAATATTGGAAGTTCGGCTGAAGATTGAGGCCCGGAACGATCTCGGCGATGTAGCTGACCTCGAGCAGGGATTCGTGGCTCGGGATGACGGTTTCGCCGGCATCGGCCGCGGCTTTCGCGGCATCGTCGGAGATATGCGTCCGTGCATAGCCGATGCCGATCACGTCGTGGGGGCGAGACGCCAGCATGCCCGTGAGGGTGAGCCCCGCCTCCCAATAAAGATCCACCGGATTGCGGTCGGCGGGCGCCCCGATAATACGCGCGAACATCGACAGCCCCTTTGGATCCCCCTCGCCCGCGAAGCGAAACAGCATCTGATCGACGATGGCATAGAGTCCGTAATCCCCGTCGATGATGCCGGGGCTGTCCCCCGATACTGCAATCGGCACGCCCTGGGCATCCACGCGCTGGTGCTCGAAATCCCCGAAATTCCGATAACCGCCGAGCTTGATCGTGCCCGGAAGCTGCCCCTCGCCCTGATTGTAGCGATAGGCCCCTTCTGCGATGAGCAGCGGCGGATCGCCCATGGGAAATTCGAGCCCATGCGGATTGCAGCTTTGCGGATCGCGCTCGGCCGGACACCGTCCGGCCGCCTCGCCGTTGAACACACCGACAAGGAAGCCGAGCTGCTCGTTGGGATCGTAAGCCATACGGACACCGGGCGTCGCCAGGGGATAGGCCGGACCGCCTTGCGGCATATTGGTGGCCGCAATCGAGGGCCACCCCCATGAGGCGTTGAGGAAGGCCCCGCTACCGTCCGAAAGCATGAACTCCGAATCCGCCGCGAGCTGACCGAAACGGATCGAGACCTTCTCGTCGAACAGCCTCTGCTCGAACCACATCTCGTACAGACGGGTCGCCGGCGCCGCCTCGATGAAGCTGACCGGCATCAAGACACCGAGAGTCTCCGTCGAGAGGCTCTTGCCGTGAATCTGATAGCCGTTTGCGAAAAACCTGAGCCCCTCCCAGCCCAGCATCGTCTCCAGATCCGCCTCGAGCGCCAGCTCCAACCGCCCGTCGTAAAAGGCGTCTCGCCGGTAGCCGCCGCTCGTATTGCCGATCATCTCGCCAATATAATTCGCCTGGAAGGTCACGCCGCGACGTGCGAGGGCGGATCGCATGCCGGCCGGATCTGCAAGCTTCGGCGGAAGGCTCATGGCGATCGATTCTTCCGGCACCCCGGGAAGCCGGGCCCCCTCCTCCTGGATCGTTTGCGCCGTGACGGCCGGCACCGCTCCGACCATGGCCAGCAGCGGCAACGCCGACAGCACTGCCTGAGCAAAACGCTTCGCCCTCGCCAGAGCGGAAACTTCGCGGATGTCGTACTCGCCGCGCTCGGATGCCGCCATTCTCATTCTTTCTCAGCCCTTGTTGCAAATTATTCTCATTTGCAGAATAGGCACGAAAGAGCGGCCGTCAATCGCTATTGCAATTCAATTGCATGTAGATCAACGACTCGCGCCGATAAGAGCAGCGCCGTCCCCAGCGGCCTTCTCGATGAGCTAGGATTCGATTGGATGAAGAGCGTCTCTCATCACAAGGACGCAGAAAGCAGGGCCTTTAGGCCCTAGACGACTGGTCGGCGATGACACCCGATGGACGCATTCTGTCGCCAAGAGCCGGCTTCCGCCAGCTCGTTACGCCCTACCCCCGCCGCGCTATTTTCACGGTCATGCACCCGCGGCACGCGACGTGCTCCGACTAATCGACTTTATGGGCGCCCGCGCGACACCGGAGGCTTCGCCGATTCTTCGGTCCTGATCTTCGATAATCCCTCGCGCCGGCTCGTCTCCTTCCAGCCCGGCAAGCTCCGCCGCCGGCACCTTTCGATTGGACGTCTGGGTGCCGTCCTCGTAGACGACATCGAACAGCACGAAGCCACTCGGCTTCGCCTTCTGCTTTCTCACCATGACCTGTCCTTTTCGCTTAAGTCGCGCCGGGTCCGTTGTCCGTTACGGCCTCGGGGCTCGCCTCGTCGCGGTCGGCCTTGCGCTTCGCGGTCTCTTCTTGCTGCCGCTTCAGCTTATCCTGCTTCTTCTGCGCCTTGACCCGATCCCGCTCGGCCTTCTCGAAATTGTATTTGGGTTTGAATGCCATCTATGTTTCGGCCTCCTCGTCAGGTCTGCTTCGATCGCCGCACCTTCTTCCGGGGCACGGAGTCTGATGCAGCTTTGCGAGGGGCTGCTTCCCTTTCGGCGGCTTCCTTGGCAAGACGCAACGCGCGCAAGCGCTCCGTCTTCGCCGACAGAGCGTCGGAGGCGGCCTGCCGTTCTTGCTTGAGCACGTCCTGAGAATTCAGGCGCCGTTCAAACAGCGCCTCCCCTTTTCGTTTTGCCGCTGAGAGCCGGGCCGCCGAGACGTTCTTCATACCGAAACCCCCGACTGATGCTGCACTGATCTGGACTCTGCGAACACGGAAGCATTCGATGCCGGTCGCTTCCCGCGCCGGCGCCGCCTCTTGGCTGGTGCCGCGCCGCGCGGGTTGCGTTTCGCCTGACGTTTCGGCGTCTCGTCGTGAGAGGCTTGCGCCAGGGGATGGCTCGACACGTCGACGGTCACCCGCATCAGCCGCTCGATGGCTTTGAGATAGGGCTTCTCCGTGGCATCGCAGAACGACAGGGCGATACCCTCGGCGCCGGCACGAGCCGTGCGGCCGATGCGATGCACGTAGCTCTCCGGCTCATTGGGCAGCTCGTAGTTGATCACGTGAGAAATGCCGGGAATATCGATTCCCCGCGCTGCGATATCCGTCGCCACCAGGATGCGGACCTTACCGCTGCGGAAGCCTTCGAGCGCCTTCACCCTGGCGCTCTGGGCCTTGTTGCCATGCAGCGCCACCGCGGCGACGCCGGCCTGGACCACGCTGCGGCAGACACGGTCGGCACCACGCTTGGTCCGGGTAAAGACAATCGCCTGGCCGATAGCCGGGCTTTGTACGAGGTCGGTCAGCAGCTTGCGCTTGTCCTGCGCGGAGACGAAATAGACCTGCTGGGCGATGCGATCGACCGCGATCTTTTTCGGCGAGACGTCGATCCGCTCGGCCTCGTGCAAGATCTCCTTTGCGAGCTCGGCGATGGAAGGCGGCATCGTCGCCGAAAACAGCATGGTCTGCCGCTGCTTCGGACAGAACCGCACAATTTTCCGCACGTCCCTGATGAACCCCATGTCGAACATGCGGTCGGCCTCGTCGAGCACGAGGATCTGGAGCCGGTCCAGCTTGAGATGACGATTGGTCAGCAGATCGAGCAGACGGCCGGGCGTCGCCACGACGATATCGGCGCCCGCCTTGAGCGCCTTGATCTGCTTCCCATGCGGAACGCCGCCGAAGATCACGGCAGTCGTCAGCTTGAGGTGGCGGCCATAAGCGTGAATGCGCTCGACGATCTGGCTGGCCAGTTCACGCGTCGGCGCGAGAATCAGCGCCCGGGGCGCTGCAGGCACGCGAGGGGTCTTCTCGGTTGCAAGCCGATGCAGCAACGGCAGCGTGAACGCCGCCGTCTTGCCGCTTCCCGTCTGGGCCACGGCGAGCAAATCGCGCCCTGCGAGGGCATTCGGAATCGCCTTGAATTGAATCGGGGTCGGCGCGAGATGCTTTTCGGCTTCGAGCGCGCGCCGCAGGGGCTCGGCAAGGCCGAGCGAATCGAAAGTAACTGTCACTGATAAGATTTCCTTGGCGCCGATCTAAGCGGCGCTTGTTAGAGGGGCGGGCGGCCGTAACTCTTGCCGTCCCGGAACCTCTTCAATAATTCAAATGGCGGTGCGTCTTGTCGGCACCGCCATCCGGTTGCAGATGATCAAGCTCACTATTCCAGGGAACTACGAAAGTTCCACATTGGTGGCTTGTTGACCACGTCCGCGCTTGTCGTCTTCGATCTCGAAGCTGACCTTGTCGCCTTCATTGAGAGCCGGAAGACCGGCACGTTCGAGAGCGGAGGCGTGGACGAAAACGTCCTTTTCGCCGCCTTCCGGAGCGATGAAGCCGAAACCGCGGGAGTGATTGAAGAATTTGACTGTGCCGTTGAGGCGCATGGGATTGTCCTTTCCCGATGGAGGTTTTCGTATAGTCGGGCCACCAGGTCGAGACCCGTGCAGCGTCTTTGATATCGGGAAAGGGTACGTGCTCGTAATCTGCGCGATGACTTACCGTCAGTCTAAGCCCACGCCCGAAACAGGCATGCCATAAGGTGGTATATATGGGCGCTTAGCACCCGATACGCAAGAACCGTCTTCGAATCCCTCGCGGATATAGCGGATCAGGAAGCAAGCCAGTCCGCCGAAAGAACTTCCGTGTTCCGCTTATACGGTCTTCCCGCTCATCAGGCGCCCACGTAAAGTTGGTAGCGGAGGAGGGACTTGAACCCCCGACACGCGGATTATGATTCCGCTGCTCTAACCAGCTGAGCTACTCCGCCATCTTGTAGGCTTTTCCGCCCGAGGCTTGGGCTTTTAGACCCAAGATGCGCGCCTGGCAATCCATTGGATCGCCGGAGAGGCGCCCCCGAACGCGCGCGTGGACGCAGCTTATGTAGCAACTCGCAAGACGCTTGAGAAGGCTTGAAAAAGCGCTTCTTCACGAGACCCGCCCGGGGCCCGTATGAACCGCGCGCATGGTCTCCGTCGGAACGAATGACTTTCGCTCAAAGTTTTAAGAGCGGATGGGCGTCACGAAAAGACGCGTCGTCCGGGAGAAGCGGAAAGACCCGAAGGAGAACGTCATGAACCGTCTTTTGACGACGACCGCCGTCGCTCTGGCGCTGAGCCTTACGCCGGCGATGGCCGCGGACGATTCGTCGATGTCCGACGATTCCTCCACCGCGGTGGAGAAAGCGAAACAGCCTGAAAACGGTAGCCCGGATACCTCCGGCGGCGCCAAGGAGCGGAGCTCCGCGCCTCCGGGATCGGAAGCGGCCGAGACCATGGGCGGCGCCAAAGCCGTCGATGAGGCCATCGAGCCGGAATCCGGCGAGCCAGACACGTCGGGCGCCGCCAGCGAGCGCACCTCGACACCGCCCGGCTCCGAAGCCGCCACCGGCGATCCGGTCGAAATGGATGCCGACAAGGTCGAAGGCGCAGGCAAGCCGGCCGGCGAAATGCCCGACGATGCGGACATGGCCGAGTAAACGGCCCTTAGGCCGAAACCGTTTTCGACCAAACCGTTAAAGGGAGCGCCATCGCGGCTCCCTTCTTTTTTGGGATTTCGTTTTTGAGAAACCGGCGATGCTGCCGGGATAGCGTCTTAATCGGCCCCTTGGCTCGACAGGCGCCGGCAGAGCGACCGCCAATAGCGGATATCCGTCATCTTCCGCGCCTGCATGGAAAGCCGGGCCGCGAAGATCTGCGCCGCGCGGCGGCCGGAGCGCTTCTTCGGCGCGGCGGCCAGAACGGTGCGGCCAAGCCCATAGCCGGGCTCCTTGACGAAACGCAGCATCGTGAACAGGCCGAAGGGCCGCAGGGAATGGCTCTCCGTCATGCGCAAATCCTCGCGGACGAGAACCGTCTCGACCGGAAATACCGGATGCCACCCCAGTTGATCGGCAAGCGGCGCCATGCGGCGCTCCAGCCAGCCGCGAACGCCGTCCTCCTGGCTGAAGTGATTGACGAGGATTACCTCCCCGCCCGGCGCGCAGACCCGCTCCAGCTCCGCCATCACCTTTTCCGGATCCGGCACCACGGTCATCACATACATGGCGACGACCGTATCGAAGCTGTTCTCGGGAAACGCGAGATCGGTGGCATCCATCTCGTGCAGCCCCTCGACATTGTCGAGGCCAAGCCGCGCCACCTTCTCCCGCGCCTTCGCCAGCATCTCCGGCGAAAGATCGATGCCGGTGACTTTCAAATGATCCCGATAGGCCGGCAGCGAGAGGCCTGTGCCCACGCCCACCTCGAGCACCCTGCCCTGCCGCCCGTTGATCAGCTCCACCGCATGCTTGCGGCCGGCCGCAGCGACCTTGCCGAAAGTCGTGTCATAGACGGGCGCCCAACGCCGATAGGCGTGGAGCACGGAATCGGTATCCATCAGGATCGGTTTTTCACGCAAATTACGCCTCCAACTCTCGACCGCCGCTCGAAGCTCAACCGGTTAACGGCGCTCCGCGGCGACCGGCTCGCTGTATCCCCGCGCGGTGCCCTTGGCGGCACCGCCAATCTCGTCCTCGCCGAACACCGCCGACGTGATCCATCCGCCGCCCAGCACCCGGTCCTCGTCACCTTCGGCTGCGTAGAACACGCAAGCCTGCCCGGGCGAGACGCCTTCCTCGCCGTCCGCAAGCGCGACCACCGCCTCGCCGTCCACCCATTTCAGGGTCGCGGACTGCACGGCGCCGCTGGAGCGCACCCGGGCCCGCACATGCTTTCCGCCTGTGAGCGTCTGAAGCGGCTCCGCACCGAGCCAATTCACATCCCGCAAGGTGATCCGCCGCGCCAGAAGCCACTCCCGCGGGCCCACGACCACCTCGCGGCTTTCGGCATCCAGCCGCACCACGTAGAGCGGCTCGGACGCCGCGATCCCGAGCCCGCGGCGCTGACCGATCGTATAGTTGATGATGCCGCGATGGCGGCCGAGCACGCTGCCGTCCACATGCACGATGTCGCCCGGCTCCGCAGCGCCGGGCCGCAACCGCTCGATCACATCTGTATAGCGCCCCGTCGGCACGAAGCAGATATCCTGGCTGTCCGACTTCTCCGCCACCGGCAGGCCGAATTCGCGCGCCAGGCGTCGCGTCTCGTCCTTCGGCAGATCGCCCAGCGGGAAACGCAGGAAATCGAGCTGCTCGGGCGTCGTGTTGAACAGGAAGTAGCTCTGATCGCGCTCCTGATCGTGGGCACGATAAAGCGCAAAGCCGGTCTCGGTCGGGCGGCTGCGCACATAATGACCCGTGGCCAGGCACGCCGCGCCGAGATCCTTCGCCGTGTCCAGCAGGTCCCGGAACTTGATCTTCTGATTGCAGGCGACGCACGGCACCGGCGTCTCGCCGGACAGATAGCTGTCGGCAAAGGCACCGATCACGGCTTCCGAGAAGCGGCGCTCGTAATCGAGCACGTAATGGGGAATGCCGATGGTCTCCGCCACCCGGCGCGCATCGTGAATATCGCGGCCCGCGCAGCAGGTGCCCCGACGCCCCACCGCCTCGCCGTGGTCGTAAAGCTGCAAAGTGATGCCGACGACGTCGTAGCCTTGGCTCTTCAGCAGCGCAGCCACCACCGAGGAATCCACGCCGCCCGACATGGCAACGACCACGCGAGTATCGGCCGGCGAGCCCTCAAGATGCAGACTGTTGGACATGAGACCGTCTCTTAAAATTCAAAGCCAAGGCGGATCGGAGGCCTTGCCCTTCCGCCGCTTGTAATCGCCATCTCGAAACAGCCAATGGCGTGCCAGAAACATCTCCGTTCCGGCTCCGAATGACCGTCGAGCCGAAATGTCATATTTGTAACGTGCGGCGGAAGATAGGCGGTGGCGGAATGTCACGCAAGCGCAAGCGAGCCGCACCCAGTCACAACTTCGGCTTCGTCAGATTTCCCAAGGTCTCGCAATGGAACACTTGAGGGGCCGTTGGCTAGTCTATCGTCCCAAGCTGGCACAGCCGGTCGCTATGAAGAAATTTTCGTCGTAAAACCAGCGATTTTTGCCGCTCCGTTTGTGTCTTCCTTTACCGGACTGCTTAGGTAAATTTTAAAAGGCCGTTGCTACTCTCCGCATCAATATAAAGCTCATCGAGTGGTGTAGTGAGTACAATGACTGAGCATTACAGGCCGCGTGTCCGTTACGTGATTGGGCCGGATGGAAGCCCGCTGACCGTGGCCGACCTCCCGCCCAAAGACACGAAACGTTGGGTTATCCGCCGAAAGGCCGAAGTCGTGGCCGCCGTTCGCGGCGGACTTCTCAGCCTGGAAGAGGCGTGCGAGCGCTATACCCTCACGGTCGACGAATTCCTGAGCTGGCAACGCTCTATCGACAAGCACGGCCTCCCCGGTCTGCGTGCCACGCGGGTCCAGGAGTATCGCGGCTAGCGCGATAAGATCCGGAGAGACGCTTTGCGTCTCTCGCTTTCCATCAACGCTTAAGAGTTCGCCGGCGCATCCTCTTGCGTCGGTGCCGGCATCTCTGCATTGCAATCCGTCGCGCCCCGGTGCCAGCGATCGACGTCGTAGCGCATCTTGGCGGCGAGCCGCGGCGGCATGCGCTTGTTCTCCTGATTGAGGACGGTCTGCGGCCCTTCCGTGTGGAAGAAGATTCCGTAAGCGCCATAGCCGGGCCGTCCGTCTGGCTGCTTCTCGTGCACCGAGATCTGGACCTTGCTGCCGTCCGGCGCCACCTCGGCATGATAGACGTAGTCCTTTCTGAGCAACGGATGCTCGGGACTGAACCAGCAGCGTTTGATGATGCTGCCGAGCATCACATAGGCATCGACCGGCTTCGAGCCGCGCACGGTTTTCGCCGGCTGCGCGGTGCAGGCAACCAAAAACGCAGCGAGCCCAGCCGCGATCGAAATCGTTAGAGCCCCCCGCAACGGCGTCCCCCGTCTCAGTTAATCCCGGAAATTCTCGTATTGCAGCGGTTGATCGATCGGGAGGCCTTTGACGAAGGCGATCACCGCCTGAAGGTCGTCCCGCTTCTTGCCCGTCACGCGCAGCTCGTCCCCCTGCACCGAGGCCTGAACCTTCAGCTTCTGGCCTTTGATCTCCTTGACCAACCGTTTGGCGAGCTCCTTGTCGATACCCTGACGGATCACCGCCGTCTGCCGCACCGATTGGCCGGCCGCCTTTTCCGCGGTTTTGTAGTCGATGCAGCCGGCATCGATCTGCCGCCGCGCCAGATGGCCCTGCAGCAGCTCGTGCATCTGCTTCAGCTTTAGATCGTCGTCGGCGAGAATCAGGATCTCGTCGCCCTTGCGCTCGACAGAGGCCATAGCGCCCTTGAAATCGTAGCGCTGCTCCATCTCGCGGCTCATATTGGCCAGCGCGTTGTCGACTTCGGACAGATCGGTCTTGGAAACGATGTCGAAAGACGGCATGCCGCCCTCCGTGAGAGTTGCGGAAAAGATTGAAAGTGATCCGGGACGCGCAAATAGGCCGTCCGTTATCGCCTCGGACGACCTATGATTTCACGGCTGCTCGCCGTCTTCAATGCGCAGATAGGCGGATCAGCGGTTAGGCAGACCTTAGCTCGCCACGCGATGCTGTCCCGGGTGTTCTAATCCGGAACGCTCGCCCTCGCCCGAATCGGAATTATCGAGCCTTCCACGGTTCGTATCCCGCTCTTCGAGCATGCCGGCCCGCTTAAGCTCCTCTTCCGCATCCGCAAGCCGCTCCTGGGCTTCCTTCAGCTTCTCTTCCAGGTCGCGTGCCGAGTTGACCAGATTATCGCGCCGCTCCACGGCCGCCTTGGCAAAGGTGGGATAGGCGTAATGATTGACATCCGTAACCCCGGCCCGCTCCTGCTCGATGGCAATCTGCCGGTCGAGATCGGCCGCCATCTGCCGAAAATCGGCGATCATCGCTTCGATGTCTTCTACCGTCTGGCGCTTTTCGTCGACTTCGAAACGCTTTAGGCGGATCAGTGCGTCCCGTGATTTCATGACTCAATACCTCAACATCTTCGAACGCTTATTGGGCACGTTTCAAATCCCGTGCCACCATTTTGAAACACTCTAAGGAGCGAACATCCTCATGGGTCGGTTGACGCTCTGAGCGTCGTCGAAAACGCCTTTGCTTCTAAAGGTCCCCCGCTTCGATACGCCGAGCTCCAAACCCCGCCGCACCGAAAAACCGAAGAGGGAGCGGTAGATAGCGTGTGCCTCCCCCCGGACGTCCCCTGGTATCGATCAGTATGCATGAGAGCACTTAAACGCCGGTAAACCATACCTGAGGCATTTAAATTTCCGCCCTAACACTTTCGGCTTCGGCGTCGCGGCACGAATTAACAGCCCCCTAACGGTCAGTTTTTGTTAACTATTGGGGGCTAATTTCTTGATTCGAGTTAACCATTCGCGTTTCACAGGGTTTGCGACCCGGAGAAGCAAACCGCAATTTTTGACGACCGGGGGATCAGAATGAGGGTGCTTCTAATCGAGGACGACAGCGCGACCGCCCAGAGCATCGAGCTGATGCTGCAGTCGGACGGCTTTAACGTCTACACGACCGACTATGGCGAGGAAGGTGTCGACCTCGGAAAACTCTACGATTACGACATTATACTTCTGGACCTGAACTTGCCCGATATGAGCGGCTATGAAGTTCTCAAGACCCTTCGGGTCGCCAAGGTCCAAACGCCGATCCTAATTCTCTCCGGCCTCGCCGGCATCGAGGACAAGGTTCGCGGTCTCGGCTTCGGCGCCGACGACTACATGACCAAGCCCTTCCACAAGGACGAGCTGGTGGCCCGCATCCACGCCGTGGTACGCCGCTCCAAGGGCCACGCCCAATCGGTCATCCAGACCGGAGACCTGCGCGTCAATCTCGACACCAAGACCGTCGACGTGAATGGCCAGCGGGTGCATCTGACCGGCAAGGAATATCAGATGCTGGAGCTGCTCTCTCTCCGCAAGGGCACCACCCTCACCAAGGAGATGTTCCTCAATCATCTCTATGGCGGCATGGACGAGCCCGAGCTCAAGATCATCGACGTCTTCATCTGCAAGCTGCGCAAGAAGCTGGCGGCCGCGACCGGCGGCAAGCACTACATCGAGACGGTGTGGGGCCGCGGTTACGTGCTCCGGAACGCCGAGGAAGAATCCGAGGTCGCCGCCTGATCGCCAGCGATCCATTTTCAGATTTACTCAGCACCGAAGACGCCCTCGGACCGAAAATCCGGGGGCGTTTTCGTCTTTGGACGATGTGAGAGAACTAGCCTCTGGCGGTAGCGGCCAACATCGGAAACGCCATTATGTCGCCTGCCGGCAAGATCGAACCGGACCGGTCCGTCCTGCCGAAAAATTGCGCCTGGCGTTCCTCCGGCGGCAGAAGCCGGAACACGCCCGGACAAGGCTGCTCCAAAGGCCCGAACCCGTCGTTGAGGCCGAGCACCGATTCCGTCGCGCCCAGCACGAGATAGCCGCCCGGCAGGATTTGCTGTGACAATCTGGAGAGAACCTGCCGCTTCGTCGCCTCGTCGAAATAGATCAGCACGTTGCGGCAGAAGACGATGTCGAAGATGCCGTGCCGCATGCTGTTATGCATCAGGTTCTGTTGGCGGAAGCAAACCCGGTCGCGGATCTCGGGCACGATCTCCCACCCATCTGATTTCCGCTTGAAATACTTGACCAGCAGCGTCACCGGCAGACCACGCTGCACCTGGAATTGGCTGAACACGCCACTCCGGGCCGCAAGCAGCGCCTCTTCGGAGAAATCCGTCGCGAGGATGTCGACTTCCCACCCCTTCAGAAGATCGGCACGCTCGGCCAGCATCATGGCGACCGAATAGGGCTCCTGCCCGGTCGAGCAGGCGGCGCACCAGATCCGCAAGCGCCGCGTGGTCTCACGCGCCTGGAGCAATGCCGGCAGCAGCTGCTCCCCGAAGCATTCGAAGGTCCCCTTGTCCCGGAAGAAATAGGTCTCCTGCACGGCCACGCTTTCCGCGAGCCGCCATTTGAGGCTCTCGCCGTCGCTGCGCGACAGCGCATTGCACAAAGCCGAGACCGATGGCAGCTGATATTCCTTCAGCAGGCGATTCAGGCGCGACTGCAGAAGCTCCGCCTTGTTGTCCCCCAGGCTGATGCCCGTGCAGTCCTTCACCGATCGGGCGAGGAACTTGAATTCCAGGGGTGTCATGGGAGCCATCATCGCATTCGTTCCCTCTGGAATAGGCCGCTCACTATCTCTGCCAGGCGCTCCGGCCTATCTTCGGCGGACGCGTATCCGGCCTTCGACGTCGCGCCCGGCATACCCCAGACAACGCTTGAGGCCCGGTCCTGAACGACGACGCTTCCGCCGGCATAGGAGATCAGCCCGGCCCCTTCGAACCCGTCCGTCCCCATGCCGGTCAGCACGACACCGAGCACGGCAGGCCCGAAAACGGCAACCAAGCTGCGGAACAGAAGATCGACCGAGGGGCGATAGTATCGAAGCGGCGGCTCGTCGCTGATCGCGATGCTCGGCTGCGCCGAAGACACCAGCGTCATGTGGCGGTCGCCCGGCGCGACATAGATATGTCCGGGCTGGATCGGCTCGCCGTCCTCGCCCTCCTTCGCCGGGAGACCCGTGGCGGCCGCCAGCCGGGCCGCCAAAGTCGCCGTGAACTCAGCAGGCATATGCTGGGCAATAAGAACCGGCACCCGCACCAGATCGGGGGCCAGGGGAGTCAAGAACCGTAGCAACGCCTCCGGCCCGCCCGTCGAGCTGCCTATGCCGATCACCCGCGGCACCACCATGGAAAAAGGATGCAGCTCCGCCGATGTCTTTCCAGCTCCGCGGACAGCAGGGCGAGGCTCCGGCCGCGCAAGCACGTTACGGGTCTGAGGCTCGGCCGGCCGCATCAGAGCTTCAATGCGCTTGAACAAGGCCTTCCGGAAATCCTGTCCCGAGCTCATGTCCCCGGATGCGCGCGGCTTGCTGACATAGTCGACGGCGCCTCTGGACAGCGCATCCAGAACCAATGCCGCATTGTCCTTGGTCAATGCCGAAACGACGATCACCTTGGCGGACGGCCACGCCTTCTGAAGCGCAGGCAGCGCCTCCAACCCGCCCATATCCGGCATCTCCAGATCGAGCAGCACGATATCCGGCTGCTTCCGCGCGATCGTGGCGACGGCCTCCGCGCCGCTCGACGCGGTGCCCGCAAGCTCCAGTCCCGGCGCCTCGCCGATCCAACGGGTCAGCAGCCAGCACATGAAATGGGAATCGTCGACCACCATCACGCGGATCGGACGATCCGCCTCCTCCCCTGCAGGCTGTACGCCTTTGGGGGGCCAGGCAGATGGCGATGCGGTGGCCGGCGCGTCCTTCATCAGATCAGCCCAACCTCGTGAAACTTCGCCTCGATGATGTCCCGGTCGAACGGCTTCATGATGTATTCGTTGGCACCGGCCGAGATGGCGCGGGTGATATGATCGACATCGTTCTCCGTGGTGCAGAAGATCACCACCGGCCGATCGCCCCCCGGCTCCCGGCGCAGCGCCACGAGAAATGCAATCCCGTCCATGACCGGCATATTCCAATCGAGCAGCACCGCGTCGGGCATCGACACCCGGCACTGGTCGAGCGCCTCCTGACCGTTCTCCGCCTCGGATGCGTTGAACTTCATATCCTCAAGTATCCTGCAGGCGACCTTTCGGATCACCGGACTATCGTCCACCACCAGGCAATGTTTCATCAGCCCCTCTAATCACAACCTTGCCGTCCGAAGCGTTGCCGACCTCAGGCAGCCTCTCTCAATTTCTCCGCATCCAATAGGCTCTCGACATTGAGCACCACCATGACCCCCTCATCGAGACGGTGCAGACCTGTGCAAACCCCAGACCAATTCGCATCGAGATTGATCGGATTGGGATCGAAACTCTCGGCAGACAAACGCAGCACGTTGCCGATCCGATCCGCGATCAGCCCATAGACCTCCTGCCCGCGCTCGATCCCGATCGCCACGCAAGGCGCATCGGGCTCCCGTGCCGGCAAACCAAGCCGGCGGCGCAGATCGATCGCCGTCACCACCCGTCCGCGCAGACTGAGCAGACCGGCGATCGCCGGCGGCGCCATCGGCACCCGAGTGATGACTTTCGGGACGAAAACATCGCGCACTTGCGTGAGCGATACGCCGAACAGCTGGCCGCCCACCATCGCCGTCACATAGCCTTCCTCGGCTCGGCCTTCCTCGACCCGGCGGAGGATCGTGTCCGGGGTTCGATCGTTCATGCCGCCGTCTCCCAGCGCGAGCAGCAGGATTCCAGGGCATCCATCAGCTTCTGCCTGTCGAACTTGCCGACATAATCGGTGAAGCCCGCCGCCCGGGTCCGCGCGATCAGCCGCGGCGAGGTATGCGAGGACAGCGCGATCATCGGCGTGCTCCTCCACGCCGGATCCGCTTTCACCTTCTCGGCGAAGCCGATCCCGTCGAGATCCGGCATCTCCAGATCGCTGACGATCGCATCGAAGAGCTGCCCCTCTTCCTTCAGCTCCAGCGCCTCATGGGCCGAGCCGGCGAGCGTCACGTCATAGCCGCTGGCCGATAGCAAAGGGGCGAGCATATTGCGGAAGAACTGGCTGTCATCCACCAGGAGCACCTTCAGAGCGCGGCGCGTCTCGGTCTCTTTCACGAGGATGCGGTGACCGAGTCCCTCGCCGACATAGCGGGAAATATCGACCATCTCAGCGACCTCGCCCTGCACCTGGAACGCGCCGAGAATGCCCGGCGTGCTAGAGCGGATCTCCATGGAGACGGGCTCCTCCACCACGTCCAAGATCTCGTCGATGGCGAGCCCGACATTCCGGCCGTCCTCGTTGAAGACCAGGATAGGCTGCAGATCGTCGCCGCTCCGCCGCGTCACCCCGTCCATGAAGAGCACCGGCATCAGCCCGTCGCGATAGCGCAGCACATAGCCTTCGTCGCAGGGCTCCAGCTGCGAGGCGGGGATCTCTTCCAATCGCGTCACCAGCGACAGAGGCACGGCCTTGCGCAAAGGCGAGCCCGCATGAAAGAGCAGCAGCGGTACCTTTTCCGCCTCCGGCGCGGTCTCCGCCTCCTCAGGCTCTTCCAAACTGTCGATGCGGATATCGTCGACACCGGCCAGATGCGCCAGTGCGGCGGTGTCGATGATCATGATGACGCTGCCATCGCCGAGAATCGTGTTGCCGGAGAAGACGGAGAGGCTGCGCAGCAGACTCGCCTTCGGCTTCACCACGATCTCTTCGGTCCGCAGAACGTCGTCGATCATCAAGCCGAAGACGCGCGCGCCGAGCTCCAGCACCGCCACCGTGCTCATCTCGTTCTCGAAGCGCTCGGGTGAGCGCGCTTCCGCGCCCCGTTCGCCCAGCAGCTCGGCGAGATCGAAGACCGGCACCAGCTTGCCGCGCAGACGAAGCTGCGGCGCATTGTTGATCATCTCGATCCGGTAGTCCGAGCCGCCCTTGGCGCGCACAACCTCCACCACATTGTGCTGCGGCAGCGCGAAGCGCAGGCCTTCGCTTTCCACGATCAATGCCGCGGTGATCGCCAGCGTCAGCGGGATTCGCATGGCGAAGACGCTGCCGCGCGGACCGCTCGACTTCAGTTCGACCGTTCCGCCGATCAGCTCCACATCGCTGCGCACCACGTCGAGCCCGACGCCGCGGCCGGAGATGTCGGTAATTTCCGGTGCCGTTGAGAACCCCGGGCGGAAGATGAATTGCTGCAAATCCGCATTGCTCAAATTGGCGAGCTCCGACTCGGTCGCGAGCCCCCGCTCGATGCACTTCCGTTGGATCGCACGCGCATCGAGTCCCCGGCCGTCATCGGCGATTTCGATCACGATATGCCCGCCCTCGGCGAAGGCCTTGAGCCGGATCGACCCTTGCTCAGGCTTGCCGGCCGCCTGCCGCACCTGCCGCGACTCGATGCCGTGATCGGCGGCGTTGCGGATCAGATGGGTCAAGGGATCGCGGATAAGGTCGAGAACCTGCCGGTCGAGCTCCACATCGCCGCCCTCGGTCACCAGCTTGATCGGCTTGTCGAGGGACAGGGACAGCTCGCGCACCAGCCGTGGCAGCTTCTGCCAGGCTTTCGAGACCGGCAGCATCCGCGCCTTCATGATGCCGCGCTGCAGCTCGCTCGTGACGTTGGAGAGCCGGTGCAGCGGCGCCTTGAATCCGGGATCCCCTGCGCGCCGCGCCACATCCAGAAGCTGATTGCGGGTGAGCACCAGCTCGCTCACCGTGGTCATCAGATGCTCCAGGGTCTCCACCTTCACCCGGACCCGCTGGGTCAGGTCGCGATTGGCCTCGTCCAATCGGCCTTCGCGCTCGCCCTCGGGCGCCTGCTGTGCCTTGGCGGAAGACGTCTCCGCCATGGACTCGGCTGGATCCGGCTGGACCTCATGCTCTTCCACATTCTGTGCCGCATCGCGGGATGGTGCTTCCCCGGCTACCGGTTCCACATTGAAGAACTGCCGTGCCTTCGACGCCGGCGTGAACGAGCGCGCCAATGTCCCGGATGTATCCTGTCCCCGAATGTCATCGTCCGGCGCGTCGGGCGGACCGATTGGCGATGCGGCCGCAATGCCCTCATGGGCGGTCTCGGCTTGGCCTTCTTCACCCAGCGCCTCGAGCTTGGCGATCAGATCGGAATCCTCGCCCGGCGGCTCGCTGCCGCTTTCCAAGCCTTTCAGAATTTCCTTGATCCGGTCGAGGCTGGCCAGGATGACGCTGACCCCTTCCACCGTGACCGGCTGACCGTCGCGATACCGGCCCAGCCGTGTCTCCGCCGCATGGGCGAGCGCCGATAGCCGCTCCAGCCCGAAGAAGCCGCACGTCCCCTTGATGGTGTGGACGAGACGGAAGATCTTATTGAGAACCTCTCGATTGTTCGGCTCGCGTTCGAAGCGCATAAGCTCGACGTCGAGCCGGTCGAGATTCTCGTCCGTCTCCGCCAGGAATTCTCCTAACAGCTCATCCATACGTCTTACCCAGCACGCCCGGCATTCCGCACCCTTGCGCACCGGTTCGAAGCCGCAATACTGGCCGACTGAGGTTTACGTTTCGTTGAGCAAAAAAGCGTGACACAGCGGATTTCCGCCATTCCCGGGCCTTAGCTGGCCACGAGCACCACCTCTTCGGGGCGATTTTCCACGCTGATCGACATGCCGATGGACTCGGCCAGCCGGCGCGCGAAATAAGGCTGGATGGAATGGGCATCCAGGCCGTCGGTCGCACCGTCCGCCGAAAGCAACGCCTTCATCTCGTCCTTCAGCCCGGCGGCCTGACCTTTGCCCCGGATCTCGAACCGGCTCGCCTGATCGTCGATATGAACGTCGAGCGTGCCGCCGCGCGGCAGGGCCACAACGCCGAGCGAAATCAGATTCAACAGCAGCTTCACCTTGTTCTTCGGCAGCGTCGCGAGCGGTCCCGTCCAGGTCAGCTCGTGCTTTCCCTTGACGAAATCGCGGGAAACCTTTTCGGCATCCCGCAAGTCGATCTCCGCCCCGGCCGAGCCCGCCGCACCGAAGGCAAGCCTTGCGAATTGCAGTTTGGCAGAGGCCTGCGCGGCGCTTTTCACGATGAGCTCCATCGCATGCTCGCGCATCTCCGCATCGGTTTCGTCGCTCAAAACCTCCAGCCCATTGGATATGGCGCCCACCGGGCTGATCACATCGTGGCAAATCCGGCTGGAAATCAGCGCCGTCAGATCGATATCGGCAATCGCCTGTTCGCTCATGGTGTCCTAATAGCCTCCTCTTAGGTATCGCAGGACACGGAAATGTCGCCCATGCCTGGGAAACTCTGCTAGAGGGAACGAAATCCTCGCGCCGCAGCAAGAAAAACGAATCACCTCATTCGGCCTATCTTGCCTTCCCGGCCCCGGCAGCCACAACACGCGATCGAGAGCCATATGAAGACCTTCGATTTCGAACGCGCCTGCGAAATTCTGCTTGTCGCCAATCAGCGGGCAGGCGCGGCGATCATGCGGCATTACCACGACGACACTGGCTTCACGCGAAAGAGCGATGACAGCCCCGTGACATTGGCCGACAAAGATTCCGAAACGGTCCTGCTGAAGGCGCTGCGCGCCCTCGCCCCTCAGATTCCGGTGATCTCGGAAGAATCGGCGCAAGGTCTCAGCATGGACCGCGGCGAGCGCTTCTTTCTGGTGGACCCTCTGGACGGCACCAAGGAGTTCATCAAGCGGCGCTCCGATTTCACCGTGAATGTCGCTCTGATCGAGGACGGCACGCCTATCTTCGGCATGGTCTATGCGCCGGTCCGCAAGGAAATTGCCTTCACGGTCGCCGAGCACCGCGCGGTGGCGGCCAATCTCGATCCGGATCTCGATGCCGAGAAGCAGGACCTGAACGCACGGCCGATCGCGGTGCGCGATGTGCCCGCCGACGGCATCACAGCGATGGTCAGCGCCTCCCATTTCGATCAGGAGACGGAGGACTTCCTGGAGGATCTCCCCATTGCCGAGCGTCATAGCGCGGGCTCGTCCCTGAAATTCATCGAGCTGGCGGAAGGCAAGGCCGACCTTTACCCGCGTTTCGGCCCCACCATGGAGTGGGACACCGCGGCGGGCGATGCTGTGCTGCGCGCCGCCGGCGGCAGCGTGGTCACCATCGACGGTGCACCGCTGACTTACGGAAAATGGGAGACGGCCTTGAAAAATCCGGCGTTTATCGCCTGGGGCCGCAAGCCGTCTGAGCCTCTGCAAGCCTAGCTGGTAACCCGCCGTTAACCACAGTCACAGTTTGGTACCAGTTTAGACAAATCATAGTGCGACTTGCCACGGCGCGGCCGGGCCGTCCCTTAGGAAGGCCTGTCCGCACGAACCATATCGAGGCCTATGCAGCTCACAAGGCTCGCCATCCCAGCCCTCGCGGCCCTGATGCTCTGGAACGTCCCGGCCCAGTCGGAAGACGCCGCCGGATCGGACGGTTCTCTGCGCCTCGCCCAATCCGGCGCGCCGACGAATATCGATCCCAACCAGGGCGCCACCCCGCGCGCCTACGGCCAGCCCTCGCTCGAGCAGGAACGGGGATACGACCGCGAGTACGATACGTATCAGAACGGAAACACTCCCCAGGGCGGAAATACGTCTCAAGGCGGCAACACCTATCAAGGTGGAGAGACCTATCAGGGAGGAAACACCTATCAGGACGGTGGCGGCAGGTACGCCCCCAACAGCACCTACAACAACGATACCTACGGCCGGAGCTATGACGACGGGCCGGGCCGGCCTTACGAGCCCGTGCCACCTGGCGGCCCGCAGGAGCAATACGTGCCGCCGGAGGCCCAGCAGGGCGACGGCTTCTCCGCCAGCGAAATCAAGGAAGCCGGCCACCGCTTCTTCGGCACCGTTTCCCACGATCTGGCCAAGGTGATCGAATACGCCTTCAAGAGCCGCGGCCGGCCAAACGGCTATATCCTCGGCGAGGAGGCTGGCGGCGCCTTCGTGGCGGGGCTGCGCTATGGCGAAGGCACCCTCTACACCAAGGATGCCGGCACTCATCAGGTGTTCTGGCAGGGACCGTCCGTCGGCTACGATTTCGGCGGCGAAGGCTCCAAGACCATGGTGCTGGTCTACGACCTGCATAATCCCAGCGAAATCTACCAGAAATTCGCCGGTGTCGACGGCTCGGCCTATCTGGTCGGTGGGGTGGGCATCACGTTCCTGACGAACAACGATATCGTGCTTGCCCCGATCCGGTCGGGCGTCGGCCTTCGGCTCGGCGCAAATATCGGCTATCTGAAATATACCCGCCAACCCACCTGGAATCCGTTCTAGATTGGCGGTAATGAAGCAGTCGCGGCCCGCGATTTTTGCGGCGCGAGTCGGCCTCGGCCGCTCGGAAAGAAAATCCCCCATGTGGGAGTGCATGGCCCGATGATCGCAGCGATTCTTTATGGGGCACTGGGGTTCTTCCTCGCCGGCCTCATCGCGGTGCTTTTCGTACCGGCGTTGTGGAACCGCGCGGCGCGCATCACCAGACGGCAGCTTGAAGATACCCTTCCCATGACCTCGGCCGAGATTCAGGCCGATAAGGACCGCCTGCGCGCCGAGTTCGCCACCGAGCTGCGCCAGATCGAAACCGAGCTGGAGAAGGCCAAGGCCAAAGCCGTGCGCGAGCTGGTGGAGACCAGCAAGCGGCGGGTGCGCGTCGACGAGCTCGAAAGCGAGCTCGGCGAGCTGAAGACCAAGCTGGACGAGACGGAAAGCGCCAAGCAGGCCCTGGAGCAGACCCTGAGCCGCGGCCTCCCCCAGATGGAGGAAGAGCTCAAGGTCGCCCGCGAGGCCATGGTCGACATCGAGAAGACCGACAAGGAGCTTCGCTACCGCTACGGTCGCGACAAGGAGGCGCTGCGTCTCGCCCAGGCGACGGTGAAGCGTCAGGCGGACGAGATCCACAAACTCCGCGCCGCCCTGGAGGCGGATGAGGTTCCCATCCGCCGCCTCTTCGGTCGCTCCGATTCCGCACTCGCCAAGGAGAACCGCCGGCTCGTGGCGCGCCTCTCGATGCTGGAGGAAGAACTCGCCACGGCCCACCAATTCGACAGCGAGAACTATCTGCTGCGGGAGGAGATGCGGAAACTCTCCATGCAGATCCTTCGCACCGCTCAAGGCGAGGACACGGCCCTGCCGGAGCTGATCCCCGAAGAGCCGCCGGAAGGGATCGAGGCCTACCGGGCTGCCGCGGAATCCGTTGACGAGAAAAGCCCCGAGGCCGAAGCAGTCGAGGACGAGACTGCCGGGGATGAGACATCCGACGCGGAAGAGGATCCTGCCGAGACGTCGTCGGAGAAAAATGCCCCGGAAGCGAAGGCGGATTCGGACTTGAAAGCCGATCCGGACACGGCGCCGAAACAGGCGAAAACCGGCCTCCGCAGCCGCCTGAAGGATAAGCTGGCAAACCAGCCGAAAAAGTCCGCCAACGGCGAGTCGAAAGGCAAATCGGCCTCTCTTTCCGAGCGCCTCGCCGCCCGGCGCGACAAGACGCCGAAGCCGGCGGATTCCGCCAAAAAGAAGACGGCCGGCACTCAGCGCAAGGAAAAGACTGCCGAGCCTGTCGGCAGCGAGCAAGGCTAACCCCGCATTCTCGCTTCTGTTCGAGATTCCAGGAACCTTCCCCCTTTTACTCGAATTCTAGACAAAGTCTGGTGGCAGAGAACGCCGGACGACTCGGGGGCTTTGCCGAGGAAGCCGCCCCCAATGAGGAATCCCCTATGCGTCTCATAAGACCGTGCTTCGTAGCGCTCGCGGGCCTTCTGTTCGCCCCCGCGGCTCTTGCGTCCGATCTTGCTCCCCTTCAGTCCCGCGATGGGGGCGCTCTTCGTCTCGCACAACAACCAGGCGGTCCCAACGAGGGCGCGCTCCCGCCCGGTGAAAAGAGCGGCAAGCCGCCAGCCGACAAACCGAAAGCCAAACCCCAGACCAAGCCCAAAGCTGAACACCCGAAGACTTCGCCCAAGCCGAAGGCACCGCCCAAGCCGAAACCCGCGCCGAAGCCGAAAACGGAAGCCAAACCGAAGGCTGCGCCGAAACCCAAGCCTGCTTCGAAACCCAAGCCTGCTTCGAAACCCAAGCCGGCTCCGAAACCTCAGGCCAAGGAGGCTCCCAAGCCCAAGCCTGAAAAGCCGAAAGTCGAAGCGAAGCCCAAACCCGCTCCGAAATCCGAGCCGGCTCCGAAGCCGGAGGTCAAGGAGACTGCCAAGCCCAAGCCCGAAAAGCCGAAGCCAGAGAAGACGGAATCGAAATCCAGGCCCGAAAAGCCGAAGGCGAAGGAGGCCTCCAAGCCCAAACCTGCGCTGGAGCCTAAGTCTGAACCCTCGGCGAAACCGGATGAGGGCCCGAGGTCCGGGCGCTCGCTCAAGGATGTTGCCCCCTCATTGGTCCCGGATACGAAGGAGGCTGCCCCCGAACCGGACGCTGCCCCTGAATCGAAGCCGGCACCTGCAGCGGAAGAGTCCGAGACGGAGCCTGAGAAGCCGGAACCCGAGACCGCAAAGCCGGCCGAGCCGAAAACCGAGCAGCCCGAGGCCGAGAAATCCGAGACGGTGAAGCCTGAACCCGACGCGGTGAAGCCGAAGAAGGAGCAGAAGGTCCAAGAACAGAAGGTCCAAGAGCGAAAGGTCCAAGAGCGAAAGGTTCAAGAACAGAAGACGCGAGAATCGAAGCCGGCCGCGAAGGATTCCCGGACGAAACCGGCTGCGAAGGACACGCAGAAGAAAACCACGAAGCCCTCGGCCACGCAGAAAACCGTCAGCCCCAAGAAGAGCCATGACGGCGACCGGAAGCGGCAAGAGAGCCGCGATGGCGATCGGGACCGCGACCGCCGCGACGCCGATCGGCGCGATCGCGACAAGGACCGCGGTCATCCCCGCTATGGCGACCGCGAAAGGAAGGATTGGCAGCGCGACCACCGCCATGCCCGCCGCGGTGTCGACCGTGACGAGCTCTCCGCCAAGGACGCTCTGATCGGCCTCGCCGTGGGCGCCGTGATCGGCGCAGCCGCGCCCGTGGTGATCGACAATGGCCGCCGCCAATTCATCGAGGATGACGGCCGGGTGTTCATTCACGGCAACGACCGTGAGCGCTTCGACGTCTATGGCGACGGCTACACGGAACGTCTCTCCGGCGGCCGCACCCGCGAGGTCTATCGCCGGCCCGACGGCACGGAGATCATCACCATCCGGGGTCCCGACGGCTATATCCTGACCCGCGTCCGCCGCTATCCCAGCGGCCGGGAGATCGTGCTGATCGACGATGCCCGCCGCGGCCCGCCGCCGCCCGTCGTGCTCGGCCCGGTTCACTACGAAGGCCCACGCGATCACTACGTGGTGGATTACGGCCAGGCCTCGCGGCACCAGATCTACGATGCGCTCAGGGCTCAGCCTGTGGAGCGTCTGCCGCGAACCTATACCTTGGAGGAGGTACGGGAATATCCGCGCATCCGCGAGCGCATGCCGCGGGTCGATATCAGCACCGTCACCTTCGCCACGGATTCTTCCGTCATCGAGGAAAGCCAGGTGCCCGAGATCGAATATCTCGCCGATATCCTGGACGAGATCCTGCAGGAGAATCCGGACGAGGTGTTCATGATCGAAGGCCATACCGACGCTATGGGGCCGGATCTCTACAACCTCGCCCTCTCCGACCGGCGCGCCGAGTCGGTGGCGATCGTGCTCTCCGACTATTACGGCATTCCGCCGGAGAACCTCGTCACCCAAGGTTATGGCGAGCAATATCTGGAGATCCCGACTCAGGGACCTGAGCGCCGCAACCGCCGCGTGACCGTCCGCCGGATCACCCCGCTGATCCGCTCTGCCGAGCGGCGCTAAGACAGATCGAAACGTGTGAAGGCCGGTGCGCCCCTAAAGGGAACGCGCCGGCCTTTTCGCGTCTTTATGAAGGTCTGCCACAACCATCGGTCCAGCCATGCCGCCCGATATCCCCGTACCCGATATCCCCGTAGAAGAGCTCGAATTCGTCCGCATCGACCGGCCACTGATCCGGCGTGCGGTCGAGGCGCTGGAGGTCGTCGCGGAGAAAGGGCTGCGTGTCGTCTCAACCGAATCCTGCACTGGCGGGCTGCTTGCCACGATACTGACCGAAGCGCCCGGGGCCAGCGATCTCTATGAGGGCGGCTTCGTCACCTATACCGCCGAGCAGAAGGCCCTCGCCCTCTCACTCGATATGGACTTCATACGCGCCCACGGCACGGTCAGCCGCGAGGTCACCGTGGCCCTGGCGGAAGGCGCTCTCAAATGCTCCGCCGCCGATCTCGCCATCGCGATCACCGGCGTCGCCGGGCCGGAGAAGGATGAGAAGGGCAACCCTATCGGCCTGGTCTATCTGGCTTGCACCCGCCGGGGCGAAACGCCCGAGCTGATCGAACACCGCTTCGGCGATATCGGCCGTGCGGAGATCCGCTATCGTGCCGCCGAGGAAGCCCTCACTCTCATCGAGCACGTCGCCCGCAAGACCGTCTCCGTGACGTAAACGCTCTTCGAAGCGCTTGCGGCTCGATCGTTCCCCTATAGTCTCAGCCTTTCAGCTCTGAGAGACACGGCCGGGGGAAGTTCCCATGCTCATCGACGGCGTCATGCTGCTCTGGTTCATCCTGACGGCGCTGTCGGTCGTCTTCGTCGCCATCGATATCCGCACCACGCCGGAGCACCCGGTGATGAAATGGGCCTTCGTCCTCTTCACCGCCTATTCCGGCCCTATCGGTGCCTTCCTCTACGTGCTGGGCTGCCGGGAGCCTCTGCCGGGCCTGCACGAGCAATATGTCGCCGCGCGCTGGCGCCAGGCCTTGGGCTCCACCATGCATTGCGTCGCCGGTGACGGTATCGGCATCCTGGTCGGCGCGGTCATCGGCGCCCTCGTGGCGCTGCCCATAGCAGCGGACATGGTGTTGGAATACATGCTCGGCTTCGCCTTCGGCTGGAGCATCTTCCAGGCCCTCTTCATGGGCGAGATGTTCGGCTCCTATGCCCGCGCGCTGAAAGGCACCTTCACCTCCGAGCTGCTCTCCATGAACTGCCTCATGGGCGGCATGTTCCCCGTCTCGGCCCTTGCCTTCGCCGGTAACGAGGCCGCCCACAATCCGGCCGAGCCCCTCTTCTGGTTCCGCATGTCGCTCGCGCTCATGGTCGGCGCGGCTTTCGCCTTTCCGATGAATTGGTGGCTGGTCGCCTATCATCTGAAGCATGGCATGCTGACCGTCCGCCCCAGATCGCCGGCCGCAATGGAGGGCATGGGCCCCGAGAGCGCCATGCAGGAGAAGATGAAGATGGCCGAGACCGGCTCGGCCATACACAAGCCCTCACCGCCCGTCTGGGTGATGGCGCTGATCTCCTTCGCCGTGCTCATCGTCGGCGCCGCCATCGCGCTCATCTTCGGCGGCAGATGATCGCTCAGCGCCGTGAGTGATTTGCCTGTTGTGCTCAGGCATCCGGCGCATACCAGCCCGGCCCGCCCGTGCCGAGCCAGCGCGTCTTCTGCTTCGGCTCCAGATAGTTTTCGAGCCCCCAGCGGCCGAGCTCGCGCCCCATGCCGCTTTGCTTCACCCCACCCCAAGGGGCCTGGATGACCAGATTCTGATTGCAGTTCTGCCAGGTGATGCCGGCCTCGACCCGGTCGGCCACCCGTTCCGCCCGCGCCTCGTCGACGGTGAGCACGGCGGCAGCCAGCCCGTAATCCGTATCGTTGGCGAGCGCCACCGCCTCGTCTTCGGACGCGAAGCGCATCGCGCTCAGGACGGGACCGAAAATCTCTTCCCGCCAGATGGTCATCTCCGGCGTCACACTGGCGAACACTGTCGGGCTAACGAAATACCCGGCATTCGCTCCGTCCGGACGCTTGCCGCCGGTCAGCAATTCGGCGCCTTCGGTCAAACCTTTCTCGATATAGCCGGTCACCTTCTCGTATTGGGCCTGGTTCACCAGCGGTCCCATCTGGACACCCTCGCTCATTCCGTCGCCGATCCGGATACGCTCAGCAAAGCCCTTCACGCGCTCCAGCACCGCATCGGCGATGCCGTCCTGCACCAGAAGCCGCGAGGTCGCGGTGCAGACCTGGCCCTGATTGAAGAAAATGCCGAAGGCCACCCATTCCGCCGCCACATCGGGATCCGCATCGTCGAACACGATCAGCGGACTTTTGCCGCCGAGCTCCAGACTGACCCGCTTCAGATCCCGCGCGGCAGCGGCCATGATCGCCTTGCCCGTCTCGGTGCTGCCGGTGAAGGAGATCTTGTCGACGCCTTCATGCGCGACCAGCGCCTGGCCCGCCTCCGCTCCGAAGCCGGTGACAATGTTGAGGACGCCAGGCGGCAGCCCCGCCGCGACCGCGATCTCGCCCAGCATCAGCGCGGTGGTCGAGGTAGCCTCCGACGGCTTGACCACGCATGTGCAGCCCGCGGCCAGCGCCGGCGCTACCTTCCAGGAGAACTGCCCCATGGGAAAATTCCACGGCGTGATCAACCCCGCCACGCCGATCGGACGATAGGCGACACGCGTCTCGACCTTGCCGCCCGGAACCTCGATGACCTCCTCGCCTTGCACATCCAGCGTCTCGGCGAGATCGGCATACATCCGGAAGATGCCGGCCACCATGCCCGTATCGGCGGCCGCCTCGGCGAGCGGCTTGCCGTTGTCCCGCGTCTCGGCGGCGGCAAGCATGTCCTGTTGTGCTTCGATCCCGTCGGCGATCTTCCGCAACAGCGACGCCCGCTCCGCCCCCGTGCTGTGTTTCCAACCGCCGTCGAAGGCTGCCCGCGCCGCCTTCACCGCCCCATCGACATCCGCCGCACCACCTCGGGCGATTTCGGCGAAGCTCTCCTCCGTCGCCGGATTGATGGCGGGAAAGGTCAGGCCGCTCGCAGGCGCGACCCATTGATTGTCGATCAGAAGCTTATGTGACACAGGATGGCTCGCTCCGGATGTCGCGTTTGGAAACGCAGGTGGATGGAATCCCTACCGTCCCAACCCTGCGCGCGCCTGTCTAGCTGACGCCTCGTCGCGAACCACTCCGAGCGCGTCTCGGCCGGCGGATAACGATCAGAGATCTGACGAGTCCGAGTGTCACGTTCGAGCGTTACGTCACACTGCCTGATGCGACACGATTGACACCCGCCCCGGCACCATCCTCGCCCATGGGTCGAATGGAAAAGCGCGCTTTAACAAAAGCTTAACATAGCTCTTCCCGCCATCGGCCCGGCCAGAAACGTCATTGGCATAGTCCTTGCGACCGTTCGCCCCACCTTGAGGCGCGCGCCGGGCAAAAGCTCCGAACAAACCGGCGATTCGAGGCCGTTCGATCACGGTCACCGAGGGTGCGTCTCGATGGATGAGCCGTCACGGCGAGCAACGATCCAATTGGGGGAAACAGGGTAATGACAACCAAGGAAACGAATTCGAGACATTCCAAACGGGTAAGGACTGCGATCTTTTCGCTCTTCGCGGCCGTCTTCTTGTGGGCGGGCAGTCCGGCCCAGGCGCAGACCACCTTCGACGTCATCGGGCCGAAAGAATACGACCTGCCGGTCGACTTCGATCCGTTCAACGTGTTCGTGCAATACGCCTATGTTCAGGACAACGACAAAGTCTGGGACCGCAACGGCAACAAGGTCGCCGGCGACGGTTCGCAAGTCATCACCGGCCTGTCGAAATACGTCCACTTCTGGACGCCGAACTTCAGCAACAAGGTCGGCTTGGCCTTCGAGATCATCCAGCCCGAGGTCGCCATCCGAAATCGGGGTGCGGCCGATCCCAATGGGCGCCATGTCAGCGGCTTCGGCGATACGATCACCGGTTTCGCCACCTGGTTCAAGCCGACGCCGGAATCCACTCTCGGCATCCAATCGTTCCTGCAGATCCCGTGGGGCGACAAGGATGTCAGCGATACCAACTGGAAGAACCTCACCAGCCTGCTCTGGTACACGCCGCTGATCGGCAAGTTCGACTGGACCGGCGATGCCGGCTTTGTCTGGCAGTCCACCAAGGACAACGGTGTGACGCCGGGCACGACGTTCCACACCAACAACCGCTTCGGCTACCAGCTCTTCGATTGGTTCGAGCCCTTCGTCGGCCTCGACTACGAGCACACCCAAGCGTTCGACACGGTGCCTGAGGCTTGGACCTTGGATGGCGGTCTCGGCTTCATGGTCAGCTACTACGAAAACCATTCCCTCACGCTGCGCTACTCCAAGAGCCTGGAAGGAGAGAACCACTCGTACAACGACAGCTGGAACCTCAGATACATCTACCTCTGGTAGAGGACTGGCCAGCCTCGCCCGGGAAGAGCTCTTCGTTCTTTCCGGGCGAGGCGAGGCTAAGCGAAGCAAATCTCATGCTCCGCCGACAGTGAGCGCATCGGGAGCGAAAAGTGGTGGCGAGCTCTGCCGCCGTCTCCCCAGAGCTCATCCAAAGCAGCCCAAAACGAGGCTGCGCCATCGCCAGCCGACACCTCCAAAACAACGATCTTCGAATCGGGGAGTGCCGGCCATAAGCAAAATCTAGGGAGGCAAAATGTCTTTGGTGCACAATACAGCCAACGAATATCTGAACTTCATCGACGGCCGATTTGCCAAGGCCGGCGACGAGACGATCGAGGTCTTCAACCCGGCAACCCAAGAGCTGCTGGCCAACGTTCCGGACAGCTCCGCCGATGTGGTGGACGAAGCCGTCCAGGCGGCACGCAAGGCCCAGCCGGCCTGGGAAAGGCTCCCCGCCATCGAACGCGCAGGCCATCTGCGCGCCATCGCCGAACGCCTGCGGGCCCATGTCGAGGAGCTCGCTCAGATCATCACCCAGGAGCAGGGAAAGATCCTTCCCCTCGCCCGCGTGGAGGTGAACTTCACCGCCGATTATCTCGACTACATGGCCGAATGGGCGCGGCGCATCGAAGGCGAGATCATCCCCAGCGACCGCCAGGGCGAGAGCATCTTCCTGCTGCGCAAGGCGATCGGCGTCGTCGCCGGCATCCTGCCGTGGAACTTTCCCTTCTTCCTCATCGCCCGAAAGATGGCGCCGGCCCTGATCACCGGCAACACGGTCGTCATCAAGCCGAGCGAGGAGACCCCCCTCAACGCTTTCGCCTTCGCCAAGCTGGTCGCCGAGACGGAGCTGCCGGCAGGCGTGTTCAATCTCGTGAGCGGTACGGGTCCCAAATCCGGCGCCGCGCTCGCCTCCCATCGCGATATCGGCCTGGTGAGCTTCACGGGAAGCGTGCCGACCGGCAGCAGCATCATGGAAGTCGCCTCCCGGAATCTCAGCCGGGTCAATCTCGAGCTCGGCGGCAAGGCGCCGGCCATCGTCCTGGCCGATGCCGATCTCGATCTGGCGGCTAAGGCCATCTACGATTCCCGCGTCATCAATACCGGCCAGGTCTGCAATTGCGCCGAGCGGGTCTACGTTCATCACGACGTGGCCAATGCCTTCATCGATCGCATCTCGGAACTGATGCGCGGCACCCGCTATGGCGACCCCATGGCCGATCCGGATCTGCAGATGGGCCCGCTGATCAACGAGGCGGGTCTGACCAAGGTCGCGGAAATGGTCAAAACGGCGAGCCAGCAAGGCGGTGAGGTGGTTACCGGCGGCGCGATCGCCAATCGGGAACGCGGCTATCACTACGAGCCGACCGTCATCGCCGACTGCAAGGCGGACATGGAGATCATGCGCAAGGAGATCTTCGGTCCGGTCCTGCCCATCCAGACGGTGGATAGCGTCGAAGAGGCGATCGCCTTCGCCAACGATTCCGAATACGGGCTGACCTCTTCGATCTACACCAACGATCTCAACACGGCGATGCGCGCCGTGCGCGACTTGCAATTCGGCGAGACCTACATCAACCGCGAGAACTTCGAGGCGATGCAGGGCTTCCACGCCGGAAGGCGGAAATCCGGCATCGGCGGCGCCGACGGCAAGCACGGTCTCTACGAGTATACCGAGACCCAGGTGGTCTACCTGCAACACGGCTAGGTGGACGGGGAAGACGGCCGCAACCGCGGCCGTCTCACGCTCCCGTGTGACGCCACCCGCCGATGTGACACGTCCGCGTGACACTCCGTGTGAAATCGTCGGGAGCGAATGCGTGTCGGATCGCCAGTTACGCAACTAACGCCTTGATTTACCAAACTTAACGTCTGTGGCACGTGACTTGCTACCTAAGCGTCATAAAACAGCTCGCGGAAGATCCTACCTCGGCGGGGGCGAACAGAGCCCGTGCTATTCCAGGGACCTTCGTAGAGCTCCGAAGCTGTCGAACCGGGCACGGCCGGCGGTCTCGGGAATAAGAGTTGGAGGAAACGAACGGTGAGTGAGAAGAGAAAGGCTGCGGGCGGGAACCCGCAGGACCATGGCGTCGATTGCTGTCGGCGCAGTCTGATGATCGGAGCCCTGACGATGGCTGTCGCGCCGCTGGGCGCCTCGGTCGGACGGGCGGACGATGCGAGCAGCATGCTGCCCCAAATCGGCGACACCCTGGTCTATCTGACCGGCGGCCCCAGAGACGAGATCATCGATCCTGCGCAGATCAAGGTCGGCGAGGAACCGAAGCTCGCCTATCCGATGGATCCCAAGACCAAGACGGTCCGCAACGGCTCGCGTCTCAACCTGCTGGTGGTTTCCCGTCTGGCGCCCGACGAGGTCGAGGACGACACCAAGCCCCTCGCGGCCAACGATGTCGTCGCCTACTCGGCCGTCTGCACCCACAACGGCTGTGTCATCTCAGCCATCAACGACACCCAACACGAGTTTGTCTGCAATTGCCACGGATCGACATTCGATGCGGGCAATCGCGGCGCCATTGTCGAAGGGCCGGCAACCCGACGACTGGCCATCCTTCCTCTCAAAGAGGGGGCTGGCGAACTGACGGTGGCGGCCGATTTCATCGGTCGGCTGGGTCCACCGCGATAGCAAAAGAGGGGGGCCAAAAATCTCCTCCCCAACAATGCCAAAACGGAAACGCCAAGGAGAAACCAATGAAGACGCTGACCTACGCAGCATTGCTAGCGATAGCAATGGTCCCGTCGGCATACGCCGCGGTCGGGCCGGGGGACTACGAACCCGTCACTGACGAGCGGCTCGCCAATCCCGAGCCGGCAAACTGGCTGATGACGAAAGGCAACTACGCCGGCTGGAGCTATACGCCTCTCGATCAGATCACGGCCGAGAACGTATCGGAGCTGCGCCCCGTCTGGTCCGCCGCCACGGGCATGGACAAGGGGCACGAGGCCCCCGCTATCGTCAACGGACGCTACATGTTCGTTGCAACGCCGGAAAACCAAGTCCTCGCCTTCGACGCCAAGACCGGCCGCACCTTGTGGCGCTATAAGCGCGAGCTTCCCGAGGGCTTCGGCGCGCTCCACATGACCAATCGCGGCGTCGCGCTCTGGGGCGACAAGGTCTACGCCGCCAGCATCGACTGCATGCTCCAGGCCCTCGATGCAAAGACCGGCAAGCTGATCTGGGAAGCGGAAGTCTGCGACTGGCAGACCGAGAGCGCCTACATCACCTCCGCGCCCTTGGTGGTGAAAGGTCAGGTCATCGTCGGCCCGTCCGGCGGCGAGTTCGGCGTGCGCGGCTTCATCAAGGCCTTCGACGCTGAGACCGGCAAGGAGCTCTGGACCACCTACAGCGTTCCGGCACCGGGCGAGGCTGGCCACGATACCTGGCCGCAAGACGGCAAATGGAAAGACGCCTGGAAAGACGGCGGCGGCACCATGTGGATGCCCGGCAATTACGACGTCAAGAACGACATCATCTATTGGGGCGTCGGCAACGGTGCCCCGTGGCCCGGCGATCAGCGTCCCGGCGACAATCTCTATCTGACTTCGGTTCTGTCCATCAATCCGGACGACGGCGAGATCGAGGGCCACTTCCAGTATCACTGGAACGACTCTTGGGACTGGGCCGCCATGAACGCACCGTCTCTGGTCGAGTTCGAGAAGGACGGCAAGAAGGTCTCCGGCCTGATCTCGGCCCAGCGGAACGGCTATCTCTACTGGCTCGACCGGAAGCCCGACGGCGAGATCGCCTTCGACCACGCCGTGCCGTATGTGAAGAATACCGTCTTCAAGAGCCTCGACCCGGAGACCGGCCGTCCGACCTACAACGAGGAGACCAAGGTCGGCACCGGCAAGACCGCCACCTACTGCCCGAGCCTCTGGGGCGGCAAGGACTGGTTCTACCAGGCCTATAATCCGAAGACCCAGATGCTCTACATCCCGTTCAACGACAATCACTGCATGACCCTGACCGGTCTGGTCCAGCCGATCATTCCCGGCCAGTGGTCCGCGGGCGTGGACATCAACAAGCTGGACCTGAAGGCCGACAAGGACTTCCCCTATATCGGCGGCGTCCAGGCTTGGAACGTCAACGAGCGCGACGAGGTCTGGAAGGCGACCTATGCGGAGTCCTGGAACTTCGGATCGATCCTGACCACGGCGGGCGACCTCGTCTTCGTCGGTGGCACGAACGACCGCATGTTCCGCGCCTACGATGCGAAGTCGGGCGATCTGCTTTGGGAGTTCCCGACTCCGTCCGGCATCATCTCGCCTCCGAGCAGCTTCGAGATCGACGGCAAGCAATACATTGCCGTGGTGTCCGGCTATGGCGTCGATGCCCAGTGGATCCAGGGCAAGATGGCCAAGCAGGCCGGCTGGGAAGAATCCGTCCCGGAAGGCGGATCGGTCTGGGTGTTCGCCCTGCCCGACGACAAATAATCCGATCAATCTTCGCGTAAACTTCGGCCTCCCCGGCTTCATCGCCGGGGAGGCCTTTTTTATGAGGATTGCCGAACGGCCACGCCAAAGCGCCGCAAGAAAATCGCCAAAGACCTGTCGCGAACGGACCGCCGTTCATGCGGCCGTTTCAGCGATGCGACAGGCTTATTCGGGACGCTTGATATTCTGGCGCTTGAGCCAGCGATAGAGCGTCTGGCGGCTCACCCTCAATTCGCATGCCGCATCGGAGATGCACCATTGGTTGCGCTCCAGCACCTCGAGCAGGTTCGACGCGCTGGAGGAATTGCTCTTGGGCGTCTGGCCCAGCTTCTCCGGCTCCAGATCGAGCCATTGCGGCAGCCGGTCGGGCCCGATCTCGTCTTCTGTCGTGCAGGCCAGGGCATAGCGCATGACAAGACGCAGCTCCCGCATATTGCCCGGCCAAGCTTGCGCGAGCAGGATCTCCAGCGCCGCATCGGACAAGCGCGGCGGCGACACGAATTCCATCTGAGCCGCTTCGATCGCCAAGGCCCCTTGAATGACCTCCGCCTTGTCGGCCCGGTCTCGCAAAGGAGGCAGCTCCAGACGAATGCCGGCGATCCGATAATAGAGATCCTCGCGGAACCGGCCGTCGGCGGCCATCTCGGGCAGATCCCGGTGGGTGGCGCAAATCACGTTGAAATCGACCTTGATCGGTTTGGCCGTCCCGAGCGGCACGACCTCGCCCTGCGCCAGCACGCGCAACAGACGGGTCTGCAAGCCGAGCGGCATGTCGCCGATCTCGTCCAGGAACAGCGTGCCGCCATTCGCCTCCGCGATCCGTCCTTTGCGTCCGCCCTTGCGGGCACCGGTGAAGGTGCCGGCCTCGTAGCCGAACAGCTCGCTCTCGATCAGATTTTCAGGAATGGAGGAGCAATCGATCACGACGAAAGGATTGTCCGAGCGTCCGCCGGCCTCGTGAATGCCGCGGGCGAACTCCTCCTTACCCGTCCCGGTCTCGCCCTGGAGCAGGATCGGCAAGCGCTTGTCGACCAGCTTCCGCACCGTGCGGACATGATCCCGCATGACGAGATCGCCGCCGGCAAGCGTGTCGAGCCCCAGATGATCCCGCTCCACCGTCGCCGGAACCTTCGCCTCCTGGCGAAGCGTCGGAGCCTTGATCGGTTTGGACATGCCGCGCCGACCCTTCGGCGTCATCATGCTGGCAAAGCACGGCTGCCCCGTGCCCTTCAGATGCGCGATGCCGATCCGCTCGACGAAGGCATCGGCATGATGCACGCCGGCATCCTGCCAGCTGATCTCCATGAAGCCGGAGAGCGGACTGCCGATAATGCGCTGCCGGTCGAGCATCGGCAGATCGATGCTATGACCGCCATAGACCTCGATGGGGCAACCGTCGTCGCCCAAGGCCAGCATCAGCCCGACCCCCTCCTGCGCCCGGGCGAGACCCGCCTCGACCCGCAGGATGGTGCGATCGCGATTGCGCTCCAGAAAATAGCTGCGCTCGATATGGCGCGCCGTCCTCACCACCAAGTCCAGCACGAAGAACTGCATTTCATGGGGCAGATCGGCAACCGACGATGCATCGAGCGAGGCGATCACCTCCCCTTCCGCATCGAAGATCGGCGCGGCCGTGCAGGTCAGCCCCGCATAGGTCGGAAAGAAATGCTGCCCCCGATGGATGGTCACCGGCGAGCGGGTCGCCAGCGAGGTTCCGATTCCGTTCGTGCCGGCATGATCCTCGCCCCAGAGCGCGCCGGTGCAAACCCCCATGCGGCGCATCGTCTTGTCGGGCGGCGCATCGCCCAGAACGTCGAGCGCGATGCCGTTCGGGTCCGACAGGATGATCACATAGGGGGAAGAAGCCAGCCGTCCCAGAAGCCGCTCGATATGCGGCCGCGCCACATGGCTCAGCAGATCGAGAGGATCGGCCGCGCTCTTGAACTCGGGCGCGGTGACGATCTCCGGCCCCTTGTGCCGGCTGCGGTCGAGCTTGTGTTCGCTGACGCATCTCTCCCAAGACGATTCGATGAGATGCGCATAGCGGTGGCTGGGCAGAGCCTCATACTGCATCTGCCCGTCGTCGAAATTGCCGGCACAGGCGAGATCTCTCGACCCGCCAGGCTCGGTTTTCTTGGTTTCTATTCCATCCATTCCGCCCCTCCCTAGGATCTTGCATTTGTTCGATCGGGCGTTTGTTTGTTTCGTTACCTCGCGAGATAGTCGTTTCTATCGACGCGTAGGAGCGATGCCTGGAGCCGCATATCGTCCCGGCGGATGGCCTCTACACTCTCAAAAGTAAACCGGACGTGCTCCGCTGCCGCAAGCTCTGCAGCCTTCGGATCGCCCGCGAGCACCGCATTCGCGATTGCGATATGCTGGGCAAGCAACTTCCGGCGTACATCGCTGCGCTGATACAACTGCTGGCGGCTATAGAAGATGTTGCTGCGCAGCAGCTCTACCAGCGCCCGCATGAAATGGAGCAGGACGGCGTTGTGCGCCGCCTCGTAGATCAACAGATGCAGATCGACATCGGCCTGCGATTCCTGCTCCGGATCCTCCAGCGCATGCGCCTTCTTCATCCGTGCGATGCAATCCTTGATCGCCTGGCGGTCGATATCGGAGGCGCGGCTCGCGGCGTAGCGCGCCGCTTGCGCCTCGATCATCTCTCGGAATTCGAAATAGTCCTTGGTGACCTCGGCATTGTCTTCCAGCAGCGAGGCCAGCGGCTTCAGTAGGGGCGAGAGGAACTGCGCCACGAAAGTGCCGCCCCGCGACCGGGTCAGCAATCCGCGCTGGACGAGCGTCTCGATGGCGTCGCGCAAGGACGGCCGTGACACGTCGAGCTTCTCGGCGAGTTCCCGCTCCGGCGTCAGCCGCTCGCCCGGACGCAGCACGCCCTGCAGGATCAGCTTCTCGATGTGATCGGCGATTGCCTGGGCAATCTTCGGCTGCCGTATGGGTTCCATAGGACGGGTATCCCGATAAGCCGTTCAAGCATGTTCCCGCCGCGCACGCACGGGTGACCGTTTGTCGACACATGTCAATAGTGTTACAGACTAGACCAACGATCAAGCTTGGTCTAATAATTTTACCAATGCGCTTCGCCACGATCTTCGCGGTGCGCATTGCCGGTGACCTCCCGGCCTCAACCTTGTTCTTCCGTAGGCTGTGCGATCGGCCGGAGTCGAAGCCATGACGAAAACCGAAAGCGCTCCTTCCGCCGAAAGGGGATCGCGAGATGGTCGCCATGAAACCCTTCGTGTCGGCCTTTTCGTGACCTGCATCGTCGATCTGTTCCGGCCCAATGTCGGCTTCGCCGCCGTCAAGCTGTTGGAGGATGCCGGCTGCCGCGTCGCCGTCCCGCCCCGGCAGGTCTGCTGCGGCCAGCCCGCTTACAACAATGGCGACGACGATGGCGCGCGCCGCATCGCCAAGCAGGTCATCGCGGCCTTCTCCGGCTTCGACTACGTGGTGGGCCCGTCCGGATCCTGCATGGCGACCATCCGCAAGGATTACCCCGAGATGTTCAAGGACGACGCAGAATGGCGGGATCGCGCAGTCGATCTCGCCGCGCGCAGCTTCGAGCTCATGTCCTTCCTCACCGATATCATGGGCGCTTACCCGGCCCCGGTCTGCTTTCCCGGACGAGCCGCCTATCACGATAGCTGCTCGGGCCTGCGCAAGCTCGGCATCAAGGATCAGCCGCGCCGGCTTCTGTCCCAGGTCGAAGGGTTGACTCTGGCGGAGCTCCAGGACTGCGAGACATGCTGCGGCTTCGGCGGGACCTTCTGCGTCAAGTATCCGGAGATCTCCACCCATATGGTCTCCGACAAGGTGGCCAATGTGGAGGCGGCCGAAGCCGACACTCTGCTCGGCGGCGATCTCGGTTGTCTGCTGAATATCGCCGGCCGCCTGAAACGTCTCGGCAAGCAAACCCGCGTCTTTCACGCCGCCGAAGTTCTAGCCGGCATGACGGATCTCGCCGGCATCGGCGATGCGGAGAAGAAGTGATGCAGGTCGAGAGCAAGCAATTTCGCGAGCGCGCATCCGAAGCGCTGCTGGATCCCAATCTTCGCCGCTCCTACGAAGGCCTGAAGCACGGCTTCGTCGCCGCCCGGGCGAAAAGCGTCGCGGCCTTCCCGGAATTCGCCGACATGCGCGAGGCGGCACGGGATATCCGGGCCCATACCCTCGAAAATCTCGACTTCTATCTGGAGCGTTACGAAAGCGCGGTGCGGGCCCAGGGCGGCCATGTCCATTGGGCGGAAGATGCCGAGGACGCCTGCCGCATCGTGCGCGATATCTGCCGGCGGTCCAAAGCCAAGATCGTCACCAAGGGCAAGTCCATGGTCTCCGAGGAGATCGGCCTCAACGCGGTGCTCGAGGCCGATGGCTGCGAGGTGCTGGAAACCGACGCCGGCGAGTACATCGTGCAGCTCGCCAAGGAGACCCCGAGCCATATCGTGACACCGACCATCCACAAGACCGTGGAGGAGATCGCCGACCTGTTCTACGAGCGCCACCGCACCTATGGCTTCGAGGAGCGCGTGACCGATGCCGCGGAACTGATCGCCCAGGTCCGCGCCATCATGCGGGAGAAATACTTTACCGCCGATGTCAGCCTGACCGGTGCCAACTTCCTGGTGGCGGAGACTGGCGCCAATATCATCGTCACTAATGAAGGCAATGGCGATCTCGCCTCCATGCTGGCCCCGGTCCATGTCGTCACCGTCGGTATCGAGAAGGTCGTGCCGACCCTGAACGATGCCAGCGTGCTGCTGCGCATGCTGGGCCGCAGCGCCCTCGGCATGGAAACCACCGCCTACACGACCTTCATGTCGGGCCCGAAGCGTCCCGGCGATCTCGACGGGCCGGAAGAGTACCACGTGGTGCTGATCGATAACGGCCGCACCAAGATGCTGGAAAGCCCTTTCCGCGACATGCTTCGCTGCATCCGCTGCGGCGCTTGCATGAACCATTGCCCCGTCTATCTGGCCGCCGGCGGCCACGCCTATGGCTGGGTCTATCCCGGTCCCATGGGCTCGGTCCTGACACCCCTGATCGCGGGGCTGGAGGAGACGGGCGATCTGCCCAATGCCTGCACCTTGAACGGCCGATGCCAGCAGGTCTGTCCCGTCGACATCCCCCTCCCCGATCTCTTGCGACGCTTGCGCCACGAGCAGTGGGAAGCCGGTTTCGTCAAGAACACGGTGCGCTGGGGCATCGGCCTGTGGGTCTGGCTCGCCACCAAGCCCTGGCTCTACCGCCCCTTGGCGCGGCTCGGCATCGCGGCGATCGCCCTGCTCGGCCGCGGGCGCGGACGATTCAAATACCTGCCCCTGGCTGGCGGCTGGACGGCGGGGCGCGACTTTCCCGCCCC
Source organism: Methyloligella sp. ZOD6 (assembly GCA_050110875.1). Lineage (GTDB taxonomy): Bacteria > Pseudomonadota > Alphaproteobacteria > Rhizobiales > Methyloligellaceae > Methyloligella. The sequence goes on from CP188828.1 coordinate 2,105,161, forward strand.
TCAAGGCACCACCTTCCTCGCCGCATGGTCGAAAAGCGCGAAACGGCAGTGAGCGCGAACCGACGCGATCATATCCTGGCGCGGATTCGCACCGCGCTCGGCAAGAGCCGGACCGCGCCTGCCGCGCGCGCGGCGCTGAACCGGCGAATGGCGATGCCGCCCGTGGCTCCTCCTCCGGCGATGGGCGACGATCTCATCGGCCGGTTCATTGCCAAGGCGGAAGGCAACGGGCTGACCGTCGAGCCGATCGCATCTCTGCGAATGCTGGTTCCCGCCATGGACCGCCTGCTGCGCGAGACCGGCACACGATCGGATATCGGCATTGCACCGGCCCTCGCCGATCTCGGATGGCCGGAAGACTGGCACGTCAATATCGGCGCCGGACGGCGGGAAGAACGCTTGAGCGTGACCCTCGCCACGGCCGGCATCGCGGAGACCGGAAGCGTCGTCTTCCGCTCCGGACCCGAAAGTCCGGCAAGCTTGAACTTCTTGCCCGATATCCACGTCGTCGTGCTGCACGCATCGGACATCCTTCCCCATCCGGAAGACCTCTGGGCGCGCTTTCGGTCGGATGGCCGAGACTGGCCCCGCGCGATCAACGTGATCGCCGGTCCGTCCCGCACCGCCGATGTCGGCGGCATCATCGTTCGCCCGGCCCACGGCCCCAAGGCCGTCCATCTGTTCCTGCTGGGAAGCGATTGACTGCCCAACGCCCGGCGCTTCGCCGAACATTTTGCGACCGGCACGCCGCCTCCCTCACAGCCTGTCACGCCCCTGCTCCACCCGGATGTAACACCCCGCGCCCATTCCACGCGGCCACTGGAGATGCCTGGCGGATCGGCAGGGTCGAGCCTTCTGATTTTTGGCGGAAACCCGCGCTTTTCCTCCCCCATTCCAAGTCGGACCGACCGCCGGAAGAGGATGGCATGCTTTGTGCAAACCATGGGCTCGCAGGCCGAGACCTCGCCTCTGCGGCATCCCGCCTGCGCCAGGGAGAGACGCCAAAACGGCCACAGAACCACAAGGCAAAGAACGGCCATGCAAGATATCGCCAAGGACTTCGAAATCGCCAAGGACTTCGAAATCGCCAAGGACGCCGAAAGAGTCGACGACGAGAAGGAGGAGCTGCGGGAATGGACGGAGGCGATTTCGTCCGTCCTGTCGTTCGAAGGCGTGGACCGCGCCGACAGCCTGCTCACCGGCACGGTGGAAGCCGCCCGCCAGCGCGGGGCGCGGATCCCGTTCGCGGCGAGGAGCTCCTACGTCAACTCCATCCCCGTCGAGCGACAGCCGGTTCATCCCGGCGATTCGGAGATCGAGCGGCGCATCCACGCCGCCATCCGGTGGAACGCCGCCATCATGGTGCTACGCGCCAACAAGACCTCGTCCGAGCTCGGCGGTCACATCGCCAGCTATCAGTCGGCGGCCACCCTCTACGATACCGGCTTCGACCATTTCTGGCATGCGCCGTCCGATAAGCACGGCGGCGACCTCGTCTTAATCCAGGGCCATTCCTCGCCGGGCATCTATGCGCGCGCCTTTCTCGAAGGCCGGCTGAGCGAGGAGCAGCTCGAGCATTTCCGCCAGGAGGTCGACGGCAAAGGCGTCTCCTCCTACCCCCACCCCTGGCTGATGCCCGAGTTCTGGCAATTCCCCACCGTATCCATGGGGCTGGGACCGATCATGGCCATCTATCAGGCCCGGTTCCTGAAATACCTGCACGCCCACGGCTTGGCGGATACCGAGAACCGTCACGTCTGGGCATTCTGCGGCGACGGGGAGATGGACGAGCCTGAAAGTCTCGGTGCCATCTCCCTGGCGGGCCGGGAATCCCTCGACAACCTGATCTTCGTGGTGAACTGCAACCTGCAGCGTCTCGATGGCCCGGTGCGCGGCAACGGCAAGATCGTCCAGGAGCTGGAAGGCAATTTCCGCGGCGCCGGCTGGAACGTCATCAAGGTGCTCTGGGGCTCCGGCTGGGACGAGCTTTTGACCCGCGATCGCACCGGCAAGCTCCATCGGCTCATGGAGGAATGCGTCGACGGCGAATACCAGGACTTCAAGTCCAAGGACGGCGCCTATATCCGCGAGAACTTCTTCGGCCGCTATCCGGAGACCGCCGCCATGGTCGCCGGCTGGTCCGACGAGAAGATCTGGCGGCTGACCCGCGGCGGTCACGACCCGGCCAAAGTCTACGCCGCCTACAAGGCCGCCGTGGAGCATACGGGCCAGCCGACCGTCATCCTCGCCAAGACCGTCAAGGGCTACGGCATGGGGAATGCCGGCGAAGGGCAGATGATCACCCATCAGCAGAAGAAGATGGGGATGGATGCGCTTCGCCAGTTTCGCGACCGGTTCAAGGTGCCGGCCAGCGACGAGGATATCGAGACTCTGTCCTATATCCGCTTCGCCGAGGACTCCGAGGAGATACGCTATCTGCGCGCCCGGCGGGAAGTCTTGGGCGGCCCGCTGCCGAGCCGACGCACCAAGACGGAACCCCTGAAAACGCCGCCCTTGGAGCTCTTCGAAGGTCAGCTCAAAGGCTCCGGCGATCGCGAGATCTCCACCACCATGAGCTTCGTCCGCATTCTTTCCAGCCTCATGCGCGACAAGACGCTCGGTCCGCGCATCGTGCCCATCGTCCCCGACGAGAGCCGCACCTTCGGCATGGAAGGCATGTTCCGCCAGTTCGGCATCTTCAGCCAGGTCGGCCAACTCTATCGGCCCTCCGATGCCGGCGAGCTGATGTTCTACAAGGAGGACCGCAAGGGGCGCATGCTCCAGGAAGGCATCACCGAGGCCGGCGCCATGTCCTCTTGGATCGCCGCGGCGACGAGCTATTCCACCTCCGATGTCGCGATGATCCCCTTCTACATCTTCTATTCGATGTTCGGTTTTCAGCGCATCGGCGATCTCGCCTGGGCGGCCGGCGACAGCCGCGCCCGCGGCTTCCTGATCGGCGGCACGTCGGGCCGCACCACCTTGAACGGCGAAGGGCTGCAGCACGAGGACGGCCACAGCCATATCATCGCCGCGACCGTCCCGAACTGCGTCTCCTACGACCCGACCTTCAGCTACGAGGTCGCCGTCATCATCCGCCACGGTCTGCAGCGCATGGTGGAGCAGCAGGAGGACGTCTATTTCTATCTGACCGCTCTCAACGAGAACTATGCCCACCCGGCGATGCCCGCCGGCGTCGAGGACGGCATCATCAAAGGTATGTACCGCCTCAAGACGGGACGGAAGAAGGGGCTCAAGGTCCAGCTTCTAGGCTCCGGCGCGATCCTGCGCGAGGTGCTGGCGGCGGCCGACTTGCTGAGAGAGGATTTCGGCGTCGCCGCCGACGTCTGGAGCGTGACGAGCTTCACCGAGCTCGCCCGCGAAGCGCAAGACGCCGAGCGCTGGAACCTGCTCCATCCGGCCGCCAAGCCCCGCGTCCCTTTCGTCACAGAACAATTGTCTCGGGCTCAGGGACCGGTGATCGCCTCCACCGACTACGTCAAAGCCTTCGCCGAGCAGATTCGCGCCTATATCCCGGATCTCTACCGGGTCTTGGGCACTGACGGCTTCGGCCGCTCCGACTCCCGCCGCAAGCTGCGGTTCCATTTCGAGGTCGACCGGCACTTCATCGTCGCGGCCGCCCTCAAGGCCTTGGCGGACGAAGACAAGATTCCCGCAGGCACCGTGGTGGAAGCTCTGTCCCGCTACGGCATCGACCCGGACAAGCCCAACCCGGTGACCGTATAGCGGAGGCCGCTTTCGGCGCTCTCTTCCAGCCATCCGCCCTTGGAGGTTCAAGGCGAAATGATCGAAGTGAAAGTACCCGATATCGGCGATTTCGCCGATGTGCCTGTGATCGAGATCCTGGTCGCGCCGGGCGACACGGTCGCCGAGGAAGATCCGCTGATCACGCTCGAATCCGACAAAGCGACGATGGAGGTGCCCTCGCCGTCGGACGGCAAGGTCGCGGAGATCCTCGTCAAGATCGGTGACACGGTAAGCGAGGGTGCTCCCATCCTTACCCTCGCAGCCGTGGCCGAAGCCGAAGGGGGAGCGGGGAACGACACGGAGCAAGACTCCGCCAGCGTCGACGGGGCGACGCCGGCGGATCGAGATGCACCGTCAGAGCAGCGGGCGGCGCCCTCTCCCGCCGCATCTCCCGCTCCCCCTCCGGCATCCGCGCCGTCGTCTTCCGAAGATCGGGTCACACCGGGCGAGGTTCATGCCAGCCCCTCCGTCAGACGCCTCGCCCGCGAGCTCGATATCGACCTGACGCAGATCCAGGCCACCGGCGCGAAAGGACGGATCACCAAGGAGGATGTGAAACGCACCCTCACCGGAAACGGAACGGCGGCATCGGCCGGCGCCGGCATCCCCAAAGTGCCATCCCAGGATTTCGCCAAGTTCGGCCCCGTCGAGACCGTGCCGCTCTCCCGGCTGAAGCGTCTATCGGGACCGCACCTCCATCGCGCCTGGCTCAACGTTCCCCACGTCACCCATACGGACGAGGCGGACATCACCGAGCTCGATCCTTATCGAAAAGAGCTCGACGCCAAGGCGCGGGAGAAAGGCTTCCGCGTGACCATGCTCTCCTTCCTCTTGATGGCGAGCACCGTCGCCTTGAAGGAATTCCCCCACTTCAACGCATCCCTGTCGCCGGACGAAGACGCGCTGATCCTCAAGCGCTACTACAATATCGGTGTGGCCGTAGACACGCCGGATGGGCTGGTGGTGCCCGCGATCAAGGATGTCGACCGCAAGCGCATCTTCGAGCTGAGTGAGGAGCTGTCCGATGTCTCCCAACGCATGCGCGACGGCAAGATCGCTCCGGCCGACATTCAGGGCGCCACCTTTTCCATCTCAAGTCTCGGCGGCATCGGCGGCACCAATTTCACGCCCATCGTGAGCGCTCCGGAAGTCGCCATCCTCGGCGTTGTCCGGGCGAATATGCGACCGGTCTGGAACGGCGAGGAATTCGCGCCGCGCCTCATGCTGCCGCTCTGCCTCTCCTACGACCATCGCGTCATCGACGGGGCCGACGCTGCGCGCTTCACCCGCCGCCTCACCGAGATCCTGGGCGATATCCGCCAACTGATCCTCTGAGTCCTCAATCTCCAAATTTCCGAACGCCAAGGTTCCCATGACGCGCAAAGCCGATATCGAAACGGAAATCCTTGTGCTGGGCGCAGGGCCCGGCGGCTATTCGGCGGCCTTCCGCGCTGCCGATCTCGGCAAATCCGTGACCCTCGTGGAGCGGTCGCCGGTCCTGGGCGGGGTGTGCCTCAATGTCGGCTGCATTCCCTCCAAGGCGCTTCTCCATGCCGCCAAGGTCATCGAGGAGGCGGAGGCCATGGGCGAGCACGGGATCGGCTTCGCTGCGCCGCACATCGATCTGGACAAGCTCCGGGATTGGAAAGATCGGGTGATCGAAAAGCTGACCGGCGGCCTCGCGGCTCTCGCCAAGCAGCGCAAGGTCGCGGTGGTCAACGGCACCGGCCGCTTCGTCTCTCCCAACGAGATCGAAGTCATTGAGGACGGGGTCGCCAAGAAGGTCCGCTTCGGCCAGGCGATCATCGCCGCAGGATCTCGGCCGGCAAGCCTACCCTTCATCCCTGGCGGCGATCCTCGCATCCTCGATTCCAGCGCCGCCCTGGAGATCGCCGATATTCCGAAGCGATTGCTGGTCATCGGCGGCGGCATAATCGGGCTGGAGATGGCGACGGTCTATCACGCCCTCGGCAGCCAGGTGACCATCGTGGAGGTGATGGACCAGCTCATTCCCGGCGCCGACGCCGATCTCGTCGCACCGCTGACGAAGCGCATCGCAGCCCGCTACGAGGCGATTCATCTCGGCACCAAGGTCACCGAGCTTAAGACCGCCGAAAAGGCACTGACCGTCCGTTTCGAAGGGAAGGACGTGCCTGCGGCGGCACGCTTCGACAAGCTGCTCGTCGCCGTCGGCCGCACGCCCAACAGCGACGGGCTGAACCTCGAAGCTGCCGGCATCGGCATAGACGAACGCGGCTTCATCCCCGTCGATGCGCAGCTCCGCACGGCCACGCCCAACATCTTCGCCATCGGCGATATCGTCGGCCAGCCCATGCTCGCCCACAAGGCCGTGCATGAAGGCAAGGTGGCGGCGGAAGTGGCCGCCGGAAAGAAAACCGCTTTCGATGCCAAGGTCATTCCCTCCGTCGCCTATACGGACCCGGAAGTCGCCTGGGCCGGGCTGACGGAGAACGATGCGAAAGCCAAAGGCGTCTCTTACGAGAAGGCGAAGTTTCCCTGGGCCGCTTCGGGGCGCGCCTTGTCCCTCGGCCGCGACGAGGGGCTCACCAAGATCCTGTTCGATCCGGAGAGCCACCGCATTCTGGGATGCGGCATCGTCGGACCCAATGCCGGGGATCTCATAGCGGAGGCTGCCCTCGCCATCGAGATGGGCGCCGACGCCGCCGACATCGCCGCCACCATCCACCCGCACCCGACCCTGTCGGAGACCTTCGCCTTCGCCGCCGAGATGTTCGACGGCACCATCACCGATCTCATGCCGCCCAAGCGAAAGACCGGCTGACCGGCCCGCCATGGCGCGCCTTGCCGGGAACCGGCAAGACGCTTGAACCGTGGCGGGGCCGGCGCCCTTAAACGGGCTCTGGCTCGCTGATCGCCTCGGCCTGGCCCTTCTCGCGCTGGAAGTGCCGCTCGGCGGATTTGACCGTGTTGGCCAGCAGCATGGTGACAGTCATGGGACCGACACCGCCCGGCACCGGCGTCAGCAGCGAGGCACGCTCCTTCACCGTGTCGAAGTCGCAATCGCCCACCAGCTTGCCATTGGGCAGCCGGTTGATGCCCACATCGACCACCACGGCGCCCCGCTTCACCATCGGCCCGACCACGAGGTTCGGACACCCTGCCGCCAGGATCAGGATATCGGCCAGGATGGTGTATTGCGCCAGGTCCCGCGTCTTGATGTGGCAGATGGAGACCGTCGCCTCCCGCTGCATCAGCATCAGCGCCATGGGCTTGCCAACGATATTGCTGGCGCCCACCACCACGGCATTCTTGCCGGAAACGTTCACCCCCGCCGCATCGAGCAGCAGCATGACGCCGTGGGGCGTGCAGGGCGGAAACACCGTGTCGCCGATCACCAGCCCGCCGACATTGTAGAGATGGAATCCGTCGACATCCTTCTCCACGCTGATCGCGCCTAGCACCGGCGCCAGCGCGATATGCTTCGGCAGCGGCAGCTGCACCAGGATGCCGTGCACGTCCGGCGCGGCGGAAAGCTCCCGCACCTTCGCAATCACCTCCTCCTGGCTGACATCTTCCGAAAAGATGTACTGCCGTGAGTCGATGCCCGCCTCCTCGCAGGCGCGCACCTTGCGGCCCACATAGACGATCGAGGCGGGATCCTCGCCCACCCGGATCACAGCCAATGTCGGCCGCCAGCCGGCCGCCGCCACAAGCCTGTCGACTCGTTCCTTCAACCCGGCGCGAATTTTCGCGGCGATGGCGTTGCCATCGATGATTTCCGCTGTTTCTGTTTTCGTCATTCGAAAATAGTCCTTCGATTCTAAACGCGCCCTTCCGCCTGGGATGGTCTCAGACGCCGAAACCGGGAGCAAGGCGGCAAGGCGCGCATGTCGCGGTGTATCCGGGAGAGAAATCGAAGAAGAATAGAAAGTGTCGCGCTTAGGAATCCG
>CP188828.1:2112910-2201628 GCA_050110875.1 Methyloligella sp. ZOD6
CATGCACACCACAACAAACTGGGACGTCGAAACATATCTCGACTACCTGCCATAGAAACGAAGGAGAGCAAGAAATGGAAACCGCGGCACGGCTGGAAGATGCCCCCTTCGTCAATCTCGCCGATCCCGCCCTCTCGATCCGCTCCGGTCCCATCAAGGAAGCGCGTGATCGGAGTTGGTTCGCCCGCACGCCTTATGGGATCGCGGTCCTGCGCTATAATCACGTCCGCAAGCTCCTGCTGCATAAGGGCTTGCGCCAGGGCAGCCATGCGTGGCCCGGTCATAATCAAGTCGAAGGCATCTTCGCCGATTGGTGGGCCCGCACCATCCTGGTGAAGGAGGGCGAGGATCATTCCAGGCTCAGGAAGCTGGTGAACCCCGCCTTCTCGCCACGGGTGATCCAGGGTCTCCTCCCCCATTTCGAGGAGATCGCCAAGGAGCTCGCCGATGGTTTCGTGGACAGGGGCGAATGCGATTTCATGGCGGATTTCGCCAACCCCTACGCATCCCGCGTGCTCTGTCACGTGCTTGGCCTGCCCAAGGAGGAGGCCGCCCATGTGCTGGATCTCTCGGCCGAAATGGGGCTGGCGCTCGGCGTCGACTTCAAGAAGCACGAGGACCGCATCAACAAGGCGACCGAAGGCATGTTCGCCTATGCCGATGAGATCGTGGAACGCCGTCGCGAGCAGAAGGGCGGCGACGACTTCATGTCCAATCTGGTCGCCGCAAGCGAGGATAACGACCGCCTCTCCGACGACGAGCTGCGCGACATGATCCTCATGCTGGTGTTCGCCGGCATCGACACCACCCGCAACCAGCTCGGCCTCGGCATCGCGACCTTCCTGGAATTCCCCGATCAGTGGGCGCTGCTCGCCGACAATCCCGATCTCGCGCCGAAAGCGGTCGAGGAGATCCTGCGCATCCGCCCGACCATCACCTGGGTCACCCGGGAGGCCTGGGACGACTTCGAATATGAAGGAGTTCTCATCGAGAAGGGCACCACCCTGCACCTGATCTCCGAGTCCGCCGGCACCGATCCGGAGATCTTCGACCCCGTCACTTTCGACATCACGCAAACAGACCGGGCGCGGAATTTCGGCTTCGGCGGCGGCATCCATCACTGCCTCGGCCACGCCATCGCCCGCGCGGACATGACGGTCGCCTTCAAGATGCTGCCCCAGCGCATGCGCAATATCCGAAAGAATGGCGAGGGCAGCTTCCTGCCCGATAGCGGCAATACCGGCCCGATCTCGCTCCCCATCGCCTTCGATCCGGAGAAGGTCGCCGCAGCGGCGTAAAGACAGGCCGCGATAAATTCCGCCAGGATCGGCAATCCCTACGCATCTCGCCCAACGCAGATGCGTGGGGCGCCCGAGGCGGACGGCCCCTCTTCATCCCTGCCGCGGCGACGGACGTCCGGAGCTTGCGGATCCCTCCCCGTCAGACGATCGCGCGGTCGCGGATCTGCTGAAGATAATTGTCGGAATAGTCGGTCTTGATCTCGCACCAAAGCAGCTTGTGATCGGACATCTGGTGCTTCCGGTAATAGGTCTTGTAGTAGCGTTCCTTCTGTGCCCGGTCCCGTGGATCGCCGTCGCTGTCCTCGTCGAACTCTTCCGGCTTCACCACGTCGACATAGTGACCGGCATCGCCTTCCCGATAGACCGCGCCGAACATATCGAAGATACCCGACGCCCCCAGCTCGAAGCGGGAATCGGCGAGCTTGAAGGCGATCTGATCGTAATGATGGGTACCCGATAGGCTGGACGGTGCATCCTTGATCGCCTGCGGGATGACGAAGCCTGCCCTCTCCAGGGCTTGCATGGTCTGATGCTCCGGCGAAACGATGTTGAAATCGCCGAGCAGGATGTAGTTGGCCTCCTGGCGATCCTGCTCGCTGCGCTCCCCCAGCATCTTTTCCTCGTCCTGCTGCCGTTGAGCGAGAAACTGCGCGATCTTCTCGATCTCCCGCCGGCGACGCTCCATATGCGGGCTCGAGTCAGAGCTCTTCCCGTAGAAGATATGCACGGTGCAGAGCTTGAACTTGAACCAGCCGGCCTGGAAGGCGACCGAGAACGGCGTACGCGCGAATTGCACGTTCCGCCCCGCCTCGTCGGTGCCGGGATCGGCGATCTCCTGCCCCGTCGGCAGAACGATCTCCCCCGCCTCCTTGCGGAAACGAACCTTCGATTTTCGATAGGCGAAGGCGAGGCGCTCCGAATTCCCTTTTGCGCCTGCGGTCGTATCGGTGACGATGTAATCCCAGGCCTGCCCCAGATGGGCATCCATCAGATACTCGAATTGCTTCAGGTCGTGGTTGACCTCCTGGATCGCCACGAGATCGAAATGGTCGATGATCTCGGCGATATAGAGAAGCGATTCAGCCGTCCGCTGATAGGCCCCGCCATCGCCGAAATGCATGAGATTCCACGTCGCCAGCCGGAGGCTGCGTTCGTCGGAGACGCCGTGAATCTCCGCCCTCAGCTTCTCCTTCAGGGCCAGCAGACGATCGGCCACGAAAGCCTGATGGGCTTCGGGCGCGAGATATTTGACGCCAGTGATGAAGGTCATGCCCCGCCCCGGATCGAGTTGTTATGATCAGAATAGCAACCTTTCCGAGAGCCAACAATTGCGATATGGCCCGCTTTGCACGGCCTGTCCGCCAAGCGAACACGATGCGGTTCAGCCGCTTTCAGGACCGCCGCTTTCCTGGGACTTGATCCTGAGCTTGCCGACCTTCAGCTCATCCACCTCCAGGGACTTGATGCGTGCACGGCCGACCGCGAGCCGCCCGATGGCGAGCGCGCCGATTGCGAACGCTCCGACGGCCAGGGCGCCTAAGGCCAATGCGCCGACCGACGCGGTGCCTGCGGAACCGGACCGCAAGACGACATCCCTCTGGTGCGATGTTCGAAGCGAGCGTCTCTTGGGCATGATCGTCAATCCCGTAACGAGCCTGGCAAAACGTCCACACGCGTATGCCTGTTCCCGCGACCGCCGCGCACGCTGTCATGGCCGAGATGTCCACCCGAGATGTCCATCTTTGTCGGAATCGAATCTGGTCTAGAATGAGCGTCATGCACAACCGAGCGACGAGGCGCCATTCGTGAGCCGCTTGCTTTCCGCCGAGGCCCTTCTCGCCCAAGGGGCGACACCCGGTCCGCCGACCGAGGGCGCCATTGGCACGACACCGCCATCGGCACCGGAAACGCCCGCTCCGTCGGGCGATATTCCGGTGGAAACCGAGCTGGAATCCGTCTCCGAAAGCCTCGACGAGACGGTCGATGCGGCAATGTCCTGGACCGAGCAGGCGCTCGATTTCATCCGCACCCATGTCCTGACCTGGGGCGTCGCGATGGAGCTTGCCGTCGTGGCGGTCGCGGCAGCCGCGGCCTATACGCTGGCGCGCCCGACCCAGCGGCTCCTGGCGCGCGTCTGGCCGGAGCCCGATGCGGCCAGCTATCTCGCCCTCATCGAACTTCGCAAGGTGGTCTTCAACCTCGTGGTGCCGCTCATCGCCGTGGTGCTGCTGTGGTTCGCCGCATCGATTCTCGGTCAGTTCGGCTTCGACCGCGTGATCCTCACCGCGGTGGCGAGCCTTCTGAACGCCTGGATCCTGATCCGCCTGTTCTCGACCCTGGTCCCGGACCCCTTCTGGTCGAAAACCTTCGCCGCCGTGGCGTGGATCATCGCGGCTCTGAATATCCTTCAGCTGCTCGATCCCACCGTCGCCTTCCTGGACAGCATTGCGATCCGCATGGGCGCTATGCGGCTTTCGCTCTATCTCATCTTGAAAGGCGTCCTGTTCGCCGCGCTGCTGGTCTGGATCGCCAGCATGGTCGCCGGCGTGTTGAACTCCCGCATCCGGCGGACCAGCAGCTTCACCCCCTCGGTCCGCACCCTGATCGGCCAGAGCATCCGCCTCGCCCTGCTCTTCGGCGCGGTGATGATCGCGCTCAGCGCCGTCGGCGTCGATCTCACCGCCCTGACCGTCCTGTTCGGCGGCATCGGCGTCGGCATCGGCTTCGGCCTTCAATCGGTCTTCAGCAACCTGGTCGCCGGCATCATTTTGCTTTCCGAGCGCAGCATCAAGGTCGGCGATTTCATCGAGCTGTCCGATACCGTGCGAGGCAATGTGCGCGAGATCACCATCCGCAGCACCCTCGTCACCACCAACGACAATATCGACGTGCTGGTCCCCAACTCCGAGTTCATCAGCAAGCAGATGGTGAACTGGACTCACCGGGACGCCTTCCGGCGCATCCGTATTCCCTTCGGGGTCGCCTACGGCACCGACAAGGAGCTGGTCCGCAAGGCCGGGCTGGAAGCCGCCGAGGAGGTGCCCCACACGCTGAAGGGTGTGAAAGGCCGCGAGCCGCAGGTTTGGCTGGTCGGCTTCGGCGATAGCAGCCTCGACTTCGAGCTTGTCGTCTGGCTCGATCCGGAATCGGTTCGCCGTCCCGCGGCCGTCAACGCCGCCTATTGCTGGGCCATCGAAAGCGCGCTCGCGAAATACAAGATCGAAATTCCCTTCCCTCAGCGCGATCTGCACATCCGCTCCGGCCACCTCCCAATCCTGCGCGAGCCTGACGAACCGGACGCCGGCTAGCGCTGTCCGAAAACCGTCATGGAACGCTGCCATAGCCGCGAGGTTTGGGAGGCATGATAGAGACAGCGATGAACCAGCAGAACGCCGAGCCCCGCAAGACAGGACCGGTGGAAGAGATCCTCGACCAGCTGGAGGATCTCGCCAGCCGATACGATCGCGTCACCCTCGGCGATATGATGAATGCCCTCGGCAATCGCAGCTACGGCCCGTTTCTCATGATCCCGGCCCTGCTCGGCATCACGCCGATCGGCGGCATTCCCGGCGTTCCTACAATTCTGGCCGTCATCATCATCCTGTTCGCCGTGCAAATACTGCTCGGCCTCAAGCATCTTTGGGTCCCACAGTTCCTTCAGAAACGTGCGATCCCAGCAGACCGGATGAAGCACTCCTTGGACAAGCTCCGGCCCGCGGCGGAGCGGATGGATCGCTGGTTCCGCGGCAGGCTGGACCGGTTGACCGCCGAACCTTTCGTGCAAATTGCCGCCGGAGCCTGCGTTTTGCTCGCCCTCGCCATTCCGCCGCTAGAGCTTCTGCCCTTCGCCGTCGCCCTGCCCGCGCTTGCCATCGCCATGTTCGGTCTCGCCCTCTTGGTGAGCGACGGCGTTCTGATGATCGCCGCCTGCGCTGTCACCGGTCTGGCGATCGCCACTGGCTTCGGCTTTCTCGGGACAAATTTCTTTTAGGCACAACACGCTGATTTATAACGTAAATACCGTCTTCCTCACCATGCAGACATGCCTGAACGCCATCTGAACGCTGCGTTCAAAACGGGTTCAAGCCAGCCCCGATAGAAATCGTCCTCACAAGCGGCGAGAGAACGCGCCGCGCAAAACCTGGAGGACGAGAGATGAAACTTCGCACCCTTTTGATCGCAGGCACCGCCGCAGCGAGCATGACGCTGGGCATCGGCCTCACCCCAGCCCAGGCCGGCGGCTCGTCATTCTTTGTCGAGCAGCGCGGCGCCTATAACGAGTTCGGCGGCAGCCAGTACGGCCACCGCAACCGCATGACCCTGCACCAGTATGGCCGGGGCAATACCTCCCTTCACAGTCAGAGGGGATGGAAGAATCGCGCCGTGGTCGGTCAGCAAGGCCACGGACATTTCGCCGACAGCTATCAGCGCGGCGGCCGCAACATCACCGGCATCGCCCAGTTCGGCTCCCACCACAAAGCCGTCACCACCCAGCGCGGACGCGGCAATGCCCTCGCCGTCATCCAGGGCGGGCGCGGCAACAAGGCCGATGTCGTTCAGTCGGGCCGGGGCAACGTCACCGTCATCGTTCAGGACTGACGCGGACACCCCGCCCGCCAACACCGAGCAAAGGAGAAAGATCATGATCCGCATCCTGGCCCCGCTTTCCGTGGCCCTTCTCCCCCTCAGCATGGCGTGGGCGGCCGGCGGCTTCGCCGAGACCGCCGGCGCCCCTTCCATGGAGCTGCCCCTGCCGAAACCGTCCGCGAAGACCGGCTATGCGCCCGGTCGCGAGTGCGAGCTTCGCATCGGCGAACGGATGGGCACCGTGACCCTCGAAGGTTTCGCCTATGCCGATCGTCCGGCGGGCGGCTCTTACGAGTTGACCGTCCGTCAGGGCAGCGGTTCGCAAATCGTGCAAGGGGGCGAGTTCAGCGCCTATCCCGGCGAGAGCGAGCCCTTGAGCACCGTCGCGATCGGCTCTTCCGATGGCTTCAGCGCCACCCTCACGGTCCATTGGGCCAGTGGCGGCGCGCCTTGCACCAAATCCATCGGGAACTCTGGTGGCGGCTTTCCAAGCATCCTCTAGCTAAGAGAACTCAGGGAGAAGACCATGACACGCACCACCGCCAAAAGCGCCCTCGCCGCCCTGACCATCGGCCTCTGCACCATGAGCATACCGGCCGCCGCCTTCGCCGGCGGCACCATAAGCTTCGGCGTCACCCCGAGCGGCGACACCGCCCGGATGATCAGCACCGGCCTGCAGATCTATTCCATGGTGCAGGACCACAAGAACGGCTCCAAAGGCCGCAAGAGGAATAGCGCCCATGTCGATCAGAAGGGGAAACGCAACGCCGCGGCGATCGGCCAGAGCGGGCGCGGCAATAACGGCTTCATCGTCCAGCGCGGCGACGACCACAGCGCCACCCTGGATCAGCGCGGCCGCAACAACACCCTCGGCGTGATCCAGTTCGGTCGCGGCGCCACCTTCGACGGAAGCCAGAGAGGCTATGGCCGCAACGCCATCGTCTTCCAAGGCGGGTGGTAGCTTTGCCTGGGAGAACGCCTCTCGAAGTGCAGCCCCCGGTACTTCGAGAGGCGTCGCCGGATGGTTTCAATCGTAATTCCGCAAATTGGATTCATCGGCAGGACAAAAGAGTAACGATTCTCCTGCACAATAAGCTCAATCGGAAATTTTAACCGCCAACTGTCAATGCCCGGCCAAAGTGCGTTCGACAGTAATCTCTTGGAACGGCGCAGGGTCATACGATGATGGCCGATTTCCTAAGCCCTCAGCTCGACTTCATATATTTCTTCTACGGTCTCGCCTTCATTCTGCTGGGAGCGGTCTGTTTCGCCATCGGACGGACCGACCATCGCGCGGTTTGGGCTTGGCTCGGCGGCTTCGGACTGGTTCATGGCGCCACCGAGTGGCTCGATCTCACGGCCCTGATCCTTGGCGACACGCCGATCTTCGCTTGGATCAGAACTGGCGTGATGACCCTCTCATATCTCTTGCTATGCGAGTTCGCCCGGATCGTCGCGCGCCAATCGGGCTTCAGGGTACCCGGCCGCTGGATTTACGCGGTGCTATTGCTGACAGTCGTTATCGGCGGCTGGTTCGGCGGAAATCCAGAGGCCAATGCCATCGCCCGCTACGCTTTCGGTCTGACGGGCTCTTTCGCGACAGCTTACATCTTCGCCTACTACGCCAAACGTCTTGCGGGCCGCGAGGCCACACTCGCGGCCGGCACCGCCATAGGCTTTGTGCTCTATGGTGTTATGGCCGGGATGATCGTTCCGGAAGCGCCGATTTGGCCGGCAAGCGTCTTGAACTATGCCTGGTTCACGGATCTTACCGGACTGCCCATCCAACTGGTCCGCGGCCTCTTGGCTTGCTGGATGTCCTTCGCCATCTGGTCGATCTGGGGCCAGAAGCTTATCGATCAGATGGCGTCGAGCGGCTACTCCAGGCACCTCCATCGTCTCTTCGCCATAACCCTCGTCGCGATGGGCAGCATCCTGATCTGCGGTTGGATCCTGACCCAGTATCTCGGCGGCATGTACAAGACCAGCATCGAGCAGGAATCCAATGGGCATATGGACCTCGTCCGCAGCCATCTCGATCGCGAGATGGCTATGCTCGATGCGATGACGGTTTCCCTCGCCGGCTCTCCCACGATCAAGTCGTTGGTGAAGGGCGACGAAGGAGGCGACCGTGAGCAGGCCCAGGCTCTTCTCGACCTCGATGTCGAGCTGTCCGGCGGTCATTTCGGTCTCGTCCTCGATCGGAACGGCTCGGTGCTTGTCCGTTCGACCAAGGAGATTATGAGCCAAGCGGAGCTTGAGAAGATCCTCGCTTCACCGCTGGCAAACCGTGCGTTGCTAGGCTACCCCGTCCATCAGCTGGACTACGAAGAACTCACTGGCTCGACCCACTACAATGTCGGCTTCCCAATCAGGAATGCGGCGAATGATGTGATCGGTGCCGTGATATTGGAGAGGTCGCTCGACCGGTTCGCACAGGATCTCAGAGGAATCGAGCACCCGTTCATGCTGGTCGATCGAAGTGGCGTGATCGCGCTTTCCAACCAGGACGACCTGATCCGGAAACCGGTTTGGCCGCTCTCTCCGAGCACCCAAGAGACTGCACTTGCCAAATATGGCGCGCTCAATCTTCCCCCATTGTTGAAAACCCCTCTCACCTCCAGCGATTGGATCAATCTCGGGGGCGTGCGCACTTTCGTTCAACGCGAGCCGGCAGGTCATAGCCATTGGTCGATTGTGACCCTGACGACCGCCCGCGGCATTTATGCCAGCCGCGTGCTCGGTATCGTCATCACCTTGATGACCACGGCCACCGCGCTCGTCTATCTCGCAGGCCGCGAACGGCGTATCCACGACCGGCTTCAGATGGACCGTCAGACGGAACTCGAAGCGCTGGCCAAGGATCTCTCCCAGCAAGCCACCACCGACCCCCTTACGGGACTCAGCAACCGCCTGGGTTTCGATCGGCGATTGCTGCTGGAGATCGCCCGCGCCGAGCGCTACGACAACCCGCTTTCCCTGATCCTCTACGATATCGACCACTTCAAGCAGGTGAACGATACCCACGGCCACCAGGTCGGCGACCAAGTTCTCGTTACCCTGTCCGGGGTGATCTCCAAACGGCTCCGCAAGACCGATTTCCTGGCCCGCTGGGGCGGTGAGGAGTTTGTGATTCTCGTACCGCACGGCACCGGCAAGCATGTCACGGAGCTTGCCAATACGCTGCGCCGCGCCGTGCAGGCGCACAGCTTTCCTAATGTCGGCGATGTGACCTGCAGCTTTGGTGTGGCCGAGCTCATACCAGGTGATACGCCGGCCAGCCTGGTCGCCCGCGCCGATGCAGCACTCTACGAGGCGAAATTGAATGGGCGAAACCGGGTGGAACAGGTGCAAGCCCCGAGACAAGGCGGCGCCGGCTTACACCGCGTGGCGTGAATTTGGACAGCGGCGAAGGCCTGCGACCTACGCCGCCTCCTTCTTCACCGGCGTGATCTCGGCTTCTTCGTGCTCTTCCTCCGGCTCTTCGAGCCGGTAGCCGACCAAGCGCATCACCGCGAGGGTGAGCGCCGGCAGGAAGGTGAGCGTCACCACCGCCGTGCCCATGATCCCGAACAGCACGATGGCGCCCACGCCCCGATAGAGCTCCGTCCCCGCGCCAGGAATGAAGACCAGAGGAGCCAGACCGCAGATCGTCGTGACTGTAGACATGGCGATCGGCCTGAGCCGAGAGGATACCGCTTCCATCACGGCTTCCTTCGCCCCGAACCCTTCCTCGCGCACGTTATAGAGCGCCCGGTCGACAATCAGGATCGGGTTGTTCACCACCGTTCCCATCAGTATCAGGAACCCCAGCATGGAGATCATGTCGAAGGGTTGGATGAGCGGCTCCATGCCGAACATCGGCAGCATTCCGCCCACCCAATTCATCAGGAAAAGCCCGACGATGCCCCCGGCGACGCCGAGCGGGATCGTCGTCATGATGAGCAGCGGATAGCCCCAATGGGTGAAGATCGCCACCAACAGCAGATAGATGATGGCGATCGCGACCACGTAATTGCCGAACAGCGCCTCGCGAGTCGCATCCAGCTCGTCGCTTGCGCCGGAGATCGTCATGCCGATGCCTTGAGGCACCTGCCCCCCTTCGCGCAGGTAATCGACGAGCTCGCTGCGCACCCGCGCCACGCCGGTTTCCAGCGCCACATTCTCCGGCGGGATGATGTTGAGGGTCACCGTGCGCCTGCCGTCGATGCGGCGGATGGTGCTGGTGTCCACCGTCTCCTTGATATCGGCCAGCGCGGAGAGCGGCACCGCCGTGCCTTGCGGCGTATAGACCGGCAGCATCCCGACATTGTCGAGAGTCGTGTCGACGCCGTTCCGGCTGTAGAAATAGATGTCGATCTTCTCGTCATCCCGGAAGAACTCGCCCACATAGGCCCCGTCCGTGAAGGCGGCCACCGTGAAGCCAAGATCCTCCGCCGTCATACCGAGCTCCGCCGCCCGGTCCCATTTCGGCCGCACCTCGATCAGCGGTTGGGACAGGGTCAATGTCGGCGGATCGGCCTGGATACGCGGATTGTCGAAGATCTCGTTCGCCCGTGCGTAAGCGGCGGACGCCACCGCATAAACCTCCTGCAATCGCCGTCCCGAGATGTCGAGACTGACGCTGCGCGTGCCGCCATCGTTGCTGGTGATGATCGAGCCCCGCGAAACGAAGGCGCGCATGCCCGCATAAGTCTCGTATTTCTCCGTGACGATATCCATGAGCACGCCGATATCGCCGGGATCGACTGTCTCGGCGATAATCCGCAGGCCATCCGGCTCGATCATCAGGAAGATGTATTTGAGCGCAGGCACCGGCGTCTCGCCCGCATGGAAACGCTCCGGATCGTCGTCGACAAACGGCAGCAGCCAGTCCTGAAGCTCCCTGCCGATCTCGCTCATGGTCTCCAGATTGTAGCCCGGCGGCGCGTTCATCCTGGCGAACATCTTGGGCTCCTCGCCCTCTGGCAGATATTCCGCCGGCGGGGTGAGGAAGAAGATCACCGCCGCGCTCGCCCCGGCCACGCCAGCGATGCAGAGAAAGCGCCGGAACGCGGTCGCGGTGAGCCAGCCGACCCCGCGCACGATCGGCCCATTGCCCATCCCGACATCGTCCTCGGAATAATCCGTCCCCTTGGGCATCAGGTCGAGATAGGCCGCCGCCGTCGGCACCACCAGAATAGCCACCAGCATGGATGCCAGGATCGAGGCGGAGACGGCGACCGCGATGTCCGAATAAAGCTGCCCCGCCTCCTCCTGAATGAAGACGATGGGAATGAAGACCAGGACGGTGGTCAGGGTCGAGGCGAGCACCGCCGGCCAAACCTGACGCACGCCGACCACGGCCGCCCGCAATCGATCGAGCCCGCGCCGCCTGGCAAGATCGATGCTCTCCAAGACGACGATGGAGTTGTCCAGGGTCATGCCGATGGCGAATGCGACACCGGCAAGCGAGATCACGTTGATGGTCCGGCCCGCCACGAGCAAACCGAGGAATGCCGCGATGGTGCAGATAGGAATGCCGATCACACCCACCACCGTGGCCTTCGGCGACCGCAGGAAGAGATACATCACCAATGTCGCCAGCACCGCGCCGATGGCGAGATTGGTCCAGACATTGGCGATGGAGGCTTCCACATAGGTGACGTCGTCCGCCGTCCTCTCCAGGATCATGCCGGCTGGTTCGAGGATCTCCTCGTTGATCGGACCGATCTCCGCCATCACCGCATTCTTGATAGCGATCACATTGGAGCCTGCTTCCCGCCGGATGGAGAGGAAGATGATCGGCCGCTCGTTCACGAAGCCTCTTTGATAGATCTCGAAATGGTCGAGCTTCACCTCGGCAACGTCCTTCAGCCGGGTGATGGTGCCGCCGCGCCGCGCGATGATCAGCTCTGAAAGGGATTCGGGATCGTCGAAGCGCCCGATCGTCCGCAGCAGGTAGCGCCGCTTGCCGCTTTCGATCTCGCCGCCGGAGGTATCCCGGTTCCGGTTCCGCACCGCCTCGCGGACTTCCGCCATGGTCAGGCCGCGCTCCGCCAAGGCCGCGGAATCGAACAGGATCTGGATCTGCTTCTCCGCCCCGCCTCCGACGCTGACGCGGCTCACATCCCGGATGCTCTCCAGTCTTGGCCGGACATTGTCGTCCACGAAGTCCCGCATCATGTCCATGTCGAGCTCGCGCGGATTGCCCGGCAGGGGCGACACGCGGAAATACATGAACGAGTTGGCGCTGAAGGAGCTGGCGAAGATGCGCGGCTGATCGACATTCTCCGGATAGGAGGGAACCTGGCTCAGCGCGTTGTTGATGCGGATCATCGTCTCGTTGAGATCGATGTTGAACGGGAACTCCAGCTCGATCTCCGCGCTGCCGCTGGACGATCGGCTGATCAACCGCTCGAGGCTCGGGATCGAGCGCAGATACTCTTCCTGCTCGATCAGGATCTCTTTCTCGATGTCCTGGGGCGTGGCGCCGGGCCAACGGGTCTGCACCGTGACGGTGCGGACCTCCAGATCCGGGATCATCTGGATGGGAATCCGGAAGGCGCCGACGATGCCGAGCACGCAGACGATCAGCGTGACGACCGCCACCAACGTGCCGTGCCTGGCGACGCTCTCGAAGAAGCCGGTTCGTCCGCCATCCGTCATGATCAGCTCGCGAGCCTGACGGACTGGCCGTCGCGCAGGGATTCGTTGCCACGCACGACCACGCGCTCGCCGGCCTTCAGACCGGAACGGATTTGCACCAGGTTATCGAAGGCAAGCCCGATCTCCACGCGGCGCTCCCGGACCTTGGTCTCCCCGTCCGCCTTTTCCAGTACCCAGACCGTGATCCGCCCGTCGGGATAGCGGATCAGCGCGTCCCGGCTCACCACCACATCCTCCTGCCCCGTGTTGAGGCGGACGATAACCCGCGCCGACATACCCGGCGTGATGGGCAGATTCTTGCGCAGCGGCAGGACTCTCAAGGTGAAGGTGCGCGCATCCGGATCGCTCACCGGGATCAAGGCGCCGATCTCGGCCGGTATTGTCTCGTCCGGGAGCGCGTCGAACTTCAGGGAGACATCTGTCCCCTCGCGAAGCTGCGCGAAATAATCCTGCGGCACCGGCAGGTCGATCCGGAAGCCGTCCATCGCCACCAGCTCGAAAGCGGCCGTCCCCGGCACCACCCATTGGCCGACTTCGGCCATGCGTTCGGAGATCACCCCATCGAACGGCGCACGAAGCTCATGACGCTCCAGGATCGCGGTGCGTCGGGCCTGCTCGGCCTTGGCCGCTTCCAGGGCAGCGAGATCGATATCGACCTCCGCCTCCCGTGCCTCGGCCTCATTCTTCGGTCCGTATTCCCGGGAGGCCAGAGTCTGCGCGATTTTCAGCCGGCGTCTGGCATCCTTGACCTCGGCAGCGGCCTGTTCGGTCTGCGCCTGGGCCTGAGCGAGGGCAGCCTCCTCCAACTCGGAATCGAGCTTGAGCAGGAGATCGCCCTTCTTTACCCGCGCGCCGCTATCGAAATGAATCTCGCTGACCAGCCCTTCGACCGAGGTCGAGATCTGAGAGGCCTGGGGCGTGGAGACGGTGCCGGAGATCTCCAACTGCTTGACCACCGGCGCCATCCGCGCCTCTTCCGATTCCACCGGCGGCGCGGGCGGTTGCGCGTGCGCCGGTACGACGGCCACGCTCCAAGCCAGGAGAACGAGCTCCGGCAAGACCAATTTATGCATGATGCGGTACAGCGCTGCAGACCTGTTCGATCTCATAGGTTATGGCTCGGCATCGCCGATCTTTTTTGAACTCGAGCGCGCAAAATCGGCGATCGAGACGCTCATCGTAAGGCTTCCTGCGGCGGGTTAGACCCTAGGACCAACAGCCATCCGGTCAAGGGGTAAGTTTAGCAAAAGAATCAAGTCTCTGTCGTGACAGGGTTTTCGCTGCGGCACCGGAGCTGAATGGTGGCTCCGGGCATTTGCGCCAGGGTTTCACCCAAGCATCGGAAGATCCCGCATCCCATTGCCGGGGAAAACCCGCGGACCGGCTGCGTTTTGCCGAAAAACAAGAGTCGGAATCTTAAGCACCTGCCGCATAGATTGGATCTATCGGATCTCAGGCGTCACCCAAGACAGGGACGCAGGCCTCATGAAAACCATCCTGTGCTTCGGCGATTCCATCACCTGGGGCTACAACCCGAAAGACACGACCCGCCTGCCGCCGGAGCATCGCTGGCCCCGTATCTTAGGCGAGGAGCTGGGACAAGATTACGAGGTGATCGAGGAAGGGTTGAACGGTCGAACCCTTGCCGTGGAGGATCCCTTCCGCCCCGATCGCGGCGGCCTCGCCAAGCTCCCCTTTATTCTGGAATCCCACGCACCGCTGGACGCCGTCATCATCATGCTCGGCACCAACGATTGCGCGCCCTGCTATAAGCTCACCATCGGCGAGATCGCGCTCGCCTGTGCGCGTCTCATCATGACCGTAAAGCAGAGCTTGGCCGGCCCCGGCGGCACCGCGCCAGCGGCCATGCTCGTCGCACCGCCTCTCATGGGACAGCTCGAGCCGACCATCGGCCTCTTTTATGACGGCGGCCAAAAGCTGTGCGGCGAGCTTGCCGAAGCCTATCGGCTGGTCGCGGCATCCCTGGGTACCGCCTTTCTGAATGCCGCCGAAATCGTCACCGCCGACGAACCCGACGGCATCCATCTCGGTCCCGGGGATCAGCGAAAGCTCGCCCTGGCCATAAAGGATGCGATCGCGCCGCTGCTCTAACGCCGATTTCGATCAGCGTGCTCGCGACCGCAACGCCTGGATCAGCATCTGGAGATCCCGATTCTCCGGCTCGATCTCGGCGAGCTGCTCCGCATAGCGAAGTGCCTTATCCATCTCGCCCGTCTCGCTTGCGAAGTTGAGCAGCAGCATCAGCGTGTCCCGGTCGTAAGGGTTGCGCGTGAGACTGTTTTCCAGAACCGTGATCGCCGCCTGCGGACGTCCGATCGAGTTGAGCCCGATCGCATAGACATAGGCGTAGCGCGGCTCGTCCGGCGACAGCTCGGCAGCTTTTTTCAACGCCTCGAGCGCCTCCTCCGGCCGCTTCAGCCGCACCAGAGTCAAACCGAGCGCGTGATGGAGCGCACCGTCATCCGGTGCCGCTTCGATGGCCTGGCGTAGAACCTCGGCCCCCTTCTCGTCCTGCCCCTGCTGACGGTAGAGATCGGCGAGATTAACCGCGGATGTCCCATAGGCTGGGTTGAGCCGCAGCGCCGCCTTGTACTCCCGCTCGGCCGCCTCCAAACGCCCCTGGCGGACATAGAAATCCGCCAAGCGGGTACGGGATTCCGGCCGATCGGCATTGAGAGTCTGCGTGGCGACGAAATCCTTCTGGGCCGCTTTCAGCGTCTCGCGCTGCCGCCGGGACAACGCATCCGTCGGCGCGCCTGTCAGCAGCTCTCCCGCCCGGATACGGACACCGCGCACCGGATCGTCGAGCAATGGCGACAGGATGGGCCAGGCCTGATCGGGCGGCAGCGTGCTCAAGTTTTCCAAAGCGCCGAGCCGCACGATCGGATCGGGATCTTCGAGCCCCTCTTTCGCAGCTGCCAATGTCTCCTCGGTCAGATGCGAACGAACAGCTGCCAGCGCGCTGCCGCGCACGAAGCCCGGCAAGTCGTTGTCCTGCGCGACCGCGGCAAGCCGATCCGCCGCCCCCGGCTTCCCCTCCCAAGCAGTATGGAACGCCGCGCCATAGCCCCAGCCCTTCCGCTCCGGCCCGAACCAGTCTTCGATCGCCGACGCCGCCCATTCCGGCGGCTTGTCGGCATGGCAATCGTTGCAGGCATTGCTCGTGCCGAGTGCCGCGGAAAGGTCCGGACGCGGAATACGGAAGCTGTGGTCGTGACGCTCGTCCACCACCATGAAGGTATGCGCCGGCATGTGGCAGGAGATGCAATCCGGGCGCTTCGACGCCGCCACGTCTTGGTGGTGGGTGTGGCTATTCGTGGCCAGATCGGCCGAATGGCATTGCAGGCAGACCGCCTCGCCTTGCGCTCGCAAATTCCCGCTATGGGGTTCATGGCAGTCGCCGCAGGTGACGCCCGCGGCGAACATCTTGCTCTGCTTGAACGAGCCGTAATTGAATACCTCCCCGTCCATCTGCCCGTCGGCCTGAAAAACGCCTTCGGAGATCAGATTCACCAGATGGGTGTCGGAGAGAGGCTGACCGGGTTTCCAGTCATCGGAAATTTGGGACCGCAAGGCATGGCAGCGCCCGCACGCTTCCACCTCGACCCGTATTTCCCGGGGAGGCCTGCTCCGTTCCGGCAGCCCGGTCTTCGGGCTCCGGTGCCAGGTCACGCCGTCCCGCTCGTCGAACAGCGCCACCAGCCCCTTCTTCGGATCGTTCTTGTCGCCTTCGCCGTTGGCCCAGGCCACATGCTCCGAGCCTTTTCCGTGACAGGCCTCGCAACCGACGCTGATCTCTTCCCACGTCGTGTCGAAGCGGTCTGTCTTCGAGTCGTAGTTCTTCTTCACGCCGGTGGAATGGCATTCGGCGCACATGAAGTTCCAGTTCTGCTCCAGCTTGGTCCAGTGCAGCGGATCGCCATGGCCGATCTCCTCGTCCGGGTAGAGATGGAACCAGCGCTGGCCGCCCCGATCCTTCGGCCGGCTGTCCCAGGCCAGCGGCAGGGCCTGGATGCGCCCGTCGGGAAATTCGATGAGATATTGCTGCAGGGGATCGAGTCCGAACGTGTATTTCACCTCGAACGTATCGAGCGTGCCGTCCGGCCCGTCGGTCTCGACGAAGAATGTCCCGCCTTTCCGATAGAAGCGCGATTGCGTGCCGAAATAGTCGAAGCGTGCATCGTTAAAATCGCCCAGCACGGTCTCGTCCGTGGCGTGATCCATGGCATGGGCGTGTTGGGACAGTCCCCACGCGGCGCCTGCCGCCTCATGGCAGCCAGCGCAGGTTTTCGTACCGACGAAGTGGAGACCTTGCGCGGAAGGTTTCGGTGGGCTCGCCAGCACCGCTTGATGCCAACTGGAAAGCGAACCGGCGACAAGCAGGAGAAGGCCTAGAACTGCCAGGACCAGCGGACGAAGAAACAGCTTCGCCGCACCGTTCAGCTTTCGCATGCCCGCAACACCACCCTGAATTTGGCGGCGGGGAACCATCAACGATCACCAGCGGAAGGCGATTTCCGCGATCGGCCCGTGCAGCACCACATCCACGCCCCGGCTGCCGCCGAAGTCGGTATCGTCGTAGAACAGCCCCAGCGCGCGATAGCCGAACGAGCTCGTGGTGTCGAAGCCGAACAAGGTTCCTTCGCGGTCATACGTGAACTGCACCTGCCAAGTGAGATTACGGTCGGCGTTGAAGCCGCCGATATCGCCGGTGAAGGTGACCGCTTCGCCCTCCTTGAATTCATGGGTTATCCGAGTTGCGATCACCGGATCGACCCATTGCATCACATCAGTCGTTGCGAAGGCGTAATTGCCGCTGGCCCTGCCATTGGCCAGCACCAGCTGCCGCTGCAGCAAGGCAAGCCGGAAATCCTGCACCGCTTCGATTGCCGCTAGCGCTTGCCCGCGCCGGTCGACGCGATTCAACCTCTTTTCGAGCCGGGCCGCCCGGCGCTGGGCCTCCTCCGAGGACGACCGCGAAATACGCCGGCTCAACAGCGCATCGCGCAAAGCGTTCAGCTGTGCCAGCGCCTGGGTTCGCTCTTGCCGGTTCTCGATCCGATTGATCCGGGTCTCGACGGTATCGAGCCAGCTTCCCAGGCTGCGATTCGCCGAAACACTGAGCGAAAGCCCGATCTCGGCTTCCTGCCGCACCCACCGCGCACCGCCACCGACGGAGATCTTGGTGTCGCCGTAAGCGGAGGGCAGGTCGTAAATCTCATAAAGCGCGCCGGCCTGATAGACGCCGAAACGATAGTCGAGAGAGGCGGCGGCATTGGCCTTTAGCGTGAGATCGGCGGGAAGATCGACTTCGCGCACCACGTCGCCATCGAAACCGAAATCCGCGTAAAGGATATCGGCATAGAAGGTGAAGCGGTCCTTGCGCGCTTCGAAGGTCGTGGTCAGACCGAACTTGGCCGCGTCGATCAGATCGACCGGTGTGGCGTAGACGTCGAACTCGAGATCGTTCGCAGTGACGTCGCCCTGCACCCAGAGCGCCCAGGCATAGGACCCGACCTCGTATTCCCAACCTTGCACGCCTTCGACGGTGGCGCTCTCGGCCTTGACCGCGCCGGCAGCCAAGAAAGGCAAGAGCAGCAGGCCGAGCGAGAGTCCCCAAACTCTCCAGATCATCCAATATCCCCCCGACGATCCGATTGGACGGATCATTTAGCCAAAGCATAAAGGGAGCACATGACATTGCGCTTCCTTTGAAGCTTCCGCGGCAAGGAATTCAGACAATCTGTGTCGCCGGCGCCACAGTCTGGCGGATCCGGGAGCGGACGGCGGCGATGGATGTCCGCCCGCCCCCGGATCGCTACTTGGTCTTCAGCTTCCTCTCCTCGTTCGCCTTCCACTCCTCCAGGGTCATCTTCGCGTCTTCCTTGACCTCCGGAATCATGTCGTACATGGGCGGATTGTTGGAGAGGAAGCTGGTGGAGAATTTCGGCGGATATTTCTCAAGTTCCAGCATGTAGTCGCCGAGCGCATAGCCCACCGGAACCGTCAGCGGCAGATGGCGCACGCCGATGCTCACGTCTTCTTTCGGGTTGGTGTAGAGGTTCACCATCACGGCACCGCCCGTATCGGTGGTCACCGGGCCGGAGAAACCGCCCGTGTAACCGCGCTTGAAGAAGCCGTCTTCGAGCTCGGCGGTGATCGTGACCTTGAACTCGTCCACCCGCACGGCCGAAAGATACTGGTTCAGCGTGTAGATGCGCGCCTTGCGGGCCGACTGGCCGTCCTTGGCCAGCAGGAAACCGGTCTGGTCGACGCCGTCCACATAACGCTTGCTCGGCACGTATTTCGCCAGCTCCTTGCCCGGCGCGCCGGCAATGCCGATGAACGTGTTGAAGATATCGGCCTGGTCGAACAGACCCTCGGAGCGCCGCGGGGCGATCATGTCCTTCCAGTAGACGAACATGGGCGCACGCACACCGCCTTCCCAGCTGGACCCCTTGCAGCCCCGGAACGGCGTCTGGCCATGGGGCGGGATCTCGCATTCCGGACCGTTGTCGGAGGTCAGCAGAACGATGGTGTTCTCCAACTGGCCGGTCTCCTTCAGCTTTCCGATCAGCCGTTTGAAGACATCGTCCATATGCACCATGCAATCGCTATAGACGGTGCGCGCCCGTGAAGCGCCGGCCCATTTCTTGTTCGGGTAGTTGTCGAAATGGCAGCCCCGGGTCGCGTGATACAGGAAGAACGGCTTGTCGCTGTCCTTCTGCTTCTCGATGAAGTCGGTGCTGACCTTGGTCCAGATCTCGTCGAGCTCCTTGATGTAGTCGAGGTCGATGAGCTTCAGATCCTTGCACTTCTCCTTGTCCGAAGGCGTGCACTCCACATCGTAGTGGTTGAAGCCCTTCTCCTGCATCATCTTGAAGCGGTCGGGGCTGAGCGCGATCTCCGGATTGAAGTACATATCGCGCCACTCGGTGTACATGTCGGAAACGCCGAGGAAGCCGCGATAATTGTCGTAGCCGACATTCTGCGGCAGCGAGCCCTTGTTCTCGCCCATATGCCACTTGCCAACACCCTGGGTCGTGTAGCCGAACTTCTTCAGGATCTCCGGCATCGTGATCGCCCCGTCGAGACCGCCCGGCTCGCCATACATCGGCGGTCGCAGCAAGCCGTGATGCAGCGGAATTTGACCCGTATGGATGGTCGCCCGGCTCGGCGTGCAAGACGGTGTCGAATAGGCGGAGGTGAGCACCAGCCCTTCGGCGGCCAGCGCATCCATGTTCGGCGTCGGATGGCCGACGGCGATGCCCCCGCCATTGAAGCCCGGATCCAGCCAGCCGACATCGTCCAGCAGGAAGACCAGGAAGTTCGGCTTCTTGCCGCCGTTTTTCTCAACGAACTTGGCAAGCTTATCCGCCGCTTCCTTGTCCTGCTCCGGATGCTCGATCACGCCGTACATGTTCGGCGCTGGCTTCACGGTGTTCAGGTGAATGTATTGGTCGGGATGGTTGTAGCCCGGCGCATCGGTCGGCCCCGTGGTGGCGCCGCGGATGTTCGTGCCGGACTCTTCTGAAGCTTGGTCGGATGCCCCCGCATCGGAACTGCCGGCGTCTTGGGCCGAGGCCGCAAGACCGCTCGAAATGAGCAGCGCGAACGCCGCAGATGCAATGAAATGAAATCTCTTCATAAGCCTCCCTCCAAGAATAATTCCGCAGAACAATATCGATGGAGGGCTGAACAGCTTGATGACATCGCGCCGTCCTATCGATTCGCGCGTGCGTATTCTGCATTATTGCAGGCGCGCGCCACACTTCAACTGAACGCAGACCAGCATCGAAAATGGAACCTTAAAATGTGCACTAGGCGCGCTCTTCAAGGCGAAGCAACGCGGTATGCCCCGCCACCGGCACGCTCGCGAAGCCATCCTGAGATATCCGTGACCGCAATATTCCGCCGTGCATTGAATGTGTGCTCTTTGGGCCAGGCGACGCCTTCGGGCCTGGCAAAGGCAAGCCGATAGCTCGGCATTGGATTGTTCGGCTCCGCACCCGCGTCCTTCTCAAGCTCGGGAACCGACCATAGAAGTCGTTCCACTGGCCGGTCGAGCGCGTCTTCCACGATATCGGCCAATTCTCTGTAGGAGACCGTATCGCCGGCGACAAAGACAATCTCGTCGGCAATCTCGTTCCACGACTCTAGGACCAAAGCCGTCAGAAGCCCGATATCCTCAGCCGTCGTGAGCGTGAGCCGGTAATCCCAGCTGCCGAGCGCCCGAACCCTGCCTGCTGATAGGTCGGCCACGCCGAACTCGGGAACGAAAACGAAGCTCATGAACATACCGGTGGAGATGATTTTCCAGTCGACCTCCGACTGGCCGCGCAGCATCTGCCGCACATCAAGCTGCTCGTCCCAGACCTCCTGACCGCTGCCGCGACCGACCGCGTCGTAATCGACGCCGAACTGCCACGGGATGTATTGCTTCACGCCCGCCTGCAAGACAGCCGAGGTGATTTTGCGCTGGGTGCCGCGCCCGCCGACGAAACCGGTGCAGCAAACGACCGTGGAGTACCGCGAGAAGAGAGATGCAAGGTCATCGATGCTTGCCGCGGCGAGATCCGCCTCGACCGTAGCGATCCCAAGCGAGTCGAGAGTTTCGGCGCGCCGCTTGACGTCGGCATCCGGACGGTCCGTAACAGGCCGCAAAAGCACAGAGACCGGCGGTACTCTGCTCTTGCCGCGCAGCTCCGATAAGGCGCTCAGCACCGACATGCCGAGTTCGCCCGCACCGAGAACGAGAATGTTTTGTTTGGAAAAATCTTTCGTGCTCATGCTTGGCTCCTTTATTGAAGCCCTCCACATGATAACGCCGCGCAATCTTAGGAAGACGGTACACCGATGATACCTGAGAGCGAGACCGACTTTGCCTCTGTGATGAGGCGGTCCAAAGCGATCTGTGCCGCCCTGAGCGCCGACGAAGACGAGCTGAAACGCGAGGTGCTGGCCCACGCCGGGAACCGCTGGTCGCTTGGCGTAATCTACGCTCTGGGCGCCGAAGGGACTCTACGCCATGCGGCCTTGGCGCGGCGCTTGACCGGCGTCACCCAGAGGATGCTCACGCGGACCCTGCGTCATCTCGAGCGCGACGGCCTGATCTCACGACATGACTACGAGGAAGTGCCTCCTAAGGTGGAATACGCGCTGACCGATCTCGGGCGCGGCCTCCTCGTAGGCATGATGCCGCTCTGGACATGGATCATCGAAAATGCCGAGGCATTCCATGTAGCTCGCAGCCAATTCGAATCGGACAAGCGCGCCGGCTGAAGTGAACCGCAAAATAAAAACGGCGGTCCTCAAGATGAAGAGGACGGCCGAAATATGGGGCACACGATACCTATCCGCTCCGCCGGACCTGCCAGGCCAGATAGCTGATGGCCGCGCCCTCGAGGATCAGCTGAATCCCGAGCAGCAAGCCAAGCACCCAGCTCGAGATCACCGCCAAATTGGCCCAGAGATAGACGCCAAGCAGGATGCTCACCAAGCCGCTCCCCAGCACCCAGCCCCAATTGGCAAGCGGGCGGATGGTGAGGGAGAAGATCACCTTGGCGAACCCTTCGATCATGAAATAGACGATCAGAAGCGCGCTGAAGAGCACCAGCCCCGCGCCGGGATTCCGCAACAGCAGGACGCCGACGAGCAGCGACAGGGCCACGGAAATCAACTGCAGCCAGAAATGGGGCACATGACGCGCCCCGATGAGACCGATCCCCTGCACCACGCCGCTCACGATCAGCACCCAAGCCAGCAGCATGACGATCGCCACCGAGGAGATCAGCGGATAGATCAACGCCAGAACGCCTGCCAGCAGCATCAAGAGGCCCTGCAGGACATACCAGAGAGAATAACGTTTCACCGTCTCGCGCATTGCATCGCGCATCGCCGCGGCAGCGGCGTCGAGCGGAATAGCCATGGCATTCCTCCTCCCCAAGCAAGCGAATCAAACCTTCGCTCTTAGCGAATATAGCGCGATGCAAAGCCCCCGGCTGCAGCCGGATCGTCTCTGATAAGTTTAGAGTGTGGAAAGAATAAACGGCCGCCCTCAAGATGAAGAGGACGGCCGTTGCTGAACAATCAGACGATCGATGGATCGCCTATTTGCACTTGGTCATGCCTTCCATGGCCATGTGGGCGTCTTTCTCGGTTTTGTAGCTGCCCATCATGGCGAACTTGTCCGTATCGGACGGGACTTTTTTCACCATCGAGCAGGATCCCGCCTCCTTGTCGAAGACGATGTAGAACGGCCCCATGGCGAAAGCCGGAACCGTGAATGCGCCGATCAGGGTCGCTGCGAGAAGAAGCTGTTTCATTGCTCATTTCCTCCGTTTGAGCTGGGGGGCTAACGAGCGTGAAGGTAGCAGCGGCAGCGAAGAGCGGTGGTCACACTCC
Source organism: Methyloligella sp. ZOD6 (assembly GCA_050110875.1). Taxonomy (GTDB): domain Bacteria; phylum Pseudomonadota; class Alphaproteobacteria; order Rhizobiales; family Methyloligellaceae; genus Methyloligella. The sequence continues at coordinate 2,135,872 of CP188828.1, forward strand.
CGTCGAGCCGGGTCACACTGTGGTGGGAATTCGCTGACGGGGTATCACGGGTGTGTGTGGGAAATGTCAGCCCACTGTGATTTGCGAACAATGAGCTGGTGCGGACGGCGGGGATCGAACCCGCACGGGCTTTCGCCCTCAGGATTTTAAGTCCTGTGTGTCTACCAATTCCACCACGTCCGCTTTTCCAGCCGAAGCATGCCTGCTTCGCTGCCGGCCGCAAGGCCGCACCCGATTCTTCAGGCACGACTCGAGTGTAAGCCGAAAGGTTGAGAAGCAGGTTTTGGCGCTTTCCTCAAGCGTTCCGCCGCGCTCATGAGGTTCGAGACGCTCACGGGACTAGAGAAACGTCTCGCCGTCGCTGTCCCGCTCCGAGATGCGCACCGGCGGCAATTCGTCGGCCCCATCGGCCCGGAAGCTCGCCAATAGCAATAGGAACAGGGTGAGCGCGTTCAACAGATGCCAGATGAAATGGGTGCCGATGGCGTACCCGTCATAAGCCAAGCTCCCGCAGAGCGCCATATCCAGGGAACGGAAGGTCACCGAAACGGTGAACACGGCCGCCGCCCAAAGGATCAGCCGCCCCGCCGGCAGGCCCCGCGCCCAGACCAGCCCGCCGATGATCACCATGGCGAGAAGGGCCGGCAGATAGCCCACGCTGCCGTTCAGGCAAGGGCCGGCCTCCACGTCACTCCCCGGAAAGCCGATACCGCCGTCGAAGCAACGCAGCTGCATGGACATCGCGCCAAGCCCGGCGAACCCGATGACCAGCAGCGTGGTCCAGCCCGGCGGCACACTTAAGAAGCGGTTCAGGGCGAAGGCGAGATAGACCAGCATGAAAATGCCGATGGGGATGGTATCGGCGAGCCCCGTTGCCTTAGTGGCGAAGAGGTGAAAGGCGAGGCTGCCCAGCCCGATGATGAAGACCAGCGCGATCAGAAGATAATGATCGGCACCGCGTGCCTCCGCCGGCCGGCGCAGCAGAAGGCCCAGCGCGACAAGCGACGCCAGCAGAAATCCGCCATTGGTGAGCGCATTCAGCGGCTCGGCCCAAACTCCCGGATCCTCCCCCCGCTCGCAATAATTGAAGACGTGGTCAGACAGCGCCACGGAACCATCTCCCTGCTTTGCCCGTCACCAGATTAGCATTTTCCGAAGCGTATTCGGCGACCCTAAGTTCCGATCCGCTCGGCCAAGAGACCGGAAAACCGGAATCGAACTCTTAACCAGGCAGCACAACGCTTTGAATCGTTTGATAGAACAGGCACAGATCGCCCTCTTGCATGACGGCCCAACAGCGCCGGAACGCCGCCCATGATGAACCGCCTGCTTGCCTTCTGGCGGAGCCTCGTCTCCAGCCTCTGGGCGCTTCCCATGCTCATGGTGATCGTCGCCGTCGCCGCCGCGCTGCTGGCCGTCCGCGTCGATTGGGAGCTCGGCGACAACCCGCCCTGGTACCTCTATAGCGGCAGCGGGCAGAGCGCCTCCCACTTCCTGTCGAACCTCGTGGCCGCCATCATCACCATGGCGACCTTGGCGATCTCCATCACCATGGTCGTGCTGACTCTCGCCGCCCAGCAGCTCGGCCCCCGCCTGATCCGCAGCTTCATGGGCGACCGGCGCACCCAATTCGCGCTCGGCCTCATGGTGGCGACGGTGGTCTATCTGATCCTGGTGCTGCGCGCCGCCTATCTTTCCGAGGACCAGGCCCCCAACCTCGCCGTCGCCATCGGCACGGCGTTGATCCTCCTCAATGTGGTCGCCCTGCTCGTCTTCGTGCATCACCTCGCCCGCTCCATCATCGCCGATAATGTCATCGCCGAGGTGGGAGCCGTGCTCGATGCCGAGGTGAGGCGCCTGCTACCGGAAAAGGACGAGGAGAACGGGCCCGAGCCGCCGGACTGTCCCGACGAAGCGACCAAGATCCCCCTTCCCCGCAGCGGATATATCCAGGGGATCGATCACGACGCCCTGGTCGGCGCGGGCGAGAAGGCCCACACCCTCATCAAGCTGGAGATCGTGCCAGGCGATCACGGTGTCGAAGGCGCCACTTTCGCCTATGTCGCGCCTCAGGAGGCGGCATCGGATGAGATGATCGAGGAGATGCAGTCCGCCCTTGTCATGGGAAAGGGCCAGAACTCGGTCCAGGATCTCAACTACTACATCCACCAGCTCGTCGAGATCGCGCTCCGGGCCCTGTCACCTTCCATCGCCGACCCCTTCACCGCCATCGCGGTGATCAACCGTCTCTCGGTCTCCCTGGAAAAGATCATGCGCCGGGGCGAGCCGAAGAACCGCTGGTGCGACGACGAGGACAAGCTCCGCCTCATCACCCCGAGATACGATTTCAAATCCATGGTCGATGCGGCCTTCCTGAAGATTCGCCACCACGCGAAGGGGACGCCGTCCGTGCAGCTCCGCCTCGCCCAATGCCTGCAGCAGCTCGCCGAGGAGTGCTCGCCCAAGCAGCGTTCGGTGCTGCTGCATCATGCCGAGGCGGTACTGGCGGATATGGTGGACGCGCTGGACGAGGAAGAGATCGTGGCCCAGGCGAAGATCGCCGTCGCAGCGATCGAGGACGGCCCGCTACCTTGAAGACGGGCCGCCGCCTTAAAGAGTCGCTCGAACCCGGCCGTCCAAGCGACTCATCCGACTCGCGTTTTGCAGACCTAAGGCACTAAGTCTCGGACTTCTTCGCCACCTTCGGCGGCACGACCTTGATGTTCAGCTCTTTGAGCTGCTCAGGCGAGACTTCCGACGGTGCGCCCATCAGCAGGTCTTCGGCCTGCTGGTTCATGGGGAACATCACCACCTCGCGAAGATTCTCCTCGCCGCAGAGCAGCATCACGATGCGGTCGATACCCGGCGCAATGCCGCCATGGGGCGGTGCGCCGTACTGCAGCGCCCGCAGCATGCCGCCGAATTCCTTCTCCAGGTCCTCTTTCGAGTAGCCGGCGATCTCGAACGCCTTTTGCATGATCTCCGGCTTGTGATTCCGGATCGCACCCGACGACAGCTCCACACCGTTGCAGACGATGTCGTACTGGAAGGCCTTGACCTCCAGCGGATCCGGCGTCTCCAACGCCTCCATCCCCCCTTGCGGCATGGAGAACGGATTGTGGGAAAAGTCGATCTCCCCCTCGTCGTTCAACTCGTACATGGGGAAGTCGACGATCCAACAGAAGTCGAACCGGTCCTTGTCGGTGAGCTCCAGATCGTTGCCCACCTTCACCCGCGCCTTCGCAGCGAAATCGGCGAACTCGTAGGGCAGACCGGCGATGAAGAAGACGGCATCGCCATCGCTCAAAGACAGCTGCTCCCGGATCGCCGCTGTGCGCGCCTCGCCGATATTCTTAGCGATCGGGCCGGCGCCCTCCCCCTCGCGGAAGAAGATATAGCCGAGGCCCGGCTGACCCTCACTCTGCGCCCAGCTATTCATCCGGTCGCAGAAGGCGCGGGAGCCGCCACCCTTGGCGGGAATAGCCCAGACGCGAGTGTTCTGATCCATCTCGATCATGCCGGCGAAGATCTTGAAACCGGAGCCGCGGAAATGGTCGGTCACGTCTTCCATGACGATCGGATTGCGCAGATCCGGCTTGTCGGTACCGTATTTCCGCATGGCTTCCGCATACGGGATGCGAGGAAATTCCTGGGTGACCGGCTTGCCCTCGCCGAATTCCTCGAACAGCCCGCGGAGCATGGGCTCGACGGCATCGAACACATCGTCCTGGGTGGCGAAGCTCATCTCGATATCGAGCTGATAGAACTCGCCCGGCGAACGGTCGGCCCGCGCATCCTCGTCCCGGAAGCACGGCGCGATCTGGAAATAGCGGTCGAACCCGCCCATCATGATCAGCTGCTTGAACTGCTGGGGTGCCTGGGGCAGCGCGTAGAACTTGCCCGGATGGACACGGCTCGGCACCAGGTAATCCCGCGCGCCTTCCGGCGAGGAAGCCGTCAGGATCGGCGTCTGGAACTCGAAGAAGCCGGCCTCGCGCATGCGGTTCCGGATCGACCAGATAATCGCCTGCCGCTTCATGATGTTGGCGTGCAGCGTCTCGCGCCGCAGATCGAGGAAGCGGTATTTCAGCCGCGTCTCTTCCGGATAATCCGGCTCCCCGAACACCGGCAGCGGCAGCTCGGCCGCCTCCGACAGCACTTCGATGGATTGAACGCGCACCTCGACATGGCCCGTCGGCAAATTCGGGTTCACCGTCTCCGCCTCGCGCGCAACCACCTCCCCATCGATCCGAACCACCCATTCGGCCTTCAGCTTCTCGGCCTGGGCAAAGGCCGGGGAATCCGGATCGGCAACGCATTGGGTCAGCCCGTAATGGTCGCGCAGGTCGATAAAGAGCAGCCCGCCATGGTCGCGCAGGCGGTGCACCCAGCCCGAAAGGCGGACTGTCTCGCCGACATTCTGCTCGCGCAGCGCGCCGCAGGTCGTGGTGCGGAAGGGATGCATGGCAATTCCGTGAGGTAAGCGTCTGAAACGCGCGTAGAGCGCATGGCGAGCGTCCGGCTGTCAAGCGCCCGCGTCATTTCTCCGGCGGCAAAACAGCTGGAGACAGCCGCATCGTGGCTGGGAGCCCCCTATCTAGCCGGCGCATTCGTTATAGCGGGACTGACAGGCCGCGAAGCAATGACCGCGCAGCCGCGCCTTCTTGCCGAAGCAGAGCGCCTTGCAACCGCTAAGCTCTCGCAGACATTGCGAATCCGACTTCGCCGCCAATTCCAAGGACGGTTCCGCCAGCGCACCTGCCGAAAAAGCGACAGGCAAGGTGAGAAGCACAAGAAAAACCAATGGCCGCATCCGATCGCTCCTTTCGTCAAGTATAGCAGCGGGTTTCAAGGAACGGAAAGTAAGGAACGCCTTCGCCAAACTCTGGGTTTACCTCCATGAAACTTGGAGACACCGCAATGGGAAAATGTCCGATGCTCGCCATAGCGGCCACCGTATCGCTCTTCGCCGCAAATATCCCGCCCGCCCTGGCCGAGGTCGAAGTCGAGAATGAGGCCGCGGAGAACCCAGCCCCCGCATCCGAGGCCGGCAGCGAGGAGGAAACGATCCCTGGCATCGATCCGGGCGATACCCTGAGCGAGCAGCTTCACGAAGACGATGGGGTGATCGATCCGCCCCCGATCGGCGATTCGGAGATCGGCGTGCCGCCCCCGAACCCGGATCCCAATAGCACCGTCGTCATTCCACCGCCGAGCCTCGCGCCGGGCGATCCGACCGTGCAACCAAAATAGCGCGAGACCCCGCCTGAGGCTTACCAAAAAGGCGCTTCGCACGCCCACTCGACCCCTCTATCAAGCCGACGCGGCAATCCGCTCAAAGGACTCGATAAATCGGCCTGCACCTCCATCGGTCGTGACCCCTCGGCAACGGCCGCACGCCCGAGTTGACCGCTTGTGCTTCTAGTCCTTTGCGGAAGGCGGTTCGGTGAGCTATATCCGGCATAACCATGCACCTCATCACCACGACCGAGGAGCTTGCATCAGCCTGTTCTGAGCTTGCCTCTCAACCCTTCATCGCCGTCGATACGGAGTTCATGCGAGAGCAGACCTTCTGGCCGAAGCTCTGCCTGATCCAGATCGCCGCCGGAGAACGCGAACTCCTCATCGACACCCTGGCGCCGGGCATCGAGCTCGCGCCGTTTTTCGACCTGATGAACGACGAGAGCGTTCTCAAGGTCTTCCACTCCGCCCGTCAGGATGTGGAGATCATGCATCATCTGGCGGGCCAGGTGCCGCGTCCGATCTTCGACACGCAGGTCGCGGCCATGGTCTGCGGCTTCGGCGAATCCGTCGGCTACGGCATGCTGGTGAAGCGGATCTTGAACCGCAATCTCGACAAGACCTCCCGTTTTACCGATTGGAGCCGGCGCCCTCTCTCCGAGAAGCAGCTCACCTACGCCATCGGGGATGTGACCCATTTGCGCGATCTCTTCCCGAAGCTGAAGGCACAGCTCGACAATTCGGGCCGCGAGACCTGGCTGAACGAGGAGATGGGCGTGCTCACCGATCCGGGGACCTACGAGCTTCATCCCGAGAATGCGTGGAAGCGGCTCAAAATGCGCACCAAGACGCCCAAGGCGCTGGCCGTGTTGATGGAGATCGCCGCCTGGCGCGAGCGCGAGGCGCAAACCCAGGACGTGCCGCGCTCCCGCATCCTGAAGGACGATGCGCTTCACGATATCGCCAATCAGGCGCCGCAGAACCTGGACGATCTCGGGGCCTTGCGAAGCCTCCATAACGGGTTCGTCCGCTCGCCCAGGGGGCGAAGCGTGCTCGAGGCCGTTGAGCGTGGGTTGGAGCGGGATCCCAAGACGGTGCCGCGTGTCCAACGTACCGAACCCATGACGCCGGAAGCAGCCGCCGTGTTCGATCTGCTACGGGTTCTGTTGAAGGCGACCGCCGGCCATCATGGCGTCGCGCCCAAGCTGATTGCCACCTCGGAGGACCTGGAGCAGATCGCCCGGCAAGACGATCCGGATCTTCCCGTCATGAAGGGGTGGCGGCGCAAGCTCTTCGGCGAGCAAGCGCTCAAGCTGAAGCGGGGCGAGCTGTCCCTAGCCGTGCAGAATGGCGAGGTTTCCCTGTTGCCGGTTGGCGGCAAAGGCTCCTCAAACTGACCGGGCGAGACCTGCGAGAGGGTTAGCCGAGAGTCTTGCTGCGGCGGAGCGAGAGCCGCTCTTTGAGCTGGGTCCGGCTCTCGTCCGAGAGCTCGTTGATCGCCTCCACCAGCACGCGCAGCTCGGTTCTAAGTCCGTGGATCTGATCGATCAGGCTCAGGATCACCGGCACTTCCTCTTCGCTCACGCCGAGTTCGTCGACGAGATCGTGAATCAGCGCCGCCCGCGCCAGATCGGCCTCGCTGTATCCCTTGGCCTCCCTATCGGCCGGCCGGATCCAGCCCTCGCTGACCCATACTCTGAGACGGGTGACGGTCAGTTGCTCCACTCGGGAGACCAGATCGCGCTCGTCTAGCATCACGCCTGCTCTCTCAGCTTCTTCCGCGGATCGTAGCTGTGCTTCTCCCGCCAGCTTTCCGCAAATTCCTTAAGATCGCCATCGATCGTCTCCGGCAGCATGATCTGAAGCTTAATCAGCTGATCGCCGGTGCCGCTCTTGGCCTTGATGCCCCTGCCCTTCATACGAAGCGTTTGCCCCGTATTGGCGCCCGCCGGAATGGTCATGGAGACGGCGCCATGGATAGTCGGCACCTCCACCTTGCCGCCCAGCACCGCCTCGTCGAAGGTGATAGGCAGGTCCACGACGATATCGCGCCCGTCGCGCTTGAAGACCGGGTGGGACCCCACCGTGACCTCCACCAGCGCATCGCCCGCCTCCGCGCCACCGGTACCGGGCATCCCCTTCCCCTTCAGCCGCATCACCTGACCGTCCCGCACGCCTGCGGGAATGGTGACATCCAGGGTCCCGCCATCGGGCAGCGTGATGCGCTTCTTGGTGCCGTTGGCCGCTTCCAGGAACGCGATCTCCAGCCGGTAATTGGCGTCTTGGCCGCGCATGGCGAAGCCGTGCCCGCCCGCACCGCCGAATCCCCTCGCGCCGGCGAACCCGCCGGCGGAGCGGCGTTGACCGAACAGATCCGAGAAGATGTCGCCCATATCCTCGAATCCGGCGCTCGAGTAATAGCGTGCCCCGTCCTCGCCGCCGGCATACTCCCGGTAATAGCGCTGCTGAGGTCGTTCCTGCCCCGATGCGTCGATCTCGCCGCGGTCGTACTGCCCGCGTTTCTCCGCATCGTTCAGGATCGCATAAGCCGCCGACGCTTCCTTGAACTTGGCTTCCGCCGATTCGTCACCGGGATTGAGATCCGGATGATATTTCTTGGCGAGCTTTCGGTAGGCCTTGCTTATCTCATCGGCGCTCGCGGTCTTGGACACGCCGAGCACGGAATAGAGGTCGTCTGCCATTTACGACTGGGCTTTCGGTTATTCGCTTTGGGTTGGATTGGGATAAGACACCATCATCCCGGATGTCACAATGATTTGGGCAAGGATTCAGGGAAGCATTTGGGGAAGTTCGCCTGCTCCCGCAAGTGTCGAAGCGCCGTGTCGGCTCACACCGCCGCCTGCTGAACCGAGACCCCGGTGCGAATCTCGCCGTCGCGCTCCAGAAGCCCGGCGAGCTTCTTGAACCGCCGCTCCACCCGTTCGCCTTCCAGATTGCAATACGGCTCCGGCAAGGTCCAGACGAGCCGGTCGCCATCGTAAGTCAGCGGTGTCTGGGGCAGCACCCCAGGCATCGAGGCGGAGACCATATTCGCCGCCCGCATGGCCGCACCGAGAATGCGGGCCCGGAGCACCATGTCGTCGTCGACCAGCTCCCGCAAGGACTGGGTCAGCTCATCCTTCACATAACCTTCCGCCCTGTAATAGACGGTCAGCGCCAGGAAGGCGCGGCCCGGATGGTCGAGATCGACGAAGTTTCCCTGCGCCACCAGATTGAGGCTTTGGGTGCCGCGATAATCGGGATGCGCCCGCCAGCCGATATCGGAAAGCAGGCAGGCCGCATGGCGGAGACGTCTCTGTTCCGGTGTCTCCTCCGGTCCCGGCCCCTGGAACAGGGCGTCGGTCCAGAAGCAGAGCTCGTAGGCATTTTCCACCGAGCGCGAACGCCGCCGGGCGAGGTCGTCGCAGGCCGCGATCAGCGGATCCTGCTTCTTCTGCTCGTCGTCGAGCAGAGAATAGAGAATTCCCTCGCGGATGCCGAAGGCGGAGATCACGATGGATTTCGGCTTCACCCGGCGGATCAGCCGCTCCAGCACCAGCGCACCGTAAGGCACGGTCTCCCGTCGGGCACTGGAGATCTCGCTAATGCCGGCCAGCGAGCTGGGGGATTGCAGATCGAGGGCGGAGGCGAATTTCAACGCATCGTCGGTCTTGATGCGGAAATCCTGCATGACGCTCAAAGGGTATTCGATCTGCGCCATGTAGAGCCGCGCGAACGCACGCCATGTGCCGCCGATGGCGTAGAAATCCCGGTCCTTGCCCTTCTCCAGCCACGTGACCTTATCGAGCTCGGAATCGACGATCTCCCTGGCCTTCTTGAGATTGCCGCCGGAAACATCGATCAGCCGCAACCCGCCGAGCGGCAAGGTCACCGCATCGCCGGTCTCGCCCTTGAAGATATCGACCAGTTCCAGGCTGCCGCCGCCCAGATCGCCGGCGAGCCCGTTCGCATTGCGGTGGCCGGCAAGCACGCCGTGCGCCGCGAGTTCCGCCTCCTTGGTGCCGGTCAGAAGCTGGACGGGCGCATCGAGAATCGCCTCGGCCCGCGCCACGAAATCGGGGCCGTTCTCCGCATCGCGCGCCGCGGCCGTGGCGATCACCTCGACCTTTCTGGCACCGATTTGATCGATGAGAGCACGAAACCGGCGGAGCGCGCGTAACGCCCGCTCGACGGATTCGGGATCGAGCTTGCCGGTGGACGCGACCGTCCGGCCGAGCCCGCAAAGCACCTTCTCGTTGAACAGCGGCGTCGGCGCGGGGGTCGCCCCCTCATAGACGACGAGCCGAACCGAGTTCGAGCCGATATCGACGACTGCGACGGGGCTGAGATCGTTACGGCGGGCCATGGGCACCCGAAAAAGGCTCAGGAGATCCAAGGCTTAACCGGTCTGAACGAGATGAGCAAATCGCGGCGGCATGTTTTCTTTCAATGCTGCGCCACGGCCCGAAAGGCTGGGATTCGTCATAAAGTAGCTCTGCGCGCTGAAAGGATCCTGCCCCTCGGTCGGCTTGATGCGCTCCGAGCTCCCATCGGGCAGAACGCGCCAGCTCTGCAGATTGTCCTTCAGATTGGCAATCATGATCTGATCGAGAATCTGCTCGTGCACCGTCGGGTTCAGGATCGGCGTCATCGCCTCCACCCGACGATCGAGATTGCGGGGCATCATATCGGCGGAGGAGATATAGACCGCCGCCTTCCGGTGGGGCAGCCCATGCCCCGCACCGAAGCAATAGATACGCGAATGCTCCAGGAAGCGCCCGACGATGCTCTTCACATGGATGCGCTCCGAAAGTCCGGCGATGCCGGGCCGCAAGCAGCAGATGCCCCGCACCACGAGATCGATCTCCACGCCAGCCTGGCTCGCCTCGTACAGCGCATCGATGATCTCCTTATCGACCAGGGAGTTCATCTTCATCCAGATGGCCGCCGGCCGGCCTTCCTTGGCGTGATACATCTCTTCCCGGATGTGATCGAGGATGCGCGCCCGGATGCCGTTCGGCGATAGAGCCAAGGCCTGCAACTCGATCGGCTCCGCGTAGCCGGTCACGAAGTTGAAGATGCGCGAAAGATCGTTGCCGATCACCCGGTCCGCCGTGAAGAAGGACAGGTCGGTGTAAATCTTGGCCGTCACCGTGTGGTAGTTGCCGGTGCCGACATGGCAATAGGTGACCAGCTCGCCGCGCTCGCGCCGCACGATCAGGCTGAGCTTGGCGTGGGTCTTCAGCTCCAGGAAGCCATAGACCACCTGAACGCCCGCGCTTTCCAGATCGCGCGCCCATTTGATGTTGGCTTCCTCGTCGAAACGCGCCTTGAGCTCGACCACGGCGGTGACCGACTTGCCGTTCTCGGCCGCCTCCTTCAGCACATCGATGATCGGCGAGGCCTTGCCGGTCCGGTAAAGCGTCCATTTGATCGCGACAACATCCGGATCGGCCGCCGCCTGCTTCAGAAACTGGAGCACCACATCGAAGGATTCGTACGGGTGATGGACGACGATATCCTTCTCCTTGATGGCAGCGAAACAGTCGCCCTGATGCTCGCGGATTCGTTCCGGAAACCGGCTGTTGTAAGGCTCGAATTTCAAGTCAGGCCGGTCCGAAACGATGAGCTGCTCGGTATCCGAAAGTCCGATCAGCCCCTTCTGCACGAAGCTCTCGTTCTCGGTGACGTTCAGCTCCTGCATGACGAAGCGCTGTAGACGCGGCGGCATGGTGTTCTCGATCTCGAGCCGGATGACGGACCCGCGGCGCCGGCGCTTGAGCGCCGATTCGAAGAGCCGCACGAGATCCTCGGCCTCTTCCTGAACCTCCAAATCACTATCGCGCAACACCCGGAAGGCCCCCTGGCTGCGCACGCGATACCCGGGAAAGAGCCGGTTCACGAAGATCGCGACCACCGTCTCCAGACGGATGAATCGGATCGCCTCGTCCTTTCCCTCCTCGCGCGGCAGCCGGATGAACCGGTCCAGCATGGGCGGGATCGGCATCAAAGCATGCATGGAGCGAAGTGAGCCCTCCCGCACCAGCTCCAGCCCCAGCGTGAATCCGAAATTCGGAATGAACGGGAAGGGATGGGCCGGATCGACGGCGATCGGCGTCAGCACCGGGAAGATGTGATCCAGGAAATGCTGCTCCAGCCAGCTCTTCTCCTCCTCGCTGAGCTCGTCCGCCTGGAGGATGTCGATGCCGGCCTGGTCCATCAGCCCCTTCAGCTTGACCCAGACCTCCTGCTGGTCCGCGGTGAGCTCTGCGACGAACTGGTTGATCCGGTCGAGCTGCTCGGCCGGCGTCAGCCCGTCCTGGCTCGGCGTCTCGATCCCGGCCAGCACCTGGCCGCGCAGACCCGCCACGCGGACCATATAGAACTCGTCGAGATTCGAGGCGGAGATGGACAGAAAGCGCAGCCGTTCCAAAAGCGGGTGACGCTCGTTCTCCGCCTCTTCCAGCACACGCTGATTGAAATAGAGCCACGACAGCTCGCGGTTGAAGAACCGGGCCGCGCCGAAGGAAGCGGGTTCGGGCTTGGAACTCATCGCTGAAATATTATCCGTGGACGTCATTCACCGCCTCGTTTGAATACCGAAATGCGCCCCTTGCCGGAGGCGAAGAAGCGAAAGCCGACCGCCAGCTATGCCCGCCAACCATTGCACTCCTGTTACAGTATGCCCCTTATGGTGAAATTTCACTTTGCGGGCCGCAAGAAAGCGGATGGCAAAACGCCGCGAAGCTAATCCGTCGGTTGCGTGTTCCGCAGCGCCTCCGCGGCCAGTTGCCGGCTGATCTTCCGCCCCGACCCCAGCGCCGCTTGATCGACGGCCTCCACCGCACGTGCTGCCGCCTCCAGAGACCGGTCGACATGCAGCGCGAGATAGTCCAGCACCTTGGGCTCGATATTGAGCTGCCGGTCGGCGAAATGCTTCAGCATCACCGTCTTCAGAAGCGGCCCGTCCGGACTGCCGATATCGATCAGCGGCAACGCATTCAGCCGGGAGAGCAGATCCGGCAATTCGATTCCCCAGCGCCGCGGCGGCTGGCGCGCCGTGATCAGCAGAAAATGGCCGCCCTCCTTGATGAGATTGAGGAGGTGAAACAGGGACTTCTCCGCGAATTCGATCTGATCGGCATCTTCGAGCACGAAGGCCGAACCGTGAGGCGCCGCCTCCACCGCCTCGAACTCGCTTTCCGCTCCCAACAGGGCCGCAGCTTCCGAGCGCGCCTGCCAAACGCGGACCAGATGGGTCTTGCCGCTCGCGGGCGGCCCGGCCAAAAGCTGCGCCGGCGCGTTCCAATCGGGCCAGGAGTCGATCAACTCCACCGCCATACGATTGCAGTCGCTGACCAGAAAGTCGTCGGCCCCAAGGGCAGCCCGGTGCGGCAGATCCAGCACGAGTTGCTCGCGGATCATCGCACCGAGACTCCCGAGCTTTGCGATCCCTTCAAATCCCTCTTCGGTCGGCGGGCATGATGCTGCGGCATCGGTTCGTAACGGGCCATATAGACGAGCCATCCCCAGAAATAGGCTCCCGCGGAGGTGACGGTCAGCAAGCCCGTGATCCAGGCCAGCACCTGCACCACGCCGTCGAGACCGAGCCCCACTCCAAGCTCGGCGAGAACCAGCCCCGCCAGCACGATCTGGAAGAAGGTGTTGACCTTGCTGATCAGGATGGGCTGCACCTCCACCGGGCGCCCCAAAATCCAGGAGAGCAGGAAAGCGCCGATGATCAGCACGTCCCGGCTCACCACGGCGATCACCAGCCAGACCGGCAAGTGCCCCGAGAAGCCGAGGGTCACATAGATGCTGACCAGCAGCGCCTTGTCCGCGATCGGATCGAGATAGGCGCCGAGCACCGTGTGCCAGCCGAACCGCTTGGCGAGAAAGCCGTCCGCCGCATCGGAAACGCCGGCGAGCAGAAACAGGATGAAAGCAGCCGTCATCTCATCGCTGATGATCAGCCATACGACGAACGGCACCGCAATGATGCGGGCAAGCGTCAGGCTATTAGGAATATTCACGATCACCGTAGCACCGCCAGCAAACCACAACCAATAGGCGAAACGAGCTTAATACGCGCGCAGCACATATTCACCCTGACCCGGCTCGAAGGAAAAGCCGTTCTGGGCCAGATCCTGTTGCAGCCGGTCGAGAGAGCCGGCGTAGTCGAAGGTAATCGAAGCGCCTTGCGGCGACAGCGAGTTCACTTCCAGCCGCTGAATCCCCGGCACATTGGCAAGCCGGCTGCGAGCCTCCTGCCAGCCCATCAATCCCTGGAATTCAATCCGTGCCACGATGTACTCCGCCGGCGCGGGCGCCTCTTCCCGGCGTCCGAAATTGAACCAGCCCCCACCATTTCGAGGCTCCGGCTGAGCGGCGGGCTGTTGTTGGCGCCCGCCGAAATTGAACCAGCGGTCGCCGCCGCTTGGCGGTTGACTCCCTTCCGGCAAGGCCGTGGCGGCACCCGACTGCATGGATTTCCAACGATCCTGCAGCGCCGCGAAACCCTGCTCCGCCGCAGTGGCGGCAGCCGCCTCCACATCGCCGCCGACCGGCACATCCTTGATCAGATCGATCTCGCTGACCGCGTCGGCACCGAACAGCCGGGTCGCGAAAGTCTCCCCCCGTTGCTCGGCGACGGCGATCACCAGCGGTCCGCCAACCTCGTTCTGCAAGAACTCGTAAGCGTCGATATTGCCGTTCAGGATCTCCGACAGGCGCTGCTGATCCAACATGCCGCTGCGTTTCACGAGCGAGGCCGGCGCGACGGCATGCTGAAGATCGACGCTTTCCCACGCCTCCATCCAGGCCTTCGTCATTTCGCCTTCTTGCTGCGGCGCGCCCGACTGATCGACGACGACCGGCAGGAGCTTGATTTCCATGGCGCGGGAATCGTCGATGGGAAGCCCGTAGCTGGCGAGAAGCTGCTGCACGCCCGGCTCGCTATAACTCACCCCAAGCGAGGCGATATAGCGTGTGGTGGAGTAGCGTTCCTTGCCGATGGAGACACCGGCCACAAGCGCTTCGACCTCCGCCGCGCTGAGCTTTGGCAAACGATCGTGCGCCTCGGGCGGCACCAGCCGGCGGAACAAAATTTCAGCGCCCTTGGCCTGAGCTTCGGCCATCGCCTTCTTTTGGGCCGCAACCGCATTGTCCGCTGTCACATCCACATCGATCTTATCGACCTCGTAGAGGCTGCCGGCAGCCTCGGCCGAGCCGGCTGAACCCACGATGGACGCCCCGGCGAGAACCGCCAAGCAGATGAAACGAAAGAAGAACCGCACGATCACCACCTGGTAAGGATTGAAATTCGGCTGGAAAGAAAGGCCATCCGGCGCGCTCTGACAAGTGGCGCGCTGGAATTCTCTCAATACCCCCAAAAAGAGCCCATATTTTCCCGCTAAATTGTGACCGGATACTGTCCGGATCGACAGCCATGGCGCAGAATTGTGCGGCGTAGGGCCCTGTCAGATTCGCTTCGAGCGATTATGGAGCACGCCGCATGCCAAACGCCATGGACCGAGTTCTGGATGATTTCGAAGCCGGACTCGCCCCGGCCGACTACGATCGTCTGATCGCTGCGTTCAGGGCGCTGGAAATACCGGGCGACGTCGATGGCGAATCCCTGGAGCGCCTCTATGGCATCTGCTACCGCATCCTTGGCATTGCGCCGGACGCGCAAGAAGCGGCTCTCGGCAGCCATATGGAGCCCTGGCAAATCGGTCATCTGCAAGCCTGCGCGGCTAGCGCCATCGAGGAAAGCTTATACGACCGGAACGCCCGTACCCGCGCCTGGATCCACAAGATGGAAGCGCTCTATGAGTCTCGCAGAGAATCGACGCCCAAGGGGCTGAACGACCATCAACTTCCCCCAGCCCTTGTGATTCCTTGGGACGCGGCCAGGGCGAAGAATAAAATCGCCCCCTTCCTCGCCGCATACGAAGCCAATCTCGCCGAGGACCCATACGCTCATTTCAAGCTTTGTTATGACGTCATGACCGACGGGTATCCGGTCTTCCGCGAGGTCTTCGAGAGCTGGATGGAAGATCTCGAAAGGCGAGGCCTCGGTCAGCCCGGCATGGCGGAAGGGCTGAGGGAAGCGGCCAGACTTGGTGCGTTGGCCAAAAAAACGAACCTATCTCGTGGCAAGAATGCGAGACGGAAATCCTGCCGCTGCTCGACCACGACAACCCCATGGTGGCCGCAGGGGCCGCGCGATGCCTCGGCGCTCTATTCGCCAATGACAGCTTCCCCATCGAGGAAGCCGCGCCGGCTCTTGCCGAATTTCTAATCGCTCTGAGCCGCCGTCCTCGCCTGCGCAGAGTGGTCTGCGGTGCCTTCGTCCACGGCCTCGACACCGAGTGCTACGGGCTGGGGAGCCTGGCAAGCGACGAACGTCTCCGAGACTTCGATCTCGATCAATGGGTGGTCGAGAGTTTGAGCCTCGACGAGGACGAGATCTATATCCCCAACGCGCAAGCGCTCTGGTTCCACGTCCACGAGCACTACGACTGCGATCCCGGATTCGTCACGCGACTGATCGATATGGATCGCGCCTGGATCGCCATGATGTGCGCCACCGAGCGTCGCGAGCGGATCGAAGGGATGGAGCCCGTGCTGCACCGCCTGGCTGAAAACCCGGACCCCGAGATCGCCGCCCACGCGGAATCTCATCTGGCCCGCTATTATCAGCACTAGATGGGACAGCTTCTCCTTGACGGGCCAGGGCAAGCCCGCTTGTTATGCGCGCCTGAACGCACCGCCACGTTAAGGACGATCCTTGGCCCCCAAATCCGATTCCGAACGGCAAGCGAGCCCCACCCTCACCTATAAGGACGCGGGCGTCGACATCGAAGCGGGCAACGCGCTTGTGAAGGCCATCGCCCCTCTCGCCGCGCGAACCAAGCGGGATGGCGTCATGGGATCGATCGGCGGCTTCGGCGGCCTGTTCGACCTAAAGGCTGCCGGGTTCGCAGACCCGATTCTCGTGGCGGCCACCGACGGTGTCGGCACCAAGCTCAAGATCGCCATAGAGACCGGCCGTCATGACGGTATCGGCATCGATCTCGTCGCCATGTGCGTCAACGATCTCGTGGTCCAGGGCGCCGAGCCCCTCTTCTTCCTCGACTATTTCGCCTGCGGAAAGCTCGATACCGGGAAGGCGGAAACCATCGTCGCCGGCATCGCCGAGGGCTGCGAGCAGGCCGGTGCGGCCTTGATCGGCGGCGAGACGGCGGAGATGCCGGGTCTCTACGCAGGTCACGATTACGACCTCGCCGGCTTTGCCATCGGCGCGGTGGAACGGGACGAGATCCTGCCCCGCGACGATCTCGCCGCCGGAGACGTGATTCTGGGACTGCCCTCCTCAGGCATCCATTCCAACGGCTTTTCCCTGGTGCGGAAGGTGGTGGAAAAGGCCGGACTCGCCTGGAATGATCCCGCTCCCTTCGAGAAGAGCGTATCCTTGGGCGAAGCCCTCCTCACGCCGACACGCATCTACGTGAAGCCGCTGGTCGAGGTTCACCGCCAGCTCGGCGCCATCAAGGCGCTCGCCCATATCACCGGCGGCGGGCTCACCGAAAATCTGCCACGCGTGCTACCCGAGAAGCTGGCGGCCGAGATCGACCTCAAGGCCCTGCCTTCCGCCCCCGTCTTCGGCTGGCTCCAAGAGACCGCGAAGATCGAGGACGCCGAGATGCTCCGCACTTTCAATTGCGGTGTCGGCATGGTGCTGGTCGTGCCCGAGGAGGCGGTAGAATCCGTCGTCAACGCGCTCGAGGCCGCCGGGGCCGAGCCCTTCCCCCTCGGCCGCCTCGTCGCCTGCAAGAATGGCGAGCAGGTCCGCTATAGCGGCAAGCTCGATTTCCAAGGATCGTGAGTGTTATGGAGAAGAAGCGCGTCGGCGTGCTGATATCCGGCCGGGGCAGCAATCTCCAGGCGCTGATCGAGGCGTGTCAGCACGAGCCGGACTATCCGGCCGAGATCGTGCTGGTGGCCTCCAACGTGCCGGGCGCACCGGGGCTCCAGAAAGCCGCAGACGCCGGAATTTCCACTCTGGCGCTTGATCACCGGGATTTCGTCAGCCGCGAGGCATTCGATGAAGCGCTGAACCGCAATCTGCAGCGGGCCGATCTCGATCTCCTCTGCAATGCCGGTTTCATGCGGCTTCACACGGAAGGCTTCGTGAAGAGCTGGTGGAATCGCCACCTCAACATCCACCCTTCGCTGCTGCCGGCCTTCAAGGGGCTCCACACCCATGAGCGGGTTCTCGCGGCCGGGGTGACGGTGTCCGGCTGCACTGTGCATGCCGTGCGCTTCGAGATGGATTCGGGGCCGATTGTCGATCAGGCGGTCGTGCCGGTGCTAAATAATGACACGCCTGACATATTGGCCGCCCGCGTTCTCGACGCCGAGCACCTTCTCTACCCCCATGCCTTGAAGCTCGTGGCCTCCGGCGCAGTCACCATCGAGGACGATAAAATTGTCGTAAACCATTCAGAACAAATAGAGTCTGCGCCTTATAAGCGGGCCTGATAGGTCTTTCTCCAGGTTTTGCGACCGGTCCTCCGCATAGCGTGGCAACCATGCCGCACTGCAACAGATTGCGGCCTTCAGGGCCACCCGCGACATGGACAATCTGGCGCCCGCAGTGCTACAGGACATACAATATCTCAGTAACAGGCCGCTTTTCCTGAGCTTCGGCAGAAGAGTCGGCCGAACAAGAACTTGTCCTGTTCCCGCGCGCCCTCATTCGGGCGCTTCGCCACCGCCAGCGGGGCCTCGGGGAAAGAGCTCATGCGGAGCTTCATGATAAGGGGAAAGGCGTAAATGGTGGATATGACAGTCACCTACGCTCCATCGCATGGATTGGGTGAAGAGCAGAGCATTTGGTTCAAGCTCACGCCGCTTCTGGCGCAAGAGAATCCGATGCAGATGCTGTTGCGCCTGACCGACAAATACAACGGCGTGATGCCGGTCAATCTCAAGAACCAGCGCATCGTGATCCTGGCGAAGCCGGAGCATGCCCAGCGCGTGCTGGTCGAGAACGCCGAGAACTACACCAAGTATTTCGACGGGCTGCGGCCGATTTTCGGCAAGAGCATGATCACCATCGACGGCGCGCTCTGGCAGAAGATCCGCATGCCGCAGCAGGCGGCCTTTCACCCCGCCATGTTCGAGGAATACTTCCCCTACCTGATGAACTCCATCAACTCCAAGATGGCGCGGTGGGACGAACTGGCCGAGTCGGGCGAGAAGATCGAGATGGTCGAGGAGACCTGGACCCTGGCCGCCGACATGGTGTGCCGCGCCCTGTTCGACCGCGAGATGCCGTTCAATCCCCACTTCATCTTCAAGCAGGTGAAGACCTACACCGATGTCGGCAATCACAAGTCGATCCGAATGCGCCGCGTCAACGGCGAGCTGGAGGAGATCAGCCAGGACGACGTGGCCAAGGCCATGGAGATCTGGGATTCGGTCCCCGACACGGTGATGAACGCCGCGATCATCGACAATCGCGAGAAGACCCTGCTGCGCATGCTCCAGGATGCCGCCGACAATCCGGAGTTTCCGGAATTCGACCATCGCCAGGCGGTCGACGAAATGAAGCAGTATCTCTGGGCCGGCACGGAGACCACGGCACTCACCTTGGCCTGGTCTCTCTACCTCCTCTCGACCCATCCGGAAGCGATGCAGCGAATCCGCGATGAGGCCCATGCCGTTTGCGGCGATCGCGATCCGGAATGGAACGAGATCCAGCAGCTCACTTACACCCGCATGGTGATCCAGGAGACCATGCGTCTCTACCCGCCGGTCTGGGCGCTGATCCGCATCGCCCAGGAAGAGGACGAGATCGACGGCCACAAGATCAATCCGGGCGACAAGGTCGTGGTCTGCACCTATGTGCTGCACCACTCCGACAAATACTGGAGCAACCCGGACGAGTTCGATCCGGAGCGCTTCTCCCGCGAACGCATGAAGAAGCGGGTGAAATACAGCTACCTGCCCTTCGCGGCCGGCCGGCGCTCCTGCATCGGCGGGGCGCTCTCCCAGATCGAGAACACCCTGGCCCTGGTGCAGCTCCTGCGCCGCTTCACGCCGGAATATGTCGGCGAGGAAGACCCGAAGATCCACGCGACCGTGACCCTGACGCCCAAGGGCGGCCTGCCCTTCCGCATCCGCCGGATCGAGGACACCGCGTAGACGGATCACGAGACAGTCTCAGAATCGAAAACGCCGGGCCAATCGACCCGGCGTTTTTGGTTGGCATAGGCCGGAGCTCCACCCTTCGTCACCCTCGGACTTGACCCGAGGGTCCATGCCGTTACGACGCCGCTCGCGCCGAGATATCATCTGAAACGCCTCGCGAGCCGCAAGGCAACGAAATGGATGCCCGGATCAAGTCCGGGCATGACGATATTCGAGTGGGCTTAGCCGACGATCTCTTTCTTGGAGAAGCACATATCGATCTCCTTCTTGGCGTTCTCGACGCTGTCGGAGCCGTGCACGGAATTGCGCTCGATATTGACGCCGAACTCCTTGCGAATGGTGCCCTCCTCGGCATCCACCGGGCTGGTGGCGCCCATCACCTGACGGTTCTTGGCGACCGCATCCTCGCCCTCCAGCACCTGGATGACGATCGGGCCGGACGTCATGTAGGAGACGAGGTCCTTGAAGAAGGGCCGCTCCTTGTGGACCTCATAGAACTCTTTCGCGTCCTTCTTCTTCCACCAGACGCGCTTCTGCGCGATCACCCGCAGGCCCGCCTCTTCGAGCTTGCTGATGATCTTGCCGGTGATATTGCGCTCCGTGGCATCCGGCTTGATGATGGAAAGCGTACGTTCGGTGGCCATGGCCAAAACCCCTCAAAAATCCCTAAACTCGTTGGCCGCGCTTATACCGGTCGCACTTCCGCCCCGCAAGCGAAGCCTTTGCCACGCCTAAAGAAACCCCGAACGAGGAAACCGCCGTGCTCTATGCCACTTTGAAGCTGCTGATCACCGCCCTTCTGATCGTGATCATCTCCGAGATCGGCAAGCGCAGCTCCGTCATGGCGGCGATCCTCGCCTCCATCCCCCTGGTCTCCGTGCTGGCCATGATCTGGCTCTATATCGACACCAAGGACGTGGAGAAGATCGCCAGCTTCGCCCAAGGCGTCTTCTGGCTGGTGCTGCCCTCCCTCATCCTCTTCGTCACCCTTCCCCTGATGCTCCACCGCGGAATGGGCTTCTATCTGAGCCTGACCGTCTCGGTCGCGCTCACCGTGCTCGGCTATCTCGCCATGCTGCAGGTTCTGAAGCGTTTCGGCATCGCCATCTAGCGGCAGCGCTTCGCATAGGCACCGTCCGCCCGGCCGCGTACGCCTCCGCCTCGCGCTTGCCGAAGGGGCCCGCCGTTGCGATCCAGAAGCCCTTCGTGAAGTTCGGACAGCGATCGGTGCGCATCACGAACCAGCCGGCGCCGAGCCGGTTTGCCTTGTCCTGCGCTTCGCTTCGGTCCCGGGAGGCCGTGGCGATCGCATACCAGTCGCCCTGGGTGTTCTGCACCTCCGCACCCTTCCAGGCGAAGACGAGTTCGTCCTCCCGATAGCGCTTCACCGCGCAATCCTCGCCCCGGATCGGCGCCGCGCCCTTCAGGATCAGCGCATCGCCGACGGCTTCGCCGGTCACCGGATAGGCCAGCGGTCCGCATTTGGGATCGAAGATGAAGGCCTCGCCGCTCACCTTCCCGTCGCCGCTTTGGAGACCTTTGAAGAGCACCGTGCCGTTTGTCACCCCGGCTTTCCTGATACCGGGCCGCGGCTCCACATATTCGGCGATCACGCTACCGCCGTCGCAGAACTCGATCTCCATGAGCGAGCCGTTGTGATCGTAAGGATCCCGGGCGCAATCGCTCGCCTCGGCCGCATCCAGACCGAGCGACCCGCACAGAATCACGGCCATAGAAATCGCCCGCCAGCCCATCGCCGAACGCTCCCTCACCGCTGTCTCGAAGGAACGGTAGAGCATCGATATGACGGGCTCTACGCTTTTTGCTGCCAGCGTCCCGCCTCGTCCTGCTGCCAATAGCTGACGGGAATGTCCTTCTCGCGCGCTTTCTTCCAATGCGCGCGCGCTTGTGCTGTCGCCTCCTCGTCGCGGCCGTCGAACAGGATGACCACGCGCTTATAGCCGTCGAGCTCCGACAACGGCGCGCCATCGACCAGAAATCTGATCGCCGCGTTATTCGGGTTCTCGTCCTCCAAGGTCAAAAAGACAGACTGCTCTTCCGGCGGCCCGTCCTCCTCCGTGCCATGGGGCAGGAAGCTGCCTTGCGAATAGGTCCAAAGATGAGAGTTGAGCTGCTCCAGCCGCTCCGCACTGCCAGCTTGCACCACGGCACGCCAGCCCCGCTCCAAGGAGCGCTCCAGGAGCACGGGAAGCACGTCCTCCAGGCTCCGCCGCTCCAGATGATAGAAATAGAGCTCCGGTGCCGTCTCGCTCATCGCCGCGCCCTACCCTTGTCTGCATAGGGGTTTTCACCCTTGCGCAGATTGAAGCGGATGGGCACGCCCGGCATCTTGAAATCCTCCCGCAAGCCGTTCACCAGATAACGGATATAGGACTCCGGCAGCTCCTTCGGCCGCGAGCAGAAGGCCACGAAGGTGGGCGGTCTGGCATGGGCCTGGGTCATGTAGCGGAGCTTGAGCCGACGCCCGCCGACATGGGGCGGCGGATGCGCCTCGACCATCTCGCCTAGCCAGTCGTTCAGCTTGGCGGTCGGCAGCCGCTTGTTCCAAAGCCGTGCCATTTCGAAAACGGCTGCCATCAACGTCTCCAGCCCCTTGCTCTTGAGGCCGGAGATCGGCAGCAGCGGCACGCCCTTCGCTTGCGGCAGCAAACGCTCGCACATCTCGCGCAGCTCACGCAAACGTCCCTGCTTATCCTTCACGAGATCCCATTTGTTCAGAGCGATCACGATGCCCCGCCCTTCCCGCACGATGAGATCGGCGATGGTGAGATCCTGCTTCTCGAAGGGACGTTCTGCATCGATCACCAGCACGGCCACCTCGGCGAAACGGACCGCCCGCAGCGCATCGCCCACCGAGAGGGTCTCCGCCCGCCCCTCGACCCGCATCTTCCGCCGCAAGCCCGCCGTGTCGAAAAGCTCCAAGGGCCGCCCGCCCCATTCCAGATCGTTGGCGATGGCGTCCCGGGTGATGCCGGCCTCGGGCCCGGTGATCATGCGTTCCTCGCCGAGCAATGCATTGACCAGGGTCGATTTTCCGACATTGGGCCGTCCGACGATGGCAAGCTTGAGCGGCCGCGTCTCGTCGTCCGCCTCTTCGGGTTCGCCGCTCGCGGCGGCACCGGAGGCTTGTAGACGCTCCGCCGCCTCGACGATCGCCGCGGAGACGTCGCCGAGCCCGATAGCGTGTTCCGCCGACAACACGATAGGTTCGCCGAAGCCTAGAGAATACGCCTCCAGCAGCCCGGGCTCCGCTGCCCGTCCTTCGCATTTATTGGCGCCGACGATCACCGGCTTGCCGGAATCCCGCACCATCCCGGCGAACATCTCGTCGGCCGGAAGCACCCCCTCCCGGGCATCGATCATGAACAGCACCAGATCGGCCTGGGCGATGGCCGCCATGGTCTGCCGCCGCATATTGCTGAGCAACGCGTTGCCGCTGTCCTCGAGACCGGCCGTATCGATCAGCCGGATCCGCATCGGACCGAGCTCCGCCTCGGCCACGCGCCGGTCCCGCGTCAGCCCAGGTTGATCGTCGACCAGCGCAAGACGGCGGCCGACCAGCTTGTTGAACAGAGAGGACTTGCCGACATTGGGCCGCCCGACGATGGCAACGGTGAAGGTCATTGAATGAACCGGATGGCGGCGCCCCAGGTAGCGGATCGCCGCAAGCTGCTAGCCGAGCGCGATCAACTCGGCCTCGTCGGTGAGGATATACATCCGGCCCGAGACGACAATGGGCGCGATCAGCACGGAGTCTCCGATATCGATCTCTGTCACGATCTGCCCGTTCCTTGCATCCGCGCCGACCAGCCGGCCTTCGCTGGAGACCAGCCACAACCGACCCCCTGCCAGCACCGGACCGCTCCAACGCGAGCTCTTCGGCAGCTCGGCGACCCAGCGGATCGCACCGTTGCTGCGCGACAGCGCCAGCAGCTTGCCGTGCACATCGACCACGAAGACCGCATCCCCCGCCGGCCAGGGCATCTGGGTGCTGGCGATATCCTTGCTCCATTGCCGCGAGCCGGAGGAGAGCGAGGTGGCGATCATGCGCCCGCCATGGCTGACGCCGAACACGATGCCGCGATCGATCACCGGCCGCGCCGGATCGGCCAACACACCGGAAGCCGTATTGTCGCTGCTCCGGGTAAGCGATTCCATCCATTTCGGCTTGCCGCTGGAAATATTGTAAGCGCCCAGATCGCCGGCCGGGAACGGCGCAACGACAAGACCGTTGCTGACCGCCGGGCTCACATTGCTAAGCAGCGAGGCCGGCTCCGGAATGCCGCGCTTGGTCCAGATCTCGGCACCCGAGTTGGCGTCGAGGCAATGCACCACGCTGTCGGTGGAGACGAAGAAGATCTTGCCGTTCGTCACCGTCGGGGAGGAACGGATCGGCTTGCCGGTGCGCGTCGTCCAGACCACGGCCCCGCTGCCGGCATCGAAGGCGACCACGGTGCCGAATCCGGTGGTGGCGTAGATGCGGCCGCTATCCATGGCGAGACCGCCGCCGAACCCTTCCGAGCTGCTCTCATTCGGAGGCGTCGTCGTTGCCGCCCAGATCTTGGCACCGCTGGAGGCCGAGAAGGCCGAGACATTGCCTTCGGCGTCCAGGGTGAAGATGCGGTCGCCGTAGACGATCGGCACTGCGCTGAGCCGGCCCCGTTTGGAGGAGCCGGAGCCGATGCTGACCTGCCAGCGCCTTGAGAGCGTGTCGCCCAGGGCCAGATGGCCGAGAGAGTTGGTCGCCGATCCGCCGGGCTGAGGCCAAGCGCTGTTGGCGCGGGCCGCGGGCAGCGACACCGATCGGGACGTCTCCGGCGTGTATGTTTGATCGGGGATGACCGGGATGCGCTCGCCCGGCAGCTTCGTCTCTTCCTTTTCGAAGGGATTCAACGAGCTGGCGCCGCAGGCGGCCAAGCCGATCACGAAGCTGGAGGCGAGAGCGAGCTTGAGGGCGGATATGCCGCTTCGGATCAACCTGCTTCTCATACCCTCGACAGCCACCGTTGCCACACCCCTCGCGATCGTGCCCCTAGTTCGTCCCAGCCGGAGACGGCGTTTCCTCATCCTCGGAAGGCGCCGCGTCCGAAGCGCTTGAATCCTCGTCCGGGGCGCTATTTTCCGCAGAAGGCGCATCGTCCGCAACGGGTTCCTCTTCCGTCGCCGGCGGAGCCGTCTCGGTAGAGGGCGCGGACTGCTCGGCAGGAGCGGCGTCTTCTCCAGGACCAGAAGACGATTCCTCCGCGGCTGCCCCTTCGTCGGCAGCCGGTGTCTCATTCGTAGAGCCCGCCGCGCCGGAAGGTGTTTCTGTCTTTTGCGGAGCGGGTGCTTCAGCGGGCGCCGGCTGTTCGCCCGACGACTTCGTGCCGGAAATCACCGCCAGCATGACGGTCGTTCGCTCCCGCAGATTGGCCGGCGTGCCGCTATCCGCGAGCAGCGTGTTGAAGTGATTCTGAGCGGTCTCCAGGTCTCCCAGCCGATAGGCCGAGAGCCCGAGAAGATCGTGCGCGGAATAGCGCCAGGGGCTGTTCTCATCGATCAGATGTTTCAGCCGACGCTCCATCTCCGCGTAATCCGCCTCCGGCAGGCGAAGCGTCGCCGCCTGGATTGTCGCGTTGCCGCGCAAGATAGGATCGACGCTGCCGTCCTCGGCAATCGCGTCGTACTTGGCCACCGCTTCCTTGGTCTTGCCGGCATCCGCATCCGCTGCCGCCAGCTGGAACCGCGCCAGGGTCTCGTAGCCTTGCGGCGCATTCTTCGCGATATCCTGGAAGGCCTTCTCCGCCTCTTCGCTGTTTTCCGCTTGGGCGAGTTGCATGGCCGAGACGAACTCCGTCCCCGCCTCCTGGGCCTGCTTCTCCTGCCAATAAACCCAGCCGCGATAGCCGGCCACGACCAGCACGATCAGCGCAGCGACACCGATGATGTAATAGCCGTAGCGCTCCCAAAGGAGCCGATACCGCTCGTGGCGGACGGCTTGGTCCACCTCGCGAAAAAGATCACCGTCACTCATGGCCCTACCTTAAAGGCGTTTCCGGAGCAGATTTTTCCATCGATGGGCCGCCCCACCCCACCGGGGCGTATAGTGAAGCCGCCGACCCGAAGCAAGCCGAGAAGCGCAAATTTGCGCCGAAAGCTTAAACCGGATCGTCAGGAGAGAGGCGCTAACGGGAGGCTGTTTTTGGGGTTTTCTCCGGTTCCGGCTCGTCATCGAGCATCGGATAGGTGTTCTCGTCACCGGGAAAGCGGCGCGTCCGGACATCCTCCGCATAGGCGGAGACCGCTTCGCGGATCGCCTCACCGACCTGAGCGTATTCCTTGACGAATTTCGGCACCCGGGGAGACAGGCCGAGCATATCCTCCAGCACCAGAACCTGCCCGTCGCATTCGGCCGAGGCGCCGATACCGACCGTGGGAATCGGAATCTGCCGGGTGATCCGCGCCGCCAAGAGCTCGGCCAACGCCTCCACCACGACGGCAAACGCGCCCGCATCCGAGATGGCGCGGGCATCCTCCTCGAATTTCGCCCATTCGGAGCGCCGGCGCCCTTGCGCCTTGAAGCTGCCGAACATGTTCACCGATTGCGGCGTCATGCCGATATGGGCCATCACCGGAATGCCGCGATCTGTCAGATACTGGATGGTCTCGGCCATATGGGTGCCGCCTTCCAGCTTGACCGCGCCGGCACCCGTCTCCTTCAAGACCCGCGCGGCATTGCGAAACGCGACCTGCGGGCTTTCCTCGTAGGAGCCGAAAGGCATGTCGACCACGACCAGCGCCTTGTCCGAGCCGCGCACCACGGCCTGGGCATGGCGGATCATCAGGTCGAGGGGGACCGGCACCGTGGTCTCGTAGCCGTGCATCACCATGCCCAGGGAATCGCCCACCAGCAGCAGATCGACGAACGGATCGATGATCTTCGCCGTATGCGCATGATAGGCGGTGAGCGCCACGATGGGCTCTCCCCCCTTCTTCTTGGCTATATCCGGCGCGGTGAGGCGCTTAGCATGGACTTCGACCGACACGTGTTGGCTCCGATACCTGCGAAAAGCTTAGGTTATGACAGATATGGGGTCGGAAATGCGAGGAGAAACCTCGGATTGGTGAAAGCGCCCAATCCGCTCAGACCTAGCGCAGCAACAACACCGGCACGTGCGCCGTGCGGATCATGGCTGTCGTCGTGCTCCCGACGATCAAGGCCCTGAGCGGCGAATGGCCGTAAGCCCCCATGACGAGGAGGGCATCGCCGACCTCGCTCACATAATCGCCGATCACTGCCTCAGCGGGACCGTCGGCGAGATGGGTGACGGCTCCGGGCTGCCGGTCTGCAAGCCGCTCGGACGCTTCCTCCAGCAAGTGACGGTGCTTGTCGTTGTCGGGACCGGCGACAACCACATGCACAGCCAGGCCGTCGAAAAGCGGTGAGACTGCAACATAGTGCAAGGCTTTCCGCGCCGCGGGGCTGCCATCGAAGGCGATCACGGCCGACCGGGGCGCGGTCACGTGGCGGGATGCGATCAGCACCGGCTTGATGCTGCTGCGCACCACCCGTTCGAGATTGGAGCCGATATGCTCCGAGGCGAACTCGCTGGAGGCGCCACGCTTGCCGATCACCACCAGATCGGCATCGGCTTCCCGCTCGATGATCGTCTCGATGATGCCGCCATGACGATGGAGCTGTCTGACTTCGGTGAGCCCGGCCGCCTGCAACCTCTCCTCTGCGGCTGCGAGCAGGACACGCCCTTGCTCGATAGCCGCCTTGCCGGCGGCCTCGTCGATACGGGTCAGCTCTTCCAGCAGCTCGCTCTTCACGCCGAGACCGATCGCCCCGCTGAGATCCTGGCGCGCGGCGGCCGAATCCTTCCGCTGAATGACGTGCAGAATTTCGATCTCCGCATCGAGGCGTTTCGCGGCCCATGCCGTCAGCGCGCAGACGCTGTTCGCATGGGAGGATGCATCGATGCAGGCCAGAATTCGCGTCATGCCCTTCCCCTTCACGATCTGCCGGTCAATGTCCGACCGGCTGGTCGGCAGCGCCGGGCTTGTCATGGGTGGCGTAGCGGCCGACCAAAGTCGCGCTGGCCTCGTTCAGCCCGACCACTTCGACGCTCGCCCCCTCACGCCGGAACTTCAGCACGGCCTCGTCCAACGTGCCGACCGCAGAGATATCCCAGAAATGGGCCTGGGACACGTCGATCACGACCTTGTCGAGCACCTCCTTGAAGTCGAAGGCGTCCACGAAACGCTCGGTCGATGCGAAAAACACCTGGCCGACGATCCTATAGGTGCGGCAGGTCCCGTCGCCGGAAAGCTCCGAGGTGACCGTGAACATGCGCGCACCTTGCCCGCGAAGAACAGCCCGGAGAGCAGCACGCCGACGAGCACGCCTTGCGCCAGATCGTGGGTCCAAACGACCATGACGACCGTTGCCACCATCACCACCGAGGACTGCCAGGGATGGATACGGAGATCCTTGATCGACCGCCAGCTGAACGTCCCGATGGAGACCATGATCATGACGGCCACCAGGGACGGCATGGGGATCTGGCTGACCAACGGCCCGAGCACCACGATCAAGAACAGCAGGAAGGCACCCGCGACCAGCGTCGAAAGCCGGCCTCGTCCGCCGGATTTAATGTTGATCACCGACTGGCCGATCATGGCGCAGCCGCCCATGCCGCCGAAGAACCCGGTGACGAAATTGGCGATCCCCTGCCCCTTGCACTCGCGCCGCTTATCGCTCGGCGTATCGGTCAAGTCGTCCACGATCTGCGCCGTCATCATGGATTCCAACAAGCCCACCGCCGCCATGGTGAGGGAGAACGGGAAGATGATGCGCAAGGTCTCGAAGGTCAGCGGCACATCGGGAAGCGCGAAATACGGCAGCGTGGATGGGAGCTGACCCATCTCCCCCACCGTGTTCACATCGAGCCCGCCATAGATCGCAACGACGGTCAGCACGACGATCGCCACCAGCGGCGACGGCACGATCTTGGTCAGATGCGGGAACAGGTAGATGATCGCGAGACCGGCCGCCACCATGGCATAGGTCACCCAGGTGACGCCGGTGAGCTGGGGCAGCTGGGCGATGAAGATCAGGATCGCCAGCGCGTTGACGAACGCGGTCACCACCGAACGCGAAACGTATTGCATCAATAGATCGAGACGCAGGAAACCGGCGATCACCTGCAGGATGCCCATCAGGATCGTCGCGGCGAAGAGATACTCGACGCCGTGAGTCTGGATCAGCGGCGCTACCAGCACGGCCACGGCCGCCGTCGCCGCCGAGATCATGCCGGGACGCCCGCCGACAAACGCGGCGATCACGGCGATGGAGAACGACGCGTAGAGCCCGACCTTCGGATCGACGCCGGCAATCACCGAAAACCCGATCGCTTCCGGAATAAGCGCCAGGGCCACGACGATACCGGCAAGTATGTCGCCGCGCGGATTGGAGAACCATTCGCGGCGCAGCGCGGTAAGGGAAAGCATCTGCAGTCAAACCTGGGAACGAGCAACCGGCAACGCGGAACGGATTCCGCCCTCCACCTTGGCGGCGGAGATCAGCGTGACTGCTCTTAGGTGATCCGAGGGATAGGCGCCCGGCCAAGCCACCCGGCGGACCGGGTCCATGCGAAGCCGTTACTTAACGAAGATGGGGAGCCGGCAGCATGTGCCACGGCGTCGCGTCGCGCGACACGCGCCGTGACAGCCCTCTGCGATAACGTCGTTATTCGGCCGGAACGAGCTCGGGTCCCGCCCCTTCCGAAATCGCGGCGGGGCGCGCCCCTGCCGCCATGGCGACGACCTTCACGGGCACGGATTTAGAGGCCGGCGTGTTGCTGCGCTCGTCGCGATGAGACAGGGCCAGCAGCGGGTTGGTCTCCGGATAATACGCCCCGCAGCAGCCTTGCGGCATGTCGTATTTCACGACCTTGAAACCGCTCACCTTGCGCTCGATGCCGTCACCGGCCACCGCCTCGAAGAGGATCACATCGCCTTCGGACAGACCGCGCTCTTCCATGTCCCGCTCGTTCATGAAGACCACCATCCGGTCCTCCTTGATGCCGCGATAGCGATCGTTGTTGGAGTAGACCGTGGTGTTGAACTGGTCGTGGCTGCGCAGGGTCATGAGCTGCAGATGACCGGAATCCGGCACCGCGTCGTCTGAATCCCTCAGCGCCGGATTGAACAGGAAGTTCGCGCGTCCCGTGGGCGTGTTCCAGACGCGCTCGGCTGCGCCGTTCGGCAGGCGGAAACCGCCGGGCACCATCAGCCGCGCGTTATAGTCCTTGAACTGATC
Source organism: Methyloligella sp. ZOD6 (assembly GCA_050110875.1). Classification (GTDB taxonomy): domain Bacteria; phylum Pseudomonadota; class Alphaproteobacteria; order Rhizobiales; family Methyloligellaceae; genus Methyloligella. The sequence goes on from CP188828.1 coordinate 2,165,657, forward strand.
GGGCAGCACCGCTTCGATCTTATCGCGGATGCGATCGTAATCGGCGACCAGCCCGTCCCAATCGATATCCGCCCGGTCGGCGACAGTCTCTTTCGCCAGCCCGGCGACGATCCAGGGCTCGGAGCGCAGATGCTCGCTCGCCGGCTTCAGCATGCCGGTGGAGCCGTGCACCATGGAGAAGCTGTCCTCCACGGTGATGGTCTGCTTGCCCGCTTCCTGCTCGTCGAGCTCGGTGCGGCCCAGCGCCGGCAGGATATAGGCACGCTTGCCGGTCAGGAGATGGCTGCGGTTCAGCTTCGTGCCGACATGCATGGTCAGGCCGATATCCTTCACCTTCGCCGTGACCCGCTCCAGATCCGGAATCGCCCGGAAGAAATTGCCGCCCATGCCGAGGAAGGCATCCACCTCGCCGCGCAGGATCGCTTCGCAACACTCGGCCGTGTCGTGGCCCCATTCGCGCGGGTTCGCAAAGCCGAACACCTCATCCATCTTTTGCAGGAACGGCTCCTTCGGCTTCTGGTAGATGCCGACGGTGCGATCGCCCTGCACGTTGGAATGGCCGCGGATCGGGCAGGCCCCGGCGCCTTGCCGGCCCATATTGCCGCGCAAGAGCAACAGGTTGACGATCTGCTGCATGGCATCGCCGCCACGGCGATGCTGGGTGATGCCCATGCCCCAGCAGCAGATCACGTTCTTGGCCTTCATGTAGATCTCGGCCGCCTGCTCGATCTGCTCGCGGGTGAGCGCCGTATAAAGCTCGATATCCGCCCAGGAAAGATCGCGCACATGCTCGGCGAAGGCTTCGAAGCCGTGGGTGTGCTCTTCGATGAAGCCGACATCGAGAATGCGCTCCCGGCCCGCCGCCTTGGCCGCATCGTCGGCCTCGACCACCACCTTGCAGATGCCCTGCATGGCGAGAATGTCGCCGCCGGTGCGGACCTGGAAATAGTTGGAGCTGATCCTCTGGGCCTTGCCGGTCAGCATCTCGCGCGGGCTCTGGGGATCGGTGAAGCGGACCAGCCCCCGCTCTTTGAGGGGATTGAAGCTGACGATCGGCACGCCCTTCATTGCCATCTCGTGCAGATAGGACAGCATGCGCGGGCTGTTGGTGCCGGGGTTCTGGCCGATGATGAAGAGCGCGTCGCAATGCTCCCAGTCTTCGAGCGTCACGGTCCCCTTACCGATGCCGATACTCTCCGGCAGTGCCACGGTGGTGGTCTCGTGGCACATATTGGAGCAGTCCGGGAAATTGTTGGTGCCGATCAGCCGGCCGTAGAGCTGCCAGAGGAAGGCGGCCTCGTTGGAGGTGCGGCCCGACGTGTAGAGCTCGACCCGTTTCGGATCCTGCTCGCGGACGTAAGCGCCGATCTCCGAAAGCGCCGTGTCCCAATCGACGGCCTCATACTTATCCGTCGCCGGATTGTAGCGCATGGGATGGGTGAGCCGGCCCTGATCCTCCAGCTCGAAATCGGTCCAGGTCAGCAGCTCGGAGACCGTGTGCGCAGCGAAGAATTCCGGCGCCGTGCGCTTCTTGGTGGCCTCCCAGGCCACCGCCTTGGCGCCGTTCTCGCAATATTCGGCAAGTTTCGGCCTCTTCGGGTCCGGCCAGGCGCAGCTCGGACAGTCGAAGCCACCCGGCTTGTTCATGGAGAGCAGCAGCTTGTTTCCTTTGACCAGGATCTTCTGCCGGCTCAGCTGCTTCTCGGCCGCGTTTACCGCGCCCCAGCCGCCGGCGGCATGATCGTCGTGGTCGGATTTCCGATCTTTGTCAGAAGCCATCTTCTTATTCCCTGTTGGTCTTCTCCGGACGAGGCCGGAGAGCCCGCATCCGTTTGGGTCGCCACATGGATGATGCGGCTCCGCTGAAACCTGAATCGCTTTTCCGGAACACCCGCGCTTGGCAGGACATTACGAGTCACGTAGTGCCGATCGCCTAGCGCACCAAGTGCCGCGCGTCAAAAAATCTCATTGATTTCAATATCTTATCGGGCGATAGAAAAGCCCGATGCTGCGCGATAAGGGCTCGAAAAGATAAGAGAAACAGCCCTTAGAGGTCGCTCCAGCGGGCGAAGGTCGCCGCCTGGCCGCGGACCGTGCCTTGCGGATCGATCAGCTGCCAGATCGTGCCGTCCTCGATGAAGAACCGCCGGCCCGATTTGGCGATGCGGATGCCCCGATAGCCATCCACGAATCCGTCGCGCGCCACCGCATCCAGAAGACGTTGACGGTCCTCCCGCTCCGGCGCCTCCGCCGAAAGCCGCGACGGCATCCCGACGATCTCGTCCCAGCCCATCTCGAAACAGGCCTGCGCGCAGCGATTGGCATAGACGAAACGCGGATCTGCCTCGGTATTGTGGGCCAGCACCGCGAAAGGCGCTTGCGCGTAGAGCCAGTCCGCCCCCCGACCTGGCGCGATCAGATCCCGGCCGGTCAGGCGCTTGAAGCTCCCTTCGAGCAAATCGAACAGCTCTTCACCTTTTCCATTTGTCATCGACCGCCTCGCAGAAGCGTGCTAGCCACCGGCGCGAAACGCCCATGCCGGCGACCGTAGGAGGGATGTTTGGTGCGCAAACTCTGGCGCTATCTTATCGTGTTCGTCGTTTTGGCAGCAGCCTTCCTCTATCTCAACAACACCAGCCTTCTCGCCGAGAAGCGTGACGGCTCACCGACCCTGCTGGCCCATCGCGGTATTGCTCAAAGCTTCGACACCCGGGATCTCCAAAACGATACCTGCACGGCGGAGCGTATGCTGCCGCCGAAGCACGACTACCTGGAGAACACGATCCCGTCGATGCGCGCCAGTTTCGAAGCCGGAGCGGACATCGTCGAAATCGACATCCATCCCACCACCGACGGGAAATTCGCGGTCTTTCACGATTGGACCCTCGACTGCCGCACCGAAGGCCACGGCCCGACACGCGACCATGCCATGGCCGAGTTGAAGCAGCTGGATATCGGCTATGGCTACACCGCCGATGGCGGCAAGACTTATCCGTTCCGCGGCAAGGGCGTCGGCCTCATGCCCTCCCTCGAAGAGGTGCTGAGCGCATTCCCGGATAAACGATTTTTGATCAACGTAAAGAGCAACGACCCCGACGAAGGCAGGACGCTTGCGGCAAGGCTTGAGACACTATCCCCCGACCGGCGGTCCGACCTGATGGTCTATGGCGGCGACAGACCGGTCGCCGAGCTTTCGAAACGTCTGCCCGACGTCAAGATCGCATCCAAAACCGCTCTGAAAGCGTGCTTGCTTCCCTATATCGCCTATGGCTGGACGGGCATCGTGCCGAAGGGCTGCGACAACCGTCTGGTTCTCGTGCCGATCAATATCGCCCCCTGGCTGTGGGGTTGGCCCGACCGGTTTCTCGCGCGGATGCAAGAGGCGGACGCCTCGGTGTTCGCCCTCGGCCCCTATCGCGGCGGCGGTTTCTCCTCGGGCATCGACAACGAGGAAGTCCTGGAACGCTTGCCGGAAGGCTATGCTGGGGGAATCTGGACCAACGACATCGAGTATGTCGCCAAGACCCTGAAGCCAGACCGATAAGCCGGACTCAAGCCGGATCCTGACGCAGCAGCGCTAGGCTTCCTCCGGGTGCGCCAGCTTCCCCTCTTCCGCCTTGTGGTAATACTGACTCGCCACCGGCCAGCCCTTCAGAGGCCGCAGCGGCGGGATGCAGGTGAGGAGCAGGAAGGGAACCGAGGTAATCAGGTGGATCCAATAAGGCGCCGTGTACGCCACCTCGATCCAAACCGCCAGCATGACGGCCGGAATACAGCCGAAGCACATGACGAAGAAGGCGGGACCGTCGGCGGGATCGGCGAAGTCGTAGTCCAGGCCGCAGACCTCGCACTCCTTCTTCAATGTCAGAAACCCGTTGAACATGTGCCCCTGACCGCAACGGGGACACCGTCCGCGCACTCCGGTCCAGACGGGGGATAGCGGCGGCCACTCCTTGGTTTCCGACATGCTGTGTTTGCCCTTTCCGGCTTTCCTAAGGGCACGCCAATTTTCGAGTCGGCAATGCCCAACAAATAGGCAGCCAACCAAACCCATGGCTCACCGGTCAAGCAGTCGGAATGTCGCTCATTCCCCTTGCGCCTTCCCCAGACCCACGACAATCCGCGATCGGCCGGCGTGATGTTTTACGCCACAATCCATTCCCATATGCCCACGCTGTCGACAGGCGAAGCAATCGGAGGAGACGCAGCATGAAATGCCCCGTTGACGACGAAACCTTGGTGATGGCCGACCGCAACGGCGTGGAGATCGATTACTGCCCGAAATGCCGGGGCGTGTGGCTGGACCGGGGCGAGCTCGACAAGATCATCGAGCGCACGGCACCGGCCGCGCCCCAGGCCTACGATTCCCGTGGCCACGACGATCGCGGCTATGACAGCCGCGGGCAGAAGCCTTACCGCAAGAAGAAGGAATCGTTCTTCAGCGAGCTCTTCGACTTCTGATCGATAGGTCGAAACGGAAACGGCGAGGCTCAGACGACGATCTCGCCGTTCTCCTCGCCGTTCGCTCTTCTTTGCTGCGGGGCGCGCGCGTCACGCCCCGCCATTCATTCGGCCTTGTTCACCGGCGGCGGATTCCACTTGCCGGTCAGGGCGTCCGACTTCGGCGCGTAGAGACGCATGGTGAGGTTGAACGGTCCTTTCGGAGCCGGAAGCCAATTCGCCTCTTTATCCGCCCCGGGGCTCTCGTTCTGGAAGTAGAGGTCCAGGGAGCCGTCGTCGTTGTATTTAAACGGCATCCAACTCGACACAGCAAAGCGATCGAGCGAGTTCGCCACCTGGAATCCCTCCTTGTCGTAGAGGGTGATGGACCAGAACGCATCGACCGGGGGGATCTCGTCCTTGTCGAAGTGGATCGAGTAGTTGCTGCTGCCGTCCAACGGCTTGCCGTTCTTATCGCCGAGATTGAGGGGATAGATGGCGTCCTGAGGCAGATTCGCGCCGAGACCCAGCTGGGTGACGATGGCCCGCTTCAGATAATAATTGCCGTAGACGCCCATTGTGTCGGTGTTCATGGACCAGTTGTTAGCGACCCGGGCGAGCGACGGCACTTTCCAGGCCATCAGCTCTTGCGCTGCCTTGGGCACGCCCTCCAGCCCTTTGCGGATGGCAGGGTCCACGGAAGCGATGTCGAAGCTCTTCCCGGGCTCGATGCCGATGCGCTTCATGCGCGCAAGGAGCGTCTGGTCCGTGAGATGCGGTGGGTGCAGCTTCAGAAGCTCAGCGCCGTATGCGAAGAAATCCCCCGCCGACATCGTGTCGATTTGCTTTTTCGGCGGCGTCTTCATGTCGACATCGGAGTCGATCTTCACAGGGGCCGGTTTCCAGCCGTCATTGCCCATCTGCGACAGGGGCATGAGCGTCAGCCCATTCTGAATCTTGTGAACGGCGTCGTAGTCCTTCGGACCGTTGGTCTGGATACGTCCGATGATCCACACATAGGGCGTCGGAGCCTTGATCTGCATGGCGCCGCTCGGGACATCGCCGCTCCAGCCGGGCGGCGTGACGAGGAAGGTCTGCGCCCCGGTTCCCGTCGTCCGCCAGCCGGGGGACGCGAACACGTTCGTCCACATATCCAGCATGGGGAGCAGGTAGTAGCGCCCATCCGTGCTCGGCACCGAAACGACCATCGGCTCTTTCGTCAGGTCGAGCCAAGCTACCGAGTAAAGCGTATCGAAGTTCGGTCGTACGACTGTCTTGAAGTCGGCGGAAGGATAGGCCGCCGCGCTCACGAACATGTTCATGGGCGCTTTGAGAGGCTCCTTGTCCGGTGCGATATTCGTGGACTGAAGCCGCGTCAGATCCATGGTGATCAGCGAGTAGAAATAGAGATAGGCATCGACGCCGATAGCCTGTGCCTCATCTGCGCTGACAGAGGAGTCTTCGGCATATGCCGTCGGAACGATGAGAGGAGAAAGAAGCAGACCGAAGATCAGGACAAGTGCATGTCTCATAGCTATAGACTCCCTAGCCGCAAAATTTCACAGCGCCACGCAAGAACCCAAAATCTATAAATATTTCATAGAGATATTTTTATCTTATACGCTTTTACTTGCTTCCGGTATGCTGTGAGGCGTGTATAGGAGCATAGAACTGTGCCCCCAACCACCCATTTTGCGCCAACACCGAGCAAGCTTTCGAGCCAATCATTCGGCGCCACCACCGTCATTTCGGTGACCGCTCTTGCGGGCGTTTCGGCATTCGTCCGCGATGCCTTTGGCGAGAAGCTCCTCGGACGGGTCAATCAAGCGGTGATGCTGGATATCGAAGCGATCGAGGACCAGGATTGCTTTATCCCGCACATCACGATGACGGGCTTTGTCGATGCGGTCGCGAAACTCTCGGGCGAGGAGAATTTTGGGCTGCTGCTCGCGCCTCATCTCGAAATCCGCAATTACGGCTGTTGGGGCGACTACGTGCTCGCCGCGCCAACACTCGCCGCGGCTATAGAGCGGGCGATTGCCACCATTGGCTTTCATACCAGAGGGGACGCCCTGTCGATCGCCATCGCCGATGGCCGCACGCGGCTGAGCTATTCGAGCGCCGCCAAGGGACAGGAAGGATACGGCCATGTGGCTTGCGGCGCGGCCAGTGTCATCGTCAGTCTTTGCCGGTCCTTCTTGCACGCGAATTGGCGGCCGCTGTGGATTGAACTCGATATTCCCGCACCGGCCCGGCCATCGCTCTTTGAAGATGCCTTCCAGTGCCCCGTGCTTTTCGACGCGCCTCAGATCGCCGTCTGCCTGGACACCCATCACCTGCACGAAGAACTTCCCCAGCCCGCCAGATCCGTTGTGATCACGGTCGACGATCTCGCACGCTCTCGCGTCGAATGCCGCAAGTTGAAGGGTCTGCAGGACATCATCGCCCAGCAAGTTTGGGCTCAGGTGCTTTCGGGGAAGGTTTCGATCGAAAGCGCCGCGCGATCCCTCGACACGAGCGTGCGAACATTGCAGCGCGAGTTGAACCGGGAAGGTACGGACTTCCGCTCGATTGCGAACGCCATGCGCAACAGACGGGCGGTCGAGTTATTGAGCCACAGCGATGTGTCCATTACGACCATCTCTAGCGTGCTCGGTTATTCGGCTCCCGCCCATTTCGCACGCGCATTCCGGAATGCGACGGGTGCAAGCCCGCAAGAATTTCGTCGACGTAGCGCCGCGGCGAGCGCTACGTGACGATTATCCAGGCCGTGCTGCGGATGGTCCCACCCGCAGCACGCCGATCCGCTAGTTGAAGATATGTAGCCGCGCCAGATAGTTGCCGTTCTCCTGCAGCTTGAACACATGGGTCAGGAGACCGGTCACGTCGGTTGGCTCGCCATCCTCGCCGGGCGCCTTAACATGCCACCGGCCGGCGGCGATGATCGTGCCGTCCCGTGCCTCGACGATCTCGATCAGCTCGATCTTGTGATCCGTGATCCCGGCCTCGAACAGCCCCTCGAAGAACTTGGCGATGCCATCTTGCTCGATCACTTCGTGGGAGGACGGCAGGAACAGCGCATCGTTCGTGTAGAGCTTGGCGATCGCCTCTCCATCCTGCGCATTGAAAGCTTGATCGAAAGCTTCGTACTGACCTTCGACGATCTGCTTGTAATCCTCCGCATGCGCCACCGACCCCGCAACGGCGAGCATTGTGAAGACGATAAAAATTCTCAGCGTATTCAGCATCGTTACCCTTTCGAAAAATCAATTCGCTCCTCAAGCGATAACATATGACCGTGAAGCAAGTTTCATCGCAAAGCAGCGCAGCGGTCCTGACCGCAGACCGTCTGCATTTCTGCTGCATTTTTCGAAAACCATCCGCCTATTCGAACCGTTGAGGTTCATGACAAACAAGCATGTCTCCGAAGGAGCGTTTCCCATGCCGTCTCGCCGAGAATTTCTGACCGCCGCCAGCATCACCGCGGGCGGCTTGTTGCTTTCCTCCAAAGGCCGCCTCGCCGCCATGGCCGCAGAGACGGTGAAGCCGCCGACGGAACCTCCCAGCGAGCCTCTGCGAAAGCGGGCCATCCCCGCCACCGGCCAGAAGATCCCCGTGGTCGGCGCCGGCACCTCGGGCAGCTATAACGTTCAGATCGGTTCGCCCGACTTCGAAGCTCTGAAGGAAACCATCGAGGTGTTCTTCGATGGCGGCGGCACCGTCTTCGACACCTCGCCGAACTACGGCAATGCCGATGCGGCGCTCGGAGCCCTGCTCGAGGAAGGCGGCTACCGCGACCGCTGCTTCCTGGCCACCAAGATCGCCGCCGACAGCCGCGAAGAAGCGGAGGCTCAGTGGGCCGGCTCCCTGAAGAAGCTCCGCACCGACCATGTCGAGCTGCTCCAGGTGCACAACCTGCGCGACTGGAAGACCCAGCTCCCCTACGCCCGCGAGCTGAAGGAGCAAGGCGTCACGAAATATGTCGGCATCACCCATTATCTCGATGGCGGGCTCGCCGAGATGGAACAGATCATGCGATCCGAGCCGCTGGACTTCATTCAGATCCATTATTCGGTGAACGCGCCGAAGGCGGCCGAGACCGTCCTACCGCTCGCCCGGGACAAAGGCATCGCCGTGCTGATCAACCGCGCCTTCGACGACGGCAGGCTGTTCGGTCAGGTGAAAGGCAAGCCCCTGCCCGGCTGGGCGCCGGAGCTCGGCATCACCTCCTGGGCCCAGGTCTTCCTGAAATTCGCCATCAGCAATCCCGCCGTCACCGCGGTCATTCCCGCGACCAGCAAGCCGAACCACCAGGCCGACAATCTTCACGCCGGCGTGGGCCCGCTGATGAGCGAAGCCCAGCAAAAGGAACTGATCGACACCTTCGCATAAAGCCGAACCCGAAGGACAGAGAATGGCGGATTTGGCCCGGAGCGCAGCCGGGAGGCGTATTCTGCGCCTGCTCAATCTGGAGACGGACGAGGTCCCGGCCGTCGCCGGCGGCGCCCTCATGTTCTTCCTGCTGTTCACCGGCTATTTCATGCTGCGGCCGGTGCGCGAGACCATGGGCATCGCCGGTGGGGTGGAGAATCTGCAATGGCTGTTCACCGGCACGTTTCTCGCCACCCTGGCCGCCCTGCCCCTCTTCGGATGGCTCGCCTCCATCGCCTCCCGACGCCGCATCTTGCCCTGGGTCTACGGCTTCTTCGTCCTGAACCTGCTGGGCTTCGCCGCCGCCCTCGCCCTCCGGCCCGACGATATCTGGACCGCCCGCGCCTTCTATATCTGGCTCTCGGTCTTCAACCTCATCGCCATTTCTCTGGCATGGAGCGTGCTCGCCGATATCTTTGTCACGGCGGAGGCGAAGCGGCTCTTCGCCATGATCGCCGGCGGCGCCAGCCTCGGCGGCCTCACCGGCCCGATCCTCGGCACGCTTCTGGTCGAACCCATCGGCCATTCGGGCCTGCTGGCCCTAGCTGCTGTCTTCCTGGCCGGAAGCGCCGCGGCAGCGATGCTCCTCTATCGCTGGCGGGACCGCCATCCCATCGACCACGCCGAAGCGGTCCGCAACGACAGCCGCAAACCTCTCGGCGGCAATCCCTTCGCCGGCGCGACGGAACTCTTCAAGTCGGGCTATCTAACGGGGATCGCCATCTTCGTGGTGCTGCTGGCGAGCGTCAGCACCTTCCTTTATTTCGAGCAGGCGCGTCTGGTGGAAGAGACCTTCCCCGACCCGGTTCGTCAGACCCAGGTCTTCGGCCTCATCGACACGGTGGTGCAGACCCTCTCCATCTTCACCCAAATCTTCCTGACCGGCCACATCGCGCGCCGGCTCGGCATCGGCGTCCTTCTGGTGGGCGTGCCGCTGCTCATGGCGGCGGGCTTCCTATGGCTCGCCCTGTCGCCCATCTTCGCCGTCTTCGTCGTGGTGATGATCGCACGGCGCGCCGGCGAATACGCCCTCGTCCGGCCAGGCCGCGAGATGCTCTACACGGTGGTCACGCCGGAAGAGAAATATAAGGTCAAGAACTTCATCGACACGGTGGTCTATCGCGGCGGCGATGCGATGAGCGGCTGGGTGAAGCGCGGCCTCGACATCGTCGGCGATCCGTCCTTCGCCATGCTCATCGGTGCCGGCGTCGCCTTGCTCTGGGCCGGCGTCGGCGTCGGTCTCGGCCGGGCGGAGAAGCGGCACGAGCGGACTCTCGTCGAAGAGGAGACCGCCCGCGCCGGGAACGCCGCGGCGCCCATAGCCTAGCTCTTGAAGAACGCCAGCAGCTCGGCGTTGATCACGTCGGCCTGGGTGGTGATCATCCCGTGCGGGTAATCCTTGTAGGTCTTCAGCGTGCCGTTCGGCAGAAGCTCCGCCGATTTCGGACCGGCCGCGACGTAAGGCACGATCTGATCGTCCTCGCTATGCATCACCAGGACCGGCACGGCGATCTTCTTCAGATCCTCGGTGAAATCGGTCTGGGAGAAGGCGACGATGCCGTCGTAATGGGCCTTGGCGCCGCCCATCATACCCTGCCGCCACCAGTTCCAGAGATTGCCTTCGATCGTCTCGACCCCCGGCCGGTTGAAGCCATAGAACGGGCCGGCCGGAAGGTCGTAATAGAACTTGGCGCGGTTCTCGAAGAGCTGCTTCTGGAGATCGTCGAACACCGATTTCGGCAAGCCTTCCGGATTGGCGTCCGTCTTCACCATCAAGGGCGGCACGGCAGAGATGATCGCCGCCTTGGCGACACGGCTATCGCCGTGCCGGGCGATGTAATGCACCACCTCCCCGCCGCCCGTGGAGTGGCCCACATGGATCGCATCCTTCAGATCGAGATGCTCAGTGACCGCCGCCAGGTCGTCGGCGTAATGGTCCATGTCATGCCCGTCATCGACCTGGGACGACCGGCCGTGTCCCCGCCGGTCATGGGCGATGACACGGTATCCCTTCTCGAGGAAGAACAGCATCTGGGGGTCCCAATCGTCCGCGGAGAGCGGCCAGCCATGGCTGAACACGATGGGCTGTCCCGCGCCCCAATCCTTGTAGAAGATCTCGACCCCGTCCTTCGTCGTGATGAAAGCCATGACAAACGCTCCTCTTATGCAGCAATGACGCCAGGCCGAGCCATGGTCGGTCGAGCCGGCTGAGTGCAATTGGGAGAGATCGGACCAAGTACAAGACGCGCGTGTGACGTAATATTAGGCAGTGCAGCGCTCAGAGGCGCTAAGCGCGAGATCGACACCTTACGATTGCTTGCCTGCAAGGGCGCTCAGATCTTGCGGACAACTCCCGGCCGCCCCAGGGAACATTCCAGCGCCTGCCGATCCCATTCGGCCCCATCGGCGACCGCCGCATAGGTCGCTTGCAGGAAGCGGAGCAGCGCGTCGTCCGGATCCGTCGCCTCGCGGGCGGCCTCGTATGGCAGCACATATTCACCCATCCCCTCATGGAAGGAAGCGCCGGGAGGCAGCCCCTTCGCCTGACGAAATCCATCTGGCTCAGGATAGGCATAGGAATAGAAAATCGGGAACGGAACATCCGGCCCACCCGACCAGAACCCGGCGCTGGAGACTTCGTGGGAGTAAGCCTCTTGTGCCACGTCGTCCGGCAGGTTGGGCACGCCGCCCGGATGAAGCGGCGCCGGCCGGCCCGAAAACCGGGTCACCGCCAGATCGAAACTACCCCAGAAGAAATGGGCGGGGCTCACCTTGCCGATGAAGCCGGAGCGGAAAAGCGTGAAGACCTCGTGCGCCTTGAGCCAAACCCGCCACAGCCGGTGCGCGGCGTCCGGATCGTAGCTGCGCGGCCGGTCGTCGGCGGCGAACGGGACCGCCTCCGGCAGCTCGTTCGGCTTGCCATCGAAGGCGACATCGATCCCGCCCTTGTCGAGCATCTCCAGCACGGCCGCATGGAAGTCGGCGATCGACGGCGCGTTCAGCGGTATCTCGTCGCGATGGCCGCCGCTCGTCCGAAGCATGAGACGGTGGCGAAGGAGATCGAATTCCAGATCGAATGCCCCACCCGCGTAAGGGATGGCGCCCGTGGTGAGCCCCACCGCGCTCAGATAAAGCGTCACCTGCCAGCTGTGATTGATCCAAGGGGTGAGCGCCAGCCGCACCTTGCCGACGATCTGGGTCATCAGGTGCAGCGCATCGAATGTCTCGTGATCGGCCTCGTAAGAAAGGGCCGGCCAATCGGCGTCCTTCATAGCGTTCATGTTTGCACCGGAAGCCTACGCTCCCGCCTTTCGAATCCGCCGCGTGGGCCTATGGATACCCCAAGCCACCTCACCACCTCCCTCCCCAACCGGCAAGCTTGACGGCAGATTTGCTGACATGGGTTGACAACATACCGACTGGTTGGTTTGTTACCGCCATGATCGATGCCCCAGCCTCATCCGAGAGAGCGTCCCGCGAGCGGGCCCCCCGCGGCAGCGCCCGCCAAGCTCTGCTCGACGCAGCTCTGAAGCTCGTCCGCCGCCAGGGCTGGGCGGCCACCAGCGTCGACGAGCTCTGCGCGGCGGCAGGCGTGACCAAGGGAGCCTTCTTCCACCACTTCAGTTCGAAAGAGGCTCTCGGTGTCGAAGCCGCAAAACATTGGACGGAAGTGATCGGGCCCTTTTTCGCCAAGAGCGGCTACCAGGAGCACGCAGATCCCCTCGACCGCATCTTCGCCTATCTCGATTTTCGGACCGCGATTACGGATGGGCCGCTCGAGGCCATCACCTGCTTCGCCGGCACCATGGTGCAGGAGATTTTCGCCACCAGCGGCCCGATCCGGGACGAATGCGGCGCCGCGATCCGCCATCACGCCGAGCAGCTTGCGGAAGACTTCCGCGCTGCCATTGCGCTCCACGGCATCGCGCAACCCCTCTCCCCCGAAAGCCTCGCCACCTATACCCAGACCGTGCTCCAGGGCGGCTTCGTGATGGCCAAGGCGGCGAACGATCCGGCGCCTCTTCGCGAGGCGATCGATCACCTCAAGCGCTACATCGCCATGCTGTTCCGCAGGCCGGAAATCGGCTGAGACGGCGCGGCTCAAATCGAACGGACGGAGGAAAGCCATGCAAGCGACTGCCGACACGCCCATCGAGATCACCGCGTTTTCCTGGGTGCCCGATTTCGCCCGCGGTTTCGTCCGCGATCTAAGGCCCCGTTGGGCCTTGGAGGAGCTGGGCCTGCCCTACCGGACCCGGCTCATAGACAGCCGCGGGCCGCGGCCCGCCGAATATTACCGCGAGCAGCCCTTCGGTCAGGTGCCCGCCCTTCGCGACGATGGCGTCAGCCTGTTCGAGTCAGGCGCCATTCTTATTCATCTCGGCGAGAAGGACGAAAAGCTGCTTCCGCGCGATCCCGCAGAACGTGCCCGCGCCATCGTCTGGACCTTCGCCGCCCTGAACAGCATCGAGCCGACCATATCGGAGCTCGCCGCCATCGATATTTTCTATCCGGGTGAAGAATGGGCCTCACTCCGCCGCCCTGGTGCCGAGGATGCCGCCCGGTCGAAGCTCTCCCGTCTCGCCGACTGGCTTGGCGACAAGCAATGGCTGGAGGATCGTTTCACCATCGGCGATCTCACCATGGTGACCGTGTTGCGGGACCTCGACCATACGGATCTGCTGGCGGAATTCCCTTCGCTCACCGCCTATTGCGAACGGGGCACGGCCCGGCCGGCCTTCGAGCGCGCCTATCGGGCACAACTCTCCGACCTCGAGGACGAGGCTCGACCATCCACCGATTCATCGCACGTAAGAGGAGAAACAGCATGACCTTCGTCGACGGCTTTGTGCTCGCGGTCCCGGCCGCCGAAAAACAGAAATTCATCGATCATGCGGAAAAAGTCGGGAGTCTCTTTCTTGAGCTCGGCGCGCTGCGCATTTTCGATTGCTGGGGCGCCGACGTGCCCGACGGCAAGGTGACCGATTTTCGCAAAGCGGTTCAGGCACAGGACGGCGAGGAGGTCGTCTTCGGCTGGATCGAATGGCCCGATCAGAAGACCCGCGACGCGGCCATGGCGAAGATGGAAGAGTTGATGAAAACCGACGACCGCGTCAAACCCGAGACCAACCCCATGCCCTTCGACGGCATGCGAATGATCTTCGGCGGCTTCTCGCCCCTCGTCACCCTCCAGCGGTGAGCGGCCGACAAGGCGGCAGCCAGCTACGCTCCCGGCTGCCGCCTTGACCGGCGTCTATCGCCCCACCCCCTACATACGCGCCTTGATGGTCAGGAATGCCGAGGCCGGCGCACCATAGGAGATGTTGTCGTTGTTGTGGGATGAGATCCAATACTCGGTGTCGAATAGGTTCTCGACATTGAGCTGCGCCGACCAGCGCTCGTTCAGGTCGTAGAAGACCGCCCCGTCGAAGCGCGTGTAGCCCGGCACCTCCACCGTGTTCGACGCCTCGGCGAACCAGCTCGATTGATGGATGATCCCGAGCCCGATACCCCACCGTTTCGTGAGCTGATACCGGTTCCACATCGAGAAGGTATCGACAGGCACCGATTCCACGGAGTTGCCGACCAGGGATGTGTCGTCCCCCGCGAACAAGATCTCCGAATCCGTATGGGCGTAGCCGCCGAATACCTGCCACTTGTCGGTGAGGTATCCGCTGATCTCCACCTCCACGCCATCGGTTCGAGTCGTCCCCCGTGCGAAGGTGTCGGCACCGATCGTCACCGGCTGGTTCTCCCGGTCGAGCCGGTAGATGGCACCTTGCAGCATCAGGCGTGGCCGAAGCATCCACTTGAACCCGGTCTCGTAGTTCTGGAACTCCTCGGGCTCGAGCTCGGCGGCGGTGACGCTCAACGCGCCGAAATTGTCGCCATTCGCCGGCAGGAAGGACTTCGAATAGCTGGCGTAAAAATGCAAATTCTCGGTCGGCTTGATCACGGCACCTGCCCGTGGCGACCACACCTCGTCGACCCGCGACGTCGTGAAGCCGTTGAGCCGGTCTTCGAAATCGACGTCGAACCGGTCGAAGCGCACGCCGCCGATCAGCTCGAAATAGCGGGTGATCTCGAGCTGATCCTGGATGTAGGCGCTCGACGTATCCAGATCGGTGAACCGCCGCCTGTTCGGCTGATTGAAGAAGGTCGGGTTGAAGATCGTCGGATTCGAAGCCGGAACGACGATGCTGGAAATACCCGAATTGCGGCTGCCGAAGACCGGCAGATTCCGGAATTCGTCGTTGGTCTGATGTCCGAACTCGAGACCGCCCACCAGCGTATGGTTGAGATGCTGCCCTTGCGCGAAGGAATAGGAGAAATCCGTCTGGTTCACGAAATTCTGGCGAGCCCCGATGCTCTGATAGCCGCCGAGCTCGACCAGCCCCGGTCCTGGCCCGCCGACGGGCGAGTCGGAGAAGATGTTCTGGTAGAGCTTGTCGTAGTCGGCAAAGAACGTGTGGTTCCGAACCTGAACCCCGGAAACGGTCTCATGCTCCAGAGTGGCGGTGGCGATATGGCCGTCGAAGGTCGTGAAGCTCGCGAAAGGCTGTCCGAAGAAAGTATCGATCGGATATTCGAAAGGCCGGCCATTGATCGAGGGACCGCCCCGATCGACGTTCTGGTCGTGCGTCTTGTACTCGTAGCTGAGATGCAGCGTCGTCCTCTCGCCGAGCCGGAAACCGAGCGTCGGATTGATGCCGTAGCGCTCGAGCCAGGAAAAATCCCGGAAGGTGTCGGAGTCTTCGTACATCGCATTCAGGCGGAAGGCGGCGTTCGGAGAGATCGCCTGTCCCACATCGACCGTTCCGCGTGCGCGCTGCCAGCTTCCCACCTGCAGCGTGCCCTCGTAGATCGGCACCCCGTCCGCCCGTTTCGTCACACGGTTGATGACGCCGCCGCCACCGCCACGGCCGAACATGAGCGCAAGCGGCCCCTTCAGCACCTCGATGGCGTCGACATTGTAAAGATCGCGGAAGGTCTCGATATCGTCGCGCACACCGTCGACATAGAAATCCGCCGTCGTCTCCTGGCCGCGGAATGTCAGCTGATCCCGGTGCCCCTCGCCCTGCTGGACGGTGATGCCGGGGACATAGAGCAAGGCCTGACCGAGCGTATTGGCCGCCTGATCCTCGGCGAGCTCCTCCGGAATGATCGAGACCGAGCCCGGAATATCCATGATCAAGGTATTGGTCTTCGTCGCAGACGACGTGCCGGCGGCATAATAGCCCTCGATGCCGAACGCGCCGCGATTGAGCGATGCACCTTCGACCGGGAGATCGAAAATGGCCCGTTCGACCGCCTGCTCCGATGCGAAGCCGCTCTCGTCTTCGGCTTCGACCGGCGCCGGTCGAGAGGGAAGCGCCCGGGGCTGACTCGGATAGGAGACAGGGTGTGAAACCTCTGCGGTAGCGGGCGGCGCCGGCTCCGCCGGAGGCTCTTGCTCGACCACGACCGGCGGCACGACATCGTCTGCAGCCGGAACCTCCTGCAGATCCTGCTCGGTAGTCTCAGCCTGCGCCGGCGGTTCGTCGCCCCCCTCCGTCTCCGTTTCCAAGTCGGCAGGAGAATCGGTAGGAGAAGACGAAACGCTCTCTTCAGCGCCACGGGTATCGTTCTCTTGTGCTCTCAGCATCTCGCAAGGCGTTAGAACCATGCCCGCCGAGAACGCGATCCCGAGCAATTCCGTCCTGCGCGTCGACAATCCGGCAGACAGACGCGTCAGCCACCCTGACGCATCCGCGACTTGAAAATCCATTGATACCCCCACCCCTGGCGACCGGTCCCGTTTCGTCTGACGCGAAACTGCAAGACCCGTCCTTTCCGCGTGCGCGACGCGGGATTCCTCCCGACCTTAACAATTTTGTCATATGCACCAGATGAAAGATTTTCAGCTTTATTATTGAGCGCCGTGCATCTCCCATCGAGATGGGGCTCAACTCATTCCGCCGCCAGGGCCGGCGTGAAGGGGCGCGTGATCGTATCCGTTAAATCGTCGAAGACGAAGGTGCCTGCCGTCCGGGAAACCCCGCCCGCTCCCGCTTTCGCCTGTGTCTTCGGATAGAGCGCGACGAACTCGACATAGCGGTCGTGATTCATCCCGCTCGAGGCTTCGACGCTCGAGATATCGATAACCTGTAGATGCCCCTTCGCCGCGGCTTCTTGCACCAGCGGGTTGTTCACGTCGATCGCTCCGAGCCGTTTGCGCTTTCCGGCGATCCGGCTGGAGAAGCCGAGCGCCCGATCGTCGCTGGACGTCAGCACGATGAGCGGCGGGTTGAGCGGCCCGATCACCTCCAACTGCGAGATGAACACCGCCACATCGATATCGGGCGCGGCCAGGACCACGTTGAGACGCCGGATGACATCGTCCCGGCCCATCAGGCGGAGCTGACGCACCGCTTCCACGGTCAGCCAGCCGCCCATGCTATGCCCGAACAAGGTCACCTCCCCCACCCCCGGCTGCCGCGCCAGGATAGTCAGCGTATCCACCAGCTCATCGCGGGAATAAGTGGCGTTGTCCTTGTCGGTGACATACCCCGCCACCTTCGCCGCCGACGGCCAATCGAACAGCACCGCCGTGCCGCGCTGCCCCGTATCGGCCGATAGCTGCGCGACGCGGAAGAGCGCTTCTTGGAAGTTGTTGTTGTAGCCGTGGACGAAGACGCCGTAGCGGTGCCGCCCCTTGCCGCGGCCTTCCGCCGCCGTCAGCCGCTTGAAGCTGTTGCGGTCGAGCAGCTCCTGCTTGACCACAACGAAGTCGCGCGCAGGATCGGCCTCCCCCTTGGGCCATTCGATATGGCCGGGCTGATGGGTGGGCGGAATGGAGATGGTGAAGGCGGCGTAGTTCAGATCCCGCGACGGCTGATCCGTGAAGACATTGCTGTCGGGCGCCGCCCGCGCTCGCGTCGTTGCGACATAAACCGTAATCAGCTCCGCTTCCGGCACCAAAGACGAGACCGGGGCGAGAACCTCGGCCCCCGGCCGCGCCGAACACCCTGCCAGCAGAAAAAAGACGAGCACACAAATCGCGTGGACCGGCACGATACGGTGAAAGCCGCCGGAAACCTGCCCCATAAGGAATACAGGCCGTAATCGTCCTTGCTTATCCACCCCCGGCTCCCACGCAAAACGAGACAGCCACAGCAAGGCACTGTGGCGCCGAAAGAAACCAATCGATTATCCGTCAAAGTCTACGCTGAAAGCATCGTGCCTGCAGAGAAAAAGCCAGCGTGTGGCCAACGAGCACCGAGCCATCGCATGATGCCAACCGGCCTTCCCGTTCCGTCATATCCGCGCAAAACCCTCTCTCCAAAAAACTGCCGGTTCGCCACGCGGGATGCCAAATCGTAGACGCCGAATTCGCGCCCCATCTTTTCCGGCACCCCGAGGCAGACTACATGGACAGGGCGGCCCTATTTGTGAGAAGACCCCACAGCCGAATACGCAAACGTCCGGCCGTGCTCACATTGTCGGTCTAGTCCGGGAAGGACCAGCCGTCTCGCCCGCCTTCACCACTTCCCCTCCCAGCCGGGAGCATTGAAGCGAAAGCATATCAATGGAATCGAGCATCTGGCTCTGGATCGCATTCAACCTGTTCGTCCTGTCCCTGCTGGCCTTCGATCTCGGCGTGCTTCACCGGAAGGTGCGCGAGATCAAAGTCGGCGAAGCCATGCAGCTCAGCCTCTTCTATATCGTGCTGGCGCTGCTGTTCGGTGCCGGTCTGTTCTGGCTGAGGGGATCGCAAGACGGGATCGACTTTCTCACCGGTTATTTCATCGAGAAGTCGCTCAGCGTCGACAATATCTTCGTCATCGTCCTGATCTTCACCTACTTCCAGGTTCCCCCGCAATATCAGCATCGGGTGCTCTTCTGGGGCATTCTCGGCGCCCTCGTCATGCGCGGCTTGCTGATCTTCGCCGGCGTGAAGCTGATCCATCAATTCGCCTGGATGGCGCTCCTCTTCGGCGGCTTCCTCATCGTCACGGGCGTGAAAATGCTGGTGGTGGCCGATCAGAAGCCAGACCTGGAAAACAACATCATCGTCAGGACCATCCGGCGCCGCTTCCGCCTGACCGACCGCTATCACGGCAAGCATTTCTTTATCCGGCAGGAGGGGGCTTTCTACGTCACGCCCCTCTTCCTCGTGCTTGTTTTGATCGAGTTCACGGATTTGATCTTCGCCGTGGATTCCATCCCGGCGATCATCGCCATCACCACCGACCCCTTCATCGTCTATACGTCCAACGTCTTCGCAATCCTGGGGCTGCGCGCGCTCTATTTCGCCCTGGCCGGCATCGTGCCGCGTTTCGTCTATCTCAAATACGGTCTGTCGCTGGTGCTGCTGGTGATCGGCTTCAAGATGATCGCCAACTACATCTATGGCGGCAAGTTCATCCCCACCGAGATGGCCCTCGCCATCACCGTCGTCCTGATCGGCGGCTCGATCATCCTCTCGCTAATGAAGACTCGCGGGAAGCTCGTCGAAGGCGAAACCCTTCCCACGGGCTGGATTCCCGGCAGCGGAGTGGAGGAGGAAGACGTGGAAGAGAAGCTTCGGGACGAGAAATAGCCTTGCTGCCCGGATCGGCAGAACTCACCTATGCATAGGCCACCCACCCTCGCCACGTGAACGCGGCGTAGAACAGCGCGACCTCGGAAAACCCCGCCGCCTGCAGGATAGCGGCATTCTTCTCCGGGCTCAGAACCAGGTTCCGGTTCGCGGCGGTTACGCTCCGCCACTTGTTGGCGCGCTCGGGCTCCTCCCCTGCAGCGATCGCGAAAGCCGCATAGCGGGAAAGCCAACGATCCTGCTCGGCCTCCCCTTGGGGGCAACTGGCATGAGCGGCCACAAACGGCGCGCCTGGCTTGAGCCGGCGCCGGATTTCCTCCGCCGTGCGTGTGCGCTCCGCCGCATCCAGGAAATGCAGGGTCAGCAAGCAGACCGCCCCATCGAACGGCCCCTCAGGCGCATCGTCGATATAGCCTTGGACCAGCTCCACCCGGTTCGCCAGAGGGCCAAGGGTTCGCTCGGCGAGATCCAGCATGGCGCCGGCCGGATCGACGCCGACAAAACGCCAGCCGGGATATGCCTCGGCCAATGCCTTCAGCTCCAGCCCGCCGCCCGCGCCGAGAACCAGGATGCGCGCATCCTCCGGAGCATGCTCCACCAGGAGAACGCCTGCCATGCGGTGAAGATCGGCAAGACCCGGCACGAAGCGCACCGGACCTTCCGCATAGTCGGCCACCGCCGCCGGATCGGAAAACCGGGCGACGACCTCCTCCACAGAGATCTCCCCTGCCTTGATATCTTCAGCCGGCATTTTATTGGCGTTCATGAACAGTCTCCAGATTGCAGGTGCCGTGCCGCGACGCGACTCGGGCATGAAAATCGGCGCTCAGCGCCGCCAGGGTCACTTCGTCAAAACGGGAAAGCAGCAGCGCCTCCGCCTCGTCGAAAGCATGGTTGAGCGCGGCATTCACCGCCTGCTCCACGGCGCAGCCGGGCGACTCGGTTCGGTTGCCCATGGCGAGCAGCGGCGGGGCGCCGAGCGCCCGGTAGATATCCAATAGGGTGATCTCCGTGAGCGGCCGCGCGAGGGACCAGCCACCGCCATGCCCCTTTTCCGACCGCACGTATCCCGCCTCCCGGAGACCGCTCAAGGTCCGGCGAACCACGACGGGGTTCGTGCACATGGCCTTCGCCAGCATCTCCGATGTCACGGGCCCTTCCTGCTCCGCCATATGCAGCAGCACATGGAGCACGCCCGACAATTTGCTGTCGCGTCTCATGTAACTACAAATATTACATGATGCGATTTCGTGCAAGCTGTCCCGGATGGGTTTTGACAAGCTCCGCCTGTTCTGTAACGATTAGTACATACTAATCCGAGCGGTACAAACAGGAGTCGTTTCATGTCCCCCCGCCCACCCTTGCCGCCTTTCACCGCCGAGACCGCTGCCGAGAAGGCCCGTCTCGCGGAAGATGGATGGAATACGCGCGATCCCCAGAAGGTCTCGCTCGCCTACACCGAAGACAGTCGCTGGCGGAACCGCTCGGACTTCTTCTCCGGCCGTGCGGCGATCGTCGAATTCCTCACGCGCAAATGGGAGCGCGAGCGCGACTACCGGCTGATCAAGGAAGTCTGGGCCTTCACCGGAAATCGGATTGCCGTGCGCTTCGTCTACGAATGTCACGACGCAAACGGCCAATGGTACCGTTGCCATGGCAACGAGCAGTGGGAATTCGACGAGGCGGGCCTGATGTGCCGGCGGGAGGCGAGCATCAACGACGTGCCGATTGCGGAAAGCGACCGCCTGTTTCATTGGCCTTTGGGCAGGCGCCCCGACGATCATCCTGGACTGACCGAGCTGGGACTCTAGACCGATGCCTCGGATCGTCGCCGAACGATCAGATGCCTTGCCGGCCCTCGGCGAGGCATTTCGGGAACACGGGTATGACGGCGCCAGTCTCTCCCTCATCGCGAAGGCGACGGGTCTCGGCAAAGGCAGCCTGTATCACTTCTTCCCGGGCGGAAAGGAGGAGATGGCGACCGCCGTGCTCTCCCATATCGATGCCTGGTTCGCCGAGAACGTCTTCCGGCCCTTGGAGGAGACCGATCCCCCGGAAAAGGGCATCGAGACCATGCTCGATGCCACGAAAGAGTATTTCCGTTCCGGACAGAGAATCTGTCTCGTCGGGGCCTTCGCGCTTGGCGAGACCCGCGACCGCTTCGCCGAAGCGTTGCGGCACTATTTCGCCCGCTGGATCTCGGCCCTCGCAGCCGCCCTTATCCGTATGGGACGGGACGAGACCACAGCAAAGACCCTCGCCGAGGAAACCGTGGCCGGCATCCAGGGCGCCATCGTCATTTCCCGCGCCCTGCATGAGCCGGAAGCGTTCGACCGGGCGATTGCCACGCTCAGATCGCGGATCGCGGCAGGGTGATGCCCGACCGGGCCCACCGGCACGACGCCCATCACGCCGGCAGGCGCGTTTCGTAATCCTGCCGCAGACGACGCCACCTGTCCCAGAAGGGTCCCGGATCTTCCTCCCACAAACGGGCGGATAGAATATCCAGATGGACATGCCAGCCGGCGCTGACGCCGAGCAGCGTGGCATGCTCGGTGACGCGGCGGTGAATCACCGTAAGCAGCACCTCCTCGCCCTTGGGCTCGAGCTGGAAGGTGACGCCGCCCGTTTCGCCCCAGGTGAAGGAGAGCTTGTGAGGCGGATCGAGCTCGGTGAGCTCGCTTGCCATGCGATGTTCGTCGGAAAAGCCGTCCGGTCGATTCCCCGGCGGATCGGTCAGCTCGTCATTGCGCCAGACGAATTCGAACGGCGCGCCGACCTTCAACTCCATCTCGCCCGCGGCCAGCCATTTGCGGCGGAGATCGCTGTCGGTGAGATAGGCCCAGACCCGTTCGATGGGACCGGGCAAGAGACGCTGGATCGTCAAGGTAGCGTCTTCGACCACGCCATAGTCTGGAGTCGATTGCTCGCTCATGTCGTCTCTCCCTTCTTGGAGGTCTTGGAAGTTTTGGAAGTTTTGGAAGTTTTGGAAGTTTTGGAAGTTTTGGATTGCAGCGCGTCCTCCTCCCGGAGCAGCGATTCGAGCGTGTCGAGCCGTCCGGTCCAGAAGCGTTCGTAGAAGCCGAGCCATGCATGGGCGCTCGCCAGGGGGCCGGGCTCGAGCCGGCACATATGAGTGCGCCAGCGGACC
Organism: Methyloligella sp. ZOD6; assembly: GCA_050110875.1. Taxonomy (GTDB): domain Bacteria; phylum Pseudomonadota; class Alphaproteobacteria; order Rhizobiales; family Methyloligellaceae; genus Methyloligella. The sequence continues at coordinate 2,188,261 of CP188828.1, forward strand.
TCGCGGCGGATCAGCCCTGCCTTCTCCAGCACCTTGATGTGCTTGGACGCGGCGGCGAGAGACATGTCGAACGGCTCCGCAAGCTGGCCCACCGTCCGCTCTCCCTTTGCAAGCTCGCGCAGCATATGGCGGCGCGTGACATCGCCGAGAGCATGAAAGACGGCATTGAGCTGAGATGTCTGTAATTCAACCATACGGTTGAACATAGACCGGTCAAGCCATTCATTCAACCATTATGTTTAATTAATATACCCAAGGGCGCACTGGCGCGATACGGCGCTCGATCGTGGATTGCAGCAAAAGGGGGCTAAACGGTCGGGCTATCGGCTCACGCCACCAGAGGTACGGTCAGCGCATCCAGCACATCGGCCGCGTCGCGGGGGCTCATCCGGATCTGCAAGCCCCGCTGCCCGCCGTTGATATAGACCTGCGCGTGGGCGAGCGAGGCCTCCTCCATCGCCACGGGCACAGGCCGCATCTGACCGAAAGGCGAGATCCCGCCCACCTTGTAGCCGGTCAGCCGCTCCGCGTCCGAAGGCGGCATCATCTTCGCCGACTTGCCGCCCAGCGCGGTGGCCAGTTTCTTCATGGAGACTTGCCCATCGGAGGGCAGAATCGCGATGGCCGGCTTCCCGTCCACCAGCGCCATCAAGGTCTTCAACACCCGCTCCGGCGCCTCGCCCAACGCCTCGGCCGCCTGCAGCCCGACTCGCTCTGCGGAGGCATCGTAATCGTAAGTGTGAACCGTGAAGGCGATTCCGGCTTTCTCCAAAGCCTTCGTCGCGCGGGTGGATTTCGACATGGAAGAAAAGGTCGCTCGATGAATCGTAGACGGATGTAAAACGGGATACGGGCCGAAAGATAGCCCGATCTCTAGCGCAGCTTCGACGTTCTTGCCTCTATCGCCTTCACCACGGCGGCCATATCCTCCCCTCCGGCCCCCAGGGCGACGGTATCTTGGTAGAGATTGCGGCTGGCATCCAGCAACGGCGAGGCGATACCCGCCGATCGGGCCGCATCGGCGACCAGATCGCTGTTCTTCAAGACATCCGTGATCGCCGCCTGAACCGCGAAATCCTGCGCCAGCAATTTCTGCAGCTTGACCTTGGAAACCGCGCTCGCCATCGGCCCGGCATTCAGCACCGCCGCGAAACGTTGCAGATCGACCCCCGATTGCTCGGCGAAATGAAAGGATTCCGCCAGCGCCGTCACCATGGTGATCAGGAACAGATTCACCGACAGCTTCATCGATATCGCCGAGGGCACCGCGCCGCACGACACCACCTCAGAACACATAGGCGACAGGAGCGGACGGACCTCCGACACCGCGCTCTCCTCTCCCGCCACCATGGCGACCAATGAGCCATCCTCGGCGGGTTTGCGCGATCCTGAGACCGGCGCCTCGACATAGCGCCCGCCGGCCGCGCGGATGTCGGTCTCGAGCGCATGCGAATAGGCGGCGGAATGGGTTCCCATATTGACGACGATCCGGCCGGCGACGTTGCTCTCGAAACCCGGCGTGCCGCGCTCCAATACGGCGTCGGTCGCCGCAGCATCCACCAGCATCAGGATGACGACCCGCGCGCCGAGGAAGACCGCCCCGGCATTCTGCGCAACCTCCGCACCGGCCGCCCGAAGCGGCTCGCATTTCGAGAGCGTCCGATTCCAGACCATGAGGGACTGCCCCGCCCGAGCCAGGTTCAGCGCCAAGTTCAACGCCATGGGCTGCCCCATCACGCCGAGACCGATAAATCCGATGGTCAAGGAAACCTCTCTTCGATTACGCCGCCGGTTTCAGATCGAGCACCCAGAGCTGGCCCTTGAGCTCTTGGCCGAAGGCCGGCTCCGGAAATTCCTCGGCCAGACGGAAGCCCGCCGCCTCATAGATGCGGTGCGCCGGGCTCAGCACATGTTTGGTCCAAAGCTTGATCTGCCGGTAGCCGAGCGCGCGCGCCCGGTCGATACAGGCCTGCACCAAGCGATTGCCGATGCCCCGCCCGCGCATCTCAGGCTCGACATAGAGCAGACGAAGCTGAGCAATTTTCGGCGTGTCCGAATGCTCCAGAAAGACCGATCCGACGATACGCCCGTTCGCCTCCGCCACCCAGGCTCCGTCGCGCCCCGGATCGAAGCGGCAGAGGAACCTGCAGCCGATCTCCATCGCCACGGTCTCGTAGCTGCCGTCCCAGCCGTATTCGTCCCCATAGAGCCGCGCCTGGCGGTGGACGATCCAGCTCATATCGCCGGCCTCCAGACCGCGTAGCTCCACGGCATCGGCAGCGGCGGGTGCAGCGCCCAAGCCTTGCTTGATTGCCGTCATGGCGGAGATCAGCTTGCCCTTCACATCCTCGTCCAGCGGCGCCAGCAGCGCCTCGATCTGGCGCTGGGATCCCCGATCGAGCTGGTGAAACGTCTTTCGCCCGGCTTGCGTCAGAGACAGAAGCCGCTGCTTGCCGTGACTCGGATCGGGCCGCATGGCGACCAGGCCGCGGCCGCGAAGCCGCGCCAGGACCCGGCTGAGATGAGCCTTGTCCATGTCCAGCAAGCGGCCGATCTCCGCTGCCGTGCACTCGCCGGCCTTGGCGAGCTCGTAGATCACCCGCGCCTCGGGCAGCGGCAGATCGCTTGCCGGCATATGCGCATCCAACAGGCGGATCTTGCGCGTATAGAACCGGTTGAAATCCCGGACCGTCTCCACGGCGCCCATCGTCTTCCCTCTCCCGGCACCTCTCTCCAGACACCTATAGTGTTGTCTAAGACAACACTATAGGCAAAGACGCCACCGGGGAACACGCCGCTTGCCCCGAAGCATGGTGACGAGCCGCAGATCGGCAAAGAACTTCGGCGCACCTTGCGGGCGCCTGAATGATCGCTAATAGCTCGCCCCGTCGACGAACTCCAAGGTGAGCGCGTCGAGATCGATCGCGGGCACGCAGCGAAGATTCACGGCGGCCGTGGCGGCACCGTTCGGGCTGGTGCCGAGAGCGAAGGACTCGGTTCCGCATTTCTCGCAGAACAGATGATCGATCATCTTCCGGCCGAACCCGTAGGAGGTCAGTTCGCCCTCGCCGCTTTTCAGCGTGAAGGCCTCGCGAGGAAAGAAGGCCCACAGAAAGCCTTTGCGCCGGCAATGGGAGCAATTGCAGCTCTTTGCGCTGGCCGGCATTTCCGCCTCGACGGAAAACGAGACCGCCCCGCAATGACAACTTCCTTCGAACGCCATAACCCCGCTCCTTTCCGTTCCGTTCTCAACCCTTGAGCCCTGGCCGAAGGCCTTGCCCGTCGCGGCTCGCTGAACCGGTTCCCCAAACGCCTACCGGCAGATCGGCAAAGGTTTGGGCTCCGACTTGGGCAGCGACGCTTTCCAGCGCGCAATGACGGGCTCGAGTTGCTGCTTCGGCCAGAATTTCGGCTTGCCGATGGCGCGCAGGCAAGCGCTGTTCCAATAAGCGCCCCGAGCCCCTTTCGCGACCGCCTCGATATCGCGGGATTCGGGATAGATATAAAGCGTGGTCGGATTGTTCTGCACCATCGCCTTGATGTCCTGGGCGTCCGACCAGGACCAGCTCGTGCAGCCGTTGCTGCGCCCGCCCGTGTAGTTCACCAGCGTGCCCCAGGGCACGTAGCCCTCATCGTTCGCATATTGGTTGCGGGGCGCTTTCCGCCGGCATTGCCAGCGCAGCGTCACCGCCGCGTGGCCGCCGATCTCCCGCGGCCGCGCATTGGCCGCCTCCCCCATCCCTTCGAATTGGATGAAGGTCCGCACCAGAGGCTGCGCCTTCCCGCTGGCATTGTAATAGCCTTTGAAGGAGTCCTTCAGCTCCGCCGTCACGTAAGGCCCGCCGGCGGTCAGCTTGGAATCCAGCGCATTGGAGAAGTTCTTCGCGCATTGCCGGCCGTTCGCGAAATCGCCAAGACGGCCCAAATCGCGCCCGTTGCCATGGCCCGATGACATCACTTTGAAGACCTGCTCGCGCTCGCAGATGATGTAGAAGCGCCCGTTCTTGCCGACCCCGGAAGGCCGCGTCGCATCCATGGCGAAGTAGCAGCGATTGCGGATCTCGCCGGACCGAAGCTTCTGCAGGTAAAGCTGCCGCGCCCGGTAGAGCACCACCGGCGCGATCTCGCCTGCCCCCGTGCCCACATGCGCCATCAGCCAGCGGGGCGCCTCCAGCGTTTGAGCGCGGGCGGACGGCACGGCGGCAAAAGAAAGAGTAAGGACGACCATCGTCAGAAGGAGAGGATTCGCTTTCACAGGCAAGTCTCCCGTCAAGGCTCCAGCAATCGATCCGGATCCGAATAGGATCCCGTTAGGCCAGCCCAGACGCCCCCGTCCGAGTAATCGGGACGTTCGTATCTTATCTTAGATGTTATGCCGTCCGAGTGGTTAATCGCGGCTAAAATGACCCGAGCGCCTCGAGGCCGCACCAACCCTACACGTCGATGATGACGAGACCTCACGATCAGTTAACTTGACCGGGCAGCCGAAGCGCAGATAAATCCAACGAGCATGCTGAATTTACGTGCCATATTTGCGGGCCTGATTGCCCTTTCCCTGGCCGCTTTGCCGGTCGGGGCGGCCGAGTTGCACGCATCCATGATGGCCGGCGCATCCGATGCCGCAGCCCATGTCGAGATGCATGCCGGGGCGCACGCCGAGTGCTGCCCCGAAATGGACCATTGCGAGAAGCAGACCAAGAACGAATGCGGCCATTCCGGCGCCTGCGCCGCGAAGTGCTCGCTGATTCCGGCAACCACCGTGGCGCCCATGGACATAGCCGACCGGGCGCCGGTATCCGCAAGCGGAGAGTCGATCGTGGACCGGCTGGAATCTGCGCTGGAGCATCCCCCCTTCCCGCCTCCCCGCGTCTGAATCCGGAGATGAAGTCATGCTGCCCCTGCGCCTGAGGCGCATCGGCATGCATGCGCGATTCCTCTGCCGCGTGCAGAGGTCCTTCAATACGGATTCGGAGGCGCGCAATGAAGCGTCTGAACAGCTTGGCACTGTTGGCTGCCGGCATCGCCGCCGGAGCTGCCGGCGGCTATTGGTATGCCCATCGCAACGAGCCGATGACCATGCCGGCCGTGGTCGAGCAGACCGCCGACAACGAACACGCCGGCCATAACGAACACGCCGGCCAAAATGGACATACCGACCATAACGGACATGCCGGTCACGGCGACACCCAAGACACCGCCGCGGAAGCGGATGAGAGCGATCGCGAGATCCTCTATTACCGCAATCCTATGGGTGAGCCGGACACCTCGCCCGTGCCCAAGAAAGACTCCATGGGCATGGACTACATCCCCGTCTATGCGGACGAGGCCGGCAAGGAGAAGAACGACGCCAACGGTCACCATGAGATGGATCACGGCGACACCGGCCAAAACGCCACCGGTCACGACCGTCACGATCATGGCAGCGAGCACGACGAAGACAAAAAGAGCCGTGAAAGCGACAAGAGCGACGAAAGCGGCAAAAGCGGCGAAAGCGGCGATGGCGAGCGGGAGATCCTCTATTACCGCAATCCCATGGGGCTGCCGGATACCTCGCCCGTGCCCAAGAAGGACTCCATGGGCATGGACTACATCCCCGTCTATGCGGACGAGGTCGACGACAGCGGCACCGTCAAGGTCAGTCTCGCAAAGGTCCAGCGAAGCGGCGTCAGAACCGAGACCGTGAAGCCGAAAGCTCTCTCCCGCACCGTTCGCGGCGTGGGCACCGTGGAGCACGACGAGTCGACCCTATCGGTCGTGACGGTACGCTCCGACGGCTATGTCGAGGAGCTGTTCGTCGACAAGACCGGCCAGCACATCGAGGCTGGCGAGCCGATGTTCCGGTTCTACAGCCCGCAGATCCAACTGGCCCAGGTCGATCTCCTCGTATCCTTGCGCGCGGAAGGTCGTCCGGGAGCCGCGCGGGAACTTCAAGGGGCCATCCAGAAGCTGCGCAATCTCGACGTGCCTCAGACGCGCATCGACGAGGTTATGAAAACCGAGGAGAACCCGCGGACTCTCGATTGGCCGGCCCCGGCAACGGGGCATGTGATGACCAAGAATGTCATCAAGGGTCAATTCGTCGAGGCTGGGGACGAGCTGTTCCGCATCGCCGACAACGAGCATGTCTGGGTGGTCGCCGAAATTGCCGAAGCCGACATTGCCGATATCGAGGTCGGCACGCCCGTCACCGTGACGCTTCGGGCGTTTCCCAATGCGCCGCGCGAAGGCAAGGTGACCTTTATCTATCCTCACATGATGAAGCCGGAGATGCGGACGGTGTCGGTCCGCATCGAGCTGCCCAATCCAGACGGCGATATGCGGCCGGGCATGTATGCCGACGTTGTCTTTCACCCCGGCACCGGCGATCCGAAGGTCATGGCGATACCCGCCGATGCCGTCATCGACAGCGGCGCGCGGAAGGTCGTCTTCGTGGCCAAGGGCGAAGGCCGTTTCGAGCCTCGGGAAGTCGAGCTCGGCCGCCGTGGCGAGGACAGTGTCGAGGTGCTCGAGGGTCTCGCCGAGGGTGAGGAGGTCGTCACCTCCGCCACCTTCCTCATCGATTCCGAAAGCAACCTGAAAGCGGCCCTGGAGAGCTTCACGCAGGAGACGGCACAATGATCGCCGGAATCATTCGGTGGTCGGCGCGCAACGTCTTCCTGGTCGGGCTCGCCACGATCTTCATCACCTTCGCCGGCATCTACGCGGTCTCGAAGGTGCCGCTCGATGCCATACCGGATCTGTCCGACGTGCAGGTCATCGTCTTCACCGAATATCCAGGCCAGGCGCCCCAAGTGGTCGAGGATCAGGTCACCTATCCGCTCACCACGGCCATGCTGACGGTGCCGAAGGCCCGCGTCGTGCGTGGCTTCTCCTATTTCGGCGTCTCCTTCGTCTACGTGATCTTCGAGGAAGACACGGATATCTACTGGGCCCGGTCGCGGGTGCTCGAATATCTGGGGACCGCGGCACGCGATTTGCCATCCGACGTGACGCCCGAGCTCGGGCCCGACGCCACGGGAGTCGGCTGGGTCTATCAATATGTCGTTCGCGGCGTGCAGCAAAATCTCGCCGAGCTCCGCACCCTTCAGGATTGGTACGTCCGCTACGGCTTAGCGAAGGCGCGAGGAGTCGCCGAGGTCGCCAGCGTCGGCGGCTTCGTCAAGCAATACAGTGTCGTCGTCGATCCGAGGCGGCTGCAGGCGCTCGATATTCCCCTCAGCAAAATCCGCGACGTCATCCGCGAAAGCAACATGGATGTCGGCGGCCGCACCGTCGAGCTCTCGGAGCACGAGTACATGGTGCGCGGACGGGGCTACATCAAAAACCTCGCCGACCTCGAGCAAATCGTCGTCAAGAACGACGCCGGCGTGCCCGTATTGCTCAAGGACGTCGCCCGCGTCGAGCTGGTGCCGGAAGAGCGCCGCGGCATCACGGAGCTGAACGGCGATGGAGAGGTCGTCTCCGGAATCGCCCTACAGCGCTATGGCGAGAACGCCCTATCGGTCATTCAAAACGCCAAGGACCGCCTCGCCGAGGTTGCGCCCAGCCTTCCCGAAGGCGTGACCCTGGAAACGGTCTACGACCGGTCCGACCTGATCTACCGTGCCATCGACACCCTGCGCTGGACGCTGATCGAGGAAAGTCTCATCGTCGCCCTGGTCTGCGTCGTCTTTCTTCTACACGCGCGCAGCGCCCTCGTCGCCATCATCACCCTGCCGCTCGGAGTCCTGATCGCCTATATCTGCATGTGGGCTTTGGGCCTCTCGTCGAACATCATGAGCCTCGGCGGTATCGCCATCGCCATCGGCGCCATGGTGGATGCCGCGATCGTCATGATCGAGAACGCGCTCAAGCACCTGGAGCGTGCCCCGTCCGGCAAGCCGCGGACGGAGGTTCTGATCGAGGCGGCCATCGAGGTCGGCCCGGCCCTGTTCTTCAGCCTCCTCATCATCACCGTCTCGTTCCTGCCGATCTTCGCTCTCGAAGCCCAGGAAGGGCGGCTGTTCAAGCCCCTCGCCTACACCAAGACCTTCGCCATGGCCGCCGCGGCGCTTCTGTCGGTTCTGGTCGTGCCGGCGCTGATGGTCATCTTCGTGCGCGGCCGTATCCTGCCCGAGCGCAAGAACCCGGTGAACCGTTTCCTGATCTGGGTCTACCGGCCGGTGATCGCGTTTGCCTTGAGGTTCAAGACGGTAGTCATTCTCCTCGCCATCGTCGTGCTCGCAGCAAGCCTTTGGCCGGCTTCCAAGCTCGGCAGCGAGTTCATGCCCAATCTCAACGAAGGCACCTTGCTCTACATGCCGACCACGCCACCCGGCATCTCCGTCACCGAGGCCGGCGAGCTTCTCCAGACCCAGAACAAGATCATCAAGACATTTCCCGAGGTGGACTCTGTCTGGGGCAAGGCCGGACGCGCCTCCACCGCGACCGACCCGGCGCCGATGGAGATGATCGAGACGGTCATCAATCTCAAGCCGGAGAGCGAGTGGCGCGACGGTATGACCGTCGACAAGCTGACCGCCGAGATGGACCAGTCGCTCCAGTTTCCCGGCGTCTCGAATGCCTGGACCATGCCCATCAAGGCGCGCATCGATATGCTGTCGACCGGCATCCGCACCCCTGTCGGCGTCAAGGTCTTCGGCACGGATTTGGGAGAAATGGAGCGCCTCGCCCGGAAGATCGAGGCGGCCATTCGCACGGTGCCGGGAACCACGAGCGCCTATGCCGAGCGGGCCACCGGCGGCTACTACGTCAATATCGACCCGGACCGGGCTCAGCTCGCCCGCTACGGTTTGATGGTGGGCGACGTGCAGAACGTCATCGCCACCGCACTCGGCGCCCAGCCCGTGACCCAGACGGTCGAAGGCCGGGAACGCTACAATGTCGCCGTCCGCTATCCGCGCAACTACCGCAACGACCCGCACGCCATCGCCAATCAAGTGCTGATCCCGACCCCGGACGGCGGAACCGTGCCCCTGGGCGAAGTCGCCGAGGTGAGCCTGTCCCAGGGTCCCTCGATGATCCGTACCGAGGACGCGCAGCTCGCGCTCTATATCTTCGTTGATTTCCGCGACCGCGATATCGGCAGCTTCGTCGCCGACGCACAGAAGGCCGTCGCCGATCAGGTGGATTTCCCGCCCGGCTACTACGTCACTTGGAGCGGTCAGTTCGAGTATCTCCAGCGCGCCAAGCAACGGCTCCAGATCGTCGTGCCGCTCACAATCCTCATCATCTTCCTGCTGCTCTACCTGAACTTCCGGCGGGTCACCGAGACGCTCATCGTCATGTTGTCGGTGCCGTTTGCCCTGGTCGGCGGCTTCTGGCTGATGTGGTGGCTCGGCTTCAATCTTTCCGTTGCCGTCGCCGTCGGTTTCATCGCCCTGGCGGGCGTCGCCGCCGAGACGGGCGTCGTCATGCTGATCTATCTCGACAATGCGTTGAAGGAGCTGAAGGCGCGCCGCGAAGCCGAAGGCAAGTCCTTCACGAGATCGGATCTCTACGAGGCGATCATGTCGGGCGCGGTGGAACGCGTCCGGCCGAAGATCATGACCGTGGCCGCCATCATGGCCGGGCTTCTGCCGATCATGTGGAGCCACGGCACGGGCTCCGAGGTCATGCAGCGCATCGCCGTGCCGATGATCGGCGGCATGGTCTCGTCCACCGTGCTGACCCTCGTCGTCATTCCGGTGATCTATGCTCTGGTCAAAGGCTATAAGCTGGTGCCGGAATCCTAGCGATGCCCGTTACGCGGCGCGGCAGGCGCGCGCCTTCGGGCCGCGCCGCCTGTGAGGAAAACGTCCGCCCAGACAAACGCGGCAGGGCCGCTGACATCCGATGACCGACCGTATCCTGACGAACGAGCCGCTGATCCGAATGGCGTTCTTTCTCGCCATTCTCATGGCCATGGCCCTGTGGGAAGTGGCGGCGCCGCGCCGGCGGCGGGAGATCCCGCGTCTGCTCCGCTGGAGCAACAATTTCGGCATCGTCGTCATCGACACCCTGCTCGTGCGCCTCGCCTTCCCCATCCTGGCGGTGGGACTCGCCGTCATCGCTCAGGAACGCGGCTGGGGCCTGTTCAATATCCTAGAGGTGCCTGTCTGGATCGCCTTCGCGGTCTCGGTCTTGGCGCTCGACCTCGCCATCTATCTTCAGCACGTGATGTTCCATGCCGTCCCCGCCCTGTGGCGGCTGCACCGCATGCACCACGCGGATCTGGAATTCGACGTCTCCACCGGGCTGCGCTTCCACCCGGTCGAGATCCTGCTCTCCATGGGCATCAAGCTGGCCGTGGTCGCCGCGCTCGGACCGCCGGCCCTGGCGGTTCTGGTGTTCGAGGTGCTTCTCAACGGCACCACCATGTTCAACCATTCCAATATCCGCATCCCCGCCCGCATCGACCGGATCCTGCGGCTGTTCGTGGTGACCCCGGACATGCATCGGGTGCATCACTCGATCCATCCGAGCGAGACCAATTCCAATTTCGGCTTCAACCTGCCTTGGTGGGACCGGCTGCTGGGCACCTACCGGCCGCAGCCGCGGGACGGCCACGAGAAGATGACCATCGGCATCGAACAGTTCCGCACCCGCCGCGACCTCTGGCTCGACCGCCTGCTGATCCAACCGCTGCGCGGCCCGGCGAGCGGCTATCCGATCAATCGGGAGCGGAAGGAAAAGGAGAAAGACCGGCGATAGCGCGCGGCCGCCCTGCCGGTGCCTCTGACCGGCCGGAACTAGACCGCGGCGCGCTCGGCCATCGGGCCACACCCCCAATGGGCAAGATCGGATCTGTTAGCGATTAGAAGAGATTTGGGCGTTACCGTCCCGACCGCGCTGGACAGACATTGGAGCAACGCTTGGTCGTTGCGGGCTTCGTCTCCCGGGCAACACGATGCTCGCCCTCGCCGCGTCTCCATACACATATTTCAATCGGGTGAGGCAAGCCTCCGAGACATGAGCTTTCAGAATCGAATCCTATTCCTCGTCACGACCCTCTCCATGGTTGTTCTCGCAGCGGGAGCATTTGCGCAAGATCCTGCCCCACAGCCCGTCGAAGAGAAGGCCGGTGTCGCTTTTTTCCCATCCGAAAGCCTAGACGGCGTCGATTCCATTCTCGATCGACTCGCCGGAACCAATGGGGAGGGAAAGCAGACCCAGCCCCTCGAGGAACTGCTCGATCCGGCAAATACGAATAGCCCCCGGGACACCATCGTCAGCTTCCTCAAGCTGACCCAGCGCTATTACAACCTCCTGCGGCAGGACACCTACACGCAAGAGGACACGGCGGAACTCCAGCATCTGTATAACGAGATGCAGTGGTTCTTCGATCTCCGCCATGTCGCGCCGTCATTGCGCCAAGACGTGGCGGTGAACAACGCTGTCTATCTGCGCGAGATCATCGACCGGATAGGCCTCCCGTCGCTCGAAGAGATCCCCGACCGGGAACAAATGCTCGCCGTTATCGACGAAGACCACGCACCTGTCTGGAAGATCGGGAACAGTCCTCTGGAGATCGCGCGGATCGATGAAGGTCCCAACCAGGGGCAATATCTGTTCAACCAGGAAACCCTCGAGAGCGTCAAAGACCTCTATTGGCAATTGAGGCCCTTCCCTTACCGGACCAAGGCCGCCGAGGGCTTCTACGAAGCATCCTTTTTGACGCCGAACCCGACCCTTCAAGCCTGGACCAACGATCTTCCAGCCTGGTCCCACAAATCCTTTCTCGGACAGACCGTCTGGCAGTGGATCGCCATGGTTGCGCTGTTTGTCTTGGCGTTCCTGGCGATCTGGCTCTTCTCGACGATCCTCAAACGCCTGACGCGGAAGGCGACGCCCCTCAGGCGGGATTCGGTATTGCTGCTCGTGCCGCTTTTCACCGCCGTGCTCAGCTACTTCCTCTACGACTTGATCGGCGACAAAATATTCATCACAGGCCTGGTATTTCAGGCCGCCGTATACGTCATATACAGCATGGCCTTGATCGCGGGGATCATCTTCATTTTCTCCCTCGGGACCGTGGTCATCGACTTGGCCGAAACGACCGAATACGCCAAGCAACATCCATCCGACAATCATCTCATCGCCCTTGGCGTCCGCGTTGCGAGCATCGTGGCGATCATTGCCGTCCTGCTGCAGGGGATGCATCTCATGGGCTTCTCCCTGACGGCGATCGTCGCCAGCGCGGGCGTCACGGGTCTCGCCGTTGCGCTCGCGGCGCAAAACACGCTGAAGAACGTTTTCGGCAGCCTCATGCTTCTCCTGGACAAGCCGTTCGAGGTCGGCCAGCGGATCAAGATCCGCGGCTACGATGGCGTGGTCGAGGATATCGGCATGCGCTCGACCCGGCTGCGCCTGCTCAGCGGCCATCTCGTCAGCATTCCCAATGAAAATCTGGCCGAGATGGATATCGAGAATGTCGATATGCGCCCGTCGATCAAACGAACGCTCAACATTCCCCTTCCGCGGGATACGTCCCTGGAGAAAATCCAGCACGCCGAGACGATCTTGCAGGAAATCCTGGCCGTGCCCAACGGATCGGAAGCGGATGACACGCCTTCATCGGAAGAAAAGCTGCACGAGGCGCAAGCGTCATCCGCGCAGCATCCGAATGCAGCGATCAATCGTCCGGGCACGCCGCCGCGCGTCTTCTTCGATGAGATCACCCCGGACGCCCTCAACATCACCGTGATGTACGAGTACAGCCCTCCGGATTACACGTCCTATCTCGAGCACGCGCAGATGATAAATCACGAGGTCTTTCGCCGCTTCCGCGAAGAAGGGATCTCGTCCCTCGGGTCATGAGCCAGCGCGGCCCGACCGGACTTCCGAAGGATCGGGAGAAGGGTCGAAAGAAGGGGCGAGCCCGCCGGTGTCCTCGAGCCCCTATTGCGGCACGGGCGCGTCCGGCAGGTCGTGCCAGCGCTTGATCTTCCACCCCTGACGCCCCTTCACCAGCCAGCCCTCGTAGTTGAGGCTGGTGACGGCGCTGAAGCTCTTGCCGTCCTTGGCGTTGGTCAGAAGCCCGACGACGCTGACATGGGCCGTGTCCTCGGTCTGGTCGAGAAACAGGATGTTCGACATCAGATGCCGGCGCCGGTTGCCCGACTTGGCGAAGGTCTTCATGCGCTCCGTCCAAAAGTTGCGGAACCCCTCGCCCGTGAAAGAAACGGAAGGCTGCCCCGGCGTGCCGGCGACGAACACGGCATCGTCCGTGAAGAGGCTCAGCCAGGCCTCGGCCTCGTAATTGTCGTAGGCGAAGGAATAGGCATAAAGCAGATTCTCGATCGCAAGCCGGTCTTCCGGATCGAAATCCGTAGCCCCCGGATTCTCCTTCGGTGCATAGGAGGTGAGCGGCTTCACATCCGGCGCCAG
>CP188828.1:2201678-2314975 GCA_050110875.1 Methyloligella sp. ZOD6
CATGCACACCACAACAAACTGGGACGTCGAAACATATCTCGACTACCTGCCATAGCCACGGGGAGAGCGCGTCGCTCTCGCAATAACCAACACTCTATCCAAGGAGGACGAACGAGAATGTGTGGAATTGCCGGCCTCATGCATCGAGGCAAGGTCGCGAATGTCGGCAGGGAGATGACCTCCATGCTGCAGGCGCTCAAGCACCGCGGACCGGATTCGACCGGCTTCGCGGTCTACGGACCGCCCCATCCGGGCGAATACGTCATGCGTTTGAAGCTCGACGAGCGCTCCGACGACATGGACGTCCATGTCGATTTCCAGAACGAGAAGATCGTCGAGGAGCGACTCCAGGAAGTCGAGCGCCGGATGCAGGAGCGTGGCGTGGATGTGCGCGATCGTCACGAAGCGACCCCGTACGCGCAGCGCTTCATCATCCGCTACGACGGCGATATGGAGAATCTCGCCCGCTATATCGAGGACGTCGACAAGGTCGAGATCCTGAGCCTCGGCAACTCTCTGGAGCTGATCAAGGACCTCGGCGATGCCACGACGGTCTCGAACCAGTACGAGCTCGGCGAGTTCGATGGCTCCCACGGCATCGGACATACACGGATGGCCACGGAATCGGATGTCGATATCCGCTCCGCACACCCCTACTGGGCCTTCCCGTACAACGATGTCTCCGTGGTCCATAACGGCCAGATCACCAATTACTGGATCATGCGCCGCAAGATGGAGCGCGAGGGTCATCGCTTCATGTCCCATTGCGACAGCGAGCTGCTGGCCGTCTACACCGCCCACAATCTCGCGCAAGGCGCGACCCTTAGAGACAGCTTGGAACAGTCGATCGAGGAGATCGATGGCGTCTTCACCTACCTCGTCGCCACCAAGGACGAGCTCGGCATGGCCAAGGACACCATGGCCGCCAAGCCGCTCGTTCTCTACGAAAGCGACGACCTGATCGCCATGGCCTCCGAGGAGGTCGCGATCCGCGCCATCCTTCCCCAAGAAATCGACACCTACGATCCCTACGACGAGGAGGTGCGGGTATGGCAGGCGTAAGCGATACCGAACTGCGGGAGATGACCCAGGAGGATCGGGTCAAGACCCTCGGCATGACCACGGAGCAGCTCACCGGCCGCTCGATGTTCATCGAGTTCAAGCCGGAAGAGGAAGAGCGCTTTACCTATCCGTGGCTTCCCGATGTCGATTTCAACAAACGGGCTGAGATCGACACCGACAAGATGATGACGACTGAAGTCAACGAGCGCATCCGCGAGTTGATGAAGGAAGGCTACGGCAGCATCGTCATCAAGAATCCACGCGGCAAGCACTCCGTCGCCGTCGGCATCTTGAGCCGTCTCAACCTCATCGTCGAAGGCTCTCTGGGCTATTTCGGCGCCGGCCTGATCGACGGCCCGACCGTCCGCATCCAAGGCCGTGTGGGCTGGTCCTGCGGCGAGAACATGATGTCCGGCGTGATCGTCGTGGAGAAGAACGCCGGCAGCACCTTCGGCGCCGCCATGCGCGGTGGCGACCTGGTCTGCCGCGGTTCCGTCGGCTCCAGAACCGGCATCGACATGAAGGGCGGATCCATCATCGTCGGTGGCGATACGGGCGCCCTGTCGGGCTTCATGATGCAGCGCGGCCGGATGATCTTCTGCGGCAACGCCGGCAAGAACCTCGGCGACTCCATGTATGACGGCACCATCTATGTCGGCGGCGACATTCAGTCCCTCGGCGTGGACGCCGTTCCCGCGGAGCTCACCGATCTCGATCGCGCTTGGCTCACCCGCAAGCTTACCCAGTACGAGATGCTTCCCGAAAAGGGCGTCGACCATTTCACCAAGATCGTCGCCGGCAAGCAGCTCTGGAATTACGACAACCTCGAGCCGTCCGAAAAGAAGCTCATCCTCTAGTTACGGAAAGGACCAAGAAAATGGAGAACGGTAAGCTGCCGTCCAAGAACAAGACGGAGCGAGATGTCTACCGGTTGGGGAACTCCTTCGTCTTTCCGCCCCACGTTATCGACGACATCCACATCAAGGCTGAGCTCGGCCGGTATCGCATGCGGGGCTTCTCGCTCTTCAAGAAGATTCCGCATTGGGACGATCTGACCTTCCTGCCGGGCACGCTCACCCGCTTCGTCATCGAAGGCTATCGCGAGAAGTGCGATACCAAGACGGTGATCGGCCCGCGGGCGAAGCGGCCGTTGGAGCTCGATATCCCGATCTACATCACGGGTATGAGCTTCGGCGCGTTGAGCTACGAAGCCAAGACGGCGCTCGCGCGCGGTGCCACCATGGCGGGCACCGCCACCTGCTCGGGCGAGGGCGGCATGATCCCGGACGAGCGGCGCTACTCGTCGAAGTGGTTCTATCAGTGCATCCAGTCCCGCTACGGCTTCAACCCGCACCATCTGGTGCTGGCCGATGGCTGCGAGTTCTTCATCGGCCAGGGCTGCAAGGTCGGCCTGGGCGGCCATTTGATGGGCCAGAAGGTGACCGACCAGGTCGCTGAGATGCGCTCTCTGCCAGCCGGTATCGACCAGCGGTCGCCCGCCCGTCATCCCGACTGGCTCGGCCCGGACGATCTCGCGCTCAAGATCAACGAGATCCGCGAGGTCACCGATTGGCAGATTCCGATCCAGCTCAAGCTGGGCGCGGCGCGCGTCTACGACGACGTGCGCATGGCGGTGAAGTGTAATCCGGACTCCATCTATATCGATGGCATGGAAGGTTCCACGGGCGCCGGTCCGCACCTTGCGACCGAGGACACCGGTGTCCCCGGCATGGCGGCCATCCGCCAGGCCCGGCGGGCGATCGACGACCTCGGCCGGCGTGGCGAGATCAGTCTCGTCTACGCTGGAGGTATCCGGAACGGTGCCGACGTGGCCAAGGCGATCGCTCTCGGCGCGGATGCGATCGCTATCGGCCACTCCGCCATGATGGCCTTGAATTGCAACAAGGACATCCCCGAGGCGAACTACCCGGAAGAGATGGGTGTGGAAGCTGGGCATTGTTACCACTGCCACACCGGACGCTGCCCGGTCGGCGTGGCGACCCAGGATCCCAAGCTCCGTGCACGGCTCGATCCCGATGCCGCGGCCGAGCGGGTCTACAACTTTCTGCACGCGCTGACCATCGAGGCCCAGCTCTTCGCCCGCGCTTGCGGCAAGACCAACATCCACAGCCTCGAGCCCGAAGATCTCGCCGCACTGACCATGGAAGCTTCGGCCATCGCGGGCGTCCCGCTCGCCGGCACGGACTACACGGTCGGCGTCGAAGACTATCACCATCTCTAGGAGGAACCGATGGCGGGAACACAGTACAGAGGCTCCGAGATCAAGGACGTCGATCAGTTTCTGAAAGACTCCTCGGGCCTCGATTCCGAACGCGAAAAAGAGATCGGCCAGCACATCGGCTACCGGTACGACGTCAATCTGGTGCCCGATTACGCCCGGCTCACCCCCTTCCTCAAGAAGTATATCGAGGTGATGGGGTGGGAAGACCTCAACTGGCTGGAAGACGTCCATATGGGCTACGAGGAAGGCCGGCCGGCCGTCTTCGACAGGAACATCAACGGCTGGGTCCGCGTGCCGGACAGCATCGATCTTCCTGACAATCAGCAGGACCGGGACATGATCGCGCGCGAGTTGCTGGTCAAGTTCCAGATGTCCGACCGGCATCCGCTGGTCATGCTGCGCAAGGCCTACACGAAGTTCTAGCCCATGCGCTCCCGAGACGCATATCGCCGCCTGCCATATTTCAACCGGCTAGCCCTCCATCTTCCGGTCGGTGGCGGGCGGCGTCCTGCGCACAGCGGGACCTCTGCTGGCGCAGCTTGTCTGCGCCAGCTTTTCTTCTTCTTCTCTCGTTCAAAAAATCAATTGGCAAAAGCCAAACGAGGGTTGGCAGCGGGGTACGCCCGCGCTCTTCACGCCACCGGCGTGGGGAGCGCGATCGTCGCCGCAATGGTGGGAATAGGCGGCGCTTAGAAAGGAGAGCACGACCAAATCGGCCGCCGACAAGTCAGCAACTGTAACGATTGCTTCCCAGGGGAGGGAACGATGACAACAGAGGTAGCAGGCTCCGCAGCGGGGCCAGTGGAGAGCGAGTCTCTCCATCGTGCGATCGATTGGAAGGGAGCCTTTTGGCTCGCGAGTGGCGTGCCCGCTCTCGTTCTGTTTTCGATCGGTGGCATTGCCGGAACGGTGGGAACGCCGTCCTGGGTCGTGTGGATTCTTTCCGTCAGTATCGGTTTCATTCAGTCCTTTATCTATGCCGAGATCGCCGGGTTGTTCCCGAGCAAGAGCGGTGGCGCTTCCGTCTATGGTGCGGCCGCTTGGGTGCGTTATGGCAAGTCGCTAGCACCGATCTCGGTCTGGTGTAACTGGCTCGCCTGGACGCCCGTCTTGGCGATCGGCGCGGGCCTGGCCGCAGGCTATATCCTGAACGTCTTCTTCGATCCGGAGTCGGCCCTCCGGACGTGGAAAATCACCCTGTTCAGCCTCGATGCGCTCAAGGACGGTCTCACCGTCCGGATCGACGCCACCTTCATCATCGGTGCTCTGATCCTGCTCTGCGTCTTCGCGGTTCAGCATGGTGGTGTCTTGCGGGCCGCCCGGTTCCAGATGGTGGTCGGCCTGGCGGTGGTCATTCCGCTTCTGATCGTCGGTCTCGTGCCGCTGCTTACGGGCGACGTCCTTGCGGAGAACCTGTTCCCGCTGAAGCCTCTGGCCTTCACGGCGGATGGGGCGGTCACCGAAGGAACCTGGGATATCTCCGGATGGACCCTGTTCCTCGGCGGTCTCTTCATTGCGGCCTGGTCGGCTTATGCCTTCGAGACGGCGATCTGCTACACCTCGGAATTCCGCAATCCGGCCAAGGACACCAGCAAGGCCATTCTGGCGGCGGGTCTCCTTTGCATTCTCGTCTATACCCTGGTGCCGCTTACCTTCCAGGGTGTGCTTGGCGTTGAAGGCATGCTGGAGCCCGGCATCGTCGACGGTTCAGCCGTGGCAGGCGCCATGGCGCGAATGGTCGGCGGCGGTGCGGTGGTCTTCTCCCTAATGGTGGTGATGCTGATCATGGCGTTGCTGCTCGCGGTGATGACCTCCATGGCCGGGTCTTCCCGCACCCTCTATCAGGGTTCGGTGGATGGCTGGCTGCCGCGCTATCTGAACCACGTCAACCAGCACGGCGCCCCGACCAGGGCGATGTGGACCGATCTGGGCTTCAATCTCTGCCTGCTCATGATGTCGGACTATCTCTTCGTCCTGGCCGTCTCCAATTGCTGCTATCTGATCTTCAACTTCCTGAACCTGCACGCAGGTTGGATCCATCGGATCGATAGCGCCGAGACGCCCCGGCCCTGGAAGTGTCCGACCCCGATCATGGTGGCCGGCGTGTTCTTCAGCTTCGTCAATGCGGTGCTGTTGGGCGCGGGCGCCAATGTCTGGGGCGAGGGCACCCTGTTGTCCGGTGTCATCGCGGCGGCGCTCATCCTGCCGATCTTCGCGTATCGCCATTACATCCAGGATGGCGGGCATTTCCCGAAGGAGATGCTGGACGATCTGCATATGAGCTCGCGCGATCTATCCATCCGTCGCGCGGGGCTTTGGCCCTACATCGCTCTCGCGGTGGGCATCGGATTGGTTATCATCGCCAATCAGATCTTCCACCTGTAAGGCAACACGGCGCTTCTCCGCGAATGCGGGGGAGCGCCACCCCTTAGTACAAGGGAGATGCGTATGTCGGAAGAAACGCAATCCGAACTGTTTCAGAACCCCCTCAAGAACGCTTTCCTGCGCTGGCAATGCCGTGTCCGGCAGATCGTCATGCGCGAGAACGGCGGCCGGCCCGACGATGCCATCATGCCGCTGCTGACCCCGAAGGGAGAGGATCAGCCGATCGGCCAGGTCATTACGGTGATGCCGCGCAGCCCCGAGGCCTCGGTGACGCCCGAGCTGATGCATATGGCGCGCAAGACCATGGACCCGGCTCAGCGGCGCGAGCAGGCGCTCACGTTTTTCTCGGCCAATTATTATCAGAAGCCGGAAGAGTTCGCCGCCATGCTCACGGCGACCTTCCAGCCGGATTCCGCCGCCCTTGCCCGCGTGCGGGCGGCTCAGCATTGCACGCTGACCTTTCAGGCCTATTCCCGGCGCTTCGATTTGAGCTGCACCATTCGCCGCCTCGATCGATCCGATCCTTTGCGGGAAGCCACCTGGTGGCACAACTTTCTGTTCAATCCGAACCTCGATGCCGACACCGAGGTCATCGGTTTTGAGCCGAGCTGGTCGGAGAGCAGGGCTCATCCGCCTTTGTAGCCGAAGAGAAAGTGTCGGCATTTGTGAATGCAAATGATTCAATGCTATTTCTGAAGAGAACAGTAGACTGAGCCATGGCCGCCCGCGTTTCTGAGATCGAGACAATCCTCGATGGGATCACGATTTTTCCGAATGAGTCTTTCGACACCTCGGCCGGGACCGCGCCTTTGAGGTGTTCGGAGTAAAGGGAGAAGCTCATTTGGCGATGAGGGAGAGGCTCAAATGACTGGCAGTGGCGGCGCCAAGCTAGCCACGCCGGCGGCCCGATCCGAGGCCGAGACGCCGGGGCCTGAGCCCCAGGCGCCGGAAGCAGTCTCGCGCCGCCCCGCCGCTCACGGGGAAATCTATCTCCTCAACAAGGTGCTGACCGAGCTGCTCGCCGATCCGGATTCGGCGGAGCCCTTCAACCTGGTCCTCAATCACATTCTTGAGCTCTCCGGTGCGAAAGCCGGCGCCATCTTCGTCAGCACCGAGAGCGGTCGGCAGCTCGTGCTGCTTGCCTGCACCAATCCCGAGGATCGGGATTGTTGGATTCGTCTGGTCCATGTCCAGCGTGAGCTCTACCGCAGCCAAGGCGGCCGGCCCGAGCCGGTGATAAGCGACGACCCGGAAGAGAAGAACGCCACGATTCTCGCTCAAGGCTTCGAGCAGGGGACCTCCGGCCGCGGTCTGCTTCTGCTTCAGCTTCCCGGCCGGAAAAGCAACGTCTCCCCGGCCATGCTCGACTCCGCGCGCGAATATGGTGACTACCTCTCAGGCATTCTCTACAGCGCACGCTCCGCCCGCATGAAGCTGCGTAACGCGCAAAGCGAGGAACGCGCCGCCATCGCCCGCGAGCTGCACGATTCCCTCGCCCAGTCGCTGGCCTATATGAAGATCCAGATGAGCAGGATTCAGAACCTGATTCAGAAGGGCGAGGGACATGTGGACGAAGCCGACACCGCCATGGAGAAGCTGCGCGGAACCCTGACCACCGCATCGCTTCAGCTTCGCGAGCTCATCACCACCTTCCGCCTGACCATGCATGGCCGCACCTTCGCTCAGGCTTTGGAGGATTCCATCGAAGAATTCGAAGGCCGCAGCTCCATCGCCTTCGATCTCGACAATCGCCTCTCCGCCGGAAAGCTCTCCGTGGCGGACGAGATGCAGCTCTTGCTGATCCTGCGTGAGGCGCTTTGCAACGTGGTGCGCCACTCCCATGCCAGCTATTGCTGGGTTTCCCTGCGTCTGAAGGAGGAGGGCGCCATACATCTCATCGTCGACGACAACGGCATCGGTACGAAGCCTGTCACGGAGGATACCCAGTCCCATCACGGGTTGATCATCATGCAGGAGCGCGCCCGCAGCCTCGGCGGGACATTCGCCATCGAGGACCGGCCCGGCGGCGGCACGCGGCTTTCAGTTCTTCTGCCGCCCGGCACGAGCCGCGCCGCCAAAATGGTCAATGTGGAGATCCCTGTATGAGCAAGTCTCCCTGCCGTGTCCTTCTGGTCGACGATCATCCGCTGTTCCGCCGGGGTGTCGCCGAGCTCATCTCTGAGGAAGACGATATCGAAGTCGTCGGCGAGGCGGCCTCAGCGGACGAAGGCATCGCGCTTGCGACCGCGCTCGATCCGGATTTGATCCTCATGGATCTGAACATGGGAGATGGCAGCGGCCTAGCGGCGCTGAAGACCATCAAGGATTCCGGCCTGAAAGCCCATGTCGTCATGCTGACCGTTTCCGACAACGAAAACGACTTTCTCCGGGCAGTGCGCATCGGTGCGGGAGGCTATCTGTTGAAGGGCTCCGAGCCCGAGGAGATCTTGGAGAAGGTCCGCCAGGCGGCCCGTGGCGAAACCGTCTTCACCGAGCCGCTCATGAGCCTGCTCGTCGGTGCGCTACGCGAGGGAAGCACGCCGCCGCCCCCGCCCAGCGAGGAGTGTCTCACCGCCCGGGAGCGGGAAATTCTGCACCTCATCTGCGCCGGCAAGAGCAACAAGCATATCGCCCGCGAGCTCAATATCAGCGACGGCACCGTCAAGGTTCACGTCAAGAATCTGCTCCGGAAGCTCAACCTGCAATCCCGGCTGGAAGCCGCGGTTTGGGCGCTTACCGCGAGTTGAGCCCATACCCCCCAGGGGGTACCCCGCATTTGCCCTAACACCGTCTCCTGCTAGCGTCGAGCGCGCGCTAAGGTAGAAAGGCATTCACGAGCGAGTGCGAGAGCAGCCAGATAGAAAGCCGAGTGCTGTGGAGATGACGACGGCGCATATCGAGACCTTGACGGAGTTCCTCATCAAAGAGGGCGAGTTCCCGGCCGGTTCAGGCACCGCGCCGCGCACCGCCTCCATGCCGCTTCTCGCCTCGCTTCTGGATGCGATCGACACGGTTATCTTCGTCTCCGACCCCAACGGCACCCTGTGCTTCGCCAATGCCGCGTGGTCGCGCCTCACCGGCTTTTCTCTGCAAGAGACTCGCGCGCTGCAGCGCTCCGCCTATCTGCATCCACAGGACCAATCCCGTTGGCTCGATTTTCTGGATGCCCGCCGTGGCGACCCGAAAGCGGACGATTCCGTCGTCCTGCGCTTTCTCACCCGGTCCGGCGAGACCGTGCATCTAGAGGCGGGCGCCCAAGCCGTGATCGCCGAGAGCGATCGTTGCATCGGCTTCGTCGGAACCCTGACCGATGTCGGCACTCGCGTCCGCGCCGAGAGCATGCGGGCCGCCAGTCACCGCACCGTCGAAACCCTGATCAACAACCTCCCCGGCTTCGTCTATCGCTGCCGCAACAACCGGCAATGGACGATGGAATACATGAGCAAGGGCTGCGAGCTACTGACCGGCTATCCGACCGAAGCCCTCATTAACAGCCAGCAGCTTACCTACGCCGATTTGATCGTCCCGGAAGACCGGGAGCAGGTCTGGAACGGCGTGCAGATTTCCCTGTGCCAGAACGTTCCCTTCGAGTTGGAATATCGGATCAGAACGGCTCAGGGCATCGTCAAATGGGTGCATGAATACGGGCGTGGCAATTTCTCCATCAGCGGAGAGCTGCTCGGGGTTGAAGGCTTCGTCACGGACTTGGCGCGCCAGCGGCGCGAGTCGACCTGGCCGGAAGAGACGCGCGATCCCGGCACGAGGCTGCCCACGAGAGCCGTCTTTCTGGACCGGGTGGAGATGGCGCTCCGCCGCAAGCGGGCAGGCCTGTCAGCCCTTGCGAGCCTGGCGGTCGTCCGTCTCAAGGGAATGCCACAATGGAGCGCGGGACAGGAAGACGGCTTCCACAGACGGTCTCTCAACGACATCGTCAGCCGTATCGACCATGTGCTCGAAGATGCCGATTCGCTCTGCGCCTGGGCCGACGACGAATTCGCCATCCTGCACGAAGCGCCCGAGGCGGAAATCGATGCGGCGAATCTCGCCGCGCGGATCAAGCATCAATTCGATGCGCCGATCGTCGACGATGCCCGCGAGATCTATCTCATTCCCAGCATCGGCATCCTGACCAATATGACCGGCAACGAGCATGCCGGGGATATCGTGAAGCTGGCTTCGAAAGCAGCTTCGGACGCCATCAATATCGGCGGCGTGAACCTCGCCGTGATCGACATGCAATCCTATCTCGAGCGGTTCCGCATGTCCGAGGATCGGAACTAAGGCTGATCATTCCCAGTACGGGCTTGCCACGCGCCACGTCATCCTGAGGTGTTCAGGGGACCTCCCCTGGAAGGGGGAGGGAGTGGGCTTCGCGCGCCCTCAGGGTGAGGCGAGGGGGGGTGGGCTTGGCGCAGCAGGCTCGATGGCTCGGGACGCCGAACTCGCCAAGTTCGCAGAGCTCAATGGCAGGGTGGCGCCGGCGGAGCGGCACCGCGTTTCTCCTCATGGTGAGGGCGCTCGCGTGAGCGAGCGCGTCTCGAACCATGTGGCCCCTGACGGAGAGTGTCTCCGCCTTTCAGTGCGTCTTCTTCCTATTCGGGAGCGACGTCGCGGACCCGGGTCTTCTTCGGATCGTAATGGGAGAGCGTCACGACCGTGGCGGGAATGCGCTTCTGGTGGCCGTCCAGCTTGCCGATCTCGACTTCGGTGCCGGCTTCCGCCTTGGAGACGTCGAGACGGGCCAGGGCGATGTTCTTCTTCAGAATGGGCGAGCGGGTCGAGCTCGTCACCTCGCCGATTTGCGCCCGGCCCACATAGATCGGGTCTCCGTGGTGGATGCACTCGTTGCTGTCGATGTCGAGGCCGACCAGCTTCTTGAGCGGGTTGGCCTTGCGGCGGGCCAGAGCCTCCGAACCGATGAACGGCTCCTCTTCCATGTCCTTGCGGACCGTGAAGCCGATGCCCGCCTCGAAAGGATCGGTCTGGTCGCAGAAATCGTATCCGGCGAAGACGAGCCCCGCCTCGATACGCACCATATCGAGGGCCAGAAGCCCGAAGGGGCGAAGGCCGAAGGGTTGGCCTGCCTCCCAGATAGCGTCGAACACGGCCGGCGCGGCATCCGGATGACACCAGATCTCATAGCCCAGCTCGCCCGTATAGCCGGTCCGGGAAATCACCACCGGCTGATCGGCGATACGCCCCACCAGGAAGCGGAACCATTTCAGCTCCTCGATGGTCGGCTGGTCCGGCCGGGTCCAGACGAGATCCTTCAGGATCTCTCTCGACTTGGGTCCTTGCAGTGCCACGTTGTGCAGCTGGTCGGTGGAGGAACGCACCCAGACCTTGAGGCCGCGCTCTTGCGCCACCTGGCGCATCCAGACGCCGAGATAATCGTCGCCGCACACCACCCGGAAATTGTTCTGGCAGAGCCGGAAGATGGTCCCGTCGTCGATCATTCCGCCATGGTCGTAGCAGAACGCAGTGTAGACCACCTGACCCTGGCTCAACTTGCGGATATTGCGGGTGGCCACGAGATGCAGCAGCTCCTCCGCGTCCGGTCCCGTGACCTCGTATTTGCGCAAAGCGCTGAGGTCCATGATCACGGCTTTCTCACGGCAGGCCCAGTATTCCTCGATGAGCTCCACGTCGGAGAAGCAGGTGGGCAGCCAGAAGCCGCGGTAATCTTCGAACTTGCGGGTGAGCGCGGCGAAGCGCGGATAGAACCCGCTCTCCCGCGTCAGACGCGGCTCGGCATCGGGGGTCATTCGGTGGGCCTTTCCTTTCGGGAACAGGTTTTCTTTATCGTAGACGCGCACCTGGATATCCGTCGGCATCCAGCCATTGGCCGGATCGATATCGTCGGCGCAGGAGGAAGAGGCGCAGACGATGTCGGAGAGCGCGCGTAGGAGAACGTAGTCGCCGGGACGCGACCAGGGCTCGTCCAGCCCGATCCCGTCATCCTCGTCGACAAAGGTGTTGTAGAAGAAGTTGATGGCCGGCCAGCCCTTGCGCGGCGCGATCCCGTGCGGCGCCAGGCAGGCATTGAAGTTGTCCGTGCAGTTGGAATGGCCCGGATACCCCATGTCCTCGTAATATTTCGGGTTGCAGGCCAGCATGAACGTGTCGTGGCGTCCCACCGTATCCTGGATCACCTCGACCAGCGGCTTTTGGGTCTGGTCGTAATATTTGGCGTGGAGCCCTGGGCCCGGTGCGGCCGTTCCCATCAAGGTATGGGTCGTGGTGGCGTCCAGACCGTTCTCGATGCCGCGCTTCAAGGCCTCGGCATCGAAGGCCAGGAAGTCGGAGCATTGCCGCCCTTCCACATCGAGGATCTGGATATAGTCGCCGGCCTTCACCTCGTAGGCTGCCGCCGTCGCCGCGTCGATGCGAAGATCGAGCTTGGGATCGGCAAGTGGTGGCGGTGCATCCAGGCGCTCGTCGGATGTCTGCTCGATCTCGATCAGAAGGTCGGTCGGAGTGTCTTGCGCATCCGGCGCCATGGGAGCGCCCGGCGCGAACAGCACGCAAAGCCCGTCCGCCTTGATATCGAACGTGACCTCGCTGCCCGGCGCGCTGTCGGCGCCGAACAGCCGGCCGCCGCGCAAGCTTCCGCGCTCCACATTGCGGGTGCTCAAGGCGTGCTCCGTGGCCGGCCGGCCCTCCAGGGCCTGATCCAAGGCATCGTCCAGGGTCGGACCATCGAGTTGGCTCAAGGACGGGATGACGGCCTGACCGCCCGTCTTCTCCGAAAGCGCATAAAGCAGACCCTCCTGCGCCCCTTCCGGATCGATGATGGTGAGTTGATCGCCGTCTCGTACTCCGAAGGCGAGGCAGCCGCCCCCCGCCACCCGGGTCCGGCGGATTCGCTTGCCGCCATGGGAGGTCGTCGCCTCGGATAGAGTGCGCGGCCGCGTCTCGCTGTCCAAGCTCATTTGCGCTCTCCTTCAGGAACGATGCATTGCCGCGCTGAGGCAGGATCGCCCGGAAGCCTTGAAGGCTCCCTTCGCGTCCCCCGCCTTCGCGAAAGGAATCGTCCTTTGTTTCAGGTCTAACGGGACCGCCTTCGAAGCTCTTGTCAGCCTGGAAGGTGGCGGCCCGAATCATCAATGCCTCTCGGGACGCGGCTGCTTCGCCGCGTCCCGGAGCTTTCGCCAGTGGCTATTCGGCCGCTTGCCGCACGGCCAGGAAGGCTTCCAGACTGTCGTCCAAGGCCTTCATCCATTCCGTATGATGCTTCGGCGACATGGTGCCGGTGATCACCGAAGGATAAGCCCTGTCCCGATAGGTCAGGATGCCTTCCTCCTTGTGGTGCTCCCACTCTTTGAAGAGCTCCGCCACCCGGTCCACGTCGAGGAACGGATAGTCGGTCTTCTCAAGCAGATCCCGCACATATTCCGTCTGGAAGTCGATATCCTGCTCGGGGTTCTCGCAGGCCTCTTCCATGGCCACCCACTTCTTGGCGTCGGCCGTCATCTCCTGCTTGGAGGGAAGCTCGATCCGCCCCAGCATCACGTCCCGCGCATACCAAGCCTGCGCATCGAACATGTTGAACGTGTAGTACTGGTCCTGGGCGCCGATATACATCAGCTTCGGATTGTCGAGCCAGAAGATGCCCTTATACAGCCCTTCCGGATAAAGCCGCGTCTTGGTCTTCAGACGCAGCTCGTCGGGAAGGAAGGGGTAGTAGTTGAGATAGCCCGTGCACAGAACGATGGCGTCCACTTCCTTGGTGGTGCCGTCGGCGAAATAGGCGGTGTTGCCCTCCACCTTCTGCAGCAGAGGCCTTTCCTCGAACCCATCCGGCCAGTCGAAGCCCATGGGCGCCGTGCGGTAGGAGAAGGTGATCGATTTGGCACCGTATTTGTGGCACTGGACGCCGATATCCTCCGCCGAGTAGGAGGCGCCGATCAGGAGCACGTTCTTGTCCTTGAATTCCAGCGCATCGCGGAAATCGTGGGCGTGCAGCACCCTTCCCGGGAACATCCTCAAGCCTTCGAAGTCCGGCACGTTCGGCGTGGAGAAGTGGCCGTTCGCCACCACCACGTAGTCGAACTCTTCGGAGTAGGTGTGGTCGTTCTTCAGATCCTGCACCGTGACCGTGAACTTCTCCGTCTCAGAATCGTAATCCACCCAGCGAACCGGGGTGCGGAAGCGCACGTAATCCCGCACGCCGCTCTTCTCCACGCGGCCCATGATGTAGTCCGCCAGCACCGCGCGCGGCGGGTAGGATGGGATCGGCCGCCCGAAATGCTCCTCGAAGGAATAGTCGGCGAACTCGAGACACTCCTTTGGCCCGTTCGACCACAGATAGCGATACATGGAGCAGTGGACCGGCTCGCCATATTCGTCGAGACCCGTCCGCCACGTGTAGTTCCACAGACCGCCCCAGTTGTCTTGCTTCTCAAAGCAGACGACCTCAGGCACGTCTGCACCCTTCCGCTTCGCCGATTCAAATGCACGAAGCTGTGCCAGGCCGCTCGGCCCCGCCCCAATCACGCATACGCGCTTGCTCATTTTGGGTTCCTCATGGATCTCTTATTAGCCTGCGTTCAGATACCTGCCGACCGGGATCGATTGACGTTTGAGACCCGCTTTTGCGGGATTTCTTCACGATCTCCTGCCGGCACTCCCTCAGTGTGGATCGATGGGGACCGCAACCACTGCGATCCGCAGGGTCGAGTCTTGGGATTTTCGGTCCATTGCCAATTGCCACGGTGGGTTATCCCTTTTGGGATAGTCCTCCGGCTCCGGTTTGAATCGGTTCGGCCCCCTCTATGCAGAAGTGCCTACCTCAAGAGGGCAATTGTCAGTCCCGCCGGGCTTTGCCGATGCTGAACGCCGTCTTCTGTTTCGCGAATTGGGGAAACGGCGAAGGATCATATGACTCAGAGAAGCTCGGTCTTGAACGAGAGGCACAAAGCGCTCGGCTCCAAGCTGGACGGTGAAACCTGGTGCGACATGGCCGTGCCGTGGAGCTACGATTCCGATCCCGACGAAGAGGTCGTCGCCGTCCGAAGCCGCGCCGGTCTGTTCGATATCTCCGCCATCAACCTGATTCACGTATCGGGGCCCGACGCGGCTGCCGTTCTGAACAGCATCGTGGCGATCGAGGTGCCCAAGATGGAGCCTGGTACTGCCAGGCTCGGCGTTGAGGTGGACGAGGACGGCGCGCTGATCGACGACATCATGATCATCCGCGATGCGCGGGACCGCTTTCGCGTGACCCATGGGAGCGGCGCGACCCCGCAGCAGCTCGCCATGGCGGCGGAGGGCAAGGATGTCGATATCCAGGTCGACCGCGACACCCATGTGATTTCGCTTCAGGGACCGGCGTCCCTGGATATCCTCAATCCGCATACGCCGATCGCTCTCGAGGAGCTGGATTATTTCCACCACGCGGAGACGACGCTCTTCGACAAGAAGGTCATCATCGCCCGCGGCGGCTATTCCGGCGAGCGCGGCTACGAGATCTACGCCAGCGCCGCCGATATCGGAGAGATCTGGGATGCCATCCTCGAAGAGGGCAAGGCTCTCGGCGTCGTTCCGGCATCCTGGACCGCGCTCGATACCTTGCGCGTCGAGGCTGCCCTCCTCTTCTTTCCCTTCGAGATGCCCGAGGGCGACACCACGCCATGGGAAGTCGGCATGCACTGGGCCATCGATGAGGATAAAAGAGCGCCCTATGTCGGCAAGAAGGCGCTGCGGAAGAGCCGCGGCAAGGAGCGGGTGAAGCAGGCCGGCGTCGTCTGTCGCTCTGATAAGGCCGTGGAGCCGGACGCCAAGATCTATCGCGACGGCGAGGAGATCGGCGTCGTCACCAGCGCCGTCTACAGCCGCTATCTCATGCAGTCCCTGGCCATGGTCCATCTGAAGCCGGAGCACACCGCCCTCGGCACCGCGGTTGTCGTCAAGGATGCCGAGGGCGAGCACGACGGTACCGTGGTGCGGACCCCGTTCTACGATCCTTTGCGCTTGCGGGCGCAATAGCCGGCTCCCTCCCGACGGAAAACCCACCATGTCCGTCAATCCCGGGACGCTCCGTCCGATTTGAATGGTCGATTGCGGTGCGTTCCGGGAAGGGGGAGCAGGCTAACCCTAAAGAGGTACGAACTTCGATGAATGCCCTCCGCACCGAGGGGCATGGTATTGATCTTTCAACTGGTACGGGGCGAGCAGACCGATGACCATGACCGAGCAACCGATCCTTGAAGTGCGCAATCTGGGCCGGACCTTCGGCGGCATCGTCGCCGTCGACGATTTCAGCCTGGATGTGAAACGCGGGGCCATCCATGGGCTGATCGGTCCGAACGGCGCCGGCAAGACCACCACCTTCAACGTCATCAGCGGTTTCTATCCACCCTCCCGCGGCCAGATCGTCTATTCCGGCGAGGATATCTCGGGCCGCGCCACCAGCGATCTCGCCAGTCTCGGCCTCATCCGCACTTTCCAGGGCACCACCCTGTTCCACGAGTTGAGCGTGATCGACAACATCCGCCTCGGCTGCCATCGCAGTGCCAAGGCCAATTTCTTCAGCCGCATCTTCGGCACCGACCGCGCCGTCGAGGAAGAGGCGGACGAAAAGGCCCATAGCATTCTCAAGTTTCTCCAGATGGACAGCCTGGCCGAGGAGCTGACCGCCAATCTCTCTCACGGCCATCAGCGGGCGCTGGGTCTTGCCGTGGCGCTTGCCGCCGACCCGCAATTGATGCTGCTCGACGAGCCTTTCACGGGCATGAACCCGGAAGAGACCAAGCGCATGGTCGAGCTGGTGAAGCGGGTGCGCGACGAGCAGGAGGTGACCATCATCCTGATCGAGCACGACATGCAGGCGGTCATGGGGCTCTGCGACCTCATCACCGTGATGAATTTCGGCACCCTGCTGGCCAGCGGCACGCCGAAAGAAGTGCGCAGTAATCCCGCCGTCATCGAAGCCTATCTGGGGAGCGCAGCCTGATGCTCTTGGAGCTCCACGACGTCCACGTCCATTACAACAAGGTCGCCGCCCTGAAGGGTGTCGACATGGGCATTCCCAACCAGGGCATGGTCACCATCATCGGCGCGAACGGTGCCGGCAAGAGCACCACCTTGCGCGCCATCTCCGGCCTCACCCGCATCAGCAAGGGCGAGATCGTCTTCGACGGGCAGCGCATCGACAAGCTGCCCCCGGAGAAGATCGTCGCGCTGGGCATTGCCCATGTGCCGGAAGGCCGCCGTATCTTCCCCGATCTCACCGTGGAGGAGAATCTCCGCACCGGCGCCTTCCTGCGCAACGACCACGCGGAGATCGAGAAGGACCTGAAGGACGTCTTCAAGCGTTTTCCGCGCCTCGAGGAGCGCCGCACCCAATGGGGCCGGTCGCTCTCCGGCGGCGAGCAGCAGATGCTTGCCATCGGCCGGGCGCTCATGTCCCGCCCCAGGATGCTGATCCTCGACGAGCCGTCCATGGGCCTCTCGCCCGTCATGGTCGACGAGATGGCCAGCATCATTCGCGATATCATGGAGCGTGGCGTGCCCGTCGTGCTCGTGGAGCAGAACGCGGAGCTGGCGCTGAAGCTCGCCCGCTTCGCCTACGTGCTGGAGACCGGCAATATCGCCCTCGAAGGCCCCGCCAAGGAGTTGCACGACAATGAGCATGTCCGGCGAGCCTATCTCGGCGCCTGAGACGGCGAAATCGTCCGAGCTGGAAGAATCCTGGACCATCCAGGAACTCATCAATGCCGGCTGGCGGGAGGCCGATCTCGACTGGGAGAACGCCGCCGCCCGCACCGTCCAGGCCCTTGCCCGCGGCGATACGGACTCCGCAAAGGATGCCGCCGGCGCAGCATTGCGTCTCGCGCGCGAGTCCTTCGACGCGATCGATCCGCGGCTCGGGACGAGCCTCGCCAATTACGGTGCTTGCCTTTGGCTTGCCGGCGACCGCCAAGGCCTCCGGCCGCTCGTTCAAACCGCGCTTGAGACCTGGCGCGCCTCGGGCCCTTGGATTGCCCGGCTCACCGCGCCGCGCGTTGCCCGCAGCTCCATGTTTCATCTCCGCATGGAGGCGCTCCACCGCGACACCTACCGTGCCCGCTGGCAACAGCGCTGGCAGGAGATCGCCGCGGATGCGGCCGGGCGTCTGCAAGCCCTGAACGATGGGCTTGCCGCCGGCGATACCCCGGCTCTCGACGTGCCGGCCGAGACGATGCTCGCCACCTGGAAGCGCGAGCGGCCGGCCATGCTCAACGACACCCGCAAGCTGCTCGGCGCCGGCCTGCTGCTTCTCGTTTCTTGAACGAAGCCAGTGCGCGCGAGCACCTCAGGATGACGCTGGAGTGTGATGCGGCCTCACCCCAAGCACATCGTCATGCCCGGACTTGATCCGGGCATCCATTCCGTTTCGTTGCCGCTTGCGCTGGGGCCCGCACCCTTCGAGACGCGCGCTTCGCGCGCCCTCAGGGTGAGGAGGAACCTTCGAAGCTTGCTGCTGCGCTGTCCCTCATGGTGAGGGCGCTCGCATCGCGAGCGCGTCTCGAACCATGTGGCCCGGACGAGACCGCTTGCTCCTCACCTCTCCCCGGCGGGGAGAGGTCGGATGCGCAGCATCCGGGTGAGGGGGATAAAGGTCTGGCAAGGTTGGCACCCCCTCACCCCAACCCTCTCCCCCAAGGGGAGAGGGAGTAGCCTGCCGCCCTCTACTCGGCCGGGACCTCCTCGGTCCGCATAGCCCGTCGTTCCTTCCGCCCGGCGAGCCACGCCTTGGTCTTGGGCACCAGGCTCTCCAGACCGTCTGGCAGGAACAGGATGGAGACGATCAACAACCCGCCATAGAGCATCGGACGGATCTCGTCGGCGCCGAGCCCGCGCAGGATCACCTCGTTGATGATGGTGAGGGTCACCACGCCGATGATCGGCCCATAGAAGGTTGCCGTGCCGCCCACGATGGCCCAGATCAGAATGTAGACCATCTCTTCGACGCTGAACCGGTTGGGCGCGACGGCGCCGACATAGTGAGCGTAGAGCGCGCCGGCGAGCCCTGCGAAGAACGCGGAGATGACGAAGGCCAGCATCCGATAGCGAAAGGTGTTCACCCCGACCGATTCCGCCAGCTTGTCCTGCCAATGGATGGCGTGAAAGGTCAGCCCGATGCGCGAGCGTTCGACGCGATAGAGGATGAACAGCGAGATCGAGACCACAATCAGGCAGAGATAGTAGTAGTTCACCGGCATGAAGAAATCGATTCCGAAGAAATCGGGCATCGCCGGAATGCGCTTGATGCCTTTCGGCCCGCCGAACAGGAAGGTGAGATCGCTCCATTTCCACATCAGCCGGATCACCTCGCCGGCGGCGAAGGAGCCGATCAGGAAATAGAAGCCCTTCATGCGGAACAGCGGGAAGCTGAGCAGGAAGGCGATGAAGCCCGCCACGCTCGCGCCAAGCAGCATCGCGATCGGAACCGGTGCGCCGAGTTCCTTGGCGAACAGGGCCGAGGCATAGGCGCCGACGCCCATAATCACCGCATGCGCCAGGGACCACTCGCCGGTCAGGGTCAGCAGCCGGTAGCTGCAGACCAGCAGCACGTTGATCACCAGCATCACCAGGATCTCCTGCTGCGAGAAGGAGAGGAGATAGGGCAGCACGATCAGGATGACAGCCAATACGCCGAAGCCGATCAGCCAGCCGAAGTTCGAGGTCTTGTTTTCAGGCTTAAGCACGTTCTTTGGCTCCGAACAGTCCGGTTGGCTTGACGATCAGGACGGCCAGCATGAGCAGCAGGCCGACGATATTGGCGAGCGTTCCGTCATACATCGTGGTGACGAAGGTGTAGACGAAGCCATAGAGGATGGCGACGAGCACCGCCCCTTCGAGGGAGCCGATACCGCCCACGATGATGATGATGAAGGCGGTCACGATCACCGAGTGTCCCATGAAGGGTGTCGGCGAGACGAGCGGCGCGGTCAGTGCGCCGGCCACACCCGCCAGCCCGGCGCCGATGAACATGGCGATCCGCGCGGTCTGGTTGATCGAGATGCCCTGTAGGGCTGCCGCCTCACGGTCCTGGGCGCAGGCCCGCAAGGACCAGCCGAACTTGCTCTTGCGCAGGAACACCCAAAGCGCACTGAGCAGACCGACCGCGGCGAGGATCACATAGAGCCGCTGATAGGTTAGCACCGCGCCGTCGAGGAAGACGATCTTGTCCTGGGTCGAGGGCGGCACGTTCTCCATGCGCACGCCGAATCCCAGCATGGCGATGGTTTGCAGAATGAGCAGGAAGCCGATCGAGGCGATCAATCCGCCGAGCGGGTTGTCTCGCAAGGGTCTGAAGAGGCTCACCTCCATCAGCAGCCCCAGACATCCGACGAAGATTAGACCGACGACGACTGCGAGGAAGAAGGGGAGGCCCATATCGGCGTAGAGCGCGACCACCGTATAGGCGCCCGCCATATAGAGTTCGCCATGGGCGAAGTTGATCACCCCCATGACGCCGAAGATGAGCACGAAGCCGACCGCGATAAGCGCCATGTAGCTCGCGGCGTAGGTCGCGTTCACGACCGTCTGAAAAAACAGCTCGGCTGTCATCGTTAAGCTCCGTCTTGTGCCGGACAAACAGAAATCGATCCGGCGGAAGGCCAGAATATCGGTTGAAGAAGGGGGCCCCTCCCGCGTTTCGAACCGCGCAATATGCGGTCCGATTGTGCGCCGGATCGCGGGAGAGGCCGGATCGTTATCAGCGTCACGTGCGCTGATAGTACATCTGACCAAGCGCCTTCATGTGCTTGATCATGAGCTCGCTGTTCTTTTCCCACCAGTCGGGAATGGACTTGAAGTCCTGGATTTGCGCCTTGCCGTCCTTGATGGCGACGACCGGCCAAAGCCCCACGAGGGCATTGTCGATGCCGAAGAGCTCCTTGCCCCACCAATCGGCTTCGCCGAAGGCATGCTTGCCGACGCCGCCTTCCTTCATGGCGGCCAGCACCTCTGTCGGCTCGGTCGTGCCGGCTTTTTTCGCGGCGTCCGCCCAAAGATCCATGATGGAGGCGTATTCCCAGGAGACGGCGCTCCATTCGCCCGCGCCGTAGCGCTTCAGATACTCCTGGTAGAAATCGTTGGGCTTCTTGAAATTCACATGGGGCGCATTCAGCTTCGGATCGTCGAAATCCGGGAACTGGAAGATGAAGCCTTCCATGAATTCCTTCGAGGTCTTCTCCACCATCTTCTCGTAGAAGTCGGCGGTGCAGGAGATCATCTGGCCCTTGAAGCCTTGCTGGAAAGCCTGCTCGGTCAGCGGATGCACGTAGTCGGCATAGCAGGTGTCGAGGCAGATGATATCCGGCTTCAGCGCCAGCATCTTCGACATGATCGGCGCGAAGTCGGTGGTCGCCGGATCGAAGAAGATCGGGTCGTCCAAAACCTCGATCCCCGCCGCCTCGAAGGCCGCCAGATAAGTCGCCACGGACGGCTTGCCGAGGGCATCGTCCTGGGCGCAGATCACAGCGGTCTTCAGCTCCGGCTTGTTCTCCGCCAGCCACTCCACACCGGTGACATTGTAGATCGGATGCACCTCGCAGGGCGCCAGAAGCATCGTGGTATCGGGTGTCAGATCGCTCGGAAGCAGCGTGGAGACGAGCATCTCCTCCCGTTCGGCGACCGGCGAGGCGCCGGGCCAGGGATCGCCGCCGAGCATCATGATGAACTTGACCTCGTCCTCCTTGATCAGCTTGACGGCGCCGGTCCGCGCTTTGCTCGGATCGTATTCGTCGTCGTAAGCGACGAACTCGACCTTCATCATCTCGTCGCCGACCTTGATGCCGCCATCGGCATTCATCCAATCGGCCCAGATCCGGCACCCGTCGAGGCCAGGCTTGCCCCAGGCTGCGACCTCGCCGGTCAGCGGCGCGAGAAAGCCGATCTTGACCGTCTTCTCCGCGCCGAAGGCGATCTTCGGCATGGAGACGCTGGCCATCAGAGCGGCCGCGGCCGTGGTAGACAGAAATTGACGGCGATCCATGCCGCCTTTACCGAGTTTCGTCACCTTGATCCCTCCCTATCGGACCCGGAGCGCTTTGCTGCTTGGTTGGGCCGAGAGGCCGGCGCTCCATTTTGTTGCACGGCGTTGCGGTCGGTCTTGGCGAGCTCCCCAGGCTGCCGCCCGGCTTCGGCTCTTGCTTCTCTTTCCCGCAAGCGGTCAGCTGCGCTAAGCATCGAACTTCACTGCCGCCGAGGCCCGCAACCAGAGAAGACAAGGGCGGATTCGGGTCCTCGAGCGGCGAAGCGCGACAATTTCGCTCACCCTTCCGAGTCTCAGAATCTCGTTGATCCGAACAATCCTCTTCTGGGGGTAACCCGAAGGGGGTACGGAATGTCGCACCCTCGCCGCGGGGGCCTCAGGTCAGGGATTTCAGGGGAAAATAAAAGCGTCTCCAGCCATCCGGCGGGAAAGCGCGGCTTTTACATTGCCACCGGCATCGGCGATGCTGAAAGGCGGGATCCACACGCAACCGTCGCTCGCCTATGCTTTATCAAGACGCTCTCCTGGAAAGGCTCGAATCCGGTCTCCGCGCAGCTATTCCCAAATGGGGTCTGGATGAGGATACGAAGGTCGAGCTGCTCACCGTCTCGGAGAACGCCACCTATCTTGCGGAGAGCTCCGAAGGCGGCAAGATGATCCTGCGGGTTCATCGACCCGACTATCACACCGAGGAGGAGATCCTCTCCGAGCTCGCCTGGGTCGGCGCGCTGCGCGAGGACGGTATCGTCGAGACGCCCCGTGCCATCCCGAGCGGGGACGGTGACATGCTGACATCTTTCTCAGACGGAGAGGCAACCCGCTTCGTAGCCGCCTTCTCCTTCATGCCTGGCAAGGAGCCCGACGCGGACGGCGATTTCGTGAAATGGTACGGCGAGTTGGGCGAGATCAATGCGCGGCTTCATGCCCATGCGCGGGAATGGCAGAAACCGCCCGGCTTCACCCGCAAGACGTGGAATTTCGATACGATCATCGGCGAGAACGCACTCTGGGGCGAATGGGCCGCAGCACCCGGTCTGAACCAGGAGGGGCGCGCGATTCTGGATAGGACATCGGCTCTTCTCCGCAAGCAGACCGATGCGTTCGGCACGGGCGAGGACCGCTTCGGTCTGATTCATTGCGACATGCGGCCGGCCAACCTCCTGATCGATGGCGACCGGCTCGGCGTCATCGATTTCGACGATTGCGGTTTCTCCTGGTACGGCTACGATTTCGCTGCCGCGGTGAGCTTTCTGGAGCACGAGCCCTACATGCCGGACCTCATGGCCGCCTGGGTCGAGGGATATCGCAGGGCGGCGCCTCTTTCCCGGGAGGTGGCTGCCGCGCTCCCCATGTTCGTCATGCTCCGCCGCATGCAGCTCACGGCCTGGATCGCCTCTCATGGCGAGACACCGACCGCGCAATCCATGGGTATTCCTTACACGGAAGGAACCGTCGCTCTCGGCGAGGCATATCTCGCTGAGCACGGCTGAGGCATAAGGCCATGCCGGACACGAAGCAGATCCTGGCGCTCAACCGCTTCGAGGCCGAAGCGGGCGGGCCGCTCGATCCCGAGATCGCCGATCTCGTCGCGAGACGCCAGGCGACCTTCGGCCCATCGTCGGTGCTGTTCTACGAGGAACCGCTGCACATCGTCCGCGCCGAAGGCGTCTTCATGTACGACGCCGAGGGCAGGCGCTATCTCGACACCTATAACAATGTCGCCCAACTCGGCCATTGCCACCCGCGCGTCGTCGAGGCCATTGCCCGGCAGGCGGCGACCCTCAACACCAACACCCGCTATCTCTACGACAATATTCACGAATATGCGGAGCGGCTGCTCGACACCTTCCCCGCCTCGCTCTCCAATATCGTCTTCACCTGCACCGGTAGCGAAGCGAACGATATCGCCCTCCGTCTCGCCAAGCTCTTCACCGGCGGCCAAGGCTTCGTCGTCACCGAGACCGCCTATCACGGCAACACGGCTGCCGTGTCCGAGGTCTCGCCGGCCTCGTTCAAGGGGCGCTCCCTGCCGCCCCATGTCCGAGCCGTGCCCGCGCCCGACACATATCGCCGTCCGGCCGAGGACCTGGGTGTGCGCTTCGCCGCCGAGATCGAGGCGGCTATCGGAGATCTCGAGGAAAGCGGCATTCCCTTTGCCGGCTTCATCGCCGACTCCATCTTCTCCAGCGACGGAATCTATCCCGACCCGAGAGGATTCTTGGAGCCCGCCATCGAGGTCGTTCATAATGCGGGCGGGCTTTTCATCGGCGATGAGGTCCAGCCGGGCTTCGGCCGCACCGGTCTCCAGATGTGGGGCTTTCAACGCCACGGCGTCACGCCCGATATCGTCACCATGGGCAAACCCATGGGGAACGGCTTTCCCGTGGCCGGCGTCGTCACGCGCCCGGAGATCCTGGAGCCTTTCTGCGACGAGACCGGCTATTTCAACACCTTCGGCGGCAATCCCGTCGCCGCGGCGGCGGGGCTTGCCGTGCTCGATATTCTCGAGGACGAGGGCCTGCTGGAGAACGCGGAGAAGATCGGCGGCTATTTCCGGCAAGGGCTTGAGGCCATGAAGCAGCTTCATCCGGCGATCGGCGACGTCCGCAGCGCCGGCCTCTTCATCGGCATCGAGTTCAGCCCTCCCGGCACGACCGATCCCGACCCCGCAATGGCGGCAGCCGTCATCAACGCCATGAAGGCGGAAGGGGTGCTGATCGGCGCGGCCGGCGCCGACGGCAACGTGCTGAAGCTCCGCCCGCCGCTCTGTCTCCAGGTCGAACACGTGGATTTCTTCATGGAGAGCCTCTTCGACGTTCTTGCGGGGCTAAGGTAGCGGTGAGGGAAGCTGTCCCCGCCGACTTTCCGACTTCAAGAAAGGGCTCAATAGGCATGGCTTGCTTGCGCGTTCTTGCGCTTCTCGTTCTCGCCGCCGCCGCCACCACCACGCCGTCCGAAACGGCCGCTCCGCGCGAGCAGGTCACAACCGAGGAGGCATCGATGAAGCCCAAGGTCATCTTCTTCGACGTCAATGAGACGCTGCTCGACCTGGAAGGGATGCGTACGTCCGTTTCAGCCGCGCTCGGCGGACGCGATGATCTCTTGCCGCTGTGGTTCTCCACAATGCTGCATCACTCTCTCGTGGATAGCGCTACCAAGCGCTATCACCCCTTCGGCGAGATCGGGGTCGCGGCCCTGATGATGGTGGCCGAGACCAACGATATCGCGCTGAGCGAGGACGAAGCCAAGCAAGCGATCCTGGAGCCGCTGCGCAGCCTTCCCGCCCATCCGGACGTACGGCCGGGTCTCCAGGCGCTGAAAGAGCAGGGCTATACGCTGGTGAGCCTGACGAATTCGTCCAATGCCGGCGTGAAGACCCAGCTCACGAATGCGGGCTTGGCGGATCTCTTCGACCGTATGCTCACGGTCGAAGAGCTTGAGATCTATAAGCCCAACCTCGCCGTCTACCGGTGGGCGCTTGATCGGATGAACGTGAAGCCGGAGGAGGCCATGATGGTCGCCGCCCATGGCTGGGATATCGCGGGCATCGAGGCCGCCGGCATGCATGGTGTCTTCGTGGCCCGGCCGGGCAAGGCGCTCTATCCGTTGGGCGACCCGCCCGATCTCGTCGTGAAAGACCTCATCGAGCTGAGCGAGATCATGCTCTCCCGCGCTCAGTGATCCCGCTGTCTTGAAGCCGCACGCCGTCATTCCGAGACCAGCCCGTCAGCCTTAGGTGCCGGGCGAAACCCGGCCTTGAGGCGGCGCGACTCTCGGGCGAGCCGCTAGCTCTCCATCTCCTCCAGCGCTTCCGGCGATTCCGGAAGCACCTGACCGCCATCGACCACGATGGTCTGACCCGTCACATAAGCCGCCTCGTCGGAAGCGAAATAGAGCGCCGCATTGGCGATATCCGCGACGTCACCCAATTCATGCAGCGGGATCGCCGCTTTCATGCCTTCCAGATATTCCTCGCCCGTGCCGGCGAGCCCTTCGGTCATGATGTTGCCCGGCAGCACGGCGTTGACCGTGATCTTGTTGGGCGCAAGCTCGATCGCCGCCGTCCGCATGAAGCCGAGCTGGCCTGCCTTGCTCGCCCCGTAATGGGACCAGCCGGGAAAGCCGGTGATCGGCCCGGTGATCGAGGAGGTGATGACGATCCGTCCGCTCTTCTTCTGCTTCATGTAAGGCAGCACCGCCGAGACACAGAGGAAGGTGCTTTTCAGATTCGTGTCCATCACGAAGTCGAAATCTTGCGGTGTCATCTCGCCGAGCTTGGCAGAGGGAAAGATGCCCGCATTGGCGCAGAGAATATCGATGCCGCCATAGCGGTCGGCCGCTGTCTTGGCCATGGCCTCGCAGGCGTCCGGATCGCTGACATCCGCTTGAAATCCGGAGGCGTGATCGCCGATCTCCTCAGCCACCTTTTCCGCTTCGTTCAAATGGCGCGAGACGACCAGGATATTGATCCCGGCCTCGCCGAACCGTTTGGCGATGCCGCGGCCGATACCTTTGCTGCCGCCCGTGACGATGGCCGTCCGGCCTTGAAGAGATTTGAACATTGTTCTTGTTGCCCCAAGCTTAGGTCCGAAGCTTCAAGACTGCGGCAGCCCGGTGAAGCTGTAAAGTCGGGTCCCCAGCGACTGATCGTGCACCATTCCAGAAGAACGGCTTACTCCACGGCCCCGCAATCTTCTCCGAGCCAGGTGCCTTCCACAGTGTGAGTCATCTCGAAAGGCTGGTCTGCGCGCGAGCCTGTGAATTTCATATTGCCCGTGTAGTGGGTGTCGCTGTCGAAAACGTATTCGACACGACCGGAGCCTTGAAACTCCCCGCTCTCGCAAACGAGGTCGGCGCTCATCCGGTCGTCGCTCACCTGCCGGTTCTCCATGGTGCAGTTGCCCATGTCTTCCGGTTTCGGCAGCTTCCGATCGGCGATCTCTTCCTTCGTCAGGCAGGTTTTGATCACCGTGGTCTGCGGCTTGGAGAGGTCGGGGATCTGAATGCCCATGGATTTGAGCTGGGCCATCTTGTCCGCCGGGATCGCGGGCATCTTCGGCATGCCGGCCCCGGCAAAGCTCATTGTCGTCTTCTGTTCCCAAAGCCCCGGACGCCCGTCGGCCAATGCGGAATGGGCCGAGAGGGCAAGACTGGATAGGGCGATCATTGCGATCCAGCTTCGATGCATCACAAATTTTCTCCTCGAAATCCCAACCGTGCTGCAAGGAGCGTGCAGTTTGCGGTTTGGACGCCAAAAGGGAAAGCCCCTAGGCAGCTTCCATTGCGCAGAAACGGCCAATATCTGCGAATCTATGCTATATCCAAAGAATGTCTTAGAGACCGGAAACCTGTCTCTAAGAGTATGAATTTGTTGCCGCATTCCTTGCGCTCGAAGGCCGGCGTAGAACCGGTTGCGATTTTGGGTGAGGAGGAGGAGGGGCAATGGAAACGCCGAAGGATCAAACGCCCGTTTGTCGTATCCGGCTGCGGAGGCTGTTTATTGCGGCCTTGATCTTCATTGGGCTGCTCGGCGCTTATCTCGGCACGCTCGAATTGTCCGGCAATTTTCGCAGCGTGGTCGCCGGCGAGTTCTATCGTTCCGGCCAGCCGAGCCCGGACGACATCGCCCGATACCAAAAAGCCCATGGCATCAAGACGATCATCAATCTGCGCGGCAAGAATGTCGGTCGAGACTGGTACGATGCCGAGCTGGCAGCTTCCGAACGGCTTGGCATCACCCATCTCGATTTTCGTATGTCGTCTAAACGCGAGCTTTCCCAGGAAGAGGCCGCCGAACTCATCGCGATGATGGAAAAGGCCGAGAAGCCGCTCCTGATCCACTGTTATTCGGGCTCCGATCGTTCGGGCCTCGCCGCGGCTCTATACGTGGCCGCGGTGGCAAAGCTGGGCGAGATACTGGCGGAGGATCAGCTCTCGCCGACCTTCGGTCATGTCCCCCTGCCGTTTCTCAGCGTCTATGCCATGGACGAGACCTTCGAGAAGCTGGAGCCTTGGCTCGGCTTCCCGGATTCCTGATGGGAGCCTGAAGAGGACGGGAAAATGAAAGCGGAACCGAAGCGTGATCTAGGCTGGGTCTATGTCTGGGATCCCTTCGTGCGGGTGTTTCATTGGGCGACAGTGCTGCTCTTTACCGTGTCTTACCTGACCGGTGAGGAGATCATGGGGGTTCATGTTTGGTCCGGCTATGCCATCGCCGTGCTCCTGATCACGCGGGTGGTCTGGGGATTCGTGGGGCCGGAACACGCCCGGTTCAAAGACTTCGTCTACGAGCCGTCAGCGGTCCTTCGATATTTCTCCGCCCTGCTTCGCCGCAAGGCAGAGCGCCATCTGGGCCACAGCCCCGCAGGCGGCGCCATG
Source organism: Methyloligella sp. ZOD6 (assembly GCA_050110875.1). Lineage (GTDB taxonomy): Bacteria > Pseudomonadota > Alphaproteobacteria > Rhizobiales > Methyloligellaceae > Methyloligella. Next base: position 2,229,731 of record CP188828.1, read on the forward strand.
ATCATCGCCCTCCTGATCGGGCTTACCGTCACCCTCGGCAGCGGCCTCGTCCAATACGCGTTGGAGGATGGCGCCGGGCCGCTTAGCTTGGTCCTGACCCCGGTGCCGGAAGGCGAGCAAAGCGGCCTGTTGGACATCGCCCACGAGACTCACGAGCTCGCCGCCAATATCACGCTCGCCCTGGTGATCGTGCATATCGCCGCGGTGCTCTTTGCGAGCTACGCCTACCGGGAAAATCTCATCCGCGCGATGATCAGCGGCTACAAGCGGGCAAGGTAGCCGCACGTCATCTCCCGCAAGGCGACGGCACAATCGCAGACCGCTCGGCGTCGCGAGCGGATCATGCCTCCGACCCCTCCGCGTTTCGTTCAAAAATCGTCAACCCTGGACACTATGTAGATTGGGTGTTGCCGATGGTCTCCCGGCATAATCGGGGGACCGCTCAAGGACGAGGAGGACATTGCAATGGGCCGAGTAGAAGGAAAGGTCGTTCTGGTGACGGGCGCGGCGCTAGGCCTCGGCAAGGCCATGGCCGAGCTCATGGCGCGCGAAGGCGCCAAGGTCGTGCTTACCGATATCAAGGACGAGGAGGGCAAGGCCACCGCAGAAGGGATTTCCGATGCCCTCTATCTTCATCACGACGTCGCCAAGGAAGACGAGTGGGAGGCGGTCGTCGCCAAGACCGTGGAGCAGTTCGGTCGCCTCGACTGTCTGATCAACAATGCGGGCGTGGCCATGGAAGGCGCGCCGGAAGAGACCACGCTGGAGAAATGGCGTTGGCTCATGAGCATCAACCTGGACGGCGTGTTCCTCGGCACGAAGCACGCGATCAGGGCTATGAAGAAGAACGATCCGAAAGGCGGCTCGATCATCAACCTGTCGTCCATCGAGGGGATCATCGGCGATTCCATGCTCAGCACGTATAACGCGTCGAAAGGCGGCGTCCGCCTGCACACCAAGGCGGTCGCCCTCTACTGCGCCAAGAACGGGCTGAACATCCGCGTGAACTCCATCCATCCCGGCTATATCTGGACGCCCATGGTGGAGAAGCTCATGGCCGAGACCGTGGGCGTTGAGGAGGGGCGCAAGCAGCTCGCCGCGCTCCACCCCATCGGCCATGTGGGCGAGCCGAACGACATCGCCTATGGCGTGCTCTATCTCGCCTCCGACGAAGCGAAGTTCATCACCGGCGCCGAGCTCGTCATCGATGGCGGCTACACCGCCCAGTAGCTAACGAGATTTGGCTTTCGCGGCCTCCGCGTCGGCGACGTGCTGCTTCACGGCCATGAAGCTGTCCGGAATGACCGAGATGGAATCGATGCCGCATTCCACCAGGAAGTCGGCAAATTCCGGATGATCGCTCGGCGCCTGGCCGCAAAGCCCCACCTTGGCCCCCGCTTCGTGGGCCGAGGCGATCACCGTCGAGATCATCCACTTCACGGCCGGGTCTTGCTCGTCGAACAGATGGGCCAGATCTTCGGAATCCCGGTCCACGCCCAGGGTAAGCTGGGTAAGGTCGTTGGAGCCGATGGAGAACCCGTCGAAGCGCTCGGCGAAGGCCGTGGCCCGCACCACATTGGCCGGCAGCTCGCACATGACATAGACCTCGAGCCCGTCCTGCCCGCGCTTCAGCCCGTTCTCGGCCATCACCTCCAAAACCTTGTCCGCCTCCTTGGTGGAGCGGCAAAAGGGAATCATCACGAGAATGTTCTTGAAGCCCATCTCGTCGCGCAGGCGGTGGATCGCCTGACATTCGAGCGCGAAGCCCGGCGCGTAGTTCGGCGAATAGTAGCGCGACGCCCCGCGGAACCCGATCATCGGATTGGCCTCCGCCGGCTCGAACGCGGAGCCGCCGATCAGATTGGCGTATTCGTTGGTCTTGAAATCGCTCATCCGCACGATCACCGGCTTCGGATATACCGTCGCCGCGATGCGTGCCAACCCGCGCGAGAGCTGCTCCACGAAATATTGCGGCTTGCTCGCGTAGCTGCGGGTCATCCGCGCGATCTTGCGCTTGGCTTCTTCGTCATCGAGGCTGTCGAACTCCACCAGCGCCATCGGGTGCACCTTGACGTGGTTGGAGACGACGAATTCCATGCGTGCCAGCCCGACCCCATCGGCCGGAAGCTGCCACCAGCGCATGGCGGCCGCCGGGTTGGCGAGGTTGAGCATGATCTTCGTCTCGGTCTTGGGAATATCGTCGAAATTGAGGGTCTCGACCTCGAAGGTCGCGTCGCCCTCGTAGACGAAGCCTTCCTCGCCTTCCGCGCAGGAGACCGTGATATCCTGCTCGTCATGCAGCACCTCGGTGGCATCGCCGGTCCCCACCACGGCTGGAAGGCCGAGTTCTCGGCTCACGATGGCAGCATGGGAGGTCCGTCCGCCGCGATCGGTCACCACGGCCGCGGCGCGCTTCATCACAGGCACCCAATCGGGATCCGTCGTCTCCGTCACCAGCACCGCGCCGGTCACGAAGCGGTCGATATCCGAAGGGTTGCGGATCAGGCAGACAGGGCCTGAGACGACCTTGCCGCCGATCGCCAGGCCGGATGTCAGGGTGCGGCCCTTCTCGGTGATGTGATAGCGCTTGAAGGAGCCCGTATCTCTTTGCGACTGCACGGTCTCGGGCCGTGCCTGGACGATGAACATCTCGCCCGTGCGGCCGTCCTTCGCCCATTCCATATCCATCGCGCAGCCGTAATGACGTTCGATCTCCACGGCCCAGCGGGCGAGTGTCAGGATTTCCGCGTCGGAAAGCACGAAGCTCAACTGCTCGGCCCGCGAGGTCGGCACCACGCGGGTCGGCTCGTCGCCTTCCCGCGCATAGACCATCTTCTCGGTCTTGGAACCGCGGTCCTTATGAATGATCGGCGAGAGCGACGGATCGTCGAGCAGCGGCTTGAACACCTGATAGGAATCCGGATCGACGGCGCCCTGCACGACCGTCTCGCCGAGCCCCCAGGCCGCATCGATCACCACCAGCTTGTCGAAGCCGGTCTCCGGATCGATGGAGAACATCACGCCGGAGCCGGACAGGTCGGAACGGACCATCTGCTGCACGCCGATGGAAAGCGCGACCTTCAGATGATCGAAGCCTTTCGCTTCCCGATAGCTGATCGCCCGGTCCGTGAAGAGCGACGCGTAGCACCGGCGGCACGCGGCGAGCAGATCGCGGGTGCCGCGGATATTGAGGAACGTCTCCTGCTGCCCGGCGAAGCTCGCATCGGGCAGATCTTCGGCCGTGGCGCTGGAGCGCACGGCGACATCGCCGGTCTCGCGACCCATGCGCCGCGAAAGCTCCGAATAGGCACCCTGGATCGCCTCTGCGATATCTTCCGGCCAATCCGCGGCCAGAAAGGCGCCTCGGATTGCAGACCCCGTTTCCGAAAGCGAAGCCTTGCCGTCTTGGTAATCGGCAAGTCGCTGCTCGACCACCTCGTTCAAGCCATTGACCTCGACGAAACGCCAATAGGCTTCCGCCGTCGTGGCGAAACCCGGCGGGACCGGTACGCCATGGCTGGCGAGATTGGAGACCATCTCGCCAAGCGATGCATTCTTGCCGCCGACCTTTTCGACATCGTCGCGGCCAACCTCCTCAAACCACAGGACGGAATTCGTCATGGCGTTTCCTCAAATTTTTTATGGCACTCTGCACGGTACGAACCATGCAAGAATGGGCCCAGAGAGCTTGGAAGCGGCTGTAGCAGGAAAGGGGGCAGCGTGCGAATTTTAGTCACCGGCGCCAGCGGATTTATCGGGGCTGCAATTTGCGCGCGTATGATCGCCGAAGGCCATGCTGTCGTGGGCGCTGGACGGCCCGGCGGGTCGCCTCTGCCCCGCGGTCTCGCCTGCGAGGTGACTGTCGATATGGCGCGGGCCAAGTCGCCTGACGATTGGACTCCCCACCTGTGTAACATCGAAGCGGTCGTCAACTGTGCCGGCCTGTTACAAGCCGGATCCGCGGGCACCCCCTCCGATCTCCACATCGCAGGCAGCGATGCCCTCTTCGCCGCCTGCGAGGCGGCGGGCATTCGCCGCATCGTGCAGATCTCCGCTCTCGGCGTGGGAGAGGACGCGCCGACCGAGTTCGCTCGCAGCAAGTTCTTGGCAGACGAAGCCCTCATGGTTCGCGATCTCGACTGGGTGGTCCTTCGCCCCTCGGTCGTGCTCGGACGCACGGCCTATGGCGGCAGCGCCCTGATCCGGGGGCTTGCCGGGTTGCCTCTGCTGCCGGTCATCACGCGAAGCGGCTATTTGCAGGTGGTGGCCCTCGACGATGTGGTGGAGACGGTCGCTTTCTGCGTGAGGGGAGACACGCCGAGCCGTCAGGTGCTTGAGCTTGTCGGTCCGGAGAGGCTGCGCTTCGAAGGGATCGTCGCAGCCTTCCGGCGCTGGCTCGGCTGGCCCCCGGCGAAGACGGTCAGGTTTCCCGATGCCATCGGGCTTCTCCTGTTCAAGCTCGGCGATCTTGCCGGCCGACTCGGCTGGCGCCCACCGGTCAGAAGCACGGCCCGCAAGGAAATCCTGCGCGGTTCGATCGGCGATCCGGAACCGTGGACGAAAGCGACCGGGATCGAACCCCGCTCTCTCGCCCTTATGCTCGACACCACGCCGCCCTCCGTGCAGGAGCGCTGGTTCGCCAAGCTGTTCTTTCTGAAGCCGCTGATCCTCATCGTGTTCGCCGCCTTCTGGCTCGTCAGCGGCCTGATCGCGCTTGGCCCCGGCTATGCGGAGGGTGTGCGGATCATGCAGGCCGCCGGCGTAGGAGCATTGGCCGTGCCCGTCGTCATTGGCGGTGCGCTCGCCGACATCCTGCTCGGCCTCGCCATACTCTATCGTCCCACCGCCAAGCCGGCCCTGATCACCGCCTTCGTCCTCTGCATCTTCTATCTCGTGATTGGCACCGTCCTCGTGCCCGCCATGTGGAGCACGCCTCTCGGCGTCTTCACCAAGGTCGTGCCCATCATGGTTCTGAACCTCGTGGCGCTCGCTCTGCTGGACGGCCGTTGATGGCCTATCTCGTTCTGAAATATCTGCATGTGATCGGCGCGGCCGTGCTTCTGGGGACGGGCGCGGGCATCGCCTTCTTCATGCTGCTCGCCCACCGCACCGGCGAGGCGGCGACCGTCGCCTCCGTCACCCGCATGGTGGTGATCGCCGATTTCGTGTTTACCGCAACGGCGGTCGTCGCCCAGCCCGTCACCGGCATCGCCCTTGCGCTCACGGCCGGCTACTCACTGCATCAAGGGTGGATCGCGCTTTCCATCCTGCTCTTTCTCGTCACCGGCGCGTTCTGGCTGCCCGTGGTCTGGATGCAGATGAAGATGCGCGATCTGGCCGAACGTGCCGCGGCGCAAGGAAGCCCATTGCCGCCGCGCTATCATCGTCTGTTCCGGACCTGGTTCGCCTTCGGTATTCCGGCTTTCGCCGCGGTGCTGGCAATCTATTGGCTGATGGTCGCCAAGCCGCGGCTTCCTTGGCTCGGCTAGCCCATCGCAACACTCAGGATTGATCGGTCGAGGCGTAGTCCTCGGGCACTTCCGGATCGAGAGTCGCCGACATGGGCGTCGTCGTCGCATAGGTCATGAACGCGCCTTGCTCCTCGTCCGGAATGGCTTCGCCGGTCTGCAGCCGCCAGAAGCCGAATAGAGCGGCGATTCCGGAACAGAAGCCGATGAAAAGGAATAGTCCGCCGGCGCCCATTGCCGTCATCGCCGCGGCTGCCAGCATCGGACCCGCGGCCGATCCTGCCGAGTAGACCAGCACCAGCCCGCCGCTCGCGCCGACCCGCTCTTCCAGCGGCACTTGGTCGTTGGTGTGAGAGGCGCAAAGCGGGTAGAGAGCAAAGCTCGTGCCGCCGAACAGCATGCCAAGCAGTAGCAGCGCTATATCCGGCGTCGCCACGAAGGTGATGCCCATGCAGATGAAGAAGACCGCTGTGAAGCAGCCGATGATCACCATCCGCCGATCGTAATGATCGGACAGCCAGCCGAGCGGCCATTGCAGGATCACGCCGCCGAGGATCACCATGCTCATGAAGAAAGCCGTGGCCGTCAGCGTAAGACCGAACCGCGCCGCATAAACCGCGCCGAGACCGAAGAACGCGCCGAGCATCATGCCGCTCAAGGTCGCGCCGACCAGACCGAGCGGCGAGATGGAATAGAGCCGATGGATCGTGGATCGCGGCTGATAGGTGATGTCGGGCTGCGGAATCCGAGTCAGGGCCACCGGCACCACCGCGAGCGACAGGATCACCGCCGCCGCCATGAAGGGCAGGGAGGGCAGTGCCCCACTCAGATTGAGCAGAAACTGTCCGAAGCCTTGCCCCGAGTAGAGTGCGATGGTGTAGCCGGCGAGAACCGCGCCGCGGGTCCGGGTCTCCGCCTTCTCGTTCAGCCAGCTTTCCAGGCAGATATAGACGCCCGCCATGCAGAACCCGTCGACGAAGCGCAGGAATGCCCAAAGCGGCACGCCCTGATGGAAGGCGTAAGCGAGTGTGCTCGCCGAAAAGATCGAGACGAAGCTGGCGAAAGCCCGGATATGCCCCACCCGCTGGATCACGTTGGAGGCGCGCAGCGAGCCCAGCGTCAGCCCGGCGAAAAAGCACGTCGCCACGAAGCCGATCAGCAGGGAGGAGACGCCGTCGCGCTCGAGCCGCACGCTGAGCAATGTGGAGAGAAAGCCGGTGCCTGCCATCAGCATGAAGATGGCCAGCAGCAGCGTGCGCACCGGCATAATGGCGGTAAGCATCAGCTTGCGGTGCCGGCCTCCCGCGCCAACTCTTCCTGATCCATCTCAAACACTTCGCGTTTCGATTCCTCTGTGCCCGGAATTTCCGTGCCGCGCAGCGACTCGCCGGACGTCTCGATCACGAACAGAAGAGAGAACGCGCCGATCGCGCAAGCCCCCATCATGATATACGCGGGGATCAGGAAATTGCCGGTCTCGTCGATGAGCCATTCGTTGATCGCCGGCGCCGTGCCGCCGAACAACGATGTGGAGACGTTGTAGGCGATGGCGAATCCGGCAAACCGCACCTGAGTGGGAAACATCGCCGGAAATGTGGCCGAGATGGTGGAGAGTTGCGGCACGAAGAGCAGGCCGAGAACCGCAAAGCCAACGATGGCGCCGGCCAGAGTCGTCGCCATGAGCTGGTAGAGGGGAATCACTGTGACGAACAGTCCGACGAGCGAGAACCACCAGAGCGGCTTGCGGCCGATTTTATCGGAGAGATGGCCGAAGAACGGGAGGAAGATCATCATGAACAGCATGCCGAGGATCGGCACCAGCAATGCCTCGTCGGTGGACAGCCCGAGCTCCGTGCCCAGATAGGTCGGCATGTAGCTGAGCAGGGTGTAATGCACCACGTTCAGCGCGATCACCATCCCGCCCATGGTGAGCAGGATGGGCCAATACTCGGAGATCAGATCGCCCAGCTCGCCGACGACCGTCTTCTCCTGCTCTCCCTGTTCCTCGATCTCCTCGAAGACCGGCGTGTCTTCCATCTTGGAGCGGAGATAGATGCCGACGAAGCCGAGCGGCGCGGCGACCAGGAAGGGGAGACGCCATCCCCACTCATGCATCGCCTCGGTGCCCAGCAGAAGCGAGAAGCCGAGCATCAGCAAGGCCCCGGCCGCGAAGCCGCCGAGCGTGCCGAATTCCAGGAAGCTGCCGCAGAGCCCGCGCTTATCGTCCGGCGCGTATTCCGCCATGAAGGTCGCGGCACCGCCATATTCGCCGCCGGTCGAGAACCCCTGCAGCATGCGGAGCACGATCAGCAGGGTCGGCGCCCAAAAGCCGATCGTCGCGTAGGACGGCACCAATCCGATCAGAAACGTGCAGCCAGACATCAGCAGGATCGTCAAGGCGAGGATCTGTTTCCGGCCGAGCGTATCGCCGAGCGGACCCCAGAAGAATCCGCCGAACGGGCGCACGAGAAACGAGATGGCGAAGGTCGCCAGGGCAAACAGCGTCGCTTCCTTCGTATCGCCGGGAAACAATGCGCCCGAGATATAGGTCACGCCATAAGCGTAGATACCGTAATCGAACCACTCGGTGGCGTTACCGATGGCCGAGGCGGCGATCGCCCGCCGCAGCACACCGGGCGGTGCAGCCTCGTCCGTGCCGGGATGTGGATGATGATCGGGATTCTGCGGTTCGCTCTGGCTCATTTGCTTCCCCTCTCATGGCCCCGCTCGCGTTGATGATTCGCCAGCGCAATGCAGTTCGGGGTAGCAGCATGCGTGCAATCGCTACGCCGAGGCAAATTTCGGCCCGTCTCAGGTCTTGGCCAAGGCCTCTTTTCCGCTGCGTTCTTCCGTTGGACTGGACAGGAAGAAGCCCAGCAGCCCGCCTATCACAAGCCCGGGCAGCCCCTCGAAGATCATCTCGTGCAGGCCCGCATGGCGCCAATAGAGCACCACCGCGACGCCGACGAACATCATGAGGATGGCGCCCCATTCGGAGACCTTTCGGCCCAGAACGTAGATGATGAGCAGCGGTCCGAACGCCACGGAGAGGGTCGACCAGGACAGCACCACCAGGTCGAAGACGCTCTGATTGCCGCCGAGCGCGATGACCAGCGCCAAGGATGTCACCAGCGCCGTCGCCCCCTTCAGCGCCCAGGGATGCTCCAGCCGCTCCGGCACGATGTCGTGGGTCAAAGAGGCCGAACAGCTCAGCACCAGGGAATCCGCGGTCGAGATGGTCGCCGCGAAGATGCCGGCCAGCACCACGCCCACGAGAACCGGAGGCAGCACCTCATCTGCCATCGTCGGCAGCGCCAGCTCCGGATCGAGATGCGCGAGGTCCGGCAGGTAGAGCCTCGCCAGCATCCCGACCCCCGTCGCGAGCGCGTAGAACACCGTATAGAACGAGTAGTACCAGATGCGGGCGCGGACCATGCTGCCGGCCCTGTCCAGCGCCATGAAGCGGACCATGATATGGGGTTGGCCGATCACCCCGACCCCTGCGAACAGCCAGCCGAATGCGAACATTAGCACGCCCGCCGCGCCGGGGAATATCATATCCGGCGGCACGAGGTCGAAATAGCCGGGGATGTTCCGCCAGGCCTGCATGGCCGCGCCGACCCCGCCGAGCGCTTCGATTCCTGCAATGAAGAGCACCGTCATAGCCACGAGCATGACCAGGCTCTGAACGACATCCGTCCAGATCGAGGCACGGATCCCGCCGGCGATGCTGTAGGAGAGCACCATGGCCGCCACCATCCCGGCGCCGATCTCCGCGTCCCATCCCAGCGTGCCGTGCAGAGCCTTGCCGCCCGCCGCGATCTGCGCCGCGGCGTAGGAGCCCAGAAAGATGATGACGACGAAAGCGGCCAGACGCCGCCAGATCGGCATGTCTCCGCCGGACCATCGCGCCATCACGCCGGGGAAGGAAGCTTCGCCCGTGCGTCCCGTGGCATTGCGCAGACGTGCGTGGATGAAGAGAGAGGCGAGAAAATCGCCGAAGATCCAGCCCACCATGAGCCAGATGGCAGAGAGCCCGACGGCGTAGGTATACCCGATGACGCCGATGAACATGTAGCCGCTGTTGTTGGTCGCGACAGCGGAGAGCGCGACCACAGAGGGCGGGATCTGGCTGCTGGCCAGGTAATAGTCCTTGCGCGACTTGTGGGCGCGCAACACCGACGCAAGGCCGACGGCAAGGAACAGCAGCAGAAAGAAAGTGAAGCTGGCGAGGACCATTAAGCCGCTTCGCGATCTCCTCCGATATCCCCCTCTTCGATCAGAGTGCCATGCAAGGTCCGCACGGCCGCCTCGTATTCGGCCGGATCCAAGATGAATTGAACGTCCACATTGCGGATCTGATACTGCAACGCCATCACGTCGATATCCGCCTTGATCAGCACGTCCAGCGCCTTCGGCACCAGGCCCGGCCCGCCGAGATCGCTTCCGATCACCGAGACCATGCAGACGGGCTGGGAGGAGATCGCCGCACCGGGGAATTTCTCTTCAAGATCGGAGATCACCCGGTCGACCGTGGAACTGTCCGTCGAGAGGTAGTGGGTGATCGTGTTGGCGTTGGAGCATTTGCTGACGATCCAAGCCTTATGCCGGGTCAGCGCTTCCAGGATTCCTGCGTCGTAGCCTTTCTCGCCGACCATATCCTGCTCGAAGAATTGCAAGGCCAGCATCGAGCGGACACCGGCGATGATTTCGACCCGCGGCTTGTCGGAGACGTAATCGCCCTGGATCAGCGTGCCTGAATCTTCCCGTTCGAACGTATTGCGCACGCGAAGCGGAATATCGGCCTGGCGCAAGCCCCGCCCGGCGCGCGGGTGGATCGCCTCCATACCGAGATTGGCGAGCTGGTCGGCCACGTCGTAATTGGTGCGGCCGATCTTGCGCGCCTTGTCCTCGCCCACCAGCTTCGGATCGGCGCTGGAGAGATGGAATTCCTTGTGGATGATGGCCTCGCGCGCCTCCGTCAGCACGGCGATCCGCGAGAATGTCATCTCCGAGTAGCCCCGCGCATAGCGGCTCACCATGCCGCCTTCGCATCCGGCATAACCGGTCACGATGGGAAGCTGGGTGGTCAGGTCGATATTGCCAAGCTCGCGCTGGATGCGGTCGTCCAGGCTCATCACATCCCGGTCGTGCCATCCGGTGAGATCCACGAAAACCGCGTTGACGCCGCGGTCGCGGAGCAGAAGCGCGGTGCAATAGGCGCTATGGGCCTCGCCGAGGCCGGCCAGCATTTCCCGCATGGTGGCGAGCTGCTCGGTGAGCCGGAAGCGCCCATGCGAGCGCAACCGGTCCAGATCGTCGAGACAGGCGCGCGCGCCGTCGATGCGTTCGTTCACGAAGCGGTCCGCCTCGATCAAGCGTTCGGGCCGGGCGAACATCTCTGCATTGCGGGCATGCATGGCGCTGCGAGCGTTCTCCAGCGCTTCCCGCCAGGGATGCTCGCGGTCGTTTTTGGCGAATGCCGCATAAACCCCGGGTTCCCCGGTTTTCTTGTTCTTGAGCAGGAGGTCCGTCATGCCGGCATAAGCCGACACGACGAAAATCCTGTTGTAGAGACCGGGGCCTTTCCGACCCGCGATCAGGACATTGTCGAAGACCGTCTGGGTTGCGGAAATGGACGTGCCGCCGATTTTCTCTACGCTATGCTGTCCTGTCATGCAGCCTGCTCCGTAAGTCTACCCGCGATGGGCCGAATGGGATGAACCTCGCGCGCAGCTAGGTAGCCCGGCCGGGGACGGCTCGCGGCGAAAGGTTCAACGAGTTGGTTTGAGACCGCATTATACACGAAGAACGCATTTGCCCGAGGGTACGGCGTAATATTGCCGTTGGACCCATGCATCGTGTTGCAGTCGAATATGATGACCGTGCCGGGATCGCCCGTGGGCGCGTCGATCCCGTTCTCATCCGCCATCCGGCTCAGCGTCCTCTTATCGGGCACGCCGACATGCTGGCTTTTCAGGGATGATTTGTGGTGGTCCTCCGGCGTCTCGCCGACGCAGGAGATGAACACGCGCTGAGAGCCTGGAATCAGCATCAAGGGCCCGTTCTGAGGCCCGTTCTCGGCCAGCAGCACCGACATCGACAGCGCGCGCATGCGCGGCATGCCGTCCTCGGCGTGCCAGGTCTCGAAATCGGAATGCCAGTAGAACTCCTTGCCCTCGAAGCCGGGCTTATAGTTCAGCCGGGATTGGTGAATATATACCTGGTCGTCGAGCAGATAGCTCGCGATGCCGGCCAGCCTTTCGTCGGCGGCCAATCGGCTCATGACATGATTTTGGGCGTGAATGTCGAAAATCGAGCGGACTTCGTTCCGGTTTGCTTCCTTCACGACAGTTTCCGGGTCGAGTCCTTCGGGATGGGTCAAAACCCAATCCATTTCCGCTTGCAGTTGCGCCACCTCGTCGGCTGAGAACCAATTTTTCAGGACGAGGTAGCCGTCACGATCGTATTTTGTCGCCTGCTCCTCTGTCAGAGGAGCAGATGCATCCCATTCACCGTGAAGAACGGGATCGACGCGCGGCAGCACCGCTGGTTCCGCCGCGCAGCGGGATCGGTAATTGTCTCTCATGACACTTCTCCCTTTGTGCAGTGGATGGTGAAGGTTGATTGGCATCAGCCTTAAGAGACGGCGGCCTCCTCCGCGGTATCGGTGTCGGCAGGATAGGCGCCGGTTTCATCATGCACCTCGTTGCCGGTGACCGGCGGATTGAAAACGCAGGCGCAAGTGATGTCTGTCTCGGGCCGGAGGATGTGCTTGTCGTGGTCGTTCAGGGCATACATCGTGCCTGGCTCGAGCTTATGGGTCTCGCCGGTGCCGAGATCCTCGATCGTACCGTGGCCCTCGATCACGTAGACCGTTTCGAGATGATTGGTGTAGTGCAGATGGAGTTCCGCCCCGGCATAGAGCGTCGTGATGTGGAATGAGAAGCCCATGCCGTCTTTCTTCAACTGCATGCGGGCGCTTTCCCACCCGTTGCTCTTCACATTGCTCTCCGAGGCACGGATATCCGCAAGCTTGCGAACGATCATAAGCTCCCCCCTTACTCTGCTGCGACTTTGACCGGACCGCCGAGAACCTCGTCGACGCTCTCTTCGATGATGTCGAGACCGGTCTTCAGATTTTCGTCGTCGATCACCAAGGCCACCAGGATCTTGACGACCTCGCTGTCGGCGCCGCTGGTCTCGATGATTAGCCCGCGCTCGAAGCATTTCTGTGTCACCGCGCCGGCCACCTCGCCATTCTCCATGGCGATCCCGCGCATCATGCCGCGGCCGCGGGTCTCGAGACCGTGTTTCTTGGCGATCGCTTCGAGCCGGTCCTTCATGATCTTGTCCCGGCGCCGCACGTCCTGGACGAGCTTGTCGTCGGCCCAGAATTCCTTCAACGCGGCCGTCGCGGTGACGAAGGCGTGGTTGTTGCCGCGGAAAGTGCCGTTGTGCTCCGCCGGCGACCAGATATCGATCTCGGGCTTGATCAAGGCGACCGCGCAAGGAAGTCCATAGCCAGAGAGCGATTTCGCCAATGTCACGATATCGGGTTTGATGCCGGCCTCTTCGAAGCTGAAGAAGCTGCCCATACGGCCGCAGCCCGCCTGGATATCGTCGACGATGAGCAGCGCGCCGTGCTTCTTGGCGATATCGGCGATCTTGCGCAGCCATTCGGCCGAAGCGGCGTTGAGCCCGCCTTCGCCTTGCACCGTCTCGAGGATGATGGCGGCCGGCTTGTCGAGACCGCTGGACGGGTCGGAAAGACGATAGTCGAGCTGTTCGGCCGTATCGACGTCCGGGCCGAAATAGCCGTCATAAGGCTCGTGGGAAACATCGCTCAGCGATACGCCGGCGCCGGCGCGTTTCTTGACATTGCCGGTCGCGGCCAGCGCGCCCAGGGTCATGCCATGAAACCCGTTGGTGAAAGCGATGATCTGGGTGCGCTCGGTCACCTTGCGGGCGAGCTTGATGGCGGCCTCGACAGCATTGGTGCCGGTCGGGCCGGTGAACATCACGCGATAGTCCATATCGCGCGGCTCCAGGATGACGTCCTCGAGAGTCTCCAGGAACTCCGCCTTGGCCTTGGTGTGAAGGTCCATGGCATGGGCCACGCCGTCGCGCTCGATATATTCGAGCAGCGCCTTTTTCAGCACCGGATGGTTATGGCCGTAATTGAGCGAGGAGCAGCCGGCCAGGAAATCGAGATAGCGGCCGCCGGCCTCATCGTACATCCAGACGTCCTGCGCCTTGTCGAACTGGCGCGGGATCGCACGCGAATAGCTGCGAACGACCGATTCGCGACGCTCATAAATGTCCGTGTCCGGTTTGTTGGGGCTCGGTTTCGGTGTCTCGGTCATCGTGATGTTCCTTTGCCTCTTGTCGCTTCAGGTTCTCAGCGGGCCGATCGTAGCCTGCCACTCCGTGTCGTGTTTGCCGGCGAAATGCGTCTCGCGTTCGAACAGCGGTTCCTTGGTCATCGTCATGCCGCGCCGCTTGGCGAAGCCCCCGAACATGCCCCAGGAAGCGTCGTTGTCCTCGGTAACCGTGGTGATCAGCGCGGTGGCGCCGCGCACGGCCGGGCGTGAGACGAGTTCGTCGAGCATCCGCCCGCCGAGACCTTCGCCGCGCGCGTCCTCATCGACTGCGACCTGCCAGACGAAGATCTGGTCCGGATTGCTTGGGGGCCTGTATCCGGAAATCCAACCCACCAGCTTGCCGTCGCGTTCCGCGACCACACAGGTGTCCGCAAAGTGCGTGCACTGAAGCAGGTTGCAATATGCCGAATTGGTATCGAGCGGCGGGCAGTTGGCTATCAGTGCGGTAACGTCAGGCCCATCTTCCGGCCTCGGCGTCCGGAACTGTATTTCCCCCTTGGAGGAGTTTTTTTGTGCTGTGCCGTCTCCCTCTGGCCCAACAGCATTCACCGATTTGAAATCGTTGATGTTTCCTCTCCCAGCAACGCATACGCCAGAATTACAAAAGCATTAATTGCGAGTGTCGGGCTTTAGATACGCAAGCCGACAGACCATTTCAACCGCGCGGCCTCCCGCCGCAGACCGGATGAATGTCTAGAACACGCGGAAATCTGCTGAAAATTGGGCGATATGTGAGTGTGGACGAAGATGTATTCTCCGTTGGCAAACAATGTGTAAACCCGGGCTTGCGAGCGCGGCGGCATAATCGGTGGGATGGCGGTGAAGACATTGGATATACATAAAAATTGCGTCTTTTGCGCCATCGCCAGCGGGCGGGCATCCGCTCATATCGTCTATGACTCGGCCGATCTCGTCGCCTTTCTGGACCTGCGTCCGATCCGGCCCGGCCACGTGCAGATCGTGCCCAAGGCGCATATCCCCTATTTCGACCGGTTGGCGCCTGAGATCGCCGCCGCAATCGTGCAGTTGGGGCAGCGTGTTGCTGCGGCGCAGAAAGCTCTCTATGGGGTCGAACGTGTCGGTTTCGTCTTCACCGGAGGCGACATCCCTCATGTCCACGCCCATGTCGTGCCTCTCGTGGACGGCACGGACATCACCTCCCGCCGCTATATCGTCGAGCCGGACCTCACCTTCGCCGATCTGCCGCGCGCATCCGATAACGACCTCGCAAGCACCGCGAAGAGCCTCGTTCGAGCGTTGAATCATCCGGTTTAGAAACGATGCTCGACGGGCCTGGGCCAAGCCTCCCGACGGCCTCGTAAGCCATGTCCCAAAATTCACTTGCAACGCCCCCGACGATCTGCGAATAGCGCGGTCCTGTCTGATTGTGGACATCTGCTGGTTGGGGAGGACGCCGTGTCGGACCATCCGTCTGATGACGCCCTCTTCCAATTGGGGATGGACTTGGATCCTCGTTCAAGCACCGCCCAAACGGAAGAAACGAAAACGCCTTGCTCCGTTTCCGCGGGGCAGGAGACGAAGGACTATTTCTGCGAGCAGGACGGAGTCCGGTTCGCGGGCACCCATCTCATCGTCGAACTGATCGGCGCCGAGCGGCTCGACGATCTGCAGCATGTGGAAGATACGCTGCGGCGTTGCGTCGAGGCTTCCCGGGCGACTTTGCTGCACATTCATCTGCACCACTTCACGCCCAATGGCGGCGTGTCTGGCGTGGCCGTGTTGGCGGAATCCCACATCTCGATCCATAGCTGGCCCGAGTACAACTACGCGGCGCTTGATGTCTTCATGTGCGGTGCGACCGATCCGCATCGCGCGGTCGACGTTCTCCGCTTCGCCTTCTCGCCGGAGCGCGTGGTGGTGAAGGAGATCCTGCGCGGCAAGGAAATGTTTCGATGGAAGAGTGGATCGAAGAAACGCTCCATCAGGGCGTCCGCTTCCGCCTGAAGGCGGAGCGGATTCTCTTCGACAGCCGGACCGACCACCAGCATCTCGTCATTTTCGAGAGCAGCCGGTTCGGCAAGGTGATGAGCCTTGACGGCGCGATCCAGCTCACCACGGCCGATGAGTTCATCTATCACGAGATGATCACCCATCTGCCGCTGCTCGCCCATGGTCGCGCGGAGAACGTGCTGATCATCGGCGGCGGCGACGGTGGCGCCTTGCGGGAAGCCCTCAAGCACCGCGCCCTCAAGAAGGTCACGCTTTGCGAGATCGACGAGAGCGTGATCGCCCTTTGCCGCGAGCATTTCCCGCAAGTCTCGAGCGGGGCTTTCGACGATCCGCGCGCCGATATCGTCATCGCCGACGGTACCGAGTTCGTCGCCGAGACCGACCGCCGCTTCGACGTGATTATCGTCGATTCGACGGACCCTATTGGTCCTGGTGCCGTGCTCTTCACGCCGGAGTTCTACGCCGGCTGCAAGCGATGTCTGACGGAAGGCGGGATCCTCGTCACTCAGAACGGCGTGCCCTTCCTGCAGGGGGCCGAGCTCACGAACAGCGTCACGGCCTTCCGCGGCCTGTTCCGCGATGCCTCGGCCTATCTCGCCTCGACGCCCACCTATTTCGGCGGCCCCATGGCCTATGGCTGGGCGACGGACAATCTGGCGCTCCGGCGTCTCAGCCGGGATGTGATCGCAACCCGCTTCAGGGATGCCGCCTTCGAGACCCTCTACTACAATCCCGAGATTCACACCGCCGCCTTCGCCCTCCCGGGCTATGTCCGGAAGCTGATCGAGGCGTGAGGATTCGGATCGCGTCCCGCGCTGAAGCCTACAGCCGCCCGAAGCGCGGCAGCTCCCCCACCAGCGGCGCGCAATACTCGTAGAACGCCGGCGCCACATCGCTGTGGCCGGAGATGAACTCCGCCGGCATGTGACGGGTATGGCGCGCGACGTTGGAGAGATTGGTTTGGGAGCAGTTGCTGCGATAGCCCGCCCCGTTGCCGCTCCTGACCAGGATCACCGAGGCGTGGCTTTCACCCTTCGCGGCAAGATCGGCCGCGTGGCGTCCGACGGCGCGGGCCTCCTCGGCATCAATCGCCGAAGGCACCGGCCAGCAGCGCTGCAGATAGCCGAACGTGTCGGCCCGCACCCGCGGCGCCTTTCCGCCTTCCGGCGTCAGCCCCTTTTTGACCAGGTTGGAAAGTCCGTCGCCCAGCGCGCCCGTGCCCGAGAGCTGGATATTGCCGTGGGCGTCGCGCTCCGCACTCGCCGCCAGCTGCGGTCCGATCTCCTCGCCCTTCTCGTTGCAGATACCCTCGCTGACCGCGATCTGGCAGCGGCCGAGCTTGGAATAGACCGCATCCACATCGGCCAGGAACCGATCGGTGGAGAAGGGGACCTCCGGCAGATAGACCAGATGGGCCGCCGTGTAGCCGGAG
This sequence comes from Methyloligella sp. ZOD6, assembly GCA_050110875.1. Classification (GTDB taxonomy): domain Bacteria; phylum Pseudomonadota; class Alphaproteobacteria; order Rhizobiales; family Methyloligellaceae; genus Methyloligella. The sequence goes on from CP188828.1 coordinate 2,246,986, forward strand.
GGCTCGCCTGCACTCCGGCTATCGCCACGGGCCAGCGCTGCCGCGGCCGTCAGGAAGCCCGCATGGCGACCCATGACGACGTTGATCTTGATGCCGTCCAGGCTCGCATTGTCCATGGAGTCTCCCATGAAGGCCATGGTCACGAAGCGAGCCGCCGATGGAAAGCCCGGCGTGTGGTCGTTCTCTTTCAGATCGTTGTCGATGGTCTTCGGCACATGGAAGCAGCGCATCTCGTAGCCGGCCTCCGCGGCCTTCTCGCTCACGATGCGGCAGGTGTCGGCGGAATCGTTGCCGCCGATATAGAAGAAATAGCGGATGTCGTGGCGCTTGCAGCCTTCCAGGATGCGCTCGCAATAGGCTTCGTCCGGCTTGTCCCGGGTCGAGCCGAGCGCGGAGGAGGGCGCGCGCGCGATCGCCTCCAGCCTGTCCTGGTCGATGGCCGAAAGATCGATCAACCCGTCATCGCCTTCGGCGATCAGCCCCCGCACGCCGTGGCGCATGCCGAAGATCGTCTTCACCTGGCCGGAGCTGGCGAGCCCCGCCCTTAATCCCTCGATCACCCCCACCAAGGATTGGTTGATCACCGCCGTCGGTCCGCCCGACTGGCCGATCGCCGCATTTCCGGAAATCAGGTCCGCCACGAAAATCCCCCATGCATCCGCAAGGTCCAAACGAGCCGAGACAATGCCCGGCGCGGCGGCGGGTGGCAAGACGGTCGGAAGAGACAGTCGGGGCGGTTGTGGCTTCACCCTTCGAGACGGCGCGTTCCGCGCCCCTCAGGATGAGGAGTCCGTGCCGCAGCGTTGCCCACACGCGGGCGTCATCCCGGCGAAGCCGGGATCCAGCCGCTAGGGACTGAGCGAACCGCTGGATGCCGGCTTTAGCCGGCATGACGGGAGGCGAAGGTAGCTCTAGCGTCTCTCCTCATGGTGAGGGCGAGCGAAGCTCGTGTCTCGAACCATGAGGCCCCGGAGTTTCCCCCATCGTCATGCCCGGACTTGATCCGGACATCCATGCCGTTACCTCTCCGCAAGTTGCGACGCCAATGGAATGGATTGCCACCCGGGTCCGGCTCAGCCGGCCCGGGCGCAGGCTCAAGTCAAGTCCGGCAATGACGAGTCGGGTAGGCAGAGAGTATGGCCCGCTCAACTACCCCGGCAGGCGCAGCAAATGCAGGCTGAACAGCGCCCGGTCGTCCACCCAGAGCGCAGCGTGCCGCCAGCCGGCATCGGTCGCCAGCAGACGGAACTCCGGCAGGGTGTATTTGTGGGAGTTCTCCGTATGGATGCGTTCGCCCTCGGCAAACGCGAAGCGCTCGCCGAGAACGTTCACCCACTGGTCCGCCTTGCTGACGAGATGCATCTCCACCCGCCCGTGCTCGGCGTTGAACACCGCATCGTGGTCGAACCGGTCGAGATCGAAATTCCCTTCAAGCTCCCGATTGATGCGGTTCAAGAGATTGAGGTTGAATTCTGCCGTCACCCCCTTGGCGTCGTTATAGGCCGGCAGCAGGATATCCAGCGGCTTCTTCAGATCGACGCCGATCAGGAAAGCCGAGCCCGGACCGAGCGAGGCGGCCGCGTTCGAAAGGAACTTGCAAGCCTCCGGACGTGTCAGATTGCCGATCGTGGAGCCGGAAAAGAAGCCGAGCTTGAACCGGTTCGCAACCGCCTCCGGCAAGGCCACCCGCCTTGTGAAATCGGCCATCAGGGGCAGCACGTCCAATTCCGGAAAACGCGCGTTGAGCGTGTCCTTGGCCTGGGCGAGACAGGTCGCCTCGATATCCATGGGCACATAGGTATCGAGGCTTTCCAACCCATCGATCAGGAGCATGGTCTTACGACTGGAGCCGGAACCGAATTCGATGAGCGCTTCCGCCGGTCCGATCTGCTCGGCCATGTCGCCCCCATGCTGCTCCAGGAGGGCGATCTCTGTCCGCGTCGGGTAATATTCCGCGAGCTCCGTGATCTCCTCGAACAGCGCCGAGCCGCGCGCGTCGTAGAGAAAGCGTGAGGGAATCGCCTTGTCGTCCAGGGACAACCCCTCCAGCACCGCTTCGGCGAACTCCGTCAGCTCCGGGGGCAGGCCGCCACCCGCAAGCCGGTCGCGCCGCGCTCGGGCGGTCGCCTCTTTCGAATAGGAGTTCATTAGACGTCGGCCGCAAGTCGAAGGCCGGTGAACTGCCAGCGTTGGAAGGGATAGAAGAAATTCCGGTAGGTACGGCGGATATGGCCCTCCGGGGTCGCGCAGGAGCCGCCTTTCAGCACGAACTGATTGCACATGAACTTGCCGTTATATTCGCCCACCGCGCCGACCGCGGGCTTGAAGCCCGGATAAGGCAGATAGGCGCTTGCCGTCCATTCCCAGACATCGCCATACATCTGCTGCAGGCCGGTCCCGTCCGGATCCGCCGGCATGGGCCGCAGATGATCGGCGCCCAGGGTCCGCCCCTCCACGGGCAGCCCTTCCGCGGCGAGCTCCCATTCGAACTCGCTCGGCAGCCGGTAGCCCGCCCAGCGGGCAAACGCATCCGCCTCGAAAAAGCTGATATGGGTCACTGGCGCCGCCGGATCGACGGGGCGATATCCGACCAGGCTCATCTGCATGAAGCCGCCCTCCGCCTCGTCCCAATAGAGCGGCCCCTTCCAACCCTTGCGGTTCACCCGCGACCAGCCATCCGAGAGCCACAAGGTCGGGGTGGCGTAGCCGCCATCCTCGATGAATTCGATCCATTCCTTGTTGGTGACGCAGCGATTGGCGAGCTTGAAGGGCCGGATCAGCTCTTCGTGGCGCGGGGCCTCGTTGTCGTAGAAGAACCCGTCGCCGGCATGGCCGAATTCATGGATGCCGCCGTCGAACGAGGTCCAGGTCAGCGCGCCGGGCGCCTCGGCCGCCACGCCCATGCGGGCTTCGCGATAGGCGGGCTTCAGGGGCTCGTCTGCGAACAGCGCCAGGATATCGGTCAACAGCAGCTCTTGGTGCTGCTGCTCGTGATTGATGCCGAGCTCGATCAGGGCACGGGCATCCTCCGGCAGCTCCACCTCGGCGAACATCCGTTCCAGCGCTTCGTCGACATAGGCGCGATAGCTGCGCACTTCTGCCGCCGAGGGCCGGGTCAAAAGCCCGCGCTTGTCCCGCGGCTGCCGGTCGCCGACCGTGTCGTAATAGGAGTTGAAACAGTATTCGAAATTCTCGTCATAGACCCGATAGCCGGGCAGGTAGGATCTCAGCACGAAGGCTTCGAAAAACCAGGTGATATGGGCGAGATGCCACTTGGTGGGGCTGGCGTCCGGGTTTGCCTGAACCACCTGATCCTCGTCGCTCAATGGCGCCGCCAGATCGAGAGACACCCGTCTGGTCTCCATCAACCGGCTGAAAAGAGGATCGTTTTCGGGGGCGACCTTGGTTTGGGGCCCGGCCGGGACCGCTTCGCTGATGCTCAATCTTGCCTCCTTGCCCATCCCCCCTTGAAAAGCTTAACAAGGGCAGGCGCACATCTCCAAGAATGTTGTGCTTGACGGTGTTGTTCCCGCGTCGCTTGTCTCAATATTGGGGCAGGGCCGTTAACTTGGGAATCACACCTGCGTGAGGTTGGATCCGCGAGATGCTGAAGAGCTCATCGGCACAGCAAAAGACTATTCAAACACAGCGAGATGACGCCGATCCCGTGCTGTGCCCCGACGGTCGGCAATCGCCGGCCGCTGCCGCACTCCAGCGCGGTGTCTGCCGCACCTTGCGTGCTCTCGGCCATTCGGTGATCACCGAGCTGACCCTCGCCGGCGGAAGGCGCGCCGACGTGGTTGGGCTGTCGCCCTCGGGCGATATCTGGATTGTGGAGATCAAATCCTGCCTGGCCGACTTCCAGGCCGATGCCAAATGGGCCGAGTATTACGATCATTGCGACCGGCTCTATTTCGCCGTCGCGCCGGACTTTCCGCACGAGATTATCCCGGAGGAGACCGGCCTGATCCTGGCCGACCGTTTCGGCGCGGAGATCATGCGCGAGCCGGGCGAGCTGCGGCTCGCCGCGGCCAGGCGCAAGGCCATGACCTTGTGCTTCGCGCGGGCAGCCGCGCTCAGGCTCCAAAGAGAGCTCGATCCGTTCTGCGGGGAATAGGCGGTGGCGCTATTTCGGCGCGCGCTTGGCGAGGATCCGCTGCAGGGTCCGGCGATGCATGTTGAGACGGCGTGCCGTCTCCGAGACATTGCGGTTGCAAAGCTCGTAGACCCGCTGGATATGCTCCCAGCGCACGCGATCCGCCGACATCGGGTTCTCCGGCGGCGGCGCCTTCGCATCCTTGGCGAGCAGCGCGTTATAGACGTCGTCCGCATCGGCCGGCTTGGCGAGATAGTCCACCGCGCCGAGCTTCACGGCATTCACCGCAGTGGCGATATTGCCGTAGCCCGTCAGCACGACGGCGCGCGCCTCGGGACGGATATCCGCAAGCGCGGCGATCACGTCGATACCGTTGCCATCGTCGAGTCGCATATCCACGACGGCGAAGGCCGGGGGATTTTTGCGGAGGGCGGCAAGCCCTTCCTCGACGGTGGGAGCGGTTTCCACGTCAAAACCGCGGGACTCCATGGCTCGCGCTAGGCGAGCGAGAAACGCCCGATCATCGTCGACGATCAGGAGCGACTTATCTTGCTGCATGTTGTCCTGCTGCAAGGAAGCCTCGATAGGTTGAGCATCCATGATCCTAACTTTCTACAAGCCGGGCCGGTCACGCTCCAGTTTAAAATGCTTACAAGGTAAAATTCACCGCTTCGGTGGCGAGGCGAAGGCGACGCTGAAATGACCCGTAATGTAGCCTATAAAATAGGCATGATTACTGAAGAATCCAGTGCCCTATCGTAAATGCCCGTCGGCGGCTGACAGGAAAATATCGAGTTTTCGGGCGGATTTTGCCGGGCCTAAACGGACCAGCCTTGCTCGAACCGCGCCCGCGGCCATACCACGGTCACCATCGCGCCGCCCGGGGAGACGGCCCGATTCGCGAGTTCGAGCTTGGCCCCGGACCGCTCTAGAAGCGTTTTGGCGATAAAGAAGCCGAGTCCCATGCCGATATGCTCGTCCGGCGCCTCCTCCCCCCAGCTCTGGCTCGGCCGCGTCGTGACGAACGGCTCTCCGAGCTGCTCCAGCACATCCGGGGGAAAGCCCGTCCCGTCATCGGCGATGGTGATCCGCACTTCGTTGGCCGTCCAGGTCGCGGACGCCTCCACGCGGCTGGCCGCGAAATCGATGGCGTTCTCGATGAGATTGCCGAGCCCGTAAAGCACGCCCGGATTCCGCTTCATCACCGGCTCCTGCATGGCCGGGCTGCCGGGATCGAGTCCGGGCGCAGGTCCCGTCGTGATGTCGATCGGCACCGAAACCAGCCGGTGCGGTGCCACCACATCCTCCATAAGATGGCTCACGGTCATGCGCGAGACGATGAGATCGTTTTGCTCCGCTTGCCCGGCGAGCTGGGCCAGGATTTCCCGGCAGCGCTCGGCCTGGTCGCGCAAGAGCTGGAGATCCTCGTAATGCGGATCTTCCGCAGGTGCGTCGCGCAGGAGCTCCTTGGTCACCACCGAGATCGTGGCGAGCGGTGTGCCGAGACCGTGGGCCGCCGCGGCGGCCAGCCCGTCGAGCGCCGAGAGGCGCTGTTCCCGCGCCAACACCATCTCCGCCGCCGCCAGCGCTTCGGCCATGCGTCGCCCCTCTTCCGCCGTGCGCCAGGAATAGAAGCCGATGAAGAGCAGGCCGCAGAGCACCGTCGCCCAGATCCCCACCACGTAGAAGAACGGAAGATCCAGGGTTCCGGCCTGCTCGAACCAGGGAAGCGGATAATGATACCAGGTGAGGAGGGTCGCCAGGATTACCGCCAATGCACCGAGGGTCAGCGTCACACGCGGCGGCTGGGTGGCGGCGGACACCGTAACCGGAGCCACCAGCAAGAACGCGAACGGGTTCTCCATGCCCCCGGTGAGATAGAGCAGAGCGGCCAGCTGCAGGATGTCGAAGCCGAGCAGGAGCAGTGCGAAGGGGCTCGGCAGCCGCTGACTTGCGGGATAGCGCAGCCGCAGCATGACATTCAGCCAAGCCGACGCCGCAATGACGATCAGGCAAGGCACGATGGGAAGGTCGAGACCGAGAATCCAGTACCCGCCGACCACCGTGATGCTCTGGCCCATCACGGCGAGCCAGCGCAGGCGCACCATAGTTTGCAGCCGGAGCCGTGTTTGCCCCCGCTGAAGCCATTCTGGTAGTCTCGGCCCGGCTTGAGCCGGGGCTTGTTGTTCGGAAACCGCCATTCTTCCTTCGCCTTAATCGGGCGAAGCCCATACCGCAAGCAAAACGGCCCTTTAGCGTAACCGTGCCCACCTGCTAAAACGGCGGCCAAAGCGATGCAGGCCCAGTGTCGCACGCCTCTGTCTTGCCCGAAATTATCAACTATATGGTCCGCTATGCGCCGCCTCATCACCGTTATCGTCATCGCTTTCTGCCTCGGAGCCGTCCTGGGGCTTGGCTTTCTCATCGCCAATCAGCCCGCCGGTCCCCGCACGGAGACCTCAGGCACCGCGCTGATCGGCGGTCCCTTCACCCTCACCAACCAGAATGGGGAGCGGGTCACGGAGAAGGACTTCCAGGGAAAGCATATGCTGGTGTTTTTCGGCTTTACCCATTGCCCGGATATCTGCCCGGCGGAGCTTCAGGTGATCGCCGAAGCGATGGACCAGCTCGGTGGCAAGGCGGATGAGGTGACCCCGGTCTTCGTGAGTGTCGATCCGGGACGCGATACGCCCGAGGCTCTGAAGAGCTATCTATCGAATTTCGGGGACGATTTCGTCGGGCTGACCGGCTCCGACGAAGAGATTGCCGCGGTCGCCAAAGAGTACAGGGTGGCCTACCAGGTCCACAAAGAGAACCCGGGTGACGAGAACTACAATGTGGATCACAGCGCCATCGTCTATCTGATGGGGCCGGACGGCCAATATGTCGACCATTTCAGCTATGGCACCGGGGCCGACGAAATGGCGGAATCCCTCAAACGCTACCTTTAGCCGCGCACTCAAATCCCTGTTCCGCCATCAATTCACGTTGCAATGCAGCGTAGTCACCCCATTTGAATTGTGCAGTGCGGCATAAATCTTGAGGTCCCTATGCTCTACCACCTTTATGAACTCAACCACGCCGCGTTGAGTCCTGCCCGTGCGATGGCCGACGGCTTCAGATTGCTGTTCAAGCACCCGCTGAATCCGGCCTCCCACACGCCTCTCGGACGCACCGCAGCGGCCACCCTGGAGCTGTTCGAACGCACCACGCGCCGCTATCGCAGGCCGTCCTGGGGCATCGACGAGGTCACCGTCGATGGCAAGACCGTCCCGGTGCGCGAGCGCACCCTGATCTCCAAGCCGTTCTGCAATCTCGTCCATTTCGAGCGGGATCTGAGCGGTATGCGCCGCCGCGATCCCAAGGTTCTGGTCGTGGCTCCCATGGCGGGTCATTTCCCGACCCTGCTGCGCGGAACGGTCCAGGCCATGCTCGCCGACCACGACGTCTACGTCACTGAATGGCAGGATGCCCGCAACGTCCCCCTCGCCGCGGGATCTTTCGACCTCGACGATTATATTGACTACATCATTGAATTTTGCCGCTTTTTCGCAGGCGACGTGCATGTCATGGCGGTCTGCCAGCCGGTCGTGCCGGTCTTTGCCGCGGTCTCCCTGATGGAGCAGGCCCGCGAGCGTGCCGCCCCGCGTTCTATGATCCTGATGGCCGGCCCGATCGATGCCCGGGAGAACCCCACCGCGGTCAATTGCTTCGCCCTCGATCGCGGGCTGGAATGGTTCCGCCGCAACGTGATCACCCAGGTTCCATGGCCCCATCCGGGCATGATGCGCTTGGTTTATCCCGGATTTCTGCAGCTCTCCGGCTTCATGGGCATGAATCTGGATCGCCACATCACCGCCCATCGCGATCTCTTCCAGCATTTGATCGAAGGCGACGGCGATTCCGCCGAGAAACACAGAGAATTCTACGACGAATTTCTTGCAGTCATGGATCTGACGGCGGAGTTTTATTTGCAAACCATCGACGAAGTGTTTCTCCGTCATACGCTTCCGCTTGGCGAGATGACCCATGACGGCGTCACCATCGACCCCAGCAAGATCGAGCGGGTGGCCCTGATGACCGTCGAAGGCGAAAAGGACGATATCGCCGGTATCGGCCAAACGAAGGCCGCCCATACCTTGGCTTCCAAACTGCCGGACAATATGCGCGAGCACTATCTGCAGCTCGGCGTCGGCCATTACGGCGTTTTTAACGGCTCCCGCTATCGTGCCGAAATCGTGCCGCGAATCCACGATTTCATCGCCATGCACAATCGCGGCGAAAGCCGGCTGTCGCGTGCCTTCGGCAATCTGATCGGCTGACGTCGACAATCCGAAAAAGCCGTCATCCGGCTGTGGTATTCTGGGGGAAATCGCCCGATTCGAGGCGGTCTATGTAGGGAGTCTGCGCATGCTCAAGCGGCTGAAGCCTGGCCGAAAAGAGACTATCGAGTTGAATATCAAGGGGTTGGGGCTGCCGGTCCTGATGCGGCGCAGTCCACGTGCCCGGCGTTTCAGCTTGCAGGTTTCAGAGGCCAAGCGCGGCGCGATCTTGACCGTTCCTGTCTATTCCTCCTTCGCCGATGCCGACGAATTCCTGTCCCGCCACCTCGATTGGCTGAAGGAGCGCCTGGCCGGCCTCTCCGAGCCCGTTCCTTTCACGGATGGGGCCGTCGTGCCCTTGCGCGGCTTCGCCCATCAGGTCCATTTCGCAGGTCCGGTTCGCCGGCGCGGCGTCGTCTGGATCGACGCGGAAGACAGCGTCGATATGCCGGCCTGGCCCGAACGTGGTTCCCGTAGAGCCGCAAATATTCCGAAGCTTTGCATTGCGGGGGAGGCGGAGCATGCGCCGAGGCGCTTGCTCGACTGGCTGAAGCGCCAGGCCCATCATGATCTGAAGGACGAGGTGGCGTATCAGGCCGAGCGTATGCGGCTGGCCCCAAAGCGCATCTTCATCCGCGATCAGACCACCCGCTGGGGCTCCTGTTCCACCTCCGGCGCGCTTTCCTTCTCCTGGCGTCTGATCCTGGCGCCGTCATTCGTGCTGGAATATCTCGTCGTCCACGAGGTGGCCCATCTCGCCCATATGAATCACGGGCCGCGGTTCTGGAAGCTGGTTGAGAAGACCATGCCCGATTACGAGCATGCGCAAAACTGGCTGCGCGAGCACGGGGCGAGCCTGCACCGTTATGGCGCCGAGCCGATCACGCCTTCGGCGGCGTCGCATTTCCCCAAGCAATCGATCGAATAAGGCGCGGGCCCTAACCGCCGAACATGCCGAGCATGCGCTTCAGCCAGGCGCTGCCCTGCTCGGCTGCGCGCTGTCCCATCTCGGCCACGCCGGTCGATGCGGTGACGCCCGGCGTATAGGTGCCCGGCAGGCCGTAGGGCTGCTTGCCCTCATGGGCGATCAGCATCACGTCATGCCAGACTTCGGCGGGAATCGTGCCTCCGGTGACCTTCTTCATCGGTGTGTTGTCGTCATTGCCGATCCAGACGCCCGCCAGGTAATGAGCGGTATAGCCGACGAACCAGGCATCCTTCGAGCTCTGGGTCGTGCCCGTCTTGCCGCCGGCAACGTGCTTCGGGATACCGGCGCGGCGCCCGGTACCGCTCACCATCACCGCATTCATCATATCGTTCATGGCGCCGAGTTGCGCCCGTCCCACGGCCGGAGCGGCAGGGGAGGGCTGCCAGCGATAGAGCACCCGCCCATCGGCGTTGCGGATTTCCTCGATCACATGGGTCTGGGCCCGCATGCCGCCATTGGCGAAGGGGGCGTAAGAGGCGGTCAGCTCCAGAAGGCTCACCTCGGAGGTGCCCAGGGCGATGGACGGCTCGATGCCGAGTTTGGAGTCGATGCCCATGCGATGCGCTGTCCGCACGACACGGGCCGGTCCGACCTGGCGGATCAGCTTCACCGCCACCGAATTGAGCGACTTCTCCAGCCCCTGGCGAAGGGTCACCTCGCCGTGATAGCGGGCCTTGTAGTTCTTCGGCGTCCAACCGCCCATATCGACCGGCGAGTCGATGGCGAGGGAATCCGGCGTATAGCCCGCCTCCATGGCGGCGAGATAGACGAAGGGCTTGAAGGCCGAGCCGGGCTGGCGCTTCGCTTTCACCGCCCGGTTATAGGGACTCGTTTGATAGGAACGCCCACCGACCAAGGCCCGCACGGCACCATCCGTGCTCAAAACGACCACGGCGCCTTCATGGGCACCGCCGTCCTTGCCTTCGGTCTCAAGCTTTTTCCGCAAGACCGTCTGGGCGGTCTTCTGCAAGCTCGGTTCGATGCTGGTGGTCACGATCAGATCGCCGTGCTTCTCGCCTACATATTCCGGCAGCAGCTCCGCCACCCAATCGACGATATAGGGAAAGCCGGTCTGATCGCCCTCGGCGCGCAGGCCCAGCGGCTCTTCCGCGGCACGCTTGGCTTCCGCTTCCGTGATGAAGCCCGCATCCACCATATTGTCGAGCACGACCTCGAGGCGCGAATTGGCCAGTGCGCGGCTGCGGGTCGGCGCGTAGGTGGACGGTGCCTTCAGGAGCCCCGCCAGCAGCGCCGATTCGGGCAGGTTGAGATCGGTGGCCGATTTGCCGAAATAGCGCCGCGAGGCGGCCTCGACCCCATAGGCCCCACCACCGAAATAGACCCGGTTCAGATAGAGCTCCATGATCTGGTTCTTGTCGAACCGCCGCTCCAGCCAGATCGCGTAGACCATTTCCTCGATCTTCCGCTGAATGGTGCGGTCCGGCTTGAGGAACAGGTTTTTGGCGAGCTGCTGGGTGATGGTGGAGCCGCCTTCCACGAAAGCCCCGGCCATGATGTCGACGGCGGCCGCCCGCATCAGACCCAGGGGGTCGATGCCGAAATGGCTGTAGAAGCGGCGATCTTCCGTCGCGATCACCGCCTCGATCAGATGAGGCGGCAGCTCTTCCACCCGAACATGGCCGCGGCGAAGCCCCCGCTCGGCCAGCATGGTCCCGTCGGCGGCCAGCACCTGAACGTTCGGCGGCCGGTCGTCCAGCGTAAGCAGCACCGGGTCGGGCAGCCGCGAGGTAAGGTGGATGGCGTAAAGCCCAAAGCAGAATGCCCCCAGCAGGCCCGCCAGCATGGTGAAGCGGAACAGACGGCCGAGCACGGGTGTGCTCTGCTTGGTCCGGCGCCGCGAACGGCTGCCTTTCCGGCGCGGTGCGGTTTTGCGATGGGAGCTCTTGCGGCGGCGCTCGAATGTGGGCTCGATTCGCCCGTCGCCGCCCGCAGATCTGCCGGCGGGTCGTCGCTTGCGCCCGTTGCTCATCAGTTACGCCCCGCCAGTGACTGCGAAAAAAGGTCCGAGAATCGCTTTAACCATAGGTTTCTCGCCTTGCTATCGGGTTAAGGTTTGCGGCGCTTTAGCGTCGAGATCGAATTTTCAATCGCCACGCAACCAAACTGGAATCCATGTCACCGCCCGTCTCCCGCATCGTTACCGACGACCGTCTGCCCGATACCGCCGATATCGCGATTATCGGTGGCGGCATCATCGGCTGTTCCGCCGCTTATTATCTCGCCCGCAAGGGTCTCTCCGTGGTCCTGGTCGAGAAGGGCCACGTCGCCGGCGAGCAATCGAGCCGCAACTGGGGCTGGGTGCGCCAACAGGGCCGCGCCGAAGCCGAAATGGCGCTTTCACGTGAATCATTACGTCTCTGGGGCGAGCTTCAGAACGAAAGCCCGAGGGATCTCGGCTTCCGCCACGCCGGTGTCCTCTACGTCACCGAGACGGAAGACGATATGGAGCGCTGGCGCAAATGGCAGCAAACGGCGCGAAACTACCAGATCGAGAGTAGCATCCTGGATGCGCAATCGGCGAGGGACCTGACCCCCGGCTGCAACATCCCCTGGATTGGCGGACTCTACACCGAGAATGACGGCCGCGCCGAGCCGGCCCTGGCCGCGCCGGCCATCGCTGAGATGGCGCGGGAAAAAGGGGCCGCGATCCTCCAGCGATGCGCTGCCCGGGGGTTGGAATTGGAGCAGCACCGGGTGACGGGTCTGGTCACCGAGAAGGGCACCGTCAAGACGGAGAAGGTGATCTGCGCCGGCGGTGCCTGGGCGGCCCTGTTTTGCCGCCGCCATGGGCTGAGAGTGCCGATTCTCGGCGTGCGCGCCACCGCCATGCGCACCCAGGAGGCGCCCGAGGTCACCAGCGGCATGATCGGCACGGCCCCCTTCTGTATCAGGCGGCGCACCGATGGCGGCTATACCCTCGCCAAGCGCAGCCCCTTGCGCTTCGATCTCACGCCGGAAGCCTTCCGCCATATGGCGGCCTTCTGGCCGGCCTTCCTGAAAGAGGGCAGCAAGATGAAAATCCGCTTCGGCCGCGCGTTCTTCGAGGCCTGGTCGCGCCCCAAGGAATGGCCGCTGGACCGGCCCTCGCCATTCGAGAAGGAGAGCGTGCGCGTCACCGATCCGGAGCCTGATCCCGAGCCGATCGGCCAGGCGCTCAAGAATTTGCGGAATGCCTATCCGGAGCTCGCCGGCATCGAGATGGCGGAAAGCTGGGCCGGGCTGATCGATGCGACCCCCGATGCCATTCCCGTGATTTCGGCGATCGACGAGATCTCCGGCTTTTATCTCGCCGCCGGCTCGAGCGGTCACGGCTTCGGCACGGGACCCGCGGCGGGCCATCTGATCGGCGATATCGCCCTCGGCGAGGAGCCCATCGTGGACCCGTACCCGTTCCGCTTTTCCCGCATGGTCGACGGCACAACGCTGGTGCCGGAGACGGGCTTTTAGGGCGCGCAGCTTGCCGCAGTGCGCTCCCTCTCCCCGCCGGGGAGAGGGGGAAATAGAGTGTGAGGAAGGGCCAAGCTCTCGAGTCTTGCGCCCCTCACCCGAGCGCTAAAGCGCCGACCTCTCCCCAATGGGGAGAGGTGAACGGAATGCTCCTGAAGACGAAACCTGCTAGATATCCAGATTCGCCACCTGGAGCGCGTTCTCCTGAATGAACTCGCGGCGCGGCTCTACCACATCGCCCATCAGGCGAGAGAAGATCTCGTCCGCTTCGTCCAGCTCGCCGAGCTTCACCTGGAGCATGCTCCGGCTATTGATGTCGAGCGTGGTCTCCCAGAGCTGCTCCGGGTTCATCTCGCCCAGGCCTTTGTAGCGCTGCAGGGAAAGCCCCTTGCGGCCCGTGGTCATCACCGAGTCCAGAAGCTCGCTCGGCCCATGCACGGTCAGGCTGGAATCCTTCCGGCGCAACATGCCGGGACGGCTATAGATCTCTTGCAGATGGGCGGCGTACTGATCCAGCCGCCGCGCATCGGCGGAGGCGATGAAAGGCCCGTCGATCAGATGGGATTCCATCACCCCGCGGAGCTCCCGCCAGAAGCGCAAGCCGCCTTCCGGCAGGGCCTCGCCTTCCCAGCCGCGTTCGGTCTCTTCGGCGAGAGTATCGAGCCGCTTCGCGACGTAAGTCGCGGCATCGTTGGCTTGCTTTTGATCCTTCAACACATCGGGCGTCAACGCGCCGGCGATGGCCGCCTGTTCGATGATGAAGCGCGGATAGCGGCTATGCAGCCCAGCCAGGATGTTGGTGATGCTGCGTGCTTTCTCCACGATGTCGCGAAGATCGGCCCCGGCATGCTCCGCCCCGTCTCCGGTCACCAGCACGGCCTCGTCCAGCCCCTGGTCGATCAGGTAATCCGTCAGCGCCGACTCGTTCTTCAGATAATGCTCGGACTGGCCGCGCTTCACCTTATAGAGCGGCGGCTGGGCGATATAGAGATGGCCGTTCTCCACCAGCTCCGACATTTGCCGGTAGAAGAAGGTGAGCAGCAAAGTGCGGATATGGGCGCCGTCCACATCGGCGTCCGTCATGATGATGATCTTGTGGTAGCGGAGCTTGGAGATATCGAAATCGTCCCGCCCGATGCCCGTGCCGAGCGCCGTGATCAGCGTGCCGATCTCCTGGCTGGAAAGCATCCGGTCGAAGCGCGCCCGCTCCACGTTCAGGATCTTGCCGCGCAAGGGCAGCACGGCCTGAAACGCCCGGTCGCGCGCCTGTTTGGCGCTGCCGCCGGCCGAGTCGCCCTCCACCAGGAACAGCTCCGACTTGGAAGGATCGCGCTCCTGGCAATCGGCGAGCTTGCCGGGGAGGGACGCCACATCCAGCGCGCCTTTGCGGCGCGTCAGCTCCCGAGCCTTGCGTGCCGCCTCGCGAGCCGCGGCCGCCTCGACGATCTTCTGCACGATGACACGCGCCTCGTTCGGGTTCTCCTCGAACCACTGGGACAGCGCCTCGGCGACCACGCTCTCAACCACCGGGCGTACCTCGGAAGAGACCAGCTTGTCCTTCGTCTGGCTGGAAAATTTCGGATCCGGCACCTTCACCGACAGGACGCATGTCAGCCCCTCGCGGGCATCGTCGCCGGTGAGCGAGACCTTTTCCTTCTTCGCCACGCCCGATTCCGCCGCATAGGTGTTCACCGTGCGGGTCAGGGCCGCGCGGAAACCGGCCAGATGGGTGCCGCCATCGCGCTGGGGGATGTTGTTGGTGAAGCAGAGCACGTTCTCGTGATAGCTGTCGTTCCACCAGAGCGAGGCCTCCACCGAGATCATGTCCTGCTCGCGGGACACCATCATCGGCTCCGACAGCAGCGGGTGCTTGGTCCGGTCCAGGAATTTCACGAAGGCGGCGAGCCCGCCCTCGTAATTCATCTCCTCGGTCTTGGGCTCCACCCCGCGGTGATCGGCGAGCACGATGCGGACCCCGGAATTGAGGAAGGCGAGCTCCCGCAAGCGATGCTCCAGGGTCGCGTAGTCGAACTCCACCATGGTGAACGTGTCGGAGGAGGGCGTGAAGGTGATCCGCGTGCCCGTCTTCCCATCCGAAGGCCCGACTTCAGAGAGGGGCTCCTCCGCCACGCCATGGGCGAAGCGCATGAAATGCTCCTTGCCGTCCCGCCAGATGGTGAGCTCGAGTTTGGAGGACAGCGCGTTCACCACCGAGACGCCCACGCCGTGCAGACCGCCGGAGACCTTGTAGGAGTTCTGGTCGAACTTTCCGCCCGCGTGGAGCTGGGTCATGATGACCTCGGCCGCCGAGGTGCCCTCGCCATGCATCTCTGTCGGGATGCCGCGCCCGTTATCTTCCACCGTGACCGAGCCGTCGGCGTTCAGCGTCACATGGATCTCGTCGCAAAAACCCGCCAGCGCTTCGTCGATCGCGTTGTCCACCACCTCGTAGACCATGTGGTGCAGACCCGAGCCGTCATCGGTGTCGCCGATATACATGCCCGGCCGTTTGCGAACGGCGTCGAGCCCCTTCAGCACCTTGATCGATTGGGCGCCGTATTCGGGAATGGAAGGTGTCTCGTCGGTCGATTTGTCCATGCGAAGCCTGATATTGGTCCTGGAGAATGCGGGCGGGGAGGGAGGTTGAAAAAGAAGCCTTCCGCCGCGCCCGAATTATAGCGCAACGGGCCGAAAAAGTCTGCTACTGCGGCAAGATGGATGCCCTTTCCAGGGCACGGCGGAACGCGCTTTCGAAGTGCAAGAAAGCGCGGAATATTGGGAAAAATATGGAGCCAGGCTCAGACCTGTCTCGCCGGGCGGAAAATCATCCGTGATCGGACGCGGCTGGCGCCCCTGGAACCGGCCTACCCATCGTCAAATCGCGCCTTTCCCAGGTCGCTCCCAAGGCCTGTGATTCTAGGCCGATTCAGACGTTTCGAACGGGGAGAAGCCTGGCCCCTGCAGCAGCGCCGCCGCCTTCGCGGCCGGTATGGCTGGGCTGAAATAATTGCTCTGCACGATCTTGCAGCCGACCTTCGCCATGAAGGCGCATTGTGCGTGAGATTCGGCGCCTTCCGCGACCACCTCGATGCCCAGCTCGCGGGCGAGCCCCACCACAGCGCGCACGATCGAGGCCGCATCGGGATTGCGCGTCGCATCGACGATGAAGCGGCGGTCGATCTTCAGTCGCGAGACGTGGAACGATCTCAGGTAATCGAGAGAGGAATATCCGGTGCCGAAATCGTCGATGGCGATCCGCACGCCGATCTCCCGCAGCCGGTCCAGAGCGATTTTGTGCTTCTGGGCCGTCTCCATGAGAACCGTCTCGGTAAGCTCCAGTTCGAGCTGCTCGGGCGCCAGGCCGTTATGCTCCAGGGCGGCCTCCACGATCCGGTTGAGATCGGAGGTCAGTTTGAACTGCGCTGCGGATAGATTGACCGCGATGATCGGTGTTTTGATCCCGGCAACCTGCCAAGCCTTGCTCTGTCGGCATGCCTCGCCGATGCACCATCGGCCGATCGCCGCGATACTTCCCGTGGTCTCCGCGATGTGGATGAATTCGGCGGGCAGGATCAGCCCTCGGGCAGGATGGTTCCAGCGGATCAACGCCTCCAGTCCGACGATGCGGCCGGTGTCGAGCGCCACCTGCGGCTGGTGAAACAGCTCGAACTCATCCCGCTCCAGGGCAAGCTTCAGATCGCGCCCCGTGGTGATGCGCTGACGCACCTTCTTGTCGAGGGCCGCGACATGGAAGCGGAATTGATTGCGTCCTTCCTCCTTGGCCCGGTAGAGCGCGAGATCGGCCTTCGACATCATCATGTCCGGGCTCCCGATATCTCGGTGATACGGCACGATGCCGATGCTCGCCGTCGTATTCACCTGATTGCCATCGAGCTTGAAGGGTTGCGCCAAGGCCGTGCCGATCTTCGTGGCCAAGCGTTCGATACTGTCGATATCGGGTGGGTTGTCCTGCAAGATGGCGAATTCGTCGCCGCCGAAGCGGGCGATCAAATCGGTATCGCGCACGCAGTTCCGCAAACGGTCTGCGACCGCCCGCAGGAGCGCATCGCCCACCGGGTGGCCGAGCGTGTCGTTGACGTCCTTGAAGTGGTCGAGATCGAGATAGAGCACGGCGAAGTCGTTGTCGCGCCGTCTGGCTTGTGCGAATTCCAGATTGAGCCGATCCAGAAAGGCCGCTCGGTTGGCAAGACCCGTAAGGATATCGGACCGCGCCAGGGCCTCGATCTTTTGGGCCGAACGCCGCATGTCGGTGACGTCGCGAAAGAACCAGACCCGCCCCAGATATGTCTTGTCGGCACCGAAGAGCGGACCGGAATGACGCTCGATGATGCGCCCGTCCTTGAGCTCCACGTCCTCATGGCTCGCCATCGCCGTATTGTCGTAATGGTCCCGGACCCGGGCGACAAAAGCCGTCTCGTTCTTCACTCTCGCGGCGACGGCCTGCAGCACGGGCCTGTCATCGCCTTTGCGGACCAGGTGCTTCGGCAGCTCCCATAGGGACACGAAGTTCTGGTTGAAGGCGATGATCTGGTCTTGGTCGTCGACGATCAGGATGGCGTCGGGCGAGCATTCGATCGCCGTGGTCAGCATGATGTGGGAGAAGCTCAGCTCCTTCTCCGCCTGCTTGCGCTCCGTAACGTCGGTTAGGACGCCTTCGACGCCCAAGAGATTTCCGTCGGCATCGCGCAGGGCCGTCCCCTCGCTGTCGAACCACGCCAGGAATCCGTCGGGCTTGCGAAGGCGCATATCGGTCTGGATACGGTCCCGCTTGCCGCTGGTGACCAGCTTGATGTTCTTCCGCATCGTCGGAAGATCCTTGGGCTCGATCAGGCTGACCCAGTCTTCCGGTTTGGCGAGGAGATCGCGCGCTTCATAGCCGTAATGGCGGATATTTTCCGAGATATAGGTAAGCGGGTAAGGGGGCTTTGCGCCTAGCCGGTAGAGGATGACCGGGCTCTTCTCGATGATTTGCTTGGCATTGGCGAGACTTTCGATCCGCCGTCCCCGCTCCACCGCGGCCCCGATTAGCTCGGCCAAGGTCTGCAAGGTGTCGACCTCGGCCGACGACCAGTCCCGCTCCTGTCGATCGTCGAAGCCGAGCTGGCCCCACCATTCCCCATCGACGAAGATCGGAACCACCGCGACCGACTCGACGCCGCTCTTTTTCAGAAAGCCTCGCGCCGGTCCTTTCAGATCGCTTGTTTTTGCGAGCACGACCTCGTCTCTGCGCAACCGCGACATCCAGGATGTCAGGCCCGCCTCGGTCATGTTTTGCTTCGTGAGGTCACGCAAGGGGGCCGGCAGGGTCACGCCTGGAGCATTCCAGATATAGTGGGCGATCGCGCGTCCATCGCTGCCATCCGTCGGATCGATCTGAAACAGATGCACCCGATCCACACCGGTGGCCTTGCCGACATGCTCGATGACCTTGGTCAGGGAGCGTTCGAAATCCCGCGAGCGCAACAGTTCCTTGGCGCTCAGCGTAACGGCTTCGAGGATCGTATCGCGGCGCTGGCGATGAAGCGGGGAGCGCGGCGTCCCGGATTCCGAATCCTGGCCGCGGCTCCAGCGTCCGCCCGCGCGCCCCTGAGCTGACGAGCCCATCCAAGAACCTCCCATGGGTGAATTGGAAGGATTTTAAGGAAGAAAGATCGACGATCCGTTCTGCGAATCGTTCGAATTGGAAGAATTCGCTCAGCCTTCGATCGTGCCTTGCGACACCGCCAGATGCCGGGCATCGGCCAGGATCGGAGCGAACAGCGCCTCGTCCGTCCCCGTCATCCAGGCCTGCGAGCCGAGCCGAAGGATTTCGGCGAAGAGTGCCTCCCGCCGCGTGGCGTCGAGATGGGCCGCAACTTCGTCCAGAAGGATCAGCGGGGGCGCCTTGTCGAGCTGCGTGAGAAGAGCCGCTTGCGACAGCACGAGACCGAGAAGCAAAGCCTTCTGCTCGCCTGAGGAGCACAGCTCCGCCGGCCGTCCGCTCGGCCCGTGAGAGACGACCAGGTCGCTTCTGTGAGGTCCTTCGAGGGTCCGCTGAGCCGCACGGTCGCGCTCGCGATCCCGCGCAAGCCTCTCCCGATAGGCATCTTCGGCCTCGACGGCGGAACCGTCCATCAGAGCAGCTTCCAGCGTGCCGGAAAGGGCAAGGGACGACCAGGGGAAGAGCCCTTGCATCAGGCTTTCCTTCGAGCTCTCGATCAGCGAGGCGAGCCTGGAGACCGCATCGAGCCGGGCGGCTGCGATGGCCGTGCCGGTCTCCGCCATCTGCTCTTCCAGCCCCGCGAACAAAGAGGCAGAGCCTTCGTGAAGCTGAAACAGCCGGTTCCGCTGGCGCATCGCCCGCTCGAAACGCGCCCTGGGGCTCCGCATTTTAGGATCGACGGCGAGCATCAGCCGGTCGAGAAAACGCCGCCGCTCGGAAGCCGGCCCGGTGAACAGCCCGTCCATGGCCGGGATCAGCCAGACCAGCTTCACATGGTTGGCGAGCGCGTTGGCGGAAGCGTCCTTGCCGGCGATCCGGACATTGCGCGCCGTGCGCTCCTCGTCGCCCGCCAGTCCGAAGCCCGTGCCGATGGAAACGTTCTCGCCGCCGCTTGCAACCTTGCCGGCGATGGCCCAGCCGCCTTGCCCCCCGTGTCGCGCGAGTTCGCGATAGGGCCGGCCGCGCAGACCCTGGCCCGGACCGAGCAGGGAGACGGCTTCAAGCAGACTCGTCTTGCCGGCGCCGTTATCGCCGACCAGCACCACGGGACGCGCATCCAGATTGAGCCGCGCCGCGGCGAAATTGCGGAAATCGGTGAGGGTGAGCTGCTCGATAAACAGCTTCGGCGCGTGGGCTCGATCGTCATCGCCCTGCGTATGGTCGTGTTCGGGGATCGGCTGCGCGGTCATACCCGCATCGGCATCAGCACATAGAGCACCGATGCGTCGTCGCTGTCCTTCACCACCGTGGGCGAGCCCGGATCGGCGAACACGTATTCCGCCGTGCCGCTCTCCAGCTGCTCGGCGATATCGAGCAGATAGCGCGCATTGAAGCCGATCTCGAGACTGTCCGCGTCGTAATCGACCGGCAGCTCTTCCGTCGCGCTGCCGCTATCGGGATTGTTCACCGAAAGCACCAGCTTGTTGGGCGCGATGGCGAGCTTCACCGCCCGGCCCTTGTCGCTGGAAAGGGTGGAGACGCGATCCACCGCCTTGGCGAAGGCGATGTTGTCGACCTCCATCTGCTTGTCGTTGCCTTGCGGGATCACCCGCTCGTAATCCGGGAAGGTGCCGTCGATCAGCTTCGAGGTGAGCACCGATTTGTTGGTGGTCGCGCGGATCTTCGAGGCGGAAAGCTCGATCTTCACCTCTTCGTCGGCATCCTCGGTCAGCCGGTGCAGGTCCGCCACCGCCTTGCGTGGTACGATCACCCCCGGCATGCCGACCGCGCCGGAGGGCAGCGGCAGCTCCATCTGCGCCAGCCGGTGGCCGTCGGTGGCCACGGCCCGCAAGGTGCTTGCGCCCTCGGCCTCCACGGCGTGCAGATAGATGCCGTTGAGGTAATAGCGGGTCTCTTCCGTGGAGATCGCGAACCGCGTCTTCTCGATCAGCCGCCGCAGGTCCTTCGCCGGCAGCGTGAAGCTGTGGGACAGATCCTCGACGCTCAGGCGCGGGAAATCCTCCGCCGAAAGCGTCTGCAGGGCGAAGCGCGCCGGACCGCAGGCGATATTGAGCCGTGCGGCCTCTTCATCCAGCGACAGGACGATATCCGTCCCGTCGGGCAGCTTCCGCACGATATCGTGGAACATATGCGCCGGCACCGTGGTGGTGCCTTCGGTCTTGGTCTGGCACGACACGGTCTCGACGATCTCCATATCGAGATCCGTGGCGGTGAGCCCGACCTCGCCCGGCTTCGTATCGAGACGCACATTGGACAGGATGGGGATCGTGTTGCGCCGTTCGACCACGCTTGCCACATGGGCCAGGGCCTTCACCAGGCCCGCTTTCTCAATGGTCAGCTCCATGATCCCGATCGATCCCCTGAAATGCTTGCCCGAAATCTTGCCTGGCCTTCGGCGGCGGCGTTAGGGCCGCTTTCGGAAGCCTTCCGGCATCCGTCCTGTTGGGCGAGGCGTGCTTGAGAAAATTCGTAGAACGCGCGTCCAGAACTTGCCGCGAGAGGCGTCGTTTTGCAAGCGAAAGGGCGGGATTCCGGCTCTTCGCCAAAACCCCGCCATGGCCTCCGTGATACGCTTCAATCCCGTAGGAGACGCTGTAAAAGCTCGATTTCCTCGCGCATCTGCACATCGTCCGACATCAGCTGCTCGATTTTACGGATCGCGTGTAGCACCGTGGTGTGGTCGCGATTGCCGAAGCGGCGGCCGATCTCCGGCAGCGAGCGCGAAGTGAGCTGCTTGCACAGATACATGCCGATCTGCCGCGGCCGCACGATGGAGCGGTTGCGTCGTCCCGACAGCAGGTCCCCCCGGTTCACACCGTAATGCTTGGAGACGGTCCGCTGGATGTCGTCGATCCGCACCCGCTTGGGCTCGGTGCCGCGCATCAGCTCCCGCACGATCTGCTCGGCAATCTCCAGGGTCACCGGTTGATCGGTAAGCTGATAGGCCGCCCGTAGCCGGTGCACCGCGCCTTCGAGTTCTCGGCCGCTCTCGGTCAGCCGGTCGGCGAGGAAGCTCAGCACCGTATCGGAGATTTCCAGCCCCGGCGTCTCCTTGCAGGCATCGGCTGCGCGCTTGCTCAGGATCTTGTGGCGGAGGTCCCGGTCCATGGGCGCGATTTCCGCCACCAGACCGCCGCCGAGCCGGGAGCGCATGCGCATGTCGAGCCGGTCGAGATGATTGGGCGCCCGATCCGCGGCCACCACCACCTGGCGTCCGCCATCGATCAGGGAATTCAGCGTGTGGCAGAACTCCTGTTGAATGGTCGGCCCTTGCAGGAATTCCATATCGTCGATGATCAAGAGATCGATCCGGCGCAGGCTTTCCTTGAACGCCAGCGCATCCTTGGCCCGTAGCGCTTGGACGAAACCGGACATGAAGCGCTCGGCCGTCAGGTAGAGCACTTCCCCCTCGGGCTTCGCTTTCGTGAACTGCCAAGCGATAGCGTGCAGCAGATGCGTCTTCCCGAGCCCGACATTACCGTGCAGGAACAAAGGGTTGAACATCTGCTGGGAGCGCGTTCCGGCGCCGGCCACCTGGCTCGCCGCTGCATTGGCGAGCTGGTTCGATGCGCCCACGACGAAGGTATCGAAGGTGAGCTTCGGATCCAGCGGAGAGCCGTCGAATCCGCCATATCCGGTGCGCAAGGGAAGCGTGACCTCCGATGCCTCTGTCACCGTCACCCGCGGAACGGCTGGCTGAGCCGGCTTCGGATTCGCCACTCCGTTGTTGAAATGCGGCTGTCGCACCTGGAAGTCCAGCCGACCGAGATCCGGCCATTCCTGCCGGCTGAGCTGGAATACGAAATCGTAGTAATGGGACCGCAGCCAACTCTTCAGAAATCGCGTAGCCACCGTCAGATGGGCTGTTCCTTCTTCGACCCTGTCGAGCTCCACCCCGCGGAACCAGCTCGAGTAGACGTCCTCACCTAGCTCAGCCTGTAGACGTGACTTGACCTTCTTCCACGCGGCGCGATCAGCCGCGTTGTCGTTATCTTTTGTCACTTTTAGTGCCACCCGTTCGTCTTCCCCGCGCGAGCACGCACCACTTACTCCATACATTGAGTAGCACCCCCTCGACGCGGACAGCCTCCTGTCCTTACGGCCGGTCTCGTTCTAGCTCTGAAGCCAGGGAAGACCCGCCGCCTTCCAGCCACCGATGGCGCCCCGATGCCTTGCGTCGTCCAGCGGCCCCTCAAAACCGCCGGCGACGTTGTGACAGGCACGAAACCCCATCGCCGCCATCGACATGGCTGCCGCCATGCTTCGGCTGCCCGAACGGCATATGAAGTAGAGATCGTTGTCTGGCGAAACACCGAGAGCCTTTAGCTCTCCTGCCAGACGTTCAGCGAAACGTGGGTCGACCGTTTGGTCGGGAAATGTCTGCCACTCGACCAGAACGACCCGCTTACCGAGGCTGCCGAGATCCGGAAGCCCCACATAGGTCCATTCTGCCCTCGTCCGCACATCGATGAGCTGCGCGCCGGGATTGGAGGAGAGCGACTGCCACGCCGTCTCTACATCCACATCGTCGACTTCGCTATCGCTCTTCTCCGTGCTCAAGCGACAGGTCCCCTTTCTGAAAAACTTAGGTGTGGAGCGGTTACCTCAAGTACAAATTTGTCGCAATCCACTAAACCTAACAGTTTTTCTCTTACAAACGCCGCACTCTTCGTCGCCTACGCCTTAAAACTTCACAACATCCCCGCCCAACACTGAAATTAGGCAAAACTTTCCCGTCCCGACACTGGTCAGGTTTGAAAACTCTATTGTGTTGGAGGGGGCTACCCCGTTCGGATGAATGAACTATACACGGGCAGTTTCGGCCAATCAAGCAACCCCGCACTGTCCTGGGCCGCCTCGGCGCGCTTATCCGAAGCGCTCAATCCTCGCCGCCAACCTCCTGTCCTGCAAGTCTGATTCGTCCTGCACAGGAGCCATTGGTAGCGATTTACAACCGCATGAACCTCCCGAATCCGGGTGAAAAAATTTTGCTAAAAAAGCGTTAAGAGGCCCCTTTGCCCGCTTCGGCTTTCACACGGGCTTATGCCGTCAAACAATTGAAATATTCACAGAATCGACACAATCGAACGGCTCGGAAAGGGCCGAACTCACCCAAAAATTTCGTGTCACCCTCGCAACAGAGCGACTTTTTTGGTCTCGACGAAAAATTTTTGCCTTGTCAGATCGGCCTTACCGGAGTCCGGCCCTCAGATGCCTCTCGGTTGCTCATTTCGGCCGGGCATTTGCTCTTCCCGCACGTAGGACCGCAACGTTTGAGGAGAGAGGATGGAGGCAAACGTCGCGCAAGCGCAAAAAGCGCGCGAGGTATCCTCACGCGCTCGTTGCGCAGCTTCTAAATCTGACGGAGGTGACGGTCGGTCTACGCCGATTCCATCGCGCCGACGCGCTTGGAGAGCCGGGAGATCTTCCGCGATGCCGTGCGCACGTGGAGCACGCCCTTTTGGCCGTTCCGGGCAATGACCGGCTGGGCTTCGCGAAGGGCGGCCTGCGCCTCGTCCTTCTTGCCCGAGGCGATCGCCTCTTCGACCTTGCGGATGAAGCTCCGCATGCGGCTCTTCCGGGCGGTGTTCACGGCAGTCCGCTTGTTGATCTGCCGAACAGCCTTCTTTGCCGATTTCGTGTTGGCCATCTATCGTTCCCAAAGCGCTGGGGCCGCCGATCCGTTCGGCGCATCCTCGCGCAAAAATCCTGAAAGGAGAATTGACCGCGCTCTATAGCGGTCGCGCGGGGACTCGTCAACCGCGCGGAAGACACCGCCAGCGGTCCTTTATGCGTCACCGGTGGCCAGTACGGCGCGGATGAAGTCCGATTTCGCTTCCCGGTAGACCTCCATGGGCTGCCCTTCGAAACGGCGCTTCAGCGCATTATAGCGTGCGACCAGATCCGGCTCCGCGCGCAGCCGCGCGACGAAGAGATGGAAGAAATCGTGGTCGCCGCCCTTTGCCGCGAGCTGGATGCCGAGCGGCGGCTCGGCATCGGGTGTCTCGAAAGCGGAGAAATCCCGAGTTCGGACCGAACCGGTATTGCGGGCATATCGCAGAGCCAGAGCCTGATCCGCGGCCGTGAAATCTTCAGGCGCCACCCGCACGACGATATCGAGATCGCCTTTGGTCAGGCATCCCGGCACTGCCGTCGCGCCGATATGATGGATTTCCGTCGTCTCCGGCAGGAGTGGACGGAGTGTTGCCACCGTCTCGGCAAAGAGTCTTCCTGCCGCGTCCCGAGCGGCTTCGGTCATGGCCAAACGCAATGGCGGTTCGGATGTCATGTGCGCGGACCCGCGGTTTCAACGATGCTTGAAGTCGGGCTTTCGCTTCTCGGTGAAGGCGGCCATGCCCTCCTTCTGATCCTCCGTGGCGAAGGTCGAATAGAAGAGATGCCGCTCCTGGCGGATGCCTTCCGGCAGCGGCGTTGCCATGCTGGTGTTGATCGACTTCTTGATCATGGCCACCGCCGGCTGGGAGTAGCTCGCGATCTTCGACGCGATCTTCATGGTTTCCTCCATCAGCGCGGGCATCGGCACCACCCGTACCACAAGCCCCGAACGCTCCGCCTCCTCCGCATCCATGCGGCGGCCGGTGAGGCAGAGATCCATGGCCTTCGCCTTGCCCACCGCATGCGTCAGCCGCTGGGTGCCGCCGGCGCCAGGCATGATGCCGAGTTGAATCTCCGGCTGGCCGAACTGGGCGCTGTCGGCGGCGATGATCATGTCGCAGATCATGGCGAGCTCCATGCCCCCGCCGAGCGCAAAGCCGGAGACCGCCGCGATCAGCGGTTTCTTATGAGCCGCGATGGCGTCGTAGGGCGCGATGAAATCGGAGGAGAAGGCGTCGGCGAAGCTCTTATCCTTCATCTCCTTGATGTCGGCGCCCGCCGCAAAGGCCTTCTCGCCGCCCGTCAGCACCACGCAGCCGATCTCGGGATCCGCGTCGCATTTGTCGAGCACGGCGTTCAGCTCCGCCAGAAGCTTGGCGTTCAGCGCGTTCATGGCGTCGGGCCGGTTCAAAGTGATCACCGCCACCCCGCCTTCTTGGGCGACCAGGAGTGTCTCGCAATTCGTTTCGGTCTCGATTCCGTCCATCTGTCTCCCGCCTCGTTCTCGGTTGGGTTTCACCGTTGGCAGCTCGGGCAATAGAATGTCGAGCGGCCACTCTGCACGATGCGCTTCACAACACCCTGACAATCTTCATCCGGGCAGGGTTTCCCTTCCCGCCCGTAGACCTTGAAGGAATGCTGGAAGCGGCCGAGCGATCCATCCGCATGGGCATAGTCTCGCAAGGACGATCCGCCCGCCGCGATCGCATCGTTGAGCACGCGGCTGATGGCGCGGGCGAGCCGCGCGCAACGCGCGGTCGGCTTGCCAGCCTTGGTTACAATCGTCCCCGCGTGCCGCAACGGGGAAAGCCGCGCCGCGTAGAGCGCCTCGCACACATAGATATTGCCGAGCCCCGCGATCCGCCGTTGATCAAGCAGGGCCGCCTTCAGCGGCGTCTTCGCCCCCGCCAGCACGCCAGCCAGCGCCTCGCCCGTGAAATCTTCGCCGAGCGGCTCGAGCCCCAGACCTTTGAAGAGCGGATGCTCCGCCATGCCGCTTTCAGGCACCAGGGTCATATAGCCGAAGCGGCGCGTGTCGGCGTAGCGGATCGCGCTGCCATCGGCGAGATGAAAGACGATATGCTCGTGCCGCGGTGCCGCATTGCCAGGGAGTGTGAAGGCCCCGGGCTTCAGCCCAGCGCCGTTCGCCTCGTCCACCGTGAAGCGTCCGGTCATGCCGAGATGCATCACCAGCACCTCGCCATCGTCCAGCCGCGCCAGGATGTATTTCGCCCGCCGATCCAGCGCCTCGATGCACCGGCCTTCCAGCCGCGCCGCGAAATTCGCAGGCAGCGGAAAGCGCAGATCGGGCCGGCGCTGCTCCACGCTTTCGATTTTGTTGCCGACCAGAAAGGGCGCCAGCCCTAAGCGTACGGTCTCGACTTCGGGAAGTTCCGGCATGCAGGTTCCGGCATGTGAAAGCGCCAATCGCGGGGATGCGAATGAGAATGATCGTCGCTGCACCGCAACAATAGCCTGTTCACCACCCTTAGGCTATTGTCCGCAGCCATCGCGAAGGGCATACCGCCCACGATACGAAATCCAACCGGGCGATAGGCATGGCGGCATCCGAAAAAACCAGCTTCGGCTTCGAAGAGGTCGAGACCAGCACGCGCCAGGGCCGCGTCAACGACGTCTTCGCGCGCGTCGCCAAGAACTACGACCTGATGAACGACCTCATGTCGGGCGGCCTGCACCGGCTCTGGAAGGACGACATGATCGCCCAGCTCAATCCGCCGAAGAGCGCCGCGCCGTTCGCGCTGCTCGATGTGGCGGGCGGCACCGGCGATATCGCCGAACGCTTCCTGAAAGCGTCGGGGCCGAATGCATCCGCCATCATCTGCGATATCAGCGCCGAGATGCTGGAGGCGGGACGCGCCCGCCATGCCGGGCTCGACCGGGTTGCGTTCGTGCAAGGCAATGCCGAGGCGCTTCCTTACGACGACGGCCGCTTCGATGCCTATACCATCGCCTTCGGCATGCGGAACGTCACTCATATCGACCGCGCCCTGAAAGAAGCCTTCCGCGTGCTCAAGCCCGGCGGCCGGTTTCTCTGCCTGGAATTCTCTGCCGTCGAAATGCCCATGCTGGACACGCTCTATGACCTCTACTCCTTCAATGCGATCCCGGCCCTGGGCCAGGCCGTGGCGGGGGATGCCGATTCCTATCGTTACTTGGTGGAGAGCATCCGGAAATTTCCCACCCAGGAGCCTTACGCCAAGATGATCGAGGAGGCCGGTTTCGAGCAGGTGCGCTACCGGAATCTCACCGGCGGCATCGCGGCGATCCATTCCGGCTGGCGGATCTAGGGGCGAGGGGCGGTAATGAATCCGATCACCAATACCGTTCGGCTCATGCGTGCCGGCTGGACGATTGCTTGGAACGGCGCCCGCGTGGTGCCGCCGGATGCCGACATACCGGCGCCTCTCAAATTCTTCTCTCGCAAGGAGAAGAAGCCGGGCGAGGAGAGCAATCAGGAGCGTTTGACCCGGGCTCTCACATCCTTGGGTCCGTCATATATCAAGCTCGGCCAGTTTCTGGCCACCCGCGACGACATCGTCGGGCCGGAGCTGGCGAGGGATCTCAGCCCGCTCCAGGACAAGCTGCCGCCTTTCCCCATGGCGGAGGCCAAGAAGACGATCCAGCAGGAGCTCGGCAGGCCTGTGGCGGATCTTTATTCCGAGTTCGGCCCCTCTGTTGCGGCAGCTTCCATCGCTCAGGTCCACAAGGCGAAGGTGCTGATGGCCGATGGAAGCGAAGCCCCGGTCGCGGTCAAGGTGCTCCGTCCCGGCATCGAGCGCCGCTTCGCCCGCGATCTGGAAAGCTTCCTCTTCGCCGCCCAGACCATCGAGGCCTGGCACAGTCCGAGCCGGCGCCTGCGCCCCGTCGCCGTGGTGGAGACCCTGGCCCAATCCGTCGCCATCGAAATGGATCTCCGCATGGAGGCCGCGGCGATCTCGGAAGTAGCGGAGAATTCCAAGGACGATTTCGGTTTTCGGGTGCCGAAGGTGGATTGGACCCGCAGCGGCCGGCGGGTCATGACCCTGGAATGGATCGACGGCATTCCCATCGCCGACAAGGCCGCCCTGGAAGCCGCCGGTTTCGATCCCAAGGAGCTCGGTCAGAGGCTCTTGCAGATCTTCCTTCGCCACGCCATGCGCGACGGTTTTTTCCATGCCGACATGCATCCCGGCAATCTCTTCGTGGACGAGCAGGGCCGCATCGTCGCCGTCGATTTCGGCATCATGGGGCGTCTGGGCCTGAAGGAGCGACGCTTCCTGGCCGAGATCCTCTACGGCTTCATCACCCGGAACTACCAGCGCGTCTCAGAGGTCCATTTCGAGGCGGGCTACGTGCCCCGCCGCCATTCCGTGGAGCTGTTCGCGCAAGCCTTGAGGGCTATCGGCGAGCCCATCATGGACAAGAACGCCACCGAGATATCCATGGCCTCCCTGCTGGGGCAGCTCCTGCAATATACCGAGGTCTTCGACATGGAGACCCGGCCCGAACTGTTGCTGCTCCAGAAGACCATGGTGGTGGTGGAAGGCGTGGCACGCCAGCTCGATCCGGAGCTGAATATCTGGACCGTGTCCGAGCCCGTGGTCCGCGACTGGATGGAAAGCCATTTCGGCGCCGAAGGCCGCATCGAGCAGGCCGCCGAAGGGGCTGTCAGTCTCGGCCGCTTCGCCGGCCATATCCCGCGTCTCTTGGGTCAGGCGGAAGCCGCGGCGGATGCTTTCTCTGCCATGGCGGAGGAGGGGCTGCGCCTCGACCGCTACACCGTGGAGCGCATGGCCGACGCCCAGAGCCGAAAGGGGCGCATGGGCCGCCTGGCCCTCTGGGTCGGCGCCATTTCGCTGGCGGTGATTGCTGCAGCGATGGTGTTTTAGCGGTCCACACAAACGCCGCCGTCAGGGCCGGGCTTGTCCCGGCCATCCACGAACACGGCCTCATGGTTCGAGACGCTGGCTTCGCCAGCCCTCACCATGAGGAAAAACGCATGCACGGACCTCACTCCTCATCCTGAGGACGAGCGTAGCTCGTGCCTCGAAGGATGCAGGCCCGGGCTGAAACCAAGCCCGCTGCATTTAGCCTTCTCTCACCCCATCTATGCTATGACACGAGCCATGGAGCAGAGCTTGCAAGGAAAACGCGTCCTTCTGATCGTGGGTGGCGGCATCGCCGCCTACCGCACCTTGGACCTCGTCCGCCGTTTGCGCGAGCGGGGCGCGGAAACGCGCGCGATCCTGACGAAGGCGGGCGCGGAATTCGTCACGCCGCTGTCCCTTGCGACGCTCACCGCCAACAAGGTCTTCACCGAGCTGTTCGATCTGAACGACGAGGCGGAGATCGGCCATATCAGCCTCGCCCGCGAGGGCGATCTGGTGCTCGTCGTGCCCGCAACGGCCGATCTCATGGCCAAGATGGCCCACGGTCAGGCCAACGATCTCGCCACCACGGTCCTGCTCGCCACGACCGCGCCGATCCTGATCGCGCCGGCCATGAATGTCCGCATGTGGGAGCACAAGGCCACTCAGCGGAATGTCGTCCAGCTGAAATCGGACGGCTGCCGCTTCGTCGGTCCCCAGGAGGGCGACATGGCCTGCGGCGAATACGGTTTCGGCCGCATCGCCGACACGTCGGATATTCTGACCGCCGTGGAGAATGTTTCCGCCGACAGGGGCCAAGGTCCGCTCTCCGGCAAGCATGTGCTGATCACCGCCGGCCCGACCCATGAGCCCATCGATCCGGTGCGCTATATCGCCAATCGCTCCTCCGGCAAGCAAGGCTACGCCCTGGCTCGCGCCGCAGCCTCTCTCGGTGCGCGCGTGACCCTGGTCAGCGGCCCGACCGCGCTCGAAACGCCGGACGGTGTGACCATGGTCCGAGTCGAGCGTGCGGCGGAGATGCTGGAGGCCGTTCAGACCGCGCTTCCCGCCGATATCGCGATTTGCGCCGCCGCCGTCGCCGATTGGCGCTGCGCCGGCGAGGCCGGCCAGAAGGTGAAGAAGCAGGAGGGCCAAGAGACCCACACAGTCACGCTGGCCCGCAATCCGGATATTCTCGCGACCATCGCGCAAGCCGGCCCGAAACGCCCAACCCTCGTCATCGGCTTCGCCGCCGAGACGGAACAAGTTGTGGAAAATGCTGTCGAAAAGCGGAAGGGAAAAGCTGTGGACTGGATCGTCGCGAATGACGTGTCGCCCGCGACCGGTATCATGGGCGGCGACGCCACGCGCGTGAATCTGATCACTGGGGAGGGGATCGAAGATTGGCAACCCATGAGCAAAGACGAAATGGCGGAAAAACTGCTCCAGCGGGCTGCCTCCACGTTGGCCGGCCTAAGAGAGGCGGCCGAGTAATACGCGCATCAAACTGCGCTCTTGATTTCCATAGCAAGTGCTGATGAGCACCGATCTGACTCTTCAGATTCGGCGCTTACCCCACGCCGAGGGCATCTCGTTGCCTGAGTATCAGAGCCCTGGCGCGGCGGGTTTAGATCTATCTGCTGCCCTGCCAGAGCATGAAGATAAGGTCTTGCCACCAGGCGGCCGCGCGCTGATTGCGACAGGTCTCCAAATCGCATTGCCCCAAGGCTACGAAGCCCAGATTCGCCCCCGCTCCGGTCTCGCCTTCAAGCACGGCGTGACCGTGCTCAACAGCCCCGGCACGATCGATGCGGATTACCGCGGCGAGGTGAAGGTGCTGCTGATCAATCTGGGAGAAGACGATTTCCTCATCCGGCGCGGAGAACGCATCGCCCAAATGATCATCGCGCCCGTGAGCCGCGCCAATATCGCCGCCGTCGTGGAGCTTTCCGAGACAGCCCGCGGCCAGGGCGGCTTCGGCTCCACGGGGCTGTGAGAGGCCGAGCCACCGGCCCGTCGAGGGTCTCTCCAAGCCGCAGCGTGCTCCCTCTCCCCTGTGGGGAGAGGGTTGGGGTGAGGGGGGACGCACGCCAGCGAGTCTATATCCCCTCACCCGAGCGCTATAGCGCTCGACCTCTCCCCAATGGGGAGAGGTGTATGGTCTCCGTCCGTGCTTCCTCATAGATTGCCACCATGTTCTCCGACGAAGAAATCGAGCGCTACAAGCGCCACCTGGTCCTCAAAGAGATCGGCGGCGAGGGGCAGCAGCGCCTGAAACGTGCCCGCGTGCTCGTCGTGGGCGCCGGCGGGCTCGGCTCGCCGCTCCTCGTCTATCTCGCCGCCGCAGGCGTCGGCACCCTCGGCCTTGTCGATGACGATACGGTCAGCCTGGACAATCTGCAGCGCCAGATCGCCCATGAGACGGGCGCGGTCGGCGAGCCAAAGACGGAGAGTGCTGCGCGTCTCGTCCGCCGCCTCAACCCGCATGTCGCGGTGGAGACCCATCAGACCCGGCTCGACGCCGACAATGCCCTTTCGCTGATCGAGGGCTACGACATCGTCGCCGACGCCTCCGACAATTTTACCACCCGCTATCTGCTGAACGACGCCTGCTATTTCGCGAGGAAGCCTCTGGTCTTCGCCGCCCTCGGCCCCTTCGATGGCCAGCTCACTACTTTCCGCGCTTTCGAGACCGGCGCTGACGGAAATCCGAACCCGAACTATCGCTGCCTGTTTCCCGAGCCGCCCCCGCCGGGCACCGTCGCCCCTTGCGCGGAGACGGGCATTCTCGGCGCCGTAGCCGGCGTGATGGGCACGCTTCAGGCCGTTGAGGTGTTGAAAGAGTTGACCGGAACGGGGGAAAGCCTTGTCGGCCGCCTCTTGCTTTACGATGCTCTCGCTACGCGGTTCTCGACCTTGCAGTACTGTTGGGACCCGCAGAATCCGCTGAACGGGGCAAGCCCACGGATCACCGACCTTTCTCATTTGTAAGAGGAATGGGGCCGGCCGGTAAGGGAAGGGCCGGTCGAATGGACGCGGCGCCGCAACCGATGCGGTCTGTCGAGAGTCCCTTCTGAAGGGATTCCCAGTCGGGTTCGGGATGAAGAACGCTTTCAGGGGAGGCCAACAGTCAACACATCATGGCCAACGAGAAGCTGAACGTGCGCTGCTGCATCGCAGGCGGCGGTCCCGCCGGCATGATGCTCGGCTATCTCCTGGCCCGCGGCGGTGTCGATGTGCTGGTTCTGGAGAAGCACGCCGATTTCCTGCGCGACTTTCGGGGCGACACCATCCACCCCTCCACCATGCAATGCCTCTACGAGCTGGGGCTTCTGGAGCAATTCCTGGAGCGGCCCCATCAGGAGGTTCGCGAGGTCGCGGCGGAGATCAGCGGCGAGTGCTATGAGATCGCCGATTTTTCACACCTGCCGGTCCACAAGCGCTTTATCGCCTTCATGCCCCAATGGGACTTTCTCGACTTCCTCTCCTCCGAGGCGAGCCGGATTCCGAATTTCAGGTTGATGATGGAGACCGAGGTCACCGATCTCCTTTGGGACGGCCACCGCGTCGCCGGGGTGCGAGCCAGGCATGGCGAAGACCGCCTCGATATCCGCGCCGACCTCGTCGTCGGCTGCGACGGCCGCCACTCCACCGTGCGCGCCAAGGCAGGGCTTCAGGTGAACGATCTCGGCGCACCCATGGATGTGCTGTGGATGCGCATACCGAAAGACCCCGACGCAGAGGACGGCATGCTCGGCTATATCGGCGCCGACGGCTTCCTGGTGATGCTCGACCGGGGCGATTATTGGCAATGCGCCTTCGTGATCGCCAAGGGAAATTTCGAGGCGGTTCAGGCGGAAGGCATCGAGAGCTTCCGCGACAGGCTCGTTCGTATCAATCCTAAGATTTCCGGGAATGTGCAGGGGCTGAAGAGCTTCGACGACGTGAAGCTGCTGACCGTGACGGTCGACCGGCTCCGGCGCTGGTACCGGCCGGGCCTGCTCTGCATCGGCGATTGCGCCCACGCCATGTCGCCCATCGGCGGCGTCGGCATCAATCTGGCGATTCAAGATGCGGTGGCGACGGCCAACATCCTGGCCGAACCGCTGCGCGACGGGCCTGCAGCGGTCGGTCTGCTCGATGAGGTCCAACGGCGCCGGCAATGGCCGACCCGCATGACCCAGTCCCTTCAGATTTTCCTGCAGAACAAGCTCATCAAGCCGCTGCTCGCACAATCGGCGGCGCCCAAGGCACCGCTTCCCATCAAGCTGCTGAACTGGATTCCGCTGCTCCGGCGCATCCCGGCGCGCATCATCGGCCTGGGATTCCGGCCGGAGCATATCCGCTGCCGTCAGGTGCTCGCCCCGCCTTCAACGAAGAGCTGAGGCGCTCTCATGCGCACCACGTCATCCTGATAGCCTTCGAGACGCGAGCCACGCTCGCCCTCAGGGTGAGGAGGGAAGCTGTGCCAGTCGCTTGAGAGTCGGCTCCTCAGGGTGAGGGCGCTCGCCGGAGCGAACGCATCTCGAACCATGAGGCCCATGGATCGCAACAATTGCGAAGCCTAGAACATCGCCGGATGCACGCGGTCGGGCGGCGAATGGCCGTCCAGGAAGGTCTTGATGTTGATGATGACCTTCTCGCCCATATCGATCCGGCCCTCGATCGTGGCCGAGCCCATATGGGGCAGCACGACGACATTGTCGCTCTTCAGAAGCTTTGGGTTGACCGCCGGCTCGTGCTCGAACACGTCGAGCGCCGCGCCCGCGATCTCGTTGTTCTCGATCATCCGGGCAAGGGCGTTCTCGTCGATCACCTCGCCGCGCGCGGTGTTGACGATGTAGGCCGAGGGCTTCAGCAGCGCCAGGCGACGCGCCGAGAGCAGATGATAGGTCGCCGGCGTATGCGGGCAATTCACCGAGATGATGTCCATCCGCGCCAGCATCTGATCCAGGCTGTCCCAATAGGTCGCTTCGAGCTCCTGCTCCACCTCCGGCGCGACCCGGCGACGGTTGTGATAGTGCACCTGAAGGCCGAAGGCGCGGGCCCGTCTTGCCACCGCTTGGCCGATGCGGCCCATGCCGACGATACCGAGCCGTTTGCCGAAGATGCGATGACCCAGCATCCAGGTCGGCGACCAACCGTCCCAGTCGCCGTTCTCGCTCTTCAAAAACTGAGATCCTTCCGCCAGCCGCCGCGGCACCGCCAAGATCAGCGCCATGGTCATGTCGGCGGTATCCTCGGTCAGCACGCCAGGCGTGTTGGTCACCAAGATGCTGCGGTTCCGCGCCGTTTCCAGATCGATATTGTCCACGCCCGTGCCGAATTGGGCGATCAGCTTGAGATTCGGCCCCGCCTGGCTCAAAACCGAGCGGTCGATCTTGTCTGTCACCGTCGGCACCAGGACATGGGCGGTTTTCATCGCTTCGATCAGCTCGTCGCGCGAAAAAGGCTTGTCTTGCAGATTGAGCTTTGCGTCGAATAGCTCGCGAAGGCGCGTCTCCACCACCTCGGGCAGCTTGCGAGTGACAATCACAGTTGGTCGTTCGGAATCCATAATCCATCCTGTCGGGATTTCGTCTGCGGTGGTGAACGCCGCCGCGAACGTTTTCCAGGCGGCAATACGCCGCTTTCTCTAACAGAAGCAAATGCAACAGATAAGGCCCATGTTCAGCGAACGCCACGATCCCTTCACTTTTGTGGCTCAGGACAGCCCGATCGTTCGGGCCCGCGGCGGGGCCTTTCGGGACGGTTCTCTCCGAAAGAGGCAATGGTGAAAAGACGAAGCGCTGCGATTCTGGCTGGGGTTTTTTTGTTGATCGCTGCGGTAGCCGTACTGGTCCTGCTGCCCGACGGCAGGCCCTTGGGGGCTGCCGAGGGCAAGGGGGCCGATAGCGGCTTGCCGGTACCCCGTTTCGTCAGCTTGAAGGCCGACCGGGTGAATGTCCGGCGCGGACCGAGCACAGATCAGGCCATTTCCTGGGTATTTTCGCGGGCAGGCCTGCCCGTGGAGGTGATCGCCGAAACCACCAATTGGCGGCGCGTTCGGGATAGCGAAGGCTCCGACGGCTGGGTTTTTCATAGCTTGCTGAGCGGCCGCCGCACCGTGCTCATTGCGCCGTGGGCCAAGCAAAGCGAAGCCGTGCCCCTCTATAGCCGCGATTCCACCAGCGCCGGCGTGGTTGCTGAGCTTCAGCCCAACGTGCTGGGCGATATCGAATCTTGCGATGGGGAGTGGTGCGAGATCGTCGTCGGTGATTACAGCGGCTACGTGCAGCAGGAGCTGGTCTGGGGCGCCTATCGCGGCGAAGTCATCAACTAGAGGGAAGTTCCCAATTTAAAAAGACGCGTCTCGAGCGAAAATTCAGGGCGCTTGCGCCTTAGGATGTGCGCTTCAGCCGGACCAGCACGTCCACCCGCGACACCGTCATGCCTTCCGGCACTTGCGGCAGGCCCTGGATGGTAATCGCGCCATGCTCGATATCCATCAGCTCCCCCGACTGCTCGCAGAGGAAGTGATAATGGTTGGAGGTATTGGTATCGAAATAGGTCTTGGACCCCTCCACCGCGACCTCTCGCAAGAGTCCGGCTTCGGTGAATTGATGCAGGGTATTGTAGACCGTCGCCAGTGAGACCGGCACATTCTGTGCCTGCACCGACTCGTAGAGCATTTCTGCGGTGACATGTCGCTCCTCGCCGTCGAACAGCATGGAGGCGAGGGCCATCCGCTGGCGCGTGGGCCGAAGACCGGCCTCGCGCAGCAATTTGCCGATATCCTTATTGCTCTGCGATACACTCATGGGATGGAAATATACGAATAAGCCTTGATTCCCGCAATGCGGCCTGAACACGCTATAACAGAGGTGGTTAAGCCAGGAAAACTTGTCGGTTGCAAGGCGCTCGCAGACAATCCTGTCCTGCGCTCGCGTTCGGCGTCGTTTTGCGTGCCAGGGGTTTCGGCAAGGGTTTTGGCTTCTTGTCGACTGTGATAGGAAACGCGGCGACTGTCAGACCCGGCGCGCTTCGCGAACAGACGCTTGAAATGCGCCGGCGTCATAATGAAGAAGGATCATGCATGACCGAGCGTCGCGCTCAATTCGAATATGAGGATCTTCTCGCCTGCGCGCGAGGAGAACTCTTCGGCCCCGGCAATGCGCAATTGCCGCTGCCGCCCATGCTGATGTTCGACCGCATCTCTCAGGTGGTCGAGGAGGGCGGCGAACACGGTCAGGGCCAGATTCGGGCCGAACTCGAGATCAAGCCCGATCTTTGGTTCTTTCCATGTCACTTCAAAGACGATCCAGTCATGCCGGGCTGTCTTGGGCTCGATGCGCTCTGGCAGCTTCTCGGCTTCTTCCTCGGCTGGCTCGGCGCGCCGGGCAAGGGCCGGGCGCTGGCCGTGGGTGAGGTGAAATTTTCCGGCATGGTGCTGCCTTCCATGCGCAAGCTGGAATATATTGTCGATCTGAAGCGGGTGATCCGCCGCAAGCTGACCCTCGGTATCGCCGATGGGACCCTGCTTGCCGATGGCGAGGTGATCTACCAAGCCAAGGATCTGCGGGTCGGTCTGTTCAAGGCCGAGGACGCGGCGGCGACCGCATAAGGCGGCGTTGCTCCGGTAATCGTTTTCAACTTTAAAGGCTCCGTCGGGGGATACCCATGAGGCGAGTGGTCGTTACGGGAATGGGCGTGGTTTCGTCCATCGGCAATAGTGCCCAGGAAGTCCTGGCCGCTCTGCGCGAAGCCCAATCCGGAGTCGTCAAGGCCGACGACTATGCCGAGCTGGGATTTCGTTGCCAGGTGCATGGTGCTCCGAGGCTCGATTGGCAGGAGGTGGTCGATCGCAAGGTGCGTCGTTTCATGGGCGCCGGCGCGGCCTGGAACTATGTCGCCATGGAGCAGGCGATCCGCGATGCGGGGCTCGAGGAGGACGATATCTCCAACGAGCGCACCGGTCTGATCATGGGATCGGGCGGGCCCTCCACCCGCGCCATCGTCAATGCGGCGCAGACCACCTTGGAGAAGGGGCCGAAAAAGGTCGGGCCTTTCGAAGTGCCGAAATCCATGAGCTCCACGAATTCGGCCACCCTTTCCACCCCCTATCACATCAAGGGCGTGAGCTATTCCATCTCGTCCGCTTGCTCGACCTCGGCCCATTGCATCGGCAATGCCGCGGAGCTCATTCAGCTCGGCAAGCAGGACCTCATCTTCGCCGGCGGCGGCGAGGAGCTGGATTGGACCTTGTCCGTCCTGTTCGATTCCATGAATGCCATGTCGTCCGACTTCAACGACCGGCCCGAGAAGGCGAGTCGCGCCTATGACGAAGCCCGCGACGGCTTTGTGATCGCGGGCGGCGCCGGCGTCGTGATTTTGGAAGAGCTGGAGCACGCGAAAGCCCGCGGGGCCAAGATTTACGGCGAGCTCGTCGGCTATGGCGCCACCTCCGACGGCTATGACATGGTGCAGCCCTCCGGCGAGGGGGCGGTTCGCTGCATGCGCATGGCCATGCAGAACCTGAACGGCGACAAGATCGACTACATCAACCCCCATGCCACCTCCACGCCGATTGGCGACCTGAAGGAGATCGAGGCGATCCAGGAAGTGTTCGGTGACGATATTCCGTCCATCAGCGCCACCAAGTCGCTGACCGGTCACTCCCTCGGCGCGGCCGGCGTTCACGAGGCGATCTATTCGCTGCTGATGATGAACAACGGCTTCATCTGTGAATCCGCCAATATCGAAAATCTCGACCCCGCCTTTGCCGATATTCCGATCGTTCGCGAGCGGAAGGACGATGTCGACATTAACTGCGTGATGTCCAACAGCTTCGGCTTCGGCGGCACCAATGCCACCCTCGTTTTCCGGCGTTACGATGCTTGATCCAAACCCCGAGGAAACGCTCCACCACGTCAATTAGAGCAAGTGCCATGACCACAGAAAAACACGACATCGCCGAGCCCGGCCCGCTGATGAAGGGCAAGAAAGGGCTCGTCCTGGGCGTCGCCAACGACCGTTCTATCGCCTGGGGAATCGCCAGGGTGCTGGCCGGTCAAGGCGCGGAGCTGGCTTTCACCTATCAGGGCGAATCCTTCGGCCGCCGGGCCAAGCCGCTCGCTGAATCGACCGGCGCCACCATCATCGAGCCCTGCGACGTGGAGGATTACGAAAGCACCAAGCGGGTCTTCGACAGGATCCGCGACGAATGGGGCAAGCTCGATTTTGTGGTGCACGCGCTCGCCTTCTCCGACCGCAGCGAGCTGAAGGGCCGTTATTGCGACACGACCCGCGCGAATTTTTCGCGCACCCTCGAGATCTCCTGCTTTTCCTTTACCGAGATCTGCCGCCTGGCCGCCGATCTGATGCCCGATGGCGGCTCGCTGCTGACCCTGACCTATGGCGGCTCCAACAAGGTCGTGCCCTGCTACAACGTGATGGGCGTCGCCAAGGCGGCCCTGGAAGCCTCGGTGCGCTATCTCGCTTCCGATCTCGGAGGCCAGGGGATCCGGGTCAATGCTCTGTCGGCAGGTCCCATGCGGACCCTGGCTGGCGCAGGCATCTCCGATGCGCGCATGCTGTTCCACTATCAAGCCGACAACGCGCCCATGGGCCGCACGCCCACCCTCGATGAGGTCGGCGGCTCGGCGCTCTACCTGCTGTCGGATCTTTCCGGCGCCGTAACCGGCGAGGTCCATTTCGTGGATTGCGGTTACAGCACCATCTTCATGCCGAGCCTCGCCTCCATGAAGGCGGCAACGGGCGAAGAGAGCGAAGACGACAAGGCGGAGAAGGCCGCCAGCGCAGCGGCCGAAAGCGCTTCCCGCGAAACCGTGCAATAACGCGTTCCTCAGGCAACCAACAAGGAGCAAGTCCCATGGTTGAACTTGTCTTCACGGCCTGTCTTCTGGCTGGTGGCGGAGACTGCCAAAAGGTCACCATTCCGATGGAGCAGACGGAATCCATCAGCGCCTGCATGAAGGCCGCGCCGGCCCGCATCAAGGAATGGCAGACGGACAATCAGGACAAGATGGTGGCCGGGTTCTCCTGCAAGAAGGTGTAAGCCTGCGCCGCTCCCTGAAAGGGGGGATCCGCTCAAAAAGAAAGGCCGCCCGATGAGGCGGCCTTTTTCGTGTCTGGCTATTGTCCGGTGAGGAGGGAGACCGGACCGGCCTCCCGCTCGCCGGTGGATTAGCTGGCGTCTTCCGGCTCCAGCTCCTTGCCGGTCTCCTGGTCGACCACCTTCATGGACAGACGGACCTTGCCGCGGTCGTCGAAGCCGAGCAGCTTCACAAAGACCTCGTCGCCTTCCTTGACCACCTCGTCGACGGTCTTCGGCCGGCCTTGGGTCAGCTGGGAAATATGCACCAAGCCGTCCTTGGGACCGAAGAAGTTCACGAAGGCGCCGAAATCCATGATCTTGACGACCTTGCCCTTGTAGATCTCGCCGACCTCCGGCTCCGCGGCGATACCCTTGATCTTGGCGATCGCAGCCCGGATGGATTCGCCGTTGGGCGAGGCGATCTTCACCGTGCCGTCGTCGGCGATGTCGATCTTGGCGCCGGTCTCTTCCACGATGGCGCGGATCACCGAGCCGCCGGTGCCGATCACTTCGCGGATCTTGTCGGTCGGAATCTGCATCACCTCGATACGCGGGGCATACTCGCCGACCTCGGGCCGGGCCTGCTGAAGCGCCTTGTCCATCTCGCCGAGGATATGCATGCGGCCGTCCTTCGCCTGGTTCAGCGCGACCTGCATGATCTCTTCGGTGATGCCGGTGATCTTGATGTCCATCTGCAGCGAGGTGACGCCTTCTTCCGTGCCGGCGACCTTGAAGTCCATGTCGCCGAGATGGTCCTCGTCGCCCAGGATGTCGGAAAGAACGGCGAATTCATCCGCTTCCTTGATGAGGCCCATGGCGATACCGGCCACCGGACGCGCCAGCGGCACGCCCGCATCCATCAGCGCCAGCGAAGAGCCGCACACGGTCGCCATGGAGGAGGAACCGTTGGATTCGGTGATCTCCGAGACGAGACGCAGCGTATACGGGAAGTTCTCCTTCGGCGGCAGCACCGGGTGGATCGCCCGCCAGGCGAGCTTGCCGTGGCCGATCTCGCGGCGCCCCGGAGAGCCCATGCGCCCCGTCTCACCCACCGAGAAGGGGGGGAAGTTGTAGTGCAGCATGAAGCTTTCTTTGTAGGTGCCTTCCAGGGCGTCGACGAATTGCTCGTCCTCGCCGGTGCCCAGCGTGGCGACCACGAGGGCCTGGGTCTCGCCGCGGGTGAACAGCGCGCTGCCATGGGTCCGCGGCAGGATGCCGACCTCAGAGACGATCGGACGGACCGTGGAGAGGTCGCGCCCGTCGATGCGGGACTTGGTGGAGAGGATATTGCCGCGCACCACGTCCTTCTCGACGCTCTTGAAGGCGCCAGAAAGCTTCGCGGAGAACGTGCCGTCGTCGTCCTCGGGCATAAGCGCCTCGACCACCTTATCCTTCACCGCGGCGATGGCGTCGCGGCGCTCGGTCTTGGTCTGGATGGCATAAGCCTCGCGAAGACCGGCTTCGGCCATGCCGCGCACCTTCTCGACGAGCTCTTCGGCGCCTTCGTCCTTGGTCAGATCCCAAGGCTCCTTGGCGGATTTCTCGGCCAGCTTCACGATGGCGTCGAGCACGGGCTGGAAGCCCTTATGCCCGAACATGACCGCGCCGAGCATGACATCCTCGGGCAATTCTTGCGCCTCGGATTCCACCATCAGCACGGCGTCGCGGGTGCCGGCAACCACCAGGTCGAGCTTGCTGTCGGCGAGCTCGTCCAGGGTCGGGTTCAGCACATATTCGCCGTCGATATAGCCGACACGGGCAGCGCCGATCGGCCCCAGGAAGGGAATGCCGGAAATGGTCAGTGCCGCCGAGGTCGCCACCATGGCGACGATATCGGGATCGTTCTCCAGATCGTGGGAGAGGACCGTGGCGATCACCTGGGTCTCGTTCTTGAAGCCGCTGGCGAAGAGCGGACGGATCGGACGGTCGATGAGCCGCGAGGTCAGGGTTTCCTTCTCGCTCGGACGGCCTTCGCGTTTGAAAAAGCCGCCTGGAATTTTACCGGCGGCGAAAGTCTTCTCTTGGTAGTTCACGGTCAGCGGGAAGAAATCGATCCCGGCCCGGGGTTCCTTGGCGGCGGTCGCCGTGGCGAGCACCGTGGTCTCGCCATATTGGACCA
Source organism: Methyloligella sp. ZOD6 (assembly GCA_050110875.1). Lineage (GTDB taxonomy): Bacteria > Pseudomonadota > Alphaproteobacteria > Rhizobiales > Methyloligellaceae > Methyloligella. The sequence continues at coordinate 2,288,242 of CP188828.1, forward strand.
GCACGGCCCCGTCGGCTTGACGGGCAAGGCGGCCGGTTTCCAGCTTGAGCGGACGGCCAGCCCATTCGATTTCAACGGTCTGCGGATTGAGCATGATGTTTATCTCGATTCGGATGTTATCGGTCTAACGCGCCGCCCGGATTGGCAGCGCGCGAAAGCCGAACCGCCACGGGGCGGCCCCTGCCGCTTCGCTGTGACGGTTGGGCTTGGCAGATCACCGGCGGATACCCAGGCGGCCAATCAGGCTCTGGTAGCGCTCGACGTCGCGATCCTTGACGTAGTCGAGCAGCCGGCGGCGTTGGCTCACCATCTTGAGAAGGCCGCGCCGGGAATGGTTGTCGCCGGCATGGCTCTTGAAGTGTTCGGTGAGGTTGGAGATCCGTTCGGTCAGGATTGCGACCTGGACCTCTGCGGACCCGGTATCGCCGGGTTTCGTGGCGTATTCTTGAATCAGTTCTTGCTTGCGCTCAGCGCTAATCGACATCGGGTTCTCCTTGAATGTCTAATGTCAGAAGGGCGGATCGCGTTCAGCCCGGGAGGTTGAACACCCGGGTGGGTCGCATCTCGCCTCGGTCAACTTCACCCACCGCCACGAGACGCCCTCGGGAGGTGGCGTAGGCAGGCCCTTCGATGATGGGTGCGTCCCGGCCTCTGATCAGCACGGGTTGGCCCCTTCTGAGCCTTGCCGCGTCATCGCCGCTGACGGCGAGCGCCGGGATGTCGTCCAGCGCTGTCTCCAGCGGCTGCAATTGCCCCAAAAGGGCATCGCGGCCGGCGGCACTATGTCCTAACTCTTCCAGCTTTGCCAGCGAAATTGCGGACATTTCGGTAAATGGGCCGACCCGGGTCCGCCGAAGGGCGCAAACATGGCCGCAAGTGCCCAATTCTCGGGCTAAATCCCGCGCCAGAGACCGAATATAGGTGCCTTTACCGCATTGCGTCTCAAGCACCGCATGGTCGGAATCCGGCATTTCGAGCAGGTCCAGACGGTCGATGGTCACCTTGCGGGCGGCGAGCTCGAATTCGCTGCCTTCCCGGGCGAGATCGTAGGCTCGCTCGCCCTCCACTTTGAGTGCCGAATAGCGCGGCGGGATCTGGTCGATCTCGCCGGTGAAGCGGGGAAGGGCCTCCTGGATCGCCTCGCGTCCCGGCCGCATGTCCGAACGCGCTGTGACGGTCCCTTCCGTATCGTCGGTCTCCGTCTCCGCCCCGAAGCGCACCGTAAAGCGATAGGTCTTCGTGCCGTCCACCACGTAAGGCATGGTCTTGGTCGCTTCGCCGAAGCCGATAGGGAGAATGCCGGTCGCCAGAGGGTCGAGGGTGCCGGCGTGACCGGCTTTCTGGGCGTTGAAGAGATAGCGCAGCTTGCCGACCGCCTGGGAAGAGGTCATCCCCTGCGGCTTGTCGAGCACGAGCCATCCATGGACCGGAAGTCCTTTGCGCCGCCGCGCCATGCTTTAGGCCTCCTCGGGGCGGCTATTCGTCGAGATCGCGGCTCACCTCTGGCGAGGCGAGGATCTCGTCGATCCGGCGCGAGGTCTCGAAGCTGGTATCCTGCCGAAACCGGATCTCCGGCATGAATTTCAGGGTCACCCGCTTCGCGATCTCACCGCGGAAATACTTGGCGTGGTGTTGCAGGTGATCCACCACCTCCTTCACCTCGCCGCCGCCGAGCGGCATGACATAGGCGGTGGCCAGCTTCAGGTCCGGCGACATCTTCACCTCCGGCACCGTGATCGTATGACGCTCCACCACCTCGTCCATCAGCTCGCCCCGGGTCAGGATATCCGCCAGCGCATGACGGATCAGCTCGCCGACCTTCAGCTGGCGCTGGCTTGGACCTTTGGCCTTATCGCGTGACATGATCTCAACGTCCCTTGCATCGTCATGCCCGGCCTTGAGCCGGGCATCCAGAGTTTGGAACGCAGAACGCGCCGCCCTGAATTGCCGGATCAAGTCCGGCAATGACGTCGAATATGGAGATCGAGGGAGGCCTTAAAGCGTCCGCTCGACATGCTCCACGTTGAAGCACTCGATGACGTCGCCCTCGCGCATGTCCTGATAGTTCTCGAACGCCATGCCGCATTCCTGGCCGGTCTGCACTTCCTTCACTTCGTCCTTGAAGCGCTTCAGGGTCGAGAGCTTGCCTTCGTGCACCACGACATCGTCGCGGATCAGGCGGACATGGGCGCCGCGCTCCACCTTGCCCTCGGTCACCTGGCAGCCGGCCACCTTGCCGACCTTCGAGATGTTGAAGACCTCCAGGATCTTCGCATTGCCGAGGAAGGTCTCGCGCCGATCCGGCGAGAGCATGCCGGACATGGCGTCCTTCACGTCGTCGACCAGATCGTAGATCACCGAATAGTAGCGGATCTCCACCCCGGCCTTCTCCGCCGCCTGGCGGGCCTGGGCATTGGCGCGGACATTGAAGCCGAACACGATGGCATTCGAGGCCGCAGCCAGCGAGATATCGGATTCGGTGATGCCGCCGACCGCCGAATGGACGGGCCGTGCCTTCACCTCATCGGTGCTGATATTGTCCAGCGCCGAGGTGATCGCCTCCACGGAGCCCTGCACGTCGCCCTTGATGACATACGGGAACTCCTGCGCGCCGCTTTCCTTGAGCTGATTCATCATCTGCTCGAGGGTGCCGCGCTCGCCAGCGACCGCGAGCCGCTTGCGGCGCTCGCGCTGGCGGTATTCGGTGATCTCGCGTGCACGGGTCTCGTTCTCCACGACCGCGAACTGATCGCCCGCTTCCGGAGCGCTGTCGAAGCCGAGCACCTCGACGGGCACCGACGGGCCGGCTTCTTCCACCTGCTCGCCATGGTCGTCGATCAATGCGCGAACCCGGCCCCAGGAGGTGCCGGCGACGATCAGATCGCCGCGCCGCAGCGTACCGCGCTGCACCAGCGCCGTGCCGACCGGACCCCGGCCGCGCTCCAGCTTGGCTTCCACGATGACGCCATCGGCCGCCCGTTCCGGATTGGCCTTCAGCTCCATGACTTCGGCCTGCAGCAGCAGGGCGTCCAAGAGCTTGTCGAGATTGGTGCGCTTTAGCGCCGAGACCTCGACCTCGAGCGTTTCGCCGCCCATGCTTTCCACGATCACCTCGTGATTGAGCAGGTCCGTGCGCACGCGGGTCGGATCGGCGCCTTGCTTGTCGATCTTGTTGATCGCCACGATGATCGGCACCTCGGCGGCGCGGGCGTGATTGATCGCCTCCACCGTCTGGGGCATCACGCCGTCATCGGCGGCCACCACCAGAACCACGATATCGGTCACCTTGGCGCCGCGGGCGCGCATGGCGGTGAACGCCTCGTGGCCCGGCGTGTCGATGAAGGTGATCTTCTGGCCTTGATCGCCAGCCTCAAGCTGATAGGCGCCGATATGCTGGGTGATGCCGCCCGCCTCGTGGCCCACCACATCCGTGGTGCGCAACGCATCGAGCAGCGAGGTCTTGCCGTGATCGACATGGCCCATGATGGTCACGATCGGCGCGCGCGGCTTCAGGTCCGCTTCCGCATCCTCCTCGCCGATGAAACCTTCTTCGACATCGGCTTCGGACACGCGCCGGACCGTATGGCCGAACTCCTCGGCGATCAGCTGCGCGGTGTCGGCATCGATCACATCGGTGATCTTGTGCATCGCGCCGTCCTTCATCAGGAATTTGATGACGTCGACGCCGCGCTCGGCCATGCGGTTGGCCAGCTCCTGAATCGTGATCACGTCAGGGATGATCACCTCGCGGGTGATCTTCTGCTGGTTCTGCTGGGCCGGTTGCTTCTTCTGGCGCTCGCGATGGCGCTTCAGCGATGCAAGGCTCCGCTGGCGCTGCTCCTCGTCGAGCGCATTGGTGATGGTGAGACGGCCGCGCACGCGCCGCTCCTCGCCACGGCGAACCGGGGTAGGGCGCTCCTTCTTGCGCTCGGGTGCGCGGGCGGGCTCAATCCCCTTCGGGCCGCTGGTCTTGCGCTGAGGCTTCTCGTCCTCTTCCGCTTGTTTGGCTTCGGCGCGCGCCTTGGCCTCGCGCTCTTCCTCCAGACGGCGCTCGCGCTTGGCGGCTTCTTCGGCCTCACGGGCCGCAGCACGCTCGGCGGCGCGCTGCGCCTCGATCTGCTCGCGCTCGCGCTGCTTCTCGTCCCGCTGCTTGGCGCTGGAAAGCGCTCGCCGCCGCGCATCCTTCTCCTCTTCGGAGAGGGTCTTCAGCACGACGCCGCGCTTCTGCTCCTGCGGAGGGGCCTCACGCTTGGTTTCCGGCTTCGTCTCGGGCTTCGCTTCGGCCTTCGGCTTGGGAGCCGGCTTCGCCTCGCGCTTCGGCGGCGTCTCCTCGGACGCCGCGCCGCCGCTGCCGATCGCGCGCCGCTTCTTCTTCTCGACGAGAACAGACTTGCTCCGCCCATGGCTGAAGCTCTGGCGCACATGGCCCGACTCAACCGTCCGTCTGACGTTGAGGCTCAGCTTGCGCGATCCGCGGATAGTCTTGTCGTCGGTCTCGTTAATATCACTCATTCCTTGTCCGTATCTGGCCCGTTCGAGGCCTCAAGCGCGCCGCTGCCGAGAAAATAGCGCTCTGCGCGATGGGCGGCTCCGATGAAGTTCTGTGCCGCCCCTCCTCGGGCCAGGGCTGCATGTATCACATTTGTCCTGCCTGAGGCCAAACTCAATTGATCCGCGGTAAACCCGCGGATAGGCGCCAGCGGCGTCGTTTCCGCCTGCGCCCGAAATTTGGCGTCCAGCTTCCGGCACCCGTCTTCGGATGCATCGCTCGCATGGACCAGCGCGAGCACCTGGCCCCGCTTGATGGCATCTTCGATCTTCGCGAAGCCGAAGGTCACGCTGCCTGCCTTATTGGCCAAGCTCAGCGCCGAAAGCGCATGCTCGTTTAGCATTTGCCCGACACGATCAGCAAGGCCGGGAGGCACACGCACCGAAGTCTTGAGACCGCGGGCGAAGGCGTTGCGCTTCGCCGCTTCGGCAACCGAATCGTGGTCGGCCGTGATCCAGACGCCACGGCCGGGGAGCTTTTCCTTCAGATCCGGAACGACATCGCCATCCGGTGAGACGACGAACCGGATCAACGCGTGCTTAGCGCGGGGGGCTCGCGTGAGGGCACAGCGGCGCATCGGCGGAGATTTGTCCTCCGCCGACGGCTCGGTTCCTGTCTGTGCCAACGCCTGCAACAGCATATGCTCCCGGTGCGAACACGGTTACGCGTCCGCTGCGTCCGTCTCGGCGTCGTCGGCCGGCGCTTCGCCGGATTCGTCCTCGGACGCCTCGCTGTCTTCGTCCCCTTCGCCTTCCGCCGCTTCGGGCTCTGGCTCAGGCTCCTCCTCGATCCAGCCCGCGTTCACACGCGCGGCCAGGATCATCTCTTCGGCATCCCGCTTGCTCACGTTGAAGCCTTCCAGGATGCCGTCGTAATGGGTCGTCTCGCCGTCCTTGCGTTCGTTCCAGCCGGTCAGGTCGTCAGTGGCGCAATCGGCCAGGTCTTCGACGGTCTTCACGTCGTTCTCGCCGAAAGCGACCAGCATCGGCGTGGTGACGCCCGGCACCAGGGCCAGCGCATCGTCGACCCCGAGCTCCTTGCGCTTGGCGGTCATCTCCTGCTCGATCCGCTCCAGATACTCGCTGGCGCGGGTCTGAATCTCGCTCGCCGTGTCGTCGTCGAAGCCTTCGATGGAGGCGATCTCGCTTTCCTCGACGAATGCCACCTCCTCGATGGAGGAGAAGCCTTCCGAGGCGAGCAGCTGGGCGATCACCTCGTCCACGTCCAGCGCCTCCATGAACATCTGCGAGCGCTCGGCGAATTCCGCCTGGCGGCGCTCCGATTCGTTCGCTTCGGTCATGATGTCGATATCCCAGCCCGTGAGCTGAGAGGCGAGGCGCACATTCTGGCCCTTTCGGCCGATGGCGAGCGAAAGCTGCGCATCCGGCACCACGACCTCGATGCGCTCCGCATCCTCGTCGAGCACGACCTTCACCACCTCGGCCGGCGCCAGCGCGTTCACGATGAAGGTCGCGGCGTCTTCCGACCACTGGATGATGTCGATCTTCTCGCCTTGGAGCTCGTTCACCACCGCCTGCACGCGGGAGCCTCGCATGCCGACACAGGCGCCGACCGGATCGATCGACTGATCCCGCGAGATCACGGCGATCTTGGCCCGGCTGCCGGGATCGCGCGCCACCGACTTGATGGTGACGATGCCGTCATAGACCTCGGGCACTTCCTGGGCGAACAGCTTCGCCATGAACTCCGGATGGGTGCGCGACAGGAAGATCTGCGGGCCGCGCTGTTCCCGGCGCACGTCGTACACATAGGCGCGGATCCGGTCGCCGTAGCGGAAATTTTCCCGCGGCAGGGTCTCGTCCCGGCGCACGATGGCTTCCGCCCGGCCGAGATCCACGATCACATTGCCGTATTCGACCCGCTTCACGATGCCGTTCACGATCGTGCCGACGCGGTCCTTGTATTCCTCGTATTGCCGCTCGCGCTCCGCATCGCGCACCTTCTGCACGATGACCTGCTTGGCGTTCTGGGCGGCCACGCGGCCGAAATCGAGCGGCGGCAGCTCCTCGGCGATGAAGTCGCCGATCTGCGCTTCCGGGTTGCGGCGGCGGGCATCCTCCAGGGAGATCTGCGTCGCCTCCATGGTCACGTCCTCGGTGACCTCCAGCAGACGCTCCAGCCGGATCTCGCCGGTTTTGGGATCGACCTGGGCGCGGATCTCGTTCTCGCTGCCGTAGCGGGACTTCGCCGCTTTCTGGATCGCATCCTCCATCGCCGCGATGACGACATCCTTCTCGATCGATTTCTCGCGCGCGACCGCATCTGCGATCTGCAGGAGCTCAAGCCTATTGGCGCTAATGCCCGCCTCAGCCATGTGCCTTGCCTCCGGTTCTCTCAAACTCGATATGCAGCCCGAAAGCTGCGCTGAAAATCCCTAATGGGCCTTACTGCGCGAGAGATCCTCCCGCAGACTGTCCTTGTCGCTCACCAGCCGCGCCTCCTCGATCATTGAAAAGGGCAGGCCGATCACCTGTGCTTCGGCGCCTTTCTCGAGCTGCACGATGAGACGGGCCTCGTTGTCCTCCGCACCGTCCACGATGCCGCGGAAACGCTTTCGGCCGTCGATCGCTTGCGAAAGCTCGATCTTCGCCTCGTAGCCGAGAAAGGTCTCGAAATCGCTCGGCCGCACCAAAGGACGGTCCAGGCCGGGCGAGGAAACCTCCAAATTGTACTTTCCAGGCAGCGGATCGTGCGCATCGAGCACCGGCGAAAGTTCCCGGCTGATGGTGGCGCAATCGTCGACCGTCATCTGGTCGCCCGGCCGCTCCGCCATCACCTGCACCGTGCCGCCGCCCTCGCCGGACATCTTCACGCGCACCAGGCGGAAGCCGAGCTCCTCGAGCACCGGCTCGGCCAGATCGGCGATCACGCGCGCATTCCCCGTCTCACGGGTGAAGCGCCGCTCCAGGCTGGGCGAAAGGTTCGACATCGACCGTCACGATCCTCGCTGAAAGCCAGAACCCGCGATCGCTCCCGAAAAAGTCCGTATCGGCGAAAACCGATGGAACCTAATAAAAAGGAGCGGGCCGCGGCCCACTCCTGATGGAGACCAATCATGAGTTCTGACGGGTAATATACGCCGTTTCCCGGCGAGTTCAAGAAGTTGTCCTGAGACTACAGCGCACGCTTGAATCGGAGATAGCCGCAAACCCGGCCTTCCCGCTTGGCTTTCTGCTCGTAGCGCGTCTCCGGCCAATCGTGTGGACGCTCCCGCCAATCGGCCGGGCGCTCGGCCGTCCATCCGAGACCCTCGCAGCGTCGTGCCGCCAGCAGGGTCCGGCTGAGATATTCGGCGCTGTCGCTTCCCAAGCGGAATTCTCCGCCCGGCTTCAGGACCCTTGCGATCTCGGTCATCGTCGAAGGGCGGATCAGCCGCCGCTTGGCGTGCCGCTTCTTCGGCCAGGGATCCGGAAACAGCACGAAGAGGCGGCCGATGGAGGCGTCCGGCAGCCAGGCCAGCACCTCGCGCGCATCCCCGTCATGCAGGCGGATATTGCTCAACCCCTTCCGCTCCGCCTGGCCGAGCAGGGCGGCCATACCGTTGATGAAGGGCTCGCAGCCGATCAGCCCGATATCGGGATTGTGCTCCGCCTGCCAGATCAGATGCTCGCCCGCGCCGAATCCGATCTCCAGCCAGACCTCGTCGGGCCTGTTGGGAAAAAGCGTCGGGAGTGGCGGGGCAGGGCGAGAGAGATCGAGCCGCAGCTCAGGCAGCCGCGTTTCCATCAGCTTCTCTTTGTGCGGGCTCAACCGATGTCCCTTGCGCCGCCCATAGGAGCGCAAGCCACCCGATGGTGGGGTCGTTTCGGAGGCTGTCTCCTTCCGCTCGTCCGTCAAAACGCCTTGCCTCGAATTGCTTTCACAGCGCCTCTCGACGCCAAAAAATTCCAATTTGAATCCCCGCCGAAAACTCTTCTTCCGAACCGTGCGAATCCCTCTGGCGTGGTGGGCTGAATTCCATTATCCGCCTGGGCCGCGCCGAAGGAGGGTGTTCCGTGATCGAGACGATTGGCTTGGATGTGGTTTGGGATTTCACGCTCTTCGCAGTCGTGGGATTTCTCGCTCAGCTCGTCGATGGCGCGCTCGGCATGGCCTATGGCGTCGTCTCGACCACGGTTCTTCTATCCTTCGGCGTGCCGCCTGCCAACGCATCGGCGAGCGTGCATATCGCTGAGCTTTTCACCACAGGCGCGTCCGGCGCCTCCCATCTGTGGCACCGCAACGTCGATCGCAAGCTGTTCTGGCGCCTCGCGCCGGCCGGTATCCTCGGCGGCATCTTGGGCACCTATCTGCTCACCTCCATCGACGGCAGCGTCATCAAGCCCTTCATTGTCGCCTATATGGCGATCATGGCCCTCGTCATCCTGTGGCGAACCCTACGCCGCTTCACCCCGAAGAAGGAGGCGCCGTCGGGCGTCCCGGTGCTCGGCCTCGTCGGCGGCTTCGTCGATGCGGTGGGCGGCGGCGGTTGGGGACCTGTCGTCGCCTCGTCCCTGGTAGGGGCGGGCGGCGTGCCCCGCTATGTCATCGGCACCGTCAACACGGCGGAGTTCCTGCTGACCGCGGCAATCTCCGCAAGCTTCATCCTGGCCCTGTTCTCCGGTCATTGGGAGGAGGGCGGCGATCTCGCCAACAACGCGGCGGCTGTCGCAGGCCTTATCACCGGCGGCCTTCTGGCTGCACCGGTGGCGGGCTATGTGGTGAAGCGCGTCTCGCCGCGCCCCCTCGGCATAACCGTCGGTGTTTTGATTATTCTGCTGGTGATCTACCAGGCGGCGGAGCTGTCCGGCTGGATTTAGCCGCCTGGGTCCCGATCCGAACGAGCGAGTACGAGCGTCTAGCTCATCTCGCTGCGCAGGGGCTCCACGAGATCCAGCTTCTCCCAGGAGAATCCGCCGTCATTGTCCGGCGTGCGGCCGAAATGCCCATAGGCCGCGGTCCGCTCGTAGATCGGGCGGCTCAAGGAGAGATGCTCGCGAATGCCGCGCGGGGACAGATCCATCACCTCGCGAATGGCGCGCTCGACCTTGTCTTCGGCCACCGTCCCCGTGCCATGCAGATCCGCATAGATGGAGAGAGGCTGCGAGACGCCGATGGCGTAGGAAAGCTGCAAGGTGCAGCGATCGGCAAAGCCAGCCGCCACGATATTCTTGGCGAGGTAACGCGCCGCATAGGCCGCCGAGCGGTCCACCTTGGTCGGATCCTTGCCCGAAAAGGCGCCGCCCCCGTGGGGGGCCATGCCGCCATAGGTGTCGACGATGATCTTGCGGCCCGTGAGCCCCGTATCGCCGTCCGGACCGCCGATCACGAAACGGCCGGTCGGGTTGACGTAGAACTGGGTATCCCCGTCGATCCAGCCCTGGGGCAGCACCTCGTTGACCATGTCCATGACGATCTCGCGGACCCGCTCCTGGGTCACGTCTTCGCCATGCTGGGTCGACACGACCACGGAGTTCACCCGTTTCGGCTGGCCGTTCTCGTAGCAGAGGGTCACTTGGCTCTTGGCGTCCGGGCCGAGCTCCGGCGCGCTGCCGGCATGCCTGGCCTTGGCCATCTCAAGCAGAATGGAGTGGGCATAGTGGATCGGCGCCGGCATCAGCGGCTCCGTCTCACGGCAGGCATAACCGAACATGATGCCCTGGTCGCCCGCGCCCTCGTCCTTCTCCTTCTCGGTATCCGCATCCACGCCCATGGCGATGTCGGCGGATTGCTCATGCACGTAGAATTCGAATTCCGCGTTGCCCCAGTGAAAACCGTCCTGCTCGTAGCCGATATTCTGGATGCAGCGGCGTGCGGTATCTTCGATGATTTGAGGGGTGATCTCTTCCGGCCCGCGCACCTCGCCCGCCATGACGATGCGGTTGGTGGTGACCAAAGTCTCCACGGCGACACGAGAATGCGGATCGGCCTCAAGATAGAGATCGACGACGGCGTCGGAAATGCGGTCGCAGACCTTGTCGGGATGACCCTCCGAGACCGATTCACTCGTAAAGACGTAATCCTGGCGAGACAACTGATCCCCCTCTACAGAATACCGCTTGGCGCGATGAAGGGCGGGTTGTCGCAACGAATGATCGAACGGTCAAGCCCGCTTTGTGAGAGCGGAGGACGGCCTAGGAGGAGCCGTCCTGATTGCTCAAGGAGCGCACCAGATCGACGACGCTTTTGCGGACTTTCGGATCGGAGATCTTCACGAAGGCGCGATTGAGCTCCAGCCCTTCGCGGCTATTGAGAAATTCGAGAATGAAGGTTTCCGACTCGGCTTCCGCCATGCCTGTCGGCGCGGAGCCGTCGAACTGCGGAGCTTCTTCGAAGAAGAATTGAACTGGAACGTCGAGAATCTTCGAAATTTGGAAAAGGCGGCTGGCGCCGATTCGATTGACGCCCTTCTCGTATTTCTGAACTTGCTGGAAAGTAAGGCCCATACTCTCGCCTAGACGCTCCTGGCTCATGCCCAGAAGCATCCGCCTCAAGCGCACTCGGCTCCCGACATGCGCGTCGACAGGATTTGGCTTTTTGCCGGCCATTGGCTCACTCGTAACTGTCATGAAAAAGAGATACCTTACGTGGAACTGAGTACCGCCGCGCGCCGATATACACGTTGTCAACAGGGCCGCAGGGCACGGGGTGTCATACGGGCCGTGTCTAACGGCGTCAAGCGTGTGAAAGACGCATGCAACGCGCTACCTTAATTTACCGGTTAATTGGTACACGCGCGGCACGAAGCAGCCTGTAACTGCAAGCAGCCACAAGCAAATTTCAATCAGCCTCTCGAATTTGGTAAATAACGTTGCGCGGAAATGTCTCGGGAGCGCCGCGTCTACAACGCCTTTCTTCTCAAGTCCAAGCTCGCCGAGAATTCGCCCCATGGGATCGACCACCGCGGATATGCCGGTATTGGCTGCGCGCACCAGTGGAAGCCCTTGTTCGACTGCTCGCACCCGTGCCTGATGGAAGTGTTGATACGGGCCGACACTGCGACCAAACCACGCATCATTGGTAATGTTGAGCATCCATTTGGCCTCTCGCCCACGCGTATTCACTTCATCCGGAAAAAGAACCTCGTAGCAAATCAGCGGCATCAGCACCGGCACGCCTGGAACGTCCAGCCGCCGCGGTTCGTGTCCTTCTGTGAACCCCCCGCGGATTCCGGTGAGCTGCATAATCCCGAGACGCTCCATAAACCCCTGATAAGGCAAAAATTCGCCGAACGGCACGAGATGGATTTTATTGTAGCTGTCCAAGAGCTGGCCGCCGCTGCCGATCGCCAGGAGACCGTTGTAGAAATTCCGGGTGGTGCCGTCCGGACCGTCCTCGTATTGCATGCGGATCGAACCGACCAGCAGGGCCGTGCCGTCGGGTAGCATATCGCCGATGGTTGCGAGCGCCTCGGGCTCGTTTTCCAGCACGACGGGCACCGCTGTCTCCGGCCAGATCAGGAGATCGATCTGGTCGAGCCCGACACCATCCTTCTCCGTTTCGCTCAGACGGAGATAGTCCTGGAAAATCCCATCGGCGTTGCCGGGCTTCCATTTGTCCGCCTGGTCGACGCTCGTCTGCACGATCCGCAATTGGGTGTCGGTGTTGGCCACGGGCGTTGTCTCGAGCCGCCGAGCGCCCCAGCCCGTCCCGAGCCCGAGCAGAAGCAGCAGGAAAAGTGTCAGCACGGCTGCCTTTCGCCGCCCCCGAAGCCCCGATCCGGCGGGGGCGAAGCAAGCCGCGGGCGCCGCGAAGACCATTGCCGCCAGCACCGTGAGTCCGTAGACGCCGAACAACGCCGCGAGCTGCATCATCGGCAGATTGGTGGTCAGCGCGTAGCCCAGGAGGTTCCAGGGCTGGCCGGTGAAGAGATGGCCGCGGATGAATTCGAACAGGCCGAACCCTGCCGCCAGGGCGAAGACGCGGGTCGGCCCCCGTCCCCAAAGCAGGATCGCGAACACGCACGCGCCGACGAAATAGAGCGCCATCCAGGCGGCGAAACCGGGCAGAATGAGCGGTATCAGCCAGCCATGGCGCTCCGGCTCGACCAGGAAAGCCTCGGCGATCCAGTAGAAATTGGCGAGGAAGAAGCCGAAACCGTAGAAGAAACCGGCCGAGGCGGCGGATCGGATGCGCTCGTTCCAGCCCGGATAGACGGCGTAGGAGCCGTCCATCAGCCAGACCAGCGCGCCGAGGCTCAGGAAAAGAATGGGCCAGAGATCGTAGGGCGCAAAAGCAAGCGCTCCGACCGCGCCTGCCAGGGTCGCGAAACCCGCCCGTTTCCATCGGCGCAAGCCCGCCACCCAGCCGGCCGTCGCATCCAGACGCGTGAGCACGCCTTCCATTCCCCCGTTCGGATTCACCGCCTGGCTGGACGGGCGAGCATCATCGCTTGGCGCTGCCGCCCGTCTCGCCCTCTCGTGCGCCCGTTCGCTGCTTGCGGATACGCAGCTTCTTGATGCGGCGCGGATCGGCTTCCAGCACCTCGAACTCGACCCCGCCCGGGTGCTTCAGCAGTTCGCCCCTGACGGGCACACGGCCCGAAAGCGAGAAGACGAGGCCGCCGATCGTATCCACATCGTCATCTTCTTCGGGGTCGACCAGCACCTGGCCGAGCCTGTCTTCGACCTCCTTCACCGGCGCCCGAGCATCCGCGATCAGCCCCGTGCGGTCGGCGCTGATCAGCGGCTCCTCGTCCACGTCGTGCTCGTCCTCGATCTCGCCCACCACCTCTTCGATGAGGTCCTCGATCGAGACCAGCCCGTCCGTGCCGCCATACTCGTCGACCACCAGGGCCAGATGCACGCGTGTGGTCTGCATTTTCAACAGCAGGTCGAGCACCGATTGGGATTTCGGCACGTAAAGGATGTCGCGGGTGATCTCGATATCCCCCAGCGACCGTTGTAGATCGACATGGCCGAGGCTCAGATTCTCCCCATTGGCCTTCTCCGCCTCTTCGGCGATCCACGACATCAGATCGCGGATATGCACCAGCCCCAGCGGCTCGTCCAAGGTGCCGCGGAACACCGGCAGCCGCGAATGCTCCGCCTCGCGAAAGACCTTCAAGAGCGCGTCGATGGTGATCGACCCTTCCACCGAGACGATATCCGCCCGGGGCACCATCACATCCTCGACCGTCAGATCGCCGAAGCGGAGGATATTGAGCAGCATCGTGCGCTCAGGCGCGCTGAACGTGTCCCGCGTGTCCTCGCTTCGGGACAGCGCGTTTTCGATCAGCGAGCGGAGATCGGGCTCTTCGCCGAGCCCGAACCGGGCCAGCACGCGCTCGAGCCAAGAGCCTTCTTCGGAGGATCGTTCGGGTTCGGGGGCCGGGTCCTGGTCCGGCAACGCAGCGTTACTCATTCTGCAATTCCAGCCTGGGCGTCTCCGTCTCGCCGTAAGGATCGGCGATTCCGAGCGTGCCCAGGATTTCGGTCTCCAATGCTTCCATTTCAGTGGCTTGGGTTTCGTCCATATGGTCGAAACCGAGAAGGTGCAGCACGCCATGCACCACGAGATGGGTGGCGTGATCTTGTGGCGGAATTTCGAGCGCCTTCGCCTCCCGGCCCAACGTATCGAGGCTGAGGATGACGTCGCCGAGGGACTGCGCTTCTTCGAAAGGCGCGCCCACCGATGTCGGATCGGCCGGAAATGAAAGAACGTTGGTGGGTTTGTCCTTTCCGCGGAAATCGCGGTTCAGGGCCTGCAGCGCCGCATCGTCGTCGAAGACGATCGCGACTTCGTAGCTTTGGGAAGGATCGCCGGAAGAGCCGGCTTGAAAAGCGGCCCGCGCGGCCTCTTCCAGCCGCTCGTCGGCGAAAGCCCAGTCCTTCGGCGGATATGCGTGCCAGATCAGCAAGACCGATAAATCGGCCTCGTCTGCGGCTTCCGGCTTCGGTGCGGTTTCGCCCGAAGCCTCGGGTCTACTGGGAACGTCTTCACTCATCGGTTTCGCGGTCGCTTTTCGACGCCGCTTCATACGCATCCACGATCCTGGCGACAAGCTCGCGCCGAACGACGTCGTCTGCGCTGAAGGCGATATGGGAGATACCCTCCACACCGTCCAGGATCTTGATGGCCTCGTTAAGGCCGGAATCCTTGCCATAAGGCAAATCGACCTGGGTCGGATCGCCGGTGACGATCATCTTGCTGCCTTCGCCGAGACGGGTGAGGAACATCTTCATCTGCACCGGCGTGCAGTTCTGCGCTTCGTCCAGGATCACCATCGCATTGGAAAGCGTGCGTCCCCGCATGAAGGCGAGCGGTGCGATTTCGATCGCCCCCGTGGCGAGCCCGCGCTCCACCCGCTCCGGCGCCAAAACATCGTAAAGCGCATCGTAAAGCGGCCGCAGATAGGGATCGACCTTCTCCCGCATATCGCCGGGCAGAAAGCCCAGCCGTTCGCCGGCTTCGACGGCCGGGCGGGACAGGATGATGCGGTCGCAGCGCCCGCTCTCCAACGCCGCCGCGGCGAACACCACGGCGAGATAGGTTTTTCCGGTGCCGGCAGGCCCCGAGGCGAACACCAAATCGTTCTTCTCAAGCGCCGAGATATAGGCGGATTGGGCAAGGGTGCGCGCCGTGACCAGGCGCTTGCGGGTGCGGATCTGCTGGGCCTCGGCGCCCTTCGGTGCGTCCGTAGGCTGGTCCGGCGCCGGCTCCACATCCGCATGGCGGATCGAGCCGACGACCTCGCCGATACCGATCACCTCGCCCTTGGCGAGTCGTCCATAGAGATCTTCGAGCACTGTCTTCGCTGTTTCGCAGGCCTCCTCCGGACCGCGCAACGAGACCACGGTACCGTTCACCACCGCCTCGATTCCGAGACGGTCTTCAAGGACGGCCAGATTTGCATCGTAATCGCCGAGCAGATCGCGCATGAGCCTGGTGTCGTCGAAGAACACCAGAAGCGGCTCTTTCTCGCCTTCTTGATATGAGGCGGTCGCGCTGTCAGACGCGGAGTGTGGCGCCAAATTAGGTCTCTCGTCTCCGAGGTCGTTGCTCAAACGGTTGCTTGCACAGCGTCATCCCATGCAAACCCTGAATTGATGACACCCGTAAGACTGTTCGGCCCCGCGGCGGTGATGTCAACCTCCACGATCTGTCCGAGCAGGCTTTCGGGCCCTTCGCTGTGTACAGCTTGGAGATATGGAGACCGTCCGGCGATTTGACCAGCCTTGCGGCCCTTTCTTTCGAACAGCACCGGCATCCGGCGTCCCACGAGGGCCTGCTCGAATCGTTTCCGCTCTTCCTCGATCACCGCCTGAAGCACTTGAAGCCGCTCCTTCTTGGCGTCCTCGGGAACTTGCTCTTCGAGCGTGGCGGCCGGCGTGCCGGGCCGCGCGCTGTATTTGAACGAGAAGGCCTGGGCAAAGCCGATTTCCTTCACCAGCGAGACCGTCTCTTCGAAATCGGCTTCCGTCTCGCCGGGAAAACCGACGATGATGTCGGTGGAAAGAGCGATATCGGGCCGGGCATCCCGGATGCGCCCGATCAGCGCCCGATACTCCTCCGCCGTATGCTTTCGGTTCATGGCCTTCAACATGCGGTCGGCGCCCGCCTGGAAGGGGAGGTGCAGATAGGGCATCACCTTCGGCTCGTCGCCATGCAGCGCGATCAGATCGTCCGCCATGTCCCGCGGATGGCTGGTCGTGTAGCGCAGCCGTTCTATGCCGGGAATTTCGGCCAGCCGGCGCAACAGATCGGCCAGAGACCAGTCTTTCCCGTCCGGCCCTTCGCCGTGATAGGCATTCACGTTCTGGCCGAGCAGGGTGATCTCCCGGACGCCGGCTTCCGCCAGACCCTCGGTCTCTTCCACCAGCTTCTCGACGGGCCGGGAGAATTCCGCGCCGCGGGTATAAGGCACCACGCAGAAGGTGCAGAACTTGTCGCAGCCTTCCTGCACCGTGACGAAGGCGGATGGCAGCGCCCGCTTCTTCGCCCGCGCGGGCAGATGGTCGAACTTGTCTTCGGTCGGAAATTCCGTGGCGAGAACCCCGCTCTTCGACCCTTTCGCCTTGGCGACCAGATCGGGAAGCTGGTGGTAGCTCTGGGGCCCCACCACGAGATCCACCACATTGGCCCGGCGCATGATCTCCGCGCCCTCCGCCTGGGCCACGCAGCCCGCGACGGCGACCATGGTCTCCTTGCCGCCCGTGGCGCGGGCTTCCTTGGTCTTCCGGACCCGGCCGAGCTCGGAATAGACCTTCTCCGCCGCCTTCTCGCGGATATGGCAGGTGTTCAGGATGACGAGATCGGCCTCGTTCATGTCCTCCGTCAGCGCATAGCCGGCCGGCGCCAGCGCCTCCGCCATGCGCTCGGAATCGTAGACATTCATCTGGCAGCCGAACGTCTTCACGTGCAGCTTGTGTGTCTTGCGCGTCGGACCGTTTGTCATGTCGCGTTTGTTGGGCAGCAAGGCCCCAGCGTCAAGGGCCGACTGAGCGAAAATCGCGCGATCCCTTGCGTCAACCATGCGCGACCCGCCTTCGGAAACCCGATGCGGGGGCCGTTCGTTTCTTCCCCGTGGTTCAAGCAACAGGAGGAACGGAAATGCCGGCGAAATCCAAGGCACAGCAACAAGCCGCGGGCGCTGCGTTGGCGGCCAAGCGCGGCGAGATGAAGGTGAGCGATCTCCAAGGCGCCTCGCGGAGCATGTATGAATCCATGACCGAGAAGGAGCTCGACGAGATGGCCTCCACCGAGCGCGGAGGCAAGCCGGAGCACGTCTCCGGAAACTAACAAGCGGGAGCACGTCTCCGGAAACTAACAAGCGGGAGCACGTCTCCGGAAACTAAAACGCGACGCTACTGAAGCCGGACGAGAACGCTGTCGGCGCGGCCTTGCGCATCCGTCACGGTGACCCGGGTGAAGCCAGGTCCGTCGGGATCGAAGAACAGCGTCTCGCGCGGCCGGTTCACCGAAAGCGGCGCGCCATTCACCAGCACGGAGAGCGGCGGCTTGCCGCCCACGATCTTCACCGGCACCGGATCGAGCGCCCCGTCGGCGGAAGAGAGCGCCAGGCTCGCCCCGTCCGGCGGGAACAAGATCTTCAGTTTCGGCGTGGTTTCGGCCGCCGACACGGGATCGGCATTGAAGCGTTGCAGCGGTGGCGGAAGCGCGCCGGTGCTGGCCGTCAGCACGCCTTCGGGAGCTTTGGGCAGCGGGGTACGCGATCCGTCGAGCCGCGTGAACGCATCGAATAGGATGGGAGCCGCGGTCACCCGACCCATGATCCCCGGCATCGGGGCGCCGTCGGGCCTTCCGGCCCAGACCCCGACCGTATATTTCCCGTCGAAACCGATCGACCAGGCATCCCGGTAGCCGTAGCTCGTGCCCGTCTTGAAGGCGATCCGCCCCGGAGTGGCGTTTTCCGGCGGCGGCGAGCCTTTCAGGATATTGCCGATATACCAGGCCGCGACCGGCGAGAGCAGGCGCCGTTCCGGTAGGCTCTGCGTCCTTTCCCGCTCCGTAGCGGGCTGCACCATGCCGAGCCGGGCAAGGCCGCAATAGGCTTGGGTGAGGGCCTCCAAGGTCACGCCCACGCCACCCAGCCCAAGCGCCAGCCCGGCATTCTCGTGGTCCGGCAGGATCAGCCTCGTCCCCGTCGCCCCAAGCCGCGCGGCGAGCCGTTCCGGCCCCACCGCCTCCAGCACCGAGATCGCCGGCACGTTCAGGGAAAGCTGCAAGGCACGGCGGATGGTGACCGTGCCTTGGTAATGCATGTCGAAATTCTCCGGCGCATAGGCACCGAAACGGACCGGCCTGTCCTTGATCAGGGTGGAGGGGTGGATGCGTCCGTCTTCGAATCCCATGCCGTAGATGAAGGGCTTGAGCGTCGAGCCGGGCGAGCGGACCGCGCGCGTCAGATCCACCTGGCCGGCACGGCGCTTGTCGAAATAATCCGGCGTGGCGACGCGCGCCCGCACCTCGCCGGTCGCGTTGTCGAGCACGACGATGGCGACGGAGCTTTGCCGCCCGAGCTTGTTGGCCCGGGCCTTGGCGAGCGCCTCGAGCCGGGCCTGAAAGCGTTTTTCGATGGTGAGGCGATGCAGCCGCTCCCCGGGCGCTGCGGCGACGGCGTCGTCCGCCGCATGGGGCGCCAGCATGGGCATGGGATGCCGGCCATCCGGCACCTTTTCAGACTTTGCGCGGGCGATTTCCGCCATGGCAAAGATGCCGCTCGCCGCGATTCGGTCGAGCACGCGATTCCGTGCCTCCCTGGCTTCCCGGGACGCACGATCCGGCCGGCGCATCTCCGGCGACTGGGGCAGGGCCACCAGAAGTGCCGCTTGTCCCAGGGTCAGGCGCCGCGGCTCCTTGCCGAAATAGGCGAGGGAAGCCGCCCGCAAGCCTTCCAGATTGCCGCCATAGGGGGCCAGCGTCAGGTAGCGGGCCAGAATTTCTTTCTTGGAAAGGCGCCGCTCGATCTGTGCCGCCCGGTAGATTTGCCGCAGCTTGGCCTTGAAGGAGCGCTCCTTCCGCGGCTCCAAGAGCCGTGCCAGCTGCATGGTGATTGTCGAGCCGCCGGAGACGATCCGGCCGTGGCTGGCCAGTTGCCCCGCCGCCCGCAGCAACGCCAGCACGTCGACGCCGCGATGGGAGAAGAAACGCTTGTCCTCATATGCGAGCAGGGCGCTCAAGAATCGCGGATCGACCGCCTCGACCTCGATCGGCAGCCGCCAGCGCCCCTGACCGGTCGTATAGGGCCGCAGCAGCGCGCCGTGCCGGTCAACCACGATGGTCGAAAGCGCGATATCCTCCCCAAGCGGCGCCGGCCCGAGCGCCTCGTGCAAGCCGGTGGCCGCGCCGCCCGCGACCGCACCGGTGAACAGCGCGCCGAGCGCAAAGGCTGCTAGAGCCCGGCGCATGACAGATCCCGGCGAATGTCCGAGCTCATTTCGCGGCCTTCACGGTGATGTTTCCCGTGCCCGTGTTTCCGAACCGATCGCGGGAGTACATGTCCTCCACATGGGCTTGGGGCAGCACGTATTCGCCTGGCGAGACCGCACGGACCACATAGGCGATCGAAAAGATCGCGGGGCTGTCGGAGGTCCGGTCGAAAGCCGCGGTGAAACGGTCGTCCCGGAATTCCTGATGCACCGGCTGCGCGCCGTCGGTGATCCAGGAGAAGGCATCCGTCTCGCCCGAGGTGACGAGATGCGGATTGTCGATCTCGAAACCCGCCGGCAGGTAGTCCATCAGCGCCACGCGGGCGAATTGCGGCTGCGGATCGGTGATCCGCACCACCACCACGAAGCGTTGGTTCTGCACTGCATTGGTCGGGTCCGCCGGGGCGCCCTCAAGCGTGTAGTAGCTCCGCTCGATATGGAAGCCCTGGTCCGTCGCCGGCTCCGCCGCAAACGGCGCGCCCGACACGGTCAGCACCGCATCGACCGGCGCCTCTCCCGCGTTCGACACCGTGATCGGATTGCCGGAAAGCTCCAGCTCGCTGAGATTGCGGTAGACCGGCTTGTCCGCAGCCTCGCCGTTCACCGAGAGTGCGATCTCCTCTTCGCCCAAGGCCTGGGCGGCGAGGACCAGCCAGGCATCCTCTTGCGTGGAGGTTCGCTGTACCAGCTTCCGGGCAGGCCCGATCTTGGCTGTGGCATTGACCAGCAGCGATTTCGGCGCATCGCCTTCGGCTGCGAGCGTCACGACGGCCGCGGCATCCCGCAGGGGCGACCCGAAATCGCGCCGTCCGGGATCCGCTTCGGGGCTTTCAGGCAAGGCGCCCAGCGCCGCCTGGAATGCCTTCTCCGCCCGGATCCGATCCCCCAGCATGGCGAGCGCGGCGCCGATCTCGGCTTTCGCCGCCGGCGTGCCAAGGGCGCGGAGCTTGGTGTCGGCGATATAGCGAAGATCGCCCACCGGCGCCGAGCCGTTCCGTGCCAGCACGTAAAGCGCATAGGAGAGGGCGAGCCCCCCGTCCCGGCTCACATCCGGGGCCGTGCTGACATAATTCCGCAAACGGTTCAGGGCGAGGCGGAAGGCATCGTCCGGCACGGAATAGCCTTGCGCCCGCGCCCGGGTGAAGAAGTCGGTCACATAGGCGTCGAGCCACGCATCCGCGCCTCCCGCCGACCAGAGGCCGAACGCACCCTCCGGCCCTTGCCGCGCCAGCACGGTCTGGATCGCCTTGTCCAGCCGCTCGTCGAGGGAGCTGTCGGCCGTAAGCTGCGCCTTCTCCGCCAGTTGATTGACGTAGAGCAGCGGCATGGCCCGGCTGATGATCTGCTCGGTGCAGCCCAGCGGGTAACGGTCGAGGGATTGGATCAGCGTCGCCACGTCGAGGGAGGCCCAAGGCGTCACCGAAAGCGCAACCTCGCCCGTGCCCGGCACCAAGTCGGCGAACAGCTCCGCCGATGCCTTCACGCTGCCGCCCGGTGACAGGGATTGCACGGTCCGTCGCGACAGGATCTGAGTGGCCGGCTTCACGGCGACCGCGTAATCCCGGCGCGCCACATAATCTTCCGGCCCGGTCACCGCGACCGTGAGGGTGGCATCGCCGACCCCGGTCGCCGAGATCGGAAGGCTCAAGCCCTTCCGCTGCTTCTCGTCCAGGCTCACCGTCGCTTCCGGTTCGGTCACCCCCACCGGCCCTTCCGAGGAGACCGTGACCTGATAGTCGCCGGCCGCGCCTTCCACATTGTCGAGATCGAGCCGCAAGGTGCTCTCATCCCCGATGAGCAGAAAGCGGGGCAGGGTGGCCGACACGACCACGGGATCGCGGATCAGCACGTCGCCATTCGCCTCGCCCACCTGGGTCTCGCTCCAGGCGGCGGCCATCACCCGCGCCGTGCCGGTGAAGGCGGGAATGTCGAATTCCACCTCCGCCTCGCCGTTCTCGTCCACGGTCACGATGCCGGAATAGAGCGCCAGCGGCGGCTGTGTGGGCGGGCTGCCCGAGATCTCCATCCCGCCGCCATCGCCGCCGGTCCGGATCGCTCCCTTGGTGCCCTGCATGCCGTCGATCAGCTGGCCATAGAGATCGCGCAGCTCCATGGAGAGCTGCCGCTGGCCGAGGAAATATTTCGTCGGTGCCGGCGGCTCGTAGTTGGTCAGGTTGAGGATCCCCACATCGACCGCGGAGACGACGACCCGCGCGCTCGTCCCAGCGGCGAGGCCGGCGACCTTCACCGGCACCCGCAATGTGGTTTCGGGCCGGATCTTCTCCGGCAGGTCGAGGCTCACATCGAGCGTGTGCGCCGCCTTGTCGATGGAAAAATAAGCGAGGCCGATGGACCGTCCCGGCATGCGCTTGGCTTCCGTCTCAAGCGGCCGCCGCAGGGTCGCCACCACATAGGCGCCCGTGCCCCAATCCTCGCCAACGTCAAGCGGGATCTTGGCGGTGCCTTGCGCCACCTCTTCCGTCTTTGTGGCGAGCAGCTTGCCGGCGCCCATCACGGCGAGGGTCACCTTGCCGGCGCTCCGCGCGGTCACCGCAACGGTCATGTTATCGCCGGGCTTATATTCCGACTTGTCGAGCGCGACCTCCAGGAAGTCCGGCGTATCGGCGCTCGCCTCCGCATAGAAGCCTGCGTCGAAGCCGATAGTTGTGAGCGGGCCGGAAGCGTCGGGGCTCGCCACCTCCAACCGGTAGCGTCCCCAGGTGACGGGCGCGCCGATCTTGGCCGCATCTTCGGGCGTTGCATCCACCGCTCCATTGGCGACCCGCCGCGTGACCTTGATGGGCTCGAAGCTCCAATAGCCGTTCTGGCGGTACCATTGATATTTGCTCTCGATCTTCAGGAGCTGCCACTCGAGGCCCTTCGCCGCCAGCGGCATCCCGTCCGGCCCCACCACGATCACCTGGAATTCCGCTTGTGCGCCATCGGCGAGCGACTCGCCTTTGAAGAGCGGCTTGACGCCGATCATCGGCTCTGACGGCTCGATGGGCAGGGTGAGGTTGCGCTCCACCGCCCGGCCGCCGAGCTCCGCCATGCGGAGGGTGACCTCGGCCTCCATGGGATGACCCGTATCGGGCACGGTGCGGATCGAGACCGGGAAGACGGCCTTGCCGTTCTTGTCCGTCGTGGGCAGGTTCTCCAGCGGTACGATCTCGGTCTGGGCGCCGGACTCATCGTCCGCATTCGGGCCGAACCGATATCCGGCGAAGCCCGGCCGCTCCTCCGCTTGGCTGATCTTCACCTCGCCTTCCAGCGGCAGACCCGACGCGGGAGCGCCGTAGAGGAAGCGGCCATCCACCGTGATCTCGACAGGCTCGCGGGGGACCAGCGCCGATGCGGCGGTCGAAAGTTCGAACTCCAGCCGGTCGGGCACGTAATCCTCGACCAGGAAGCTGGTCTCGCCGATGGCGCTTCCCTTCGGGTCGGCATAGGTCTCCACCCGCCAGGTGCCGGTCGGCGCCGCCCCGATGATCGGCACGTCGAGATCCCGCCCGCCGATTCCTTCGTCTTCGACGACCTTGCGCCGATACTCCACCCCGTCGGGCCGGGTGATCACGAGGGTCAGCGGCGTATCCATGACGGCTTCGCCTTCCGCATCGCGCAGAAGCGCCGTGATGTGGACCGTCTCGCCCGTGCGGTAGACTCCGCGCTCGGTGAAGACGAAGGCATCCAGCGCACCGGGCAGGGCGCGGCCCTCCACGCCCCGGTCGGTCAGGTCGAAGGGGGATCCCTTCAGGCTCAGGAAGCCGTAATCGATCCCCTGCCGGGAGGCGATCAGCATGGCCGGGGCAAGCCCGCCTTCGCCACGGGTCAGGCCGGGCGCAAAATGGGCACTGCCCGTCTCGTCGGTCTTGGTCTTGGCCAGGATCTCGTTGTTGCGCGCGACCAGCCGGAGCTCGACCTTTTCAAGGGGCTCGGTGGTCGCCAGGGAATTGACGAAGGCATGGATGCCGTCGTCGCCGGAATAAGCGGTCAGCCCCAGGTCGGAGACGATGAACCACTGGGTGGCCATCTCGTCATAGCTGTATTCGGGTGTGCTCGATGGCTGGGCCGCCAGCACATAGACACCGGGCTTCAGCTCCGGCACCGCCTCGGTGACCGGAAAATTGGTCGTCACGTCCTGGTTCAGCGTCTTGTCGACCGAGAGCGTGCCCTTCCAGATCTCCGCACCCTCCTTGTCGGCGATCTCGCTCAAGGAGTAGGGGTAGAGATTGGTCTGGAAGTCGTTGCCCAGCACCGTGTTGATCAGGTTCCGGTCGCCGATCCGGTAGATCGTCACGTCCAGCTCGTCGGTGTTCACGCTGATCAGCGGAATGCCTTGTTGGCCGGTCTTCGGCAGCACGTAGTTCTTGCCCGAGACGCGCACCATGGGCGTCCGGTCGCGCACATAGATGTCGAACGGGGCCGGCTTCAGCAATGTCTCGTCGATGGCCGAGGGCAGCCCTTCCCGCAAGGTGATGTGATAGGTCTCGCCGTGGCGAAGCCCCTCGACGCAGAGCTGCTGATCGTCGACGGAAAGCGCCGGCTTGTCCTGCCCCTCGACCGAGACGAAAGGCGAGAAATCCGCCCGGTCCGGGAGCTGCTCGCTAAACTGGAAACAGGCACGGGGGCTTGCGGCGTCTGAATCGATGCTGTGATCAGTAACCCGGAATCCGTATTTCTCGCGCAGCTGGGTATAGATCTTGCGCAAGTTCTCGGTCTCGCGCACCGAAAGCGCGATCTTCAGCGCATCGAGCGCATTCCGCCATTCCTGCCGCTTGCCATAGGCATTGGCCAGGGTGACCAAGGCGTCGGCCTGGTCGTCCGTGGTCGCCGCCCGGCGATAGGCAATGTAGGCCGCCGTCGTTGCATCCCTGTTGAGCGCGTAGCGATCCCCGTCAGGCCCGGGCTCCACCCGCAGCAGGATATCGGCATAACGGCGCCAGCTTTTCGCATCGTTGGGCTCCAGCGCCACGATCTGCCCATAGAGTCTCGCAGCGCCCGCGAAATCCTTCTGGCTCAGCGCCGCATCCGCCTGCTTCTTCAAGGCCATGACAGGCGCGCTCACGCCGCTCGCCTCGGCCTTCAATTTGGCCTCCATCTTGATGGCGAGATCGTCGAGCGTGTCGTCTTGATAGACCGCCGTATCCGCCTGAATGGCTGTCGGAGCGAGGAGAGAAGGGAAGAAACAAAGGGAGACGAAAAGCGCTGTAAGCGCGGCGCGGGCGTAAGCAAGCATGCGAGTCCTCCGGAGGGTCCCTCTCGTCATCGCGGAGGCAGATTATTGGCCACCGCTAGGGGACCTGGAGGCATGCTAGTTGAGCGATGTGACAGGCGCTAGTGGGACTGCGCCTTGAGACCCAAGATTCGGCACTTTTTGAAGGGTTGGACGTTCAAGCGTTGCCGTCCCGATCGCCGACCAGCCTGGTGATCTCGCCTCGCACCCATTGATGGCACTCGTCCCGATCGTAGCTGGAATGCCAGAGCAGCCGGACCGGCAGGCCGACGGGCCCGAGGGGCTGGCCGATCCGAACCAGGGAAAATTGCTTCTCCAGGATTTGGGCGAGCGAGCTCGGCACCGTGAGCAGGGCATCGCTGTTCAATGCGAGCAGGAGGCCCACCAGCACCGAGGAGACCTTTTCCGGCGGCGGCAGCAGATGCCCGGATTCGGCGAATTGCCGCGCAAGCAGGTCATAGGCCGGAAGTGCGTTCACCGCCACGTGGACGGCCCGGGCAAAGTCTTCCGCACGCGGTGACTTGCCGGCCAGCGGATGGCCAGGTCGGCCGAGCACCACGAGGTGATCGTTGAAAAGCTTGGCGGAACGGATATCGGGCGCCGGAATCGAGGTGGATTCCAGGTCCACGGCGAAATGGCAGCGGCTGTTCCGCAGGCCTTCGATGGACTCCTCGCCGCCCCCCGCCATCCAGCCCACCCGCACATTCGGCGCGGCCTCGGCCAGATGTTTGCGCAGCGGTTGCACCATGATGAGCTCGCCGGCTTCGGACGCGGCGATATAGAAATCCCTTTCCGCAAGGGTCGGATCGAAGGGCTTGTCCTGCCGGAGCAGGCTTTCCATGCCGGCCAGGATCACATGCACCGTCGGCGCCAGCTCTTGGGCTTTCGCCGTCGGAACCAGCTTTTGTCCGGCACGGACGAACAGCTCGTCTGAGAAGATCTCTCGCAACTTGGCGAGCGCATGGCTCACCGCCGAGGCGCTGCGCCCGAGCCGTTCGGCAGCGCGCGTTACGCTCGCATCGGTGAGCAGCGCATCGAGGATAACGAGGAGATTGGCGTCGACTTCGCGAAGATGCATGGCTTGCAACAATTCATCTGAAAAGGTTTCACTTCATGCATGTTACTCGCTGCTCTAGGGTCCTGACAAGGCTGACGGGTATCCCAGCCCGAACGCCCCGAAGCGCCCATGGCTGGCTCCGCCCAAAGGGGCCGTCCTTCGCTTCCTCATCTCAACCGTGCGGCGGTCCGCTTGCTTTCCCGGCAGCGGACCGCTAGCGGTTTGGGAGGGAATTTACGGCGCCGTGACTGTCGGTGACGTGAAACCTATTCTCACCGCATTTCTTCCGTTAATCTTGCCGCTTTCCTCCACACAGGCAGTGACGGTGCGGCGCATCGATTTGTCATGAAGCTTTTCCTGAAAATCCTCGGCGGTTTGTTCACGGTGGTTCTGCTACTGCTGATCGCCGCCAATTTCTTCGTTTCCCCAGATGCGATCCAGGCGCGCGTGGCCGAACGCATCAAGCAACAGACTGGGCGCGAGCTGATCGTCAATGGCGAGGCCTCGCTGACATTCCTGCCAAATCCCGAGATCGTGCTCACGAACGCGACTCTGAAGGATCCCGGCACCGACGCGACGGCCATCGATCTGCAGATGCCGCGCTTGGAAGTCACCCTCGATCTCTACGAGTTGATCAGTCAGCGGGTCGACGCGCGTTACGTATTGTTCGAGCAGCCCCTCGTCATTGTCCGGCCCGGTAGCGCCGAGACGGTGCCGCAACGCCGTAGCGAGGCCCCGGCGAAAGAGAAGAGCCGCCGCGCTGCGACCGAAAATGCATCCGGGCCCCGTTTCGCCAAGGCTTCGATGGCGGCCCAGGCCGCCACGCCGGAAGATGACACGAGCGATGTGCGCTTGCGCGATATGCGGATCGAGGATGGGACTGTGCGCATCCTCAACGAAGCCGGTCAGGTGAGCCGCGAGATCAAGCATATCAACGCGTCTCTCGCCATGCCCCATATCGCGGAGCCGCTTCGCTCGAGCGGCAATTTCCAGCTCAATCAGAA
>CP188828.1:2315025-2413493 GCA_050110875.1 Methyloligella sp. ZOD6
CAGCCGGCCGATGTGGCTCTGATTCTCTCCTCCAAGGACTTCAAGGCCCAGTTCGACGGGACCCTCGTGCCGGTTCCCGAGGTCAGTGCCGAAGGCGTCTTCAAGGGAACGGCCTCCTCCTTCAAGGATCTGATCGCCTGGACTCCGGACGGTGGACAGCCGGCGAAGCCCGTCGTTCCGGGCAAGCTGACCAGCAAGGTGCAGTGGAATTTCGCCGGGGCGACCCTCTCCGACATGGCATTCTCTCTCGGCGAGTCGACGGGTCACGGTCGTGCGGCGCTTCATCTGGACGGGCCGAAACCCCATCTGCGCGCCGCCATCGCTATCGAGCTCCTCGATCTGACACCCTTCCTGCCCCAGGACGACAAGAGCGCACCGCAGCGTCGCGCCGGTACCGAGCCGGTTGCCAATGAGGCCGCTGGGGGGCAGGCGCCGTCTAAGCCAAACGACTTTTTCACCGAGCCTTTCCCCGATGGTTTTCCGGAGCCGCCCTCCCAGGAGGATCCGGCGGAGGCCATGCAGCCTGGCGCGGCCAAGCCGAAAGAGCCGTCTCCCCTTGATGCCGACGTGAATGTGAATGTCCGCAAGACCGTCGTCTCGAAACTCACCATCGGACCGAGCGCGCTCGCCTTGGGCTACCGTGACGGGATCCTCACGGCCAATCTCGGCGGCATGCAGCTTTACGGCGGCGAAGGCCGGGGCAAGCTCGTCATTGACCAGAATCCAGACGTCCCGGTCTTCTCGGCCAATCTCAATCTTGACCGTGTGAACGCCAAGCCCTTCCTCACCGATGCTGCGGAATTCGATCGGCTCTCCGGCAATATCAAGGTGGTTTTCAATCTGAACGGCAAGGGGCAGGAAGCCGAGACGATCAAATCCTCGCTCGCAGGAAACGGCAATATTCTGGTGAATAACGGGGCCGTGGAGGGCATGGATATCACCGCCATTCTCGCTCAGGTGGGAGAAGGGCGGCTGCCTCAGATCAAAGGCGGCAGCACCGAGTTCGACAGTCTCGGCGGCGGTTTCACCATGCGGCAGGGCATCGCCGAGACCAAGAATTTCCAACTCGTCAGCCAGTATCTGCAGGTGAAGGCCGCCGGCACGGTGAATATTCCGGCGAGCACGATGGATATCCTGGCTCATCCGGAGCTCGTGGCCGCTCCCGAAGGTCTGGGGGACGCGGAAGATATCGTCGGCCTGACCATTCCCATCAGGATCCAGGGGCCGTTCGAGAATCCGACCTACCGACCCGAGGTCGCCGGTCTGCTCAAGAATCCGGAGGCCGCCTCCAAGACCATCAACAAGATCGGCGATGTGCTTCAGGAGAAGTTCAAGGGCAAGCCCGCCGGCGAGGCGCTCGGCCGCTTCCTCGGCGGCGTGAAGATCCAGGGCGGGAATTAGTATTGGCGGAGCCGGCTCAGGCAGCCTGAACGCAGTGCAACCTCAACAATTGCCGCCCGTTTTCACCACCGTGTCGGAGCGTCTGGGCCGCGTGTAGAAAGTGCGGCTCATGGTGAATGGCTCAAAGCCGGTCTCCGTGCCCAGGAGTGGGGCGTAGGAGTACTGGACCTCAGCCATGATGACGCTGCTTCCGGGCTCTGTCAGACCGTCCGGCAAGGTGACCGCGGATCCTTTTCCGCGTGCCTGACCCCGGCCATTCGTGCAGCTCCAGGCAACCTCGGTGCGGTTCTTATTATCGGCGACCACGCTGGTGAGAACGATACTCAAAGGTTCGGTGGAATAGGGCGCCAGGATGCTGCTGGCCGCCTCGGTGATATCGCGGATATCGCTATTGGAAAGACTTCTCGCCTGGGCGACGAGATCGGCAGAGGTATAGGCGACCTGATCGGCCCGTCGACCGATCGTCAAGGCGTTGCCGATCTCAACCGCCCCGACATAGAGGGCGATCATCAGCGGCAGGATGATGGCGAACTCGATAGCCGAGGTGCCACGGCATTCCTCCCGGAGGCGGCGAGTCCATAGTGAGAAGAGCGCCAGGCCAGAGGGCTTGATACGTTTCAACATACCGACATGCCTTTAGAACGGCTCGTTGCGGAAAGCGGCCGTGGCGACCAGCAGACGTTTGCCCGATCCGCCGAACATGCTGGGGAAATTCTCCAGGATCGGCCATTCGTAAAAGGCCCGCACGATGACGACATCGTTCCGGCCTCCGGGGTCGTAGCTGTAATTTTCTCTCAGCTCCCCGTCGGCGTTGAAGGGATCGGTCAGCTCGGCTGCCGAGAAGCTGTTGAAGGTCCGCACGTCGAAATGCAGCCCGTTGCAGCTGATCGGCGGTGCGATTTCCTGGCAAACCCTTTGCTTAAAACCTTCTTCGCCCCATTGCTGCGCTTGGCCGGTGCGGATGAAGCGTCCGGCTTCGTACACGGTTTGCTCGAGTGCGAAGTTGCCCGCATAGCGAAGACCGATATCGAAAAGCCCGATCAGAAGCAGCAGAAACGGCGTCGCGACGATCGCGAACTCGATGGCCGAGGCGCCTCTTCGATCGCGAAGAAAACCGCTTCGCCAGACTATCCGTGACAAATCAACTCTCATTGCCCGCCCTGAAGAAGATCCGTTGTTGTAATTTTTGCGTCGCTTACAAATAGAACGTCCCGATTAAAAGAGAATAAACGAGAAAGAATAAAGAGGAATTGATTTAAATATTTAGATTAAAATTTTAATCAAATTATAAAATCATTTTACTGTCATTGATTACGTGAAATAAGGAGGCATAAACTAACCTGAACCTTGTCGGAGGCCGCCCAAAAGACGATCAATGGCGGCAAAACGGGTAGGTGTAATGGTTCGGAAAAAGCTCGCTCGCCTCGCGCGGGAATTCTATCGATCGCGTCGCGGCAGCGTCGCCATTCTGTTCGGTGTCGTCCTACTCCCACTACTCCTCGCCCTGGGAGTCGGAATCGATTATGGCCGTGCCCTTCTGGTGCGCGATCGGATGCATGAGGCCGTGGACGCCGCGGCGCTCGCCATCGGCTCCTGGCCGGGTATGAGCCAGGACCAGCTCAAGGCGAAGGCGCAGCAATTCTTCGATGCGAACTACCCTCCGGCAACTCTCGGTACTGTGGGCAAGCTCAATGTCCGCTTCGACGGCAACAACAACATTTTCCTATCCGTGTCCGGCAAGGTTCCGACGACCTTCATGCGGCTCGCCAATATCAATGATGTGTCCGTCGGAGCCGAGAGCATGGTCAGCCGTGAGCAGCGGAATATCGAGCTCGTTTTGGTTCTCGACACGACAGGGTCGATGGGCAGCGGCGGCAAGATGAATGCTTTGAAGAATGCCGCGCGCGAGATGGTCAACACGCTTTTCAAAGACGAGTCCAATCCCACGACGTTGCGGGTCGGCGTCGTCCCCTTTTCGGCCGCTGTGAATGTGGGGACGAATATGAGCAGTTCGCCGTGGCTCGATCGTGCTGCGGAGAGCAGTATCGCGAAAGAGAATTTCGTGAACGGCACCAACCCGTGGACACTTTTCGGCAAGATCCGCAATCGGAGTTGGGGCGGCTGCGTCCGGGAGCGGGACGGGAAATATGAATTGAGCGATGCCACGCCGGCGAACTGGAACAAGGAGACGCTGTTTGCGCCCTATTTCGCGCCAGACGAGCCGGATCCCGAGGATACGGGCGGATGGTGGGGCGGCGGATATCCTAGGTACGCCAACAACTATCTCGACGACCAGAACCCGAAAAACTGCAATTGGTGGGGCTGCACCGAGTCCATGGAC
This sequence comes from Methyloligella sp. ZOD6, assembly GCA_050110875.1. Classification (GTDB taxonomy): domain Bacteria; phylum Pseudomonadota; class Alphaproteobacteria; order Rhizobiales; family Methyloligellaceae; genus Methyloligella. The sequence goes on from CP188828.1 coordinate 2,318,768, forward strand.
GACGAAGCAATTCAGAAGGACACGCGGAAATACGAAAACGCTTATGTGAATGGCAGCGCGCCTGGACCGAACTATCTCTGTCCACCCAATCCGGTAACGGCGCTGACGGACAACAAGCAGACGGTTCTCAATGCCATCAACGCTCTAGAGCCTGAAGGCAGCACGGTCATTCCGGCGGGCTTGCTTTGGGGCTGGCGCCTGATCTCGCCTGGTGAGCCCTTCAACGAAGGGGCTGCCTATGATGACGAGACTTGGATCAAGGCCATCGTTCTTCTCACCGATGGTGAGAACAGCGTCAATGGCAGCGGCAACTACCACAACAAGTCAAACTACAATGCTTTCGGCTATGCGTCCCAAGGCCACCTCGGCAACAGGAATGGATGGGAAGCTGAAGAAGAGCTTGATGAAAAAACCGAGACGGTCTGCTCCAATATCAAAGCGCAGGGAATCCGGCTCTACACCATCGGGTTCCAAGTGAACGGCCAAGTTCAGAACATGTTACGCGACTGTGCGACAGAGCCGGACATGTTCTACAACTCGCCGAACAATTCGGAGCTGGCAGCCGTGTTTCAGGATATTGCTCAAGGACTGGGCGAGCTACGTATCGCAAAATAGCGAGGAAAGTTCTTACCCAGAGCAGCCTGGAGGCATGCCAAAGTAAGCTAGCCAACACGAAAGGGCCGGTGCTGATGCTCCGGCCCTTTTCTGTGTTTGCAAGGAATCTTGCGGGAGCGCTTTACTGAGCGCCGGCCTCGGCATTGCCCTGCGCCAAGCCTTGCTTGGCCGAGATCTGCTTCTGGATCCTTTCGAAGTACTCCTTGTTGTCGCCGATCGCCAAGGGGGCGGTACATTTCGGTGCGCAATAAACGCTCTCGTTGTCCTGCGCCCCGCGATGCACTGTGATCAAGCCCTTCGATGGATCGCTGACCGTGAGGTCGCTTTCATCGATCACCTCTCCCGCGGCGTTGACCACGATGAGATTCGTCCGGCCGAACGACTTGCCGGTGACCACCAAGAGCTTCGCGTTCTGCACGGAGATATCGGCAATAGACGGATTGCCCACGATGATCTCCGCAGCAGGCTCGTCGAGCCGCACCAGCTTCGCCTTGTCGAGCCCGACATCGATCACGCCGTCGGCATAGACTTCTGAACTGGCGCTGGAGAGCGAAAGCAATGCGAGCGCGATCCCCAGGGCAGTGAGGCGGCGCCGATATCTGGCCGTATCGATCATGACGTGGATCCTTTCGACTTCGATCTTGCGCGAGCGTGATGTGAAAAGGTGAAGGATTGGCAAATTTCTGCACCGCAAAGACACAGGCTGAGGCGTGAAAGAGGAGGCTTTCTTCTTCCGATCGACGTCATGAGACCGTCATGGTGTCAACAGGCTGGGTTTAAGGGAATATTGAACATAATTTTCCGAAATCTTGAGCAGTCGAAGCAATGAGGGAGAGAATATCAAAATCACCAGAGACGGATCGACAAAATTTGGCGGAATATAAAGGCTTTCAGGGATGATGGATGCGAATACAATTCGTTAACTATAAGTCACCCGAATTATTCTTTTGGTTTAACTTGGCCGTAACGCGCTACCGCTATAGTCGCGACAGTTCGAACCGCGCCGAGGCGAGCAACAGCCAGGGGCGGTGAACTGGGTGCTGTGAAATCTGTGAAAGGAACTGTCGAAATGAAAAATCTTTTTGCCCGTTTCGCCAAGGACGAGTCCGGCGCGACCGCTATCGAGTACGGCCTGATCGCCGCTGGCATCTCCGTCGCCATTATCGCCCTCGTGAGCACGCTCGGCGGCCAGTTGAAGGGCATCTTCCAGTATATTTCGGATGAGCTGGCAAAAATCTCGGGCGGCACGGTTTCTGAGTAAGTCGGTCCCCGAACGGTCAAAGTAGTCCGATTAGAAGCCGCCCCGCGATGGGCGGCTTCTTTTTTGTGAGAGGGAATTAACCGTCCCTCAGCACATGAAATTCTAAGGTCAATCCAGCACCACAGGATTCCTCAGCGATGATTCAGAACGCCCTCATCCTTACGATCTTCCCCGCCTGCATGGCCTTTGCCGCAGCGATGGATCTGATCACCATGACGGTGCCGAACCGCATTCCGCTGGTGCTGATCATCGGCTTCGCCTGCCTCGCGCCCCTGGTGGGACTGAGCCTTTCAGAAATTGGCATTCATGTCGCAGCAGCCATCGCTGCGCTTGCCGTCGGCTTCGGCATGTTCGCCATGGGCTGGATCGGCGGGGGCGATGCGAAGCTCTTCGCTGTGACGGTACTGTGGCTCAACCCCGAAGCTTTGCTCGTCTATGTCTTCATCTCCGCAATATTGGGCGGCGTCCTCACGCTCCTCTTGCTTGCCTATCGCAGTTACCCGCTGCCCCCCTTCATGATGTCCCAGGATTGGGTCATGCGGCTTCACCATCCGCAAGAAGGCGTGCCCTACGGCATTGCCCTCGCCGCAGGCGGATTGATCGCCTATTCCCATACGCCGTTCATGGCTGCCCTGGGCGGTTAGCCCGACGGATTTTGTTTTCTTGAAAGGGGCGGGTCACGCGTTCGGCGGCCCGCCCTTTTGTTTGTCTGCCTTCCGAACCTCCCGGCCAAATTGGCACGCGTATTAACTCGCCGTTGAGAATTGACAGGCCAAAGTGGGCCAGTTGCGAAGCGCCGGGGGCGTGAGGAGTCGGGTTTAGATGAAACGAGGCAGAATCATCGTTCTGGGCATCGCCTTTGTGGCGGCCATCGTCGCCGCCATGATCGCGCGCAACATGGTCTCCGAGACGGAGACCGTGACCATCGAAAAAACCGTCGGTGCCAAGGACGTCTTGGTGACCGCCAAGGATTTCGGCCTTGGGGACGCCGTCACCGAAGACTCCTTGAAATGGCAGGAATGGCCCGAAGAGGGTGTCACGCCCGATCTCATCACCCGCGATCAGCATCCCGATGCGATCTCCGAACTCGCCGGTTCCATTGCCCGCGCGCCGTTCGTCGCCGGTGAGCCGATCAAGGGCCAGAAGCTCATCAAGGCCGGTGAGGGCGGCATCCTAGCCGCGATCCTGCCGTCTGGTATGCGGGCGATTTCCACACCGATCAGCGAGGAGAGCGCCGCTGGCGGCTTCATCCTCCCCAATGACCGGGTGGACGTGATTTTGAGCCGGCGCATGCAGGTCGGCAATTCCGAGCAGCAGGTGAGCGAGACCATTCTGCGCAACGTCAGGGTGCTGGCCATCGGTCAGACGCTCGAGCCGACGGGCGATGAGAAGGTGGTCAGCGGCGCCACCGCCACCTTGGAGCTGTCGCCGCAGCAGACCGAAATTCTATCGCTCGCGCAATCCATGGGACAGCTTTCCCTGTCCCTGCGCAGCCTGGCCGATACGCCCAAGCCGGGAGAAACCGTCGACATCCGCAATCAGAGCGGAGGATCGGTGAGAATGCTGAAATATGGCGTGCCGTCTCAAGTCTTCGGAGTGAACTGAGCGACATGTGCGCCACACGGGGGATAACAGGAAAAGGCAGGGGAATGGCTTGGTTTCAAAAGGCATTGTGCGTCTTGTGCGCAGTGGCGCTCGCTCTCGGGCCTGTTCTGCCGGTGCCGCCGGCGATCGCCAATGGGAACCAGTCGCTCATTCGCGTTTCCGCTGCATCGGTGCCGGCGATCCGACAAGTCGAACTTGGTCTCAACAAGTCCATGGTTGTCGAATTGCCCGTGACGGTACGCGACGTCATGGTTTCCAATCCGGATAAGATCGATGCCGTGATGCAGACCTCTCGGCGGGCCTATGTCATCGGCAAGGAGCTCGGCGAGGCGAATGTCTTCTTCACCGATCAGCACGGCAATCAGGTTCTGACCCTCGAACTCAGCATCCAGCGCGATCTCTCGGCCCTGGAAGGTCTTCTCGCCCGTCTCATCCCCGGTTCGGATATTCAGGTAGAGGCTTTTGGGGGCAATATTCTTCTGACGGGGCATGTGGCGACGCCGATGGATGCCACCCGTGCCAGCCAGATCGCCAACAGCGTGATTGCCTATGACCCGGATGCGCCTGCCACGACCACCAGCGCGGGCGTCGGAGCTGCCGGCGTTGGCGCGACGGCTCAGCAGACAAGCATCGGGACCGAGCAGCGCAAGGTCATCAACATGATCACCGTGGAGGGCGAGGAGCAGGTGCTCCTCAAGGTTTCCATTGTCGAGATGGAGCGCAACACGGCAAAGCAGCTCGGTGTGGATCTGGAGGCTCTCGTCAATGCCGGCAATTTCCAATTTGCGGCGTTGAGCAATCTTCCCTTCCCGGTGAACCAGGGGCCCATTGCACCCGCGCTCGCAGGCGTCGGTTGGTCCAGCGGAACAAGTTCTGCAGAAGCCGTGATCCAGGCGCTGGAGCAGAACGGTCTTGTTCATACGCTGGCCGAGCCGAACCTGACCGCGATCTCCGGCGAGACCGCCAACTTCCTGGCAGGTGGCGAATTCCCGGTCGTCACAGGTGTCGACACCACCACAAACACGGCATCGGTCGAGTTCAAGCAGTTTGGTGTTGGCCTTGCCTTTACGCCGGTCGTCCTCTCTGAGGGGCGCATCAGCATGAAGATTTCCACCGAAGTCAGCGAGCTTTCTAATGAGGGGGCCGTTTCTCTGTCTGGGGGCATCGCAATTCCGGCCCTCAAGGTCCGGCGCGCGGAGACGACGGTCGAGCTGGCAAGCGGTGGCTCTCTGGTGATTGCGGGCCTGCTGTCCGATCAGTCGCGTCAGAGCTTCAGCGGCTACCCTGGTCTCAAAAACCTGCCGATTCTCGGCACGCTCTTTCGCAGCCGTGATTTCCAGAAGAACGAGAGCGAACTCGTGGTCATGGTCACGCCGTACATCGCGAAGGCCACGTCCAGGAACAAGCTGACTCAGCCCGATCAGGGCTTCGCCTGGTCCAACGACATCGACGCCAACTTCATGGGCCAGATGAACCGCGTCTATGGCCGCAACCCCGAGGTCGCGCCTTCCGGAGAATTCAATGGCGATGTCGGATTCATCGTCGAGTAGGAGAGAATGGAGAACGTAATCATGTCCGGATATTCCAAAGTCCTCCGCCAATCGGCCGCGCCTGGCCGGACGGCTGCCGCTCTCCTCGCCGTGCTTCTGACGAGCGCTGCGCTGACAGGCTGCAAGAGCGGGCCCCGTTTCGAGGCGCCGTTCATGCTGGCCAATCCCAATGAGCGCCATCCGATCCTGGTCTCCAACTCTCAGGCACGGCTCGATATCCCCGTCTATGCGGGTTCGTATGGGCTGACCCGCAGCCAGGAATCTCAGCTCTATAGCTTCCTCGCCGATTACGACCGCAGCAATGGTTCCCAGCTGGTGATCAAGGCGCCCGTCGGCGGTGACGAGCGCGCCACCCGGGCTGTCTTCGGCGATGTGAAGCGCATCCTGCGCAGCCGCGGCTTCACGCAGAACATGGTGGTGCTGGAGAGCTATTCTCCTGGCTATAAATCGACTCAGGCGATCCGTCTCACTTACGATCGCTTCGTGGCGGAAGGCCCGACCTGTCCCGACTGGTCGGAGAATCTAGCTTGGGATCCTAACAACATGCCCTACCCCAACATGGGCTGCGCTACGCAACGGAACCTGGCCGCTCAGGTCGCCAACCCACGCCACCTCGTCCAGCCGGCGGACGAGACACCACGCGCCAGCGAGCGCCGCGACACGATCTGGGGCAAATATGTCGAGGGTCAGCCGACAGGTGCCGAATGGAGACCTGAGGCAATTCCTGAGCGTACCGAAAGTAGAAGTGCAGGAGGAGGCGGTGGCAGTGAGTGATGCTGCATACTCCATCGAACCGGATGAGGAAGAGGGTGCAGCGGCGAACGAGCCTCAGCAGGTTAGCGCGATCCGCGCTCGTCCGGTCCCGAGGATCAATATCCAGGCCTTCTGCGACGATCAGGACACCGCCGCGACGATCCAGCACGCGAGCGAGGACCGCCGGCTCGCGAAGACCCATGTCAATGTGCGCATGGGTGGCGTCGAAGCGGCTGTCACCTTCTTTCGGGGCAGCTCCACGCCGAACCTGATCATCATCGAGTCCTTCCTGAAAGGGGAGGAGCTGCTGGCCGATCTGGACCGGTTGGCCGAGGTTTGCGATCCGGGTACGAAGGTGATCGCCATCGGTCACGTCAACGACGTGACGCTCTATCGCGAGCTGATGAAGCGTGGTGTCAGCGAATATATCGTCGCGCCCACCACCGTACCGCAGATCATCGAGAGCATCTCCGATATCTACACCAACCCGGAGAGCGACCCCGTCGGTCAGGTCGTTGCCTTCATCGGCGCCAAGGGCGGGGCAGGCTCGAGCACGGTCTGCCACAACACGGCCTTCGCCATCGCAGCCGATCTGCAGGACGAGGCCGTCATCGTCGATCTGGACCTTCCTTTCGGAACCGCCGGTCTCGACTTCAATCAGGATCCTCTACAGGGCGTTGCCGAGGCTCTTGCTTCGCCGGAGCGCATGGATGAGGTTCTGCTCGACCGCCTTCTGTCCCGTTGCTCCGATCATCTCAGCCTGTTCGCGGCTCCCGGCACCCTGGACCGGACACATGATGTGGAAGCTGCGTCCTGCGAGACGGTGCTCGATACGGTTCGCGCCAATGTGCCCTGGGTTGCCATCGACGTCCCGCATATTTGGACCGATTGGGCCCAGCAAGTGGTGATGAGCGCCGATCACGTGGTGCTGACCGCCGTCCCCGATCTCGCGAATCTGCGCAACGCCAAGAATATCGTCGATCAGCTCAAGGCGAAGCGGGTGAACGATCGCCCGCCCTACCTGGTCTTGAACCAGGTCGGGATTCCGAAGCGTCCCGAGATATCGACGAAGGATTTTGCCGGCGCCCTCGAGCTGGATCCTGTCGTGGTCATCGATTTCGATGCGCCGCTTTTCGGAACGGCCGCAAACAACGGACAGATGATCGAGGAGGTCTCGGAAAGCTCCAAAGCCGCGGAGCAGTTCCGCACCCTTGCCTACAAGCTCACCGACCGAGCCGAGAGCAAGCGCGAAAATTCCTCGATCCTCGGATCCCTCCTGACGAGCTTGGGTCTCAATAAGAGCGCGTAACGATGTTCGGTAAGCGGGGAGTCCAAAAAAAGAGTCCGGTGCCCTCGCGCCCAGAGGAGCAGAAAAAGCCGGCCCGGCCGTCAACGCCTGAGACGCCTCAGACCCATGAGGTGCCTCAGACGGCGGAGACGGTGGAGCCGCGCGCCGGAGCAGCACCGGAGCCCTCCGCGCAGGCGCCGGAGTCCGCGGATGCGCCGCTTGATGATATCAAGCCGAAGCAGTCGAAACGCGCTTCGGATAAGCCGAGCCGCAATCGCTCGGAAGACTATTACGACGTCAAGACGACTGTCTTCACCGCCCTGATCGACACCATCGATCTGACTCAGCTTGCGCGTCTCGACCCGGATGTCGCTCGCGAGGAGATCCGCGATATCGTCAGCGAGATCGTCGCCATCAAGAATGTGGTGATGTCGATCGCCGAGCAGGAAGAGCTGCTCGAGGATATCTGCAACGACGTTCTCGGTTACGGACCGCTGGAGCCGCTGCTCGCCCGCGACGACATTGCCGACATCATGGTCAATGGCGCCGATACCACTTACATCGAAGTGGACGGCAAGGTGGAGCCGGCCTCCATCCGGTTTGCCGACAACGGTCAGCTGATGAATATCTGCCAGCGGATCGTGAGTCAGGTCGGCCGCCGAGTGGACGAATCGAGCCCGATCTGCGACGCCCGTCTTCCCGATGGCAGCCGCGTGAACGTGATCGCGCCGCCGCTTGCGATCGACGGACCGACACTGACCATTCGTAAGTTCAAGCGGGATCGTCTCACGCTCGATCAGCTCGTCCGCTATGGCTCCATCAGTCCGGAAGGCCGGACGCTGCTGGCCATCATCGGCAGGGTCCGCTGCAACGTCATCATCTCCGGCGGTACCGGTTCCGGTAAGACGACCCTACTCAACTGCCTCACCGCCTATATCGACCCTGACGAGCGTGTCATCACCTGCGAGGACTCTGCGGAGCTTCAGCTCCAGCAGCCGCATGTCGTGCGCCTCGAGACACGGCCGCCGAACCTCGAAGGCGAGGGTGAGGTGACCATGCGCGATCTCGTCAAGAACTGTCTGCGCATGCGTCCCGATCGGATCATCGTGGGCGAGGTGCGTGGCCCGGAGGCGTTCGATCTGCTCCAGGCCATGAACACCGGCCACGACGGCTCCATGGGCACGCTCCATTCCAACTCCCCGCGCGAATGCATCTCGCGTTTGGAGAGCATGATCCTCATGGGTGGCTATAACCTGCCGCCCCATACCATCCGGGAGATGATCGTCGGTTCGGTGGATCTCATCGTGCAGGCCGCCCGCATGCGCGATGGCTCGCGCAAGATCACCCGCATCACCGAGGTGATCGGTCTGGAAGGCGACGTGGTCACGCTCCAGGATCTCTACGTCTTCGATATCGAAGGCGAGGACGCGAACGGCCGGATTGTCGGCCGCCATCGGACAACGGGCATCGCGCGACCGGCCTTCTATGAGCGCGCCCGCTACTACAATGAGGAAAAGCGTCTGTCCGAGGCGCTCTCGGCGGGCGAAGTTCTGGACGAGAGCGGGCGTCCATTAGGAGAGCACGTTGGTTAGCCCGGAGCTCTTCCAGACCGCGATCATCTTCATGGTCGCGCTCGCCGTAGGCATCTTTGCTTACGTGCTCATAGCGCCTTACTTCACCGATCGTCAGGCGAGCAAGCGGCTCGCATCGGCCTCGCAAGGGGCTGTCAGCAGGAGTCTGCAGAACACGGCCAAGCATCCGATGCATATGCGCCGCAAGCAGGTGCAGGATACCGTCAAGGAGCTTGAGGCGCGGCACAAGGCGAGCAAGCGTGTCAATCTGCGAACCAAGCTTCAGCGCGCAGGCTTCAACATCAAGCCGCGAACCTATCACCTGATTAGCGTTCTGGTCGGCTTCATCGGATTTTTCATCCTGGTATTCACCGGCTCACCCATGTGGGTGGGTTTGCTTGCCGGCTTCGCGGCAGCTGTATGGCTGCCGCGCTTCGTTCTGAACAAGGCCGCCTCGCGCCGCCAAAACAAATTTTTGATCGAGTTCGCCAATGCGATCGACATCATCGTGCGCGGCGTGAAGACGGGTCTACCTTTGGGCGACTGTCTCCAGATCATTGCCAACGAGGCGCCCGAGCCGGTCAAAAGCGCATTCGTCGATCTCGTCGAGCAGCAGAGGATCGGTATTCCGCTGCCCCAAGCCTTTGAGCGCATGTACGACCGCATGCCGCTCCAGGAGGTGAATTTCTTCTCCATCGTGATCGCCATTCAGGCTCAGACCGGCGGCAATTTGGCTGAAGCTCTCTCCAACCTCTCGCAGGTCCTGCGGTCCCGGCAGCAGCTCCATGCCAAGGTCAAGACCTACAGTGCCGAGGCGAAGGCATCCGCCATGATCATCGGCGCGCTGCCCCTGGTCGTCATGCTGGCCATCTATTTCATATCGCCCGAATATATCGGACTGCTGTTCACCGACAGTATCGGCAATATCCTTCTTGGCATCAGCGCGACATGGATGCTCTTGGGCGTCCTCGTCATGCGCAAGATGATCAACTTCGATTTCTGATCATGCAGTATCTCGAGCTCCTCACAGACCCGCAGACCGTGATCATGCTTCTGGTCGCCATCGCCGCCTTCGCGACGGTAGCCACGTTGATCATGCCGTTTCTGGCCGGCGATCCTCTTGAGTCCCGGATGAAATACGTCGCCGGAGAGCGGGAGCGTTTGCGCGCCGAACGCATGGCCGAACTGGCCGAACGGCAACGCGATGCGCGGCTTCGCAAGGATCCGCGGACCTTCATGAAGCGGGTAGTCGATCGGCTGAACCTGCGCAAGGCGCTGGAGACCGACGAGACGCGCGAGCGGCTGAAGATGGCCGGTCTGCGCGGCCAAGCCCCCGTCATCGCCTTCCTGTTCTTCCGCGCGGTGCTCCCCCTCGCAATGTTCGGCGTTGCCGCGTTCTATCTTTTCGTCGTGTCGCCCTTCGAGCTCAGCGGGTTGATGAAGCTCTGTCTCGCCATCGGTGCCGCCTATCTCGGTTTTTATCTGCCCAACATTTTCATCACCAATCTGATCCAGAAGCGGCAGAAATCGATCCGGCAGGCCTTTCCGGACGCCCTCGATCTTCTCCTGATCTGCGTCCAGGCCGGTATGTCCATCGAAGCGGCGATGAACAAGGTGTCCCACGAGATCGGCACCCAGTCGCTCGAGCTCGCCGAGGAGTTCGCCCTGACCACCGCCGAGCTCTCCTATCTGCCAGAGCGCCGTCAGGCATACGAAAATCTCGGCAAGCGGACCGGCGTGCCGGCGGTAAAGGCCGTAGGCACCAGCCTTCTACAGGCGGAGCGCTACGGCACGGGCCTTGGTCAGGCCTTGCGTGTCATGGCCAAGGAAAGCCGCGATGGGCGCATGTCGGAAGCCGAGAAGAAAGCCGCCGCGCTGCCGCCGAAGCTGACCGTGCCGATGATCCTGTTTTTCCTGCCTGTGCTCTTCGTGGTGATTCTCGGCCCGGCCGTCATCAAGGTGATGGAGACTTTCTAGGCCATTGCGCCCCATCGATCCTCCGATCCCGCTCCATCATCTCTGAGGGCTCGTCTCGTCTTTGGCGCGCCCAGCCGATACCGGCCGGGAGATCGACACCGGCTTAGAAAAACGGCGCCCAAAGGACGCCGTTTCCAAATTCCGATAGCAATGGATAGGGTTTAGTCGAAATCCGACCGCAATAGGCTGGCTGCTGCGGTGGGATCGGCCGGCTCCGGCGATGCTTGAGCAACCGCCGTCTGGGGAGGCGTGCTTTTCTTGGCGACCGTTGTGGAGTGCTTGGCCTTCGGATCGTAGCGCTGGGCGATCGCCGGCCGTTCGACGGATGCCGGTATGGCGATGTTCCGTGAGGCGGCGGGCTGCGTCGCTTGCGTGGGACTCTTCCGGGCAGTGCTTGATCCGGAGCTCTGCGCCTCTTCGGCCTCGACCGCGGCCCGATAAGGCGCCGAACGCGGGCTTTGGGGCAATTGACCGGCAGGCTGCGCGGGCGCATTGCCGGCCGGCGTGTTTGATGCCGCCATGCGGACGGGCTGGGTGGTTGCCTGGGCATGGCCATGAGGGCCGAAGGGACCGTAGTCTTGCGCAGGCGGTGATGGCACCGGCTCGGGCTCGACTGCGGCGACCTGGGTCGGCTTGTTCAGCATCTTCCGCAGATAGGCGATGTTCTGATTCGCCTCCTGCGTGCTGCTTCCCGCCGCCGCGACCTGTTTGGCCTCGCCGAACTTGCCTTGCAGACCGAGCACTAGGGCCAGGTTCTGACGGATGCGCTTGTCGTTCGAGCCGCTCGCCACGGCCTTCTTGAGCAGCGTCTCCGACTCCTTGGCTTTGCCGTCCAGCGCATAGGAGAGGGCGAGATTGTTGGTGACGGAAACCGACTTGGGGTTCTGGCGTAAGGCTGCCTGGAAATACCGTTGGGCATCGGCATGCTTCCCCTGCTTGGCGAGGAGCGTGCCTTGTGCCGAGAGGGTCCGCCAATCGGTGATGCCTTCCTTCTGAGCCACGGTCAGCGATCGCTGTGCGAGATCGGTGCGGCCGAGTTCTAAGGCGACCCGGCCGAGTTGGGACGCGATCTCTCCGTTGCTGGGGTTCGCCTGGAATCCGTTCTTCAGAACGGTCATCGCCTGTTGTTTGTTGCCCGTGGCTTTCAACGCGTGGGCATAGCCCAGCACCATCCTCGGATCTTGTGGTTTTCGTGCATAGGCGGCGGCCCATTGGCCGACCTTCGCCCGGTTCGATTGATCCCCTGTCAGGGCTGCCGCATTCGCAGTTGCCAGAGGATTCCCGTTCGCACCGAAAAGCTGATTGCCGCCGGTCTTGTTACAGCCCCCGAGCAGGGCTGCGGTGGCCGTCGTCAGGATCAAGACCCTGAAGAAGGAACGCCGGGAGCCGTTGGTCTCAGAAAAAACGGGGAACATGCACAAACCTCGCGAGCGGCCGTATCCCAGGCCGCTTTACTGCATTCGATCCCGTTACTTTCTGATACACGCGTCAAAAAAGAATTAACCATAAGCGCTTGGAAAGGCTGGAAAAGTTAATCGCCGTTAAGGAGTTCGGCAGGCGCTGAGCGGTTCCGCTCAAGCCCCTTCCGGGTAACGTTCCGCCATTTCGGTTTCTGCCCCGCGCAGCCATTCGGCCATTTCGGGCATTGCCAGAAGCGCCGCGCCGTAGTCGGCCGCGCGCCCGTCGTCGCCGAATTGCGAGAGGTCCACCCGGAAGGTTTTGAATCGTGTCGCGACGGGAGCGTACATGGCATCGGCGATGGAGAACCGGCCGAAGAGATAGGGGCCGTGATCATCGTGCCGCGCGCGCGCGCCACGCCAGATTGCCACGACCCGCGAGATATTGTGCTGCAAAGCATCCGTGATCTCTGGCGTCGGCAGCGTGCTGACCAGATCCATCGGCATGTCGTTGCGGAGGGCTTGAAATCCGGCATGCATCTCCGCCGAGACCGCGCGCGCTTCCGCCCGGGCCTGCTCGTCCTCGGGCCACCACCCGGCATCCGGATGACGCTCGGCGAGAAATTCGAGAATGGCGAGAGAATCCCAGACGAGAAACCCGTCCGTCTTCAAGGCCGGCACCTTGCCTGAGGGCGAATGGTCCAGGATAGACTCCTTGGTCTCAAGCCCCCGGCGCAGGACGATATATTCCTCCTCGAAGGGAATCCCGAAATGCTTCATGGCCAGCCAAGGGCGCAAGCTCCACGAGGAATAATTCTTGTCTCCGATCACCAGCCTGTAGCCATGTTCAACCATACTTTCCCTCCGCCACTTTTGTCGCCGCCATTGTCATAGCCGCAATGCCCTGCCATTAATGCGGCGCGCGCACAAGAACGCCCACTACGCCCCGGAATCAATGGCAAATAAAGCGAATACCCTGGAGGCTCTGGGCCTCCAATTGAAGACGTTCATCGCCGAAGCGGAATCGGACGCAATCCCTGTTTGGTTGGTCGCCTCCGCAGAAGACGAAATCCTCAAAAAGCTGGATGAGAGCCAGCGCGCTTGGGTGGAGAGTCAGAATTGGCAGCCCGCCTTGGGCGCGATCCTGTTGCTGCCGGGAGAGGGAGGCGCCATCGGTGGCGTCCTGCTCGGCACTGGCGGCGAGGGCTGGGAGAAGGACCGCCCCCTGTTGCCCGGCACCCTGCCGGGAAGTTTGCCGCCCGGCGATTACCGCTTCGCGTCCCCGCTTCCCGACCCGGAACTCGCCAGTCTCGCCTGGCTCGCCGGCTGCTATCGCTTTACGCGCTATAAGCCGGATCAGGACGCCAAGCCGGCCCGTCTGAAGTTGCCCGAGAACGTCGGCCGGGAACAGGTTGTTGCACTCGCCCAAGCGCTCTATTTCGGCCGCGATCTGATCAACACCCCGGCCAACGATCTCGGCCCGGCCGAGCTTGAGACCGCGGTTCGCGACCTCGGCAACACCTTCGGTGCCAGCGTGAAGGTCACCGAAGGCCGCGACCTGCTGGCCGACAACTTTCCCATGATCCACGCTGTCGGCCGGGCCAGCGATCGCGCCCCCCGGCTGATCGACCTCACCTGGGGCAAGGCGGATGCACCGAAGGTCACCATCGTCGGCAAGGGGATCTGCTTCGATACGGGCGGTCTCGACATCAAGCCGCCGAGTGCCATGCTCTTGATGAAGAAGGATATGGGCGGTGCTGCGGCGGCCCTGGCGGCCGCTTTCCTCATCATGCAGGCGGAGCTGCCGGTGCGCTTGCGGGTGCTGATCCCCGCCGCCGACAACAACATATCCGCCAATTCCTTTCGTCCCGGCGATGTACTTGAGAGCCGCAGCGGCAAGACGGTGGAGATCGGCAATACCGATGCCGAGGGCCGTCTCGTCCTGGCCGACGCCCTCAGCTTGGCGGACGAGGAGGCGCCGGATTACCTCTTCACCTTCGCGACCCTCACAGGGGCGGCCCGCTCCGCTCTCGGCCCCGACCTGCCGCCGCTTTATAGCGACGACGATGCGTTTGCCGCCGCGCTCCAGGAGGCCGGTACAAATACCGGCGATCCGGTTTGGCGCATGCCGTTCTGGAACCCTTACGACGAATGGTTGAAGAGCCAGATTGCCGATCTCAACCACATCTCTCAAGGCCCCTTCGCCGGCTCCATCACGGCGGCGCTCTTCCTGCGCCGCTTCGTCGGCGAGGCGAAACGTTTCGCCCATTTCGATATCTATGGCTGGGTGCCGCGCGCCACTCCGGCCCGGCCCCAGGGCGGCGAGCCCCAGGGTGCCCGTGCGCTGTTTGCGTTTCTGCTGAAGACCTTCGGCAAGAGCGAGGCCTGACCGTGAGCACGGACGGTCCGCCAGACCCCCGGCTGCATCCCTATCGCGACGACCTCGCGGCCGAATATCTGCGCGATCGCATCCAAGCGCCCCGCTATGTCGAAGGCGACCCCTATCGTATCGGCGTCTCCCATCTTCCGCTGCGGCGCGAGCCGAAGCCCGATGCGCCGCTCGAGACGGAAGGCCTCTACGGTGAGACGGTGAAGGTCTATGACCGGAAGGGCGGCTGGGGCTGGGCACAGCTGCAGGATGGCTATGTCGGCTATCTGCCCATGGACGGCCTAGCCGAAGATGTGGCGGAGCCGACCCATTGGCTCGTCGCCCTCCGCAGCTATCTTTATCCGGCCCCCGATATCAAGACGCCGCCGCTCGATCTCATCAGCATGAATGCCCTCCTGGCGGTCGGCGGCCGGGAAGGTCCTTTTCTGAAGCTGGAGACCGGGGGCTACGTCTTCGCGCGCCACGCCAAGCCGTTCGAAACGGCGGCGGAGGATTATGTGGCCGTCGCCGAGACGTTCTTGGGAACGCCCTATCTCTGGGGTGGCCGCACCAGTCTCGGGATCGATTGCTCCGGCCTCGTGCAGCTCTCGCTTCAGGCAGCGGGTTTCGAGTGTCCGCGGGATACGGATATGCAGCGCGACGCGTTGGGCGAGGCGCTTGCGGACCCCGACGATCTTCGCCGCGGCGATCTTGTCTTCTGGCCGGGCCATGTCGGCATTATGCGCTCCACGGTCACGCTGCTTCACGCCAACGCCCATCATATGGCCGTCGCCGCCGAGCCTCTTGAGGATGCCAAGGAACGGATCGCCAGCGAAGGTGCCGCCGATATGGTGGTGAGGCGCCTGCCGGCTCTCTCCGCCGGCACCGCCGTCTAGATCACGTTGAACAGATAAAGCAGGACGATGATCAGTAGCAGGATCCCGATCAGCCACAAGACCGCGCCGCGCATGATATTGGCCCGGTCACGTCTCCAAGTCTCGCGAAGATGCATCGTTGAAAACCGCGATACGGTTCCAGAGATGAAGAACGCAGTCTAAGTCGAGACCGCCTCGGCGCCGGTCGCCTCGAGCTCGAAGGCCGCGGCCAGCAATGCCTTGGTATAATCGGTCTGCGGCGTATCGAACACCGTATCCGCCGGACCTTGCTCCACGACCTTGCCGTCGCGCATCACGATAATGGAGTTGGCGAGCGCGCGGACCACCTTCAGGTCATGGCTGATGAAGAGATAGGCGAGACTGTAGCGCTTCTGCAGGTCGCGCAGCAGATCGACGATCTGCGCCTGCACCGAGACATCGAGCGCCGAGGTCGGCTCGTCCAACACGAGGAATTTCGGCTCCAGCACCAGCGCCCGCGCAATTGCGATACGCTGCCGCTGCCCGCCCGAGAATTCGTGCGGGTAGCGGTCTTGGGTGATCGGATTGATCCCGACCTCTTCCAGCGCCTTGGTGACCAGTGCGCGGCGTTCATCGGCGTCCAAGCCACGCTTCTGCACCAGCAAGCCTTCCTCGACGATCTGGCTCACCGAAAGCCGGGGGGAGAGGGATCCGTAAGGGTCCTGGAACACGATCTGCATCTCGCGCCGATAGGGGCGCATCTGATTGCTTTCCAGCCCGTCGATCCGGTTGCCGAGATAGACCACCGGCCCCTTGCTCGAGATCAGACGCAACAGGGCGAGCCCGAGCGTCGTCTTGCCGGAGCCGGATTCGCCGACCACCCCGACCGTCTGACCTTCCTGTACGGCGACATCGATTCCGTCTACCGCCTTGATGTAGCCGACCGTGCGCCGCAGGAAGCCGCGCTTGACCGGGAACCAGACCTTCAAATCGTCGGCCTTCAGAATGACCGGCGCTTTGGGATCGGCCTTCGGCGGCTTGCCCTTCGGCTCCGAAGCGAGGAGATGCTTGGTATAGGCGTGTTTCGGGGTATTGAAGATCTGCTTGGTCGATCCGTGCTCGACGATCTCCCCGCCGGTCATCACACAGACCCGGTCGGCCATCTTCCGCACGATGCCGAGATCGTGGGTGATGAGCAGCATCGCCATGCCGAGCTTCTCGCGGAGTCGAAGGAGCAGCTCCAGGATCTGCGCCTGGATGGTCACGTCGAGCGCCGTGGTCGGCTCGTCGGCGATCAAGAGGTCCGGATCGTTGGCCAGGGCCATGGCGATCATCACGCGCTGGCGCTGCCCCCCGGAAAGCTGATGGGGGTAGGAATTAAGCCGTTCTTCGGGATTGTCGATGCCGACCGCATCGAGAAGCTCCAAGACGCGTGCCTGGGCTGCCTTGCCCGAGATGCCCTGGTGAATCGTCATCACCTCGGCGACCTGCTTCTCGATAGTGTGCAGCGGGTTCAGCGAGGTCATCGGCTCCTGGAAAATCATCGAGATTTCGTTGCCGCGAATGTGCCGAAGATCCGACTGCCGCATCTGCAGAATGTTCTGGCCCTTATAGGTGATATCTCCACTCGGATGAGATGCGGCGGGGTAGGGCAGCAGCCGCAAGATCGACAGCGCGCTCACCGTCTTGCCGGAGCCCGACTCGCCCACCAGCGCGACCGTTTCTCCCTTGCCGATATCGAAAGAGACGTTTTTCACCGCATGGACGGCACCTTTCCCCTTGCCGAAATCGACAGAGAGATCTTTCACGGTGAGGAGTTTCTCGCCGTTGCGCGTCGCGTCGTTGTCGGTCTTCGTGCCCTCAGTGGCCATGAGATGTCCCCAGCACCGCATCGGCGCAGTCTTCGCATTCCACCTCGATCGTCGCGTGGCCGAATCCGAAGCGTGTCTGCAGCCGCTCTTTGATTTTACGCACGATTGCGTCGATCTCCTTCGGCTCGGTGATCACGGCATGCAGCGTCACCATCGTGCGCTCCTGGGTGATCGCCCAGACATGCACGTGATGCACGTCCTCCACACCTTTTACATTGGCGATGATATCGGGCCCGATTTCCCGGCTGTCGATCTCCGGCGGCGCCCCCTCCAAGAGGATGTGCGCCGAGGCCTTCACCACGTACCAGCCGCTGCGCAGAATGATCAGCGCGACCAGCACCGAGAGCAGGGGATCGATCGGCGTCCAGCCGGTCCAGTAGATCACCCCGCCCGCAATGAGAGCCGCCACCGAGCCCAGCAAATCGCCCAGCACGTGGATGGCCGCGCCGCGCACATTCAAGTTCTCCCGGTCCGCACCGTGCAGGAGGAGGAAAGCACCGATATTGACCAGCAAGCCGAGAGCGGCCACCACCATCATGATCCCGCCTTCGACAGCCGCTCCTTCATTAAGGCGCTCATAGGCTTCGTAGACGATCCAGGCCGCGATCACGAACAGCGCCAGCCCGTTCACGAAGGCGACCAGAACCTGGAACCGGTCAAAGCCATAGGTCCGCTTCCAGTCGGCCGGCCGGCGCGCCAGCCGGAAGCCGAACCAGGCGAGCGCCAGGGAGGCGAAATCGGTCAGCATGTGGCCGGCATCGGCGATCAGCGCCAGAGAGCCGGAGACGATACCGCCCACCACCTCGGCCACCATGAAGAGGCCGGTGATGATCGCCGCGGCCGCCATGCGCTTCTCGTTGTTCGAGTTCACATGGCTATGGTCGTGAGATCCATGCATCCGCCTATCCTTCCGCCGCGCCATAGGCCTTGCGGGGATCGAAGGCATCGCGCACCGCCTCGCCGATGAAGATCAGCAGGCTCAGCATAATGCCGATGACGAAGAATGCCGTCAGCCCGAGCCAAGGTGCATGCAGATTGTCCTTGCCCTGCGCCAGCAGCTCCCCGAGAGAGGGCGAGCCCGGGGGCAGGCCGAAGCCCAGGAAGTCCAGCGACGTCAATGTGGTGATCGAGCCGTTCAGGATGAAGGGCATAAAGGTCAGCGTCGCCACCATCGCATTGGGCAGCAGATGCTTCCACATGATGGTCAAGTTGCCCAAGCCCAGCGCCCGCGCCGCGGTGACGTATTCGAAATTGCGCGCTCTGAGGAACTCAGCGCGCACGAGGCCGACCAGCGCCACCCAGGAGAAGGCCAGCAGGATGCCGAGCAGGATCCAGAAATTCGGCTCGATCACCGCCGCCACGATGATCAGCAGATAGAGCTGGGGCACGCTGGTCCAGATTTCGATGAAGCGCTGGAACAGGAGGTCCGTCCAGCCGCCGAAATAGCCCTGCACCGCGCCGGCCGCCACGCCGATGATGGATGAGAGAAACGTGAGCACGAGTCCGAACAGCACCGAGATGCGGAAGCCGTAGATGATGCGCGCCACCACGTCCCGGCCCTGATCGTCGGTGCCGAGCCAGTTCCATTCGAGCTGGTCGTTGCAGGGGTGGAAGCCGTCCTCGACCGCCCGCTCGCAATCCTCCTTGGTCAGAAGCCAGGTCGGCTTCGACGGGAAGGCCATGGGCGGGTCCTTGTTTTCCGTATTGTAGGAAAAGCGGATCGGCGGCCAGAGTATCCACCCATTGCCTTCCGCGATCATCTCCTGCACGGCCGGATCGCGGTAATCCGTCTCCGTCTCGAAGAAGCCGCCGAAGGCCGTCTCCGGATAGGATTTGAAGATCGGGCTGTAGAATTCGCCCTGATACTCCACCAGCAGAGGCTTGTCGTTCGCCACGAACTCGGCGAACAGGCTGATCACGAACAGCACGATGAAGATCCAGAGGGACCAGTAGCCGCGCTTGTGGGATTTGAAGATCGCCCAGCGCCGCTTGTTGATCGGTGAGACCTTGATCCAGGGGCGGCCCGCTTCCGCCGCTTCCTGTTCCTCGATGGCGACATCGGTGGGAGCGTCCATCTCAGACCTCCCTCGTCTCGAAATCGATGCGCGGATCGACCCAGGTATAGGCGAGATCGGAGATCAGGTTCATCACCAGCCCGAGCAGGGAGAAGATATAGACCGTCGCGAATACGACCGGGTAATCGCGATTCACCACGGATTCGAAGCCGAGCAGGCCGAGCCCGTCCAGACTGAAGATGGTCTCGATCAGCAGGGACCCTGCGAAGAACGCCCCGATAAAAGCGCCCGGGAACCCGGCGATAATGATCAGCATGGCATTGCGGAAGATATGCCCGTAGAGCACCGAATGTTCGGTCAGCCCCTTGGCCCGCGCCGTCATCACGTATTGTTTCCGGATTTCCTCCAGGAAGGAGTTCTTGGTCAGGAAGGTGGTCGTCGCGAAGGCCGAAAGGGCCATGGCGAACATCGGCAGCACCAGATGCCAGAAATAGTCGAGGATCTTCGAGTACCAAGGCAATTCCGACCAGTTTTCCGAGACCAGCCCGCGCAACGGAAACCAGCTGAAGAATGAGCCGCCTGCGAACAGCACGATCAAAAACACCGCCACCAGAAAGCCCGGAATCGCATAGCCGAGGATGATGGCGCTGCTGGTCCAGACGTCGAAACGGGTGCCGTCAGCCACGGCCTTGCGGATGCCCAGCGGGATCGAGATGGAATAGGAGATCAGGGTCATCCAGAGCCCGAGAGAGATGGAGACCGGCATCTTCTCCGCAATCAGCGAGAGCACGCTGGTGTCCCGGTAATAGCTCTCGCCGAAATCGAAGCGCATATAGTTCCAGAGCAGCATGAAGAAGCGCTCATAGGCCGGCTTGTCGAAGCCGAACTGCTGCTCGAGGCTCTTGATAAATTCGGGGTCGAGGCCTTGCGCCCCGCGATATTTGGAGTTCGAGGAGAGATCGCCCGGTGAGGTCTGCGAGCCCCCGCCGCTGAAATCGCTGCCACCGCCGCTGATCTTCGCCGTCGCGGCCACGTCGGTGCCGGTGAGCTGCGCGATCATGCGCTCCACCGGGCCGCCCGGCGCGAATTGCACCACCACGAAGGTCATCAGCATGATGCCGAACATGGTGGGGATGATCAGCAGAAGGCGGCGGAAGATATAAGCTGTCATGCAGATCCGGGTTGCGTTGCCTTAAGCGGCGTTATTGGTCTCGCAAATTCTCGATAAAACGTATCTCGATACACCATGTTTCGAACCGTCATGCCACAGGTGGAAGGGCCGGCCTCTAGTCCAAACGCCTCTTGCGAAAGCGGAAGACGACAAGCGCCAGCAGCCCGGCGAAGAAGAACGCGGCGATGATATAGCCGATCGGGAAAACGTCATCCGTGTCCTTTTCCGTGCTCTGGGCTCTCTCGCTCTCTTGCAGCGGATCTTTCGGCGCGCTGGCGTCGGTTCCATCTCTGGCCGCGGTTTTCTTTTCTAGGTTCGCGTTCCCGGCCAGCGCGTCGGCCTTCGCCTCGTCGAACCACCACGTGTCGAGAATGCCCCGGTCGAAGCGGGGCTTTTGCTCCGGCCGGGAAAACTTGTCCCAATAGGCGATCGCATGGCTGCCCTTATACCAGTGAGGCACCCAGTAATGGCCGGCGCGCAGGACGCGGTCCAAAGCCCGGGCCGCCGTCACCAGCTCGCCCCGGTTCTTCGCCTCGATGATACGGCCGATCAGCTCGTCGGCCGCTGGATCGGCGATCCCCGCCAGGTTCAGCGAGCCCGTCATATTGGCAGCGTCTGAGCTGAAATAGCTTCGCAGCTCCGGCCCCGGCGTCAGCTCCATGCCGTAGCGCTGGGTCGTGATGTCGAAATCGAACCCCTTCAGCCTCTGCTGATATTGCGACGGGTCCACCATGCGAATCCGCGCCTGGATGCCGAGACGCTGCAGGTTCTTCAGATAAGGCGCGGTCACCCGCTCGAAAGCCGGTTCGAAATTGAGGAATTCGAGCCGAAGCGGCTCGCCCTCCGCGTTGACACGCACGCCATCCTTGACCGTCCAGCCGGCCTCGACCAGCAGTTCGTGGGCTTCTCTCAAGAGCGTCCGGTCATGGCCTGTCCCGTCGGTCACAGGCGGTGTGTAGGCTTCGCCCTTCGCCTCTTCCGGCACGTCGGCTGAAAGCGAGTCGAGCAGGGCAAGCTCCTTCTCCGATGGCTCGCCCTCCGCCCGCATGGCCGAATTCTCGAAATAGCTCTGGGTGCGCTCGTAGAGCCCGTAGAAGAGGTTGCGGTTGGTCCATTCGAAATCGAAGACGAGCCCCAACGCCTTGCGCACTTTCGGGTCTTTCAGCGCATCGCGCCTTGTGTTGAGGAACCAGCCCTGGGTGCCCGACGGCGTATCGTCCGGCAGAGTCTCCTTCTTCACCCGGCCCGATTTGATGGCGGGAAAATCGTACTCCGTCGCCCAGACCTTGGAGGTGAATTCCTCGCGGAAATCGTAGGCGCCGGCCTTGAACGCCTCCATGGCGGCGGTCCGGTCGCGAAAATATTCGTAGCGGATTTCGTCGAAATTCCAGCGCCCGCGATTGACTGGCAGATCCTTCGCCCAATAGTTCGGATCGCGCTCATAGGTGATGTTGCGCCCCTGACGGAAGGACTTGACCTTGTAGGGGCCGGAGCCGAGCGGCGGCTTGAGGGTCGTCTCGTCGAACGGCCGGTCGGCGTAATAGGCCTTGGAAAGGATCGGCAGGCCGGCGACCGTCAACGGCAGGTCGCGGGTCTGCTCGCCTTTGAACTGGTAGCGCACGGTTTCCGCATCCAGCGCTTCGGCGCTCTCCACATCCCGCAGCATCTGGCGGTAGATCGGATGACCTTTCTCCTTCAGCACATTGAAGGAAAAGATCACGTCTTCGGCGGTGAGCTTGCTGCCGTCATGGAAGCGGGCCTCGGGGCGAAGCTTGAAGGTCACCGACATGCCGTCATCGGCCACCTCACCCGATTTCGCCACCAGCCCGTAGACCGCATCCGGCTCGTCCTGTGCGCGGGTCATCAGGCTGTCGAACAGCATGTCCATGCCTTGCGCGGCATCGCCCTTCAGGATGTAGGGGTTGAGGCTGTTAAAGGTGGTCACGCTGCTCCAGCCGATCAGGCTGAACTGGCCCCCCTTCGGTGCATCCGGATTGACATAGTCGAAATGCTCGAAATCCGCTGGGTATTTGAGGTCGCCGAAGGCGGAGAGCCCGTGCTTTGGCTCGGAGGCTTCGGCAGCAAAGGCGCCGAAGGTCAGCGCGGCCGCGAAGAGACAGGCGGCGATGCTGCCCTTGTGATTCACGCTCGCGCCCGCCGTCATCTATTGCGCCCCTCCCGGGAGCTTGGCGGCCTTCTCTTTGTCGTACCACCAGACCTGTAGAAAGCCGGGCGTCAGCTCCGGCAAAGTCTCCGGCTGAGTGTAGCGATTCCAATAGGCGATGCGAACGACCGGCGAATACCAGTGGGGCACCACGAAATCGTTCCACAGCAGCACCCGGTCCAGCGCGTGGGTGGCCGCGATCAACTCGTCGCGGTCCTTCGCGAAAATCACCTTGTCGATCAGCTTGTCGATGGCCGGGTCCTTGATGCCGATCAGGTTCTGGCTGCCCTCCCTGTCGGCCGCCTCGGAGCCCCAATAGTAGCGCTGCTCGTTCCCCGGGGAGCGCGATTGGGCGAAGCTGTTGACGATGATGTCGTAATTGAAGTTCTGCAGGCGCCGCGTGTACTGCGCCGAATCCACCAGCCGGACCGTGCCCTTGATGCCGAGCTTCTCGAGATTGCGGAGATAGGGTTGCACGATGCGCTCGAAGAGTGGAGAGACCAGCAGGAACTCGACCTGCATCTTCTCGCCGGTCTTCTCGTTGGTGAGCACACCGTTTTTGACCTTCCACCCGGCCTCGTTCAGAAGCTTCACGGCCTTGCGCAGATTGCCGCGAAGACCGCCCTTGCCCTCGGTGGTGGGGTTCTCGTGCACTTGCGTGAAGACCTCCGGCGGCACGTCCTCCTTCACCTCTTCCAGAATCTCCAGCTCGCGGCCTTCCGGCAATGTCTTCGGCGCGGCGAGCTCGGTATTCTCGAAATAGCTGCCCACGCGCTCGTATTGGCCGAAGAACAGGTTCTTGTTCGACCATTCGAAATCGAAGGCCAGATTGAAGGCGCGCCGCACCCGCACATCGTCGAACTTGTCGCGCCGGAGATTGAAGACGAAGCTCTGCATCGGTGCCGCCGTCCCCACGGGCACCTCCTGCTTCACGATCCACCCCTTCTTCACGGCTTCGAAATCGTAGGCGGTGGCCCAGTTCTTGGCGCTGGATTCGGTGTGATAATCGAGTGAGCCGGCCTTGAAGGCCTCGAAGGCGACCGTCTGATCGCGGTAATAATCGAAGCGGATCGTGTCGTAGTTGTACTGGCCCTTGTTGATCGGCAGATCCTTGCCCCAGTAATCGTCGACCCGCTCAAAGGAGATCGAACGGCCGGGCACCACCTTCTTGATCTTATAGGGGCCGGAGCCGAGCGGCGGCTCCATGGTCGTCTTCAGCGGATCCCGTTGATTGCCGTTTGCATCCTTTCCCGTCCACCAATGCTTCGGCAGGATGGTGAGCTGTCCCATGATGAAGGGAAGCTCCCGGTTGTTCTTGGAATCGAAGGTGAAGGTCACCTGGCGGTCGCCCGTTTTTTCGGCCGACTTGACGTTCTTGTAATAGAGGCCGAGCTGCGGGTTGGCCTCCTTGTTGACCTCCAGGCTGTAGATCACGTCTTCCACGGTGATCGGCTTGCCGTCATGCCACTTCGCCCCGTCCCGCAGTTTGAAGGTGACGGAGGAATAATCGTCCGGGTGGGAAATCCATTCGGCGATCTGCCCGTAAGCCGTCGATTCCTCATCCAGGCTGCTCGCCGTGAGCGACTCGTAGATCAGTCCGAGACCGGCCGCTGAGGCTCCCTTGTAAAGCACCGGGTTCAAGCTATCGAACCCGCCGATCGCGGCCATGCGCACGCGGCCGCCTTTGGGCGCATCCGGGTTCACATAGTCGAAATGGGAAAAATCGGCCGGATATTTCGGCTCGCCGATGAGGGAGATGGCGTGGTCATGGACGTCTTCAGCGCGTGTCGGAGGGACGGCCAAGACTGCCGTGAGCAGGAGGGCTGCGAAGCTCGAGCGGAGAATGTTGGATAAGATCATGCCGAATCTGGTGCTCAACGAGGACGGAATCGAGACGGCCTGAAGCAGGGCGGCCCGGACACCAAGCGTATCGGCAGAAAAGGGCCTTAAAACTGCAAACGCAACAGGCTCACCATGCTGTTCTTGGGTCTTACCATGGCGAGCCCGGCGTCCAAATGAATTATCGGTTAGGTGACGGACGGCCGAAAACGCCCGGCGATGATCCGCCGGGAAATGAAAAGGGCGCCGGAAAGACCGGCGCCCTTTCGCAAAATTCTAAGTGAAAAAGCGACCTTTACTGCGTGTCGCTCTCGCTTTCCGTGCCGGCATCGGCATTCGGCTCCTCGTCCGGCGCCGTCGTGTCTTCCGGCTGGTCGGCGGAATCCGTCGTGGAAGGCTCCGAACCCATATCCTCGTTCGGCTCCTCGCCAGCCCCGGCATCGTCAGCCGGCGCTTCGGATGTGTCTTCGTCCGCCGCGGCATTGGGCTCCTCCGCCGGCGCGCTCTCCGAAGAAGGCTCTTCCTTTGCCGGCTCAGCCGGCGCGGATTCCTCGGCTTCGCCGCTCTCGGCCGCAGCGGAATCGTCCCCGCCTTCGCCGCCGGCCTCAGGCAGAGGCTTCGGATCGTCGCTCAGCGTGCGCAGATAGGCGATCACATCGGCGCGCTTCTCGGCATCCGGCATGCCCGGATACATCGCCATCTTGGTGCCCGGGATATGCACGTTCGGATGCTTGATCATGTCGTCGAGATTGACGTAGTCCCACTCGCCGCCATGCTCGACGATGGCGGGCGAGTAATCGTAGCCTTCGTGGCTGGCGACCTTGCGGTCGACGATATCCCAGAGATTCGGGCCGACCATGTTGGCGCCGCCCTTGTCCAGGGTGTGACAGCCCTTGCAGATGCCGGCGGCCGCTTCGCCCTTCTTGGGATCGGCGCTGGCCAGGAGCGTCAGGACCTGGCTACCCTCTTCCTTGGCCGGCTCGCCCTTGCCTTCGGCGGCTTTCTCGCCTTCCTTCTTGGCGCCCGGCACCTCGTAACCCGCATGTTCGGGCTCGTGCTCGGCGTAAATGATGTTAATCAAGGTGCGAGTACCGAAAAACAGCACCAGGGCTGCAAGCACGGCCATCGCAAGTTGGTTAAACCGGTAACTATTCATTCTGGCGTTCCCCCCGGAAGCAAAGGCATCTCAACCGATCTGTCGCGGCGGCGGCGAGATTAAATGGCGTCCACCCGACTGGCAACTGAACCTAACCCAATGACTGGTTAGCATAGAGTCGCATAAGGATCCTGCTAACCGGCTGTTTATGGCTACCAAAACCCGTATGTGCAAGACTCTCATCATTATTCCTGCGCGCATGAAAGCGAGCCGTTTGCCGCACAAGCCCCTGGCCGTCATCGGCAAAGAGCCCATGATCGTTCATGTTTGGCGCCGCGCTGTTGAATCCGGTTGCGGCGAGGTGATCGTGGCAACCGATTCAGAGGAAATTTCGCAAGCGGTTTCGGGAGCAGGCGGCAGGGCCGTGCTGACCGATCCCGATCATCAAAGCGGTTCCGACCGGATTTTCGAGGCGCTGTCTGCCGCCGATCCCGATAGGGAATGCGAAGCGATCGTCAATCTCCAGGGCGATCTGCCGACCCTCGACCCGGCCCTCGTGGCAAGCTGCCTCGAGGCGCTTGCGCCGGGGGAGGCCGATATCGCCACCCTGGCCTGCGAGATCTCGGAGGAGAGCGAGCGCACCAATCCGAATGTGGTGAAGGTGGTCGGCACGCCGTCCGGGCCCAGGCTTCTGAAGGCGCTCTACTTCACCCGCGCCACCGCGCCTTATGGTGACGGCCCCCTCTATCATCACATCGGCATCTACGCCTATCGCCGGGCCGCGCTTGAGCGTTTCGTGGCCTTGCCGCCCTCGACCCTCGAGAAGCGGGAAAGGCTGGAGCAGCTCCGCGCCCTGGAAGCCGGCATGCACATCAATGTGGCGCTCGTTGACACCGTTCCGCTCGGTGTCGATACTCCGGCCGACCTCGCCCGGGCCCGGGCTTTATTGGAAAAATCCGGCACATCATGAGCGACGAAGACCGCCAGAAGATCGCCTTTCAAGGCGAGCCCGGCGCCAACTCCCACCTGGCTTGCAAGGACGCCTATCCGGAGATGGAGCCGCTGCCTTGCGCCACCTTCGAGGATGCGCTCGGCGCCTTGAAGTCGGGCGAAGCCGCTCTCGCCATGATCCCGATCGAAAATTCCGTGGCGGGGCGCGTGGCCGATATCCATCATCTGTTGCCCGAATCCGGCCTCTTCATCGTCGGCGAGCATTTCGAGCGCGTCCGGCATCAGCTGCTTGTGCTGCCGGGCACCAAGCTGAATGAGCTGAAGACCGTGCACAGCCACACCATGGCGCTCGGCCAATGCCGCAACGTCATCCGGGAGCTGAAGCTCACGCCGGTCACCGAGGCCGATACTGCCGGTGCCGCCAAGGAGCTGGCCGAGACCGAGGATCGGACCCGGGCGGCGATCGCCTCAACGCTGGCGGCCGAGATCTACGGATTGGAGGTCGCCAAATCCGATATCGAGGATGCGGAGCACAACACCACCCGGTTCGTCGTGCTGGCCACCGAGCCCAGGACGCCATCGCTTGAGGACGGCCCGGCGATCACCAGCTTCATGTTCCGCGTGCGGAACGTGCCTGCGGCGCTGTATAAGGCGCTCGGCGGCTTTGCCACCAACGGCGTAAACATGACCAAGCTGGAATCCTATCAGCTCGGCGGTTCCTTCAACGCCAGCCAGTTCTATGCCGATATCGAGGGTCACCCGGAGGACCGGCTGGTCAAGCTCGCTCTCGAGGAGCTCGCCTTCTACTCCGCCGAGCTCACGATCTTCGGCACCTATCCGGCGAGCCCCTTCCGCGCCCAGCTGAAGGCGCAAGCGGAATAAGCGGGCCCCTCACGCAGATGTCTTTCCGGCGGCCTCCGGCGAAGGCTCGCGGATCAAGGCCACCACGCGGGCCGGCGCGGCAGACGCGCCGACGAGCTTCAGTGGGAACACCGCCACCTCGAAACCGTGGGCAGGCAGAGCGCCCAGATTGACGAGCTGCTCCATATGCCAATAGGGGCGCCGCTGGCCGACGCGATGCGCCTCCCAGAAGAGGGTGTCGTCATTCGTCGCCTTGGCCTTGGCGATCTGGGCATGGAACGGCAGATCCCAGCCCCACTGATCGATTCCCATGACGAGGATGCCGCGATCGAGGAGCCACTCGGTCGCCTCGACGCTCATGCCGGTGCCGCGCTTCCAGAATTCCTTCGTGCCTTGGTAGCGGTCCCGGCCCGTGCGGATCAGGACGATGGTTTGCGGCGTCAGCGTCGCACCCGTCTTGGCCAGCGCCTCTTCCATGTCGGCGGCCGTAATCGGGTCGTTGTCCTGCTTGTGGGTCATATCGAACACCACGCCGGGACCGATGCAGCGATCGAGCGGGATCTTTTCGATGGTTTCGGCGGGCTCCCCCGCCGAAACGGGTCCGTAATGCCAGGGAGCATCGATATGGGTCGTCGCATGCACGCCCATCTTGGTGATCGTGTCGTCCGCCCAGCCGGTGAAATCCCTCGGGAACAGCCGCGAGGGCAATCCCAGCAGCCACACCAGGATTTTGCTCGCCCGGTGCGGCTTATGCTTGATCTTGACCTGCATGAAGCCGGGATCGTCGCGATTGAATTGTACGGGTTTTGACAGATCGATGACCCGCATCTCAGCTCTCCTTTTCGGCGATAATTGTATTGGCAACGGATCCGATGCCCTGGATTGCGATCTCGATCCTGTCGCCCGGCACGAGACGCTGCCCGGATTCGATGCCGCTGCCGCCTGGGAACGTGCCGGTGCCGAAGAACTCGCCCGGATAAAGCCGCTCGGATCGCGAGACATGCGCCAGCATCTCGCCCAAGGACCAATGCGGATTTGCCGAGCTCGGCTCCGCCACTACCCGTCCGTTGATGGCGACGGAGCCCTTGAGGTCGCGCCAGCGCGGCAGGATTTCGTCCGCCGTGACGAGGACGGGCGATATGGCATTGGCGAAATGCTTCGCTTTTTGCGGCCCGAATCCCGATTTCATCTCGGCAAGCTGGACGTCGCGGGCGCTGAAATCGTTGAGAACGACGAAACCGCCGATGGCATTTTCGGCCTCTTCGGGGCTGGCGTTCAGGAGCGGGGCTGAGAGCACGAAGCCGAGCTCCAGCTCGTAATCCAGATAGTCAGTGTAGAAGGGTGCCGTGACGGCATCGCCATCCGTCACGAAGGCAAGGTGATTGCCCATATAGTAGATCGGCTGCCGATACCATAGCGGGGCAGGTTTGAGTTTGGGAAATGGGCTGCCCGCCAGTCTTTCGTAGGTCGCGACGATCGGCGCAAAGGCGGGCAGGAAGCGTTTCACGAAGCCGCGCGCGGCGGCCACGGTGTGTTCCTCGTAGATCATGAAGTCCCGGTAGGAGCGCGGCGCGAAGGGCATCAGAATCGCCTCGGTATCGCGGCCGGCCTTGGCGGGATGCGCAAGCGCCGCCGCGGCGAGCTCCTGTCGGATATAATGAGGGGCGCCGAGAAGGGCGATGATATCGTGCGACCAGGAGGCAATCTGTTCCGGTTGCGGCCTTGGCGACAAGCGGCCGAGCAGTGCCGGTAAGTCGGCCCAGCCTCCACCTGCATCGATCTGTATGAGGGGTTTTTCCCGATCCCCAACCCGCCTCAAACGCATGCGGGGCTCCTCCACGTAATGAAGATCGCGCTCCTATAGCACAAGGGTTGCTATGACCCCGGGTATGACCGATATACTCCCGTTAGGGAGGTTGGCAGCAGGCGCGTGCCTCGCCAACCGGGTCAGGTCCGGAAGGAAGCAGCCCTAACGAGCGTTTCGCGGGTTGCTCGTCCAGCCTCCCACTTCCTCCGATGACCGGCAGGCGGCGCCGCGGCGGCGTTCCAGCCGCCGAAAGGCGACAAACATCTGGCGTCCAATCGTACTTTCAAGGATGATCGCCCGCGATGGCCAAAGCCGGTGATACAGCGAAGTCGAGCGGGCAGGGGAACGCCAAACACATGGAATCCGGGCACGCCGCACTCGCCCGCAAATACCGGCCCAAGATATTCTCCGAGCTGATCGGCCAGGCGGCCATGGTGCAGACGTTGAAGAACGCGTTTGCCGCCGACCGCATCGCTCAAGCCTATATGCTGACCGGCGTGCGCGGGGTGGGGAAGACCACCACGGCACGGCTCATCGCCCGCGGCCTCAACTATGAGACGGCCGACGGAGAGGGCGGTCCCACCGTCGATTTCGAGACGGAGGGCGAGCATTGCCGCGCCATCCTGGAGGGCCGGCATCTCGATGTGATCGAGATGGATGCCGCCTCCCATACCGGCATCGACGATATCCGCGACATCATCGATAGCGCCCAATACAAGCCCAACACCGCGCGCTACAAGGTCTACATCATCGACGAGGTGCATATGCTCTCGCGCCAGGCCTTCAACGGCCTGCTGAAGACGCTGGAAGAGCCGCCCGCCCATGTGAAGTTCATCTTCGCCACCACCGAAATACGCAAAGTCCCGGTGACTGTGCTGTCCCGCTGTCAGCGTTTCGATTTGAAGCGCATCGATATCGAGCCCTTGGTGGCGCACCTTGCTTACGTGGCGGAGGCGGAAGGGGCGGAGGTCGACCGCCCCGCTCTCAATCTCATCGCCAAGTCCGCCGAAGGCTCCGTGCGCGATGCGCTCTCCATCCTCGACCGGGCCATCGCCTTCGCCGGCGGCCCGCTCGATCTCGCCCAAACGAGCACGCTGCTGGGTCTGGCCGATCGTGGCCGCATCTTCGATCTTCTGGAGACGGTGCTGAAGGGCGAGGCGGGTGAGGCACTGAAGCAGCTTGCCGATCTCAACCGCGACGGCGCCGAGCCTGCCCAGGTCGTCTCGGACTTGGCCGAAGCCGTGCATGCCGTCACCCGGGCCAAGGCCATGGGCGGCGAGGAGGGCCGCGATGCGAGCTTGCCAGAGGCGCAAGCCGAGCGGGCCGCCGAGCTCGGCGGTAAGCTTTCCATGGCCGTGCTGGCCCGCGCCTGGCAGATGCTGCTGAAAGGCCATGAGGAGGTGGAGAACGCGCCCCGGCCCCTGGCCGCCGCCGATATGGTGCTGGTGCGTCTGGCCTACGCCGCCGATCTGCCGAGCCCCGGCGATCTCGTCATGCGCCTGGAGCAGGGGGAGGGAAAAAGTCCCGCCCGCAGCCAGAACGCCCCGCAAGGCAGCCGCGACCCGGAGCCGGTCGCTCAATTCGAATCCGAGAACCCGGCACCGCCGGACGAGGCATTCCAATCCGCGCCGCCCTTGCACGCGCCACCCTTGCAAGAGGCGCCGGATCCTCAACCGCTCGCCGATCCTAAGAGCTTCGAAGAATTGGTGCAGCTCGCCGAGGATATGCGCGATCTGAAGCTGAAGAACGCCCTGGTCGAGAAGGTGCGCTTGGTTAGCTTCCGTCCCGGCTCCATCGAGATCAATCTTCTGCCCGATGCTCACAAGGAGCTGACCCAGGAGCTGAGCCGAAGCCTCAAGCTCTGGACCGGCCGCGCCTGGGGCATCGTCGTCACCAACGAGAAAGAGGGCGATATCACCCTGGGAGAAAAGCGCCGCCGCGAGAAAGAGGCGGAGCTGGAGCGTGTCCGTGCCCATCCCGCGGTGAAAGAGGTTTTCCAGCATTTCCCCGACGCCAGGATCAAGGCGGTGCGCCCGCTCCAGACCGGCGGCCAGGCGCAACCCGAGGAGCAGGACGGCGAACGGGGCGAGGACGAACGGGATGAAGACGATGAATATTCACAGAGACGGTTGAGCGAGGACGGCAGACAAAGATGAAGAACCTGATGGGCATGATGAAGCAGGCGCAGGAGATGCAGAGCCGCATGGCGGAGCTGCAGGAGGAGCTTGCGCAAGCCATCGTCGAGGGCCAGTCCGGCGGCGGCATGGTGCTGGTCACTCTCAACGGCAAGGGCGAGATGATCGGCGTGAAGCTTGATCCCTCCCTGATGAAGCCCGACGAGGCGGAGATCGTGGAGGACCTCATCGTCGCCGCCCATAACGACGCCAAGTCCAAGGTCGAGGCCATGATGCAGGAGAAGATGAAGGACCTCACCGGCGGCCTTCCCCTCCCGCCCGGCATGAATCCGTTCGGCAGCTAGGGTGGTGCTTTCTCAGCCTCACCGCACGGCACGGCGGACCCCCTCTCCCCTGTGGGGAGAGGGTTGGGGTGAGGGGCTCTCACGTCTGCAAGTCCACTTCCCCCTCACCCGGATGCTTCGCATCCGACCTCTCCCCACAGGGGAGAGGTGAGACAACGTCTGCACGAAAGCTAACCATGGCGCGCGGCACCGCTAGCCCCGAGATCGAACAGCTCATCCAGCTGCTGGCCCGCCTGCCGGGCCTCGGCCCCCGCTCGGCCAGACGGGCGGCCCTCGACCTGGTGAAGAAGAAGGAGCAGCTCCTCCAACCCCTCGCCACCGCCCTGGCGACGGCGCGGGACAAGATCGTCACCTGCGAGACTTGTGGCAATATCGATACGGTCAGCCCGTGCACCATCTGCCGCGACGAGACCCGCGACCGGACCATGATCTGCGTGGTGGAGGAGGTGGGGGATCTCTGGGCCCTCGAGCGCGCCGGCGTCCTGCAGGGCCTCTATCATGTGCTCGGCGGCACCTTGTCACCGCTTGACGGCATCGGCCCTGAAGACCTCACCATCGGCAAGCTGGTGGAGCGCGCCCGGGACGAGAAGGTGACCGAGATCCTGCTCGCCCTCAATGCCACCGTTGAAGGCCAGTCCACTGCCCACTTCATCTCCGACCAGCTGGCCGATTGTGGCGTCACGGTCTACCGCCTGGCCCATGGCGTGCCTGTGGGCGGCGAGCTCGACTATCTCGACGACGGCACCCTCGCCGCCGCGGTGAAGGCCAAGAAGGTAGTTTGAGGATTACTCTGCCGCTCGCGGCACTGCGGTGCTGAACACGCCGAGAAGCTCTAGTGTTTGGGTCACAAGCACTTGGTGCCGTCGCAATAGCTCGTCTTCAGTCCAGTCGTCGAAATTGATCAGATCGCTGGTAATCGGGAAGGCGTGATTATCGGTCTTGCCAAACATAATTTGGCGCTTCTCACGAAAATCTTTGTTCTTCGCACCTGCGTTGATCTTGTGGGTCAGCAGCGCGTAGTTGCCAAGGAGCTCAGTACGGTTCTTGCGAACGGCGGCATCGGGAAATTTCGCCATCCATGGGCTTTCAGCCTTCGGATTCCGCGGCAAGATATGTTCGATAGTGAGCCCCTCTGGGAAGAAGAGGGGCATCTCGACGGGGAGCCGCTTGGCATTCAAACGAAGCAGCAGCGGCTTCAGGAATTTCTTGCGGGAACTGATTGGCTTGTTCAGCACCGTTTGAATCTGAGTTTGCTCTTGGGGGCTGAAGCGCAGCTTGCCTGCATGGCCAAGCACCGCTTCGCCCTCCAGTGCGATCTCCCGAGCGACCGCCTTAAAACGCCTCATGATTTCAGCCTTGCTCTTACTCAGGATCAGTAGGCCGAGACAGAGCCCATCAAGCGCCGTGAAGAAACGTAGCGCACTAAAGCCATCCGGACTGCGGGCGAGCCATTGAAGGGCGACCGAACGCCATTCGTTGATGGGATAGGATTCCAGGCATGCGACTACCCGATTGATGGCCTGACTGTCGTTACCAAAGTCGAGTGTGCCGTCTTCGAGATCGGCCGCATGACGCAAGACGGAGGCCAAGAGGTAACGAAAATTGTTTGCCTCCACGGGATTGCTCAAGACTTCGCGCATGAGATCCCGGAGATCACGCCCGTGCGGGTTCCTGGCTATGAGAGACAGAACGGAATGCACATATTCCTCGAACGCCTCACGCTCTAGGGAAGTCTCTGCTTTCTCCCATTGCCTAGCTAACTGCGCCTTGTCGATCCCGGCCGCAGGTGGCGCGGGCCCGAGAAGCTCTGCCTTGCAAAGGTCGAGTTCGCTCAAAGGCTGGCCACGACTGTTCAAGCTTTTGAACAGAATGTAGCCGTCATCCAAATCGCGGGCGCGAATCTGGATGACATAGCAATTGTTGAGGATGAATTGAGCTAGTTTGGTCAGATACTCTATCTGACAATTCCCAATATCGTCCTTGATATGCTTGATAGCGTCAAGGATACGCGCACAGGATTCTTGTTCATGGTCTTCAGGCAGTTCCCGCGTGCCGCCAGACCTCTGCACCCAATCTACGAAAGCGTCTTTGTCGATGCGGCGGAGAAAAAGACGCGGTCGCCCGTCGAAATTCCGCAAATTGTTCGGCTCCCGCACGATCATCGCATGCAATTCGTCTCGCAACCTATTGTCTTCCGGGAGTGCATCGCGAATGAGGGCGAGGAGAATGGTCAGCACGACTAGGCGTTGCTGACCATCGATCACCTCTGCAGGATCGGCCACCCGCTTCCGTGTAATGATAATAGGACCCAGGAAGTACTCCTGGAGATTTTTTCGACGTCCGTTTGTCGGCGCACCACGCACCATGGCGGCATGGATATCGTCATAGAGCTGAGCCGCCGTCTCCTCATCCCAGCAGAAAGGGCGCTGGAAATCGGGCATATCGAACACCGAGGCGTCGGCGAAAAGATCGCCGATTCGCATCATCTGTGTGGTGAATGAGAGTGGCACGCAGAAACCCCAGCTGATCTCCTCCAGCAAAGCGTCGATGCGCAAAAAATGCAAGCATGAGTAGAAAGTCTGGTCAGAAACAGGGGGTTATGAACAGTGCCAGATCGTCTCCCTACTCCGCCAGCTTTTCGTCCACCCCGCGGGTCAGTTCCTGCATGCATTGATCGGAGAGGTTGACGCTCTGGATGGTCTCGATGAAGCCGTCCTGCTCCATCTCGCTGCCGACCCAGATGCCGAGCGGCGCGGCGATGACGGCCGCGGTCAGCATGCCGAAAACGAAGGTGATTGTGCGACCCATTGAAAATCTCCACTCGGTTTGAGGTTGCCCTCTCGTCCCTCCAAATTGCGTAGCCGTCAGACGCCTTTCGAGACCGGCGCGGCCGGCTGATCGATTTCGGTGACGTTCTCTGCCACCGGACGTTCGCCGCCGCTTTCGACGCTGGGTAAAGGCTGCGCCTCCGGCTCGTCCGGCTTGGGCCTCTCCGACCACGGCGCGACTTTGAAGAGCAACAGCATGCCGGGAACGGCGATGAGCGTGCAGAGAACAAAAAACTGTGTCCATCCCACGGCTTCCACGATGTAGCCGGTCGAGGCGTTCGCCAATGTTCGCGGCACGGCGATGAAGCTGCTGAACAGGGCGAATTGGGTGGCGGTGAAGGCCTTGCTGGTTTCCCGGGCCATGAAGGCGGTAAGCGCGATGGTGCCCAGGCCGACCCCGAGATATTCCCCGCTCACCACGACAAACAACCCGGGCAGCGAATGCCCCGCCTGGCTCAGCCAGATGAATGGGACGATGGTGCCCAACTGGACGAAGCCGAACAGCCAAAGCGCCCGGTTGATGCTCACCTTGAGCATGATGATCCCGCCGAGCACGCCGCCGGCGATGCTGGCCCACAGACCGGCAACCTTCGCGACCGACCCGATCTCGGTCAGGCTGTATCCCATGTCGATATAGAAAGGCGTGGCCAGCGCCGTGGCCATGTTGTCTCCCAGCTTGTAGAGAAACAGGAAGGCGAGGATGGCCAGCCCGGTCCGGAATCCTCCATCGCGGCTGAAAAACTCGACGAAGGGGTCGATCACCGCTTCCCGCAAGGTGTGAGGCGCCAGCGCATCGTCGCTCACCTCCTTGATCGCCAAGGTCGTCACGATGCCGACCAGCATGAAGCCGCCGGTGATCCAGAAGACGAGCGACCAGGGCTGGAAATCCGCCAGGATGAGGGCCAGGGATCCCGGCACCAGCCCGGAAAGCCGATAGGCGTTGACGAAGATCGACGTGCCGGTGCCGAGCTCGTCGTCGGCTAAAAGCTCCCGCCGGTACGCATCGATCACGATGTCCTGGCTGGCGCTGAACAGCGCCACGACGAAGACGACCGCGACGATCGTTTCGAGAGATGTCGTCGGATTGAACTGACCCAGCACGCCGATCGAGACCAGCAGCACGAGCTGCACCAGCAGCGCCCAGCCCCGCCGCCGCCCCAGGAAAGGCAGCTTGTAGCGGTCCATCAGGGGCGACCACAGGAACTTCCAGGTGTAGGGCAGTCCCACCAGGGCGAACAGGCCGATCGTGGCGAGGTCGACCTCCTCGCTCCTGAGCCATGCCGGAACCAGGGAGATCAGCACGTAGAGAGGCAGCCCGGAGGTGAAGCCGAGGAAGATGCAGGCCAGCATCTTCCTCGTGAACAGGATTTCGGTCCAACGGCGCTGCGTCTCGGGCAGCTTCGGCTTCGCTTCGGAATCCTCGGTGGCGGTCATAGGTCCAAGCACATATCAGTCAGCCGGTCTGCCGTCATGACAAAGCGGCGCGAACGATCCAATCTCTGGCACGTTAGGCAGCTTCAAAGGCAAAAGGGAGACGCGCAGCCATGGCGGAGAACACATCCCGCGTCGTCGGCATCGACCATCTCGCCATCCGGGTGAGCGATTATGAGACGTCGAAAGCCTTCTACAGCGCGCTGTTCGATTTTCTGGGGTTCGAGGTGCTGGACGAATATCCGCAGATGATGGGCTGGACCAACGGCCAAACCCGCTATTGGATCGGCCAGGCGGAAGAGCCTGAGCACAAATACAAGCTCGGCCGTCCCGGTTTCCATCACTACGCCTTCGAGCTCAGGAGTCGAAAGGACGTCGACGAACTCCAGGCGTTCCTCGAAGAGCGGGGTGTGGAGATTTTCGATCCCGCCGACGAGTATTACGAGGACTATTACGCCGTCTTCTTTCTCGACCCCGACGGGCTGAAGCTGGAAGGCATGAAATACGGTGAGAAGGGCGGCGCTTAGGGGGTTTTGAGCTCGCGCTTCATATCCTCGCCGACTTTCCGCACCTCGTCCCGGATCGCCTTCGCCGTCTCGGTGTTCAGGGCGGTCGTGGATTGCGGATCGTCCGTGCCGCGCAGCACGGCGTAGATCAGCGCCGTCGACCAGCCGATCAGCAAGATGCCGTTCAGAGCCGTGATCGGCCCGAGCAGCCGCCATGCCTCCACCGGAACGATGTCGCCATAGCCGAGCGTCGTGTAGTTGGAGAAGGCGAAATAGACCAGCGGCGTGTTCGGCGGCGCGGCCCCCACCCATTCATAGGTTTTCGCCCAGACCCGCACCTCCAGATAATGCGCCAACACTAGCAGGATGCCGGCGACATAGATCACAGCGCTGCGCTGGATGAAGTTCGATCCGAGCAGCCGGTAGGTCCGCATGATTTGTATCGTGCGGGCGATCGCGGCGAGCAAAACCGTATGAATCACGAGATTGATGGCGCTCGCACCGCCGCCAACCAGAAGCTCGTCCCAGGTTGCGTCCAATACTCTATTCCCCCGCGAGCAGATCCGCCTGGTTGTTTCGGGCCGGCTGATCGGTGCCGCGTTGGATCCGCGGTCCCGGCCGTGCCGGCGCAATTTCCGCCGGAGCCTGCTCGAACTCCAGATTCTCGATCCGGCGGCCGCGCTTGGCGATCTTGTCCGACGAGGTGACGATCTGGTCGATATCCTTGTTGGCCTGGGCGAAATGGCTCTGCAGATTGCTCACCCGGTCGCCCAGCCGCCCGATATCGTCGCAGAGCTTGGCCACCTCTTTCTGGATCAGCCCCGCCTGCTCGCGCATCTTCACGTCCTTCAGGATCGCCTGCATGGTCTGCACCGCCAGCATCAGCATGTTGGGCGCGCAGATCACGATGCGCGACCGGTGCGCCCGCTGCACCAGATCGGAAAAATGCTCGGCGAGATCCGCGTAGATCGACTCCGACGGCACGAACAGGATCGCCGTGTCCTGGGTCTCTCCGGTGATGAAGTAGCGGGCCGCCATATCGTCGATATGCTTGGCGACATCGATCTTGATGCGCCGGGCCGCCTCCTTCTGCTCCTGTTCGCCCCGCGCCACGCGGAACGCCTCGAACCCTTCCAGCGGGAACTTGGCGTCGATCACCACGCCCGCCTCGTTGTTCGGCATATGCAGCAGACAGTCCGGCCGCTTCCCGTTGGAAAGGGTCGCCTGGAAGCTATAGCTCCCCATGGGCAGCCCGTCCTTGATGATGGTCTCCATGCGCATCTGGCCGAACGCGCCGCGCGACTGCTTGTTGGCCAGGATCTGCTGCAGGCTCATCATGTTGGACGATAGATCGGTCAGGTTCTTCTGGGCCGTGTCGATCACCGCCAGCCGCTCGTGCAGCTTGGCGATGCTCTCGTTCGTCTTGCGCGACGTCTCCGAAAGGTCCGACCCGACCCGGTGGCTCATCCGGTCCAGCCGCTCGTTCACCGCTCGCGCCAGATCTCCGTGACGCGACACGCTCACCTCGGCCAGGGTTTGCAGCCGCACCTTCAGCTCCGCCATCTGCTCGTCCTGGATGCGCGCCTCGGAGCGCCGGCGCCCCAGCATCACCATGAACACGACGAACAGGGCGAACAGCAGCAGCACGACGGCCCCCGCCAGCCCCAGCAACACCAGCATGGGCTCGAGGGTATAAGCGCCGATCTGAAGAGGTTCGGTCATCATCCGCGGCAATCTAAACCGATTCGCGGCGATAAATGAGACCAAAACAGGAACATGTATGGTGTGTGTAGACGGCGTGTGTAGAAATGGCCGGTCCGGGTTGGGGGGAGCAGCAGGCTTCGCTCCTGGACCCCCGGCACAAGGCTGCAGGACGGACGGTGGCGGGCGACCGCCTGGAGCACCGCGCCTCGCCATTGACCGATCACCTCCGCGCCCTTATTTCAGCCGCGTATGGCAAAGCTTCCTATCGTTACCGTCCCGGATCAGATCCTGCGCGATCAAGCGACCCCCGTCGAAGATATCGACGAGAGCTTGAAGACGCTGATCGACGACATGTTCGAGACTATGTACGACGCGCCCGGCATCGGCCTCGCCGCGCCCCAGATCGGCGTGCGCCGCCGGCTGATCGTCATGGATCCGGCCCGGGACGAAGACGATCCGGCGCCGCTGGTGATGATCAATCCGGAGATTCTGGAGCGATCCGAGGAGCTTCGCACCCATGAGGAGGGTTGCCTCTCGATCCCCGAATACACGGCGGAGATCGAGCGCCCCCAACGCACCCGGGTCCGTTACATCGACGCTGAAGGCACGATCCAGGAAGAGGACTTCATGGATCTCTGGTCGACCCTCGTGCAGCACGAGATCGACCATCTGAACGGCGTGCTCTTCATCGATTACCTCTCCAGGCTGAAGCGCGACATGGTCGTCCGCAAGCTGACAAAGCAGAAACGCGCCGAGCAGCCCGCTTAAAGGTTGGGCAATACCCACCTCCCGTTGGTGGCTCAAACCCCATTTCTGCGGTATTTTCAATTGATCGAACGCGGGGGATGGGGGAGTTGATGAAGTGGGCTGCCGGCGTTCTCGTCTGCGCACTCACAGTTGGGATAGGGAGCAATCCGGCCCTGGCCGTTGAAGGGCCGATCGCTGCTGGCCCGATCGGCGGCATCGATATCCACGCCGGTCAATTGCCCCCGGCCGGTCTCTATGGCGGCGCTCTCGGCTATTTTGCCGGCACCACGGACTTCAAGGGCCCCGACGGCGAGACTTTGCCGGACTTCAGGGACGCCGATCTGAAGAGGCAATATCTGGCGCCGTATCTGATGTACGTGCCGGACTGGAAAGTGCTCGACGGATCGGTCGGCATTGTCGGCTATCTTCCCATGGGCAACCAATGCGGCCATCTGTTCGTGGGCGAGGCGGAAAACTGCAGCACCGGGTTCGGCGACCCTTATGTCGAGCTGGACTGGTCGCGCTCCTTCGGCCACTACCGGCCGTCCCGCGATCCCGAGGCCTATCCCATCTTCGAAGGGCTCTCGGTCCTCTTCGGCTTCGGCGTAACCTTTCCCGTCGGAAGTTACGACGACGACGACCGGCTCGAGCAGGTGCTCAGCATGAGCACCAATATCTGGGATTTCTCTCCCACAGTCGGCATCACCTACGCGACGCCTCCCATTTTGTTGGAAGGGACCGAATTCAGTGCCAGGTTCTTCTGGAACAACTACCTGAAGAATCCGTCCTCCCGATACACCACCGGCGATCTGCTCAATATCGACTTCGCCATCACCGAGCGTTGGGGGCGCTACCAATTCGGCCTTGCCGGATATTACGCATGGCAAGTGGAGGACGACAGATGGGACAGATTCGCCCTTCCGGCCCATGGCTGGCAGGTGGAGAGCTTAGGAATTGGTCCGATCGTCAACTACGACATGCCCGAATACGACGCCTCGCTTAAGGTGAAATCGTTTTTCACGGTGCATGAGCGCAACGCGATCGAGGCATGGTACGTGGTCTTCGGCTGGTTTCAGAAGTTCTGAGACTCAGCAGTTCGCCTCGACCAGACTCTGGCCGGCACTGACCAGGTTCGGGTCGGTTGTCAGTTCCAGCACCTTGTGGGCGTCGCTGCAGTTCTGGGCCGGATCGTCATTGGCCGAGGCGCGCAGGCCATAGAACATCCCGACCATTTCGTTTTCCACCTGCGAATTGTCGATTAGCCGGGTGCAAGCATCCACGATCTCGGGATTTGAGCCTTGGCCCTGGGTGCAGATCGCGAAATCCTGCTCCAGCGTGTCGTAGGCGGTCGCGGGCGCGCTTGCGAGCAGCATGATGCCGAGCAGCGGCAGAAGAAGCTTAGTAGGCATTGTTCGTCTCTCCCTAGACTTACAGGCGTCGTCTGAGAGACCAGTTTAGCGCCAAAATCACAGCATGCAGCAAGGATTGCAATCAGAGGCGCGATTCAACCGTAAGAGCATCAGCCCATTGGCTTTTTTATCTTCTGTCAGATCGGCGAAATCGAACGTCTCTTCCCGATCCGAGATGTCGTGCTAAACACCCGCCCATGCGCATCGTCTTCATGGGGACGCCGGATTTCGCCGTCCCCACCCTCAAAGCGATTCTGGCGGCGGGTCACGAGGTCGTCGCGGTTTACAGCCAGCCGCCGCGCGCCGCCGGCCGTGGCATGAAGCTGCGGCTTTCGCCGGTGCATGCCTTTGCCGAGGAGCAGGGGCTTCCCGTCTTCACGCCGGAGAGTCTGAAACCGGACGAAGAGCAGACGCGGTTCGCATCCCATAAAGCCGATGCTGCCGTGGTGGTCGCCTACGGTTTGATCCTGCCGCAAGCGGTTCTCGATGCGCCGAAGGAAGGGTGCTTCAACGTGCATGCGTCCCTTCTGCCGCGCTGGCGCGGCGCCGCCCCGATCCAGCAGGCAATCATGGAAGGAGACGAGAAGACCGGCACCACCATCATGCGCATGGATGAAGGTCTCGATACCGGCGCGATCTGTCTTCAGCTCGATCTGCCGATCCCGCCCGACATGACCGCCGGCCGGCTCCACGATGCCCTGGCCGAGCAAGGCGCCGCGCTGATGGTGGAAGCGCTTTCACGCGCGGAGGAAGGGAAACTCGATTGCATGCCGCAGCCAGAGGAGGGGGCGGTCTACGCGGCGAAGATCTCCTCCGCCGACGGCCGGATCGATTGGACGAAGCCGGCAAGCGAGATCCATGATCGGATCCGGGGCTTGAGCCCCTATCCCGGCGCCTGGTGCGAGATCGAGCGGGACGGAAAACGCGAGCGCCTCAAGCTGTTGCGATCCGAGCTGGCGGAGGGAAAAGGTGAGCCCGGCGCGGTGATCGCCGAGCCCTTGGTCGTGGCTTGCGGCAAGGGCGCGGTCCGGCTTCTAGAGCTTCAGCGGGCGGGCAAGCGTCCCATGAACGCGGAAGACTTCTTGCGCGGTGTGAAGTTGGGATGCGGCGAGCATCTGTTTTGACACCTAGGTCAAATCGTCTTCCGTCACGTCGATCGTGTCCGCATGGCCGAAGCCTTTGCTGTAGTCGAGCACCGAGATCACCTTCGGCACCACGCGGACCACATGCACCTCCGACGCCTCGGGGATCGGCATATCGCTGTATTCGGGATATTTCTGCGCCATCAGCGACATAGCCTGCTCCACGCTCGTATCGTCGATGAAGGCATGCGCGGCCATGGAGATTCCCTCGATGGCCATCGGATTGGAGACGTCGTGGTCGATGGTGAGCGAGACCCGGTTGTCATGTGCGAGATTGGCGGCCTTCTGGCTGTCGCGGCCGCAAATGAAATAGAGGGTGAGCCCGTGATTGCCGAAACCGACGGTCGTGACTTGCGGCCAGCCGTCGGGCCGCAAGGTGCCGACGCTCATGATGCGGTTGTCGTTGAGAATGGAGAACGCCTTATCCTTCAGAGACTGTTCCATAACCCTATCTGCCTATGCCATTGAAACGAGATTTCCCAGCTCCACGGCCGAGGATCGAGCAGGACGCCGTCACGATCAACCATGCCCCGCTATAAGCTGACAATCGAATATGACGGCACGCCCTATTGCGGCTGGCAGATGCAGGAAAATGCACCCAGCGTGCAGGCGCATCTGGCCGATGCGGTGAAGTCGTTCTCCGGCGAGGATTTCGTCCCGCGCGGGGCCGGGCGCACCGATACCGGCGTCCATGCCCTCGGTCAGGTCGCTCATCTCGATCTCGCCAAGGAATGGAATCCGGAGACCGTCCGCGATGCCATCAACGCCCATCTCAGGCCGCAGCCGATCGTCGTGCTGGACTGCGCGGCGGTGGGCGACGATTTCGATGCGCGCTTCTCGGCGATGAAGCGCCATTACCTCTATCGCATCGTCAATCGCCGAAGCCCGCTCGCCCTCGACAAGGATCGCGCCTGGCCGGTTTTCCGCCCCCTCGATACCGATGCCATGCACGAGGCGGCACAGGTTCTCGTCGGCCGCCACGATTTCTCCACCTTCAGGGCAGCGGAATGTCAGGCGAATTCGCCGGAGAAGACCCTGGATTTCCTCGAGGTCAGCCGACATGGAGAAGAGATCGCGATCCGCACCCATGCCCGGTCCTTCCTGCATACCCAAGTCCGCTCTATGGTCGGCTCTCTGAAGCGCGTGGGGGAAGGCAGTTGGACAGCGCAGGATCTGAAGGCCGCATTGGAGGCCCGCGACCGTGCAGCTTGCGGTCCGCTCGCCCCGCCTTGCGGCCTATACCTCACACAGGTCGACTATTGAGCGGCGCCGAATGATCCGTCACGTCTTCACCGTCGGCGGGTTCACCCTGCTGTCCCGTATCACCGGCTTCATCCGCGATGTCGTGCTGGCCGCCGTGTTGGGTGCCGGCCCGATCGCCGATGCCTTCTTCGTCGCCTTCCGCCTGCCCAACCATTTCCGCGCCATCTTGGCCGAGGGCGCCTTCAACGCCGCCTTCGTGCCGGCCTATGCCCGGGAGCTGGAGCAGGCGGGGCAAGCGCGCGCGCGTCTCTTTGCCGACCGGGTCGCCGCCGCTCTGCTCGCGGTCAATATTCTGCTTCTGGCATTGGCGCTCTTCTTCACGCCGCAGCTTGTGGGCTTGCTCGCCCACGGCCTGAAGGACGATCCGGAGCGCTTCCAGCTCGCCGTCACCCTCACCCGCATCACCTTTCCGGCACTGCTGCTGGTCTCGCTCCAAACCCTGATTTCCGGCGAGCTGAATGCCAATAACCGCTTCGCCGCTGCGGCGGGCGCGCCGATCCTGCTCAATCTCTGCATGATTGGGGCGCTTCTGCTGGCCTTCTGGTTTCCCACCGCCGGCCACGCCGCCGCCTGGGGCGTTCTGGCCGCCGGTGTTGCCCAGCTCCTTCTGGTCGGCATCGATGCGGAGCGCCACGGTTTCGGCCTGCGCTTGCGGCTTCCCGTTCTCGACCAGCCGACCCGCCGCTTTCTAAAGGCCCTGGGGCCCGCCATCATCGGCGCCGGCGGCGTCCAACTCGCCCTCTTCGCCGACACGCTGATCGCGAGCTTCCTGCCCGCCGGCGCCCTGTCGGCCCTCTACTATGCCGACCGCATCAACCAGCTTCCCATCGGCGTGGTGGGCATCGCCGTCGGGATCGTGCTCTTGCCGGAGATGTCGAAACGCCTTGCGGCGAACGACAAGCAAGGCGCCGCCGAGGCCCAGAGCCGCGGCATCCAGCTCGCGCTGCTGCTCACCCTGCCGGTGCTGGCGGCGAGCCTCACGATCCCCGATCTCATCATGCGTGCGCTGTTCGCCCGCGGCGCGTTCACGGCGGAAGATGCCGCCGCGGCCGGTGCGACCCTCGCCGCCTATGCCATCGGCATGATCCCCTTCGTGCTGATGCGCAGCTTCACCGCGCCCTTCTTCGCCCGGGGCGACACGGCGACGCCGGTCATGGCGGCGCTCTCCGCCGCCGCCATCAATATCGGCCTGAAATTCCTGCTCATGGGGCCGCTCGCCCAGGTCGGCCTGGCGCTTGCGACCGCCATCGGCGCCTGGATCAATCTCGGGCTGCTGATCTGGTTCGCCAAGCGCCGGGGCTTCGCCCTGTCGCCGGCGAGGCTCGGGCCACCGGTCTTGAAGCTCTTGGCGGCAGGCCTCGTGCTCGCAGGCGCGATCTATGGGGCTTACCTGGTCCTGCCCGGTCTTTTGGAGGACCTTCCCGCCTTCCGCGACGAGACCGCGCTGGGAATCCTCATCGTCATCGGCGGCTTGGTCTACGGGCTGATGCTGTTTGTGCTGCTGGGCAAGGGTTGGCTGCGCGGTCTCCTGCGCGAGGCGGGCAGCGGCAACCTGACGGCGAAGGATCTGGCCGAAGAGGAAGAGGCCCGCGCCATCTCCGGCGCCCCGACGGGCGAGGGGACCGAAGGGCGTTGAGGGTAAAGAGAGACTAGGTCCTATGCGCGGCGAGTGGGGGCCCTTCTCCTCATAATGAGGGCGAGCGTAGCTCGCGTCTCGAACCATGAGGTCTCAGCCTCATCGCAGCCCCCTAAAGATCCACCTGCTCGATATCCTTCGACTCGAGTTTCCGCCCTAGGAAGATCTCGCCGACCCGGGCGAAGCGCTCCGGCGAATCCGTTGCGAAGATCTTGGCGGTCTTGTCCGGCGCTGGCGCTTCGCTGCTCTCCAGCCCGAGCTCGGCCAAAGCCTCCGCCACGGCATTGGCGGTGGTCCGCGCCGAATCCACGATGGCGACGTCCCGTCCGGCCACCTCGCCCAGCATCTTGGCCAGCACCGGGAAATGGGTGCAGCCGAGAACGAGCGTATCCGGTGCATCCGCTTCCGCGAAGACCGTCGCGAGATACTGCTCGGCCGCTGCCCGCGCCGCCGGCCCGTCCGTCCAGCCTTCCTCCGCCATGGCGACGAAGACCTGGCAGGGCTGCTGCAGTACGCGGATATCCTCGACCAGCGCATGGATCGCCCGGACATAGGCATTGCCTTTGACCGTGCTCTCCGTGGCCAGCACAGCGATATGCTTGTTTCGTGTCGCGGCCACGCCGGCCGCCGCCCCCGGCTCGATCACCCCGATCACCGGCACCGGCGAAAGCGCCTCCGACAGCGGGCCGATCGCGACCGCCGAGGCCGTGTTGCAAGCGATCACCACCATCTTCACGCCTTCCGCCAGCAGAAGCCGTGTCGCCTGCAGGGCATAGGCCTGGATGGTCGCGGGGCTCTTGGTGCCGTATGGAAGCCGTGCCGTAT
The DNA here is from genome assembly GCA_050110875.1 of Methyloligella sp. ZOD6. Classification (GTDB taxonomy): domain Bacteria; phylum Pseudomonadota; class Alphaproteobacteria; order Rhizobiales; family Methyloligellaceae; genus Methyloligella. The sequence goes on from CP188828.1 coordinate 2,363,752, forward strand.
CGCCGAGATAGACGAAGCGCTCGTGGGGTAGCCGCTCCGTCATGGCGCGAAGCACCGTCAGCCCGCCCATGCCGGAATCGAAGACACCTATGGGGCGCGTATCGCCTTGGCTCATCGGATGCGTCCCGCTTGGCTAGCTTGCCGTGCCACCGTCGAAATAGAGCTCGAGAAACCGCCGATAGATCACGGCGAGCTTCTCCAGATCGGATACCGCGACCCGCTCATCCACCTGATGCATGGACTCCGTGGTCAGGCCGAACTCCACCACTGGGCAGTAATCCTTGATGAAGCGCGCATCCGATGTCCCACCCGCCGTGGAAAGCTCAGGCGTCAGCCCGGTGACATCGCTGATCGCCTCCGCCAGCAGGGTGCTGAGGGTGCCCGGCTCCGTCACGAAGACCGGATTGGCCGGCTCGTATTCAAAAATGGCCTCCAGCCCTGTGCCCTCCAGTGTCGCGAAAGCCTTCTCCCGCGCCCAGGATTGCAGTGATTGCGGCGTGTGGTCGTCATTGTAGCGGATATTGAACAGCGCTTCCGCGCGTGCCGGGATGACATTGGTCGCCGGGTTTCGCACGTCGATGGTCGTCACCTCCAGATTGGACGGCGCGAAATGCGCGTTGCCGTGATCGAGAGGTTCCTCGTAGAGCTTGGAAAGCACGGCGATCAGCCCGCGGATCGGATTGTTGGCCAGCGCCGGATAGGCGACGTGGCCTTGCACGCCCTTGATGGTGACCTTGCCATTGAGGCTGCCGCGCCGGCCGATCTTGATGGTTTCCCCGAGCTGGGTCGCATTGGTGGGCTCGCCCACGACGCAGTGGTCCAGCACCTCGTCATGCGCCGCCATCCATTGCAGCACCTTCTCCGTGCCGTTGACGGCGGGGCCTTCCTCGTCACCCGTGATGAGGACGCTGATCGAGCCGGCGGGCTCGCCGCGCGTGAAGTCGAGATAGTCGAGCGCGGCCGTGATGAAAGCAGCCACGCCGCCCTTCATGTCGGAGGCGCCGCGGCCGTAGAGCAGGCCCTGATCGATATCGCCGGCGAAGGGCGGATGGGTCCACGCCTCATCGTCGCCGGGGGGCACCACATCCGTATGGCCGGCGAAGCAGAGATGCGGCCGGCCCGTGCCGATGCGCGCATAGAGGTTGTCGACCGTCGGCGTGCCCGCCGCCTCGAAGGGAAGGCGGTGACAGGTGAACCCGGCGGCTTCCAGCTTCTTCTGCAGGAGATCGAGCGCGCCGCCTTCCTCGGGCGTGACGCTCTCGCAGCGGATCAGCCCTTGGGCAAGATGCACGGCGTCTTCGGAAAGAGAGCCCATCGGCCGGAATTCCTGTCGTTACAAGTCGGCGTCGGTGCGGGCCGGCGCTTGTCCCAGCGGGTCCGGCCCGTACGCGTTCGGTCCTTCCGTCCCCTTGAGAATGCCGAGCTCGACGATGAGCCAGAGCAGGATGCCGAGCCACAAGGCCGCAAGCATCGTGCCGAGCGAGGTGAACCCAACCGGCGTCATCGCCAAGCCGGATGAAGTGGCGACCACGACGCCCAACAAGCTGACCGCATAGAGCCCCGCCATCCACCAGGTGGACTTGTTCCGGTCATGCAGACGTTTCACGCACACCGCGATGAAGCCGATGAGGAATGCGGCGCTCACGACCATCATCATGCCGGAGGCCAGCGCCCCCATGATCTGGTTGCCGGCCATGGAGGAGGCCATCAGCTGGACGACGAAAGTTGCCAGCCAATACGCGATCAGGAGCGGGATCATGGCCAACCAGAAGGTCTGGCGGGCGATGCGGCCCCGCAAGGTCAGATAAACGGTCTTCCAATCCATGGCAGCGTGAGCGCCCTTAGGTCCGCAGCAGATCGTTGATGGAGGTCTTGGCGCGGGTCCGCTCGTCCACCGTCTTCACGATCACGGCGCAGTAGAGCGAAGGTCCGGGTGAGCCGTCCGGCAGCTCCTTGCCGGGCAAGGTGCCGGAAACCACCACCGAGAAGGGCGGCACGTGGCCATAGAAGATCTCGCCGGTCTCCCGGTCGACGATCTTGGTGGACTGGCCCAGATAGACGCCCATGGAGAGCACCGAGCCTTCGCCGACCACGACGCCTTCGGCCACCTCCGCACGGGCGCCGATAAAGCAATGATCCTCGATGATCACGGGGTTCGCCTGCAGCGGTTCCAGCACGCCGCCGATACCGGCACCGCCGGAAATATGCACGTTCTTGCCGATCTGCGCGCAGGAGCCGACCGTCGCCCAGGTGTCGACCATCACGCCGCTATCCACATAGGCACCGAGATTGACGAAGGAGGGCATCAACACCACGCCCGGCGCGATATAGGCCGAGCGGCGCACGATGGAGCCCGGCACGGCGCGGAAGCCGGCCTTCTTGAAATCCTTGGATTTCCAGTCGGCGAACTTGCTGGGCACCTTGTCCCACCAAGTGCCGCCATCCGTGCCGCCCTCCATCTTGTGGGAATCCTCCAGGCGGAAGGAAAGCAGGATCGCTTTCTTGGCCCACTCGTTGACCGTCCACCGGCCGTCCACCTTCTCGGCAACCCGCAGCTCGCCCCTATCCATCAGCTCCAGCGTTGTCTCGATGGCCTCGCGGGTCTCGCCCTTGGTCTTCGGCGAGATCTCGTCGGCCTTGTCGAAGGCGGCTTCGATGATGGGCTTCAATTGCTCTTTGCTCATGAGGTCGAACCTATCGCTTTCGGTGCAAATGGAAGGTTAGCCGGCCCGGAAACCGGCATCGAAAAATTCGGTCTGCTCGGTCTCTGCTGTGCCTTTGAGACGGGCATGGATCTCTCGCAGAAACGGTGCAAGCGCATCCGTCCGATGATGAATATGGGAGGGCAGCTCGGTCCAGGTCGCAATGTCATGGTGGTCGGGATGATCCGTGATCCCGCAGGCGACCAGCACCGTCGTCATGCCGAGCGCATGGGCCGGCTTCAGATTATGGGGCAGGTCGTCGAACATGGCGGCGGAAGGTGCTTTCACCCCATGGGCCTTCAGGAACCGGTCATAGGTCGCCGGGTCCGGCTTGGGCACGAATGCGGCTGAGCGGATATCGAACATGTCGTCGAAATGCTCGGTCAGCCCGAGCTTGTTCAGCACACGCTCGGCGTGCTGCATCGAGCCATTGGTAAAGACGTATTTCCGACCCGGTAGAAGATCGATTGCTGCGGCCAGGTCCGGTGCGGCTTCCACCACTGCAAGATCGATGTCGTGCACATATTCGAGAAAGTCGTCCGGGTGCACGTTGTGCAGCCGCATCAGCCCGGCGAGGGTGGTGCCGTAGGTGTAGTAGTAATGCTTTCGCAGGCGATGCGCCTCGTCGTGGCCGACGCCAAGATGCTCGGCGATGAAGGCGCCCATACGCGTATCGATCTGGCTGAACAGATTGCAGTCCGCCGGGTAGAGCGTGTTGTCGAGATCGAACACCCAGGCTTCCGTCTGCTCGAAGCCGCGCCGCCCGTAATCTACGTTTTTGGTCATACGCTCAGTGTACTCCGGACCGCTCGATCAAGGTGCCGGCGCCATGTTCGGTGAACAGCTCCAGCAGCACCGCATGGGGCACCTTGCCGTTGATGATGACAACCGCCTCGACGCCTTGCGCCACGACGCCCAGGCAGCTTTCCACCTTGGGGATCATGCCCCCGGAAATGGTGCCGTCCTCGATCAGCGCCATGGCCTCCTTGGTGGTGAGCGACTTCACGAGCTTGCCCTGCTTGTCCAGCACGCCTTCAACGTCCGTAAGCAGCAGCAGGCGTTTCGCCTTCATGGCGGCCGCCAGCGCGCCGGCGAAGGTGTCGGCGTTGATATTGAGCGTCTCGCCCTCCGCGCTGACGCCGATCGGCGCCACCACGGGGATCAGATCGGAATTGATAATCACATCTACAATATGGGGATCGACTTGGTCGGGATTGCCGACGAAGCCGAGATCGACGATCTGCTCGATATTGGAATCGGGGTCGCGCCAGGTGCGGGTGATCTTCTGCGCCCGCATCAAATTGGCGTCCTTGCCGGAAATGCCGACCGCCTTGCCCCCATGGGCGTTGATCGCCGCCACGATCTCTTTGTTGACCGAGCCGGCGAGCACCATCTCCACCACGTCGACCGTTTCCCGGTCCGTCACCCGCAAACCGTCCCGGAACTCGCTCTTGATGCTCAAGCGATCCAGCAGCCGCTTGATCTGCGGTCCGCCGCCATGCACCACGACCGGGTTCACGCCCGCCTGCTTCAGCAGCACCACGTCCCGCGCGAAATCCTGGGCGAGCTTGGGATCGCCCATGGCATGGCCGCCATATTTGATCACCACCGTCGCCTTGTCGTAGCGCTGCATGAAGGGCAGCGCCTCCGACAGCAGGTCCGCCCGCTGGAACACGGAGAGGGGGGCGGCCCCCTTCGGCGCGTCCGGATCCGATTTCAATCCGGGCAGCCGGGTGCTGCCATGGCCGATATCGGCTTCCGGGTCGGGCTTTACGTCGGGGAGGTCTGGTTTCTCATCGGTCACGGGCGCTTTATAGCGGGGCGGAAGTTAAGGGGAAACTCCCGTTTCCCACGATTATGTGCGGCTTGTCCCCTCCCCCCTTGCGGGGGAGGGCTAGGGAGGGGGGTAAAGATGGCATGTAAGAAGTTTGCGGCTCACCCCCTCCCGGTCCGACACCTGAAGGTGCCGAACCGACCTCCCCCGCAAGGGGGGAGGTGAACCATACGGCTGTGTTCGAGAACAATCGAAGACGTCGATGGCTCAAACCGCACATGCCGCCACGGCGGCGCGCAATTCCGAGAGCCCATGACCCTCCCGCGACGACGTCACGAGGATCTCCGGATGGGCGGCCGGGTGCTTGGCGAGCTCGGCCGAGACCTTCTCCAGAACTTTTTCGAGCTCTTCCGATTTCGGCTTGTCGGCCTTGGTGAGCACCACCTGATAGGAGACTGCCGCCTCGTCCATCAGCGCCATGGTGGCCCGGTCGGTCTCCTTGAGCCCATGCCGGCTGTCCACCAGCAGGAACAGGCGCCGCAATTCCTGACGGCCCTTCAGATAATCCTCGATCAGCCGGTTCCAGCCCTTCACCTGGCCCTTCGGCGCCTTGGCATAGCCGTAGCCGGGCATGTCGACGAGATAGAGCGCTCCGTCCTTGCCGAGGGTGAAGAAGTTGAGCTCCCGGGTGCGCCCGGGCGTGATGGAGACTCGGGCCAGCGATTTCCGTCCCGTGAGCGCGTTGATCAGGCTGGACTTGCCGACATTGGAGCGCCCGGCGAAGGCGACCTCGTTCCGCCCGTCCGCCGGCAGCCCGTCCATCTTCACCACGCCTTTGACGAACTCGCAGCCTTGCGCGAAGAGCTTGTCGCCTGCGGCGGTGTCGGCTGAGGAAGAAGGGGAGTCTGATTCCATGGGTCGCCAAACGCTCAATCGTCATGCCCGGACTTGATCCGGGCATCCACGCCGTTCCGCCTCAGCGGATTCAGCATTGAAATTGATCCGCCCACGCTCGCTGAGAGGTAACGGCATGGATCGCCACCCGGGTCCGGCCTGCCGGCCCGGGCGCAAGCTCAAGTCAAGCCCGGCGATGACGAAAGCACAAGGAGCTACCCCTTGCTCTTGCTCTCGGCGTTGTCCTTGTCGTCCTTCTCGGACGCCTTCTTGATCCCGAGATTTTCCAGCAGGGGAATGTCCACGCCCTGGCGGTGCATGATGAAGGACTGCTGGAGCACGGAGAGCAGGTTGTTCCACGCCCAGTAGATTACCAAGCCCGCCGGGAAGCTCGCCAGCAGATAGGTGAAGAAGACGGGCATCCAGGTGAACACCTTCTGCTGCACGGGATCGGGCGGCGCGGGGTTCAGCTTCATCTGCACGAACATGGTCACGCCCATGATCAGCGGCCAGATGCCGATCATCAGGAAGGCCGGCGGATCCCAGGGGATCAGCCCGAACAGGTTGAAGACAGTCGTCGGGTCCGGTGCGGACAGATCCTGAATCCAGCCGAAGAACGGCGCGTGCCGCATCTCGATGGTGACGAACAGCACCTTGTAGAGCGCGAAGAAGATGGGGATCTGGACCAGGATCGGCAGGCAGCCGGCGGCCGGGTTCACCTTCTCCTTCTTGTAGAGCTCCATCATGGCTTGCTGCTGCTTCATGCGGTCGTCGCCATACCGCTCCTTGAGCTTCGTCAATTCCGGCTGCAGCTTCTTCATCCGGCTCATCGCCACATAGGATTTGTTGGCGAGGGGGAAGAGCACGAGCTTGATGCAGAGCGTGACGATCAGGATGGCGACGCCGAAATTGCCGACCAGCTTGTAGAAGAAGTCCAGCGCGAAGAACATCGGCTTGGTCAGGAAGTAGAACCAGCCCCAGTCGATGAGCAGGTCGAACTTCTCGATGCCGAACTCCTCGGCGTAGGCATCGACCACGCCGACTTCCTTGGCGCCTGCGAAGACCTCTCCCTGCACCGTCTTTTCTTCGCCCGGGCCGATGGTCAGGCCGGATTGCAGATAGTCGGTCTGGAACCGCGCGCGCCCATCCGTCGTGTCCCCGGAGAAGCGGGCGGTGAATTCCTTGCCCTGCTCGGGGATGACCGTGGTCGCCCAATATTTATCGGTGATGCCCAGCCAGCCGGTCTTCGTCTTGTAGACGACAGGAGGATCCTCCAGAGCATCGCTGTAATCGATCTCCTCGAGCCCCTCTTCGCCGGTGACGCCGATGAGGCCCTCGTGCAGCACGTAGAAGCCTTCCGTCTTCGGCATCTCGTGCCGGGAGACGAGGCCGTAGCGATAGAGCGTGACGGGGTCGTCGCCGGAATTGGCCACCGTCTCCTCGATGGTGAACATGTAATTGTCGTCCACCGAGATGGTGCGGGTGAATTTCAGCCCCTGGCCGTTGTCGTAGGTCAGCACCGCCGGGCTGTCCTGGGTCAGCGGCCCGTCGTTTTGTTGGGTCCAGACCGTTTCGGCGTCCGGGAGCTTGAGATCCTTGGCATTCGACCCGGCGACCCAGCCGGATTCGGCATAATAGGCATGCGGCGTGCCTGCGGGCGAAAGCAGAATGACGTTCGGGCTGTCCGGCTGCACCGTGACGCGATAGCCCTTCAGGGTGAGATCGTCGAGACGGGCGCCTTTCAGAGAGATAGAGCCGGTCAGCCGCGGGCTATCGATCTTGAGACGGGGGCTGGCGGCCAGTGCCTCCTCGCGGCTCCGCTTAGGTATGGTGTTGCCGGGCCCTGGAGAGACGCGGCCTTCGACCTCGCCCTCTACGAGCGGTGTGTCCCCGGGCGTCTGCGGTCCCGTCTGGGCATCCTGCTCGACCTGTTCCTGCGCCGCCTTCTGCTCCTCCTGCTGGGGCAGGGCGAAAAAGAATTGCCAGGCAAACAGCACGCCGATCGAGAGAATGATGGCGAGGATGAAATTCCGATTATTCTCGTCCATGTCGCCCTTCGCTCTGTCCCTTCCGCGTTTCGGCAGACGTCCCGGCAAAAGGCCGTTCTAACGCCTCCCACCGGCCGGAAGGGATGGTGGGGGTCCAAAACATGCCGCGACCCTTGATTTTTGAGCGTTCAGCGCTTCGTGAGGTTCGGCCTGTGGATCTTGGCGAGTGCTCGCTCAAAATCGCTGATGAGCTCAGGAAAGGGCCGTTGTAGCGTTCCCTGCCTTGCGATCAAGACATAATCAAAGCCATTTGCCGCATGCCGGGGGCCATGCAGCCGCACCAGCTCCTTCAGCCGCCGCCGCGCCCGGTTGCGGTCGACCGCCTTGCCGACCCGCTTGCTGGCCGTGAAGCCGAAGCGGGATGGGGCTGCCTCTGGCGCGTCCTTCGCGTCTTTTTGAGCGCGCGCCTGCAACACAAGCCCAGGCGTGACGAATCGAGCGCCACCCTTGACCCTGAGGTATTGGGGGCGCTTCGTAAGTCGTTCGATCGGTGTCACGTGGTTCGCTTGGGCGCTAACCGGCTAGGCAGAAAGGCGTTTGCGGCCCTTGGCTCTACGGCGCGCCAAGATCAGGCGCCCAGCCTTGGTCGCCATGCGCGCGCGAAAGCCGTGGCGCCGCTTACGGACGATCTTGCTTGGCTGAAAAGTGCGCTTCACTTGAGCGGTCTCCAATGAATTCGAGTTTGGCCGCGCTTATAGGAGGGCGCCGCGTCCAAGTCAACGGAAGCCGGCGCCAAACATCCCGAAATCGGGTCAAAAACGGCATGGCCCTCTCACCCGGAAGGCGAGAGGGCCAGCTTTAAGCCAAATCGGCTTGAAATCGTCGAGGTGTTAAGAGCCTTACTTGGGCTCCTCTTCCTCTTCGATCATGTCGCCTTGCTCGCCGGAGTCAACGTCGTTCATGGCGGGGTCGCCTTTGCCCTCGCCTTCCATCATCTCACCGTCGGAATCTTCGGATTCCATCACGGCATCCTCGTCCCCGGCGGTGGAATCGCTCACATCGCCGTCCGCGTCGCCCATCATCTCGCCATCGGAATCTTCCGCTTCGCCGATGGTTTCGTCAGCGGCGAGAATAATCCGCGCAGCGCTGGCTTCCTTATCGGCCGACGTTCCCATCGGGCAGGCGCTCGCAGGGGCTGCGAAGGCCGCCGCGGCAAACAGTGCGGCAACGGCAGTGGTCATCAGTCGTCCATCCATAGTGGAATTCCTCCCTATCATCAGGCCTCTCAAGTCCCTCGGCGCGAGAGTCAACAAGGGAATCTTGCCTGACCCAGGCCGCTTTAGGAAGGATAATTTGATCACAATTGAGGGAAAACCCATCACGGGAAAGCAAATCGTGGTTGTGTAAGGGTAAAACCCCAACACGCCTCAAGATGCCTTCCCGGGACGGATTTTGTCAGAGCTGCGAAGAGCTTAAGACGTAGGACTACATCGCCTCGTCTTCGGACTCCATGGCCTCGTCGCCCATCATGTCATCGCCGGGCTCGTCGTCGCCCATCATATCGTCTTCCATCATCTGGTCTTCGCCGACCGTGCCGTCATCGCCTTCCATCATCATTTCCTCGTCGTCGGCGACCAGAATGATTCGTGCAGCGTCGGCCTGCTGATCCTTGGCACCCAGCGGGGCGGCGGAGACCGTGGCCGGCACGGCAAGGGCCACGACGAAGGCGGCGGCAAAAGCAAAAGCGATAATGCGGGAAATCATAGTGGGTCCTCCCTTGTCTTCATTGGCGTGTCGCGACATCGGCAAAGCTCGATGCCAGTTGGAGTCTTGCCGCAACCAGCTTTTCATAGAAAGTCTTTCTCAATCACTTCTGGTGACGGCTCATCACGACCTCGCGATGTTCCATTTCGGTAACCGAACCGGCGAGCCTAACTAGGGTCCATGCCCTTGGTCTCAGAGCCCACAGACAAGACGAAAGCCGCGCGCGCCTGGCCCGCTCTGCGGCGTTTCTGGCCTGTACTGCTGCTCGCGGCAGCGGCGGTCTTCGCCTACGCCATGGGGTGGCACCGCTATTTCACCTTCCGTGAGCTTGCCGACAGCCGCGAGGCGCTCCACGGGATGATGGCCGACCATATGGTGCTCACCGTCGTGCTCTATATCGGCATCTACGCGGTGAGCGTCGCACTCTCCGTGCCGGGCGGTGCCGTCCTGACCCTCGCCGGCGGTTTTCTCTTCGGCTGGTTCTGGGGCGGCATGGCGGCGATTGTCGCCGCCACCTTGGGAGCGATCCTCGTCTATCTCGCCACCCGCAGCGCCTTCCGCGGCCTTCTGATGAGCAAGCTTGAGGACACGCCCCTGGACCGGTTTCGCAAAGGCTTTAGCGACGATGCCTTCAGCTATCTGCTCTTCCTGCGTCTCGTCCCGGTGTTCCCCTTCTGGCTGGTCAATCTGGTGCCGGGCCCCTTGGGGGTTTCTTTCCGCACCTACGCTCTGGCCACCTTTCTCGGCATCATTCCCGGGACTTTCGCTTTCTCCATTGCCGGCGCCGGACTCGACAGCGTCATCGCCGCCCAGAGCGCCCGCTGCGCGGCGGAAGGCATCCCCAAGGCCGAGTGCCTGCATTTCGACGCATCGAGCATCTTCACGCCGGAGCTGATCGCCGGGTTCATCGCGCTGGGCGTTCTTGCCCTGGTGCCGATCGTCGTGAAGCGCTATCGCAAGACGCCTTATTGAGAAGAACCGTATTGATCCCCGCCACCCAGTAGGGCAGGACCGAAGCAGGCAGGTTGTCGCGCGTCGCCACGAAGACATGAGCTTGAGGAAACAGAGCCGATGAGCGAGCTGTTGCGACCCGACCTGTGCATCATCGGAGGCGGCTCGGCCGGTCTGACCGTCGCCGCGGCCGCGGCCCAGTTCGGCGTGCCGGTGGTGCTGATCGAACGGGATCGCATGGGAGGGGATTGCCTCAACTATGGCTGCGTGCCGTCCAAGACTCTCCTCGCCGCCGGCAAACGCGCCCAAGCCATGCGCCAGGCGGATCTCTTCGGGATCGAGGCGGTGGAGCCGAAGATCGATTTCGCCGCGCTCCACGATCACATCCACGGGGTGATCGCCTCCATCGCGCCCAACGACTCCGTGGAGCGTTTCACGGCGCTCGGCGTTCACGTCATCCAGGCTGAGGCCCGCTTCGTGGACAAGCGCACCGTCGAGGCGGGCGATGTCCGCATCAAGGCGCGCCGCTTCGTCGTCGCCACCGGATCTTCGCCGGCCGTTCCCGACATTCCGGGCCTGTCCGCCACGCCCTATCTCACCAACGAGACGATCTTCGAGCTCACCGAGCCGGTCTCCCATCTCGTTGTCCTGGGCGCCGGTCCTGTCGGGATGGAGCTGGCCCAAGCCTATCGCCGTCTCGGCGCGCAGGTGACCGTGTTGGATCGAGGCCGGCCGCTCTCCCAGCTGGATGAGGAGGCGGCGAGAGTGGTGGAGCGCCGCCTGGAGGACGAAGGCATCGTCATCCACGCAGACGCCAACGTGACCAAGGTGGAGACTGCCGGTTCCGGGGTGAAGGTCCGTTTCGAGAAGCACGGCGAGGCGATGGATGTCGAAGGCAGTCACCTGCTCGTCGCCACAGGGCGCAAGCCCAATATCGAGAGCCTCGATCTCAAGAAGGCGAAGATCCGTGCCACGGATCGGGGCATCAGGGTGAACAAGCGGCTCAAGACCCGGAACGGCCGGGTCTATGCCATCGGCGACGTGACCGGTCCGCCCCAATTCACCCATCTCGCCTCCCACCACGCCGAGCTCGTGCTGCGCAACGCGCTCTTCCGTCTCCGTCCCGCCCTCGACCTAACCAGGGTGCCCCGGACGCTTTATACGGATCCCGAGGTGGCCGAGACCGGCCTCACCGAGGAGGAGGCCCGGAAGAAGTATTCCGGCATGCGCATCCTCCGCTGGCCTTACGCCGATAACGACCGGGCCCAGACAGAAAGCGAGGCGGAAGGCTTCATCAAGGTCTTCACCGACCGCCGCGGCCTTATCCTGGGCTGTGTGATTGCCGGTGCCAATGCCGGTGAGCTGATCGGCCTGTGGGTCTTCGCCATCGCCAAGGGCGCGAAGATCGGGGATATCGCAAGGCTCGTCTTGCCTTATCCGACTCTTTCGGAACTCGCGAAGCGCGCCGCCATCACCTATTATCAGCCGCTGATGAGGAAGCCGTATCTCCGCCGTATCGCCGCTTGGCTGCGTAAGCTGGGCTAGGCGTTCGAAGGCGGCCGGTCGAGCAACAGCGGGTGCGTGAAGTTGGACGAGCGAACGCCAGCGAAAGAGATGAAGCGGGCCAACCTCACCTTTCGAGGTCCCGGCTTGTCCGCCAAGCTTCTGTTTCTCACCATCATCTTCGTCATGATCGCCGAGGTGCTGGTCTTCGTGCCGTCGGTGTCCAATTTCCGGCGCCAATGGCTGCAGGATCGCCTGGTGGCGGCCCAGATCGCCGCGCTTTCCGCCGAGGTCGCGCCCAACGGCAATCTTCCCATGAACCTCCGTGACGAGCTGCTGATGAAGGCGCGTGTGCTCTCCATCTTCATGCGGCGCTCCAACAGCCGGAAGATCATCCTCAACATGGACAAGCCGACGGAGATCGACGCTTTCTACGATCTCCGCGACCCCACCTGGCCGCAGCTGATCCGTGACGCGATGTTGGTCTATTTCGCCCCCGACGACCGCGTCATCCGGGTGATCGGCGAGCCGGGCATGGGCGGCGGCGAGGTCATGATCGTGGTCATGGAAGAGGGGCCGCTCAAGGCCGCCATGATCGAATACGGTCTCCATATCCTCGGCCTTTCGATCCTCATCTCCGTCATTACCGGCGCGCTGGTCTATCTCGCCCTGATCGCGCTGCTGGTCCGTCCCATGATGCGGCTCACCGGCAATATCGTGCGCTTCCGCGAGGAGCCGGAAGATCCGACCCGGATCATTCAGCCGAGCGGCCGCCATGACGAGATCGGTCAAGCCGAGCACGCCCTCTCCGCCATGGAAAACCAGCTCGCCAATACCTTGGGACAAAAGCGGCGCCTGGCCGCGCTCGGCCTGGCCGTGAGCAAGGTCAGCCACGATCTCCGCAACATGCTCTCCAGCGTGCAGCTTCTCTCCGACCGTCTCGGCGCCGTGAAGGATCCGACCGTGCAGCGGGTGGTGCCCAAGCTGCTTGCCTCGGCCGAGCGGGCCATCCGCCTCTGCGAGCACACTCTCGATTTCGGCCATGCGAGGGAGGTGCCGCCCGTGCGCAGCAAGTTCCCCCTCTCGGCCCTGGCCGACGAGATCGCCGAGAGCTTGAACCTGCCGCGCGAGGGCAAGATCGATTGGCGGGTAGAGATCGAGGAAGGGCTGAAGGTCGATGCCGATTACGACCAGCTCTACCGTATCCTGAACAACCTCGTCAGCAACGCGGTCCAGGCCTTGGAGAATGCGGGTGGGGAGGAAAAGGGCGAGATCGTCATGCGCGGCTGGCGCGAGAACGGCGGAACTGCCATCGAGATCGCCGATAACGGGCCGGGCGTGCCGCAGAAGGCCAAGGCCCATCTCTTCGAGGCCTTTCAGAGCGTCGCCCGCAAAGGCGGCACCGGCCTCGGACTCACCATCGCCGCCGAGCTGGCCCAGGCCCATGGCGGCGAGATCGCTTTGGTGGAGGTGGAACAGGGCGCCATCTTCCGGCTCACCATTCCCGACCTGCCGGCCGAGCGTCGCGCGGCAAGGGCTTAGCTTGAAAGGCGAAGCCGAACAGCGAATGGCTTCCAGACCGGCGGCGCGCTTCTGAGACTCGCCGAAGGCGCAGCACTCCGCCCGGCTTCTGATACGCAAGGCCGGGGCGGAGCACGGCTTGTCGGCTACTCGACCTTCTTCACGTCGTCGGTCTTCATCTTGTCCTTGGGCTTCTCGCCCTTCCAGGCGGACTTCACGAACTTATCGCCCTTCATCTTGATCTTGGTGGTCCAGCCGTCCTCCCAGGAGATCACGGCGGCCGATTTCTTCTCCTCCCAGGTGCCGGAAAGGCTCTCCTCGCCATGCATCCCGCTCGCCGTGCCGTCCTCCATCAGGGTGATGGTCATCGGCGAGCCGTCATTGCCGACGGTCTCGTATTTGCCGACGAAATGATGTTCGGCCAGCGTCGCGCCCATGGTCAGCACCAGAGCCAGCGTCATGGCGCCAAGCGCGGCAGTCGCTTGATATACAAATCCGAAATTCCGCATTGGGGGCTTCTCCCTATCGTCATGGTTGCAATAGGGGCAAAACCGCAAATCGACGGGCAAGTTCCGGCAGAAGTTCCGGCAGAAGTTCCGGCAGAAGTTCCGGCGCTTGCCTTTGCGAAGCTTAGGTATTAGGTAGGCGGTTCGGATCGCCCCGAATGGGGGACGGTTCCAATCTTAAGCCGGTTCCGCGCAAGCAGCCGCAGGAATCGGACCTTCAGCGCCGGTAGCTCAGCTGGATAGAGCACCAGACTACGAATCTGGGGGTCGGGAGTTCGAATCTTCCCCGGCGCGCCACTTCACATCTCCGCCTGCGTTCCCTCTTGAGGGAGGCGTCCGCCGCCCGCTGCATCGTCGCAACAATTCGCTGCGTTGAAGATTATGTGCGGAAGACTTGTGTGCTGAAGAGCTTGTCGTTGAAGACTTGGCGGACAGGCATGGTCCTGCAGACCGGCATTCCATCGCCAGTGAATTCAGGCACATCCCGGCGGCATTGACGATGTGTTAGTCACGCTCGGCCTATCCTCCTGCCGCATTTTTCCTCGCGTCGCGTTTCGTGCTACAGCCAGACCGCGCGGCAAATATTTTTCCTTCCGAGCAAAAGGACATGCATCGTCATGCGGCTCCTTTGTGGCTTCCTCGCCTGCCTTTTCCTGATCGTCCTCATCGGCTTCGATTCCGGCCCTGCAACGGCGCAATCCCTCGATCCCTCGTCCTCCGGCCAAAGCCCGGAGCAAGCACCTCCTGAGCAAACGGCAGAGGAGCCTGCCCAAGACCCGCAAGCCAAAGAGGCGGAACCGTCAGCCGATCTCCCGAAACAGGTGGTCGATCCCGCCATCCCGGGCAACGAGCTCAAGATTCGCCTGACGCCGCTCACCAAGGACGAGCTCGCTGCCGCGGCCGCCAAATGGCTCGATCTGGTCAAGAAGCGGACCGCCGCGGTGATGGAGAAGCAGATCGAGCTTTCCGAGACCGACGGCCGCATGGAGGATGTGAACCGCGAAGACCTCGTCCGGCTCGTGAAGGAACGGAACGGTCTGCTCAACAAATTCAGCGTCGTTGTGGACGCCTGGGAGGCGAAGGGCGGCGACGAGGCCAAGATCAAGAATTATCGCGCCTATCGCTCAGCTGTTCTCTCGGAGGAGGCCCGCTCGACGGATTTCGCGACATTTCTGGCGCAGTTCGAATCCTGGCTCACCTCCGAAGACGGTGGCGTTCAATGGAGCATCAATATCGGCATCGTCCTTGCCGCGATCGTTGTGCTCCTCATCATCGCCGGGCTGGTGCGCCGGGCGACCCGCCGCTGGATCGGCCACGCCAAGCACCTGTCGAAGCTGCTTCAGGCCTTCATCGTGACCTTCGTCTATTGGCTGGTGCTGGCCTTCGGTCTGCTCGTCGTGGTCTCGGCCATCGGCATCGATGTCACGCCCATCTTCGCCCTGATCGGTGGCGCGTCCTTCATCCTCGCCTTCGCCTTTCAGGACACGCTCGGCAATCTCGCCTCCGGCCTGATGATCATGATCAACCGCCCGTTCGACGAAGGCGACTACGTGGATGTCGGCGGTGTCTCCGGAACCGTGCAAGCCGTCAGCATCGTCGCGACCAAGGTTCTCACCCCGGACAACCAGGTCATCGTCATCCCCAACAAGCAGGTCTGGGGGCAGGTGATCACCAACGTCACGGGGTCCAAGACCCGCCGCGTCGATCTCATCTTCGGCATCGGCTATAACGATAGCATCGAGAAGACTCAGAAGGTCCTGGAGGAGACGGTCGCCGCCCATCCCATGGTGTTGAAGGAGCCCGAGCCGACCATCCGGGTTTCCGAGCTGGCCGACAGTTCGGTCAATTTCATCGTCCGCCCCTGGGTCAAGAGCCAAGATTACTGGACCGTGTTCTGGGACCTCACCCGCCAGGTGAAGGAAGCCTTCGACCGCAACGGCATCTCCATTCCCTTCCCCCAGCGGGATATGCATGTCTATCAGGCCGGTCCGGAGCCGAAGCCCGCCAAAAGCCCGAAATCTTCCGAGCCGTCAAAGCCGGCCCAGCCCGCCCGGCGCACCCGGACCAGCCGCGCCAAAGCCCAGGCCCAAGGCGAAGAAGGCTACGACGAGAAATAGGGGCGCAGTCGGAGCATTTCTCCGCGGGAAATCGATAGCGGCCCCTCAACCGGAAAACGGCGCAGTGCCTCACGAGCCGGAACTCGATGCCGGCTACTTACCAGCGCATACGGAAGCCGCCGGTGCCGCCGAACATGTAGTTGTCGTCGGGATTTTCGAACGCGGCGTTGACCATGAGCGAGCCATAGATCGCGTAGCGATCGTCATTCCAGCTATAAGTGCCGCCGCCGGTCAAACCGCCCCAATATGGTTCCTGCTCCTGACGCAGATCCGTGCCCGACACGGTGACGCCGGTATCGTCGCTGAACTCGTAATAGAGATTGACTAGGCCGTAGATGGCGATGCGACGCAACCGGCCAGAGCTGTCTAGCCAAGCTTGCTCTCGCTCGGAAGCTAGTCCTAAGCGACCCAAGAGACTTTCGCCATCCGCCGAGAAAACGGTTGCGCCGTAGGGATCGGTGAAACGGTCGAACGAGACGTCGGCATAGGTGAGCTGCGCTTGGGGCGTCAGCACCCAATCGCGATATCCGGTGGCGAAGCGCTGACCCGCTTCCAGCGACAAGGCGTAGCCGTCGGCATCGTTGTCGTCGGCAAGCTGCCCCAAGGTTTGCGACTTCAGATCGCTTTCGAACCAGCTCAGCATCGCCTGTGCATCGGTATAAAACCCGCTATCGCCATACCAGGTGGCGCTTCCGCCGAGCCCATAGCCGGTCGTGTCGATCTCGCCATTACCGAAGGGCGAATTTATATCGATGTAAGATTTTCCGATCTGCGTCTGGAGCCCGGCCACCAGCTGACCGTTGTGGCGTTCGATCCGAATCGGATCGATACCTGTCTGCATTAGCCACTGGTCGCCTTCCCAGGTCGATGCGGTGGAAGAATGCCTCGGGTCGAGATGCGTACGCGTACCCTGGATGCGCCCCCATGCGATGTTGTTCTTGGCGACGGCCAGGCCCGAGGAGATTTCCGCCTCTTCCACCCCGCACCCGAGCGACTTGGAGCCGGGGATGCAATCGCTGACGCTTGGACTCGGTGCGGCCCGCTCGTCCCGCCAATACCGGTTGCCGACCCTTTCCCAGAGTGTCGGCAGACGGGTGAAGGTCTGTAGCGCGCGAGGATAGCTCTCATAGACGGGGGTATTCGGCGAAAGTTGGCTCACCAGATACCAGTCGGCGCTTGTGGTCGCGGGATCGTAGACATCGTATCTACCGGGGCCGACCAGCCGATACGCCCAAGCTCCTTGCACGATGATGGAATTGCCGTCCCCGTCGACCCCTTGGCCGAGAAGCGAGAAGGCATTCGCATCGGATCTTGCGGCATCCAGCACCTCGATCACAAGAATACCCTCGCCCTCATCGACCAGACCGTTGCCGTTTGCGTCGGTATTGCCGCCACTCCCCCCGGCATTGGCAACCGAGATGCCCGTTGCTCCACCGCTGCCCGTGGCTGTCGAATCGACCACCAACACATCTGACCGAGAATTGGCGGGGCCGCCTCGATTGAGCACCGTATCGATATGCAGTTCGCCGCCATTGGAGATGAAGACTCCTTCGCCGCCCCCGAGAAGTGCGCCGTTGGTATCGGCGAAACTGCCGATCACGTCATTGCCCGTGATGACCAGCACGTCCCCGGCGACCGGGCCAGTGCCGCCGGTCTCCGCGTCCTGCATGGTGACGACGCCTGAGTTGATGAAGGTCTCCAGATCGCGGATATGGCCTTGCTCGACCCCATTCCGCGCCAGGCTGTAATAACTGCTGCTATACCCGCCCGACAGACCGCGCGGGGTATACTGGCCGGTGGTATCGGTGTTGCTGGGATTTGCCACATGAGCCAGTGCCAGAGTTCCGTTATTACGGAAAAGGTCGTTGCCGTCCTGAATGCGGGAAAACACAGCATCCGGCCCGAAAACCGGGAGCGTGAACGATGTTGAGGTGATCAGATGATCGAAATCGATGAAGGCGACCGATTCCAGATCGCGAACCGTATTCGCACCGTCGAGCGTCTTGGCGAAGTTTCGAAGATTGAAACGTCCATCGTTATTGAATGTATCGCCGCGGTTCACTGCAGTCGTCGCATTGGTATATCCGACGACCTCGGATGCTAAGCCGTTATCGGCGATAAATTGCAGCGATGTCGGATCCTGAATGCTGTTATAGCCGAGATAGCCTGAGCCTGTGATGGTGCCACGGTTGTTGATGACTGCTGGCCGGTACTCAAAGCCGTCGTCACCGACCTCTGATAGCGGAGGGGTGAAATTCCCTTCGACATTGTCGCCGTATCCGACCTGGCTGAGATCGAAGGCAAGATCGGAAAGGGCGCCAAGCGAGCCGGTTCGGCCGATCGTGATCGAAGTCTCTCGCGAGGTTTGGTCCTCGTCCAAAAACAGACCGGCTGCAAGATGGTTGGGGCCACCGGGTGCAGGCGGCGTAATCTCTCCCCAGCCGCCCATGACATCCCCATCGATAACCACATCGATGTCGCCGTCACCGGTGCCGCCGCAATTATCCGTGGTCGTGGTATTGCAGCCCCAATCGGCAGGATCGGCGAATAACCCCGCGCCGTTGCCGAACCACAAACTGGAGGACGATATGGATAGACCGTGTGAGGCCTCACCCAGAGCTGTGACCGAAGAGCCGCTCTGGATCATGACATTGACGATGGAAATCCCGCCGAACTGGTTTGCGCTCACGAGACCGTCGGGTCCGACCGAGGATATGATCTCCATGCCGTGCGCGGCATTTCCACTCGTCGTGATCGAACCGGAGAAGTCGACTGTGGTTGCGATGGTCGGATTGACCGCCGTTGCATCGTAGCCGACGCCAAATGGCGGTGCTGTCGGCGTCAGGCCGGATACGGTAAGCAAGACGCCATCGACGCCATCTCCGGTGGTGATGATATCGACCCCTTCGAAGCGGAAAGTCGGCGCCGAAGAAACGCCTTGGCCGAGCGCGTAATTATAGACCACGCCGTTTGGATAAGTATTGGCGTCCCCAAAATCGGAACCTGCGACAACGCCGATTGATCCATCGGTTCCCGCATTGTCTGGAATCGTGTCGCACACCACCGTCGGATCGGTGGCGCTAATGCTTCCGCATTCATTCGCCGCCAATGCCTGCCCGCCAAGTCCGAACCGGCTGAAAGATTCGGTCGGTAGCGATAGAGGGGAAAGATAAAGCGCCCCTGCGATTGCAATGTACGATACCGTCGATCGGGGAACCGTCGCGACATCTCGCGCGGTCTCCCCAAAGGCCGGGCCTTCGCCGGCCGCCCCCGTCGTCATGGTCTGCCCCCTACCCCTAGGATGACCAGATCGATGTCAATATCCTTGAGTCGACTAGCCCCATGCGACCCAAGCCATATTCATCAGTAAACGGAAATTATTGAAAACACAAGCAGCAGCAGAAGTTTAGAAAAATACTCGCAATATTTGCCGTATCGATTCGTCTTCACGGGCTGTTTTTCCCGTTCGGATACATGATGTCCTGCCGCTATCGTAGCCGGCGCGTGATCTGAGGTGAGGGGAGCGATGCCTTTTTGTCCGAGCTGCGGCGGCTATGTCGGAAGCGGCGACCGGTTCTGCGCTGCTTGCGGGACCGAGCTTTCTCCCGCCCGAACGGCGAAGGAAGCACGGCCCGGCCCTGGCGCATCCGTGCCCCCGGCCGGCACGCGCACGCCCAACCCATCCGGAAGCGGCGAGCCCATGCTCACCCCGGACGAGGCGCAGTACCTCTACGCCAACCTCATGTATCGCGCCCTGGCCCAGATCGTGGATCTGCTCCTGATCGGCGCCTTCTGGTGGTATCTCGGCTTGGAGATCGCAGACCGATTCGGCGGCCGCACGCCGGGAGGCTTCGCCCTGCAGGGCATGCCGGCGCTCCTTCTCATGAGCGGCAGCCTGCTCGCCGCCTTCTTCTACTATGCGCTGCTGGAAGGCTTCTGGAGCGGCCAGACCATCGGTAAGAGGCTGCTCGGCATCAAGGTGGTTCGCCTGGATGGCGGGCCTTGCGATTTCGCCCAGGCGATGATGCGCACCCTGCTCAGGCTCGTCGACGGCCTGTTCTTCTATTTCGTCGGTGCCGTCTTCGTCATCACCTCGCCGCGCCATCAACGGCTCGGCGACCGGGTGGCCGGCACCACCGTCGTATTTGCCAGATGATCTGGGGCGACGCGGGACCCCACGATACGATAGGGCGCCGAACGGTCTCCCGCCCGGCGCCCTATGCAAACGCTCCCTCGCGCGCAAAACCTAGTGCACGTCCTCATGCTCCAGGTCGTCGAATTTATACCTGAATTCCTGCATCCAGATACCGTCTTCTTTCACCGGCACCTTGTGCAGCTTCACGTCGGTGACCTTCAGATCGCCGCTCTTTTCGTCGAGCCAGAAATCCACGTCGTAATAGGCATCCCGCGTGCCCATCTTGCGGAAATCGGTGCAGGCGAAGAACTCTCCGTCTCCTTTCAGCCGGCGCACCGGCTGGTGGATCTCGATGAACTCCAGGGAGATCGATTGCCCGGTCTTTTCGTCCTCGATCACCAATGCGCCGTGCTCGTCCTTATTGTCGGCGATGTAGTTGTGGATGGCGCTCATCACGTGCCAGCCGCGGATCACCTCCGTCTCGCCGGGGTGCTCCGAGACCGGTAGCCACCACCACGCGACCGGCAGCCGTGTGACCATGATCCAGCCGTCGCCCTCGCGCTTCGGGCCCTTCTGGACGCGGATATCCTTCAGGGCGAGCTTGTCGCCGTCCTCCCGGTACCAGAAATCCAGCGCGTATTGCTTCTTCTCGTTGTCCTTGTCGTGGAAGATCAGATTGGCGAACCAGCCATAGCCTTCCATGCCGCGCACGATGCGGGTCTTCTCGTAGACCAGCTCGAGATCCTGGTTCGTACGGGCGTCGTGATACTGGAACGCGCCATCCTCGCTGCGTTCCCCTAGGGTCTTCTCCACCGCCTGATTGACGTCGTCCTCGGTGAACTCCTTCGCCGAGACCATGGCTGTCTGATGCACGAGGCTCTGATTTTTCGCCGCCCGCTTCTGCTCGAAATAGGCTTCCGCCTTCGAGATGTTGCCTTCCGGATCTTGCAGGAAGGCGTCCTTGGAATTGTCCGTGCTGAAGCAGTAGAGCTTGTTGTCCGGCCCGATCCAGTTGATCGAGCAATCGGTCTTCACCTGCTGTTTCGAGGCGAGCCCCATGGCGCAATAATCGTCGAATGCGCCCCCTGTCGCAGGGGCAGGTGCCGCGAAGGCGAGCGCAATCCCGAGCGCCGCGCTCGCAGCCAGAGCCGAGCTTCGCGCCCGGCCGGATTGCGAAATATCCATTGCATTGCTCCTCCCAGCGTCTCCGGGCGGCGCAAGCTGTCGCGATTGCGGCGCCCGTCGCTATGCCGTCCGGAAATGGACGGCCGTTCTCTGTCCGCAAGGATAAGCAGGCGCTCCCAGATGAGACCCGTCAAGGTTGAAAGGGCCGTGATCGCGCCGAAGTGATGAGCTGTGAAACACGGTTGCCAGTGCAATGGAAGCCTCTCGAGGCGGACGCCTATCCGCCTCGAGCATCGGCGAGCGTCTTCACTCCGAATGGAAGTCGACGCCCTTCGACACCAGCCATTCGCGGATGGGAGAGGCTGCGGGGAGGACGTAAATGCCGCCGGGACCGCACCCGCCGTTCGGATCGACCGCGCGGGACGTCACGCCGGCAAGATAGACGCGCGCATCCGGTCCCACCACGTAGATCGGGCCGCCGCTATCGCCGTTGCAGGCATCGCGATTGAGCCCTGCGGCCACCAGCTCGTAGGTCGGTTGGCACTGATAGACTTGGTGGTCCGGAACGCCCGCCAGGGCAGTGCCGTCGCACTGAAACGACGCGATGACGATATTCACCTGATATTTAAAGCCCACTCTGCCCGTTTCGGTCCGCCCGAAACCGACGGCTCTGACGGAGGCCGCATCGCGGATGAAGGAAATATCCGCCAAGGGCCGCGGTGGGATCGGTGCGTCTCTTTCAAGCTTCAGGAGAGCGACATCGCCGGCCTTGATATTGGCATCGAGCGCATCGCATTGGCGGAACGTTTCCGATTCTCCGTCGACGACGGGAATCCGATGCAACGGCGAAAGAATGTCGTTGCCGATCAGCACCTCGTTTTTCACGCCGCCGCAAAAGCAATGGCCGGCGGTCAGCACCAATCTCGGGGACACCAAGGTCCCGGTGCAGATTCCACCATTGCCGAGGATCGCGACGGTGTCGGCAAACGCATCGTTCTTTGGCGAAACGGCCAGCCCATTCCAGATCCGTTTGTTTCCCGCGGTGCCGGTCGATCGCGGCTCCGCATAGCTCTGCAGCCTCGCGACATTCGTTTGGAACCGGCTATCGAACTCGATCGTCCGCGGCGTATATCCCTTGTCGACGGCATATTTTGCGACCTCTGCGCCGCCGAAGCCTCCCAGGTCGTTGAGGTTGAGATAGGCAGAGCGGGAATCGGAGGAAACCGGCCCGAACCGGGTCACGAACGTGCCGCCTGGCGGTTCGGAAATTGTGAAATCGGCGGCGGGCTCCTGAGTTTCGATGACCCTGGTATCGGGCGGCTGCGACAGCCCCGATTGTATCTCGGCGCCCGTTTTCGTGGCGACGTCGGTCAGGGTCGTGGAAAGCGGGATCCCTCCCTCCTTGGCGAGGAATTCCGCTTCCTTCAGACCGCCCGGAGGTGTCGGAACCAGCGTGGCGTCTGCTTCCTCCATCGAAGACTCTGCGCCGACCTCCTCTTGAGCAATAGCAAAAGCTGGCGGCCAGAAGCAGAGAGCCAGAACGGCAAGCAGGAACCGAAGCCGAAACATGAACCGATCCTCCCTAAGAGAGCCGTGGCGCTAGCACCGGCGCAGGCATTCGTCCCTGGCGACCGTCACGGCAGCCAGGCAGGCGGCGACGACAGGGCCCGATCCTGCGCACGCCACCGCGGCGGCCGCGGCTGCGGCGTTGCAGGCAAGGTCGCAAAGAAAGTCTCGAGAGACCTCGTCAGCTGACTTGTTCTCGAAGCGGGAGATATTCGCGCTCCGCGCCGTTCCGTCTTTCGTTGTGCCGGCGCGGCCGATCGAGATGGTCGCGCCCCCTAAGGGCGTGGAGAAAGTTCCGCTGATCGGAGGAAAAAAGAAGCGCTTCACGGTGTTCTCGATCTCTTTGGCCTCGGCCTCGGAGACCGTGTCGGGAACCGTGATCACGATTGTTTCCTTCTCGGCAGAATCTTGTGCCGAAACTGCCGTGACCGGCAACGCAGCTGCGATAGCGAGTACACCGAAAATTCTGACGAACGAACGCATCCTCAACCCTCCCATGATGAAGCACCGATACACAACTTTAACGTGTTGTTAAGGGTGCGACAACTAGAAAGATGATACAGCCGAAAACGCACCCTCAGGTTGAGGTGGGGTGAGTTGCGATGCGGGAAAGAAGGGCTACGCGACCAGCAGGCCGAGCAACACGGCGCCGGCCGCCATCAGGATCACGATAATCCAGGGCGGGGACTTCCAGACCGTGAGCAGCACGAAGGCGAGAAGCGCGAGTGCGAAGTCGTAAGGGCTGAGCACCGCGCTGGTCCAGACGGGGCTATAGAGGGCGGCGCCCAGGATCCCCACCACGGCGGCGTTGGTCCCGGCCATCGCCGATTGCATCTTCGGCCGTGTCCGCAACACGTCCCAGAAGGGCAGGGTGCCGAGCAGGAGCAGCATGCCTGGCAGGAAGATGGCGATCAAACAAAGCGCCGCGCCGAGAACGCCGTTCGGCGCCGGCCCCATGACAGCACCGAGATAGGCGGCGAAGGTGAAGAGCGGCCCGGGCACGGCCTGCGCCGCTCCATAACCGGCAAGGAACGCGTCTCCGCTCACCCAGCCCGGCTGAACGACGGCTTCTTGCAGCAGCGGCAGCACCACATGGCCGCCGCCAAAGACCAGCGCGCCCGACCGGTAGAACGCATCGAAATAAGAAAGCGCCTGGAGGTCGAACACCGCGTTGGCGAGCGGCAGCCCGATCAGCAGCAGGAAGAACAGGATGAGCGCGACCGCGCCGGCGCGACGGCCGATCGGGAAACGTGTGTGAAGCGAGTCCGGGGTCGCGATATCCCGGCAAAGCCAGAGCCCCAGCAGCGCGCCCAGCACGATCGCCGCGATCTGGCCGATGGATCCGGCGAAAAAGATCGCAATCAGCGCGCCGGCGACGGCGATGCTCGCGCGAATCCGGTCGGGACAAAGCTTCTGCGCCATGCCCCAGACGGCTTGGGCCACCACGGCGACCGCGACCAGCTTCAACCCATGCAGCACACTCTGCCCCGTAGGCCCTTCGAAAAGCGAGGCGCCAAAGGCGAAGAGCACCAGAACGATGGCCGACGGCAGGGTGAAGGCGGTCCAGGCGGCGATGGCGCCTAACAGCCCCGCCCGCTTCAGCCCCAGGGCGAAGCCGACCTCGCTGCTGGCGGGGCCGGGCAGGAACTGACAGAGCGCAACGAGATCCGCATAGGCCTGATCGTCCAGCCAGCGCCGGCGCGTCACCAGCTCGTCGCGGAAATAGCCGAGATGGGCAATGGGCCCGCCGAAGGAGGTAAGGCCGAGCTTCAGAAAGGCGCCGAACACCTCCCCGGCCGATCCGCGCTCTTCGCGGGTCGACGTCTCAGTCCTCTCCTCCAGACTCATCGATCATCCATCGCTTGCCGCAAAGCGCTCAGTCTATCAACTGGCGTGACCGCTGCATGACATTCTCAATTGAGATGTGGACAGCGGAAACTCCTCATCGAGACAAAAGAAAAGGCGGTGGGCTTGGCCCGCCGCCTTTTCCAGAGTCATATACTTTTCTGGAAACCCATCGTCTCAGGCGATTAGCCGGAGAGCGCCTTCTTCAAGGGAGCGCCGACCGACTTGCTTACCTCGCCATTGAGAATCCGGGCGGCATCGACGCTCTTGTCGTAGAACGCACCGTTGTCGTCTTCATCCCAATTGACGTCCGTGAGGCTCACCGTCGCGCCGGCATAAGCGCCTTCCGTATCCGACCAGAACACGATGTCGCCCTTGCCGATGGAGTCCTGCGCATTCGCCGAGTAATCGACGATGGAAAGACCCGCCTCGGCATTCAGGGAGAACACATTCCCGTTCTTGAACGCATTCACGGCTTCATCGCTCATCAGCAGGAAGGCCACCGATCCGGCCGAAACGCCGGCCTGAGGCCCGAAGCTGATAGCGCCGAAATCGAAGAAGGCGGGATTGGTCCATTCGCCGTTTTGCTTGGCGAGCACCAAGCCGCCGCCGCCGCGGCCACCGACGACCAAGGCACCGCGCCCGAAATCGGGCACGATATAAACGCCCTTGGCCCGGTCCAGCAGCTTGGCGAGTTCGGGGTCGCCCTTCATTTGATCGACCACGCCGGTCGCCTCGTTAAGCAGCTCCTTGGCATCCGGGCGCTCTTCGTTTTGCGCCTGATCGCGCGATATCGCATCTGCCCTGTCATTGGCCGTGTCGGCCGCCAGAACTGGCGTTGCGCTAAAGCTCGCTGCAGCCATGATCGAGGCCGCTACGATCGGTAACGTTTCAATACGTTTCATAGCGTCTCTCCTTTCTGCAACCGGCCTAATGACCCGGCGGGGACGCCGGCCGAGGCCGGGTTCGCTTCGTCCCGGGCCAACGTCTCGGGATGGATTGAGTTGCGTGTCTGGAGAGCGACTTTTCGTTCACCCGGAATACGCGCCGTCGCGACGGCGTTTCTAAGCGGCTTTTTCGGCGGACGATTGTTCGGAAAAAGAAGACAGCTCGCGCAGGCTGGTGCGGAACGTATCCACATCGGCGGAGATCGCGTCTTCGATTTCTCCATGCACCGAGCGCCAGATCGGGACGGCTTTCGACAGAACCGCCCGTCCCGTCTCGGTCAGAACCAGCCGCCGGGACCGCTTGTCCTTCTCGTCCACCAATGTCTCCACCCAGCCGCGCCGGGCGAGGGGCTTGAGATTGGCGGTGAGCGTCGTCCGGTCCATGGCGAGCAGCTCGGCGACAGAACCCATGGTCGGAGGTTCCGGCCGGTTCAACGACATCAGCAGCGAGAACTGCCCGCTGGTCAGGTCGAGCCCGCGCAGCGCCTCGTCGAAGAGCCGCGCCACCCGCCGCGCCGCGCGTTGCAGATGCAGGCACAGACAGTTGTCTCGAACATGCAGTGTCGTGCTGAAGGGAATCGCTGTTGACATGCTCAGATTATGTTGATATCAACCTTTTCTGTCAAGCGGCAATCCTTCAACGGGTGGAGAAATACAGATGCAATATGTCGATGGTTTCGTTCTGGCGGTCCCGGCCGCGAAGCTCGATACGTATTTTGAGATGGCGCGAAAGGCGTCGGCCGTTTGGCTCGATCACGGTGCGCTCGAATACAAGGAGGCGGTTGGCGAGGACCTCGAGGTGAAAGGCGACATGCCCTTCGTCAGCTTTTCCAAGATGGCGAATGCCAAGCCCGACGAAACCGTCGTCTTCGCCTGGATCGTCTACGAGTCCCGCGCTCATCGCGACGCGGTGAACGCCAAGGTGATGGAAGATCCGCGCATCAACGAGATGTGCGACCCGGAGAACATGCCTTTCGACTGCTCGCGCATGGCGTTCGGCGGATTCGAGGTGAAGGTCGCGGCGTAACCGGAAAATTCCAGAAGGCGGAAAAAATGTCTGTAAAGCCCTATCTCATTTTCAACGGCCGCTGCGAGGAGGCCT
Source organism: Methyloligella sp. ZOD6 (assembly GCA_050110875.1). Classification (GTDB taxonomy): domain Bacteria; phylum Pseudomonadota; class Alphaproteobacteria; order Rhizobiales; family Methyloligellaceae; genus Methyloligella. Next base: position 2,390,192 of record CP188828.1, read on the forward strand.
TGGAGTTTTACAAAAAGGCGCTCGACGCAAAGGTCGAAACCTTGATGCGTTTCGATGAGGCGCCGGACCAAAGTCAAATCAAGCCGGAAAGCAAGAAGAAGATCATGCATTCCGCTTTCCGCGTGAGCGATACGGAGGTGTTGGCTTCCGACGGCTACTGCACCGGTCAAACCGATTTCCAAGGTTTCGGTCTAGCCCTCTCGGCCAAGGATGTGGCGGAGGCGGAGCGTCTCTTCGAAGCCTTGGGCGAGGGCGGTCAGGTGCAGGCGCCCCTCACCGAGACCTTCTTCGCCTCCCGCTTCGGCATGGTCGCCGACAAGTTCGGCGTCAGCTGGATGGTGGTCACCGAGCAATAAGCCGAAAGCAGAGGGCGAAGGGGGCTCTGTCTATCTCTCCTGATCCGGCAGCGCGAAGACCATCCCGTCCCCAAGGAGGATTGATCATGCAACATCCGATCGTTTCGGCTGATGAATGGCTCGACCGCCGCAAGGCCCTTCTGCGGCGCGAGAAGCAACTCACCCGGCTGCGGGACGAGGTGATGGCAGAGCGCCGCGCCTTGCCCTGGGTGGAGGTCGAGAAGACGTATCTCTTCGACACGCCGGACGGAAAGCGCACTCTCTCCGACCTTTTCGACGGCCGAAGCCAGCTTATCGTGCAGCATTTCATGTTCGCGCCCGATTGGGAGGAAGGCTGTGTCGGCTGCTCCTTCGAGGCGGATCACATCGACGGCGCGAACCAGCATCTCTCCCATCACGACGTGACCTTCGTCGCTGTCTCCCGGGCGCCGCTTGAGAAGCTCATGGCGTACAAGAAACGCATGGGCTGGCAGTTTCCCTGGGTGTCGTCGGAAGGCTCCGATTTCAACTTCGATTTCCACGTCTCCTTCAGTCCGGAAGAGCTGAAGACCGGCAAGGCCTTCTACAACTACCAGACCATCGACAACGAGATGGAGGATCTGCCTGGCGTCAGCGTCTTCTTCAAGGACGAGGTCGGCCATGTCTTCCATACCTACTCCTCATATGGCCGCGGCAATGAGGAGGTGATGGGCACCTATATGCTGCTCGATATGACCCCCAAGGGCCGAAACGAGAATGGGCCCAACGGCGATCTGACCGATTGGGTCAAACGCCACGACCAATACGACGACGCGACCGAGAAGAAATCCTGCTGCCACTGACCTGCCACCGCTGAGGAGACCGACCATGCAGCTCAATCATCCCCTGACGCCCTGCCTGTGGTTCGACACCCAGGCGGAGGATGCCGCCAAGTTCTACTGCTCGATCTTCCCCAATTCGAAGGTCACCAATGTCAGCTACTACCCCGATACCCAGCAAGAGGTTCACGGCAAGCCGGCCGGATCGGTGATGATCGCGGCCTTCGAGATCAACGGCCAACCCTTCACCGCCCTGAACGGCGGACCGGTATTCAAGCTGGATGAGGCCGTCTCCTTCCAGGTCCAATGCGATAGCCAGTCGGAGATCGACTATTACTGGAACGCGCTGCTCGAAGGCGGCGGCGAGGAAGGGCCGTGCGGCTGGCTGAAGGATCGTTTCGGTCTTTCCTGGCAGATCATGCCCAGCGCCATGGGCAAAATGATGAGCGGCGATTCGGAGACCAGCGCCCGAGTGATGAACGCCTTCATGGCGATGAAGAAGCTGGATCTCGCCACGCTGGAGCGCGCTTACGAGAACGCTGCCTGATTGGGCCGCGTCGCACCTTAAAAGGGGAGGACTCTTACGATGATGAAGATCTTAGTTGGCGTGTTGGCCGTACTGGCCGTCTGCGTTGTGGCCGTGCTCGCCTATGCCGCGACGAAGCCCGACAATTTTCGCTATGAGCGTTCCACAGTGATCGCGGCTTCGCCCGAGACCATCTATCCCTATCTGAACGATCTCAAGCTGGGTCAGACCTGGTCGCCCTTCGAGGACCTCGACCCCGACATGGAGCGGAACCTAAGCGAGCAGACCAGCGGGGAAGGCGCGAGCTATGCCTGGAGCGGCGATAGCAATGCGGGCGAAGGCAAGATCACCATCGTGGACTCCGTGCCCAACGAGCGGGTCACGCTCGATCTCGACTTTGTGCGGCCCATGGAGGGGCACAGCACGGTGGATTACATCCTGCAGCCCGAGGGCGACGGCACCAAGATGATCTGGGCCATGCATGGGGAGCAGCCCTATATCGGCAAGCTGATGAGCGTCTTCATCGATTGCGAGAAGATGATCGCCGAGAATTTCGAGAAGGGCTTTGCCAATCTGAAGCGCGAGCTCAAGGGGCAGAGCTAGCCGGCGGTCCTCGCTTCGCCATTCTCCGCATCGAGGGATTTTCGGGCGGCTGCGAGTGCGGTTCGGATATCCTGCCGGAAATGCACCGCCGGTGGCACCAATTCGTGGCTGTGCAGCAGCTTGCGGATCTGCGGCGTGGCGCCGGCGATGAAGATCGGCGCGCCGCGCTGCAGCCCCGATCGCAAGAACCCGGCGACGGTCGTGGCCGCGGTGGAATCGAGAAACGGCACGGCCGAAACGTCGATCACATAGGCCCTCGGCTGGGCCGCCACTCGGTCCAGCGCATTGGCGACGCTGGCCGCCGCTCCGAAGAAGAACGCGCCGGAGATGCGGCAGACGGCGATCTCCCGGCCGCCCGCCTCGGAAGGGTCGTATGCGGCGCGATCCTCCCCGGGAACGGTATCGGCCTGGTCCTCCGCCAAAAATCCCGGCCCGCTCTCCACCTCCACCGATTGCGCCATGCGGTGCAGGAAGAGCAGGGCGCTGATTCCGAAGCCGACCAGGATTCCCGTGGTCAGATCCACGAAGATCGTGAGCAGGAAGGTGGCGAGCAGCACCACCGCATCGCCCCGGCTGGCCATGAGCAGCCGGGCGAAGGCATGCCGCTCCGCCATGTTCCAGGCGACGGTGGCCAGCACGCCGGCCAAGGCCGCAAGCGGGATGAAGGCGGCGAGCGGCGCCGCGACGAGAAGGAAGAGCAGCAGGAAAAGAGCGTGCAGCATGCCGGCGATCGGCCCGCGCGCGCCGGACCGGATATTGGTTGCCGTGCGGGCGATGGTGCCGGTCACGCAGAACCCGCCGAAAACCGGCGCTGCGATATTGGCCACCCCTTGCGCCACCAGCTCGCAATTGGAGCGGTGCCGCCGGCCCGTCATGCTGTCGGCCACCACGGCGGAGAGCAGGCTCTCGATGCTGCCGAGCAGGGCGAAGGAGGCCGCCGCCGGGAGCACCGCGACGAGCTTGTCGAACGTGATCTCGGGCAGTTCCGGGCTCGGCAGCGAAGCGGGTATGCCGCCGAATCGGCTGCCGATCGTCTCCACCGGCAGCCCCAGCCCCCAAGCCGCGAGCGAAGCGAGAGCCACCGCCATCAGCATGGACGGCCAGCGCGGCAAGGCCCGCCGCATCGTCACGATGACGAGGATGCTGCCCACCCCCAGCGCCACCGCGGCAGGGCTGATGCTGGGCAATGCCTCGGCCAATGCCAGGATCTTCGGTAGAAGCGGGGAGGGTTCCCCGCCCGGCAGACTCAAGCCCAGAAGATCCTTCACCTGACTGGCGAAGATGATCAGCGCGATCGCGGCCGTGAACCCGACCGTCACGGGATAGGGGATGAACTTGATGAAGGTGCCGAGGCGGAAGAGCCCGGCAAATAGCAGGAAGATACCGGAGAGCATGGTCGCCAGCAGCAGCCCCTCGACCCCATGAGCCGCCACCGTTGCCGCCACGATGACGATGAAAGCACCGGCCGGCCCGCCGATCTGAAACCGGTTGCCGCCCAGCGCGGAGACGAGGAAGCCACCGACGATAGCCGTATAGAGACCCCGATCGGGTGTGACGCCCGAGGCGATGGCGATCGCCATGGAAAGGGGCAGCGCGACGATGGCGACCGTAAGACCGGCCAAGGCGTCGGCTCGCAGATCGGCAAGGCCGTACCCCTCTCTCAGCACAGTGATCAGCTTAGGCGTGAACAGCTCTTTGAAGCTTGGTCCCTGGGGCGCGCCTGCCATCGTGCTCGCCATGATCCCGATCGACCTCCTCCGTTCAGGCGTCGTCGTGCGACGACGAGGCGGGCTGCTTGAGACGCACGCCACGGCCACCGCCATGACTCGCCGCATTGTCGCCGATCAGTTCGACGCCTTCCCGCTCCAGCGCCTCGACGACCTTGGTCAGGCTTCCGATATTCCCGCGAACCGTGCCCTCGCTCGCCTCCATGCGCTGAATGGTCGGCAGAGAGACCCCGGCAAGGCCGGCCAATGCCTTCTGGTCGATGCGGAGCAGGGCGCGGGCGGCGCGCATCTGAGCGGAGGTGATCATGCGAAAACGATAGCGAAACGCGACAATTTAAGTAATGCGACATGATGGATGATGTTTAAAACATCATATCTAACGAATAGCGACGAGACAAAACTGCCGCTGGCGGACCCATCGCGAATTTGCCAAACTGACGTTATGGGAGGACTAAGGGGCGACAATCGCCGGCCGATCGTCCATGGGATGATCGCGACGCTGGTGTTCTATACGGTGCTGCTGGCTTGGCAGGTGCCGGCCATGGCGCTGGCCTCGATGCTGGCGCCGGAACTCACCGGCCAGACCACGATCCTTTGTACCGCGAGCGGTCCCCGGATCGTCGCCGTCGATGCCGACGGCAAACCGGTCGAAAATTCCCACCTCCCCGACCCGGCGAAATCCTGCCCTATCTGCCAAGGCGTCGCGGGTGCCGTCACGCCGCTGGTCTCCGATGCACCCGAGCTTCGGGTGTCGGCCATTTGGCAGACCGTCGTGTTCTCTCCGTACGACGATAGGGGCGAGGGTCACCACGCCCTCCAGCGCCGCGGCCACGATCCCCCCATTCGAACCTGATTTCTGTCAGTTGCGTCTTTGCGCCGTAGCGCGCGCCGGCCTTCTCGAAAGGAGGCTGCGCCATCGGTGCATCCAATGCTCGATCAGACTTAGGATTCGAAAATGCAGATCGATTTTTCTACGGCCGCCCAGCCTCGCTGGAACGCCGCGCTCATCGGGCTGTCGGCGATAGTGTCCGCCAGCCTTTTCGCCGTTCATCCGGCGGCCGCCCATGACGATGGCTTGCCGCCCACCACAGGTTTGAGCGTCAGCAGCGATGGGCTGAAGCCGCTGCGCGCCGACGCCCACGCCCCCATCGGCGTCATGGGCGATCACATGCATCACGCCGGCGAATGGATGCTGTCCTACCGCTTCATGAACATGAATATGGAGGGCAACCGGATCGGCGACGACGAGGTCACCCCGCAGGAAATCGTCACCAGCGTACCGAACCGTTTCTTCGGCTCGCCGATGCAGCCGCCGACTCTGCGGGTCGTGCCCACCGAGATGTCCATGGACATGCATATGTTCGGCTTCATGTACGCGCCGACCGACAATCTCACCCTGATGGCCATGTTGAACTATGCCGAGAAGGAGATGAGCCACATCACCTTTGCCGGCCCCATGGGCACCACCGAGCTCGGCCGCTTCTCCACCCGGAGCGACGGTCTCGCCGACACCAAGCTCTCGGCCCTCTACCGGCTCTACGACGACGAGGTGAATCACTTCCATCTCAATCTCGGGCTCAGCCTGCCGACCGGCGATATCGAGCAGACCGGCCGCGTGCTGACGCCCATGGGGATGCGGCCGATCCTGCGCTTGCCCTACGGCATGCAGCTCGGCTCCGGCACCTACGACCTCCTGCCCGGCCTGACCTATACGGGCCGGTCCGGCGACTTCACCTGGGGCGCGCAGTACCGCGCCGAGATCCGCCTGGAGGACGAGAACGACGAGGGGTATGCTTGGGGCGACAGGCATATGGTGACCGCCTGGGCGGCCTATGAATGGGCACCCTGGATCAGCACCTCCCTGCGGATGGAGGCGAGCACCCAAGACGCCATCGACGGCATCGATCCCAACATCATGGCCCCGGTCCAGACCGCCAATCCTGCCTTCTATGGCGGCGAGGAGGTCGGTCTCTTTCTCGGCGTCAACACCGTCGGACAGACCGGGATCTGGCGCGGCCATCGCCTGGCCTTCGAGTTCGGCCTGCCCGTCTATCAGGATTTGAACGGCCCGCAGATGGAAGAGGATTACCAATTCACCGTCGGCTGGCAGAAAGCATTTTAGGAGGAGAAGTCATGCATAACATTCTGAAGAGTGCCTGTGTCGCGCTGAGCGTGATGGCTGCCGCGACCGTGGTTCAGGCCCACGATCATGAGACGGGCAGCATCGTCATCGACCAGCCCTGGTCCCGGGCGACTCCGGGCGGCGCTGCGGTTGGCGCCGGCTATCTCACCATCGAGAACAAGGGCGAGGAGGCCGACCGTCTGACCGGCGGATCGAGCCCGATCGCCGAGAGCGTCGAGGTCCATTCCATGACCATGGAGGGCGACATGATGAAGATGCGGAAGCTCGAGGGGCTCGACATCCCGGCGGGCGGATCCGTCACCCTGAAGCCGGGCGGCAATCACATCATGTTCATGGGACTGAAAGACCCCATCGAGGAAGGCAAGCCCTTCACAGCCACCCTGACCTTCGAAAACGCCGGCGATATCGAGGTCGCGTTCGAGGTCGCGCCCATCGGTGCCAAGGCCCCCTCCGGAGGAGGTCATGATCACCACCATGACGGTCACGGAGAAGCCGAGGGCGACCACCACCATCACTGAGGGATCGAGCCTGCGGCGGTGGCGGTCGCCGTAGGCTCGATTCGCGCTTTATATGGGTTTGTTCTTCGCAATGCCCCTGGGACGCCGCGATTTTGTGTCATGTTGGGGGAGATGAATAAGGGCGAAAGCCCGAACCCGCCGGAACAACCTCGCCGATGCTGCATGCGACACCGCTGATCACGACCATCGCCATGGGTCTGACCTTGGCCCTTGCTTTCGGCGTCATAGCGCATCGCATCAAGCTGCCGCCGCTCGTCGGTTATCTCCTCGCCGGCATTCTGATCGGCCCCTTCACCCCCGGCTACGTAGCCGATCAGGATCTCGCAGCCCAGCTCGCCGAGATCGGCGTCGTGCTGCTGATGTTCGGCGTCGGTCTTCACTTCTCCCTGCAGGACCTGCTCTCGGTCCGCAAGATCGCGATCCCCGGGGCCATCGTGCAGATCCTTTGTGCCACGCTTTTCGGCATGGCCCTGGCGCATTGGCTCGGCTGGTCTGCCGGCGCAGGCCTCGTCTTCGGCCTGGCCCTGTCCGTGGCCAGCACTGTGGTGCTGCTCCGCGCCATGCAGGAGCGACGCCTCATCGAGACGGAGCGTGGCCGTATCGCCGTCGGCTGGCTGATCGTCGAAGACATCGCTATGGTTCTCACCCTGGTGCTGCTGCCGGCGACGGTTGGCCTGATGAACGGTGCCGGCTCCGACCCCTATTGGGGAATCCTTGCTGAAAATCTGCTCATCGCGCTCGCAAAGATCGTCGCCTTCATCGCCACCATGCTGGTGGTCGGCCGGCGGGTGATCCCCTGGATGCTGCACTACATGGCCCATACGGGCAGCCGAGAGCTATTCCGTCTTGCCGTCCTGGTCATTGCCCTTGGCACGGCCTTCGGCGCGGCCGAGCTGTTCGGTGTCTCGCTCGCCCTAGGCGCTTTCTTTGCCGGGGTGATCTTGAGCGAATCCACGCTTAGCCAGCATGCCGCCCAAGAGACGCTTCCGCTTCGTGACGCCTTCGCCGTTCTGTTCTTTGTCTCCGCCGGCATGCTGTTCGACCCGACGATCCTGATGCGCGATCCGCTGCCCGTCGTCGCGACTTTGCTGATCATCTTGTTCGGCAAATCGATCGCCGCCTTCCTCATCGTGCGGGCTTTCGGCTATGGCAGTACCACTGCCTTCACCGTCGCGGCGTCCCTTGCCCAGATCGGCGAATTCTCATTCATTCTGGCGGGGCTTGGCACCGAGCTGGAATTGCTGCCGCCAGAGGGACGTGATCTTATTCTCGCCGGTGCCATTCTCTCCATTCTTCTCAACCCGCTTCTCTTCGCCGCGGTCGACTGGTTGCTACGGCGCGAGCGTGCGCCGGACGAGGAGAGCGAAGCTAAGGTCACGCCCACCCGGCGCACTCTCCCGCCGACCGAGCTTGAAGATCACATCGTTCTGGTTGGGCATGGCGCATTCGGTTCCGCTATTCGGGATCGCTTGGAGGAGGCCAAGCTGCCGCTTCTCGTCATCGAGAGCGACGAAGATGCCGTCGAGGCCTTGAGGGAAGAAGGCATCGAGACGCTTGCTGGTAACGCCGCCGATCCGGATCTCGTCGACGCTGCCAATCTAAGCAAGGCACGTTGCTTGCTGGTGGCGATCCCTGACGGTTTCGAGGCCGGCCAGGTCGTGGAACAGGCGAGGGCCATCGATGACGGTTTACGGATCGTCGCTCGCGCTCGTTCTCAGGAAGCGGTTGAACATCTGAAGGCGTTGGGCGCCGACGTCGTCGTTCTAGACCGTGATGAGGTGGCAAGCGCCATCGCGCATCATGCACTTCAAAAGACGCGGCAAAGCTCCCCCTCGGCGGAGACGCCAAACTCGTCTTATGATTGAATCTCGAGGCGTGCGGCGGGATGAAGAAGGAGATTTTTGTGGACGGAGCGATACGCTCCGCTCGCCGCATGATCGAACGCGCCGGGAAGTGGCGTTGCCGTGATAGGAAATAATCTATGCTCCATGCGACACCGCTGATCTCCACGATCACCATTGGCCTCTTCCTGGCCTTTGCTTTCGGCGTCGCTGTCCAGCGTTTCCATCTCTCGCCACTCATAGGCTATTTGCTCGCCGGCATCGTGATCGGCCCCTTCACCCCGGGCTTCGTCGGCGATCAGAACCTGGCGAGCCAGCTCGCCGAGGTCGGCGTCGTGCTGCTGATGTTCGGCGTCGGGCTCCACTTCTCTCTGGAGGATCTGCTCTCCGTCCGCGCCATCGCGATTCCCGGCGCGCTCGCCCAGATCCTGATCTCCATCCCGCTCGCCATGGCGCTCACCTGGTCCCTGGGCTGGGGCGTCGAGGCCGGCTTCATCTTCGGTCTCTGCCTGTCCGTCGCCTCCACCGTGGTGGTGTTGCGCATCCTGCAGGAGCGGCGCCTGCTCGATACCGAGCGCGGGCGCATCTCCGTCGGCTGGCTGATCGTCCAGGACATCGCCATGGTCCTGGTGCTGGTCCTGCTGCCTCCTGTCTCCGTGCTGCTGAAAGGCGATGCCGCCAGCTTCGATCTGAACGAGGTCGGCCGCATCATTGGCATTACGCTCGCCAAGATCGCGGCCTTCATGGCGTTGATGCTGATCATCGGCAAGAAGCTCATCCCGGCGACGCTCCACTATGTCGCTCATACGGGAAGCCGCGAGCTCTTCCGTCTCGCCGTCCTCGCCATCGCGCTCGGTGCCGCCTATCTCGCCGCGGAGCTGTTCGGCGTCTCCCTGGCGCTGGGCGCGTTCTTCGCCGGCATGCTGCTTTCCGAATCCCGCCTCAGCCAGCAGGCGGCCCAGGAATCTCTGCCGCTGCGCGATGCCTTCGCCGTGCTGTTCTTCGTCTCCGTCGGCATGCTCTTCAACCCGGCCATCGTCGCCGAAGAGCCGCTGGCCCTGCTGGGGACGGTCCTCATCATCGTGTTGGGCAAGTCCATCGCGGCCTTTCTGATCGTCCGCGCCTTCGGCCATAAATCGGCGACGGCGCTGGTGGTGACGGCCTGCCTGGCCCAGATCGGCGAGTTCTCCTTCATCCTGGCGAGCCTCGGCGTTCGCCTCGACATCCTGCCGACCGATGGACGCGATCTCATCCTGGCCGGTTCGATCATCTCGATCCTGCTGAATCCCATTCTCTTCGTGCTGATCGACGAATGGTATTTCCGGCACGAGCGGCCGCGCACCGAACTGCCCGACGAGCAGGAGGAGGAAGAGGTGCTGACCCGCGAGCCGATCGTCCCCACCGAGCTGGAAGGCCATGTCGCCCTGATCGGCCATGGACGTGTCGGCACGTTCATCACCAACGAGCTGCCGGCCGAGGGGCTCCCAGTCTATGTGATCGAGGACGATCCGGAGGCGGTAGAGGCCTTGCAGGAGCAGGGCATCGAGGCCGTGCAAGGCAATGCCGCGGATCCAGAGGTCATCGCCGGTGCGAACCTGGAGAAGGCGTGCTGCCTCCTGGTCGCCATTCCCGATGCGTTCGAAGGAGGTCAGGTGGTGCAGCAGGCCCGCGAGATCAATCCCGATCTGCTCATTATCGCCCGGGCCCATTCGGAGGCGGAGATCGAGCATCTCCTGTCCCACGGCGCCAATCAGGTGGTCATGGGCGAGCACGAGATCGCCAAGGCGATGCTGGACCGTGTGACCGAGCTTCCGCAAGCCGGGCGGTCAAAGCCCGAGGACGGCGAGAAAAGCCCGGACGCTCAGAAGGACGCCGCCGCAACCCAGCCGAGCTAGTTTGCGGCGCGTCATGCCGGCAGGAAAGGCTACGCCGCACCCTCCAGCGCATCCGCCTCTTCGTCGGTGAAGACGCGCCCGCGGGTGAGGAAGCGCAACCCCTCCGGTGCCTCCAGCGAGAAGCCGGAGCCGCGCCCCGGCACCACGTCGATGATCAGCTGGGTGTGCTTCCAGTAGTTGAACTGGTCGCCGTCGATATAGACCGGCGCGCCGCCGATCTCGCCGAGATAGACGTCGTTGCCGCCGGTTTTGAACTCGTCCGCCGGATAGCACATGGGCGCCGAGCCGTCGCAGCACCCACCGGACTGATGAAACATCAGCGGCCCATGCTTCTTCTTCAGCGTCTCGATCAGGTCGAGCGCCTTGTCCGTCGCGGTGACTCTGTCGACCATCGATTTACCCTTCGATATTCACGGGCGTCACCTCCCCCGCAAGGGGGGAGGGAACAGCTCAGGACCTATTGGCGGCCTAGAAGAAGCCCATCGGCTTCGGGCTGTAGCTCACCAGCATGTTCTTGGTCTGCTGGTAGTGGTCGAGCATCATCTTGTGGTTCTCGCGTCCGATGCCCGACTTCTTGTAGCCGCCGAAGGCCGCATGTGCGGGGTAGAGGTGGTAGCAGTTAGTCCACACCCGGCCGGCCTGGATGCCGCGGCCCATGCGATAGGCCGTGTTGATGTTCCGGGTCCAGACGCCGGCGCCGAGGCCGTACAGCGTGTCGTTGGCGATCTGCAGCGCCTCTTCCTCGTCCTCGAAGGTCGTCACGGCGAGGACCGGGCCGAAGATCTCCTCCTGAAAAACGCGCATCTTGTTGTTGCCTTCCAGCACCGTCGGCTTGACGTAGTAGCCTTCCGCCAATTCGCCATCCAGCTTGGCCCGCTCACCGCCGGTAAGCACCTTGGCGCCTTCCTCCTTGCCGATATCGATATAGGAAAGGATCTTCTCCAGCTGGTCGTTGGAGGCCTGGGCGCCGATCATGGTCTTGGGATCCAGCGGATCGCCCTGGCGGATGCGCTCCACCCGTTTGATCGCCTGCTCCATGAAGCGGTCGTAGATGGATTTCTGCACCAGCGCGCGCGACGGGCAGGTGCAGACCTCGCCCTGGTTCAGAGCGAACATGGCGAAGCCTTCCAGCGCTTTGGAGAAGAAATCGTCGTCTTCGGCCATGACGTCCGCGAAGAAGACGTTGGGCGACTTGCCGCCCAGCTCCAGGGTCACCGGAATCAGGTTCTCGGTGGCGTACTGCATGATCAGCCGGCCGGTCGTCGTCTCGCCGGTGAAGGCGATCTTGGCGATCCGCTTGCTCTGGGCCAGCGGCTTGCCGGCCTCCACGCCGAAACCGTTGACGACGTTCAGCACGCCTGCGGGCAGGATCTCGCCCACCAGATCCATCAGCACCATGATGGACATCGGCGTCTGCTCGGCCGGCTTCAGCACGATGCAGTTGCCGGCGGCGAGCGCCGGCGCGATCTTCCAGGCGGCCATCAGGATCGGGAAGTTCCACGGGATGATCTGCCCGACCACGCCAAGCGGTTCATGGAAATGATAGGCGACCGTATTGTCGTCGAGCTCGCCGATGGAACCTTCCTGGGTGCGGATGCAAGCGGCGAAATAGCGGAAGTGATCGATCGCCAGCGGAATGTCGGCCATCCTCGTCTCGCGGATCGGCTTGCCGTTATCGATGGTCTCGATCTGCGAGAGAATATCGAGATTCTCCTGCATCCGATCGGCGATCTTGTTGAGAAGCTCGGCCCGTTTGGCGGGCGAGGTCTTGCCCCAGGAGTCCTTCGCCTCATGGGCCGCATCCAGGGCGGTCTCGATATCGGCGGCGGTGGAGCGGGCCACCTGGCAGACCGGCTTTCCGGTCAGCGGGCTAATATTGTCGAAATACTGCCCTTCGGCGGGGGCGACCCATTTTCCGCCGATAAAGTTGTCGTAACGGGACCTTATGGCGACCCGTGAATTCAGCGTCTCAATAACCTCGTGAAGCATCGGATTGTCCTCCCTTCGGCGGCCTGTTCTTGTTCGATCTAGACTATACCCTTCCGCGAGTTTTGCGCATCAATTCGATAGGGATTTGAGTCAGATAGGGGCTATGAGCGGGAACCTCCAGACAGTGAGACCGTTAGCCTCGGCGATTATTGAATAGGAGAGATTCATGGCGGAACGAAGTGGCGGCATCAACACGACCCTGGCGTTCTTGCTGGGGGCGGCGGTCATCGCGCTCGGCGTTCTCGGCTATCTTTATTACGACCAGACCCAGAAGGACGTGGTCGAGATCGACGTCCCCGGCTTCAAGGGCGAGATCGAAAAGGAGTAGGGGACGGCTTATCCTCCAGGGATCAGCACCGCAGCCCCCTCCAGCGCTCCCGCGCGCAGCCGTGCCAGGGCCTCGTTCGCTTGGCTCAAGGGCATGGGCTCGACGCTGGTCTTCACCGGAATTGTGGGGGCGAGCGCCAGAAACTCTTCCGCGTCGGCCCGGGTGAGGTTGGCGACGGATTTCACCACCCGCTCTTCCCAGAGCAGATCGTAGGAGAAGGCCGGGATCTCGCTCATATGGATCCCGCCCGAGACCACCGTGCCGCCCTTCCGCACCGCCTTCAGCGCCGCCGGGATCAGCGCCCCGACCGGCGCGAAGATCAACGCCGCATCGAGCAGCTCCGGCGGACTTTCGTCCGAGCCGCCGGCCCACACCGCGCCGAGCCGTTTGGCGAAGCGTTGCGCCGCCTCATCGCCAGGCCGCGTCAGCGCATACACCTCGGAACCCTGGCCGATGGCGACTTGCGCGACGATATGGGCCGCTGCGCCGAAACCGTAGATGCCGAGCCGTTTGGGAAGTTCGCCCGCCAGCTTCAGGGTGCGGTAGCCGATCAGCCCAGCACAGAGCAGCGGCGCCGCCGCGGTATCCGAATAGCCGTCCGGCAGGTGGAAGCAGTATTCGTGATCGGCGGTCGTGAATTCCGCATAGCCGCCATTGATGTCGTAACCTGTGAAGCCGGGATTGTCGCAAAGGTTCTCCCGGCCCATGAGGCAGTAGGGGCAGGTGCCGTCCGTATGGCCCAGCCACGGCACGCCGACCCTGTCGCCTTCGTTGAAGCCCGAAACGCCTTCGCCGATACCGGCCACATGGCCCACGATCTCGTGGCCCAGCACCAGCGGCAGCTTCGGCTTGGTCAACTCGCCGTCGATGATGTGGAGATCGGTGCGGCAGACACCGCACGCCGCGACCTTGATGAGAAGCTGGCCCGGGCCAGGGACCGGCATGGGCAGCTCTTCCAGCCTGAGTGGCTGGCCTGCCGCATGCATTACCATGGCCTGCATCGTCTTCTGCATGCCCCTATGCTGCCTCCCTTGAAATGCGGGCGCTAGGGGGATGGGACGATATGTGAAATACGATTAATGGCGGGAGGGCGTGAGGCTGGCGAAAATCGGCTGAGCGCGTCCCAGCTCGATCTGCTCCTTCTGCAGGAAATCGTCGGCGGCCTGCCTGCGGGACACCGCCGCCATCAGCCGCCGCTCGGAAACCGGCTCGGCAGCGTGCCACAGCGCGGTGAAGCCGAGCTCGGCCAGATGCACCATGTCCGGCGCATCGTCGGCGAAAAGCGAAAGCGAGTTCCGCCGGCTCGGATCGCGGCCCATGGCATCGCCGGACCAGCATTGGGACGTGCCGAGAATGGCTTGCTCATGAGCGTCGAGAAGTTTGGGGTTCTTCGCCCAGCGGATGGCGCCGCTGCTCGAAGAGCCATAGATCTCGGCCATCAGGGCGGCGAGCTGCACCAGATCCTCGCAAGGATCCAGCTTCGCCAGGATGATCTTCGGCATCACGCCGGATTCGCGGATCTCGTCGGCCATGCCGAGCAGGGCCTGGGCCGGGCCGGAGGCCGCGGAGCGAAGGATCAGGGTGAGAGAGCGCTCTTTCGGATCGGCCGTTTGCCGCGCCAGCTCCAGGAACTTCGACATCGCCCCGATATGGCGATCGAGCTCCGTGCGGATGTTCTGCAAACTGTATGAACCGGCCTTGGCGAGCATCTTCCCCCCTCGGAAAATCGTCGAACCTGCGACCGTGACTCAAGGCAATGATTTTGAAGTCACATGCCGCGTGCAGGCTCATGATTAGCAGTGAGGAGTTAAAGAAGGTTTGACCGGATTCCCGTTTCGGAACGGGTAACCATAGGGACGAGAGCCTAGGCGTCGGGCGGCTGGCGGCCGTTTCCATTGACCGGCCGAGGCAGGGCGCGCAACTGCCGTTCGTCATCTTCAGCCGGCTTTTCGCTCGCGTCATCCGCGTCGTCGCGATGGGCTTCGTTCGCCGCCTCTTCCAGCCGCTGGGCCAGCGAGCGTCCATTGCCGTTGCGCACCGGTTGGTCGCCAGGTGAGGAGGGCTCCGGCCCAGGTGCGGGTGCTCCTTCCTGCTCACGCTCGGTCTGGCGCATCCCCGAATGCCCCAGGATCGAATCCAGCACCATCTTCGACCACGCCCCGTCCCGGAACCGGTAGAGACGGAAGGCGGCGGCATCGGCGAACTTGCTGCCCTGCTGGCGAAGCTTTCGCCGGATGATGGCCGGCGGCGGCAGCATGGCCCGGTCGATGATGCCCTTGCCCTCCAAACCGACGAACAGGTTGGTGAGATAGAGCGCCTCCATGCTTCGGGCATTCACGGGCACGGCGACGTAATAATCGCCGAGGAAGTCGAACACCGCATGGTGGAAGACCTCGAATTCCCGGGCGAGCCCTTCCCGGTGGCTGTCGTGGAAGCGTGCCAGGATCTCGCCCACCGGCCCGTCCCGCGCATCGCGCACCGTATGCAGCAGCTTCTGGAAGCGGTTGATCGGCCGGTTGATGGAGACCAGCAGCAGACAGAAATCCACGAAGATTGCGACGAAGAGCGGGATGTAGTCCCGGCTGCCGAGGCCGGCCTGCTCGTTGGAGACCGATTCGACCTCTTGCGGGTTCTCCGCCCGCTGGATCGCCTGACGCTGCCGATCTCGCAGCGCGTCCGGCGAGGGCGGCAGCTCGAAATGGAGCGCGCCGATGAACGTGGTGGTCAGGCGCCGGAACGCTTCCACCACCGCTTCGGAGCCTTCCACCGCGGCGATATCCGTCTTTTCGATCACCGGCAGGCTGTCGATCGCCCGCACCACGCCGCGCAAGGCCGATTGCAGCTGCGGGTCGGGGCAGACGAACGTGCCGCCGCTGCCCGTGTCGAAGGTGGTCTTCTCCGCCCGCTGCGCGAGCAGATCGCGCTGCTCGGCGAGCTGCGGGTCGGTGCGCAGCGCATTGAAGCGGGTGATGGTGAGATCGAGCTTCCGGTTCAGCCCGCGCATGAATTGGTTTCTGGTGCCGGTCTCCGGATCGAAGGTCGACGGATCCCGGCTCAGCACCTTGGCGAGATCCGCATTCAAGGAATCCAGGTCCGTCTGGATCGTGCCGGAGCGCGACTTGATGAAATCGGAGGTGAAGGCGAACCGTTCCGCATCGGCATCCCGCAGGCGCCGGCGCGGCCCGTCGCCCGGCGGCGAGTTGGGGCAGGTGCCGCCTTGCTCCCGCTCCGTGACCGCCTTTTCGGCCGAGATGGCGGTCAGGGAATCGAGGGTCGCACCCAGCTGAGCGATGCGGGTTTTGCCCTGCTCCAGCGCCTGCTGCACCTGGCCGATGGCCGCTTCCGCCGAGCGCGTGGCCTCGGCGCGGGCCTCCAGCACCTTCCAGAAGAATCCGAAGCCGAACCCCACCGAGATCAGCGTCAGGAAGATATAGCCGGCGATATAGAGGATGCGCAGCCACCAGGAGATCGGCGCGAACAGCGAATCCAGGATGTAGAGCACCATCAGCATCAGCGTCGCCACGGCGAAGCCAATGGCGATCTGCTGCATGAGCGGAACCTCGCCCGTATTGGCGGTGATCAGCTCCAGCATCCCGGTATAGGTCGCGTACCAGGAGATCAGCGCCAGGAAGAGCACCAGCACGATCTTCTTGAAGCTCGGAAAGGTCCGCCGGAGCCGGTCGAAGCGGTTATTGTGGGATTCGAGCCGGTCCAGCATGCGGTCGAGGCGATCGGCCGCGGTTTCCGGCGGGTTTGGGGGCACAGCCATAAACGATCCGAAATTCCCGACTTTTGGCCCGATCGTCGCCCCCCAGCGACCGGCCAACCGGCACATATTTAACGGATGCTGCGGCGCGAAACAAACCCTTAAACGGAGTGTTAACCGTGGCGGTTCGCGTGGGCTCTGCGGTTGAGGTCTCCTCTCCCCGAGGGGAGAGGGAGCACGCTGCGGCTCGCGGCAAATGACGCGCCCCTAGCGCGTCACTCCGCGCTGGTCACCTCATCGGGCTCCGGCGCAGGCCGTTGCTCCAGATCCTCCAGCAGCACACGCAACAGAGGCTCGGCGATCTGTCCCGCATAGAGGTCCCGCGCCCACGCTTGCGCCGGCGTGCCCGTGCCTACCACCACCACATAGGAATAGGCCGCCCCGGTCTCGAACTGGATGCCGCCGGCCACCCACAGATCCACCGTGTCGTCGTCGGCCGGATCGGCGGCCCCCGTCCCCCGCGTGCCCGTCTTGGCAAAATGCAGGCTCACATTCTTTCGATTGTCGGCGCACCAGTCGGAGAGCCGGCGCATGGTGCCATGGGCGTAGCAGACCGGCGCGGTGAGAAAGTCCCGCAAGCCGTCGCGGCCCGCAGGCTTGGCGATTGCATCGGGTATGACATCGTCGTTCTTCGCCTGGGTAAGGTCCTTCCCCACCAGATCGAGCCCGGCATTCAGGTGCGGCATGGCAAGCGGCCGGTCGCCACGGCCCGTCAGGCTGGCTAGCACCACACCCGCCATCCGATGCACGTTGCGCGGGCTCGCGGTCACATGGCCGACCACGATGGACTTGGCGAGATTGGCCGCCGAGGTGACGGGCTCGGTCAGGGTAATGTCGAGCTTCTCCGATAGCCCGCGCAGATCGGAAAGCGGCACCTTGGCCGTGCGCCAGAGCAGCGGCGTGTTGAGAGAGCAGGCGAAGGAGACTTCCGCCGTTCGCAGCCGGCGTAAGTTCCCTCGGCCGCACGCCTCCAGCCCGGCCGGCGGCGCATCCGTGTCCAGCCACTTGCTGTCGGCCCGGTCATGCCCTTGATTGGCGATGGCGATACCCGCCAGCATCTTGCCGACGGATGCGATGGCGCGGGCTTCCTTGTCTTGCTCATAGCGGCCGATCGTCCGGTCCCGTGCCGAGGACGACCCGAAATAGGCCGCGTTGAAGTTGGACTCGAAATAGCGCACCAACCGCCCGTCCGCATCCGCCGCGGCGATGATTATGTCCGGATGCCGCTTCGCCGACTCCAGGTCGAGGCTGTAGGCATCGTCGATGCGGTCGGCATAGCGCTGATCGAGCTTGGCCAACACCTCTTTCTCGGCCTCTCGGAAGCGAAAATTCTCGGCCGCGTCCAGCGTCAGATGCACCGCGCTGACATTGGCGCGCCAATCGAAGCCGAAACGGTTCTTCAGCTCCTCCCGGGCCCCGTACTTCACCGACGGCAGCAGCACGTTGCTGCGATAGATCGGGTTGGCGCCGGCCCGGACCCGCTTGTCCGGCGAAAGGCTCGCAAGAATCTCCTCGCCCCAGGGCAGGGGATGCG
Organism: Methyloligella sp. ZOD6; assembly: GCA_050110875.1. GTDB lineage: Bacteria > Pseudomonadota > Alphaproteobacteria > Rhizobiales > Methyloligellaceae > Methyloligella. The sequence goes on from CP188828.1 coordinate 2,408,215, forward strand.
GATCGGGCGGCCGCTCGCTCAGCGCCGCGAGTTCGTCCAGCGTCGCCGTCCGCTCTGCCGGATCTTCGATCAGCGCATTGGCGCAAATCTTCGCCCGTCCCTCGGTGAGGCTTCGCCAATTGGCGCGTCGCGCCTGCTCCAGCGAGTCCGAGCCGCCGAGCAGGATGATCGGCTTGTTCACCGCCGCCGCCAGCACATATTGCTCGGCCTTCGAGAGTTCCGCCGCCGGCTTACCGAACACGATCAAGCTGGTCTGCTCCACGCCGTAAAGCGGCTGTCCGCCCGTGCGCTGAGCCAGCGGGAAATGGTTTGCCGCCCAATGCTTCATCCCGGTCGCATCGCCTGGCTCGACCAGTTGCCACTGGATCACCGGCGCCAGCCACCACTCCTTGAGCTTGCGGGAGATTTTCTCGCTTGGCGTTTCGTCGGGCGAGGGCGGCGTCTTGAAGAAGATGCGGGCGAGTTGCATGGAAAGCGTCGATCCGCCCACGCCGAGGCTCAGCCCGCCGGAGGAGAGCGAACGGCTGACCGTGGAGACCGGGATCTTCAGCACGCCGTAGAGATCGATGCCGAACGGGTTGATCAGCCCGCCGAGATGCCGGTCCTCGTGATAGGAGAGGCAGCGCCAATAGGCCTCCGGCACCTGGCCCACATGGAGCGATTTATGGTCCGGATAGGCGATATAGTCGGGCAGGGCGATGGCGCGGCCCGTGTAGTTGAAATCCTCCTGGCTATCGAGGATCGGGTCGAAGATGCCGACGAAGTTCTCGTTCGCATCGTAGATCGCCGTGGCGAGCGAGCGCTCGTCGGCATAGCTCAGCACCTTCGCCATCCAGAGCTGTCCGGCGGCCCCGCGGATCGGCGCGTAGATATAGGTGAGGGTGAGGGCGAACAGCACGTAGAGCACCACCGGCCCCACGATCAGACGCATGCGCCCGAGCTTCGGGTTGAAGGCCAACGTCGTGAAGACGAAGCGCAGCACCCGTAAAGGGAAGGCGATTAGGAATTCGAAGCCGTGGACGATCCAGCGGACCAGTTGCAGCATCAAGCGTCCTTGAGACTTAACCCACCCGGTTTCGTTCCCCCATGCTCCCAACCCCGCGAGAGACTAGCGGAATGGGGGAGGTCTGTCCCGTCGCCCCTTCAATCGCGGGCGAGCAAGTCCGCCGCCGCGGCGAGCTGGTCCGGCCGGTTGATGTTGAAGAACGGATCGACCGGCTGGCCGGCTATCTCGACGGGCGGAAAGAAGCAGATCGCCGCTTCCTGGCGGGCCATCCAATCGTGCAGCTTCCGGCCACCGCGCTCCAGATAATCGGCGAGGTCCAGCTCGAGCGCCGCCGGCCAGAGCGCGAAGGTCGGGTGGGTGCCGCTTTCCGACGCCGCCATGGTGAGCTTCCGCCCGCCACTCTGCGCCAGCATGGCCTCGACCAGATTTTCGGGAAAGAACGGCGTATCGACCGCCGCCGTGATCATGACGGGGATTTCCGGCGCCTCCCGCCGCAGCCAGGTGAGGCCGGCCAGCACCCCCGCGAGCGGTCCGGCATAGCCGCCGATGGAATCCGGTACCGTCGGCAATCCCGTTTTGGCAAACAGTGCCGGATTGCTGTTGGAATTGATCGCCAGCCGCGCCACCTGCGGTCCCAGCCGGGTAATCGCACGTTCCACAAGCTGGACGCCATCCAGCGCGGCGAAGCTCTTGTCCGTCCCGAACCGGCTGGAGCGCCCCCCGGCGAGCAGCAATCCGGCGACGGGAAGTCTGGAGGTCAAGGCATAACCCTCTGGAAACGACGTAATTCACCGGATCCGCATGTGCCGGGTGACGAAGCGGACTTGGCCGACTAGATATACGACCATGAGCGAAGCAGTGACCAAAGAACAAGTGCTTGAGGCACTGAAACGAATCCCCGGACCCGACGGCAAGGGCGATATCGTTGCCCAAGACCTCCTTTCGGAGATCGTCATCAATCAGGGGAAAGTCTATTTCTCCATCTCCGTGGATCCAGCCCGCGCCAAAGCGTTGGAAGGCATGCGAGTCGATGCGGAGCATGCCGTGAAATCCTTGCCGGGCGTCGAAGGGGCGATCGTGACTCTCACCGCGGATCGCGAGCCCGGCAGTCCGCCGCCGCCGGCCCAATCGGACAATGGGAGGGGCGGCAACGGATCGGGCGTGCAACCGGCACAAAGCTCGCCCTTCGACCGCGGCGGTCCTGGCCAGCAGGCCCCGACCGGCCGTCCGGGGAAGGCCCAAGGGTTGGGCACACCGGGCCAGCAGAATGCGCGGCCGAAAGGCGCGCCGGTTCCGGGCGTGGCCAGTATCATCGCCGTGGCGTCGGGCAAGGGCGGCGTCGGCAAATCCACCACCGCCGTCAATCTCGCTCTCGGCCTGAAAGCCCTCGGCAAATCCGTCGGCATTCTCGATGCCGACATCTACGGCCCCTCCATGCCGCGCCTATTGGCCCTGAAAGGCAAGCCCCAGGAACTCGCCGGCAACAAGCTCCAACCCATGGAGGCTTTCGGCATGAAGGTCATGTCCATGGGCTTCCTGGTGGACGAGGAGACGCCGATGATCTGGCGCGGCCCCATGGTCATGTCCGCCCTCAGCCAGATGCTGAAGGATGTTGATTGGGGCGAGCTCGACGTGCTCGTCGTCGATATGCCGCCGGGTACGGGCGATGCCCAGCTCACCATGGCCCAGCAGGTGCCGCTGGCCGGCGCCGTCATCGTCTCCACGCCCCAGGACCTCGCCCTGATCGATGCCCGCAAAGGGCTCAATATGTTCAAGAAGGTCGACGTGCCTGTGCTCGGCATCGTGGAGAATATGAGCACCTTCATCTGCCCCCATTGCGGCGGGCAGTCCGACATCTTCGGCCATGGCGGCGCCCGCCACGAGGCGGAACGTCTCGGCGTGCCGTTCTTAGGCGAGGTGCCGCTCACCATGGAAGTGCGCGAGACCTCCGACAGCGGCGCGCCGCTGGTGGTCAGCGCGCCCGACAGCGCACCGGCGAAGGCCTATCTGGAGATCGCGCGCAAAGCGTCAGAGGAGATGGAGCGCAACAAGGGCGGCGGGCGTGCCGCGCCCAAGATCGTCATGGAGCAGTAGCGCGAGGGGCTGCCCCTAAGCCGCGCTGGGATGCCGTTTGGAGAGCGTGCTGACCTTCGGCTCGGCGTGGCCGGCCTCTTCGGCGCTTATTGGCTGGCTGTAGAGGAAGCCCTGAACGTTCGGGCAGCCGAACTCCCGCAGCAGGCGTGCCTGCTCGACCGTCTCCACCCCCTCGGCGGTGATCGTGATGTCGAGCGACTTGCCGAGCGCGACGATGGTCCGCACGATCGCCTTCACCGCCGGATCTTTCGTCATCATCTGGATGAAGTGGCGATCGATCTTGATCTTCGAGAAGGGGAAGCGTGCCAGATAGGAGAGGCTCGAGAAGCCGGTGCCGAAATCGTCCATGGCGATGGCGACGCCGAGCTTCCGCAGGGTCTTCAGCTTCTGCAGAACCTCTTCCGTGTCGTTGAGGAGCAAATTCTCGGTGATCTCGAGCTCCAGCCGTTCCGGCGGCAGCCCGGTTTCGGCAAGAACGGCGGAGACCATTTCGACGATGTCGCCGTCGCGGAACTGCGCCGGCGACAGGTTGACCGCGACGGTGAGCGGCTTCTCCCACTTCACGGCGTCGGAACAGGCGCGCCGCAGCACCCATTCGCCGAGCGGCACGATCAGGCCGGTCTCCTCGGCGACCGAGATGAAATGGGCCGGAGCGATCTTGCCATGCACCGGATGGTGCCAGCGGATCAGCGCCTCGGTGCCGCAGGCTTCCTCCGTCTCCAGGGAGAATTGCGGCTGATAAAGCAGATCGAATTCGTCGCGCCCCAGGGCGAGCCGCAGCTCGTGCTCCACCAGGCGCCGGCGCTGCAACGCCTTGTCCATGCTGCGCTCGAAGAAGCACATGCGCTGGCCGCCATCCCGCTTGGCGCGGCTCAAGGCGATAGCCGCGTGCTTGAGCACGACATTCGCCGTCTCCCCATCCCCGGGAGCAAGGGCGATACCGACACTGGTGGTGCAGACGATTTCCTTGTCGTCGACGATGAACGGATCGCGCATCGCTTCCACGAGCCGGTTCATGAAGGCCATCACATCGGCCAGATTGGTGATTTCCACCAACGCCACAGCGAACTCGTCGCCGCCGAGCCGTCCGAAGACATCGCCCTTCCGCATGGTGGTGCGGATGCGAGAGGCGATTTCCCGCAGCACGATATCGCCCCCCGAATGGTCCAGTGTATCGTTGATATCCTTGAAGTTATCGACATCGATGCACAGCACCGCGATATGGGTGCGGTTGCGGTGCATATGATTGAGCGCATCGCTCAGCACCCGGGTGAAGGCAGACCGGTTCGGCAGGCCGGTCAGCGCGTCGTGATTCTTCAGGAATCGAAGCTGCTCTTCCGCTTGATAGCGCTCCTTGCTGCGCATCCAGGCAAATGCCACCGGCGTTGCGATGCCGACGGCCAGCAGCAGCATGGTAATCACCGCGATCAGCCCGAAATATTCGGCCAGCACCCGCGCCTGCTCGCTCTGATCGAGATAGACCATGAGTTTGCCTTGGGGGTCGCCGCCGAAAGCGATGGGGATCGCCAGCCGGGCCATATGATCCGGCCCCGCGTCGCCGGTGCCTTGATAGAGCTGAACGGAAGGTCCCGACTGCGAGCTCTTCGTGTGTTTTTCAGCGCCATGGGGCGACACGCCGCTGCTGAGGTCCAGATTCGATTGCCCGCTCGTAAAGGCGAGCTTGCCGTTCCTGTCGTAGATTTCGTAGCGCAGGATGCGGTGCCCGTAGCCCATCTGCTCCAGAAGTTCGCCCATGCGCGGCGCGAGCGAGCGCTTTGCGAGCGAATCGAACAGATAGCCGGGTTGATCCTTGATTTGAGACGCAATGCGTGTCGCAGCCGAATGCGCCTCGCGCTCGAGCTGCATGTCACTGATGCGGGCAGGCGCAAAAAATGCGATCGCGCAGATCAAAAGCCCCAGGAACGCAAACGCGAACCAGTGCCCGTTCTTATTTAGCGTTGCCATCGAAATCATCGAAAATTGGCCGCAACTTCCCATCCTAGCGCTAAGGACACTAGAAGGAGCCGGTTAAGATCGACGTAATGAGCGTGCTTAACAAAACGATGCCGGACTGTGACAACCGCTTAACAAGAAAGGGTTTTTTGAAGCAAAATTAGGGCGAGCTCAGCCGCCGGTTGTGGACATGTGGCGGTGCACGGACGGTTTTTGGTCTCGCCCG
>CP188828.1:2413543-2887937 GCA_050110875.1 Methyloligella sp. ZOD6
TTGGCGATCAGGAAACCGTCGATCTGGCCGATCGGTCAAGCACTGCCGCGCCGTACGAGCTGACCACGACACAAAGCCACTGGCTAGATCAACGATTGATCGAGTGCCGGCTCAATAAAGAGATGATTGCGGCCCCGAAAATCGAATTGTAGAAACGAGGGCTCTTTCGCTTTGCGCGAGCGAGAGAACCCGGCGCCGAGGGGGTGCCGTTTGGGGGTGGCAGGCCGTGACGAAGAATATTGTGATCCTTATGGATGGAACCTCCAACGGGATCACGTCTCAGCGGACCAATATTCTTCGTCTTTATGGGTGTCTCCGAAAGAACGAGAACCAACTCGTCTATTACGATCCGGGCGTCGGCACCCTCGGCCCCCAAGACATCTGGTCGCGGAAATGGCATCAGGCATCGGAGATCTGGGGCATGGCCACCGGTCACGGCGTCGATGCGAACGTCAAAGACGCCTATCGCTTCCTCGTCGAAAATTACGACGATGGAAAATCCTCCGGCGAAGATCGCGACCGCATCTATATTTTCGGCTTTTCGCGCGGCGCTTACACGGCACGCATGCTGGCGGGCTTTATCTACACGATCGGCCTTATCGAGCCCCGCAATCTCAATCTCCTCGATTATGCCTATCGCGCTTACAAGCGCATCGGCGAGGGCAAAGAGGACGAGGACGCATTCGCAGAAGTGCGCCTTTACGAACGAATCCTCGCCACTGATCGTCCGCCGATTCGTCTACTCGGGCTGTTCGACACCGTCGCCTCCGTTATCGAGCCCGGGCCTCGCTGCTTGCCGCAACTGAAGAGCCATGCGTGGACTTCGCGGAATCCTGGTGTCGAAAGCATCCGTCATGCCGTGGCCCTAGATGAGCGGCGCCGGATGTTCGTCGCGAAGCTCTGGTCCGAGGGTCAAGTCTATCACCAGAACCCCTTCGCCAAGGATCAAGCCGTGCCGCAGGATGCCCGCGAGGTGTGGTTTACCGGAACACACAGCGATATCGGTGGCGGCCATTCGGAGGCCGAAGCCGGCCTTGCGAAGATTTCCCTCGATTGGATGATCGAAGAAACAAGAGCGATGGGACTCGACTATGTGACTCAGACGGTCAACCGGCTCGTCCGCGGTCAGCATGATGGTAAGGATTATGTCGCTCCCGACGCATTCGCCGAGCCACACGATTCCATGACGAGCGGTTGGCGGGTGCTGGAATATATTCCGCTCCCCGAGAAGGGAAAAAGCCTCAAGAGGCTAACGATCACGAATGGAAAGCACCGGGACGTCCCTGCCGGTGCTCGCATCCACGCATCGGTCATCGCGCGGGCTAAGGACAAGGGCAATCTTCCGCCTGGAATTCCCGCCGACCACACCATCGAGGGAAACCCTGCCGATTGGGTGGCGCATGGCTAAAAGCCTTTCGATGCTGGGGTAGCAGCCTGTCGCGCAGAAACCAACATATCCGGCCACTCTATATATGAGGGCGAAATAATCGACTTCAAGAATTGTACGCCCGTGGCTTATGCGTAGATACCGGTCCCCTTGATGGAAGGGGGGCGAATATGACCGAGCACGCGGTGGTGATCGCAGGAGGCGGCCCGACAGGGCTGATGCTGGCAGGAGAGCTGGCGTTGGCCGGCGTCGACGTCGCAATTGTCGAGCGCCGGGTAAGCCAAAAGGTCGACGGGATCCGTGCGGGCGGCCTTCACCCCCGCAGCATCGAGATACTCGATCAGCGCGGGATCGCCGACCGGTTCATTTCAAAAGGTCAGAAGCACTCGGTCGCACTGTTTCCCGGGACGTCCTTGGACATCAGCGATCTGCCGACGCGTCATAATTATTGGCTCGCCATCCCGCAGAACGAGATCGAGCGGCTGCTCGCCGATTGGGTCCGTGAGCTGGCGGTGCCGATCTATCGCGGCTGCGCGGTCGCGGGCTTTGCGCAGGACGATTCCGGCGTCGCCATAGAACTCGATGACGGCCGCATGTTGCGGGCGGAATATTTCGCCGGATGCGACGGGGGCCGAAGCCTGGTCCGCAAAACGGCCGGGATCGACTTCCCGGGATGGGATGCGGATATCAGCTATTTGATCGCGGAAGCCGAGATGGCCGAAGAGCCGCCCTGGGGCATCCGCCACGGCGAGAGGGGGATCTATGCCCTGGGCAAGCTGGAGGATGGGAAACGCGTGCGCTGTGTGGTGACGGAGCAGCATCTCGAGCGAGGCGATGCACCCACCCTCGATACGCTTCGCGCGGCCCTCGTCGCGGCCTATGGAACCGATTACGGCATCCATAACGTGACCTGGCTTTCCAGGTTCACCGATGCGGCCCGGCAAGCTGCCGCCTATCGGGACAGGCGGGTGCTTCTGGCCGGCGATGCAGCCCATGTGCATTCCCCGGCCGGCGGGCAGGGTCTCAATATCGGCGTTCAGGACGCCGTGAATTTGGGGTGGAAGCTCGCCCAAACGGTCAAGGGCGTCTCGTCGGAGAGCCTGCTCGACAGCTACCACGCCGAGCGGCACCCGGTCGGGGCGCGCACGCTCAAGAGCACCTTGACGATAACCGCGCTCAACCGCGGTGACGAACGGACGACCGTGCTGCGCGAAACGATGTCCGAGGTGATGCAGATGGACGAGCCGCGCAAATGGTACACAGGGACGATGTCCGGTCTCGATATTCGCTACGATCTCGGCGAGGACCACCCGATGATCGGATGCCGGATGCCCGATCTCGACCTCGTCACCGGGAACGGTCCTCGGCGGGTCTTTGCCCTCTTGCACGCTGGGCGGCCCGTGCTCCTGAACCTCGGCGAGCCAGGCCGTATCGGCATCGCGCCCTGGGCGGATCGAGTCCAGCAGGTCGATGCGCGCTATGATGGGCCGTGGGAGCTTCCGGTCGTCGGCGCGGTATCCGCTCCATCCGCCGTGCTGATCCGGCCCGACGGATATGTGGCCTGGGCGGGAGACGAAATGGAGCCGGCGCTCGCCGACGCGCTCGGCCGCTGGTTTGGACCGCCCAGCCCTTCCGCGCCGTCCAAGTCAGGACTCGAGGACTCGCGCTGAATCTCCGAAGGCTGGTGCCGTTTTTCCGCAAGCGTGGCTATGTCGGGCGGTGCGGGATGGAGACAGGCACTGTCTTAGCGCTCTTACCCTACGATGGATGTTCGGAGAAAAGGTTCTCCGCCATAAAGTCGACGAAGACACGCAGCTTCGGCGACATGTGCCGGCTCGACGGCCAAAGGATGCGGAAGGCACCGGCATGATGAACGGCGTCGTCAAGCACGCTTACGAGCGTTCCCTTGGCGAGCCGGTCACGCACCGCGAAATCCGGCAGACAGGCGATGCCGAGACCGCATTCGGCCATGTACAGCAAGGGCTCGATGGCGCTTGAAACAAACGTCCTCGGGATGTCTTCGATCGGCGCTCCGTTTTCATCGAGAAGGAACCACTCTTCCAGCTTGCCCGTCGAGGGATAACGATGATGCAGGCAACGATGATTGGCCAGATCGGCAGGCTTTTCGGGAACGCCATGCTCCGCGAAATATGACGGTGCGCCGACCAGTTTGTATCGGAACGCACCGAGCGTCCGCGTGAGCAGTCTCGAATCGCTGGCTTCGCCGGTGCGGATCACCACGTCGAAGCCTTCCTCGATCACATCGACAAGGCGGTCCGTGAAATCGAGGTTGAGTTCGATTTCCGGCCATGCCCGCATGAAGGCGGACAAGGTCGGCATCATCAGCATACCGACCAGAGGCAGACTGACCCGCAGCACGCCGCTCGGATGCGCGCGCGTCTGCGAGAGCTCGAGTTCGGCCGCCTCCATTTCGCAGAAGATCCGGCGGCAGCGTTCCAGAAACAGGTCGCCTTCCGGCGTCAACGTGATGGCGCGGGTCGAACGATGAAACAGCCTCACGCCGAGACGCTCCTCTAGCCGCGCCACGGCCTTGCCGACAGCCGACGAAGACACGCCGAGCTGCCGCCCAGCAACCGTGAAGCTACGGGCTTCCGCCGCCTGAACGAAGACGTTGAGCGCGCCAAGGCTATCCATGGAGGACGACATTTGTAGCGGATATTTTAGTCCGAAGTGATCAGAATTACAGCTTATTTTTCCTGGCTGGCATGCGTGGCAATTCTGGAGACCGAAGCAAAATCTGAATGAGGTTCTTCCATGATTCCAGCGCCCCGGGCCGCATCCGCATCCAACCGCCTGCCATGGGGAGGGCTGCTCGCGCTTTCCATGGCGTGCTTCATCACCATCGTGACCGAGGCGTTGCCAGCGGGCCTTTTGCCCCAGATCGGCGCCGGCCTCAAAATCTCAGAGCCGGTCGCAGGGCAGCTTGTCACCGTTTACGCAGTGGGCTCGCTCGTAGCCGCGATCCCGCTAACGGCGTTCACGCAAGGGATGCGCCGTCGGCCGCTTTTGCTCATCGCGATCGCCGGATTTCTGGCGGCGAACACGATCACCGCCGTTTCGGGCAGCTACGGACTAACGCTGATCGCACGCTTCGTGGCCGGCGTGTCGGCGGGCCTCCTCTGGGCGCTGGCCGCCGGTTATGCTGCACGCATGGCGCCGGCTCATCTCAAGGGCCGGGCGATCGCGATCGCCATGGCGGGAACACCGCTGGCGCTCTCGCTCGGCGTGCCGGCGGGGACGTTCCTCGGCGCGACTGTCGGCTGGCGGGCCTGCTTCGGGCTGATCAGCGGGTTGACGGCGGTTTTGATCCTCTGGGTTCTGGCAAAGGTGCCGGATTTCGCAGGCGAACCGATCGGTGCGCGGCGATCCCTGAAAAGTGTCTTCACGCGGCCAGGCATACGTCCTGTGCTCTTTGTCGTCCTCACCTTTGTGCTCGCTCACAACATTCTTTACACCTACATCGCACCATTCCTTGACGTTGCGGGCATGCTGACACGGACCGATGCGGTGCTCCTGATCTTCGGTATCGCGTCGCTGGTCAGCATCTGGATCGTCGGCGTGCTGATCGACAGCCACCTGCGCGAACTGGCCCTTCTAAGCATCGCGCTTTTCGGCCTCTCGGCGGCCGCGCTCTGGATTTGGAATGACGTGCCGGCGATCATCTACACCGCCGCCGGGGTCTGGGGACTCGCCTTCGGCGGCTGTGCGACGCTGTTCCAGACGGCAAGCGCCAAGACTGCGAGAGAGGCTGCGGACCTTGCCCAAGCCATGCTGGTGACGGCCTGGAACACGGCGATCGCCGGTGGCGGTCTTATCGGCGGGGTGCTGCTCGATCAGCTTGGCATCGGCGCTTTCGCGCCAACCCTTCTGATCTTGCTCGTCGCGTCCTTCGTCGTGACGCTCGGCGCGCGCCAGCATGGATTCCCGCGCCGCTATTCGGATGAAAAGCTTGGCACAAAGGCCCCGGAGGCCGTCAATCCGTCCAGTCCCTAACCGGCACTTCTCGCCCAGCTCCCTCGCTCTCGTCAGACTATGGTCTGGACGGCGACGGAACACGCCGGGAAAACTTGCCGTGTTCTGGCGGTAAATGGCGGGGAATGGCGGAGAGGGAGGGATTCGAACCCTCGAGACGGTTGCCCGCCTACACGCGTTCCAGGCGTGCGCCTTCGACCACTCGGCCACCTCTCCTAAATTGTCTTGCCGGAGCGATGCTCCGGGTTGTCGAAGATAAGCGCACGCTTCTCTTAAAGGGACGCATATGGCTTGGCCATATGCGAGTTGCGCCTTCGACCACTCGGCCACCTCTCCTAATTTTCATCGGAGTCGAGCACCCACCCTTTCGAAAGGGTGGCTTCTCTGATCACTTGGGCCTCTCCCGATGAAGGCGCGCACTATAGCGAAGCGCCTCTCCCTTTCAAGCTGCGTGACGCCACCTGAGCACGATTGCATGCGGATAGTTGCAGCCTTCGAAATTGAACCAACCGGGCCTCTCCCGTATTTAATGATGTGGGGCCAATCAACGAGACTATCCGGCAATGCACCGTCTATCGCGCGCAATCGGCGTCATCCTGCTGCTCTTCGCTATGGTCGCGCTTGTCGTCGATGGCACGAAAAGCCTCGGCGCCGGGGGCGAGATCGTTGTCACGCCTCTCGCCGAGCAGTGGCAGAGCCTGGCGCCTGAAAGCTACGCCGCTTCGCAAAGCTGGATCAGCGAGACCGCGGGCCAAGGCTTTTGGGAGGGCGCGGCGCTCCCCATATTAGGCCTACCCGCCTGGGCGATCTTGGGCGTGCTCGGCATTCTCTTGTATTGGCTGGGCCAGAAACGCCAGCGGACCGAGGTCTTCATCAACTGACGGTCTCCGATACGCGGGAGGCGGGAAAGGAGATGCCAATGTTCGGTTTGAAACCCCTGTCTATCCCGACGCCGGAGAAAGCGCTTCCCGGACGGGCGGAGCCTATTCCCACCGCCCAGACCCATTTCGTCTCGGGTCACACGCTGAAAGGCCCTTATCCGGAGCATCTGGAACAGGCGGTCTTTGCTCTCGGCTGTTTTTGGGGTGCGGAGCGCACTTTCTGGCAACTGCCCGGCGTCTATGTCACGGCGGTCGGCTATATCGGCGGGCCCACGCCGAACCCCACCTACGAGGAGGTGTGCAGCGGCCAGACCGGTCATACGGAGGCGGTGCTGGCGGTCTTCGATCCGAACCAGATCTCATACGACGCGCTGCTGAAGGTCTTCTTCGAGTCCCACGATCCGACCCAAGGCATGCGCCAAGGGAACGATATCGGCACCCAGTACCGGTCGGGCATCTATGTCTTTTCCGATGAGCAGCGGCGCGCGGCGGAAGCGGCGAAGAACGCTTACGACAAGGCGCTCGGCGCGAAAGGCTTGGGGGCCATCACGACGGAGATCCTCGACGCGCCGGAGTTCTACTTCGCCGAGGATTATCACCAGCAATACCTGGCGAAGAATCCGAACGGCTATTGCGGTCTCGGCGGCACCGGGGTGGCCTGTCCCATCGGCACCGGCGTCGCCGCCGGCATATAGAGGCGCAATGTCAGGCACGCATGGCGCGTTCTAATGCGGGGTGGCGCGGGAGAAGCCGTTGACCAGCACCACGCCGGCGACGATCAGCGCAATGCCGAAGATCGCCGGCCAGTCGAGCTTCTGATCGAAGACCACATAGCCGAAGATCGAGATCAGGATGATGCCGACGCCGCCCCATGTGGCGTAGGCGATACCGAGGGGCACGGCGCGCAAGGCCAGGGTCAGAAAATAGAACGAGGCGAGATAGGCGGCGATCATGACCACGGTCGGTCCGAGCCTGGTGAATTGATGGGAGGCCTGAAGGGCGAGCGTGCCGACCGTCTCGAGAACGATGGCGAAGAAAAGCGCCCCGTAAGCCATGGCGATCGGATTCATAATCCCTGCTTTCGTTGCTCAGCCTGCGTTCTCTTTTTCGCGGCTCTGACTATCCACCTGCGAACCGTCGTCCTTGCCGGGAATCGGCCCTGGCGGCAGGGCGATGCCGTCTTCGCCGAGAACGCGGAAGAGCATGCCCATGAAGGGCACCAGGACGAAGTTCGGCGTGAAATGGCCGAGGATTCGCAGCAGCTTGTTGCGGATCCCCGGAATGACGATCTTCTTGCCGCGCATGAAGGCGCGATAGCCGAGGGAGGCGACCTGGTCCGGCGTCATCACCGGAAGCATATAGAGATAGCGGGAATAGGTGGCGCCGGCCTTCCCGTGAAGGTCGGTGGCAACCACGCCAGGCACCAAGGCTGAAACGGTCACGCCGGTATACATGCACTCATAGGCAAGCGCCCGGCTGAACGAGGTGACGAAAGCCTTGGAGGCGGCGTAGTTCAGCTCGTATGGCGTCGGCTGAAAACCGGTCATGGAGCTGACATTCATGATGCGGCCATGGCCGCGGGCCAGCATGCCGATCATCAGGCGGCGGGTGAGGTCGACAACCGCCGCGATGTTCAGATCAATCATCTTCAGAAGGGTCTGGCGGTCGCCATCCTGAAAGAAACCGCCGAGCGCGAGGGCCGCATTGTTCACCAGAAACTCCGCATGGAGCCCTTTTGCGTGAAGCGCCTGCTCCACGCCGGCACGCCCCTCTTCGGTGCTTAGATCCTGGGCCGCAGTCTCAACAGTGATCCCATAAGCCTGGGTCAGCTCGGCGGCGGCGCTGGCCAGCTTGTCCCGACTGCGGGCGACGAGCAGCAGGTCGTGCCCATCCTTTGCGAATTGACGGGCGAGCGCGAGGCCGAGCCCCTCGGTTCCGCCAGTGATGACGGCGACAGGCTTCGTTTCGCTCTTCGCCTGGGGCGGGCTCTCCATCGTCTTCCCTCGCATCTCAACTTCGATCGTACCCGAGTTTCAGGCGTTATAAGCCATGTCATCTGCCCTTTCAGCGTTTCCGGCACAATGATCTAATGTCGCAGACCGATGTGAATAAAGCTTAGTGGGAGGTTGGTTGCCATGGCACGGACGCTCGGAGAGAGGCTTCGGCTAGGGGCTGGGCCAGGCGGGTTGACCGCCGTCGTGAGTTGGTTGGGGGCGGCAGGACTGCTTCTCGCATCGCCCGCTGCGGCCGAGACCAGCCTCCAAGAGGCCGTCATGGCGCAGAGCGGCAAGTATCTCAAGGCACCCAACGTGCCCGGAAAGGACGAGAGCGTTCAGATCGAGGCGGGCTCCATCGACGAGATGGTCGAGCCGGTCGAAATCTCCAAGGGCGATATCACCGCGCGCATCACCTATCAGGAGACCAAGCCGGGGGAAGATGCGGCTTTCACCTCCACCGTGGCCGTGCTGGAAGGCGGCGAGAAGGTCGTGGCCACCGAGATCGACGAGTTCAGCACCCGCTTTCCCTACCCCGTGCAGATCGTGGAGATCGATCCCGCGAACGAGACGCCCGAAGTGGTGGTCTCGACCTATACCGGCGGCGCCCATTGCTGCGCCGTGGTTCAGGTGTTCTCCAAGAATGCCGACGCGGATACCTGGTCGGTGGTCGATGTCGGCGAGTTCGACGGAGAGCCGGTGATCGCGAAAGATTACAACGGCGACGGCCAATCGGAATTCACCGTCGACGACAACGCCTTTCTCTACACGTTCGGCGCCTATGCCTTTTCCGTCGCGCCTCAGATGGTGCTGACCGTGGAGAACGGCGAGGTGAAGAATGTGAGCGCCGATCCCGCCTATGCGGATGTGCAGAAGAGCTGGATGAAACGCTTGGTCGAGATCGCGCGCAACGATTACGCCAATGCTTATCTCGCAGGGTATGTCGCTCAGAAAAGCCTGCTCGGCGAAGGCCGGGAGGCTTGGGACCTGATGCTGAAGCATTACGACCGGAATGACGATTGGGGTTTGCAGACCTGCGACAAGCCGCTGACCGATGCCGGCGTCTGCCCCGGCGAGGAGATCACGCTCACCTATCCGGAGATGCTCGAACGGGTTCTTAGGGAAAACGGATACAAAATCGACGGGTAGGAGCGCAGCAAGCCGTCGATCCGGTGGGAACCGGGCGGTTGCAAGCTCCGTTGACTCATTTTTGCGGCATTCGACAAAGGCCCGCGAAACATTCTGTCGAGGAGTATTGCGTCATGGCGTTGCCCCGCCCTTATTGGACCGGCCAATTGCGGCTGTCCCTAGTGACCATTCCGGTCCGGCTCTATTCCGCGACAAGCTCGGAACGGCGGATCGCCTTGCATCAAATTCACGAGCCGTCCGGAAAACGCATCCGTTATCAAAAGGTGGCGCCGGGCATTGGGCCCGTCGACACGGACGAGATCATCAAGGGCTTCGAATACGAGAAGGGCAAGTACGTCCTGCTCGAGCCGGAGGAGATCGACGATCTGAAGCTGGAGAGCAAGCAGACCATCGAGCTCGTCCGCTTCGTCGATCAGGCGGATATCGATCCGCGCTATTTCGAGAAGCCCTATTACGTGCTGCCCGACGGCGAGAACGCCGATGAGGGCTATGCGGTGATCCAGAAAGCGCTCACAGCGGCGAAAAAGGTCGGGCTCGGACAGGTGGTGATGCGCGGCAAGAGCAGCCTCGTCGCCATCAAGTCCTGTGGGAAAGGTCTTTTGTTGGAGATGCTGCGCCAGGCTGACGAAGTGCGCTCCGCCGATCAGTTCTTCGACGAAATTCCCGATGTGAAGATCGACAAGGAGGCTCTGGAGCTCGGCGAGGAGCTGATCAAGCGCAAGAGCGGCCCCTTCGAGCCGGAGAAGTTCAAGGACGACTACACCGAGGCCATGTGGGAGCTGATCAATGCCAAGATCGAGCACCGCGAGCCGGATGTCGTCACCGAAGCGCCCCAGACCGGCAAGGTGATCAACATCATGGATGCGCTGAAGAAGAGCGTGCGCAATCAGGACGGTCAGAAGAAAACGACGAAGTCACGCTCGACGAAAGCGAAAAGCGGCAAGGCCAGCGCCGCCAAGAACGACAACAAGAGCAAGACCCAACGGAAAAAATCGGCGTAGCGCGCAATGGCGAGCCTCGACGACCAGGATCAGGACCTTCTCGCCGAATACCGGTCGCGGCGGGATTTCGCCAAGACACCGGAGCCCGCGCCGGGCCGCAAGCGAAAGACCGGCAACAGCTTCGTCATCCAGAAGCACGCAGCGACGCGGACCCATTTCGATTTCCGGCTCGAGCTCGACGGCGTGCTGAAGAGCTGGGCGGTGACCAAGGGGCCGAGCTTCGATACCTCCCAGAAACGGCTCGCGGTCCGCACCGAGGACCATCCGCTGGCCTATGGCGGCTTCGAGGGCGTGATCCCCAAGGGCGAATATGGCGGCGGGCCCGTGATGCTATGGGATCGCGGCACCTGGGAGCCGGTGGGCGATCCCCATAAGGGGCTCGAGAAGGGCCATCTCGATTTCATCCTCCATGGCGAGCGGCTGAAGGGCGAATGGCACCTCGTCCGCATGAAGAAGGACAAGCGCGGGGGCAAACGGGAGAACTGGCTGCTCATCAAGGCATCCGACGAATACGCAGAGCCAGGCAACGAGCCCACCCAGAAATACGACACGAGCGTGGAAAGCGGACGGACGATGGATCAGATCAGAGACGGCGAGAGCGCCGTCTGGACATCGGATCGCTCCAAGACACCAGGCGCGAAGAAGACGAGCAACAAGCGCTGGCACGGCAAGCCACCCCCGCCGAGCCGGAAAGCCACGGCGCCGGAATTCATCCCACCCCAGCTCGCCACCCTCGACCACGAGGTGCCGGAGGGCGATGGCTGGCTACACGAGGTGAAATTCGACGGGTACCGCATCGAGGCGCGCAAAGACGGCGACAGGGTCACCCTCTATAGCCGCAGCGGTCTCGACTGGACGGCGCGTTTTCCGGCCATTGCCAAGGCGCTGACGAAACTTCCCTGCAAGGCCGCGCTGATCGATGGGGAGGCCGCCTTCGTTCTCGGCACCGGCCTTTCCGATTTCAAGTCGCTGCAAGAGCATATCGACACGGATCATCCGGCGATCCGCTACTACGCCTTCGATCTGCTGGAGCTGGACGGCAAGGACCTCAAGAAGGAACCCTTGGTCGAGCGGAAGGCGAAGCTGCAGAAGCTGTTCGCAAAGAAGAAGCTGCCGGAACGCATCGTCTATTCCGACCATATCGAGGGGCAGGGCGAGGCCTTCTTCGGCCAGGCTTGCCGGACGGCGCTGGAAGGCATCATCTCCAAGCGGGCGAACGCGCCTTACAAATCGGGTCGCGGCAAGACCTGGCTGAAGATCAAATGCGGGCGGCGGGCCGAATTCGTCATTGGCGGCTATTCGAAATCGAGCGCCAAGGGGCGTTCGTTCTCGTCTCTCCTGCTCGGGACGTTCGAGGACGGCAAACTCGTCTTCGCCGGCAAGGTCGGCACCGGCTTCAACTCCGGCGACATGAAGCGTCTGGCGGCGAAGTTCGATTCCCTGAAGAGAAAGACCTCGCCGTTCGAAGCGGTCCCGACCGCCGACAAGCGCGATGCGGTCTGGCTGACACCGAAGCTGGTCTGCGAAGTCGCCTTCACCGAATGGACCAAGGACGGACGTTTGCGCCACCCGAGCTATCAGGGCTTGCGGGAGGACAAGGCGCCTGAGGACGTGACCCGCGACCCGCCGGAGAAGGAGATCGGCGAGATGGCCAAGGAAACGATCGCGCAACCAGCAAAGGCCGTCCAGGCGAAGGGCGGCAAACCGCAGGACGATTTTGACGGCGTCACCCTGACAAACCCGGACAGGGTGCTTTATCCGCAGCTCGGCCTCACCAAGCGCGACATCGCGCTGTACTATGAGAGCATTGCCGATGCGATGCTTCCCTACGTCAAGAACCGGCCGATCAGCCTGGTGCGCTGCCCCGAGGGCCGGGCGGAAGAATGCTTCTTCCAGCGCCACGCCATGAAGGGGATGAGCAAGGCGATCCGCGAGGTCGCGATCCCAGGCGGCGAGGCGAAGAAGAAGTACCTCTATATCGACGACGCAGCAGGGCTGTTCAGCCTGGTGCAGATCGGCGTGCTGGAGATCCATGACTGGGGCGTATCGCTGAAAAATATCAGCAAGCCCGACCGGCTGGTCTTCGATCTCGATCCCGATGAGGGCCTAGCGCTGGAGACGCTGAAATCGGCGGCTGTCGAGACCCGTGAATTTCTCGCCGATCTGGGTCTGAAGAGCTTTCTGAAATCGACCGGTGGCAAGGGGCTGCATGTTGTGGCGCCGATCACCGCACGGGCCGGCTGGGACGAGGTGAAGGACTTCGCCAAGGCGGTGGCCGAGGCGCTGGTGACGGCACGGGGCGACCGCTACACCGCCAACATGGCGAAGCGGGCGCGCAAGGGAAAAATCTTCGTCGACTATCTGCGCAATCAGCGCGGCGGCTCCGCCATCGTGAACTTCTCCACCCGTGCACGGGAAGGGGCGCCGGTCGCCTGTCCTCTGCATTGGGACGAGTTGTCCGGGCTGAAGACCGCCGCACCTTTCAATGTCGAGACCCTGCCGAAGCGGCTGGCACGTTTGCAGGACGACCCTTGGGAGGGCTTCTTCAAGACGCGTCAGTCGATCACCAAGACGGCCAAACAGGCGCTGGGGCTGGCGTAGGCGGCTGGCGGTCTCCTCGAGCGTCACGCCCGGCCTCGTGCCGGGTATCCATGACCCCTATGCCTGGTGCCTGCTGTCAAAACGCCGGTGTTCATGGCTTGCCGGGGCAGGCCCGGCAATGACTCACAATCTCGGGAGAGGCTTCCGTTCCGATCCGGAACGGCTCTTTACGCCTGCTTAGAAATTGTGGCCGCGCAGCATTGAAAATTTATTCACTGAATCCCGCGCATTTTACCGGGATGACGGGTGGCGCTACACAAAAAACCGCCGTGGTGGCGGTGGGACTTCTCTTGCTCGGTTTCGGGGCGATCCTCGCCGGCTGTTCCATGAATCCATTCGGCGCAAGCCGCGGGGAGTGGCGCAGCAAGGGCGAGGCGCGCTGCATGGCGAGCGGCGTGGTGCAACGCTCCCCCTACATCACCGAGGTGCGCGACGTGAAGGGCGGCGGCGCGTGCGGCATGGATCGACCCTTGCGGGTAGCGGCAGTGCTCGGCGGCCGAGTGAAGATGGAACCTGCCGCCACGATCAATTGCCCGGTGACGGTCCGCATCGACGAATGGATCTACAAGGTGGTCCAGCCGGCCGCCAATCGCTGGTTCCGCCAGCCCGTGGCCGAGCTCAAGCAGATGGGGTCCTATAACTGCCGGACCCGCAATCATGTGCGCGGCGCAAAGGCATCGGAACACGCCTTCGGAAACGCCCTCGACATCGCAGGCTTCACGCTGGCTGACGGCCATAGCATCTCGGTGAAGCGCGATTGGAGCCGCGGCACGCCGGCGGAGCGAGCCTTTCTGAGAGAGGTCTATAACGGGGCCTGCGACTTGTTTCATACGGTGCTGGGACCGGGCGGAGATCGCCATCACAGCGACCATATCCATGTCGATCTGCTGATCAGCAACGGCGACGACGGCGGCAATTACTGCCGGCCGCGAAAGCAGAAGATCCCCAATATTCGCTACGCCCCCAACACACCTATGGCGGTCGGGTCGAGCTCGCGCGAGGTCATCAACCCGCTGTCCTTTTCACAGTAAGATTTGCAGCGGCGCGATCTCCCTGCTGGGCGGATCTCGCAGGAACGACATTCCTGGCTTTGCGTTCGATTTCGATGCGCGCACTCCTTATGCATAACCCGACAGCCGGCGACGGCGACGATTCCAAGACCCGGCTTTGCGAAGGGTTGAAGGCGTCCGGCTACGAGCCGGTCTACTTCTCCACCAAGGAGGAGGCCTATAAAGAAGCCGCCCGGACGGAGAAGGCCGATCTGATCGCGATCGCAGGCGGGGACGGAACCGTTTCAAAAGTGCTCTGCGAGGTGACCGACCGGCGTATTCCGATCGCCATCCTTCCTGCTGGAACCGCAAATAATGTCGCCCGCTCTCTCAATATCGAAGGTGCGCCAGAGGTGCTGGCGGCACGTCTCGCCGATGCGCCCAGTGCGCAGCTCGATATCGGCATCGCCACGGGACCTTGGGGGGAACGGCGATTCCTGGAAGGAATCGGCTTCGGCGCCTTCGCCTGGCATATGGAGGAGTCGTCCGGAGGCGATACGCGCGAGGAGAAGATCGCGGCGGGACGGCAGGCGCTCCGCGATGCCATCGAGGCTGCCGAGCCGGAATGGTTCGAGATCGATGTGGACGGCCACAAGCTGGTCGGCGATTTCCTGTTCGTGGAGGTGATCAATATCGGCTGCACCGGGCCCGGGCTGACATTGAGCTCGGAAGCCCAGTCGGGGGACAAGCTGCTGGATATCGTCTATCTGCCGTCGGCCGACCGCGAAAAGATGGTCGCTTGGCTCGATCGCGAGGCGCCCGAGGCACCGATTCCGCTGAAGCGCGTGCAAGGCAACCGCGTGGCCGTCACCACGGAGGGGGGCACGCTGAGGCGCGACGACAATGTCTGGCTGCAGCCCGAGAAGGCGCAGATCGTCCGCATCGCGGTCGAAGACGAGCCGTTCCGCGTGCTCGTTCCCAGAGCGACCGGCTAGCGCCGACCCTACCAGTTCACCCGCATGCCCGCCCGGCCTGCGACGCCTTCCACGCCGTCGCCGAAGATGAAGTCGGTCTTGGCGAAGACGGCTGTCTTGGCATTCGGATTGAACAGATTGAAGCCTGTGGAGGCCTCACCCCAGCCATCCGCGACCGCATCATAGAAATCGAAAGTCTGGCCGGCGGACACGAGGGTGGTCTGGTTGGAATCGGTGAAGTCTTTCCAATAGCTGCCGATGACGAAAGGCTCGATCACGGTGCTGCCCCAGACCTCATAGGTGGCGCCGATCCGCAAGCCCAGGCGTCCGCGGATGCTCTCATTGTCCTTGAAGGTGACGTGGTTGCCGCCATTCGAAATGTTCTCGAGGTCTGTCCAAGCCACCGCAATGGTGGCCAGGGGCTCTAGAAAGAGGCCGCTCGAGTAGCCGCCGAAGCGGTAGCCTGCATCCGTGCGGCCACCCCAGCTGATGCTGTCGAAGCTGTCGGGGAAGCCCCGCGCGCCGTTGGCGTCGTAAGAGAGGTACTGGCCCTTCACCAGCGTATCGATGAAAAGATTGCCCTTCAGATACGTGGCGTAGGCGCCGAACTCGCCGCCCTTGAGGTCAAACTCCCGAAGAATCACGTCGTATTCGAGCTGTCCGAGTGAAACGCCGCCGAGAAGGCCGAAGACGAGCATATCGTCCGCCGTGAGTACATTCTCCGTGCCCATGTCGATGCCGGTCTGGAAATTCGCGACATCGAGATCGCGGTTCAGGTTGTAGCTGTAGGTGCGGCCATAGGCGCGGGCCGTGTCGCGGTCGTCCTGCTGCAGCCAGGAACCGCCACCTTTGACCCAAATCGCAGGGACGAAGGACTGATCGGGAACCTGCTCCGCTGCGGAGATACCGGCGCGGCCAGCCTGGACCAGACTGTTTTGGCGATGCAGCAGTACGCGCAGATCGGCACTGCGGTCGAACCAGGTTTCGTTGGTGATGTGGAACGTATCCTGGGCGGCGGTCATGAGCTGCGGCAGCATGCGTGCGCCGCCGCCGGGGAAGCTTTTCAGCTCCCAATAGCCCGAGCCCGTGGGCACGAAGAAGAGATCGTAATCGAAGAAGCCGGCATCCACCGGCTGAGGCATGTTGAAGGCGAGGGCATCCGGGGTCTGGCCGGTGGCGAAGATGATCGGAATACCGTCCGGATTGTAGATGCCGGAATTCAGATTGGTGTTGTTGACGACCACCGTGGTCCGGCCCAGCACATCCCCTTCCACGATCACCCGATCGCGGCTGGAGCCGTTGCCGCGCAGGAACACGTCCATCCCGAGCTTGGCCTTGCCGGATCCCGAATAGACGATGCCGCCACGGCCGGGGTCGCCGGATAGGGTCAGGGTATCGCCGGTGCCGGCATCGATCACCGATAGCTCGCCCTGATTGGTGAAGCGCTCGAGATTGACCAGGCTGGTTTCTTCACCGTTCGCCGCCTCTCTCGCAGCTTGCAGCAAAGCCCCTTGGCGATTGACGAAACCGTCGTTACCCGCGCCGAAATCGCTGGTGCGCAATGCATAGAAGGTGCCGCCCGGTCCATTCTCGAAACGGTCGTTCGTGTCGCTCAGCTCGACGAAGCCCGCGATGGTGCCGCCGGAGTGGTTGTAAACGGTTGTGGCGGCGCCCTCCGCCTCGATGGCGAAAAGACTGTCGGCGGTGATCGAGCCGGTATTCTCGATGAAAATGCTGCTCTCGACGATGTTGCGCGCGCTCATCGTCAGGCTGGCGCCGGAAAGCGATGTGGTGGTCATGGCCGTGTTGCTGGTGGCGAGACTCGGCTCCTCGATGGAGACGTGAACGCCTTGAATCCGGCCGCTGACGTCGCCGCTATTGGCGATGATAATCCCGCTCTCCACCCGGTTGATCTGGGTGACATCGATGGATTGGGAGGCGCTGCCCGAGACGCTGGCTGAATTGCTCAGATCGAGATTCGCCTGGTTGCTCAGGGTCAGCCCGTCGTTGTCGATCTCGGCCGCGATACCGATCTCCCCCGCATCGATCTTCCCTTCATTGACGATAAGGACATTTGTCTCGATCGCATTGGTCTGGGTGAGGGCGATCGACTGGGTGAGATTGCCGCCCACGAGGCCGCCGCTATTGGCGCTGGTGATGTCCGCGAAATTCGCGAGCGCGATGCTTGCATTCTCGACATCGACGGCGATGCCATCACGGCTGGCTTCGATGTCGGCCGTATTGTCGACAAAGACCGTATTGGCGATCCGGTTGGACTGGTTGACGGATGAGGTTTGGCTGAGATTGCCTGCTGTATCGCCGCTATTGTCGTTGATCTGATCGGTGTTGTTGATCACGGCCGAGAAACTGCTGTTCTCTATCTCGACACCGATACCGTCGCCGGATTTGAGACGGCCCGTGTTGCTGATGGACGCAGTGTTCTCCAGAAGGTTGGCCTGGTCGTAGTGCAGGCTTTGGGAAAGCGCTCCACCGACATTGTCGGAGTTGCCGTTGATGTGGATTGAGTCGTTGGTATTCTCGATGCGGGAAATATCCTCGTTGAGAATCTGGGCGGCGATGGCGACGCTGCCCGACTCGATCTCTCCGGCATTGTCGATGAGGATGGCGTTGCCGAGGGCATGATCCTGGTCGATCACGAGGCGCTGCCGTGCGTCTCTGCCCGGGCTTACAATGTTGTCGTTCCGGTCGACGCTGGTGTTCGAGAGCGCCGGCAGGTTCTCGATATTGATCTCGGCACCGATACCGACTCTGCCGGCTTGGATATTGCCGGTATTGCCGATCGCAATGGTGCTGTCGATCGCGGTTCGGTTCGCGCGATCCAAGGATTGATACAGGTTGCGCAATATCCGGGGGCTGCTGCTTTCGTTCTGAGCCGAAGCCGTATTCGAGACATCCGCGATATTCAGATTCTCGATTTCGGTCTGAATACCGTTCGTTCCGGCAGCGATATCGCCGCTATTGGTCAAATGGATGAGGTTCGAAATCCTGGAATGCTGCCGGAGGTAAAGGGTCTGGGTGAGATTGAAGGTCGTGCCGCCGGTATCCTCGTTGCGATTTTCCGTGCTGTTCAGCACTTGCAGGAAATTTCGATTGGTCACACCGGCCAGAATACCCGCCTGCCCGGCAACGATATCGCCGCTGTTGTCGATGACGACGGTGTTGGAGAGCAGATGCCGCTGATAATGGGTCAGGCGCTGATCCAGGCTGCCGGAGAGGCCGAAGCTGTTAATGTTCTGGTCCGTCGCTTCGTTGAAGAACCGAACATTGGTCTGGTTGACGATCTGCGCGTCGATGCCGATGGCGGGGTCGATGAATCCGCTGTTCAGAATGACGATATCGTTGTCCTGCCACGTCGCCTGATGATGCCAGGTGATCTGCCGCAAGCGGATGGAGATCGGCACGATATTGAAGTTGGTGATAGTGCGGCTCAAGGAGTGGACTGAGCCGGTATTGACGATGCCGGCGCCGAGCGTGTTGTTCCTCTTCCACCAGCTGAGCCGTGCCGCGATCTCGATCGAGATGGATTCGTCGGCAAAGATGACGATCTCGTCGATCGCCTTGGCCGGTGTCGTGCCGACAAGCTGAACGCTTGCCGAAACCACGGCACCAAGAAACCCGGCCGCCAGAATCCGGCGGCCGCGGCCATATGCCCCCCAAGACATACCCTGCTCCCTGACGCGTACCGGCGAAGCCTTCCCCGGGCGATCACCGGCTCAAGCGCAAAACCGTTGCCTCCCATCCGCCGCCCCATGGCGGATGTTCGCTCAGGACAATAACAGCCGAAATATGACAGGTCGTGCAGTTGAAATCGGTAATCCACACAATCCTATGGGCAGACGCACTTACTCTCAGGATGAGCGTCGTCTGGCGAAATGCGCCATGGCCAACGGGTGCGGATCAAGGATTGAGGCGGGAAGGGTGGTGCCGCTTGCGTGACTCGAACACGCGACCCCATCATTACGAATGATGTGCTCTACCAACTGAGCTAAAGCGGCATTGATGTGCGCCCATGGGAAACGGGCGGCGTACCCTCAAGATAGGTGGGCCCGTCATTACTGCCAATGCGGGATTGATGCAAGGTGAAGGCTGCGTTCAATCTCAGGTGCTATAGGGAAGCATGACCGAATCCTACGCACCCTACCTGCCGCTGAACCAGCTCAAGCCCTTCGGGCCCGATATCTGGATCGCCGACGGGCCTGAGATCAAGTTCCACTATCTGGGGCTGGACCTGCCTTTCCCGACCCGGATGACGGTGATCCGTTTTCCCGACCGCACCTTGTGGGTTCATTCGCCGACAGAGCCGGAAGAAGGGCTTTTGGACGAAATCCGCAGCCTCGGCGCGGTCCGCCATCTGATCGCGCCGAATACGATTCATTACTGGTGGGTGCCCGACTGGGCGGAGCTCTTTCCGGAGGCGCAGGTCTGGGCCGTGCCGGGACTCGAGACATCAGCCAAGCGCGAGGTGCGGGTGGATCATGTGCTCGGCGAGACGGCACCGTCCGCTTGGGACGGCCATCTCGAGCAGGTGCTGGTGCCGGGGAGCCTGCTGACCGAGTGTGACTTCTTCCATCACGCCTCCCGCACCTTGGTGCTGACGGACCTGATCGAGAATTTCGAGCCGGAGCGGGTGCGCTCCAAGCTGTTTCGATGGTTGCTCCAGACTTTCGGCGCGGCCGATCCCGACGGCAAGGCGCCTTACGACATGCAGCTGAGCTTCATCCGCCATCGGAAGCAAGTGCGCGCCGCCGTGGAGCGGATGATCGCCTGGGCGCCGGAAAAGATCATCATCGCCCATGGCCGCTGCTACGACATGGATGGCGTGAAGGAGCTGAAGCGGGCATTCCGCTGGGTGCTCTGACACCAAGGAACGCGTTCCCGGATTAGCGAATATGAGCGCGGCGAATGCGCTCCAGATCGGAATCCTCCTCCACCTCTTCGCCGATGCCTGGATCGTCCGGCGGGCGGGAGGGAATGTACTGCCCCTCCTGCAAGGGCGAGCGCTTCTCCTGCGCCGATGGGGCTGGGTCGCGGTCCGGCTCTTCGGACTCGCCGGCCTCTTCACCTGCCCATTGGGCGACGATGGGCTTCGGCTCATTCGGCACGGGCTCGACGGGCGTATCTTCCCGGCGCGCCGCCTCTTCGCGCAGCTCATCCTCGGTGGGCGGTGGCGGAGTGACGACCGGTTGGGTGACGGAGCCTAGCTCTTCCGCCGCTTCCTGCCGCTCCGGGGGCAACAGTTCGGCCGTGGCGTCTTCGGGTGGCTCAGGTTCCTCGGCGGATACAGTCTCTGACTCTCGGGCCGGCGCCGGCCTTTCCTCGATCACGAAATTCTCATCGACCTTGCCGATGGCATCCACCGGCTGTTTCCAGGCGAAGGCATCGACCTGACCGGTCACCGGCGAGACCGGCATCCAGCGATCCGAGATATAGCCGTCGGCCACCCAGGCGCGGTCGCGGGGCGCCCGCATGGCCCGGGCGAGCCATTCCCGCTCGCGGCCGCGGTCGCCGAACTCGCCTGCCTCGATCCGCGCCATGAGCGCGCAGATTCGGGCGGAAGGGCGATCGTCCAAATAAGGCTGAAGGCAGAGCCGCGCCTCCTCCCATTCCTGGGCCTCGATGGCAGCGTGGGCGATGGCGAGCGGGGCCTCGATATCCTGCGGATTATAGGTGGTGAGGTATTTCACCCGCTTCAGGCGCTCCTTGGGCGGCGCGCCGGGGTCCGCATAAGCGTAGACGAGAGCCAGATCGGGATGGGGCGCCAGCCTCCAGGTCTTTGCGATGACCTTGCCGGCCCGCTTGGTCTCCCCCTTGGAGGCGAGGATACGGCCGGCGATCTCGGCCGCCGGAATGAGATCGGGCGCCAGACGCTGGGCTTCGCCGGCAAGCGCGAGAGCCCGGTCGGGCTCGACGGATTCGAGCTCTTCCGCCTCTGCGGCGAGAAGCACCGCGCGGCGGCGGAGAGCGTCGTGGGCATCGATGTGATCGTTCTTGCGGGCAATGGCGAGGGTCTGAAGCGCGTCATCCCAATCGCCGCTCCTCGCCTGCAAATCGAACAGGGCGTTGACGCTCCAGGCAAGCTTCGGATTGCGCTCCGCCGCCTGCTCGACGAAATGGCGGGCGGCTTCCGGATCGTTGCGGCGCTTGGCCTCGAGAAAGAGTCCCCGCAAGCCGAGCAATTCCGTCTCGGGATTGTCGAGCATGGATTCGAAAGCGCGGCGGGCCGATTCCCGATCTTCTTTCAACTGGGCGGTCTGGGCGCGAAGCAGCGCGGTCAACGGCTCGTTGGGAAGTAGACGGCGCGCCGTGGCGGCGTGGTGCTCGGCGCCGGCCCGGTCGCCGATCCCGATGGCGAGCAGCCCGCCGGTCAGAGCCTCGAAACCGTGGCGCCGGCGCCTCTGCTTCATGCGGGCGGCGATGGCCCCGGGCCGGGTGACGATGAAGGAGAAGAGGGACCAGGTGGCGATGAGCAGCACGGCGATCGCCGCGACCCCCAGGGCGCCGACAAAGGCCGATGTCTCGATCTGGTAGCCGAACCATTGGAGCTCGATGGTGCCCGGCTGGTCGGCGAGCCAGGCGAGGCCGAAGGCGGCCAATGCGACGAGAACGATGAAGACGAGAATACGGATCATTGGAGCAGGACCATGGGGATCAGAGGCCCGAGGCCGAGGGCGCGCTCGATCGCGGCTGTTTGTCTGAGGATCGGGCGGGATCGGTGGCGGCAAGCCGTTTCAAGGCCTCCTGCGCCTCGATCCGCGCCTTCGCGGCGGCAAGCCAGCCTTCCATCGCCTGTTTCGGTTCCGGCTTGAGGCTCTCGACCTCCCGAACCGCCTTGTCGAGATCGCCCGCAGCGAGGGCCGTGCGGGCGCGCGTGAGGACGGCTTCGGTGCTGTTGCCTTTGCCCGCCCCATCGAGCCGGCGCACGCTCACAACGGAGCTGGCGCTGGAAAGGAGCGTATCGAAGAAGCCTTCATCGGCCGGCGCGACCTCGGCTGCCAGCGCCTTATTGCCCGCCGTCTCGAATGCGGAGAGCAGCTCCGGCATGGTGGCGAGACCGCCCGCGGCATGGGCGGGCAGCGGCTTCAGCTCGGTGCCTTCCGGTGCGAGGCTGCTGAAATCGTCGAGCTCCGCCTCATAGGATCCTCCGCTTTGGACGGCCGCGCGAAGATCGGCCAGGGAAGCGGCCAAGGCCGCGGAACGGGCCTCGCTGCTGGTTTGCCGAACCGCGGAGGTGATGCCGGGCAGATCGCTCTCGAGCTTGGCAACCCGCTCTTTCAAGGTTTCGATATCCGCCGCGTCGACGGCATTGCCGGCATTTTCGCGCGCCTGGGTCTGAGAAAGGCTCGCCAGCTCGCTCTTCAGGGTATCGATCTCTTGCCGGAGCGCGGCATCGGCGCTGTCTGTGCCCGTCTCGGCCAACCGCTTGTCGATCTTGTTCTCCAAACGCCGCTCGGCCTCTTCGACCTGCCGGCTGATGGCGGCGGCATCGGTGACGGAACCGCCATTCGCCGCCTGGTCGGCCATGTCGTCGATGGTCGTTTCCAGCTTGGCGACACGGTCCTGCACGCCCGCGAGATCCTGCTTCGAGACTTGGGGCGCCGGGGGCTGCTTGGTCTCCAGCGCCGCGAGGCGGGCCTCGAGCTCCGGCGCGGTTCTGGTGACCATGGAGGGATAGAAGCTGACGGCGAGAAACAGAGCGGCGACGCCGACGATACCGCCGATCACCCCGGCCATGAGATGACTGAAGAAACTGCCGGAGCGCGCTGGCGGTGGGGATTCAGCCTCCGAGATCGTCTCGTCCACGCTCTCTTCTCCGGATGCGTCCGCACTTTCAAGGGATGCCGTGTCGGCCTCCGCCTCTTCCGAGGCTGCCGCACCGCTCGCCGCTGCGGCATCGGATTCGGACGTCACCTCTTCCGCCGTTCCTTCGATGGTCCGGGACGGCCGCTTATCGGCATCCCCATCATTATTCTTGTCGCCAAAAGGACCGGCCATGCTCCCCTACCCGCTTCTCTTTCGCGCTCTATCGAAAACCATTCCTCAAGAGGATGACGTTTCAGCCGCGATGAGCGCAAGGAGTTCTTCCTGGCTCGGTTTGGCTGCCACACGTAGCTTCAATCCAAAACCTTCCACATTGGTTGCGACGGCGGGCGAAAGGCAAAAACAATAAAGCGACGCGAGCGCCAATGCATTGTTCCGGTTCAATCGGGCGAAGATCTGAGCGGTCCTCGGCGACATCAGGATGACCCCATCGAGGGTCCGGTGAGCGAGTGCCTCGCTAGCCTCCGCTGAGAGCGCTCTAGCAGGCACGGAGCGATAAAGGACCGGCGCTTCGACATCGAAGCCGAACCGTTCGAGCGCGAGCTTCAGATCGAAGGCGAGAGTCTCGCCGGCGAGATGGATGAGGGGCCCGCCCGCCGGATCGATCTTTTCCGCGATCAGCTTCGCCAGACCTTCGCCGGTGCCCGGACCCTCCAAGATCTCCTCGAATCCCATCTCGCGGGCGAGAGAGGCCGTGCCCGATCCGACGGCGAGCAGTGGCAGCCGGAGCGCGGCGTCTCGTTGAGAGAGCCGCTCGAGGGCACGCAAGCCGTTGCGGCTGGTGGCGACCAAGGCTTGTGCCCGATAAAGATCGAGGGGCGGCCGCAGATACTCGATCCGAAGCAGGGGCGAGAGGATAGGCTCGTGACCGCGCTTCCTCAGAAGCGCCGCCAGAGCTTCGGCATCGGGTTCGGGTCTGGTGACCAGAAGGCGCATCAGGCGATATCCACCAGGAAATCCGGTCCTGCCCTTTCAAGAAGCTCCGCGGCGGCATCGGTGCCGAGATCCGCGGCACGGGCGTGCTCGCCTTCGCGGGAAGTCTCGAACCATTCGCTGCCGTCGGGCTTCAGAATCATGCCGCGGAAGATCAGCCGGTCGTCATGGAGCTCGGCGAGACCGGCGATGGGCGTCCGGCAGGACCCGTCGAGCCTGGCGAGGAAGGCACGTTCGCACGTTATGGCGATTTCGGTCGGACGGTGATGGAGCGGCTTCAGCCATTCGACCACCTCTTCGTCGTCGCTGCGGCAGGCGACACCGAGCGCCCCCTGCCCTACGGCGGGCAACATCTCTTCCGGTGCGATGACGGAGGCCGCGTGCTGAGTCAGCTGCAGGCGCTTCAAGCCCGCATAGGCGAGAAGCGTCGCATCGGCCTTGCCCTCCTCCAGCTTCCGAAGCCTGGTCTGCACGTTGCCGCGGAAGGTCGCGACCTCGAGATCGGGGCGAAGGCGTTTCACCTGAGCCTGGCGGCGAAGGCTCGCCGTGCCGACCAGCGCGCCTTCGGGCAGATCGCGCAAGGTTGCGGCCTTGTGGCTGATGAAGGCATCGCGAACGTCGCCGCGCTCGGGGATAGCGGCGATGATCGTGCCGGCGGGCAACTCGGTTGGCAGGTCCTTCATGGAATGGACTGCAAGATCGATACTGCCCGACAGCAATGCCTCGTCGATTTCCTTGGTGAACAACCCCTTGCCGCCGAACTCGCGTAAGGGACGATCCTTGATGCGGTCGCCGGCGGTGGAGAATACGTCGATTTCGATTTTGCCGGGGAACCCGCCTGTTTCGAGCAGGCTGCGCACATGCTCGGCCTGCCAGAGAGCAAGCGGGCTGCCGCGGGTCCCGATGTGAAGCGTGCGTTTGGTCATTAGTTCTTCAACCGAAACGCAGCAGCGGTGTAAAGAGCCCTATGACGAAAAGCGCGAACCAGTTGACGGTGCTCGGCATCGAAACGAGCTGCGACGAGACGGCGGCAGCGATCGTGCGCCGGCAGGATGACGGGCGCGGCACGATCCTCTCCAATGTGGTGCGCAGCCAACTCGACCTCCACCGCCGCTATGGCGGGGTGGTGCCGGAGATCGCCGCACGGGCTCATGTGGAGCTGCTGGATGCAGCCATCCTGCAGAGCCTCGAGGATGCCGGGCTGAGCCTGGACGATATCGATGCGGTGGCGGCAACGGCCGGGCCCGGGCTGATCGGCGGGCTGATCGTCGGCGTGGTGACGGGCAAGGCGATCGCGTTGTCGCGCGGGCTCCCCTTCATCGCGGTCAACCATCTGGAGGCCCATGCGCTGACCGCGCGGCTGACCGACGGGATCGATTTTCCTTATTTGTTGCTGCTGGTCTCCGGCGGTCATACCCAACTTTTGGCGGTCGAGGGTGTCGGCCAGTACCGCCGGCTCGGCACCACCTTGGACGATGCGCTGGGCGAGGCCTTCGACAAGACGGCCAAGCTGCTGGGCCTGCCTTATCCCGGCGGGCCGGAGGTGGAAAAGCTCGCCGCGAGGGGGAAGGCGAATATCCCGCTGCCGCGGCCGATGCTGGGACGGGCGGAACCCCATTTCTCTCTGGCCGGGCTGAAAACCGCGGTTCGCCATGCCGCGTTGGAGCGAGCGCCACTTTCGGAGCAGACGGTCGCCGATCTCTGCGCGAGCTTCCAGGAGGCCGTGGCCGAGATCGTCGCGGACCGGACGGCGCGGGGCATGGCGCTCTATCTGGAGCGACTGGGCGCGAATGCGCCACGCCAGCTCGTGGTGGCGGGCGGGGTGGCGGCCAATCAGCGGCTGCGGGAGGCATTGGACGGGCTCTGCGCGCGGGAAGGATTCTCTCTCCACGCCCCGCCGGTTTCTCTCTGCTCGGACAACGGGGCAATGATCGCATGGGCCGGGGCGGAACATCTCGCGCTCGGGGATACCGACGACATGCACGCCGAGGCCCGCGCCCGCTGGCCGCTCGATCCAGATGCGCCACCGGCGATCGGGGCCGGGGTGAAAGCCTAGGCGACCTCTGGTCGCGGGCTGGCGCGGGGGCTACACTCCGAGGCAATAAACACGCTTCCAAGCCACACGCGGCACGCTCTCTCCGGAAGCGAATTCAATGGGATGCGCCGAAGCAAGGAGCAGGGGATGAGCCTTCAGTCAGCCGGCATCGTTGGCGCGGGCGCTTGGGGTTGCGCGCTCGCCCAGACCGCGCGGCGCGCCGGGCGCGACGTGACGCTGTGGGGCTATGAACCTGCGGTCGTCGACGAGATCAACGAAAGCCATCTGAACAGCACCTATCTGCCGGGCGTGGAGCTCGACGCGGGCATTCGCGCGACGGCCAGTCTGAAGGAGGTGGCGGCCTGCGATCTGGTTCTGCTGGTGACGCCGGCCCAGCATGTGCGCTCCATCGCCGGCGAGCTCGCCTTTCATCTTCGGCCCGAGCAAACCCTGATCATCTGCGCCAAGGGGATCGAGCAGCAGACGGGCAAGCTGCTCTCCGAGGTGGTGGGCGAGGTCGCGCCCGGCGCCGAGATCGGTGCGCTGTCGGGCCCCGGCTTCGCCGAGGAGATCGCCAAGGGTCTGCCCTCGGCGGTGACCCTGGCCCTGGGCACGGCCGAGAAGGCCGCCGAGCTTGCCGGCCTGCTCAGCCATCAATCGTTTCGCTGCTATGCCAGCACCGACGTGATCGGCGCCCAGGTCGGCGGCGCGGGGAAGAACGTGCTGGCGATTGCGGCCGGCATCGTGCAGGGCAAGGGGCTCGGCGCCTCAGCCCATGCGGCGCTGGTGACCCGGGGCTTTGCGGAGCTGACGCGTCTCGGCATCGCGCTGGGCGCCAAACGGGAGACCATGGCCGGTCTTTCGGGGCTCGGCGATCTGATCCTGACCTGCGGAAGCGCCACCTCGCGCAATATGTCGCTCGGCATCGCGCTTGGAGAAGGCCGGACGCTGGGCGATGTTCTGAAGAGCCGGAGCTCGGTGACCGAGGGTGTGTTCACCGCCGGCGCGGTGGTGGAGATCGCCGCCGCCAAGGGGATCGACATGCCGATCTGCCATTCGGTCCATGCGGTGATCGCCGGCATGCAGACGGTGGACGAAGCGATCGAGAGCCTGCTTTCGCGGCCGCTCCGGTCGGAAGGATAGATTCGAGGAGGGAAAAGACCGCCATGCTCTACGCAGTGATCTGCACCGACAAGCCGGGGAGCCTGCCGCTCCGCAAGGAGAAGCGGCCCGAGCATCTGGAACATCTCAACAGCCTGGGCGATCAGCTCGTTTTCGCAGGCCCGTTCACGGAGGCGGACGGCGTCACCATGAACGGCAGCCTGGTGGTGATCGAGGCGGAGACCCTGGAGGATGCGCGTGCGCTGGCGGAGAAGGATCCGTTCTTCATCCATGGCGTTTTCGAGACCATCGACATCCGTCCCTGGAAATGGTCGATCAAGAACCCGAAGGGCTGACCGACATGGCGTATTGGCTTTACAAATCCGAGCCCAGCGACTGGTCCTGGGAGGAGCAGAAGGAGAAAGGCGCAAAAGGCGAGGAATGGTCGCGCGTCCGCAATTATCAGGCGCGGAATTATATGCGCCAGATGAGAATAGGCGATCTCGGCTTCTTCTACCATTCGGTGAAGGAGAAGCGGATCGTCGGCATCGTGAAGGTCTGCGCGGAAGCGCATCCCGATTCCGAGGACGATACCGGGACGTGGGAATGCGTGGATGTGGAGGCGGTGTGCGACATGCCCGAACCGGTCCAT
This sequence comes from Methyloligella sp. ZOD6, assembly GCA_050110875.1. Lineage (GTDB taxonomy): Bacteria > Pseudomonadota > Alphaproteobacteria > Rhizobiales > Methyloligellaceae > Methyloligella. The sequence continues at coordinate 2,441,073 of CP188828.1, forward strand.
CTCGATCAGATCAAGGCGGAGCCGAAACTCAAGGAGATGGTGCTGGTGAACAATTCTAGGCTTTCCGTTCAGCCCGTTTCGGCTCAAGAATGGGATATCGTCTGCCGGATGGGCGGCCTGAAGAAGCCACCCAAGGCATAAGCCCGGAACAGGGCAGGAGACGAGGGAAGGAAACGATGTCTGTGAATATTCTCGCTGTCGTGGTCGCCGCCGTGGCCGGCTTTTTGATCGGCTGGGGCTGGTATGCCCTGTTCGGCAAAATCTGGATGCGCGGCCTGGGCGATCCGGACATGAAACCGCGGCCGCTCCCCTTCATCTTCGCCGCCATCGCCAATCTGCTCATGGCGGTGATCTTTTCCGGCGTGCTGTTCCATACCGGCATGTGGACGATCCGAGGCGGGGTGATCAGCGCGGCCCTTCTCTGGGCCGGCTTCGTGCTGACGACGGTGACCGTCAATCAGAGCTTCCAGGGCCGGCCGGCTTCGGTGATCGCCATCGATGCGGGACATTGGCTCGTGGCGATGGCCGCGATCGGCGCTATTCTGGGCGCGTTCGGCCCGGCTTGAGGCGAGGAGACGAAATACAAGAGTGGTGGCAGCGGCCGGATAAAAGGCTGCGCCGGGTTTGCGTAAGGTGGCTTTAGGGAGGCGCCCGATGACGACAGAAAACAAGATCTACACCGTTCCGGAAGAGACGAAGAAGCGCGCCTTCATCGACAAGCATGCCTATCGGTCGATGTACGAGGAGAGCGTCCGGGATCCGGAAGGATTCTGGGGCGAGCACGGCAAGCGGCTGCACTGGATCGAGCCCTATTCCAAGGTCAAGAACACCAGCTACGATTATCCGAACGTCTCGATCCGCTGGTTCGAGGACGGGGTTCTCAACGTCTCGCAGAATTGCATCGACCGGCATCTGGAGGCCCGCGGCGACCAGACGGCGATCATCTGGGAGCCGGACGATCCCGAGACCCCGGCAAAGCACATCACCTATCGGGAATTGCACGAGGAGGTCTGCCGCTTCGCCAACGTGCTGTTGGCGCACGGCGTCAAGAAGGGCGACACGGTCACCATCTACCTGCCGATGATCCCCGAAGCGGCCTATGCGATGCTGGCTTGCGCGCGCATTGGGGCCGTCCACTCGGTCGTTTTCGCCGGGTTTTCCGCCGAGAGTTTGGCGGGCCGCATTCAGGATTGCGGCTCCAAGGTCGTGATCACCGCCGACGAGGGCCTGCGCGGCGGCAAGACGGTGCCGCTGAAGAAGAATGTCGACACGGCGCTCAACCACGCGCCGGTGGTCGAGAAGGTGATCGTGGTCCGTCATACGGGCGGGCTGGATCCGGAGATGGCGAGCAATCCGGGCGTCGATATCGACTATTCCCGCGCCAAGGAGGCGGTCTCCGCCGACTGTCCGCCGGAGGCGATGAACGCGGAGGATCCGCTGTTCATCCTCTACACCTCAGGCTCGACGGGGAAGCCCAAGGGCGTGCTGCACACGACGGGCGGCTATCTCGTCTATGCCTCGATCACCCATCAATACGTGTTCGACTATCACGACGGCGATGTCTTCTGGTGCACGGCCGATGTGGGCTGGGTCACGGGCCACAGCTATATCGTCTACGGGCCGCTGGCCAATGGGGCGATCACGCTGATGTTCGAAGGGGTGCCGAGCTATCCGGACGCCTCGCGCTTCTGGCAGGTCGTCGACAAGCACAAGGTCAATATCTTCTACACCGCGCCGACGGCGATCCGGGCCCTGATGGGGGCTGGAAACGGTTTCGTCGAAGGTACGTCCCGGCAGTCGCTCCGGCTGCTCGGATCGGTGGGCGAGCCGATCAATCCGGAAGCCTGGGAATGGTATTACGAGGTGGTGGGCGAGGAGCGCTGCCCGATCGTCGACACTTGGTGGCAGACGGAGACGGGCGGAATCCTCATTTCACCGCTGCCGGGCGCGACGGATCTGAAGGCGGGTTCGGCCACCCTGCCCTTCTTCGGCATTCAGCCGGCTCTGATGGACGCGGACGGAAAAATCCTGGATGGACCGGCGACCGGCAATCTGGTGATCCTCGATTCCTGGCCCGGCCAGATGCGCACGGTCTATGGCGACCACGAGCGCTTCGTGGAGACCTATTTCTCCGCCTATAAAGGAAAATACTTCACGGGCGACGGGTGCCGTCGGGACGGCGACGGCTATTACTGGATCACCGGCCGGGTGGACGACGTGATCAACGTCTCGGGCCACCGCATGGGCACGGCGGAGGTGGAATCCGCGCTGGTCGCCCATCCGAAGGTGTCCGAGGCGGCCGTCGTCGGTTATCCCCACGACATCAAGGGTCAGGGCATCTATTGCTATGTCACCTTGATGGAGGGCGAGAACGGCACCGACGAGCTGCGGGTGGAGCTTCGCCAGTGGGTGCGGGCGGAAATCGGCCCGATCGCCTCGCCGGACAAGATTCAGTTCGCGCCAGGCCTGCCCAAGACCCGGTCGGGCAAAATCATGCGGCGGATCCTACGCAAGATCGCCGAGGACGATTTCTCCAATCTCGGAGATACCTCGACCCTGGCCGATCCGGCCGTGGTGGACGATCTGGTGGACAATCGGCAGCACAAGGCTTAGCGGACCGCGCTCAAGCGTATTTCGCCGCAGCTCCGCAGAGACGGATCTCCGTCTCGGAAAGCACCCAGCCGTCGACGGTTCTCGCCGCGCCGGCGGCAAAATCCGCCGCGCATTGCGCCTGCAAGGCCTTGCGGCGGCTGTCGGGACAGGTCATCCGTGCGGCCTCGACGAGACGCGGGCGCTGGCTGAGGAAGTCGTTCAGGGCGGCATCCTCGACAAGGTCCGGATAGAGGGCGAGCACACGCTGACCAACGGTTCGGGCTGCGTTTCGCAAGGTCTCGTCATCCAAAGAAGCGAAGAAGTCCGGCGTGTTCCGTGACACGCCGCGACAGGCGAGGATGGCACCGCCATAGCTTGCCACGCCCAACGTTGCGATGCCGGCAAGGCCGAGAAACACACGCCGCGTCATTTTGGACATAACGTCTCTCCTTTGCCGCCTAGGCCTCATCCTTCGGCATTCGATGGTGATAAACGTCATCGAGATGATCGGCGAGGCGGACGGCGAGGGCGGTGATCGTCAGGGTCGGGTTCGCCGTGCCGGCAGTGGTGAAGACCGAACTACCGGCCATATAAAGATTCTTCGTCGCGTGGACCCGGCAATGGGCATCCACCACTCCTTGGCGCGGATCCTCATGCATACGGGTCGTGCCGATATGGTGGTAGCCGGTATAGATGTCATGATCGTTCGGCGGGAGTCCAAGCCCTAGCTTCACGCGACCGAGCCCCGCTTCTCCCATCGCGATGCCGATCAGCTCATGGGTCCTGCGCAGGGACAGCAAGTCGGTCTCCGAGATCTTCCAGTCGAGGGCTGCGCGCTGCATTCCGAAGCGATCCTTCGCATCGTAGAGCGTCACCCGGCTGTCCGGATTCGGCGCCTGCTCGGCATCTTGCTTGAAATCGACGCGGGCGATGCCGCCGGCCGATTGCATCTTCCGCATCACATGACGCGTGATGCCGGTGGCTACGCTGCCCGGATCGTCGAGGATCGTGCAAAGGCGGGACGACAGCTGATCCGGCACCTGCCCGTCGGCCATAGCCTTGGCGATGGAGGAGAAGGCGACCCATGAATGGTCGCGGAAATCGTCGTTGAACGTCTCGTCCTCCCAGATGGGGGCGAGAAAGGCGGTATTGTTACGCAAGCGCTCGGTGCGAAGCACATCCGCAGGGAGCTTGAGGCCGATATAGACGGAAGCCTCGCCTTCGGCGTTCTTCACCTCTTGCGTGGCGTAGAAGTCCAGATTGAGCTGCGGATCGGCCGGGACGAAGCTGCCCAGGGTGCAGTTCAAATGGTCCATATAGTAGCGGCCGACGAGGCCGTTCTGATTGCCGATGCCGGCCGGGCGATCCTTGGTGAAATTCAGCAAGAGACGGGCGTTTTCGATGCCCCCGCAGGCGATCACGAAATGGTCCGCCTTCACTTTTATGGTCTTGCCGTGAAAGGTCTTGAGCTCGGCGCCTGTAATCTTGTCCGCCGCGTCTATATCGAGACCGGTGAGATTGGCGTGATAGTAGCAGCGGATCGTCTTCGACGCCTCGATGGGGGCCATATAGGCGACGGCAAAGCGGGTCGGCGGGCTGTTCTGATAAATCGCGTTGCCGACCTTGGCCGGGTCGAGCGGCAAGGGCTCGCCTTCCATCGTCCCAGCCCAATCGGCAGTCCGATAAGCGAATGGCCCAAGCTGTAGATAGGGCTGGGCCCGGGCATAGAACGGATCCAGATCGACGCGGGTGACGGGCCAGCCGCTATGGGGAATCGCTTCCCGCTTCTCAAAATCGATCGGATCGAGTGGCGCGCATAGTCCGGTCCAATGGCCGGTGGTGCCGCCGAACTGGCGCAGGCGCGAATAGGCGAGATCGGTATGCTGATCGCCGATCACCTCACCATCGTAGATTTTCTGGGAATCAGCCTGGAATTCGAGACCGCCGCCCTCCAACAAGAGACAGTCGATCTTCTTCTTCGCCAGCTCCAACGCCAGGGTTATGCCCGCGGCCCCGGCGCCGAAAATGCAGATCGGCGCGGTGAGCTCTGCATTTTCATCCAAGGTCTCGAGATCAGTCAGCATGCAGTCCTCGCCACAAGCGGATCGGGGCAAGGCAAATACCGTCCGCGCGCTGGCGAGACGTTAGGGGGATCGTCTGAACGCTTGCTTAAGCCAATAGTCGAGAGTCGCGGCCTGATGAGACCATTTTGCACCCGGTCCAATCGGCGGGGCCAACTCCGTCCTGCTGTTCGATGCCGTAGCTTTCTTCCGAGCGCGTGGCGACGGTTTCGACGTCAGAAGTCGTCGATGTAGGGACGCTTCCAGCCGTGCATTATCCCCACGTCAGTTCTGAGCCGTATCCTTGATGCTCAACTTCATCGTGTTGCGATGATTAGCGCATTCAAGCAAGCGAGATTTATATGACTATCTATTCGATGACGGCAGATGACTCGGTCATTGCAATCGAGGCGGCCGGTTCACCCGGCACAGGTTGGACAAGCGCTCCGGACCTCCAATCTGTGATCGACATTGCGCGATCTGCCGAGCTGCCTTTGTTCCTTCGCGCCGGGACTTTCGTTTCCAGTAAGATCGACATCACAACGAGCACCGGTAGCGGCAATAGCCTCTACATGTGGGCGGTTCCCGGGACCGTCACAATTCAGCTGTCACAGGACGATGACTATTTGATCGGCATCGACAGCGTCGGCCAAGTGAGGTTGAGCGGGATCACCTTCGATGGCGCCGGTCACAACCTAACCGCCTCGACCAACCCCGGCCTGATCCGGATCGAAGGCTGGGATGCCGCCGACTTCCAGATCAGCGATTGCAGGGTCTCGAACTCCACGAAGAACGGCATTTCCGTCCTCAGTGTCGGCAGCGGCACGATTGCGAACAATCGCATCGAAGTCTGCGATACCGCCATCGTTTCCTTGGACAGCGTCACCCAGATCGAAGACAACACGATCAACTGGATGAACAACAACGGTATCATGGTGTGGACCAGCACCCTCACCGGTAACGGCACCGTCATCAAAAACAATTCCATCCAGGGCATCGAGAACGATGACGGCGGCTCAGGCCAGTACGGTAATGGCATAAACGTCTACCGTGCCGGTAATGTAAAAGTGCTATCCAATTCAATCTACAGCACTAAATTTTCGGCAATCCGCCTCAATGCTGCATCGAACGGCCAAGTCTCTAACAATTACTGTTGGAGTCTTCGCGAAACCGCAATTTTTCTCGAGGCGCCCGGCGAAGGTGAGAACTTGTATGGCGGGATCGTTACAGACAACACCATCATTACCGCCGGAGCCGGCATCTCAGTTGCGAACTCGGGACTCTACGGCGACGGCGCAGCGCTCGGCGTCGTCGTTGCCAACAATCGCATTTCAGATATGACGCGAAACGTCCTTGAGGATGCAGGTTACACGACCAGCGGTCTTGGAATTGCCGTCGAGGGTCGATGCGACGTTTCCAGCAACCTGGTCGATGGGACAGAAGGACCGGGTATTGTCCTCGGCGTTAACGACGCTGCGCGTGATCTTAGCGCCGTTGGGAATATTGTCTTCAACGCGCCGATGTCGATCGCCTATTCGGCGAACAGCGCAGCCGGACCACTGATCGTCGTCGGCAATCTTCTGCGCGGCTACAACGTCGTCACGAGCACGAGCGACCCGGACTATCCGGTCTCCGGCGCTATCGTGTCGGCCTCGTTTAACGGAACGTCTCTGGGTCGCGACACAAATGGATCATCGCCGAATACGGACTATGGCAATGCCACCCAGACAGCAGTTGGGAACCTGACGGTCGGGAACAACCGAGCAGACCCGTAATTGCGGCTAAGCCACCGAAGACAGGCAAACCTCGCCTGATTTCACTTGCGCCGGTACATAATCCAGCACGGCGTCAAAACGATTTCTTCGAAATCTCCTCCAGCGCCTTTGCAAAGGCGCTGGAGGGCGATGGACTCTCGGGAGAGAGCTTCACTGTCTTCACAAGCCCGCAATGAGACCATTTTGCACCCGGTCCAATCGGCGCTGTTTTTAACGCTAACAAAAGGTTTATGTCCCGCTTTTCCCAGAAACCGGGAATCTAGATCGATGCAAAGCCTCAAATCGATCCACCACCTACGCGGTATCGCCGCCATGGGCGTCCTGCTCTTCCACGCCGTGGCTTTCGTCTCCGGCTACGGCAGCCAGCAGCTCTCGCCCGAACAGGCGGTTCTCGGCAAGGCGGGCGTCGATATCTTCTTCGTCATCAGCGGCTTTATCCTGACCCTGGTCATGGGCCGGGCGGGCGGCGCGACGGAATTCATGGCGGGTAGGCTCGCGCGGGTGGGGCTGCCTTATTGGAGCGTCTTGCTGGCATTGGTGGCAGCCTCCATCGTCGTCCCCGGCGCTTTCCGAGATATTGGCTGGGACAGTTCGGATTTGGTGGCTTCGATTCTGTTCGTGCCGACAGTCGAACGCTACGGAGCGCTGTTTCCGATCCTGGAGCCGGGCTGGACCCTCTGTTTAGAGATGTTTTTCTATCTTCTCCTTGCCGCGAGCTTGAGTTTGGCGCCGGTTTTTCGGTCTCTTGCGCTCTGCACCGTGCTCTGCGGGCTCGCCGCGGCCGGCCTGATCCTGGATCTGCCACAAGGCGATGGGATCGTATGGTTCTTCACCCAATCCGTGCTGGTAGAATTCTGCTTCGGAATCGCAATTGCCCAGATCTATCTGCACGGGGCCGAGATCGGAAAACGCTCCGCGCTGATGTTGATCGCCTTGGGCCTCGCAGGCTTTGTCTTCGGGGCGTTCTATCCGCCAGACTCCTTTACGCCTATCCGCCTCGTCTCTTTCGGCATTCCTGCGGCGCTCCTCGTGGCGGGCGCAGTCTTCCTGGAGCGAGCGGGAGGGTGGATCGAGAGCCGGACGATGACCTTTCTCGGAACCGTCTCCTATTCCCTCTACCTCACCCATGTGCTGGTGCTGGCCGTCATGGCCAAGCTGCTATCCGGGCGTTTCGAAGGAATCGGCGGCGATCTTCTGATGCTGGTCCTAGCGATGGGGGCAGCGCTTGTCGGCGCGGCGGTCTTCTACCGGCTGGCCGAGCAGCCTGCCCTTTGGGTTGCTGCCCGGCTGAAAAAGAGGCGGATGCTCAGCTCCGCGGCTCCCGGTTCGATCTCTGCCGAGCCGGCAAACTAAGCCGCGCTCATCACGCTGGTGATCTGGGAGAGATAAACCTTCCAGGCGCGGCGCACGCTGTAGGTGAACTCGTCCTCCAGGGATTTCTCCAAAGTCCAAATCAGGGCATCGGCCATGGTGGTGTAGTCGTCTGCCTTCAGCCCCTTCTGGCGCAGGCGCGTGCCGAGCAGGCGAAGGGCGGATTTGGCGCCTTGGCGCTGCTTCAAGGACATGACGGCGAGGCGAAGCGTCCCCATCATCTTGACCGCATGGGGTTTGATCGGCCCTTCGAAGTGTTGGCGCATTGCCGGATCGAGATCGAACAGGCGCAGGAAGAACAGGATGCCGACCAGCTCTTCAGCCGGCTCGAGGCGGTTGAAGCTCGCCCGGACGAGCTCGCGCTCAGACGTGCTGAGGCTGAACTCGCTGAAATCGACTTCGGTAACCGTGGAGGATAGGGCTAAAGCGGACATGGGCAGCGACTCCATTGAAATTTCATCCCAATATGCGCCCAGGGCGTTGACCAACCGTTAAGGTAAGCAAGCGGCTAATTATTTTTTCCGTGCGATCTCAAATCGATGGCCGCGACCGGCCATCTTGAGAACGGCACCGCCAAACCCAACATATTGCGGGCCGGCGGACGGTGCCGGTGAGCGGTTTCTGGGAGATTTACGGCCGTGATGGGCTATTTGAGAACGGCGATCCTGCTGGCTGCGCTGACTGCGCTGTTCATGGGGGTCGGCTACCTGATCGGCGGCCAGGGCGGGATGATCATCGCCTTTCTGGTCGCCGCAGGCATGAATCTTTTCGCCTATTGGAACTCCGACAAGATGGTGCTGCGCATGTATGGTGCGCAGCCGGTCGACGGGGCTTCCGCACCGGAGCTCTACCGCATGGTGCAGGAGCTGGCCAAGGCCGCGGAACTGCCCATGCCGAAAGTCTATGTGATGCAGAACGACCAGCCCAACGCATTCGCCACGGGCCGCAATCCGCAGAACGCCGCCGTCGCTGTGACGACCGGAATTCTCCGCACCCTCTCGCCGGAGGAGCTGGCCGGCGTGATCGCCCATGAGCTCGCCCATATCAAGAATCACGACACGCTGGTGATGACCATCACCGCGACCATCGCCGGTGCCATCTCGATGCTGGCGAATTTCGGTCTGTTCTTCGGCGGGCGCGACAATAACGGGGCCGGGCTGATCGGCACGCTGGCGATGGTTTTCCTGGCGCCGCTCGCCGCAGGAATCGTGCAGATGGCGATCAGCCGGACCCGCGAATACGAGGCCGACCGGATCGGCGCGGAGATTTCCCGCGCGCCGCTGATGCTGGCCTCGGCGCTGCAGAAGATCTCCGGCGCGGCCCACCGCATTCCGAACCGGGAGGCGGAGCGAAACCCGGCATCCGCGTCCCTGTTCATCGTCAATCCACTGTCCGGCGCGCGGATGGACAATCTCTTCTCCACCCATCCCAATGTCGAGAACCGGATTGCCCGGCTGAACGAATACGCCCGCGAATGGGGACTGACCCAGGCCGGAGAAGCGGGCGTGATCGGGACCTCGTCGCAAGATACCCACTCCGGCGAGTCCTATTCCGGTCCCTGGGGCAGCGCGCCGCGCGGCTCCGGCCGCCGGGGACCTTGGGGCTAGATTTCCCCGAACGCGCAAGCATCCGCATTCCAGGCTTGACCCCGGGGACTCGATACAGGAGCACTTCCTCTTTTGCTGCCCATCCTCGCGGGCATAGAGAAAGTGAGTTCCATGGCTTCCGACACGGCAACCTCCAGAGAGCGCGAGGCACAAGTGGGTCTTGCCGCCCGGCGGGCGGCAGCGGAGGTCCTGACCGCGGTGCTCGTCAAGAAGCAGCCGCTGGACCTGACTCTCGGGAAATCGCTCTCCACGGGGCAGATGTTCAACCTGCCGCCCCGGGACCGGGCGCTGACCCGCGCCATCGTGATGGCAAGCCTGCGCCATAAGGGGCAGCTCGATGCGGTGTTGCTGCGGTTTCTGGAAAAGGGTTTTCCGCCCAAGTCCGGCACGCTCTACGCCATTCTGCTTTCGGCGGCTGCCCAGCTCATCTTCCTGCAGACGCCGCCGCACGCCGCGATCGGGCTTGCGGTGACGCTGGCGCAATACGACCCCCAAGCCAAGCGCTTCGACAAGCTGGCCAATGCGGTGCTGCGCAAGGTCCCCCAGCAGGGCGCCGGGCTCGCCGCCGAGATGGATGCGCCGCGCGTGAACACGCCCGATTGGCTGTGGCAACGCTGGTCCGGCTTTTACGGCGAAGAGAACGCACGGGGCATTGCCGAGCTCAATATGCTGGAACCGCCTCTGGATCTGACCGTGAAGAGCGATTCGGACGCTTGGGCGGCCCGGCTCGGGGGACATGTGCTGCCCGGCGGTGGCGTGCGGCTTTTGCCGAAGGGCCGGATCGAGGCGATGGACGGCTACGCGGAGGGGGCCTGGTGGGTGCAGGATTTTGCCGCCTCCCTGCCGGCAAAGCTGTTCGGCGACGTAGCCGGCAAACGAGTGCTCGACCTCTGCGCGGCGCCGGGCGGTAAGACGGCCCAGCTCGCCGCGGCGGGCGCTTCCGTGCTTGCCCTCGATATCTCCGAAGCACGGCTGAAGGTCCTGAAGGAGAACCTGAAGCGGCTGAATCTTCCTTGCGATACCGCGCTGGGCGATGCCGCCACCTGGTATTCGGAAGAGCGTTTCGACGCGATTTTGCTGGATGCGCCGTGCTCGTCCACAGGCACGATCCGGCGGCACCCGGATATTGCCTATCTGAAGGACGAGGCGGACCTTCCGTCGCTGATGACGCTGCAGGAGCGCTTGCTCGACAATGCCGTGCGGCTGCTGAAGCCCGGCGGCATGCTGGTCTTCTCCACATGTTCGCTGGAGCCCGAGGAAGGGGAAGCGCAGATCGCCTCGCTCCTCACCCGCAATGAAAGGGTGAGCGTCGCCCCGATCGACCCGGAAGAGGTTTTCGGACATTACGAATGGTTGACCGCTGCCGGGACATTGCGAACATTGCCACCGGCCTTCAAAATGGACGCGCCGGGTCTGGACGGCATGGACGGGTTCTTCGCCGCACGGCTGGTGGCAGGCACCTAGTCTCCACAACTTTATCCCCTATATATCCACAAGATACGCAGTTGATTTACCTGCTGTCCTCAAACGGCTGAGGATCAATTCTTGCTGGCACCAAAAACCATTGGAAACTCGGCGAGTTTATTCTTGATCATTGTCATAGAAGGTTCGAAAATCGTAGCGCGCTTCGGGGAACCTCTAGGGGTAGCGGGTCCCGGGGCGAGTGAGGGAGTACGATGGGGGCTGAAATCCTCGCCGTGCAGGGGCGCGCGGTGAGCACCGGTCAATCCTATCGCGGACCCGGGACATTGCGCCGGTTGGTGCTGAGTGGGGTCGCGCGACTACGGTATCCAGGCAGTGAGGCGGAGCAGCTTTTGCTTGCGCCGCAAGAATTGCGGACGGCCGATCCAAGTTTTTCGACCGAGATCTACAATGGCCATTTCGGGCTCGCCGGTACCCATGCGGTCATCGGTGCGCATTCGCCGTTTGCGATCCTGCCGCCTTCGGAGGCCTGGTCCCGGGAATTGCAAGGCTTCGGATGGCTGCGCAACTTGCGGTCCGCCGGAAATGCGCTGGCTCACGAGCAGGCGCGAGGCTTGTTCGACGAATGGGTGCGCCGGAACCGGACAAGCACGGGGCTCGCCTGGCGGCCGGATATCGTCGGCAGGCGCGTGATCTCCTGGCTCGCCAACTGCATGGTGGTGCTCGATACCGAGGATGCGAGCTCCTATCACACCTTCATGCGCGAGCTGACCGCGCAGCTTCGCTATCTTTCCGCCACCTATCGGGAGGCGCCGGACGGGACCCCACGCCTGGTTGCCGTCATGGCACTGGTCTATGGCGGGCTGTGCATCGCCGAGCAGCAAGCCGTCGTGAAACGCTTCGTGAAGCCGCTGGCGCGAGAGCTGCAACGGCAGATCCTGCCCGATGGCAGCCACGCTTCGCGCAATCCGATCGCTCTCGTAGAGCTGCTGCTCGATCTGCTGCCGCTCCGGCAATGCTTCGTGGCGCGGGACTACACGCCGCCGGTGGAGCTGACCGACGCGATCGACCGGGCCATGACGGGCTTGCGGTTCTTCCGGTTCCGGGATGGGGATCTGGCCCGTTTCAACGGCACGGGCGCAACGCCCTCCGATGCCTTGGCCACGCTGCTCGCTTATGACGAGGTGCAGAACCACCCGCCCCGAGCTGCGTCCGTCGGCGGCTACGGCCGGATGGAGCGAGGCAGCTCGGTGCTGCTGGCCGATATCGGCGCCGCGCCACCTTTGAGCTTGAGCCGGCAGGCGACGGCAGGCTGCCTCTCCTTCGAGCTGGTGGTCGACGGTCATCCCCTGATCGTCAATTGCGGCACGCCAGGGCCGGAGCATGCAGAGTTCACATCCGTCGCGCGCGCAACCCCTGCCCATTCCACATTGACGGTCGAGGAAGAGTCTTCGGCTCTGTTCGAAGGTGCAAATCAGGGTGCGCCGATTCGGGTGAACGCCACACTCATCGGTCCGGCCGGCGCTTCCGGCAAGGTTATCGACGAGGGCGAGGCGCTGGAGCTCAAGGGGCATCACGAGGGCTACAAGAAAACCTTCGGCCTGACGCATTCCCGTCAGATCGTGCTGGCGCCGACCGGCGCGCTGGTCAGCGGCAAGGATGTGCTGAGCCCGGTGGGACCCCGCGCCAAGGGCGTGCCGGTCTCTCCGCTCGCCTATGCGGTTCGCTTCCATCTTCACCCGGATGTGCGCGCCGCGGCGAAATCCGGCGGGCGCAATATCGAACTCACCTTACGGAACGGCGAGGTTTGGCAAATCTCCTCCAATGCGCGGGAGATCGGACTGGAATCGAGCCTTTATTTCGGGGATGAGCGAGGTCCTCGGGACAGTATGCAAGTCGTGCTTTCGGGCGTCGTGGGGGATGAGGAGGCACGCATCTCCTGGTCCATCGAGCGGATGAGCGCGAGCCCCGACCGGATGGCGGCACCCGGAGCGCGCAAGCGGGAGCTGGCTTAAGGCTCGAGCCTGTGTTGGAGGCGGGCCTATGCGCGTTCGGCCGCTTTGCCGCTTTTGCCAATTCGTGATAACCGCCCTTCCCATCGCCAGCTTTTCAGGATTTTCCGCCTCATGGACCAGCGAAAGATCGCCCGCGCGCTTCTATCGGTCAGCGACAAGACGGGTCTTGTCGATTTCGCCCGCGCCTTAAGCGAGCGCGGGGTCGGGCTGGTCTCCACCGGCGGCACGGCACGGGCGCTGAAGGAAGCGGGGCTCAAGGTCCAGGACGTCTCCGACCTCACCGGATTCCCGGAAATGATGGATGGCCGGGTCAAGACACTGCACCCGAAAGTGCATGGCGGGCTGCTCGCCAAGCGGGACGATGCGTCTCATGTCGAAGCCATGGAGGCGCACGGCATTCCGCCCATCGACCTGCTGGCGGTCAATCTCTACCCCTTCGTGAAGACGGTTGAGTCGGGCGCGGATTTCGATACGGCGATCGAGAATATCGATATCGGCGGGCCGGCGTTGATCCGTGCGGCAGCTAAGAACCATGACGGCGTGGCTGTGCTTGTGGAGCCGGCAGATTATGCGCGGCTCATTGCGGCGCTCGACGAGAATGACGGGGTCACGCCATTGGCTCTCCGCAAGGCGCTCGCCGCCAAGGCTTATGCCCATACGGCCGCCTACGATGCTGCAATCTCGAACTGGTTCGCCGGCCAGATCGAGGACAAGACGCCGGAAACAACGACCGTCTCCGGGCAATTGGCGCTCGCGCTTCGCTACGGGGAGAATCCCCATCAGGAGGCGGCCTTCTACAGAACCGGCGAGAAGCGGTTCGGGGTCGCCACGGCCGAGCTCGTGCAGGGCAAGGCGCTCTCCTACAATAATCTGAACGATACGGATGCAGCCTATGAGCTGGTGGCCGAGTTCGATCCCAGCAAGACCGCGGCCATCGCCATCATCAAGCACGCCAATCCGTGCGGCGTGGCCAGGGCGGCAACCCTGAAAGAAGCTTACGAGAAGGCGCTGGCCTGCGATCAGGTGAGCGCCTTCGGCGGGATCGTGGCGGCAAACCGTCCGCTCGATGCGGAGGCGGCCGAGGAGATCGTCAAGATCTTCACCGAGGTGATCATCGCGCCCGATGCCAGCGACGAGGCGAAGCAGATCATTTCGCAGAAGAAGAATTTGCGGCTTCTGTTGGCGGGCGGGCTGCCCGATCCGACCGCGCCGGGGCTCACTTTTCGATCGCTTGCAGGCGGTTTTCTGGTTCAAGGGCGGGACGATCGGACCCTCGACCCGGCGAACCTCAAGGTCGTGACGAAGACCCAGCCGAGCGATGCGCAGCTTGCCGACATGATCTTCGCCTTCACCGTCGCCAAGCATGTGAAGTCCAATGCCATCGTCTATGCCAAGGACGGGGCGACGGTGGGGATCGGCGCAGGCCAGATGAGTCGGGTGGATTCCACCCGGGTCGCCCGCTGGAAGGGCGAGGCCGCCGCGGAGGCGCTGGGCCTGAAGGACGGGCTGACCGAGGGCGCCGTGGTCGCTTCCGACGCCTTTTTCCCTTTTGCCGACGGGATCGAGGTGCTGGCGGAAGCGGGGGCGACGGCGGTGATCCAGCCGGGCGGCTCCATGCGGGACGAGGAGGTGATCGAGGCCGCCGACCGGCTCGGCCTCGCCATGGTCTTCACCGGGCTACGGCATTTCCGGCATTAGCGCGGCACTCTCACCTTCAGCAGCAGCCAGAGGCCTGCCAGCAGGAAGAGCAGACAGGTCGCGATACCGATGCGCTGGCTGTTTGCGAGATAGGTCACCGCGCCGATGGCAAGCGGTGCGGCGAAAGCGGTGACCTTGCCTGAGAAGGCGAAGAACCCGAAGAACTCAGTGGTCTGGCCTTCCGGCGTCAGCCGCGCCATGAGGGTCCGACTCGCCGCCTGGATCGGGCCGGAGGCAATCCCGATCAGCATGGCGAAGAAGAGATAGGCTCTCTCTCCGACCGATGCGAAGAGGGGCGCGGCATCTTCTTTCGGCACGGTCTGCAGCACGAACAGGATCTCGTCCCGGTCGATGGAGAGCACGCCGACGGCGCCGACGATCAGCAGGAGAAGCATGGTGGCGATGACGGGTTTCGGGCCGAACACATCGTCGAGGAAGCCGCCGAGCCATGCGCCAAGCGCCGCAGCGATAGCGAGGACGATGCCGAATACCCCCATCTCCATCGCCTGCCAGCCGAACACGCTCGCCGCATAGATGCCGCCGAAGGCGAAGATCGCGCCGAGCCCGTCGGCATAGAGCATGCGGGCGAGCAGGAAAAGGGCGGTCTGCCGGTGATCGCTTATAAGCCTGCGGAGACGGGCGATGAGACCCGCCGAGCGCGCCGGTACGTCTCGGAAGACCGCGACCGTCCGGTCCGGCGTGAAGAGAAAGAGCGGCAGGACGAAGACGAGATACCAGAGGGCGGAGAACGGCCCGACCAGCCGGTCGCCCTCCCGCGATGCGGGGTCCAGTGGCAGAAGCGGGTCGAGGCCGAGCAGGGTCTTTCCCGTATCGGGATCGGCGACGAGAAATCCGGCGACGATCACAAGGCTCAACAGACCCCCGACATAGCCCATGGCCCAGCCGGTGCCGGAGAGTTTGCCCAGGCTCTTGCCGGATACGAGGTCGGGCATCATGGCGTTGTTGAAGACGGTGGCGAGCTCGGCACCGATCAGGGCGATGCCGAACGCGGCCAGAATGAAGAACATGCGATCGGGATGGGCCGGATCGGCAAACCAGAGGCTGCCGAGACCGGCGATCAAAAGCAGGGAGAAGACGGCGATCCATGGCTTGCGACGCTGATGCCGCGCATCGGCATAGCCACCGAGGATCGGGGCGATGAGCGCGGCGAAGAGCTGCGCGATGCCGGTGGCGTAGCCCCAGAGACTGGCGCCGAGAATGGGGTCGGTGGCGAAGCCATTCACGAAATAAGGTGCGAAGAGGAAGGTGACGACCAGGGTGTAGAACGGCTGGGCGGCCCAGTCGAACATCACCCAGCCGAACAGGGCGCGCGGACGGGCGGGGCCGCTAGCGCTCCGATGCATAGCCGTCGAGCACGATGAGGTGGTTGGGAAGCTCGTCGCATTCCGGGCCGCCGGACGGGAAGTACTCTGCGAGCACATCGCCGCATCGGGCGATTGCCGCGATGAAGGCGTCCTTCGTTGCCCCCTCGCGAACGCGGGCGGTGAACCGATCGACGATATCCTGCCAAGTCTCCGGCTCGACCTTCTCGAAGACGGCCTGGTCCGCGATCACCTCGGCGAAACGCTCCGCGATGGAGACGAAGAACAGAATACCGGTGCGCCCCTCCGTGGTGTGCAGGTTCTGGCTGAGGAACTGCTCCAGCGCCTTGGCGTGGGCCCGGGCGTGCTTGATCCGCTTCGGGGTGAGGAAGAAACGAATGGGATCCATCTGGGCAATCGGCAGCAGCACAACAAAGGTGACGAGCTGGATGGCATAGACCAGGTCCAAAGCCCAATCGGTGATGATCATGAGGGGCAGCGGGACGGCGAGCGCGAGCAGCGCGGACCAGAGCACCGCGAAAGAGCGATAGCCGTCGGAGGCAGCGGTGACGATCACCACGATCTCGCCGGTCGTCCTATCCTCGGCCTTTGAGATCGCTTGGGCGATCTCCGCCCGCTCTTCAGGGGTGAAGGCTATACGCGCCAAGAGTCGACCCCTTCCCGTTGCTCATTCATCACCGCGCTCCCTCGCCCCGCTCGCTTACCAGCTTCCCGAGGCGCCGCCGCCGCCGAAGCTGCCGCCACCACCGGAGAAGCCGCCGCTGAATCCACCGCCGGATCCGCTGCTCGAGCCGGCACTCCAGCTGTGACGCCGCACGCTGCCGACGCCGCCCGGACCGGAGCCGAAAAAGTAGATCACACAGATGAAGATGACGATCCAGATCAGGATGCTGAACCAGTCGAGCTCGTCGTCACCGTGCTGTGGCGGCACGGCGCGCTGTTTCAGCTCTTCTGCCTTGCCGCTGAGCGCCAGCCTGATGTCGTCCACGCCGGCAGCGATGCCGCCCGGAAAGTCGCCGTCGCGGAAGCGCGGCAGAATGGCGTTCTCGATAATGAGATGGGACAGGGCATCGGTCAGCTTGCCTTCGAGCCCATAGCCGACCTCGATGCGGACCTTGCGTTCGTTGGGCGCCACGATGAGGAGCACGCCGTTGTCGAGCTTGGCGGTGCCGATCCCCCAATGGCGGCCGAGCAGATAGCCGTAGGTCTCGATGGGGTAGCCTTCGAGAGAAGGCAGCGTGACCACGACGAGCTGGTCCGTCGTCTCTTCTTCCAGCGCCTTGAGCTTGGCGGAAAGGGCCGTTTCCTGGCCCGGCTCGAGCAGGTCAGCATTGTCGACCACCCGGCCGGAGAGCGCCGGGAAGTCTGGCTCTTTCTGTTGCGCGGAAGCGGGCAGGCCGACGGCCAGAAGGAGCAGAACGAGCAGGCTCGCAAGAGACAGCCGCTGGGATCGCACATGCCGGCAAGCGCTCTGCAGCATCGGATGCCCTCCGAATCTTCTCCCGTCCTAGAAGCTGACCTTCGGCGCCTCTTTGTTCTCGGGAGAGGTGCTGAAATTCTGCATGGGCTCGGACTCCGGATACATCAGCGCCCGCCACCAGCGGCCGGGGATGGTCCTGAGCTCGGTGTTGTAGGCGCGCACCGCCTCGATGTAGTCGCGGCGGGCGACAGCGATCCGGTTCTCGGTGCCTTCGAGCTGGGATTGCAGGGTGAGGAAATTCCGGTTTGCCTTCAGATCCGGATAGTTCTCGACCACCACGAGGAGCCGTCCCAGGGCGGAGGAGAGCTCGCCTTGCGCCTCCTGAAACTGCTGGAAGGCTTCCGGGTTTGTGGTGATGTCATCGGGAAGCTGCATCTGGGTCGCCTTGGCGCGGGCCTCGACCACTTGAGTCAGCACCTCGCTTTCATGGGCGGCCGAGCCCTTCACGGTCTCCACCAGATTGGGGATCAGCTCGGCGCGTCGCTGGTACTGGTTCTCGACCTGGCTCCAGGCGGCCTTGGCCTGCTCTTCGAGAGTGGGGATGGTGTTGATGCCGCAACCGGCAAGAAGCGTGGCCGCGAAGCCGATAAGCGCTGCACGGAAAAAGAAGCGCTGGCGCGCCCCCGAAATAGCCAACATCCGATCCCTCCCCCGGAGTTTCAGCGCGTGCCGCGGCGAGCGAACGCGCTTTCCCAGCTCAAGCCCGGCACCGGCTTGTTGCCCGAGACGGTTGCCAAGCCTTTCCCGATGTATGGGCCAGAACCCCCCAAGGCAAGCTGTTTTGCCGCAGGTGCCCGCCCGTCAGGCGCTCGAGCTCTGCCCATCGGTCCGGCCGTCCCGTGCCGGCTGGAGATGCACCGGGATCTTGCCCCCGGCATCCGCAAGGGCTGAATCGAAGGCCTGCAGATGGAGGGTGCGGGTCGGGAAGGCGAAGTCGATGCCGTTCTCCCCGAAAGCGCGGAAGATGCCAAAATTGATGTCCTGCTGCACGTCCATATAGACGTTGTAATCATCGCTCAGCACGTAGAAGACGATCTCGAAATTCAAGGAGGAGTCGCCGTAGGACGCGAAATGGGCGCGGTCGAAACGGGCAAGTTCCTGGTTCTCGATCGTCTCCTTGATGAGACCGGGGATGCTCTCCAAAAGATCGGGTGATGTGTCGTAGACGACGCCGACGGAGAACACGATCCGGCGCTCGGCCATTCGCTTATAGTTGTGAATGCGCGAGGTGATGAGATCGGAGTTGGCGCAGATGATCTGCTCGCCGGACAGGCTGCGGATACGCGTCGTCTTGATGCCAACCTTTTCGACATTCCCTGCCTGATCGCCGAAGACGATGAAGTCGCCCACCTCGAAGGGCCGGTCGAGCACGATGGCAAGGGAGGAGAAGAGATCGCCCAACACGTTCTGGGCGGCGAGGGCCACCGCCACACCGCCGATACCGAGACCGGCGATCAGGGCGGTGATGTCGAAGCCCACATTGTCCAGGATAAGCAGGAGCGCGAGGGACCAGATGGTCACCCGGGCCAAGGCCTGCATCAAGGAGATCGCACTGCGGATCGGCGCCTTGGTCCGGGTGGAGGCAAAGCGCCAGACGAGACTGGCCCGCGCGATGCGGTCCGACCAGAGCGCGCATTGCAGAAAAAGCGCGATGACAAAGACGGTTTCGACCAGATCCTCGGCCATGCGCGGGAGGGCGAGCACCGTGCTTCCGGCATAGACCGAAGCGATCACGATGAAGATGGTCGAGAGCCGCTCCACCAACTCCCCGAAGATATGCTTCCAGGCCATATCGGCCTCCGGCCGCGGCTGGGGAAGCCGGTTCAGCAGCACAACGCGCAAACCCATGAGGACGCTGGCGGTGACCACGACGATGATGGCCGCCAGGATCCAAAGGGTGATGATGTTTCCGTAGATCTGGTTTTCCAGGAACTGAAGCATGCCTTTCCCTATGCGCTAGAGCTTCCGGTGGCGCGGACGGCCTTCCCTCTCCCATAGCAGGTTACATATATCCAAAGACCCTGGGCGCGATGCGGAACTCCGGGTCAACCATGATTCGACAATCGACGGGTCCTAATTGGCGGCAACAACTGTGGCTAGAAGGAAACAGAATTAAAGATTCTTCTCACGGGAACACAGGCATTCAGGTCTCGTTCACAAGGATATGTGATTGTTTAGATCGAGTGGCTGTGTCGAGATTATAAAAGTTTTCCTGAGCTTATCGTTTCCGCAAGCGGCGCCGGAGCGAGTCCGGCGGGAAAATCATGCCGATCGACACATTTCGTGGAGGCGCGTTTGGCCTTCACATTGGAGCCAGGAGCAACGATTTTAATCCCCCTCGCGTCAAGAGCGGGCAACCTTGGGAGGGGATTGGAGTGCTAGCACGCATGACGGCGACCGAAGCGACCGTTCGGCAAGACGGATATCGCAAATTCCCAGTATTGATCTCGACCGGCCTGTTGGTAGCCGCGTTCTCGCTGGCGCTGATGCAAGGTCCAGCCTTCGGCACAGAGACCGAAAAGGATAATCCGGCGAAAGATGCCGTCGCCGAAGCGGCGGCGAGCGCCGAGCCGATGACGCTTATCGTCTCCCTGGACGACCAGAAGGTCGACGTCTATCGGGGAACGAAGCTGATCACGAGCTCCAACGTCTCCACCGGCATGCGCGGCCATACGACCAAGAGCGGCGTCTTCACGGTGCTGGAGAAGAAGCGCCGGCATTATTCCAACCTGTATAACGGCGCGCCAATGCCGTGGATGCAGCGGCTGACCTGGTCGGGTACCGCGCTCCATGCCGGCGCTCTGCCGGGATATCCCGCCTCCCATGGCTGCATCCGCATGCCCTATAGCTTCGCGCCGAAGCTCTTCGAGATGACCGAGGTCGGCGAACATGTGGTGATTTCGCGCAATCATCCGAAGCCGCGGATGATCCAGCACTCCAAGCTGTTCCAGCCCCTGCCGATGCCGACCCCGCCAGTGGTTTCCAAGGAGGACCGCGCGAGGCAGAAGGCAGCCGTGGAAGAGGGCGATGCCCAAAGTCTCGCCGCGGCAGCGAGTCCTGTGATCTTGGCCAACGCTAAGGTGTCGGCCGATACGTCTGCTGCGACCAAGGACGCTGAAGCGGACACGAAGACCGATGTGGTCTCCGAGGAGAGTCCAAAGCGTCATGCGGCGGATGTGAACGGCGACGAGCCACGCATTCACGCCGTTTCGAACAAAGGCGCCGATGTCGTCGATACCGACCACGCCATCGATCCTCGGGCCGGGTCCGGCTTGGCCCATGCTGTTTCGGATGAAGGCGCCGATCGCGGCACCGATCATGCCGTGAAGGTCGACCAGCCGATGTCCTTTGCCGCCAAAAAGCTGAACGCCGGCGGACTCAGCGCGGCGAACGAGGCCGCCGAGCCCCGCAATGAAGCCCCGCTGCGCATTCTCATCACCAAGACGACGAAGCGCGATCGCATTCGCGGCGTGCAGTTCCAGCTTGCCGATCTCGGCTATCTGGAGCCGCAGATGTTCGACGGGACCTTCGGCACGCTGACCATCGATGCGATCAAGAGCTTCCAGCGCGATCACGACATGCCGCCTTCCGGCGCGGTCACCGACGATGTCGTGAAAGCGATTTACGCGGCCAACGGCAAGGACATGCCGCCGAACGGCCACCTGTTCGTGCGGCGCGAGTTCGACCACGTGTATGACGTGCCGGCCGAGATCAAGCGCGAAGGCGAGGACCTCGGCACCCATGTCTTCACGGCGCTGAAGTTTTCTTCCGGGGATACCAAGGCTCCTTGGATGGCGGTCAGCACAAACGACGGAGATCCTTATGCGGCCCTCGATCGGGTCGAAATTCCCGAAGAGGCACGTCAGTGGATCTCGGAGCGGCTGACGCCCGGCTCCTCGCTGATCGTCGCCGATACCGCAGTCAATACCGCGGCCTTGCCGAAGGGTGCCGACTATGTCGTGCTGGCGGACGATCCCGGTAAGCCGGCCGCGCGTCCCGTGCAGGTGCAGTCGCGCCCGCAGCCGCGCGTGGAGCGGCGCTACTATTACGAGCCGCGACGGCGCGAGCGCCGGCGGACAGGCGGACCGTTCTGGTTCCGCTGGTAGGACGACCGGCCGAGTGGCCGCTTGAGAAACATGAGGCCTGACGCCCAACGGCGCCAGGCCTTTTCCTTGCCCGAGCCTAGCGAAGCCGCGGGGGCTCTCGGCTCGGATCCTGAACCCGCATCAGCTCCAGCACGTAATCGCGCAGGCTGTGGATCGCCCCTTTCGCATCGAAATCGGGCGCGATAACAGAGCGGACCATGACGCCATCGAGGTAGGTCGAGAAGAGTTCGATCATGCGATCGATCTCTTGCTGATCGAATCGGCCATCGGTGCCCTTCTTCATGGCGGCGGCGAGAATGTCGTGCTCGGCCTCGTAGAACCGCTTGATAGCATCGTCGATGCGGGCCAACCGATTGGCGGAGCTCGCATAGTCCACGCTGATCTTCACGAATTTGCGGATCAGGTCGAGCTGCTCGATATGTGTCTCGAGCCAATTGGTGACGACCGTTTCGGGATCGGCATCGGGCGCGCGGCGCGCTTCGAATGCTTCCATGCTACGCTGGACGGCAGTCTCCACCGTATCGCGGAACAGATCCTCCTTGTCCCGGAAATAGTAGTAGATCATCGCCGTGTTGAGGCCCGTGGCCTGACCGATCTCCTTGATGGTGACGGCGGAGAAGCTCTTCTTCGCGAAAAGGTCGAGGGCGACGTCCCGGATACGGCCCGCATTGTCCGAACCGCGCTGGACGTTGCGGCCGGCGGCGCCGGTCTTTCGCGCAGAGTCCATGGAAGACGGCTTAGGCCGGGCGTTGCCCGTCTTGGCGTTCCGGACAGATGCACCCGTCGGTGCTTTTTTCGGCGCCGCTTTTTTCGAGAGTGAAGCCGCACCTTTCCGGCCCGCCGTCTTCGGTTTTCGCGTTCTTTTATCCGTTCCGACGTTCTTGCCGTGCATTCCGTTTCCGCCCATCCCTCCTCACCCTAGCGAAGCGAATACGAATTTCCAGATTTTGTGACCGCGAAAATCGCGAAGCTCGATGATTGTGCAACTTTTGCCGAATCAGGCGCCATCACAGCCTGCCTCCGTAATTAATTAATGGATTAATTGAGAGACCTGATGGCATGCGGATTGCTTAGTCTCTTCCGGATTTCAACACGGGCACTATCCCGGGAAACGAAGGAAGGTCATGAGCGACCACGCAAAGCGCCAACAGACGAAAGACGAGCTCGAAGCCGCCGGCGTCAAATATCTCGCCGCCAGCTTCGTCGATATGCACGGCGTATCGAAAGCCAAGATGGTTCCGATCCACCACTACGACCGGATGATGGAAGGGTCGGAGCTGTTCACCGGGGCGGCGCTGGACGGCGTGCCGCAAGAGGTGAGCGACGAGGAGGTCGCCGCGGTGCCGGATCCGGCCTCGGCGAAGATCCTGCCTTGGGACCCCGAGGTCGCTTGGTTCGCCTCCGATCTCCGCTGCGAGGGAAAACCCTTCGAAGCGGGCAGCCGCAATATTCTGAAGCGTGTGCTGGCCCAGGCAGAAGATACGGGCTACGGGCTCTATCTCGGCATGGAGGCGGAGTTCTTCGTGCTGGAAGATACGCCAGATGGCGGCTACGCGCCGGTTTCCCAGCGGCATCATCTGGAGAAGCCGGCCTACGACCTCTCCCGTCTGCTGGACAACAAAGCGTGGTTCGGTCCGCTCAGCGACGCCATGAATGGGCTCGGCTGGGGGCTCTATTCCTTCGACCACGAGGACGGGATCGGTCAGGTCGAGTTCGACTTCCGGTATTTCCCGGCCCTGGAGATGGCCGACAATTACGTCTTCTTCCGCATGATGGCGAACGAGATCGCGCGGCGGCACGGGGCCTTCGCGAGCTTCATGCCGAAGCCCTTCGGCGACCGGGCCGGCTCCGGCGCCCATTACAACATGTCGCTCTACGATCTGGAGACGGGAAGCAATCTGTTCGCGGCGGATGACGATCCGCGCGGCAATCGTCTTTCCGCGCTCGGCTATCAGTTCACGGCGGGCATCCTGAAGCATCTGCCGGCGATCTGCGCCGTCGTGGCACCGTTTGTGAATAGCTACAAGCGGCTGGTGAAGCAGGGCTCCATGTCGGGCTTCACCTGGGCACCGATCTTCTGCTGCTACGGCAACAACAACCGGACCAACACATTGCGCATACCGATGGAAGGCAAGCGGGTGGAGCTGCGCGCGGCGGACAGCGCCTGCAATCCTTATCTCGGCGCGGCTCTCGTATTGGCGGCGGGGCTAGAGGGCATCGCGGAGGAGCTCGATCCCGGCGAGCCGCACACGGAGAACATGTATCTCAAGACGCCGGAGGATCTGGCGAAGACCGGCATCGAGATGCTGCCCAAGACCCTCAACGAAGCGCTCGACGCCTTCGAAGCCGATCCACTCTGCAAGGCCGTGTTCGGCGAGGCGATGTTCTCCTCCTGGCTCGATTTCAAGCGCCAGGAATGGCTCGCCTACATGAACCACATCTCCGATTGGGAGCGAAATCGGTATCTCAAATTTTTCTAGGCGATTGAGGGCGACAACACCGAGGGAGAGCAGTGTGAGCAAGGACTACCCTACGAAAGGCGACCTCGAGCAGGCGGGCGTGAAATATCTCGCCGCGAGCTTCGTGGACATGCATGGCGTGTCGAAGGCCAAGATGGTGCCGATCCACCACTACGAGCGGATGATGGAAGGGTCGGAGCTGTTCACCGGGGCAGCGCTGGACGGCGTGCCGCAGGAGGTGAGCGACGAGGAGGTCGCCGCAGTGCCGGATCCGGCCTCGGCGAAGATCCTGCCTTGGGACCCCGAGGTCGCCTGGTTCGCCTCGGACCTGCGCTGCCAGGGAAGACCCTTCGAAGCGGGCAGCCGCAATATCCTGAAGCGCGTCCTCGCCAAAGCCGGCGAGAAGGGGCTCGGCATGAATCTCGGCATGGAGGCGGAGTTCTTCGTCTTCGAGGATACGGAAGATGGCGGCTTCGCGCCTGTCTCCAAGCGGCCGCAGCTGGACAAGCCCTGCTACGACTTGGTGCGGTTGCTCGACAACAAGCCGTGGCTACGGGATCTCGTGGAGGCGGTCGAGGAACTCGACTGGGGGCTCTACTCCTTCGACCACGAGGACGGCGTCGCTCAGGTGGAGCTCGATTTCCGCTATTTCCCGGTGCTGGAGATGGCGGATAATTTCGTCTTCCTGCGCATGATGGCGGGCGAGATCGCGCGGCGCCACGGCTATTTCGCGAGCTTCATGCCGAAGCCGTTGAGCGAGCGGAGCGGCTGCGGCGCCCATTACAACATGTCGCTGTACGATCTGCATTCGGGCGACAATCTCTTCGCCACGGATCACGATCCGCGCGGCAACAATCTCTCCAAACTCGGCTATCAGTTCATCGCAGGCGTATTGAAGCATCTGCCGGCGATCTGCGCCGTCGTGGCGCCGACGGTGAACAGCTATAAGCGGCTGGTGAAGCAGGGCTCCATGTCGGGCTTCACCTGGGCGCCGATCTTCTGCTGCTACGGCGACAACAACCGGACCAACACGCTGCGTATTCCACTGGAGGGGAAGCGGGTCGAGCTGCGCGCGGCGGACGGCGCCTGCAATCCCTATCTCGGCGGTGCGATGGTGCTGGCGGCGGGGCTGGAAGGCATCGCCCAGGCGCTCGATCCCGGGGAGCCGCACACGGAAAACATGTATATCAAGACGGAAGCCGAGCTCGAGGCGATGGGCATCGAGACGCTGCCCAAGACTCTGGAAGAGGCGCTGGATGCCTTCGAGGCCGATCCCCTTTCGAAGGAGGTCTTCGGGGACGCGATGTTCTCATCCTGGCTGGATTTCAAGCGTCAGGAATGGCTCGCCTACATAAATCACGTCTCCGATTGGGAACAGGAGCGCTACTTGAAATTCTTCTAGGCGGCGCCCTTCGCGCCGTCACCGATCGGCGCCGCTTTGCTGACCCTTCCGCACCCGTGCGCCACTCGCGCTCCCATTTTGGGCTCCCTTGGCGGGGCGGAAGGGTCAGACCGAAACCTTCGGCACGCCAGTCTCGTGGGAGAGGCCGCATGCCGTCCTTGTCATACGGCCGCGGCAAATATTGCGGGCCGAAGCCACGATACCTACCTTCCCCCGTAGGCGGTCTTCCGCCGCCCACCTTCCCTGCGGATCGAACCTACGGTTCAGCGAGGATTTCCTCTCAGTCCAGACTTCAAGGAGAATGCCATGTCGACGACACCATCGGCAGCCGCGTCCGGCCAATTCAAGATCGGCGACATCACCGTGAACCGGCTCGGTTTCGGCGCCATGCGCATCACCGGCGAAGGCGTCTGGGGAGACCCGAAAGACCCGGAAGAGGCGAAGCGTGTGCTGAAGCGGCTGCCCGAGCTCGACGTCAACTTCATCGACACGGCCGACAGCTACGGCCCTTTCGTCAGCGAGGATCTCATTCACGAGGTCCTCTACCCCTATAAGGACATGCTGATAGCCACCAAGGGCGCCTTCACGCGCCATGGACCGGCAGTCTGGAGAGTCGTCGGACGGCCGGAATATCTGCGGCAATGCGTGCTGATGAGCCTGCGACGGCTCGGACTCGAGCAGATCGGTCTGTGGCAGCTCCACCGGATCGATCCGAAGGTGCCGGCGGAAGAGCAATTCGAAGTCATCGCCGAGATGCAGAAGGAAGGGCTGATCCGCCATGTGGGGCTGAGCGAGGTCTCCGTGGAGGACATCAAGGCGGCCCAGAAATACTTCCCCGTGGTGACGGTGCAGAACGAATACAATCTGGTGAACCGCAAGAGCGAGGACGTGCTCGATTTTTGCGAGACCGAAGGCATCGGCTTCATTCCATGGTTCCCGCTCGCGGCGGGCGACCTGGCCAAGGACGGCTCCGTGCTGGACGGGATCGCCAAGCGGCTCGAGGCAAGCCCCAGTCAGGTGGCACTGGCCTGGACCCTGAAGCGCAGCCCGGTAATGCTGCCGATTCCGGGGACCAGCAAGGTCAAGCATCTGGAAGAGAACGTGGCGGCCGCATCGCTCGAGCTGACGGATGAGGATTTCGAAGCGCTCGACGCGCAAGGCAGGGAAGCGGCGGCGGCTTAGCGGCTTTCCAATCGACGTTTCAAGGAACGATGAGGCCGGTCATGCCTCTCGCTTGCGGAGGCAGCCATGGCCAGCATTCCGCAGACTGCCGCTTTCGACAGCTCGATCGCATTCCGGCCCTGCCGGAGGATGACATGATCCTTCCGGATATCGAGCAGATTGCCTAAGGGAAAAGAATGCCGAGACCTGCGCCATGTTTACGCCTCGACAAGCGGTGCCGCGGTATCGTCATTTTTGATCGTAATCGATAGAAATTCGGTCACGCTTTAGTCACCCGCCTCGGCTAGGGAACGGAAGAGCCGGGGGGCGTTTCGGATCGATTCGATCGCTTTTTCGAGGATGCTTGGCGAAATGAGCAATCCGGAGAACCCTACTCCGTCTTATATCCGGATCGGCAGCCGCCGCATTCGGGTGCCGCGCCGAAAATCGGTTCGGGTCGGTATGGCCCTGACGTTGATCATCAGCGGCATCCTGCCGACACCGCCTGGCCCGGTCTTCACCGTGCCGATGGGACTTGCGATCCTCTCGATCGATTATCCGCGGCTGCGCCGCTTCCGCCGTAAAGCCATCGTCCGGCTGGGACGCCGGCGGCGAGCGCGAAAAAGCGCCACCGTGCTCGGCGCTCCTGCCAATGTAAGCCTCTAACACCGGGCTCGGCGCGTCTCACATCGCTTTTAGGTCGGTGCGCGCCTCAAGTTCGGCAGCCTGCTCTTTGCGCTCGCTATAGCGGTCGGTCAGATAGCTGGCGCAATCGCGGGTCAGCAGGGTGAACTTGATCAATTCTTCCATCACATCGACAACCCGGTCGTAATAGGGGGACGGCTTCATGCGGCCGGCCTCGTCGAATTCCTGGTAGGCCTTGGGAACGGAAGACTGGTTGGGGATGGTGACCATCCGCATCCAGCGCCCGAGCACGCGCATTTGGTTCACGGCGTTGAAACTCTGGGATCCACCCGAGACCTGCATCACCGCCAGGGTGCGGCCCTGGGTCGGACGCACCGAGCCGACCGAGAGAGGAATCCAGTCGATCTGCGCCTTCAAGATCGCGCTCATGGCGCCGTGCCGTTCCGGGCTGACCCAGACCTGGCCTTCGGACCATTCGGAGAGACTCCGCAACTCGGCGACTTTCGGGTGATCGGGCTCCGCCTCGTCTGGCAACGGCAGGCCGGAAGGATCGAACATCCGGGTTTCGGCACCGAAGCGGATTGCCAGCCGCTCGGCTTCCTGGGCGAGGAATCGGCTATAGGACCGTCTGCGCAAGGATCCATAGAGCAGGAGAATGCGCGGCGGGTGCGTCGAGCGGGCACCGGCGAGCCGGCCAGCATCGGGGATGCGCAAGACCGCCTCGCTGAGATTCGGAAGATCAGACAAGGCGCTTACCGGTGGTATCGACGACCGCCTCGCCATCTTCCTTGGTGAAGGCGCCTTTCTGCGCGCTCGGCAGGATGTCCAGCACCGTCTCGGACGGGCGGCAGAGCTTGGTGCCGCGTTCGGTAACGACAAAGGGCCGGTTGATCAGGATCGGATGCTCCATCATGGCGTCGAGGAGCTGATCGTCGGTGAGGCTCTCGTCGTCGAGGCCGAGCTCCTCATAAGGCGTTCCCTTCCTACGGAGCGCTTCGCGCACGGTGAGGCCGGCATCGGCGATCATCGTCTTCAGCTCCGCCCGGGAGGGCGGCGTCTTCAGATATTCGATCACCGTGGGCTCGATGCCGGCATTGCGGATCATGGCCAGCACGTTGCGGGACGTGCCGCATTTCGGATTGTGATAGATCGTTGCCTCGCTCATGCGGTTCCTTCTTTCTGCGGTTTCACCTTGTGCAGCGTCGCCATGCTTTGGAAGACGCCGTCGCGGAAGACAAGCCGATGCAGCAGGGCCGCACCGATATGAGCCAGGATAACTGCGAAGAACAGCATCGCGAGCACAGTGTGAGTCGTGCGCAGCACCGCGAACAGGGTGGGGCTGTGGGGCGCGATGGGCGGCAAGACCCAGGCGCCGTATAGCACCACCGGATAGTCTCCCGCCGATAGCATCGCCCAGCCGACCAGCGGCACGGCGAACATCAATCCGTAGAGCAAGAGATGCGAGCCGATCGCGGCCGTGCGGATCGGCACCGGCAGATCGGCCGGCAATGGCGGCGGTGGATTGATCTGGCGATTGATGAGGCGGATGGCTGCGAGGATCAGGATCAGGATGCCAAGCGGCTTATGGATGGAAACCAGCCAGTGGTAGTCGCTCAAGGAAGCGACCATACCGATACCGACGAAAAGCATCGTCAGGATCATGGCGGCCATCAGCCAG
Source organism: Methyloligella sp. ZOD6 (assembly GCA_050110875.1). GTDB lineage: Bacteria > Pseudomonadota > Alphaproteobacteria > Rhizobiales > Methyloligellaceae > Methyloligella. The sequence goes on from CP188828.1 coordinate 2,469,887, forward strand.
TGAAAGACGCGGGAGAGGGCCGGAAAGGTCTCGGTGATCATTGTTCGTCCCTCCCGCTTCCTGCGAGCTGTACGGCGCTCGGCTCCTTCTTCTCGCCTTCGCGCTTGCGGAAGGAGACCGCGTAGGCGGCGGACCGGGCACTCAGGATCGGATCGTCGGACGGCGCGATCCCGTCCGGCAGAACCAGCGGATCGAAATTGATATCCCGGCAGGGGCCGTGCTCCTCGTCCTCGACGCCGGTAAGGGTGAGGGTGCCGAGCGTCACGCTCTGCCGATCGTTCGGCCAGGGGATCGTGGGATCCTTCGTCGGATCGCCCGGCTCACCAACCGTGGCCACGAGCAGCCAGCGCAACGGCCCGGCCTCAAGCTCCTCGGCAACCGTGTCGAAGAGATAGTTCTCGCCGCTTTCCTGGACAGCGCTGGGCTCGGGCGGATCGATAGGCCGGACAGACCAGCGCACTGGTGTCCTCGTGCCGTCGGCGGCGACGAATTGGAAGGCGTTGAGAGCGTTATAGGTGGCGTCGGCAAAGCCTGCGGACATCGCTCGGGCCTTGATCAATTTCATCGCCGTGGCGGTTTCCGGATGCGTCTGGAGAAAAGCCTGCATCTGTTCGGGATCGGGCTTGCCCGTTGCAGGATCGGGATGCGACGCGGCCATGAGCTCGTAGAAGCCTTGGGCGTTCTTCACCGGAAAGACGGGGATATCGTTCATCCCCGTGCGCCAGACCTCACCGTGCGGAAGCGTGAAGTTGAGGGCCAGGCTGCGCACGGCTGAGGGGCTGTCGGAGATGAAAGGGTTGCCGCCCGCCAGCGCGAAGCGGCCGAAGACGGGAACGCGGGTATCGGGCTTGAACAGCGATGCCCTGGAGAACGCGGCTCCGTCGCCGCTCGCTTCGAAGACTCCGCTGACGCAGACGCCTTTGGCGTGGTTACGGCGGAAGCCGGAATGGACGCCGTTATAGGCTTCGAAGCGATCGACGATTTTTTCCGGCGTGAGCCGTTGCGGCGAAAACCAGCCAGCAGTGGCTGCGAACGCACCGAGGAGAGCCAGGAGAACGGCACCGATGACGGCAAGACGGGGAAGATTGGCGGGACGAAGGAGGGTGGAAAGCCCATAGGGGTTGCCGCCCTTTCGAGGCGAGTGCTCAGACGTTTTGGGATCGGTCATGGGAGTCCCCATTCGATTGACGGTCCCGGCTAAGTAAGTCCCTGGCCGACTCTTTTCGACGACACGGGCGATGACATTTTCGCGAGGCGGTGCGGCGAATTAGCTTGGCTGTTCTGCCGTGGCGTGCCGCGCAGCGCCGCGCTCGTACCAGCCCTTCGAGCGGTTGACGATGGCGACGACGCTCAGCATGACCGGCACCTCGATCAGCACACCCACAACGGTAGCAAGCGCGGCGCCGGATTCGATGCCGAACAGGCTGATGGCGGCGGCGACGGCCAGCTCGAAGAAGTTGGAGGCGCCGATGAGGGCGGAGGGCGCCGCCACGCAGTGCTGCTCGCCGGTGAGGCGGTTCAGCAGATAGGCGAGGCCCGAATTGAAATAGACCTGGATCAGGATCGGCACCGCGAGAAGCCCGATGACGTAAGGCTGGGCCAGGATCTGCTCGCCCTGGAAAGCGAAGAGCAGGACAAGGGTGGCGAGGAGCGCCGTCAACGCGACAGGCTGGATGCGGTCCAGAAGCTTGGCGAGGGCCTCTTCTCCGCCATGGCTGAGCACACGCCCGCGAATGATCTGAGCCGCGACGACCGGCACGACGATGTAGAGCCCGACGGAGAGCAGCAGCGTCTCCCATGGAACGGTGATGGCCGAAAGCCCCAGAAGCAGCCCGACGATGGGCGCGAAGGCGAAGACCATGATGGTGTCGTTGAGCGCCACTTGGGTGAGGGTGAAATGCGGCTCGCCCTTCGTCAGATGGGACCAGACGAAGACCATGGCGGTGCAGGGTGCCGCGGCCAGGATGATGAGACCGGCTATGTAGCTGTCGATTTGCGCGGCCGGCAGAAGGTCGCGGAAGAGATAGCCGATGAAGAACCAGGCGAGCGCAGCCATGGTGAACGGCTTGACCGCCCAGTTGATGAAGAGGGTGACGCCGATGCCGCGCCAGTGTTCCTTGACCTTTGAAAGCGCCGTGAAGTCGATCTTCAGCAGCATGGGCACGATCATCAGCCAGATGAGCACCGCCACCGGCAGATTGACATTGGCGATCTCGGCCGCGCCGAGCGCCTGAAAGATGCCGGGGAAGAGGTGGCCGAGAGCGATGCCGGCAACGATGCAGAGGGCGACCCAAAGGGTCAGCCAGCGTTCGAACAGCGTCATGGTGGTAGCTCTTTCGCGCTAGATTTGGAGCTGGCGGCTAAGCGCTTTCACGCCGGGTGGTGCTGCCCTCGGTCTCGCCGATCTCGCGCAAGCGGTTGCCCAGGGCGACGGTGTCGAGACTCTTCAGCGGCAGCGCGGTGAAGATGGTGATGCGATTGCGCAGGTAGCGCAGCGCCGTGACGAAGGCGGCCTCTTTCTCGAATTCAGCGCCCTCGAAGGCGGCCGGATCCTCGATCCCCCAATGGGCGGTCATGGGTTGGCCGGGCCAGGCGGGACAGGCTTCGCCGGCGGCGTTGTCGCAAACGGTGAAGACGAAATCCATTTCCGGCGCATCCGGCCCGCCGAACTCTTCCCAGCTCTTCGGGTGGAGGCCTTCGGTCGGGTAGTTGAAGCTCTGCAGCACCTTCAGCGCCAGCGGATTGACTTCCGGCTTGGGGTGGCTGCCGGCCGAAAACGCCCGGAAGCGGCCATAGCCCTCGCGCTTCAGGATGCTCTCCGCAATGATGGAGCGGGCCGAGTTACCGGTGCAGAGAAAGAGAACGTTGTAGGGGCGGGCGGTCATCACTGTTTCCTCGATTGGGGCCGGCCAGTTCCGCAGCAGGACTGCAGATCGGCGATCAGGGGCGCGCAGATCTCTTCGCGGCCGCCGCAGCAATCCTTCAGCAGGTAGCCGGCCAGGGTCTGAACGGTCTCAAGCTTCGCGCGGTAAATAATCGAACGGCTCTTCCGCTCCGCTTCGACGAGATCGGCGCGGGTGAGATTGGCCAAATGGGTCGACATGGTGTTGTGGGGCACGTTCATCGCACGCGCGATCTCGCCCGCCGGAAGACCATCCGGTGCGTGCCGCACGAGCAGCCGGAAGGCTTCGAGGCGGGTCTCTTGTGCGAGGCTGGCGAAAATCTCAATGGCGTCGTTTGTGTCCATATGTCGAGACTACTCGACACACGGACACTTGGTCAAGAGATCCGTACAGCGACGCTCATCGAAAGCCGTTTGCGGCGAGACGTGGCGCGATGGACCGGCTCAGACCTCGGCGGGGATGGCGAAGAGCACCACCAAAACGCCGATTATTACGCCGAGCGTGAACAGGGCCGCCCGCCAGCGATGGCCGTTGCGCCAAGCGGCCAGAGCAGCCTGGAGAGATTGCAGGGCGTAATAGGCGACGAAGATTTTCGAGGCATAGACGATAATCTCGTAGATATCGGCGATCCAGGTGATGGCGATGGCGGCGAGCGCCGTGAGCAGATTGCCAAACTCGACGCTGAGCCGCTTCTTGCTGGTTTCTGCGACGAGACCGCCGGCCCCGTTCGTGTCGGCGACGGCAGCGGAAAACTGGGAGGCCAGCGCAACGACGATGAGCATGGGACCGACGGTGGCGCCGAGGGGGGCGAGCATGTCGATGATCGCCGTTTCGCCGCCCTCCTTCGGCAGATCGCCGGTGAAATAGCGAGTCACCAGCAGGATGAAGCCGATATAGATGCCCGTGGCGATCCATTGCGCCCAGCGCATGGTCTTCACCCGCGTGGTGGGATCGTAGGCCGCGCCGAGATAGCGGGAGGTCTCGAAGCCCTGCACCAACACGATGAGACCGAGCAGAACCTCGATCTCCTCGAGCCCCCGCGGATGGCTCGGCGTTCCCCAGGCGAAGCTGCCATCCATGAGGGCGACGATGCTGGCGAGGATCAACGCGGCGAACAGCCCGCCGATGACCGAGAGCTTCAGCCCGACGGCGCCGAGCTCAAGATGCTCCAGAGAGCGCAAACCGCCACGCAAGCCAATGAGGCCGATGGTTCCGATGACGGCGGTGGCGCCGATGCGGATCCAAAATCGAGCGGTGATGTCGTCCAACCTGAGGCCAAAGGCGGCGAAGAGATTGAGGTAGTAGGCGACGGAGACGAAATAGGCGAGCAGCAATGCGAGGTCGGCCGCCCGCTCGATCAAGCCGACGGGCCATGGCGCATCGCCCTTTTCGAGCGCAGGCTCGATATGGACGATATTGTAGCGGATGGCGGTGCCGAAGAAATATGCGATGGCGCAGAGGCCGGCCATGGCGGCCCAGGCGAGATCGCCGGCGGCATGGTCCAGGATCGGGCCTGCGACGAGGAAGCCGGAGCCGATAATGGAGGCGAGCGGGGTGACGGTCGCTCTCCAGAGCGGCGATTTGAGAAGCCGGGGATGGAAAAACAGGACGGCAAAGAGGAACGAGGCGCCGAGTAGGGCAATACCGGTCGCCGTCATCGCATGCTCCATCTTCGTCCCAGGAAGGCCTGCCGTTCAATCAACTTCGGCAAATAGCGTCAAGCCGGGTTAGTCTGGCCGCGGCAAAGGCAGTGGAGCAAGAAGAGGTCCAGCGATGTGGGATGAGCGATTCCGTCAGCCGGGATATTTTTACGGCACGGAGCCGTCGGAGTTTCTGAAGCGGGAAGCGCATCATCTTCGCCCTGGGCGCAAGGCATTGGCGATCGCCGATGGGGAGGGACGCAATTCCGTCTTCATGGCCGAGAAGGGTATGGAGGTGACCGCCATGGACGGCTCCGCGGTGGCGATCGAGAAGGCCAAGAAACTGGCCGCGGAACGGAACGTGGAGATCGATTTCCGCGTCGGCGACATCACCGCATGGGATTGGGAGCCGGAAACCTATGACGTGGTGGCCGGCATCTTCTTTCAGTTCCTGACACCGGACGAGCGCAAAGACGTTTTCGACGGGCTACGGCGATCCTTGCGAAAAGGCGGGGTCCTGCTGCTGCACGGCTATCGGCCGGATCAGGTGGATTACGGGACGGGCGGGCCACCCTATCGGGAGAACATGTACACCGAGACGCTTCTCTGGGAAGAGTTCGCCAGTCTCGAGGTGCTGCGGCTCGAGGCTTACGACAAGGTGATCGAAGAGGGGCAAGGCCATAACGGCATGTCGGCCCTGATCGATCTCGTGGCGCGGAAGATCTGAGTGGTTTTCCGTTTCGGCTTATGGATTCTCTTCACGATTAAGCGGTTAGGCTGAAGCCCCGACGGAGAAGAGCTGTCTTGAGAGGACGAGCTTGGCCGATACGACGATTTGGGAATCCAAGTTCCGCACGCGCTGGTGGGACGGGCTGAAGGAGGCCTCTGCCTGCGCGGCAGCGGCCGGGATCGCCTGGTTCGCAGCGAAACTGCTGTTCGGTCATCCGACGCCGGTTTTCGCCGCGGTGAGCGCTATCGTCTGTCTTTCGCCCGGCCTTCCGAACCATGTCCGCCAGGCGATCGGCCTGATGACCGGCGTGGCGGTCGGCATCGTGGTCGGCCAAGTCGCGCTGTTGGCGCCGGACACCTTGCCGGTGCTGCGCATGATGGCAGCGACGTTCCTATCCATTCTGCTCGCCTCGATCTTCGGCGCGCCACCCGTGGTGCCGATCCAGGCGGGCGTCTCGGCGGTTCTCGTGCTTTCGATCGGGGCCGAGACAGCCGGCGTGGTGCGGCTCATGGATGTGGTGGTGGGTGCGCTGGCCGGACTGTTCTTCAGCCAAGTGGTGATGACCCCCGATCCGATCAGGAGCATCAACTGCGTGGCCGAGCGGCTGTTGCGGGACCTGGCCGGCGGCTTGCGCGGCTGCGCCCAGGCGCTTGCCGAGAACGATGTCGAGGAGGCAAATGTCGCGCTTCATTCCTTGTCGCTCGCCCATGCCGATCTCGTGGGTCTCGGCACCGGCATCAAGGCGGCGCGCAGCGATGCGCGCTGGTCCGTGCGGGGGCGGATGGCGGCGGTAGAAGTGCAGGAACTCGCGGCGCGCTACGAGCGACACGCCATTCGCCTATACGCATCTTCGCTGCTGTTTGCCGAGGCGATGGCAAATGCCATCCGGAAAGGCGCCAAGGATCCGCCGGAGTCCCTGAAGCGGCGTATCCTGCTCATCGCGAAGAAATGCGATACCCTCGCCGACCGTGGCTCGTTCGGCCCCCAGAGTGCTCTGCACGACCTGCCGCCGCTTGCCGAGATCGTGCCGAAGGACCGGCTCTGGTCGCCGGTGATCCACCGCCTGGAGTTGATGGAGGAGGCGCTCTCCGCCTTCGGCCGCCCCTCGCCCCTGAGCGAATGAAGCAGGCAGTTTGCCTAAAGTGCAGGCTTGAGCTTCGCCGGATTCGTGTTTTCCTATCGGGCAAGCCTCCACTTCAAAGCCTCACCCGCAAAATGCGCAAGGACGGCACCATGGGTCAGAAAGAGCCACTCAAAACACTCTTCGCCAAAGCCTCGCCGGCGCGCTCGGGCGATTTTCTCGCCGAGGTCGCTGCTTTGAGCCAGGAAGAGCGGGTGCAGGCGCAGCGCCGGCTCGCCGATACGACGCTGCAGGATATCCTCGACGAACCGCTGATCGATCCAGGGGAGGACGAGGTCTCGGCGCTGATCTACGCGCAACATGACGGGGAAAAGTTCGCCGCGATCTCCAATTGGTCGATCGGCGAGTTCCGCGAATGGCTTCTGTCGGAGGAGGCCACCACCGAGGCGATCTCCGATCTCAAATGGGCGCTGACGCCGGAGATGGTGGCCGCCGTCTCCAAGATCATGCGCAACCAGGATCTCATCGCAGTGGCCAAGAAGCGCCCGGTGGTGAGCAAGTTCCGCACGACGGTCGGGCTGCCGGGGCGCTTGTCCGTGCGCATCCAGCCGAACCATCCGACGGACGACCCGAAGGGCGTGGCCGCCTCCATAGTGGACGGGCTGCAATTCGGCTGCGGCGATGCGGTGATCGGCATCAACCCGGCGACGGACAGCCCCTCCGCCATGCGGCGTCTCCTGGAGTTGATCGAGGCGTTGCGGCTCAGGCTCGAATGCCCGGTGCAATCCTGCGTGCTGGCCCATGTGACCACGGCGATCGACTGCATGAACCGCGACGCGCCGGTCGATATCGTCTTCCAATCCATCGCCGGATCGCAGAAGGCGAATTCATCCTTCGGCATCAATCTCGCCATGCTGAAGGAAGCGCATGAGGCAGCGCTGGCGCTGGACCGGGGCACGGTCGGCAACAACGTGATGTATTTCGAGACCGGGCAAGGCGCGGCGCTTTCGGCGGATGCCCATCACGGCATCGATCAGCAAACCATCGAGGCGCGGGCCTATGCAGTGGCGCGAGAATTCGATCCGCTGCTGGTGAACACGGTCGTCGGCTTCATCGGCCCGGAATATCTCTATGACGGCAAGGAGATCATCCGCGCCGGTCTGGAGGATCATTTCTGCGGCAAGCTGCTCGGCGTGCCCATGGGGGTGGACGTCTGCTACACGAATCACGCCGAGGCCGATCAGGACGACATGGACAATCTGCTGACGTTGCTGGGCGTGGCCGGCGTGAACTTCATCATGGGCGTGCCGGGCTCGGACGACATCATGCTGAACTATCAGTCCACCTCCTATCACGATGCAGCCTATATCCGCGAAGTGCTGGACCTGAAGGCGGCGCCCGAATTCGAGGAATGGATGACGCGGGTCGGGCTGTTCGACGAGACCGGCCACCTGCTGCCGCAAAGCCACGACGATTCGGCCCGCCTGCTCGGCAAGGCCGATCTGGAGGCGGCTTAAGTGGCGGAGAAACCTACCTCGCCCGACAAGAAACGGGTCTCTGAAAGGAAGCTTGCGGCGCCTGCGGGCCATCCGCTGGCGCCGCTGAAGCGCTATACCGACGCGCGGATCGGGCTCGGCCGTTTCGGTGCAGGCCTGCCGACCTCGGCCCATCTCGATTTCGCCGAGGCTCATGCGCGAGCGCGCGACGCGGTGCATGCGGATTTCGACGAGGATGCGCTTGAGAAGGCACTCGCCGATACGGGCTTGCCGGTGGTGCGGGTGAAAAGCCAGGCGGAGGATCGAGCAACTTACTTGCGGCGTCCCGATCTCGGCCGGAAGCTCAGCGAGGATTCGGCGAAGTTCCTGAGCGAGATGAAGGAGGACGACGGCTACGACATCGTCATCGTCATCTCCGAAGGGCTCTCGGCTCACGCGGTGAACACCTACGCCGCGGAGACGGCAGAAGCGCTGATCGCGGATCTGCCGAAGGATGCGGATATCGCACCCATCGTCCTGGCGCGTCAGGGCCGGGTGGCGCTGTCGGATCCCATCGGCGCAGCGCTCGGCGCCAAGCTCGCGGTGATTTTGATCGGCGAGCGGCCGGGACTTTCGGCGGCCGACAGCCTCGGCGCCTATCTCACCTACACTCCGAAACCGGGGCGCAACGACGCCGACCGGAACTGCATCTCCAATATCCGCAAGGGCGGCATTAGCCCGGACGAAGCAGCGAAGAAGATCGCCTGGCTCACGTCCCGCGCCTTCGAGCTCGGGCTTTCGGGCACAAAGCTCAAGGACGACGCGGAGGATCTGCTGGAGGGAAGTTCCGCGCCGTCCATCGAGGGGCCTTCGAAGGACTAGCGTCTACCGTTGCTCGGGCAACGCCTTCGCCGTCTTGGCGGCGCGGACGAGCTGGGTGAACTCCGACCGGTAGCCGTATTCGTCCTTGCCCTTGGCGCCTTGCGCGATCTTCAGCACATCGTCGTAGCCGAAACCGCCGGTGTATTTGCCGCCACGCAGAAGCTGACCGAAGCCGGCGACGGCGGTGGCGAAGCGGGCGCTCTCGGGGGCTGCGTCGAAGCTCTCGACTTCCTCGCTGCGGTCGATGGGCGTCTCCATCAGCTTGCTCTTGTCGGCATCGGGCAGCTTATAGCGGAGCTTCAGGAAGCCGTACTCATTGCCGGCATCGCCAGTCGGCTTGGTTTGCTCGGCATCCCCGTAGCGAAGCGCCTCGTTCAGTCGCGGCCCGCCGGTCGGCACGATCTCGTAGAGCGCGGTGACCGCCTGGCCGGACCCGACCTCACCGGCATCGACCCGGTCGTTGTTGAAGTCCTCGCGGGCAAGCGCGCGTGTCTCGTAGCCGATCAGACGATACTCGGCGACGGTGGCCGGATTGAACTCGACCTGAATCTTCACGTCCTTGGCGATGGGGAAGAGCGTGGAGCTCGCCTCCTCGACGAGGACTTTGCGCGCCTCGCCCATGGTGTCGATATAGGCCGCCGCTCCATTGCCGTTCTGAGCCAGGGCCTGCATCAGGGCATCGTTGTAATTGCCGCGGCCGAAACCCAGCACGGAAAGGAAGATGCCCTTGTCACGCTCGCGCTCGATGAAGCCCTTCAGCTCGTCCTGGCTGGTGATGCCGACATTGAAATCGCCGTCGGTGGCCAGGATCACGCGGTTGACGCCATCCTTCTCGAAATTGCGCTGGGCGAGGCTATAGGCCTGACGGATGCCTTCCCCGCCCGCCGTACTGCCGCCGGAGGAGAGCTGATCGAGGGCAGCGAGGATCTTGGATTTCTCGGAAGCAGACGTCGGCTCCAGCACGGTGCCGGCGCGGCCGGCATAGGTGACGATGGCGACCTTGTCTTCAGGCTTCAACTCGTCCACCAGCATGGCGAGAGACTGCTTCAGGAGCGGCAGCCGGTTCTGGCCGTGCATGGAGCCGGAGGTGTCGACCAGGAAGACGAGATTCGCATCGGGGCGGGCGCTATCTGCGATTTCGTATCCCTGAACGCCGATGCGGATCAGCTTGCGCCCCTCGCTCCACGGGCTCGGGAAGATCGCGATATCCGTGGCGAAGGGCTCGTCGGCAGATTTCGGCAGCGCATAGCCGTAGTCGAAATAGTTGATCAGCTCCTCGGTGCGCACCGCATCCGGCTGAGGCAGCACGTTGCGGTCGAGGGAGGAGCGGACGAAGGCATAGGACGCGGTGTCGACATCGATGGAGAAGGTCGAGACGGGATCGTCCGCCGTGATGTGGAAACCGCTCTCCGGCTCGCCGTCGAACTTATCGCGGCCGACCGGCTCCTGGGGCTGAACCATCTGATCCGGCATAAGCGCACGGCTGCGGGGCGCATAGCTCTGGGCGTACCCGTCCGCGCTCGGCGCGGCCTGGGGGACTGCAAAACCCCGCAGGTCTCTTTCTCCGGCGACAGGCGGTGGGGCGGGCCGAGTCGAATCGGACATCGCATCATCTTCGGCCGCCGTTTTCGGCTGGGGTACGGGCGATGCGGCTTCCTCTTCACTCACGGGCTTTCCAGCGCCAATGTCTTCATCGGCAGCGGAAATTTCGCGCTGGGCGACAGGTTCCCGCAAGCTTGGGTCGTGCCAATAGAGCCAGGTGCCGGCGCCGGCGATGAGCAATGTCACACATGCGGCGATCAGCGGCTGGCGGTGAAGGGATGCCCTGCGGTGGGGCGGATTCCGATAGGTCGTGCTGTGCATCTTCAAGCTCCTGCGTGACGGCGGGGTTTGGGGGGCCGTCTGCTGCTTGAGACGCGTTTCCACGTCCGATCCTTGGTCGGGATTCGGATTTTTTTCGTCGAAGCGCTGCAGCGCCGCCTCGATGGCGGACGCCTTCTTCTTCGGCTGCGGGGTCTCGGGGAAGCGGACCATCTCGTTGTCTTTCTCAGGAGCCATCTTTGCCGCTCCTTTCTTGTTTCAGCCTGCGGCGCGCCTGAAGCATGCGCCAGGAGACCGTGGATTCGGCCACGCCCAGCACGCTTGCGGCTTCCGCGTGGCTCATCTCCTCGCCGGCGACCAGAATCACGGTTTCTCGCAAGGGCGGATCCAGGGCGGCGAGGTCGGAGGCGAGCCAGCTTCGCCGATAGAGGTCGCGACCATCGGGGCCGGGGGCGAGCTTGGCCAGGATCGCCGCGCCCTGCATCAGCCTCGCCCGTGACGCGGCGCGCCGGAAATGGTCGCGACAAGCGTTCAAAGCAACCCCGGTGAGCCAAGTGGTGAATTTGGCGTCACCGCGGAAGCTGGAAAGCTTGGTGACCAGACCGCAGCAGATCTCCTGGGCGATATCCTCGGCATCTTCGCGCGAGCCGGTGGCGCGCCAGGCGATCCGGTGGATGCGGTCGTAATGGCGTTCGAGAAGCGCGGCAAAGGCCGCACGGTCACCCTCCAACGCGGCCGTCACCAAAACGCTATCGCTCGGTTCGCATTCGATCGCTTCAGTTTCGGTCACATCCCGTTCCAGCGGTCATTGGGTCGCCCGTGCATCTGAGACAGTCGAGCCTCTGGACAATGAGACGCAAGAGAAAGCGTTGTCCTTGGCGCCGGACGAAAAAATTTTTGAACGGAGCGATGCGCACGGTAACTTGTCCCCGCCGGCGGAAGCGCGCGTAATCTCGATAGCCTCGAAAATCTTTCAGCGAGGCCAGAATGGCAACGACCAGCCAATTGCGCCGGTGGTGGCGCAAATACGAGTGCAAACGCGACAGGATGGTCCGCATCGCGTTTTGCGAAGACAGTGTGCTCGTCGCATCTGAAGCCAAGGATGCTTTCGCCGCGCTGGCGGCGGTTCTCGACCGGCACGGTTATACGGTCCGCCCCGGCGACACGGATTCCTACAATTGCCGCGCCATCAGCGGCGGAAGCGGCAAAAGCCTCCATTCCTTCGGCATCGCCCTCGACATCAATTGGAACACCAATCCCTATCGCGATCATCCGGGGCAGCGGAACGTGCGCTATTCCGACAAGGCGACCCAAGAGGAGCGGGCTGCGGATGTGCGCGCCGGGCTGGCCGATACGGATATGACGCGCGCGCTGATCGCCGACATCCTCGCCATCAAGACGGTGGACGGCGGCCACGTCTTCCAGTGGGGCGGCGATTGGACGACCCTGAAGGACACGATGCATTTTCAGATCGATCTGCCGCCGGATCGGCTTTCCGCCGGAATCGATACGTCGAGCGTCACGGGATCCGGGCCGGCGCGCCCTGCGCCATCGCCGGAGGGTTGCACCGCCGTTGCGTCCGCCGCTCCGCGGTATCGGGTGATTGCCCGTTCCGGTCTCAGATTACGGTCCGGCCCCGGCACGCGGTTCGGGATCCTCTCGGTGCTGCCGCGCGATACGATCGTCTACCAGCTCGGCAAGACCGGCGCTTGGATGCTCGTCTCGCTGGAAACCGACGGGCTGGCCGACGGCCATATGCATGGCAGCTATCTGGAGCGCGAGACCGCGCCGCGCGCCGCCTAGTTGGTGGCGGGCGCGGTCTTTTTCACCGCTTCCAAGGTAAGCTTGGCGGCCTCCGCCGAGGAGGCCGGGTTCTGGCCGGTGACCAGCCTGCCGTCTACGACGGCGAAGGGCTGAAAGTCGCCGACCTTCTCGAAATCGGCGCCGAGCTCCTTCAGCCGGTCCTCGAGCAGGAAGGGCACCTTGTCCTGCAGGTCCACGGCGACCTCCTCGCTGTTGGTAAAGGCGGTGACCCGGCGGCCCTTCACGATCGGATCGCCGTCCTCGTCCTTGGCGTTCACCAGACCTGCCGGTCCGTGGCAGACGGCGGCGACGACTTTCTCTTGTCCCCACGCCTTGGTGAGAAGATCGGCCAGGGTCTCGCTCTTTGGCAGATCCCACATGGTGCCGTGGCCGCCGGGGAGGAAGACGGCGTCGTATTTCGAGACATCGATCTCGGAGATCGGCTTGGTGTTCTCAAGAGCGGTGGAGGCTTTCTCGTCCGCCTTGAAGCGCGTCACGCTTTCCGGCGTGCCGCCTTCCGGCTCGAGAGAGCGCGGATCGATGGGCGCCTTGCCGCCTTGGATGGAGGCGAGGGTCACCTCGGCACCCTCGTCGACGAAGGCGTAGTAAGGCGTCGCCAGCTCCTCGAACCAAAGCCCCGTGGGCTCGCCGCCGGCTCCCATGGTGGCGCTGGAGGTGAGGATGATCAGGATATGCAGGGGGTTGGCCATGGGAGAGGTTCCTCGGATCGGTTTCGGTTCGGGCTGGCGTGATCTGACTTCCCTGATCTAGAAACGGCTTAAGCAAGAAACAAGGCGGCCAAAGGTCGTGGCCGATCGGTTGGCGGCCGGGCAGGGCAGGATTTATCCTGCAAGCAGATCGAGCTGGGTGCGGGTTTCGCGGCCGGTCTCGCTGACGAGGCTGGAAAGGGTCACACCCAGCAGGCGGATGCCCTTCTCGCCGATAGGGGCGCGACGGACCAGGAGACAGCTGAGCCGATAGAGCTCTTCCCGGGAGGCGACGGTCTGCAGCTGGGTCTGGCTGCGGGTGAGCTGCTGGAAATCGGCATATTTGACCTTCACGGTGACGGTGCGGCCGAAGGTTTGGTTCTTCACGCACCATTCCCAAACCTCGTCGGCGAGCTTGGCGAGGGCGGCGTCCACATCGGCCAGGACTATCAGATCCTCGGGATAGGTGCGTTCTGTGCCGGAGGATTTGCGGATGCGGTCGGGCTTCACCCGGCGGTCGTCCTCTCCCCGGGCGATACTGTAATACCAGCGGCCCGCCTTGCCGAAATGGCGGGTGAGCTCGTCCATCGCCATGGCCGCCAGATCGGCCCCGGTGAAGATGCCGAGTGCGTTCATCTTCCGGGTCGTGGCCGGACCGACGCCATGAAACTTCCCGACGGGAAGGGTTGCGATGAAGGCGAGCCCTTCCCCCGGCCTGATGACGAACTGGCCGTTGGGCTTGCGCTGGCCCGAGGCGAGCTTGGCGAGGAACTTGTTGTAGGAGATGCCGGCCGAGGCGGTGAGGCCGGTCTCCTCGAAGATGCGCTTACGAATCTCGCGCGCCGTCTCCGTCGCCGTGGGGATCGCGCGGCGGTTTTCGCTGACGTCGAGATAGGCCTCGTCCAGGGAGGCCGGCTCGATCAGCGCGGTATAATCGGCGAAGATATCCCGGATCTCGCGGGAGATGGCCCGGTAATGATCGAAGCGCGGCTTGACGAAAATCAGGTCCGGGCATTTGCGCAAGGCCGTGGTGGACGGCATGGCCGAACGAACGCCGAAGACACGCGCCTCGTAGCTGGCCGCAGCCACCACACCGCGCGCCGCGCCATGACCGACGGCGACGGGCCGGCCCCGCAGGCTGGGATCGTCGCGCTGCTCCACGGATGCGAAGAAGGCATCCATGTCGATATGGAGAATCTTGCGGACGGCAGGTTTTCGCGCGGACTCGGACATGGTCATCCGGCTATAGCACCAATCGGCAAAGGCCTCGCCCTGCCGGAGCGCTGGCAGGGGACGCCGGAATCATGATATTTCGTTCCTCATTCGTTCGCAATCTCGAGGCCTGGATTTAAGCATGGCAAAACGCGCCGGCAGCGCCGATCTGCCGCTCCATAACGGGCGGGTGCCGCCCTGGCTCGGCCAGCGCATGACCAAGCTCGGCGCGGTGATCGCCCAGGCCATCGTGCACGAATACGGGCGCGACGCGTTTCTGCGCCGGCTGTCCCATCCTTTCTGGTTCCAGTCCTTCGGCTCGGTGATGGGGATGGATTGGCATTCCTCCGGCATCACCACGAGCGTGATCGGGGCGCTGAAGCGGGGGCTCAACCCCATGTCCCACGAGCTCGGCATTCATGTCTGCGGCGGGCGGGGAAAGCATTCTCGCGCCACGCCGGGCGAGCTGCTCGGCATCGGAGAGCGTGTCGGGCTGGACGGGGCGGCGCTCGGCCATGCAAGCAAGCTGGTGGCCAAGGTGGACAGCGCCGGGGTGCAGGACGGGTTCGAGCTCTATCTGCACGGCTTCATCGTCACCGATGATGGAAAATGGGTGGTCGTGCAGCAGGGTATGAACGGCGATGCGCGCCAGGCGCGGCGCTATCACTGGCTGTCAGAAGATTTGAAGAGCTTCGTCGATACGCCCCATGCGGCTATCGACGGCAAGAGCCAGGGCGAGATCGTCAATCTCACGGACGCCCGCGCCGAGGCCTCGCGGACCGGGCAGCTTTCGCTTTTGAGCGATTTCGGTCCCGACAGGATCGTTCGCGAGGTGGCGGCGCTGCGGCGATCGGCGGAGACCCAACCGGCTCAAGCCACCCTGCCCCATCTCGTCATGCCGGCCCATCACGATGTGCGCGCCAAGGATGTCGTCCTGCGCCGGCTGCATGGCGCCCTCGCCGCGGCGGCCGATGCGGGTCCGACAGATTTCGCCGATCTTCTGATGGTGCCGGGCGTAGGCGCGCGGACGGTCTTCTCCTTGGCGCAAGTCGCGGAGGTCGTGCATGGCGCGCCTTGCCGCTTCTCCGATCCGGCACGCTTCTCATTGGCCCATGGCGGCAAGGACCGGCACCCCTACCCCGTGCCGACCCGCGTCTACGACAAGACGCTGGCCGTGCTGCGAGATGCGTTGCACAAGGCCAAGCTCTGCAATGACGAACGGCTTTCGGCTCTCAAACGCCTGGATGCCCAAGCGCGGGCGTTGGAGCGGCGCGTGGCCGGACCGCCCTTCGACGACTTCGTCGCGGAGGAGCGCGGCCGGTCGCACGCCTATGGCGGGCGGAGCGTATTCGGTTGGGAAGAATCGCCAACCACACCACGAAGGAAGCAGCGCGCCTAGGGCACCCAGCGGATGCGTGTGGCCTTTTGCTCCGCTTGAACGACGTGCCGCAGACCCTATCTCGCCGAGCAGTGCTCTAGAAGTGGAACAGCAGAAGGGTTGCTTCACTTCTGTCCCGATCGATTCCTGAAAGGATTGCCGCTCATGCCGACAGCCACCAATCATTCGTCGCTGTTCGAACCGCTCACGATGGGCGACCTCACACTGCCCAACCGGATCGTCATGGCGCCGCTGACCCGGGCGCGCTCTACCTATCCCGGTCACGCCCAGACGCCGCTCCATGCCCTCTATTATGCGCAGCATGCGGGTGCCGGGCTGATCGTTTCCGAAGCGACCCAGATCAGCCAGGAGGGCCAAGGCTATGCCTGGACGCCGGGGATCTTCACGGACGAGCAGGTGGAAAGCTGGCGGCTGGTGACCGATGCGGTTCACAATGCGGGCGGCCGAATCTTCTGCCAGCTCTGGCATGTCGGCGCGATCTCCCATCCGGTGTTCCAGCCGAATGGCGGGCAGCCGATCTCGTCGAGCGACTATCACCCGAAAGGCGATGCCTTCGTCGGCGACTATCATCCGGACGGCCCCATGGTGCCGTTCGAGACTGCGCGCGCCTTGAAGCGCGACGAGATCCCCAGGGTGATCGAGGATTACCGCCACGCGGCACGCTGCGCGAAGCGGGCCGGATTCGACGGGATCGAGCTGCATGCCGCCAATGCCTATCTGATCGACCAGTTCATCCGAAGCTCGGTGAACAAGCGAGACGACGAATATGGCGGCTCCCTGGAGAACCGTCTGCGTCTCCTGGTCGAGGTGGTGGACGCGCTGCGCGAGGAGCTGCCCGCGGACCGCATCGGCGTGCGGCTCTCGCCTGTGGGCGGCGCCGGCGGCAGCTACGACGACGATCCGGAGACGACCTATGTCGCAGCCGCGAAAGCGATCTCCGGCAAGGGGCTCGCCTATCTCCATGTCGTCCGGCCAAACGGCCATACCAGCCAGGGCGCGGATATGCAGCGAGGCAACGCGCTTTCGAAGGCCATGCGCAAAGCGTTCGACGGAGTGTTCATCGCCAATGGGGAATTCACGCCCGAAGAGGCGGCGCAATGGATCGAGGACGGCGGTGCCGACGCGATCGCGTTCGGCCGGCTCTACCTTGCAAATCCCGATCTGCCGGAGCGCATCGCTTCCGGCGGCCCTTATAACGAGCCGAAGCCGGACCTCTTCTATGGCGGCGGGCCGGAAGGCTATGTGGATTATCCCACATTGACGCGGACAGAGACCTCGCTCTCCGCCTGACCGATTGACGACCGACCGTCTTGGAACCTAGGCCGGCCCTGCGAGCGATTCGCACGGCCGGTCTTTTTTTATCAGGAGCAATGCTTCGCTTGCCGCGTTATCGCTTCCTCACAAACGCCACGTAAGATGCGCGCCGATGAAGCTCTCCATTCAATCCGCTCTCGATTACAGTTTCGACGAACCGACCGATGTGCTGCTCCAGCTGGAGGTGGCCGCCATTCCGGAGCAAACCATCGAGACGACCCATATCGATGTTCCAGCATGCGAGTATTTCGCGCGGGTGCCGTCTCAGGACATGATCGGCGAGCGCATCTGGATTCGCACAGCCGGGCAATTGACCGTGGATTACCGGGCGACGGTGACGATCAACCGCCGTCTCGCCGATTTCGGCGATTTGCCTGTGATGCCGCCCCATCAGCTACCCGGAGAGGCCGTGCAATACATGCTGCCCTCCCGCTACTGCCCGTCGGACCGGTTCAAGACTTTCGTGAACGCCGAGTTCGGCGCGATCGATGGCAGCGCCAAGGTGTTCGCCATGCGCGATTGGATCCACGATCATTTCAGCTATGTGCCGGGCTCCAGCACGACGGAGACCACGGCGCTCGACAGCTTCGTGCGGCGCGAGGGCATCTGCCGGGACTACGCCCATATGATGATCACCCTGACGCGGGCGGCGGGCATTCCGGCGCGGATCGCGAGCGTCTATGCGCTGGGCGTCAAGCCGCAAGATTTTCATGCCGTGGCGGAAGTCTTTCTAGGGGGCGAATGGCACTTGATCGATCCGACCGGCATGGCGAAGGAAGACGGCATGGCGAAGATCGGCGTCGGACGCGACGCGGTGGACGTGCCATTCCTCACGGCTTACGGCGATGCGACGCTGAACGGTCAGCGGATATCCGTCGAGCGGGCATGATACGCGGCTCTCAGGAGAATCAGACGACAGGCAGTTTCGTCTTCAAGTCAGCGCGCGACTCCGTGCCGGAGCGTCCGCCTGTATCGAGCCGGCTGCATTCGCATCCCCACCGCGACCGATATCAACGCTCCTGGCATGCTTGGCCTGTCTCCAGATTACGCGGCCGATACTGAAAGCATCTCCCGGACCCTGGGCACGACCTCGGTGGCGTAGAGCTCGATGCATCGCATGAGCTTGTCGTGAGGCAGCGCACCGGCGGAGTATTTCAGGTCGAAGCGAGCGATGCCGAGCGCCTGGATGGTACGGGCGATCTTCTTCGCCACCGTCTCCGGCGACCCGACATTGAGCGCGCCGGAGTCGGCTTCAGCATCGAAGCGCGCACGCTCCAGAGGCGGCCAGCCGCGCTCCCGGCCGATCCGATCGAGCATGACCTTGTAATCGGGCCATAGCTCCTCGCGGGCTTGGGCGTCTGTGTCGGCGACATAGCCCGGCGAATGGACGCCGATGGGAAGCTGCGGCTTGCCGAGCTCCTCCAGAGTCTTGCGGTAGAGATCGACATAGGGGCGGAAGCGGGCCGGGTCGCCACCGATGATCGCCAGCATCATGGGGAGACCGTAGCGGGCGGCGCGGACGACGGATTCGGGACTGCCGCCGACGCCGATCCAGGTCGGAAGCGACGGGGTCTCGATCTCCGGGAAGACCCGCTGGTCCGTCAGCGCCGCACGGGTCTCGCCCTCCCAGGTCACGGGACCGCCCTCGATCAGCTTGGTGAAGAGATCGAGCTTCTCGGTGAAGAGTTGCTCGTATTGGGAGAGGTCGTAGCCGAAGAGCGGGAAGGATTCGGTGAAGGAGCCGCGGCCGAGAATGACCTCGGCACGGCCGCCCGAGACCGCATCCAGCGTCGCAAAGCGTTGATAGACGCGCACCGGATCGTCGGAGGAGAGCACGGTGACGGCGGAGCCGAGCTTGATACGCTCGGTGCGGGCGGCGATGGCCGCGAGCGCCACCTCCGGCGAAGAGATGGCGAAATCTTCCCGGTGATGTTCGCCGAGACCGATGAAGTCGAGGCCCAGGGAGTCGGCGAAGACGCCCTCCTCCACCACGTCGCGGATCACTTGCGCTTGATGTTTCCCGGTGCCGTCTGGCCCACGGGTCACGTCGCCGAACGTATCGAGGCCGAATTCGATTCTGTCGCTCATGGTTCGGCAGAGTTGGGGGGCGCGCCGATCTGTTACAAGATCGCGAGGGATCGGGACGGCGGCCGAGCGCGTTGGCCTCACTCACCCGATCGGATGCAAAGGATAGAGGCCACCCCATGAAGACGATCATTCTCAAGAAGCCCGGCGGTCTGGACAATCTGAAGATGGCGGAGCGGGACGACCCGCCGGCGCCTGGCCCGGGCGAGATCCTGGTTCGACTGCATGGCAGCTCGCTGAACTACCACGACTACGCGGTGGCCAAGGGCGCGATCCCGACGGAAGACGGGCGGATCCCCATGTCGGACGGGGCCGGCGCGGTCGAGGCGGTGGGCGAGGGCGTGGAAGATTTCGCCGTCGGCGATTCCGTGGTGTCCTGCTTCTTTCCGCTCTGGCAGGACGGAAGCCCGCAAGTCTCCGACTTCAGGACGACGCCCGGCGACGGGATCGACGGCTATGCCCGTGAGAAGGTGGTGACACCGGCAAGCTGGTTCACGAAGGCGCCGGAAGGCTGGAGCCACGAGGAGGCCGCGACGATCACCACGGCCGGGCTGACCGCCTGGCGGGCGCTGGTGGTGGATGGCGGGCTGAAGGCCGGGGACACGGTGCTTGCGCTGGGCACCGGCGGGGTCTCCATCTACGGGCTGCAGATCGCCAAGGCCATGGGCGCACGGGTCGCCATCACCTCGTCGTCGAACGCGAAGCTGGAGAAGGCGAAGGCGCTCGGGGCCGATTTCACGGTGAACTACAAGGAGAACGAAGCCTGGGGCAAGGCGGTCAAGGACTGGTCGGGCATCGGCGTGGACCACGTCATCGAGGTGGGCGGGCCGGGGACGCTCGAACAATCCATCCGCGCCTGCCGGACCGGCGGCCATATCGCGCTGATCGGAATTCTCACCGGGCGCAGTGGCGAAGTGCCGACCATGCTGCTGATGGCGAAGCAGATCCGCCTGCAAGGGCTGATCGTCGGCAGCCGCCAACACCAGCTCGACTTTATCGAGGCGCTGAATGCGACTGGCATCCGCCCCGTGATCGACAAGACCTTCCCCCTGCCTGAGATCGCAGACGCCTTCCGATACGAGGAAGCGGGCAAGCATTTCGGCAAGATCTGCCTGGAGATGTGAGGGCCTTCACAGGATGGGACGGTACGAAACCAGTTAGGTTATCGCGTGCGCCCCGTTGCCTTCGTTTCCTGATCGGGCAAGGGTCGGGCCATGGCTTTCACGGACATCGCGACCCGCACCTATAATCACGGCTTCCGGCTCGATCCCATCGTACGGAGTCTGCTGGACAACGATTTCTACAAGCTGCTGATGCTGCAGCTCATCCGGAACGTCCATCCGGACGTCTCGGCCCGGTTTTCGGTGATCAACCGGACATCCTCGGTGCGGCTGGCCGATATCATCGACGAGGACGAGCTACGGGCGCAGCTCGATCACGCCCGGAGTTTGCGCTTTTCCAGGAAGGAGCTGGTCTGGCTCGCCGGGAATACGTTCTATGGGAAGACCCAGATCTTTCGGCCCGACTTCATCGCCTGGCTCGCCGATTTCCGCCTGCCCGACTACGAGCTGAGCAAGGTGGACGGCCAGTACGAGCTGCATTTCGACGGCCCGTGGGCCCATACGACCATGTGGGAGATCCCGGCGCTCGCCATCGTCAGCGAGCTGCGGTCCCGCGCCGCCATGGGTGCCCATGGCCGCTTCGCCCTCGACGTGCTCTATGCCCGCGCCAAGGCCAAGCTCTGGGAAAAGGTGGTGCGGCTCTCGCATCTGCCCGATCTCAAGCTGACGGATTTCGGCACGCGAAGGCGCCACAGTTTTCTGTGGCAGCGCTGGTGCGTGGAGGCGCTGAAGGAGGGGCTGGGCGGCCGGTTTATCGGCACCTCCAACACGCTGCTGGCCATGGATGCGGATCTGGAAGCGATCGGCACCAACGGCCACGAGCTTCCCATGGTCGAGGCGGCGCTGGCGGAGAGCGACGCCGAGCTCGCCGTCGCGCCTTATCGGGTGCTGGAGCAATGGCAGGCTCATTACGGCGGCAATCTGCTGATCGTTCTGCCCGACGCCTTCGGGACTGCCTCTTTCCTGAAGAACGCGCCGGATTGGGTGGCGGATTGGACGGGGTTCCGGCCGGACAGCGCACCGCCCATCGAAGGAGGCGAGGAGATCATCCGCTGGTGGCGGGAGAAGGGGCGCGACCCGGCCGAGAAGCTGTTGATCTTCTCCGACGGGATGGATGTCGACGAGATCGAGCGCGTCTATCGCCATTTCCACGGCCGTGCGCGGTTGAGCTTCGGCTGGGGCACCAATCTCACCAACGATTTCCGCGGCTGCGACCCCGACGGGGGCACGGCGTTGGACCCCATCTCGCTGGTGTGCAAGGTGACCGCGGTAAACGGCCGCCCGGCGGTCAAGCTTTCCGACAATCCGGCCAAGGCGACGGGCGACGCGGCCGAGATCAAACGCTATATGGGCGTCTTCGGCGCGGCGGGACGGGCGGCCTCACCCGTCCAGGTGTGACGGTTGCGGCGGCACATCGTCTGATTTTTCAGAAGAAATGGAGCGGGCGATGAGATTCGAACTCACGACCCCAACCTTGGCAAGGTTGTGCTCTACCCCTGAGCTACGCCCGCTGAAGCGTTTTCGAGCCAGGCCGTCACGGCATCGCTGGCTGGACTGCGGGTTTTAGTGGATCGCTTGAGGCTTGTCCATAGGGGGCAAACGCAACAGCGCAATCTCTTCTTTCCCGCCGCCAAACTCTCGCCTCGCCCGGTTGCCAAAAAGAAGCACCCGGATCATCCTCTTTCGATCCGGGTCCTTGAGGCATCACAGCAGGCAACACGATCATGAGTATGGACGGCTCTATCCTGACGGAAGGAACGTCGGCCCCTGAGACGGGGGGCTTCATCAAGAACACCACCACGGCCGAGTTCATAAAGGACGTGGTCGAGGCATCCCGCGACGTGCCGGTGCTGGTGGATTTCTGGGCGCCCTGGTGCGGCCCCTGCAAGCAATTGGCGCCGGCCCTGGAAAAGGTCGTGCGCGCCGCCAAAGGCCAGGTGCGGCTGGTGAAGCTCAATATCGACGAGCATCCGGAGATCCCCGGCCAGATGGGCGTGCAATCGATCCCTGCGGTTTTCGCCTTCAAGGACGGCCAGCCCGTCGACGGCTTCATGGGCGCCCTGCCGGAATCGCGGATACAGGCCTTCATCTCGCGGCTGATCGGCGGCGACCCGGGCACGGCGGATCTTCAGGCGGCGGAAGAGGCGCTCGTTGCGGGCGACGTGAACACCGCCGCGCAGATGTTCGGCCAGGCCCTGCAGGAGGATCAGGAGAACGTTCAGGCCGCGGCGGGGCTCGCGAAATGCTTTATCAAGCTGGGCGAGCTGGCCCGGGCGGAGCAGACGCTGCAACTCGTGCCGGCGGAGAAGGCGAATGATCCCGCCATGGCGAGCGCCCAGGCGGAGCTGGATCTCGCCAAGAAATCCGAGGATACCGGCGATATAGACGCGCTGCGCGAGAAGGTCGGCGCGGATCCGGCCGACCATCAGGCGCGTTTCGACCTCAGCCTCGCTCTGAACGGCAAGGGCGACCATATGGGCGCGGCGGAAGAGCTGCTGACGATCTTTCAGCGGGACCGGGACTGGAACGACGATGCGGCCCGCAAGCAATTGCTGCAATTCTTCGAGGCTTGGGGGCCGAAGGATCCCGCGACCATCAAGGGCCGGCAGAAGCTCTCCTCCATGCTCTTCGTCTAGGCTGCGAGAAAGGAACCGCCTCCGTGACGGAAGGGCTTACCGATCATTACCGCTCCCCGGCGGATCTGCCGGAGATCTTGCCGCTGTTTCCTTTGCGCGGCGCGATATTGCTGCCTCGGGCGGCATTGACCTTGAACGTGTTCGAGCCGCGCTATCTAGAGCTCGTCGAATACGCTCTGCGCCACGACAGGGTGCTCGGCATCGTCCAGCCGGACCCGGAAGCCGGCGATACGGAATCCCCGAGCGGAAACAGCTTTCCCTTGCGCAGCGTCGGCTGTGCCGGGCGGCTGACGGCATTCAGCGAGCTGGAGGATCAGCGGATGCTGATCACGCTGACGGGAATCGCACGGTTCACGGTGGACGAGATCAATTCCGATTTCAGCTTTCGGCTGTGCCGGCCGGATTTCGGCGCGTTCAAAGACGATTTCCACGCCGGGCACGGCGAGGAGGAGGTCGACCGGCCGGAGCTGATCGCCACTTTGCGCCACTATCTGGAAGCGAACCAGCTGCATGCCGATTGGGACCGCATCAACAGCGCCAGCACCGAGCGGCTGGTGAACACATTGTCCATCCTGAGTCCTTACGGTCCGGAGGAGAAGCAGGCGCTGCTGGAGGCACCTGACCTGAAGGCCCGGGCGGAGGCCCTGGTGGCGTTGGCCGAGATCGAGCTCGCCACCTGGGACGACGATACCGGCACATCGCTGCAATAGGCCGAAGCGAGGAAGCGATGACGCAAGAAAAGCCCCCAGAGCAAGAGCCTTTCCACCCCGCACCGGACCCGAAGCTCCTGGAAATCCTGGTCTGTCCGGTGACCAAGACGTCGCTCGAATACGATGCGGACGCCCAAGAGCTGATCAGCCGGGCGGCGCGGCTGGCCTATCCGATCCGCGACGGCATTCCGATCATGCTGCCGGAAGAGGCCCGGAAGCTGGAGGAGGGCTAGGCTACGGCTCCCCGCCATTCCTTTCTGCGTCATTGCCGGGCTTGACTTGAGCCTGCGCCCGGGCCGGCGGAGCCGGACCCGAGTGGCAATCCATGCCGTTCCCTCAACTTGCGCAGGAAATCCCATCGAAGCGCTTCACTTGCCGCGCCGTAACAGCGCGGATGCCCGGATCAAGTCCGGACATGACGCTTGTCTTGGGAGAGACTCCGTGCCTGGAGCGGCAACCCCTAAAGCGGCTTGCCCTGCAGGAGCTTGGGGAGACGGCCGGTACCACCCGCCGCCTCCTTCACCAGGAACCGCTTCACGCCGGGCAGCCGGTCGACGAGGCCGAGGCCGAAGTCGCGAAAGCTGCGGGCTATCGCGCTGTCGTTGGAGAACAGCCGGTTCATCATATCCATGGCGAGGGCCGAGATGGCGCTGTCGAACCGGCGCCAGCGGGCGTAACGCTCCAGGAGGGCGGAATCTCCCGCATCGAGGCCGAGCCGCGCTCCTTCCACGAGAAGCTCGGTGAGTGCGGCGACGTCGCGGAGACCGATATTGAGTCCCTGGCCGGCCAGCGGGTGGACGCCATGGGCGGCATCGCCGATCAGAACGAGCCGTGGTGCGGTGAACATTCGCGCCAGATGCAGGCTCAAGGGAAAGTCCTGACGCGGACCGGCGAGGGTCAGCGGGCCGAGATGAGCGCCGAAGCGCTTCTGCAGCTCGGCGACGAAGCCATCCTCGTCGAGAGCCATGATGCGGACCGCCTCGTCTTTCTCCTCGGCCCAGACGATGGAGGTCCGGTTGCCGGTGAGAGGCAGCAGCGCAAAAGGGCCGGCGGGCAGGAAGTGCTGCATGGCCCGGCCGCGATGAGGACGCTCATGGGCGACGGTGGTGACGATGCCCCTCTGATCGTAATCCCAGCCGACGATCTTGATGCCGGCCTTTTCCCGAAGCTGGGAGCGTCTGCCGTCGGCGGCGACCAGGAGAGCGGATTCGATCGTGACGCCGCTTTCGAGCCGGCAGGTCATGCCGAAAGGCCCCGGCAGAGCCTCCGAAACGGCATCGGGGGCGATCACATGGATCGCCGGCTCGGCGGCGGCGCTCTCGGCGAGCGCCTTCAAAAGCGGCTTGTTCTCAACCACATGGGCGCTCGACCGTGCATCGCCGCCGGCAGCCTCCAGGGTATTGTCGAAACCGATGAAGCGGGGGCGCGGGCCTGGCGCATCGAGAGGCGAATCGGTGATCTCGATGGCCTCGATCGGCTGCGCGCGATCGGCGATCTTCTGCCAAACACCGATCGCCTGGAGCAGGTTGCGGCTGGCAGCGGTGAGCGCCGAGGCGCGCGCATCGTGGATTTCGCCATCCAGGGGACGTCGATCGACAAGGGCGATTCGGAAGCCCTTCGGCGCGTAGCGGGCAAGGGCCAGCGCCAGGCTGAGACCGACAAAGCCGCCGCCGGCGATCAGGACATCGGTCCGCTCATGATTTGCGGCATCGGAATCGTTGCTGGGTGTCACGCTGTTCTGCTTCAATCCGTAAGAACCTGTCTTTTCGCTTCGTGCATAGTCTCACGGTCCAGTTCGCGCGAAGCCTATACTCACAAGGTCATACTGCATGAGCCGCGCCCTCGATACGCTTCTGTCCATCCTCGATCTCGAAACCCTGGAGCGCAATCTGTTCCGGGGCCTGAGCCCACAGGTGGGCTGGCAGAGGGTGTTCGGCGGGCAAGTGATCGGCCAGGCGCTGGTGGCCGCCTGCCGCACAGTCGAGGACCGGACGGCCCATTCCCTGCACGGCTATTTTTTGCGGCCGGGCGATCCAAGAATACCGATCATCTACGAGGTCGACCGCTTAAGGGACGGCAAGAGCTTCACGACCCGGCGGGTGATCGCGATCCAGCACGGGCAACCGATCTTCTCCATGGCCTGCTCCTTCCACAGGAAGGAGGACGGTCTCGACCATCAGGCGCAGATGCCGGACGTGCCGGGACCGGAGGATTGCCCAAGCGAAGGCGAGCTCAAACATTCGCTGATGGAGAGGCTACCGCCGGAGATGCAGGCCTATTGGAAGAGCGAGCGTCCGATCGAACTCCGGCCGGTCGATCTCAGCCGCTATCTGGAGCCCGGGGGCCGTGCGGCGACCCAAAGCGTCTGGCTGAGGGCGAGCGGCGATCTGCGCCGGCTGGAAACCGACGATGCGCTGCCGCTCCATCAATGCCTGCTCGCCTACGCCTCGGATTTCACCTTGCTCGACACGGCCCTGATCGCCCATGGCCGGTTTGTCTTCGACCCGACGCTGATGTTGGCCAGCCTCGACCACGCCATCTGGTTTCATCGGGAATTCCGGGCCGATGAATGGCTGCTCTACGTGCAAGACAGCCCCAGCTCCTTCGGCGCGCGGGGCTTCTGCCGCGGTACGGTTTTCACCCGCGATGGGCTGCTCGTGGCCTCGACGACGCAAGAGGGCCTGATCCGTGAGCGTCGTGCTCCCTAGTTGTGCACAACATCTGAGCAAAAAACGCGTTTTGCCTGTTTTGTGAGCAGACCTGCCGGGGTATGATGGGGGTCGGCTGCGTTAATCCGTCTTAAAAATGCATTAATCCCAAGGAGTTGCCGAATTGGTGTCGAGTTGGCACGAGGCTTGACTCCTGTTTCGGGTTCACGCGGCCAAAACGACCGAGCCAGCAACGGCTTTTTTTGTATTTGAGAGGCCGCAAGATGGAGGGGTTATAGAGATGAAGTTGGTGACGGCAATCATCAAGCCGTTCAAGCTCGACGAGGTGCGACAAGCGCTGACCGAGCTTGGCCTGCAAGGCATGACCGTGACGGAAGTCAAAGGTTATGGCCGGCAGAAGGGTCACACGGAAATCTACCGGGGCGCTGAGTACGCCGTAAACTTTTTGCCCAAGATCAAGATCGAGGTCGCCGTTCCGGCCGCGTCGGTCGACAAGGCCGTCGATGCCATCGTGGCAGCGGCGAAAACCGGGCAAATTGGCGATGGCAAGATCTTCGTCACGCCGGTCGATCAGACGGTTCGCATCCGAACCGGCGAAACTGACGAAGCAGCACTCTAAGCAAGGGGGAGGGTATTGATGACAACCCTTAAGAAGTATCTCTGGGGGGCCGGAGCAGTATTTGCTGCGTGGGCACTCCTTCACATCGAGCCGGCCTTGGCGCAGGAAGCCGCCGAGGAGACACCGACTCTCGACACCGGCGATACGGCCTGGATGCTCACATCCACCGTCGTCGTCCTCATGATGACCATTCCCGGTCTGGCGCTGTTCTACGGCGGTATGGTCCGCAAGAAGAGCATTCTCGCTGCAATCATGCAGTGCTTCGCCACGTGCTGCATCGGCACGGTGGTGTGGTTTGCCATCGGCTATTCGCTGGCCTTCAGCGACGGCGGCAGCCTGAACAACTATGTCGGCGGTCTCAGCAATGTCTTCCTGAAAGACATGGCGTTCGATTCTCTGTCGGGCACCATTCCCGAGACGGTCTTCATGACCTTCCAGATGACCTTCGCGATCATCACCCCTGCGCTGATCACCGGCGCCTGGGCGGACCGCATGAAGTTCTCTTCGATGGTCCTGTTCATGATCCTCTGGCAGATCATCGTCTATGCGCCGGTCACCCATTGGGTGTGGGGCGGCGGCTTCCTCAGCGAGGAAGGCGTGCTCGACTTCGCCGGCGGCACGGTGGTGCACATCAATGCCGGTATCGCCGGTCTGGTGGGCGCCATCTTCCTCGGCAAGCGTCTCGGCTATGGCGAGGAGAACATGGCTCCGTACAACCTGATCTTCGCGGTGATCGGTGCGTCCCTGCTGTGGGTCGGCTGGTTCGGCTTCAACGCCGGCTCGGCCGTCGCCGCCAACGAGACTGCCGGCATGGCTATGGCCGTCACCCAGATCTGCACCGCCACGGCGGCGCTGGCCTGGATGTTCGCCGAATGGATCGTGCATGGTAAGCCGAGCGTTCTGGGCATCATCTCCGGTGCGGTCGGCGGCCTCGTGGCCATCACGCCGGCGGCCGGCTTCGTCGATCCGATGGGCGCGCTTTGGATCGGTATCGCCGCGGGCGTCATCTGCTTCTTCTTCGCCACCACGGTGAAGCGGGCGCTGGGCTACGACGACTCCCTGGATGTGTTCGGCGTCCATGGTGTCGGCGGTATCGTCGGCGCGCTGCTGACCGGTGTGTTCGCGGTCGAAGCGATCGGCGGCACCCCGGGTGCGCTGGAAGGCAATGTCGCTCAGATCTGGATCCAGTTCGTGGGTATCCTGGCCACCGTCGTGTGGTCGGCGATCGCCACCTTCGTGATCCTGATCGTCTGCAACATCCTGTTCGGTGTTCGGGTGTCCGAGGCCGTCGAGATCGAAGGCCTGGATATCAACCTGCATGGGGAGACCGTGCAGTAGGCGATCACCACTCGCCCAATGGGCGAGGGACGGAACCAACAACAATACTGGTAGAGCCCAAGTCTCCTCCTCCCTTGACTGTGAGCTCTCACCTCGGGCCCCGGCTTTCGCCGGGGCCCTTTTTATTTGACCGATTTTCACCGGGACTGCCGATCCGGCGTGAGTTCAATATTCCTCCGATGGCGGCATCGGGACGCTTCATTCTCACCAATTCTTTCTGGCCGCGGTCTTCTGAAACGGCCATAGAGGCGTTCTTCGCACGACTTGGAGAGCGCGCATGTCCGATGCACAGAACGGATGGGAAGCGTCGGCTTCAGCTTGGATCGCCGATATGGCTGGCGGCGGTGATTTTGGGCGTCTGGCCGTGCTCGATGCCCCAATGCTCGAACGCGTCCGCAAAGGGCGCTTCGAAAACTGCCTCGACATAGGGTGCGGGGAAGGTCGCTTCTGCCGCATGCTCCGTGCGGAAAGGATAGAGCCCACCGGCGTCGAACCCTCGAAGAGCCTGCGCGAGGCGGCGCAACGCCGTGATCCAGATGGCCTTTACGTGGATGCAGTCGCCGAGAACCTGCCTTTCGGCGACGATTCGTTCGATCTGGTCGTCAGCTACTTATCATTAATCGACATTGACGGCGTTGAGGAGGCCATAAACGAGATGGTGCGTGTCCTGAGGCCCGGCGGTTCGCTTCTGATTGCGAACCTAAATTCCTTCAACACAGCCGGAGATTGGATCGCGGCTCCGGACGGCCAACTTCGCTTCCAGCTCGACAGATATCTCGATGAGAGGGACAAGTGGGTGAGCTGGCGCGGAATCTCGGTCCGGAACTGGCATAGACCGCTCAGCCGATACATGCAGTTGCTTCTCGCCACCGGCTTGCGGCTCACGCATTTCGACGAGCCCGCCCCCTCAGGAGGCGAGACGGCCGCAGCCGAGCGACATCGCCGGTGCCCCTACTACCACATCATGGAGTGGCGGAAGGTCTGATGCCATGACCGGCTGCGATGCCGTCCAGCATGGTCTTTCTTGTTGCCAGAGCTCTTGCGACAAGGCCGAGCTTGGCCATGCAAACTCGCTTGCCGCTCAAGGCACGAGGCCGTAACACCCCATCCATGGCCTCGACTTCCTCCATACCGACCCTGACCGCGCTCGACCGTCTGGTCTCCTCGCCCTTTCAAAAGCTCGCCGCCCTGCTCGACGGCATCGCGCCCGGCGGCGAGGTCATCAACTTGTCTCTGGGCGAGCCGCAAGGGCCGCTGCCGGATTTCGTCGGTCCGGTGCTGAACGAGACTTTGTCGGATTTCACGCGCTATCCGCCGATTCGGGGGACGGACGAGCTGCGGGCGGCGATCGCTTCCTGGCTCGGCCGGCGCTACCCCACCCTAGAAGGCCGGGTCGACCCCAGCGCCCATGTCTTGGCGCTGAACGGATCGCGGGAGGGGCTATTCTCGGCGATCTTCCCGGCGCGGGCGCGGCGCGCCGATATCGAAAATCCGGCCGTTCTGATTCCCAATCCGTTCTATCAGGCCTATGCGGCGGCAGCCGTCGCGGGCGGCGCAGAGCCGGTTTTCCTCGATTCGGAGGCCGAGACCGGGTTTCTGCCGGATCTCGATGCCCTGAGCGACGAGCTGCTTCAGCGGACGGTCGTCCTCTATCTCTGCTCACCCTCCAATCCGCAAGGGGCGGTGGCGGATGCGGCTTATATGGATAAGGCCATCCAATTGGCCCGAAAGCACGATTTTTTGCTGTTCGCCGACGAGTGCTACTCGGAGATCTATACGCAAGACCCGCCCGCCGGCGCGCTGGAGGTGGCGTTCGCGGCGAATGGCAGCTTATCCAATGTCTTGAGCTTCAATTCCCTGTCCAAGCGTTCCGGCCTGCCGGGGCTCCGTTCGGGCTTCATCGCGGGTGATTCGGCGTTTCTCGCCAGTTTCGCGCGATTCCGCAACGTGGCCTGCCCGCAGACGCCGCTGCCCCTGCAGGCGGTCGCGACGACGGCTTGGGGCGACGAGGCTCATGTCGCCACGGGACGGCGGATTTATGCGGAAAATTTCGACCTTGCGGACGAAATCCTGGGCGGACGCTTCGGTTACAGGCGGCCCAAGGGCGGGTTCTTCCTCTGGCTCGACATGCGTGCCGTCGGCGGTGGCGAGGAAGCCGCGAAAACCCTTTGGAAAGTATGTGGTGTCAAAGTGCTGCCGGGTGGGTATCTCGCCCGCGAGGACTTAAACGGACGAAATCCGGGCCAGGACCATGTGCGGGCTGCGCTTGTGCATGATCCTTCGGTCATGCGCGAGGGGTTGGCGCGGATCGTCACCACATTGGGTTAGTTTATGGCAGTTCGGGGCCGCAAGGCGGAACGACGGCTATTGCCGGGCGCAGTCCAGTCGGGTTTGCGCCAACTTTTGATGAGCGGATACGGGCTCGGGATCCTGGTTCTGGCCTGCGGGGCGTGGGCCAGCCTGGCCACTTGGTCGGTCACCGATCCGAGCCTCAACAACGCGACGCGTACCACACCCCATAACGTGCTGGGCCATTGGGGCGCGGGGCTCGCCGATATCACCTTCCAATCGGTGGGTCTGGCCTCGATCCTTCTCTTTCTGCCACTCGCCGCCTGGGGGTGGCATCTGATCTTCGGCACGGTGCCCAACCGGCGACGCGGCCGCCTCCTGGCTTGGCCGGTTTCCGTGGTGCTTCTGGCCGGCGCGTTCTCCGCCCTGCCCCAACCCAAGAGCTGGCCGCTGCCGAGCGGGCTCGGCGGCATTGTCGGCGAGGTGCTGGTCGCGGCCGCCGGCATTATCGGGCCGTTTCTGCCCGGTGCTGCGATTTCCTTCGTGGCGGGTTTCGGCTTTCTGATCATCGGCACCTGGCTGCTGCTCTTCGCCTGCGGCACCAAGCTCTCCAGCCTGATCGCGATCTGGGGCCCGGCGGCGAGCCGGACCGGCGAATGGGCCAACGCCTCGCTCGGTGCGGCGCTGCATGCCACCATTCACACCTCCGCCAAGGTGAAGCGCGCGCTGACCCCAAAAGAACCCGAATGGGACGAGGAGCCGGAAGAGGACGACGAAGAGCTGTATTACGAGGAGGAGGCAGAGGACGAAGAGCCGGAGGATATCCTCGCGGCCAAGGCGCGCCGCGCGCCGCGTCTGCCGAAGGGACCGGCCGATCTGGAGGCACGGATCGAACCCACCTTCGATCTGCCGGGAGCAATCGACTATACGGAACCGGCTTACGACGAGGACGAGGACGACGCCTACGGAGATGAGGATCTCTACGATGGAGACTTGGCGGACGAGGACCGCGAGGACATCACCGGCGTCCAGATCACACATCGGAAGGAAGAGCCGAAGCGCCGGGTCGCCAAGCGGTTCCCCTCCATGGATACCCCCTATACGCCGCCGGCGCTGAAGCTGCTCCAGCAGCGTCCGCGCTCGGCCCGCAGCAACGACCTTTCCGACGAGGAGCTGCAGGAAAACGCCAACATGCTGGAAGGCGTGCTGGCGGATTTCGGCGTGAAGGGCGAGATCGTCAATGTGCGGCCGGGCCCCGTGGTCACGCTTTACGAGCTGGAGCCCGCGCCGGGCACCAAGTCGTCCCGTGTTATCGGCCTCGCCGAGGATATCGCGCGTTCCATGAGCGCCATCGCGGCCCGCGTCGCGGTGGTGCCGGGCCGGAACGCCATCGGTATCGAGCTGCCGAACGAGACCCGCGAGACGGTTTACCTGCGCGAGCTGATGGAAAGCCGCGATTTCCAAGAGACCGACGCCAAGCTGGCACTTGGGCTGGGCAAGAATATCGGCGGCGAATCCGTGGTCGTGGACCTCGCCCGCATGCCGCATCTCCTGATCGCCGGTACGACGGGCTCGGGCAAGTCCGTCGGCGTGAACACGATGATCCTGTCTCTGCTCTATCGGCTGTCGCCGGAGCAGTGCAAGTTCATCATGATCGACCCGAAGATGCTGGAGCTCTCCGTCTATGACGGTATTCCGCATCTCCTGGCGCCGGTGGTGACCGACCCCAAGAAGGCGGTGGTCGCCTTGAAGTGGACGGTGAAGGAGATGGAGGAGCGCTACAAGCGCATGTCCAAGCTCGGCGTCCGCGACATCAAGAGCTACAACAAGCGCGTGCTCCAGGCGGAGGCCAAGGGCGAGATCCTCACCCGCACGGTGCAGACCGGCTTCGACCGGGAAACGGGCCAGGCGATCTACGAGCAAGAGGAGATGGATTACGATCCGATGCCCTATATCGTCGTGATCGTCGACGAGATGGCCGACCTGATGATGGTGGCGGGCAAGGATATCGAAGCGGCGGTGCAGCGTCTGGCTCAGATGGCGCGCGCGGCCGGCATCCATCTCATCACTGCCACCCAGCGTCCGAGCGTCGACGTGATCACCGGCACGATCAAGGCAAACTTCCCGACCCGGGTCAGCTTCCAGGTGACCTCGAAGATCGACAGCCGGACGATCCTCGGCGAGCAGGGGGCCGAGCAGCTTCTCGGCCAGGGCGACATGCTCTACATGGCCGGGGGCGGCCGCGTGATGCGTGTGCACGGCCCGTTCGTCTCCGACGAGGAGGTCGACAAGGTGGTGCGCCATCTGAAGAAGCAGGGCGTGCCCGCCTATCTCGATGCCGTCACCGACGAAAACGAAGATGGCGACGAGGACGGCGATGGTGACGGCAGCGGTCCCGGCAATTCGAACACGGGGGACGAGCTCTACGACAAGGCCGTCAACGTGGTGCTGCGGGACAAGAAGGCCTCGACCTCCTATGTCCAGCGGCGGCTGGGCATCGGCTACAACCGGGCGGCGACCCTGATCGAGCGCATGGAAGAGGAAGGCGTGATCAGCGGGGCGAACAGCTCCGGTAAGCGCGAGATTCTGGTTGGGGACGAGGCGGAGGCGCCTTATTAGGAGAGTCAGGGCTTTCGACTAAGGTTTTTTGCCGCGCCCTGTCGCCTCGAAGTTGACCATTTTTGGCGGAATCATTTAACCATTGACCGTGTGAATTCCCGGCACGGGCTTGAGGGGATCCTTGATGAACCGCCGTTACCGCTGGCTATCCACTAGCCTTGTCGCGACTTTTTGCCTGTCCTTCCAGGCCGTCCCTGCGTTCGCCCAGGACAAGGGGACGACAGTGGTGCCGAAAACCGCACCCCAGAAGCCGCGCTCGACGGCGACGGGCACGCTTCCCAAGGCTGACGAAACGAGCGGAAACAACGGCGCCAGCAATCTGCGGCCGGCCCAGGACGTGCCGCCCGTGGAGCCCAACAAGGCCCCGCCGCCACCGCCGGTCGAGGCCGAAGCGCCTGCAGGCGAGATCAACAACGCGGAAGCCGACGCTGGTGCCGGCTGGGAAGCTGCGGTCGAGGAGAGCGGGCCCACGCCCCTGATCGGCGCTCGGCGCGAAGAGGCCGTGCAGCAGGTCAATACCTATTTCAACGAAATGGACAGCCTGCAGGGCACGTTCCGGCAGATCGATTCCGACAACAAGATCACCACTGGGCGCTTCTATGTGAAGCGGCCGGGCAAGCTGCGTTTCGATTATGCGCCGCCGAGCCCGCTGCGGATCGTTTCCGACGGTCATTACTTGGCGATCGAAGATTCCGATCTGAAAACGATCGAGAAATATCCGATCAAATCGACCCCCTTCCGAATCCTTCTGGCGGAAGAGGTGAATGTGGCCCGCGATTCCAACGTTCTCGGAGTCTCAAAGGGCGGAGGCGAGCTCGCCATTCAACTTCAGGATCGCAAGGACGGAACCGGCGGCACCATCAAGTTGATCTTCGACACGTCTCCGGAATTTCAGCTCAGCGAATGGGTGATCACGGATGCGCAAGGCCTGACCACCCAGGTCACGCTGGAAAATCTGGCGCCCGGGCGGAAGGTGGCGGCCGACTTCTTCAAGTCCAAGCAGCAGCCTTTCAACCCTTACCGGTGATTTTCTTCGCTCGCACAAGCCGTTAGTCGTCGCAGCCAGACGAAAATTTCCGATTGCAAATCAGGCTCTTATTAAATTTCTACGATTGCTTTAAGGCCACGTTAAAGTTTTTCTAAGGTACGCGTTGAAAAAGGCGGTCGTGGTGCCTATTTCTGGCAAAGAAGCGGCCACGTCGACAAATCGGTAGTGCCCCCCCGTCTAGCCGAAGATGTGGTCGCTCGCACCGGCGTCCCTCCCGGTGCGTGCGCTGAGTAAGCGCTTCTGGCGCCCGGCCTTGCGCAGCGGCCGGGCGCTTTCTTTTTGTCTCCCATTTGCCTTTCGCAGGTGCCTTTTCTTTCGCGCCATTTCGACGCGTCGCCCGTTTCTTTTCGGGCGGATTCCCTCATCTTCAAATCATCTGTAATCGGATCGTCGCAAAAGCCTTGCAGACAGGCGACAGACAACCTGTTAGGTTTTTTCTCTGCGGTGTCTCTCGAATTCATAACGCAATACAGCGATGGGGCTCCGCGTGTTTTAGGGTGGCGTCCTTTAGGTGTGCGTGATGGCTTCCAAGTTTCCCATCGTCGGAAGCGAATGCGATGCTTCCTATTCAGAAGCCTTCGATTCCGAGAAGCTCGCTATTGTGCAACAGGCTTTCGATACGGCCTGGGTAGAGCTGCGGCAGACTGGATTCGCGTCGGATGAAGCCACCGATGGCGAGTTGCGCTCGCTGCTAGGCGAAAAGATCATGGCGCTGGCGAGCGCTGGCGAGTTCGATCGCAATCAGCTCGTCTCCAGGGCTTTGAAGAGCTTCCGTAATCTTTAGTCCACGTCTTTTCCCCGGATAATCCACAGATGGTCCTCCTTGGGGTGGCGGCGATTGCCTCCTAGGTCTAGAGACGGGCAACCCCTTCTCGCCGGAGCGTCTTCTTCATGCAGTTTCGTCTTGCGACCTGGAACATCAATTCGGTGCGGCTCAGGATCGATTTGATCGACAAGCTTTCGCGCGCCTATCAACCCGATATCCTCTGCCTGCAGGAGATCAAATGCGCAGAGGAGCATTTTCCGCGCGCGGCGATCGAGGCGCTGGGCTATTCCCACATCGCCGTCTGCGGGCAGAAGGGCTATAACGGCGTCGCCATCCTCTCCAAGATCCCGTTCAGCCCCGGCGATATGCGCGATGTGTGCGGCCGCGGCCATGCCCGCCATCTTTCGGTGAAGCTCGACGAGACGGGCGGCAAGGCGCCAGTGGAGTTGCACAATCTCTATGTGCCGGCGGGCGGCGATATTCCCGACCCGGCAGTGAACGACAAATTCAAGCACAAGCTGGACTATCTGGAGGCTCTTGAGAGCTGGTTCTCAAAGCTCGCCAATCGAGACCGGAACCGGATGATCCTGGTCGGCGATCTGAATGTCGCGCCGCTGGAAACCGACGTCTGGTCTCACAAGCAGCTGCTGAAGGTGGTGAGCCATACGCCGCCGGAGGTGGAGCGGCTGAACCGGGTGCTCGCCGCTCATGACTGGGTGGATGTGATGCGCCGCCACGTGCCGCCGGAGGAGAAGCTGTTCACCTGGTGGAGCTATCGCAACCGGGATTGGCGGAAGTCCAATCGCGGGCGGCGGCTCGACCATGTCTGGACGACGCCGGCGCTCGGCAATGCCGCCCATGCCATGTCCGTGGTAGACGAGGCCCGGGATTGGGAGAAGCCGTCCGACCATGTGCCGGTGATCACGGATTTCGCAGTCGACTGAGCTCAAGACTATGGCCCGGACCGGCCGGAATGCCGACTTTCCGGTCAATCATCCAGCCGCGCCGGCTACCGGCGCTTCGCGACATAGTCTTTCGCCAAGCTTTCCCGCTCGGTGCGGATCCGTGCCATCCGTTGCCTGACCGCTTCGACCACGGCGGGCGGCGCGCTCTCCGGCGATCCTGACTTAAATGGCGGTGCCGGCGCGTATTCGAGCCCAAGCTGGATCGCCTCGGCCACCCCTCGGCCGGCGATCGTTTCTGCCAGGGCGAGACCGAAATCGATGCCCGCGGTGACCCCGCCGCCGGTCACGAGATTGCCGTCGAAGACATAGCGGGCCTTGACCGGCTCCGCTCCGAAATCGCTCAAGAGATCAAGAGCGTTCCAGTGGGTGGTGGCGCGTTTTCCTTCGAGCAATCCGGCAGCGCCTAGAACAAAGGCACCCGTACAGACCGAGGTGAGGTAACGGAGCGCAGGCGCTTGGCGGCGAAGAAAGGCGAGGATCTCCGGATCGGTCATGAGCCGGTTCACACCCGCACCGCCGGGGACGCACAGGATATCCAGCTGCGGGCTCTCCGCCAGGGTGACGGTCGGCTGGAGGATCAACCCGGTCACGCTCCAAACCGGATCGAGATCCTTCGCGACGAGATGGAGCTGCGTCTCCGGTAGGGACGCGAAGACCTCATAGGGCCCGGTGAGATCGAGCTGCTGGAGATCCGGAAAGAGCAGGAATCCGATCTTAAGAGGCATGGAGGCTCACCTAGCCGAACTTTGTGCTGTTTCTGGTTAAACCGCTGCGGGCCTCAGGTTCGAGACGATCACTGCGTTCGCCCTCACTCTGAAGAGGAAGGCTGGCTGTAGAAGTCCTTATCCTCACCCTGAGGGGCGCGTCAGCGGCATCTCGAAGGGTGAGGCCCAAAGGTCTCACGGGACCAGCTTATAGCCGCCGGTCTCGGTGACGAGGATCTCGCTCTGAGCGGGATCCTTCTCGATCTTCCGGCGCAGGCGATAGATATGGGTTTCCAAGGTGTGGGTGGTGACGCCGGCATTGTAGCCCCAGACCTCATGCAGGAGCACGTCTCGGGTCACGACCCGCTCGCCGGCGCGGTAAAGATATTTCAGGATCGAGGTCTCTTTCTCGGTGAGCCTGATCTTGTCGCCACCCTCTTCGACGAGAAGCTTGGCCGCGGGCTTGAAGCTATAAGGTCCGATGGTGAAGACGGCGTCCTCGCTCTGCTCGTGCTGGCGGAGCTGGGCGCGAATGCGCGCGAGCAGCACGGCGAGCTTGAAAGGCTTGGTGACATAATCGTTGGCGCCGGCGTCGAGACCGAGAATCGTGTCGGCGTCGGAGGTCTGACCGGTCAGCATGACGATGGGGCCCTTGAACCCGCCACGCCGCAAGAGCTTGCAGGTCTCCCGGCCGTCGAGATCGGGCAGATTGACATCGAGCAGGACGAGATCGACATGCTCTTCCTTGGCGCGCTTGAGGCCTTCCGTGGCAGTCTCGGCGAGAAGGGTCTCGAACTCGTCGTGAAGAGCGAACTGCTCGCTCAAGGAATCACGCAACCCTTCGTCATCGTCGATGATCAAAATCCGGCGCGCATTGCTCATGGTGAGTCGTGTATTTGGTTGTCGTCAGGCTGAGTTGTACGCGGCGCGGCTGGCCGGAACAAGCATCGCGATGGTGACGGTCACGGAATCGAGAAACGGGTAACCGGATGGTTCAAGAGAGGATCTTGGTAACGAGGGCACCGGGAGCGCGGACGAGGGGCCTGCTTCATCTCGCGAGCGGGGTACGGGCTTGCGCGCTCGGCCGCTCCGGTATCACGGCGCTGAAGCGGGAGGGGGATGGGGCGACGCCTTTGGGCGTCTTTCCCTTGCGGATGTTGCTCTATCGCGCCGACCGGACGAGGTGGCCGTCCACGGTTCTGCCGAGCCATGCGATCGGCCCCGATGACGGCTGGAGCGACGATCCGGCAGACCGGAACTACAACCGCATGATCAGACTGCCGAGCATGGGGAGCGCCGAAGGGCTGAAGCGGCAGGACCATCTCTACGACCTGGTTCTGGTGATGGGCTATAACGACCTGCCGCGGGTGCGGGGCCGGGGCAGCGCCATCTTCATCCATCTTGCACGGCCGGGCTATCTGCCTACGGAAGGCTGCATCGCCGTTTCCAAACGGGACTTCCTGGCGCTGATACGCGAAGCCGGACCCAAAACCGTGATCGAGATTCGCGGCTAGGTGTAATCGCGGGCGCCGAAGATGGCGGTGCCGACGCGGACATAGGTCGCGCCGAATTGGACGGCCTTTTCGTAATCGCCGCTCATGCCCATGCTGAGCTCGGCGAGGCCGAGCTGCTTGGCCAGCTTCTCCAGCAGGGCGAAATGCAGGGCCGGCTCCTCGTCGAGAGGCGGGATGCACATGAGGCCGGCGATCTCGAGCCCCAGCTCGTCGCGGCACATCCGCACGAAATCGGCGACCTCCGCAGGGGGAACTCCCGCTTTCTGCGGCTCCTCGCCGGTGTTGACCTGAACCAGCAGCTTCGGCTTGCGGCTCTGCTCTTCCATCTCCTTGGCGATGGTGCGCGCGATCTTTTCCCGGTCGACGCTTTGGATGCAGTCGGCGATGGCGACGGCATCCTTCACCTTGTTAGACTGCAATGGGCCGACGATATGGAGCTCGATATCGGGGTAACGCTCTTTCAGATCGGGAAACTTCGATTGCGCTTCCTGGACGCGATTTTCGCCGAACAGGCGCTGCCCCGCCTGAATGGCTTCCTCGACGGCCTCGGCCGGATGGGTCTTGGAGACGGCGACGAGCTTCACGCTATCTGACTCGCGGCCCGCGGCTTTGGCGGCTGCAGCGATGTCGTCGCGGACTTGCGTGAGACGTGCGGCGATGGTGTTGGGTGCAGTCAATCGGGTAACCGGTGTTCGGTAATTTCTCATGCGTCATGCCCGGACTTGATCCGGGCATCCACGCCGTTTCATCTCCGCTCGGGAAAAGAGATCGCGAGCAAACGTTAGGCGTCTGCCGATAGGTAACGGCATGGACCCCCCGGTCAAGTTAACGCTCGGGTCCGCGAAGCGGAACCCGGATGCCCGGGGGTGACGCCATCGGTGGAGCCATCGCTTGACCGCCCGCCTCATTTAGGGTCGATTGCGCGGCAAATCTCAAAGCTGAGCGACGGGCAAGACTTCAATGGCAGCGGAGCGTTACGACGCAGCGGCGCAGGAGCGCTTTTGGCAGGAAAAATGGGACGAATCGGCAGTTTATTCCGCCGATGACGATGATCCACGGCCGAAATACTACGTGCTCGAGATGTTTCCCTATCCGTCGGGGCGCATCCATATCGGGCACACCCGCAACTACACCATGGGCGATGTGGTGGCGCGCTTCATGCGGGCGCGCGGCCATAACGTGCTGCATCCGATGGGCTGGGACGCGTTCGGCATGCCGGCGGAGAACGCTGCCATCGAGCGGGGTATCCATCCCGGAGAATGGACCTACGACAATATCGCAACCATGCGCGACCAGCTGAAGCTGATGGGTTTTTCCATCGACTGGTCCCGGGAGTTCGCGACCTGCGACGTCGAATATTACGCGCAGCAGCAAAGCCTCTTTCTGGATCTGTTGGAGGCCGGGCTGGTGGAACGCAAGACCCGCAAGGTCAATTGGGACCCGGTGGATCAGACCGTGCTCGCCAACGAGCAGGTGATCGACGGGAAGGGCTGGCGCTCCGGCGCGCCGGTTGAGCAGCGTGAGCTCGCCCAGTGGTTCTTCAAGATTACCGAATTCGCCGACGAGCTGCTGGAGGGGCTGGAGACTCTGGAGCGCTGGCCGGAGAAGGTGCGGCTGATGCAGTCGAACTGGATCGGCCGGTCGGAAGGTCTGTTGCTTCTGTTCGAGACAGTGGCGGAAACGGCGCCGGAAGATATCGCCACGATCCAGGTCTTCACCACGCGGCCGGATACGCTGTTCGGCGCGAGCTTCCTGGCGATTGCCCCAGACCATGCGCTGGCCACGGCGATCGGCGAGACGGATAAGACGGCGGCGGCGTTCATCGCCGAGTGCCAGCGGCACGGCACCAGCGCGGCGGAATTGGAGACCTTGGAGAAGCAGGGCTTCGATACGGGCGTGCGTGTGGCCCATCCGGTGATCGAGGGCGCGACCCTGCCGGTCTATATCGCCAACTTCATCCTCTCCGAATACGGTACCGGCGCAATCTTCGGCTGTCCTGCCCACGATCAGCGCGACCTGGAATTCGCCCGGAAATACGATCTCCCCGTCACGCCGGTGGTGCTGCCGCCCGATGCGGATGCGGCGAGCTTCGCGATCGGCGACGAGGCCTATACGGGCGACGGCACGATGATCAATTCCGGCTTCCTGGACGGGATGGACGTGCCGGCGGCGAAGGCTGCCATGAGCGACCGTCTGGAGCGGCAATCGGTCGGCAACACGCAGCAAGGCATGCGCAAGACCCAGTTCCGCTT
Source organism: Methyloligella sp. ZOD6 (assembly GCA_050110875.1). Taxonomy (GTDB): domain Bacteria; phylum Pseudomonadota; class Alphaproteobacteria; order Rhizobiales; family Methyloligellaceae; genus Methyloligella. The sequence goes on from CP188828.1 coordinate 2,510,189, forward strand.
GCGCGATTGGGGCGTCTCGCGGCAGCGCTATTGGGGCTGTCCCATTCCCATGATACATTGCGAGACATGCGGCATTGTTCCGGTGCCGAAGGCCGATCTTCCGGTAAAGCTGCCGGACGACGTCTCCTTCGACAAGCCGGGCAATCCGCTGGACCATCACTCGAGCTGGAAGAACGTCACCTGTCCTGAGTGCGGGGGGCCGGCGCGCCGGGAGACCGATACCATGGACACCTTCGTGGATTCGTCCTGGTATTTTGCACGTTTCACGGCACCGCGGGCCAAGACGCCGACCGTGCCCGAAATGGCCGATGAGTGGCTGCCCGTCGACCAATATATCGGCGGTATCGAGCATGCGATTCTGCATCTGCTCTATGCCCGCTTCTTCACCCGCGCCATGCATCGCACGGGCCATGTGGGGCTGGACGAGCCCTTTGCCGGCCTGTTCACCCAAGGCATGGTGACCCATGAAACCTATCGCGACGAGAACGGCCAATGGGTCGAGCCGGGCCTGGTGCGGATCGAAGGCAGCGACGGCGACCGCAAGGCATTTCATACGGAGACCGGGAAAGAGCTCGCCATCGGTCATCTCGAGAAGATGTCGAAGTCCAAGAAGAACACCGTGGGGCCGGAGGAGATCACGGCGCAGTACGGCGCGGACACGGCCCGTTGGTTCATGCTGTCCGACACGCCGCCGGAGCGGGATATCCAGTGGACGGAGGCGGGCGTCGAAGGCAGCTATCGCTTCCTGCAGCGCATGTGGCGGATGACCGGCGAGGTGGCCGCGCTGGGGACTGCACCGAGCGATCCGCCGAAGGAGATGGGCGCGGTGGCAACGGAGCTGCGCCGGGCGACCCATAAGACGATCGCCGCAGTGACCGCTTCGATCGAGAATCTGCGGTTCAATTCCGCGGTGGCGCAGATCTACGAGTTGTCGAACGCATTGTCATCGACGCTGAACAAGGCGGGCGGATCGCCGGATGCCGATGTTCATTTCGCGTTGGCCGAGGCGACGAAGATGCTGGCGCGGCTGGCTGCCCCAATGGTGCCGCATCTTGCGGAAGAATGCTGGTCCATGCTCGGGCATGAAGGACTTTTGGCCCAGGAAGCCTGGCCTTCGCCGGATCCGGCGCTGGTGGTCGACGACCAAGTGACCATTGCCGTGCAGGTCAATGGGAAGAGGCGAGACGAATTGACGATTGCACGGGACGCCGCAAAAGAAGATATTGAGGCGGCAGCGCTAAAATTGGACAATGTGATGCGCGCCATTGGGGGACGCGAAATCAAGAAGATCGTTGTCGTGCCGCAGAGGATCGTCAATGTCGTGGCGTAACAGCCAAACCACGCGCCATTTGCGCCGCCGGTCTTTCCGCAAGGCCGGGCGGACGGCGTTGGCGCTCGCCATTTTGGCCGGTGCCGGCCTCGCCTTGAGCGCCTGCGGCGTGCGCCCTCTTTACGGCACCTCCGCCTCCGGCGAATCGACCCAGGCCATGATGGCGGCGGTGGAGATTTCGCCGATTCCCGGCCGCGTCGGACAGCAGGTGCGCAACGAGCTGATCTTCGACACCACGGGCGGCGGGACCGCCGCTCCGAGCCGCTACAAGCTCAATATCGTGCTGCGGGAAAGCGTCACCAAGGAAATGGTGCTGCGCAGCGGCGACGCCACGGGCGAGGTCTACACGCTTCGGGCGGACTACCGTCTGATCAATCTCGCCGACGGCAAGATGATCCATGAGGGGACCGCCATCGGGCGCGCCTCCTACGACCGCTACGACAAGACCTTCTCCAATGTGCGCGCGCAATACAATGCGGAAGACCGGGCGGCCGGCACGGTCGCCGAAAGCATCCGCACGCAAGTCGCAAGCTATCTCGCCACCTCGACCTGATCCCGCCTGCAGCGGCGGAGTTTCGCCATGGTCGCCGTCAAATCCTCCGGCGTTCCGCGCTTTCTGAAATCGCCCGATCCAGCTTGCCGGGCCGTGCTGGTCTACGGGCCGGATACCGGTTTGGTGTCCGAGCGGGCCAAGGCGATGCAGGCCTATTTCGCCGGCAGCGGGAACGATGCGGAGATCGTCCGTCTCGACGATCGCGACTTGGCCGAGAGCGACGGACGGCTTTCGGTCGAGCTCGGGACCATGCCCATGTTCGCGGACCGGAAGGTGATCCGGGTGACCGCCGGCGCGCGGCTCAAACCGGATGAGCTGAAAGCCGCGCTTGCGGAACCGCCCGATGCGGCGCTGGTGATCGAGGGCGGCAACCTCAAGCCCGATTCCGCCTTGCGGAAGCTGTTCGAGAAACTGCCTTTCGCGGCTGCGCTGCCGTGCTACGCGGAGGACAGGAATCTCGGCGCATTGATCGACGAGGAGCTGGCGGCCGCAAAGCTCAATATCGATCGCGAGACGCGGACCTATCTGATGAGCCGGCTCGGGGCCGATCAGGCGCTCTCCCGCGCGGAAATCGGAAAGCTCATCCTCTATGCCGCCGGCAAGGACCGGATCAGCCACGACGATATCGATGCCGTGGTCGGCGACAGCGCCGAGGTTGCGGTGGAGAATTTCGTCTATCTGGTCAGCGGCGGCGATTCCCGCGGTGCGATCCGCCAGCTTTCGCGGCTCGCCGGGGCGGGGACGGCACCGCAGATGGCGCTCGCCGCGCTGGGCCGGCATTTCATGCGACTGCATTCGGTTGCTGCGGCCGAGGCCGCGAACGGTTCGGCCGAGGCTGCCTTGCGCAAAATTCGCCCGCCGATTCATTTCAAACGGCGGGACGCCTTCCTTCGCGATAGCCGGCGGTGGGGCGCGGCGAGGTTGCAAGCCGCGCTGCCCCGCATCCAAGACGCCGTGATGAAAGCACGTCTCTCGCCAGCGCTGGAGCAGGCCTATGCCGAGAGGCTGGTGCTCGCACTCCGTTCACGTTGACGGTAATTATCGTTTTTTATCAATGACTTAACCCGCGCATAAGGCGATGACGCAGGTCTTCGAGCTGATCCAGGGTGGTGTAGCGGATGCGCAGTTCACCCTTCTCGCCCTTGCCCGGCCGAAGTTCGACCTTGAGACCCAGCACTTCTTTCAGCTCCGCCTCGGCGGCGCGGGTATCCGGATCCTTCATCGAGGCGGATTGAGCGGAAGACTTTTTCGTCTGGCCGCTGTTCTGGACCAGCGCTTCGGTCTGACGCACCGAGAGGCCCTCCTTGACGACGCGGGCGGCAAGCAGCTCCGCGTCCTGGCGGCCAATCAGGGCGCGAGCGTGACCGGCGGAGAGATCGCCGGAGGCAACATAGCGGCGGACCGCCTCGGGCAGTTTGAGCAGACGAAGGGTGTTGGCGAGATGACTACGGCTCTTGCCGATGACCCGGGAGAGATCCTCCTGGGTATAGCCATGGCCATCCATCAGCGAGCGATAGCCTTCCGCCTCCTCGATGGCGTTCAGATCCTCGCGCTGGACGTTCTCGATGATGGCGAGCTCGACCGCCTCCTGATCGGAAAGGGAACGAATGACGACCGGCACCTCGTGCAGGTTCGCCTTCTGTGCCGCGCGCCAGCGACGCTCGCCGGCGACGATCTCGTAAGTGTCGCGGCCTTCCTGCGGACGCACGATGAGCGGCTGGACGAGGCCGCGCTCGCGGATCGAATCGGCAAGCTCGGTCAGATGCTCGTCGTCGAAATGACGGCGCGGATTGAAGCGGCTCGCTTTCAGAGCCGAAAGCGGCAGCATGCGCTGGTCCTCGATTTGGGAGAAGTCGGCTTCGACGCCGTCGCCAAGCAAGGATGTCAGGCCGCGGCCCAACCGCTTCTTTTGAGTGGTCGCTGTCATGATGGTCTCTTCGCCGATCCGGCGCCTCCTCCGCTGGCCCTTTCGGGCGATCCTCTACGCCGCAACTGACTTTTCCGCCGCACGCTCACGCCGCCCGCGTCCGGCGCTCGCGCTCGATCACTTCGGATGCGAGCTTGATATAGGCCTGGCTACCGGCGCAGCGATAATCGTAGAGCAGCACCGGCTTGCCGTGGGACGGCGATTCCGCCACCCGCACATTGCGGGGAATGACGGTCGAATAAACCTTGTCGCCGAGCACGCGGCGCACATCGTCGACCACCTGGTCGGAAAGCGCGGTGCGCTGATCGTACATGGTCAGCACCACGCCGTGGATATGAAGCTTCGGGTTCAAGCGTCCGCGGATCTCTTCCACCGTGCTTAAGAGCTGGGCCAGACCTTCAAGGGCGAAGAATTCGCATTGCAACGGCACGAGAACCGCATCGGCTGCGGCGAGTGCATTCACGGTGAGAAGGTTCAGGCTCGGCGGACAATCGATCAGCACATAGGTGGTGCGTTGGGTCGGCTCCTCGCCGGCGGTCATGGCGGCGATGGCATCGCGCAGGCGATAGTGACGGCCGCTCGCCATGCCCGTCTCGCGCTCGAAGGCCATGAGGTCGATGGTGGCGGGCGAGATGGTAAGGCCCGGCACGGTGGTCTGAAAGCGCGCATCCTTGAGGGTGCTGGTGCCGCTCATCACGTCGAAGGTGGAAACGCCGCGATCCTCCACGCCGACGCCGGTGGAGGCGTTGCCTTGAGGGTCGAGATCGACGATGAGGACGCGCTCGCCGACCGCCGCCAGGGCCGTTCCCAGATTGATCGCCGTGGTGGTCTTGCCGACACCGCCCTTCTGATTGGCGAGCGCCAAGACCCGGGTGCGCCGGGCGGGGCTGCTTCCACCGCCGAATTTCGGAAAGCTGATCATCGCTTGGGCGCCTTTCGGCGATTGGCCCGAAGACCGGTCACGTCCACGATGCTGGACTCCTTGGATGTGAGACTCGGATGGGTCTTCCCCTCGAACTGCCACGCGCGTCTTGCCTCTTCGATTTCGCGGGCAGCGGCACGGCCTTTCAAGAACAGCCCCCTCGTTGCTTCGCCGAATAGCGGCTCCGCAAGCCCCAGCAACTTGGGCAGGGGCGCGAGCGCACGGGCGCAAATAATATGAGGTGCTTCAGATAGGCTGCTTCGACGGAAATTTTCAATGCGAATGGGATGGATCTCCACAGGGGCGTCGGTCGCGGCGGCGACCTCGTCGAGGAAACGGCATTTGCGCTGATTGCTTTCGACCAAGTGCATCTTGAAGCCCGGATCCGCCGCTTTGAGGATCGCCACAACGAGGCCGGGGAACCCGGCGCCAGAGCCCAAATCCAGCCAGAGTCGCGCGTTCGGCGCAAGCAAAGTCAGCTGGGCGGAGTCGGCGAAATGCCGCGTCCAGAGATCGGGCAGGGTGGATTTGGCGACGAGATTCGTCCAGCTCTGCCATTCGGCAAGCAGCTCCGCGTAGCGCTCCAGCCTGTGGATAGTTTCACGTGAAACATCAAAGGCTTTCGCGAACGCTTCCGGATCGTCCACAGAGAGTGTGGATTCCTCGCCTTCGAACGTCTCCTCGCTCACGCGGATTTCGCCTTCGCGGGGGTGCTTTTCTCCGCCTTCGCCTGGCGCTTTGCTCCAGCGCGTTTGACATGGGCCAGGATCAGCATGAGCGCCGCGGGGGTCATGCCGTCGAGGCGGGCGGCCTGGCCGAGGCTTTCGGGGCGGCGCTTCTCAAGCTTCTCGCGCAGCTCGTTGGAGAGCCCGCTTATCGTCTCGTATGCGAAGTCCTGTGGGATGGCGATGGCCTCGTCCTTGCGGAAGGCGGCGATGTCGTCTTCCTGGCGCGCGAGATAGACGGCGTAGCGGGCGTCGGTGGCGAGCTGATCGGCAATCCTGGCATCGAGCGTGCCGAGCTCGGGCCAGAGCGCTACGAGATCGGCAAAGGTGATATTCGGGTAGGAGAGCAGATCGAACGCGCTCCGCTTCTTGCCGTCCTGATTGAGCTTCAGCCCGGCCTTGGTGGCCGCGCTCGGGCTGATGACGAGGTGCTTGAGCAATGCCTCGCCTTCCGTCAAAGCGGCGCGCTTCTTCTCGAATGCGGCGGCGCGATTCGCTCCCACACAGCCGACGCGGACACCCATCGGCGTGAGCCGCTGATCGGCATTGTCGGCCCGAAGCGCGAGACGATATTCGGCGCGAGAGGTGAACATGCGATAGGGCTCGGTCACACCGCGGGTCACGAGGTCGTCGATCATCACGCCGAGATAACCGTCGGCGCGGGTCACGACGAAGGGCTCGGCCGCCCCGGAAGCGGACAGGGCGGCATTGATGCCGGCGATCAGTCCTTGGGCGCCCGCCTCCTCATAGCCGGTGGTGCCGTTGATCTGGCCGGCGAGAAACAGGCCCGGCGCGGCTTTCACCTCCAAGCTCGCGCGCAACTCCCGCGGATCCACATAGTCGTATTCGATGGCGTAGCCCGGCCGTTTCACGTGAACGTCCTCAAGGCCGGGAATGGTCTTCAGAAAAGCGTGCTGCACCTCTTCCGGCAATGAGGTCGAAATGCCGTTGGGATAGACCGTGTCGTCGTCCAGGCCTTCCGGCTCCAGGAAGATCTGGTGGGCGTTCCGGTCCCTGAAGCGGACGACCTTATCCTCGATGGACGGGCAATAGCGCGGACCGACGCTTTCGATATCGCCGGAATAGACGGCGGAGCGATCGAGGTTCTCGGCAATGATCCTGTGAGTCTCCTCGGTCGTATAGGTGATGTGGCAGACCGTCTGGGGCGTGGTGATGGCCTCGGTCAGAAACGAGAAGGGGACCGGCGGCTCGTCGCCTGCCTGCATGTCGAGGCGGGACCAATCGATGCTGTTCTTGTCGAGCCGCGGCGGGGTGCCGGTCTTCAGCCGGCCCATGGCCAAGCCGAGACCGTAGAGGCGCTTGGAGAGACCGGTGGCGGGCGCCTCTCCCATGCGGCCGGCAGGGATCTTCTTTTCGCCGATGTGAATCAGCCCGCGCAGAAATGTGCCGGTGGTGAGCACGAATGCCTTAGCCGTGAACGTACCTCCATCTTCGGTGACGACGCCCGCGATACGGCCGTCAGCGAGGAGGGCGTCATCGACCGCGCCTTCGATGACGTGGAGATTCTCGGTCTCGGCGATGGCCTGCTGCATGGCCTCGCGATAGAGCTTGCGGTCGGCCTGGGCGCGGGGACCCTGAACCGCAGCCCCTTTGCTTCGATTGAGAAGGCGGAACTGAATGCCGGCCCTGTCGGCGACACGGCCCATGAGTCCGTCGAGGGCATCGATCTCGCGCACCAGATGGCCCTTGCCAAGACCGCCGATCGCCGGATTGCAGGACATCTCCCCGATGGTCGCTTTGGTGTGGGTGAGGAGCGCGGTGCGCGCGCCCATGCGAGCCGCCGCAGCAGCGGCCTCACAGCCGGCGTGGCCGCCGCCAATCACGATGACATCGTAAGCTTGCACGTCGTGGCTTGCCTGGTCGTTCAGTCCCATGGCCGGAAGCGTCGTCACTCGTCTTGTTGCAGGGGTCTGACGCTGGAGATAGCGCGTTGCGTCCGCCGATACAATCGGCAGGCCTTTGCGGCAATATTCACACGCGCGTTTCTTGCCGCCATTGCTAAGCTGTTGTCTCGGTTGGAAGGGGGATTGCCGATGACCAAATATGCATTGCCGGCGGGGGCGCCGGTGCTTTCGCCGTATCTCGTGGTGAGCGATCCGGACAGGCTGATCAATTTCATCCGGACGGTCTTCGGCGGGACGGAGACCATGCGCATTCACCGGCCCGACGGCTCGATCATGCATGCGGAGGTGCGGATCGGGAATTCCGGCGTGATGGTCGGGGGAGCGACGGAACAGGATCCGGCACGGCATACCATGCTGCACATCTACGTCGCCGATCTGGAAGGGGCGTTCGCGACGGCCTATGCCCACGGCGCGGAACCGATCGCACCGCCCATGGAGGCGGGGGACGGGGATCGCCGTGGCGGTTTTCGCGATCCGTTCGGCAATGAATGGTGGGTCGCGGCGCGGATCGAGACTCTCAAGGCGCCGGAGATCGAGGCGCGCCTGCGGAAGAAGGCATCGGCCACGGCCTGAGCGGATGTTTCACGTGAATCATTCCGGCCGGCTTTCTTGGCCGATGTTTCACGTGAATCATTTCCCGATGCAGAACTCGCCGAAGATGGCGCCCAGCACCTCCTCCACATCGATATGGCCTGTCAGGCGGCCGATATGGCGGGCGGCGATGCGCAGCTCCTCGGCCGCGAGCTCGGCCTCGCTCTTCTCCTCGATGAATCGCTGAAGCGCCGCCACGGCAGCCTCGATCTCGCTGCGGTGGCGCGCTCGTGTGATGGCCGGAGGTTCGCCGCCTTCCGCAATCCCCTCCGACGCGCGGTTTGCGATCTCGCTCAAAAGACGATCGATCCCTTCGCCGGTCTTGGCGGAGACGGGAAGCGCATGGACCCCGGCGGCGGCCGTCTCGTCGATCTTGTTGAGGACGGGGAGGGGGCCGAAGACTTCGAGATCGGCGGGTGGACTTTCTACGGGCGACGTCGCGTCGATCAGCCAGAGGATGAGATCCGCTTCACTGGCGCGCGCGAGCGCCCGGCGCATCCCTTCCGCTTCGATCTCGCCGCCGCCTTCGCGCAAGCCTGCCGTATCGGTGAGGATTACCGGAAGTCCTTCGAGATCGAGATGCACCTCGACCAGGTCGCGGGTGGTGCCGGCTTCCGCCGAGACGATGGCGACGTCGCGCGCGGCGACCGCATTCAGAAGGCTCGACTTGCCCGCGTTGGGCGGGCCGGCGATGACGATGCGAAAGCCCTCGCGCAGACGTTCGCCGCTCTTCTTCTGAAGCTCCGCCGTCAGCTCTTCGGCGAGTGCCTTCGCCGCGTGCTTGGCTTGGGCCATGGCGTCGTCGGCAACGTCTCCCTCGTCGGAAAAGTCGATGCTGGCTTCGGCCAAGGCTTGAGCGCGCAGGATTCTCTCGCGCCAAGCCTCCGCTCGCTTCCGCAAGGACCCCTCGGCCTGGGTCAGCGCCTGCCGGGCCTGGGCGGCGGTCTCCGCATTGATGAGATCGGCCAAACCTTCGATGGCGCTCAGATCGAGCTTGCCGTTCTCGAAGGCGCGGGCGGCGAATTCGCCCGCCTCGGCCAGACGGACCCCCGGCAGCGTTAACGATGCGTTAACCACGTTTTGCGTTACCGCCCGGCCGCCATGGATATGCAGCTCCGCCATATCCTCTCCGGTGAAGCTTGCCGGACCCGGGAACCAGATCGCCAATCCACGATCCAACAGGGAACCGCTCGCAGGGTCTTTAAGTCTCCTCAAGGTGGCGCGGCGCGGCGACGGCAGCGTGCCGCAGAGGGCCATAACGAGATCGCGGGTCGCCGGTCCCGAGATCCGCAACACGGCGATGGCGGCGCGGCCCTGGCCGCTGGCGAGGGCGATGATGGTGTCGGCAGTCGGCATCGGTGACGACAATTCTTTTTCGACGCGTGCTCTCAATTGGCGCGGCAGAGGTTACCCTAGCCTTTCGCCATTCACGACAGGAGCATCATGACAGACGGCACATCCCATAATCGTCTCGGAGAAGAGACCAGCCCCTATCTGCTGCAGCATCGGGACAATCCTGTCCATTGGTGGCCATGGGGGGAAGATGCGCTGGCCCATGCCAAGGAGACGGGAAAGCCCATCCTTCTCTCGGTGGGCTACGCGGCCTGCCATTGGTGCCACGTGATGGCTCATGAAAGCTTCGAGGACGATGCGGTGGCGGAGGTGATGAACGATCTCTTCGTCAACATCAAGGTCGACCGCGAGGAGCGGCCCGACGTCGATTCCGTCTACATGACCGCGCTGCATCAGCTCGGCGAGCAGGGGGGTTGGCCGCTCACCATGTTCCTCACCGCGAATGGGGAGCCGTTCTGGGGCGGCACGTATTTCCCGAAGGAGCCGCGCTTCGGCCGTCCGGGCTTCACCCATGTGCTGAAGGAGATCGCGCGCATCTACGCCGACGAGCCTGCCAAGATCCGTCAGAACGCGGATGCGATCAAAGAACGGCTGCAGCCGGCGGCGCCACGCACCAAGGCGGGTGCGCCGAACGAGGCCTTGCTGGAAGATCTTTCGATCCGCTTCGTCCAGGCGGTCGATCCGGAGAACGGGGGCTTGCGCGGCGCACCGAAATTCCCACAGACCCAGTTCTTCTCCTTCCTGTGGCGGACGGGTCTTCGCTATGGAAACAAGCAGTCGCTCGCCGCGGTGGAGCTGACCCTGAACCATATCGCGCAAGGCGGCATCTACGATCACCTCGGCGGCGGGTTCGCCCGCTACACGGTCGACGAGCACTGGCTCGTGCCGCATTTCGAGAAGATGCTCTACGACAACGCGCTGATCCTCGATCTCATGACGGAGGCCTGGCGCGAGACGGGCGCACCGCTCTATGCGCTGCGCATCGCCGAGACGGTCGATTGGCTGACGCGCGAGATGACGGTCGAGGGCGGCGGCTTCGCCGCATCGCTGGATGCCGATAGCGAGGGCGAGGAAGGCAAGTTCTACGTCTGGACGAAAGACGAGATCGAAGAGGTGCTGGCACCGGATGAGGCCGCCCTCTTTTGCGGCGTCTACGATGTGAAGCCGGGTGGCAATTGGGAAGGCAAGACCATCCTCAACCGCCTCGACGCGATCGAGCTGATGGATGCAGAGACGGAAGCAAAGCTCGCGGCTATGCGCGCCAAGCTCTTCGCAAAGCGGTCGGAACGGGTGCGGCCCGGCTTCGACGACAAGGTGCTCGCCGACTGGAACGGACTGATGATCGGAAGCCTCGCCCGCGCCGGAGACGCCTTCGGGAAAGACGATTGGATCGATGTGGCGAAGCGTGCTTTCGATTTCGTCTGCGAGAAGATGGAGACGGGCGGACGGTTGCTGCACGCCTATCGCGAGGGCAAGGCGAAGGCGCCGGCAACGGCGACCGACTACGCCAACATGATCGGGGCGGCTCTGGCCCTCGCCGCGGTGACCGGCGAGGCCAAGTATCTCGACAAGGCGAAAGGGTGGGTCGATGTGCTCGATGCCCATTACTGGGCGGAGGATATGGCGGGGTATTACTTCGCCGCCGACGATACGACGGATCTGATCGTGCGCCCGCTGAACGCCTATGACGATGCGACTCCGAACGCCAACCCAACCATGATCGAGAATTTGATGGCGCTCTATCTGTGGACCGGGGAGGAGCGCTACCGGGAGCGGGCGGAAGCCATCCTCAATTTTTTCTCCGGTGCCGCGGCGGAGAACGCCGTCGCTCACGCGGGGCTGCTCACCGCCTCCCTCGATGGGATGGCGCCGGCCCATATCGCGATCGTCGTGCCGGAGGGTGGCGACGCTTCCCGTATGCGCAATGCGCTGCGGAATGTCTCGCTGCCGGACGCCGTGGTTCAGGTGATCGCCGAGACTGATGCGTTGCCGAAGAGCTCGCCGGCTCACGGCAAGACTTCCGTGGAGGGGAAGCCGACCGCCTATGTCTGCATCGGTCCGCTCTGCTCGCCGCCAGTCACGGAAGCCGACAAGCTCGTCGATGCGATCAAGGCTTCCCGTGAAGTCCGGCCGGTCTAGCTCGCCAAGGCGAGCGGCTCGTCTTCCCGTTTTTGACTCGGCTGACGCTTCGTGTCGGTCAGCAGCCACGGACTCCATGGGCGGGGGCTCAGCAGGGTCTCGCTATGCCAGATGGGAACGATGCGGGCGTCGACGGTCATGCGGCCGATGAAGGCCGGCTTGTGGAGGTGGTGGTTGGTCTCATCCATCACCACCTCGTAGCCGCTCGGTGCTTTGAGATGCATGCCGGAGAGCGCATTGCGGACGGCATCGGTCTCCGTCATGCCGGCCCTTTCCACCGCCTCGGCCCAGAGATGGAATCCGATCCAGGTCGCCTCCATGGGATCGTCGGTAACGATATTGGGGGCGCCGGAGAAGCGCCGCCAGTCATTCACGAAACGGCGGTTCTCGGATGAATCGATCTCATGCAGATAGTTCCAGGCGGCGAGATGTCCGGTGAGCTCGGGCCCGGCCAGGGCCGGCAGCTCCGCCTCGCCGATAGAAAGGGTCATGGCAGGGATCGAGGCGGCGGTCACATCCTGGGCGGCGAGCTCGCGGAAGAAATAGATATTCGCATCTCCGCTCACCGTGGTGACGATCGCAGAATCGCCGGTTGCACCGAAGCGCTTGATCCAGGCGACGGTCTCTTCCCAGTCGCGATGATCGAACGGCGTATAGTGCTCGGCGATGGCGTTTTGCTTGATGCCTTTGGAATGGAGATAGGCTCTTACGATCGCGTTGGTCGTCCGCGGATAGATCGTGTCGGTGCCGAGCAGGAAGAAGCGTTTCTTGCCTTGCGCGAGCAGATAGTCGACGGCGGGGACGGCCTGCTGCTGAGGGGTCGCGCCGGTGTAGAAGATATTCGATGATTCCTCCTCGCCCTCGTATTGGCTCGGGTAGAAGAGAAGGCTGTCGAGGCTCTCGACGACGGGCAGCACCTCTTTTCGCGATGCGCTCGTCCAGCAGCCGAAGATGGCGGCGACCTTGTGCTCCTCGATCAGGCTTCTGGCTTGCTCCGCGTAGCGTTTCGGTTCGGAGCGAGGATCCATGATGACGGCCTCGAGCGGACGGCCGAGCACGCCGCCTTGCGCGTTGCATTGCTCGATCATCATGACGAGCAGCTCCTGGAGCGGGCGCTCGCTGGCAGTCATGGTGCCGGAGAGGGAGTGGAGGATGCCGATCTTGATGGCGCCGCTCTCCAGATCGGCGAAGTAGCGGCCGACGGTCGAGACCAGCCCTTGAGAATGACCGATCAGCTCCTTGGCGGTCCCGATCACCTGCTCGCCCGCGCGATCCACATGGCCGACTGCGGCACCGATACCGGGCAGCGCACCGGCGATTTGCCGAGAGACTTCGCTGGCATGGCTGGCGATCTCGTCGAGCTCGGCGGTCTGCTCCTCGAGCACGTGGCGCAGCACGGTGTTGGCTTCGTTGATGCGGCCGACGCTGCCGGTCACCTGGCCGAGGGCCGAAGCGGTTTCCTCCACCGCCGCCTGGATGCCGCGCACCTGAGAGGAGATGTCGTTGGTCGCTTGTGCCGTCTGGGTCGCGAGGCGCTTCACGTCATTGGCCACCACGGCGAATCCCTTGCCGGCTTCGCCGGAGCGAACGGCCTCGATGGACGCATTGAGGGCAAGCAGGGACGTTTGCCGCGCGATGGTCTGGATGAGGCCGACGACCTCGCCGATGCGGTTCGCAGCTTCCGCCAGGCTGCGGACGGTCTCGTCGGCACGGGCAATATCGGTGACCGCTTTCTCGGTCACATCCTTGGAGTCGGCAACGTCTCCGGCGGAGCGGCGAATACGGTTCAGGATCTCCCGGGCAGCGACACCTAGAGCATGGACGTCAGCGCCTGCTGCTGCGGCTGATCGGGAGGCCGCCTCCACCTGGTCGTGCATATGCCGGTTTTGATTGGAGAGCTCGGCCGCCGTATGGCCGATCTGATCGATGCCATGGGTGAAGGCGCGCGTCACTTGATCGACGGTCGTGCGGAACTGGTGGGTGAAGAAGCTCCGTCCGGCGTAATGTAGTCGCGCTTCGGCTTCCCGGCGGCGCTGGTCGACGACACGGCCATCCGCTTCGCCGATGGCGGCACGGAGCTCCAAGACCGCTTTGGAGAGATCGGCAAGCGGGCCTGCGGATTGTTCCGGGATCTCCGCGTAGCGATCGCCGGCGGCGATCTTCTCGGTCGCGACGGCGATGATCCTCAGCCGCCGGTTGATCGCCCACGCCGCAAGAAACCCGCCGAAGACCGAGCAGATGAGTCCCGCCATCATGCCGCCCATCTCGGCGCCAAGAACAGCGATCAGGGCAACCCCGACGATCGGTAATAGGATCCACCAGCCCGGCCATTCGTTCCGCAGGTCGTAACGCATCGTCTCTCCCATAGCGTCACGGGCGAGATTAACGATCGATGTCTTGCGAAGTTGTTTACGGCTGGTTCGTGATAACTGCCTAAATTATCATCGTGACTGCATAACATATGTACATCTACTGTATTTCTTCACATTGTACTTGGTTCTAGAAGTACATAGTGCGACATTCTGTCAAGATCCGACACGCATCTCGTAAGAGGGGTGTGCCTGCAACGACCATTGGCAACTGAAGACGGGCACAAAAAAAGCGGCGCGGCCTGTATAGACCGTCCGCTTTTCTTTCCGAACCGTCGAGAGACGGAACGGGGGCGGCCTTGAAGACCGCCTTCGCTTCTATGTGTTCTCTTATGTGTTCATGGAGTCGAAGAACTCGTCGTTGCTCTTCGTCTGCTTCAGCTTGTCGAGCAGGAACTCGATGGCGTCCTGAGTGCCCATGGGGTTCAGGATACGGCGAAGGACATACATCTTCTTGAGCTGCTGCGGCGCAACGAGGAGCTCTTCCTTCCGGGTGCCGGAGCGGGCGATGTCGATGGCCGGGAAGACGCGCTTATCGGCGACCTTCCGGTCGAGCACGATTTCCGAGTTACCGGTGCCCTTGAACTCTTCGAAGATGACCTCGTCCATGCGGCTGCCGGTGTCGATCAGGGCGGTTGCGATGATGGTGAGCGAGCCGCCCTCCTCGATATTGCGTGCCGCGCCGAAGAAGCGTTTCGGCCGCTGCAGGGCATTGGCGTCGACACCGCCGGTCAGCACCTTGCCGGAGGACGGCACCACGGTGTTGTAGGCCCGGCCCAGGCGGGTGATGGAATCCAGCAGGATGACCACATCGCGCTTATGCTCCACCAGGCGCTTGGCCTTCTCGATCACCATCTCGGCAACCTGGACGTGGCGCGATGCCGGCTCGTCGAAGGTCGAGGAGACCACCTCGCCGTTCACCGAGCGCTGCATGTCGGTCACCTCTTCGGGCCGCTCGTCGATGAGCAGCACGATCATGTAGCATTCGGGATGATTGGCGGTGATCGAGTGGGCGATGTTCTGGAGGATCACGGTCTTACCCGTGCGCGGCTGGGCCACGATGAGCCCGCGCTGACCCTTGCCGAGCGGCGCCACGATGTCGATCACGCGGCCGGTCATATCCTTCCGGGTCGGATCGTCCACCTCCATCTGCAGCCATTCGTCGGGATAAAGCGGCGTCAGATTGTCGAAGTGGATCTTATGGCGCTGCTTGTCGGGCTCCTCGAAATTGATCGTGTTGACCTTGAGAAGCGCGAAATAGCGTTCGCCCTCTTTCGGGCTGCGAATCTGGCCCTCGACCGTGTCGCCGGTGCGTAGACCGAACCGGCGTATCTGAGAGGGCGAGACGTAGATGTCGTCGGGCCCTGCGAGATAGTTCACGTCGGGGGAGCGCAAGAATCCGAAACCGTCCTGCAGAACCTCGACCACGCCGGTGCCGGTGATGTCTACGTCCCGGGCAGCGAGCTGCTTCAGGATTGCGAACATCAGCTCCTGCTTGCGCATCGAGCTTGCGTTCTCGACCTCGACCTCCTCGGCGAAGCTCAGGAGTTCGGTCGGGGTTTTAACTTTCAAATCTTGCAGCTTCATTTCCTGCATGCGCTGCTAACTCCAAAGGAAGCGGAAAGGGTTCTGGAAGATGACACCTTGTGGAAGGAGGAATCCGGATTCGATCCCAAGTGTCGCTATAGGAAAGGGATTGACCTTATGCGGGTGAAAGCAGGTCTGGTGCCTGCACCGCTCCGGAAGACCCGATTTTAAAGAAGTTTCCGGGTCGAAAGAAGCGTCCCCGGATCGGATGCGAGTCGCTTTATAGCAGAGTTTGTGGCTTTCGGGAACAGGTTTGCCGCGGGTTCTTCTCAAAAAGGTGGCGCGTCGGTTGCAACCGCGCCCCTAGAACGGCCGCACGATCACCAGGATGACGATCAGCACCATCAGCACGGTGGGGATTTCGTTGGCGATTCGGTAGAATTTCGGCGAGCGGGTGTTGGCGTCGTTGGCGAATTGCCGGGTCCATTTGCCGAGAACGCCCGTATAGGCCGATAGCAGGATCACCAAGAGCAGCTTGGCGTGGAACCAGTAATCTTTCGACCAGTCGATCGCGTTGTAGACGAGAATCAGCCCTAGGATCCAAGCCGTCGCCATGGCCGGATTGACGATGTAGCGGTAGAGCCGCCGTTCCATCACCTTGAACGTCTCCGACTGGGGAGATCCCGGTTCGGATTCGGCGTGGTAGACGAAAAGCCGGGGCAGGTAGAGCAACCCCGCCATCCAGGCGATGATGGCGATGACGTGAAAAGCCTTGATGTAGGCGAGCAGCATCGAGATCCCAGTCGCTGTTGCCGTGTCCCGCCGCTGCCGAAGGGCCGTGCTCCCTTCACGCGGCTGCCCTAGGCTTACTTGCTTCGGACCAAGCTCACAAGCCGGCTGACATGCTCCGGCGGCGTCTGGGGCAAAATGCCATGGCCCAGATTGAAGACGAAGGGCCGGTCACCGAGCGCATCCAGGATCTCCCCGACGCGTCTGTCGAGATGCGCGCCGCCCGCCATGAGCAGGACCGGGTCGAGATTGCCCTGCACGGGCATGAGAGGCTGTAGCTGGTCGGCGATGAAACGGAGGGGCAGGCTGGTGTCGCAGCCGATGGCGTCGATCCCTGTGTTCCGGGCATAGGAAATCGAGGACGGGCCAACACCTTTCGGAAATCCGATGATCGGAACATCCGGCGCTTTCCGCTTCACCTTGGCGACAAGGGATCGGGTGGCATCGATCGACCAGCGGGCGAATTCGTCTTCCGCCAGGCTTCCCGCCCAGCTGTCGAAAATCTGCAGGACTTGCGCGCCGGCCTTCACCTGCTCGCAAAGATAATCGGCCGAGACATCCACCAGGAGATCGATGAGCGTGCCGAAGGCTGCCGGATCCGTATAGGCGAGGGCGCGGGCTTCCGCCTGATCCTTACTGCCGCCGCCGGCGATCATATAGGTGGCGACGGTCCAGGGGGCGCCGCAAAAACCGATCAGGGCCTTCTCCTCCGGCAGCCCCGCCCGCACGCGCCGCAAAGCCTCATATACGGGCGCAAAGACTTTCGCGGTGTCTTTCCTCTCCAGCTTCGCGATGGCTTTGCCATCGGCGATCGGATCGAGCTTCGGACCCTCGCCCTTCACGAACTCCACGTGCTGGCCGAGGGCATAAGGCACGATGAGGATGTCGGAGAAGATGATTGCCGCATCGAGATCGAACCGCCGCAATGGTTGCAGCGTTACTTCCGCGGCCAGGTCGGGCGATTGGCAGAGCTCGAGAAAGGAACCGACCCGGGCTCGGATCTCGCGATACTCCGGGAGATAGCGTCCCGCCTGACGCATGAGCCAAACGGGCGGTCTCTCGGTCGCTTCACCCCGAAGGGTTTTCACGAGGCGGCTGTGGGTCAAACGCTGGTCGAGCATGGCTTCCCTTAAACTAAGAGAAAGAAAGATTCTCTTAGATTGATTTTTCTTCTTTTAGCCTGGGAGTTGCGCATATTCTGCCTCATCCCCGGCGTATCAACATCCGTCCTAACAGCAGGGTTTGCCGTTGCATGACGGCTCCAAGACGCTTGTGGATAGGCGAGCTGGAGCTGGGGTGCAATCTCCGGATTCCCAAGCCCGAGGGCACGGCAGCTGCCTTGTTGACGAGCGCAGGTTTTGGATGTGGATTTGGGGCGCGCCAAAATGGGGAGGGAATTTCGCTTTCTGACAGGCGGGAAAACCGACACAAATTGTCCACGTATGCGAATCTGTGAACAAAATTGCGGGCAAGTGAGGAAGCTTGGTGAGGGTTTTCGACGAGCCCGCACATTGTTCCGAAACATTTAGGCGGTTATCCAAAGATATGAACACGGATATCCCGCGTAGCTTCCATCTCCATATGGTCTCGGATGCCACCGGAGAGACGCTGGTCGCCATGTCCAAGGCCGCCAGGGTTCAGTACTCCCAGTTCCGGGCGTTGGAGCATGTGTATCCGCTGGTGCGGACCAGGCGCGAGCTCGACCGGGCCTTGCGCGATATCGAGGCGGCACCCGGCATCGTGCTCTACACGCTGGTCAACCGGGAGCATATCGACGCGCTAGAGGAGACCTGCCGGCGGCTCAACGTGCCGTGCGTGCCGGCGCTGCTGCCCATTCTCCAGGTTCTGGAATCCTATCTGGGCACCCCGTCGACGCCTTCGGTGGGCGCGCAGCACGCGTTGGATGCGGATTACTTTCGCCGGATCGAAGCGCTTAATTTTTCCATGATGCACGACGACGGCAATCTGCCGCCCCAGCTGGACGATGCGGATATCGTGCTGGTGGGCATCAGCCGCACCTCCAAGACCCCGACATCGATCTATCTCGCCAATCGCGGGTTCAAGACGGCGAATGTGCCGCTGGTGCGGGGCATGCCGTTGCCGCCGCAGTTGGAGACCATCAAGCGCGCCCTCGTCGTCGGGCTGATCGCCTCGGCGGATCGTATCGCGCAAGTCAGGCACAACCGCGTGCTGGAGCATTTCCCTTCCCATGTCGAAGACTATGTGGACCGGGATGCGATCGCGGCGGAGATCGCCGAGACCAAGCAAATCTGTGCACGCCATCGATGGCCCATCATCGATGTCACGCGGCGGTCGATCGAAGAAACCGCGGCGGCTATCTTGAGGCTCTATCACGACCGCGAGGATCCGGTACTCGAAGCATGACATCCTTCTTGCAGAACAATCGTCCGCCTCTGATTCTGGCTTCCTCAAGCCGAACACGCGCGGAACTCATTGATGCGGCGGGGCTGACCGTCATCGTGCAGGCACCAGGGCTGGACGAAACCGCCATTCGCCAAGCGGTGAGTGGCGAGGATCGGCTCTTGCCCAACGATGTGGCGGAGGTCTTGGCGCGGGCGAAGGCGGAAGCGATCAGCGAGCTTGCCCCGGAGGCCTATGTGATCGGCGCCGATCAGGTGCTGGCGCTGGGGGATCAGATCATCGGCAAGTCGGGCAGCATGGAGGAGGCGCGCCGTCTGCTGCTCGATCTTTCGGGCAAAACCCATGAGCTGCATACTTCCGTGGCAGTGGCGAAGGAGGGTGGGGCGATCTGGGCATACACGGATGTCGCGCGGCTCACCATGCGAAAGCTCACGCCGGAATTCATCGGCCGTTATTTGGCTGCGGCCGGCGAGCAAGTGCTGGGCTCGGTCGGTGCCTATCAGCTCGAATCCTTGGGCGTGCAGCTCTTCGAGAAGATCGAAGGCAATCACTTCTCGATTCTCGGCCTGCCGCTTCTGCCGCTGCTCGCCGAGCTCCGCAAGCGGGAGGTGATCGAGGGATGATCTGCCGGGCATGATCAAGGCTTGCGTCATCGGATGGCCGATTGCGCATTCGCGCTCGCCGATGATCCATGGATATTGGCTGCGCGAATACCGTATCGACGGCTCCTACGAGAAGATCGCCGTACCGCCGGACGAGATCGAAAGCTTCTTGCGCGGTCTCGGCTCCGAGGGTTTCGCAGGCGCGAATGTCACCCTGCCCTACAAGGAGGTGGCGCTTCAGGTCGCCGATAACAGCGACGAGGCGGCCCGGGCCATCGGTGCGGCCAATACGCTCTGGATCACCGAGGACGGCCGGCTCCAGGCGAGCAATACGGATGCCTATGGGTTCATGACCCATCTTCAGGACAGCGCGCCGGCGCTTGGCCTTGAGGGTGCGACCGCTATGCTGCTCGGCGCTGGGGGCGCGGCGCGGGCGATCGCTTATGGGCTGAAAGAAGCGGGCGTCTCCAGGATCGTCGTCGCCAACCGGACGGAGGCGCGGGCGGAGTCCTTGGTGGAGGCGTTCGGCGATCGCCTCGAGACGGTCGCCTGGGACGACAAATCGGAAGCGCTTCAGGATTGCGCTCTCCTGGTCAACACGACCAGCCTCGGCATGAAAGGTCAGCCGCCGCTCGATATATCGTTGAAGCATTTGCCGAGAAATTCCGTGGTTGCCGACATTGTCTATAATCCGCTGGAGACACCGCTACTGGCCGCGGCGCGCGGGCGCGGGAATGTCTGCGTCGATGGGCTCGGCATGCTGCTGCATCAGGCTGTGCCGGGGTTCGAACGCTGGTTCGGGGTGCGGCCCGAAGTGACCCAGGAACTGCGCGATCTCGTGGTGACCGACCTGGAGGCGCAAGGCGGCTGATGCTGGTGATCGGACTGACAGGCTCCATCGGCATGGGCAAGACCACCACGGCGGCTTGCTTCGCCGAGCGGGGCATTCCGGTCTGCAATGCCGATGCGATCGTTCACGACCTGTATGAGGGTGCGGCCGTGCCGGAAATCGAGGCGGCATTTCCGGGCGTCGCGCCCGGCGGCAAAGTGGACCGCAAGCTGTTGGCGAGAGAGGTCTCCGGCCATCCCGGCAAGCTGCGCGAGCTCGAAGCCATCATCCATCCGCTGGTGGTGAAGGCGGAACTGGAATTCCTGCACGAGCAGGACTCGAAAGGCGCCCAGATGGTGCTTTTGGAGATCCCGCTGCTTTATGAGGCCGGCGCGGAAGTGCGGGTCGATGTGGTCGTGGTGGTCAGCGCACCGTCGGAAGCTCAGCGAGAACGTGTTCTGGCGCGGCCGGGGATGAGCGAGGAGAAGTTCGAGGCGCTGCTCGCCCGGCAGCTTCCCGATGCGGAGAAGCGCTCGCGTGCGGATTACGTTGTGGACACGGGCGGGAGTTTGGAAGACGTGGCCCGTCAGGTCGATAAGGTGATCGATGATTTGCGCGGCCGCGAAGGCGTGGTTTGGGAAAAGCTGCGGGGCCGCCTGGATGTGTGAGATTTCGAGCGAGACTCTTTAAAAGATGCGCGAAATCATTCTCGATACGGAAACCACCGGGCTGAAGCCGGCAGACGGCCATCGGATCGTCGAGGTGGGCTGCATCGAGCTGTTGAATTGCATCCCGACGGGGCGGGAGTGGCATTGCTATCTCAACCCCGAGCGGGACATGCCCGACGAGGCCTATCGGGTGCATGGGCTTTCGGCGGATTTCCTCGCCGACAAGCCGCTCTTTCACAATGTCGCCGACGATCTTCTCAGCTTCGTGGAGGGGGCCAAGCTGATCATGCACAACGCGCCGTTCGACTTCGCCTTCCTCAATGCGGAGTTCGAGCGCTGCGAGCGGATGCTGCTGGCCTGGGAGAATGTCGTCGATTCGCTGGCGCTCGCCCGGCGGCGTCATCCGGGATCACCGGTCAGCCTCGATGCGCTCTGCAAACGTTACGGGGTCGATCTCTCGGCGCGCGAAAAGCACCACGGCGCCCTGGTCGACTGCAAGCTGCTGGCCTCCGTCTATGTGGAACTGGTCGGCGGACACCAGGCCCGGCTGGAGCTTGCGGTAAGCGGCGGGGAGAAAAACCAGATCGGCGGGATAACCCCGGTGGCCACGGCGCGGCCGGCGCCGTTGCCCTCGCGGCTCAGCGCTGGCGAAGCCGAGGCCCATGCGGAATTCGTCAAATCGCTGGGCGACGAGGCGATTTGGAATCGCCTCTAGCCGGCGGGGCCGGCAAGCGGTTTCCTGTCAATTCTTGGACGTGCCGCTCGCCTCTTTCTGGGCGTTCTCCAGATTCCGCCGGTAAAGGGTGCGGAAATCAATGGGGTCGAGCATCAGGGGCGGAAACCAGCCGTCGCGGCTGACATCGGCGATCACCCGGCGGGCGAAGGGAAACAGGATGGACGGGCAGTCGATGAACAGGATCGGCTGCAGGATTTCCTGGCTCGCTCCCTTGATGCGGAACATGCCGCCGTAGATCAGCTCGATATTGTAGACGACGCTTTCGTCGCTGCGGGCATGGGCCTCTAGACTCAGCGCCACCTCGTAGAGATCCTCGCCGCTGCCCGAAGCTTGCACGTTGACGGAAACCTCGAGCCGTGGCTGGCTGCCCGCCGATTGCAGGCTTTTCGGCGCGTTCGGACTCTCGAAGGACAGGTCCTTGATATACTGGGCCAGCACATTGAGTGTGACCTGCGTGCCGCCGGAGGCTGCCTCTTCGCCGCTTTCGCCAGGTTGCGTCTCGTCTGCCATCGGTGATACTGCCTTAATAGCTTCCCTTGGTGCTGCTTTGATGCTTCTTGTTTAGCGGCATTATGTTGTTAAACGGCGTCTGGGGCTGTCGCTAGCACGGTCCCGGGGGCGCCGCAAATGACATCCATTTGGCGGCGATTACGGCCGGAACCGAGTGGCGGACCGCTTCGTTCAGCCGGGTTTAAGGTTGGCGCATGGGAAGCGATGCCTTAAGTTGCAAGAAGCCTGCTGGCCGGGCCTCCACGACAAGCTTTCTTCGGTACCTGCTGGCAAAAGCTTTAGGGAGTCCCAATATCAGCTCATATGCGTTTCTTTGAGCAAGCGGGCCTCTCACCGATAAGCGGGTAACGGCAAACGATGAGTGAAGTTTTCGACATCTATACCCTGCTCTTCCTGGTGCTGGCGGTGGTGATCTTCCTTCGCCTCCGCAGCGTGCTGGGCAGACGGACCGGAAACGAGCGTCCGCCTTACGATCCCTATTCTGCGAGTGAGAATTCGGTCGGGTCTCAGAAATCCAGCGACACGGTGGTGAACCTGCCGCGCGGCCGTACCGGTGCGCCGGAAGCGGATGCGCCGCCGCAGCCCTCCGCCGCCGATATCGAGGCGCGGCTGGAAGATTATGCGCCGAAGGACAGCGCGCTCGCCAAATCGCTCACCGAAGTGATGCGCGCCGATCCCTCCTTCGATCCGGGCCAGTTCCTGGAAGGCGCCAAGGTCGCCTACGAGATGGTGGTCGGCGCTTTTGCCGAAGGGGACGAAGCGACTTTGCAGCAGCTTGTCGACGACGAGGTGTTCGAGAGCTTCCGCCGCAGCATGGTCGAGCGTCAAGAACGCGGCGAGAAGGCAGAGACCACCCTGATCGCCATCAACAAGGCCGATATCATCGAGGCCGAGGTGAAGCGTGGGGTTGAGCTGATCACGGTTCGCTTCGTCAGCGAGCTGATCACGGTGGTGCGCGATTCGGACGGTGACATCATCGAGGGCGATCCGGAGACGGTGCGCGACGTGACCGATATCTGGACCTTCTCCCGGGAGGTCGCCTCGCGCGATCCCAACTGGCAGCTGGTCGCGACGCAGACCGCCAATTAGAGGCGCGCTCGCCGGCCGCTCGATCGCCATCGAACTCGCTTATGGGCAAGACGCGAAAAGGCGGCACGGACCTCCCCGACGACGGGGAAGACGATGCGGCGCTCTGGGACCGGATCGCCGGCACGGTCGTACCGCTCAAGAAGCGGGACGTTCGTACTGCCCCTCTGCCGAAGCCGCCCGCCAAGATCCGTCCTCCAAGAAAGCTCGAAGACGCTGAGGACGCACCGGCCGCCGCCAAGCCGCCCCTGAAGAAACCTCAGCCGAAACCCGGCCCTCCGGCACCGGCCTCGATCGCGCTGGATCGCGGCACGGCGCGCAAGCTGGAGAAGGGCCGGCTTCCCGTCGAAGCGAAGCTTGATCTACATGGCATGCGCCAGCGGAACGCTCATGCGGCGTTGCGGCGGTTTCTCATCGATGCACAGGCGAAGGGCTTCCGCCACGTGCTGGTGATCACCGGCAAGGGCACGGCGAAATCGTCATCGGAAAATTTCTACATGGAAGAGCCGCGGGGCGTGCTGCGCCAGCAGGTGCCGGGCTGGCTGACCCAGCCGGATCTCGCTCCGATCGTGGTCAGCTTCTCCGAAGCGCCTCAGCGCCTGGGCGGTGCCGGCGCGCTCTATGTGCGGCTGCGGAAGGTGCGGTAGAATCTAGTCATCACACTCAAACGGTTCGCACATTTCTTGCCATTGCTCATCCGTTAACGGCGAGTGCCAGTATCCACCCATTTCCCACGCCCACATAACATCTCCATCTTTTGGATTGGATAACAGCGTGAATCTCACAGGCCTGCCCGTAGATTGGGGATCAACCGGCAGTATTAACAAGTCACGGGGATCATGAGGAGCAGCCAAGACTCGAAACACCTTTTGTGCGCGCTCTGAATGCCATGTCTTGACGAAAAACGATTCCCCGTTCGGTAGTTCGTGAAACGCGATTAGCTTGTGAGCTAGGCTGGGTTGCTCGGATTCAAGTGCTCGACGTATCGCGACTTCCTTCTCATTCGTGAAGCCCAGGTCAAGGATGGTAGATCCGCCCACCGGTGCTGGAGGTATCCAAACCGTATTTTTGGGAGGGGAATCTTCCAAGGCCGTTGAAAGATGGTCTGTAGAGATTCCTACGCGAAGTACAGAAACAATCTGCTTGGTGCCCTCGGATGGAGTACTCCCTCGACGCCAACTCTGCATCAAGCGATTACCATGCCCCCTAGGTAAGCCAGATTCTTTCGTGAATGCGTGGCGGCATAGGTCCGGAGTGTGGAAGCTAAACTTTTCGATTCCGCCCATTGATCTATGAGCGGCGTAAACTTCGGATCGGCTGGACCAGAAAGCCCAGATGCTAGAGCGAGGTTGTCCCTTCTCTCCCACCGCTACGCGAAGATCAAAGCGTTTCCGTCCCATCGGATCGCATCAGACTATCTCTTATCGACGGAGCCAATCCCGGCACGGTCAAAATCTTACAAGCTTAGTGGTAGCAGACCCTACAGAATAAACTTCGAGAGGTCGGCGTTCTTAGCCAGATCGCCGATATGCTCGCGCACGTAATCGGCGTCGACCACCAGGGTCTGGTTGCCCTGGTCGGACGCCGTGAAGGACACTTCGTCGAGGATGCGCTCCATGACGGTGGAGAGACGGCGGGCGCCGATATTTTCCACATTGGTGTTCACCTCGACCGCGATGTCGGCAATGGCGTCGATCGCATCGTCGGAGAACTGGAGCTCCAGGCCTTCCGTCGCCATCAGCGCCACATATTGCTTCACCAGGGATGCCTTGGTCTCGGTCAGGATGCGGCGGAAATCCTCCCGGGTCAGTGCCCGCAGCTCCACCCGGATGGGCAAGCGGCCCTGCAGCTCGGGCAGCAGGTCGGACGGCTTCGCGACATGGAAGGCGCCGGAAGCGATGAACAGGATGTGGTCGGTCTTCACCGGACCGTATTTCGTGCCGACGGTGGTGCCCTCGATTAGGGGCAACAGATCGCGCTGCACGCCTTCGCGGCTGACATCGGCGCCGGCGCGCTCGGTGCGGGCGCAAATCTTGTCGATCTCGTCGAGGAAGACGATGCCGTCATTCTCCACCAGCTTGATGGCTTCCTGAACGATCACATCGTTGTCGATGAGCTTGTCGGATTCCTCGCCCATGAGGAGATCGAAGCTGTCCTCCACGGTGACCCGGCGCGACTTGGTGCGGCCGCCCATGGCTTTGCCGAGCATGTCGTTCAGATTGATCATGCCGATCTGGCTGCCGGGCATGCCGGGGATCTCGAAGGAGGGCATGCCGCCGCCCGTATCGGCGACCTCGATGTCGATCTCCTTCTTGTCGAGCTCGCCGGTGCGAAGCTTCTGGCGGAAGGAGTCCTTGGTCGCCTGGCTGGCGCCGTGTCCGACCAGGGCCTCGACCACGCGCTCTTCGGCGTTGAGCTGGGCGCGGGCTTTCACCTCTTTCCGCTTGGCATCCTTCACCAGGGAGATGCCGGCTTCCAGCAGGTCGCGAATGATCTGGTCCACGTCGCGGCCGACATAGCCGACCTCGGTGAACTTGGTCGCCTCCACCTTGATGAAGGGCGCGTTGGCGAGCTTGGCGAGACGGCGGGAAATCTCCGTCTTGCCGACGCCGGTCGGGCCGATCATCAGAATGTTCTTCGGGAGAACCTCTTCGCGCATCTCGCCTTCGAGCTGCTGACGGCGCCAGCGATTGCGCAGGGCGATGGCCACGGCGCGCTTGGCGTCCTTCTGGCCGATGATGTGCCGGTCCAGCTCGGAAACGATCTCGCGGGGTGAAAAGTCGCTCATCTCAATCTTACTCTACTTACTCAGCGTCAAATCCGGCGCGGTGCTCGAGCCGCATGGTTCGAGACGCGGGCTTCGCCCGCCCTCACCATGAGGGGAACCGCTGAATGTTCGGCCATACTCCTCACCCTGAGGAGCGCGGAACGCGCTGTCTCGAAGGGTGAGGCCACTGTCACTTCGCCGAATCCAGCGTCTCAACGACCACGGAATCGTTGGTGTAGACGCAGATACGGGATGCGATCTCCATGGCCTTGCGGGCGATCTCCTCGGCGCTTCGATCCGTCTCGAGCAGAGCCAACGCCGCGGCATAGGCATAGTTGCCGCCGGAGCCGATGCCCATAACGTCGTTATCGGGCTCCAGCACATCGCCGGTGCCGGTCAGCACCAGGGTCTCGTCCTTGTCGGCGACGATCATCATCGCCTCGAGCCGGCGCAGATAGCGATCGGTACGCCAATCCTTGGCGAGCTCGACGCAGGCGCGCTTCAGCTGATCCGGGAACCGCTCGAGCTTGGCTTCCAGACGTTCGAACAGGGTGAACGCATCGGCTGTCGCACCGGCGAACCCGGAAATGACGTTGCCGTTGCCGAGCGGGCGAACCTTGCGGGCGTTCCCCTTGATGACGGTCTGGCCGAGGGACACTTGCCCGTCGCCGGCGATCACCACTTTTCCATCCTTGCGGACGGTGAGAATGGTGGTTCCGTGCCAGATTTGGGGGGAGGAGTCGTTGGGACTCGTCATGATGTCACGCGATATGGGATGGCAATTTTACGGTTCAAGGCCTAGACCATGCGGCAAAGGGGGTCCAGCTATGGGTTTTCGAAACCATTTTGCTAAGACCTTTGGGTTATCATGGGGACCATGCAGAAACCGGTAAACGAGCCTGTGGGCGAAATGTCGCCCCGCCGCGCCTCCATCGAGCGCTCCACCAAGGAGACGGCGATCAGCGCGGAAATCGATCTCGATGGCACTGGCGCTTATGACGTGACGACGGGCGTGGGCTTTCTCGACCATATGATCGAGCAGCTTGCCCGTCACTCGCTGATCGACATCACCCTTAAGGCCAAGGGGGATCTGCATATCGATCAGCATCACACCACGGAAGACAGCGGTATCGTGCTGGGTCAGGCGGTGGCGCGTGCGCTCGGGGAGAAAACCGGCATCACGCGTTACGGATCCTGCTACCTGCCCATGGACGAGACGCTGACCCGGGTTTCGCTGGATGTCTCCGGCCGGCCATATCTCGTCTGGGATGTGACGTTCACGCGGCCGAAGATCGGCGAGATGGACACGGAGCTGTTCCGCGAGTGGTTTCAGGCTTTCGCCCAGAATGCCGGCATCACGCTGCATGTGACAAATCTCTACGGTGAGAATAACCACCACATCGCCGAGACCTGCTATAAGGCGCTGGCGCTCGCGCTTCGCCAGGCCGTATCGATCGACGAGCGGCAGGCCGGGCGCGTGCCTTCGACCAAAGGCCGGCTGTAAGACCTTCCGCCGGCACGCCTGTTCGATCACCTTTTGGATGAGAGGAGCCGCAGCGGTGGCGCTCTATTCCGTTTACGAGCCTGATGAGCCGCCCGCCGATTTGGTGGATCGGGCGGAGAGCCTCGTCTTCGTCAAGGACGGCTTCTCCTGGCCGGCCTTCCTCGTGGCGCCGCTTTGGCTGATCTATCACAGCATGTGGCTGGGGCTGGCCCTGTTCTTCGGCGGTTTCATCGCTCTGGATTTGCTGCTTGAGCTCAGCGATCTGGGCGAGACGATCAGCGGCTGGGCCATACTCGGCTTCTTGTTTTTCTTCGCCTTGGAGGCGAACGGTCTCCGGCGTTATTCCCTGGAGCGGAAAGGCTATGTGCTGAGCGGCCTGGCCGTGGGCAGTAGCCGGGAAGAGGCGGAGGTGAATTTCTTCAACGATTGGCTGCCCGAGCAGCGCCGTACGCCGCCGGACGATGGCGGGAGAAGCGCCGCCGCGAAGGCGGCCTCGGCCAGAATGGGCGCCCAGAAGCCGGTGTCGCTCTCGCGCTCTGATGGCGACGAGATCATCGGCTCCTTCCCCAACGCTTAAAGTCTAGAGTTTCCGACGTGCATCTTGCGATCATCGATTACGGCTCCGGCAATCTCCATTCCGCCGCCAAGGCCTTCGAGCGCGTGGCCAAAGAAGAAGGTTCGGGTCTCAGCATCAAAGTAACGTCGGATCCCGAGGATGTGCTTTCGGCTGAGCGTATCGTGCTGCCGGGGGTCGGCGCGTTCGCCGATTGCCGGGCCGGGCTGATGGCCGTGCCGGGCATGGCGGCGGCGCTGGACGAGGCCGTGCATGGTCAAGGCAAGCCGTTTCTCGGCATCTGCGTCGGACTGCAACTCCTGGCGACGCGCGGGTTGGAGCATGGCGACACGCCGGGGCTCGATTGGATCTCGGGCGAGGTCCGCGCCATCGAGACCGGCAATCCGGATTTGAAAATTCCCCATATGGGCTGGAACACGCTGACATTGCAGAAGCCCCATGCCCTCTTGGAAGGTATCGAGACGGGGCCGGAGGGGCTGCATGCCTATTTCGTGCACTCCTATCACTTCGTGCCGGAAGACGCGGATACGCTGATCGCGACCACGGATTACGGCGTGCCGCTTACGGCGCTGGTTGCGAAGGACAATGTCGCCGGCAGCCAGTTCCACCCGGAGAAGAGCCAGACGCTGGGGCTTTCGTTGATCCGCAATTTCTTGAAGTGGCGGCCATGATCCTATTTCCCGCGATCGATTTGAAGGATGGGCAGTGCGTCCGCCTGGTACAGGGCGAGATGAACAAGGCGACGGTGTTCAATGCCGATCCCATCGCCCAGGCCGAGCAGTTCGCCCTGCAGGGCTTCCGCTATCTCCACATCGTCGACCTCAATGGCGCCTTCGAGGGCAAGCCGGTCAACGGCGAGGCGGTGGAGGGGATTTTGAAGGCGATCCGCATCCCGGCGCAGCTCGGCGGCGGCATCCGCGATCTCGCCACCATCGAGATGTGGCTGGAGAAGGGTGTCGCCCGCGTGATTCTCGGCACGGCCGCCGTGCGCGATCCGGATCTGGTGAAAGAGGCCTGCCGGAAATTTCCCGGCCAGGTCGCGGTCGGGATCGATGCGCGGGACGGCAAGGTCGCCATCGAAGGTTGGGCCGAGGCGAGCGAATTGTCCGCAGCCGAGCTGGCGGCGCGGTTTGAGGATGCCGGCGTTACGGCCATCATCTACACGGATATCGCCAGGGACGGCGTGCTGAAGGGATTGAACCTGGAAGCCTGCAAAGACCTGGCCGAGCAGACGTCGATTCCGATCATCGCCAGCGGGGGGCTCGCCTCGGTGGCGGATGTGGAGCGGCTGCTCCAGCCGGAATACGCAATGCTCGAAGGGGCGATCGCCGGCCGGGCACTCTATGACGGGCGGCTGGACGTGGACCGGGCGCTGGAGCTAATCGCGGAGGCCGAGGCGAAGCGCGTTTAGCGTTTGCGGCTTGGAATCACGGTGATCGCCCCCTTCGGGGACAAGGTCACCAGACGGGACTGGCCGACACTATCCAGGCCGGCGCCATGCAGTGCTTGCAGAATATCCGAATCGGAAACGCCATGACGGTGGCAGAGCGACAGATCGAGCTTGCCATTCGTCGCCAGAACGATGGGATCGCCCTCCAGGATCGTCGCGGCGGTCCGGCTTCTAGAGACGGCTTGGGCGAGCAGCCAATGAAGCACCATGAGAACGGTGACCGCGGCCATGGTGCCACCGAGCGAGGCGTTTCCGGTCAGTGCGCGGCTCAAGGCGGAACCGGCGGTGACCGAGACGATGACGTCGAGGGCGGACCATTGGCCGAAGGTACGGCGGCCGGCAACTCGGATGAGAAGCAGGCCGTAAGCGAATATGACGACGGCACGGGCGCATTCCTGTTCCCATGTCGTCTGGCCGGTCTGGCCGAAGATGGTGTCGATCATGTCCATCGATTCGCGTAACGGGAATCATAGGCGGGAGGATTCAACCCTGTCGATGGACCCTGGAACAATCGGCCTCCGGCCGTTAGATAGGCTGGGGATAACAAGGCAAATCCCGCCCGGAATGCGAGAATCGAGACGAATCCAATGCTGAAAGTGCGTGTCATACCCTGCCTAGACGTGAAGGACGGGCGCGTCGTGAAGGGCGTCAATTTCGTCGATCTGCAGGATGCCGGCGATCCGGTGGAGGCAGCGACCGCCTATGACGCGGCGGGGGCGGACGAGCTCTGCTTTCTCGACATCACCGCCAGCCACGAAGACCGGGACGTGATCTTCGATGTGGTGGAACGGACGGCGGAGCGCTGCTTCATGCCGCTGACCGTCGGCGGGGGCGTGCGCACCGTGGACGATATCCGCAAACTCTTGGAGGCCGGTGCCGACAAGGTCTCGATCAACACGGCGGCGGTAAAGAATCGCGGCTTCGTCAAAGAGGCCTCAGAGAAGTTCGGCGCTCAATGCATCGTCGTCGCCATCGATGCGAAGCGGGTCTCCGGAGAGGGAGAGGCGCCTCGGTGGGAGATCTTCACCCATGGCGGACGGGAGCCGACGGGGATCGACGCTATCGCGTACGCCAAGGAGGTCGTTGCGCTCGGTGCCGGCGAGCTTCTGCTCACCTCCATGGACAGGGACGGCACGCGGGCCGGCTTCGATATCGCGCTGACCCGGGCGATCGCCGATGCGGTCTCGGTGCCGGTGATCGCGTCCGGCGGCGTCGGCACCCTCGATCACCTGGTGGAAGGGGTGCGCGACGGCCATGCCAGTGCGGTCTTGGCGGCGTCTATCTTCCATTACGGGGAATACTCGATCGGCCAGGCCAAGCGGCATATGGCGGAGGCCGGATTGGCCATGCGGCTTGACGTTTGACGCCGCACCCTATTTCCCAGCAGCCCCTTTCCGTGTATGAGCGGCGCATGAGCAGGAATATTCTCGAAGAGCTCGCGGCGACAATCCGCGAGCGGCGCAATGCCGACCCGGCCGTTTCCTACACGCGCCGGCTGATCGATGCCGCGCCGCTGAAACCCGCAAAGAAATTCGGCGAAGAGGCGGTCGAGACGGTGATCGCCGCGCTTTCGGAGGACGATAAGGCTCTGACCGGAGAGGCGGCGGATCTGCTCTATCATCTTCTGGTTCTGCTCGAGTGCCGCAATATCGATTTGGCCGATGTGCTGAAAGAGCTCGAAACCCGGGTCGGGACCTCGGGTCTTCAGGAGAAGCAGCGGCGTGCCACCCGCTAGCCGCCCGACAGTTTCATGAATCCGCGTCCGACAGTCGATTTTTCGCCCTTCGCCGTCTATTCCCGCGCGGAGTGGGCACGGCTGCGCGCCGATACCCCCATGCCGCTCAGCGAAACGGAGCTGGAAAGCCTGAGCGGCTTGACCGAGCGGGTTTCGGCGGACGAGGTGGTGCAGGTCTATCTGCCGCTCAGCCGTCTGCTCAATCTCTATGTGGAAGCGGCCCAGATGCTGCATCGGGCGAGCACCGAATTCCTGCGCAAGACCGATAACAAGATGCCCTTCATCATCGGGCTTGCCGGCAGCGTCGCGGTCGGCAAGAGCACCACGGCGCGCGTGCTGCAGGCGCTTCTGTCGCGTTGGCCGAGCCATCCCAAGGTCGATCTGGTTCCGACGGACGGGTTTCTCTATTCGAACGCCGTGCTGGAGGAGAAGGCCCTTCTCAACCGCAAGGGGTTCCCAGAGAGCTACGACCTCTCCTCGCTGCTGACTTTCCTGGCCGATGTAAAATCCGGCCGGGCGCATGTCCGGGCTCCGGTCTATTCCCATCTGATCTACGATCTGATGCCCAATCAGACGATCGAGATCGAACGGCCGGATATCGTTATCGTCGAGGGGCTGAACGTGCTGCAGCCTGCCAAGAAGCTGCCGCCGGACGGGGAAGCGATCCCCTTCGTGTCCGACTTCTTCGACTTCTCGATCTTCATCGATGCGGACGAGGCGCTGATCGAAAGCTGGTATATGGAGCGCTTCATGCGGCTGCGGCAGACGGCGTTCCGCGATCCCGCCTCCTACTTCCACCGTTACGCGGATATCTCCGACGACGAGGCGCAGCGAACCGGTCTATCGATCTGGCGGGAGATCAATCTGGCCAATCTGCGGGAAAATATCCTGCCGACCCGGCAGCGCGCCGATCTGATCCTCACCAAGGGAGCCGATCACGCGGTCGAGACCGTGGCGCTGCGGAAACTCTGAAGCGCCGCTTCGACGAAGCCGTAACGACCTACTCGTAATAGAGGCCCGAGGGGCCGAGCCCGATATTCAGGCGCAGCATGGTCCGGCTGGCAAAGGCGTCGGTATCGTCGATCTTCGTCACGTCGCCCGTGTTCGAGTTGGAATACTGCATCTCCGGCACCCAGGAGATGTACTCGTAGGTGCTCATGAGGGAGACGCTGGTGCGCGGCGTGAACTGCTTGCGGGTCTCGAGGGTCAGGCCGCCAATGAAGGCGGTATCGTCGGAGGAGAGGCCGAGGCTGTTGCCGGGCACCCGTCCCTGATAGTCGCTGTCGACGCCGTAAATACCGGCATAAGCCTTGAAGCCGGCCTCAAGCCCCAAACCGGACCTGACGTTTTCGAAGAAAGGCAGGTTGTACTCGCCGCCGATGGCCAGATAGGCGCCGTAATAGCTGGTATCCAGCGATTCGTTGTAGGTGCCGCCGCTGACGCCGCTCAAGGTCTCGAAGGCGATCGAGGTGTCCTGATTGATTTCGCGGATGTCGCCGCCAAGCGCCACATAGGTGGCGTTGACGATGGTATTGCCCGGCATGCCATCCAAATAATAGCGGCCTTCGAGCTGCGTGCCCCAATGATCGACGTCGCGTTTGGCGCGCTCGCGGAGATCCACGCCCACCCCGGCAGTCGCATTCGCGCCGGTCAGGTTACTGGCTTCGCAGCTCTGTGCGGCGCTGGCTTCGCAGCGAACCCCTTTTTTCTGATCGATGCTGCTCCAGAAACCACCGAGGGCGACGGCCGTCGTGGAGCCCCATGGCACCACCAGCTCGCCGGTAACGGCACCGCCGAACTCGTCCTCGAAGCCGTTGCTGTTGGAATATTCGCGGTTGCCGCCCGGACCGGAGCGATAGCCGAAGCGGATATCCGGCAGGTCGAGCCGGCTCAAGCCGCCACCAATCGAGATCTCGGCCTTGCCGACCTTCGTGGTGGCTACGCCGGGCATGCTGTATTCCTGCGCCGCGGCGGGATCCATCAATCCAGCCAGCGCGACAGCACCGATAAACCCAGCCGTAATATGCCGGATGCGCAGCATGTACGCCCCTCCTCGCCAATCTAGCCTGCTAGAATAACTGTGAGATCGGGTAAACGTAACTGGCGTATGATAAATTTCGGCTGCACGTGATAATTTGGCCACAAGGGTCAGCGGCCGGCTCCGACGCCGTTCAGCAGGGTTTTCAGGGCGATTTCGGGACGTGCGCCGATATGGGAGATGACCTCCGCGGCGGCGCGGCTGCCGAGGCGTCCGCATGTCTCCAGAGGCTCGCCCCGGGAGAGGCCGAACAGAAAGCCGGCGGCGTAGAGATCGCCGGCGCCGGTCACGTCGACCACAGGGTCGACCTTCTCCGGCGGGATCGTCACGGGGCTGCCGTCGGCGAAGACGATGGACCCCTCTTCGGACCGGGTCAGGATGGCGAGCTCGCAATCCTCGGCCATGGTTTTTGCCGCATCGTCGAATTCGTTCGTTTCGTAGAGGGCGGTCGCCTCCTTCTCGTTGGCGAAGACGATGTCGACGCCCTCCTTCACCAGCTTCAGGAAATCGGCCCGGTGGCGGTCGACGCAGAAGGCATCGGACAGGCTTAGCGCCACCTTGCCGCCGGCCTCGCGCGTCATGCGGGCGGCTTCGTGGAATGCCTTCTTCGCTTCCGGCTGGTCGAAGAGATATCCCTCCAGAAAGACCACATTGGCCCTTTCGATCAGCGTGGCACTCAAGTCCTTCGCGGTGAATCCCGTGCCGGCCCCGATGAAGGTGCTCATGGTCCGCTCCCCGTCGGGGGTCACCATGATCAGGCAGCGGCCGGTTCCGATGGGGCCGGGCTGGGTCTCGTAGGCGACGCCGAGAGACGTGATATCGTGGCGGAACACCTCGCCGAACTGATCGTCGCCGACCTTGCCGATGAAGCCGACATTTGCGCCGAAGGATGCGAGGCCGGCGATCGTGTTGGCGACGGAACCGCCGGAACGCTCGATCGCAGGGCCCATATCGTCGTACAGATCGGAGATCGCATCTTCCTCGATCAGCTGCATGAAGCCTTTCTGGAGGCTGTGCTTGGTGAGAAAGCGTTCCTCGACGCGGGCGATCACATCGACAACGGCGTTGCCGATGCCCACGACGTCATACTCACGATTCTCCATTCAGCGCGCTCCCTTCCTAGATTGTCGGGTGAATGATTCCGCTTATGACTGGCGCCAATAGCGGCCAGCACTATAGTCGCCCGCTGCAAGAAAACGGAAATATCTTATGATCAACGCCGCAATCGAAGCTTTTCGCGATCTCTTCACGCCGCCGTTCCGCGCCGTCGCGCTAAAGGTGCTCGGCCTGACGATATTGCTGCTGGTTCTTTTGATCGTCAGCCTCGAATGGGTGTTCGGCTATTTCGTCGTATTGCCGTCCTGGATCGAGGATTCGATTCAGGTCCTCGGCGGGCTGGTCCTGGTGGTCGGATCCATGTTCCTGATACCGCCGGTCTCCTCGCTGATCGTCGGACTTTATCTCGACGAGATCGCTGCGGAGGTGGAGAAGCAGCATTACGCAGAGCAGCCGCCCGGCCAGGAACTGCCGGTGGCGGAATCCGTATGGCTGGCGATCAAGTTTTTCTTCGTGGTGATCGCGGTGAACCTGCTGGCGTTGCTCCTGCTTCTGGTGCCGGGGATCAATCTGATCGCGTTCTTTATCGGCAACGGTTATCTGCTCGGCCGCGAATTCTTCGAGATGGTGGCCATGCGCTACATGCCTGCGCGGGAGGCGAAAGCGTTCCGGAAGCAGAACA
This sequence comes from Methyloligella sp. ZOD6, assembly GCA_050110875.1. Taxonomy (GTDB): domain Bacteria; phylum Pseudomonadota; class Alphaproteobacteria; order Rhizobiales; family Methyloligellaceae; genus Methyloligella. The sequence continues at coordinate 2,544,958 of CP188828.1, forward strand.
TGTTCTACGTCTTCCTTTGCGGGCTTCTGATCGCGGGCGTGGCGTCGGTCCCAATCCTCAATCTTCTGACGCCGCTTTTCGCCACGGCCTTCATGGTGCACATCTTCAAACGTATGGCGATGCGGAAACAGATCGGCTTGCCGGCGGCGTGAGCTGCGCGTAGATCGCTCCGAGCACTGCCGATAGGCGTTCTCTCCTGTCCTTTGGGCCGTTTCTTCCTCTGGCTGTCGAAGCTCTTGGCTTCTGGCCGGATTTGCTGAAGCTGCATTTAGTAGAGGACGGTATTCGACGTGCCATTTAATATAGCGCCAGCCCCGTACTTATGGTTGTATTCTGCAATCCATGTAACCCCGCCTGCGTCTTGGGGGATAGTGGTTCGGGGGCGTTCAAGCTGTCTACAGCGCCGAGAGTGCTCCGCCTGACATGTGAGGACCGATAGACGGGAAGGGGCATTCGGTGTCGGCCGTCATAGACGATTGGCGCAGCGATATTCACAATGCGCCGGATGGTGAGGACGTCATCCTATGGGACGGCGAAGAACGGTTCATCGGGTGGAAAGATAGCCGCGGCTGGCACGTTTCTTTCGACCCGGAGGGCGATCTATGGGTTCTTGCCAAACAACCGCTCTGCTGGCGGCCCTTGCCAGATCCCCCAGACGACACGGCTTCGCTTAAAGTCTGAGGGGTAGAATGTTTCGCGCCAAAGAAGCCGAGCTGTGGCTCCGCAAACGCTTACCCCAGCCGCTTCGACAGGTTCTGAGACTCGGCAAACGCGTATTCTCCGAGAGGCGCCGTTCGGCGTGGATACCGGCGCATCTCCTGGCCGAGTGCCGAGTGTGCGCATCGCGCTTCGATCTTGTGGAGCATTTCCCCCGCGGCGGCCGTGTCGCTGAGATCGGAACCCATGAGGGCGTCTTCGCACGGCACATCCTCAAGACCAACGCTCCGCAAGAGCTCCATCTCGTCGATGCCGACATGTCCTTCCTTGTGGGGGATGTCGCGGACGATCCAGCCGTCACGCTCCATTGCGGGCTCTCGCACCAGATTTTGCAGAGCTTTCAGGAGGATTATTTCGACTGGATCTATATCGATGCGGATCATTCATTCGCCGGCGTCAGCCGCGACGCAGATCTTGCATCCACCAAGATACGTCCCGGGGGCTATCTCGTGTTCAACGACTTCGCCCATGCGGACCAGGACCTCGGCCAGTACGGGGTGCATCGCGCAGTCGTCGATTTTTCCATTCAAAACGAATGGCCCTTCGTGTGGTGGGCGTATGAGCCGTCCGGCTTGTACGATGTCGCGCTTCAGAGACCGCAGTAATTCGGTGTACAGCCTCGGAGGGGTAGGTGCCGGTTTCCTCGCCGGAACGGTCTGCACCCGGCGAAAGCGAAATGGATTGGCTTACGCCGGGTGCGTTTCAGTCAGAACGGGAGAGGCTTAGCTGCGTGGAGCCTCGACCTTCTCGATTTTCAGAGTTTGACCGATCGGGATCTCGACCATCTTCTCGGCATCGAGATCGAAGTCGGCGAGATCGACCTGACGAAGCTTCTGGTAATCCTCGGTCTTGAAGAAGTACCGCTTGCCGGTCATGTCCGCGATCGTCGACCATTCGGTGATCTCGTCGGTGGTCCCTTCGCGCACGAAACCTTCCGGGATATCGAAATTGTTGAGGATGTGCTCGGCCATGCGGACGCCCTCATCCGTGTTGGGCTGGACCCGCGCCGACATGGCGTAGCCGAGCACGCGGACGAAGCGGGAGGGCGGGGTCGGATCGCCGGGCACGCCCAGCATGCCGCTGCCCTGGCCGAGAGAATCGATGGTCATGCCATCGACCTTCAGCGGCGGTGCATTCACCGGCGAAAGCTTCACGTAGTTCTTCAGGTTGGTCATATGCCAATCGAAGGGGGGCGAGTTGGTCATCACGCCGAGGGGATTGTCGTAGACCTTCAGCTTGCCGTCGATGGGCTCGATGACGATGGAGCCGCCATTGGTATCGTGCAGGGTGTAGTGGAACGGGAGCGACTTGGCGCCGCCGATATCGAACGGCGGGACGAAGTCCGTGATCTGGACCTTCGACAGAGCCTGCCTCACCTCGTCGGTGGTGGCGAAATTCGTCAGAACCCAGCTCAGGAACTCCCAGGGCGCGATGGCCTTCTTCGGGTCGGCCTTGTCCGGTGCGACATAGCCGGCATAACCCGGAAAATAGAGAATGCCGCCGGTGAGCCCCTTCTCGTTCACGCCGTCGACGATATAGGGCGTCCCGAGAACGTTCATGCCGGTGGCGGCGTATTTGCCCTCCCAACTCCAGCCGGTGTTGTCCGGCAGGGTGCTCGCTTCATATTTCAGGCCCCGGGGAACGACGACGATGTTGGATTTCAGCGGAACGCCGAACTCCATGGTGCGGCCGTAGATCGGGTCGCCGTTCTCGGTCTTGATAAGGAAGCTGGTACAGGCGTTCGCCGTCGGCGCGAAAGCAAGGCACGCGGCAGCGGTTACGCAGAGCATGTTGCGCAATGAAGCAAGCATCGAAAAGGTCTCCGAAAGGTCAGTGTCCAGCGATGCTCACGTTAACCGCAAAGTCTAAAGATCGCTTTCGGAAGATCGGAACAAATTTCGCTATTTTGCTGTTGGGGCCGGGGTTTTCGGCTTGAAGAGGCAAATATCCGAAATCAGGCAGCGCCAGCACTCGGGCTTGCGTGCCTTGCAGACATAGCGGCCGTGCAAGATCAGCCAGTGATGGGCGTGAAGCTTGTATCGATCCGGGACCACCTTCTCCAGGCAGAGCTCGACATCGAGAGGAGTCTTTCCCGGGGCGAGGCCGGTACGGTTGGAGACCCGGAAGATATGGGTGTCGACGGCCAGGGTCGGCTGGCCGAAGGCGACGTTCAGCACCACATTGGCGGTCTTGCGGCCGACGCCGGGCAGGGATTCCAATGCGTCGCGGTCCTCCGGCACCTTGCCGCCGTAGTCTTCCACCAACGTCTTGGACAAGGCGACGATGTTCTTGGCCTTGCTGCGGTAGAGACCGATGGTCTTGATCTTGTCGATCACCTTCTCCTCGCCGAGGGCGGCGAGCTTCTCAGGCGTGTCGGCGAGGGCGAATAGGGCCGGGGTTGCCTTGTTGACCGAAGCATCCGTCGCTTGGGCGGAGAGCACTACGGCGATAAGCAAGGTGAAGGGGCTTGCGTAGTGGAGCTCGCTTCGCGGGTTCGGATCGACCTCCTGGAAGCGGTGGAACATCTCGTCGATCTGCGGCTTGCTCAAGCGTGAGCGGTAGGTTTTGGCGCCCCGCGCTCTCGCTTTTTTCGGTGCTGCCGCCGATTTTCTGGCTGGTTGCGTCCCGGCCGGACGTTTGGATTTCGGTTGAAGCGCCACGCTTGGTTTTCTACTTAATCTCGGCAAGGATGCATCGAAGGATGCGCAAAGCTATGACAGACCCGTCCCAAGACCAACAAGTGGAATCCCGTTTCCGGGCATTGCTGACCCCTAACCGTTCGCTCGGTCCCACGGGCTTCCTCGTCTTGATGAGCATCATTTCCGGAATCAGCTTCGTCACCGGGCTGGTTTTCTGGATGATGGGTGCCTGGCCGGTGATGGGTTTCTTCGGCCTCGATGTCGCGCTGATCTATATCGCGTTCCGCGCGAGCTATCGGGCGGGGCGTTTGCACGAGACGGTGGATCTCACCGACGAGGCCTTGACCGTGACGCGGGTGCAGCCGTCGGGCCGTACGCAATCCTGGAAGTTCAATCCTTACTGGGTGCGGGTCGCCGTGGAGCCGCGTGTCGGACGATGCAGTGAGATGTCGCTGGCCAGTCATGGCGACAGGCTCGTGTTCGGCGCTTTCCTGACGGACGAGGAACGGGACGAGTTCGCCGGCGCTCTCCGCTCGGCAATCGCCGCGGCGAAAGGCGCTTAGAGAGCGTTCCGCGGCGGATCGGCCTTCCTGTGCCGTTTTCCAGAGAAGCGCAAGTTTCGGGTCGCGTCCCGTCGCCGGCCCTCCTAGGCTCTGTTCGATCCAAGGAGGCTTTCATGCTTATCGAACCGCAAGCGCATGGGATATCCCAATTGCCGGTTACGCCGTCTTCCGACGGGTGCTCCGATTACGAGCGTGTGTCGGCTGCGGTGCGCTTCGTAACGGCCAATGCGAGCGAGCAGCCGTCCCTGCAAGAGATTGCCGATCATGTGGGGCTGAGCCCGTCGCATTTTCAGCGCCTCTTCAAGCGCTGGGCGGGTGTCAGCCCAAAGGTCTTCCTGCAGGCGCTGACATTGGACCGTGCGCGATCGTTGCTCCGGGAGGAGACGAGCGTTCTGGATACCGCCTATTCGGTCGGGCTTTCGGGCGGCGGTCGATTGCACGATCTCTTCATGACCCAGGAGGCGATGACGCCGGGAGATTATCGACGCGGCGGTGCCGGACTCGAGATCGCCTATGGGTTTCATCCCTCGCCGTTTGGCGAAGCGCTTCTCATGCAGACCCGCCACGGGCTAGTGGGCCTCGCCTTCTGCGACAATGCCAAGGGGCGCGCGTATACCCTGGACGATATGCAACGCCGTTGGCCGCGCGCTTCTTACGTCGAGGATAGCACCGCCACAAAGCGAAGCGCGGCGGCGATCTTCGGCGGGGCCGCCGACGGCGATGCTCCCGTCGATATCGTGCTGATCGGTACGGATTTCGAATTGCGGGTCTGGCGGCAGCTGATGCGGGTGCCGATGGGGGAGGTCACCAGCTACGGGCGGATTGCCAGCGAGATCGGCCGGCCAAGCGCCGCACGGGCGGTGGGACGGGCGGTCGGGCGGAACCCGCTCTCCTTCGTCGTTCCTTGTCATCGGGCACTCGGTGCGAGCGGTGCTCTCACCGGCTATCACTGGGGGCTTGTGCGCAAGCAGGTGCTGCTCGGATGGGAAGCGTCGCGGTTGGCGCGATAGGAATCCTTCAGTCCTTCAGGTCGTAGCGCTCGGCGATGCTTCCGTCGTCCTTGAGCCGGTAGATACGCGGCACGGCCGTGGCCAGGGTCAGCTCCTCGATCTGTTCGGGGCTCATACCCTCCAGATCCATTACCAATGAGCGCAAGGAATTGCCGTGGGCGGCGACGAGAACGGACTTGCCGGATACGACTTCGGGCAGGATGCGTTCTTCGACAAACGGGATGACCCGCTCGGCCGTGGTCTTGAGGCTTTCGCCGCCGGGCGGCGTCGCATCATAGCTGCGGCGCCAAATATGAACCTGGTCCTCGCCCCATCGCTCGGCGGCCTCGGCTTTGTTGAGACCGCAGAGATCGCCATAATGACGCTCGTTGAGAGCGGGAGCCTCGATGACGGGAATCGAGGCTTGGCCTAGCTCGGCGAGGATCAGCCTGCAGGTGTCTTTGGCGCGGCGCAAGACGCTGGTGAAGGCAAGGTCGAATCGGAGCCCAGCCTTCTTCAAGGCGCGGCCGGCTTTCTCGGCTTCCTGAATTCCAAGGGGCGTGAGACCGACATCCCGCCAGCCGGTGAAAAGGTTCGCTTCGTTCCATTCGCTCTGGCCATGACGGACCAGCACAAGCGTCCTTTCCAACCCTTCCGTCATGGCGTCACAATCCGAGAACATCTGCCATTGAATAGAGGCCTGGAGGTTTTCCGAAACCCCATTGAGCGGCTTTGACGGCGCCTCGCGAGAAAATACCGCGATCAGTCGCGATATGGCCGAGCTCAATGCGTTCGCCGGGTCCGACAAAGACGATCTTGTGTTCGCCGACGACATCGCCGCCGCGCATGCAGGAAAATCCGATATCGCCGTCGCGGCGCGGGCCTGTCTGGCCTTCGCGGGCGAAAACGCCCTTCTCCTTCAGAGAAACGCCGCGGGCCTTGGCGGCGGCTTCGCCGAGCATCAGCGCCGTACCGGAAGGCGCATCCTTCTTATGGCGGTGGTGCAGCTCGACGATCTCCACGTCGAAGCTCTCGTCGAGGGCCTTGGCGACCTTTTCGGTGAGGTTCGCCAGGAGATTGACGCCCATGCTCATATTGCCCGCCCGGATGATGGTGGCGTGACGGCTGGCGGCTTTCAGGGCGTCCTGATCCTCATCGGACAGACCGGTGGTCCCGATCACGTGGACGATGCGGGCCTGGGCGGACAGGGCGGCAAACTCGACCGTGGCCTTCGGGGTGGTGAAATCGAGCACCGCCTGAACCTCGGCAAAAAGCGGAACCGGATTGTCGGTGATGGTGACGCCGAGCGGCTCGAGCCCTGCGACCTCACCGATATCCTTGCCGATGAAATCCGAATCCGGCGTCTCCACGCCGCCGGCCACGGTGCAGCCGGGCGTTTCGGCCACGGCGCGCGTCAGGGCCTGGCCCATACGCCCGCCGGCGCCGAGCACCGCAATCTTCAAATCTTTGTCTGACATCGTCGAAGGCGAGTTTCGTCCAAAGGGGTTCTTGCGCGACGCGTCGGAGCGCCAGTGCCGTTCTAAGACGTGGCTTGCCCGGTCACAAGCCCGGATCCGGGTCGTAACGGTAAGCGGTGACGATTCGATGGTCTGCCGGCGATTTGCCGTGGGAGACGTTTAGATCCTCAAGCGACGAGCGGGGTTTTTGGTTCCAGCTCTTCCTCGTGCTCGGGGACCTCGTCCTCGGGGCGGCCGTAATAGAAGCCCTGCACCTGGTTGCAGCCCCAATTTCGCAAGATCTCGGCTTGGCTCGCATTCTCCACGCCTTCGGCCGTAATGGTCACGTGGAGCGATTTGCCGAGGCCGACGATGCTGTTGACGATGGCGCTGGCTTCGGCGTTTTCGCCGAGGGAATCGATGAAGGAGCGGTCGATCTTGATCTTCTTCACCGGGAAGCGGGTGAGGTAGCTGAGGCTCGAATAGCCGGTGCCGAAATCGTCCATAGCGATGGAGACGCCGAGCCGGTCGAGCGCTTCCAGCATGGCGACGACGGAGTCGGTGTTCTGGAGCAGCAGCTTCTCGGTGATCTCCAGCTCCAGGCGGGCGGGGTCGAACCCGGTCTCCTCGAGCACGCGCTTCACCATGCTCACGACGTTCTGCACCTTGAACTGGGCCGGCGAGAGGTTGACGGCGAGCTTGGTGTCCTTGTCCCAGGTGGTCGCGTAATGACAGGCGGTGCGCAGGACCCATTCCCCGATGGGGGCGATCAGACCGGTCTCTTCGGCAAGCGGCAGGAAGACGGAAGGCGGGATATCGCCATCGGTCGGGTGCCGCCATCGGGCGAGCGCTTCGTAGCCGGTGAGGGCGCCGGTCGTGAGATCGAATTGCGGCTGATACTCGACCCGCAACTCGCCCTTGCGCACGGCCACACGCAGATCGTTTTCCAGCTTGCGGCGCTTCTGGAGCGCGGCATCCATGGACGGCTCGAAGAAGCGGAAGGTGTTGCGGCCGTCCTGCTTGGCCCGGTAGAGCGCCAGGTCCGCGTTTTTAAGAAGCTCGTCGCCGGTCGTCCCGTCATCGGGACCGATCGCGATGCCGATGCTGCCGGAGCTGACGACCTCATGGCCGTCGAGGCGATAGGTCTCGGCGAGGGCCGAGCTGACCCTGCGCGCCAGCGGTAGAACGTCCTCCGGCGTCTCGAGCTGCTCCGCGACGATGGCGAACTCGTCGCCGCCGAGGCGACCGACGAGATCGACCTCGCGTACATTCGAACGAAGGCGGGCGGAAACCTCCTGGAGAAGCAAATCGCCGGTCGGATGGCCGAGGGTATCGTTGATGTCCTTGAAGCGATCCAGATCGAGGCAAAGCACCGCCATATAAGTCTCGTGGCGCTTGCAGCGGCCGACGGCCCGGTCGAGGGTCTGGCGGAGCTGCAGCCGGTTGGGAAGGCCGGTGAGAGAATCGTGCAGTGCGAGGAAGCGGATCTGATCCTCCGCCTTCCAGCGTTCGCGGATGCGACGGGACGCGATCGCGGCCGGGACCGAGAAGCCCATGACGATCAGCAGGCTGGTTGCGAAGCTCACCACGGTGAGCGCCAAGTCGGTCATGTTCGCCGCGGCCTTCTGGTCGATCCGGAAGGCATAGATGCGATCGAGCTTGCCGTCGGCGGCGCTGATGGGCACGAAGGCCAGCGGCTCGCCCGGCCCGGCGTCGAAGCCGTCGGAGAATTTCATATGCCCGGTCTCGATCGCTTCATTGAGGCTGGCGCGTGCGGTTGGATCCCGCATGGCGACCGAAAAGCTGCGAGCATCGACATTGCCGCCGGTCGCCAGCACCTTGCGGTCGGGCGCCAAGATGGCAAAGCCGGCAAGGCGGCTCACGTAATCGTCGGGATTGCTCTCGCGGTCGCGGCCAAACCAGTTGAGCATCATATTCTCTAGGCCCGGTCCGCGATGGGGCTTCTCGTGAACCTCGTAGGCTTCGGGATTGGCGGCGGATTGTGCGTGGCGCGCCAATGCCTCGGGCTCCAGCACATGGGTTTGCTGGTCCAGAATTTCGGAGTTGAGCTGGCCGCTCTTGGAGAGGCTTTCGTCGACGATCTTGGTCCAGCTGATCGCGGCATCGCGTGCGTCGGTCTCCAGCACATGTTGAAGCGTGGTCCGGCCCGTCATGACGCCGGCGACCACGGTTAGGAGACCGAGGATAATAAGTCCGACCATTACGAGTCGGTCGCGTGCCGCGAACTCAGGCATGAATGAAGCGCTCCCATAGCCGCTGGTGAAGGAGGCGCTTATAGTCCGGTTGTGTTAAGACCAGACCAATCGGTGCAGTTAGCAGGCGGTTAAAGAATTATCGCCAAGCGAAGGCAATCTTGCGCAAGGAGACGTCGCCGAAGCGCTCCGCCCCTTCTGCAACCGGCTCGCCGCCGCGGTTGAGATAGAAGTTGCAGGCGGCGTCATTGTCCGCCAAAGCCCAGATTACAAGGCCTTTCGCGCCTGCATTGGCGAGGCATTTCCGTGCGCCGGAGAAAAGCTGCTCGCCAAAACCGAGTCCCTGGTAAACGGGATGGATATAGAGCTCGTAGATTTCGCCCTGGAAGGCAGACCGGCGAAGGCGGCTGCGTCCATAGGTTGTATACCCGAGAGGCTCCCCGCCGAAGTCCAGAACCAGCATCGCGTTCTTGCGGACGATCGCGGTGTCCCACCAGCCAGGCCCGCGAAGGGCGATCATTCTTTCGAGTTGCTTGTGGGGAATGATGCCTTGATAGGCCCCGCGCCATGCATCCGCATAGACCTCCGCGAGCTTGGGCGAATCGTCAGGACGTCCTCTTCGGATCTGCGCGACCTTCGTCTCCATATTCAAAGATTAGCCACTGCTTCGACGATTCGCAAAGACAATGCTTGCTTGACTCGTGGGTAAGCCCCGCTCTCACGCAAAAAGGGCCGGACGTTTCCGCCCGGCCCTCTCAGAAGCCGCATATTCCGACCGGCGTGTGGGTTAGTCGCGGGACATCAGGAGGATGTTGAAGTCCTCGTCGAGCTTGATGTCGTACGGGCCGATCTCACACTCGGCGTCGTCGATCTCGTAGATGCCGGACTTCTCGTGATCGTAGTCGCCGCCCTTGCAGCCGATCTTGGCGAGGGTCTCCTCGATCTTCTTCACGGCTTCGTCGGAGGGCGGGATGTCTTCGTCGGCGAGAGCGACATTGGAGAAGGCAAGGGCGCCGGCGAGAGCCAGGGCCGCGGCAAAGGTCGTGGTCTTGAGCATTGGAAGTCCTCTTATGATTTGAGTTCGGCAATTGGGACCGCAGGGAGGCGCGGCGCTGGATTGCCAATCCATAAGAGCAAGTTTCTTATACAACCGGGAGACACTCCCGATCAGTTGGTGAAAACTAGGCAATGATTTTCGGGATAATTCGGCAATAAATCGGCCGGATGAGGCAGAATCACGCAGGCACTGTCCCGGCTTCCTTAGCGCGTTCGGCCCGTTTGCGCACATTCGGATCGAGATGCTGCTTGCGGAGACGAATCGCTTTCGGCGTCACCTCCACCAATTCATCGTTGGCGATCCAGGCCAGGGCACGCTCCAGGGTCATCTTGATGGGCGGGGTGAGCTTGACCGCTTCGTCCTTGGACGTGGTGCGGATATTGGTGAGCTTCTTGCCCTTCAGCACATTCACCTCGAGATCGTTCTCCCGGGTGTGCTCGCCGACGATCATCCCCTGATAGACCTTCCAGCCGGGCTCGATCATCATCGGGCCGCGATCCTCCAGGTTCCACAAGGCATAGGCCACGGCCTCGCCGTTGTCGGTGGAGATGAGCACGCCGGTGCGGCGGCTCGGGATGTCGCCGCGGAAGGGCTGATACTCATAGAAGAGCCGGTTCATGATGGCGGTACCGCGCGTGTCGGTCAGCAACTCGCCCTGATAGCCGATCAGTCCACGGGTCGGGGCGTGGAAGACGAGCCTCTGCCGGCCGCCGCCGGAGGGCTTCATCTCGACCATCTCGGCCTTCCGCTCCGAGAGCTTCTGGACCACGGCGCCGGAATGCTCCTCGTCCACATCGATGATGACCTCCTCGATGGGCTCCAGCACCTGGCCGTCGTCGTCCTTCTGCAAGACGACGCGGGGACGCGACACGCCGAGCTCGAAACCTTCCCGGCGCATGTTCTCGATGAGGATGGCGAGCTGAAGCTCGCCGCGGCCGGAGACAATGAACGAGTCCTTCTCGTCGGTGTCGGCTACGCGGAGGGCGACATTGCCTTCCGCCTCCTTCATCAGCCGATCGCGGATGACGCGGCTGGTCACCTTATCGCCCTCGGTGCCGGCGAGCGGGCTGTCGTTGACCATGAAGGTCATGGAGACGGTGGGCGGATCGATGGGCTGGGCGGTCAGCGGCTCGGTCACTTGCGGGTCGCAGAACGTATCGGCGACGGTGCCCTTGGTCAGACCGGCGATGGCGACGATATCGCCGGCGACGCCTTCGTCGACGGGCTGTCGCTCGATGCCGCGGAAGGCGAGAATCTTCGAGACCCGGCCTTGGTCGACCAGCTCGCCTTCGGCGTTCAACGCATGAACGGTCTGGTTGGGCTTCAAGCTGCCGGAGGTAATGCGGCCGGTGATGATGCGGCCGAGATAGGGATTGGCCTCCAGCAGCGTGCCGAGCATGCGGAAGGGACCGTCCTCGACAACCGGTGGTCCGACGTGACGCAGCACCAGATCGAAGAGCGGCGCCATGCCCTGGTCCTTCGGTCCGTCCTCGTTCTCGGCCATCCAGCCTTCCTTGGCGGAGCCGTAGAGGATCGGGAAGTCGAGCTGCTCGTCGGAGGCGTCGAGAGCGGCGAAGAGATCGAAGACCTCGTCGATCACCTCGTTCGGCCGGGCATCGGGTTTGTCGACCTTGTTGATGGCAACGATGGGCTTGAGCCCCACCTGGAGCGCCTTGCCGACCACGAACTTGGTCTGGGGCATGGGGCCTTCGGCGGCATCCACCAGCACGATGGCGCCATCCACCATGTTGAGGATGCGCTCGACCTCGCCGCCGAAATCGGCATGGCCCGGGGTATCGACGATATTGATGCGCGTGTCGTTCCAGACCACGGAGGTGGCCTTGGCGAGGATGGTGATGCCGCGCTCCTTCTCCAGATCGTTGGAATCCATCACCCGCTCGGCGACACGCTGATTGTCACGGAACGAGCCGGATTGCTGGAGAAGCTTGTCGACCAGGGTGGTCTTGCCATGGTCGACATGGGCGATGATGGCGATATTGCGTAGCTGCATGGGGTTCTAAACCAAAAAGCGGGCCCGCTTGCCGGACCCGCGCCTGTCTTTGGCAGCGATATATAGAGGGTGAGGCCTGCATGCAATGCGGCGTCTCTCCCGATCGCCTCTCAGCGTAGATTGCCCCATGGGCCGGGATAGTTGCCGCGGTCCTCGGGGCGGGCGCTGTTCAGCATCATGAGCTCGCCCAAATTTTCCAAGGTGAGCAGACCGATCAGCTTGCCGTCCGGACCGGTGATGCCGACGGCTGGCTTCCGCTTCTCGGTCAGGGCGCGCAAGGCCGTCTCGAGGCTGGCCCGCGCGGGCAGGGTCGGGATCTCGGTCTGCATCGCCTCCAGGACGGGCGTGTCCGGTCCCGTCTGCTTCATGGCTCTGACCATGGCGTCGCGGGTCAGCAGACCGCGCAGACGTCCAGATGCGTCGATCACGGGGAATTCCGTCTGGGTGGTGCGGATCAGCGCATCCGCCGCGTCGGCCACGGTCGCTTTGGTGTCCAGGGACTGGAACTCGGTGATCATGGCGTCGGAGACCAGCGTTCCCTGAGCCACAGCTTTAAGCTGGGCTTGGGAGGCCTCGCCGGAGGCGGCCAGAAAGATAAAGGCGGCGATGATGATGAGCATCGGGTTGTAGAACAGACCCAATATGCCGAAGACCACCGCGAAACCCTGGCCGATATTGGCGGCGAGCTCGGTGGCGCGCGCATTGCTGAGGCGCATGGCCAGCAGGGCGCGCAACACCCGACCGCCATCCATGGGGAAGGCCGGGATCAGGTTGAACAGGACCAGGATGATATTGGCGCCGGCGACCTTGGCGGCCAGGGAGACGGCGGGATCCTCCAAAGCGGTGAGGTTCTCAGGGTCGAGCTGCGGTCCGACCCAAAGCAGGAGAAGGCCCGCGATCACCACGTTCACCGCTGGGCCGGCGATGGCGACGATCAATTCCTCCATCGGCTTGTCGGGCATGCGCTCCATGGACGCGATGCCGCCGAACGGCCAGAGAGTCACGTCGCGGGTCGGCACGCCATAGCGTCTTGCAGCGAAGACGTGGCCCAGCTCATGCAATAGCACGCAAAGAAAGATCAGGGCGATGAAGGTGGTGCCTTGCCACGCCGCGGTCGCACCGCCTTGGCCGTAATAAACCATCCACAGCCAGCCCAAGAAGATCAGGAAGGTGATGTGGATTCGAATTTCTGTGCCGCGGATGGAGCCGAGGGCGATAGACCAACGCATTTCTTTTAGGACTGCCTCCGTCTTCGAGCCGTGCCTGACCCAAGTCGTGTGGGGGATCGGCATACCCGATGCAACCAAATAGAGCGTTCAGTGTTCAGGCGGTATGAGCGAGATCAGTCATAGAGATAGAGTGTGGGAAATCGTCGACAAGGCGGGCATCTGCATGATGGTGACCCGATTTGCGGACGGTTTGCGCGCCAGGCCCTTGGAGGCCCGGCCCGATAAACATGAGGGCTTGATCTGGTTTATCACCGATGTGCGGGGCACGAAGGACGACGAGATCGCCGCCCATCACGAAATCTGCCTGACCTTCATCTCTCCGGAGGACAAGGCATATCTGTCCATTTCCGGCCGGGCGGAAACCTTGCGCGATACGGGGAAGGCCGAAGAGCTCTGGAACAAGACGCAAACCGCCTGGTGGCCGGACGGGCCGAGCGACCCGAACGTTCGGGTGATCCGTTTCGAGCCAGAGCGCGCCGAGCTTTGGGACGGGCCGAAGAGCTCGGCTGTCGCGGCCTACGAGTTCAGAAAGGCACGGGCGACGGGTGAACCTCCCGATCTCGGCGAGAACCGGAAATCCACGGTCGAAATGGGCTGAAAAACGGCAAGGCGCGGATTTTCGCGCTTAATCCGTACTTAAGTCTGCCGATTCATTTTCCACCATACGCCGTATAATTGATGCGGTAGACATAGAAATGCCCAGACGAGTCGGGCATGGTGTTCTCCTGTGACCAGCAGGTGGCGGAGTCGGTTGGCCAGTCATCATACTCTTCTAGACAATTCTCCATTTCGCATCGCGGGGCGGGCGGCTCCACGGTGCCTCTTTCTTTGAGCGCTTTATTCTATGTGCGGACTAGCGGGAATCATCGACCTCAACGGTCGCCGGGAAATCGATCGCGACAAGGTGGGCCGCATGGCGGCCATGCTGACCCATCGGGGCCCCGACGATAGCGGCTTTCACTTCGCGCCGGGCGTCGGACTCGCCCATCGGCGCTTGAGCATCGTCGGGCTGGAGGACGGGCGGCAGCCGCTGTTCAGCGAGGATGGCGAGATCGCGGTGGTCTGCAACGGCGAGCTGTTCGATTTTCGCGAGCGGCGCGCCGAGCTGGAGGCCAAGGGTCATGTGTTCCGCACCCATACGGATAGCGAAATCATCGTCCATCTCTACGAGGAGCATGGCGAGGATCTGTTTCAGTATCTGAAGGGTCAGTTCGCTTTCGTGTTGGCGGATTTCCGCAAAGGCATCGTGCTGCTGGCGCGCGATCGGGTCGGCATCTGCCCGCTCTTCTGGTCGCGCCAGGGCGACAGCCTCTATTTCGGCTCGGAGATCAAGGCGCTGCTTGCCTCGGGCGACGTGCCCGCCAATGCGGATGTCCGCGGGCTGGATCATATGTTCACCTTCTTCGCCCTGACCTCGCCCCGCACGGCGTTCGCCGGGGTGAAATCGATTCCGCCGGGCAAATATATGCGGGTCGCTTTCGACGGCAGCGGACGACCGGCGGAGCCCGTGATCCGGCAATATTGGGATTTCGATTTTCCCGATTGGGGCGACGAAGAGGATCCCGGCGAGACCGCGGCCGTAGACGGGTTCGAGGCTGCGTTCCGCCGCGCGGTGGATCTTCGGCTGAGAGCGGATGTCCCGGTGGTCGGCTATTTGAGCGGTGGCGTGGATTCGGCTTACGTGTTGGCCACGGCGGCGCGGGCGGCGGGCCGGCCCCTGCCGAGCTTTACGGTCCGCGTGCCCGGCACTGAGCTCGACGAGACGGACCAATCGGCGGAGGCGGTCGCCGCGTTCGGCGGCAAGCAGACCGTGATCGAGGCCTGCTCCGATCTGATCTCCCAGAATTATGCGGGACTTGTCGGCGCGGCCGAGGCGCCGGTGCTCGATACGTCTTGCGCCGCGCTTCTCGCCTTGTCCCGTGGGGTACGGGACCAAGGGTACAAGACCGTGCTGGCGGGCGAGGGCGCGGATGAAGGCTTTGCCGGCTATGTCTGGTTCAAGGTCCGCGAGGCCGGCCGGCGGCTGGATATCGGCGATAGCTTTCGCCCCAGCACCTTGCTCGGCCGGCTGACCCGCAAGATTCAGGCGCCCGATCGCAGCCTCGCCGACTTCGCCCGTATCGATTCCCTGATCGGCGGACCTCATGCTCAGTCGATGCTCTACAATCTCGTGGCGACGGCGCGGGACCGCTATTACAGCGACGACATGTGGGATCGGCTCGACGGCCATGTCGCCTACGAGGATATCGATCTCGACCTGGAGCGGATGCAGCGCTGGCATCCCCTGAATCGGTCGCTCTATCTCGGCTACAAGGTGCATCTGCCCGGTTTGCTGCTCAGTCAGAAAGGCGACCGGGTGGCCATGGCGAACGGGGTGGAAGTCCGCTACCCGTTCCTGGACGAGGACGTGATCGCCTATGGGGCGCGGCTTCATCCCAAATGGAAGCTGAACGGCTTTAAGCGGGACAAATACGTGCTGCGCAAGGCGGCGGAACGGATCCTGCCCGAGCGGATTGCCCAACGGCCGAAGAACATGTTCCGGGCGCCGTTGGCGGAGAGCTTCCTGGCGAACCCGCCGGAATTCGTGCGCGATCTGCTGAGCCCGGAGAGCCTTCGGCGCACAGGCTATTTCGATGCGGCCCAGGTGGAGCGCGACCGGGAGGTTCTGGCCAAGGGCGACAAGAAGCTCGCCACCTTTGCCAGCCTGGGGCTCGGCGGCGTGGTGGCCACCCAGCTTTGGCACCATCTCTATCTCGGCGGAGGGCTGTGCAAGCTGCCGGAGGTGGACCTGAACCCGACCGCCTGCAAGCGGACCGAAGGCCGCCTGGCCGAGGCGGTCGCCGCGGCGGAGTAGCTTGCGGTTCTGTCTATCGAGATTGCCGCGAGTGCCGCCGGACTTCCTCTCCCCTATGGGGAGGGGCGAAGATCGCCCTAGCGCGCTGTGAGTGAGGAGCCCAAAGCCGGTTCGGCCTATTTATTCCGCAGCTTGCCGAGGGTCCTGAGCCGGAGCGCATTCAGGCGGATGAAGCCCTTGGCGTCGATCTGGTCGTAGGCGCCGGCATCGTCCTCGAAGGTCACCAGGTCGTCGGCGTAGAGCGACTTGTCGCTCCGGCGGCCGGTGACGATGACATTGCCCTTGTAGAGCTTCAGCCGGACCTCGCCCTCGACATGCTCCTGGCTCTTGTCGATGAGGGCCTGCAGCATCTCCCGCTCGGGCGAGAACCAGAAGCCGTAATAGACGAGCTCCGCATAGCGCGGCATGAGCTGGTCCTTCAGATGGGCGGCTTCCCGGTCCAGGGTCAGGGATTCGATGGCCCGATGGGCGGGCAGCAGGATGGTGCCGCCGGGCGTCTCGTAGATGCCGCGGGATTTCATGCCGACATAGCGGTTCTCCACCAGGTCGACCCGGCCGATGCCGTTGTCGCGGCCGAGCTCGTTGAGCTTGGTCAGGAGCTCCGCCGGGCTCATCTTCTTCCCGTCGATGGCGACGGGATCGCCCTTCTCGAAGGTAATGGTGATCTCGGTGGCCTTGTCGGGGGCGTCCTCGGGCGAGACCGTGCGCTGGAAGACGTATTCCGGCGGCGCCTCGAACGGATCCTCCAGCACTTTTCCTTCCGAGGAGGAGTGGAGCAGATTCGCGTCCACGGAGAAGGGGGCTTCGCCCCGCTTGTCCTTGGAGACCGGGATCTGGTGCTTCTCGGCAAATTCGATCAGGTCGCTGCGGGAGACGAAATCCCATTCGCGCCAGGGGGCGATCACCTTGATGTCCGGGTTGAGCGCATAATAGGCGAGCTCGAAGCGAACCTGGTCGTTGCCCTTGCCGGTCGCGCCATGGGCGACGGCGTCGGCGCCGGTTTCCTTCGCAATCTCGATCTGCCGCTTGGCGATCAGGGGCCGGGCGATGGACGTGCCGAGCAGGTAGACGCCTTCATAGAGCGCGTTGGCCCGGAACATTGGGAAGACGTAGTCGCGCACGAACTCCTCGCGGAGATCGTCGACGAAGATCTCCTTGATTCCGAACATCTTCGCCTTCTGGCGCGCTGGCTCCAGCTCCTCGCCCTGGCCGAGATCGGCGGTGAAGGTGACCACCTCGCAGCCATAGGTCTCCTGCAGCCATTTGAGGATGATGGAGGTGTCGAGACCGCCGGAATAGGCGAGCACCACCTTCTTGATGTCTTGTTCGGCCATGGACGCGCTTTCTGAATTCGTCGCGGAAGAGATGCGGGACTTATAGGAAACTGTGCGGGCGGGGCAAGCGGCGTGGTTTGGTCGGCGTCACGGTTCGGAGCGGGCGCTCCCTCTCCCTGCCGGGGAGAGGTAAGTCTCACGCGCCGCGGCCGCAGATCAGCCAATAGACGAAGCCGCCGGCAAAGCCGGCCGTGGCGAAGATGGCGGTGGCCTGGCTCGGAGGAAGCGCGGCCATCTCATCGGGCGTTCCGACCAGCAGGGGCACGGCGAGGAGGGACAGGCCGCCGGCGACGACGTAATAGATCCAGCTGCGGAATTTCAGCACCTCGCCGACGATCACGGCGATGAGCGCCGGCAGGATCGTCAGCGTCGGCGCCACGGCGGCGGTGAACATCACCAGGCCGAAGACCTCGCCGCCCTCCTGCATCATGGGATCGTGGGGCGCCGCCTGGCGGAGCTCGTCACCCACCCAGAGCGCGCCGAGCAGGAGCAGCACGGCCAGGGCGATGCCGGAGGCGACAAAGAACGACAGCACCACCCAGAGAACGCGGAAGACCGTTCGCATGATCAAGATCAATGCTCCCTAGGGGCCGTGCCGGTTGGATTGGCGCTGCGGTGCTTTGGTTTGTAAGCCGCGGCGCTTGGCCAGCTTGTCATGGTGGCTGTCTAGCGTGAAGTTATGCGGGCATGACATAGGTGGGAGGAACATGCCAAGCCTCGATTTCTGGTACGAATTCGCAAGTACCTATTCCTATCCGGCCGTGATGCGCATCGCGCCGCTGGCCGAGAATGCCGGCGTCACGGTGAACTGGCGTCCGTTCCTGCTGGGTCCGATCTTCGCCAATCACGGCTGGGCAGATTCCCCCTTCAACCTCTACCCCACCAAGGGGCGCTATATGTGGCGGGACCTGGAGCGGATCTGCGAGGCGGAAGAAATCCCCCTCACCCTACCACCCGTCTCGTTTCCGCAGAACGGGTTGAAGGCGGCGCGGATCGCACGGGTGGGCCACGACGAAGGCTGGACGCCGGATTTCACGAAGGCGGTGTTCACGGCCAATTTCGTCGAGAAGAAATGCATCAGCATGGATCACGTGCTGGCCGAGATCCTGGAAAAGCTCGGCCTAGACGCCGAGGCGGTGATCGAGAAATCCTGCACCGACCTCAACAAGGCGCATCTGCGGGCCGACACGGACGAGGCGTGCCGGCTCGGAATTTTCGGCGCCCCCTCCTTTACCGTCGGCGAAGAGCTGTTCTGGGGGAACGACAGGCTGGAAGAAGCGATCGCCTGGGCCGTCAAGCACGGGTGAGCGGGCAAGGCGCGCCGTCGTTAGTTTCGTCCGGCTTGCGACAAGAAGGGCTCGAAAGCGCTGCTGAAGCGTTTGGCGAAGGTCCGCGTCATGTGGGAGCGATCGCGCATGACGACGATATCCTCGCGGATGGCGCGGCACGTGCCCTCCGGGCAGATCTGCTCATTCAGATCCAGTATCCGGACACGCGGATCGCTTTCGTAGTGCCCGCGGGGAAACTGCGCGATCGTCTCGGTCTGGCTCAGAGGCCAGCTGCAGGCATCTTCCTCCTCGGGATGGGCGAGGAGGCATTCGAGGGGTTTTTCGGGCAATCTCGGTACGTCATGGATCAAGACGATCTCCGCTTGGGTCGTGTCGAGTAGCCGTTCGACGAAGGTCTGCTCGCCCTGGACAAGGGCCTGCCGGTTGGCCTCGCCCGTCATTCGCGTTCCGGTCTCCGGATTTCCCGCCGGCAGGTAGGAGGAACTGGCCAGCACGATCAAATCCGGCTGGATGCGCGCCATTTCCTCGAGCACGGATTTCTGCCAGCTGGCGCATTCCCGATAGATTCTGCCGAGGCTGTCATTCCATTGCGGGATGTCGAAGGCGCCGCATGCGCTTTTCGTTCTCGCCAGGAGGCGCCAATCTTGCCGTCTTGCGGCCTCCTCGACAGCCGGGAACCAGGCCGCCGCGTGAGAATCGCCGATCAGGACGGCGGTTTTTTCAGCCGAAGGATTCGCGAAAGCACAGGTGCCATACCACGTCCTGGTAAATTCGAGATGGCAGCCGGTCTTGTAAACCGCCGCTTTGTCCCGATCCGTCGCCAGCGCATCGATCGTTGCGCCGGACGACAGAAAGATCGTCTTCTTGGCAAAGGTGGCCTGGGCCACCAATCCAAAGCCGGCGGCGGCTAAGGAGATCCCGATACCGAACGCGAGGGAGGTGCGGGCGGAGCGTGTCAGCGCGGGCAAAAAACGCAAAGGCTGCTCGACCAGGTAATAGGTCAGAATGGCGAGCGCCAGGGAGAGCGAAATGAGCAGCAGCTGGCCCGTCGCCGAAAGCCCCGGAATGACCTCGGTTCCGAGCAGAAGCACCGGCCAATGCCAGAGATACCAGGCGTAGGACCACTTCCCCAGCTGCACGAGAGGAGGTCTGGAGAGCGCCCAGGCGGCAATCCCACTGCCGGAGCCTTGCCCCGCAAGGATGATGGCGGCGGTGCCGAGGGTCGGCAACAGCGCATAGAGCCCCGGATAGGCGGTCACCCCGTCAAGCGTGAGACCCGCCGCGACGACGGCCGCCAGGCCCGCGATGGCGAGGAACTGGCGGAGCAGAGGCCGCAGATCCACGGGCGGAAGAAGGGCGATTGCTCCACCGATTCCCAGCTGCCACATGCGGGAGAAGGTGCCGAAATAGGCGAAGGGCTGGTTCGCGTCGGTCAGGAAGAGGCAGAAGGCAAAGGACAGCAGGCTCAACAGCAGGGTGAGCAGAAGGATTATGCGGGAGACGTTCCGCAAGCGGGTAAAGCGGGTGGAAAGGCCGGCGGCGAGCATGATGAGCAGGGGCCACAGGACGTAATACTGCTCCTCGATCGCGAGCGACCAATATTGCAGGTAAAGACTCGGCGCCGAATCGGAGGCGAAGTAATCGACGGCCGCCTCCGCCAGGCGCCAGTTGACGACGTAAAGGGCAGTGGCGGGAAGGTCCCGCGCCGCATTGTTGACCAGGGTGGAGGAGAGCAGGAAGCCCGCGGCGATCAGGGTGGCGGCCATCACCAGGACGGCCGCCGGCAGGATGCGGCGCACACGACGCGCCCAGAAGTCGAGCAATCGGATGCGCCCCTTGGCTTCGGCCTCTCTCACCAGCATGCCGGTGATCAAGAAACCGGAGATGACAAAGAAGACGTCGACGCCGACGAAACCGCCCGGTGCCACCGGGAAGCCCGCGTGAAACAGGACAACCAGGATGACGGCGACAGCACGTAGGCCGTCGATATCCGCCCTATAATCGGGCTTTATCTTTGGGGCGGGAGGAGAATGCAAAAGCATACGGCTTGTCGTCTGACTGCGACACTGAAATAAGGCGCCGCTCAGTTGGGAGTAATCACCGCTTCTACGTAAGGTGAAAGATGACGGGGGGCTAGGCTTAGCTTGCCGCAGCCGCGCGCTGGCTGGCGCGGAGCTTGACGGAGGCGCTCTTGAGCTGGCCGCAGGCCGCCATGATGTCCCGGCCGCGGGGCGTCCTGACCGGCGAGGCATAGCCTGCCCGGTTCACGACCTCCGCGAACTTCTCGATCTGGTCCCAGTCGGAGCACTCATAGGGCGAGCCGGGCCAGGGGTTGAACGGGATCAGATTGATCTTGGCCGGAATCTTGGCGAGCAGCCGCACCAGCTCCTTGGCGTCGGCGATGGAGTCGTTCACCCCGTCCAGCATGACGTATTCGAAGGTGATGCGCTTGGCGTTGGAAAGGCCGGGATAGTTGCGGCAGGCGTCGAGCAGCTCGGCAATCGGCCATTTCTTGTTGATGGGCACGAGCTCGTTGCGGAGATCGTCGCGCACGGCATGGAGCGAGATGGCGAGCATGGTGCCGGCCTCCTCGCCCCAGCGCGGGATCTCGGGCACCACGCCGGATGTGGAAAGGGTGATGCGGCGTTTGGAAAGGGAAATTCCCTCGCCATCGGCGACCACGGCCATGGCATCCCGGACATTGTCGAAATTGTAGAGCGGCTCGCCCATGCCCATGAGCACCACATTGGTGATCTTGCGGTCGGCATTGGGAAGGCCGGTCCGATCCTCGGGCCCTTCCGCGCCGGGCCAATCGCCCAGCCGGTCGCGGGCCAGCATGATCTGGGCCACGATCTCGCCGGCCTCCAGATTGCGCACCAGCCGTTGCGTGCCGGTGTGGCAGAAGGAGCAGGTTAGGGTGCAGCCGACCTGGCTGGAGATGCAGAGCGTGCCGCGATCGTCTTCCGGGATATAGACGGTCTCGACCTCGCGGCCGTCATGCAGCCGAAGCAGCCATTTGCGGGTGCCGTCCTGGGAGACCTGCTCGGAGACGATCTCGGGCCGGGCGAGGCTGTGATTCTCCGCAAGAGCGTCGCGCAGCCCCTTGGCGACATTGGTCATCCGCTCGAAATCCTCGACGCCGCGCACATAGAGCCAATTCCAGAGCTGGCTCACGCGCATGCGCTGCTGCTTCTCGGGCACGCCTAGGGCGCCCAAGCGCGCGCCAAGCTCTTCCCGGCTCAGGCCGATCAGAGAGGGCGGCGTGGTTTCGCGCGCTGGCTTCATAGCCGCATGACTGGCAGACGTTGAAAGCATGGCCACAGACATAGGACGATCGGGGCCGAATGTGGAGGGGAATACGCAGATTCCGCTAACAAGGCGGGCGCGCCGGCAGGCCCTTGTCTCTCAATGAAAGACGGTGGCCGGCTCTAGAAGGAGCATTCCCGCTCGATTTCGCCAATGGCGGCGGTAACGCCGCTCAAGGAGTATTTGTCGGTGGTCTTGGTGCCACGGGACGAGGTGCCCGCGACGACCATGCTGCTCCCCGCCTTCATGGCTTCCACGACCTGATCCTCGCCCTGGCGAGTCTCGACATAGGCGCCTTCATCCTTGGTGTAGAAGCTGAAGGCCTTGCCGTCGATATTCACAGAGACCTTGGCGCCGGGACTAAAGGGATAGCCCATCTTGACGCTAATCTCGTTCTTGATTCGGTCGGACGGATACCGACTCACGTAGAAGTAGATCGGCCCCCGGCGCACATCGCTCGGCTCGGACGAGAGTGGCTGCGACACGACGAAGCACGTCTTCGGATTCGTGGCCGATTGATAAGCCGACCAATGATTGAAATTCTTCAAAAGCTTGGCGTTCTGGGCGAAAGCAGGTGCGCAGCTGAAAGCCAAAATGAGGCATGCAGCACGGACAACTCGGTGCATCTTTTGATTCCCCGACTCGGATGCTGACTGAAAGACAAGCGGTTTCGATTGGGAAATAGACCATATAGATTCGGCATGCCTTTGGCCAGAATTCCGCGCAGGCTGTGGGCAGTCCTCCGGCGCGGTTCGATGTAGCACTCCGCTTCCCGGACGGTGGATCGGGGCGCCGATTCGCGGATATGGCGAGTCGCATTTATTCTGTGTACGGCGTATTTCTATCTGTCTGTGCTCGGCGGTTCATCCGCCGGGGCAAGACGATTTCCAAAGACGGCCAGGTCCGGCCGGACGGCAAGCGGAGACAAACGAGGTATGCGGGCGGCACAATTCAACGAGTTCGGGGGGATCGGCGCACTCCATGTCGAGGAGGTCGAGGAGCCGGCCGCGAAAGATGGGGAAGTCGTCATTCGCGTGAGCGCGGTGGGCCTCAATTTTTTCGATACGCTGATCCTGCAGGACAAGTATCAAATCACGCCGCCGCTGCCTTATTCACCTGGCGCGGAGATTGCCGGGACCATCGACAGCATCGGCCCGGGGGTAAGCGGTCTGGACATCGGGCAGCGGGTGGTGGCGTTCATCGGGGGCAATGGCTGCAGAGAGAAGGTCGCCACGAAAGCCCGCAACGTGGTGCCGATTCCGGTCGGGGTGAGCGACGAATTCGCCGCCGGACTCCTCGTGACCTATGGGACGGCGCTGCATGCCTTCAAGAATCGGGCGAAGCTTCAAGCCGGCGAGACGGTGGCGATCCTCGGCGCGGCAGGCGGCGCCGGCATCGCCGCGATTCATGTGGCCAAGCTGATGGGCGCGCGGGTCATCGCGGTGGCTTCGTCCGGCGACAAGCTGGCCTATTGCCGCGAGCACGGCGCGGATATGGGGTTGAACTATAAGGAGCGCAGCCTGAAATCCGGCTTGCGGGAGCTCACCGGCCATCATGGGGTTGATGTGCTCTACGACTGTGTCGGCGGCGACAGTGCCGAGCCGGCATTGCGGTCCATGGCCTGGGAAGGGCGCTATCTCGTGATCGGGTTCGCCGCGGGCGAGATCCCCAAATTGCCGCTCAATCTCGTGCTGCTGAAAGGCTGCTCGGTCATCGGCGTATTTTGGACCGCCTTCATCGAGCGTTCGCCGGACGCGCATCGGGAGAATACCTTGCAGACGCTGCATTGGGCGGCAGAGGGCAAGATCGCACCCCATATCCAAGCCACGTTTCCGCTGGTCGAGACGGGCAAGGCTCTATCGCTCATCGAACAGCGCAGAGTCTCGGGCAAGCTGATCATCAAGCCGCAGGAATAGACGCGCGAGTTCGATGCTGGCGCTGCGCCGGCGCTTAGCTTTCGGGAAGCTCGCGCTCCAGGGCGCGGGCCGCCGCGGCCCGATGGGTCGGGGTGATGTGGGACGAAACCAGGCCCAGCACACCGGTGAGCAGGGCCGCATCGTCGGCAAAGCCAAGGCCCAGGATGATATCGGGCACGAGATCCGACGGCAGGATGAAATAGGCGATCACCGCCAGCAACATGCCGCGCACACGCAAAGGCGTCTCGGTGTCGAGCGCGCAATAATAGCCGGCGACGAGATCCTCCATGAAGGGGACCCGTCCGGCAAAGCGCTTCACCTTGCTCCAGAAATCGCGGCGCACCTTCTCCTCGCGTTCGGCCACGCGCTCGGCGGAAATTTCCCGGCCCATGGCCTCCTTGCGCAAGGAAGCGGCGTCGTCAAAGGCTGCCATCATCGTCCTCCACGCCGCCATTTTTGACGGCAGGCTAAATTTAGGGTTGCAGGAGACCGATCACAAGGTACGACCGGAGGGGGCTCTGCTTAGAGGGGCGCCGCCGAGGGGCGATGTTGCATTGCGCGAGGGGCCGTGTAATTCAAACCGCCATGGCACGTAACGACCGTCACAAGCTGCTCTTCATCTGCCTCGGCAATATCTGCCGCTCGCCCATGGCGGAAGGCGTCTTCCGCCGCGTCATAGACGAGGCGGGGGTGGCCGATCTTTTCGAGATCGATTCCGCCGGGCTTGGGGATTGGCATATCGGGCAAGCGCCCGATACCCGCGCGCAAGCCGCCGCCACGGGGCGGGGCATGGATATTTCCAGCCAATGCGCGCGACAGGTGGCGATCGAAGACTTCCATCGCTTCGATCTCCTGCTGGCCATGGACCGCAACAACCTGGCGGAGCTGCTTCAGCTCGCACCCGGGGGGACCGAGGACAAGGTTCGGCAGTTTCTCGATTTCGCGCCCCATATGGATGCGATCGATGTGCCGGATCCCTTCTTCGGCGGGGCGGAAGGCTTCGATCATGCTCTGGATCTCATCGAGGCGGCGAGTGAAGGGCTGTTGAGGTCTCTGCTCGAGACGGATTCGACGGACGAGGCCGCTGCTCAAAAAGAGTGAGACGTTTGGCCAAGTCACACTCCTCGCCTAGAAGCACTTATCCGATCTCGGAAGGTGCCAATCAGCCCATGGGGTGATAGGCAGGCTGGTGCTCCAGCGGGTACTCCGCCTCGACCACATAGGGCCCGCCGCCGACCGAGGCGCGCGACGAGAACAGCACGAAGCGGTCCACGGTGAAGCTTTCCGAGAAGAAACCGCCCTGCTGCTCGAGATAACCGGCCACCGAGATGGGTTTGGTCCCCCGCAAACGCGCGATGGTGACATGGGGGGTGTAATTTCGAGGTTCGGGCGGCAATCCGGCCAGCCGGGCGGCACGCTCATGGGCGCGCTGCAGATTGAGCAACGCTTCAGAGTGGCGAAGTCCGGCCCAGATGGCGCGGGGCTTCTTGCCGCCGAAGCTGCCGAGCCCATCGAACTGCAGCTGGAAAGGCTCGATGTCGATACGGCCGAGATTGGCGGCGAAGTCACGGGCCGTCCCCCCGTCCACGTCGCCGATGAATCGTAAGGTGATGTGGTAGTTGGCCGGATCGATCCAACGGGCGCCGGTCAGCCCCGTGCAGAGCAAGCTCATGCGGTGACCGATCGCTTCTGGGATTTCGATGCCGGAAAAGAGTCTCGGCATGGCAGCCTCTTTTCGTCGCAGAATGCGGCATGGCGAGGTGGGGCGGATTATGCCACCCAGCCCCATCCTCAGACGAGTCTTGCGGTAGATCAAGCGTTGGGAATGCGTCCAATGCGTCAGAACGCTCCTCGCCCACAGCAAATTTTCGCGTATCCAGGCTTAATTTAGCGCCAGCCGTTAAGGACTTTTTCTAATCGGAAGTGCGAATGTCGGTTATTGGCGTACCAACCTTCTATGAAAATTTTCGAGAAAGGCGGGCCTTCCGATCAGGCATGGCATCGGGCCCGAATGGTGCTTCCAAATGATGGATGCTGATCGTAGCGCGCTAGAGACTTACGCCGACCTTCCCGTACGGCCGCATCGTGCAATCCGGTTTCGCGAAAGTTGGCCGGATCGGTTGCGCCGCTGGGGGCTCGGTCTGGCCTATGCCGTGAAACCGCAGCGGATCGGTCTTCTGCCGCGGATCGCGATGATGAGCATACGTCAGCTTTTCGTGTCCGACTCCGACTGGAACAAGCTGCCCGCTCATCCCCACTACTACAGCTGGCGGGGCCTGGTCGGGATCAGCGACGATCTCTCGGTCGATGCGCTGATGACCAACTATAAGCGCGGCTTCTTCCCGTTCTGTCACATGGGACCGATGAAGTGGTGGTGCCCCGAGGTGCGGGCGGTGATCGATCCGGCGGATACCCATGTGAGCAAGAATCTGCGGCGGCTGCTGCGGCAGGGGAAGTTCCACGTGACCATGGACCGGAATTTCACCGAGGTGATCGAGGCGTGTGCCGCGCCGCGGGACGGCAAGGTGCCGCTGACCTGGATCACGCCGCAGATCATGCAGGCCTATACGGATGCCTATTATGCTGGCCATGCCCATTCGGTCGAAGTCTGGGACGAGGACGGGAATCTCGTCGGCGGGCTTTACGGGCTCGCGGTCGGAAAGGTCTTTTTCGGCGAATCCCAGTTCTCGCGCGTCAATCACGCGTCGAAAGTCGCGCTGGTCGCGTTGCATCGTCATCTGGCGCAGTGGGGTTTCCGCCTGCGGGATGCCAAATGGATGACACCGCATCTGAAGAGCTTCGGCTTCCATGCGATGCCGCGGGAAGAATTTCTCGAGGTGCTGCGCGTTGAGGCGAACCGGCCGAGCGTTCCCGGCAAGTGGCAGGCGGAGCCGGCTCTGATGGCCGACGAGCCGAAAAAGGACGCACCGAACCAGATGCAGAAACGATCCGCCGAGACGGCTGCATGACATTTCAGGGTCTCGCCTCGACCGGACCGTTGTCACGCGCGGCCGCGCTGCTCGGCAAGGCGAGGTCCCTGATCACCGTTTCCTCCATGGTCTCGGTCGCCCGCATCGCCGGCGCGGCGGCCGGCTTCGTCACCCAGGTGCTGCTCGCGCGCTATCTGCAGGCGAGCGCGCTGGGCGTGTTCTATTCCGTGGTCAGCCTGGTCGCCGTCGCGGGGCTCGTGGCCGCTTACGGCTATCCGGCCATCGCGCCGCGCTTCATCTCCCGCTACCGGGAAAAGAGGCGGCCGGATCTGGTGCTCGCCTTCATCACCCGCGCCAGGCGCGAGGCCACCCTTTACGTGCTGATCGGCGCTGCCGGCATCGTGGCTTTCGCGCTGCTTTGGCCGGGGCTCGATCATGTCACGCGGATGGCCTTGATCGCGGCGGCTTTCGCCCTTCCGGCCAGTGCTTCGCTACGGGTGAACGGGTCTTTCGCGGGCTCGTTGCGCCGTTTCCTGCTCGCTTATCTGCCGGATACCTGCATCCGTCCGTTTCTGCTGTTCTTCGGCGTGCTTGCCTTTATCGGGCTCGGCATCCAGTTCGACGCGGCGGACGTGACCTGGCTGGTCGCCGGCATTACGAGCCTTGTCGCCTTCACCCAGTTCGCGCTGGTGCAGCGTGACGTCCCGAAGCTGCCGGCCAAGCCGGCACCGCCGCGCCTGCTGCGGATCTGGCGGCGGGAAGCACTGCCGCTCATCGTCGTGGTGATGTTCATCGAGTTCTTCGCCGATGTGGACATCCTGATGCTCACGCCTTTCATCAGCCAGGCGGAAATCGGCATCTTCGGCGTCTGCCTCAAGATTGCAGTGCTGGTCGGCTTCGCGGTGCAGGTGGCGCAATATATCGTCCAGCCCGACTTGGCGGATGCCCATGCGCGGAAAAGCTACGCGCCGATCCAGAAGGCGATGCTGAAGGCGCTCGGCTTTCCTCTGGCGGCGACGCTTGGCGCCATGGCGCTCTTCGCGCTTTGGGGCAATGCGCTGCTCTCTCTGTTCGGGCCGGAGTTTGCCGGCGCGAAGGTGCCTCTGCTGATCCTGATCGTCAGTCAGCTCGTGCGGGCCCTGTTCGGCCCCAATGTCGCCCTGCTCACGGTGCTCGGGGCGCAGACCCAAAACGCGGTCCTGGCGACGTGCTCCATCGCCGTGCTGGGGCTTGGCAATATTCTCCTGGCACCCGTCTATGGCGCAACAGGCGCGGCGATCTCCGTGGTGATCGCAATGACATTCTGGATGGTGGGGACCTCGGTCCTGCTCTACCGCCTAAGCGGCCTGCGGACGGATGCTCTGTTCCTGCTGACCGGTGGGGCCCGCAAGGCCGAAGAAAACTAAGCTCGCGCTCGTCGTTCCGTTCCGAAGCTGCGCGCCGTCCTCGACGGTCTCGCCCTCGAAGAATGCCCCGAACATCAGCCAGAGCAAAAACGCGGCGATTGTCGCGATGGCGATCAGCGCGCCGATCTTTCCGAAATGCAAGGGCATTAGACTTTCCTCCCCCAAGCGTCGATTTTTGTGACGGAGAGGATACACAAGTCGCTTTGCATGACCAGCTTTGACAGGACCGGTTTGCGGAGGCTTGATGCGATTTCAGCGGCTTGGCGAAGGGTAGGCGAATCATGAGGCATCGGTGGAAGGAGCTGCGGGAAGCGCTGCACCGGATCTACGACAAATCGCCGGGGATCGAGGCCGTCCCGCTCTTGCTGGTCGCAATCATCGCCGCCGGGGTCTGGGTCTTCATCGAGATCGCCGACGAGGTGATCGAAGGCGAAAGCCGTGCCGTCGACGCATGGCTGATGCTCTCGCTCCGCAATCCCGCCGATGCGGCCGATCCTCTCGGCCCCGCATGGCTGGCCGAGACGGCGCGGGACGTGACGGCGTTCGGCTCGACCTTCGCGCTGATCTTCATATCCTCGATGGTCTTTTTCTGGCTGCTGATGACCAAGCGGCCGCACGCCGCCATCGTGCTGGCGGTTGCGCTGATCGGCGGCACGATTTTGAACAACGGTCTGAAATATCTGTTCGACCGGCCGCGGCCGGATCTGGTGGCCCATGGCACCGAGGTCTTTACCCTCAGCTTCCCGAGCAGCCACGCCATGCTGTCCGCCACGGTCTATCTCACCCTCGGCGTGATGGTGATGCGCTTCAGCCCGGAACTTCGGTTGAAGATCTATGCGCTGAGCGTTGCGCTTCTGCTCGCCGTGCTGGTGGGGGTGAGCCGGGTCTATCTCGGCGTCCATTGGCCGACGGACGTGATCGCCGGCTGGGCGGTGGGGGCCGCCTGGGCTTCCGCGTGCTGGCTCGTCGTGCTGTGGCTGCAGCGGCGGGGCGAGGTGGAGAAGGCGTCAAGCGCCGGAAACGCGATCTAAGAGGGGCGTGCCTCGTTCAGGGCCTTGAAGATGGCGCGGTTGCCCGCGGCATCGGCCAGGGTGTGCTGGTTGAGATTTTCAAGAAAGGAACGCGTCGCCTCGTGCAGATAGCGTTTCAGCCTGCACGCATCGACGATCAGGCAGCTATTGGTGTCGCGGTCGAAGCATTCGACGATATGCATATGCGGCTCCAACGCCTCGATGAGATCGCCGAGGCGCACCTCCTTCGGATCGCAGGCGAGCCGGATGCCGCCGCCCTTTCCCTTGCTGGTCGCGATGTAGCCGAGCTGGGCGAGGCGATGGACCACCTTCACGAGGTGATTGCGCGAGATGCCGTAGCGCTGGGCGATCTCGCCCACGCTGCAGAGCTGGTCGGGCCGGCTGGCCAGATACATCAGGCTGCGAAGCCCGTAATCGGTGAACATGGTGAGCTGCATGGTGCGGCCTTATAGCCCATTTTGCGCCTGCGTCGATCATAATATGTATTCGAAATACATATTAAAGGAGGGACGCCATGCTGAGCGCCGAAACCATCGCCATCGTCAAATCCACCGTTCCGGTTCTGGAGGCTCATGGGGAAACCCTGACGCGGCATTTCTACAAGCGGATGTTCTCGCACAATCCGGAGGTGAAGCCGTTCTTCAATCAGGCGCATCAGCGGGCCGGATTGCAGCAGCAGGCCTTGGCCGGCGCGATCTGCGCCTATGCGGCGAATATCGACAATCTCGGCGCCTTGGGCCCGGCCGTTGAGCTGATCGCCCAGAAGCATGTCTCGCTGCAGATCAAGCCGGAGCAGTATCCGATCGTGGGCGAGAATCTGCTCGCCTCCATCAAGGAGGTGCTCGGCGACGGCGCGACCGACGAGGTGATCAATGCCTGGGCCGAGGCCTATGGCCTGCTCGCCGACGTGCTGATCGGACGCGAGGCGGAAATCTATGATGGGATCGCGTCGGAGCCCGGCGGCTGGACCGATTTCAAGCCGTTCCGCATTACGCGTAAAGAAGAAGAGAGCGACGTCATCACCTCCTTCTATCTGGAGCCGGTGGACGGAAAAGCGCTGCCGGTGTTCAAGCCTGGGCAATACATCACCCTTCGCGTGCCGACGCCGGAGGGCAGCACGACCATGCGGAACTACAGCCTGTCCGACCGGCCGGGGAAGCGCTGGTTCCGGATCAGCGTGAAGCGGGAGGATCCCAAGGGCCCGGACGCGCCGGAAGGCTATGTCTCGACTCTGCTGCACCGTGAGATCGAGGTGGGCGACGAGATCGAGGTCGCGGCGCCTTGCGGCGAATTCTATCTCCACCCCGACCTGGACGCGGATCGGCCCTTGGTCCTGCTGGCGGGGGGCGTCGGCATCACGCCGCTGTTCAGCATTCTCGCGGATGCGCTGCAGACCACGCCCGACCGGGAGATCCTCTTGGTGCATGGCACCCTCAACGAGGACCTGCAGGCCTTCAAGCCGGTCATCGAGCAACTGGCCGAGAAGCATCCGAATTTCCGGCGCCACTACTGCTACACCGAGCCGGCGAAGGATGACCGGACACGGGCGGCGCATGCATCCACCGGGCTGGTCGACGAGGCCGTGCTGAACCGGCTGCTTCCGGCGGGCAATGCCGAATATTATTTCTGCGGACCGCGCCCCTTCATGGTGTCGGTCTACGGGCAGCTTCGGACGCGTGGCGTTCCGGCGGAGAATCTCCATTTCGAGTTCTTCGGTCCGCGCGGCGCGCTGGAGGAGGAAGCAGTCGCCAAGGCGGCCTAGGCCGAGTGTAGCAAGCATCAACCAGCCGGCCGAATTCAGCGAGGCGGAGGCGGGTCTCTGTCAGACCCGCTCCGCCTCCAATTTCGTGTATCGTGCACTGACCTCGTAAAGCTCGTTCGCCAGCCGGTCGTCTTCCGATTTAGCGGAACGGCGTGCCGGTTCGCCCGTGAAATAGATATAGCCGCCGGATGGTCCGAAGCGTTCAGGCCGTTCGATCAGCTCGGCGAGCATCCCGGAGGATCGATCCGAAGAGCTGACGTCTTTGATGACGCCGGAGAGGGTGGTGAAAACAACGCGCATGAGCGCCAGCAGCGGGGCAGGCGTCTCTCGTCCCAGCCGGGTGTCGGGCATCAGGCCGGGGTCGAAGCAATAGAAGCGATAGTCCGGGAAGCGCTTGGCCATCTCCCGGACGAAGAGCATGTTGCAAAGCTTGGACGTGGCGTAGCGATCGAGGCCCTGCTGTCGCGGGGAATTTCCCTCTTCTCCTATTCGGCCGTATGCAACGTCCTCGGCGGAGGGAAACAGCGCGCCGCGAAAGCCGAATCTGCGCGGCAGGGCTTCCTCTTCGCTGTGGGTGCCGCTGCCGGTCGTGGTGATGACGGCTTGGGGCGCGAGCTTGGGAAGCATTTCGTGCACCAGAAGAAAATGACCGAGATGGTTGGTCGCAAAGGTCAGCTCGAAGCCATCCTCCGAGAGACGATTGCCGGGCATCTGAATGCCGGCATTGCAGACGATCGAGGCAAGCTGACGGGAGCCGAGCCGTGCGCGGATTTCGTCCGCAAAGGTTTGAACCGAGGCGAGCTTCGACAGATCGAGCTCTCGGATCGTTAGACGATCGGGTCCTGCGAGCCGGCGTAGGTCCCTGGCACCGTCAGGGTCCCGCGCACCGACGAAAACATGGTTCGCGCCCCCCTTCAGCAATCTGTCGACGAGCTTCAAACCAATTCCCGAGGTGCCGCCCGTCACGGCATGAAGGCCTTTGGCGATCATAGCTATACTCCCGATTGCGGATAGTGCAATCGATGTATAGTACGTACTCCGTATTATCAAGCCTAGAGGCCGGCGACCTTCAAAATCAAGGCGATGAAGGTGTCGCGTTCTTCCGAGTCGAGATGGGAGAGCATTTGGGCGCAATGCCCCTCTTGTTCGGCGACGAGAGCGGCGGCGCTCTTCTTTCCTTCCGGTGTCGGGGTCAGTTTGACGATGCGCCGATTTTCCTCGGTGCGCGATCGGCGGATCAGATCGCGTTTGCTTAGCCGGTCCAAGATGGTCGACGCGGTGGTCGGCACGACGCCCAGGAAGGACGCCACGTCGCTGGCGATGCAGCCGGGATTGCCGGTGATATAGAGAAGCGCCTGGGCATCGGATGGATTGAGGCACCAAGCGACGTTGCTGTCCGTTTTCTCTGGAATCTTGTAGGCGCGTGTGAGGGCGCCGATCGCTTCACGGAGCGCTTCGATCTGAGCTTTGCGAATCTTGGTCACATCCGGACATTACGGGATACGGAGTTTGGGTGGAAGGCGGCTTATGCACCCGCCCCTCGGGCGGCCAGACGTCCGGGGCAGACCATCCATGACGTTCGCGATTCCGTCCTATAGGGTGCGGTCTGTCCCATCCTACCTAAAAAACCTTCATGTTCGATCTCCCGCCTGCCGCCGAGCCCCCTGCCATCCATGAGACCGTGATCGAGGCGCCCGGGCCCGAGGGCCCGTTGCAGGGGACGCTTTTGATGCCGGCCGGCGGTGAGAGCGGTGCAATCGTGCTGATGGTGCCGGGGTCGGGCCCGATCGACCGGGACGGCGACATGGGTCCGATGAAGGCGGGAATCTATAAAAAACTCGCGCAGGATCTCGCGTCACGGGGCATCGGGTCGCTTCGCATCGACAAGCGGGGGATGTTCGGAAGCACGGAAGCGGTGTCGGACCCGGACGCCGTCACGGTGGCCGACTATGCCGCCGATCTCGAAAGCTGGCTCAAGGTGCTGCGGGACCGTCATGCCGGAGCTTGTCTCTATCTTGCGGGTCACAGCGAAGGCGGGCTGGTGGCGCTGGCTGCGGCGCAGGACCGGACGGATCTTTGTGGCGTGATCCTGCTCGCTGCGCCCGGCCGGCCCGTCGGCGCGGTGCTGCGCGAGCAGCTGACATCGAATCCCGCCAATGGGCCATTTCTCGATGAAGCCGATCGCATCATCGAGAGTCTGGAGAACGGAGAGCGCGTGCCCGGTGAGGGCATGAGCCCGCTATTGCTTCCGCTCTTCCGGCCCGCGGTCCAAGGATTCCTGATCGACCTCTTCTCGTACGATCCCGCCGCCCTGATGAAGCAGGTCTCTCATCCGGTTCTGATCGTCCAAGGCGGCGAGGACATCCAGATCGGTGTCGAGGACGCTCGGCGGCTGGCCGAAGCCGGTCGGACGGCCACGCTCGCCATCTTTCCCAACGCAAATCACGTGCTGAAGACGGTGCCTACTGCAGACCGTGCGGCCAACATCGCCGCCTATGGCGACAGCACCCTCCCGATCACCGAGGGCATCGCGGACGAGATCGCCGCCTTCATCGCGGAAACGCTGCCGGCCGATTAGCCGGCCTTCTCCGCATTAGGCGCAAACCACTTATAGAGCGCCGGGATCACCAGCAGGGTGAGGATGGTGGAGGTGACGAGCCCTCCGACCACGACGGTGGCGAGGGGTTTCTGGACCTCGCTGCCGGCGCCGGTGGCATAGAGCAGCGGGATCAGGCCGAGGGCCGTGGTCGCCGCGGTCATCAGAACAGGCCGTACGCGCAGGCACGCGCCTTGGATTGAAGCCTTATCGACATCGAGCCCCTCCTTGATCAAGCGGTTGAGATAGGTGACCAGCACCATGCCGTTCTCCAGGGCGATGCCGAACAGGGCGATGAAGCCGACGGAGGCGGGAACGGAGAGGTTCTGCCCGGTCATGAGAAGACCGAGGATGCCGCCGACCAGGGCCAGCGGAATGTTCAGCATGATGAGACCGGCGCTCTTCAGGGAGCCGAAATTGATGAAGAGCAGCAGCATGATGAGCCCCAAGGTGATCGGCACCACGATGGCGAGGCGCTGATTGGCCTCCTGTTGCAGCTCGAACTGTCCGCCCCAATTGACGAGATATCCGGGCGGCAGATTCACCTCTTCGGCGATCCGACGCTCGCCCTCGGCGACGAAGCTGCCGATATCGCGGCCGCGCACATTCGCCTGCACGGTGATGAAGCGCTGGTTGTTCTCGCGGGTGATCTGGCGAGGGCCGACGATGGAGTCGATCTCCGTGACCTGATCGAGGGAGACCAGTGGGCCGGCCGGGGTCTGGAGCACGATGCGGCGAATGGCATCTTCCGTATCGCGGCTCTCTTCCGGATAGCGGAGCAGAATGTCGAAGCGGCGGACGCCCTCGAGGATCTGGCCCGCCGTCGAGCCTCCGACCGCCGTGGAGACGACCTCCTGCACGTCGTCGACATTGAGGCCGTAGCGGGCAACCGCCTCCCGATCGACGGTGATCCTGAGTTGGGGCGTTCCGATCACCTGATCCATCTGCACATCGGCAGCGCCTTCCATGTCGGCCACGACCCCCCGCACCTCACCGGCAATGCGCCGGAGCTCTTCCGCATCGGGGCCGAAGATCTTCACCGCCAGCTCCGCCTTGGTGCCGGTCAGAAGCTCGTCCGTGGCGGCGGCGATGGGCTGGGTGAAATTGAACTGGACGCCTGGAAAGTCCTCAAAGGCTTCCGCCATCTCGGCGATCAGATCGTCATAGGCGATATCCTCCGACCATTCGCTCTCGGGTTTCAGGCCGACAAAGCTCTCTGCGTTGTTGACGGGATCGGCATGGGCGCCGACCTCGCCGCGGCCGATCCGGCTGACCACGCGCTCCACTTGGGGAAATTGACTCATCAGCCGCCGCTCGAAGCGGGCAACGGTCTCCTTCGCCTCATCGAGAGAGATGGAGGGCGCCATGGTGAGGCGTACGAGGAGATCGCCCTCTTTCAGCGCCGGGGTGAATTCCGAGCCGAGCATGGGAAAAGCGAGAGCGCCGACGATCACCAGCGCACCGGCGAGGCCTATAGCCATCCAGCGTGCGCGCACGAAGAAAGCGACAAGCGGTTTGTAAAGCACGATGAGGTGCCGGAGGATGCCGACCTCCTCGATGCTGCCGCCGCTCTTCCGCCGGCGCATGATCAGCTCCGAGAGCGCCGGCGCGATCAGCAGGGCGAAGATCAGCGAGCCCAGCATGGCGAGAGAAACGGTGAGCGCCAGGGGCCGGAAGGTCTTGCCCTCCACCCCCTGCAACATGAAGAGGGGAAGGAAGACCACGATGATGATGAGGATCGCGAAGAGCACCGGGCGGAGCACTTCGGCGCACGCTTGCGCCACCAGTTCGCGTCGGGAGCCTTTGGCGTTGGGATCGTGGATCACCCGGTCGACATTCTCCACGATGACGATGGCCGCATCGACCATCATGCCTATGGCGATGGCGAGGCCGCCCAAGGACATGAGGTTCGCCGACATGCCGAGCAGCTGCATCGCGATGAAGGCGAAGCCGATGGAGAACGGAATCGACAGCGCCACCACGATGCTGGGACGGACGCCGCCCATGAAGGCGAAGATGACCAGGGCCACCAGCAAGATGCCTTGCAGCAGGGCGTTGGTGACCGTGCCGACGGCCTGGCCGACCAGAGCCGACTGGTCGTAATAGGGCACGATCTTCACGCCCTCGGGCAGAGCCGTCTGGATCTTGGCAAGCTCGGTCTTGACGCGCGCGATGACCGAGGAGGTGTTGGTGCCGATCAGCTTCAGGACGAGACCGGCGACCACCTCGCCTTCGCCGTCATGGGTTGCGAGACCCTGGCGCACCTCGCCGCCGATCTTCACTTGCGCGATGTCGCGCAAGTAGACGGGTGTCCCGTCCACGGTCTTGACGACGATGGTCTCCAGATCGGCGATGTCCTTGGCGAGACCGATGGAGCGGACGACGTATTGCTCGGAATTCTGGTTGATGAACTGGGCGCCGACATTGGCGTTGTTGGCCTCGACGATATCGAGCACGTCGGCGATGGTGAGATCGTAACGCAGCAGGGCCTGAGGCTCGATCACCACCTGGAACTGCTTCACGTAGCCGCCGAGGGAGAGAACCTCGATGACGCCCGGAACGGTTTGAAGGTTGAACTTGACCACCCAGTCCTGCAGCTCGCGGAGCTCTTCAAGGCTGTATGTCCCGGTCTCGTCCTTCAGGTAGTAGAAGAGGATCTGACCGAGGCCGGTGGTGATGGGGCCCAGCTCCGGCTCGCCGAAGCCTTGGGGAATCTCTTCGGCGGCGACCTGAAGCCGCTCGTTCACAAGCTGGCGGGCGAAATAGATGTCCGTGCCGTCCTCGAAATAGACGTTCACCACGGAGAGGCCGAAATTGGAGGTGGAGCGCACCTCCGCCAGGTCCGGCAGGCCGTTCATCGCCACCTCGACGGGGTATGTGACGTAGCGCTCGACGTCTTCCGGGGCGAGGCCTTCGGTCTCGGTGAAGACCTGCACCAGGGTCGGCGTCACGTCGGGGAAGGCGTCGACGGGAAGCGAGCGATAGGCGAAGGCGCCGGCGACAATGACGCCGATCCCGAGGACGAGCAGGATCAGGCGCTGGGCGAGGACGGTCTCGATAAAGCGGTTCACGTCGCGATCCCCCCTTGCCTAATGGTGATGGCCGCCGAAGCTGCCCTTGGACATCTCGGCTTTCAGGGTGAAGGCGCCTTCGGCGACGATCTTCTCGCCGGGCTTCAAACCTTGAGTAATGACGATGTCGTCTTCGCCTTTCGCTCCCAAAGTCACGTGACGCGGCTCGAAGCCCTCCTCCGTCTCGATGAAGACGGCCGGCTTGTCCTCCACGGTCTGAACGGCAATGCGCGGGACCTTCACCGCGTCCTTGCCGGAATCCACCGTGACCCGCGCGGTGAGGAACATGCCGGGTCGCAATCGGCTGCCGTCGGATTTCGCGATGATGCGGGCGATGGCCGTGCGGGTGCCCTCCTCGATCTGGGGGGTTACGAAGGCGATGGTCTCTTGCGCGATCACATTGCCGCGGTCGTCCAAGATCTCCACGGTCTGACCCTTCTCGATCCGGTCGAGATCGTTCGGGAAGACGCTGAGATCGATCCAGAGGGTTGAGAGATCGGCGACGACGAAGGCCTGTTGATCGGCATCGATGAATTCGCCCAGGGCTATGTGCCGTTTGACCACATGGCCGGCGAAGGGCGCCGTGAGCCGATAGGCGGTGAGGACTCTCTCCTTCTCATTCTCGATATTGTCGAGCTGGGTCTTGGTGATGCCGAGCGCGTAGAGTTTCTGCTCGGCGGCGCGGCGTGCGATCCGGGCTTCGGCGAGCGCCGACTTGGCGTCGAGAAAGGTCCGCTCCGAGGTGATCTTCTTGTCCCAGAGCTTCTCTTCCCGGCCGAAGCGGATCTCTTGCAGGCTCTCCCGCTCCAGGCTTGCGAGATAGTCGGCCTTGGCGTCGGCGAGCTCGCGGCTGTCGAGGACGGCGAGAAGCTCGCCTTTCTTCACATCGTCCCCTTCGGCGGCATTCACCTCGGTCACGATGCCGGAGACCCGCGGGACCACATGGGCCAAGCGGTCGCGGTTGTAGTGCACCTCTGCCGGCAGGGTGAAGCTGTCGATTACGGCACCGGTCTCGGCGGGCTGGACCACGATGCCGAATTCTTCGCGCTGTTCCGCCGTCAGGCGGATCGGGCCGTGCTCTTCGTGTTCGCCATGGCCATGTCCGGCTTCCCCATGGTCTTCTCCGTGGTCTTCCTCGCCGTGGCCGCGATCTTCGGAGCTGTCTTCGGCCTGCTGATCTTCATGGGGGTGGCCGTCCGCGTGATCATGGCCTTCGCGATGGTCGTGGCTTGTCTTGGGAGAGTCCGTCTCCTTCTCGGCGCCGAGATCGCCACAGGCGGCAAGCCCGAGGGTGAGGGAGAGGATGGCGAAAAGCGTCACGCAGACCGACGCGAGATGAGCGATTGGGGCCGGGTTTGCCGGCTCATATTCGGGATGCATTGTCCAAAGCCTTGTTCCGTTCAGATTTTGCGCGTGGGCAAAGACTTGCGGACCCGGGGCGGGTCAGCAGCGGAACGGGCTTCAGTTGCGGAGGACGACCGTCTTCAGGAGCGCCAGATGCGGCGATAAGGATGGGGGTGCCGTGGCGGGCGGCGGCGGCGCGGCGAGGGTCTTGGCCCGGACCGCAGCTCCGCCTGTCGCCGGTATGGCGAGCGTGCTCTTGGCGGGCGCATCGAGCTGGGCCATCGCCTTGGTCGCTGCGGCCCCTGGCGGGGACGTCAGATCCAGGCAGGGCCCGGCGTGATCCTGGCCGTGCATGGCCAGGGCCACACCCTTATGGGCTTCCGGATCGTGGTGGACCGATTCCGCGTCGTGGCAGGAGACGAGATGGGCGGTTTCCACCGCCACGTGGCCGTCGAGGCCGATGCAGAGGACGGCATTGGCGCTGGCGGGCGCAAGGCTTAGCCAAGTCAGGAAGGCCAGCAGCAGCCGGAAGCCGATTTTGAAACCGCGACGCGTCATCGCTCCCTTTAGAGCGCAGAATGGGCCGCGCGATCAAGCCCGACGCACGCGTAACGCTCGGCAGCCTTGACGGAACGTCTACCCGCGCTTTCCGCACGACCCTTCCTTGCGGCCGGATGCGGCCGTATTGTCCGGTCCGCTGCGGAGAGGATGCGAGGTCGCGAGGGGCCGTTGGACATGGCTGAGCTGTTCCGGAAATTCAGATGGCGGGAGACCGCGGCGAGCATCGTTCAGGAGGCGGTGGCGGGGATCGCGCGCTTCCCCATTCCGGCGGCATTGTGCGTGGCCATGTTCGTGCTGGTGCGCTCGGACTACGAGCCGGGGATGTACTTCCGATTCTCAGCGATCT
Source organism: Methyloligella sp. ZOD6 (assembly GCA_050110875.1). GTDB lineage: Bacteria > Pseudomonadota > Alphaproteobacteria > Rhizobiales > Methyloligellaceae > Methyloligella. The sequence continues at coordinate 2,583,579 of CP188828.1, forward strand.
GGGTCTGCGGCTCGCTGCTCTTCATCACCCTGCAATTGAACCGCGAGCGCCAGGGCTGGGGCGCGCTGACCGTCTACATTCTGGGGCCTGTGCTGCTGGTTGCGGTCGCGGCGATCTTCCTGACGTCGTGGCTCCCGCGGATTCCCTTCGCCTTTCTCGGCAGCGGATTGTTCCTGCTGGGGTTCGCCGCGCCCTATCTGCGCAAGGATCAGCGTGGCACGGCCTTCTGGACCTATTGCCTCAAGCTTGGGCTGCATGGCGCATTCTCGGCGCTCGGCGCGCTGATCCTGTTCGCGGGCGGCTGCGCGATCGTCTACAGCATCGAATATCTGTTCGGGGTCGATCTGAACTCCCGCGAGACGGTCGAATTCCTTGGCGAGGCAAGCCTCTATCTGGTTTTCCCGATCGCCATGCTCGCCGGCATTCCGAGCGATTTCGAACAGGCCACGGATCGCTATCCGAAGAGTCTCAGGGTGATCGCGGATTATGCGGTGATCCCGCTGCTCGCGATCTACACTGTGATCCTTTACGCCTACATGGCGAAGATCGCCCTGGCCGGCGAATTGCCGGAAGGGGGCGTGGCCTATCTCGTCGTCGGCTATGCGGTTGCGGGGGTGCTCACCTATCTGGTGGTCTATCCGCTTGAAAGCGGGCTTGCCGCGCTCTTCCGCCGGGCGTTCTTCCCGCTCCTCATCTTGCCGCTCGTCCTCCTGGCCGTCGCCATCGGCGTGCGGATCGAAGAATACGGCTTCACCGAACATCGCTATGCCGTGCTGCTGTGCCTGGTCTGGCTGACGATCTCGGCCGCCCTGGCGATGCTGCTCGATCGCATGCGGGCGCCGGCTCTCATCGTGTGGACGCTGGCGTTGCTGCTGATCGGCGCCTCGGTCGGGCCGTGGAGCGCGGTCGCCGTTTCGACATGGAGCCAGGTCGGGCGGCTCGAAGCGGCGCTGGAGCGCAGCGGCGTTCTGGTGGATGGGAAGCTCAAGAAGCCATCGAAGGCGCCGAGCCGTGCGGACCGAATCGCGGTCAGCGCGATCACCGACTATCTCGCGGACACCAAGAAGCTGCATGCGCTTGGACCCTGGGTCCGCGATCCGGAGCGTCCCGGTGTGCCCCCGGATTACTGGAGCATGGGCGCTCAGACGGCGGTCGAGCGGATGGGAATCGACTACGTCCAGCGGTACGAGCGCGACATGGATGCGCCGCGCCGTTTCACTTTCGGAACGGACCGGGGTGGCCCCAAACAGAACGTCACTGCGGTCAGCGGGTACAATTATCTGATCGCTCTGGCGTTGGCTCCGAACGAGAAGCGGCCCCAATCGCTTGAACAGACGTTCGAGTTCGAGACCGGTGAGACGGAAGCCATCGATCTGATCGCAAGATTCGATCCGTCCACCATCTCTCTCGAGATTGCGATGCCTTCGGAAGATGCCAGCGTCCGCTTCGACCTTGCGCCGGTCATCGACCGGTATGCCGAGACCGATCCCAAAGAGGAGATCGAGCCTGAAGCTCTCACCCTCGAAAAGACCGATGGTGGCTTCCGGGTGCGCCTGGAGGTTGAGCGCATCAACGGCTCGTTCCCGAAAGACGGCGGACGGCCCGACATCAAACATATCGGCGGAAAGCTCCTCGTTCGGTCCGCGCAAGACACGAAAGAGTGAAGGGAAGGTGCGCATAGGTCATTGATGGGGAAGAGAAAAGCTGGCACCAGCTAGGCTGGAATCTGCATCGATAGAAAGCTTCGGGGGAGGCCGGCATGGAACGGGACGACCATTTTAGTTGGGTGAAGGCATACGCGCTTCGGGCTTCCGCTTTCGCCATGGGGTTCGTCTTCGTCTCGGCGGCTTGGCGGCGCTTCGTGAACGCGCCGGCGAAGCTCGATATTACGAGTCCTCACGACGTCGCCAACAAGCTGGTGCATGCCGCGCCCGGCTCGCCCATCGAGGGGGTGATCCATTGGCTGCTGGAGCAACCCCAGCTCACCGAGGCGGCCACCTATCTGATGACCGTCGGCGAGCTCCTGGCGGGTCTCGGGCTGATCTTCGGCTTTCTCACAAGGGGTGCCGCGGTCGGCGCTGCGCTGCTCAATGTCGCGCTGATGCTGATCTTCGGCTGGCAGGGCTATGAGTGCCTGGACGAGTGGACCATGGCGGCGCTGGGCTTCGCCATCTCGGTCAGCGTGATGCTCTACGGGCCCGGCGTCTGGTCGCTGGATCAGGCGGTGGGCATCGATCCGTTCGCCAAGCTCTTCACCAGGCCGGTGGCGATCGGGCTGACCCTCTTCTCCATGCTCTTCACGGTCGGGTTCTACCAATATTATTTCGGTATCGCGGAGCTGCACCGGCGGACCAGCGTCAGCGAATACGCCATCGTCGCCGAGCCTGGACCTCAGCCCGATGTCGCGACGCTCTATGTGAATGCGGGCGGATCCTCGGGCGGAGCCTATGTCCGCTCCATCGCGTTTAAGCTTCAGAACGGCGAGACGATCGAGCAAGCGGGCGAGGAGGTCGACGTGCTGAAAAGCTATTTCGAGCCCTGGGCGGCGTCGGGCAAGCAGACCGATGGCGTCCTGGTGCTGAAGCTCGGCTCCAAGACGGATATCCGCATTCCGAAAGACGCCACGTCCGCTACCATCGACCTGATCGGCAACAAGGATCAGCAGGTGACGTTCGAGTAGCGCTTTCGCGGCATCCTGGAGGATTAGGCAAGGAAGGCGCAGCTTCGGCCATTCCTCCTGTCGCTGGACGATCCTAAATCTCTCGCCAGGAACAATAGCGAGCGGGAGAGTTCAGGATGACCAACGGAAGCAACCAATCGCAGAAGATCGCCATCGTCACCGGCGGCAGCCGTGGGCTGGGGCGCAACACCGCAATCAACCTGGCCGAGCGCGGTGTCGATCTCATCCTCACCTATCACTCGAACAAGGACGAGGCGGACAAGGTCGTCTCCGAGATCGAGGGGATGGGCCGCAAAGCGCAGGCTTTTCAGCTCGATACGGGCGACACGTCCGGCTTCGATGGCTTTGTGGCGCACGTGAAGGAAACGCTCGCCGCGTGGGGTCACGATCGGTTCGATTATCTGGTGAACAATGCCGGGATCGGGTTGCATGCGCCGCTCACCGAGACTGCGGAAGAGGATTTCGACCGGCTCTACCGGATCAATCTCAAAGGCCCGTATTTCCTGGCGCAGAAGCTCCTACCGTTGATGGAAGACGGCGGGCGGATCGTGAACCTCTCCAGCGGTCTGGCGCGATTCTCGGTGCCGGGCATGTCGGCCTACGCCATGATGAAGGGCGGGGTCGAGGTGATGAGCCGCTATATGGCGAAGGAGCTCGGACCCCGCGGCATCGCCGTGAACACGGTCGCGCCCGGCGCGATCGAGACGGATTTCGGCGGCGGCCGGGTGCGCGACAATCAGGAGATGAACGACTTCGTCGCCTCGGTCACGGCCATGGGCCGCGCCGGTCTGCCCGACGATATCGGCCCGATGATCGCCGATCTTCTCACAGGCGGAAACCGTTGGGTCACGGGCCAGCGGATCGAGGTATCGGGCGGGATGTTCGTCTAACCCACGACGCCGAGCCTGCGCTCAACTGTCGCTGGGCTTTGCCATGGTATTTCACAGTTCCCATCTCCCAATTGTTGCGGTGCAACATAGTGCGCCTAACATATTGAGAGAGCGGCCCGAATCCGGGCCGAAAAGCCAATGGCCGTCGTTCAAACAAGATACCATCCCGCGGTCCCGGCGGCGGCTGTCGAGGCGCCGATCTCGCTTTGGGAGCGGCTTGCCCGCCGCGAGATCGCGCTGACGGCTGCGGACGGGCAGGCCTATGTGGTGCGTCCCATCGAGCCTTCGGATGCACCGTCCCTGATACGGGGCTACGACGCCCTGGAGAACCGCTCCAAATGGTTCCGCATGCTGCATAGCCTGCCCCATCTCACGGAGGAGATGGCGCTGGATTTCTGCACGCCGGATCCGGCACGCGAGGTCTGCCTTGTCCTGGAGGGGCGCGACGCGCTCGAAGGGGAGATCCTGGGCGGTGCCCGGATCGCCGGCGATGCCGACGGCGTCTCGGCGGAGTTCTCCGTCTCCTTGCGGCCCGAGGCGCGGGGCCTCGGTCTGGCGCATCAGGTGCTGGAAACGGTTTTCGCCGTGGCGCGGGAGATGGGCTATCGGCGGATCTGGGCTTCGATCCACGCCGAGAACGTCTCCATGGCTCATCTCGCCAGGAGTTTGCACTGCCATTTGCGGCGCGATCCGGAGGATGGCGCTCTCCTGCTGGCGGAGCGTGCCCTTTAGACGGCATATGATCGGGGCTCTAGCTCCGCGCTGCGGTGCGCAAACCCGATAGAAAGAGATTTCCACTACAGCTGGGCCGTGCGACTTTTGGGTGAGGCGGAGGCTGGCCGTCGCCTGTCACGTGGGCGACGAAGGGCTGTGCTAGCCGGCACCGATTGGCAAGCGGCAAAGGGGATGTTGGCATGGTCGGCGGAGAAGCGTTCGGGGCGCCCGGCATTCCGCCCACTTGGGCATCGAGCGACAAGGATTTCGTCACCACCGCGCTGGGCACGTCCCGGGTCTGGGCGACCATCGGCCACGGTATCGTCAACGAGGTCTACTGGCCGTCGACGGGCCGGCCCGAGATCCGCGATTTCGGCTTCTACCTGATCGGCGATGGGCGCTGGGTCGACCTGAAGCGGGTCTGCAAGTACAGCCTCTCCAAGCCGAAGCCCTATCTGCCGCTGCTGACCATCGTGCATGAGGGCGAGGATTACCGGCTCAGCCTTACGGTGCTGCCCGACTGCCGGCGGGACGTGCTGCTGGTTCGCTACGAGCTGGAGGGGCCGTACAAGCTCGGCATTATCGTGGCCCCTCATCTCGGCGAGACGGGCTACGACAACGAAGCCTGGGTGGCGGGCGGCGCGCTGTTCGCATCGATTCCCGGCCGGGCGGTCTGTGTCAGCGCCGACGGCCCCATGGACGACCAGAGCGTCGGCTATGTGGGCGCCTCGGACGGGTGGCAGGATCTCGCCAAGCATAACCGCTTCACCTTCGGCTTCACCCATGCATCGCGCGGCAATATCGCTATGTCGGCCTCGCTGCGGCAGCCCGGAGGGGTGATCGCGCTCGGCATCGCGCCCCATGCGACGGGGGCGCGGACGCTTGCGGTGTCCTCCCTGGCCCATGGCTACGAGACGATGCGCCAAGCGTTTCTGGCCGAGTGGGAGGCATGGGGCAGCAAGCTCAGCCTGCCGTCGCCGGATGCGGTGCTCGGCGAGGAGGCGCTGACCACGGCCACCGTGCTCCGGGCCCATGAGGACCGCATGTTCCCCGGCGCGGTGGTCGCGTCCATGAGCACGCCCTGGGGGAACCGCACCAACACCCTGGGCGGCTATCATCTGGTCTGGCCGCGGGATGCTACGCTGGCCGCCTTCGCCCTGCTCGCCGCCAATCAGGCGGAGGATGCGCGGCGCATGCTCGCCCATATGATCGCCGTGCAGCAGCCGGACGGCCATTGGTTCCAGAACTATTTTCCGGACGGACAGCCCTTCTGGACCGGCATCCAGCTGGACGAGGCGGCGTTTCCCGTCCTGCTCGCCGCGAAGCTGCGGGAGGGCGGACATCCGGACCTTCCGGGCACCACCGAGATGGTGCGCCGGGCCATCGCCTATATCGCGAAGAACGGACCTTCCAGCGACCAGGACCGGTGGGAGGAGAATCCGGGCATCAGCGCCTTCACCCTGCCGGTGCTGATCGCCGCGCTGGTGTCGGCCGCGCCTTGGCTCGACGAGACGGCGCGCGGCTATGCCCTCGATCTGGCGGACGATTGGAACGAGCGGGTCGAAGAGTGGTGCTACGTCACGGGTACGCCCATGGCCGAGAAGACGGGGGTCGCCGGCTACTATGTGCGTATCGCCCCGCCGGAGAAGGATGGCGGGCTGACCGGCACCTTGATGCTACGCAACCGGAACGGCGAGACGATCCGGGCCTGCGCGCTGGTGGCGCTCGATTTCTCGTGGCTGGTGCGGCTCGGCCTTCGGCAGGCGACCGATCCGCGTATCCGCGACACGATCGCGGTGGTCGATACCGTCCTGAAGGTCGACACGCCCTCCGGCCCGGTCTACCGGCGCTACAACGAGGACGGCTACGGCGAGTATGACGACGGCGCGCCTTACGACGGCAACGGGGTGGGACGGGCCTGGCCGCTGCTCACCGGCGAGCGCGGTCATCTGGCGCTCGCCGCCGGCGAGGATCCGATCGCATATGTGCGCACCATGCGGAATTGCGCCAGCCCGGGCGGCCTTCTGCCGGAGCAGGTTTGGGATGCGGCGCCGATCCCGAAGCGCTTTCTCTTTCCCGGACGGCCCTCGGGCAGCGCCATGCCCTTGGTCTGGACCCATTCGGAATTCCTGAAGCTCTTGATCGCGCGCCAGGCCGGGCGGCCGGTGGAGCTGCTCGATGCCGTCGGCAAGCGCTATGGCGGCGGCGTGCCGAAGGCGAAATATACCCGCTGGCGCAACGAGATCCCCGTGCCGGCGCTCTGCACGGGCCGGGCGCTGCTGATCGAGGACCGCCAGCCCTTCACCCTGCATTTCGGCTGGGATGGCTGGCAGGGCGTCGCCGATATCCAGGCCAAGGCGCTGCCCTTCGGCCTCTGGGGCGTGGCGATCGAGCCGGCCCGCTATGCCGGCCGCAAAGAGCTGAACTTCACCCGGCGCTACACGCAAGGCTGGGAAGGCCAGAACCATACGGTGGAGATCGCCGCCACCGAGGAGACGCGGACGCTGAAGCATGTGGGGAAGTAGTTCGCCAGCTTGATGCGGCCTGCTCCCTCTCCCCCTCACTGAGCGCTCGTTAAGCTTCCGGGCCTGCACCCTTCGAGACGGCGCGTTCCGCGCCCCTCAGGGTGAGGAGAAACGGACGAGATGTCACCGGCCCAATGCGCGGGGCATCCCCCTCCTGGTGAAGGCGAGCGAAGCTCGCGTCTCGAATCTTGAGGCCGGCCATTGCGCCCCGCTGTGAATTGGGAAGTTATCCAAGCACGGCACTCATGATCCCATCGAAGCTCTTGAGCAGCGGGTCGGGCTCTGCGCTGGCGACGGGTTCGGGCGCGAAGGTCGCGCGGTAGTAGTGATCGCAGAGCGGCAGCAGGGCGCTGTTGCCGGTGTCGCTCAGCTCCCAGCCGACATGCTCGCAGAGCAGCGCGTAGCAGAGGATGTCCGACATGGAGTGCAGGAAGCTGTCGGCGGAGGCTTCCTTGGCGGCGGCGTCGGCGGATTGCAGCCGGGTCAAGCTCTCCGCCAACCCATCGCGCAAGGCGCGCAGCCGCTCCGTCTCGTCGCCCATCCTATCCTCCGGCAGCTTGGCGAGGATCTCGTCGAGCCGCCGCACGAAAATCTCCGCGCCCGGCGCCTTTCCTGAAATTAGGCGGAGGAGCTCCAGGGCCTGGATCTGCTCCGGCCCTTCCCAGACGGGCAGCACCATCACGTCGCGATAGAGGCGCGCGATCGGATAGTCCTCGGTGTAGCCGTTGCCGCCGATCAGGCCGAGGGCCTTTTGCACGCACCAGACCGCCTGCTCGGCCGTCTTGTATTTGGCGAGCGCGGTGACGAGGCGCGACCAGAGGCGGGCGGTATCGTCGTCGCTCTCCCAGGCGGTATCGAAGGCGGCGGCCGCCTCGAAGGCGAGCAGGGTGCCGGCGATCCATTGCTCCGCGATCTCGAGCAGGCGCAGCCGGATCAGGGCATGCTCGACCAGCTTCTTGCCGAAGGTCTCACGGGTCTCCGCCCAGCCATACGCCTCCACAAGCGCCCGGCGCATCACGCCCGCGGCGGCCAGCGCGTTATGGGCGCGGGAGCAGCCGAGCGCCGCCATCATCACCCGCAAGCCGTCGGGCGGCGGCGCCACCTCATAGGCCAGCGCGCCGTCGAGGCGAACCTCGCCGGTGGCCAGGCCCCTTGTGCCGATCTTCTCCTTCAGATGGGTGATCTCATAGGCGTTGGGGGTCTGCCAATCGTCGCCGGTATGGCTGGGCACGAGATAGAGGCCGAGGCCCTTGCCGCCCTCGGGCGCGCCTTCGGGCCGGGCGGTGGCGAGGGCAAGGCCCGAGCCGGCATTGGAGGTGAACCATTTCTGGCCGGTCAGCCGCACGGTGCCATCCCCTTGCGGCTCGGCCACCGTCTGGGTCCGGGCCACGTCGCTGCCGCTATGCTTCTCGGTCGCCCAGGTGCCGCCGCTCTTGGTCTGGCCGTCGGTGCGGGTCAGCTCGGGCAGGAATTTTTCGCGCACGGCGTCGGGCGCGTACGCCGCCACGATCAGCGCGACCGGGTGGGTCATGGCGAAGGGGCAGCCGATGGAGATATCGGACTGGGAGACGAGATACTGCGCGATCAGGGGCCAGAGCTGCGGCGCCGGGTTCTGCTCCTCGAAGAGATCGGCGATGAAGCCGCGGGCATAGACCTCCTGATGGCAGGCCTCATAGCGTGGATTGAGGAAGATCTGCCCGCGCCGCACCCCCGGATGGGCGGGATCCACGGGCATGGCCTTCCAGACCGGCGGGTGGATGCGGTCGCTATAGGCGGCCTGGGCCTCCAGCTCGCCGGCGCAAAACGCCCCGAAGCTCTCCAGCTCCTCAGCCCGGGCCTCCAGCAGCGCCGGGGCAATCCGCCGGAGGATGGATCGGGCGAGCGGGTCGGGGGTGGAGCGGGATGGCGCGTTCGACACGATCATGCCTCCATCAGTCTCAATCTACGCAGAGACGATGTTAGCGCAAATGCACCCCCGGAAGCAGGCCGACTTCTAACCCCTAATGCTCCCCGTTCAACACCAGCGTCTGGATCGGGAACATGATGGCCTGGATGCGCAGGATGGCGGCGTGGACCAGGCCGACCGTGTCGACCATGTGGTAGTAGAGGGATTCGAAGACGCCGAGCTCGCCGGATTCCAGCATGTCGTGGTGATTGCTGTAGAGATTGACCGCGCAGTTGGCGCCGGGGGGCAGCGCGTCGAGGGTTCCCTTATAGAGCGGCTCCAGGCGAACCAGGATGGAGCCCGGCTGGCCGAGATCGGCCGTGTCCAGAAGCTGCTGCTGGGCCGTGAACTGGCCGGAGGCGATGTAGTCCTGGCGGCGCTCCACCACGAGGGGCACGATGGTGAGCGGTATGGCGGCACAGGTCGCCTCGCCGACCATGCCTTCCTTGATCACCCGGCTTTCGATCTGGGCGAAGCCCGCCGCCAGGGTCCCGCGACCTGAATCGGCCGGAATGAGGACGCCGGCGGGGCGGCCGAGCGCGGTGACGAAATCGCCGGGCTGCAGGTTGAACTGCTCCACCCGCCCGGTGACGCCGGCGCGCACCACGGTCTTTCCCAGCTGCACTTCCGCCTCGTGCAGGGCGGCTTTGGCGCTCGCCTTCTGGGCGGGCAGCAGGGCGGCAAGCTTCTGCTCGGCCTGAGCCTTTACGGCTTCGGCGGCATCGACCCCGCCCTGGCGGGCATCGACGGCCGTTTCCAGATCCTCCAGCTCCCGGCGGGAGACGACATTGGCGTTGCGCTCGGAAAGCTCGCGCTTGGTGCGCAGCTCGTCGGAGGCCTGCTGATAGTCGCCGCGGGCCTGGCGCAGCTGCCCTTCGGCCGATGCGATCTCCGCCTCGGCCACGTCCATCTGGGCCTCGATCTCCTCGACCTGGCGCTTCAGGCTCTCGACCTTCGCCTTCTGCTTCGTATCGTCGAGACGGAAGAGGGGCTGGCCCGCCTTCACCTCGCCGCTGACCGGCACCTCGATCTTTGCGACCCGGCCGCTGATCTCCGGCACGATGGGCACGGTGCGGAAGACGGAGGCCGCGGCAGTGCTCGACGGGTGATAGTAGAAGACGATGGTGATCAGCAGCACGGTGAGCATCAGGCAGCTGACGATGCCCCAGCGCAGCTCGTACCAGACCGAGAAGAGTGTGATCTCCCGGCCGAGGCGCTTTCCTTGCACGTAGCGGCGATAGAGATAATCGGGCAGGATCGTGACGATCGAGCAGAGAAGGAGCTCCAGCATCTAGCTCTCCTTCTCTTTGGTATGCGGGGCCGGCTTCGCCTGGAGCACCTTGCCCCCTTCGCTTGGCGTTTTCTTCCGGCCGGATCCAGCCTGGTCGGGGTTCTTTTTAGGCGCCTCTTCCAGCAGCGGCGGGGCGGCGTCCTGGCTTTTGCCTTGCTGAAATGCCTGTTCGGTTTCATCCAGCTCCGGGTCGGCGATTGGGTGAAGCCCCGCCATCCGCTCCAGGGCGGCGGCCATGCGCTGGATGGGGGTGGTGAAATCGGGCAGGTCGACCAGCGCCAGAACGAGGGCGATGACCCAGAACAGATGCTGATGGGTCAACAGGGCCAGCAGGCACAGGACCGCGACGATCTCCAATTGGAGCTTCTTCGACCGGTGGGCGATGCGCTCCGGCAGGGCGTGTACGGTGAGGAAGAGGGCGCCGGCGCCGAGCACAGCGAGCCCAAGGAAAATCGCGACGATGACGAAGAGCGTGTCCGTCTGGCCGGGTGCGGTGATGAATCCCGGCAAATGCGCTGGATCGATCGCGAGATCCGTCTCCGTCATGTGCGTTCCCCCCAGAATTCGTGCCGCCCGTCCAGGAACGAGCATCTTCACTCAAGGCGCGTTCGTCCAGTTGATGGAACCGGAGGGCGCCGCCGGAAATTTCTCCTCATCCCAAGGATGATAAGAGAGGAGGACGCACCATGCATCGCACTATTCATGCGGGGGCAGAGAAAGCCAACCCTTCATTCCTGCTGACTTGGCGGTTTCGCCATGCCCATCCGGGGCGCGGACCCTTGATGCCTGGGCCGCGCTGCGAGCCGGCGCGGGAGCCGGCCTTTCGCCATTGGCGCTGGGACCGGGAGGCGGCCCAGAAAGCCAAGGCGCCGATCCGGGATGTGATCGCCCATCCGAGCCGTCTCGCGTAACGGCTGCGAACGGCGATGCCCACCGGGTTGGGATCGCGGTGGATCGATGTCGCCGGCAGTCGGAGCGTCCCGCTCTGACTGCGCCGGCGCGTCGCGCGTAGGCGCTCGTGGCGGCGCATCTCGTCCGGCCGTCCACTCTCCGCCGCCTCCGATATTCCTCCAAGACTTCCCCTCCAAGACTTCCCTTCAAGACATCCTTCCAAGGCATCTCGCCGAGACATCTGCTGCAGGAAATCGCCTCACGGCACGAAGCGGCAAGACGCTCGATTTCCGATCGGTAAGTTTATCCCTCGGAGGCCGCCGGTCTCCTGCCGGCGATGGGCCGCATGAGCAGACCGGCCGGTCCTTTGCCGATGGCCGTATCGCGTATTGCGGAGGAGGAACAGATGCTGCAAAGCCGACGACATGCCTTGGTGATCGGAGCGAGCATGAGCGGTCTCTTGGCCGCGCGTGCCCTGTCCCAGCTCTTCGAGCGGGTCACCATCATCGAAAAAGACCTTGTCCCGCAGGGGACGTCGCCCCGCAAATCCGTGCCGCAAGGCAATCATGCCCACGGACTGCTGTCGCGCGGGCGGGACGTCATCGAGACGCTGCTGCCCGGCATATGCGAGGAGCTGATGGAAAGCGGCGCGCTCGCCGTCGACTATCTGGACGACATGGTCTGGGTGAACGGCGGACAGCCCATCTGCGCCGGTCCCAGCCCGATCACCGGCCTGCTGCTCAGCCGGCCGATGCTGGAAGCGCATGTCCGGGAGAGGGTGCTGCAATCCCGCAATATCGATTTCCTCGATGGCACGGCCGTCACGGAGCTGCTGACGAGCTCGGAGGGGCGCCAGGTTTTCGGGGTTTGTTGCGACGACGGGGAACGCCGCAAGACGCTTTCGGCCGATCTGGTGGTCGATGCCTCCGGGCGCGGCTCGCGGACGCCGGAATGGCTGCGTAGAATGGGATATCAGGCGCCGCGCGAGGAGCTCGTCAAGGTCGGCGTGACCTATACCACCAGCACCTTCCGGCGGCGGCCGGAGGATATAAACGGGACGCTCGGCGCGGTGATCGCCGCATCCGGCCCGGATTGGCGATGCGGCGCCATGCTGGCCCAGGAGGGGGGCCGGTGGATCGTTAGTCTCGGCGGCTATTTCGGCGACCGTGCACCGAAGGATCGGGACGGGTTTCTGGCGTTCGCGAAGACGCTGCCGATCCCGCATTTCTACGACGTGTTGAAGGATGCCGAGCCGCTCACGCCGTTCCTGACCTATAGCTTCCCCGCCAGTCTCAGACGCCATTACGAGGAGCTGAAGGATTTTCCGGAAAGCTATCTCGTGGTGGGAGATGCGCTTTGCAGCTTCAATCCGATCTACGGCCAGGGCATGACCGTGGCGGCTCTCGAGGCAGAGGCGCTGGACCGGATTCTGAACGCCGGTTCCGAACGGTTTGCGCAGCGCTTTTTCAACACCGCGAAATCCCTGATCGACGTGCCCTGGGATATCGTCGTGGGCAACGATCTGCAGCATCCGCGGATGACGGAGCGGGGAACCGTGCGGCTGCAGCTGATCAATTGGTATCTCCACAGGCTGAAGCGGCATTTGCCGTCGGATGTGGCCGTGTCGAGCTCGTTCCTGAGCGTCTCCAATATGCAGTCGCCGCCCTCGAGCCTATTCCGGCCGAGCATTGTGGGCCGCGTGGTGGCGGGCGGGCTGCGGCCGTAGAGACGGCAGCCAGGCGCGCCGCCGGATACGGCCGTCACGCCCGCGTCCGGCGAAATCCGAAGCGGGGCTTTTCGGGCACGCCGGCGGCGCGGAGATGCCCGACGATGTCCTCCAGCTGCGCGGGCGAAAGCGCCCGCTTGGGGATGGCGTGGAAGAGGTTGTTCGCCTGATAAAGGAGCAGCGTCTCCGGACCCTCGAGCCAGCAATGGAAGATCGTCCAGGGCATCTCGTTGGCGCCGACCTGGCTCCGCATCCTGATGGCCTCTTCGTCCCATTCGACTTGCTGCTCGCCTCTCATTGCCTTGTGCTCGCGATAGATTTTGCGGGCGCGGCGCGGCGTGACGACGTAGCCGATGGCGAACCCGCCGATAGTGACCACCAGCCCAATCAGAATGGCGGCGAGGATCTGGATCGGGGTTGTCGGCGCGCCCCAATTGGCCAGATAGACCAGCCCGACATAGAGCAGGCAGACAAAAATGGCGAACTTCAGAAAGGCCTGCCAGGTCGCGGAGCCCGACCACCACGCCATCTGCGCGGCGACCATGTCGTTCTCGGTATATTGGAAACGGGCGGCGTTCTCGGGCAGAGTGCCCTCTGCCGTCTCGTCGCGTCCTTCGCTTTCGTCGGTGTCTTTGGTATCGGTCATAGCGGCAATTCCTCCCTCGCCGCCGACCTTACCCCATCGCGGCTTCGCGCGCTGCGATCTGCTCGGCAATGTCGACGGTGCGTTCGGCCATGGCGAGATGGAGCCGTTCGACCATCTGTCCCTCCACCACGATCACGCCTTCGTTCTGGTTCTCCGGCCGGCCGAAGGCCTCGATGACCTTGCGCGACCATTCGACCTCCTCGTCGGCCGGGGTGAAGATCTCGTTGCAGGGGACGACCTGGCTCGGATGGATGAGCGTCTTGCCGTCCATGCCGAGGCTGCTGCCGCGCTCGCATTCGGCGCGCAAGCCCTGCTCGTCGTGGAAGTCGTTATAGACGCCGTCGAGGATGTCGAGCTTGTAGGCGCGGGCGGCGACCAGGGTCATGGCGAGCCAGGGCACCACGGCGAAGCGGTCGTAATGGGCGTGGGCGCGGGATTCGCGGATCAGGTCGTTGGTGCCCATCACCAGGCAGCAGAGCCGGTTGTCCTCATAGACCGCGGTGGCGGCGATGGTGCGCGCGTTGAGGATGGCCATGGGGGTCTCCATCATGGCCCAGAGGCGCACCTTCTCCGGCGCATTGCAGCTCTGCAGGATCTTGGCGGCGGAGATGATGTCGCCGGAATGGATGACCTTGGGCACCAGGATGGCGTCGGGCGCGGCCTCGCATGCCGCGTTGAGGTCGTCGGTGCCCCATGGGGTCTCAAGGGCGTTCACCCGGATCACCAGCTCGCGGTCGCCATAGCCGCCGTCCTTCACCGCGGCGCAGACCTGTTCCCGGGCGCGGATCTTGGCGTCCGGCGCCACGGAATCCTCCAGGTCGAAGATCAGCGCGTCGGCGGGAATGGTCTTGGCTTTCTGCAGGGCCCGCTCGTTGGAGCCCGGCATATAAAGCGCGCTGCGGCGTGGACGTCCTTGCATGGATTTCCCTCGTTGCGATTCTTGTTGCGGTGCAACATAGCCTAGCTTTCGGATGCGGAAAACCGCCCGTTGTCTGCGTGGCGGGCCGCTCTGGGTGGAACTGGGCGTTAGGGTCAAGCGATCGGCTATGATCGGCGCGGGAGGCGGGTGCTGAGATGACGATTCCAGCGGATAGGGCGACTTCTCGCACGGCGGTCTGGAACAGGCTGGATGCGCCGGGGATGGATGCGTGCCGCTTCGCCTCCGGGCCGGAGGGCTGGAAAATCGAGGGAACCAGCCTCTTCAAGACGGCCGGCACCGCCTGCATGTTGCGCTATGAAGTCTCCTGCGGGAAAGACTGGAGCAGCCGAGCCGTCTCCGTCGACGGGTGGATCGGAGAGGAAAGCTTCTCTCTCCGCATGGCGCGATCGGGTCCCTCCGGCTGGCGTGTGAACGGCCGCAGCGCGGATCACATCTCAGCCCTGGAGGATGTCGATCTCGGGTTCACCCCGGCTACCAACACGCCTGCGATAAGGCGACTCGACTTGCCGCTCGGCGAAGACGTCGAGACGGTCGCGGCCTGGCTCGATACGGCGGATTGGACCGTCAAACCGCTGCGGCAGATCTATCGGCGAAAGTCGGAGACCGTTCTCGCATATGCCTCTCCCATGCATGGCTACGAGGCCGAACTGGAGATCGATCGGTTCGGTGTGGTGGTGGAGTATCCGGGGCTTTGGACGTTAGCCTGAGACGATTGCCCATAGGCCATTCGATCGGGTCGGTATGATCGTCTTCTTCATTGCCCTCATGCTGCTGGTCTGTGTCGCCCTGCCGCTCGTCTTCGCTTGGCGCTTGTGGCGGCTTGACGCGCCGTCGCGTCTGGACTGGCTGCTCGCCTTCGCCAGCACCGCGGCGTTTGTCGCGCTCGTCATGCTGGTGGGGCGCTGGGATATCGCGGGCCTTTGGACCCGCTTCGTACTTCTCGTGGTGTTGGCTGCCGCCGCTTTCATCTCCTTGCGCCGGCATCTCCGGCGGCCGTGGTTTTCCGGGGATGCCTCGGCATTCTGGCGCCGGCAAGGCTCCACGATCGTCACAATGCTAATCGTCGGGACGATGCTCGCCTATGTGCTGGCCGGGCAGCTCGAGAAAGAAGAGGTACAAGAGTTCGCCTTTCCGCTGCGAGACGGGCATTTCGTCGTCGCCCAGGGCGGCGCCGGGCTGCTCAACCATCACAGCAGCAATCGCGCTCAGCGCCGGGCCCTCGATATCACTGCCGTCAATGCCGCGGGCTTTCGCGTGTCCGGCATATTGCCCGCGGACCCGGCCCGCTACGTCGTCTTCGGCAAGACCGTCACGAGCCCTTGCGACGGGTCTGTCGTGGCGGCAAGAGACGGCTTACCCGACCTGTCGCCGCCGGCGGCCGCCCGGAAGAATCCCGCCGGCAATCACGTGTTGCTGTCCTGCGGCGACCTGCAGGTCGAGCTTGCACATTTGCAGCAGGGGAGCGTCGCCGTGGCATCCGGCGAGCGGGTCCATACGGGCGAAGCGATCGGGAAAGTCGGCAATTCGGGCAATACCACCGAACCGCATCTTCACGTCCACGCCGTCGATCCTCAAACCGGTGCCGGCGTTCAGATGGTCTTCGACGGCGTCGCGCCCAAGCGCAATACGCATTTTCGCCGGTAGGGGCGCGTGAGTCGGAGCGGCAGTCTCTTCCCCGGTGCCAGCTCGTCTTCCGATGAGGCCCCTATTTCTGCGCGACCAGAAAGGGGCGAATATCTTTGCCTTTCGAAGCGTGGCGGCCGCGCTCGACAATGGTGAAGCCCGCCGCTTCGATCTCGCCTTCGAGCTCCTCCGCCGAGACGAAAGCGACAGGCGGGGCCTTGCCGACCATGGCCATTGCGAAGACGGCGATGCGGAGGACGGGAATGGCGAACGGGCTCATATCGTTCAGGCAGGGGGTTTTCGAGATGAAATAACCGCCCGGTTTCAACACCCGGCGGATGTTCTCAAGGACCAGTTGGCGGTCAATGATCAGGTGGAGAATGTTGAAGCCGAGAACGCAGTCGAACGTCTCATCCGCCCATTGCGAGCTGCCGGGTTCGGTCACTTCGAAGGCGATGCTGGCGCGGTTTTCAGCCTCGGCCTTTTGGCGCGCGATCGCGATCATCTCCTGGGAAATATCCGTCGCCAGTAGGCGATCGACGAACGGGGCGAGCTCGAGCGCCGTCGTGCCCGTGCCGCAGCCGAACTCGAGCACATGGTCTTCGTCGCGAAGGAAATGGCGCGTGCGCTCGATGGTGCGCTCATAGCCCGCCAGGTCGCCGATTTTGGACGAGGCGTATTTCGGCGCGGTCCGATTCCAGAATCGTGCCGCGGTGGTCTCGTTTGCCATGCTCGGTCCTTTACCTGGCGCCGCGGGGGCGCCTTGCCGAAATCGTGAGAAGCCGTCGCGTGGAGCAAGCTGGCGGATCGTAGGAGACGAAATTGGCGCTCTCGTTACGCTCTCGTGCCGTGGGACCGCTTCATTGCAGCCGACCGGTCATCTGGATCAGCTGAATGAGATTGCCGCATGTATCGTCCAGCACCGCCATGCGCACGGGACCCGCATCCACCGGTTCTTGGGTGAACGAGACGCCTTCCCCCTTCAGTCTTTCGAACTCGGCGTCCAGATCGTCGACCTGGAATGAGGTGAAGGGAATGCCGTCCGCGACAAGCGCATCCTTGAACGGTTTCGCCGCAGGATGCTCGCTCGGCTCGAGCAGCAGCTCCGTCCCGTCCGGCTGCTCCTTCGACACGACGGTCAGCCAGCGATGCTCCCCCATCGGGATGTCGTGCTTCACTTCGAATCCAAGCTTCCGAGTATAGAAATCCAATGCCTTGGCCTGATCGTCGACAAGGACGCTCGTAACGTGGATTCGCATTCGACTGTCCTTTCTAGAGATAGCGATCGATTGCGGCTTCGGTGGCCTTTCGCAGCGGATCGAGATTGACCGAATGGGTCTTGGTTCGCCCCTTCCAGGAAATCTCCAGCAGTCCGGCGCGTTCCAGCGCGTCCAGGTGCTGGGAGATGGTTTGCCGCGAAAGAGGCTGTCCGGTCTCCGTCAGCGACGTGGTGCAAATCTCAAACAGCGACTGGTTGGGCCGCCGGTGCAAAGAGGCCAGGATACGGCGTCGTTCGGGGTGCGCCAGCGCCTTGAAAACGAGGTCTATCCGGTCATCCTGCACGAACAGAATTATGCAGTAAGTTTACTGCATGTCAATCCGGCAAGAGATGCGGAAGTGCTCGGGCTTGTCAGGCGCCAGCAGAATTGGCGAAGAGGGTGGCCGCATCTCCTTCATCGCGGCTGCCTCAGCATCGGAAAGATGGGCGGGCAATCTGCCACGCGGATGGTCGCAATCGTTTCGAAGCCCAGGCGCGCATAGAGTTTCCGGTTGCGCTCGGCGCTAGCCTCCAGATAGGCCGGCAACCCCGCCGCGTCGCAGAGGTCGAGGATCGGCTCGATCAGCGCCGTTCCGAGGCCTTTTCCCTGCCGTTCCGGAATCACCCCGATGAGGGGAAGATACCAGTGCGGTTCCGTGGGGTGATACATCCCCATTTCCTCGAAGAGGGCGAAGATGTCCTGCTGGCGCTCTTCGGGAACCGAGCGCTCGACGATCTCCGTCAGCGTCTCTTCATCCGGCTCCGAACCCGGCTTCAGCCAGAGAGCCGCGGCGCCGTCCAGAAGACCGACGGTCCCCTCCTGAAAGGCGGAACCGCCGAGGGCGCGCGCAAAATGGTGGAAATAGTCGGAATAAATCTGCTGGTCGGGATACATCCACCGGACGGCTGAGTCCGCTTCAAACGCGCGCACGATGGTGGAGATCGCACGGTCGGCAGAGATCGTGCCGGGCTCGATATCGAAAGGAGTCCCGCAAAGGGGCGATTCGGTGGAATGCCGATTCATCGTGTCCACCCGGTTCTTCAGCCTAGCCGCAAGAAGAGCGACGAACGTCCATGCCACTCATCGGCCGATGCCATTCTTTTAACCGAGCTCCCATGCGGGTTACAGCCAATTCGGCGCAGGCTCGCCGGCAGCGCGCATGAATCGGCCGGGCGGCATCCCGACATGACGGCTGAAGGCGGTTGCTCTTGCCCAAGCGAGCTAGAGGGTGCCGGACGGCCGGGCAATCCCAGATTTGTCGGGCGGAGAGCGGCGAAACCGAGGACTACGTTTACGCCACTCCCCGCTATACCCGTCTTAATTAGAGTAACGAGCAAATGGCTCACACTGGTGGAAAATCATCAGACCGGTTTGTGTCGGATTTTTCCGAAAGCTGACACGACGCGCTTTCTGGAATGATCACACGGCATGGGTGACGCCACCGTCGACCCGGATGTTCTGGCCGGTGATGTAAGCGGCTCCATCCGAAGCAAGGAAGGATACCGTGGCCGCAATCTCATCGGATGTGCCGTAGCGCTTCAACGGCACGCTGTCGCGGCGCTCTTCGGTCGCCGGCAGGCTGTCGATCCAGCCGGGCAGCACGTTGTTCATGCGGATATTGTCGGCGGCATAGGTGTCCGCGAAAATCTTGGTGAAGGAGGCGAGGCCTGCACGGGAGACAGTGGATGTCGGGAAGATCGCGCTCGGCTCGAAGGCCCATGCCGTCGAGATGTTGATGATGACGCCACCCTTGTGCTTCTGCATGATCGGCGTGACCAGACGCGACGGCCGGACGACGTTCAGGAAATAGGTGTCGAAGCCGGCATGCCAATCCTCATCTGTGATTTCGAGAATTTGCTTGCGCGGGCCGTGGCCGGCGCTGTTGACCAATGCGTCAATGCGCCCCCAACGCTCAAGCGTTCCGTCAACGAGGCGCTTCAAGTCGTCATTCGACTGGTTGGAGCCGGTCACGCCGAAGCCGCCAAGTTTCTTCGCCAGCGCCTCTCCCTTGCCCGAAGACGACAGGACCGAGACCTTGAAGCCATCCGCTGCCAGCCGGCGGGCTGCCGCCGCGCCCATGCCGCTACCGCCTGCCGTAACGACTGCAACTTTTTCTACTGACATATCTGCCTCCTCGGGAAGAGTTTTGATGAACGGAAGCCATCTCTGCGATGGCGTTACGGACTGATGTCGTCCGCAGGAAGGAGAATACGAACCAGGTTCGCGATCGCCAGCCCACTTCTCATCGAAAAGCTCGGTCCTCCCGACAAAACCGGCAATCTCACACGCTATGCGCTCCTCCATGGCGCCCATAACGTCTGGCCGCACGTTCCGATCGCTTCCGCGAAAACATCCGGATCAACCAAACGTCGATCGTCATCGACGCGGCGGATACTCATCACAAAGTTCCCGAAACCCGCGACGCCAATGAGCCTTGGGGGCAAGTGGCCGTCATTGCGCGACGCCAACCCATCTCGCCGGTCCAAGATGGATCGGGCTATCGTTTAGAATCGACGGTAAATGGCGGAGAGGGAGGGATTCGAACCCTCGGTACGCTTGCGCGCACAACGGTTTTCGAGACCGCCCCGTTCGACCGCTCCGGCACCTCTCCGTTTTGGGCGCGATTGGCTGATATATAGGTCGTTTCGCGGGAGGGGCCTTGTAACGTTTGTGGGTTTTCCCCGCAAGACGGGATGAGGGGCCCGGATCATGGCCGGGCTAACGATAGAGGGGAGGAGAGGCTGGGTGGCCAAATCGCCCCAACAGCAATTGACTTCTGTGGCGTGTCTTCTATATTCCGCGCCGATCCGGCCCTTGGCTGCATTATCGCGCCAAGCGGCCTTTTTGCGTCGCCCGATCCATCGGAAAGGTGACGTGAGGCGGGGCCGGCCCCATATCAATCGCGAGATAAGCGAGATTTAGACATGTTCGCGGTCATTCGCACAGGCGGCAAGCAATATCGCGTTGCGCCGAACGACATTATCGAGATCGAGAAGATCGCCGGCGAGCCGGGCGACACGGTCGAGCTTGGCGAGGTTCTGATGCTGGGCGGCGACAAGCCGGAAGCCGGTACGCCGCTCGTCTCCGGCGCCACCGTCGCGGCCGAGGTCGTCGAGCACAAGCGGGCGGACAAGATCCGTGTCTTCAAGAAGAAGCGCCGCTCCAACTATCGCCGCACGGCCGGGCATCGCCAGCATCTCACGGCGCTGAAGATCACCGAGATCCTGACCGGCGGCAAGAAGCCTTCCAAGACCACCGCCAAGAAGGCGGATACGTCCGCCAAGGTGACGGAGACCAAGGCCGAGGAAAAAGCGCCGGCGAAGACGGCAGCCAAGGCCAAGGCTTCTGAGAAGAAGACCGAGGCGCCGAAGGCCGAAGCCAAGAAGCCCGCCGCGAAGACGGCTGAGAGCAAACCTGCCGCCAAGGCGAAGGCGCCGGCCAAGAAGGCCGCGACCTCCAAGGCTCCGGCGAAGGAAGCTCCCGCCAAGGATGCCAAGCCTGCGGCGAAGAAGGCGGCCGAGAAGCCTGCCGCCAAAAAGGCCCCTGCCAAGAAGCCGGCGGCCAAGAAGTCCGACAGCTAGGGGCGCGACCGCAAGAAGGATTTGAACCATGGCACATAAGAAAGCAGGCGGCTCGTCCCGCAACGGCCGCGATTCCGCCGGGCGCCGTCTCGGCCTCAAGAAGGCCGGCGGCCAGCGCGTGATTCCGGGCAACATCATCATCCGCCAGCGCGGCACCAAGTGGCATCCGGGCGAGGGTGTCGGTATCGGCAAGGACCACACCATCTTCGCCAAGATCGAAGGTGTCGTGGAATTCCAGCGCAAGGCGCAGGATCGCGTCTTCGTTTCGGTCAAGCCGAGCTAGGCCAGGCCCGCCCTTCGGCGCGGCCTGTTTTCGGCCGGCGCCGCAATGCCTTTCCCTGTGGCGCCCCTCGATGGCTGCCACTAGGAAAGCGTTATGAGACTCCGAACTTTAAGGCTGATCCTGCGGCCGCTCTCCATGGGAGATGCGGGCCGCATCGCCATGCTCGCGGGCGATCGCGACATCGCGCGCATGACAGCCTCGATCCCCCACCCCTATAGCGAATGGCAGGCGGCCGAGTGGCTCAAGTCGGTCGCGGCCGGCGAGGAAGGGACCGTCTTCGCCATCGATTCCGAAGATAAGCTGATCGGCTGCACCGGCTATCGCTCCGACGATGACGGCGAGACGGCGGAGATCGGCTATTGGATCGGCAAGCCCTTTTGGGGGCAGGGCTACGCCACGGAGGCGGTTGCGGCGGTAATCGCCCATGCCTTCGAGGTGGATCGCATCGGCATGTTGGTCGGCGGGCATTTCGAGGACAATCCGGCCTCGGCGCGGGTCTTGACCAAGCTCGGCTTTGCCCGCTGCGGAGAGGAGCTCAGGGAGAGCGAATCCCGTGAGGGCAAGACGCGCTGCGTGCTCTATCGGCTTTCGCGGGCGGAAATGTCGCGAGAAGCGGCGCGCTAACCTTTCTCGACTAGGATGACCGTGGCGTTGCGGGATTAAGACGATGAAATTTCTCGATCAGGCGAAGGTCTATCTGAAGGCCGGGGACGGCGGCAACGGGTGCGTCTCGTTCCGGCGCGAGAAATTCGTCGAGTTCGGCGGGCCGGACGGCGGCAATGGCGGGCGCGGCGGCGACGTGATCGCCGAATGCGTGGCCAATCTGAACACGCTGATCGATTTCCGTTATCAGCAGCATTTCAAGGCGAAGCGCGGCACCAACGGGGCAGGCCAGAACCGGACCGGGGCCGGCGGTGCCGATGCGGTGCTGAAAGTGCCGCCCGGAACGCAGATCTTCGCCGAGGATCAGGAGACCTTGCTGGCCGACCTCACCGAGCCCGGCCAACGGGCTGTGCTGGCCCGCGGCGGCAATGGGGGCTTCGGCAATCTCCACTTCAAGTCCTCCACCAACCAGGCACCCCGGCGGGCCAATGAAGGCCAGGAGGGGGAGGAGCTGACGGTGTGGCTGCGGTTGAAGCTGATCGCCAATGCCGGGCTGGTGGGGCTGCCCAATGCGGGCAAGTCGACCTTCCTGGCGTCGGTGAGCGCAGCAAAGCCGAAGATCGCCGATTATCCTTTCACGACGCTGCATCCCAATCTCGGGGTGGTGCGGGCGGACGGCCACGATTTCGTGCTGGCCGATATTCCCGGGCTTATCGAAGGGGCCCATGAGGGGGCCGGGATCGGCGACCGGTTCCTGGGCCATATCGAGCGCTGCGACGTGCTGCTTCATCTGGTGGACGGAACCCAGGACGATCCGGTCGAAGCCTACGAGACGGTGCGGGGCGAGCTTGAGCAATACGAGGCCGGGCTGTCGGAGAAGACCGAGCTGTTGGCGCTTTCCAAGATTGATGCGGTGCCGGAAGACGAGCTGAAAGAGAAGGTCGCTGCGTTGAAAAAGTGCGCCGGCAAGACCCCCATGCTCGTCTCGGCCGTTTCGGGCGAGGGCAGGAATGAGGTCGTGCGGGCGTTGAGCGAGGCGATCCGCTCTTGCGAGGCCGAAGCTGCGGAAGCCGAGACGCCGAAGCAGGGGTGGCAGCCATGAGCGCGCGTGTGGAATGGCGGGACGCCAAGCGGATCGTCGTCAAGATCGGCTCGTCCCTGCTGGTGGACGGCGCGACGGGGCAGCTCAAGGCCGATTGGCTGGGCTCCTTGCTGGACGATGTGCGCTCTCTGCGCGCTGCCGGTAAGGAGGTCATCCTGGTCTCGTCGGGCTCCATCGGGCTCGGGCGTCACGCCTTGGGCCTGCCCAAGGGACCGCTGAAGCTGGAGGAAAGTCAGGCGGCGGCGGCGGTGGGGCAGATCGATCTTGCCCATGCCTACGATTCCAAGCTGGCGGAGCGCGGCCTGGTGGCGGCGCAGATCCTGCTGACGCTTGCCGATACGGAGACGCGTCGGCGCTATCTCAATGCGCGCAATACCATGACCACGCTGCTGAAATTCGGCGCCGTGCCGATCGTGAACGAGAACGATACGGTGGCGACGACGGAAATCCGCTATGGCGACAACGACCGGCTGGCGGCCCGGGTGGCGACCATGATGAGCGCCGATTGCCTGGTGCTGTTGTCGGATATCGACGGGCTCTATACGGCGCCGCCGAACCAGGATCCGACTGCGAAACGCCTTGAGGAGATCCGCGACATCACCCCGGAGATCGAGGCGATGGCGGGCGATGTCGGCTCGGAGCTTTCCAAAGGCGGCATGGTGACCAAGGTGGAGGCGGCGAAGATCGCGGTCGGGGCGGGCACCCATATGGTGATCACCAGCGGCAAGGTGCTGAACCCGCTGAAGGCGCTCTCGGAGGGCGAAGGCGGCAGCTGGTTTCTCGCTCATGGCGATCCCGCCACGGCGCGGAAACGCTGGATCGCCGGTTCGCTGGAGCCGAAGGGGGCCTTGATCGTCGATGCAGGCGCGGCGACGGCGCTGTGCAACGGCAAGAGTCTGTTGTTCGCCGGCGTGAAACGGGTCGAAGGGGAGTTCGAACGGGGCGATGCCGTCGCCATCCTCACTCTGGAAGGCGCGGAGCTGGGGCGCGGTCTGGCGGCCTACGATCACGCCCAGGCGTCGAGCTTGGTCGGCTGCAAGAGCAGTGAAATCTCAGGTATTCTCGGCTACCGTGGCCGCGCCGAGCTCGTCCACCGGGACGATATGGCGTTGAAGCGAAAGGGCGATTGATCATGGATGCGGCGGTGAAGCGACAGGAACCGCAAAGTCTGGAGTCTCTGATGCTCGGCATCGGCGAGGATGCGCGGGCGGCTGCCCGTGTTCTTGCCACGGCGCCGGAGGAGACCAAGAACACCGCGCTGCACAAGATGGCGTATGCGGTCCTCGCCCGAAGCGACGAGATCCTGCGGGTGAACGCAGAGGACGTGCGCGCGGCGAAAGAGGGCGGCATAGAAGACGCCTTCATCGACCGGCTGACCCTGACGCAGGACCGCATCGATGCCATGGCGAAGGGTTTGCGGGATATCGCGAGCCTTGCCGATCCGGTGGGCCAGGAAATTGCCGCTTGGGAGCGGCCCAACGGCTTGCGGATTTCCCGGGTGCGTGTGCCGCTCGGGGTGATCGGCATCATCTATGAGAGCCGGCCGAACGTGACCAGCGATGCGGGCGGGCTTTCGCTGAAATCGGGCAATGCGGTGATCCTGCGAGGCGGCAGCAATGCGATCGAGACGTCGCGGGCGATCCATGGTGCGCTGGTCGAGGGGCTGACGGCGGCCGGCCTGCCGGCAGCCTCGATCCAGCTCGTGCCGGTCACGGACCGGGCGGCGGTCGGGCTGATGCTGGGCGGGCTCAACGGGTCCATCGACGTGATCGTGCCGCGGGGCGGCAAGAGCCTGGTGGCCCGGGTCCAAGAAGAGGCGCGGGTGCCGGTGTTCGCCCATCTGGAAGGTATCTGCCACGTCTATATCGACCGCGCCGCCGATCTTCGGATGGCCGAGGACATCGTGGTCAATGCCAAGATGCGGCGGACGGGAATCTGCGGCGCGGCGGAAACCATTTTGGTGGATCGGGCCGTTGCCGAGACGCATCTGAAGCCTTTGATCCGGGCGCTGATCGATGCTGGCTGCGAGGTACGCGGTGATGCGGAAGTTCAGAACGCCGATAGCCATGTCATCGCCGCGACGGAGGCCGATTGGCTGACGGAATATCTGGCGCCGGTGGTGGCCATGAAGGTGGTGGCCGACCAGGATGAGGCGATGGATCACATCGCGGCCTACGGCTCCCAGCATACGGATGCCATCGTGAGCGCCGACCAGGCGGCGGCGGATCGTTTCCTCGCCGAGGTGGATTCGGCCATCGTGCTGCACAACGCCTCCACCCAGTTCGCCGATGGCGGCGAGTTCGGCATGGGGGCGGAGATCGGCATCGCCACGGGCCGGTTCCATGCGCGGGGGCCGGTCGGCGTGGAGCAGCTCACGACCTTCAAATACGTGGTCCGCGGCAGCGGCCAGACTCGGCCGTGACAAGTCACGGCATGACCTTGCTCACCTCTCCCCGGCGGGGAGAGATCGGTCCGAAGGACCGGGTGAGGGGGATTGGGATTCTGTGACGGCGGTCCCCCTTCACCCTAACCCTCTCCCCCCAGGGGAGAGGGAGCGTGACTGCCGCGCCCTTGGCCGCAGGTCGGCTGTCGTCTTTGACGGGGAGCGGCGATGAGAGACGTGCGCGCCAAGACCCCTCTGGCGGCCCCGCGCATGCGGATCGGCTTGCTGGGGGGATCGTTCAACCCGGCCCATGAGGCGCACCGGCATATCAGCCTGACGGCGCTGAAACGGCTGCAGCTCGATCAGGTCTGGTGGCTGGTGACGCCGGGCAATCCGCTGAAAGAGCAGACGGGACCTTCAATCGAAGAGCGCGCGGCATCGGCGGCGGCCATGGCGCGCCACCCCAAGATCGAGGTCACGGATTTCGAGAAGGGGCATCGGTCGCCCTATACGGCGGATACGATCCGCTATCTGAAGCGGCGCTATCCGGACACACGTTTCGTCTGGCTGATGGGCGCGGACAATCTCGCCGATGTCCATCGTTGGAAGGATTGGCGGGCGCTGTTCCAGATGGTGCCGGTGGCGGTCTTCGATCGGCCGGGCTTTCGACTGAAGGCGCGGGCCGGCAAGGCAGCCCAGTTCTTCGCGCAAAATTTCGTCGATCCGAGCGATGCGGCGGGGCTCGCTGGAATGCCGCCGCCGGCCTGGACCATCGTCACCCTGCCGCTTTCCGAGCTCTCATCGACGGAATTGCGGGAGAGCGGAGACCGTTCCGGCGGGGCGTGAGCGCCTATTGCATCGGAGAAAGCGCGCTCTGACGGGTCTTGCAAGCTTCGCCTTCGCCATCGGCTGAATAATGGCCGCCGGAGAGGCCGGCCAGATCGCAGGCGAAGCCATGCTTCACCATATCCACGGCGATGTCGCGGGTGCCCACGAAGCATTGCGCCACAATGGCGTCGCCGTCGGTGGGCTTGCCCTTCTCGTCGCAGGGCGTGCCGCCGCCCACCTGGACGCATTTGATGAGGTTGCCGCCCAGGATGGTCATCAGCGCGTCGGAGGATTCCTGAAACCCTTCCGCGCCTTCGGACGGCGCTTCGATGCCGCAGAGATTGACCTGCTTGCAGGCGCGGCCCTCGCAGAGGGTGAAGCTGTCGCCGTCGATGATCCTGTCGGGGAAGCCGAGAAGCGTGCCGGCCATGGCCGATGCGGTCATTCCGAAAAGCAAGCCTATTGCAATTAATGCCCGGTTCATTGCCAAATCCTCCCGCATGACATTGCTAAATTAAGCAATAGGTGGCGCTCCGAGTCAAAGCAATCGGGCGTTGCGGGCTGCATGGGCCTGGGGAAGAATTCGGGTCTTCGCGATCAAATCGTCATCCGAATCGCCTATCGCTATTGAAAGGTCCCCAAGGGGCATACTATCTTTGGGGTGTCCTGCGCGAAGTTTGCTTGGAGGGGCTTGTTTCAGCATTCGGGTATGCTTCGCGCGCGTGCAACGACAGAAGGATGTCTATCGCAAAATGCGCTCATCTAGTGAGGGTGCCGATCACGGCGCTCCTCCCACCGGGTTCAAGCCATTCAGCGCGAGCTCGGGGCAGTTGCCAGATCCGGCGCGTCTTTTGAGCCTCGTTCAGAAGGCTCTCGACGACGCCAAAGCCGAAAACGTCGTTACAATCGATCTCAAAGGGAAAACCTCGATCGGCGATTACATGATCGTCGCCTCGGGGCGCTCTCAACGGCATGTCGGTGCGGTTGCCGATCAGCTGGTCAAGGTGCTGAAGCAGGAAGGCTTCGGCCGGGCCAGGGTCGAAGGCATGCCGCAATGCGACTGGGTCCTGATCGATACGGGCGACATCGTGATCCATATCTTCCGTCCAGAGGTTCGCGAGTTCTACAATCTGGAGAAGATGTGGTCCGCCGACCGGCCTATCGAACGGCTGGCGGTATAGCAGCTTTTCCCGTGCGCGGGCCGGATATGGGGCGATAGTCCCATGATGCGGCTCCAAATCGCGGCGGTGGGAAAGCTTAAGCGGGGGTCTGAGCGGGAGCTTCTGACCACCTATCTCGACCGCGCTCAAGCGAGTGGGCGGGCGATGGGTTTCGGTCCCGTCACCCAGGTCGAATTGCCGGAGGCGAAGCAGTCTGGCGCCGTTACGCGCAAGGCAGCGGAAGCGGACGCTCTGCTTCAGAAGATTCCGACAGATGCGAAGATCGTCGCCCTCGATCCCGGAGGGCGCTCGCTTTCGAGCGAGGCCTTCGCGGACCGCTTGTGCGCGATGCGGGATGAGACGGTCCCGTGTGTCAGCTTCGCGATCGGCGGGGCGGACGGGCTCGGGAAGGGTGTTCTGGAGCGGGCGGATCTGACGCTCTCACTCGGTCCGATGGTGCTGCCCCACGGGCTTGCGCGGATCGTGCTGGTCGAGCAGCTTTACCGGGCCATGACCATCCTCGCCGGCCATCCCTATCACCGGGGATGAGGAGGATTTCGACCCATAGGTCAGCCGGTTGTCGCGCCGCGAGCCTATGAAGAAACGGGCTAAGCCCCTCGCTTGGTTAAGGAATGTTAACCAGGGCGCCTTGATTCTGCCCTACCGCTTCGGTGAGGTCCGCTCCAATCGCACGCTTCGCCGGATACGGCTTCTGTCGCCTCCATCGGAACGCATTTCGTGCATGGCCGGTCCATTGTCCTTCGGGTCTCTTTCTCCGCTTCGATTGGCACTGATCTTGGCTGTTGTCCTCCCGTTGCTGCCGACCGCGGCACCGGCGCAAGACGAGACCGAGGGTGCAGCGGCGCCTTCGATCGACGAGGAGCTGACCCGGGACGAGGCGAAGGAAAAGCTCGATGCGACGCGCGAAGAGCTGGAATCGAGCCGGGAACGGCAAGAAGGGCTGACCCAGGACGTCGTGGCGTTGGCAAAGGAGCGGGCCAAGCTCAATGAGGCGCTGATCGAGGCGGGCCGGCGCGTGCAGGCGAGCGAGGCGAAGCTCTCCCGGACCGAAGCAAAGTTGAAGGAGATGAGCGATCAAGTCGAAGCCGTCCAATCGTCGATCACCGACCGCAAGCGGACCATCGTCAAGATGTTGAGCGCCATGCAGCGGATCGGCCGGACGCCGCCGCCGGCGCTGGTGACGCCGCGGGAGGATGCGCTCGCCGTTGTGCGCAGTGCCATGCTGCTGGCAAAGGTGTTTCCGGAGCTGAAATATCAGGCCGACCTGCTTTCCGAGGAGCTGGATCGCCTGGTCGCTTTGGAAGACGGAATCCGCCAGGAGCGGGACCGGGAGAAGGCCGATACGGAACGGCTGGCGGCGGAGCGCAGCCAGCTCGATGCGCTGCTGGAGCAGAAGAAACAGCGGCTCCAGGAGAGCCAGAGCGAGCTGGTCTCCGTGAAGGAGCGGACTGAAGAGCAGGCCAAAGAGGTGAATAACCTGGGGGAGCTGGTCGAAAAGCTGGATGAGCAGATCGCCAAGGCGGAGATCGCCCAGTACGAGGCGGAAGTTGCGGCGGAGCAGGCGTTGCGGGAACGCCAGGAACAGCAGATGCTCGGCGGCACCGAGGACGACAATCTGGTCGAGGTGAAGCCTGAGACCAAAAAGGTGGCTTTCGCCAGCCCCGGCCGCATGAAACCGGCCATTCCGTTCGCGGAGACCAAGGGCGAATTGCCGCTGCCTGCACAAGGAAAATATCTCGCCAAATTCGGCGATGAGGACGAGCTTGGCGGCACGCGCAAAGGCGCTTCATTGGCGACCCGGCCAAAAGCGCGGGTCACGGCGCCGGCGGATAGCTGGGTGGTCTATTCCGGACCCTTCCGCTCTTACGGGCAACTCTTGATCCTCAATGCGGGCGGGGGCTATCATATTTTGCTTGCGGGTATGGACCGTATAGATGTGACCGTTGGTCAATTCGTTCTCGCCGGCGAGCCTATCGCAGAAATGGGCGTCGCCTCCGGGAGCGACGATAAGGACAGGGCCTCCTCACGCCCGGCTCTCTATGTCGAATTCAGGAAGGACGGACAGCCGATAGATCCCGACCCATGGTGGGCGGAGCCGTCCGATAAGGTGCAAGGATGATGCGGAAATCCGAATACGCAGTGTGGACCCTGTTGCTCCTGGCGGTCATCGCCGCAGGCTCTGCGATGGTGAGCCTGGCCAAGAGCGAATCTGCCTCGGCAGCGAACTCAGATATTTATCAGCAGCTCGATCTGTTCGGCGAGGTGCTGGAGCGGGTGCGGGCGGACTATGTCGAGAAGCCCGAGGACAAGGAGCTGATCGAATCTGCCATCAATGGGATGCTGACCGGACTCGATCCCCACTCGTCCTATCTCAATCCCGATCACTTCCGTGACATGCAGGTGCAGACCCGCGGCGAGTTCGGCGGTCTCGGCATCGAGGTCACCATGGAGAACGGTGTGGTGAAGGTGGTCTCGCCGATCGACGACACGCCGGCGGAGCGTGCCGGCATGATGGCGGGCGACCTGATCACCCATTTGGACGGCAAGGAGATTCAAGGCCTGACCTTGCAGGAAGCGGTCGAGAAGATGCGCGGGCCGGTGAATTCGCCCATCGAGCTGACCGTGCTTCGCAAGGGCGAGGAGAATCCGCTCAAGATTAAGATCGTCCGCGACATCATTCACATCAATCCGGTGAAATACAGCGCCGAGGACGATGTGGGCTATATCCGGATCACGACCTTCAACGAGCAGACGACGCCTAACCTCCAGCAGGCGGTCGATGAGCTTAAGAAGGAGATCGGGCCGGAGAAGCTCAAAGGCTGGGTGATCGATCTTCGGAACAATCCGGGGGGCTTGCTGGATCAGGCGATCTCGGTCTCCGATTCCTTCCTGAACAAAGGCTCGATCGTGATGACCCGCGGCCGCAACCAAGAAGAGAGCCAGCGCTCCAACGCGCGTGACGGCGATATCTTGGACGGCAAGCCGATCGTCGTGCTGATCAACGGCGGCTCGGCCTCGGCCTCGGAGATCGTGGCCGGAGCTTTGCAGGATCACAAGCGGGCGACCACCATCGGCACCCGCTCCTTCGGCAAAGGCTCTGTGCAGACCATTATCCCGCTCGGGGACGGCGCGTTGCGCCTGACGACGGCGCGCTACTACACGCCTTCTGGACGCTCCATTCAGGCCAAGGGCATCGAGCCCGACCTCGTGGTCGAGGAAGAGCTGCCCGAGGATCTGAAGAAGAAAGCCGAGGCCGCCGGCACACGCGGCGAGGCGGATCTTCGCGGTCATCTGAGGGGCGAAGGCGAGAGCGAAGACGGCGAGGAGATCTCCGGCAGCTCGGCCTATGTCCCGAAGGACAAGAGCAAAGACACGCAATTGATCTTCGCGCTCGATATCTTGCGCGGGAAAAAGTCCGTTGAGGCCGAGCTGAAGAAGCAGGCGAAGGCTGAACAGGCGGAAGCCAAGAAGGCAGATGCCAAGAAGGCGGAAGCCAAATAAGCGTGACGCCGAGGCGATATGACTATCGGGTGCGGGCTGGGGCTGACGCCGTGGGCCCGCACCCTTCTGGGGGAATAAAGCGCGGGGAGGTGCAAGCACGATGAAGGCGTTGGCCATCACGGCGACGCTCGTGGTGCTATTTTTGAGCTTGGGCATTGCCGTTTTGGCGGTACTGCCTTCGCCGCAGCCAGGCGAGCAATCCGTCATTATAGACGTCATTCCGGAGGGCCAAGAGGGGGCGCCGACAGGGGGTGATACGGCACCCGGCAACGATCAGCGATCCGAGCTCGACACTCCGGACATTCCGCAGACGGAAACACCGGGTCTGACCGTGACCGGCGGTCAATCCGGCGACCCAAAGCGCTATGCGTTGGCTCCTGCTCCGGTGGAAGCCTTAGTAGAACAATCCGAGTACGGCCCCCTACCCAAGGTCGGGGAGGACGGAGAAACGCCGGCTGCGGCCTATGCCGCGCGGGCACCGTCCGGGCCTGCTTCCGAGCTGCCGCAGGTTGCCATTCTGATGGATGGGCTCGGCCAAGCCGATGTGATCACCCAGGTGTTGCTGCGCATGCCGCCGCAGGTCAGCATCGCCTTGGGCCCTTACGGCAAAGGCTTGCAGGACTGGGTTCGGCAGGCTCGAGAGAAGGGGCATGAGGTTTTCCTGCAGATCCCGCTTGAGCCCCCCGATTATCCGAACAACGATCCGGGCCCGCATACGTTGCTCAGCAATGTCAACGCGGCCGAAAACGAAGGCCGCCTGCATTGGCTTATGTCGCGCTTCACAGGATATGTGGGCGTGACAAATTATTTGGGGGCCAAGTTCCAAGCCACGGAATCCGCCATGCGTCCCTTGCTGACGGAGCTGAAGGATCGCGGGCTGCTCTATGTCAGCGACGGCGTGGCGGCCGGCTCAACGGGGCCGCAGATCGCGAACACGATCGATCTCGCATACGGTTCCGCCATCGTGCAGATCGATGACGAGCAGCCGCCCGAGGCGATCGAATCCGCCCTTGCCAAGCTGGAAGCCGCCGCGCGCGAGCGGGGCACGGCCATCGGAGTGGCCGAGGCGGGACCCGAAACCGTACAACAGATCTTGCGTTGGGCCAGTGTGCTTCATCAGAAAGGCATCGCGCTCGTGCCTGTGAGCGCGGCCATCTCCTCCGCCCAGAGCTGAGCGCCCCGCCTCGGAAATCGACTCGACACCCACGACGATCTATCCAACGCCATGCCCAATGCTTCGTCCAATTCTTCGAAATCCTCGCTGCCCTACCGGCCCTGTGTCGGCGTCATGCTGGTGAACGGGGAGGGGCTCGTCTTCGTGGGCCGACGGACGGACCGGCAAGACGCGACCGAAGGTGAAGGAAATTGGTGGCAGATGCCGCAAGGCGGGATCGATACGGGCGAGGATCCGGAGGCGGCGGCAAGGCGCGAGCTTTACGAGGAGACGGGCGTGACCTCGGTGAAGATGATCGGGGAATCGCAGGATTGGTATTACTACGACCTCCCGTCGGAGCTTGTCGGCATCGCCTGGAAGGGGCGTTATTGCGGCCAGCGCCAGAAATGGTTCGTCGCCCGCTTCGAGGGGGGCGAGAGCGAGATCGATCTGGACGGCCGGCCGGATCACGATGCGGAATTCGACGCCTGGAAATGGGTCGAGCTTGCCGCGCTGCCCGAAATGATCGTGCCGTTCAAGCGGAAGGTCTATGCCGAGCTCGTCGCCGAGTTCGCACCGCTGATCGAAGGGATCCGCGCCTAGGCGTTTGCCTCTTCCGTCTTCCCGGGCGGCTCGCCCCGCAAGCGGCGCATCAGCCGGCGGATCACCAGCACGAACGCTGGCAGCAGCACCAGATCCCCGACCAGCGCGGCGATGAGGGTGAGAGCGGCAAGCTTGCCGAACAATCGCAACGAGGGCAGGGCCGATAGCACGGTGACGCCGAGGCCGAAGGCGAGGATGGTCGAGGTCAGCACCAGGGCCGGACCGATCAGCACGGCGGCGCGTCGCACGGCGATGGACGGATCCTCGTCCTCCCGCTGCTCCAATCGCAATCGGTTGAGGTAATGGACCGTGGCGTTGAGCGAGAGGCCGAAAGCCACGATGAGGGCAACGATGGAAGCGAATTGAAGCCCTTCGCCAGAGAGCGCCAGCAAGGCGCCCGCCGAGAGGACCGGGAAGACGATAGGCACCACGCTCACGACCACCACGAGCCAGGAGCGGAAGATCAATCCCAGGAAGAGGGCGATGAAGGCGATCTCGACCGTCAGCCCCATATTGAGATTGCCGATCATGGTGGCGCTGTTGCGGGCAGCGATGGCCGATAGGCCCGTCACCCGAATCTGGAATTCCGGATTGTCCTTGCGCACCTGATTGAGCCGCTTCTCGAGCTTCTCGACCACCGGCAGCAGATTGCTGACATCGATATCGGGCACGCGGCCCGTCACGACGGCGGCGTCTTCCTGCTCGTTGATGAAGCGCTTGGTCAGATAATCGGGCAGGATGCTGACATATTCCCGAAGCTTCTCGGGCGTGTCCTCGTCGGTGCGGGCAAGCCAGCGCTGCAGGGTCGCGATGGACCAGACATTGCCCACATCGGGTTCCGTTTGGACGGCATCGTGGACCTCGCCGATCACCTTCAGAACGTGCGGATCGTAAAGCGATTTCTCGGCCGGCCAGTCGATCATGACATGGAGCGGGTTGGCGCCGGTAAGCTTCTGATCGAGCTGAGCGGAGGCTTCGATCGCCTGCTCCTTATCGGGGACCTGGTCCGCCAAGCGGTAACGGGGCGGCAGGGTGCTGTAGATGATGCCTAAGGCCAGAACCGCGATCACGCCGAGGCTCAGAATGGCCAGGGGCCGTTTCACCACGAAATCGGCGAGCCAGGCGCAACCCGCCTTGAGAGCCTCCATGAAGGGATTGTCGCGGTCCTCGGAAACGCCCAGATGGTGATGCTCCCGGATCAGCAGTCGCACCAGAAGGGGCACGATCATGATGCAGACGACGAAGGCCAGCAGCGTGGACAGCGCGCCCGCGAAGCCGAAGGTCCGGATCAGCGCGGAATTAGAGAAGAAGAGGGCGAGGAAGGACGCCGCCGCCGTGGTGCTGGACAGCACGCAGGCCGGGCCGACGACCAGGAGCGCGTAGCGGGCCGCATCGACTGGCGCCCGCCCCCGCAGCATGCGATCGCGAGCCGCCACGGTGAGCTGCATGGAATCGGAGAAGCCGAGCACCATGATCAGCGGGATCATGACGTTGAGGAAGAGGTTCAGCTTGAAGCCGAGCCAGCCGAAAAGACCGAGAGACCAAACGATGGCAATGACCGGCGGCAGAGCGGCGATTGCCATGAGGGAGAAACGGCGGAAGAAGGCGAAGGCGATGACCGCGCCGAACAGGAAACCGAGGGCGTTGTAGAGGTTCCGGTCGCGCTTCACGGCATTGCGGATTTCAAGCTGCATGACCGGGGCGCCGGACATCTTCACCTTGAGATCGGTGTCCTTCAGATCCTGATCCGCCGTGTCCTCAATTTGCCGGATGACGGATTCGAGCCCCTTCTCGGCAACGATGTCGCGGTCGAGCGCGAGCAGTATCAGGGCCAGGGTCCCGTCGTCGGACAGCAGCTTGCCGCGGATGATCTCGTTCTCGCGGACCTTCTCTATGAGCGCGTCATAGGCTTCGCCCTTCGGCAGATCGTCGGGAAAGACGGGGCCGGGAACCTTGCCGGGCTCTGGCGCCTCGCGTGCGGAGAAAAGCGAGACCTGGCCCGCCATACCGTCGACGAAGTGAAGATCCACAGCCAGGTTGCGGAGCGCGACGATGGAGTCGCGGGCGAGCAGATCGTCGCCTGTGATGACGATCAGGACGTCGTATTCGCTGGAGGGAAAACGCTTCGAAAGGCTTTCATAGGTGGCGAATTCCGGCGTGTCGGTGCGGAAAAGCTCGGACAGGGAGTCGTCCACCTGGAGCCGCTGCATGCCGAAATAGGCGCCGATGGTGATCAGGATGACCACGGCGACGAGCAGAATGCGGGGAAGGCTGAGCGAAAGAAGGCCGAGCCGCTCGATGCCAAAGGTGAGCGAGCGTCTGGGTATGTTGCTGGATTTCCGACTCATTTCGCCTCCGGCACCGAACCGGGCAGCCAGGGCGCGCAGCACCTGTCCCCAGATCGTCCCTCCCATAAACCCCGCGAGGTTTATAGCAAAGATTGGGTGGGTCCGGCCAACAGGATCAGTGAGGCGAGAAATCCGGCTGCAGCGCGTTTGCGTTGCAACCGTTGAAAATTAGAGGTCGAGAGTGACTTTGACCTGGCGGAGATAATCCAGGTGGATCTGCGCCTTGTCGCGCTTGATAGGATCTTCGGCGTCGGCGACGTCCTCTTCGGCGTCCTGGATCGCCTGATCCATCTTGGCCGCGTCGAGATCGTCGCGATTGATGGCCGTTTCGGCGAGGACCGTCAGGCCCTTCGGGTTGGCTTCAGCGAAGCCACCCTTGACGAAATAGCGTGCCTCGCGACCGCCTTGGAAGACGATGTCCAGGAGGCCGGGCTTCAGGGTGGCGATCAGGGGCGCGTGGTTGGCAAGGACGGTCATGTCGCCCTCGGCACCCGGCACCAGAACGGACTCCACGTCTTCGGAGACGAGGAGCCGCTCGGGCGAGACCAGTTCGAAATTGAACGCTTCAGCCATTGCTATGCAGCCTCTGCAGCCAGCCTCTGGGCCTTTTCCTTGGCTTCCTCGATGGTGCCGACCATGTAGAATGCGGCCTCCGGCAGGTCGTCATAGTCGCCGGCGCACAGCCCCTTGAAGCCCTTGATGGTGTCGGCGAGGTCGACGAAGACGCCGGACACGCCGGTGAAGACCTCGGCCACATGGAAGGGCTGGGACAGGAAACGCTCGATCTTGCGGGCGCGGGCGACGGTCAGCTTGTCCTCTTCGGACAGCTCGTCCATACCCAGAATGGCGATGATGTCCTGGAGCGACTTGTAGCGCTGCAGGATCTCCTGCACCTCACGGGCCACCGCGTAGTGCTCTTCGCCGACGATGGCGGGGGACAGCATGCGGGAGGTGGAGTCCAGCGGATCCACGGCCGGATAGATGCCCTTCTCCGAGATGGCACGGTTCAGGGTGGTGGTGGAGTCCAGATGGGCGAAGGAGGTTGCCGGCGCCGGGTCGGTCAGGTCGTCGGCCGGGACGTAAATGGCCTGCACCGAGGTGATCGAGCCCTTATGGGTGGTGGTGATCCGCTCCTGCAGGGCGCCCATGTCCGTCGCCAGGGTCGGCTGATAGCCCACCGCGGACGGGATACGGCCCAGCAGCGCCGACACCTCGGAACCCGCCTGGGTGAAGCGGAAGATGTTGTCCACGAAGAAGAGCACGTCCATGCCCTCGTTGCGGAAATGCTCCGCCACGGTCAGGCCTGACAGGGCCACGCGGGCGCGGGCGCCGGGGGGCTCGTTCATCTGGCCGTACACCAGGGCGCATTTGGAGCCTTCCGCGGAGCCTTCCTTGGCCGGGTCCTTGTTCACGCCGGACTCGATCATCTCGTGATAGAGGTCGTTGCCCTCGCGGGTGCGCTCGCCGACGCCGGCGAATACGGAATAACCGCCATGGGCCTTGGCGACGTTGTTGATCAGTTCCTGGATGAGCACGGTCTTGCCCACGCCGGCGCCGCCGAACAGGCCGATCTTGCCGCCACGAGCGTAGGGGGCGATCAGGTCGATGACCTTGATGCCGGTGACCAGGATCTCGGCTTCCGTCGACTGGTCGACATAGGCCGGAGCGGGCTGATGGATCGGGGCAGTCTCTTTCGCGCCGATCGGGCCGGCCTCATCGATCGCCTCGCCGATCACGTTCATGATGCGGCCCAGGGTCTTCTCGCCGACCGGAACCTCGATCGGGTTGCCCGTGTCGGTCACTTCCTGGCCGCGCACCAGACCTTCGGTGGAGTCCATGGCGATGGTGCGGACGGTGTTCTCGCCAAGATGCTGCGCGACCTCCAGAACCAGGCGCTGACCCTGATTTTCGGTTTCCAGCGCGTTCAGGATGGCCGGAAGATGATCGTCGAACTGCACGTCGACAACGGCGCCGGTGACCTGACGGATATGTCCGGTCTTGGCTTCTGATTTGTCAGTCTTCGCCATGGTTTCTTCCTTCGTCGTTTACAGCGCCTCGGCGCCGGAGATGATCTCGATCAGCTCCGTGGTGATCTGCGCCTGACGGGTACGGTTATATTCCAGAGAAAGCTTGTCGATCATTTCGCCGGCATTGCGCGTGGCGTTGTCCATCGCGCTCATGCGGGCGCCCTGTTCGGAGGCCGCGTTTTCCAGCAGCGCCTTCAGGATCTGAGTGGTGACGTTCAGCGGCAGGAGATCGGCCAGAATCTCCTCCTCGTCCGGCTCGTATTCGTAGACCGCGCCGCGGAGCTGCTCTTCCATGGAAGGAGCATCCTCGGGGATCTGGGCCGGAATGATCTGCTGTGCGGTCGGGACCTGGCTGATCACCGACTGGAATTTCGAGAAGAACAGGGTGGCGATGTCGAACTCGCCCGCCTCGAACATGTCCAGCACCTTTTGGCCGATGCCTTCGGCGTGGACGAAGCCGATGGTCTTGGCCTCGCGCAGCTCGATCACCTCGATGATGCGGTCTGCGTGGTCCCGGCGGAGCTGATCGTAGCCCTTCTTGCCGACGCAGATGATCTTAACGTCCTTGCCATCGGCCAGGAGCTGGCGCAGATGCTCGCGCGCCTTCTTGACGATGGCTGAGTTGAAGCCGCCGCACAGGCCGCGATCGGCGGTGCAGACGATCATAAGATGACTTTGGTCGCCGCCGGTGCCGACCATCAGAGGCGGACCGCCTTCCTGGCCTTTCAGCGCATTGGCGAGATTGGCCAGCACAGCTTCCATGCGCTCGGCATAGGGGCGCGCGGCCTGGGCAGCCTGCTCGGCGCGACGGAGCTTGGCCGCCGCCACCATCTGCATGGCCTTGGTGATCTTCTGCGTCGCCTTGACGCTAGAGATCCGGTTTTTGAGATCCTTGAGGGACGCCATTTTCTACCCGCCACCCCTTCTCTTAAGAGAAGGCCTTCGCGAATTTCTCGACGGCCCCCTTCAGCTTCTCGGTCAGCTCGTCGGAAAGCGCCTTTTTCTCCCGAATCTCGTCCAGGAGGTCGGCGTGATCCTCGCGCACGTAGCGGAGAAGCTCTTCCTCGAAGCGGCTGACCTGGTCGACCTTCAGATCGTCGAGATAGCCGTTCACGCCGGCATAGATGACGACAACCTGCTCCTCGACCTGGAGCGGCGAGAATTGCGGCTGCTTGAGGAGCTCGGTGAGCCGCTCGCCGCGCTTCAGAAGCCGCTGGGTGGTGGCATCGAGATCGGAGCCGAACTGGGCGAAGGCCGCCATCTCGCGATACTGGGCCAGCTCGCCCTTAATCTTGCCGGCGACCTGCTTCATGGCCTTCACCTGGGCGGAGGAGCCCACGCGGGAGACCGAGAGGCCGACATTCACCGCCGGGCGGATGCCCTGATAGAACAGGTCCGTCTCCAGGAAGATCTGGCCGTCGGTGATGGAGATCACGTTGGTCGGGATATAGGCCGACACGTCGTTCGCCTGGGTCTCGATCACCGGCAGGGCGGTGAGCGAGCCGGAACCGTTATCCGCGTTCATCTTCGCGGCGCGCTCCAGCAGGCGGGAATGGAGATAGAAGACGTCGCCCGGATAGGCCTCACGTCCCGGAGGACGGCGAAGCAGCAGGGACATCTGACGGTAGGCCACGGCCTGCTTGGACAAATCGTCATAGGCAACCAGGGCATGCATGGCATTGTCGCGGAAGAACTCGCCCATGGCGCAGCCGGCAAACGGGGCCAGGAACTGCATCGGTGCCGGGTCGGAGGCGGTCGCGGCGACGACGATGGAGTAATCCATGGCGCCGCGGTCCTCCAGGACCTTCACCAGCTGGGCAACCGTCGACCGCTTCTGACCGACGGCGATGTAGATGCAGTAGAGCTTCTTGGACTCGTCGTCGCCTTCGTTGATCGCCTTCTGGTTCAGAATGGAGTCCAGGATAATGGCGGTCTTGCCGGTCTGACGGTCGCCGATGATCAGCTCGCGCTGGCCGCGGCCGATCGGGATCAGGGCGTCCACGGCCTTGAGGCCGGTCTGCATGGGCTCGTGCACCGACTGGCGGGGAATGATGCCCGGGGCCTTCACGTCCACGCGGCGCTTCTCCTCCGCCTCGATCGGGCCCTTGCCGTCGATCGGGTTGCCGAGAGCGTCCACGACGCGGCCGAGCAGGGCCTTGCCGACCGGAACTTCCACGATGGCGCCGGTCCGCTTGACGGTGTCGCCTTCTTTAATGTTGCGGTCGTCGCCGAAGATAACGACGCCGACATTGTCGACTTCGAGGTTCAGGGCCATGCCCATGATGCCGTCGCCGAAATCGACCATCTCGCCGGCCTGGACATTGTCGAGGCCATAGACACGGGCGATACCGTCGCCGACGGACAGCACCTGGCCGATTTCGGAGACTTCCGCCTCCTGGCCGAAATTCTTGATCTGATCTTTGAGAATCGCGGAGATCTCAGCGGCCTGGATATCCATCAGCCAACCTCTTTCATGGCGTGCTTCATACTATTGAGTTTGGTGCGAAGTGAGGAGTCGATCATGCGGCTGCCGACCTTGACGATCAGCCCGCCGAGCAGGCTGGGATCGACGCGGGTGGCGAGCTGCACATCCTTGTCCAGCGCGGCTTTCAGGGCCTGTTTCAGGGCGCGGACTTGCCCATCCTCGAGCTTCGTTGCGGAGACGACTTCCGCCGCCGTCTCGCCGCGATGGCGGGCGGTCAGCTTGCGGAAGGCTTCGATCATGTCGGGAGCGGCGAAAAGGCGGCGATTTTTCGTGATGAGCTTGAGAAAATTGGCGGTCAGGCCTTCGATCTGGAGCTTCTCCAGAATGGCCGTGATGGCCTTCATCTGTTCGTCGGCGCCGAATACCGGGCTTTTGACCAGCCGGACCAGGTCCTCGCTGGCGTCGAGCGCTTCACCGAAGCGGTTCAGATCGGCTTCGGTCTTCTCCAGCGCCTTCTCATCCAGCGCCAGTTCGAAAAGGGCAAGGGCGTAACGGCCCGCTACGCCTGTCACTGTCGGGTCTTCGCCTGCCACGTTACACGCTCATTCTTAGCCAGGGGACTGATTTTCTTTTCAGTCCGGTCGATTGTCGTCACGTAAAATCTGGGATTGTCACTTCCGCGTCAACGCGCCAAGCGGACACGTCGAGCGCCCCCGGAAATGCCGGCTTGCCTCTAACATGGCGGCGAGAGGGGCGCAACTTTTGAAGAGAGCGAAACGGCGCAGTTTGCTTAATGGCGCATTGCTCTGAGGGCCGATTGGGTGCTACCCGCCCTCAAAAGGCGATATCCGACGCAAAAATGCCCATGCGGGACAAGTTTGCGAGCGGCTTCGGGGGGAAAATGACGGAAGGCCGAACGAAATCGAAGCATGGCGAAAGACGATAAGGATAGCGGCACGGAGACCGGCAGCCCCCGGCAGGATCAGACTCCGGAGGATGCCTCTCCGCTTCAGCCCCTGCAGACGGAAGATACGGTCCAGGCGATCGAGGAGGAGGAGACCCTCCGCATCAGCCTTTGGTATCTCTCCTTCCTGGCGCTTGTCGTCGGTATTGTCACCGGCTTCGGCGCCATCCTGTTTCGCGGCCTGATCGGCGTCATCCATAACGCCTTCTTCTTCGGCACGTTCTCGGTCGATTTCGAGCACAACAGCTTCATCCCCGAAAGCCCCTGGGGCGCGGGGATCATCCTGGTGCCGGTGATCGGCGGTCTCATCGTGACCTGGCTGGTCAGCACCTTTGCGCCGGAAGCCAAGGGCCACGGTGTGCCGGAAGTCATGGACTCCATCTATTACAAATCCGGCATCATCCGGCCCGTGGTGGCGGTGGTGAAGTCGCTGGCCTCGGCCATCTCCATCGGCTCGGGCGCTTCGGTGGGACGGGAAGGGCCGATCATCCAGATCGGCGCGGCGCTGGGCTCCACCCTGGGACAAATCATCACCGTGCCGCCGGGGCAGCGGATCATCCTGGTGGCGGCGGGCGCCGGGGCGGGTATCGCGTCCACCTTCAACACGCCGATCGGCGGGGTGATGTTCGCCATCGAGCTGATGATGCCGGAGGTGAGCGTCCGAACCTTTCTGCCCGTGGCGCTGGCGACGGGCACGGCGACCTTCATCGGCCGGTATTTCTTCGGGCAGGACCCGGCCTTTCTGGTGCCGATCCTCTCGCCGGTGGAGGTGGATGCGGCGACCGGCGCGCTGTTGCTGCTCTATGCGTTGCTCGGCGTGGTGACCGGCTGCGCCGCGGCAGGCTTCGTTCGGGGGCTCGCCTGGACCGAGACCCTCTTCGAACAGATCAAGGGCCGTTATCTCCGCAGCATCGTCGGCATGACCCTGGTGGGGCTGATGATCTACGGGCTGCACCTGGCCTACGGGCATTACTTCGTGGCGGGTGTCGGCTATCCCACCATCCAGGCGATCCTGGAAGGCAGCATGACGGGGATCTGGCTGCTTCTCCTATTGGCGGTGGCGAAGCTGGTGGCCACCTCGCTCAGTCTCGGCTCGGGCGCCTCGGGCGGGGTGTTCTCGCCCTCGCTCTTCATGGGGGCGACGGTGGGCGGCGCCTTCGGTGTCGCCATGTCGCTGCTGTTTCCGGCGCTGGGGGTGAGTGTGCCCTCCTTCGCCATGGTCGGCATGGGGGCCATGGTGGGCGGCGGCACGGGCGCGGCGATGACCGCGGTCACCATGATCTTCGAGATGACGCGGGATTACGACATCGTGCTGCCGATGATCCTGGCGGTGGCGCTCAGCATCGGCACGCGGCGCATCCTGTCGCGGGAGAATATCTACACGCTCAAGCTGGTCGCCCGGGGCCATGTGATCCCCAAGGCGCTGCACGCCAACATGTTCCTGGTGCGCCGGGCCAAGGAGATCATGGAGAGCGACGTGGTGCTGGCCCCGGCGGACATGACCCTGGACGATTTCCTCGCCCAGCCGCCCCATGACGGCGGTATCCGCCGGGTGGCGGTGCGGGACGAGAACCATATCGTGGGCGTGCTCTATCTCGACATGTCGTTCCGCCAGGCGCCGGAGAAGGCGACGTCGACCATTACGCTGCGGGATATCGCCAGCCGCAACTTCACCATCGTGCGGGAGGACGACATCGTCTTCGACGTGATCCAGCGCATGTGGCGGAAAGAGGCGATGATGGCGCTGGTGATGCGCGGCCGCGGCATCGCCCGGGCGGACAACATCCTCGGCGTGATCACCAAGGAGCATGTGGCGGACAGCGTGGCGTCGAGCGTGAAGGTCTATCCGGGGTAGGGGGCTGTGCCGGCTGTCACCTCTCCCCGGCGGGGAGAGGGAGCTGGCTGTGGTAAACCGCACTTACAGAGTGCATCATACCCGGGCGTCATGATGGGCACCGGGCTATGTTCTTTCTCTTCGTCATGCCCCGATCAAGTCCGGGCATGACGACAGAGTGAAGAAGCGGCGTTTCTACAAAAAGCTATACGGATCGATATCCACCACGAGGCGCAGATCGGCGCGGGGTTTCGGGGCGTTCTGCAGCCAGAGGCGGATATAGGTCTGCAGGTCGGCCTCGCGGGCGGCCTTGACCAGGAGCCGGTAGCGATAGCGGCCGCGGATGACGGCGAGGGGCGCTTCGGCCGGACCCAGCACGTCGATCTTGCTGGCGGGCGGGGCGGCGCGGGCAATATCCCGGGCGAAGGTTTCTGCCCGATCCCGTAGGCTCGATGAGATCAGGATGGAGGCGAGGCGACCGAAGGGCGGCATTTCCGCCTCGCGGCGGGATTCGATCTCCCGGGCGAGGAAGGCATCCCGGTCGCCCTGGACCAGAGCCTGGATGACCGGGTGGTCCGGCATATAGGTCTGGATCAGGCCTCTGCCCTTAACGGCTTCGCGGCCCGCCCGGCCGGTCACTTGGCTGAGCAGCTGGAAGGTGCGCTCGGCGGCGCGGGGGTCTGCCTGGGTGAGGCCCAGATCGCCATCGACCACGCCGACCAGCGCCAAACCCGGGAAATGATGGCCCTTGGCGACGAGCTGGGTGCCGATGATGATGTCGGCCTCGCCCGCCTCGATTTCCCGCAAGGTGCGGCGCAGCTCCTCGATGCCGGTGAGCTGATCCGACGAGAGAATGATGCGGCGGGCATCGGGGAAGCGCTCGGCGATCTCCTCGTCGATGCGCTCCACGCCGGGGCCGCAGGGCGTGAGCGAATCCTCCGCGCCGCATTGGGGGCACTCCTCCGGCACGGGGATGAAGGTGCCGCAATGGTGGCATTCCAGGCGCCGGCGGAAGCGGTGCTCCACCAGCCAGGCGGAGCAGTTGGGACATTCGAAGCGATAGCCGCAGCTGCGGCATAGGGTCAGCGGCGCGTAGCCCCGGCGGTTGAGGAAGAGCAGCGCCTGCTGACCGTCCTCAAGGGTCTCCTCGATGGCGCGCACCAGAGGGGGGCTAAGCCATCGCCCGCGCTCCGGCGGGGTGGTGCGCATGTCGACGGTTTCGATGTCGGGCAGGGTGGCCTGAGCGTAACGGCTCTCCAGCTTGATGTGGCGGTAGCGCCCGGCCTCGACGTTCACGATGCTCTCGATAGAGGGCGTCGCGGAGGAGAGGACCACGGAGCATTTGCCCAGATTGCCGCGCAGCACGGCCATGTCGCGGGCCTGGTAGGTGACGCGGTCCTCCTGCTTGTAGCCCTGATCGTGCTCCTCATCGACGACGATGAGCCGGAGGTCCGGGAAGGGCAGGAAGAGGGCGGAGCGGGCGCCGACCACGAATTTGGCCTGGCCGTTGGCGACGGCGCGCCAGACTCGGCCGCGCATGTTCGATGTCATGCCGGAATGCCATTCGGCGGGCTTGGCGCCGAAGCGTTCTTCGCAGCGGGCGATGAATTGGCCCGTCAGCGCGATCTCCGGCATGAGCACGAGGGCCTGGCCGCCGGCCTTCAAGGTTTGCGCGATGGCCTCGAAATAGACTTCCGTCTTGCCGGAGCCGGTCACGCCGTCGAGGAGCGTGACCACGAAGCCGTCATTTGTGTTGGCGCAGAGCTCTTTCGCGGCGCCCGATTGGAGGCCGGACAATTCCACCCGATCGCCTGAGAGATCGAAGGGCGCCTCCCACGGATCGGGCAGCACTTCCTGGAGCAAGGTGCCGGCGTTCACCAGCCCGTCGATCACGCCGCCGGAGACCCCGGCCATCTCCGCCAGCTCCGACTTCTTGAAGATCATGCCGCTGGCCGCGGCCTCCAAGACCCGGGCGCGGGCGGGCGTCATGCGCTCCGGCTCCGGCCCGCCGATGCGCACGCCGAAGCGGATGGCGGGCGGCTCGAAGGCTTTCGATGCGCTCATCATCATGCGAAGTACCATGCCCGGCGGGGTGAGGGTGTAGTTCGCGACCCAGTCGCAGAAGCGGAGCGAGATCTCGGGCAGCGGCGGGACGTCGTCGAAATGGCTCTCGATGGCGCGGAGCTTGGCCGGATCGACGGTTTTGCCGCTGCTCTCGTGCCAGACGACCCCCATGCGCAAGGCCGGTCCCAGAGGCACGACCACGAAGCTGCCCGGTCGTGCATCCATCCCTTCGGGCACCAGGTAGTCGTAGGGCGCCGGTAGGGCCAGCGGCAGCAGGACGGGGACGGTCTTCGGTGCGGGCATCGGCGCTTGAGGCTTTGTCGCGGAGAATCGTTGGTTAAGGGGCTTTAAGGATTCCTAGCGCATCCTGCTCCGCAATTCGTCCATTGCGGAATGTCTTTAGCGAGGCCTTCATGGCTGAGAAGAAGCAGACGCGCGCCATCGTGGGTGCGCCGGACGTGCAGGAGGCCGCTGCCCGGTGGCTGACGTATTTGGCGGTCGAGCGGCAGCTCTCGCCCAAGACCGGCGAGGCTTACGGACGCGATCTGGACCAGTTCCTGAGCTTTCTTGCCGGCGAGCTGAACCGGCTGCCGGATCTCCATGCGCTGATGGCCTTGAAGCCCCGCAATTTCCGCAGCTTCCTCGCCGCACGGCGGGCGGAGGATGTGGGGAGCCGCAGCCTGTCCCGCACGCTGTCGGCGTTGCGCATGTTCTTCCAGTTTCTGGAGCGGCGGGGCCTGGGCAAGAACGATGCGGTGCGGGCCGTCCAGCTTCCCAAGCTGCCCCATTCCGTGCCGAAGCCGCTCACCGCGCCGAAGGCGACGGCGCTGGTCGATAGCGCAGAGATTGCCGGGCCCGATGCGCCGGACTGGGTGA
Organism: Methyloligella sp. ZOD6; assembly: GCA_050110875.1. GTDB lineage: Bacteria > Pseudomonadota > Alphaproteobacteria > Rhizobiales > Methyloligellaceae > Methyloligella. The sequence continues at coordinate 2,628,465 of CP188828.1, forward strand.
CCGCGCGAGACACGGCCGTGCTGACCTTGCTCTATGGGTCGGGCTTGCGCATCTCCGAGGCGCTGGGATTGACCCGCGAGGACGCGCCGGTGGCGGGGCGGGACATGCTGCGGGTGACGGGCAAGGGCAACAAGGCCCGGGTCGTGCCGGTGCTCGGCGTAACGCGGGAGGCGGTGGAGCGATATCTTTCGCTCTGCCCGTATCAGATGTCGGCCGGCGATCCGCTCTTCGTCGGCCAGCGGGGCAAGCAGCTCAGCCCCCGCATCATCCAGCTCACGATCGCGCGGCTGCGCGCCGTGCTCGGCCTTCCCGAAACGGCCACGCCCCATGCGCTGCGCCATTCCTTCGCGACCCATCTTTTGGGTGCGGGCGCCGACCTCCGTGCCATCCAGGAGCTGCTGGGTCACTCAAGCCTCTCGACCACCCAGGTCTATACGGAGGTGGACCGGGAGCATTTGCTCCGCACCTACGCGGCGGCGCACCCACGAGCTTGAGGTGGCACTCAGCTGGCCTGCCCCCTTCGAGACGGCGCGGTTCCCGCACCCCTCAGGGTGAGGAGAGAGGTGGGCGGTTTTCGTAGGCGTTGATCCTCATGGTGAGGGCGCGCTGAAAGAGCGCGTCTCGAACCATAAGGTCCGCTGTCAAAGGTCGGCTGCTTTGGCATGGATGTCCGGATCAAGTCCGCGCATGACGACGGTATTTGCGGCAATCCCCTTTCCAGATACCGCAGCTTGCTCCCTTTCCCCTGTGGGGAGAGGGTTGGGGTGAGGGAGGACCCGACCTCGCGAGTCTTTCACCCCCTCACCCGGCGCTTTCGGCGCCGACCTCTCCCCACAGGGGAGAGGTGAAAGCAGCTCCACCCTTTCTTAGCCATACCGTAAGGATTCCCAGCCTTCACAAAGCAGCGCCATTGCAATACTGACTAGTCAGTCATAACTTGAATGGGAAGTCAGGAGACGTGCGATGGCCGAAGCGAAGATGAACCGGAAGCGATCCGATACGAATCCGAAGCAGCCCGCTAGCGGACCCCCACGCCGCCGGCGCAAGGACGATCGCTCCCAGGAGATCGTCGCGGCGGCCTTCGAGGAGTTCGCGGCCAACGGCTATGCGGCGACGCGGCTGGAGGATGTGGCGGCGCGCGCCAAGGTCTCCAAAGGACTCCCCTATCTCTATTTCAAGACCAAGGAAGCGCTGTTCCAGGCGGTCGTCCGCAGCGTGATCACCTCGCATTTCGATGTGATCCGCAAGGAAATCGAGACGACGGAGCTGTCCGCCGAGGCTTTCCTCAAAGGCCCCTTCCTTGCCTTCGTCCAGGAGCTCGTCAGTTCCAAGCGCGCGCTGATTGCCCGGCTGCTGATCGGGGAGGGGCACAAGCATCCGGAGCTGACGGCGTTCTATTTCGACAATGTCGTTGCGCGGGGCATGAAGACTTTGCGGTTCCTGATCGACCGCGGCGTCGCGAATGGCGAGTTCCGCGAGACGGCTCTGCGTGACTTTCCTCAGCTTCTCGTCGCGCCGATGCTGATGGCGGTGGTTTGGAAGGGGCTGTTCGAGCGGCATCACCATCTCGACGCCGACGCGATGCTCAAGACCCATATCGACCTCATGCTCGATGCGATCCGGGCGCCGGCGACGGAGGGCGGGACGCGATGAAACGCACTACGCTCCTTTTGATCGGTCTCATCGGTGCCGCCGCGATCGGCCTGCTCGTGCTCACCTATACCGGGCAGGGCGAGAACGAGGTGCCGGGCTATATGGAGGCCGATCTGGTCCTGGTCGGGTCCGAGCAGCCGGGGCGGATTGCGACATTGTCGGTGAAGGAAGGCGATCGGGTCGCTACGGGCGATCCCATCTTCACCTTGGAGAGCTCCGAGCAGGAGGCGGCCGTCGCAGCGGCGAAGTCCCGCCTGAAAGAGGCCAAGGCGCGGCTGGCGGACGCGAAGGCCGAGATTCAACGGCCCCAGGAAATCGATGTGCTGGAATCGGCCCTGGCGCGCGCCAAGGCCAATCTCAAGCAATCGGAGCAAAACCTGGAGCGCATCAAGACGTTGCACGACAAGGGTTGGGTCTCGAAGGCGCAGCTCGACGATGCGGTGGCAGCCCAGGACAGCAATCAGGCCGCCGTCGAGGAGGCTCAGCGGCGGATCGGTGCCGCCAAGCTCCCCGGTCGATCCGGCGTGATCGAGGCTGCGCAAGCCTCCGTGGCGGAAGCGCGGCATGCGCTCGACGAGGCGAAGAAGAACCTCTCGAAACGCCAGGTTTTCGCGCCGGCGCCCGGCTCCATCGAGGAGGTCTATTTCCGTGTCGGCGAGGTGGTTTCGGCAGGGCAGGGCGTCGTGGCGCTGTTGCCGCCGGGCAATCTGAAAGCGCGCTTCTTCGTGGACGAGCCGGAACGGTCGCAGATCCATCTCGGTCAGGTGGTGGCGCTCTCTTGCGACGGCTGTCCACCGAATTTGAACGCCACGGTCAGTTTCATCGCCAGAGATGCGGAGTTCACGCCGCCGGTGATCTTTTCGCAGGAGCAGCGCAAGAAGCTCGTCTTCCTCGTCGAGGCGCTTCCCAACCAAGCCGCCTCAGAGCTGACAGCCGGGCAGCCCATCACGGTGCATCTCGCAACCGGCGACGAGAAGGTGGCGGACCGATGAAGGAGATCGCCATCGACGTCCGGGGGCTCACCAAGAGCTTCGGCGAGCGGACGGTGGTGCACGATCTGAGCCTGCAGGTGCCGAAGGGTGAGATCTACGGGTTCCTCGGGCCGAACGGCAGCGGCAAGACCACGACCATCCGCATGTTGTGCGGGCTGCTGACGCCCGATTCCGGCGAAGGCACCTGCCTCGGCTACGATATCCGAACCGATTCCGACGCGCTGAAGCGGCAGATCGGCTACATGACCCAGCGTTTCAGCCTCTATACCGATCTTTCCATCCGCGAGAATCTGGAATTCGTCGCCCGGGTCTACGGCGTGCCGCATCCGCGCCAGGCCGCGGGCGAAGCGATCGACCGCATCGGTCTTGCCGGCCGGGCCAAGCAGCTTGCCGGCGAATTGTCGGGCGGCTGGAAGCAGCGGCTCGCGCTCGGCGCCTGCATCCTGCCCAACCCGCAGCTTCTGCTGCTGGACGAGCCGACGGCCGGTGTCGATCCCAAGGCGCGGCGCGAGTTCTGGGACGAGATCCACAAGCTGGCGGCGGACGGTATCACGGTGCTGGTCTCCACCCATTACATGGACGAGGCGGAGCGCTGCCACGAGCTGGCCTATATCGCCTATGGCGACCTGCTGGCGAAGGGTACGGCTGAGGACCTCATCGCCCATTCCGGCCTCCACACCTGGATCGTTTCGGGCACGAATCTGCAGGCGCTGACCCAGGAGCTGGAGGAGAGCGACGGCGTCGACATGGTGGCGCCGTTCGGCGCGGAGCTGCATGTCTCGGGGCGGGACGAGACGGCGCTCGAAGCGACGATCGAGAAGGTCAAGAAGGCCGGAGGGAAGCAAAGCTGGCGGCGGGGCGAGCCGTCTCTGGAAGACGTCTTCATCCTGCTGATGGACAGCGCGAAGGACAATTTCGCATGAGCTCGGTCGCGGATATTCGCCAGCCGGCCCAGCGGGATGTCGGTTTCTTGCGGCGTACCTGGGCCATGGTGGTCAAGGAGTTCGTGCAGATGCGGCGCGACCGCATGACCTTCGCCACCATGGTGTTCATTCCGATCCTGCAGCTCGTGCTGTTCGGCTACGCCATCAACACCGATCCGAAGCATCTGCCGACGGCGGTGCTCACCCGGGACGACGGCCCGCTGACCCGGGCCGTTCTCGTGGCGATGAAGAACAGCGACTATTTCGCCTTCACCCAGCAAGTGCGCGATTCAGCCGAGCTGGACCAGCTGCTGGCCTCCGGCGAGGTGCAGTTCGCGGTGGAGATTCCGGCGAGCTTCGAACGGGATATAAGGCGCGGCGACCATCCATCTCTGCTGGTGATCGCGGATGCGACAGACCCCGTCGCCACGGGAACGGCCATTTCCGCCGTGCAAGGTCTCGTCGATACGGCGCTCCGCCGGGAGCTGCGCGGACCTGACAGCGCGGTGGAAGCGCGGGCGCCGCCGTTCCAGCTCAGCCTGCAGCGGCGCTACAATCCGGAAGGGCTCACCCAATACAATATCGTGCCGGGGCTGCTCGGCGTGGTGCTCACCATGACCATGATGATGTTCACGGCGCTGGCGGTGACCCGCGAGATCGAGCGCGGCACCATGGAGAGCCTGCTCGCCATGCCGATCAAGCCGGTGGAGATCATGATCGGCAAGATCGCGCCCTTCGTGCTGGTGGGCTTCGTGCAGATGGCCATCATCATCGGGGCGGCGAATCTGATGTTCGGCGTGCCCATCATGGGCAATCTGTGGCTTCTCATCCTGCTGTCGACCCTGTTCGCGGCCTCCAATCTCGCGGTCGGCTACACCTTCTCCACCATCGCGGAGAACCAGCTTCAGGCCGTGCAGATGACGTTCTTCTTCTTCCTGCCGAACATCCTGCTCTCGGGCTTCATGTTCCCGTTCCGGGGCATGCCGGTCTGGGCGCAGTGGATCGGGGAAGCGCTGCCGCTGACCCATTTCGTGCGCATCGTGCGTGGCATCATGCTGAAGGGGAACGGCTTTGCGGAGATGCAGATCGACGTGCTGGCGCTGGTGATCTTCCTCGTGGTCGCCATGGGGCTGGCGCTGATGCGCTTCCGCCGGACGCTGGATTAGGGGGGCGCCTTCGGTGGCCTGCCCCCTTCGAGACGGCGCGGTTCCCGCGCCCCTCAGGGTGAGGAGAGGTGGGCGGTTTTCGTAGGCGTTGATCCTCATGGTGAGGGCGCGCCGAAGGAGCGTTTCTCGAACCATGAGGCCCGCTGTCAAAGGTCGGCTGCTTTGGCATGGATGTCCGGATCAAGTCCGCGCCTGACGACGGTATTTGCGGCAGTCCCCTTTCCAGATACCGCAGCTTGCTCCCTCTCCCCCTGTGGGGAGAGGTGAAATCGCCACGCCCCCTTCGAGGCTCGGTCGTCATCCTGAGAGCCTGTCCCGGACACGATCCGGGATGCTCGCGAAGCGGGGCTTCGAAGGACGACCGAGCACCTCAAGATGACGTGGTGTTTACGCGGAAGCTCTGGCGGCCAATCTACATATGAATGGCGCGGCCGTCGGCGGCCATGGCCGCCTCCTTGATGGCCTCGGTGAGGGTCGGGTGGGCGTGGCAGGTGCGGGCCAGGTCCTCGGCCGAGCCGCCGAACTCCATGAGAACCGCCGCTTCGGCAATCATGTTGCCGGCATCGGGACCTAAGATGTGGATGCCGAGGACCCGGTCGGTCTCCTTGTCGGCCAGCACCTTCACGAAACCGTCGGTGGTGCGGTTCACCTTGGCGCGGCCATTGGCCATGAAGGGGAACTTGCCGACCGTGTATTCGATGCCTTCCTCCTTCAGCTGCTCTTCCGTCTTGCCGACGGACGCAACCTCCGGGGCCGTATAGACCACGCTGGGGATCACGCCGTAATTCACGTGGCCCGCCTGGCCGGCGATGATCTCGGCGACGGCGACGCCCTCGTCCTCCGCCTTGTGGGCGAGCATGGGACCTTCGATGACGTCGCCGATGGCGTAGGTGCCCGGAAGGTCGGTGCGGTAGCGGTCGTCGACGACGATGCGGCCGCGATTGTCGGTCTTGATGCCGATATCGGCGAGGCCGAGTCCTTCAGTGTTTGGAATGCGACCGATGGCGACAAGCACGATGTCGCAGTCGATGGTCTCCTTGTCGCCGCCCTCGACCGGCTCGATGGTGACCTTTGCGCCCTTGCCGGTTTTCTCGACACTGACGACCTTGGTGGAGAGCCTGAAGTCGATACCCTGCTTCTTCAGGATCTTCATGAACTGCTTGGAGACCTCGCCGTCGAGGCCGGGGGTGATGCGGTCGAGCATCTCCACGACGGTGACCTCTGAACCCAGCCGCCGCCAGACCGAGCCGAGCTCCAGGCCGATATAGCCGCCGCCGATCACCAGCATCTTCTTCGGCACCTTCGGCAGGGTCAGCGCGCCGGTGGAGGAGACGATCACCTCCTCGTCGATCTCGACGCCGGGAATCCTGGCGACTTCGGAGCCGGTGGCGATGACGATGCTTTTGGTCTCCAGCGATTCCGTCTTGCCGTCATCCGAGGTCACCTCGACCTTGCCTTCGCCGGCAATCCTGGCCGTGCCGCGATAGGCGTCGATCTTGTTCTTCTTGAGCAGGAACTCCACGCCCTGGACGTTGCCGGCGACACCGTCGTCCTTGAATTTCAGCATGGCTTTGAGGTCGAGCTCCGGCTTCACCTTGATCCCCATATCGGCGAAGCCGTTGGCGGCCTCCGCATAGGCCTCGCTGGCATGCAGCATGGCCTTGGACGGGATGCAGCCGACATTGAGGCAGGTGCCGCCATGGGTGGCGCGCTTCTCCACCACGGCAGTCTTCAGCCCGAGCTGGGCAGCCCGGATGGCGCAGACATAGCCGCCGGGGCCGGTGCCGATCACGATGACGTCGTAGGTCATAAGCGTCCTTGTCTAGAGCTCCAGCAGGAGCCGGGCCGGGTTCTCGATGGCTTCCTTCACCTTGACCAGGAAGGTGACGGCGCCTTGGCCGTCCACCACCCGGTGGTCGTAGGAAAGAGCAAGATACATCATGGGCCGGGCGACGATTTCGCCGTTGCGCACCACGGGGCGCTCCTCGATGCGGTGCATGCCGAGGATGCCGGATTGGGGCGCGTTGAGGATCGGCGTGGACAGCAGGGATCCATAGACGCCGCCATTGGAGATGGTGAAGGTGCCGCCCTGCATCTCCCCCATGGAAAGCTTGCCCTCCCGGGCGCGCTTGCCGAAGGAGCCGATGGTTTTCTCGATATCGGCGAGGCTCAGAAGATCGGCGTCCCGCACCACCGGCACGACAAGGCCCTTCTCGGTCCCGACCGCGACGCCGACATGGTAGTAGTTCTTGTAGACGATATCGGTGCCGTCGATCTCGGCGTTCACCTCAGGCACTTCCTTCAAGGCCTGGCAGCAAGCCTTCACGAAGAAGCCCATGAAGCCGAGCTTCACGCCGTATTTCTTCTCGAACGGCTCTTTGTATTCCTTCCTCAGCGCCATCACCTCGCCCATGTCCACGTCGTTGAACGTGGTGAGCATGGCGGCGGTTTCTTGCGCGCTTTTCAAGCGCTTGGCGATGGTCTGGCGCAGCCGGGTCATGGGCACGCGCTCTTCGCGCTCGGCATCTTCCACCGGCGAAGGCTGACGCGGGGGTGGCGCTTCCTTGGTACGCTCGCGAGCGAGGATCTCTGACACCGCATCGCCGCCTGCCCTATTGCCAGACGGTGCGCCGCCGGTTTTGGCACGGGCCACATCCTCCTTCAGGATCTGGCCGCGGCGGCCGCTGCCCTGCACCTGATCGGCTTTGAGCCCTGCCTCGGCCAGAGCCTTGCGGGCGGCCGGCGATGGCGGCATGTCGGACTGCGCCGCCTGCTGGGTCGTGCCGTTAGCGGCCTCCTCGCGGGGTGCGGGCTCGCGCTCCAGGGGTGCTTCTTCTTCCTTGGCCGCTTGCGGCGCCGGTGCGGGCTGGGATTTGCCGTTTCCCTTGCTCTCGCCTTCCTTGGCTTCGCTTTTGGCTTTCGCCGGCGCGGCCCCTTCGCCCTCGCCGATGGAGCCGAGCAGCGCGCCGACCTCGACCGTGTCGCCGGGATTGGCGGCAATCTCCGCAAGCACGCCGGCCGAGGGTGCCGGAACCTCGACGGTGACCTTGTCGGTCTCGAGCTCCACCAAGGGCTCGTCGGCATTCACCGCCTCGCCCGCCGATTTGAACCATTGCCCGACCGTCGCCTCGACGACGCTTTCGCCCAATGCCGGTACGCGGATTTCAGTGGCCATGGCCTTGTCCCGTTTCTTGTTCTGCGCCCGTTAGCCCAGCGCCTCTTCCAGTAAAGTCTCAAGCTCGTGCATATGCTTGCTCATCAGGCCCGTCGCTGTCGCCGCGGATGCCGCTCGGCCGGCATAGCGCGGACGCTTATGCTTGGCTTCGATATGGGCCAGCACCCATTCCAGGTTGGGCTCGATGAAGCTCCAGGCGCCCATATTGCGGGGCTCCTCCTGACACCAAACCATCTCTGCTTGGCGGAAGCGTGAAAGCTCCTGCAGAAGCGCGCGGGCCGGGAAGGGGTAGAGCTGTTCGATGCGGAGCAGATAGACGTCGTCGATGCCCCGCTTCGCGCGCTCCTCGTAGAGATTGTAATAGACCTTGCCGGAGCAGAGCACGACGCGGCGCATCTTGTCGTCGGCGACGAGGCGCATGGCCTCGTCCTTGCCGCTTTCGGAATCGTCCCAGAGCACCCGGTGGAAGGTCGATTCGGGACCGAACTCCTCGATGCGGGAGATGGCCCGCTTGTGGCGCAGCAGGGATTTCGGCGTCATCAGCACCAGCGGCTTGCGGAACTGGCGGTGGAGCTGGCGGCGCAGCACGTGGAAATAGTTGGCCGGGGTGGTGCAGTTGCAGATTTGCCAGTTGTCCTCGGCGCAGAGCTGGAGGAAGCGCTCCAGCCTTGCGGAGGAATGCTCGGGGCCCTGGCCTTCGTAGCCGTGGGGGAGCAGCATCACGAGGCCCGACATGCGCAGCCATTTCCGCTCGCCGGAGGAGATGAACTGGTCGATGACCACCTGGGCGCCGTTGGCGAAGTCGCCGAACTGGGCCTCCCAGAGCACCAGGGCGTTGGGCTCGGCGAGGCTGTAGCCGTATTCGAAGCCGAGCACCGCCACCTCGGAAAGCATGGAGTTGATCACCTCGAAGGTGCCCTGCTCCTTCGAAAGATGCTTGAGCGGCGTGTATTTCTTCTCGTTCTCCTGATCCATCAGCACCGAATGGCGCTGAGAGAAGGTGCCGCGCTCGACATCCTGGCCGGAGAGGCGGACGCGATAGCCTTCCAAAAGAAGGGTGCCGAAGGCCAGAGCCTCGGCCATGGCCCAGTCGATGGCCTTGCCGTCCTCAATCATCTTCCGCCGGCTTTCGAGGATGCGGATGATGGTCTTATGGGGGTGGAAGCTCTTCGGATAGGAGGCGAGCTTCTCGCCCACCTCGCGCAAGACGTCGAGATCGACGCCGGAGGTGCCGCGGCGGGCGCCCTCTTCCGCCAGGCCGATGCCGGACCATTTGCCGTCCAGCCAATCGGCGCGGTTGGGCCGGTAGCTGTCGGCTGCCTCGAACTCCTCCTCCAGCCGATTGCGGAAATCTTCCTTCATCCGCTCGATCTGCTCCGGGGTCAGCAGGCCTTCGTCGACGAGCTGCTGGGCGTAGATCTCGACGACGCGGGGGTGCTGGCGGATGCGCTGATACATCAGCGGCTGGGTGAAGGCTGGCTCGTCGCCTTCGTTGTGGCCGTGGCGGCGATAGCAGAACATGTCGATGACCACGGGTTTGCCGAAGAGCTGGCGGAACTCGATGGCGAGCTTGGTCACGTAGACGACCGCTTCGGGATCGTCGCCGTTCACATGGAAGATCGGCGCATCGATCATCTTGGCGACATCGGACGGGTAGGGCGAGGAGCGGGCGAAGCGCGGCGCGGTGGTGAAGCCGATCTGATTGTTGACGATGAAATGGATCGAGCCGCCGGTCCGGTGGCCGCGCAGGCCCGACAGGCCGAAACATTCGGCCACCACGCCCTGGCCGGCGAAAGCCGCGTCTCCGTGCAGCAGCAGAGGCAGCACCTCGCGGCGCTCCTTGTCGCCGCGCTGGTCCTGCTTGGCGCGCACCTTGCCCAGCACCACGGGATCGACGATCTCGAGGTGGGAGGGGTTGGCGGTGAGCGAGAGGTGAACCTGATTGCCGTCGAAGGTGCGGTCGGAAGAGGCGCCGAGATGGTATTTCACGTCGCCCGAGCCCTCCACCTCGTCGGGGTGGGACGAGCCGCCCTTGAACTCGTTGAAGATGGCCCGGAACGGCTTGCTCATGACGTTGGAGAGCACGTTGAGCCGGCCGCGATGGGGCATGCCGATGACGATCTGCTCCAGCCCCAGCTGGCCGCCGCGCTTGATCACCTGCTCCAGGGCCGGAACCATGCTCTCGCCGCCATCGAGGCCGAAGCGCTTGGTGCCGGTGTATTTCACGTCCAGGAAGCGCTCGAAGCTCTCCGCCTCGATCAGCTTGTTGAGGATCGCCTTCTTGCCTTCCGGCGTGAACTTGAACTGCTCGTGCTCGACCTCCATGCGTTCCTGGATCCAGCGGCGCTGCTCCGGATCGGAGATGTGCATGTACTCGGCGCCGATATGCTTGCAGTAGCATTGCTTCAGAATGCCGAGGATCTGACGCAGAGTGCCGGTCTGAAGGCCGAGCAGGCCGCCTAGGAAGATCGGGCGGTCGTAATCGGCTTCCGTGAAGCCATAGGTGGCGGGCTTAAGCTCGGGGTGCTCTTTCCGCTTGGTGATCTTGATGGGATCGAGATCGGCGATGAGATGGCCGCGCTGGCGGTAGGAGCGGATGAGCTGGGCGGCGCGCAGGGTGTCGTTGGCCGCATCGGTGGCGGATTCCATGGGAAGCGCCGGTGCGGGGGGCGCCTCGGGGACGGGCTCGGTTTCGGGAGCCGGGCGCCATGAGGGGCCCGCCGCCTCGCGATAGACCGCGTCCGCCTCGTCGCCGAGGGTATCGAAGAATTGCCGCCACTCGGGATCGACCGCGCTCGGGTCGCGTTTATAGCGCGCGTAAAGCTGCTCCATATAGGCGGTATTCGCGCCATGGAGGAACGACGTGCGGGCGAAAACGTCGTTCAGCGGATGCCTCGTCATCGACCTTACCTTGCCGGAGGTGCCGTCCGGCCGCAGGAGCGATTGTGCACTGCACAGTTATGTTAGCTCATGCACCATTTAATACCTTCAACAGCGTGCTTCCAAGGGCCGCGGGCGATTCAGACACGGTAATTCCTGCCGCCTGCATGGCCGCGACCTTGTCCTTGGCCGCGCCCTTGCCGCCGGAGATCACCGCGCCGGCATGGCCCATGCGGCGGCCGGGCGGTGCGGAGGCGCCGGCGATGAAGCCGACAGTCGGTTTCTTGATGGGACTCTCGGCGAGATAGGCCGCGGCCTCCTCTTCGGCGCTGCCGCCGATTTCGCCAATCATGATAATGGCTTCGGTCTCGGCGTCGCCAAGGAAGAGCTCCAGGCAATCGATGAAGTTGGTGCCGTTGACCGGATCGCCGCCGATGCCGATGCAGGTGGACTGGCCGAGACCGGCCGCGGTGGTCTGGGCGACCGCCTCATAGGTGAGGGTGCCCGACCGCGACACTATGCCCACCTTTCCGGGGCGGTGGATGTGTCCGGGCATGATGCCGATCTTGCATTGGTCGGGGGTGATGATGCCCGGGCAGTTCGGCCCGATCAGTCGGGATTTGGTGCCGCACAGCGCGCGCTTCACCTTCACCATATCGAGCACCGGGATGCCTTCGGTGATGCAGACGATGAGCGGCACCTCGGCGTCGATCGCCTCCAGAATCGCGTCGGCCGCGAAGGGCGGCGGCACGTAGATCACGGATGCGTTGGCGCCGGTCTCGGTCACAGCCTCCTGCACGGTGTCGAAGACGGGCAGGCCGATATGGGTCGTGCCGCCTTTGCCGGGGGTCACGCCGCCGACCATGGTGGTCCCGTATTCGATGGCCTGCTCGGTGTGGAAGGTGCCTTGGGCGCCGGTCAGGCCCTGGCAGATGACGCGGGTGGATTTGTCGACGAGTACGCTCATGCAGCAGCTTTTTCGTAAGTGGGATCCCGTTCCAGGATCGCGTTGATGTTGTCGTCCAAGGGCAGGCGGACGGGATTGAGCAGGGTCATCTTGAGCCCGCAATCGGCCGCCATGGCCTTGAGCGAATGGGGCGTGAAATAGTTCACGTGATCGGGGTGCCGGAAGCCGCACCATTTGCCGCCGCGCAGGTGACGGTTGACGCTGGCGAAGTTGGGCACGCGGATGAAGATGGCGCCTTCGGGCTTCAGCACGCGGACGGCCTCCTGGAGCAGCGCCTTGGGCTGCTTTTCGTGCTCCAGGAAGGAGCGCAGCAGGATCGCCTCGAAATGGTTGTCCGGGAATTGCTTCACGCCTTCGACGGCAGGCGCATGGACCGCATAGCCGCCGCGGGCGCGCATGCGCTTATCGGCTTCGCGGGCCAGACCTTCGGAAATCTCGATGCCGAAAGGGACGAAGGTATCGGGCAGGCGCCGGCCTTCGCCGCAGCCCACATCGAGCACGCGGCCGCCGGGATAGCGGTCGGCGATATAGTCCAGCAGGTTCTTCCGCATCAGGGAGAGCCGCCAGCGGGTGGCCCTGTCGAGCCACATGAGTGCGGGGCTCTGCTTCGAGCGGCGCTTCTTCTCCGCCGCGCGGGTCTTCTCCCAGGCGAAATCGACCGAGAGCGCTTCGTAATCGGGCGGGTTCTTCAGATAGACGAAGCCGCAATCGGCGCATTCCACCACGGCCCAGGGCGGCGACGAATAGGCCTCAAGCGGCGTGCTCGCCTGCTTGCCGCAATGAGGGCAGGCGCGCGTGGCCGCCGGTGCGGCTACGGTCGCGTCCGGACCCTCCGGCGTGCTGGCGAGCGCAGCGCTCATTTTCCCTCCACGGCGGCGACGATCTTCTTGGCGGCGTCCTCCAGGTCGTCGGCGGGGATGATGTCGAGGCCAGAGCCTGCGAGGAGCTCCTTGCCCTTCTCGACATTGGTGCCTTCGAGGCGGACGACGAGCGGCACGGCGATGTTGGTCTCCTTGGCCGCGGCGATGATGCCCTCGGCGATGACGTCGCAGCGCATGATGCCGCCGAAGATATTGACCAGGATGCCCTTCACGTTCTCGTCGGAGAGGATGATCTTGAAGGCCTCGGTCACCTTCTCCGTGGTGGCGCCGCCGCCCACATCGAGGAAGTTGGCGGGCTCGCGGCCGTAGAGCTTGATGATGTCCATGGTGGACATGGCCAGGCCGGCGCCGTTCACCATGCAGCCGATATCGCCGTCGAGCTTCACGTAGGAGAGATCGTATTTGGAAGCTTCGACCTCGGCCGGGTCCTCCTCGTGGATGTCGCGCAGCTCGGCGATGTCCTTGTGGCGGAACAGGGCGTTGTCGTCGAAGCTCATCTTGGCGTCGAGGCAGCGGAGCTGATCGTCCTCGGTGACCACCAGGGGATTGATCTCGATCAGCGCGCAATCCTTGTCCAGGAAGAGCCGGTAGAGCGCGGCGATGAGCTTGCCGCATTGCTTGGCGAGGTCGCCCTCCAGCTTGAGGGCTGCGGCGACCTTGCGGCCATGGAAGGGCTGCAGGCCGCTGGCCGGATCGACGCTGAAGGTGAGGATTTTCTCGGGCGTCTCGGCGGCGACGGCCTCGATATCCATGCCGCCTTCGGTGGAGGCGACGAAGGCGACCCGCCCGTCGGCCCGGTCGACCAGCATGGAGAGGTAGAGCTCGCGGGCGATGGGCGAGCCTTCCTCGATATAGACCTTGCGCACGAGGCGGCCTTCCGGGCCGGTTTGAGGCGTGACCAGGGTCATGCCCAGCATGCGGTCGGCTTCCGACCAGATCTCATCGACGGTCTTTACCAGCTTGACGCCGCCGCCCTTGCCGCGGCCTCCGGCATGGATCTGAGCCTTCACCACATAGGTGTCGGTCTCAAGATGCTTCACCGCCTCGGCGGCTTCTTCCGGTGTGGTGGCGACATGGCCGTTTGCGGTGGGAGCGCCGTATTCCTTCAACAGCGCCTTGGCCTGATATTCGTGCAGATTCATCGGGGCGGGCTACTCGCTGGCAGTTGGTATCTTTTGTTGGCACCGGTTTCTGGCATCAGTCGTGCGGCACCGCAAGGCTACGCGCTTGCGATGACACAACTTTGCCTATCGGGGCCGGACTTGTCCCTTAAGACTTGCCGAGGCTCGGGGCGATCTTTTGACACGCCTCGACCAGGGATCGGACCGAATCCACGGATTTCATGAACTGGTCCTTCTCGGCGCTGGTGAGATCCAGCTCGACGATGCGGTCGATGCCCTTGTCGCTGATCACAGCGGGCACGCCGGCGTAAAGGCCCTTGATGCCGTACTCGCCGTTCAGATAGGCGGCACAAGGGAGCATGCGCTTCTGGTCCTTGAGATAGGACTCGGCCATGGCAAGCGCCGAGACGGCCGGGGCATAGAAGGCCGATCCGGTCTTCAGAAGGCCCACGATCTCGGCCCCGCCGTCGCGGGTGCGCTGAACGATCTCGTCCAGGCGCTTCTGGGTGATCCAGCGCATCTTCACCAGATCGGGCAGCGGAATGCCGCCGATGGTGGAATAGCGGGTGAGGGGCACCATGGTGTCGCCATGGCCGCCGAGCACCAGCGCGGTGACGTCCTTCACCGAGACGTCGAACTCCTCGGAGAGGAAATAGCGGAAGCGGGCGGCATCGAGCACGCCGGCCATGCCGACCACCTTGTGATGGGGCAGGCCGGAAGCCGTCTGAAGCGCCCAGACCATGGCGTCGAGCGGGTTGGTGACGCAAATCACGAAGGCGTCGGGCGCGTATTTGCGCAAGCCTGCGCCCACCTGCTCCATGACCTTGAGATTGATCTCCAGGAGGTCGTCGCGGCTCATGCCGGGCTTGCGCGGCACGCCGGCGGTGACGATCACCACGTCGGCGCCCTCGATCGCGGCGTATTCATTGGCGCCGGCAAGTTTCGATCCGTAGCCCTCGACCGGCGAGGATTCGGCGATATCGAGCGCCTTGCCTTGCGGCACGCCCTCCACGACATCGAAAAGAACGACTTCGCCGAGTTCTTTGATGGCTGAAAGATGCGCCAAGGTTCCACCGATTTGACCGGAACCGATAAGCGCAATCCGACTGCGTGACATGCGACCCCCCAACACGTGACTGGCGGCCAGTTTACGCGAGTGGAGAGGGATAGCAACTCCCGGGGTTGCGTCGCGGTGCGGTGTGTTCGCCCGGCTGTTGTCAGGCGATATTTTGGGGCGGTTACGCGGTTGTTTCGGTCTGAGGTTCCGCGTGTCGGCGCTTCAGATAGTCGATAGAGCGCATCTCCATGAGACGGGAGGCCGTGCGGGCGAAGCCGTCCGGGTTGTGGCCCTGGTAGAGATCGTCGGGGGCGGCTTCGGCGGAAACGATGAGGCCGACGCCGTTGTCGTAGAGAGCGTCCACCAAGGTGGTGAGGCGTCGGGCGGCGTTCTGCTGCTCCGGCCCGAGCACCGGGATCCGATCGATCATCACCGTGTGATAGCTGTGGGCGATGCGCTGGTAGTCCTGGGGGCCGAGCGGCTTTTCGCAGAGATCGGCAAAGGGGAAGCGCGCCACGCCGAAGGCGGCCTGGGGGACCCGGATATGGCGGCCTTTGACAGTCAGGGTTTCTTCCGCGCCGTCTTTCCGGCCGGTGAGCTTCTGCCAGCTCTTGTCAAGGGAGGCCTTGGCCGCCGCGTCGGCGGGCGTCAGATAGAGGTCGCGGCCGGCGAGCCGTTCCAGCCGATAATCCTTCTCCGATTCCAGGGGCTGAACCGCCATATGCTGAAGGATGAGATCGATGAAGGGCAGGAAGAGCTGCCGGTTCAGCCCGCCCTTGTAGAGATCTCTCGGGGCCGTGTTGGAGGTGGCGACGAGGGTGACGTCGTTCTCGAACAGGGTCCGGAAGAGACGGCCCACCACCATGGCGTCGGCGATGTCGGTGATCTCCAGCTCGTCCAGGCAGAGCAAGGTCAAGCTCTTGGACAGCTCTTTCGCGGCGGCGCGCACGGCCTGCTGCTCGGAGCGCTGGCGGGCCTCCTCGATGGCGTCGTGCGCCTCGCTCATGAATTCCTGAAAATGCACGCGGCGCTTCTTCTCCCCATCCACGCCTTCGAAGAAGAGGTTCATCAGCATGGTTTTGCCGCGGCCGACCGGGCCCCAGAGATAGAGGCCGGGGACGGGCGCGGGGTTCTTGGCGAAGGGGTTGAGGCGGTCGATCAAGCCATGCTGGGTGCGGCTTGCCAGCCGGTCCTGAAGAGCCTGCAGGGCGCTGGCGGCTGCTTCTTGCGCGGGATCGCAATCGATCTCGCCGCTCTCCACCAGGATTTCGTAGTTCTTTTTCACGGTCATGGTCTGTGTCTCGTCCCCGTCAACGCGCCACTCTGCCAAGAGGAGGCTAAGGACTCCTCAAGCGCAACGGGACACGACCACGCAGAATCGGATGAGCCGCAATTCGCAGTAGCAATGCCGTAACCTGGGCGCGATACTTTCCGAATTCCACGATGCCGGCGCCCTCAGGTCGCCCAAAAAACCTCAGCCCATCATTGCAGGGTCGCTCCTCGCGGGCCCGAGCGATAGCTCCTCGGTCCGATGGATTCTAGCCGCCGACCTTGAGGCCGGCGCAACGGAGTACACATTATGAAACGCGCTTTTTTTGCATTGGGTCTGATTGCGGTCCTGGCCGGGTTCTCCGGCACGGCTGTCTCAGAGCCATCCAAGATCACCAAGGAAGAGGCCCATCAGATCGGGGTCGATGCCTATATCTATTTCTATCCGCTGATCACCATGGACCTGACTCGGCTGCAGTCATTGAACTTGCCTCCCGACGAGGGGCTGAGCGGCCCGCCGAACAAGTTTTTCAATATGCCGGCCTTCCCGGCGCCCGATATGCGCCAGGTGGTGCGGCCCAATTTCGACACGCTCTACTCCTCCGCCTGGCTCGACCTGACCGACGGACCCGTGGTGGTCTCCGTGCCGGACACGGACGGGCGCTATTATCTGCTGCCCATGCTGGATATGTGGACCGACGTGATCGCCTCCCCCGGCGCGCGCACGACTGGGACCGAGGCCGGGACCTTCCTGATCACGCCGCCGGATTGGCGGCCGGAGCTGAAGGACGGCTTTGCCAAGGAATTGGGTTTGCCTGAGGGGACGCAGCGGATCACCGCCTCGACCCCCTGGCTTTGGGTGATCGGTCGCACCAAGACCGACGGGCCCGCCGACTACCCCGCGGTGCATAAGGTCCAGGCGGGCTACAAGATCACGCCGCTTGCCAATTGGGGTAAGGACGTGCCGGCGCCGGACTGGAAGCGCGATCCGTCGTACGACTCGAAGACGCCGCCCAAGCTCCAGATCGATTCCATGAAGGCCGATAAGTACTTTTCCTATGCCGCGGAGCTTCTGAAGGAGCACCCACCTCACTTCACCGACCAGCCGATCATCGCCCGCATGAAGCGGATCGGGATCGAGCCGGGCAAGAGCTTCGACCTGGCGAACGCGCCGGAAGCGGTGAAGGCCGGACTGAAAGATGCGCCGAAAGACGCGCAGGCTCTGATGGCGTGGAAGTTCCCGACCGTGGGCCGGGTTGCCAACAACTGGTCGATGAACACCGACACTGTGGGCGTCTACGGCAACTACTATCTGAAGCGCGCGATCATGACCCAGCAGGGGCTCGGCGCGAATGTGCCGCAGGATGCCATCTATCCGTTGAGCCTTGGCGACAAGGACGGCAAGCCCCTGGACGGAAGCAAAAATTATCGCATCCATTTCCCGAAGGGAGAGCTTCCGCCGGTGGAAGCGTTCTGGTCGGTCACGCTCTATGACGACAAGGGCTTCCCGGTGCCGAATAGCATCAACCGGTATGCTTTGAGCAGCTGGATGGACATGAAGACCAACGCCGATGGCTCGCTCGACCTGCTGATTCAGAAAGAGAAGCCCGACGGCGAGATGGAGGCGAACTGGCTTCCGGCGCCGAAGGGTGCGTTCACGCTCACGATGCGGCTCTATGCGCCGGATTCCACCGCTTTGACGGGGAAATGGAATCCCCCGCCGATCGAAGTGAACAAGTAGTCCGCGCTTGGGGTGGGCCGCGGGGCCCGCGTTACAGACTCACGTCATGCCCGGACTCGATCCGGGCATGACGGTTGGCTGACTCAGGCTCCCGTGGACGGCTCTTGTCGCCGTCTCCTGCAGGGCCTGCAGGGCGCTAGCAACCTCTCCTTGCATGGGATCGAAATCGATCTCGCCGCTCGCTAAGGCTTATAACGCTTTGCCGTTAAGTCTTGGCGGCTAAGCGAGGGGCGGGTGGACCGCAAGGCAGCGCGCGTCAGTCCTCATCAGCTTCGGCTATGGTCTTCAGGCGGGCCAGTGCTGCGTCCCAATGGGCGGAGACGAGATCGAGATAGGCTTTCAGATCATTGATCGCTTTGGGTTCCAGCGCATAGCGGCTTTCTCGTCCGATGCGAGCGCTATGTACCATCCCGGCTTCTTCCAGCACCTTCAGATGCTTCGTGACAGCCTGGCGGGTGAGATCCGTTCCGGCAGTCAGGGCCGAGATGGATTGCGGGACGCCGCCCGTCAGTCTGCTGAGCAAGGCGAGACGCGTCTCATCGCCAAGGGCTGCGAAAAGCGAAGCGCTGTGCGCACGAAGACTGCGATCGCTAAGCGTTCTCGACATAGGCTTTGATATTCTGCACCTGCTCGGCCCAACCGCCTTCATTCATTCTGAAGGCCTCGTCGCGGCGGCTAGGCGGGAGCTTGTCGAAGCCGGATTCGACGACCCGCAGCAGGGTGCCGGTCTCCGTCGACTCCAGGGTGAACTCGATCAAGGTCGGCGTCTCCTCGGTGTAGTCCTGGTCCGGATCGATAGCATAGGGGTGCCAGGTCATCGCGAAGTAACGCTCTGGCTCCATGGCTTTGACGAAGGCCTCCCATTTCAGATGCTCGTAGCCTGGATAGAGCATGTTGCCGGTAGACATTTCGCCTGGCACGAAGGGGCCGTCGAGACGAACCCGGAACCATTCGCCGAATTTCTTGTGGTCCGTTAGGGCCTCCCAGACGCGGGAGATCGGGGCATGGATCTCAATGCACTTTTCGATGCGATCACTCATGTGCAACCTCCTGGTTGCGCAATGATATAGCGGTCCAAGAAGGGAAATGCAACCTTATTGTTGCGGTTTCACCTCTTCCGTCAGCGGTGCGTCCTTGGGCTTGATGCGGATGACGAAAAGCTTAGCGGCATCGGTCGCGTGCTCGTTCAGCCCGCGATGGACGGCGTTGGGATCGAGATGGAAGACGTCGCCCGTCTTCAGCTCGGTCTTCTCGACTGCCTTGCCTTCGCCCTCCACCTCCACGGTGAACGGGCCGTCGACCACGTAGACGATTTCCTGGGCATCCGGGTGGATGTGCCAGGGGAGCGTGGTGTCGGCGGGGATCGTATAGAGCTGCGCCTTCACCTCTTCGTCCGGATCGCTCGCCAGATCCTCGGTCAGCAGGTCTTCGGCCGTGGTGCTCTGCTCATACGCGGAATCGCTCTCTCCATATCCCGCCTCTCGAGCAGCGGCCGGGCCGGCGATCGCAAGCGTTGCGGCCAGAAGAAAGACGGCGGCGGATATTCGCATGGCGCTGTTCCTCACGCGGCGGAGCTCTTGGCCTGGGCAGGGCTACCGGCGTAGCGGACCCAGCCCTTGCCTTCGAAGCTCGGCGGAAAGAGATCGGGATGCAGGATCTCCGCCAGGATCTGCAGGCTTTCCACCACCCGCGGGCCCGGCCGGTTGAAATACTGGTTGCCGTCGGCGACGAAGATTTTTCCGTCGCGGACGGCCTTCAGGTCATGCCAGCCGGGTTTCCCTTCCAGAAGCGGCATCTCCTCCAGGGTGCGGTCGATATCGAAACCGCAAGGATGGACGAAGATCACCTCCGGATCCTGCCTCGCGATGTCGTCCCACTCGACCCAGGGGGAGGGCTCGCCCGGCTTGGCGAGGAAATCGACGCCGTTCGCCATCTCCACCAGCTCGGGCATCCAGTTGCCGCCGCCCATCAAAGGATCGACCCATTCGATCATGGCGATGCGGGGCGTGGTCTCCGCCTTGGCAGCGGTTTCGGCGATCCCGGCCATGCGGGCCTTGGCGCCGGCGATGAGCTGCTCGCCGGCCTCTTCGTCCCCGATCGCCTTGGCCACTTTCCGGATATCGGACCAGATGTCGTCGAGGCTGTCGGGATGGAGAGAGACGATCTCCGCGCCGCTCTTTGAGAAGGCACAGACGGCGTCCTCCACATCGGACAGACTGACGGCGCAGACCTCGCAATGGTCCTGGGTCACGATGACGTCGGGATCGAGCTTCTCCAGCGCGTCTGCGTCGACGCGATAGACGGACAGCCCCTCCTGGACGATGGCCTTGACCCGCTGATCGATCTCGTAGCTGGTGCCGGCGACCGGGAATTTCGGTTCGGTGAGCTGCGGCAGCTGCAAAACGTCCGGCGGGTAATCGCATTCGTGGGACCGGCCGACAAGACGGTCCCTGGCGCCGAGGGCGCAGACGATTTCGGTGGCGCTGGCGATGAGCGAGACGATCCGCTCGGGCTTGGGGTTTGGTGCGATTCCCGACATGGGCGTAGGATAACGGTCTATGGTGCGCTTTGGCGAGACGCGGTTCTGCCGCTAACAGAACGGCACAATCGGGCCATCGTGTCGCGACGCGTGCCACCTCGCCGTCACTATTTCGGCGCGAACGCTTGCGAGAAGGGCCAGCATGACGACCAAGCTAAGCTTTTGGGCCTTCCTGGCGGCGCTCGCGGGCGCTCTGAGCCTGACCGGCTGCACGCATCCGATGGATTCCTTCAATCGGCTCACGGCGACCGATCTGACAGAGCCCTATATCGGCCGCAGCAAGGCGGATATCGTCGCCTGCGCCGGCGAGCCCTATGGCCGGTACAAGACCACCGTGGGCGAAAATCTCATCTATCGCTATAGCGGTGCCGGGCCGGTGCCGGGGAAGGGTTCGAAGGACTGGACCTGCTCGGCCACGATGATCTTCAACGGCGAGCGGCTGACGGAGATCAACTACGCTCATAAGGACGTGGAAAGCCCATACACGGAGTTCGGCAAGAAGAAGCCGAACCTTCCCCACTGCACTTTCAGCCTGCCGCGCTGCCAAAAAGGTTAGGGCGGGCTACTCGCCGCGCTCGACCATGAGGGCGCGGATCGAGGCGATGGATTTGGCCGGGTTGAGGCCTTTCGGACAGGCCTTGGTGCAGTTCAGGATGGTGCGGCAGCGATAGAGCTTGAAGGGATCCTCCAGATCGTCCAGCCGTTCGCCGGTGCGCTCGTCCCGACTGTCGTTGATCCAGCGATAGGCCTGGAGCAGGGTCGCCGGGCCGAGATATTTGTCGCCGTTCCACCAATAGGACGGGCAGGACGTGGTGCAGCAGGCGCACAGAATGCACTCGTAAAGCCCGTCGAGCTCCTCGCGCTCCTCACGGCTTTGGCGCCATTCCTTGCCGGGCGTCGGGCTGTCGGTCTGGAGCCAGGGCTCGACCGAGCGAAGCTGAGCGTAGAAATGGGTGAGATCGGGCACCAGGTCCTTCACCACCGGCATGTGGGGCAAGGGGTAGATGGCGATCAGGTCGTGACGCGCATCGTCCGCATGCATGGTGCAGGCCAGGGTGTTGGTGCCGTCGATATTCATGGAGCACGAGCCGCAGACGCCTTCGCGGCAGGAGCGGCGGAAGGTGAGGGTCGAATCGACGTTGTTCTTGATCCAGATGAGGGCGTCGAGGACCATCGGGCCGCAATCGGCCGTATCCACCCAATAAGTGTCGACGCGCGGGTTGTCGCCCGTGTCCGGGTCGTAGCGATAGACCTTGTATTCGCGCCAGCGACCCTTCTCCGCGTCCTTGGGGGGCGGATTCCAGGCCTTGCCTTTTTTGATCTTGGAGTTCTTAGGAAGCGTTAGCTCAACCATGGTTGTTATCGCTCGTTCGCTATTCTCTCCGGTGTCATGCCAGGGCTTGTCCCGGGCATCCACGATAGAGAGCCATCGCCCCGCCGTCGCGAGGCATGAGGCCTCATCCTTCGAGACGCGGCCTTCGGCCGCCCTCAGGATGAGGATCAATCGTCAATAAACCCGCTCTTTCGGCTCGATATAGGCGATCTCGTTGGACAGGGTGTAGCTGTGCACGGGCCGGTAGCCGAGGGTTACCTCGTGCGTTTCAAAGTCGCCCCAGGCCAGGGTGTGCTTCATCCAGCTCTCGTCGTCGCGCTTGGGGTAGTCCTCGCGGGCATGGGCCCCGCGGCTCTCCTCCCGATTCAGCGCGCCGTTCACGGTGACCGCGGCCTGGCAGATGAGATTGTCGAACTCCAGGGTCTCGACGAGGTCGGTGTTCCAGACCAGGGACCGGTCGGTGACCTTGATATCCTTGGCCTCCTCCCAGATCTCCTTGATGCCTTCGACGCCCTTCTGGAGGGTCTCCTCGGTACGGAAGACGGCGCAGTCGTTCTGCATGGTCTTCTGCATCTTCAGGCGGAGCTCGGCGGTCGGGGTGGAGCCGTCGGCGTACCGCAGCCGGTCGAGGCGCTCCAAAGCCTGCTCGCCCGCATCCTTTGGCAGATCCGGCATGGCGGCGCCGTCGCCGAAGATCTCCGCGCAGCGCTGGGCGGCGGCGCGGCCGAACACCACCAGGTCGATCAGCGAGTTGGAGCCGAGGCGGTTGGCGCCGTGGACGGATGTGCAGGCCGCCTCGCCGACGGCCATCAGGCCCGGCATGAGCGCGTCGGGGTCGTCCTGGGTTGGGCGGAGCACCTCGCCATGCATGTTGGTGGGGATGCCGCCCATATTGTAGTGGACCGTCGGCAGCACCGGGATCGGCTCCCGGGTCACGTCGACGCCGGCGAAGATGCGGGCGGATTCGGAGATGCCCGGCAGCCGTTCGGCCAGGAGCTTGGGCTCCAGATGGCTCAGATTGAGGAACACGTGCTCCTTGTTGGGCCCGCCGCCCCGGCCTTCGCGGATCTCGATGGTGATGGCGCGGGAGACCACGTCGCGGGAGGCGAGGTCCTTGGCGGTCGGCGCGTAGCGCTCCATGAAGCGCTCGCCCTCGCCATTGGTGAGGAAACCGCCCTCGCCGCGGGCGCCCTCGGTGATCAGCACGCCCGCGCCATAGACACCGGTGGGATGGAACTGGACGAACTCCATGTCCTGCAAGGGGAGCCCGGCGCGCAGCACCATGGCGTTGCCGTCGCCGGTGCAGATATGGGCGGAGGTGCAGGAGAAATAGGCGCGGCCATACCCGCCGGTGGCCAGGATCACCTGTTTTGCGGCATAGCGGTGCAGGGTGCCGTCCTGAAGGTCGAGGGCCATCACGCCCCGGCAGACACCGTCTGCGTCCATGATCAGGTCGATGGCGAAATACTCGATGAAGAAATCCGCCGAGTGGCGTAGGGCCTGGCCATACATGGTGTGCAGCATGGCATGGCCGGTGCGGTCGGCGGCGGCGCAGGTGCGCATGGCCTGGCCCTTGCCGAAATCGATGCTCATGCCGCCGAAGGCGCGCTGGAGAATGGTGCCGTTGTCGGTGCGGGAGAAGGGCATGCCCCAATGCTCCAACTCGTAGACGGCCTGGGGTGCGTGGCGGCAGAGATATTCGATGGCGTCCTGGTCGCCGAGCCAGTCGGAGCCCTTGACCGTGTCGTACATGTGCCAACGCCAGTCGTCGGGATGCATATTGCCGAGAGAGGCGGCGATACCGCCTTGGGCTGCCACGGTGTGGGAGCGGGTCGGGAAGACCTTGGTGATGCAAGCGGTGCGCAGGCCCGCCTCGGAGCAGCCGACCACGGCGCGCAAGCCGGCACCGCCCGCGCCGATCACCACCACGTCGTATTTGTGATCGACGATCGGATAGGCGCGGCCGTTGATGGACGGGCCTGCGGGGCTCTGATCGTTCATGCGGTTAGCTCCCCAGGCTGATCTTGACGATGGCGAGGGCGCTCGCCAGCCCGACGCCGATGGCGAAGAAGCCGGACAGGAACAGCATGCCCATGCGCAGCGCGTCGCCGTGAACGTAGTCCTCGATGATCTCCTTGAGCCCGATCCGTAAATGGAGGGTTGCGGAGAGAATCAGCCCGAGCATCAGAACCGCCACGATCGGATTGGCGAGATAGGCCCGCACCTCCTCGTAGGGGCTGCCGATATGGAGCAGGATCGAGAAGATCAGGAACAGGACGAGGGGGATGTTGGCCACCGCCGTGAGGCGCTGGCGCCAGAAGGTCTCCGGGCCCTTATGGGCCGCGCCCAGTCCGCGGGCTTGGGCAAGCGGGGTTGGCATTCTAAAACGATCCTTTCAGCCAGACGCCGCAGATCCACAGGGCGAGATTGAGCACCGTGGAGCCGATGATGGTGGCCCAGGCGAGAAACTCGATGCTGGCCTTGTCGAGCATATGAAGAGTGTCCCAGATCAGGTGCCGGATGCCGCCCAGCATGTGGTGGATCAGCGCCCAGGTGAACAGGAACAGCAGAATCTGGCCCGGGATGCTGCCGAAGAAGCCGTTCACGGTGGCGTAGCTCTCCGGGCCCGTGCTCACCGCGATGAGCCACCAGGCGAGCAGTGCAAAGCCGATCGCCAAAGCCGCACCGGATACCCGATGGGCCATGGACATCATCATGGTGAGCATCGGCCGATAGACCTGGAGATGCGGCGATAGCGGCCGCTCGATCTCTGTTCTGCCGTCGCTCATATGCTCAAATTTTGAATTTCCCAGAGACTAACTCTTATCGCACGCTTCGCAGTGCGGCAATCGCGCAGGTCTGCGCCACGTGGTAGCGGCGCGGACTTTCACGCCAGAGACGAAAAAGCCCCGGCCGGGGGCCGGGACCTTTCGGTAAAAAGACCGTGCGCTTTCGGCTACTTCTCGATCACGCCGCAAGCGATCCGGTTGCCCGCGTTGCCGGAGGGCTGGCTCTTATAGTCGTCGGCGCCGTCGTGGATCACGATGGCGGAGCCGTCATCGTCGAAGAGATAGCCCTCCTCGTCATCGAGCAGGCCGCCCTCGTCGACGCTGACCTCGGAATTGTAGACCTCGATGGTCAGCTTGCCCGAATCCGGCACATGGATGTTGGGCATGTCGCCGGCATGAGGACCGTCCTCGGTCATATAGCCGTGGGTGTCGTTATCGGGGTTGAAATGGCCGCCGGCGGATTTGAAGGGCGGCTCGCATTTGCCGGTCTCATGGATATGAAAGGCATGCACGCCGGGCGGCAGACCGGTGATATCGGCTTTCAGCAAGACGCCGTCCGCTGCCATCTGCGTGAGCTCGACAGTGCCGACCTCCTTGCCCTCGGTGTCCTTGAGGGTCGCCGATGCGGCGGAAGCGGCTGTCGGCGCGGCCGCGAGAGCGGTGCCGATGGTGATCAGGGCTGCGGTCCGGCGAATGGAAAGTCCAGTCATAGAAAACCTCCCTAAAGAAGAGTGTGGCCGGCCCGTTCGCTGCCGGCCGGATTTCGCGTCTCAGGCCTAACGCGCAACACTCGCCTTTGTTTTCTTAAGAAGGACCAAAAGCGGGCGGTCTTTTCCGCTAGCGCGGCAGGATCAGCCAGCAATCGAAGTCGAGCACGACCGGATCTTCGTATTTGCCGTCCTCCTTGACGCCGGGGAAGTCGGCCGGATCGCAATCCTTCACGCCGAAGAGGCGGACGCGCATGGCGCCGAGATCGTCGCGGCCGTCGAGCTCCGCCTTATCAAGGATCTCGCTCCAGGCGTAGATCGTGTCGCCGGCGAAGGACGGGGCGACGTGGGCCGCGCCGTTCAGGGCCGCCCAGTGGAAGGCGTTGGACAGGCCATTGAACTGAAGGTTCCGCGCAATCGAGATGATGTGGCCGCCATAGACCAGGCGGCGGCCGAAGCGGCCCTGGCCTTCGATATGCTGATTGAAATGCACCCGCGCGGTGTTCTGGAACAGGCGGGTGGCCATCTGGTGCTCGGCCTCCTCGATGGTCTGGCCGTCGAAATGGTTGATCTTCTGGCCGATCTCGAAATCGCCCCAGCGCAGGGGCGAGCCGGCGAGGTCGAAATCGTAATGGGCCATGTCGAGGGTGGGCAGCGCCCCGCCGATGGTCGAGGGCTCCACGTGATCGGCCAGGTCCGGGATCACGGTCTCCGGGGCCGGCGCATCGAGATTACGCTTGTTGACCATCACCCAGCGGGCGAATTGCAGCACGGTCTCGCCGGCCTGGTTGGTGCCGGTTGTGCGCACATAGACGACGCCGTTCTTGCCGGAGGAGTTCTGCTTGATGCCGATCACCTCCGAGGTGGCGGCCAGCGTATCGCCCGGATAGACGGGCTTCAGGAAGCGGAACTCCGCATAGCCGAGATTGGCGATGGCGTTGCGGGAGACGTCCGGGACCGTCTTGCCGATGACGATATGAAAGACGAGATCGTCGGCGATCGGCGCGACGGGATAGCCGATATCCTGAGCGAATTTATCGGAGGACTGGACGGCGAAGCGAGGGCCGTAGAGAGCGGTGAAGGTGCTGACATCGCCCGTGGTCACGGTTCTGGGCGTGGCGTGGACGATGGTCTGACCGAGCTCGAAATCTTCGAAAAAATTGCCTGCGGCGGGATTCTTCATAGGTCGCGCTGTCGAATTTCGCTTGTTGTGGGTGGGGAGGCGGCAAGGCGCTCAGGGCCTGCCGCGAACGGGCGCGACCATATCGGCGGGATTTCCGCCTGTCACCTTTGAGTTTGGCAGGGAAGGGGCGCGGGCGGTTTCGGGCGCTACCGCCAGCCAGAATCCGCGCATAAAAAAAGCGGCGCCCGCATTCGCAAGGCGCCGCCTTTTTCTAGATCGCGTAAGTTAGATTACGCGCGGTCCAGCTCGGCCGGAAGATAGGAGGTAACCTCCATACCAGCCTCGGACTCGGTGATCTCGGGTTTCAGCCACGTCTTCATGGTCGTCTCCTCTCAGTTTCCTCTTTTGAGGTCCCCTATAACGTAAGGGGTCGAGATGGAATGGGCATGAAGTCCACATTAAAGGAAAATGAACAGCGGGAGCGGCCCGAAAGCCCGGAATTCCGCAGTTTCTGGGGCCGACGGGATCCTTGCGTCCGCTTGCCGAGAAAACTTGCAGATAAAAAAGAGCGGCACCCTGTGTCAGGTACCGCTCTTCAAATAACGCTTTAATTTGCGAATGGCGAATTAAGCGCGGTCCAGCTCGGCCGGAAGATAGGAGGTAACCTCCATGCCAGCCTCGGACTCGGTGATCTCGGGCTTCAGCCACGTCTTCATGGTCGTCTCCTCTTTCCAATTCTCATTGTAAATATAGCGGCGCCCAGATGAGCATCGCATGACCGGCACATTAACGGATAATAAAGAGCCGTCGAGAGGGCATTCGCCCATTCGGGCTGGAAAAACTGCCAAAAATGACGCTGCCGGCCTTAGATTTCGGTCCCCAAGGCGCTTTCCGGCTACTTCTTCCCCCGCGGATCGTCGTCCGGATTGGTATATTTGATGTCCCAGGGACCGGTGGCGGTCAGGAGGACGACCGTCTCCTCCTCGTTCCACAGATAATGTGCGTGATCGGCCGGCAAGGTGAAGCTGGCGCCGACGTCGAGTCCGTCGCCCTTGTCGCGATCGAGCTTGTCGCCATGGCCATTCCATACCTTGCCCTTGAGGACCGTGACGACCTCTGTGAAGGGGTGGGTATGAGCCGGGATCTCGTAATCCGCCGGGAATTTGAGGTAAGCCATGAAGACGCCGGGCTTGCTCGGATCGCCGATCACCAATGCGCTCTTGGCGCCTTTCGGCAGAAGCGCCTCGTCCTTCCAGTCGATGTCCCTCAGCTGGAACATGTCGGCGCTTTCCGTCGTCATGCGCTCGATTGCCTTATCGTCCTGCGCCATCGCAGGGCCTGCGAGAGCCAACAGAGCGGCAGTCACCCACAGCAGTCTCATTTGCTTCGACTCTCCAAGAAAATCGCCGCGATCCGCGAGCCAATCGTAAAACAGCCAAAAAGAAGGGCGGCGCCGCATTTCGCGGGCCGCCCTCCTAATTCCGCTTCTCTCGCTTAAACGATTAAGCGCGGTCCAGCTCGGCCGGAAGATAAGAAGTCACTTCCATACCGGCTTCGGACTCGGTGATCTCAGGTTTCAGCCACGTCTTCATGGGTCAGTCTCCTTTTCGTTTCTGTGAGCCTGGCGGCATAGACATCCGCCCTGCTTACACCGTTCAATCTAGGGTGCGACAATGAGTACCGCATGAAGTGCGCATGAACAGAGTCTGAAAGGCCGATGAATGGGGAATTCACCCCGAAATCCACGGCCTGTCTGGTCTTTCCTGCGCCTTTCCCGGTTTCCGCGCCGCCCTTACTGGAAGAGCTGCATGGCGTTGGCCAGGGTCTGGAGAACCCCCCAGACGAGCGGCACGCCCACGAAGGTCCAGGCCAAGACCAGCTTGATCTTGTTCTGGCCGGAGATATCGGTGTGTTCGGTCATGGTTTTCCTCCGGATCAGGCCTTGGCTGCTTCGGGCTTCTCGTGGTGCCTCTCATGCACTGCATGCATCATGAGGTTGCAGAGGAACCCGACGAAGAGCAGCCCCGCCATGATGTACATGGTGATGTTGTAGGCGTCGGCCTTCGGCACGCCGCTCTCGATCTGATATTCGCGGATATAGTTCACCAGCACGGGGCCGAAGACACCCGCCGCCGACCAGGCGGTCAGCAGGCGGCCGTGAATGGCGCCGACATAGCGGATGCCGAAGATATCCTTCAGATAGGCCGGGATGGTGGCGAAGCCGCCGCCATACATGGAGATGATCACGGCATAGCAGGCCACGAACAGGGCGATGCTGCCGATGGCGCCGGTCCAGGGCACGGCGGCGTACAGCGCCATGCCGAGCAGGAAGAAGACCATATAGGTGGTGCGGCGGCCGATATAATCGGAGGTCGAGGCCCAGAAGAAGCGGCCCAGCATGTTGAACAGGCTGAGCAGCCCGACGAAGCCGGCCGCAGCGGCGGCGGTGACGCCGGGGAACATTTCCTGGCTCATGGCCGAAGCCTGACCGAGCACGCCGATGCCGGCGGTGACGTTGAGGCAGAGGATGCCCCAAAGCAGATAGAATTGGGGCGTCTTCAGCGCCGTATCGACATGGACATTGGCGTTGGTCACCAGCTTCTTGGGCTGTGTCGGCGGAACATAGCCCTCGGGCTCCCAGCCTTCCGGCGGCACGCGCACGATGGTGCCGCCCACGGACATGAAGACGATGTAGACGATACCCAGAGTCAGGAAGGTCTCGGCCACGCCGATATGGGTGGGCGTGGAGAAGATGTTCATCAGCCAGACGGAGAGGGGCGAGGCGATCATGGCGCCGCCGCCGAAGCCCATGATGGCCATGCCGGTGGCCATGCCCGGCCGGTCCGGGAACCAGGTCATCAGGGTCTTCACCGGCGAGATGTAGCCGATGCCGAGGCCGCAGCCGCCCAGCACGCCATAGCCGAGATAGATCAGCCAAAGCTGATGCAGATAGACGCCGAGGGCGGAGACGAGGAAACCGCCGCCGAACAGGGAGGCGGCCAGGAACATGGCCTTGCGCGGGCCTTGCCGGTCGAGCCAGGTGCCGGTGAAGGCGGCCGCGACGCCGAGAAACACGATGGCGATGGAGAAGATCCAGCCAAGCTCGGTGAGCTTCCAATCGTCAGGGGCCGATTCGGTGATGCCGATCAGCTTGGTCATCGGCAGGTTGAAGACGCTGAACGCGTAGACCTGGCCGATGCACAGATGCACGCAGAGCGCCGCCGGCGGCACCAACCAGCGACTGAATCCCGGCTTGGCCACGATGTTCTCGCGGCTGAACCAACTCGAGGCGCTCCCCACCCCGGCGGTGTTGGACATGTCGTTCCCCCCAAAAAGATTTTAGTTTTGCAATCTTGTGCGACAGTTTGACGAGCCAAGCCAGCGGCCGCAAGCACAAGCTTCCCGTGTATGCGCGCGATGACGGCGTGCGGGCAAGAAAAGGCCCCGACCGCAGGAGATCGGGGCCCGGGTGCGAAGAAGGTCTCTTCGTCAGGCTAGCTGGCGAAGCGGCGCGCCTCCTCCGAACCTTTTGTGGTGTCTCCCGCCGTATAGGCATGGGCGCCTGCACCGGCGAGATTGCCCTTGTCCACGATGAGATATTCCTCGCGGATCGGACGGCCCTCGAAATAGCATTCGAGGATCTCCCGGGTGCCCGCGGCATAGCGGGCCTGGGCCGAGAGTGTCGTGCCCGATACGTGGGGCGTCATGCCGTGGTGGGGCATGGTGCGCCAGGGGTGATCCTTCGGCGCGGGCTGCGGGAACCAGACATCGCCGGCATAGCCTGCGAGCTGGCCGCTCTCCAGGGCCCGGACCACCGCATCGCGGTCGCAGATCTTGCCGCGGGCGGTGTTCACCAGATAGGCACCGCGCTTCATCTTGCCGATCAGCTCGTCGTTGAACATGTGCTCGGTCTCAGGATGCAGCGGGGCGTTGATGGTGACCACGTCGCAGACCTCGACCATGTCCTCCACGGTCTCGTGGAAGGTGAGATTGTATTCTTTCTCGACCTCCTTCGGCAGGCGGTGCTTGTCGGTGTAGTGCAGGTGCATGTCGAAGGGGGCCAGCCGCTTCAACACCGCGAAGCCGATCCGGCCCGCGGCGACGGAGCCGACATGCATGCCTTCCACGTCATAGGCGCGGGAGACGCAATCGGCGATGTTCCAGCCGCCATCGACGATCCATTGGTAGGAGGGGATGTAGTTCCGGACCAGGGAAAGGATCTGCATCACCACATGCTCGGCCACCGAGATGGAGTTGGAGTAGGTCTCCTCCGCCACTGTGATGTTGCGCTCGATCGCGGCTTCCAGATCCGTGTGATCGGATCCGATACCGGCGGTGACGATCAGCTTCAGCTTGGGCGATTTCTCGATGCGCTCCCGAGTCATATAGGCGGGCCAGAAGGGCTGGGAGATCACGATCTCCGCATCCGGAAGTTCCTGATCGAGTTTGGAATCCGGCCCTTCCTTGTCGGAGGTCACCACCAGCTCGTGGCCGTTCTCCTCCAGATATTTGCGAAGGCCGAGCTCGCCGGAAACGCAGCCGAGCAGCTCGCCCGGCTTGAAGTCGATATTCTTCGGGGTCGGCGTGGTCATGCCGTCGGGATATTTTTCGATTTTCGGAATATCGTCCCGTGCGTAGTTGGGCGGATAGCCGTCAACGGGATCGGGATAAAGAACACAGACTACTTTCGCCATTTCTCAGCTCCTTGAATCTAGGCATGGCGTCGGGACGCCCGGCTCTATGCGCGAGCCGGGACGTCAACGACTTGGGGGCCATGTCGCTGTGAAAATCGGATTGGCCTAGCTGTCTGAGGAGCCTTGCCATCCTTCTCGTTTCCTAATGTCGGCGTGCACGTTTTGCCGCGCTTGTTATTAAATCCGACTTTTAAAGTCTGGATTTATCTGTCTTGCAGATCAAGCGGGTGATCCAAAACGCCCGATAGCGTTTCTCTATCGGTCCGCTACTAGACAAACGTGCGCGGGCCTGGAAATGTTCGCCGAAATTTGAACAGCGAAGGAGGGCGAGAGACAGTGCCGCTACCAAAGGATCTGGTTGAGGGTCATCGCCGGTTTCGGCGGGATATCCATGCTTCGGAGCGCGGCCGGTATCGGCAGCTCGCGGAGCTCGGTCAGACGCCGACAGCCCTGGTGATCGGCTGCTGCGATGCGCGGGTCGACGTCTCCAAGATCTTCGATGCGGAGCCGGGCGAGTTGTTTATCTTGCGCAACGTGGCCAATCTCGTGCCGCCCTACGAGCCGGAGGGCTTCTATCACGGCACGTCGGCGGCTATCGAGTTCGCGGTGCTCGGGTTGAAGGTGCCCCATATCATCATCATCGGCCATTCCCGTTGCGGCGGTATCTCGGCGTTCCGGAAGATGCAGGACTCCCAAGGCAAGCCTGCCAAAGGGCCCAGCTTTCTGGGCGACGGGGACAGCTTCATCGCCCGCTGGATGACGCTGCTGGAAGGGGTGAAGATGGCGCAGTCGGACGTGGAGTCCTACGGGCCGGAGATGGCGCTCGAACTCGCCGGCGTGCGCTCTTCGCTCAAAAAGCTCCGGACCTTCCCTGCGCTGAAGCAGCGCGAGGAGCAGGGGCTTATCTCCCTGCACGGGCTGCATTTCGACATCGCCGAGGGCCGGCTGGTCGGGCTCGATCCCGAAACCGACCGCTTCGTGCCGGTCGTCGAGGACGAGAGCGTGGAGTAAAGCTCACGGCGTTTTCCCTCTCCCCTCGTGGGAGAGGGGTTACCGCCACGCGCGATTTCTTGCTGGCCCCTCAGGCCTCCTCCACATGCAGCAGGCCGGCGCTGAGCCAGAGGACGATCGCGCAGACGAAGGCTATCGCGGCGAAAAGATAGGTCGCCGTGTCGGAGCCGATATTCGGGATCACATAGAGCGCCGTGCCGAGGGTGCCGACGATATTGCCGAAGGTCGAAATGCCGTAGATCGTGCCCGCCGTGCTGCCGGTGGTGCCGATATCGTGGATCATCAGGCGGACGGCGATGGGCGAGAAGGTGCCCAGGCAAGTGATCGGCGCCAGGAGGAGCACGCAGGAGGCGACCATCACGCCGGTCACCTCGCTCTCGAAAGCGAGCATGATCTCCTCCAACAATAGATCGGAGGCGGCCGGAACCAGCAGCAGCCAGAGGGCCGCGAGCCCGGCGCTGATGGCGGCCAGGCGCAAGGTCGGGTACCGGTCGACCAGATAGCCGCCGATGAAATAGCCGACGGTCATGGCGATCAGGACGACGGCGATGAGGGCGGCCCAGGTGTTGACCCCGGTGCCGAAATAGGGCGCCAGGTAGCGGCTGGCGATTATCTCGAATCCCATCAGCACCACGCCCAGAACGAAGGCGCACAGATAGACCATTAGGCGGGCCAAAACTCACCTCCTTGCATAACTCACCTTCTTGAATGTCGCGGATCGGGTCGCTTTTCGAATGTCAGCCGGGATGGCGATCGGTGGCGTGCAGGGCTTCGACGGGCGCGAAATCGTCGGTGAGGACCTGGCCGTCGAATTCGGTCAGGATCTGACGGTCCTTCAGAAGCTCAGCCGGGGGGTAGCGCGGATCGGCGTCGCGCTCGATCTCGGCGGCGCGCTTCGCCAGCTCTTCCTCGGTTTTCCGGGGGCCGTCATAGGCGATGATGATGTAGTTGGTCGCCGCCTTGTAGGCCTCCACATTATCGTAGACGCTGCCGATGGTGGCGACGGCGGCATCGTAGAGCTGAGTGGTGGATTCCAGATTCTGGACCAGGACGCCGCCCGGATTGAGATGTCGTTTGGTCAGCTCGAAGAATTCCTTGGTCATCAGATGGAAGGGGATCGAGGGACCTTGATAGGCATCGATGAAGATCGTGTCGTACTTCTCCTTGGCGCGCAGCAGGAAGATGCGCCCGTCCCGGGTGGCGACCTTCAGCTTCGGCCCGGGTTTCAGGAAGAAGTATTTCTTCGCCATCTCCGCGACGACCGGATCGAGCTCGACGGCCTGGATGTTCAAATCCGGATAGGTCTTATGCAGATAGGAGACGACGGTGCCGCCGCCGAGGCCGATCTCCAGCAGGCTGTCGGTCCGGTCCCGATAGGCCATCGCCACGGTCATGTAGCGGGCATAGGCGGACGGCAGCTCCAGCGGATCGTCGGGATTGGCCTTCGATTCCACGAAAAGGCGATCGTTCATGCCGAAGGACAGGCTGATATAGCGCCCGTGGCTGTGAACGAAGATCGAGGTGTATTTGGACTCGCGACGCTCGATCAGTTCCGGATCGTCGGCGGCCTGCAAGGCCGTGGGAAGCGTCGTCAACAAGACAGCGGCGGCGGCGAGAAGCCTGCCCGTCACCTTCGGCATATCCATTCTCCCTAGGGACCGTGTTGAATTTTTCGCCATTCCTACACGACCCCTGAGGCGTATGTCGTTGGAAAGTGATCTAAATTACGCTGCCTTATTTAGCAATTTTCGGTTTATGACCGTCTCGGCGATCTGGACGGTATTGAGGGCGGCGCCCTTCCGCAGATTGTCGGAGACCACCCAGATATTCAGCCCGTTTTCGATGGTGGAATCCTCGCGGATGCGGCTGATATAGGTCGCGAACTCGCCGACGGATTCGACCGGTGTGATGTAGCCGCCGTCCTCGCGCTTATCGACCACCAGGCATCCCGGGGCCTCGCGCAAGGCTTCTCTGGCCTCTTCCGCGGTGATCGGCTTCTCGAATTCCAGATTGACCGCCTCGGAATGGCCGACGAAGACGGGCACCCGCACGGCGGTGGCGGTGAGCTTGATGGATTTGTCGAGGATCTTCTTGGTTTCCGCTGTCAGCTTCCATTCTTCCTTGGTCGAGCCGTCCTCCATGAAGACGTCGATATGGGGAATGACGTTGAAGGCGATCTGCTTGGTGAACTGGTGCGGCTCCGGCGGATCGGTGACGAAGATGCCGCGGGTCTGGGTCCAGAGCTCGTCCATGGCGTCCTTGCCGGCGCCGGAGACCGACTGATAGGTGGCGACCACGGCGCGCTTGATCTTGGCCAGGTCGTGCAGAGGCTTCAGGGCGACGACGAGCTGCGCGGTGGAGCAGTTCGGATTGGCGATGATGTTCTTCTTGGTGAAGCCCGCGATGGCGTCGGCATTCACCTCCGGCACGATCAACGGCACGTCCGGGTCCATGCGCCAGCAGGAGGAGTTGTCGATGGCCAGGCAGCCGGCGGCCCCGATCTTGGGCGCCCATTCCTTGGCCACGCCGGATCCGGCGGAGAGCAGGGCGAAATCAACGCCGGAGAAGTCGAAGGTCTCGAGGTCCTGGCATTTCAGGCGTTTGTCGCCGAAGGACACCTCGACGCCGACGGAGCGGCGTGACGCAAGGGCGTAAACCTCGTCGGCGGGAAATTCCCGCTCGGCCAGAATATTCAGCATCTCGCGCCCGACATTGCCGGTCGCGCCGACCACGGCAACCTTGTAACCCATGTAAACTCCTCTTTCCGGCGGCGCTTGAAGCCTGCCGCCTCTTCGCCGATGTATGGGAGGCCGGGCCGAATGTAAAGCTGAGGCCGGGCTTTGCCATCAGGATGGCCCCGTGCGCGACGGCGAACTGTCCGGTGTTTCGGCCGCTCGGACGCAAGGAGGAGGATTTCCAGCCATGACATCGAGGAGTGGGGTCGCCCGAGCGGCCATGATCTGTCTGACGGCGCTCACCCTATCGGCTTGCGGCGATACCGCCGATGTCCCGGAGGAGGAGACCCGCGGGCCCAATCCGACCCTGCCGGAGCCGACCACGTCGTTCGTTCCGACCGTCAATGTGGCGAAGGCGGTCGGCTGGCCGGACGACGAGATGCCGATTCCGGGCGAGGCGCTCTCGGTCACCGCCTTCGCGAAGGACCTCGATCACCCGCGCTGGCTCTATGTGCTGCCCAACGGCGATGTTCTGGCGGCGGAGAGCAATGCGCCCAGGCAGCCTGAGGACGACGGTGGAAGCGGTCCGATCGATCGGATTCGCTCCATGATCGTGGAGCTTGTGAAAGGGCGCGCCGGCGCGGGCGTGGTCAGTCCCGACAAGATCATGCTGCTGCGGGACAGCGATGGCGACGGAGTTGCCGAGACGAAGAAGGTCTTCCTGAAGGATCTGCATTCCCCCTTCGGCATGGCGCTGGTGGGCGATCGGTTCTACGTCGCCAATGCCGATGCGGTGATGCGCTTCCCCTATAAGGGCGGCGAGACCGAGATCACGGCGAAGGGCGAGAAGCTCGCCGATCTGCCCGGCGGTCCGATCAACCACCATTGGACCAAGAGCATGGTGGCGGGGCCGGACGGGAAATATCTTTATGTGGGCGTGGGCTCCAACAGCAACGTTGCCGAGAACGGCATGGAGGCTGAGGAAGACCGCGCGGCGATCCTGCAGATCGAGATCGAGACGGGGGAGTCCCGCGTCTACGCGTCAGGCTTGCGGAACCCGGTCGGCATGGATTGGAAGCCGGATAGCGAGCAGCTCTGGGTGGTCGTGAACGAGCGGGACGAGCTCGGCAGCGATCTGGTGCCCGATTATCTCACCTCGGTGCAGGAGGGCGGCTTCTACGGCTGGCCCTACAGCTATTGGGGCGAGCATGTGGATCAGAGGGTCAGCCCGCAGAAGCCGGCGCTGGTGAAAGAGGCGATCGTGCCCGATTACGCCCTCGGCAATCACGTGGCTGCCTTGGGGCTCGCCTTCTCCCGCGGCGATCTTCTGCCGGAGCGCTATCGGGAGGGGGCCTTCGTGGGCGAGCACGGCTCTTGGAACCGCAAGCCGCGCTCCGGCTACAAGGTGGTGTTCGTGCCGTTCGAGGACGGCGAGCCGCAAGGCCAGCCCGCCGATATTCTCACGGGCTTCCTGAACGAGGCCGGAGAAGCGCGCGGCCGGCCTGCCGGGGTCCTCCTAGACAAGGAAGGCGCGCTTCTGGTCGCCGACGATGTCGGCAATACGATCTGGCGGGTGACGCCGAAGACGGAGAAGACGGCGGTCCTGGAATAGGGCCGCCATCCGGTTTCCGTCCGGTTCCTAGCTGCGCCGGCCGATCAGATGATCGAGGGCCAAGGCGCCCGGGCCAGAGCCGACGAGGACCAGGAAGCCGCCGGCGATCGAGATGTCCTTGAGGAACGGTATGACCTCTTTCGCATCGGTCGGCGTGTGGAAGATGCTGGCCGCCAGAATGCAGAAGCCGGCCAGCAAAAAGGCCCAGAATCGGGTGAAGAGGCCGATCAGAACGGCGAGGCCGCCGATCAGCTCCACGATGATGACCAGGGGCGCGAGAATGTCCGGGATCCCCTTGGACGTCATAGCCCCTTGTAGCCCTTCATAACCGGCGATTTTGCCCCAGCCGGCCTGAATGAAAAGCAAGGCGAGCATGATCCGCCCGGCCGTGCGAAACCATGGCGATAGATGATCGGCCATAAAAATCCTCCCTCCAATATCTCTCTTCCTCGGCTCGAGACGAGACGCCGCAATGACGCCTCAGAGAGAAGCGTACTCTACCGCCTATCGATAACGCTGTTTAGAAGTTGTGCGCTCAGCCCTTGCAAAGCTTGTGGGAAGCTGCGATGGAGGCGGCCGACAACGGGCAGAGAGGGATCAGAATTATGTCTGACCGTCACGCAAGTTACGACGATTTCTGGCAGCATTATCTGAGAGATCACGGACGTCCCGGAACCCGGGCGCTGCATTTCTTCGGAACCACCCTGGCGGTGGTCTGCCTGGCCGCCGCGGCAATCACGCTTCGCCCCGGCTTGCTGATCTTGGCGCTGGTGTTCGGCTATGGCTTCGCCTGGTTCGGGCATTTCGCGGTCGAGAAGAACAAGCCCACCATGTTCGGGCATCCGTTCTGGTCGCTCGCTTCCGATTTCCGCATGACCGGGCTTTGGTACACGGGACGGCTCGGCGAGGAGCTGTCGCGCGCCGGCGTGGCGGCAGGCGAAGTGCGGGAAAGCGAAGAGCAGGCGTAAGCCTCGCGGCGCTTTGCCGGCGACTTTTGGACTTATGCAGATCTAGTCGAGTGCCGCCCGGCGCTCTACCGGCTCGTCCCCGTCCTCGGGGTCTTCGGCCGGACCGTCCCGACCGGTATCCGGCGCAATGTCAGGCTTCACGCCGACCTCGGTGCATTTCTTGGTGGTGAACTGATTGACCAGCTTCACCACCTCCGATCCCAAGATATTGGTCTGGTTATCCAGGCCGGTCCCCGAATAGATCAGCGGATAGATGGCGAGCGGCGCATCCGCATCGCCCCAATTCAGGCGGGCCTCGATGGCTTCGCCGTGCTCGAAGGTCACCTCTGGCGCCAGATTCACGACGACCTTGTAAGGGTCTTCCTCGCCTTTCCGGTCGAGACGACAGGTGACGGTCTGTTCGGAGAGCGCGACCGTGTGATCGGGCTTGGTCATGGCGTCGCGGAGCTCCTTGCGCTTCACCCTGAGCTTGGACTGGCAGACCGCCTTTCCCCAAGACCAGGTGATGCGGTCGTCCACCATGTCCTCGATATCCGCCTCGCGCCAGGTCTTGACGATATCGCAGGCGATGGTGCCTTCGGCCGGCACCTCGCCGGCGAGCGCCTTGCAAATCTCGACCTTGCAAGCGCGGCGGGAGGCTTTCTGCGCCTTCTCTTCCGGGGTGAGGACCCGCTTCTTCTTAGGGGCCGCCTTGTCGCTCGTGTCCGCCGCCGTCTCAGCCATGGCCAACGCGGCGGTTCCAAGGCTTCCCGCGAGAAGCAGGGCAGACATCAGATAGGCCGGTGCAGATCGCAAGACAGTCCATCCCTTTCCAGTGAAGCCGTCGCATCAAAAGTATGAGCGGCAAGGAGACCGTCGTCCAGACGGGCGTTGGATGCGACGAAGGGCAAGTGGACCCTGTGTGCGCCCATTGATAATTTGAACACAGTACGGACAAAGCCGATGGGCCGCAGGGACTGGCCCATCGTCTGGGGGAAGGCGGGGACAATGGACAATCGGGGTATTGCGATGGCGTGGATTCGCGCGTCGCTGCTTTTGTCGTTTGCAATCGCAATTTTGGCGCTGAGCAGCGCGCCCGCGGCTGCGCAATACTACGTTCGCTCGCCGGAGGTGGAGAAGGGAGAGTTGAAGCTCGAGGAGCACGGGGCGATCTTTTCCGGCCCCGGCGAAGAGGAGCGGCGGCGGCACTCCCACGAGGTAGAAGCGCTATACGGCTTCACGGACCGTTTCGAGGGCATCGTCGAAGGGTTCTTCGTCCAAGATATCGGAGAAGATTTCGAGTTCGACGAGGTCGAGATCGGCGGTCAGTACGAGCTGATCGAGCGCCACGGCGACGGGCTGGGCCTTGCCTTCCGCGGCATCTACGAGATCGCGCTTCAGGACGGGGAGCCGGACGAGATCCTGTTCGGCCCGCTAGCGAAATACGTGTCTGGTCCCAACTCGGCGACCATCAATACGTTTTTCATCGGTCAGTTGGGAAGCGAACGGGAAATCGACAGTCTCAAGATGAAGGTCTATTGGCGATTGAAGCACGAATTCGGGGAGACCTTCGGCCTCGGGGTCGAAGGCTATAGCGAGGTCGAGGATATCTCCCATGCCGGGGCCTTCGATGACCAGAAGCACAGGGTCGGGCCGGTGGCATATTTCGAGTGCGACGAGCTGGGACCGGACCTGGAACTGGCAGCCGGCACGCTGTTCGGGGTTTCCGATGCCACCTCAGACGTGACCTTCAAATTCGACGTCGAGCTTGAATTCTAGGACTTGAGCGCGGCGAGGATCGCATCGCCCATCTGGGCGGTGCCGACCTGGTGTCCGCCTTCCTGCATGATATCGGCGGTGCGGTAGCCCTGGTCGAGCACTTTCGCGATGGCTGCCTCGATGCGGTCCGCGAGCGGGCCGAGATCGAAGGAATAGCGCAGGCACATGGCAAAGCTCGCGATGGTGGCGATGGGGTTCGCCACGTCGCGGCCGGCGATATCCGGAGCGGAGCCGTGCACGGGCTCGTAGAGCGCCTTGCGGCGGCCGTTCTCGTCCTCCGCACCCAGGGAGGCGGAGGGGAGCATGCCCAGGGAGCCGGTCGCCATGGAGGCCTCGTCGGACAGCACGTCGCCGAACAGATTGTCGGTGACGATGACGTCGAACTGCTTCGGATAACGGATCAGCTGCATGGCGCAGTTGTCGGCCAGGATGTGCTGGAGCTGGACGTCAGCGAACTCGTCCTTGTGGATGCGGGTCACCACCTCGTGCCACAAAACGCCGGTCTTCATGACGTTGCGCTTCTCGGCGGAGTGGACGAGGTTGCCGCGCTTCTTCGCCAGCTCGAAGGCGACGCGGGCGATGCGCTCGATCTCGTAGGTCTCGTAGACCTGGGTGTCGACGGCACGCTTCTGTCCGTCTCCAAGATCGGTGATTTCCTTGGGCTCGCCGAAATAGACGCCGCCGGTCAGCTCGCGCACGATCATGATGTCGAGCCCGTCCACCAGCCCGCGCTTGAGCGATGAGGCATCGGCGAGCGCGGGATAGCAGATGGCGGGCCGAAGGTTGGCGAAGAGCTCCAGATCCTTGCGCAGGCGCAGGAGGCCGGCCTCGGGGCGCTTCTCGTAAGGCACGCCATCCCATTTGGGGCCGCCCACGGCGCCCAGCATCACCGCATCGGCGGCGAGGGCCTTTTCCATGGTCGCGTCGGAGACCGCTTCGCCATGCTCGTCATAGGCTGCGCCGCCGACGAGATCCGAAGCTGTCTCGATCTCGGCCTCGCCGGTCTCGTTCACCCATTGGATCAGGCGCTCGACCTGGGCCATTACCTCGGGACCGATCCCGTCGCCGGGAAGCAACAAAAGTTCAAACGAAGCCATGGAATCTGACGTCTTTCACGTTAAGGAGAGTAGGAAGGCGGCTATCAGTCTGCCGCGAAACGAATGTCGTGGCTTTGGGTAATAGGAGAGCGGAATGCTGACAAGGGTGCTGTTTGCGCTTGTGGTGGTCTTCGGCACGGTCCCGGGGGCTATGGCGGCGGAGCCTGAGGTCGTCGCGCTAGGTTTGACCGATCACGCCACGTCCGAGGCGGAGGTGAGCAAGGGCGATGCACTCGCCACGCCAGGTATCGACACGGGCGGTGTGGCCTATGTGCTCGTCGACGGTCTGGAAGACGGCGACGCGGTCACCGTGCGGCTGATGAACGAAGGCAATTCTCTCATGCACAATGTGGCGACGGCCGAGGGCGGCAAGGCGCGTGTGTTCCTGCAGGCCGGCAAGACGGGCGTGCCGGCGGGCGGCTGGCCGGAGGGCGGCTATTCGGCCAAGGTCGAGGTAGTCCGGAGCGGCGAGACGGTGCTGGAGCAGAGCTCCGAGGCGATGACCTTCGACTAGGATCTAGAGCGCCGGCCTGCCCCCCTTCGAGACGGGTTTTCGGCCCCCTCAGGGTGAGGTGAGACGCTGTGCTCCCGCATTGTTGGCAAGACCCGCTGACCTATCTCCTCATGGTGAGGGCGCGCGTGGTGCGCGTCTCGAACCATGCAGCCCGAGGACGTGCGTTGCACCGACGACCTAAGGAAGCCGCAAACTAAATCCAGGGCCGCGCGGCGGCGTTTTCGGCCTCGAAGCGCTCGATATGCTCGCTCTTCTCGAAGGTGAGGGCGATATCGTCCAGGCCTTCCAGCAGGCAGCGTTTGCGGAACGGATCGATGTCGAAATCGATCACGCCGCCATCGGGGCCTTTGATCTCCTGGTTCTCCAGATCCACCGTGATGGTGGCGTTGGCGCCCCGGGAGGCGTCGTCCAGCAGCTTGTCGACCTCGGCCTGGGGCAGGACGATCGGCAGAATGCCGTTCTTGAAGCAGTTGTTGTAGAAGATGTCGGCGAAGCTGGGCGCGATGATGCAGCGGAAGCCGAAATCGAGCAGCGCCCAGGGGGCGTGCTCGCGGGACGAGCCGCAGCCGAAATTGTCGCCGGCGATTAGGATCTTGGCCTGATCGTAAGGCGCGTTGTGCAGGACGAAATCCTCGACCTTGTTGCCCTTCTCGTCATAGCGCAGTTCGGCGAAGAGGCCTTCCTTCAGGCCGGTGCGCTTGATGGTCTTCAGGTACTGCTTGGGGATGATCATATCGGTGTCGATATTGATCATCGGCAGTGGTGCGGCGACGCTGGTCAGGGTGGTGAATTTTTCCATCGGTCTTGATCTTCTGGTGGCGCGAAGGCGTATCCGTTTCCCGCCTATATAGGCCATCGGCGGGCCGATCTCTACCCGGCGGAATCGCGTCTCGATGTCCTAACGGTCTGAGATCCGGCGGATTGTTTCCCTAGCGGCTGGCCTGGCGCTTCTTGCCGAGCGCATCCGCATAGCATTGGCGCATCTGCTTGCAGCGCTTGGTGCCGGGCGGGTGGACG
Organism: Methyloligella sp. ZOD6; assembly: GCA_050110875.1. Classification (GTDB taxonomy): domain Bacteria; phylum Pseudomonadota; class Alphaproteobacteria; order Rhizobiales; family Methyloligellaceae; genus Methyloligella. The sequence continues at coordinate 2,670,127 of CP188828.1, forward strand.
CCGTCGCCCTTCAGCTTGGAGATGAAGGTGCAGATATCGTTCATGCCGCGCTCGTCGAGCCAGCCGCGTTTCACGCCGTGGCGGATGGAGTAGCAGTCCGCCTTGGTCTCGCTGGCGCCGATGAACTGGTGGCCGCATTCGTGATAGTAGACGTAGAATTTCACCTGCGTCGAAAGGCCGTTCAGGCGGTCCGGGTTGAGGATCACGTAGCCGGGAAAGGCGCCGCCCCAGCTGTCGAGATCGGCATTCATGACCGTCGGCCGGGTGCCGCAGGAGACCGGATGGCCGTCGAGCTTGAGCTGGCCGTGCGCGACCTTCTGGGCCTTCGGTCCGGCGATCTCCATATATTCTTCGAGGGTCGGGTTCCGCGTGGAGGGTCCCATCATGCTGGGAGGCTCCAGCCCCGCAGGCTGCTGGGTTTCGCTGACGCCCATGCTGCAGGCGGCGACCAACAGGCCGCTCGCGACCGCGCCGAGAACTATGAGAAGCCACCGGTTCATATTCTATTCACCATAGCGGCGAGTTGGTGCGGGAGGCAATTGGCACACAAGCAACAGTGGCCGTGTTTTTTGCGTCCCTCGCAGCACCGCCCGATCCCCCTTAGCTGCGCTCGATCTCTTCCATATCCTCGTCAGATAAGCCGAAATGATGACCGATTTCGTGAATCAGCACATGGGCGATGACGTCTTCCAGGGGATCGCCCTCGTGTCTTTGGAAGCGCAGGATCGGGCTGCGATAGAGAAATACCATGTCCGGCCCGCCGGGGATGTCGAAATTGCTTTTCCGGGCGAGGTCGACGCCGTGATAGAGGCCGAGCAGCTCGTAAGGGGAATTCAGCCCCATGGCGAGGAGCGTGTCCCGGTCGGGGAATTCCTCGATGCGGATGGCGAGGTCGCCGCAGCGGTCGGTGAACGCCTTGGGCAGGCCTTCGTAGACCTGCCAGGCGACCTTCTCGAAGGCCTCGAGTGACGGGCCGTGCTCGGGGTGGTGCTGGGTCATCCTAGCTCCTTACCTCTCCCCGGCGGGGAGAGGTCGGCGCTGCAAGCTCCGGGTGAGGGGGATAAGGATTCGGTGAGTTTGGCACCCCCGCACCCCAGCCCTCTCCCCGAGGTGAGAGGGAGCCGTTCCGAATCTGCCGAGACGCATCATGTCGTTCCGCTTGGCTTCTTGGCGATGAGAATCGCTTCGCGTAAGGAGAAGGAGAGGCCGTCCGCCGTCTCGCGCGGCTTCAGCAAGGTTTTCAGCGGTTCCTCCTCCAGCATGACGCGCAGGCGCTCGATCGTCTGCGGCTTGCAGCGCATGCGCTCCACCCAGGGGTCGAAGGGGATCTCTTGGTCCATCACCTCGGCGCTTTCCACCTCGAGGCCGGCCGCATCGACGAGATCGGTCCATTCTTGAAGCGAGAGCGCCCGGCCGTGGCTCGGGTCGCGCAGCTTCTCGAAGGCGTTGTAGTGGAAGGCGGTGTCTTGGTCGGTGGGCGATATATTGTCGACCAGGGCGAAGATGCCGCCGGGGATCAGCACGCGGGCGGCTTCCCGCACGAAGGCCTCAGGGTTCGGAAAGTGATGGGCCGCCAGCCGGCAGGTCACCAGGTGATAGCTGGTGCTGGGGAAGGGCAGATCGTCGGCCGGCGCAATGGCCGTGACGACATTGTTCAGCCCGCGCTCCTTGGCCAGGCGTTTGGCCTCCCGCAGCATCTCGGGCGTGATGTCGCTGGCGGTGGCCTTGGCGATCAGCGGGGCAAAGAGCAGTGCCGTGTGGCCCGCGCCGGTGGCGATGTCGAGATGACGCCAGTGGCTCTCGGGCTGGATCAGATTGGCGAGCTTGGCCAAAGACGGTCCCGCAGCATGCACTGGGGATGCGGCATAATCCGCCGCCGATTCACCGAATTTCTGCTGAACGAGGGAGGTCATGCAGTCAGCCCCTTGCTTCGCCGTTTCACCTCTCCCCGCCGGGGAGAGGGAGCGCGCCCAGTGCTGAAGCCGATCCTGAGCACGGGTCGCGAACCTCGTCTCAGTGCGGCCGGCGGATGTCGACGAAATGGCCGGCGATGGCGGCGGCGGCGGCCATTTGCGGCGAGACCAGATGGGTCCGGCCCAGACGGCCCTGACGGCCCTCGAAATTGCGGTTCGAGGTCGAGGCGCAGCGCTCGCCCGGCGACAGCTTGTCGGGGTTCATGGCCAGGCACATGGAGCAGCCCGGCTCGCGCCATTCAAAGCCCGCGGCCTTGAAGATCTTGTCCAGCCCTTCGGCCTCGGCCTGAGCCTTCACCAGGCCGGAGCCCGGCACGATCATGGCGTTCAGGTTCTCGTTGACATGCTGGCCTTCAACGACCTTGGCCACGGCGCGCAGATCCTCGATCCGCCCGTTGGTGCAGGAGCCGATGAAGATGCGGTCCAGCTTCAGGTCGGTGACCTTCTCGCCGCCCTTCAGGCCCATATACTCCAGGGAGCGGATGGCGGCCTTGCGCTTGATGTCGTCCTCGATCTCGTTCGGGTTGGGCACATGGCCGGCCACGGATACGACCTGCTCGGGGCTGGTGCCCCAGGTGACCAGCGGCGGCAGGTTCTCCGCATGCAGCACGATCTCGCGATCGAATTCCGCGTCCTCGTCGGAGAACAGCTTCTCCCACTCGGCCATGGCCAGCTCGAAGTTGCCGGCTTTCGGCGCGCGGGGGCGGCCCTTGATATAGTCGAAAGTGCGGCTGTCCGGCGCGATCAGGCCGGCGCGGGCGCCGCCCTCGATGGACATGTTGCAGATGGTCATCCGGCCTTCCATGGAGAGGCTCTGGATGGCCTCGCCGGCATATTCGATGACATGGCCGGTGCCACCGGCGGTGCCGATCTCGCCGATGATGGCCAGGATGATGTCCTTGGCGGTCACGCCTTCGGGCAGCGTGCCGTCGACGCGGACCTTCATGTTCTTGGCCTTCTTCTGGATCAGCGTCTGGGTGGCGAGCACGTGCTCTACCTCCGAGGTGCCGATGCCGTGGGCCAGGGCGCCGAACGCGCCGTGGGTCGAGGTGTGGCTATCGCCGCAGACGATGGTGGTGCCGGGCAGGGTGAAGCCCTGCTCGGGGCCGACCACGTGGACGATGCCCTGGCGCTGGTCGCGCTCGTGATAATATTCGATGCCGAACTCGGCGGCGTTCTTGGCCAGGGCCGCCACCTGGGTGGCGCTTTCCGGATCGTCGATGCCGTGGCTGCGGTCGGTGGTCGGCACGTTATGGTCGACGACGGCCAGAGTCCGCTCTGGGCTATGCACCTTGCGGCCGGCCATGCGCAGGCCTTCGAAGGCCTGGGGGCTCGTCACCTCATGCACCAGATGCCGGTCGATATAGAGCAGGCAGGTGCCGTCCTCCGCCTCATGAACGAGATGGGCGTCCCAGATCTTGTCGTACAGGCTGCGTGGGCGGTTGCTGATGTGGTGCGGCTGTTCGGGCATGGCTATTGATTTGCAATGGTTCTAAAGTTTTTCAAGGCGACAGATAGCGTCTCCCGCGGCGGTTTACAATTCCGCTGCGTCGCCGCAAGCGCCCATGCCGAAGAAAGCCGACCCGCTCGGGCCTCCCCCCTTCGAGACACGCGCTTCGCGCGCCCTCAGGGTGAGGAGAAATTCTTCGAAGAATGTCTCCTCATGGTGAGGGCGCTCCATAGGAGCGCGTCTCGAACCATGAGGCCAAAGTGGAGCTAGGCGGAAAGCCTTAGCTCTTCTCGGCGTCGCCTTCGTCCTTGGAAGCCTCTTCCGCAGGCGTCTCTTCGGCCGGAGCTTCGGCAGTGGCCTCTTCGGAAGGCTCTTCCTGCTCGGGCACCTCGTCGGCCGTGGTCTCGGCCATGAGGGCGACGGCCTGCTTCACCCAATCATCGCGCTCCACGGCGCCGTCGAGCTCCAGGGTCTCGTCCATCTTGGCGATGTCGTCGTCGGAGAGATTGGCGATCTGGGCGAACTGGATGATGCCGAACTTGTTGAGCTTGCGCTCCATCTCGGCGTTCAGGCCCTCGATGAGCTTGAGATCGTCGGCCTCGCCCTTGGGCCGCTTGAAGCCCTTGAAGACGTCCTTCTTCTTGGTGCGGGCGTCGATGCGCTCCGGGATACGAGCGGCCTTACCGCGGCGGCCACGGAGATAGTAAAGCTTGGCGCGGCGGACCTTGCCGCGGCGCACCACCTCGATGGATTCGATCATCGGGGAGTGGACGGGGAAGACGCGCTCGACGCCCTCGCCGTAGGAAATCTTGCGGACGGTGAAGTTCTCGTGGAGCCCGGCGCCGGAGCGGCCGATGCAGACGCCTTCATAGGCCTGGATACGGCTGCGGTCGCCTTCGACGACCTTCACGTTGACGCGGACCGTGTCGCCGGCCTGGAATTTCGGGACCGAACGCTGCTTAGCGAGTTCGGCAATCTGCTCGCGATCGAGCTCTTCGATAATGTTCATCATCTCATCCTTTCAGGACGCCTGCCGGTCCGCCTTCCCCGAAAGTCTCGGAGTGGCCGATCTCAAGCGAACGCCATTCTTTTTGATTGAATGCATGCTCGATTGCTCGAGCGCTTCCCAAACCCGGACGGACCGTACCGTCCGGGTGCGGAAGCTGGCGGTTTTCTAGTCGAAAGGATGCGCTTTGTCTATGGCTGGCGACAGCTGGCGAAGACGAAAGATTTCGGCGCGGCGATGGCTACTGAGCCTTGGCCTTCAGCTTCTGGCCCATGGCCGGCGAGATCTCGCCACCGGCGACCAGCGCATCGACGCAACGGTCCGAAAGCTGGAAGCGGACCTTCCGCATGCAGGCCCGCAAGCCCGGGCTCTCCAGATTGTGGCTGGAGCAGTAGCGGTCGTAATCCACCTTGCAGTCCCGCTTCTGGCGCGGGGTGATTGGCGCGGCATAAGCGGCCGTGGCGCCGATGAGGATGGTCAGAAAGAAAGCAATGGCCTTGGTGTACATGATCGGGCCCCCAGATCGTTCGCCTGATTATTGCCGCACGATAGCCAAACTTCGTTGCAGTTGCGAGTCAGTCAGGGGCGAAGTTGGAATTCAATACACAGATGATTTGATTCAACTATTCGGCGTCGCCGGAATAGCGCGCCCAGAGGTCGGGGCGGCGGGCGCGGGTGAGTTTCTCGGCCTCCTGGCGGCGCCATTCGGCGATTTTCTTGTGGTCGCCGGAGAGAAGGATTTCCGGAATTTTACGGCCCTCGAAGTCGCGGGGCCGGGTGTAGTGGGGATATTCCAGAAGCCCGTTTGCGAAGCTTTCTTCCTCCAGCGAGCCTTCGTTCCCGGCGACTCCGGGAAGTTGCCTCACCACGGCGTCGATCAAGACCATGGCAGCGAGCTCGCCGCCGGAAAGCACATAGTCGCCGACGGAGATTTCCTCGACGCCTCTCGCATCGAGCGCCCGCTGGTCCACGCCTTCGAAGCGGCCGCAGAGCAGGATCGCGCCGGGCCCCTGGCCGAGCTCATGGGCTTTCGCCTGAGTGAGCGGCGTGCCGCGGGGACTGAGATAGAGGGTCGGGGCGTCTTCCGGCATGTGCTCGCGGGCGGCATCGATGGCCGCCGCAGCGATATCGGGCCGCATGACCATGCCGGCGCCGCCGCCGGCGGGGGTGTCGTCCACGGAGCCGTGCTTGTCGGTGGCGAAATTGCGGATGTCGCGGGCGCCGAGGGACCAGAGCCCGTCCTTGAGGGCGCGGCCGGCAAGGCTCAGCCCTAGCGGGCCGGGGAACATCTCCGGGAAGAGGGTCAGCACTTCGGCACGCCAGACCATCACTCTTCATCTCCAGGCTTGCGGAGGTTGCGCTCCCTCTCTCCCGTGGGGAGAGGGGGTACTAACCTCTCCGGATCTTCTTTCCCCTCACCCGAGCACTGCGTGCTCGACCTCTCCCCGGCGGGGAGAGATGAAGAGGGCTCTGCGGGGCTGCCGGCTTCTCCGGCCCCTTCGGATGTTTCGCCCTCTTCGGCCTCGGCAGACCACTCCTCGGGAGGAATGACGGTCAGCCGGCCGTTCTCGATGTCGACCTCCGGCACCGCCTCTTCGGTGAAGGGGATGAGGACGGTCGGTCCGCTTTCCGGCGCAAGCTCGAGGATATCGCTCGCGCCGAAATTATGGACAGCGATCACGAGACCGAAGCTCTTCCCCTCGCCATCGTAAGCGGCAAGACCGACGAGATCGGCGTAGTACCACTCCTCGGGCTCGCTTTCGGGCAGATCGGTGCGGTCGATATAGAGCTTGGTGCCGGTCAGCGCCTCTGCCGCGGTCCGGTCGTTCACGCCCTTGAACTTGGCGACCAGGGCTTTGGGGCCGGCGCGCAGCGTCTCGATCCGAAGGCTGCGCCCGGGGCTGTCGGTCTGAAGCGGCCCGTAATCGGCGATGGCGGCGGGATCCTCGGTATAGGAGCGGAGGCGGAGCTCACCCTTCAGGCCAACCGCCGCCCCGATCTCGCCGAGGAGGAGACGGTCGTCGTCCGCCGTCCCGCCGTCAGCCATCGTCGTTTACGCCTTCTCTTCGTCGGCGATTTCTTCTGCCGTGGCCTCGGCGGAAGCTTCCGGGTCGCCGGCAGCTTCTTCGGCGGCCGCTGCGGTCGCCTCATCGGCGCCCTCGACGGAGGCTTCTTCCTCGGCGGCAGCGGCATCATCGGCAGCGGCTGTCTCGGCATTCGCCTCGGCGCTCTTGGCCTCTTCCTCGGCCGCCTTCTTGGCCTCTTCGGCCTCCTTCCGCTCTTCCTCGCGCTCGGTGCGCTTCTTGCCCCACTGGGCCTTCTGCGGATTGTTGCGCGCCTCGCGCTTCAGGATGCCGGCGGCGTCCAGGAAGCGATGCACGCGGTCGGTCGGGCGCGCGCCCACACCCAGCCAATGCTTCACGCGATCCTCGACCAGGGTCACCCGGTCTTCGGCGTCGCGGGGCAGCAGCGGGTTATAGGTGCCGATCTTCTCGATATAACGGCCATCGCGGGGAGAGCGGGAATCCGCCACCACGATGCGATAATAGGGGCGCTTCTTGGCACCGCCCCGGGACAGTCTGATCTTCAACGACATTTTCGGTTCTCCTGAGCTTAATCTGTAAATTTCGGGTCGTTCGATTTCAGTGATCGATCGCGATCATTTCTTCTTCTTGAACTTGGTCTTCTGATTGGGAAGGCCGGGCAGGCCGCGGGGCATGCCACCCGGTCCACCGAACCCGCCGAGGCCCGGCGGCAAGCCGCCGGCCAGGCCGGGCGGGAGCTTGTCGGGCAGGCCTTCGGGAAGGTCCTTCAGGTCCTTCGGCATCTCGCCTTCGGGCATTTGGGGCATGCCGCCACCGCCGAACAGGCCACCGAGACCGCCGCGCTTGCCCACCTTCTTCATCATGTCGGCCATCTGCCGGTGCATCTTCACCAGCTTGTTGATCTCCTGGACGGAAGTGCCGGAGCCGGCCGCCACGCGCTTCTTGCGGGAGGCGTTCAGAACCTTCGGGTTCTTGCGCTCCTGCTTGGTCATGGAGGAAATGATGGCCTGCTGGCGGTTGAGCAGGCTGTCGTCCAGATTGGCGGCGTCGATCTGCTTCTTCATCTTGCCTATGCCGGGCAGCATCGACAGCACGCCCCCCATCCCGCCGAGCTTCTTCATCTGCTCCAGCTGATCGGAGAGATCGTCGAGATCGAAGGTGCCTTTCCGCATCTTCTTGGCGGCGGCCTGAGCCTTCTCCACCTCGACATTCTCGATGGCCTTCTCCACCAGGCTGACCACGTCGCCCATGCCGAGAATGCGGTTGGCGATACGGTCGGGGTGGAAATCCTCCAGGGCGTCGATCTTCTCGCCGGTGCCCAGCAGCTTGATGGGCTTTCCCATGACCGCGCGCATGGAGAGCGCCGCACCGCCGCGGCCGTCACCGTCGATACGGGTCAGCACGATGCCGGTGAGGGAAACGCAATTGTCGAAGTTCTGGGCCAGATTGACTGCGTCCTGGCCGGTCAGGGCATCGGCGACCAGCAAGGTCTCGTGGGGGTTCGACGCCTTCTCGATGGCGGCGGTCTCGGCCATAAGCTCTTCGTCGATATGGGTGCGGCCGGCGGTATCCAGCAGCAGCACGTCGAAGCCGCCGCGCCTGGCGGAATCCATGGCGCGCTTGGTGATGGTCACCGGGTCCTCGCCCTCCACGATGGGCAGGGTCGCGACGTCGGTCTGCTCGCCGAGGATCTTCAGCTGCTCCTGAGCGGCGGGACGGCGCGTATCGAGGGACGCCATCAGGACCTTCTGCTTGTCGCGGGTCTGAAGGCGCCTGGCGATCTTTGCGGTGGTCGTCGTCTTGCCGGAGCCCTGGAGGCCGACCAGCATCATGACCACGGGGACGGCGGCGGCGAGATCGATGGGCTCAGGCTCGCGGCCCAGAGTCTCGACCAGCTCGTCATGGACGATCTTGATGACCATCTGGCCGGGGGCGACGGATTTCACCACCTCCTGGCCGACGGCCTTCTGTCTCACCCGATCGACGAAGTCCTTCACCACGTCGAGGGCGACATCCGCCTCGAGCAGGGCACGGCGCACCTCGCGCATGGCCTCGGAGACGTCTTGCTCCGTCAGCGCGCCGCGGCGGGTGAGCTTATCGAGGATCCCCGATAAGCGGTCTGAAAGGCTTTCGAACATCTAACCGGCTACCAACTCAACGTATTTGCGTTCGACCCAGCCTGAACTGCAAGGTCCGGAATAGGCTCGCGGTTCCGGCCAGGGGGTTCCCACGCCGCAGGATTTGCCCGTCTTGGAGTAGACGATGCCCTCCCAATCCTGCTTGCGGTCGCACATGGAGACACCTTGGCCTTGCTTGATCTCGTCGACCACGGCGTAATCGGGGCCGGGTCCGGCGCGGACGGGAAGGACGGCATCGGGATCGTCCTCAAGTCCGACGATCTGACCCCAGGCCCCGCAGGCGTCGCCGCTATCCAGACCGGCCATGACCGGCACGGGCTTGAGTTCGGTCGAGGCCATGCCGACCGTCGCGAAGACAAGCATCGGGACGGCCAGCCAGGCCGCGCTGTGCAGACCGGATATCAAACGCGAAAAAGGCATCAGCCGGCGGCTTCCCTCACATAGTTCTTGTGCACCCAGCCGGAAGAGCAGGGGCCTTGATAGGCGGCCGCTTGGGGCCAGGGCGAAGAGACGCCGCAATCCTGATAGCCGGGATAGACCACGCCGAGCCAGGCGCCGCTCTGGTCGCAGATATAGACGGCATCGCCGTTATGGAGCTGATCGAGCATGGCATAGCTGCCATCTGGACCGGCGCGGACGGCGAGAAAGCCATCGCCATTGGGGTCGAGTCCTGCGATCTCGCCGATGATGCCGCAAGCGTCATAGCCTTGGTTCTGACCGGCGATCACCGGAATCGCGCGCTGCTGCGCGACGCCAAGCACCGGCAGAAGGCTGATGGCAGCGGCGGCGAGCAATCCGCTCAGGGCCGTGTTCGACAGTTTCAGGGCCAGTCTCTTCGTCATGGCCACATCCTTTCAGTGTCGCTTGATGGGGCTGCAACCTTACAACAAGCGATCGGGCAAAGCGGAATCGCATCCGTGGGCGCATCGCGCTGACGGATGTTGACCCCCTCACCTCCGGGCCAGCTTCCGATGGCCGTGTGTGAGGCGGCGGCTCACTAAAATCGAGCTGCCTAGAATTTCGAGGGTGTTTTGGAGAAGCGCGCGGGAGAAGTCAAGCGAACCGCGCGGCTAGGTCTTGCTGGCCGTGGCGGCGCCGATGGCTGCCCCCATGGCGACGCCGAGCGCGACACCCATGGCCAGCTGATCGACCGCCACGCCGATGGCCGTTCCGACGGCCGTACCGATGGCGATGTAGAGTCCGAGCTTGTTCCGCATCGTGCAGACCCTAGGCTCTCACGCTCCGGAAGTCGACCGGCGGGGTCACGTGTAGGCCTTCTCCAGCCCCTTGGTCAGATCCTGCAAATTCATCACCGGCTGCATCTCTACCTCGGCATCCAGCTCTCTGAACAGCGGTTCGGCGAGGGTGGGAATATCCGCTTGGTCCTTGAGATCGAAAACGAACAGGGCGGCCCGGCACCCGTTGTCCGCGAAGAAATAAGAGGCTTCCGGCTTCAGCCGCTCGATGGTCGCTTCTATGATGCGGCCGAAACGGCCGGCTTCGAGGGCGCGATTGGCGGGCTCCATGGGAAATCTGACTTTGAGCATCATGCGCATGGGAAATTCTCCGGATTGGAACGGCAGCAGGGCTTGTTGCCGGTGCATCCTGACATAGCCGAGGCGGGAGACGAATGACAGAACCGGCCGGCGAATCGATGAAGCACCTCAGGGTGACGGCGGAACATTTGTTAGCTCGCCAGCTTGACGGCAAGATTCAGAAGGGCCTCGTCGCCGCCGTGCCAGCCGATGAAGGAGAGGCCGACGGAACAGCCTTCGACCTCGCCGGCGGGGATGGTGATCTGGGGCAGGCCGGCATGACCGGAGAGGCATGTCGCCTGCAATGTGAGCTTGCGGAATTGGGCCGTGGCCTCGCCCTCGGCCTCGTCCCGTTTCGGCGGTAGTGTCGGTGCGGTGGGAAGGACCATCACATTGCCGGGCTGGGCCTGAGCCTGGAGCCGCATGGTGGCCTTTTCGCGGACTTTCTGAGCTTCATCCGCCTCTTCGTCGCTGATCTTGGCGGCCATCTCGAAGCGCTCGCCGATGCCGGGGCCGAGCTTGAGATCGTGCTTCCGGATGGTGGGCAGCAGGGTCTTCTGGATCTCATGACCTTGCAGCACCCGAAAGGCTTCGCGCCAAGACTCGATGGCGTCGCCGACGATGCGGCGCGGCGCGACGGGCGGCAGTTTCTCGCCGAAGCGAGCGAGGGCCTGGCCCAGCACCTCCACGATGCGCGGGTCGGCCTGCTCGAACATATCCTCCACGACGATCGCCTGGCCGATCTCGCCTTCCACGCGGCGGTCGTCGAGAAGAACGTGGCCGACTTCACGGAAGAGCTCGGGATCGCGGGCGAAGAAGCCGGCGGTGTCGAAGCGCGGCGCCATGGGGGTCGCGCCCTCCAGGCTGATGCGGGCATAGGTCGGGCGGAGCCCGTAGAGGCCGCAGAAGGCGGCGGGAATGCGCACCGAGCCTCCCGTGTCGGCGCCGAGCGCGAAATCGCACATGCCGGCGGCGACGGCGGCCGCGGCCCCGCAGGAAGAGCCGCCCGTGTGGCGGTCCGGGCTGCGCGGATTGATGGGCGCGCCGTAATGGGCGTTGTCGCCGAGTAGGCTGTAGAAGAACTCGTCGCAGATTGTCATGCCGGTCAGGGTCGCGCCGGCATCGAGCAGGGCCTGGACGGCGGGCGCGGTCTTGGCGGCCGGTTCGGCGATCTCGTAGAAGCCCGGATTGCCGTTGGAGACCTTAAGCCCCTTCACTGCGAACATGTCCTTGACCATGAAGCTGCGGCCTTTGAGCGGGCCGTTTTCGGCGCCTTGGATCGGCTCCTTCGGGCTGTGGGGGACGAGCGCGTGAACGGGATCGTTCGAAGAATCGACGTGTGAAGGCATAAGAATATCCGATGGCTCACTAGGCGGGAGGCTAGGAGACGCCATATAACGGGCGAAGCGGCTCGGACGCAAAAGACGAAAGCGAAGATGGCAATGGCGGATCAGATCCCCTTCCGCAAGATGAACGGGCTCGGCAACGACTTCGTCGTGCTGGATGCGCGCCTGCACGATTTGCCGCGCGATCCCGAGACCATTGCGGCCATCGCCGACCGTGAGACCGGCATCGGCTGCGATCAGGTGATCGTGCTGGAGCCGTCGTCACGGGCCGATCTCTTCATGCGCATCTACAACGCCGACGGCAGCGAGGTCGGCGCATGCGGGAATGCGACGCGCTGCGTCGCAGCGCTCGCCGCGGTGGAGCAGGAGCGGCTGTCGGTCAAGATCGAGACCGAGGCGGGCGTGCTGCCGGCGGAGGTGGGGGCGGACGGCATGGTCGCCGTCGATATGGGAATCCCGCGTCTCCGCTGGGACGAGATTCCGCTGGACGAAGAGTTCCACGACACCAAGCGCATCGAGCTGCAACTCGGGCCGATCGATGATCCGGTGCTGCACTCGCCGGCGGTGATCAATGTCGGCAATCCCCATTGCATCTTCTTCGTGGACGACCTCTCGAGCCACGACCTCTCCCGCTTCGGGCCGATGGTGGAGCATTTCCCGCTGTTTCCGGAGCGGGTGAACGTTTCCCTCGCCGAGGTGACCGGCGACGATGCGCTGAAGCTCGCCACCTGGGAACGGGGCGCGGGGCTAACGAAGGCCTGCGGCACCGCGGCCTGCGCGGCGGCGGTCTCGGCGGCGCGGCGGAAACTCACGGGGCGCAAGGTGACGGTCAGCCTGCCGGGCGGCGATCTGGTGATTGATTGGCGCTCGACGGACGACCACATTCTGATGATCGGGCCTTATGCGCTCGACTTCGAGGGCATGTTGCCCGAGGGCCTCGTTAAGCAAGACTCAGCCGTCGTCTGAGCCTCTTCACGCGCCTGCCCCGTTTCGTGTTAGACAGCGATCAATGTCCGATCTCGAGATCATCACTTTCGGCTGCCGCCTCAACACCTACGAGTCCGAGGTCATGCGCCGCCACGCAGAGGACGCGGGTCTGGAAGACGCCGTGATCGTGAACACCTGCGCGGTGACGGAGGAGGCCGTGCGCCAGGCGCGCCAGGCGATCCGCCGCGCGCGCCGCAAGCGGCCCGATGCGAAGATCATCGTCACGGGATGCGCGGCCCAGATCGATCCGGAGCATTTCGCCGGCATGGACGAGATCGATCATGTGGTCGGCAATCACGAAAAGCTTCAGGCGAAGACGTTCGGCGGGCTTTCCATCGGCGGCGAGGAGCGGGTCCAGGTCAATGACATCATGTCGGTGCAGGAGACCGCCGGCCATCTGATCGAAGGCTTCGGTAGCCGCGCCCGCGCCTATGTGCAGATCCAGAATGGCTGCGATCACCGCTGTACCTTTTGCATCATCCCCTTCGGCCGCGGACCGTCGCGCTCGGTGCCGGCGGGAGAGGTGGTGCGCCAGATCCGGCTGCTGGCCGAGCAAGGCTATTCGGAGGTGGTGCTGACGGGGGTCGATATCACGTCCTATGGCGCGGACCTGCCCGGCGAGATGCGGCTCGGCAAGCTGGTGCTCTCGATCCTTCGTCAAGTGCCGGAGCTGCCGCGTTTGCGGCTCTCCTCCATTGACTCCATCGAGGCGGACGAAGCCCTGATGCGGGCGATCGCCGAGGAAGAGCGACTGATGCCGCATCTGCATCTTTCCTTGCAAGCCGGCGACGACCTCACCCTGAAGCGCATGAAGCGGCGCCACGGGCGCGCCCATTCGGTCGCCTTCTGCGAGGAGGCGCGCAAGCTTCGGCCGGATATCGTGTTCGGAGCGGATCTGATCGCCGGTTTCCCGACGGAGACCGATACGATGTTCGAAAACTCCATGTCGCTGGTGGACGATTGCGGGCTCACTTTCCTGCATGTCTTTCCCTTCAGCCCGCGGCCGGGAACGCCGGCGGCGCGGATGCCGGCGGTCGACAAGCAGATCGTGAGCGCCCGGGCCAAGGCCCTGCGCGAGAAGGGCGTCGAGGCCTTGACGCGCCATCTCGACAATGCGCGGGGCCGGCGCATCCAAGTGCTGATGGAGCGTGAAACTCTCGGCCGGGCGTCCGACTTTACCCTAGTCAAGCTGGAAGGCGATCACGGGGCGGGCCGGCTGGTCGAGGCCGAAGTGCACGGCCATGACGGCAACGCCCTTTTGGCGAAGGTGACGGGATGAGCGAGACCAAGAAGCCGGGATTCTTGAAGCGGCTGTTCGGGTTCGGCGGCGCCGAGGAGGCCCCTCAGGCGCCGGAGCCCGAGAAGCCTGCCGCGAAAGCACCGGTTGCCAAGGGACCGTCCGAGAAGCCCGCTGCCAAGAAACCCGCGGCCAAGAAACCCACTGCTGAGAAACCGGCTGCGAAATCTTCCCAAGCCAACAAGACCGCGGCCAAACCGTCGGACGCCAAGACCGCCACGGCTCAAAAGCCCGCCACGGCCAAAAAGCCCGCTCAGAAGAAGCCGGCGGCAAAGTCGCCATCCAAACCGGCGCAGAAAACCGCCAAGGGGACCGGCGCCAAGCAGGCTCCAGCGGCAAAACCGGCCCCCAAGGCTGGGAAGTCCTCCAGCACGCCGCCCGAGGCCGATGGCATCGTGACGCCGTCGAAATCGCCTCGCACGGAAGAGGAAAAGCGGCGCGAGGACAAGCACGCGGCGGAGATGCAACCGAAGACGCCGCCGCCGGATCCCGCGCCGCTGACGGCGCCGGGACATAAGCCGCCCGAAGAGCGCGAACCTTCCCGCCGCACCGAAGAGGCGCCGGAGGCCGATGACGAGGCGGGCCCCGCGAGCCCGCGCCCGACCCATCCCGACGTGGCGCACGAAACGGAAGAAAAGAAGGACCGGACCGAAACGGGTGCGCCGCCGGCGGGACCCGGACCGGAGCCGAGCGGCGACGAGGCAGAGCCCGGACCGACTGCCCCGGAGCCCAAACAGGTTAAGACGTCGGAAGAGCCGGCCAAGAAGCAGGGTTGGTTTACGCAGCTCCGGCAAGGGCTGGCCCGGACATCGAACGCGCTCAGCGACAACATCTCCGCGGTGCTGACCAAGCAGCGGCTCGACGAGGATACGCTGGACGATCTGGAGGATGTGCTGATCCGTGCCGATCTCGGCGTGGACATGGCCGAGCGGGTGCGGACGATCATCGCCAAGAACCGGTATGACCGGGGCGCCTCGGCGGAAGCCGTGCGCCAAGTGCTCGGCCAGGAGGTCAGCAAGGTGCTGGAGCCGGTCGCGAAGCCGTTCCCGGAGATGGCGCAGAAGCCGTTCGTCTGGCTCGTGGTGGGGGTGAATGGCACCGGCAAGACGACGACCATCGGCAAGCTCGCCCATCGCTTCGCCGGCAAGGGCCATAAGGTCATGCTGGCGGCGGCCGATACCTTCCGGGCGGCGGCGATCGATCAGCTCAAGATCTGGGGCGATCGGGTGGATGCCCATGTGGTGGCCCATGACGTGGGCGCCGACCCGGCCGGTGTCGCCTATGACGGGCTGAAACGCGCCCAGGAGAGCGGCGCCGATATGTTGCTCGTCGATACGGCGGGCCGCCTGCAGAACAAGAGCGATCTGATGGACGAGCTGGCCAAGATCGTCCGGGTATTGAAGAAGCTGGATGAGGATGCGCCCCATGGCGTGCTGCTGGTGCTCGATGCGACGACGGGTCAAAACGCCGTCAGCCAGGTGGAGCTGTTCCAGCAGGTCGCCGGCGTGACGGGGCTCGTGGTCACCAAGCTTGACGGCACGGCGCGGGGCGGCATTCTGGTTGCCATTGCCGAGCGCTTCGGCCTGCCGGTCCATGCCATCGGCGTGGGCGAAGGTATCGACGATCTCGAATCCTTCGATGCGGAGGATTTTGCACGCGCCATCGCGGGTTTCGGACGAGAGAATGCAAAAGCAGCCTGAAGTCGAAGAAACGTCCCCGGAAGACGCCGAGCGTGAAATCGAGCAGTCCATGCCGACCAAGCTCGCCATCGAGCTCGGGCCGCTGCTGATCTTCTTCGGCATGAACGCGGCGCAGGGAATCTATGCCGCGACCGCCGCCTTCATGATCGCCACCATCGCCGCGTTGGCATACGCCTTCGTCCGCTATCGGAAGATTCCGGTGATGCCGCTGGTGAGCGGGGTGATCGTGATGGTGTTCGGCGGTCTCACCCTCTATCTGCAGGATGCGACCTTCATCAAGCTGAAGCCGACGATTGTCTATCTGATCTTCGCAGGGGTGCTTTTCGGCGGTTTGCTTATGAGAAAGCCGCTTCTTCAACTCCTATTCGGCCCGGCCTTCGCGTTGAGCGAGGAGGGCTGGCGGAAGCTGACCTACCGTTGGATCGGCTTCTTCATCGTCATGGCGGTGGTCAACGAGATCGTCTGGCGCAACTTTTCGACCGACTTTTGGGTTAGCTTCAAAGCCTTCGGCTTCTTGCCGCTGACGCTGGTTTTTGCGTTGCTGCAGATGCCGCTGCTCCAGCGTTACGGCGAAGTCGCGGACGAGGAAGAACGCGCCCGTTAAGCTTAAGGCGCGGTTGAATGACGCCGCATATCGAAATGCGGAAAAATAGACCTAAATCCTAGATGTTGGGGGCGTCTCCGACCATCCGTATTGCCAATTCCTGTGAGTTCGAATGCGGCTGGGGGTGTTGCGCCCTCGCACAACCTGAAGTTTGCTACTAGTGATTGCGGGTTGTAGTAAGGACAAACGTTGCTTAAGCGATTCGTGGGGGATGTCGCCGAGGACCGTGGAGATAGCGAAGAACGATGGGACAGCGAAATACCGAAAACGGTCTTGACCGCTCCGCCATGCATCTGCTGCACCGTGCAGGACAGTTCGCGAATGATGTTTTTCTGCTCGAAGCCAGTGCCTGTCATCTGACGCCGCGACAATTCACCGTGCTGGCAACGGTGGGAGAGGCGGAAGGTCTCACGCAAACCGACCTTGTGGAGCGGACGGGAATCGATCGTTCGACCTTGGCGGATATCGTCGCCCGTCTTCTGTCGCGCGGGCTCATCCGCCGCCGTCGCGCCAAGCAGGACGGCCGGGCCTATGAGATCCGATTGACCCGGGCCGGCGTGAAGACACTTTCGGAGGCGCAGCCTCGCGCGATGGCCGCCGATATGCGGCTCCTCTCCAAGCTTCCGCCCGCGAAACGGCAGGATTTCCTGGAATCGCTCAATCTCATCATCGAAGGCCAAAAGGACTAGGAGCCGCCGGCCGTCTCCTGAGCCGGCGCTTCACCTGAGGCTTTCGTGCCCTTCCCGCCGATCAGGGGGAGGAGCTCCTCCTTTACGGCCTGCTCGGTCAGCGGGCCGACATGGCGGTAGGCCATGTTCCCTTCCGCATCGATGACATAAGTCTCCGGCACGCCATAGACGCCCCAATCGATGGCGGTGCGGCCGGACCGGTCGGCGCCGATTCTCTGGAACGGATTGCCCAGCTTACCCAGGAAGGCGCGGGCGCTTTCCGGATCGTCCTTGTAGTTGATGCCGAAGAGGCGGACGCCCGGCTGCTTCGCCAGCTCGACCAGGATCGGGTGTTCCTGCCGGCAGGGGCCGCACCAGGAGGCCCAGACATTGACGATGGTCGGGCCGCCGCTCTCCAGATCCGCATTGTCGAAGCCTTCGCCTTCGCCCGTCAGGGGCGGGAGATCGAAAGCGGGAACCGGCTTGCCCAGCAGCACGGATGGCAGGCGGTGCGGATCGCCGGCACCGAGGGCGAACCAGAACAACGCGGCAAGTCCCAAAAAGACGATCAGCGGCAGGGACCATATCAGCGCCCGGCGGCGTGGTTTTTCGGCTTGCTCCGTCATTTTCTCCCCCGGCGGGCGGTCTGCCGGGCGGCTTGCGGCTTGGCGGCCTCGGTCTTACGGCGGGCGGGCGTTCGCTTCGTCTGGCTCTTGGTCTGCGGTTTTTCGGTGGGGGTGCTTTTGGCGGGCGTGCTTTTCGGTTTGGTTGCCGCGCTTTTCGCCTCGTCCCTGGCAGCCGATGCTGTCTTGGAAGCGGAGCGGCGTGTGATGCCGCGCGCCTCCAGCGCCGCCAGCTCGCGGCGCTGAATGCGATCGGCGGTCACCACGCCTGCCGTGAGCCCTACGAGGCTGACGGCAGCCACACCGTAGGCGGCCCAGATGAAGATGGCATGGGGGCCGAGATTGAAGGCGTTTTCGAGCATAATCGTCTCAGCTTCCTAGGCGGCAGCGGCCCTCTGGACGGCGATCTGCTGCAGGGCATGGACCCTGCGGTTCAGGATTTCGGCGCGCATGGCCAAGAGGTGCAGCAGCAAGAACAGCGCGAAGAGACCGCCTGCCATGACGAAAAGCGGCGTCAGCAAGGACGGATCGATGGTCGGGCCGCCCATGCGGAAGACGCTCGCCGGCTGATGCAGCGTGTTCCACCAATCCACCGAGAATTTGATGATCGGCAGGTTCACGGCGCCGACCAGGGCAAGAATCGCGGCGGCGCGGGCGGCGCGGCCCGGATCCTCGATGGCCTGTCGCAATGCGATCAAGCCGAGATAAAGCAGCAAGAGGATCAGCATGGAGGTGAGGCGTGCGTCCCAGACCCAATAGGTGCCCCACATGGGTTTGCCCCAAAGCGAGCCGGTGACCAGCACGATGAAGGTGAAGGTGGCGCCGATGGGAGCGGCGGCCTTGCCGGCGACATCGGCCAGCGGGTGGCGCCAGATCAGCACGCCCAGAGCGGCGATGGCGATCAGCGCGTAGGCGAACATGGAGATCCAGGCCGAGGGCACGTGGATGAACATGATCTTCACGGTCTGGCCCTGTTGATAATCGGGCGGCGCCTGGAAAAACACCAGATAGAGCCCGAGGCCGATCAGGATCGCCGTGATCGCGGCGAGCCACGGGCTGACGATCTTCACCAGGCTCAAGAACCGCGTCGGATTGGCGAGGCTGGTCAAGCCAGTGCCGGCCGGTTTGCGACTACTCATGAAAATTGCTCACGATACTGCCCACGGAGATGTCCTACGGCGTGGCGGCGGGCCGCCGATGGATTTTAAAGTCGATCTAAGGCGTTTGGCGTCCAGGCGCAATCGGCGGGGCCCATTGGTCGCTCACCGGAGGCTCGCGCGCAAGGCCGCCGCGGCCGCGATCGGCGATAGAACCAGGCTCGCAAGGCTGATGGCGCAAAGGATCATGAAGGCGCTCCAAGGGGAGCCCGGTCCGGTGGTCGCGGCGCTGACCGTGGAGACGCCGAAGATGAGCACGGGCACGTAAAGCGGCAGCACGAGCAGGGCGATGAGCACGCCGCTCCGGCGAAGCCCCAAGGTTAGGGCGGCGCCGATGGCGGCGAGGAAACTGACGGCGGGCGTGCCGGCCAGCAGGGAGAGCATCAGAAAGCCATAGGCCTCGATGGGCAGGTTGAGCAGCAGGCCCAGAACCGGTGCCAGGAGGGCGAGCGGGATGCCGGTGGCGATCCAATGGGCCAGGCTCTTGATGCCGGCGGCGAGCTCCAGGGGGATCGGGCCGAGCATGAGGAGGTCGAGGCTGCCGTCCTCGTAATCGTTGTGGAAGATGCGGTCGGCGGAGAGAAGCCCCGCGAGGAGCAGCGCCACCCAGAGGGTGCCGGCGGCGATGCGCGACAGCAGGTTGAGATCGGGGCCGAGGCCGAGCGGCGTCAGCACGATCACGGTAAAATAGAAGCCGAGCGCGGTGCCGATGGCGCCGCCTTCCCGCCAGGAAAGGCGCATGTCGCGGCGGAGGAGGGCGAGACAGGCGCGGATCATCGGGCGCGCCTCCGGCTGAGATCGAGGCGGTGGGCGAATGAGAGCGGTATCGGCAAATGGCTTGCGACGATGGCCATCCCGCCGCCTTGCAGGTGCTCCTTGACGATGTCGGTCAGGATCTTGGCGGATGCCTTGTCGAGGGAGACGGACGGCTCGTCGAGCAGCCAGATCGGGCGCGGCGCGGTCAGCAGCCGGCACAGCGCGAGCTTCCGCTTCTGGCCGGCGGAGAGAAGACCGGCGGGAAGGCTCGCAATCTCCGCCAGGCCGAATCGGGCAAGACTGGCCTCGGGCGAATTGTCGCAGGCCGCCGTGCCGTAATAATCGATCCAGAAGCGCAGATTCTCCGCCACGCTCAGGCTCGCCTTTATCCCATTGGCATGACCGAGATAGTGAATGTGCTCGGGATAGGGTGTTTCGTCGTCGGCCGGCAGAACACGAATCTCACCCGCCTCGGGCGGCAGGAAACCGGCGATGAGGCGCAGCAGGCTGGTCTTGCCGGCGCCGTTCGGGCCGGTGAGCAGCAGGGCCTCGCCCGCATCGAGCGCGAAGCTCAGCCCCTCGAAGACGAGACGCAATCCGCGGCGGCAGGCGATGTCATGCGCTTCGAGGCGCTGGGGGTCGGCCATTGCACCCTAATTGATCAGACTGTGTTGCGTTTATGGGCGGCTAACCGCGCGAATTCTTCGCGCATTGTCACCCTTTCGCATGGGGCTTTATATAGATCATCTGGGAAAGCCAAGGGCGAGGCTGCGGTTGCCCCCCATATGGGGCATGTTGGCCCCGTTCTTGATTATCATTTTTTCTTGCACGGTTTTGGGGACGCAATTGACCTCTTCATCTCAAACGTCGCTCGATAGTTTCAAGGCTCGCTCGACGTTGAAGCTGAAGGATCGCAGCTATCAATATTTCGATCTGAAGAAGGCCGAGGCCAACGGGCTCGACAATGTCAGCCAGTTGCCCTTCTCGCTCAAAGTTCTTTTGGAAAATTTGCTGCGCCATGAAGACGGGCGCTCGGTCACGGAAGACGATATCCGCGCCATGGCGGGCTGGCTCGACGCGCGTCGGAGCGACCGGGAGATCGCCTTCCGGCCGGCCCGGGTCTTGATGCAGGATTTCACCGGCGTGCCTGCGGTGGTCGATCTTGCCGCCATGCGCGACGCCATGGCGGCGCTGGGACGCGATCCGGAAGAGATCAATCCGCTGGCGCCGGTCGATCTGGTGATCGATCACTCGGTGATGGTCGATGTGTTCGGCACCCCCAAGGCATTTCTGGAAAACGTGGAGCGGGAATACGAGCGCAACGGCGAGCGCTACGCCTTTCTGCGCTGGGGCGCCGAGGCCTTCGACAATTTCCGTGTGGTGCCGCCGGGCACCGGCATCTGCCACCAGGTCAATCTGGAATATCTCGCACAGACCGTGTGGACCAAGGAGAACGGCGAGCTGACGGCCTTCCCCGATACGCTGGTCGGCACCGACAGCCATACCACCATGGTGAACGGGCTTTCCGTGCTCGGCTGGGGCGTGGGCGGCATCGAGGCGGAGGCCGCCATGCTGGGCCAGCCGATCTCCATGCTGATCCCCGAGGTGGTCGGGTTCCGGCTGACGGGCAAGCTGCAGGAGGGTGTGACCGCGACGGATCTGGTGCTCACGGTAACCGAGATGCTGCGCAAGAAGGGCGTGGTCGGCAAGTTCGTGGAGTTCTACGGCAAGGGGCTCGACCATCTGCCGCTGGAGGACCGCGCGACCATCGCGAACATGGCGCCGGAATACGGCGCGACCTGCGGCTTCTTCCCTGTCGACAAGGAGACCATCGAATATCTGGAGGCGACGGGCCGCAAGCGGTCGCGTATCGAGCTGGTGGAGGCCTATGCCAAAGCCCAAGGGCTCTACCGGAAGAGCGATACGCCGGATCCGGTGTTCACCGACACGCTCGAGCTGGATCTCGCCGACGTGGAGCCTTCGCTCGCCGGACCGAAGCGGCCTCAGGACCGGGTGCCGTTGGCCAAGGCGGCGGATGCCTTCGCGGAGGTTCTCGACGAGGAGTACGGCAAGGCGGAGGAAGCCGATAAGCGCGTTCCCGTCGAGGAGAAGAATTTCGATCTCGGTCATGGCGATGTGGTGATCGCGGCGATCACCTCCTGCACCAACACCTCGAATCCTTCGGTGATGATCGGGGCCGGGCTGCTGGCGCGGAACGCGGTGAAGAAGGGCTTGCAGACCAAGCCCTGGGTGAAGACGTCGCTGGCGCCGGGGTCCCAGGTGGTGAGCGACTATCTCGCCAAGGCGGAGCTGCAGGACGATCTCGACAAGCTCGGCTTCAACCTGGTCGGCTATGGCTGCACCACCTGCATCGGCAATTCCGGGCCGTTGCCAGAGGAGATCTCCAAGACCGTTCAGAAGAACGGACTCGCTGTCGCCTCGGTGCTTTCGGGCAACCGGAATTTCGAGGGACGGGTGAACCAGGATGTGCGGGCGAACTATCTCGCCTCGCCGCCGCTGGTCGTGGCCTATGCGCTTGCCGGCAGCATCAATGTCGATCTGCTGAACGATCCGCTCGGCACGGACAAGGATGGCGAGCCGGTGTATCTGAAAGATCTCTGGCCGAGCTCGAAGGAGATCGCCAAGACGGTCCGCAAGGCGGTGAAGCGCGAGATGTACAAGAAGCGCTATGCGGATGTGTTCCGCGGCGACGACGAGTGGCGCGATATCGAATTCGCGGGTGGCCGCACCTATGACTGGGACGGCAAGTCCACCTATGTGCAGAACCCGCCCTATTTCGAGAATATGGATCCGGAGCCGAAGCCGGTGACGGATATCGAGAATGCGCGCATCCTCGGCCTGTTCGGGGATTCCATCACCACGGACCACATCTCGCCGGCGGGCGCCATCAAGCAGGACAGCCCGGCCGGGCGGTATCTGCAGGAGCACGGCGTCCAGCCGATCGACTTCAACTCCTACGGCTCGCGGCGCGGCAATCACGAGGTGATGATGCGCGGCACCTTCGCCAATATCCGCATCAAGAACCAGATGGTGCCGGGGGTCGAGGGCGGCGTGACGGTGCATCATCCTTCCGGCGAGCAGATGCCGATCTACGACGCGGCCATGCGCTACGCCGAGGAGGGCGTGCCGCTGGTGGTGTTCGCCGGCAAGGAATACGGCACCGGCTCGTCGCGCGACTGGGCGGCCAAGGGCACGCTGTTGCTGGGCGTGCGCGCGGTGATCACGGAGAGCTTCGAGCGCATTCATCGGTCCAACCTGATCGGCATGGGGGTGCTGCCCCTGATGTTCGAGCACGGCACGGACTGGAAGTCGCTGGGGCTGACGGGCGCGGAGATGGTCTCCATTGACGGGCTCGCCGATATCGCTCCGAAGCAGACGATCCTGGCGAAGATTACCTATCCGAGCGGCGAGGAACGGACGATTCCGCTGCTGGTCCGCATCGATACGGCCGACGAGCTCGACTACTATCGTAATGGCGGCATCCTGCACTTCGTGCTGCGCCAGCTCGCCAAGGCGGCTTAGGAGCCACCCATATCGCAGCGTCATCCTGAGGCGCCTTGCCCCTCACCTCTCCCCGCTGGGGAGAGGTCGAGCACGTAGTGCTCGGGTGCGGGGGGAGACAGAACCTGGTGGAGTGTCCCCCTCTCCTCAGTGGGGAGAGGGAGTCGCTCAGCAGTGGCGGCAAACACTGCGCCATCAAGAAGAGAGCTTTCATCCTCTCACTCACCCAAACGTGATTGTCTTCGCGCGCCTTGTGAGCCCATGTGAGGCGCGGGTTGGGGCAGAGTGCGGCTTATGAGAGCTTATCTGTCCAAACTGCTTACGCCCGTCCTGCTCGGCCTCGCACTGTTGCTGTCCGGGCTCTCCATCGCATCGGTCGGGGCTGCGCCGCCCAAGACGCCGGCCGTGCTGGAGCTGTTCACCAGTCAAGGCTGCTCGTCCTGCCCGCCGGCGGACCGTCTGCTCGGCAAACTCGCCGCGCGCGACGATCTGATCGTGCTCTCCTATTCGGTGGATTACTGGGATTATCTCGGCTGGAAGGACACGCTGGGGAGCCCTGCGAACAGCGCGCGGCAGCGGCGCTATGCGAAGGCCCGCGGCGACGGCCGGGTTTACACGCCTCAACTGGTGGTCAATGGGGTGACCCATGCGGTGGGCAGCAATCCTCAAGCGGTTGCGCAGGCCATCAAGACGGCCGAGAAGGAGACGGCCGATCGGAAGGTGCCGATCATCCTCACACGGCAAGGCGATGCTTTGGTCGCGTCGCTCGGGGTCGGAGATGGCCGCTCGGCCACGCTCTGGGCCGGCACGGCGAAATCGTCTCAGTCGGTGAAGATCGCTCGCGGCGAAAATCGCGGGCGGACCGTTACCTACCACAACAATGTCCGTCAGCTCGTGCCCGTCGGCACCTGGTCTGGCAAGGCGGGCCGCATGACCGTTCCGCTCTCCAAGCTCAAGGGGAGCGACGGCGACCGCATCTTCGTGCTGCTGCAGCGCGGCGCGGGCGGGCCGATCCTTGGCGCCGCCGAGCTTTCGAAGCTCTAGGCGGCCCGCTCGCCAACGGATCAGAAGCCTCGGTGTCATGCCCGCCCTTGTGGCGGGCATCCATAACCCCTGCTTTCATTCTTTTAGCGAGCGTCAGTGTTCATGGATCACCGGGCCAAGTTCATGCTCGGGTCCGCGAAGCGGAACCCGAGTGCCCGGTGACGACGCTGAAGGATGGGTTGCCGCCTGCGAGCCAGGTGCTTTTCACTGAAAGACGTGCACTGCCCCAACACCTCATGGCGAGGGCGTCGCGTGCGCGGCGCGTCTTCGACCGTGAGGCTCGTCGCCTCTCTTCTTCATTGCCGGAACATTGCTCCAGAAATCAGAAACGGGCCGACGTTTCCGCCGACCCGTTTCCGTACTCAATTCGCTGGGAGGAGCGAACTTAGAAATGAAGTGGCCCGGTCCTAGATGAAGACCCCGGGGGGGCTGGGGGGCTGAGATACCGAAGCCTCACTTGGGACCGGGCCGAGAGGCAACACTACGCATCATAGGAAGTTTTGGGGCATGCCAACGGCTGAACTGGGGCAATAGTGTGATTTATATTACAATTTGTTACAGGTCGGTGGAGAGGTCTTGCATGGCTTGTGTTCGCCCAGTTTGGACGCCATCATGACAACTTCATTGCAAAAGGTATTTCGGTTTGAGCGATACCACCTCCACCATTGTGTCGCTTTCGGGCGCGAGCGGCACCTGGCCTGTCTCCAACCATGCGTCCAGGCCCGGCGAGGTGAATTTCAATCGCTGGGAGCTGTCCCAAATCCTCAATGTCTACGGCCGTAAAGTGGCGAGCGGCGAGTGGCGCGACTACGCCATCGACGGGCTGCGCGACAAGGCCGTGTTCTCGATCTTTCGCCGGGCGAGCGAGACGCCGCTCTACCGCATCGAGAAGACCCCGAAGCTGGCGCGCCGCCAGGGCGCCTATTGCGTGATCGCCGCGACGGGGCAGATCCTGAAGCGGGGCCACGATCTGTCGCGGGTGTTGCGGGTGCTCGACAAGGGCCTTCGGCTGGTCGAGGGGTAACTGGCAAAAAACTCAGCTTCGTCACCCCCGGACTTGATCCGGGGGGCCATGCCGTTCCATTGCAGCTTGCTCGGAGATCACAGATGGTCCTGCCTTCGCGGAGGCGGAACGGCGTGGATTGCCGGGTCAAGCCCGGCAATGACGACGGAGAGGGGTGAAACCGGGGTGGCGGGCATGATGCATCGCTGGACCTGCACCCGCTGGACCTGCACCCTTCGAGACGGCGCGGTTCCCGCGCCCCTCAGGGTGAGGAGAGAGATCTGAGAATGGCGCCGCGCCAACCCCCTAACCCCTCATGGTGAGGGCGACGCGTCTCGAGCCATGAGGCCCGGGCACCCTAATCAACAAAAAAGCCCCGAAGGATCACCTCCGGGGCTTTGTCTTGAGATCGCTGCTTCCGGACTTAGCGGCGGTCGCCGAACAGCGACAGCAGCATCATGAACAGGTTGATGAAGTCCAGATACAGCCTGAGCGCGCCCATGATGGCCTTGCGTCCGGCCACGGCGGTCGAGTCGCCCTCGTAATACATCTCCTTGATCTGCTGAGTGTCGTAGGCGGTGAGGCCCGCGAAGATCAGTACGCCGATCACGGAGATGGCGAATTGCAGCGCCGAGGAGCCCAGGAACAGGTTCACCAGCGAGGCGAGGATGATGCCGATCAGCCCCATGAAGAGGAACGAGCCCCAGCCGGAAAGATCGCGGCTGGTGGTGTAGCCCCAGAGGCTGAGCGCGCCGAAGGAGGCGGCGGTGATGAAGAACACCCGCGCGATGCTCTCGCCGGCATAGACCAGGAAGATCGACGAAATCGACGCGCCCATGAGCGCGGCAAAACCCCAGAAGGCAGCCTGCGCGGCGCCGAGGCTCATGCGCTGAATGCCCATGGAGAGCACGAACACCATGGCGAGCGGCGCGAAGATCACCACCCACTTGAAGGCGCTGTTGAACATAAGGTTGCCGAAGCTGGTCAGTTGGAGGCCGGCTCCGGTCTCGACCACGGACATGGCATAGACGATATAGGCGACCACGCCGGTCAGAGCGACGCCGCTGGCCATGTAGTTGTAGACGCTGAGCATATAGCTGCGCAGGCCCTGGTCGATCGCGCCGGCTTCGGCGCGGCCGGCGGGGCGAGGTTGCGCGTAGCGTCCTTCGTATTCAGCCATCGATGACTTTCCTTTCGACCTGAGTGCCCGGGATCGGGCGGTTCAGTGAGAAACTCTTGTGTTGCGCCAAATATGGGCGCGATCGGAAATCTCCGCAAGGTGCAGTTTGCCCGAAGCTATCGCTTCTCTTTAACGGGAAGATGGCCGGTTTCCCCGAGTTTGCGGGCAAACGGAGACGGAACGGCTCATTCCGCCCGCAAATAAGGGGCGGCCTTGGCGGAGAGCACCCGCCAAATGGCGATCAATCCGAGAGCGAGGACCAGGCCGAGAGACAGCAGAACCGTCTCGCTCGCCGCGAGTATCGAGAAGCGGAACGGAATGTCGAACACGAACACGCAGAGCACGAAGGCGGTGAGGGTCGCGATGACCACGGCGGCGACCGCCACGCTCAAGGCCAGGAAGGCGAATTCGATTAGCTCGGCGGTGACGATGCGGCGGCGGGTGGCGCCCAGGGTCTTGTAGAGCACGGCGAGATATTTACGGCGCTGCTGGCCCGAGGCGATGGCGCCGGCGAGCACCACGGCGCCGATCAGCAGGGTGATGCCGGCCGTGACCTGGACGGCCGTCATGACCTGGCCGATCAGCTTCTGTGCCGCATCGACCACGTCGCCGACCTTGATGGCGGTGACCAGCGGAAAGGCTTCCGACAAGGTCTGGATCAGCTTGCCTTCCTCCTCAGGTGTGGTGCCTTCGGGGAATTCCAGGGTGGCGAGCGCCCGGTGGGGCACACCTTCCAGAGTGCTCGGCGGGAAGACCATGATGAAATTGATGGCGAGGGATTCCCAGTCGATCTCCCGGAGATTGGCGACGGAAGCCTCGATATTGCGGCCGAGAATATTCACGGTGACCAGATCGCCCAAATGGAGGCCCAAGCCCTCGGCCGCCTTGTCGTCGAAGGAGACCAGCGGCGGGCCGTCATAGTCCTTCGGCCACCATTCGCCGGCGACGACCTTGGACCCGGTGGGAATCTCCGCCGTGTAGGTGAGGCCCCGATCGCCGTTGATGACCCATTGATACTCCGGTGCCGCCTCGATCTCCTCGACGGAGATGCCGTTGAGCCGGACGATGCGGCCCCGCAGCATGGGCGCATCGTTCAACTCCACATCGGGCATGACGGATTTGGCGGTGTCGCGGAAACGGCCGATCTCGCCGGCGTCGATATCCAGGAAATAGTAGGAAGGGGCATCGGCGGCGAGATCGCCCTGCAGCTCGGCCACCAGTGCCCGGTCGATAAGAGCCACGGCGACCAGGAGGCCGAGACCCAGCCCCAAGGATAGGGCGACGTTGCGGGCGAGCGAGCCTGGGCCGCCGATGCTGGCAAAGGCCAGCGCGATGGTCGGCGGCATGTGGGGGCGCATCCTGGCGGCGAGAGCCTGCAAACCCCAGCCGATGGCGTAGAGCAGGCCGAAGGCCGCCACGATGCCGAGGCAGATGAGACCGGTGACGAGGGGCTCGCTGGAGGTGGCGATCGCCAGGGCGAAGAGGGCGAGGCCGGAGATGGCCGATCCGGCTGCGAAGGGCCAGGCTGTGGCGAAGCGATCCTCTTCGGCGAGATGGGAGCGCATGAGAACGGCCGGCGGTACGGCGCTCGCCTTCCCCAGGGGCCAGAGCACGAACAGCGCCATGGTGAGCAGGCCGGCGCCAGCCGCCATCAGCAACGGAACGAGATGGATGGAGGTCACCAGGGCGATGGGAAGCCGGTCAGCGTAGAGGGCCGACAGAATCGCCGGGGTGGCGGCGCCGACGATCACCCCGGCCAGGATGCCGAGCGCCGTGAGCAGGAGCGCCTGGATCAGGTAGATGCGGAGCACCAGCTTGGAGGTGGCGCCCAGGCTCTTGAAGATCGCGATCACCTCGCGCTTCTTGTTCATGTAGGCGTGGATGGCGTTGCCCACGCCGATACCGCCAAGCAGCATGGCGGTGAGTCCGACAAGGCCGATGAACTGGGTGAAGCGGTCGGCGTTCTGGCGCAGGCGCGGGGCGGGATCCGTCCAGTCGTTGACGGCGAAGCCGCTTTCCGGAAAGCGCTTCTGCACTTTGGCCTTGGCGGCCGCCAAGGCGCCCCGGTCGGTGCCCAGCTCGCCGGGCAGTCTGAGCCGGTAGGTCCAGCGGATCAGGCTGCCGGGCTGGATGAGACCGGTCTCCTTCAGAGTGTCGAGGGAGATGAGGACGCGCGGGCCGTAAGCCAGGCGGTCGGCCAGACGGTCCGGCTGATCGCCGAGAATGCCGGCGATGGTGACGCTGCCTTCGCCGATGACGAGCTTATCGCCGATCTCGAGCTCCAATCGGTCCAGCAGGGTCTGCTCGACGATGGCGTTGCCGGGTTTGCGCCATAGGGGGCCTGCGTTCTCAGGCTCGAGGATCTCGACCTCGCCGAAGAGGGGAAAAGCCTCGTCGACGGCCTTGATCTCGACCAGCGCGCTTTTGTCCTGATCGGCATGGGCCATGGCCCGCAGGCTTGCCGACTCGCTGACATCGCCCAGCTCGTTGAGGGTCTTGTACTCTGCTTCCGTCGCTTGCCGATGAACGAGCTCGAAGGAGAGATCGCCGCCGACCAGGGTGCGGCCGCTATTCACCAGCGCCGCATCGAAGGCCGCCGAGAGGGAGCCGATGGCGGCGATGGAGGCGACCCCGAGGGCGATGCAGACGACGAAGACCGAGAGACCGCCCGCGCCGGAGCGGAGCTCGCGCAGGGCGATCTTGAAGGGCAGTCCGAAGGACGATTCGGCGGTTTTGCTTGCGTCGCTCACGAGGCGGCGGCCCGCTCTTCTTCTTCGCTCGCGATGCGGCCATCGGCCAAGGTGACCATGCGGCTGCAGCGTTTCGCGAGGCTTCGATCATGGGTGATGAGCAGCAAGGTCGCGCCGGTGCGCTCCTGCAAGGCGAAGAGCAAATCCATCACCTGCTGGCCGGTCTTCAGATCGAGATTGCCGGTCGGCTCGTCGGCGAGGATGAGCGACGGTCCGGGGCTGAGCGCGCGTGCGATGGCGACCCGCTGCTTCTCGCCGCCGGAAAGCTGGGCCGGGAAATGGCTCTCGCGATGGGAGAGGCCGACCTCCTGCAAGCTCTCCTTGGCCACGGAAAAGGCATCGTCCCGGTCCAGGAATTCCAGCGGCAGGGCGACATTCTCCAGCGCCGTCATGGTGGGGACGAGGTGGAAAGCCTGAAACACAATACCGATATGGCTGGCGCGGAGGCGGGCGAGCCCGTCCTCGTTGAGCGGCGAGAGATCGGTGCCTGCGATGCTGACCCGGCCCTTGGTTACCCGCTCCAGCCCGGCCATGACCATGAGCAGGGTGGATTTGCCGGCGCCACTCGGTCCGACGATGGCGACTGTCTCGCCATCCGCCACGCTGAAGTCGATACCGCGCAGGATATCGACCGGGCCGGCGCGCGAGGGCAGGGTCACATGAACGTCCTGAAGCGCGATGGCAGGTGTAGCGGAAGGGCTGGCGGGAGCTTTATAGGTGTGTTCCATAGGCGGGCTTTGATGTGAGGAGTCGCATGGTTGGCGTCAATAGATAAAGCCCAAAGAGGTCAAAACATGAAAGCTGCCTCTCTTCGTCTGGTCTCAATTGCCGCATGGCTGCTGGCGACGGTTCTGATACCGGGTTTCGCACCGTTGCGCGCGGACACCTCGCCGCCGGTTATCGTCGCCCTGGGTGACAGCCTGACGGCGGGTTATCAACTGCCTCAGTCGGAGGCGTTTCCCGCCCAGCTGCAAGAGGCGCTGAAAGCGCGCGGCCAGACGGTGGAGGTGATCAACGCGGGCGTTTCGGGCGATACGGCGGCCGGGGGGCTTTCGCGCTTCGACTGGGCGGTGCCGGAAGAGGCGGACGCCATCATCCTGGAGCTCGGGGCGAACGATGCCTTGCGCGGGTTGAAGCCTGACGAGACCAGGCAATCCCTGGAGAAGATCATCCGCCAGGCCAAGGCGCGGGGACTGCCCGTGCTGCTTGCCGGCATGGAGGCGCCGCGCAATATGGGCAAGGATTACGTGGAGGAATTCCATGCGATCTATCCCGCGCTAGCCGAGAAGCACGATCTGATCTTCTATCCGTTCTTTCTGGACGGGGTTGCCATGGACGAGCAACTGACCCTGTCAGACGGGATGCATCCGAACGGAGAAGGCGTGGCAAAAATCGTCGAAGGCATTCTTCCCAAGGTCGAGCAACTTCTGGCTGAGGTGGAGGCGAGCCGCGAGGCGGCCGCTCCGGCGTCGCCGAAGCTCTAGAGGGCCGGGCGGCTTCAAGGGGGGATTTTGGCAAGCATCTACGATCTGAAGCCCAAGTTTCAGGGGCTGCTCCGTCCGCTCTGCGACGGGCTGGTGGCGGCGGGCGGGACCGCCAACGGGGTGACGCTTGCAGCCTTGGTTCTCAGCCTCGCTCACGGGGCCTGGCTGGCGCTGGCGCCGGGGACGGTGCTGCCTCTGGCACTGCTGCCGGTCACGCTGTTCCTGCGCATGGCGCTGAACGCCATCGACGGGATGATGGCGCGGGAGCACGGACAGAAGAGCCGGTTGGGGGCGCTCTTGAACGAGCTCTCCGATGTGATTGCCGATGCCGCGCTTTACCTGCCGTTCGCGTTGATCCCCGGGGTGAATGGCGCTCTCGTTGTGCTGGTGGTCGTCGTCGGAATCGTCGGCGAGATGGCCGGCGCCCTCGGCCCCATGGCCGGGGCGGCGCGCCATTACGAAGGGCCGCTCGGCAAGAGCGACCGGGCCTTCGCCTTCGGCCTGCTGGCGGTGCTGATCGCCATCGGGCTGACGCCTGGGCTCTGGTCGACTGCCTATCTCGCAGTGCTGCTGGGGCTGGGCATTTCCACTGTCTTGAACCGCATGCGGGCGATCCTCGCCGATGACGGAGGGATGGAATGACCGGACCACTGGATATCCCCTGGCCGGTGCTCTACGGGCTTGCCGGCATCTACGGGTTGTTGGTGGTGGCCAGCGTCATCGTCTTCGCTATGCGCCGGCGCGATGCTGCGGGCCGGCATCAAGAGCTGGCCGATCGGGTGAAGTCCTGGTGGTGGATGATCGGCGCTTTCACGCTCTGCGTGGTGCTGAACCAGACGGTGGCGATCGTCTTTCTCGGTTTCATCAGCTATCTGGCGCTGAAAGAGTATGTCTCGCTGATTCCGACAAGGCGGATCGACCGCTCGGTGCTGCTCTACGCCTATCTGGCGATTCCCATCCAGTATTACTGGGCGGCGACCGATTGGTACGGGATGTTCATCGTCTTCGTGCCGGTCTGGATGTTTCTGTTCTTCCCCATCGTCATGGCGTTGCGCGGCGAGACGGAAGGCTACTTGAGGGCCGTGGGCACCTTGAGCTGGGGGCTGATGATGACGGTCTTCACCTTGAGCCATATGGCCATGCTGCTGGTCGCGGGCGACGGGGAGAACCCGGTGGCCGGTGGACTCGGGCTGCTGCTCTTTCTTGTGCTGCTCACCCAGCTCAACGATGTTGCCCAATATGTCTGGGGACGATTGCTCGGCCGGCATAAGGTGACGCCGACGGTGAGCCCCAACAAGACCTGGGAGGGGCTGGTCGGGGGTGTCGGCACGACCATTTTGCTTGCGGCAGCTGTCGGGCCCTTTCTGACCCCGATGGATGTTGTATGGTCGGCAGCCGCAGGCGGCGTGATCGGTATTGCCGGCTTCTTCGGCGACATCACCATCTCGGCCATGAAGCGGGACCTCGGCGTGAAGGATACGGGCGGGCTGATCCCCGGCCATGGCGGCATCCTCGACCGGGTCGACAGCCTGACCATCGCGGCGCCCGCCTTCTTCCATTTCTTCCGCTATTTCTTCTTCAGCTGAGGGACGGCGCATGGCGGATGAGAGCCTGGAGAATACGAGCTTCGGAGTGCGGGCGTTGCGCTGGTTGTTCTACGGGGTGCTCGTCCGGGCGCTGGTGCTGATTGCCCTCGGGGTCACGGTGCGGAACCGCCAGCGTTTGCCGGTGGAGGGGCCCGCCATCATCGCCGCCAACCACAACTCCCATCTCGACACCATGGTGCTGATGTCGTTGTTCCCCTTATCGCTTCTGCCCAAGCTGCGGCCCGTGGCGGCGGCGGACTATTTCTGCAAGACGCCCAAGCGCGCGTGGTTCTCGGAGAAGATCCTCGGAATCATTCCGGTGGCGCGGCGTAAAGAGGGCGGTGCCAATCCGCTCCTCGGCTGCGAGCGGGCGCTACAGCGGGGCGAGATCCTGATCCTGTTTCCGGAAGGCTCGCGGGGCGAGCCGGAGGCGCTCACCGCCTTCAAGCGCGGTATCGGCCATCTGGCCAAGGCGGATACGCGCGTGCCGGTCGTTCCGGTCTTCATGCACGGGCTCGGCAAGGCGCTGCCGAAGGGCTCGGCGATTCTGGTGCCGTTCAACTGCACGGTCAGCGTGGGCGCACCGCTCCATGGCGAAACGTCTCATGACGAGACGTCTCATAGCGCCTTCGTCGAAAAGCTGGAGGCGGAGATGAAGGCGCTCGCGGCGAACGAGAAGCTGCCTGCCTGGAGCTGATCCGCCGTCCTAGTGGTAGGCGCTGTGATCCTTCACGTGCCACATCGAATAATACGAATAGGCCGTGTAGCCCAGGATGATGGGGATGAGCGGGATCGCGCCGTAGAGCATGAAGAGCTGGGAATCGGGCGCCGCGGCGGCATCCCAAATCGTGACATCCGGCGGGATGACATACGGGAAGAGGCTGACCGCCAAGCCCGTGTAGCAGAGCAGGAAGATCACGATCGAGAGCAGGAAGGGCAGGTGCTTCCAGCGCTGGTCAAGCGCGTACCAGACGCCGACGACGGCGAGCGCGGTGAGGATCGGCACCGGGCTCAGCATCACCATATTGCCCGGCGTGAACCAGCGCGCGGCGATGTCCTCGTGCATCAGCGGTGTCCAGATGCTGAAGATGACGATGAACGCGGCGACGGCGACGATCGCATAACGGCCCACCTTGTAGGCCCAGTCGCGCAGCTCATCGTCGCCCTTCATGATCATCCAGCCGCAGGCGAGCAGCACGTAACCGGCGACCAGCGCCACGGCGGTGACCAAGACGAACGGGGTCAGCCAGTCGAAGGGTCCGCCCGCATAGGCGTTGTCCTTGACTTCGAAGCCCTGGATGAAGGCGCCCACGGCGCCGCCCTGCATCAGGGCCGCCAGGGTGGAGCCGCCGGCGAAGGCCCAGTCCCACATCCAGCGGGAGGTGTCGGCCTTGTAGCGAAACTCGAAAGCCACGCCGCGCAGGATCAGTCCGGCGAGCATCAGGATCAGCGGCAGATAGAGAGCCGGCAGCAGCAGCGAATAGGCGAGCGGAAAGGCGGCCAGCAGACCGCCGCCGCCAAGCACGAGCCAGGTCTCGTTGCCGTCCCAGTAGGGCGCGACGGAGTTCATCATGGCGTCGCGGCAGCGATGGTTCGGGGCGAAGGGAAACAGCACCCCGAGGCCGAGATCGAACCCGTCAAGCACCACATAGATCAGGACGCCGACGGCCAGAATCGCGGCCCAAACGAGAGGCAGGATGACAGGGAGAAATTCGGTCATATCAGCTCGCTTACGGGTTTCCTGAGGCTGCAAGCGGCCGGCGGGACAGGTCGACATCCTCCTCATCCGGCGAAGGCGGCGTCTCGTCGGGTCCGCGGCGGACCAGCTTGGCCATGTAGTACAGGCCGGCGCCGAAGATGAAGCCGTAGACCACGATGAAAATAATCAGCGTCGTCAGCACGCTGCCACCCGGCACGGGCGAGACCGCGTCGGCGGTGCGCAGAATGTCGTAGACGACCCAGGGCTGTCTTCCGACCTCGGTCACGAACCAGCCTGCGAGCACGGCGACGAATCCGATGGGCCAGCAGATGACCATGGCGCGCAAGTACCAGCGGGTGGTGAAGAGCGTGCCGCGGAACCAGAGGAAGGCGCCGATGAAGCCCAGCGCGATCATGATCAGGCCGCAGCCGACCATGATGCGAAAGGCGAAGAAGGGGATGACCGGGCTGGGCCTATCCTCGGGCGCCCAGGACTTCAGGCCTTTCACCTCGCCATCCCATTCGTGGGTGAGGATCAGGCTGCCGAGGCCCGGCACGGCCACCTCGTAATGGTTTTCCTCCGCCTCGTCGTCGGGGATCGCGAACAGGATCAGCGGCACCCCGCTCCCGGTCTCCCAGTGCGCTTCCAGGGCCGCGACCTTGGCAGGCTGATGCTCAAGGGTGTTCAGGCCGTGCAGGTCGCCGATGACGAGCTGCATGGGCGCCATCCAGACAATCAGGCTGAGGGCCATGCCGAGCATGATCTTGCCGTGGGCGACGCTGCGGTTGCGCAGGAGATACCAGGCGCCGATACCGCCGACGGCGAAGGCCGTGGTCAGGTAGGCGGCCGTCACCATGTGCGCCAGGCGGTAGGGGAAGGATGGGTTGAAAATAACCTCCATCCAGCTTGTGGCGTGAAGCACGCCGTCCTTCACCTCGAAGCCCTGTGGCGTCTGCATCCAGCTATTGGCGGAGAGGATCCAGAAGGCGGACAGGAGCGTGCCGAACGCGACAGCGGCCGTGGCAATGAAATGCACGCCCTTCGGCACGTGATTCCAGCCGAACAGCATGATGCCGAGGAAGCCCGCCTCGAGGAAGAAGGCGGTCAGCACCTCATAGGCCAGGAGCGGACCGAGGATGTTGCCCCCCGCATGGGAGAGCACGCTCCAATTGGTGCCGAACTCGTAAGACATGACGATGCCGGAGACGACACCCATGCCGAAAGAGACGGCAAAGATCTTCGACCAGTGCTTGGCGGTATCGAGGTAGATGGCCTTGCCGGTCTTCAGCCAAAGGGCTTCCAGGACAAGCAGCCACATGGAAAGGCCGATGGTGAAGGCTGGGAAGAGGATGTGAAACGAAACGGTGAAAGCGAATTGGATCCGCGCCAACATGACTGGATCGAGATCAAACATTCTTCAGCCCACCCGCTCCAATATCGACCTTGATCGCCGTTTCATGCGACTCAAGAATATTGTTGCAGTCTATGCCGATTTGCTGCTCACGAAAAGCGCAGTACTGCCGCACCTATTTGCTTTTTATCTTATCGTAGGCGGCCAGAGCCCGCTCTCGCCCGTGTTTCTGAGCGACGATCGGTTGGGGATAATTCGTGCCTAAATCGATGCCTGCCGCGCTCAAGGATGAGGCGGGGGCGTCGAACGGGGCGTGGATATGGCCGGCGTCGAGCTTCTTCAATTCCGGAACCCAGCGGCGGATATAGTCGCCGTTCGGATCGAATTTTTCTGACTGGAGAATAGGATTGAAGATGCGGAAATAGGGCGCGGCATCGGCACCGGAGCCGGCCACCCATTGCCAATTGGCGGCGTTGTTGGCGAGGTCCGCGTCGACCAGCGTGTCCCAGAACCAATCGGCGCCGTCCTGCCAGGGAATCAGCAGATGCTTGGTGAGGAAGGAGGCGACGATCATGCGGGCGCGGTTCGGCATCCAGCCGGTTTGCCAAAGCTGACGCATGGCGGCATCGACGAGCGGATAGCCCGTCTCGCTCTTTTGCCAGGCCTCGAGATCGGATCGGGAATTTCGCCAGGGAAACGTCGCGAATTGCTCCTTCAAGGGTTCGGTCGCGATGCGGGGGAAGTGGAAGAGGAGCTGGGCGCAGAATTCCCGCCAGCCGAGCTCGCTCAGGAAGCTTTCGGCGCCTTTGCCGGTGGCCCCTTTGTCGGCGTGACGCACCGCCCGGTAGACTTGTAGCGGGCTCAGCTCGCCGAAATGAAGATGGGGCGATAGCTGCGAGCTCGGATCGCAGTCGAGTCGGCCGCGATGCCTCTCGTAGTCGAGCAGCTTCTCACCGATGAATGCCGCGAGCGCCCCCTTGGCCGCTTTCTCGCCGGGGGTCCATGTCTTGCGCAAGCCCCCGGCCCCAGTCGGGCTTGCGCGGCCTCAGGTTCCAATCATCGAGGGCGTCGGATTCGACATTGGCGAAATCTCCGAGTTTCGGGGCTTTCAGCAGGGCGCGGAAACGCTTCCGCTTGGCGGCTTTCCAATAGGGGGTGAAGACCCGGTAAGGCACGCCGTCATTGGTATGGATGCTGTCGGGCGGGTTGAGCAGCCGGCCTTCGTGACGTTCGAACGTGACGGCTCGGTCTTTGCAAAGCTTTTCAACGGCCGCTTCCAGACCGCGCTCGTAGGGCTCATAGGCGGCGGCTGTGTGAATGGCAGCGGCGCCGGTCTCGTCGAGCAACGCTTCGATTGTCTCGGCGGTCTCGCCACGGCGCAGGACGAGATGGCCGCCGAGGCTTTCGCTCAAGGCTTCGAGGCTGCCATGAAGCCACCAGCGCGAGGCGCCGCCGGGGCGGAAACGGCCCGCCGCCTTATCGTCGAGAATGAAGATGGACAGCAGCGGCGCGCCGGCTTTTGCGGCAGCCGCGAGCGCCGGATTGTCGGAAAGGCGGAGGTCCCGCCGGAACCACATGATGACCGGCCGCGTCTGACCCGCCATGGCGCCTACCTCACTGTCGCTGCTCCCAGGCGGCCAAGGCGCTCTGGTGCCGCTTGGCGGAGACGTCGTCGAAGCAGCAGAAGATCACCGTCTCGACCTTAGGATGCCCGGCGAGCGCTTCCGCCGCGCTCCGGATCGCAATATCAGCCGCGCGGTCGGGCGGAAAGCCGTAGATGCCGGTGGAGATGGCCGGGAAGGCGATGGAGGCGAGCCCGTGTTCATCGGCGAGGGCGATGGAATTGCGGTAGCAGGCAGCCAGTGCTTCGTCCTCCCCGCTGCCGCCGCCATGCCAGACGGGGCCGACGGCATGGATGACGTGGCGCGCGGGCAGATCGAAGCCCGGCGTGATCCGGGCCTCGCCGGTCGGGCATC
Source organism: Methyloligella sp. ZOD6 (assembly GCA_050110875.1). Classification (GTDB taxonomy): domain Bacteria; phylum Pseudomonadota; class Alphaproteobacteria; order Rhizobiales; family Methyloligellaceae; genus Methyloligella. The sequence goes on from CP188828.1 coordinate 2,707,007, forward strand.
CGCCGATCTCAGCACAAGCGTCCGCCAGGGCCGGTCCCGCGGCGCGATGAATGGCGCCGCAGACCCCGCCGCCCGGCGCGAGCTGGGCATTGGCCGCGTTGACGATGGCGTCCACATCGAGGGCGGTGATGTCTCCTCGGACGATCTCCATTTTCGATCCCGCGATGGCCATGGGACCATTGCATGCCGGATCGGCGGCACGATCAAGCCCGCTCAGGCCCCCTAGAAGGGGCGGGCCGGGCCGAGAGAAGCGAGGAACAGAGTCGCGCCGATCAGGATGATGACGACGGAACCGCCAAGCCCGCACAGGGTCCAGACGGCTTCGCCCCAGCGGCCGCCTTCGCCGCCGAGCTTGAGGGCCAGCTCGCGGGAGAAGAGGGCGAGAATGGCGATGGAGGCAACGGTCAGCGCGGTGCCGAAAGCCATGGCGAAGGTGGCGGCGATGCCGGCCCAGAGGAGGCCCTGAGCGAGGGCGAAGACCAGCACCACGATGGCACCGGTGCAGGGGCGGATGCCGACGGAGAAGACCACGGCGGCGAGCTGCTTCAGATTGAGCGGCTGGGCGAGCTTCTCCAGGTCGGGCATGTGACGGCACGACTCGCAGTGCTCATGATCGTGATGTGCATGACCGTGATGATCGTGATTGTGGTCATGATCGTGCTCGTGGTTGTGAGCGTGGTCGTGGGTCTGCTCCTCGGCTGCGTTGAGCGAGCCGTTCGCGAAGAGGGTGCGGAGCTGGCGGATCAGCAGCCAGACGCCGACCAGGGCGATGAGGGCGTAGCTCGCCGTCTCCAGACGCCCGGACCAGGCCTTCAGCTCGAAGCCGGAGGCGTTCAGCGCCACGGCGAGCAGCAGCACCAGAATGACGGCCGTCATGGCCTGGACGGCGGCGGCCAGGAAGGAGACGAGGATGCCGCGGCGCGCCGTTTCCTCGTTGGCCACGACATAAGAGGTGATGATCGTCTTGCCGTGGCCCGGACCCGCCGCGTGGAGCACGCCGTAGCCGAAGCTGAGCCCCGCCAGCACCAAGCCGGCATAGAAGGGGTTGTTCTCGCGCAATCCCTTGATCGCGGCGGCGAGCCGGCGCTGCATCTTTTGCTGGGCTTCGGTGATCCAGCCGATAAAACCGCCGACGCGCGGTTGGGACTTGAGACTCGGCGCCTCGGCCGGTGCGCCGCGATTGCCGAAGGCGGAGGGCGGCGAGGCTTGCTGCTCGGCGACCTCTTGGAAGGCGGAGGGCGGGCTCGTTTCCGCGATGCCGGCGCAGGTGCCCAAGACGAGAAAGGCCAGCAGCGCGACAGCGCACGCCGCCAGGCGCCCGGTCAGCTCTTGCATGAAACGACGGCGGTCTGGGCGAATTGAGAGCCGTAATTGCTGTCCGGCCCGAGCTGGCTGAAGAAGGCCTCGGTAAGAGCTTCCGAATCCGGGTCGGTCATCGGCGTCTCGAGATTGGCTTCGCAGCCGGCCGGTGCGCCGGCCATCTTCAGCGGATTTTCCTTCGCGAAGGAGAACGCCACGAAGAAGCTCGGGTCGTAGACCTCCACCTTCACCTCGTCCTTCTCAGCCGCCACGGGCTGTTTCAAGGGCAGGGTGAAGTTCAAGGTGACGATGCCGTTCTCCGCCGTCACCCAGTAATCGACGGGATCGCTCAAGGCGATGGCCTCGCCCTTGGCCGAGACGAAGGTGAAATAATCGAATTCGTTCAGGGAATTGACGTTGACCTCGGCCAGCGGCTTCAGCTCTTCCTTGCTGTATTTGCCGTCGCCGTCGGTATCGAGTCCCTGGATCGCCATGGCGCTATAGAACTCGTCGAAGACCCAGCGATGGCGGATCGCTTCGATCTTGCCGTCTTCACCGAAGACCAGCTCCGATTGCACGCTCGTCCAGACATGAGGGTGCGCGTGAGCGGCCCCCGGTATTTGCACGGCGAAGCATGCGGCGAGGGCGCAGACGAGATGCGTGCGGTGCCGCAGGATGCGTTTGACGCGAGAGATCATGCCCAATTCGTCTTTTCCCGTGAGTGCCCGGCGAGCTTGCCGAAAGATTGTGGAGAAACTGCGTTGCGACCGCATCCCCCAACCGCCGATTGACGGGCCTCAAGCTGATACATTATATCATTCCGAGGAGGCGTGCCATGGTGACGAAACATCACGACCATTCGGAGCACGAGCTTTCGGCCAACGAGGCCAGGGTTCTGGAGGCCTTGCGCGCATCGAAGGAACCGATGAGCGCCTATGCCATCCTCGATCGGGTGCGTCCTTCGGGCATTTCCCACCCGCCTACGGTCTACCGGGCGCTCGCGGGTCTCGAATCCCTGGGCATGGTGCATCGGCTGAAATCCCTGAGCGCCTTCGTGGCTTGTGGCCATGGGCGGTGCGGTGGGCGTTTCGCCTTCGCCTTCTGCCGGGAATGCCAGCGGGTCGAGGAAATCGAACTCGATGAGGATCATTACGAGGCTCTTCTGAAGCTCGCGCCGAAGGACATTCACGTGGAGCAGGCGACGCTAGAGCTCGCCGGCATCTGCAGCGCTTGCCGGCAGGCGGCCTCCTAAAGACATCGAGGCAATGGTCTCGCGGCACGCGTGTCGGCAAGACCGGCCGGCGGCCATGCAACAAGACGCGGCCGGGGCCGCAAAAGAGGTATCGCCAGCGATGGAAAGGACCGCTCAAGAGCCTGAAGCCGTGCACGGCTTGCAAGCGTCAGGCGCTTCCGAAGCGTTCGGCTATTCGCTGCTGCGCCTGTCGCTCGCCGGCCGGCTCGGCGTGGCGGCTTTGGCGATCGCCGTGCTTTGGGCCGGCGTTTTCTGGGCTTTGTCATGACGGCGGCCGGGGGCGGGCTGGTCCGCTTTTCTCATCTCAGTCTCGGCTATGACGGGACGGCGGCTCTCGCCGATGTGACGGGCGAGATCGCCCCCGGCGCCCTGCTGGCGCTGATCGGCCCCAACGGCGCCGGCAAATCCACCTTGTTCAAGGGGATCATGGGGGAGCTTGTGCCGCTTGCCGGCACGCTCTCCCTAAGCGGCCTGAAACGGACCGACATCGCCTATCTGCCGCAGCGGAACGATATCGATCCGAGCTTTCCCATCTCGGTCTTCGATTGCGTGGCCATGGGGCTGTGGCGGAAGATCGGTGCGTTCGGCGGTATCGGCCGGGCAGATCGGGCCAGGGTGACGGATGCGCTGGATCGCGTGGGGCTGGCGCCCTTCGCCGGGCATCTGGTGGGGTCGCTTTCCGGCGGGCAATTGCAGCGGGCCTTGTTCGCCCGGCTTTTGCTGCAAGATGCGCCGCTGATCCTTCTGGACGAACCCTTCCGCGCCATCGACGCGGAGACGGTGGAGAGCCTGATGCGGCTGGTGGTGCAATGGCACGATGAGGGCCGCACGGTGGTGGCGGCGCTGCACGATACGGCGCGGGTGCGGGCGTATTTCCCGGAAACCATGATCCTGTCGCGCGAGGTCGTGGCTTGGGGGCCGACCGCAAAGGTGCTGACCCCGAGCAATCTCGCAAAATCAGGCCAAGCCGAAGACGGCGCCGCAACCGCTCACAAACGCGCCGCGTCGCCGGCGGCGCTCGGTTTGTCGGCATGAACGCCCTCGTGTCCGATCTTCTGGGGCCGATCCAGCCCTTTCTCGACTATGCCTTCATGCGCCGGGCACTGGTCGGCTGTCTGGCGCTGTCTATCGGGGCGCCGCCGATCGGCGTGTTTCTGCTGCTGCGGCGGATGAGCCTGGTGGGCGATGCCATGGCCCATGCGATCCTGCCTGGCGCGGCGGTCGGGTTCTTGGTCGCGGGGCTGTCGCTTTTCGCCATGAGCCTGGGCGGGCTGATCACCGGGCTTACCGTCGTGCTGCTTTCCGGCGCGGTGACGCGCTCCACCATCCTGCGGGAGGATGCGAGCCTCGCCGCCTTCTACCTGCTGTCATTGGCGCTTGGGGTGATGATCATCTCGGTCAAGGGCAGCAGCGTCGATCTGCTGCATGTTCTGTTCGGCTCCGTGCTGGCCCTGGACGATGCGGCGCTGCTGCTGGTCGCCGCGATAGCCACGGTGTCGACCCTGGTGCTGGCGGCGATTTACCGGCCCTTGGTGCTGGAATGCTTCGATCCCGCCTTCCTGCGCTCGGTCAGCCGGGCCAGCCTCCCAACCCATTTCCTGTTTCTGGTGTTGCTGGTGCTCAACCTGGTCGGCGGTTTCCAGGCGCTCGGCACGCTGATGGTGGTGGGCATCATGCTGCTGCCGGCGATCACGGCGCGGTTCTGGGCCGATAGCGTCTCGGGCATGATCGCGGTGGCCGTGGGAAGCGCCTTCCTCGCCTGCTTCGCCGGCCTGCTGCTCTCCTACCACATGGATATTCCCTCCGGCCCGGCGATCATCCTCACCGCCGGGGCCGGGTATCTATTCTCCACGCTGATCGGACGGCGGGGCGGATTGCTGACCCGCTTGCTGGTGCGGCGGGTCTCAGAGACGGGCGCAATCGGATCGGGAGCCGTGTCATGATCGGATGGCTGACCGGCCTACGCTTTGCCGGCGTTGTTTTGGGCTTCGGTGCGGTGCTGCTGCCCGCCGGTTTGAGCATCGCGGAAGAGAAAGTGAAAGCGGTCGCGAGCTTCAGCATTCTCGGCGACATGGTGCGCCAGGTCGGCGGCGACCGGGTGGCGGTGACGACCTTTGTCGAGCCTGATGGCGATCCCCACGATTTCGAGCCGACTCCGGCCGCTGCCAAGCAGCTCGCCCAATCGGATGTCCTATTCGTCAACGGTCTCGGTCTGGAGGGTTGGCTGCCGCGGCTGGAGCAGGCCTCCGCCTTCACGGGCGAGACGGTGATCGTTTCCGAGGGAATCGAAACGGCTGAGATGTCTGGCGGCCACGATCATCACCACGATGGTCATGACGACCACGGTCATGACGACCACGGTCATGACGAGCCGGTTGCCGATCCCCATGCGTGGCAGAGTCTGGCGGACGGCAAGATCTATGTCGAAAATATCCGGGACGGGCTGATCGCCGCCGATCCGGCCGGCAAGGCCGTCTACGAGGCGAATGCGGCGGCTTATCTGACGAAGATCGATGCCCTGGACAAGAATATCAGGGCGGCCGTCGCCGAGATACCGAAAGACCGGCGGGTGGTGGTGACCTCCCATGACGCCTTCGGCTATTTCGGCCGGGAATACGGTATCCGGTTCCTGGCCCCGCATGGGGTGGCGACCGAAAGCGAGGCTTCGGCCAAGGCCGTGGCCGAGATCATCGACCAGGTGCGGGCCGAAAAGATCCCGGCGGTGTTCCTGGAGAATGTGAGCGATCCGCGACTGTTGAACCAGATCGCCAGCGAGACGGGAGCGAAGATCGGCGGCACGCTCTATTCCGATGCGCTATCGGGGCCGGACGGGCCCGCCCCGACCTATCTCGCCATGATCCGTCACAATATGGCGGAGCTCAGCAAGGCATTGCAGCCGGAGAGCTGAGCGACGGGCCTTCAGATTCCGGATGCGTCACGGCCGTGTTGTTTCGGCGCGGTTAAGCTTCCTCGCGTGACCGGCTTGCGGGCTGGTCTGCGATCCCCAAATCTGGTTTATCTGCCGCTATGACCGAAGAAGCCGCCAGAGACACGGAAGAGCACGGTGGGTCCACCCATGGTGGGCGCCGCTTCTCCGCGCCCGTGAATATCGGGGGCGTGATGCTCGGCGGGGATGCGCCGGTCGTCGTGCAGTCCATGACCAACACGGACACCGCCGATGTCGAGGCCACCGTGGCGCAGGTCGCGGCGCTGGCGCGGGCCGGCTCGGAGCTGGTGCGTATCACGGTGGATCGGGCGGAGTCGGCCGCAGCCGTGCCGAAGATCCGCGAGAAGCTGCTGGCGCTGGGCGCCGACGTGCCGCTGGTCGGCGATTTCCATTACAACGGCCATATTCTGCTGACCGACTATCCGGATTGCGCGGCGGCGCTTGCGAAATATCGGATCAATCCTGGCAATGTCGGCTTCAAGGACAAGAAGGACAAGCACTTCGCCCAGATCATCGAGGTGGCGAACACCCATGAGAAGCCGGTGCGGATCGGCGTCAATTGGGGAAGCCTGGATCAGGATCTGCTCACCCGGCTGATGGACGAGAACGCGCGCTCCGATGCGCCGAAGGATGCGCGGGCGGTGATGCACGAATCCCTGGTCCAGTCGGCGCTGCTGTCGGCGGCGCGGGCGGAGGAGCTCGGCATGGGGCCGGAGCGCATCGTGCTCTCCGCCAAGGTGAGCGCGGTGCAGGATCTCATCGCCGTCTACCGCATGCTGGGCGCACGGTCGCCTTATGCGCTGCATCTCGGGCTGACCGAGGCGGGCATGGGATCCAAGGGCATTGTCGCCTCTTCGGCCGCGCTCGCCGTGCTGCTGCAGGAGGGGATCGGCGACACGATCCGCATCTCGCTGACGCCGGAGCCGGGCGGCGACCGTTCGCTCGAGGTGAAGGTCGCCCAAGAGCTGCTGCAGAGCATGGGGTTGCGGGCCTTCGTGCCGCTGGTCGCGGCTTGCCCGGGTTGCGGGCGCACCACCTCGACGCGGTTCCAGGAGCTTGCCCAGGACATCCAGGGATTCATCCAGTCCTCCATGCCGGAGTGGCGCACCCGCTATCCGGGGGTGGAGGATCTGAAGGTCGCGGTGATGGGCTGCATCGTGAACGGCCCGGGCGAATCCAAGCATGCCGATATCGGCATCTCGCTCCCCGGCACGGGCGAGATGCCGGCGGCGCCCGTCTTCATCGACGGGGAAAAGGCCACCACGTTGCGCGGGCCGACCCTGGCCGAAGACTTCAAGGCGCTGGTGCTCGACTATATCGAGCGGCGCTACGGCCAAGGCGGCAAGGCAAGGCCCGCGGCCGAGTAGGCGCCGCGGCTGCGTCTTCGTCACCGACGGATGTGCTTGCCGGGTCACGTTCCGTGATCCCGATTTTTCCCAGTTCCTTCCCGATTCGTGGCCCGGGCGCCACAGAGTGAAGCCAAAATGTCGGACTCTGGCTTTGCCGCTGGACCGGGCCCCGTCGGGGTGCCTAGACAGGAGCTGCGGCGGGAAACGGTGACTTTTATCGAAGGGTGGGCATGGGTCGTTCCCGCAATAGTGCCGGGTCGCAAGATCGGCGGTCGGAGCTCGATCCATCGGCGTATCGCCAGGCGACCGCTCAACCCCAACCCATTAAATTCCGGCGCTCGGCGCTGCTGGGCACGGTCGCCGCAGGCGTCCTGCTGTTCGGCTATGGCCGGCCCGCGCGCGCCCAGATCGTGCCGCCGGCCGCCCCCTGCAGCACGGTTTCCGGCACGACGGTAACCTGCACGGGGAATGTCTCCCCGGGCATCGAGATCGATCAATACGGCATCGTGCCGGCTCCCTTCGACACGCTCATCGTCAAGGACGTGACCGGAGATATCGCACCGGCCCCGGGCGTGGACGACGGGATTTATTTCGGGAGCGATGGAAACGTTACGATCAACTCGGACACGACCGACGGTCCCGGCGGCCCCTTCTCCATCACCACGACGGGCGACGATACGCACGGCATTCACGCCTTCTCCTATTTGGGCACGGCCACCATCACCCATCGGGGCGATATCGACACGAGCGGCGATTACGCCACGGGCATCTACGCGGAAAGCTTTCGCGACACGACCGTCAGCCATCAGGGTGCGATCACCACGCAAGGATATGATGCTGCAGGCATCGATGCGTTCTCCTATCGTGGCTCCGTCTCGGTCACGCAGACGGGCGCGATCAGCACCCGGGGCGATTACGCCTACGGCATCTATGCCCTCTCTCCGAACGGTTCGGTTTCCGTCTGGCAGAGCGGCACGATCCGAACCAGCGGCTACGGGGCCCACGGCATCTACGCCCAGGGCTATCGGTCCGCGATCGTGACCCAGACCGGCGATATCGCGACGAGAGGCGACTACGCGGCGGGCATCAACGCCATAAGCTTGCTCGGGATCCGCGTGACCCAAACCGGAAACATCTCCACGGAGGGCTATAGCGCCCCCGGCATCGCAGTGCGGAGCATTGTGGGGCCGCTTGTCGTCGACCGCGAGGGCGATATCACCACCTCCGGAGACGGCTCCTATGGCATTCTCGCCGCGACCTACGGTCCGGCCCTTACGATCCGAAATCGCGGACAGATCGCCACCCGCGGCGCGTTCGCCGACGGCATTTACGCCATCGGGGTCGGTCCCGGCACCGTCGCCATCACCCAGACAGGCGATATCGATACGACCGGCGACGGTTCGGACGGTATCGATGTGAACCAATATCCCGGCTACGGATCGAGCGTGGTCACCGTCCATCAAGGCAGCACGATCACCGGCGGCACCGGCTCGGGCGACGGTATCGATTTCGACGGCGGTGCGACAAACCGGGTGATCAATTTCGGCACCATCACAACGCGCGGCGAGAATGCCATCGAAAGCGAGGGGCCGGCTGCGGAGACCATCGACAATTACGGCACGGTCACCGGAAATGTCGATCTCGGGGGCGGCACGAACCGCTTCAACAACCGGTCGGGCGGTGTGTTCAACACCGGCAGCATAGTGTTTCTCGGCGACGGCAATCTCTTGCGCAATGCGGGCACGCTCTCGCCTGGAGGGGACGGCACGATTCGCACCGCGGCGCTGACGGGGAACGTGCTGCAGACGGGAACTGGCACTTTTGCGGTCGATCTCGATCTCGGCAACGCGGCGACGGACCGCTTGAACGTTTCCGGCTCCGCGATGCTCGACGGCACCGTGGCGGTCGCGGTGCAGAACCCGGCGCTTCTTTCGCAACGTTTCACCATCCTGTCGGCCGCGGACGGCACGCGTGATGCCGGTCTCGGCTTGATGGCGAGCCCTGCGCTGCAGGCGCAGCTCTTGTTTTCCAATCCCAACGACGTGGTGCTCGACATCGATGTCGACTTCGTGCCGGACGGGCTAAACCGCAATCAGAGGGCCATCGGCATCAATCTGAACCAGGTCTTGGGAGCCGGTGGAGGCACGCTGGAACCGGTGTTTCTCGGGCTGTTCAATGTCTTCACGTTGGAGGACTACACGGACGCGCTGGATCAGCTCTCGCCGGAGATCTATGCGGATATCGAGCTTTCGGCGATCTATTCGGCCTTCGACTTCTCCGACAATCTCTTGAGCTGCCATGTCAACGGCACCGACACCGCCGCCATCAATCGGGAGGGCGAGTGCTTGTGGGTCGGCATCAAGGGGCGTCATATCGAGGGCGAGGAGACGTTTGAGGATATCGGCTTCGACGAGACGGCGGGGCAGTTCGCCGCCGGCGGTCAGGTCGCCCTGAATTCCGCCTGGCGGCTGGGCGGCGGGCTGGGCTTTCAGACGAGCTCGCTCGCCACCGATAGCGGCGCCTATAGCGATGGCGATCAGCTGCAAGGCGGCATCGCGCTCAAATACAATCCGGGGCCGTTGCTGCTGGCCGGTGCCATCAGCGGCGCCCATGGCTGGTACGAGACCACGCGGCCCATGAGCTTCGGCGGCTTTTCCGATATGGCCCGAAGCGAGCACGATCTCGACGTTCTTCAGGGCCGCTTGCATGCGAGCTATGTGCTGGGCAGTCCCGACTTCTATTACAAGCCGATGATCGATGCCGCCGTGACCGATGTGGAGATCGGCGACGTGCGGGAGCACGGCGCGGGCGGGGCCAGCCTTCTCGTTCACGGCGCCGACCACACGGTGTTCAGCCTGTCGCCGGCGCTCGAATTCGGCACGGAGTGGTGGTTGTCGAACGGCACGCTGGTGCGTCCCTTTGTGCGGGCCGGGGTCACCTGGTACAGCGAGGACGATATCACGGTGGCCGCGTCGTTCTCGGGCGCGCCGGAGGGCGTGTCGCCCTTCACCATCGTGGCGAATACCGACAATGTGCAGGCGGATGTGGCCGGCGGCGTCGAGTTGATCACCAGCGGCGACAGCACGGTTCGCGTCTTCTATGATGGCCAGTTCGGCGATCGGATCGCCGTCCACGCGGCGGGCTTCAAGGCCGGCTTAAAGTTCTGATCGTTTGGAATTTCCGGACGCTTGGAATTAGGCCTTCCGATCCGCAACGAAGCGTGCCGCTTCCGCCAATGTGCCGGCCTTCGTCCCGAACGGTTTGAGCTGGTTTTCGGCTTCGGTCACCAAGCCGTCGAGACGCGCCTTGGCGGCCTCGATCCCGAGCAGGGATACCAGGGTTGCCTTGCCGCGCGCGGCATCCTTGGCGACCGCCTTCCCGGCGGCTTCGGCATCGCCTTCCGCATCGAGAATATCGTCGGCGAGCTGGAAGGCCTGGCCGAGGGCCGCGCCATAGCCGATGAGCGCCTGCCTTTGCTCGTCGCCAGCATGGCCGAGGATGGCGCCCGCCCCGCAGGCGAAGCGAAACAGGGCGCCGGTCTTCATGGCCTGGAGCCGGAGCACCTCGTCCGCCGTAAGGGATTTGCCTTCCGCCGCAAGATCGAGGGCCTGGCCGCCGACCATGCCTTCGGTGCCCCCGGCTTGCGCGAGGGACAGGAGAAGCGCGCTGCGGACCGCCGGATCGGCGTGGGTCTCCGGCGCGGCGAGGATTTCGAAGGCCAGGGTCAGCAGGGCATCGCCGACCAGGATCGCCGTCGCTTCGTCGTAGGCGACATGCACGGTGGGCCGGCCGCGGCGCATCTCGTCGTCGTCCATGGCGGGTAGATCGTCATGGACCAGCGAATAGGTATGGAGGCATTCCAGGGCCGCGGCGGCGTTCATGGCATCCAGCTCCGTCACGCCGAAGAGCCCGGCCGATTTGACCAGCAAAAAGGGACGGATGCGCTTTCCGCCGCCGAGCAGGGCATGGCGCATGGCCTCGCCGAGCCGCGCGGGCCCATGGCCGGGGACGTGCTTATCGAGCAGCGCTTCGAGATGCCGTCCTGTCCGGTCGGCGATACGGTCAAGCTCGGTCTGGAAAGTCATGGATCTTCGGACGTCCCAACTGGGCGGCGGGTTGCCGTGTATAACGCGCGGACCCTAATCCCACGTTGCTCAATCCGGCAACCGGGCGCTAAAAGCGGACGTCACGGCTGATGGGGACGATCGGGCAATCCGGCAGGGAAGGTGCAGTGCCGTCAAAGCGGTGGATCTGGTTCAAGCGCATAATGGGTGCGCTGGTGCTGCTCGTGGTGGCCTACGGGCTGGCCGTCCTGCTTGCCATCGCGCTGTTCCGTGTGGTCGATCCGCCCTTCACGCCGTTGATGGCGGTCGAGAAGTTGAAGGGCGAGACGCTGAAGCGGGACTGGGTGCCGCTGAAGGATATCTCCAAAGCGCTGCCGACGGCGGTGATCGCGGCCGAGGATGGGCAATTCTGCCGCCATCGCGGCGTCGATTGGGGGGCTGTGAGAATCGCCCTGAAAGAGGCCAGCAAGGGCGGAGAGCCGCGCGGGGCCAGCACGATCCCGATGCAAACGGTGAAGAACCTGTTCCTCTGGCCGAGCCGGAGCTATTTGCGGAAGGTGCTGGAAGTGCCGCTCGCCTATCTCGCCGTGGCGGTCTGGGGCAAGCCGCGGGTGATGGAGATCTATCTCAATGTGGTGGAGTGGGGACCCGGGGTGTTCGGCGCCGAGGCTGCGGCGCGCTATCATTTCGGCAAGCCGGCCTCCCAACTCACCCCCCGGGAAGGGGCCCTGCTCGCGGCCGCGCTTCCCAATCCCGGCGTGCGGCGGCCGGGCCGGCCGGGTCCGGTGACGCGTGCCGTGGCGGATGCGATCCAACGGCGAATGCCGCTGATCGCCAAACGGACCGATTGCGTCTTCGAGTAGGCTGGTTTATTGGGGCGGCAAAAGGCGGTTTCCGCCTCTGGCCAGCCCGCGCGATAGCGACTATAAGGGCGGTCGAGAAAGACCCGGGCGCAACCCCGGACGATGCATTAGGATTATTGAATCATGGCTGTTCCGAAAAGAAAGGTCACGCCCATGCGGCGCGGCAATCGCCGGTCGCATGACGCTCTCAAGTCTCCGAGCTATGTGGAAGACAAGGAGAGCGGCGAACTGCGTCGGCCGCATCATATCGATCTGAAGTCCGGCAAGTATCGCGGCCGGCAGATCCTGGTGGAGACCGAGGACGAGGTCTAAGGACCGCTCCGGCTAACCTTAAACGAGGTCGAGGCTTTGGTGGTTGTGGAACCCCATTCAGGCGGCGGCAGAAGGCGAGGGAACGGCAGCAACTGGCTGACCTTCGTTCCGCTCCTGCTGTTGTCCGTGGTTCTCTATGCCGGTCTCGCTCTCGTCGGGGTCGACTTCAATGCGACCCTCTTCGAAGTGCCGTTGCCGTCCGGCGGGCGCTGGGCCTTCACGGCCACCGATGCCGTGATGGTCTTCACGCTGTTCCTGCTCTTCGTCGAGATCTTGAAGTCGACCAAGACCGGCGGCAATTCGGTGTTCGACCACGCCATCTCGCTGATGGTCTTCATCGTCTGCCTGATCCTGTTCCTGGTGTGGGATCGCGCGGCCACCTCGCTGTTCTTCCTGATCACGATGGTGACGTTGATCGACGTGATCGCCGGATTCTCGGTGACGATCCGGGCCGCGCGCCGCGACTACGCCTTCGGCGGCGACGTCTAGGCATTTCTTCCAAGCATTTACTCTTCCAAGCGTTTACCTGCAGACCGGAAGCGTCTTTCCCGTTCGAACGGGACGGATTTCGCCGATGCGGACAATTGTTCCGATCGGCCTAGTCATTCGTAAACCACGGTAAGACAAACCCCCCGATTGCACGGCAAAATTGTGTGTTGTGGCGCTTGAAAGCCTGTTTGTACGACGCTCGATTCTGCCGTTGTTAAGGGTCCTTCCCTTATGTTTCCCGGCAATAGAGGTCCGCACGAAGACGGGCCCTGGGGTGCATACAGGGGAGTTGGCGATCAGTGACGACGTCTTGGAGAGAGCCTTCCGGCTATGGGCGCGGAGACATGATGTACGCCGAGGGCGGTGAGACGGGCGACTCATACGCCGTTTCCAGACCTAGCCTCCAATCCGAGAATGACGAGACTGTCGATCTGGAGGATGTGCTCCGGAAGGTCGGCGAGACGGCCTATCGCTGGGATATGATCAGCGACCACATCTCCTGGGCCGGCAACGCTGCCAAAGTGCTCGATATCCCCGATCCCAAGAGGCTGAACAGCGGCCGGGCCTTCGGTCTGCATGTGGATGCCGAACATGCGGGACCACGATTCGAGGCGCTGACGGGCGGCGCGAACCGGGCCCCCAACGGCGAGATCCGCTATCGCACCCAGTACCGTTTTCTTCCCGACGGCCGGCGCGGCAGCAAGGCCCGCTGGCTGGAGGAGATCGGCCGCTGCAAGATCGGTCCGGAAGGCAAGCCGGTCATGGTCGAAGGCACCCTCCGGGTGATCGACGATTGGAGCGAGAAAGAACAGCGCCTGCGCTTTCTCGGCAGCCACGACGAGCTGACGGGTCAGCTCAACAGGACGCGTCTTACCGAACGGCTTTCGGAGTTCATGTCGAACGCAGGGCCGAAGCGTCAGGACGGTGCCTTTCTGCTCGCGGCGGTGAACGACCTCACCCTCATCAACGAAACATACGGCTTCGAGATCGGCGATCAGATCATCGCGATGGTCGGCCGGCGGCTGGCGCGGGCCTTGCGCGGAAACGATTGCGTCGGGCGTTTTGCATCCAACAAGTTCGGCGTTCTGCTGCATAACTGTCCCGGCGACGGGCTTTCGGCGATCGCCCGGCGGCTGATGGCCCTGGTGCGGGATCATCCGTTCGAGACCGGCGCGGGCGCGATTTCGGTGACGATATCGATCGGTGCCGTCAAACTGCCCGAGCATGCCAACAACGCGCAGCTCGCCACGGGGCGGGCCTTGCAGGCGCTGGAGACTGCACGCACCAGCCGGAACGACCGTTTCATGGTGTATCAGCGATCCGAGCGGCGCGAATCGGAGCGGCGGCGCGAAGCGACCCTGGCCGACGAGATCGTGCGGGCGCTGAACGACCGCCGCATGGTGCTGGCGCTTCAGCCTATCGTAAAATCGAAGACTCGCGAGATCGCTGCCTTTGAATGCTTGCTGCGCATGCAGAAGCTGGACGGGTCGGTGCTGCCGGCCGTCGAGTTCATGCCGGTGGCGGAGAAATTCGGGCTGTCGAAATTGATCGATGCGCGTGTTCTGGAACTGGCCGGCGATTTGTTGCGCCAAAAGCCGAATACGCGGTTTTGCGTGAATGTGAGCGGGACGGTCGCGGGCGACCGGGACTGGCTGACCGCTTTGCAGGCTCTCGCCAATGTGGACCGGGGCCTGCCGGCGCGGCTGATCGTGGAGATCAACGAGACGGCGGCGATCTCAAAGCTCGAGGAGATGACCGATTTCATCAAGACGGTCAGATCGCTCGGCTGCCAGGTGGCGCTGGACGGGTTCGGCACCGGCTACAGCTCGTTCCGTCACCTGCAAGGTCTCGGGATCGATATGGTGAAGATCGACCCCTCCTTCATCGAGAACGTCACGATGCGTGCCCAGGACGGCTATTTCGTCCGGACGCTGGTCGATCTCGCCTCCAATCTCGGTATTGCGACGGTGGGGGAAGGCGTCGGCGACGAGGCGACGGCCGAGGCGCTCGAGCGGACCGGGATCGCCTATATGCAGGGATATTTCTTCGGCGGGCCGGAGATCTCGCCCTCGGCGGGCGGTATGGGCCGGATCGATCTCGCCTAAATCTGTCGTCTGTCCAGCAAACCCAGACTACCAACCGGAAGAGCGGTGCTAATCGGAGCGGCGGGAGAGTTGCTCCAGTCGCTCTTGCATGGCGGAAAGCTCCGCTTTCAGGCTTTCGATCTCGCCTGATTCCTTAGGCTTTTCGCGTTCCTTCGTCTGGGTGTCGCCCGCGGCGCAGGATTGCGATTTCGCGCCGTTCTCCCGCGAAGCCGGCTTTGCGCCTGCTTCGCCGGCATTGGCGTTGAAGGGCCTGAACAGGCCCATGGCGTGCTCGAAGGTCTCGAAGTTCTTCCGAACCTGATCTTGCATTGCATCAAATGCGGCACTGCCGAAATGACCGCGATACTGATCCTGTTGCTTGGTGAGCGTGTTCAGGCTCATTTCGAGGTAACTCGGGACGATCCGCTGGAGGCTGTCGCCGTAAAACCTGATGAGCTGGCGCAAAAACGGGATCGGCAGCAGGTTTTGGCCGCGGCTTTCCTGCTCGACGATGATCTGCGTCAGGACGGCATGGGTCAGGTCTTCGCCTGTCTTCGCATCGAAGACGACGAAATCCCTTTCCGATCTCACCATTGCGGCAAGATCCTCGAGCGTCACATAGCTACTGGTGTCGGTGTTATAGAGCCGGCGATTCGCATACTTCTTGATGATGACCGGTTTGGCATCTTTTTCGCTGTCGCGTACCACTTCTTTGTGCTCCCAAACCCTATCAGCGATGTTGCCGAGGGTTACTCTTTCCGCAACTGCGAAACAACTATCACGTTCTTTGTGCAGGGCACCAGAGGCTTTCCCGCAGCGTTAAGGAAGATGGTTGCTGTGCACAATGCGACGTTGCCAGTCTCGGGCTGGGTCCGGGGTGAGGTTTTTTGTCGGGTGCGCGCTTGATACCTATACTTGGGGTGTCGACCCTGGCGCTCGCTGCGCTATAAGGGGCGGCCTGTAAAAAGCGGAGATTGGAATGAAAGAGGAAGAGATCGTCATCGCCAGCGCAGCGCGGACCCCCATCGGTTCTTTCAATGGCGGCTTGTCGACCCTGCCGGCCCACGAGCTTGGCGAGGTGGTTATCCGTGCGGCTCTGGAACGAGCCGGCGTGAAGCCCGAGGAAGTCGGCGAGGTGATCCTGGGCCAGGTGCTGACGGCCGGCGAAGGTCAGAATCCGGCCCGGCAGGCTGCGATCGGCGCCGGCCTTCCCGAATCCACCACCGCCTTCACCGTCAATCAGGTTTGCGGCTCGGGCCTTCGGTCGATCGCGCTGGGTGCCCAGCAGGTGGCGCTGGACAGCGCCGATATCGTCGTTGCCGGCGGTCAGGAAAACATGAGCCTGTCGCCCCATTGCGCGCATCTGCGCAGCGGCACGAAAATGGGCGATGTCCAGTTCATCGACACCATGATCCGGGACGGTCTGTGGGATGCCTTCAACGGCTATCACATGGGCGTCACGGCGGAGAACGTCGCCGAGAAGTGGCAGATCACCCGCGAGCAGCAGGACGAGTTCGCGGTCGCCTCCCAGAACAAGGCCGAGAAGGCCCAGAAGGAAGGCAAGTTCAAGGACGAGATCGTTCCGGTCACCGTGAAGACCCGCAAAGGGGACGTGGTGGTCGAGGAGGACGAGTATATCCGTCCAGGCGTGAAGCTCGAGGATGTCGCCAAGCTGCGCACGGCCTTCAGCAAGGAAGGCACTGTGACGGCGGGCAACGCGTCGGGCATCAATGACGGCGCGGCCGCCGTCGTGCTGATGAGCGCGGAAGAGGCGAAGAAGCGCGGTATCGAGCCGCTGGCGCGGATCGTCTCCTGGGCGACCGCTGGTGTCGATCCGGCGCTGATGGGGTCGGGCCCGATCCCGGCCTCCAAGAAGGCGCTGGAGAAGGCCGGCTGGACCATCGGCGATCTCGATCTCATCGAGGCCAACGAGGCCTTCGCGGCGCAGGCTTGCGCGGTGAATAAGGATCTCGGTTGGGATACCGACAAGGTCAACGTCAATGGCGGCGCCATCGCGCTCGGTCATCCGATCGGCGCGTCGGGCGCGAGGGTGCTCATCACCCTGATGCACGAAATGAAGCGCCGCGACGCCAAGAAAGGCCTCGCGACACTTTGCATCGGCGGCGGCATGGGCATTGCCATGTGCGTGGCGCGGGACTAATCGTCCGAATTGAGCTTACACTGGCGCGCCCGAGGAACTCCTCCTTCGAGGATCTCCTGGGGCGCGTTCGGTTTTCGAGTTGGGTTTAAGAAGACGAGCGGCCAATGCGCCGCGCAAGGGAGGAACGAATGGCACGTGTCGCTCTGGTGACCGGAGGAACGCGCGGTATCGGTGGAGCCATCTGCAAGGCGCTCAAGGAGGCTGGTTACGACGTTGCGGCCACCTATGCCGGCAACGACGAGGCCGCGAACAAATTCAAGGAAGAGACGGGCATTCCCGTCTTCAAATGGGATGTCGGCGATTACGCTGCCTGCGAGCAGGGTGTGGTCGAGGTGGAGAATCAGGTCGGGCCGATCGACATCCTGGTCAACAATGCGGGCATCACCAAGGATGCGCCCCTGCACAGGATGAGCTACGAGCAGTGGTCGGATGTGCTCCGCACCAACCTGGATTCCATGTTCAACATGACGCGCCAGGTGATCAACGGCATGCGCGAGCGGGGCTTCGGCCGGATCATCAACATCTCGTCGATCAACGGCCAGAAGGGCCAAGCGGGCATCGCTAATTACTGCGCCGCCAAGGCCGGCGATCTGGGCTTCACCAAGACGGTGGCGCTGGAGAATGCCAAGAAGGGCATCACCTGCAATGCGATCGCGCCGGGCTATGTGAACACCGATCTTCTGGCCAATGTGCCGGAAGAGGTCATGCAGAAGGCGATCCTGGCCAATATCCCGCTGGGGCGTCTGGGCGAGGTCGATGAGATCGCCCGTTGCGTGACCTTCCTGGCAGCCGACGAGGCGGGCTGGATCACCGGTTCGACCCTGTCGATCAACGGCGGCCAGTACATGATCTAAAGGGCTGACGGGCTATCCCTCTCCCTCGGGGGAGAGGGACGGCGCCTTACGGTCCATAGAAAATTTCATTGCGAGTCATTTCATTGCGAGAGATGCCCGCAGTGACCGACTGCCGGGCTGGGATGGTGCTTAGGGTTCCCAGCCTTCCGGCGCGAGCTCGAAGCCTTCGAACTGGAAGCCCGGGGCGACGGTGCAGCCGACGAGCACCCAGTCGCCTTCCGGCTTCGCCGTCTGCCAGGCCAGGGCCGGCACGACCGTCTGGGGCACGTCGCCCGCCTCCCAATCGGGGCCGAGACGGATCTCGCGGCGCCCCGCCTCGTCCGCGATCGTCAGCGTAAGAACGCTCCCGCCATACCAATGCCAGGTCTCGCTGGCATCCACCCGGTGCCAGCGGGAGGTCTCGCCCGCCCTCAGGAGATAGTAGATGGCCGTGGAATGGGCGCGGCCGTCCTCTCGCGGGGCATCCCGGAAAGTCTCGCGAAAATGGCCGCCTTCCGGGTGCGGCTCCAGCTTCAGTTGGGCGATGATGTCTTCGGCGGATTGTTGCACGCGGCAGGCTCCGTTTTGGGGATTCGATCCCATCAGGATGCTTCGAGAGCCCTGCCTCGTCCAGCCGTCTGAGCGGACATTGTCCCGAACGGTTATGCCGCCTCCAGCCCGGCGACCGTCTCCAAAGCAGCGGCAAGCGCTTGCTGCCGCTGCGCCTCGCCGATCTTGACGCCCTCGGCAATCACGATTTCCGGGTTCTCGATGCCGATAAAGGCGAAGACGGACCGAAGATAGGTCTCGACATGCTCGAAGTCGGCGGCCGGCGATTCCGGTCCGTAGAGACCGCCACGGGAGACGGCGACGATCACGCGCTTGCCGCCGGCCAGGCCTTGGGCGCCGTTTTCCGTGTAGCGGAAGGTTCTGCCCGCTATGAGGATGCGATCGATCCAGGACTTCAGCTGGGAGGGGATCGTGAAATTGTACATGGGCGCGCCGATGACGACGATGTCGGCAGCGAGGAACTCGTCCAGCATGGTCTGGCCTACCTCCAGATCCGCTGGCGCGGCGCCGGCATCGCCCAACCCGAGATGAGCGGCCGTCAAATGGCCGGGCGGTGTTGCCGCCAGATCCCGATAGCGGATTTCGAGCCCCGGTATCCGATCCTTGAGCCGTGCCGCGATCGCGCCGGAGACGGTCCGGCTTACCGAATTCTCGCCAGTGATGCTGGCATCCAAATGAAGCAGTTTCATAGCCTATTACCCGTGGTATATATCAGTAACTGAGGCTATATCGGTTCCTTTGAAAAACGGCGCAAGACGGCACTTTTTTGGAACCTAGGCACATATTTGGGAGCCGGTCACATGGACGTAACCAGCGATGCGGCACCGCCGCACGAAACCAATGATTGCCGGGCCGTCAGTGCAGTGCTCGGCCGGGTCGGCGATAAATGGAGCGTGCTGATCATCAGCCGCCTGGGCGACGGACCGCGCCGGTTCAGCGAGATCAAACGTATGATCGGCGGCATCTCGCAGCGGATGCTGACCCTGACCTTGCGCGGGCTGGAGCGGGACGGGCTGGTAACGCGGACGGTTTATCCGACGGTGCCGCCGAGGGTGGATTACGAGTTGACGGATCTCGGACGGTCCTTGCGGGAGCCGGTCGATGCTCTGGTGGCGTGGGCCCTACAGAACCAACCTGAAATCGCGACCGCCAACCGCCGATACGACCAGCGCGCCAAGCGGAGCTGAGAGCCGACCCGCGACCGTCCCCTTCAAAACGCGTCCTTGCGGCGCCGGATCTCGCCGAAGATCTCATCGAGGGGTTGCCCGACCATGGCGAGCCGCTCCTGGATTTCGGGGCTGTCGGGCCGCAGAAAGGGATTCGTCTCCAGCTCCTGCGCGACGGTGGTGGGCAATGTCGCCTTCCCCTGGCGGCGCAGCTCGTCCACCTGCTTGGCCCTGGCCTGCAGGGTCGCGTTCTCCGGCTCGATGGTGAGGGCGAAGCGTGCATTGGCCTGGGTGTATTCGTGGCCGCAATAGATAGCGGTTTCCGGCGGCAGCTGCATGAGCTTTTGGAGCGAGGACCACATGGTCTTGGCGTCCCCCTCCAGAAGCCTGCCGCAGCCGATGGAGAAGATGGTGTCGCCGACGAAGGCCGCCGGGATGTCCGGGAAAAAGTAGCTGATATGCCCGTTCGTATGGCCGGGCGTCTCGATCACCTTCGCTTTCAGATTGCCGACCTCGACCGTGTCGCCCTCCTTCACGGCGACGTCGAGACCGGGAATCGATTCCTGCTCGGCGGCCGGTCCCACGACGATGCAGCCGGTCAGCTTCTTCAGGGGTACGATGCCGGCGGTGTGGTCGTGATGGTGGTGGGTGACGAGGATATGGGTCAGAATCCAGCCCTTCTCGTTCAGCGCCTTACGAACGTCGTCGGCATCGGGCGCATCGATCGCTGCCGTGGCCTCGGAGGCCGGGTCGTGCAACAGCACGCCGAAATTGTCGCCTCTTGTGGGGAATTGATAGATTTCCATGCCGCTCCCAACTTGCATCTTCGCGTTTCCATTCGGCCGTTTCCATTCGGAACTTGGGCGTTCATGCCCCCAGCCCTCTCTAGGGCTTTGCTCACATTTTTCCGGTAAGTCTTGTTTCCGGGAAGAGCTTTGCTCCGCGGTGCCGTTGAAGAATTCTAGCATTTCGCGAATGGTTCCGAAATTGGACAGCTGACATAAGTCCAAGGGCGATACGCGGAGACGGGAAGACCGGCAGGAAAGCATGCATCTCGACGTTGTCGATCTGAAGGAGTTCTACGTCTCTCCCCTCGGCCATGTGGTGCGCCGGTTGCTCGGGACGAGGCTGCGGGCGCGGTGGGCGAATCTTGAGGGGTTCGATCTTTACGGTCTCGGCTACGCGGCTCCGTATCTCGGCGCCTTCAAGGAAGAGGCGGAAACCCTGGCGGCGCTGATGCCGGCGGGGCAGGGGGTGATCTCCTGGCCCAATCCCGGACCGCGCCGCAGCGTGCTGGTGGAGGAGACCGAGCTGCCGCTGCTGGACGGTTCTGCCGACCGTATGCTGCTGGTGCATCTTCTCGAAGGGACCGACGATCTGCTCAGCCTGCTGCGCGAGGTCTGGCGCGTGCTGGCGCCCAATGGGCGGGTGCTGGTGATCGTGCCGAACCGGCGGGGTCTATGGGCGCGGGTGGAGACGACGCCGTTCGGCTCGGGCCGGCCGTTCAGCCGTTCGCAGCTCTCCCGGCTCTTGCGGGACGCTTCCTTCGTGCCGGAATATTGGCAGCACGCCCTCTATATGCCGCCCTTCAACTATCGCTTCCTGCTGAAATGGGCCCTGTTCTGGGAGCGGCTGGGGCTCGTGCTGTGGCCAGCCTTCTCCGGCGTCATCATGGTGGAAGCCTCGAAGCAGGTTTACGGCGCCGTGCCGTCCAAGGCGAAGCGCCGGCGGGCGGGACGCTTCGCGCCGGTGCCGGCGGGGGCCGTGACGCCGTTCCGGCGGGATGGGAATTCGGAGAAGTCTTAGCGGGGCGGCACAGAGTGCTCCCTCTCCCCGCCGGGGAGAGGTGAATTGCGCCTGTGGCAGGGTCTGATGCTCTAAGCCGCTACCGGGTCAGCATGAACACCGCCTGCTCGCCGAACAGGTTCTGGGCGAAGAAGGGCATGGTGAATCCCAGCCTGTAGCCATAGGCGTTCAGTACCTCGGCGCGCTCGACCTTGGCGCCGAGCTCGCCGCAGAGCGCGGAGAAATCCTTGATGCTGCACAGATGGATGTTCGGCGTTTCGTACCAGCTATCGGGCAGGTAGGAGGTGCGCGGCATGGTGCCCTTGAACAGAAGCTGGGTGCGCATCCGCCAATGGCCGAAATTCGGGAACGACACGATGACGTGGCGGCCGATGCGGAGCAGCTGCTGCAGCACCTCCTTCGGTTGCCGGGTCGCCTGAATGGTCTGGCTCAGGATGACGAAGTCGAAGGCGCCGTCGGGGTAGTAGATCAGGTCGCGATCGGCATCACCCTGTATCACGGAGAGGCCCTGGGCCACGCAGGCGTTCACGCCTTGCTGAGAAATCTCGATGCCGCGGCCGTCCACGTGGTGCTTGTCGGACAGGATGCGCAGGAGACCGCCGTCGCCGCAGCCGATATCGAGCACGCGGGAGCCGCGGGTCACCATCTCGGCAATCAACAGCAGATCGATGCGCGAGGTGTCGGTCTTGCGGACGGTCTGGGAGGTTGGATGGACGTTCATCTAAACGCCTCCCCCGCCCGCGCCGTTCAGCCCGCGCTTGGCGGCGGCGGCCCCCAGGAAGCCGCGCACGGTGTCGAACAGCTCCGGCTCGTGGAGCAGGAAGGCGTCGTGGCCCTTGTCGGTCTCGATCTCCACGAAGCTGACATTGGCGGCGACGGCGTTCAGGGCATGCACGATCTCGCGGCTCTCCTCGGTGGGGAACAGCCAGTCGCTGGTGAAGGAGATCAGGCAGAAACGCGTCTTGGTGCCGGTGAAGGCGTTGGCCAGCACGCCGTCATGATCCGCGGCGATGTCGAAATAGTCCATCGCCCGGGTGATGTAGAGATAGGAGTTGGCGTCGAAGCGGTCGACGAAGCTCACGCCCTGATGGCGCAGATAGCTTTCCACCTGGAAATCCGCATCGAAGCCAAAGGTCACCTTGTCGCGATCCTGGAGGTTGCGGCCGAACTTCCGGTACAGCGCCTGATCGGAGAGATAGGTGATGTGGGCGGCCATGCGGGCCACGGCGAGGCCTTTGCGCGGCAGCTTCTTCTCGTCGTCATAGCGCCCGCCGCACCAATCGGGATCGGCCATGACGGCCTGGCGCCCGACCTCGTGGAAGGCGATGTTCTGAGACGAGTGGCGCGCCGAGCAGGCGATCGGGATCGCCGAGAAGACGCGGTCCTTGTATTTCGCGGCCCATTCCAGGGTCTGCATGCCGCCCATGGAGCCGCCGATGACACAGAGCAGCTGCTCGATGCCGAGATGGTCCATCAGGCGGGCCTGGGCCCGGACCATGTCGCCGATGGTGATGACCGGGAAATCGGGACCGTAGGTCTTGCCGGTCTCCGGATTCGGTGAGCTCGGGCCGGTGGAGCCCATGCAGCCGCCCAGCACGTTGGTGCAGATGACGAAGTATTTGTCCGTATCGACGGGCTTGCCGGGGCCGACCATGGTGGTCCACCAGCCGGGCTTGCCGGTGATCGGATGCGGATTGGCGACATGCTGATCGCCCGTCAGGGCATGGCAGATCAAGACCGCATTGGATTTGTCGGCGTTGAGGGTGCCGTAGGTCTTATAGGCGATCGAAAACGGCGCCAGCGCGCCGCCGCAATCCAGCGGCAAGGGCTGGTCGGCCGGAAATTGGACGATCTCGCTCGAAGGATTGGATACTTGCGCCAATCTGAGCGAACTTTCCGAAAAGGCCTCCGCTTTGGGGCTCTCGCTCATATTCTCGCCTTCTCGCACCTCACTCGAGGGTCTTTGAAGCAACCTAGGCTCCGCTAGCTATGCCCTTACAGGGATAAGTCAATCATTCTTTCCTTTGCTTTTACTGAAGGATTGGTCCTATCACAGGGCGGGCCCCGAGGGGGCCGTTCGGTTTTTCGGTTTATCAGCTTCAGGAGTTTTCGGACATTATGGCGAAGCGCAAGCTAGCCCCGCGTCCGGGGATTCTCGATATCGAGCCTTACGTGCCGGGCAAGAGCAAGCTCGCCAGCGGCGCGCCGGCGATCAAGCTGTCCTCGAACGAGAACCCCTTCGGGGCTTCCCCGAAGGCGGTGGCTGCGTTCAAGACGGCGGCGGATCGGCTCTCGCTCTACCCGGAAGGCTCGGCGTCCGCGCTGCGCGAGACGATCGGCGCCTTCTACGGGCTCGACCCGGCGCAAATCGTGTGCGGCGCCGGTTCGGACGAGATCTTGAACCTTCTGGCCCAGGCCTATCTCGGTCCCGGCGACGAGGCGGTCTACAGCCGGCACGGCTTTCTGGTCTATCCGATCGTGATCAAGGCGAGCGGCGCCACGCCTGTGGTGGCACAGGAGACGAATCTCACGGCGGATGTCGACAATCTGCTGGCCTGCGTCACGACGCGGACCCGGGTGGTCTATCTCGCCAACCCGAACAATCCAACGGGCACCTATCTGCCGTTCGAGGAGCTGAAGCGGCTGCGCGACGGGCTGCCCGAAGACGTGCTGCTGGTGATCGATGCGGCCTATGCTGAATACGTGCTGAAGGAGGATTACCAGCCGGGAATCGCGCTGGTGGACGCCATGCCCAATACGGTGATGACGCGGACCTTCTCCAAGATCTACGGGCTCGCAGCGGCGCGGGTCGGCTGGGCCTATTGCCCGCCGGAGATCGCCGACGTGCTGAACCGGATCCGCGGGCCGTTCAACCTGACCGGACCTTCGGTCGCCGCCGGTGTCGCGGCGCTGGAAGACCAGGAGTTCGCCCGGCAGTCGGCGGAGCATAACCGCATCTGGCGGGAGGTTTTGACCGACGAGCTTGAGAAATTCGGGCTGGTGGTGACGCCGAGCGCGGCGAATTTCCTGCTGGTGCATTTTCCGGCGAACGAGGAAGGCGGCGCCTTGGCGGCGGACGCCTACCTGCAGGCGAACGGGATCATCCTGCGGCGCATGGAGGCTTACGGTCTCCCCCATGCCTTACGCCTGAGCGTCGGAACCGAGGCGCAGAACAGGGCCGTTCTGGCCGCGCTGAAAGGATTCGTCGAAAGCAGCTCCGCTCCGCGGGTCAAGAACGGTGCGGGCGCCGCATGACTCAGAAGCTGTTCGACACCGTCGCGATCCTGGGTCTCGGCCTGATCGGGTCCTCCCTGGCGCGTGCCGTCCGGGAGAAAGGGCTTGCCGCACGGGTGATCGGCTACGACCGGTCGGAGGAGGTGCGGGCGCGGGCCGAAGCGCTGGCGTTTTGCGATTTGATCGCCGCGACACCGGACGCGGCCGTAAGGGATGCCGATCTGGTTGTCCTGGCCATGCCGGTGGGTGCCGTCGGCGAGGCGGCCGAGGCGATTGCCGGCGCCCTGAAGCCGGGCGCGATCGTCACCGATGTGGGCGGCGTGAAATGCGCGGTGATCGAGAAGGTCGAAGCGGCGCTGCCGGAAGCGGTCGCCTTCGTGCCGGGGCATCCGATCGCCGGCACGGAGCATTCCGGTCCCGAGGCGGGTTTCGCCACGCTGTTCGAGGGGCGCTGGGCGATCCTGACGCCGTCTTCAAGGACCACGGATGCTGCACTTGCGAAGATCGGCGATCTTTGGCACGCGCTGGGCTCCGACGTGGAGACCATGACGCCGGAGCATCACGATCTGGTGCTTGCGACGACCAGCCATCTTCCCCATCTCATCGCCTTCAATATCGTCGGTACGGCGGCGGATATGGAGGAGGTGACGCGCTCGGAGGTGATCAAGTTTTCCGCGGGCGGTTTCCGGGATTTTACCCGGATCGCAGCGTCGGACCCGGTGATGTGGCGGGATATCTTCCTCAACAACAAAGAGGCCGTGCTGGAGATGCTGGGCCGCTTCTCGGAAGATCTCGCCGCGCTGCAGCGGATGATCCGCTGGGAGGACGGCGAGGCCTTGCAGGATCTCTTCACCCGCACCCGGGCCATCCGCCGTGGCATTATCGAAGCCGGCCAGGAAACCGAAGCGCCTGATTTCGGGCGGCGGGCCGCGGAGACTGAAGAGGTCAAGACCAAGGGCTGATCCCTGTAAGCGGGATGGGGCGGTGACGGGCGCAAGGCCGGGGGACAAGGGTTTAAGGATTTCGAGCGGGAATCATGGCGAGCGAGGAAGGGCTCTGGGTCTTCGGTTACGGCTCCTTGATGTGGCGGCCCGGCTTCTATTTCGACGAATCCCGGCCGGGCTTGCTGAAGGGCGCCCACCGGTCCATGTGCATCTATTCCATCTCCCATCGCGGCACGCCGGAACGGCCCGGGCTGGTGCTCGGGCTCGACCAGGGGGGCGCCTGCCGCGGGGTGGTGTTCCGCGTCCGGCAGGGTCACGAGGAGGAGACGCTGGACTATTTGCGCGAGCGTGAGCAGGTGACGAAGGTCTATCGGGAGAGCGTGCGGCCCGTGCAGCTGCTCGACGGCTCGGCGCGCAAGGTTCAGGCGATTTGCTTCCTGGTGGACCGCAATAACGGGCAATATGCCGGCCGCCTTCCCCTGGACGAGCAGATGCGTATCGTTTCGGAGGGAGTTGGCGATTCGGGCAACAACGTCGAATACGTGCTGAACACGGTCCGGCATCTGGAAGATGCGGGCGTGCACGACCGGCTGCTCAGCGGACTCGCGGCCCGGCTCACCGGCCGGCTCTAGCGGCCGGTTTCAGGAAAAAACGAAAAAGCTCGAAAAACGCCGCTACGCAGCGACGGCGATGGGGCCGGCTTGATTCTGCGCGGTCAGGAGATCGTCGCAGACATCCGCCCGCTCCGCGTCGGTCTCGGCCAGAAGATGGATATGCACCTCGTTGGCGCCGAGCTTGGCGCCCTGGTGGCGAAGCGCTGCCAGGTTGAGGGAAGAGGCATCGCCCGTTGTCTCGCCGATGGCCAGGGGCGTGCGGCTGCCATCCTCGTCGCGACGGACCAGGATGTAGTTCGCCTGGGGCAGGGCCGGACAGCCGATCAGGCTATAGACGCTATGCAGATAGCGCCGGCCCGATGCGCCCCGCCAATAGTGAAAAGCTTGCCGAAAGGCCTCCTCTGCGCAGACGAGCGCGGGCTCGTCGGCCGGGCCAACCGTTTCGGGGCCAATATTTGCGGCGGTCACGAACATGTCTGTAAAATCCGGTATCGTGCGATTCGTTCTGAAATGGGTCTGTCCGTGACGATTTCAAGTCAGGGCGAGACATTCCTCGTTCATTTCGCGAACAAATATAGAACAAACACCCTTTAACCGTCAAGCTGAGGGGTGAAACTCGTTGATTCCCGCGGAAGTTCCACAGCTCGGACCGGCTTCTTAGGAGCCTATGGCGAGCCCATTTGCGACCGCGTCTCCTGAGCCAAACGATTCGAGGCGGATTCGATGGTTTGCTCGAGGCGCGGCAGGAATTCGTCCTTGGAAAGCCCGGGCGGAATGGGGGGCAGGAATTCGAAGACGATGGTACCGGGGGTGAGGAGCAGGCTGTGGCGCGGCCAGAACAACCCGGAATTGAGGGCAACAGGCACGCAGGGCACTTTCAGGGCCTGATAGAGCAGGAAAACGCCGGTCTTGTAGTCGGGCTCAGCGCCGACCGGCCGGCGGGTGCCTTCGGGAAAGATAATGATCTCGCGGCCCGCCGCGATCCGATGCTTGGCCTCCTTCAGCATGTCGCGCAAGGCTTTGGCGCCCTGGTCCCGGGCGACCGGGATCATGCCGAATTTCTTCGAGAACCAGCCATGGAAGGGGATTTTGAACAGCTCCTTCTTCATCAGATAGGCGGGATCGCGCAGCTGCGGCACCAGCGCGAAGGTCTCGAAGGCGGATTGGTGCTTCGAGGCGACCAGGCAGGCGCCATGCACCAGGTTTTCGCGCCCGCGAATCTCGAGCTTGATGCCCGCGACGGCGCGGAGCAGGAAGATTTCCAGGCGCGCGTTCAACGCAAATGCGACCATGGCCCAGGAGCGAGGCATCAGGAGCAGCGGCGACCACAGCACGACCATCGCCGTCGTCGTGGTGTAGAAGAGAAAATGGAACAGGATCGACCGCGCGTATTGGAAAGCCTGCATCACGGTTCGTCGATTTCCTCGGGCCGGGAGCGCCATTCGCCATAGACGATCTTGCTTACCACGCGGGTGGCGGCCAGCCGGACCATGGCGGGCAGATATTTCAGGTATTCGGACAAAAGCAGCTTGGTGGTGCCAGGATAAAGCCACCAATCGTCCAGATGCACCTTCTTGTCGATCACCGCGTAGGGATAGAGCTCGACGGCGGGCATGGTACGGCCGAGCTCGGCGAGCGCCCTGGGCATATGATAGTTGGACGTGACGATGATCACCGAGTGGTAGCCGTGTCTGGCGGCCCAGGCGGAGGTCTCGGTGGCGTTGTCGATGGTGTTCTGGGCTTCGTGATCGAGATCGACGCAGCAAGATAGATACTGGCTGTTCTTGGTGCCGAGGGCTTCCAGCTCCTTCTTGGTCGTCTTCTGGTAGACGCCGCTGATCAACAGCCGCTCCGCCTTGCCTTCGGCGAGCAGACCCATGGCCTCGTCGATGCGGGCGGCATCGCCGGTGAGCACGGCAATGCCCTCGGCCTTGGGCGGCTTCTTGAATTCGCGCTCGATACTGGACACGAAGAGCACGAAGCCGACCAGCAGAAGGGCGAAGAACAGAAGCAGCGCGTTGAAGGCCACTCTGAGCAATCCGTAGAGGATGCTTATTCTGGTCGACGATTTGATTGCTGTGTCCGACACGGTCTGATCCATGCTGCCCCGGGCGGGCGAACAATAGGCTGAAATCGATCCGCGGAAAATCGCGTTCGGCTTATGCCTCGCGACGGTGGGCGATTGCTGGTGGACGCTTACTCCTGGCGAGCCTTCGCAGATTGATCGTATTTGCGCAGGACCCTGATGACGCCGAGGCGGGAGGTGATCATGCACAGACCGGCGACCACGATCACCACGAGGGCGAAGAGAAGATAGCCTGCGAAATCGAGAGAGCCGTTTCCGAAAAGCCGGCGCGTCTCGGCCGCGGCGACCATGCCGCCGCCCACCAAATGCATGAACAGGGGCAGGAGCAGGAAGACCAGGGCGGCTGCGACAGCGCCGGCCAGACCGGCCCGCAAGCCGAGGCCCAGGAAGTGGCGCTCGAACTCCCCGGCGATGAAGCTGTCGGAGGCGCCGATCAGATGCAGCACCTCGATTACCTCGCGATTGGAGGCCATGGCGCTGCGGGTCGCCGAGATGATAACGGCAACGGTCGCGGCGGCTACGAGCCCCAGCAGGATCAAGCCGCCCATCGCCGCAGTGCGGGTGACGCCGCGAATCTCCGATTGCCAGCGGCGATGGTCGTCCAGGACCACGCCATCGAAATTCTTCTCCAGCGCCTCGCCGATGAGATCGAGATCGGGCGGATCGGAGCGATCGATCTCGACCGCGATCAGCCGCGGTATGGGCAAGGTCTTGATGGCGTCGCTCTTGCCGAGCCAAGGCTCCAGGAGATCGGCGGAATCCTGCAGGGAGAGAGGCTTTACCTGGGTGATGCCCTTCTGCTTGGCGAGGAAAAGCGAAACCAGGGTCATCTTCTTCTCGATGTCGGGGGCGTCGACGGGATCGAGCTCGACGGTGACCTCGCTCACCACGTCGTTGACCCAGGCGGAGGCGGATTGGTTGATCATGTAGACCGTGCCCACCATCAGGCAGGCAAGGAAGGTCATGATGGCGATAACGACGGTGAGCGCGGTCCAGGCGATCGTCGCCTCAGGCAAAATCTGGGCATTCTCCGAGCGATAGCGGGCCGGGAGGATTCCCTGCCAAAGGCTATCCCAGGGGTAGCTGCGAAATTCGTCCCAGAGCTGCGAGGTGTTCAATGGATCTCCACATGGCCATTCTGAAGGACCAGCCGCGGCGCAGCGAGCTTGTCCATCAGACCGTAGTCGTGCGTTGCAATGATCACCGAAGTTCCGAACCTGTTAAGCTCGATGAAGAGGCGAAGCAACCGGTCGCCCATCTCCGGGTCGACATTGCCCGTGGGTTCGTCGGCGAGCAGAAGCTCGGGCTTGCCGATGACGGCGCGGGCGATGGCTGCGCGCTGCTTCTCGCCGCCGGAGAGCACTTCCGGATAGGCGTTGATCCGATGACCGAGATCGACCCAGCGCAGCAAATCCGTGACGTCTTCGCGATATTCGTTCGGCCGCAGCCCCATGACGCGCAAGGGAAGGGCGACATTCTCCCAGGTGGTGAGGTGATCGAGAAGCCGGAAATCCTGGAACACGATACCGATACGGCGGCGCAGGCCGGCGCGGCCTGCCGGATCGAGCTCTTCGACATTCTGCCCGGCGACGTAGATCTGTCCGCCGGACGGCCGAAGCGACATGAAGATCAGCTTGAGCAAGCTGGTCTTGCCAGCGCCGGAGGGGCCGGTCAAAAAGTGGAAAGAGCCACGATGGACGTGAAATGTGATATGACGCAGCACCTCAGGGCCGGAGCCGTAGCGGAGCGCGACATTGTCAAAGCGTATCAAACGTTTCCCTCAATGCGCCGTTTACCCCTGATTCAGCATAATTGTCCCCATGCAGGCCTTTATGCTGAACTCGCCATCCGGTATCAATCGAATTGGGCAAAGGCGTGAGGCCGCCCGCCAATAGAAAGCGTCGCCTAGAGGCCCGGTGAACTCGAAAATGGCATCAGTAATTATCTGTCCCGCATGCGGCACCCGGTTCGAGACCCCCGCCGCGTTTCCTCCTGAGGGCCGCAAGGTCCGCTGCAGCAAGTGCGGCAATGTCTGGCAGGCGCGTCCCATCGGACCCGAAGGCGACACCGCGCAGCCTGAAGCTCCGAAACCGCAAGCACCGGCCCAGGCCCCCGGCCAGGGGGCAAATCAAGCACCGAATCACGTGCAGCCGCAGCAGGCCCGTCCCGGACCCGAAGGGGGCCGCCCCGCCGGCGCACCGAACGGACCGCCGCCCGGACAAAGACCGCCTCAACGCCCCCCCATGCCCGGGCAGCCGGGCCAAGCTGCTCAGCCGAGTCAGGGCACTCAGTTGGGTCAAGCCGCTCAGCCGGGACAACCGCGACCGCAAGCCGGACCGCCGCGGCCGCCCACACCGCCGCAAGGTCCCGGGCCTGGAGCAGCATCGCCCGAACATCGCCAAGCGCAAGCTGCTGGTCCCGGAGGCGAGACGCGTTCCGCGCCACCGCCTCCACCGCCTCCCACACAAGCGCCCGGCCCGGCCGAAACCGCCGCTCAAGCGGGACCGCAAGAGGATGCCGAGTTCGGTGCGGCCGAACCGGGACAGGATGCGAGCTTCGGCGAGCCGGAGGATTACGGCCCGCGCGAAGACGCGGATTTCGGATATGACGGGCAACATGGCGCGGAGCCTGCGGCTGGAGCCGCGACCACGCCGGTGGTCTCGGAGCCTCTCGCCAAAAGCGGTCCGCGCGCCAAGCTGGGCCGGAGCGGCGCGCGCGGCGGGCAGGGCGCTTTGCTGGTGGCCGGATGGTCCCTGCTCGGCCTGTTCGTGGTCGGGGTGCTGGGCATCTTCCTGCTGATGCCGGCCAGCGTCATGGCGGCGTTGCCGGGATCTGCCCATCTTTATCAGGCCATGGGCATTACGTCGGTTGAGAAGGCGGAGCTCGGCTTCGAGGATGTGAGCTATACCTGGACGCGATATCAGGGCCAGCGCATGCTCCAGGTGCAGGGGCAGATCGTCAATTTCACGCCGGATCAGAAAACGGCCCCCAATGTGCTGATCGCGCTGCTCGATGCGGATGGCGAGAAGATCTCCGAATGGATGGCGCCGGCGGGCGAGACAGGCGTGCCGGGGAACAGCAAGTCGGAGTTCGCGACCCAGATTCCGTCACCGCCCGACACGGTGCGCAGTTTCAGGGTGCGCTTCCAGAAGGAAGGCTGATGGGTGCCGGCGATCCCGAGCCCACGGACGTGAAACCGCTTTACGACGCGCCGCGCATCGCCGCGCGGGTGGACGAGCTGGCGCAAGAGATCGCGTCCGCCGGGCTCCAGCGGCTGGTGATCGTCGCGGTGCTGAAGGGCAGCTTCATCTTCGCCGCCGATCTCATCCGGGCGCTCCATGCGCGGGGGCTGGCGCCGGAGATCGATTTCATCTTCCTCGCCAGCTACGGCGCAGGCACCACTTCGCAAGGCAGCGTGAAGGTGCTGCGCGATGTCGGCACGGCGCTTTCGGGCCGCGATGTGGTGCTGGTCGACGATATTCTCGATTCGGGGCGGACGCTCGCCTTCGCCAAGGACCTGCTGCTGCAGCGCGGTGCGAGCCGGGTCATGACCTGCGTGCTGATCGACAAGCAGGGGGTGGAGCGCGCGGTGCCGATCGAGGCGGATTACACGGGCTTCGCCTGTCCGCCCGAATTCGTGGTGGGCTACGGGATGGACCTCGCCCACCGCTATCGCGAGCTGCCCTATATCGGGGTGGTCGCGAAAGAGACCGCCGCGGCGTTGGAGCCCTCCGAGGAGACCGAGGCGGTCGAGGGCGCCGAGACCTGAGCCGACGTTCGGCAGGCTCTAGAGCCGGTCAGTAGGACCGGATCAGCCGTTCCAGATATTCCAGCTCGATCATGGGGCGCTGGGGATCGCCCAAGCGCCGGCGAAGCTCGTCGAGCACCTGGCGGGCGCGCTGGATGTCGATCTCGTCCGGCACCTTCACCGACAGGCCGTAATCGGGCTGGTTGTTGCGGTTGGGCCGGCCGAGCGGATCCCGGTTGGTTTGCCCTTGCGCCTGGCCTTGCTGCTGGGAATTGCTTTGCATGGCCTGCTCGGCGAGAGATTTGGCCCCTTCGCGCATGTTCTCCAGGGCCATGCCCTGCTGCTGGGCGGCGTTGCCGAGCTGGTTCTGGCCGAGAGCATCCTGGGCCTGGCCCATGGAATCGCCGGCATTGCCGAGCTCGCTCGGCGCTTCCGAGCCGCCCATGCGCATGGCATCCATGAGCTGCTGCAGCTGCTGCATCAGCTCGCCCTGGCGCTGGGCCAGATCGTTGTTCTGCTGGCCTTGCCCTTGGCCTTGTTGGCCGTGCTGACCTTGCTGGCTTTGTTGGCCCTGTTGACCGGGCTGCTGGCCCGGTTGCTGCTGACCCATCTGACCTTGCTGCTGCTGACCCCCGCGCTCTTGCGGCGGTGCGCCGAACAGCTCGGGGAACATGGTTCCCGGGCGGCCGAACTGCATGGGCTGGCCGGGCGGGCTCACCTCGAACTGCTCGTTCTGGCCCTGGCCCTGCTGCTGGTTTTCCTTGAATGTGTCGTCCATCAGCTGTTGCTGCTGATTGATGAGGTCGCCCAGCTTCTCCATGCTCTGCTGCATCTGCTGCTGCCTGGCATTCTCGGAGAAGGTGCCGGTCTGGAGACGGTTGAGCACGTCCTCGAGCTGGGACAGCATCTGTTCGGCCATCTCGTTGGAGCCGGCCTGGGCGAGCTTTTTGATGTTCTCGAGCATCTGATCGAGGTTCTGCTGGGAGACCATCTGCTCGCCGCTTTGGGGCTGGGCGTTCTCGGGCAGATTGCCCTTCTCCTGCGCCTGCTTGGCGAGCTGCTGCATATATTGCTCAAGCTTGTCACGGAGATTGTCGACCAGCTCCTCGATCTCCTCGGGCGAGGCGCCGTTCTTCAGGGCATCTTCCAAGGCCTTCTTGGCGGCCTTCATGGCCTGCTCGGCGGCCGGCAGATCGCCATCCTCGATACGCAGAGCGATGTCCCAAAGCTGGTTGACCACGGTGATGATGGAATCCCGCGACGTGTCGTCCTGAAGCCGCCAGAAGGCGCTTCTGAGACCGAGATAGACGCGGAAATCCTCCTTCACCTTCTCGGCACCCAGGGTCAGGGCGTCCAGCGCCAGGGCGACTCTGTCGGCCTGATCGGGGTGGCGCACCAGGTTGCGGCGCTGCTCCACGACCGCCTTGGCCAGCGGCTTGGTGAATTGCCGTTCCGGCAGGATGAACTCGTAGATCTCGCTGCGGCCTTCCTGGCTCGCCTGGTCCTTGGCGATCAGGGTCATGGCGACGCGCAAGCCCGCCCAAGGGTGCGCGGTGAGATCCTTGGTGGTGGTGCCTGCGGCCTGCTTGGCGTTGGCCTTGGGCAGCTTCAGGGCCATGTGGGGCGGGTCGAAAAGCGGATCCTTGTTGGGATCGATGCCGGAAAGCGCGGCGGGGAAGCTGCCGTCCGCGGTCTCTTGAAGCAGCTCGAACTCGGCCTCGGCGCTGGAGACGCCGAAATCGTCGGATGCTTCATAGGCCAGGCGCAGGGCGCTGCGCGGCGTCTTGGTGGGCTCGCCCTTGAGGCTGATGGTGGGAGGAACGTCGTCGGCGAGGGCGAATTGCCAGCTCGCCGCCGTCTGTCCCTCGATCTCGACCGTGGCGGTGCCCGGCGCCTTTAGGGAAACGTGAAACTCGATGAGCCGATCGCGGCCCTTCACGGGCTCGACGGGCTTCGGCTTGCCGTCCTTGCCCTGACTCAGGGTGAGGCGCACCGGCTGGCCCTCCGGCGCATGCGCCCGGACCACCAGCTCGCTCCGTTCCGGCACGGTCAGGGCACGGAAGACTTCCGCGCCCGCTCCGACGCTCTCGTTGCCGTCGGCCAGCACGATGGGGGCTTCGCCCGTATAGACGGGCGGGCTCACCCAGGCATCGAGGCGGAGCAGAGCCTGGGATTGGGTGGGCGCGAGCACGAAGGCTTGCTTGATGCGGTTGAAGCTGTCGGGGCCGGCGATGACGATGGCGACGAAGACCATGAGCAGCAGGCCGGCCCGCAGCGCGTAAGGGTCGCGCAGATCGTTCCGGGGCTCGGGCCAGGACGGCTTGAGCCGCTGCAAGAGATTGGCGAGGCGCCGGCGGTGGGCTGCCCAAATCGCATCGGTCCCCGGGTCGGCCTCGCCGGAGATCTTGTCCTCATAGGAGGAGGCGGGGCGGTGCTTCACCCCCGCATTGCGCTCCAGACGGCGCACGGCCTCCTGGCGGCTCGGAAAAGCGATGCGGGCGAGCGGAAAGAGAGAGGCCAGAAGCGCGATGGCAAAGGCTGCCAGCGCCACCCGATGCAGCATCGGCGGCAGATAGCCCCAAAGCTGCAAGAGGCTGACGACCAGGAAGGCGCCGACGACGAGACCCGGCCAGAGCAGCGCTTCCCAGAGGCGCTCGGCGGCAAGGGCGAGCCAGCTCAGGGAAACCCGGCTCTCGAAGCTGCGGGACAGGGCGGCATCGGCCTCCGCCTGCCGGCGAGTCTCTGTGCGGGTCTTGCGGCGTATGTCTTTGTGTCTGGATACCACCGGCATCCTCTCCAAAAGGGGTAAAGTGAGCTTAGCGGCACTTTGGCCTTGGCCAAAGCCGATCTCGCGCAGATGTGACGCTTATACGCTTTCGTGCGCGGCGCGCCGCTACGCCTTCAGCCAGTCGGGCAGGCGCTCTGCCGCGAGCATGGTCTCGTAGCTCGGCCGGGGCCGGGTCGCGGCATAACGATCGCCGGAAACCAGCACCTCGGGCACGGCCAAGCGACTATTATATTGGGACGACAATACGGCACCGTAAGCCCCCGCCGTCATCACGGCGAGCAGATCGCCCGGGGTCAGCTTCGGCAGCTCGCGGTCCTGGGCAAGATAATCGCCGCTCTCGCAGACCGGGCCGACGATATCCGTTGTCTCCGTCGGTGCGCCGTCCGCCGGCTGCTTCACGGGCCAAATCTCGTGGTAGGCCTCGTAAAGGGTCGGACGCATGAGGTCGTTCATGGCCGCATCGACGATGGTGAAGTTCTTGGCCGCGCCTTCCTTCTCGTAGATCACCCGGGTGACCAGGATGCCGGCATTGCCAGCGATCATGCGGCCCGGCTCGAAGAGTAGGCGGCAATCCAGGCTCTTCACGCTCTCGCGCACCAGGGCGGCGTAATCCAGCGGCAGAGGCGGGGCCGGCTCGTCGCTGCGATAGGGAATGCCGAGTCCGCCGCCGAGATTGACGAAATCGATGGTGAAACCGTCGGCGCGAAGCTTCTGCACCAGCTCGGTCAGCAGCGCGAAGGCGTTGCGGAACGGGGCCAGATCGGTGATCTGGCTGCCGATATGCATATGCACGCCTTCCGCCTCGATCCCCGGCAGCTCGCGGGCCAGGCCGTATAGGCCAAGAGCCTGATCGAAGGGGATGCCGAATTTGTTCTCGGCGCGGCCGGTGGCGATCTTGTGATGGGTCTTGGCGTCGACATCCGGATTGACGCGCAGCGCGATGCGCGCGGTCGCGCCCTTGGCCGCAGCCACCTCGCTCAGGACCCGGAGCTCGGATTCGGATTCCACGTTGAAGGCGAAGATGCCTTCATGGAGCGCGAAGGCCATCTCGTCCTTCGTCTTGCCCACGCCGGAGAAGACGATGCGCTCGGGCGGGACGCCGACCGTGCGGGCTCTGCGAAGCTCGCCTTGGGAGACCACATCCATCCCTGCGCCGGAAGCTGCCAATGTCGCCAGCACGCCGAGATTGGAATTGGCCTTCACGGAATAGCAGATCAGCGCATCGAAGCCTTCGAAGGCTTCGGCGAAGACGCGGTAATGGCGCTGAAGCGTTGCGGAGGAATAGCAGTAGAAGGGGGTCTCCACCTCTCCTGCGAGATCGACGAGGTTGACCTCCTCGGCGTGGAGCACGCCCCGCCGGTAAGCGAAGTGGTGCATCTTATCGGCTCAGAAGCGCTATTCCAGGAACCCGTCGATGATGAGGCGGCGGTCGGGCGCTCGCTGCATCTTGGTCTCGGGATCGGCCTGGGTCGTCGGCACCCTGGACGGCGGGCGTTCGAGCGAGCCTTTGCGGCCGCAGGCGGTGAGGCCCACGCTCAACAGCAGAGTGGCGATGACGAGAACGCGCCAGGCGCTTCTCATGGTTCTGCCTTTCCGATCCAGTTTCGCACGGCGGATCCGCTACGGATCCGACGCCGGTTCCCCATTGACCTCTGTTCTATCCTGTCGGGGCCTCTTTCGCCAACCGCTTTATCCAGCGTTTCGCCTCGCGGCGGACATTGGAGGGGGCGGTGCCGCCGTAGCTCCTGCGGCTTTTGACGGATGCGGCCACGGAAAGAACGGAATAGACGTCCGCGGTGATCTTGGGCTCGACGGCCTGAAGATCGGCCAGTTCCAGCTTGGCCAGCGGTTTTCCCTTCTCCTCGGCCAGGGCGACGATGCGGCCCGTGACGTGATGGGCGTCGCGGAAGGGCAGGCCCGCCTCGCGCACCAGCCAATCGGCCAGATCGGTGGCGGTGGAGAAGCCTTGGCCGGCGGCCTTCTTCATGGCCCTCTTGTTGGGCTCCAGGTCTCCCACCATGCCGGCCATGGCCGCGATGCCCAGCTTGAGGGAGGCGAGCGCATCGAAGACGGGCTCCTTGTCCTCCTGCATGTCCTTGGCATAGGCGAGGGGCAGGCCCTTCATGACCATCAGAAGGGATTGGAAGGCGCCGGCGATGCGGCCGGTCTTGGCGCGGATCAGCTCGGCTGCGTCCGGATTGCGCTTCTGGGGCATGATGGACGAGCCCGTGGAGAAGCGGTCGGAGAGCTTGGCGAAGGAAAATTGCGCCGAGGCCCAATTGACGATCTCCTCGGCGAGCCGCGACAGGTGCATGGCCGCGATGGTCGCCGCCGCAAGGGTCTCCAGGGCGAAATCGCGGTCGGAGACGGCATCCAGGGAATTGGCCGTGGGTCGGTCGAAACCGAGGGCGTGGGCGGTCATCTCCCGGTCGATGGGGAAGCCGGTGCCGGCCAGGGCGGCGGAGCCGAGAGGCGATTCGTTGAGCCGCGCGCGGGCATCGGCAAAGCGCCCCCGGTCGCGCTTCAGCATCTCCACATAGGCCAGGCAGTGATGGCCGAAGGTCACGGGCTGGGCGGTCTGCAGATGAGTGAAGCCCGGCATCACGGTCGCGGCATGCTCGACCGCCTGCTCGGCAAGGGCATATTGGAGGCTTGCGAGCCCGGCATCGATCTCATCGATCTCGTCGCGGATATAGAGGCGGAAATCCGTCGCCACCTGGTCGTTGCGGGAGCGCGCGGTATGCAGCTTGCCGGCGGTCGGGCCGATCAACTCCTTGAGGCGGCTCTCGATATTGAGGTGGATGTCCTCCAATTCTCGCGAGAAATTGAATTCCCCGGACTCGATTTCCTTTGCGATGGTGTCGAGGCCGCAGGCGATCGCCCGTTCTTCGTCGTCCGAGACGATGCCGGTGGCAGCGAGCATGGCCGCATGGGCTTTGGAGGCCAGAATATCCTGGCGCCACAGACGCTTGTCGAAGCCGATGGAGGCGTTTATCTCCTCCATGATCTGGGCGGGGCTCAAATCAAAGCGGCCGCCCCACATGGTATTGGCCATTGTTGAGCCTTCAAAAACGACGCGAAACCACAAAGGCGAGGAACCAAGTGAGCGACAGCAAGAGCCGGAGCGGGAAGCCATCGCCGATTGGCTATGGGATGGTGGCGCTTATAGCGGCGATTTTGGGTTTTGGCACTATTTTTTGGGTTTTTAGCCCAAAAAATCCCGATTCCGATGCGGAAATTGCCGATTCTAGCGATTCTTCCGCGGAAACGCCGTCTGGTCAGAAGGCCGGGGGCGGGCCGCTTGCCGGGCTGAACAAAGGCGATATGGCCGCCTTCGTCATCAAAAAGACGCCGCAGTCTCTGCCTGAAATGCCGATGGAGGCGGGAGACGGGAAAGAGGTCGCCATGGCCGACTTCAAAGGCAAGGTGGTGCTGTTGAACATCTGGGCGACCTGGTGCCATCCCTGCCGGGAAGAGATGCCGGCCTTGGACAAGCTCCAGAAGGATCTCGGGGGCGACGATTTCGAGGTCGTGGCCATGAATATCGACCGCGGCAGCCCCGACAAGGCGAAGGACTTCCTGAAAGAGGTGAAGGCCGAGAACCTGGCCTTCTATCGCGATCCTTCCGGCAGGCTGTTCACCAAGCTCAAGGCGGTCGGCATGCCGACGACGCTCCTGGTCAACCGAGACGGCGAGGAGCTGGGCCGGCTGGTCGGACCGGCGGAATGGGACTCGCCTGAGGCCGTCCGCCTGATCCAAGCGGCGATCGATGCGAACGGCGACAAGGCCGCGGAAGACGGCGCCGTCGAGACTCAATAGGGGGAGACGGGGCGGGCATGACGGGTTTCCGCCTCTTCCTGCGAAACGGTCCGGTTGCCGCGGCGGTGGTTCTGGTGCTGGCCGGCCTTGCCGCCTGCACCGACACGCCGACGGTCAAGACGGTGAGGCCGGGCACGCCCTTGGAGGCACCGCCGGCGCTGGATGCCGCCCGGGCCCGGGACGAAATCAATGCTTATCGTGAAGCCAACGGGCTGCAGCCGCTTCAGATCAACGCGCAGCTCACCAAGGCGGCGACGATTCAGGCCGAGGATCTCGCCAAGCGCGACCTGCTCGATCACCAGGGATCGGACGGATCGAGCCCCGGCGACAGAATCGCGCGGACGGGCTACGTGGCGGGGCTGACGGGCGAGAATATCGCCGCCGGTCAGAAGACCTTCGCGGAGGTTCTGCAAGGCTGGAAGGACAGCCGGTCTCATGACCGCAACCTGCTGCTTGAGCACGCCAAGGAGATGGGGATCGCCGTCGCATTCGACCGGGGGACCCATTTCCGGTCCTTCTGGGCGCTGGTGGTGGCAAGCCCGCCGAGCCCGGAGACGAAGTCGAACTGGGAGTAGCAGGGCGCTTAGCCGCCGCAGATCTCCCGTCTCAGATGGGCGGGCTGGTCGCTTAAGGAGGCTTGCATGGCGAGGCCGTCCAGGGTCGTGCCGAAAAGCGATTTCCAGAAATAGCGCTTGAAGCCGTTCTCCAGGAGATCGGTGACCCGGTCGCGCCTCGCAGGCACCGAGACCTCGCCCAGCACCACGGCCACCAGGCGGCGCCCGTCGCGGGTGGCGCTGGCCACGATATTGAAGCCGGAATCGCAGATGAAGCCGGTCTTCATGCCGTCGGCGCCTTCGAAGTCGCGCAGCAGGCCGTTATGGGTGCGCAGGATCTTGTCGCCCACCTTCACGTGGCGGAGCTTGAAGATATCAGCATGTTCGGGAAATTGCAGGATCAGCGCCCGGGCCAGGCGGCCCATATCGCGGGCGGTGGTGACCTGGTTCTCGTTGGGCAGGCCGTTGGCGTTGGCGAAACGGGTGTTGGTCATGCCGAGATGCTGCGCCGCGGCGTTCATGCGCACCACGAAGGCCTGCTCGCTACCGCCGCCCAGAGCCTCGGCGATCATCACGGCGACATCGTTGGCGGACTTCACGATGATGACCTTCAAGGCGACTTCCAAGGTCAGCTCGCCGCCCACCGGCAGTCCCAGCTTGGAGGGGGCTTGAGAATTGGCATGGGCGGAGCAGGGGATCTTGGTCTCCATGGTCACGCGGCCGGTGCGGATGTCCATGAAGGCGATATAGGCGGTCATCAGCTTGGTGAGGGATGCGGGAAACCAAGGGACGTCCGGATCCTCGGCATAGAAGACCGTCCCGTTATAAGGCTCGAAGACGAGCGCCGGGCCCGCATGGGCCAGATTCGGGGGCAGCAGCAGCGCCACGGTGAGCAGCGCGACGGCGAGACGTCTTAGCATCATACAGCTTCCCTCGCCCGGGCCGGTCTTCTCGCATCGAGACGCGACCGGCCTAGGCACCATTCGCTTGGGGATCTGCCGCCTGGTCCGAGCGCGCCGAGAGCGGCCCGTTCAGCCTCCGAGGATCCCCGTGTCTTACGGACACCGGTATTCGGACGGTTCGACGTCCAAGGCTTTTCTGCCTCGGGCCTTCAGCCCCGTACCCCCCTCGAAGCGGCTGGCGAACGCCGAACGGCGGCAATCGATTTGCCGCTGGATGCGAAGACTAGCGGTTGGGATTCAATCTTCAACTGTGAAGTTGCCGCCGCGGCGCGTCTTAAGGCTTGTCGACGAGGATCGCCCGGAAATCGTTCACATTGGTGCGGGTCGGGCCGGTGATCACCAGATCGCCGATGGCGGAGAAGAAATTGTAGCCGTTGTTGTCGGCCAGATAGTCCTTGGCGCTGACGCCTTTCCCGGCGGCGCGCTCCAGACTGTCCGGAGAGAGGACCGCGCCGGCATTGTCCTCGGTGCCGTCGATGCCGTCGGTATCGGCGGCGAGGGCGTGGATGCCGGGATGACCGTCCAGGGCCACGGCGAGGGCCAGCAGGAACTCCGCGTTGCGGCCCCCTCGCCCGTTGCCCTTCACGGTGACGGTGGTCTCGCCACCGGAGATCAGCACGCAAGGCGCCTTGGCCGGCTGGCCGAACTCGGCGACCTGCCGGGCGATGCCGGCATGAACCAGGGCCACGTCGGACGCCTCGCCCTCGATGCAGTTGGAAAGGATCATCGGCGTATAGCCCGCTCCTTCCGCCACCTTCGCCGCGGCTTCCAGGGAGTCCTGGGGCGTGGCGATCATGACGTTCTCGACGGAGGCCAGACGGGGGTCGCCGGGCTTCGGTGTCTCGTTCGCTTCATCCTCCAGGACGGCGCGGACATTGTCCGGAATGTCGATGCCGTATTTGTTCAGAATGGCGATGGCGTCCGGTCCGCTCGACGGGTCGGCCACGGTGGGGCCGGAGGCGATGATCGACGGATCGTCGTTGGGCACGTCGGAGATCATCAGGGAGACGACGCGGGCCGGGCTTGCGGCCATGGCGAGGCGGCCGCCCTTCACGGCGGAAAGATGCTTCCGCACGGAATTCATCTCGCCGATGGTGGCGCCGGATTTCAGCAGCGCCTTGTTGATGGCCTGCTTGTCCTCGAGGCTTACCCCTTCGGCGGGCATGGCCAGCAGGGCGGAGCCGCCGCCCGAGATCAGGCAAAGAACCAGATCGTCCTCGGTGAGACCTTCGACCATCTTCAGGATGCGTGTCGCCGCCTCGCGGCCCGCCGCGTCGGGCACGGGATGGCCGGCTTCGATCACCTCGATCTTGCTCGTCGGCAGCCCATGGGCGTAGCGGGTCACGACCAGCCCTTCGAGCGGTCCCTCCCAATGATCCTCGACGGCCTTGGCCATGGCGCCGCCGGCCTTGCCCGCGCCGATCACCACGGTCTTGCCCTTGGGCGGTGCCGGGAGATGCTTGGGCACGCAGACGCTCGGAGATGCAGCCTCCACGGCGGCATTGAACATGGACTTCAGAAGCTCGGTCGGTGTCATGAATGTTTCGTGAGTATATTAAAGGAGGTAGCCCCGGTACTTAGGGGAGGTAGAAACTGCACATAGGATTGTCAGATGGCAAGCGCTTGAATTAAGTTGCGCGCCTCGATAGCAGACCTGCCTCTGAAGCGGGCAAAGAATATGGTTGAGTGGGGAGGAACGGATGTCCAAGGGGTCCAACGAGCAGCACGTCAATCCGAAATCCGATATCGAGATTTCGCAAGCGGCGGATATGCGGCCCATCGTCGAGGTGGCCGAAGAGAAGCTCGGTATCTCGACCGATGATCTGCTTCCCTACGGCCATTACAAGGCGAAGGTCTCTCTCGACTATATCGACAGTCTGAAGGACAAGCCCGACGGCAAGCTGATCCTGGTCACCGCGATCACGCCCACGCCTGCGGGCGAGGGCAAAACCACCACCACGGTGGGCTTGGGCGATGCGCTCAACCACATCGGCAAGAAGGCGATGATCTGCGTGCGCGAGCCTTCGCTCGGTCCCTGCTTCGGCATGAAGGGCGGCGCGGCAGGCGGCGGCTACGCCCAGGTCGTTCCCATGGAGGATATCAACCTCCACTTCACCGGCGATTTCCATGCGATCGGCGCGGCGAACAACCTGCTCGCGGCCCTGATCGACAACCACATCTATTGGGGCAACAAGCTCGACATCGATTCCCGGCGCGTCACCTGGCGGCGCGGCATCGACATGAACGACCGTGCCCTGCGCAATATCGTCACCTCGCTGGGCGGGGCGGCGAACGGCTTCCCGCGGGAGGCCGGCTTCGACATCGTGGTGGCGTCGGAGGTGATGGCCATCTTCTGCCTGGCGACCGACCTCGCCGATCTGCAGCGCCGGCTGGGCAATATCCAGATCGGTCAGACCCGCGACAAGACGCCGGTGACGGCGAAGGAGCTTTCGGCGCCGGGTGCCATGGCGGCGCTTCTGAAGGATGCGTTGGCGCCAAACCTGGTGCAGACGCTGGAGAACAATCCCGCCTTCGTGCATGGCGGACCGTTCGCCAATATCGCCCATGGCTGCAATTCGGTGATCGCCACCAAGTCGGCGCTGAAGCTTGCCGACTACGTGGTGACCGAGGCGGGCTTCGGTGCCGATCTCGGCGCGGAGAAATTCCTCGACATCAAATGCCGCAAGGCGGGTCTGTCGCCGGATTGCGTGGTGATCGTCGCGACCATCCGCGCGCTCAAGATGCATGGCGGCGTCGCCAAGGACGACCTCAAGGCGGAGAATGTCGATGCGGTCGAGAAGGGCTTCGCCAATCTGGAGAAGCATGTTGCGAATATGCGCTCCTACGGCGTGCCGGTGCTCGTGTCGGTGAACCGCTTCTCCGGCGACACGGAGGCGGAGATCGCCAAGCTGCAGGAGCTCTGCAAGGGCATCGACGTGGAGTGCCTGCTCTCCGATCATTGGGCCAATGGCGGCGCGGGCGCGGCCAATGTGGCCGAAGCGGTGGTCCGCATCTGCGACGAGCAGAAGAGCGAGTTCAAGACGCTCTACCCGGACGACATGCCGCTCTGGGACAAGATCCAGAAGGTCGCCAAGGACATCTATGGCGCGGCGGACGTCACCGCCGACAAGAGCGTCATGAACCGCATCAAGGAGCTGGAGGACCAGGGTTTCGGACATTTCCCGATCTGCGTGGCCAAGACCCAGTACAGCTTCTCGACCAATCCGGATGCCAAGGGTGCGCCGACCGGTCACACCATTCCGGTGCGTGAGATCCGGCTCTCTGCGGGGGCGGAATTCGTCGTGGTGATCTGCGGAGATATCATGACGATGCCCGGTCTGCCGCGGGTTCCGGCGGCCAACAACATCAAGCTCGACGAGCAGGGTCACATCACCGGCCTCTTCTAGGAGGCCCGGTTCAGGGGGTTGCCAGTTTCGGCGCCCGACGCTACCACGCTTGCCCTTCAGCGTGGCTGCAAGCTATAGGTACGCCGAAATTTGTCGGAGGAGGCAATGCCCGAAGGATTCCGGCCGGGACGTAATTTCCTGTTCGTCCCAGGCCCTACAAATCTGCCGGAGAGCGTCCTGCGGGCGATGCATGTGCCGTCCGAGGATCACCGCTCGCCGCGGTTTCCCGAGCTGACCAAGCCTTTGTTCGAGGATCTGAAGAAGATCTTCAAGAGCAAGGACGGCCAGGCGTTCATCTTTCCGTCCAGCGGAACGGGCGCATGGGAAGCGGCCATCACCAATACCCTGTCGCCGGGCGACAAGGTGCTGGCGCCGCGTTTCGGCCAGTTCAGCCATCTCTGGATCCAGCTCGCCCAGCGTCATGGGATCGAGGCGATCGTCCAGGAGGAGGAATGGGGCTCGGGCGCCGATCCGGAGAAGCTCGAAGCCGCGCTTTCGGCCGACAAAGATCACGAGATCAAGGCTGTTCTGATCGTCCATAACGAGACGGCGACCGGCGTGACCTCCGATATCGCCGCCGTGCGCAAGGCGATGGATGCGGCCTCCCATCCGGCGATGCTGTTCGTCGACGGGGTGAGCTCGATCGGCTCGATCGATTTCCGCATGGACGAGTGGGGCGTCGACATGGCCATCACCGGCTCCCAGAAGGGGCTGATGCTGCCGGCCGGCCTCGGTATTCTCTGCGCGAGCCAGAAGGCGCTCGCCATGCGCGGAAACGCGAAATGCGCGCGTGGCTATTTCGAGCTGGCCGACTACATCGCCGCCAACGAGAACGGCTATTTTCCGTATACGCCGGCGGTGGCGCTGCTGCATGGCTTGCGCGCCTCCCTCGACCGGCTGTTCGCCGAAGGGCTCGACAATGTCTATGCCCGTCACCACCGTCTGGCCGGGGGCGTGCGCGCCGCGGTCGGTGCGTGGGGGCTTTCGCTGTGCGCCAAAGAACCGAAATGGAATTCCGATACGGTTTCGGCGATCATGGTGCCCGAGGGCGTCAACGGGGCCGAGGTGATCCGGATCGCCTTCGAGCGGTACAATCTCTCGCTCGGGGCCGGGCTGTCCCAGGTGGCCGGCAAGCTGTTTCGGATCGGCCATCTCGGGGATCTGAACGAACTCATGGTATTGAGCGCGATCACCGGCGCCGAGATGGCGATGAAGGATGCCGGGATCGACATCACGCTCGGTCAGGGCGTGGCGGCGGCGCAGGAACATTTCCGTGCCCCGCATCGGCAGCAGACCAAGATCGCTGCAGAATAATCGACTTTTGATGGCTGGCCCCGGCGGATGCGCGAAAGGTGTCACCGGGGCTGAATTGGAGCAACACCGCTTAAGCGAGTAACTGGGGGGAGTTTTTCAAGGTGGCACACTCGATCGTCTTCCTCGACCGAGAAACTGTCGACGCTAACGTCCGGGCGCCGAACTTTCCGCATGAGTATAAAGAATATGACGTGACCACGGTCGACCAGATCGTGGATCGGCTGAAAGATGCCGACATCGCCATCATCAACAAGGTGCCGATGCGCGAGGAGACCTTGAAGCAGCTTCCCAATCTGAAGCTGATCGCGGTCGCGGCGAC
Organism: Methyloligella sp. ZOD6; assembly: GCA_050110875.1. Classification (GTDB taxonomy): domain Bacteria; phylum Pseudomonadota; class Alphaproteobacteria; order Rhizobiales; family Methyloligellaceae; genus Methyloligella. The sequence goes on from CP188828.1 coordinate 2,751,991, forward strand.
CGGCACGGATGTGATCGACAAGGCGTATTGCAAGGATAACGGCATCACGATCGTCAATATCCGGAACTACGCCTACAACACGGTGCCGGAGCATGTCATCGCGCTGATGTTCGCCTTGCGCCGGAGCCTGGTCCCCTATGTCCTTTCGGTGCGGAAGGGCGATTGGAACAAGGCGCGCCAGTTCTGCTATTTCGATTATCCGATCTACGACGTCGCCGGCTCGACGCTCGGCATCGTGGGCTATGGCGCGCTCGGCAAGTCCATCGCCAAGCGGGCGGAAGCGCTGGGGATGAAGGTGCTCGCCTATGACGTCATGCCCCAGGACGGGCTGGTGGATCTGGAGACGATCTACAAGGAGAGCGACGTCATCACGCTGCATGCGCCTCTGACGCCGGAGACGCGGAACATGATCGGCGAGAAAGAGCTTAAGATGATGAAGCCGACCGCGATCCTGATCAACACGGCGCGCGGCGGCTTGGTGGACGAAGACGCTCTGGTCCAGGCGTTGAAGGACGGCGAGATCGGCGGCGCAGGGTTCGACGTGGTGATGAAAGAGCCGCCGGTCGACGGCAACGTGCTGATCGAGGCCGACCTGCCGAACCTGATCGTGACGCCCCATGTGGCGTGGGCGAGCCAGGAGGCGATGCAGGTCCTGGCGGATCAGCTCGTCGACAATATCGAGGCTTTCGTCGCCGGCAATCCTCAAAACGTCGTCGCGTAGAAGAGGCCGCTAGAGCCTCAATCCGACAAAGCTTATTCGAGGAAGGGTATTTATGGATAAGTTGCTGTTTATGTTCGATACGGACCCGCATCCGAGCGTGTTCGATACTGTTGTGGCCTATGACGGCGGCGCCGATCGCGTGGCCGGCTACGCGGATGTGACGCCCGACAATGTCGGCGCGCTGGTCGACGGGACGATCTACACCCGCGGCGGCGACGAGAAGAAGAACACGGCGATCTTCATCGGCGGCGGCTCCATGGCCAAGGGCGAGGAGCTGCTGGACTGCGTGAAGAAGCGGTTCTTCGCCAATTTCCGCGTCTCCGTGATGCTGGATTCCAACGGCTCCAACACCACCGCCGCGGCCGGCGTGGCGCTTCTCGCCAAGGCCGCCGACCTGAAGGGCAAGAAGGCCGTGGTGCTCGCCGGCACCGGTCCGGTCGGCATGCGTGCCGGCGCCATGCTGGCCAGCGAGGGCTGCGAGGTCGTGCTGACGTCGCGCAAGCAGGACCGCGCCGATGCGGCCGCCAAGCAGATCTCCGAGCGGTTCGACGTGAAGTGCTCCGGCTTCGAGGCCTCCAATCCGGATCAGTTCGCCGAGGCCGTTAAGGACGCCAATATCGTGTTCGCCGCCGGCGGCATCGGTATCGAGCTCCTGAAGGAAGATGCCTGGAAGGACAATCCGAATATCGAGCTGATCGCCGACGTGAACGCCCAGCCGCCGCTCGGCGTCGAGGGGCTGGAGGCCACCGACAAGGGCAAGGAACGCCACGGCAAGACGGTGTTCGGCGCGCTCGGGATCGGCGGGCTCAAGCTGAAGCTGCACCGCGCCCTGATCGGCAAGCTGTTCGAGGCGCAGGATCAGGTGTTCGACGCCGAGGAAATCTACGCAGCTGCCAAGGACATGGCGTGAGGGGGCTGACGTGAGCGAGGAGATCAAGGACAGTTCGATCGAGACCTTCCTGGAGGAGCTCGCCAGCTCGTCGGCGACACCGGGGGGCGGCAGCGCGGCCGCCATCATGGGCGCCATGGGGGCGGCGCTGGTCAGCATGGTCTGCAACCTCACCATCGGCAAGAAGAAGTATGTCGAGGTCGAGGAGGAGATGAAGTCGGTTCTGGAAAAGGCGGAATCCTTGCGGGTTGCGCTGACCGGCATGATCGCCGACGATGTGAATGCATTCGATAAGGTCATGGGAGCTTATGGAATGCCCAAGGAGACGGACGAAGAGAAAGAAGCGCGTAGCGAAGCCCTTCAAGCGGCACTCAAGACCGCAACGGATGTGCCGCTGCGTTGCTGCAAGGTCTCGCGCGAGGTGATCGATCTTGCGCAGGTCGTCTCCGACAAAGGTAATCTGAACGTGATCAGCGATGCCGGCGTGGCTGTTCTCGCCGGTCAAGCTGCTCTACGCAGTGCGGCGTTGAATGTCTTGACCAACGTGAAGATGATAAAGGATAAGGACTTCACTCAGGCCAAAGTGAAGGAATTAGAAGGGCTTCTTTCCGGTGCGGGGGCGGCAACGGAGGATGCTTATGGAGTCGTTCAGGGTAAGCTAAGCTAGGTCCTGAACAGCCCGCCGAACAGTCAAGGGAGGACGACAAGGTGGACGTACACGAGTATCAGGCGAAGGAATTGCTATCTCAGTTCGGGGTGACGGTGCCGAAGGGCGCGGTGGCCTTCAGCCCGGATCAGGCGGTTTATGCGGCAACCGAGCTTGGCGGTTCCTTCTGGGCGGTGAAGGCTCAGATTCATGCGGGCGCGCGCGGCAAGGCCGGCGGCATCAAGCTCTGCAAGACCTATCACGAGGTTCGCGACGCAGCGGCGGATCTTCTCGGCAAGAATCTGGTGACCAACCAGACCGGTCCGGAAGGCAAGCCCGTCCAGCGCGTCTATGTGGAGCTGGCCGAGCCCTTCGAAAAGGAATTCTATCTCGGCTTCGTGCTCGACCGTAAGGCGGAGCGCATCCGGGTGATCGCCTCCAAGGAAGGCGGCATGGAGATCGAGGAGATCGCCGACAAGAATCCGGAAGCGATCATCCAGGTCATCGTCGAGCCCGCCGTGGGTCTTCAGTCCTTCCAGGCCCGCGAGATCGCCTTCGATCTCGGTCTCAACATCAAGCAGGTGCAGCGCGCCACCCAGCTCATCATGAATGCCTATCGCGCGTTCCGCGATTGCGACGCCATGATGCTGGAGATCAACCCGCTGGTCGTCACCAAGGACGACCGTGTGGTGGCGCTCGATGCGAAGATGTCGTTCGACGACAACGCCCTGTTCCGGCGCCACAACATCGCCGACATGCACGATCCGTCCCAGGACGATCCGCGCGAGGCGAAGGCGGCCGAGCACAATCTCAACTATATCGGCCTCGACGGCGAGATCGGCTGCATCGTGAACGGTGCGGGCCTCGCCATGGCGACCATGGACATGATCAAGCATGCCGGCGGCAACCCGGCAAACTTCCTGGATGTCGGTGGCGGCGCCTCTCCGGAGCGCATCGCGACGGCGCTCAAGCTGGTGCTGTCCGACGAGAACGTCCAGGCGATTCTGGTCAACATCTTCGCCGGCATCAATCGCTGCGACTGGGTGGCCAAGGGCGTGGTCCAGGCTTGCGAGACGGTCGATATCAAGGTGCCGCTCGTGGTCCGGCTCGCCGGCACCAATGTGGACGAGGGCAAGAAGATCCTGGCCGAGAGCGGTCTCGATCTGATCACCGCCGATACCCTGGCGGAAGCAGCACAAAAAGCGGTCGATGCTTGCGGCGCCAGCCCCGAGCTCGAGGCCGCATCGGCGTAATCGGGAGGCAGCGTCATGAGTATTCTTATCGATGAGAACACGCCGATCGTCGTGCAGGGCATGACTGGCGACAAGGGCAGCTTCCACACCAAGGAAATGCTGGATTACGGCAGCAAGGTCGTCGCCGGCGTGACCCCCGGCAAGGGCGGCACGGAGCATCACGGCGTGCCGGTGTTCAACACCATGAAGGAAGCCGTGCGGGAGACCGGGGCGACGGCCTCGATCACCTTCGTGGCGCCGGCCTTCTGCGCCGATGCGATCATGGAAGCGGCCGATGCGGGCATCCGGCTGATCTGCTCGATCACCGACGGCATTCCGGCCCAGGACATGATGCGGGTGAAGCGCTATCTCTACCGCTATCCCAAGGATAAGCGCCCGCTGATGGTCGGCCCGAACTGCGCCGGCATCATCTCGCCCGGCAAGTCGATGCTCGGCATCATGCCCGGCCATATCTATCTGAAGGGTTCGATCGGCGTCATCTCGCGCTCCGGCACGCTGGGCTACGAGGCGGCCGCGCAGCTGAAGGAGCACGGGCTCGGCATCTCCACCTCCGTCGGCATCGGCGGCGACCCGATCAACGGCTCGTCCTTCCTCGATCATCTGCAGCTCTTCGAGGAGGACCCGGAGACCGAAGCGGTCCTGATGATCGGTGAGATCGGCGGTCCGCAGGAGGCCGAGGCGTCCGAGTGGATCCAGAAGAACATGAAGAAGCCGGTCGTCGGCTTCGTCGCAGGGCTCACGGCGCCGAAGGGCCGCCGCATGGGTCATGCCGGCGCGATCATCTCGAAAGAGGGCGACAGCGCGGCCGAGAAGGCGGAGATCATGCGGTCTTGCGGCCTGACCGTTGCGCCCAATCCGAGCGAATTCGGCTCGACCATGGCGAAGGTTCTCCAGAACGGAGGCCGTCAGGTCGCATAAGACATCAGGCCGGTCCGGGCGCGGGAATGCGCATCCGGGCCGGCGACGATGTCCGAAGACCGGAAGGGGCTAGCTCAGGGGCAATCCATAAGGGCGGGCGAAACAGTCCGCATTGGGTGAGCTATTCCGGGGATCTGAAACGATCGTTGGGGTCGGGAGGCTCACCAGTTCCATGGATGGGGATCTGAAGCAAACGTCACGCTCTGCCGAGCCGGTCGGCGCGCTGCCGATCATCACCGGCACGTCGGCGCAAGGCGCGGCGGACGTTCTCTTCAATTTGCTGCTCGACGTCACGCGGCGGCATCAGCCGGAAATCGAAACAGTTCTCAGGGGCGGGGCGAACTTCTCCAAGCTCAGCCCGGAGCTGATGTCGCGCGCGCTGCAAGCGCAAGGTATCTGGTTCCAGCTGCTCTCGATCGCCGAACAGAATGCCGCCATGCGCGGACGGCGCCATATCGAGAAGACCCGCGGCCGGGACGAGTTGAAGGGCACGTTCGCCAACGTGATCTCGGAAGCGGCGCGGGACGGGATCGATGCCGCCGAGATCCAGGAGCTGCTCAAGAGCCTGCGGATTCGCCCCGTGATCACCGCCCATCCGACGGAAGCCAAGCGCGTCACCGTGCTGGAGAAGCTCCGCAAGGTCTATCTGCTGCTGCGCGAGCTGGAGCTGACCCGTTGGACGGAACGTGAGCGGCGCCGCCATCTGGATGCTTTGCGCGATCAGATCGAGCTCGTTTGGATGACCGGCGAGCTGCATCTTGAGAAGCCGACGGTCGACAAGGAAGTCTCCTGGGGGCTCCACTTCTTCGATGAGACGATCTTCGAGCGGGCGCCGGAGATGATCGACGACCTATCCGAGGCGCTGGAACAGTATTATCCCCACGAGGAATTCGAGGTCCCGCCTTTCTTCCAGTTCGGCTCCTGGATCGGCGGCGACCGCGACGGCAATCCCTTCGTCACCACGGAGGTGACCCGGACGACGCTGAAGGAGAATGCGCTGGCCAGCATGCGCTATTACCGCATGCGGCTGACCGAGCTGGTCCGCATGCTCTCCATCAGCAAGCGCGTCAGCCCGATTTCCCACGATTTCGCCAAGGCGCTCGAGGCGGAGCTCGCCGTCAGCGGCCGGGAAGCGCAGATCGAGGCGCGCAACCCCGGCGAGGCCTATCGCCAGTTCATCACCTGCCTGCTGCAGAAGCTCGAATCCACCATCCTGAAAACGGAAGGTCACGCGGCTCCGGACGGTCCGCATTATGCCAATGCGGACGAGCTGATCGCCGATCTGAGGACGCTGGAGACGGCGCTGATCGATGCGAATTCCGGCTCCATCGCGGTGGATATGGTGCGCCCCGTTCGCCGGGCGGTGGAGATTTTCCGCTTCTCCACGGTGCGGCTCGATCTGCGCGAGAACACCACGCGGACCACGGCCGCGCTGCAAGCCCTGTGGCGGGTAATCGAGGGCAAGGAGGAGCCGCCCGCGCCGGATTCTGGGGAATGGAAGCAATGGCTGATCGCCGAGCTCGGCCGGCCGAAGCATTCGGAACGCGACCTGGCGGCCCTGCCCGAGGAGGCGGCGGAGACGCTCTCCACCTTGCGTCTTGTGGCGGAGATGCGCGAAGGACTCGACCGGGAGGCGTTCGGCGGGTTCATCCTCTCCATGACCACTTCGGTGGCCGACATCCTCGGCGTCTATCTGCTGGCCAAGGAGGCCGGCGTCTTCCTCGACGCCACGGGCACGGAGATCTGCCCGCTGCCCATCGTGCCGTTGTTCGAGACCATCGAGGATCTGCGCGCCGCGCCGGCCATCATGAAGGAGCTGCTCGACGTGCCGCTGGTGCGCCGGAGCACCCGCTGGCAAGGCGGCGTGCAGGAGGTGATGATCGGCTATTCGGACTCCAACAAGGATGGCGGCTTCGTCGCCTCCAACTGGGAGCTGTCCAAGGCCCAGTCGCGGCTCACCAAGCTGTCCCACGATGCGGGCATCCCGATCGCCTTCTTCCATGGGCGGGGCGGCTCGGTCTCCCGCGGCGGCGCGCCGACGGGGCGGGCGATCGCGGCGCAGCCGGCGGGCTCGATCCGCGGCCGCTTCCGGGTGACGGAGCAGGGCGAGGTGGTCTCCTTCAAATACGCCAATAAGGGCACGGCGCTCTATCAGATGGAGCTCTTGGGAGCCTCGGTCTTCGCCCATGCGCTGAAGTCGGAGCGGGAGGCGGCCCTGGTGCCGCGGAACGAGTTCGAGGATGCCATGGAGGCGCTCTCCGGCGCCAGTCGGGCCGCCTATAGCCAATTCCTCACCCATCCCGATCTGGTGACCTATTTCCAGGCGGCGAGCCCGCTGGAGGAAATTTCGCTGCTCAATATCGGCTCGCGCCCGTCCCGCCGCTTCGGGGCGAAGTCCTTGAGCGATCTGCGCGCGATCCCCTGGGTGTTCGCCTGGTCCCAGAACCGCCACGCGATCACCGGCTGGTATGGCGTCGGCAGCGGCATCAAGAGCTTCCTGGAGGTGCGCGGCGAGAGTGGCGAGAAGCTGCTGCGCCGCATGTTCTCGGATTCCCGTCTGTTCCGGCTGGTGATGGACGAGGTTGAGAAGATGCTCCTGATCGTCGATCTCTCCGTGGGCCGCAGCTATGCGAGCCTGGTTTCGGACGAGAAGGCGCGGGATGCCATCTTCTCCATGATCGAACGGGAATACCGCCTGACCACCGAGATGGTCCTGCGGATCAGCGGCGACGACCAAATCGCCGAGCGTTTTCCTGATTTCAGCCGGTCCTTGAAAGGCCGCTTGCCGACCATCAACGAGGTCAATCGCGAGCAGGTCGAACTGCTGCGGCGCTTCCGAAGCGCCGAGAACGAGAGCGAGCGGGAGGAATATAAAATCCCGCTGCTCATGTCGATCAACTGTATTGCCGCTGGCTTGGGCGCCACCGGTTAGGCTTCAACAGGGAAAGGAAAAGTACGCATGAGTTTCACGATCATCGAGCAGGCGAAGCCCCGTCTTCACCGCTCCGAACTGGCCGTGCCGGGCTCCAATCCGAGCTTGTTCGAGAAAGCGGCGAAGTCTGCCGCCGATGTCATCTTTCTCGATGTCGAGGATGCGGTCGCGCCGGACGACAAGGAGCAGGCCCGCAAGAACATCATCGAGGGCCTGAACGACATCGATTGGGGCAACAAGACCATGATGATCCGCATCAATGGTCTCGACACCCATTATGCGTATCGCGACGTCATCGACGTGATCGAGAAGGCGCCGCGCCTTGACATGGTGTTGATCCCCAAGGTGGGCGTGCCGGCGGATGTCTACGCCATTGACATGCTGATCACCCAGGTGGAGCAGGCCATCGGCCGCGAGAACCCGGTCGGCATCGAGGTGCTGATCGAGACCGCTCTGGGCATGGCCAATGTCGAGGCGATCGCCCAGTCGAGCAAGCGTCTGGAAGCCATGTCCTTCGGCGTTGCCGACTATGCCGCCTCGACCCGCGCGCGCACCGTCGGCATCGGCGGCCCGCACCCGGATTACGGCGTGCTGACCGATAAGAAGGAAGACGATGGCGATGCGGATCGCGAGTATTTCTGGGGCGATCCGTGGCACTTCGCGCTGTCGCGCATGATGATCGCCTGCCGCGCCTACGGTCTGCGTCCGATCGACGGCCCGTTCGGCGATTTCTCCGATCCGGAGGGCTTCAAGGCCGCCGCCCGCCGCGCCGCGGTGCTCGGCCTGGAAGGCAAGTGGGCGATCCACCCCTCCCAGATCGATCTGGCGAACGAGGTGTTCAGCCCGTCCGAGGCCGAGGTCACCAAGGCCCGCCGTATCCTGGAGGCCATGGAAGAGGCCAAGAAGGCCGGCCGTGGCGCCGTCTCCCTGGACGGCCGCCTGATTGACATCGCCTCGATCCGTCAGGCTCAGGCCCTGATCGACAAGGCCGAGCAGATCGCTCAGTAAGGCGTTTCGTCAGAGAGACTTCGAAAGGGCGGGCCCCACGGGTCCGCCTTTTTTGTTTGGAGCGGTCGCTTGTCTGTGCCTCTCCCCGACCGCCTCTCCTTCGAGACGCTTCGCTTCGCTCGCCCTCAGGAAGAGGTGGCGTGGGTTTTGCGAAGGCTTCGATGGCGCGGCTGCGAGGCACGGGCAGCCATGGGCGAGGCGTTCCCCCCTCATGGTGAGGGCGCATCGCAGATGCGCGTCGCGAACCATGAGGCCATGACGGAGCGATCTACCCTTGCGTCATCGCCGGCTGTCGTCCGCATTGCATCCCATTGCGTTGGAGCGGCGATCCTGCCTCAATCGTTTATCTCGGTGCGAGCTGAAAGGAAACGGCGTGGATGCCCGGAGCAAGTCCGGGCATGACGATGGAGAGTTTTGGAATGGCGGAAATTACGAATGGCAATCTCACCTGGGATCTGCCGAACGCCGCACTCCCCGAGGAGCTCTTCGACATCCTCGCCGAGCAGGGCGATGTGCGGATCGAGCGGATCGTCTCGACGGGCCAGGCGACGCCCGAGGACGACTGGTACGACCAGGAGACCGACGAGTTCGTGCTGCTGGTCTCGGGCGCGGCGGCGCTGGAGATCGAAGGGGAGGCGGAGGAGCGGGAGCTCGGCCCCGGCGATTGGGTGATGCTGCCGGCCCATTGCCGGCACCGTGTGGCCTGGACGCAAGAAGCGCCGCCCACGGTCTGGCTCGCAGTGCATTTCTAGAGGTCTGCGGGAGCGCCCCGACCCTCACCCTTCGAGACGCCGCTTCGCGACCCTCAGGTGAGGGCTGACAGGGGTTCTCCTTGCAGTGTCGGCGCATCCTTCGATTCTCGATGCGTGCCTCAGGATGACGCTTCAGGCTCGGCGCGCTGTGCCGGACGCCGCAGGATGACGGTTCGGGATTGGACCCAAAGGAAAAGGGGGGCCGCGCCGGGCCCCCCAATCCGTCCCTCGAAGCTCAGAGAAAGCTTTACGCCGCGGCGGTGGCCTTCTCCTCCATCGGGACTTCCGAGATGGTCTTCAGGATCTGGGACGCGATCGCGTAAGGGTCGCCTTGGGAGTTCGGGCGGCGATCCTCCAGATAGCCCTTGTAGTCGTTCTTGACGAAGCTGTGGGGCACGCGGATGGAAGCGCCGCGATCGGCCACGCCGTAGGAGAACTTGTTCCACGGCGCCGTTTCGTGCTTGCCGGTCAGGCGCATGTGGTTGTCCGGGCCGTAGACGCCGATATGGTCTTCGAGATTCTTCTCGAACTGCGCCATCAGGGCCTCGAAATACGCCTTGCCGCCGATTTCGCGCATATAGGCGGTGGAGAAGTTGGCGTGCATGCCGGAGCCGTTCCAGTCCGTGTCGCCCAGCGGCTTGCAGTGATACTCGATATCGATGCCGTATTTCTCGGTCAGACGCTCGAGCAGATAACGGGCCATCCACATCTCGTCGGCAGCCTTCTTGGAGCCCTTGCCGAAGATCTGGAATTCCCACTGGCCCTTCGCCACCTCGGCGTTGATGCCTTCGTGGTTGATGCCGGCCTTCAGACAGAGATCGAGATGCTCCTCGACGATTTGGCGGGCGATCGAGCCGATGCTCGAATAGCCGACGCCGGTATAATACTTGCCCTGGGGCTCCGGATAGCCGTCGGAGGGGAAGCCTAGCGGACGGCCGTCCTTATAGAAGAAGTATTCCTGCTCGAAGCCGAACCAGGCGTCGTCGTCGTCCAGGATGGTGGCGCGCTTGTTGGACGGGTGCGGGGTGCCGTCGGGCAGCATCACTTCGCACATCACCAGCACGCCGTTTTCGCGCGCTGCATCCGGGAAGACGCGGATGGGTTTCAGAATGCAGTCGGAGTTCGAGCCTTCAGCCTGCTCGGTGGAGCTTCCGTCAAAGCCCCAAAGCGGAAGTTCTTCAAGAGACGGGAAGGTCTCGAATTCTTTGATTTGGGTCTTTCCCCGAAGATTCGGCACCGGTTCGTAACCGTCGAGCCAAATGTACTCGAGTTTATACTTGGTCATTAGCTTTTCCCTTGTCTGCTGAAATCGCAATGCGCGATCCCCAGCCCTAGCGGCCGCTGAGCTCAGGGCGGCGTTCACATCTCTCCCGACGCATTAAATGTGCCAAAGAGGGCGCGTTTTACTGGGAAACGGTCGGACCTGGCCGGCTGGATGCCTGTGCCCGCCGGCTCGGTTTTATATTTTCTTAATAATCAAAAGGACTTCGCGAGACTCTCGCGGTCCGGCCGGTGGGCTGTCGGAAGGGGCATAAAATTTCACCGCCACTGCTGAGGGAGAATGCCGATCCGGCAGGCAGAATAAGGTCAGCTGAAATATTAGGCGAATGGCCAGAATCTTATGCAAATAGTGGGGCCGACTCCTATATACGGGAACTTACCCCTGTATCGGTGCAGTTGTTTACCGGACAGAGTATTGGAGAAAGGAAACAGCGATGAATGCTTATCGGGAATCGGCTGAGATCATTCAGTTCCCCGCGGGCGGACGCGCAGGCCTGGAGCGGCGCGAGCGCCAAGCGATTTCGGAGCCAGGATATGCTCCTTATATCGAGACGGCGTCGGGTGGCGCTTGGTATCACGAAGAAGCCATTCGGGAAGCCAATCGTGCCAACAACAGCTGACGTAGACCGGTGCTGCCGCGGAAGCGGCTGCCAATCGTGAAGAGGGTCGTGCTTCTCAAAAAGCCCGGCCCTCTTTTTTTGTTTCCGCTCCCCTCCGCTCTTGTTCCCGCCGTGCCCTTGCGGTTGTGCCGAGTCGACAAATCGCGGAATGGGACATAGGATTTCATCCTCTCGGCTGGGGGGCGGTTTCGTGAAGCATTCTCTCCTTGGAGGCTTGGTCTTGATCGTCTCGGCGTGCTTGGCGGCGCCTGCGCTTGCCGCGCCGTGCCAGACGGAGGTGGATGGGATCGTCAAAACCACGACCACCGATCTTTTGCAGCAGGCGATCGCAGATCATCCGGAGCTCGCCGAGCTGGAGGAGAAGGAGCTGGTTCTGCGAAGCGGGCAGACGCTGCTTTCCGCGCCGCGGGGCGACTTCAAGGCTTATGGCTGGATGATGCTGCTCTGGTATGGCGGCGAGGAGGGGCGCAACCTGGTCGTCGAATCGGGTCCGAAGCTGGAGACGGAAGAGGCCCGCGCCCATCTCTATTACGTGATGGGGCTGTGGCAGCTCCGTGCCGATGACGCGGAGACCGCCGCGAAAGGCCGCGATCTCCTCTCCCAGGTGCGCGACACGGGCAAGGTCAGCTTCGCGCCAGACGAGATGTGGACGCTGTTTCTCGAAGAGTGCGACCTGCCGGAATAGGCCCTTACCCCACTCACCCTTCCCGCGAGGGAAAGGACCTCGTCAAAGCGGCTTGCCGGCAAAGGGCCGGCGTGCCGGCTAGCCGTTCTGCCGCTTCGCCCGCTCGATGGCTTCGACGATGAGCTTCTTGGCCTGATCGGCATCGTGCCAGCCGCCGATCTCGACCCATTTGCCAGGCTCCAGATCCTTATAATGCTGGAAGAAGTGGCGGATCTGATCGAGCAGGGTCTCGGGCATGTCGGTGTAGTTGGTGACGTGCTCGTAGCGCCGGGTCAGCTTGGGCGTCGGCACGGCGACGATCTTCTCGTCGATGCCGGAATCGTCCTTCATCATCAGCACGCCGATGGGACGGACATTGATCACCGCGCCAGGGACGATGGGCCGGGTGCTGGCGACCAGCACGTCGATCGGGTCGCCGTCCTCCGACAAGGTATGGGGCACGAAGCCGTAATTGCCGGGATAGCGCATGGGCGTATAGAGGAAGCGGTCGACGAACAGGGTGCCCGCCTCCTTGTCGAGCTCGTATTTGATCGGCTCGCCGCCGATAGGAACCTCGATGACCGTGTTGATGTCTTCGGGCGGGTTCTTGCCGATTGGGACGGCGTCCAGGCGCATGAGTTGGTCTCTTTTCGTTAACTTGAATACGCGGCGGATAAAACGGGGCTGACGCCTTCAATGCAAGGCGCTTGCTCTCCGTCTGCATGGTTTTGCGCTGAAACGCGGCGATTTTGCGCACCGGCTTTTGCTCTCTCAAGGTGCGCCCCGGCGATGCCCACTCTCTTCTGGAAGCCTCGCTTCTTTTCAGCGACCCACTAACTCTGCGAGAGACGGGGAATTTGCGCGCGGTGGTCGCGGAATTTCAGCGCCAGGCCAGAAATCGTGTTCAGCCTTGGCCGCGCGAGGATCAGGGGAACGTTGCGGGGAGATCGGTGCAGGTGAGATGGGGGCTCAAGCGCCGTCAAAGCTTGAGCCTGAACGATCTCTCCAACCCATGGATTGGTGCCCCAGGCCTGACTCGAACAGGCACGTCCTTGCGGACAGCAGATTTTGAGTCTGCCGCGTCTACCATTCCGCCACTGGGGCCAGCCGCGCGGATCATGCTTTAAGCCTTGCGGCCGGTCAATGGCGCGACCTGTCGTCTTCCCGTAACATTTGAGACTTGCCGGCGCTGCGATTGCCGGGCAAGAGAAGAGAGCCGGGAGACGGAGAATATCGCATCAGGACATGGCAATGACGTTGGGTTCTAGGATCGCACGGGCCGGTCTCGGCCTGTGCCTATTGATGTGGACCGGCCTTCCTCTCTCTTCCACAGGTTTCGCCGACGAGCTTCCGGAAACGCTTTGGACGTCGGCCGGCCATCTGAAGGTCGACGTGGCGGTGAATGGGCTCAACTACCCGTGGAGCCTCGTCTTTCTGCCGAGCGGCGAGATGCTGGTCTCGGAGAAGCATCCGGGTCGCCTGCGGCTTATTTCCGAGAACGGAAAGATTTCTCCGCCCATCGAAGGGCTGCCGGAAAACATTTATGCCAAGGGCAATGGCGGCCTGCTGGGGCTCGCTCTCGATCCCGATTTTCACGAGAACAAGCTCGTCTACTTCGCGTTCGCGGAGCAAGCTGACGACGATCCGGAAAAGGCGGCGCTCTCGGTAGGACGCGGCAAGCTCGGCAAGGACCGGCTGTCGGATGTCGAGATCATCTTCCGCCAGGGGCCGAAGATAAACGACGACCGCGAGTTTGGCGGCCGGCTCGCCTTCGCGCCGGACGGGACTTTGTTCGTGATGACCGGCGATCGCTATCAGCACGAGTTGGTGCACGATACGGGCAATACGCTGGGCAAGCTGATCCGCATCAACCGGAACGGCAGCGTGCCGGAGGACAATCCGTTCGTCGGTAAGACGGGATACGATCCGCGCATCTATTCTCTCGGCCACCGCAATATCGGCGGCGGCATCATCCATCCAGAGACGGGAAAGCTCTGGCTGGAGGAGTTCGGGCCGATCGGCGGAGACGAGATCAACGTCATCGAACCCGGCAAGGATTACGGCTGGCCCGTGGTGAATTGGGGGGTGCACTATTTCCGCGAGGATATTCCGGATCCGCCGACGCGGCCGGATCTGGCGCAGCCGATCTATTTCTGGAACCCATCCATCTCGCCTTCCGGCATGACCTACTACACGGGCGACGAGATTCCCGGCTGGAAGGGCAGCCTGGTGGTGGGCGGGCTCGCCTCCCAATCGGCCACCCGCCTGACCCTGCAGGGCGAGCGGGTGATCTCCGACGAGCGGATGGAATTCGGGGTGCGTATCCGAGACGTGGCACAGGGGCCGGAGGGTGCGCTCTATCTTCTGACCGACGAGCGGGCGCCGGACGGGCGGATCCTGCGTCTCACGCTGGAGAAGCCGGTCGCGGAGACGAAAGCGGCGAGCACCTTGAAAAATGCGCCACCGCAACCGTAAGGCGCCGCTTATGCGGTCAGATGCTTCTCGATCTGATCGACGGGCAGGTTGACGAGATCCTTGTCGATCTCTGCGTCGATGACGCCGTTCACTTTTTTGGTGAGCTGTTCGCGGATGCGGCCAAGGGCCCGCGGCGGGGCGACGAGGACGAGATGCTTGATCTCGTGGCTGTCCACGAGCCCGTCGAGCTTCTCGGCGACGCGGGCGAGGAATTCGATCTCGGCCCTCTCATGCCAGTCGGTCTGCTCGACGGCGCTGCGTCCCGTGACGGCGGATTCCTGCACCCGGCCTGGCCGGTCGGTGCCCATCTCATGGGTCGCGGGGTGCTCTTCCTCAAAGGTCTCGACGACCTTCAGATTGATCAGCTCCCGATCGCCTTCGTTCCGTAGCATCAGAGCTTTGGAGCCGTCACAGACGACGACCCAGCCTTTCCATGGAATTCCGCGCCCGGACATACCACCTCCCATTCTCAGGTTGTGCTTATCGGTCTACTCATTTGCGATGCCGCCGAAGGATATGCAAGGCCGATTCCGCCGCGTCGGTCTGACGCGAGCTTGGACCTACAATTTCTTCATGATCTTTTGACGGTATAGCGGCAGGGGAGACGGGGGAGCGAAGGACTGGAGTCACTGTCAATGAATGCACCGATCGCCAATGTTCCGGCCGGTCATCCCTACCAGGTGCCGCTTGGCCACGACGCGTCTGACGGTTTGCCGGCGGAGAGCCCGGAGCGGCAAAGCTACAGAGCGCTCGACCGCATCGCCAATGCCTGGGTGGCGCGCGCCACGGGCGGGGTGTCCCCCCAAGCGTTGAGCCTCGCTTTCACCGATTGGGCCTTTCATCTCACCGCCGCGCCGGGCAAGCAGATGGAGGCGGTCGCCGATGGCTGGAAGAAGGCGGCGCAGCTTGCGGCTTTCGGAGCGGGATCGCTCTACGATGCGACGACCAAGCCTCCCGTCGAGCCTGCGCCTGGAGACAACCGGTTCCGGCGCGACGGGTGGACCAAGAACCCGTACCGGTTCTGGGCGCAGGGCATCCTGCTCACCGAGCAGTGGCTCAATGACGTGACGCGTGGCGTGCCGGGGGTGTCGCCCCATCACGAGAACGTGGTCTCCTTCACGCTGCGTCAGTGGCTGGATGTCTGGTCGCCCAGCAATCTGCCATGGGCGAACCCCGAGGTGGTGAACCGGACATGCGCGACGGGCGGGGCCAATCTGATTTCAGGCTTTCGCAACTGGCTGGAGGATGTGAGCCGCCAGGTCGCGGGCGAGCCGCCGGCCGGCGTGGAGCAATTCCAGGTGGGCCGGGACGTGGCGGTGACGCCGGGCAAGGTGGTCTACCGCAACGAGCTGATCGAGCTGATCCAATATGCGCCGGCCACGGAGACGGTGGCAGCGGAGCCGGTGCTGATCGTGCCGGCCTGGATCATGAAATATTACATCCTCGACCTCTCGCCCCACAATTCGCTGGTGCGCTATCTGGTCGGGCAGGGACACACGGTGTTCTGCATCTCCTGGCGCAACGTCACGGCGAAGGACCGCGACCTGTCGCTCGAGGATTATCGGCGGATGGGGGTGATGGCCGCTCTGGATGCGGTCACGGAGATCGTTCCCGACCGAAAGGTGCACGCGGCAGGCTATTGTCTGGGCGGCACCTTGCTGGCGCTGGCCGCCGGGGCCATGGCCGGATTCCGCGACGAGCGGCTGGCCACCATGACCCTGTTCGCCGCCCAGACGGATTTCACCGAGCCCGGCGAGCTGGAACTCTTCATCGACGACAGCCAGGTCTCGTTCCTGGAAGCCATGATGTGGGATCAGGGGGTGCTCGATTCCCATCAGATGGCGGGAACGTTCCAGCTGCTGCGCTCCAACGATCTGATCTGGTCGCGCATGGTGCACGACTATCTGATGGGCGAGCGGGCACCGATGATCGATCTGATGGCGTGGAACGCCGATGCGACGCGCATGCCCTTCAAGATGCATTCGGATTATTTGCGCAAGCTGTTCCTCAAGAACGAGCTGGCGACCGGCGAATATATCGTCGATGGGCGTCCGGTGGCGTTGCAAAATATCCGCGTGCCGGTGTTCGGGGTGGGCACGGAGCGCGATCACGTCGCGCCTTGGCGCTCGGCCTATAAGATCCATTACCTGGTGGAGACGGATGTCACCTTCGTGTTGACCAGCGGCGGGCATAATGCCGGCATCGTCAGCGAGCCGGGCCATCCGGGGCGTCATTACCGGATTCGTCGGACCGAGGCGACGGAGCATGTATTGAGCGCCGACGAGTGGGGCGAAGCGGCCGCGCAGGAGGAAGGGTCCTGGTGGCCCGCTTGGGACTCTTGGCTGACGGCCCATTCCAGCCCGGACCGGGTCGCGCCGCCGCCCATGGGCGCGCCGGAACGCGGTTACCCTCCGCTGGAGGATGCGCCAGGCTTTTATGTGTTGCAGCGCTGAGGGCGCGCCCGAAGGATGACCACCGCAATGACCAAGCCGCTCCTCCGCAATCGGACATTCGACGAGATCGCCGTCGGCGACAGCGCCTCGCTGGTGAGGGTCGTGGAGGAGGAGGGGATCAGAACCTTGGCCGCGGTCTCCGGAGATCTCAGCCCCGTCACTCTCGATGCGCAGGTTGCCGCCCGAACCCATGACGGCCATGTGGTGGCCCATGGGATGTGGACGGAAAGCCTGATCTCGACCTTGCTCGGCACGGAGCTGCCGGGCCCGGGCACGGTCTATGTGGAGCAGGATTTGAGCTTCAAGGCGCCTATCGCGCAGGGCGACACGATCACCGCGACGGTCACCGTGAAGGAGAAGCGGCCGGAAGGTCGGGTGGTCCTGCAAACCGATTGCGTCAATCAGCGGGGCGAGACAGTGTTGACGGGCACGGCCACGGTGATCGCGCCGACCGAGAAGATGACCATGGCGCGCATGGCGGCGCCGGATATCACCCTCAATCGCCACGACCGGTACGAGCGTTTCATCGAGCGGGCGAAGGAACCGCCGCCCCTCGCCACCGCCGTAGTGCATCCTTGCAGCGAAGGTGCCATCCGGGCGGCGATCGAAGCGCGGGACGAAGGGCTGATCGTGCCGATCCTGGTGGGGCCGGAACAGAAGATCCGTGCGGCGGCGGAGAAAGCCGGCGTCTCGCTGGAAGGCTTGCGCATCGAATCGACGGAGCACAGCCATGCCGCCGCGGCGCTCGCGGTCGAGCTTGCCGCCAAGGGCGAGGCGGATGCGCTGATGAAGGGAAGCCTGCACACCAACGAGCTTCTCGGCGCGGTGGTGGCGCCGACTTCCGGCCTTCGGACGGACCGGCGTATCAGCCATGTCTACGTGCTCGACGTGCCCCACTATCCGAAGCCGCTGGTGGTGACCGATGCGGCGATCAACATCGCGCCGGGCCTCGCCCAGAAGAAGGACATCTGTCAGAACGCCATCGATTTTCTGCACCGGCTCGGGGTCGAGCAGCCCTTGGTGGCGGTGCTCGCGGCGGTGGAGACGGTCGATCCCGCCATGCCGGCGACTCTCGATGCGGCGGCGCTCACGGTGATGGCGCGGCGCGGGCAGATCACAGGCGCGCTGGTCGAGGGGCCGCTCGCCTTCGACAACGCCATCAGCCCGGATGCCGCGCGGATCAAGGAGATCGATTCTCCCGTGGCGGGCAAGGCGGACATCCTCGTGGTGCCGGATTTGGAGGCGGGCAACATGCTCGCCAAGCAGCTCATCTATCTTGGCGGTGCGGATGCGGCGGGCCTGGTGCTCGGCGCGCGGGTGCCGATCATCCTCACCAGCCGGGCCGATACGGTGAAAGTCCGGCTTGCCTCCAGCGCCCTGGCCAAGCTTGCCGGCGTGGAGCGGCCGGCCGGATTTTCGGGCGCATAGCGGGGCGCGATGACGGGCCATATCCTGCTCACCTTCAATCCCGGCTCCTCCACCATCAAGCTCGGCCTCTATCATTTCGAGGCGGGCCGGCCGGTGCGCTTCGGCGGCGGTGCGATCGATCTGCGCGACGAGCCGCTGTGCTTGCGAATCTCCGAAAGCGGCCGGCAGGAGGAAATTTCCCTTCAGGCCCCGGTGACGGACGACCTGCATGGGATCGTGGCCGAGGTGCTGGATTGGCTGCAGCATCATTTCCCGGCCGGAGAGATCACGGGCGTCGGCCACCGGGTGGTGCATGGGGGCGACCGCTTCACCGGGCCTGCCCTGATAACCCGAGAGGTCGAGGACGAAATCGCGGCACTGACGCCCCTGGCGCCGCTGCATCAGCCGAAGAGCCTGCGGTTGATCCGGGCGGTCAAGACGCTCTGGCCCGACAAACCCCAGACCGCCTCTTTCGATACGGCCTTTCACCAGCATCAATCGGATCTGGTGCGCCGTTTCGCGATCCCTCGCGATCTGTTCGACGAGGGGATCAAGCGCTACGGGTTTCACGGGCTGTCCTACGCCTCCATCGCCAAGCGGCTAAAGGCGGAGGCGCCGGACCTGGCGAGAGGAAAGATCGTTGTCGCCCATCTGGGGAGCGGGGCGAGCCTGTGCGGCATGGAGAACGGGATTAGCCGGGACACCAGCATGGGGTTCTCGACCTTGGACGGCATTCCCATGGCGACGCGCTGCGGGGCGCTCGATCCGGGGGTGCTGCTGCATCTGCTGGAAGAGCAAGGCATGGCATTGAGCGATCTCGATGACATGCTCTATCACCGCTCCGGGCTGCTGGGCCTGTCGGGGATCAGCGCCGATTCGCGGGATCTGGTGGAGAGCGGCGATGGGCGCGCCCATGAGGCACTCGCTGTCTTCGCCCATCGCATCGCGCAAACCGTAGCGGCCTTGGCCACCACGCTCGGCGGTTTCGACGGTCTCGTCTTCACCGCCGGGATCGGCCAGCATCAGCCTTTGGTGCGGGAGATGGTCTGCGAGCATCTCGGCTGGCTCGGCGTGGCGATCGATGCGGACGCGAATGCTGCGAACCGGCCGCGTATCGAACGCGCCGGTGCCAAAGTCGCGGTGCTCGTCATGCCGACGGACGAGGAGCAGGTGATCGCCGAGGAGGCGCTGTCCGTCCTGCCCGCCTGATCCCGCCCGGGCGAGGTCTTCCACAAAGCAAGGCTCTTTACTGGAGTAAGACTCTTTTACTGAAGTAAGGCTCTTGCCAACCAGCGATAGACAGGGCTCTCGCACACGGCTAATCAGGCGCGATGCTCAGACGCCTCTACGACCGGATCATCGAGCTTGCGGCGACGCCTTACGCCTTCATCGTGCTGGGGGCGGTGTCGTTTGCGGAAAGCTCCTTCTTTCCCATCCCGCCCGATGTGGTGCTGGTCCCCATGGTGCTGGCGGAGCCGGCCAAGGCGCGGATGTATGCGCTTTGGTGCACGATCACCTCGGTGGCGGGCGGGCTGGTCGGCTATGCCATCGGCGCGCTGCTCTGGGATACGGTCGGCGCGTGGCTGATCCAGGCCTATGGCTATGGGGACAGCTTCGAGACGTTCCGGGCGGCCTATGCGGAGTGGGGCGCCTGGATCATCCTGATCAAGGGACTGACGCCGATTCCCTATAAGCTGGTGACCATTGCCTCGGGCTTCGCGGGCTACGATATCTGGGCTTTCATCGTGCTTTCGCTGATCACGCGGGGCGCGCGCTTCTTTCTCGAGGCGGAGCTGCTACGCTATTTCGGCGAGCCGATCCGTGATTTCATCGAGAAGCGCCTGACCCTGGTGACGACAGGCTTTCTTCTCGCGGTGGTCGGCGGCGTGCTTCTGGCCCGGTACGTGTTTTGATGATGGATGAACCGAAAAACTGGGGTCCTTTGGCGATCTCCAGCCTCGCCGTATCCCTTTTCGCGCTTTTCACCATCGCGGGCGCGCTGGCGTTCGAGCATATCGGGGGCTATGCGCCCTGCCATCTGTGCCTGCAGGAGCGTTACGCGTATTATTTCGCGGTTCCGGCGGCGGCCATCGTGTTCGGCCTATCCTTCAACTGGCCGGGCCTGGCGCGGATTCTTCTCGGGGTCGTGGTGCTCGCCTTCGCCGCCAATGTGGCGGTCAGCGTCTACCATGTGGGCGTGGAGTATAAATGGTGGGAAGGCCCCGCCGCCTGCACGGGCGGTGCGGCTGCAGGCGATTGGCAGGAGCTCGCCGAGCAGCTTCGGCAAACCAGCGTGGTGCGCTGCGATGAGCCGGCCCTGACCGTGCTCGGCCTTTCGCTTGCTGCCTGGAACGGGGTCGTCTCGCTGATCCTGATGGGGCTTGCGAGCTGGGGCGTGGCCGTGAGCCGCGCGCGCAGCGAAGAAACCTACGATCTCTAGAAAAATCGAACCGGCCTACGGCTCCAGCTCGGTATCCCAGTAGAGATAGTCCAGCCAGCTCTCATGCAGGTAGTTGGGCGGGAAGAGCCGCCCGTTACGATGCAGCTGGAAGACCGTGGGCCGGTGGGGCTTCTGATAGGGCCACATATTGGCCTTGGCCGGCATTTCGCCGCCCTTCTTCAGATTGCACGGCGCGCAGGCGGTCACGACGTTGTCCCAGCGGGTCAGGCCGCCGCGGGAGCGCGGGATCAGATGATCGAAGGTCAGATCCTTGGGCGAGCCGCAATACTGGCAGATGAAGCGGTCGCGCAGGAACACGTTGAACCGGGTGAAGGCCGGGTAGAGCGCCGGGCGCACGTAGCTCTTCAGGGAGACGACGCTCGGCAGCTTCATCTGGAAGGACGGGGAGTGCACCTCCCGCTCGTATTCGGAGACGATGTTCACCCGATCCAGGAAGACCGCTTTCACGGTTTCCTGCCAGGGCCACAACGAGAGAGGATAGTAGCTCAAGGGGCGGTAGTCGGCGTTCAGCACCAGGGCTGGAAACGAGCCGGGCGAAGCTGAAGCGAGTGCTGCGGTCAAGGTCCTCAGTCCTCGATAATCACCCGTCGCACTCGGGTCCCCTAATACACGGGCGGCATACTATAGGGCCGTGTCAGATATGTGAAGAACCCTAGATAATGTCGTTAAAACCTGTCTATGCGCTAGGATTGGTTGCTCACCGTTTTCTTTGGACGGGCAGGAACAGTCCCGATAAGTGCCGCACCGGACCGCGCGGCGTGGGAATAGAGGAAGACTCGATATGAAACTCTATTGGAGAGCGGCTTTCGTCCTGACGCTTCTGCTGATGCCGGTTCTCGCCGGTGATTCGGCGATTGCCGAGGCGCAACCGTTAAGCGAGGCCCAGCAGGCCTGTCTCAACGGGTATAACAGCTGCCGCGCGCCCTGCTACGGCAAGCGGAATCCGGGCCCCTGCCTGAGCGCCTGCCGGGCGAACTACAATATCTGCAAGCGGCAGGCGCGCTAGGCCGCCGGTTGCGGCGTCAGGACGTTCTTGAGGAAGCCGCCGCCCAGCATCAGCCCTTCCTGGTCGATGCCGTGGCCGACGCCCTTGGCGATGTGCCATTCCACGGACAGGCCCAGCCCGCCGAGCTGCTCGCGGGCCATGGTGAGGGCCTCGACCGGGATCACCTGGTCCATGTCGCCATGGATCAGCAGGATCTTCGGCCCCTTCTCGGCGATGTCCGCGGCGAAATCCATGGCGGCAAGCGCCCCGGAATAGCCGAGAATGGCGGCGGGCGGCTTCTCCCGGGAAAGGCCGACGGCGAGGGACATCATGGTGCCCTGGCTGAACCCGACCAGGGCCAGGGACTCCTCGGTCAGGCCTTGGCGTTCGAGCTCCTGATCGATAAAGGCGTTCAGGATCGGTTTCGCCTCGGCCACGCCGCGGGCATATTCCTCCGCATCGCGAAAGCTCAAGGGAAACCATTCGCGGCCCATGGGCGACATGGCGCAGGGGTTCGGCGCATTGGGCGAGACGAAGGCGGCGTCGGGCAGGAGCGGTGCCCAAGACCGCCCCAGACCGATCAGATCGTTGCCGTCGGCGCCATAGCCATGCAGCAGAATGACGAGTTGCTTGGCCGGGGCGCCGCTGGCGGGCGCCAGACGCGGCCCCTCGAGTTCGGGAAGCGACATGGGACCGCTTACCGATAATGGCGGGAAATGTGAAGCCGCATGGCGTTCTTGCCTACTCCTCCGGCACTTCGTCGGCGGAGTGGGCGTTGAGCTGGCCGTAGTTCTGAACGCCGATCTCCCGGATCAGGCTGAGCTGAGCCTCGAGATAGTTGATATGGCCTTCCTCGTCGGCGAGCAGCTCCTCGAAGAGGTCCTTGGTCACGTAATCCTCTTCCTTCCGGCAGGCGGCGCGGGCTTCCATATAGAGGGCGCGGGCGCCGTACTCGGCCTTTAGATCGCATTCCAGAACCTCCTGGATGTTCTGGCCGATCATCAGGGGATCGATATGCTGCAGGTTCGGGAAGCCTTCGAGGAAGATGATCCTGGTGACCAGCTTGTCGGCGTGGTGCATTTCCTCGATGGATTCGGCCCGCTCCTTCTGGGCGAGCTTGGTGAAGCCCCAATCCTCCAGCAGGCGGTAATGCAGCCAATACTGGTTGACCGCGGTCAGCTCGCTGGTGAGCGCCTTGTTCAGATATTCGATAACCCTCGGGTTTCCCTTCATGCTTCCTCTCTCTCACTCTCAACCGTGTCGTAAACAGGCCTCTTAATACGACCTTCCGCCAGGGCTCCCAGTACCGTGGCGGACGGCAAGCGACGTTTGGGCGCTCGGGTCCTCGTCGTCATAAGCGACCATAAGCTTCGTGATCAGCGGCAGACAACTGCCGCAGGACGGACGCTTGCCAAGATATTTGTATATCAGTCCGGGCGTCAGCACGACCAAAGGATCAGCGGTGCGCAAAGCATGCACCGCATCCTCGATGTCGCGGCTGGTGATCATGGAGCAAGAACAGACGATCATTGGGTTCGCTGTGGCCTCGGTCTCTCCGCTTGACCTAATGCTTTCCGTCTCAGACGGCCTTCCTACGGCGCTCGGCGTAATAAGACCATAGCAGGCGGGCCGCGACACCGCGCCAGGGCCGCCAGCGTTCCGCGATGCCGTTCATGTCGGCTGGGACTGGCCGTTTCTCAAGACCGAGCACATCCATCACCGCGTATTGCAGCGCCAGATCGCCCGGCGACCAGGCATCGGCTCTCCCCAAGCAGACCATCATATAGATATCTGCCGTCCATGGACCGATGCCCTTCAAGGCGGTGAGCGCCTCATAGAGCGCCGCATCCTCTTTGTCACGCAGGGAGTCGAGATCGAGACGGCCTGCGGCGATCGCTCGAGAGACGCCGCGGAGAGTGGCGATCTTGCCGGCGGAAAGACCGCAAGCCCGTAGCGTCTCGTCGCCGGTCTTGTCGAAAAGCGCCGCATCGAAGGGCCGGATAGCCGCTTCCAGACGGCCCCAGATGGCATTGGCGCTGGGGATCGAGACCTGCTGTCCGACGACGATCTGGGCCAGACCCGCGAAACCGTCGGCGCGCCTGCGCAAGGGCGGGAAGCCGGTCACGCGGTGCACCCTCGCCAGGTGCGGACAAATCTCGATCAGAGCCTCCGTCCCCTCCGCTATATCGGTCTCGGTCCGAATAATCCGCATCTCAATACCAAACCCGGCAATTCGATTGCCGCGCGTCTTTAACCGATCCTTTGGGGCTCGCGCCCTATGGTCTCGCACGGGTTCAAGGGGAGCAATCTATGCGGTCGGGTGAGCGCAAGCCAGATCACCTTCAGGAGCTAGCGGAAGGACGCGTGCTGTCCCGGGCGGCGCTGACGGAAGCGCTGGTTCTGGAGCAGTCGGCCCGGGCGCAAGCCGAAGCCGCCGAGCGGGCCAAGTCGCGGCTGCTGGCATTGGTGAGCCACGAGCTGCGCACGCCGATGGGGGCGGTGATCGCCATGGCCGATCTGCTGCTCGCCGGCAAGCTGGAAGGCAATCAGCGACGCTATGCGGAGACCCTGCAGAATTCGGCGCGCGGGCTGCTGGCGCTGCTGAACGAGATTCTCGATTTCTCGAAGCTGGAGGCCGGGCGGTTCGAGCTGGAAAACGAGCCCTTCGATCTTAGGGCGCTGATCGGCGATCTTGCGGCGGATCTCGAAGTGCGAGCACGAGACAAACAGCTCGAGACGGAAATCGAGATTGCCGACGATTGCCCCGAATGGGTGACCGGCGACGGCGGGCGCTTGCGGCAGATCCTGACGAACCTGATCGACAATGCGGTGAAGTTCACTGCCGAGGGATCGGTTGGTCTGAGGGTCACGGCGCAGGAACGGGACGACAAAGTCTCGTTGCGCTTCAGCGTGCGCGATACGGGCATCGGCTTGAGCGATGCGGATCGCTCGCGGATCTTCCAGCCCTATGTGCAGATCGATCCCAAGATCGCGGCGGATTACGGCGGCACGGGGCTGGGGCTGTTCATCGCCCGGAAGCTGGCGGAGCTGATGGGCGGTACGATGGGCTGCGAGAGCAAGCCGGGCGAGGGCTCGCGCTTCTGGCTGGAGGTGCCCATGGAGCGCGCGGAGATGCCGCAAGAGGAGAGCTCAGAGGAGCCGGGCGGCGAGGCAGCATTGAACGGCACGGTTCTCGTGGTCGAGGACAACGCCGTGAATCGGATGCTGATCGGCGCCTATCTCGACGAGTTCGGGATCGCTTACAGGATGGCCGATAGCGGCGCGGAGGCGCTCCGGCTGTTGAAGGAGCGTCGTTTCGATCTCGTGCTGATGGACATCATGATGCCGGAGATGGACGGCGTCGAAACCACCAAGAAGATCCGCGCGATGGAGGGCGATCAACGCGACATCCCGGTGATCGCGTTGACGGCCAACGCCATGAAGGGCGACCGGGAGACCTATCTCGCGGCAGGCATGAACGCCTATCTCTCCAAGCCCATTCGCGGCCGGGAGCTTTACGACGAGATCGCGGGCTTTCTCGCGCCCAAAGTCGAAGACGACATGCGCCTGGTCGAGCGATAGGCGCTCTGCCGCTAGAGATTATCCGTCAAAACGCCCGCCAGCAGGATCAGATAGGCGATCAGCAGCAGCCCGAGCGCGTAAGGCGAGAAAAAGGGTAGCGGCACGATCTGGCCGATCAGGACCAGGATCGCGATGACCACGGAGACCAGGAAGGTCTCCCGGCGCGGCGCGGATGTCTTGAAATTCATGGATGCCCCCCCAGAGCTTGCGGCAGCGTGGCGCAGCCGCGTGGTTTGAGGGTAGCGGATTCTCGCGGAAAGCAAAGGGTGCGTTGCCGGCGCGTTGTGCGTCGTGTCCGGGCATCCCTGGACGGCCGCGCCTTCGAAGGAGCTCCCAGAGGGTTATGACCCCCGGCACAAGGCCGGGGACGCCGCCGATAGAGAAGGTGGCCTCATGGTTCGAGACACGCTCCCTCCGGGAGCGCCTCACCATGAGGAGGAATGCCGGGGAATGTTGCCGGCGGCGGTGGCGGTGGCGGCTGCCGTATTGGCCCGCCTCATCCTGAGGGCGAGCGAAGCTCGCGTCTCGAAGGAGAGGCGGTCGGTGCTTCGAGGCCCGGCGTGCGCCGGACATCTCAGCATGACGTCGTTTGCCGTGTTCCGCTACTCAGCGGCGGCCGGCTGCTTCTCGGGATCGCCTAGGTCGCGCTCAACCAGGTCGATCATGCCGTTCATGATGTCGTTGAGCTGGAAATCCTTCGGCGTGTAGATGGCGGAAGCCCCGCACTGCTTGAGCACGTTCTCATCGGCTTGCGGGATGATGCCGCCCACCACGACCGGGATATGGCCCAGCCCTTCGTTGCGCAGGCGGTTGATGACGTCGCGCACCAGGGCGACATGCGAGCCGGAGAGAATGGAGAGCCCGACCACGTGGGCGTTCGACTCCTTCACCTGCTCGACGATCTGCGCCGGGGTGAGTCGGATACCGTCGTAATGAACCTCCATGCCGCAATCCTTGGCCCGCACGGCGATCTGCTCGGCGCCGTTGGAGTGACCGTCGAGACCGGGCTTGCCGACCACGAAGGTGAGGCGTTTCCCGAGCTTTTCGGAGACCTCGTCAACGCGCTTGCGGACCTGCTCCAGACGGGCCTCGTCCATGGGATGCTTGGCGCCCATGCCGGTCGGCGCGCGGTATTCGCCGAACACCTCGCGCAGGATCTGGCCCCATTCGCCCGTCGTGACGCCCGCCTTTGCAGCGGCGATCGAGGGCTCCATGATGTTGCGGCCTTCGGACGCGGCGGATTTCAGATCGCGCAAGGCCTGCTGAACCGCCTTGTCGTCGCGGCTGTTGCGCCAATCCTGAAGGGCTGCGACCTGCTCCATCTCCACATACTCCGGCACGGTGAAGATGTCGCCTTCGCCGGCGGAAAGGGGCGAGGGTTCGGTCTCGGTCCAGCGGTTGACGCCGACCAGCACCTGCTCGCCCGTCTCGATGGCCTCGATGCGGGCGGCGTTGGAGGCGATCAGGCTATCCTTCATATAGTCGATGGCCTTCACCGCGCCGCCCATCTCGTCGATCTTGGTGAGTTCGGCGCGGGCCTGCTCCTTCAGCTCCTCGACCTTGGCGTCGATCTCCTTCGAGCCGTCGAAGATGTCGCCGTATTCGAGCAGGTCCGTCTCATAGGCCATGATCTGCTGCAGACGCAGGGACCATTGCTGATCCCAGGGGCGCGGCAGGCCGAGCGCCTCGTTCCAGGCCGGCAGCTGCACGGCGCGGGCGCGGGCCTTCTTGGAGAGCACCACGGCCATCATGGCGAGCTGGATGCGGTAGACGTTGTTCTCCGGCTGCTGCTCGGTGAGGCCGAGAGAGTTCACCTGGACGCCGTAGCGGAAGCGGCGGAACTTGGGATCCTCGACGCCGTAGCGATTGAGGGCGATCTCGTCCCAGAGATCGACGAAGGCCCGCATCTTGCACATCTCGGTGACGAAGCGGACGCCGGCATTGACGAAGAAGGAGATGCGGCCGACCACATTGGGCATCTTCTCCGGCTCGATCTCGCCCGATCCCTTTACCTCGTCCAGAACGGCCTGGGCGGTGGCCAGGGCGAAGGCCAGTTCCTGGGACGGTGTCGCGCCGGCCTCCTGCAGGTGATAGGAGCACACATTCATCGGGTTCCATTTCGGAACCTCCTGAGACGTGTAGACGATCATATCCTTGATCAGGCGAAGGGAAGGCTCCGGCGGGAAGACATAGGTGCCGCGGGAGAGATACTCCTTCAGAATGTCGTTCTGGGTGGTGCCTTGCAGGGATTTGCGGTCGACGCCCTGCTCGTCGGCGAGTGCGATATAGAGCGACAGAAGCCAGGCGGCGGTCGCGTTGATGGTCATGGAGGTGTTCATCTCGCCCAGCGGAATGCCGTCGAGAAGTGCCCGCATGTCGCCGATATGGGAGATCGGCACGCCGACCTTGCCGACCTCGCCGCGGGACAGCACGTGGTCGGAATCGTAGCCGGTCTGGGTCGGCAGATCGAAGGCGACCGAAAGGCCGGTCTGACCCTTGGCGAGGTTCCGCCGATAAAGCTCGTTGGAAGCCTTGGCGGTGGAGTGGCCCGCATAGGTGCGGAACATCCATGGCCGGTCCCGCTTGACTTCCTCAACGTTCTTGTCGCCCGCTCCCATCGATCCTCACTCCTGCCTCAACCATGCACATCTATTCGACCGTAAGGTCCCCGGCGGCGAGATGCGGGGGACCCTGCCCATCTTTTCTGTCATCGGCGCGCGATTATAGCAAATGAATCAAGCTCGGCCGAAAGGTCGCGCCGGGCTGGGCCGGGATACGAAAAAAGCGGTGCAAAAAAAGCGGTGCAAGCGTGGCTGCACCGCCTTTCCATACCGTATCGCGACGGGCGAGCCGCCGGAATATGCGCTCGGACGCGGATTTCTTCCCGTGGCGCTTATTTCGGGTCGCTCTCCATGGTCTTGCCCGGGGTTTTCTCGTCCAACTCGTCCAGCTCCGATTCCGGGATCAAGCCATCTTCTTCGAGGGCCTGCTCTTCCATGTTGCCGTCGTCCTCGGACATGGCTCCGGCCTCTTCGGCGAACCGGAAGCTGCCGGCCGGCTGGTTGTCGTTCTGGGCATAGGCCGGAATGGCGACACCGAAGGTGAGGATGCTCGTGGTGGCCAGTATTGCGATCTTGCCGTTCATTTGGCGCTCCTTCACTAACCCTTGCACATCCCTTGCCGTTCGCTCCCCAACCGTTCAGGGGGCGCGGGGGACATGCCCTGGTTGAACGTCTTCTATCATGCGCCGGTTCCTCGGGCGGGAACACCCGATTGCGATACGTGGTTTATTTTCAGTGGCGAAAGTGGGGCCTTCCGCAAAGCTCTGGGCATAGGCGAGAGTTTTTGCTAACCCTCCAACCGGCGTTTGGGAGCCTTTGCCTCTCCTCCGCAGGCAAAGGATCGTTCCGGACGTTTGTAAGAGGGGTTTTCTGCGGGTTCCTGCGCATGGTCCCGTCATCCGCTGGATGGTAACCGCAGCGGCTGGCGACGGAAATTGCCGCACCGCAATAAAGCGTTTATGTCTGTAGCCGGGGGAGGAATGGATGAATGAGATGTCGCTAGCCTCAGTTTCCGGGGAGGAGGCACAGGTCAAAGATCTTTACGAGATCGGCGAAATCCCTCCGCTCGGGCATGTGCCGAAAAACATGTATGCCTGGGCTATCCGCCGTGACCGCCAGGGGCCGCCCAACGAGGCCATGCAGCTCGAAGTGGTTCCCACTTGGGAGCTGGATTCCCATGACGTGCTGGTGCTCGTTATGGCGGCGGGCGTGAACTACAACGGCGTGTGGGCCTCGCTCGGCAAGCCGATTTCCATGTTCGACGTCCATAAGAACGATTTTCACATCGCCGGTTCCGACGCTTCGGGCATCGTGTGGGCCGTAGGCTCCAAGGTGAAGCGCTGGAAGGTCGGCGACGAGGTCGTCATCCACTGCAATCAGGACGACGGCGACGACGAGGAATGCAATGGCGGCGACCCGATGTTCTCGCCGTCCCAGCGGATCTGGGGCTACGAGACGCCGGACGGCTCCTTCGCCCAGTTCTGTCGGGTGCAGGATCGCCAGCTGCTGCCGCGGCCGAAGCATCTCACCTGGGAAGAGGCTGCCTGCTACACGCTGACGCTGGCCACCTCCTACCGCATGCTGTTCGGCCATCGGCCGCACACCCTGAAGCCCGGCCACAACGTGCTGGTCTGGGGCGCCTCGGGCGGTCTCGGCTCCATGGCGATCCAGCTCTGCGCCACTGCCGGCGCCAATGCCATCGGCATCGTGTCGGACGACGACAAGCGCGACTTCGTGATGTCGCTGGGGGCCAAGGGCGTTCTCAACCGCAAGGATTTCAATTGCTGGGGCCAGATGCCCAAGGTCGGCACGCCGGAATACGACGAGTGGAACAAGGAAGTCCGCAAGTTCGGCAAGGCGATCTGGGAGATCACCGGCAAGGGTGTGAATGTCGATTGCGTGTTCGAGCATCCGGGCGAGGCGACCTTCCCGGTCTCCTGCTTCGTGGTGAAGCGCGGCGGCATGGTGGTCTTCTGCGCCGGCACGACGGGCTATAACCTCACCATGGATGCCCGTTATGTCTGGATGCATCAGAAGCGCATCCAGGGCTCCCATTTCGCGCATCTGCTGCAGGCCAGCCAGGCCAACAGGCTGATGATCGAACGGCGCATCGATCCTTGCATGTCGGAGGTCTTCCCGTGGGATCAGATTCCGAAGGCTCATATGCGTATGTGGAACAACGAGCATCAGCCCGGCAATATGGCGGTGCTGGTCAGCGCCCCGACCACGGGCCTGCGGTCCTTCGAGGACGTGCTGGAAGCCTCCAAGGAGATGGAGAGCTAGCGGCCTCTCTTCTCTGCAAGACGATCTTTGAGAACGCCGGGCCCTTGTGGTGCCGGCGTTTTCTTTTGTCAGGGCCTTTTTCAATCCCGATGATGGGACGAGCTGTTCTTGCCGGACCCGAGGAGCCACGCCATGGGCTACGAGATCAGGACGATGCCCTTCGAGGAGGTCGAGACGACGATCGACTGGGCGGCGCGCGAGGGCTGGAATCCGGGCCTCCACGATGCGGAGTGCTTCTACGCGATCGATCCGGACGGCTTCTTCATGGGGGTGCTGGACGGACGCGTGATCGCCCGGGCCGCCGTGCTGAATTACGACGAGAATTACGCCTTCGGCGGGCTCTACATCGTGGATCCCGAATTCCGCGCCCACGGCTACGGCATGCAGCTGGTGGAGGCGATGCTCGGCCATGCCGGCGACCGGAACATCGGCATCGATGGCGTGGTCGAGATGCAGGAGAAATACAAGCGCCTCGGCTACAGCTTTGCCCATCGCGACATCCGCTTTTCCCATGTGATCGAAAGAGAGGCGCCCGTGCCGGAACAGGTGGTGCCGATCTCAGACGTGCCCGTCGAGACCCTGGCCGCCTACGACCGGAAGCATCTTCCGGCGCCGCGGAAGCCGTTCCTCAAATGCTGGATTGGGCAAGCCAACGCCACCGGTCTCGCCTTTGTCGAGGAGGGAGATCCGAAGGGGTACGGCGTGATCCGGAAATGCCGCGAGGGCTACAAAATCGGCCCTCTCTTCGCCGATACGCCGGATATCGCCGAGGCGCTCTACGATGCGCTTTCCAATGTGGCGAAAGGCGAGATCATCCTGCTCGACATCCCCGACGCCAATACGGCGGGCATGAAAATGGCCGCCAAACGGCGTATGGTGCAGGTCTTCGAGTGCGCCCGGATGTATCTGAAGGGTGATCCGGGCCTGCCAATGGACCGTATCTTCGGACTCACGAGCCTCGAGGCGGGTTGATCCTCCTCGGATGGCCCATGGGCGCCCCCTTCCTATGAAATTGAGGGCAAGATGAATGACCTGATTAAAGCTGCTCTTATCGTCGGGGGCGCAATTGTTCTTTCAACCATACTTTCGATCTACTTTTCTCCCTATCAGACATGCGTCCGCGCAACGAAAGCGGAGGGAAATAGCCGTCCGGAGGTTAGCTGCGCTGCTTTTCTAGGCGGACTAAGCGGACTATAGGTGCGCGAAAATGCGCCTCATTTGACGATTTGTCCCGTTCCGGCGTAAGGGACTTGGTTCAATTCGGCCGTGCCAGAGGGTATTGCTCTCCCGGCCACATATCCGCGCTGTTGGGAGGAGATTAGGTGAGCACCGCCGAGACCATGGAGACCGCTGAAACCGGGCAGTTGCCCGACCTTCTGAGCAAGCTAAAGGGCGCATCTGAAGCCGCTACCCAGCTCTGCCGGAAGGCGACGGAGTCGCTTGCCAAGAGCCTCGCCCCCGACGGCAAGGTGGACGGCGCCGCGCTCGAGCGCGAAGAGCATGCCGCCCACGGGCTTGCCTGGGTTACCACCTATGCGGAGGCCATCCGCGAGGCCGCCAACTATGCCGAGCGCATGGATGGCGAAGGCCGGTTCGGCGAGATGGAGGCCCTGCTCACCCAGGTCGGCGTGGCCGAATATCTGGCGCAGCTCGCCGGCGGCGTGGTGATGAGCCAGAACGAGATGATCCGGCTGGAAGAGCTGGGCCTGAACGACGACGACCGGCATGCCTTCCTGACCGACGACGTGAAGGCGGTGATGTCGGGCAACAATCCGGGCGTTCGCGCGCGTATCGCCAAGATGCTCGATGACGGCCAGGGTAACGTGACCTTCGGCGATACCGGGCTCGACGAGACCTCGGAAGCCATGCGCGAGGAGATGTATCGGTTCTCCCAAGCCGAGGTGGTGCCTCATGCCCATGAGTGGCATCTGAAGGACGACTACATCCCGATGGAGCTGATCTCGGCCATGGCGGAGATGGGCGTGTTCGGCCTGACGCTCCCGGAAGAATACGGGGGGCTGGGACTCGGCAAGGAGGTGATGTGCGTCGTCTCCGAGGAGCTTTCCCGCGGTTATATCGGCGTCGGCTCGCTCGGCACGCGCTCCGAGATCGCCGCGGAGCTGATCCTGAACGGCGGCACGGAAGAGCAGAAGCAGGAGTGGCTGCCGAAAATCGCCACGGGCGAGATTCTGCCGACGGCGGTGTTCACCGAGCCGAACACGGGCTCGGACCTCGCCTCGCTGACGACCCGGGCGAGACGCGACGGCGACAATTATCTGATCACCGGTCAGAAGACCTGGATCACTCATGCGGCGCGCGCCGACGTGATGACCGTCCTGGCGCGCACCAATCCGGATCAGAAGGGCTATCGCGGCCTTTCCATGCTGATCGCGGAGAAGCCGCGCGGCGACGACGAGACGCCTTTCCCGGCGGACGGCATGTCCGGCGGCGAGATCGAGGTGCTCGGCTATCGCGGCATGAAGGAGTTCGACATCTCCTTCGACGATTTCAAAGTGCCGGCCAAGAACCTGCTCGGCACCGAGGAGGGGCAGGGCTTCAAGCAGCTCATGCAGACCTTCGAAGCGGCGCGTATCCAGACGGCGGCGCGGGCCATCGGCGTGGCGCAATCGGCGCTCGATCTCGGCATCCGCTACGGGTCGGAGCGGGTGCAGTTCGGCAAGCCGATCATCAAGTTCCCGCGTGTGGCGGACAAGCTGGTGATGATCGCCGCGGAGATCCTGATGGCGCGTCAGCTCACCTATTACTCGGCACGCCAGAAGGATGCCGAGAAGCGCTGCGATCTGGAGGCGGGCATGGCCAAGCTGCTGGCGGCCCGGGTCGCCTGGGCGGCGGCCGACAATGCGCTGCAGATCCATGGCGGCAACGGCTTCGCGCTGGAATACGCGATCAGCCGCGTGCTGTGCGATGCCCGCATCCTCTCCATCTTCGAGGGCGCGGCGGAGATCCAGGCGCATGTGATCGCCCGGCGTCTGCTGGAATCCTAGGGCAGCACATATGGCCGAGCCGACCCGACTGAAGCAGCCGAACTATCTGAAGCTGCTGATGCAGATTCTGGTGTCGCTCGCCATCTGCTTCCTGGCGGCGGCGGTGGCCGGCATGGTCACCGAGCCGAATATCGGCTGGTACGAGACGCTCAAGAAGCCGAGCTTCAATCCGCCGGACTGGATCTTCGGGCCGGTCTGGACGCTGCTCTACACGACGATGGCGGGCGCGCTGTTCTGGGTCTGGCGTACCGATGCGCCGGACGAGGAAAAGCAGCCGGCCTATCGCTGGTTCGCCGCGCAGCTCATCCTCAACGTGTTGTGGTCGGTGGCGTTCTTCCAAATGCAGAGCCCGCTGCTCGGCACGCTCGATGCGGTGCTTCTGCTGATTGCGATCTGCGGCACCGTCGCCGCCTTCTGGCGCCTGAGCCGCGGCGCGGCGCTTCTGCTGGTGCCCTATCTGCTGTGGGTGATGTTCGCCACGGTGCTCACCTTCTCCCTCTGGCGGCTCAATGGCTGAGCAAGCGGCCCGCGGCAGCATCCTGATCACCGGATGCTCTTCGGGCATCGGGCTCGCATGCGTCCGGACCATGCGGGATCGGGGATGGCGGGTTTTCGCCACCGCCCGCACCGATGCGGATCTCGGCTGGCTGAAAAGCCAGGAGGAGGTGGAGAGCTTTTATCTCGATTATTCCGAACCAAACTCCATCGCGGCCTGCGCCGACGCGGTGCTGCAGGCCACCGGCGGCAGGCTGGATGCGCTCTTCAACAACGGCGCTTACGGACAACCCGGCGCGGTGGAGGATGTCCCGGTCGATGCGCTGCGGGCGCAATTCGAGGCCAATGTGTTCGGCTGGCACGATCTCACATGCCGCTTCGTCCCGGCCATGCGGAAACAGGGGGCGGGCCGTATCGTGTTCTGCTCCTCGGTCCTCGGCATGATGGCGGCCCCTTATCGCGGGGCCTATTGCGCCTCGAAATTCGCCGTGGAGGCGCTGGCCGACACGATGCGGGTGGAGTTGGCCGATACGGGCATCCATGTCGTCCTGATCGAGCCCGGCCCGATCGAGAGCCGGTTCGTGGAGCATGCGCTGGAAGCCTATCGGGAGAATATCGACCTGCAGAGCTCGCCCCATGCGGAAATCTATCGGGTGCGCATCGCGGCGATGGAGCGCGGCGGCACCTCGACCTTCAAGCTCGGCCCGGAGGCGGTGGCCGAGAAGCTGATCAAGGCGGCGGAGAGCCGCCGGCCGAAGCCACGCTATTTCGTGACCGTGCCGACCTATCTTGCCGCTCTATTCCGGCGCATCCTGCCGACCCGCGCTCTCGACGCCGTCGCGGCGCGGAACTAATCTCTAGACTGCCGGGCTATCGGCTCAACTCGGAGTGCTTCAATGGAATCCCTGTTCTCGCTCATCGTTCCGCTCGCCTTGGCCGCGGTGGCCATCGTGCTGATTCTCGGTCTGTGGAACATGTTGCGCGGCGGCAGTCCGAGCCGCAGCCAGAACCTCATGCGTTTGCGGATCGTGTTTCAGGCCATCGCCATCGTCATCATCATGACAGCGATCTATTTCATGAGCCGTTAGCCCCTTAGCTGGCCGGACGCTTCAAGCTATAACGAGGACGAAGGGAGTGGAGATGGTCGTTCTCAACAAGATCTATACGCGCGGCGGCGACGACGGGACCACGGCGCTGGGGACCGGCGACCGGGTCAAGAAGTACGATCTCCGCGTGGAGGCCTATGGAACCTGCGACGAGACCAATGCGGTGGTCGGGCTGGCGCGACTGCATACCCGCGAGGCCAATCCCGATCTCGATGCCATGCTGGCGCGCATCCAGAACGACTTGCTCGATCTCGGAGCCGATCTCTGCTTTCCGGCGGAAACCAAGGACGAGCGCGGAAATTTGCGGATTTCGGCCGATCAGGTGGCGCGGCTGGAGGCCGAGATCGACCGGATCAACGCCGATCTCGAGCCGCTGCGCTCCTTCGTTTTGCCGGGCGGGACGCCGGCGGCGAGCTTTCTGCATCTCGCCCGCACGGTCTGCCGGCGCGCGGAGCGGCTGACGGTCGAGCTCGCCTCGAAGCCGGACGAGGCGGTGAGCGCCGAGGCGATCCGTTACATGAACCGGCTATCTGACTTCTTTTTTGTCGCGGCGCGCTATGCGAATAATAAGGGCGCCGACGACGTGTTGTGGGTGCAGGGGCAGAACCGTTAGCTACGGAATGCGTTCGGGGGAGAGGCTTTCAAAGCCTAGTGTCAGACGGTGTTTGTTCCTCTCCACGATACCAATCCGCTCAAGTCGATCCGGCACCAATACGTCACCTTCACCATCATCGTGCTGAATGTCGGGATCTATCTCGTCTATCAGAGCGGGCTGGTGCTGCCGGTCAACGAATATACCGGGATCGCTTATGCGGTCGTGCCGGCCGAGCTCTTCTCCACCAGCCCCTGGATCGGCGATGCATCGCTCGCGCCGCCGGACGTCGTCGCGATACCGGAGCGTTTCACCCTCGTCACCTACATGTTCATGCATGCGGGCTGGCTTCACCTGCTCGGCAACATGCTGTTCCTGTGGGTCTTCGGCGACAATGTCGAGGACGCGATGGGGCATCTGCGCTTCATCATGTTCTATCTGATCTGCGGCATATCGGCCGGGCTGGTCCATTCGGTCATGAACCCCAATTCGGACGTTCCGCTGATCGGAGCGAGCGGCGCGGTGGCCGGCATCATCGCCGCCTATCTGATGCTGCATCCGAGGGTGAAGGTCTGGGTTCTGGCGCTTTGGCGCATCCCGATCAAGATCAATGCCGCCTGGGCGCTGGGGTTCTGGGTGGCCCTCCAGGTGCTCAATATCTTCACCGACCGGGAGGGCGATGTCGCTTGGTGGGCCCATGCCGGGGGGCTGGCCACGGGGGCCCTTCTCATTCTATTTATGCGGCGGCCTGGGGTGCCGCTCTTCGACCGTACACGGGGCGGGGCATGAGTGTTTGGGAGCTCCCGGCGAGCATTGACTAAGATAAGGCTCGGCAGTACGTTCCGGGGCCATTTCGCAACTGCGAAAAGACTCCGGGCTTGCGCGCGTTTTATTTAAGACCGGAAGAGGAATTCGAAGCGTATGAAGATCTTGGTACCCGTGAAGCGGGTCGTCGATTACAACGTCAAAATCCGAGTGAAATCCGATGGGAGCGGGGTCGATCTCGCCAATGTGAAGATGGCGATGAACCCTTTCGACGAGATTGCCGTCGAGGAGGCTCTCAAAATCAAGGAGCGCGGCGAGGCCGAAGAGGTCATCGCCATCTCAATCGGTCCCGCCAAGGCCCAGGACACGTTGCGCACCGCGCTCGCCATGGGTGCCGATAGCGCTATTCTGGTGAAGACCGACGAGACCGTCGAGCCGCTCGCAGTGGCCAAGATTCTCAAGAAAATCGTCGAGGAGCAGAAGCCCGACCTGGTGATCATGGGCAAGCAGGCGATCGACGACGATTGCAATCAGACCGGCCAGATGCTGGCCAGCCTGTTGGGCTGGGCCCAGGGCACCTTCGCTTCCAAGGTGGAGTTCGGCGACGGCAAGGCCAAGGTGACGCGCGAGATCGACGGCGGCCTTGAGACCCTGGCGCTGAAGATGCCGGCGGTGATCACCACGGATCTGCGCCTGAACGAGCCGCGCTATGCCTCGCTGCCGAATATCATGAAGGCGAAGAAGAAGCCCATCGAGGAGACGACCCCCGATGCGCTCGGCGTGGATGTCGCACCGCATGTCAAGACGCTGTCGGTCGAGGAACCGCCGAAACGCGAGGCGGGCGTGACCGTCGAGAGCGTGGCGGAACTGGTGGACAAGCTGAAGAACGAAGCGGGGGTGCTCTAACGATGGCGACGTTGCTGATTGCAGAACACGATAATGAAAGCCTCGCCCCGGCCACGGCCAAGGCGCTCTCCGCCGCGGACGGGTTCGACGGCGATGTGGATATCCTGGTCGCCGGCAAAGGCGTGAAGGGCGTCGCCGAGGAAGCGGCGAAGCTCGAAGGCGTGCGCAAGGTGCTGGTCGCCGATGCGGACCATCTGGAGCACCATCTGGCGGAGGAGATGGCGGCGCTGATCCTGTCGCTGACCGACAATTACGATGTGGTGCTGGCGCCCGCGACGACCATGGGTAAGAACATCATGCCCCGGGTCGCGGCGCAGCTCGACATCATGCAGGTCTCCGACATCATCGAAGTGAAGTCGAAGGACACCTTCGTGCGTCCGATCTATGCGGGCAACGCGCTATCCACGGTGCAGACCACGGACGACAAGATCGTCGCCACGGTGCGGACCACCGCTTTCGGCGCCAAGGGCGAGGGCGGCTCGGCAGAGATCGAAGAGGTCTCGGTGCCGGACTCCGCCGGTCTGGCGGAATTCGTGAGCGCGGATATTGCAGAAAGCGATCGGCCCGAGCTGACCACCGCGCGGGTGGTGATCTCCGGCGGGCGCGGCATGGAATCGGGCGAGAATTTCCATAAGCTGCTCGAGCCGGTGGCGGACCGTTTGGGGGCTGCGGTCGGCGCGAGCCGGGCTGCGGTCGATTCCGGCTTCATGCCCAACGACCATCAGGTCGGCCAGACCGGCAAGGTGGTGGCGCCGGAGCTCTATATCGCCGTCGGCATCTCCGGCGCGATCCAGCATCTGGCGGGCATGAAGGATTCCAAGGTGATCGTGGCGATCAACAAGGATTCCGAAGCTCCGATCTTCCAGGTGGCCGATTACGGTCTGGTCGCCGACCTGTTCAATGCGCTGCCGGAGCTCGAGAGCGAACTCGAGAAGGCCGGCTACTAAAAAAGAGAAGCGGAAAAGCGCGATGTCGACGGATACCACGACGAAAGGCGGCGAAAGCCCCGCAGCCGAGGCGAAAGAGCGCGTCGCAGGCGATAGCCCGGTGCAGCGGGTCGGCGTGATCGGCGCCGGCCAGATGGGGAACGGGATCGCCCACGCCGTGGCGCTCGGCGGGTTCGACGTCTCGCTGAACGATCTGACGAAAGAGAAATACGACGCGGCGATGGAGACGATCGACAAGAATCTCGATCGTCAGGTGAATTCCGGCAAAATCTCCGAAGAAGAGAAGGAAAAGGCCAAGGGACGCATCACCTACGCCGAGTCCTATTCCGATTTCGCCGATGCAGATCTCATCATCGAGGCGGCGACGGAAGAGGAGACGGTGAAGCGCAAGATCTTCGTCGCGCTTTGCCCCTATCTCAAGCCCGAAGCCATCGTAGCCACCAACACCTCATCCATCTCCATCACCCGGCTTGCTGCGGCGACCGACCGGCCGGAGCGCTTCATCGGGCTGCATTTCATGAACCCGGTGCCGGTGATGGAGCTGGTGGAGGTGATCCGCGGTATCGCGACGGAGGACGTGACCTTCGGCCGGGCCAAGGATTTCATCGCGTCGCTCGGCAAGACCATCGCGGTCTCCGAGGATTTCCCGGCCTTCATGGTGAACCGCATCCTGCTGCCGATGATCAACGAGGCGGTCTACACGCTGTATGAGGGCGTTGGGTCGGTCGATGCCATCGACACCGCCATGCGGCTCGGCGCCCATCATCCCATGGGCCCGCTGCAGCTCGCCGATTTCATCGGGCTCGATACCTGCCTGTCGATCATGCAGGTGCTTTACGAAGGGCTGGCGGATTCCAAGTACCGGCCTTGTCCGCTGCTGGTGAAATATGTCGAGGCCGGCTGGCTGGGCCGGAAATCGAACCGCGGTTTCTACGATTATCGCGGCGAGACTCCCATGCCGACGCGATAGGGCTTCGTCTCACCTTTTCAAATATTTGCTGTCTCAGGGCGCCTTGGAGCGCCCTTTTTGCATTGGAAGACGTCCCGGCCGCGAGAGGAACAGTTCTCTTGCGGTTGCGTTGCCAGACTGGACGCCCGGTTCTCATTCATCGGCGGGCATTTCGGGTCTGAGAGACGTGTCCCATGTCGCTTTTGGAGACGCCGCTATCCTATCTGACCGGCGCTGGTGCGCGCGCCTATCCCGTGGTCGGCCTGACCTGGGGCGTGCTTGCCATATCGGTGGCGGTCGTCCTGATCGTCGGCGCGCTGCTGCTTCAGGGCGTGCTGAAGCGGCGGATGCGCTCAGAGGAGGAGGAGGCAGAGTCGAAACCGATCGATCGGCCGAGCTCGGGACTCCAATGGATCTATGTCGGGGTGGGCGTCTCCTCGATAGTTCTGCTGGCTTCGGCGGTCTGGACCATGACCACGCTGGCGGAGGTCTCGGCCCCGTCCGGCGAACCCGCTCTGACGATCGAGATCACCGCCCATCAATGGTGGTGGGAGGCGCGCTATCTCAGCGACCGGTCCGACCGCATCTTTACCACGGCGAACGAGATCCATATCCCCACCGGGGAGCCGGTGCGCTTCGTGCTGGGAAGCGGCGATGTCATCCACTCCTTCTGGGTGCCGGCGCTGTTCGGCAAGACCGACGCGATTCCGGGCCAGATCAACCGCACCTGGCTTCAGGCGGACGAGACCGGCGTCTATCGCGGTCAATGCACCGAATATTGCGGGGCCCAGCACGCCAAGATGGGGTTCACCGTGGTCGCCGAGAGCCCGGCGGATTTCAAGATGTGGCGGGACGCGCAGCTTCAACCTGCAGAAGAGCCGGCAGAGGGAACACCGGCGGCGAGGGGCGAAAAGATCTTCACGGCGCGCTGCGGCGGGTGCCACAGGGTGCGCGGCACGGTGGCCGGCGGCGCGCTCGGGCCCGATCTCACCCATCTGATGTCCCGCGGCATGATCGCGGCCGGAAGCATGGAGAATACGACGGCCAATCTCGCCGGCTGGATCGCCGATCCGCAAGCGGTCAAGCCCGGCACGCAGATGCCGACCATGCCGCTGTCCGGTGCGGAGCTGAATGCCGTGGTGACCTATCTCGAAGGTCTGAGCTGAGGAGAGACGGATGGCGACGGCTTCGGATACGGCAAATGGCGATCTGATCGGCGATATTCCGATCGTGAAGCCGACCGCTGCTCTGAAGCGCCGGCTGGAGGCGATCTGGGGCGATCCGCCGGGGCTCGCCGGTTTCTTTTCCACCGTCGATCACAAGCGGATCGGCATCCGCTATCTGGTCACCTCGTTCGTCTTTCTGCTGCTCGGCGGGATCGAGGCGCTGATCCTGCGCGCTCAACTCGCCCAGCCCGGCGAGACGCTGTTGACGCCGGAACAGTATAACGAGCTCTTCACCATGCACGGGATCTCGATGATCTTTCTCTACGCGGGCCCCGTGCTGTCCGGCTTCAGCAACTATCTCTGGCCGTTGCTGTTCGGCACGCGGGACATGGCGTTTCCGCGCCTGAACGCGCTGTCCTACTGGATCTTCCTCGCCTCCGGGCTGTTCATCTATGCCAGCTTCTTCATGGGGGCGATGCCGAATGACGGCTGGTTCGGCTACGTTCCTTACGCGAGCGCCGACTACAACCCTGGCTTCAACATCGATTTCTATACGCTCGGACTGATCTTTCTCGGCATCTCGACGACGGTCGGCGCGGCCAATTTCATCGTCACCTTCATGCGGACCCGGGCGCCCGGCATGTCGATCAATCGCGTGCCGATCCTGGTCTGGGGCACGCTCACCGCTTCGGTCGCCAATATCCTGGTGATCCCTTGCGTGAGCCTCGCCTTCTTCCTGCTGTGGCTGGACCGCAATGTCGGCACCCATTTCTTCGACGTGGGGCAGGGCGGACAGCCTATGCTGTGGCAGCATCTATTCTGGATGTTCGGCCATCCCTGGGTCTACGCCATCGTTCTGCCGGCCATGGGAATCGTCTCGGACGGGCTGCCGACCTTCTGCCGCCGGCCGCTGGTCGGCTACGCGCTGGTGGCGCTGGCGACGGTGGCCACCATGGCGCTCGGTTTCGGGGTGTGGATCCACCATATGTTCGCGACCGGCATCTCGGACATGTCGCTCGCCTTCTTCTCCGGCGCGTCGATCTTCATCGCGGTGCCGAGCGCGGTGGCGGTGTTCGCCTGGCTTGCCACCATCTGGACCGGCCGTCCGGTGATCACCACGGCGTTCCTGTTCTTCGCCGGCATGATCATCCTATTCGTGATCGGTGGGGTATCGGGCTTCATGACCGCGTCCGTGCCGGTCGATTGGCAGCTCACCGATACCTATTTCGTGGTGGCCCATATCCACTACGTGCTGATCGGGATCAACGTCTTTCCCGTCGTCGGCGGGATCTATTACTGGTTCCCGAAGATGACCGGCCGGATGCTCGACGAGCGGTTGGGCAAGTGGAATTTCTGGACCATGTTCATCGGGTTCAATCTCGGCTTCTTCCCGATGCACATCTCGGGGCTGCTCGGCATGCCGCGCAGGATCTACACCTATGGTGCCGATTTCGGCTGGGCGGATCTCAATCTCGTCACGACGGCGGGCAGCTATCTCTTCGCCTTCGGCGTCGCGCTGTTCTTGATCAATATCGTCGTGAGCCTGCGGCGCGGGGCGGTTGCGGGCGCCAATCCCTGGCATGCCCCGACCCTGGAATGGGCGATGCCGTCGCCACCGCCCGCCTACAATTTCGCGGTGCTGCCCGCCTTGGCGAGCCGTCATCCCCTCTGGGAGAGCGAGCTCAAGGAGGCACCTGCCCGCTCGATGCTGAACAAGGGGCCGGCGCTCGAGGACGGGCACCAGATGCTGGGCACGACGGTGCTGGATGCGGAGCCCGATGCGCTGCTCAACATGCCGGGGCCGAGCTATCTGCCCTTCATACTGACGGTGAGCATGGCCGTGCTGTTCACTGCCCTGCTGCTCCAGGCCTGGGTGGTTCTGGGGTTCGCCGTGCTGGCGGTTGCGGCGACGCTCTTGGCTTGGATCTGGCCGCGCTTCTCCACGGTGCGGCTTGCACGCGAGGCGCAGGAGGCCGTGGTCGGTGGCTGATACGAGCAACATGACGGCGATGCATGCCGATCTCACCGAGCGGTCCGACCGCTATATCGCGTCGGGCTGGTACGGCATGTGGTGGCTGGTGATCACGGAAGGCGCGCTGTTCGCCTATCTGCTGTTCAGCTATGTCTACACGCTGCTGGAAAATCAGGGATGGCCACCCGGCGGGCCGCTGTCCCTGACGCTGGCATTGCCCAACACCATCGTTCTCCTAGCGAGCAGCGTGCTGATCGTCATCGGCGAGCGGGCCGGGCGGCGCGGCAGATCCGGGCTGGAGCTCGGCATGCTGATCGGCGCGATCGTGCTCGGCATCGTGTTCGTGGGCGTGCAGCTCAAGGAGTGGGCCGACAAGCCGTACTCCTACGATACGCATCTCTACGGTTCCTATTACTTCACGGTCACCGGCTTCCACATGGCCCATGTGATTGTCGGTCTGATCGGGCTGACGGCGCTCGCCGTCTGGCTCGCCACCGGTGGCGGCAAGGCGCTCGGTCCGAGCCACCGGCTGCAGCAGAGACCGCTCACGATCGGCTCGATCTATTGGCATTTCGTCGACGCGGTCTGGCTGGCCGTGTTCGCCACCTTCTATCTCGCCCCGCTATGGAGCTGATGCGATGAGCGATACCACCGGCCCCGCACAAAAGGACATTCGCCATCCGGCGCCACGGCGCGGCGCGGTCAGCCTGTCCGGTCTCGTCTTCGGGCTGGCGGGCGCGCCGTTGGTCTGGGCCCTGCATCTGACCTTCAACGCCGCGGTGGCCGGACGGGTGTGCGAGGCAACCGGTCCCAATCTCGGGCGGGACGGGGCGCTCGTCGCCATGACGGTCAGCGGACTCATCGCGCTCTCGGTATCGGCGGCGGCCGGGCTCGTGGCCTATCGCGGGTGGCGCGCCACCCATGAGGCTCAGGAGAGCCAGCATCACACGGTGTTCGATGTCGGGGAGGGGCGGACGCGCTTCCTTTGCCTGATCGGGATCGTGTTCAGCGCCGGGTTTTTCGCCGCCAGCCTGTTCGACCTCATCGCCGTCTATATGGTGCCGCTATGCGCAAGCTGACCGTCGTCATACTCATTCTCGGACTGAGCGTCCTCACCGCCTGCGATCTCGACAGCGCCGCCTCCGAGAAACCCAGCGCGGCGGAGCGGGGTGCCAAGCTGATCGCGGAGGTGGGATGCGGCTCCTGCCATCACATTCCAGGCATCAAAGGTGCCACCGGGCTGGTGGGCCCGCCGCTGCATCACATGGCGAACCGGGTGTTCATCGCGGGCAAGCTACGCAACTCGCCGGAGAATATGGTGCGGTGGATCGAGAATCCGCAAGCCGTCTCGCCCGGCAACGCCATGCCGGATATGGGGCTGACGGAGCGGCAGGCCAGGGACATCACGGCCTATCTGGCGACGCTGGAGTAGATTAGCTTCCTCGGATTCGAGTCGCATCCTTGGGAGGAGATCGATGGAACAGCGCATTACCCTGATCACGCTCGGCGTGGGAGATCTTCAAAAGAGCGCGGCCTTTTTCGAGCGGCTTGGCTGGCGGCGTTCCGTAAAAGAGGTAGAAGGTGTCGCTTTCTATCAATGCGGCTCCATCGCCCTCGGCCTCTATCCGCGCGATGCGCTTGCCGACGATGCGCAGGTCGATCGGGCCGGAAACGGGTTCGAAGGCATCACGATTGCGCATAACACGAGAAGCAAGGCGGAGGTCGACGCGGTCCTGGCCGAGGCTGAGGCAGCCGGTGCAACGATCGTGAAGCCGGCCGAAGAGACTTTCTGGGGTGGATATCACGGTTATTTCCGCGATCTCGACGGTCATCTCTGGGAGGTGGCCTGGAATCCCGGCTTCCCGCTCGACGAGGCAGGTGCGGTCACGCTGCCCGATTGAACGGTTTTGCTCTCGCGGTCACGTCGACAGGGCTGCCTGGTCGCGGTCGCGCTGCTCCAGCCGGTGGAGATAGACGCCGAGCGCGACGAGCACCTCCACGGTGAGGATCAGCCCGCCCGGCACCCACATGATGAGCCCGCCGAGGCTCTGGTCCTGAAGCGGGGTCAGGCCGAAGGGCCAGGTGGTGCTCTGATGCACGGCGAATAGCGCGGCTGGCGCCAGGGTCAGGATGGCGCCGATGCCGGACATCTGCATGCTGGTGATGAAGCTGGCCAGCAGCATGGAACCCGGCTCGGCGCGCAGGATCACCCGCCAGACGATCAGCGCCGTGCCGATCATGGTGATGTGCATCAGCCAGTAGATCAGGTGGCTTTCGAAGGTCGCCGCATAGGGCGCCGGCATATGCCAGATCCAGACGGCGAGGGCGAAGCCGATGGTGCCGATGGCGAATTCCGCGCGGCGTGGAGTCTCGCCCGTCATTCGCAAGGCCCGGGCCAGCATGATGTCGGCGCGGCCGGCGACAATCAGCGGGGCGGCGATCAGGGCGAGGATCATGTGCTGTCCGACTCTGGCGGCGAACAGCGCCACGCTCAG
This sequence comes from Methyloligella sp. ZOD6, assembly GCA_050110875.1. Taxonomy (GTDB): domain Bacteria; phylum Pseudomonadota; class Alphaproteobacteria; order Rhizobiales; family Methyloligellaceae; genus Methyloligella. The sequence goes on from CP188828.1 coordinate 2,796,280, forward strand.
ATTGCAGAGGGGCGAGACGAGGGCGAGAGTCAGGATCGTCCAGCCGATGGCGAAGGAGAGGGCGCTGTTGCGGGTGGCGCCGGGGTCGATGCGCTTGGCGTAGCCGATGGCGTAAACGGCAGCGAAGCCAAGCAGCACGGCGATGAGAACGGGATCGAGATTCCAGGTGGCGCTGCCGGGAACGGGCGGGGTGCCGCAATAGGGGATCGCGTTCCAGATCATTGCCCGCTCTCCTTCGGCGAAATGATCTCGCCCTCCTCATCCTTGGCGGCGTCCTTCTCGCTGATTTGCGCCGGTTCGGCCAGCTTCACCTCGGATTTCGGCTTGGTGTTCTGGCTGAGAGATTTCACGTAGGCGGCGAGCTTGTAGACGGTGTCGCCCTGGACCATGGCGCGGAAGGCGGGCATGCCATGGGGTCGGCCCTCGCGGATGGAGCTGGCGATGTTCTCCATGGAGCCGCCATAGATCCATTTGTCGTCCATCAGGGGCGGGCCCATGCCGCCGCCGCCCTTGAAGTGGCAGCCATTGCAGTTGAAGGAGGCGAAGAGCTGCCGTCCGATATCGATGGCTTCCGGATTGCCCTTGGCCGCCTTGGCCGCCGCGCTCTGCTGATCGACGGGCTTCTGTCCGCCAGGGGCGATGGGCACGAGGGAGATTTCGACATTCTCGCTCTCGGTCTGATCGAGAGGCGGTGGATTTTCGGCATTTCCAGCCTGATCGCCGGTTTCGGTCGTCTGGTCGCTCGCCGCCTCGTCGCCACCCTGATCGGAACAGGCGCCGAGACCGAGACAAAGAGCAAGAACCATGAGGGGGGTGAAGAGCTTCGTGAGGGTCATTGCGCTTCCCCTAGCTTCGTCGGTTTGTCGATGCGCGGGATGCCGTACCGGGCCAGAACGGCATCGATCTCTTCGCGGCGGTCGCGAAGGGCGCGCTCGAGATCGGCGTGCAGGTCGGTATCCAGATGACGCGTGGCCAACGAGATGCCGTATGTCATTTGTAGCACCGGAAGCGTAGGATCGATCGTCACCGGGGTGAGCTCCAGATCGACAGGCTGCCTTCGGGCGTAGTAGCCGGCGATCGGTCCCCACACGATCGCCACGTCGATATCGCCCGCGGCGACGGCATCGACGATGGGGGCATGAGGCCTGTCGCTTTCCGGGTCGCCATAGACCGGGTAGCCCTTGAGGTTGTCGATGATGCCGCGCTGGGCGAGATCGTGAACCGGCGGCGTGTTCGTGCCGTCCTCGCCGATCAGTTGAACGCCGATCTTGAGCGTCTTGAGCGCGGGATCGTCGTAGGATTCGATGGTCGGCTCATCCGCCCGCTGCACGAACATATAGGTCGAGCGATAGTAGGGGCGGGTCGTCTCCAATGACTTCATCGCGTCGGGCACGCCCATGACGACGTCGCAATGGCCGGCTCGGATCGTTTCGCGCAGGAAGCCCTGGCCTTGCGGAAACCAATAATAGGTCAGCTCGGCGTCCATATCGTCGGCGACGATCTCGGCGATCTTGTTCTCGAAGCCGGATCCGTCCTGTTTCGAATAGGGCAGGTTGTTGGGATCGGCGCAGACGCGAAGCTCGCGGGCTTGGGCCGGCGCGGCTCCGAAGCCGATCGACATGGCTGACATGGCCAGCACGCCGGCGAGGAGCGCCAGGCTCCTAGTCTGGCAGCTTGAACGCATAGAGCGTACCTCCCGCGGTGGTGTAGTCGGGAAGATCGGTCATGGCATTGACGAAGCCGAGCGCCGCCGTGCCGTCGCGCGGGTCGAGATTGCCCGCCACGATGGCACCGGACCAGCCGCCGACGCCGTCCAGTACGCTGATATATTGATGTCCGTCAGGACCCTTCCATGTGGTGGGCTGGCTGATGATTCCGGATGAGGCCTTGAACTTCCAAAGCTCCTCGCCGGTCGTTGCGTTCAGCGCTTTGAACCAGCCGTCCATGGTGCCGTAGAAGACGACGTTTCCGGCGGTGACCACGGTGCCGCTCCAGATCGGGAAGCGTTCCTTCAGGGTCCATTTCGGCTCTTCCTTCGCCAGATCCCAAGCGGTGAACTCGCCGCGATGGCCGCCCGGCCCGGGCTTCATCCAGACCTCCGCACCCACGAAGGGCGTACCGGCGATGTAGCCGACCTCGGTTTCCTTCAGATCCATGCAGAGATTCTGATGGGGGATGTAGAGGAGGCCGGTCTTGGGAGAATAGGCGCTGGGCTGCCAGTCCTTGGCGCCTGGCGCGGCGGGGCAGAGATCCTTCTTCACCCGGCCCATGCCTTGGGGCATCTTCTCCTTGACCCATTGGATCCGGCCGGTCTTCAGATCCACACCGTCGGATGTGGTGATGGCGGCGTAGGGCTTCGCCGAGAGAAGCTCGCCATCGGTGCGATCGAGGATATAGATGTAGCCGGTGCGTCCGGGATGGACGAGAACCTTCCGCTTCTCGCCCTTCCAGTCCATGTCCAGGATCATGTACTCGTTGACCCCGTCATAGTCGTTCCAGTCATGGGGGCTGGTCTGGTAGTACCAGACCGCTTCACCGGTATCGGCATCGCGGGCGAAAACGCCGGCGGCGAACAGGTTGTCGCCGGGCCGCATTGAGGAGTTCCACGGGCCGGGATTGCCGATGCCGGAATAGACGAGATTGAGCTCCGGGTCGTAGGAGACCCACCCCCAGACAGCGGCCCCGCCATTCTTCCACATGCCGGCGGGCCAGCTTTTGACGCCCAGATCCTTGCCTTTGTACCGATCGTAGAACGGCTTGAATTTCTCGCCGATCTTCACGTCCTTGTCCGGCCCGGTGTTGTTGGCCGCCCAGACGACCTTGCCGGTCTCGACGTCCAGAGCCTTGAGCCACCCGCGGACGCCCATCTCGCCGCCGGAGTTGCCGACGATCACCTTATCGTCCGCCAGGGTCGGCGCCATGGTCATGGTCTCGCCGTTCTGGATCCTGCCGAGCTTCGTGCGCCAAACCTCCTTGCCGGTCTTGGCATCGACGGCGACGGTCGTGTTGTTCAGGGTGTTGTAGATGATCTTGCCGTCGGCATGGACCGCCCCGCGGTTCACCACATCGCAGCAGGCAACACCTTGCGCGGCGAGGGGCTGATCGGGCGTGTATGTCCATTTCAGAGGGGCGCCGGGCTTGGTGAGATCGAGAGCGTAAAGGTGGTTGGGATAGGCGGTCACGACATAAAGCGTGTCGTCCACCACCAGGGGCGCGGCCTCCTGACCGCGATTGACGCCAAGGGAGAAGGTGAAGGCGAGTTGGAGATCCTTCACGTTCTTGTCGTTGATCTCGTCGAGATCGCTGTAGCGGGTGAGCGCCGTCGTCTTGCCCGGCATGCTCCAGTCGGACTCGCCGGTACGCTTGGCTGCAAAGGCGGGCAGTTCGGGATGCGATGATGCCGCCTTTTCCGAAGCGGCTTCCTCAGACGCTCGCGAGGCTTCCGTGCCATCCGCCTTTGCGGGTTCGTCTTGCTCGGCGGCCGGAGCGGCCGGTTCCGTCTGTGTTGGAGGTTGCTGAGCCTGTGTCGCGTCTTCCGGGCCCGCATCGCCGGGGTCCTGGGCTTGAGAGGAGACTGGAAAGGCGAGGATGGAGATTGCCGCGCAGGCGAACGCGACGAGACAGGTGCGGCTGTGATGCATGGGGGGTAACGACATGTTGGCTTCTCCTCACAGCCAAACACCGTCCACAATCTGATGTTCCAACTGGGATCGAGCGAATCGGCCGCATCGGGTGGGAGAAATCCTAGGCTTCTTTGGAGAAGTCTCCTTGCCAGTCCGTGCCATGCCGCTCGGAACGGAATGGTGGCTTTCCGCATTCAGGCCACGCTTGTTGCAGAAAATGGGAAGGTGAGGTTTGTCTGGCGCGCGCCAATTGTCTCATTGACAGGAGCTACCTTTAAAATCCTACTTTCACAGTCAACAATTCGAAGCGCCCCTAATCCCGGGGCTCTAAAAGGGAAGGAAACGGAATGACGTCACGCTTTTTCATGGCTGCTTTCACCGCCTTTGCGCTGTTCTGCCTCAGCGCCGGAACGGTTTCGGCTGCCGATCACACGGTGGAGATGCTGAACGATGGCGGCGATGGCCAATACATGGTCTTCAAGCCGCACGTGCTTAAGGTCGAGGTCGGCGACACCGTCACCTTCAAGCCGGTCGATCCGGGCCATAACGCGCAGACCATGCCGGAGATCTGGCCCGAGGGCGCCAAGGATTTCAAAGGCGAGATCAGCCAGGAGGTCTCCTACACGGTGGAGAAGCCCGGCGTTTATGGCGTGAAATGCCTGCCTCACTACATGATGGGCATGTTGATGCTGATCGTTGCCGGCGATCCGGAAAATGCCGATCAGGTCGAGAGCTTCGAGCCGCCCTCCATGGCGAAGGAGCGCTGGGAGCAGATCAAGGCCGATTTCGCGAAGACCGAGTAGTCTTCTCAGACGAGGATTCCTGAAGAGGGCCGGCCGTTCGCGTGCCGGCCCTTTTTTATTGGCCGCTAGTCCGGGGAGGCGAGCTTCAGCCCGATCAGGCCGATCATGATCAGGCCCGCGCTGCCGATGCGCAATGCGGTGACCGGCTCCTGCAGAAAGAGGATGCCGGCCGCGAAGGTGCCGACAGCGCCGATCCCCATCCAGATGACATAAGCGGTGCCGAGAGGCAGGTGACGCATGGCGTAAGCCAGCAGAACGACGGAGACGACCATGGTCACGAGAGTGACGATGCTCGGGACGAGCCGGGTGAAGCCGTCGGATTGCTTCATGAAAAAGGCCCAGACGATCTCGAACAATCCCGCCACGATGAGTGCTACCCAGGCCATGATGTCTCCTTGCCGTCTTTCGATTGTGCTCGCCGAGAAGTGACCGAAGCCCGGCGTCTTGGCAAGGCGGCGCATCGCCTCCCGCCTTCTGTCTTGCGGGCAGCCGGCGAAGGTCTCGCGTAACGGAAGCTGGCAGTGCGCTGCGCTTCGTTGCAGACTTCGCCCGCGCATTGCGCCGGATGCGCGTCCCTTATGGCTTTCGAGCCTTGTCCGAAACAGGTTTCACGAGGAACGATATGAAGGTTTTGGTGCTGCAACATTTGGCAGTCGAGCATCCCGGCGTGTTTCGGGATTTTTTCGCCGAGGACGGATTCGAGCTCACCACGGTGGAGCTCGACGAGGGCGAAACGATCCCCGATCTCGAGCCTTTCGATTTCATGGTGGCGATGGGCGGTCCCCAGGATGTCTGGCAGGAGGACGAGTTTCCCTGGTTCGTGACCGAAAAGGCGGCGATCCGGACATTCGTGAAGGATATGGGCCGGCCCTATATCGGCATGTGCCTAGGCCATCAGCTCTTGGCCGAGGCGGTCGGCGGAAAGGTCGGGCTCGGCGACAAGCCTGAAGTCGGCGTGCTCACGGTCGACAAGACGGAGGCCGGTCACGAGGACCGGTTTTTGAAGGGGCTGCCCGACAAGATCGAATCCCTGCAATGGCACGGGGCGGAGGTGAAATCTCTGCCGCCGGAGGCGGTGGTGCTCGCCTCGTCGCCGGTCTGCCCGGTGCAGATCTTCCGCTACGGGGATTGCGCCTATGGGCTGCAATGCCATGTGGAGATCACCGAGGATACGGTGGACGAGTGGGCCGCGGTGCCGGAATACGCCGACGCGCTTGAGAAGACCTTCGGCGCGGGCGCGGTGGACGGTTTGCGGTCCGAGGTCGCCGGCAAGCTGCCGCAGTTCAACGCCGATGCGCGAAAGCTCTACGACAATTTCAAAGCCATCCTGATGGAGAAGCGGGGGTAGCCCCGCTCAGCTCCGGATCCCGCGCGCCGCGAGTTCCTCGGCGGCCTTGGTCAGCACTTTTTGCACGCGCAAGGCCTCGTGGCCGTCGGTGCGCGGGGCGGTGCCGGTGGCGATGCATTCCAGGAAGTGGCGGCACTCTTCTTTGAGAGGCTCGGCCTGGGGCACGGCGATGGGTTCGGCGTCGGCCTTGCTCGGCACGGGCAGATCGTCGTCCCAACTCAACCCGTGAGGGTAGAGCATCAGCTTGTCGTCCCAGGCTTCGCCGTCGTTGAAGACGGCCATGGCCTCGGAGCCGATAACGACGAGCTTGTGCTCCTTGAAGGGGTGGAACCAGGAGACGAAGATCTTCGCCCGCGGGGTGCCTGGAAAGTCGAGATGCAGGGTCGCCGTGTCGGCCATGTCAGGCTTCAGATGGCAGGCGCCGACGGCCTCGACGTTTTCAGGCTCGGTGCCCATGAGAGACAGCACCATGGAGATGTCGTGGGGGGCGAGATCCCAGAGGGCGTTCTGATCGCGCACGATGCGGCCCAAGGCGAGCCGGTTGGAATAGACGTAGCGGAGATCGCCGAGACGGCCTTCGTCGACCAGGTTGCGGAGCGCCAGGAAGACCGGATGGTACTGCAGCAGATGACCAACCATGAGGCAGAGCCCCTTCTCGTCGGCCAGGGCGACAAGCTCCTCCGCCTCGTCGAGACGCAAGGTCAGCGGCTTTTCGACATAGATATGCTTGCCGGCCAGGAGCGCCTGCTTGGCGATCTCGAAATGGGCGTCACCGGGCACTGCGATGACGACGCCGTCGACGCGCTCGTCCCGCAGGACATCGCCGAAAGGCATGTGACGGGCGTCGTGCTGCTCGGCAAAGGCTTGCGCCTTCTCCGGGCTGTGGTCGACCACCCCTTCCAGGGCGCCGAGCTCGGCGAAGTTGCGGATGAGGTTCTTGCCCCAAGCGCCGCAGCCGATCACGGCCACGCGCGGGCTCGCGACTCCTGCTTCGCTGCTATCTTCCGGTCGTGTGAGATCTTGAATGTCCGACATGCGCCACCCGTCGTGAAATGCCCCGTTTCCCCGTCATCCGGTCAGCCTCGCGCGGGATTGCGCCTTGCCTAAGGCAGCGCGGGGCTTAGCCGGTTGCGGGGGATTTGTCTTTGCAGGGCTGGATTTCTGCACGAAGCGGCGCAGGCCAGCAACTCACATCCTGTTACAGTTAATGAGCTGTTTCGGAACGAGGCCCGGCAGCGGATAGCGCGGCAATCAGATCGGCGAGGGCGACGTCGCCGTCGGTGACGTAGCGGTTGACCGATCCCACATCGAGCCGGTCGCCGGCATCGTAGAGAGTGACGTTCCCGACCGCACCGGCCTGCTTCAGCGCCGCCATGACGAAATCGCGTTCCGCATTGGTGTCGGCGTCCGTGGCATGGGTCATCTGGAAGGTGAGCTTCGTCAGCGAGAAACCGGTGTCCTTGGTGCCCGCGCCGATCCAGAGCAGCTCTGTGCCATGATCCGGCCGGTCGGTGTTCAGCCAGAAGTCGGCCGTCGCGATCTCCTGCTCCGCCTGCACGACCTCGGCCAGGTTCTTGGCCCAGAAGCGGACGTGATGGCGCTTGCGGGGGCTGTCGCCGATGGGCTTCTGGAAGCCGAGATCCTGGCCGCGCCCGAACAGATACAGGGTGGAAAAGGGGGCCGCCGGATAAGGCCGGTTCAGCACGAAGGCTTGCGCCATGCGCCAGGCGCTCACCGGGCCGAGCCGGTCGGCCTCGTGCCATCCGGCTGCGGCGAAGGCTGCGCGAAGCTGGTCCTCGGTGCCTATCAGGGCGAGGTTGACCGGATCGCCCGGCAGGCCGTCGCCGGTGACGGTATAGCGGGGGACGTGCTTGCGCAGGAGGATCTTCAGACCCATGCGCACGGCGTAGGGCAGGATCACATAGGCACCGAGGGCGTAGGTGAGGGCCAATGCCAGGATTGTGGGGAGATCCGAATCCGCCCAGTCGAAGACGTAGACGATCAGCCAGACGGCGAGCGCGCCGATCCCGAAGATCGCCAGGCGCTGAAATGTGCGAAGCAGGAGTCTCACGGGCCTCAATCGAGCATGTGCAGCCAGCACGGTCGAGAAGGAATCGATGACTTCAACGATCCTTGCCTACAGGTCTCTTCGGTCTCCTGATAGAGCGGTAAGGTCTGCTTGAATTTCCGATCGGCTCCGAGGCTATCCGGCCGCGCGGAAATCTCAATGGCGGGAAAGCCGCGGCGTGAGCAGCATCGGTCCGTACTCGTTGCGCGGCAGTGCTGCTTAGCGCTCTAGTCGCTGCTGCCCATTGCGGGCACGCGTCTTCTCGGCGATCAGCGCCAGCCCCTCGATATCGCAGACGATGACCTTCTTGCGGCCCGCCACGACAAGACCTGAGTCTTCCCAGGCTCTGAGCAGCCGGCTCACCGAATGCAGTGTCGTTCCAGACGCTTCGGCGATTTCCTGGCGGGTGATGGGAAAATCCACGAGAATGCCCTCGTCGACCTCCCGTCCCGATTGCTTGATCAGTCTCAGCAAAGCGTGGGCAACCCGATGCTCCACGTCCTCCGTGGACATCTCCGTCAGCCTGACATGGGCTTCCTGGATCCGCTGGCCCATCATCTGCATCACATTGAGAGCGAAGCTCGGATGGCGCGCCATGAAGCTGTCCCAGATCGACATGTCCCAAGCGAGGGTAACGCTGTCGAGCAGCGCAGTCGCCGTGGCCGGATAGTCGGGGCGCTTCAACGCCTTCGCGATGCCGTAGATATCGCCTGGGGAGACGAAGCGTATAACCACTTGTTTGCCGTCGGGAGTCACTTGAACCACCTTGAGACGGCCGTGCAGGAGAACATAGAAGGCGGTAGCCGGTTGCCCCTGTTTAAAAACCGAGCTGCCCTTGGGGATGTGGAACGAGGTGGCGCGGGCGATGGCGTCGTCGAGCTCCGCTTCATCCATCGTGCCGAACACTGGCAAGGCCTGGAGGATGTTTCGATTAAGTCCCGGCATGCTCTATCCCGGCTTCAGATTGCGTCATGGGTCGTGCGCCAGAGCGCACGCTCAATAAAGGCCAGGCTGGGATCGGTCGCCCGGTCCAGCAGACCCATCATCGTGATCCACTCCTCGTCAGGTGCGACTTCGGCATAGCGCCGCACGGCCTGTGTAGTGAAAGCGCCCAACGTCATGCCTTCCTCATCGGCGCGCCGGCGTAACGCCGCGAGCAGGCGGAGATTGCCCAGACCCAGAACCGCCTCCGTGACGGTGGTCTCATCGCCAAATCGTGCGAGCAAATCGCCGAGAACCATGATGCTCTCCTCAATGAACCCGATGCATTTCCGCGCCGAGTAGCTCAACTCCGGCAATTTCGGCGGCTGAAACCAGGCGCGCGATATATTGCGCAAGGGCACGGCGCGTGACGCTTTCGCGCAAGTAATCCGCAATGCGACCGGCGACGGTCGCATAGGGGAGTGCAACGCCTTCGGCCGACCGGAATTTTTGCTGATTTTGCGTGTAATAGCGGCGGCAGGCATCGTCGTCGGGCTCCGGGGTCTTCACCTCGTCCTCGATCAGTTGACGGATCAGCGCTTCCTCTTCCGCCTCGCGCCGGCCGTTTTTCTTTTTGAGGGGAGCGGGTGAGATCCCGGTCGCATTTGCACGCTGAAGCAGGAGCTCGCGTATGACGAGCGCCCGCGCTGCCGATTGCCATGCGTCGAACGGCTTAGGCGCCGGGTGATGTTGAGCCTCCCGCGCGATCGCATCCCGAGGAATGGCGACGCCGTTCACGCTGATGGTCGTTGGGGGCGCGGCATTCAGAAGCTGGTGAATCGTGCAGCCCATGACATCACTCCGCCGGTAGAGGTTCGTGCAGCGTCTTCCCTGCCGGGGCCGGCCGCGCGGCTTTCACCTCTTTGGCGACGGTCGGCGTTGCTGCGGCGGGCCGTTTGGTGCGCACGATCTGATAGCCGCTCCGGCCGAGATACCAGACGGGAGCGCTCCACACATGGACCAGCCGCGTGAAGGGGAAGACGAGGAAGATCGTCATGCCTAGGAAGAGATGCAGCTTGAAGATGAGATTGACGTCGGCGACGTAGGACGAGACGCCCGGCTGAAGGGTCAGGATCCCTTGCGCCCAATTCATGAACTTCACCATCTCGTGGCCATCCAGATGGCCGAGCGAAATCGGAATGGTGGCGAGCCCCAGCATCAGCTGCGCATAAAGCAGAAGCAAAATTGCGATATCGCCGAAAGACGAGGTTTTGCGGATGCGCGAGTCGAACAGGCGGCGGTGGACGAGCATGGTCAGGCCGATGAAGCAGGCGATGCCGGCAATGCCGCCGACCACGATCGCCATCATCTGCTTGAAGCCGTGGCCGATGCCGAGAAAGTCGAACACGGCGATGGGCGTCAGCAGACCGACGAAATGACCGGCAAAGATCACCAGAATGCCGACGTGAAACAGGTTGGAGCCCCACATGAGCTGCCTGCGCCGGAGCAGTTGGCTCGATCCGGACCGCCAGGTGTATTGCTCGCGATCGAACCGTAGAACGCTGCCGACGAGGAAGACGGTCAGGCAGATATACGGATACCAGCCGAACAGGGCGTGATTGACGAAATCGCTCATGGCATACCTCTTGTCGTTTCGAGGCCCGGCGCGGGCCGGCGGCCTGCGCGGATTCGGGCGATGAGCTGGTCTTTGCAGCTTGGCGCCGCCTCGGGGCCGAAGGTCACTGCTTCCTCTTCCCATTGCGCATCCAATGCCGCGAGGTCGGAGGGGTCGGCATCCGGCGCCTCCGGTACGATCTCGACATCGGCTGTGTCTTCGGGGGGGAGCGCAATCTCCTGAAGGGCGTTGAACACTGCCTCGTAGGGCGCTTCGCGCTTGCCAAGCCGTTCGGCAAGCGCGGCCAGGATGTGCGCGGTCTGACCGAGTTGGTGGCGCGCTTCGCCGAGCGGCAGCGTCGATAGAAATTCCAGGAACAGGGGCAGGAAGTCTGGAAGCTCGCCGCTCTCGATGGCAAGGCCGTGTCGCTCGTATTGCGACTTCAGGTCGATCATGGCCTGACCCCGATCGCGGCTTTCGCCGTGCACATGTTCGAACAGGTGGAGCGATAGCGAGCGGCCGCGATCGAACAGATCGACGTAGCGTTCCTGGAGGTCGTAGAGGTCGGCCCCTGCTATGTCCGTAATCAGATCCTCCAGCGCCTCGCGTGTCGGTGACGACAGGAGAGCTTCACCGTCGATGACGGTGTAGAGCTCGTCGGTGGCGTTCTGCAGCTCTTCGGTCGGATAGCTGAGAAGGGCGGACAGTACTTTCAGCGTTTTGGCCATCACGCGACCTCCATCGGCGTTTTGGCGCGCTGCGGTGCGCCGAACAGATTGGTCTCGGAGACGCCGCCGGAGCACCCGTTGCCAAACGAGAAGCCGCAAGAGCCGCGCATGTCGTAGGCGTCCTCGCCCAGTTCGCGATGGGCCGTCGGAATGACGAATCGATCTTCGTAGTTGGCGATCGCCATGACCCGATACATTTCCTCGATGTGTTCGGGGGTGAGGCCGACCTGCTCTGCAATGGCTTCATCAATCACGCCATCGACGGTCCGCGCCCGCATATAGGTACGCATCGCGAGCATGCGCTCCAGCGCCAGCGCGACGGGCTCTTCCTTTCCCGCAGTCAAAAGGTTGGCGAGGTACTGCAAGGGAATGCGCAAGGAGCGCACGTCGGGCATCGCCCCGTCGCTTTCGATCATTCCCGCTTCGCTTGCCGATTGGATCGGCGATAGCGGCGGCACGTACCAGACCATCGGTAAGGTCCGGTATTCCGGATGGAGCGGGAAGGCGACGCGCCACTCCATCGCCATTTTCCAAACCGGCGAATGACGGGCCGCTTCGAGCCAATTGTCCGGCACGCCGTCGGCGCGGGCTTGCGCGATCACGCTCTCGTCGTTCGGATCGAGGAAGACGGAGAGCTGCGACTCGTAGAGGTCCTGTTCGTCGGCCGTGCTCGCCGCCTCCTCGATGCGATCGGCATCGTAGAGCACGACGCCGAGATAGCGGATGCGGCCGACGCAAGTTTCCGAGCAGACCGTGGGTTGGCCCGCCTCGATGCGTGGATAACAGAAGATGCATTTCTCGGATTTGCCGCTCGACCAGTTGTAATAGATCTTCTTGTAGGGGCAGCCGGAGACGCACATGCGCCAGCCACGGCACTTATCCTGATCGATGAGGACGATGCCGTCCTCCTCGCGCTTATAGATGGCGCCGGAAGGGCAAGCGGCGACGCAAGCCGGGTTGAGGCAATGCTCGCAAAGCCGCGGCAGATACATCATGAAGGTATTCTCGAACTGGCCGTAGATCTCCTTCTGCACGCCCTCGAAATTGTAGTCCTTCGATCGCTTGGAGAATTCGCCGCCCAGGATCTCTTCCCAGTTCGGGCCGCCTTTGATCTTCTCCATCCGCTCCCCGGTGATGAGGGATTGCGGACGCGCCGTCGGCGAGGCTTTCAGCTCGGGCGCCTTCTGGAGGTGTTCGTAGTCAAAGGTGAAGGGCTCATAGTAGTCGTCGATCTCCGGCAGGTCGGGATTGGCGAAGATATGGGCCAGGATGCGCCACTTGGCTCCCATCTTGGGCTCGATGCCGCCATTCTTCTTCCTGACCCAGCCGCCTTTCCAGCGATCTTGATTCTCCCAGTCATTGGGATAGCCGACGCCGGGCTTGGTCTCGACGTTGTTGAACCAGGCGTATTCCATGCCTTCGCGGTTGGTCCACACGTTCTTGCAGGTGACCGAGCAGGTGTGACAGCCGATGCATTTATCGAGGTTCAAGACCATCGCGATCTGTGCGCGGATTTTCATTCGGCTGCCTCCAATTTCGCAGGGGTCGGTGCGGCGACGGCGTCTTCGTCTGCGGGATCTTCGAGCCAGTCGACGCATTCCATCTTGCGTACGACGACGAACTCGTCCCGGTTCGATCCGACCGTGCCGTAGTAGTTGAAGCCATAGGATTGCTGGGCGTAGCCGCCGATCATGTGGGTCGGCTTCAGGACTGTGCGGGTGACGGAGTTGTGGATGCCGCCGCGCTGGCCGGTCTGCTCGGATCCCGGCACGTTCACGATCTTCTCCTGCGCGTGATACATCATGCACATGCCGGCCTTGACGCGCTGAGAGACCACGGCCCGCGCGGTAAGCGCGCCGTTCGAATTGAACAACTCGATCCAGTCGTTATCGACGATGCCGGCCTGTTCGGCATCCGTCTCGCTGATCCACACGATCGGGCCGCCGCGGGACAGGGTCAGCATCAGGAGATTGTCTGTGTAGGTGGAGTGGATGCCCCATTTCTGGTGCGGCGTGATGAAGTTCAGCACGATCGGCGTGTTGCCGTTGGGCTTGCGATCGAGCACCGGCTTGACTGTCTTGGTGTCGATTGGCGGGCGATAGACGCACAGCGCCTCGCCGAAGGCCCGCATCCACAAATGGTCCTGGTAGAGCTGCTGCCGGCCGGTGAGGGTCCGCCATGGAATCAGCTCGTGCACATTGGTGTAGCCGGCGTTGTAGCAGACCTTCTCCGACTCCAGTCCCGACCAGATCGGTGAGGAGATGATTTTGCGCGGCTGGGAGACCACGTCCCGGAAGCGGATCTTCTCATCCTCCTTATGGAGCGCGAGATGGGCATGTTCGCGGCCCGTCGTCTTCTCCAGTGCCTCCCATGCCTTTACGGCCACGTCGCCGTTCGTCTCCGGCGCAAGGGTCAGGATGCCTTCGGCGGCCTCGATATCGGTCTCCAGCTTCGGCAGTCCCTTGGTCGGTCCATGGGGTACCCGGCCGTTCAGCCGCGCCAGCAGCTCGACCTCGGCTTCGGTATTCCAGTTCATGCCCTTGCCGCCGTTGCCGAGCTTGGTCATCAGCGGCCCGAGGGACGTGAAGCGCCGATAGAGATTGGGGTAGTCTCGCTCGATCACCGTCACCTGTGGCATCGTCTTGCCGGGGACGGGCTCGACCTCGCCGCGCTTCCAGTCCTTCACGTCGAGCGCTTGGGCGATTTCTCCCGGCGTGTCGTGCAGGATCGGCGTGAGCACGACGTCCTTCTCGACCCCCAAAACCTCGGGCGCGACCTCGGAGAATTTGCGGGCGATGCCTTTGTAGATGTCCCAATCGCTCTTGCATTCCCAGACCGGATCGACCGCCGCGGTGAGGGGGTGGATGAAGGGATGCATGTCCGACGTGTTGAGGTCGTTCTTCTCGTACCAGGTGGCCGTCGGCAGAACGATGTCGGAGTAGACACAGGTCGTGGACATACGGAAATCGAGAGTGACGAGGAGATCGAGCTTTCCTTCGGGCGCTTCCTCGTGCCAGGCAACCTCGGAGGGCTTCTGACATCCCGCCTCGCCAAGATCCTTGCCCAGGACCCCATGGGTCGTGCCGAGCAGATGCTTGAGGAAGTATTCGTGACCCTTGCCCGATGCGCCGAGCAGGTTCGAGCGCCATACGAACAGGTTGCGCGGCCAATTGGCCGGATCGTCCGGATCCTCGCAGGAGAGCTCGAGGTCGCCGGCGGCGAGTGCCTTGGCGGCGTAATCCTTCGGCTCGAGTCCTTCGGCCGCCGCCTTGGCGGCGATGTTCAGCGGATTGGTTTTCAGCTGCGGCGCCGATGGCAGCCAGCCCATCCGCTCGGCCCGGACGTTGTAATCGATCAGGGTTGAATCCCAGAGGCCTGCTGGTGCTGTCGGCGACAGAATCTCCTTCACGTCGAGGGTCTCGTAGCGCCATTGGTCGGTATGGGCGTACCAAAAGGACGTGGAGTTCTGCTGACGCGGCGGCCTTCCCCAATCGAGCGCGAAGGCCAGCGGCTGCCAGCCGGTTTGCGGCCTGAGCTTCTCTTGGCCGACATAATGAGACCAACCGCCCCCCGATTGACCTATGCAGCCGCACATCACCAGCATGTTGATGACGCCGCGGTAGTTCATGTCCATGTGGTACCAATGGTTCATCGCCGCGCCGATGATCACCATGGAGCGCCCGTTGGTTTTCTCGGCGTTGCTGGCGAAGCCACGGGCGACCGCAATGATATGATCGCGGGAGACGCCGGTGATCTTCTCGGCCCAAGCCGGCGTGTAGGGAACGTCCTCGTCATATGACTTGGCGACGTTGCCGCCGCCGAAGCCCCGATCGACGCCATAGTTGGCGAGGAAGAGGTCGTAGACCGTGGCCACCAAGGCTTCGCCGTCGGCGAGCTCCACCCGCTTCACCGGCACCCGCCGCTCCAGCACGCTGTCATGCTCCGTCGCGGTGAAATGCTCCGTCGCGACATTGCCGAAATAAGGGAAGGACACCGCCTCCAACTCGTCCGCCACTTCATCCAACGAAAGCCGAAGCTTCACATCGCCGCCGGCGCCGCCTTTCTCTTCCAAATTCCACTTGCCCTTTTCGCCCCAGCGAAAGCCGACCGAGCCACGCGGTGGGACGGGTCTGCCGCTCAACTCGTCTAGCGCGACCGTCTTCCATTCTGGATTGTTGGTCTCGCCGAGGGAGCCTTCGAAATCGGAGGCGCGGAGAAATCGGTCGGGCACGAGGCGGCCGTCCTGCCGCACGAGCCTGACCAGCATCGGCATGTCGCTGTAGCGGCGGAGATAATCCGTGAAGTACGGGACCTCGCGATCGATATGAAATTCCTTGAGGATCACATGCCCCATGGCCAGGGCGAGGGCGGCGTCGGTGCCCTGCTTCACGGACAGCCATAAATCGGCGAACTTGGAGGCTTCCGAATAATCGGGTGAGATGACGACGCTCTTGGCGCCGCGATAGCGCGCTTCGGTGTAGAAATGCGCATCCGGCGTGCGAGTCTGCGGGACGTTCGATCCCCAAAGGATCAGGAAGCCCGAGTTGTACCAATCGGCGGATTCGGGAACATCGGTCTGCTCGCCCCAGGTTTGCGGACTCGAGGGCGGCAGATCGCAATACCAGTCATAGAAGGAGAGGCAGACGCCGCCGAGCAGCGAGAGATACCGCGCGCCGGCGGCATAGCTGACCATCGACATGGCCGGGATCGGCGAAAAGCCACAGACCCGGTCGGGACCATAGGTCTTCGCGGTGTAAGCGTTCGCCGCCGCGATAATCTCGTTGACCTCGTCCCAGCTCGCCCGGACGAAGCCGCCGAGGCCGCGCTTCTTGACGTAGGCGGCGCGCTTTTCGGGAGCTTCGACGATCGAGGCCCAGGCCGCGACCGGCGGGTGCATTAGTCTTGCCTCGCGCCATAGGCGGAGCAGGCGTGAGCGGACCAGCGGATATTTCACCCGGTTACCGGAATAGAGATACCATGAATAGCTAGCGCCGCGGGCGCAGCCACGAGGCTCGTGATTGGGCAGCTCCGGCCGGGTGCGGGGGTAGTCGGTCTGCTGGGTCTCCCAGGTGACGATGCCGCCCTTGACGTAGATCTTCCAAGAGCAGGATCCCGTGCAATTCACGCCATGGGTCGATCGGACGATCTTGTCGTGCTGCCAGCGCTTGCGGTAGCCGTCCTCCCAGCGCCGGTCCTCGCGGGTGACGACGCCGTGGCCGTCGGCAAAATCGTCGACAACGCGATCGAAGAAGGTCAGTCGGTCGAGGAAATGGCTCATCAGTCTGTCTCTGGTCTCGTCGTTCTCGATCTACGGAAGACTGGAAATTCGTGCCGTCTTCCTTGGAAATCTCTTCGCTCGTCTCAGCAGGGCCTTTCTGCGCCGCGCCGGGCGTAGAACCACCAATTGATGCCGATGCAGACGAGGTAGAACAGCGCCGCCCAGTAGAAGAACGGGTTGAACGAGCCGAACCAGTCGTAGGCGTAGCCGAGCATCAAGCCGGCGGCGAAGGGGCCATAGGCCGCCATGGCGCTGGTCCAGCCGATCACGCCGCCCGCCTGTCGCGGCGGGAAGATCATCGGCATCTGTTTGAAGGTCGAGGCGTTGCCGACGCCCGAGAAGAGGAACAGGCCGAGCATCGCCGCGACGGAATAGGGGAAGGAGGCCATCGATGTCGGCGCGGTGAAAAAGGTCAGGGCGACGGCGCTGATCAGCATGCCGATCATCGACCAGTGGGTGACCCGCGCGCCGCCGACCCGGTCGGCGATGGGGCCGCCGACAACCCGCGCCAACGAGCCGATCAGCGGTCCCAGGAACGCCCAGGCCAGGGGATCGGGGGCATCTGGCAGCGGTCCGTAGATCTGCTTGATCAGAAGCGGGAAGGTTGCCGCGAGGCCCGAGAACGTGCCGAAAGTTCCGATGTAGAGGAACGTCATGAACAGCCCGTGCTTCTCCTTGAAGATGTCGAGCTGCTCGCGAAAATTCGCGCGCACCGGGACGCTCCGCAGCATCACCCAGGCGGCCACTCCGAAGATGACGACGAGGGGGATGTAGATGGCGGCGGCGTTCTGCAGCCAGACGGCGCTCTCGGTGCCGTCCGAAGTGAAGCTCTGCGATGCGCCGAGCAGGGATCCCGCCAGGGCGAAGCCGATCACCCAGGGGGTGAGGAACTGGACGATGCAAACGCCGAAATTGCCGATGCCGGCTTGGATCGCCAAGGCCGTGCCTTGCAGGCGCTTGGGAAAAAACAGGCTCGTCGACGGCATGAATGAGGAGAAGTTGCCGCCGCCGAGACCGGCCAGGAACGCCAGCACCATCAGCATCCAGTATGGCGTGGTTGGATCCTGAACGGCGAAATACCAGCCGACCAGCGGCACGAGCAGAAGCAATGTCGAGATGCTCACCACGTGGCGCGTTCCGTAGAGCGGCACGAGAAAAGTCTGGACGATTCTCAAAGTGCCGCCCGCCAATCCCGGCATGGCGGCGAGCCAAAAAAGCTCCGAGCTCGACAGGTTGAAACCGGCGCCCGGCAGACGCACGACCAGCGCCGAGACGACGAACCAGACGATGAAGGCGAGGGTCAGATTGACCGTTGTGATGGAGAGCGTGCGCCAGGCGAGCCGCTTGCCGGTGCTCTGCCAGAAATGCGCGTCCTCCGGCGACCACTGGGCGAGCCAGGTGTCGGTTCGTTTGTCGTGAAGCGCAGTCGGGGTCGATGTCAGTGCCATGACAGCCTCTCAGGCTTGAAGCTGGAGACAGTATGGATCGCGCCGCGACGCCCGACTTTGATGCAAATCAAATAGGCAAAGCGAGATTCGAATAGGCGCGGCGAGACCGCTGCACCGCCGCTTTTCCGGGATCGGACGGGCGTGGGATTCGCGCGAGATCGTCGATGATCGGCTGGCCCTTAGTCCGGGCGGCGCTCCCGCCACAGGCCGTGCGAGCCCAGCAGCCCGCATCTATGGAAGAATCGGGCGTTCGGACAGAAATCCGGCGGCTTCGCTTCGCCGGTCGAGCATGCCAGCCAAAACCGGCAAACGTTCGCCTGCGGACATAGGCGGCATTCGGACCGCGCCCTCACAAAGGCTTGCCCATTGTCCAGACCGATTGCGGCAAGCACGTCGACGCCGAGCTTCTGCATCATGCGGTCCATAAGCTCATGACGCCGACGTGCCTGGGTAAAGCTGTGCCACTGCCCTGCATCCTGCATCGTCTCCTCCCTTGCGTGCCGTTCTTGTTGACGGTGACCGCGAACACAAAAAGCGATGTCATGAGGGTTGTCTTTGCGCGGGAACAAACTCGCGGCTATTTCCGGCCGGAAATGGGAGAGCCGGTGCAGAGATCGGGAAGGGGCTGCCAGATGCTCCCCGTCGCCGTTTGCCCGTCAAGAAATCCGATCGTTGGCTTGCGGCTTGATGCGGCGCAGGAAACGTTCGACCTTACGGTTCGAAGCGGCGGCGCCTCTCTCGGTCGTGGGTCTCTCCGCCAGGTTTGGGTTTGAAACGCCGGCATAGCCGCGCCGGAGCGGGATTGCAGTGCTTGCAGGTCAAGAGATTCAATCGCTGATCGAAGAGGTCCGTGAGGCGTTCGTGCCGCGTTTGGGAGAGGGCCGCGTCGCCGATTACATCCCCGAGCTCGCCAAGGTCGATCCCCGCAAGCTCGGAATCGCCGTGGCGACCGTCGACGGGCATGTCTACGGCGCCGGAGATGTAGAGGATGCCTTCACGATTCAGAGCATCTCCAAGGTGTTCGCCTTGACTCTGGCGCTGGGTAAGGTCGGCGACGATCTCTGGCGCCGCGTTGGCCGCGAGCCGTCGGGTACGCCGTTCGATTCGATCATCCAGCTCGAGCACGAGCAGGGCATTCCCCGCAACCCCTTCATCAATGCCGGTGCCCTGGTGGTCACCGACATCCTCCTCTCCGGCTACCAGCCCCGGGAGACGATCGGCCAGATCCTCGAATTCGTCCGCTTCGTCGCGAACGACGACACGATCGCCATCGATCCCGTCGTGGCCCGCTCCGAGACCGAGCACGGCTATCGCAATCGTGCGCTCGCCAATTTCATGCTCGGCTTCGGCAATATCGAACACGCGGTGGACTTGGTGCTCGGGGTTTATTTCCATCAATGCGCCATCGCCATGGATTGCCGCCAGCTGGCGAAGGCCGGGCTGTTCCTGGCCACGGGCGGCAAGGTGGCGCATCGAAACACCGGCGTGGTTTCGACGGTGCGGGCCCGGCGCATCAATGCGCTGATGCTGACTTGCGGGCAATATGACGGCTCGGGCGATTTCGCGTTTCGGGTCGGGCTGCCCAGCAAGAGCGGGGTGAGCGGCGGCATGCTGGCGATCGTGCCCGGCGTCGCTTCGGTGGCCATCTGGTCGCCGGCGCTGAACACCCAAGGCAACTCCCTGATCGGAACGCTCGTGCTGGAAGAGCTCGCCGCCCGGGCGGGATGGTCGATCTTCTGAGGCTGCCGCGAGCAGCTGAGTGGCGAAGTGCAGAAATGGATGGTGGCCCCGGCCCGCAGCGACGCACGGCGTTGCTGATCAAGTCAGCGAAGCGCTACTGTCCTCTTTAGGAGCTTGGGGGCATGCCTTCCTACATCAGGCGTTTAGAGCCCACACAAAGGCGAGGGTCGCAAGAACGCCTAAGCCGCTGCGCACCGCGTGAAGTCCACCCCATTTCACGATGAGTTGTCGGGCTTGAGCGTCGGCACTATCCGGTTCGATTGCCATGATGCGATTGTTCGTACGCAACATCACGATGAGCGTGTACGGCCAGTTTGCGATAATCAGCAGCGCCCCGACGGACCATTGCCAGAGGCCTGTTTGCCACCACGCAAGCAAGGCCAGGATGAACGATATGACGGCCAGCGAACTCTGCATGACGAAACCGCGCTTATAGGCTGGCTGCCACTCGGTAACGAGAGCTTGGTCGTTTAGAAGCAGCCGAGCGGGCTGCTCCGCCACGTTGATGTAAACCGCTGCCCCGGCAAACGCAGCCGCACATACCAAAGCGAGATGGCCAATAAACATACGTCGTACCTCCAATGCTTCCCGCTAAGCCTATAGGAACCAAGGCCAGACGGCGGCGTGATTCGCGATCACATCAGCGGACGTTTTCCCGATTTGCCGCTGCCATTGGCCGACGAGGCCGGCCCGTGAAGCGCCATGCGCACACGCTCGGGCCAGCCAAGCCAGGCTTGGGTTCTCGGGCCGCGAATGCGGTAGCCGCCGTCGGCACTGCGCTCGAACAGCCAGCGCCGCGCCGCAAACCTCTCGCGCACGAGATAAGGAAAGGCCGTGCCGAGTATGGCCCCGAGGACCGTGTCCGTGAAGTAATGGGCGCCGATGAACACGCGGCTTGCCGCGATCCAGGCGGCCACCGTGTAGAGCAGCAGGCGGCCGCGCGGCCATAGAAGTGCGATGACCGTGGCGAAGGCGAAAATGTTGGTGGCGTGGCCGGAGGGGATCGAGGCGTAGTCCGGGTCGAAGGAGAAGTGTTGAAACTCGAACTGGCCGAGCGTGTCATACAGCTTGGGCCGGGCTCGGCCCAGGCCGTTCTTGAACAGCGCGGCGATCAGTCCTGCACCGCCAACGCTAACGAACTCGAAGCCGATCGTGCTGGCGATCAGTCCGTAGGCGGCGGAATTCCGGAATCCGGTACAGATGCGCCGGAGCACGATGGCGAACGCGATGGCCGCACCGGTCGGAATCAGCATCCAGTTCGACTGGCCGATGTCGGTAATGGAGCGGAAGAACTCGTGCGCCGCGGGCGGCAACGCATCCGCCCGCTCCAGCATGAACGGGTCGATGAGCAGGATGCTCAACGCGACCAGCGACAGCGCAAGCACCACCTGCTCGAAAAGCGTGAAGTCTCTGAGACGCAATATCATGATGGGGCAGCAGTCCGTCAGACTCCAAGCCGAAGCTACGGCGCTAACCGGGGACTATGCGGACGCGGATACCGGCAGGTGTGCGTGTCTGGAATAAGCCGATAGAGAATTGCAAAGACGAGTCCGCAGATCAGCCAGGCGAGGACAACATCCGAAAGGAAATGTCCGCCAAAGGCGATCCGGCTCAGCGACAGCGAGCCGGCATAGATAAGAGCCGTTGCTGTTGTAACCAACCTTACGGGCTTAGGCGTAACGAGCGCCGCGGCGACGAGCCAAGCTGCCGAGGAGGCCTCTCCGCTGACAAACGAACAGTTTCCATCGCACCAGTCGCTGATCACCCAGACCATTTGGTGGACTGCGTCCCCTCCGAAGACGTCGATCTCGCTCGGGCGGGGTCGGCCCCAGTGCTCCTTCAAGAGGCCGTTCACAATCAGGCCTGGACCGAGAGCCAATCCGGACAGCAGCCAGATCGGGGTCCGCACCCGCGACCAGGTCAGGCCGGCGTTGAGGGCATCCCAGAGAATTCGAGCCAAGATGCCGAGAACGACCGCGGTCAGGACCCAAGTCGAACTGTTGCGGAGCCAAAGCAGTTTGGAGTTGCCGGACAGGACGAAGCCGTCGCCAGGGCTAAAGAACCAGCGGCTAACAACCAAATCGACTTCTGGAAAGAACCAAAAGAACATGCTGGCTGCAAAAATTGCAGCTAAGAACGCGGTAATCAGAACGTCCGATTTCGCGTCAGACAGATCGGGATTGGATAGGGTCGCGCTCATGACCCTGCCGGGATGCGCGCGCTAGCTTGCAGAAAACTTGCGGCCCGTCAGCGGGTTGTCAGCTTCACGTGGATTGATCGGCGCAATGCGGATTCTAGTCGTCGAAAATGATCGCTTGCTGTCAGAGGCCTTGGGCCGGCGCCTCACCGAGGCCGGGCACGCGGTCGATGTGTTCGCGACTGTTGCGGACGCCGAGGCGGCGTGGAAAATGGCGGCATACGACCTCTGCATCGTCGACGTCATGCTCGACGATGGCGATGGGCGGGCGCTCGTCAGGTCTGTCCGTGCCGCCGGTCTGCGGACGCCGACGTTGATGCTCACCGCGCGGGACGAGATCGGGGACCGGGTGGCTGGATTGGATGCGGGGGCTGACGACTATCTCGTCAAGCCGTTTGCAACCGAAGAGCTGCTGGCACGACTGAGGGCGCTGCGACGACGCCCCGAGGACATCACGGTGACCGAGTTCCGTATAGGAAATCTTCTCTACGATCCTCAAAGCATGAGTCTGACAGTGGCTGATCGAGACGTAAAGCTCACCGCTCAGGAACATGCAGCACTCGACAAGCTGATTCGTGCCGGCGACCGCGTGACGCCGAAGCGGATGCTGGGCGAGCATCTCTATGCGCTTCACGAGGACTGGTCGGACAACGCGATCGAGACGCTGGTCCATCGGCTTCGCAAGAAGCTTTCGGAGGCGGGGGCGACGGTCGAGATCAAGGCGCTGCGAGGTCTGGGCTACATCCTGTATAAGACCTGAGCATGAGACAGGCCTATCGCCTTGATGTGAGGCTCGCGATCGTCGTGACCGCGATCTCCGCGCTTACCCTGATCGCTGCCGGCATGATCCTGGCCATGGAGTTTACGCGCGGCCAGTTCGCGATAGAGGAACGCGGGCTGACGAGCCAAGTGAAGGAATGGGCGGGATCGCTTCGCCGTGACCCTGACGGCACGGTCGTGTTCGACCGCCCTGCCGAGCCATCATCAGATATCGACCCACCTTATACCGGACTCCTGTCGGGCGAACGGCCAGTCTACGGCTACACCGTCACGGATGCATCTGGGACCGTGCTGGATCGCTCCGACGCCAACGCTCCAGCCGGGCGACCTGGACCAGCAGACCCAGAACCCGTTCTTTCAACCGGACCGACCCTCGACGGCAGCGGACCAGTCCTGATCGCCGAACTTTACGTGCCGGAGTTTGGGGTATGGCTCCGGCTGGCACGATCGCGTTCGGATGTCGCCGCTTTGACCAATACGTTTTTTGCCCAATCTCTCGCGGAGCTGGGGTGGGCGGCGCTGGCAATACTGATTGTCATGGTGATCACTGCCGTGAGCATCGTTCGCGTCAGTCTACGAGGACTCCGGCGCGTGGCTGCGCAGGCCGAACGGATCACCTTTGACAATCTGGGCCATCAGCGGCTTGCCGGCTCATCGGCACCCGCGGAGGTTCAGCCGCTGATTGCTGCCGTCAACCATGCCTTGGACAGCATCAGGTCCGGTGCCGTTGCGCAACGCGATTTCTCCATCCATGCCGCCCATGAGCTTAGGACGCCGCTTGCCGACCTCAAGCTGCGGCTGGAGAGCCTTGCACCCGATCCGGACCGGGATGCGGCTATGCAAGACGTCGATTCAATGGCCCGTCTGATCGAGCAGCTGCTGCAAGTCGCTAGGTTGGATGGCAGTACGGTCTTCTCCCTGCAATCGCTCCACCTCGGCGAGACAGTTGCTTCGGTTCTGCAGGAGGCGGCGCCACGGCTGGTGTCCGCCGGATGGTCGCTTGAGGCGGACGGCCTGAACCTCCCAGTGCAAATCGTCGGTGACGAGACGCTGATCACCCTAGTCCTGCGAAACCTTTTGGAGAATGTCCGTAAGCACACACCACCCGGCGGCACTGTAAAGGTCTCTATTTCCAACGATGGGGCGCTTCTGTTCACCGATACGGGGCCGGGGTTGCCGCGAGAATTTCCCCGTTCAAACTTTGCACGATTTGTTCGGGGTAATGACGATGCTCGTTCCGGAAGCGGACTAGGACTTTCGATATGTGAAACTGCCATGCGGCGCATGGGTGGAACCTTCAGCCTAGAACCCACGGTTCGCGGCGCAGCATTTCGAATGACCTTCAAGTTGGCCCGATCATCCTCAAATCAAACGGAGGGGTTGGACCCCATAGATCCGAACATTGCGACCTCGCCGGCATCACGCCATTCCGAAGCGTGATTCAGGGTCACTGCCTTTCCCGCTCTGCAAGCTGTGCGATTTCAGTGTCGGCCAGACCCGACATCTGCTCACCCATAACCTTCAGAAAAACGAGGGCCCGCTCGCGATAAACCACGTGCTGCTCCGGGCTCAGGTCCCAGGACTGCTTAAGGTCGATCGCGGCGGATGCGAACTTCATTCCATCAGAGGCAAAGAGTGCCAAGGCGACTTGGTCGATGATGTTTGACGTCATTACTGAACCTTCCATCGGCGAAATTCGCATCTCCCTGAGTACGATTTCCGCTTCATTGATTTCGGCCGCCATCAAGACCCGTCTGTCGAGCCGGGGCGAGTCGACCGTTTAGAGGGCTTTGACGGTGCCAGGCACCCGTTTTCCGAGCCAAATGAAATAGATATTGCGCGAGTAGATGACGAGACCGGTCGCTTGGCCAAGAATGAAAACCGGGTCCATGCGATAAATCGCATAGGCGAACAGGAGCGTCCCGCCGGCGAAGCTGAAATACCAAAACGTCTCTGGGATGATACTCGCCCGGGCCCGTTCCGTGGCGATCCATTGCACCAGGAAGCGCATGGAGAACATGAGCTGCGCGACGAGACCGGTCGCCAGCCAAACGAGCTCGACCGTCGGCGTCGCCTCCCACCACTGAACAAGAGCCCCTATCATGCTGACTTTCCCCCTTTAACTGTCGGCTTTCATTCGGAGCTCACCCCTCGCCGCCGGGGCATCCATGCCGGCGGCCCCAGACACGTCCTCCACGACGGGCGGAATGACGGTCCGCTTGCGCAGCCAGCTCACGCCGACCAGGTCGTACAGCCCGATTAGGGCCCGGCCGAGATTGGTATATTTGGAAACGCCGCGCAGGCGCGGGCGGTCGTTGACCGGTTCGAAAGCGACCTCGTGCCCGTAGGTGAGGAAGAAGGCGGGCAGGTAGCGGTGCATGCTGTTGAAATAGGGCAGCGCCAGATAGGCCTCGCGCTTATAAACCTTGATGCCGCAGCCGGTATCGGCGCACCCGTCGGAGAGAACCGTGTCGCGAAGCCAATTGGCAAAGCGGGAGGCAAACCTCTTCGATCCCGTATCCTGGCGGGCCGCCCGCACGCCGCCCACGAGCGCAGGTCCCTGCCGGTCGGGCCCGAGCCGGCTATACAGGCGCATGATGTCTTGCGGGTCGTTCTGACCGTCGCCGTCTATCGTGGCAATAACCGGGAAGCGAGCGGCCAAGATCCCTGACCTGAGCGCAGCGCTTTGACCGGCGCGCAGCCCATGCTTCATGTAGCGCAGGCGCGGATAGACCTGGAATAGCCCCTTGATCTCGTCGCCTGTCCGGTCGTCGCTACCGTCATCGACCGCGATCACCTCGCCAAGCACGTGGTCAGGCACCGCGGCGAAGGTCTCCTCGATCAGGCGGCCAATATTGCCTTCCTCGTTCAAGGCCGGGATGACCACGGATATCCGTGTTGGAACGCGATTGGACACGTGACTCTCTAATCTCCGGGCGGGACACTGTCCCCCAATCTTAACGGCCCTATGAAAAGTGAAGCTGACAGGAAGCTGACAAGATGCCGTGGCGATCGAACGCCGCGAGAGGCGCTGAAAGGGCGGCGGCTTTCGCTGGTAGCTATATGGTAGCTACGGCAAATGACCGACAGCGCGTACGGTCGCTACTCTCTGAAAAATTTTGGTGGCCCCGGCAGGATTCGAACCTGCGACCCTCAGATTAGGAATCTGATGCTCTATCCTACTGAGCTACGGGGCCAGCGGGCGCATACTGGGCTGCGTCGCGGCGAAGCTCAAGAGCGGATCACGGAGAAGCGTCGTCTCACAACGCAGAGGTCCGCACCGCCCCTTGAAGGCGATGCGGACCTCTGCGTTGTGCGTCCGATGAGAAGCGGAAGGATCAGCGGCCGTCTCTGCCTTCCTTTCCGCCGCCGCCTTGTCCGCCGCCGCCTCCGGCCCCTCTGGGTTCGGCGGGACGCTGCATACCCTGCGGGGCACCCGCACCTCCAGGTCCGCCGGGACCCGCGGCTGGGCCGCCGCGGCGTTCCATGGCGCCGGGTCCGGCGGGAGGCGCTGCCTGCTGCCGCTTACGCGGTTCAGGAGCAGGCGCCGGAGCCGGAGCTTTTTGAGGCTTCGCCTTGGGCTGGGGCCTTTCCGCCGGAGCAGGTGCCGGCGTTTTCTGGGGCTGTGCCTTGGGCTGAGGCCGCTCCGCGGGAGCCGGCGCTGGTGCAGGCGTCTCCGCCGGAGGTGCCAGGGGTACGGCCTTCTCTGCAGGAGGCGCCGCCGGCGCGGACTTTTCTGCGGGAGGGGCCGAGGGCGCAGCTTCTTCGGCAGGCTTGGCCGAAGGCTCAGCCTTGTCGGCCGCCGGAGCCTCCGGTGCCGCTTCGTCGGCGGCCTTCTCGCCAGGCGGCGCGCCCGGCGCGGCCTCGTCGGTGGCCTTGGGCGCCTCGTCGGCGGGGGCAGCCTCTTCCGGAGACGTCTCAGGAGCGGCTTCTTCCGCAGCCTTCTCCTGGGGCTTTGCCGCAGGCGTGGCCTCGTCGGCCTTCTCGCCAGGCTGCGCCTCCGGCGCGGCCTCTTCGGCGGCCTCGGGCGCCTTGCGTTGAGCGGCCGGCGCATCCTCGCCGGTCACGGGCTCGCCGGCTTTCTCTTCGCCGGCTTTCTCCTCGGCGGCTTCACCTGCGGGCGTTTCGCCGGCAGGCCCGGCTTTTTCAGCCTCTCCGGGAACACTGGCTCCCTCCGGCTCCAGCTCAGCGGCGCTGGGCGGCGCATCGGCAGGACGTTCGCCGTCGGCCGTCTCATCGAGAACCGGTTTGGTCTCGAGCTCCTTCGGATCTTCGACGACGTCCTTCGGGGTCTCCTCCGGCTTCGCCTCGGCGATCTCCGGCTGGAAGGCCTCGATGGTGTTGCCTTCCACCCGCGAGGCGGCAGCATCCGTGGTCGTCTTGACCTGGTAGGTGTCGATGTCCTGGCCGGTGATCTGGGAAGCCTGCTCCCGGGTGATGAAGTTGTTGACGACGCGGTTATCGCTGCGGTCGACGTAATAGGTGTTGTTCGTTTCCCGGTAGACGACGTTCACCTGGTTCACCGGGACCGCATAGGCGCCGATGTCGTGGGCGATGAAGCGCCGCTGGGGCACAAAAACCCAGGCTTCGAGGATCGGG
Organism: Methyloligella sp. ZOD6; assembly: GCA_050110875.1. Lineage (GTDB taxonomy): Bacteria > Pseudomonadota > Alphaproteobacteria > Rhizobiales > Methyloligellaceae > Methyloligella. The sequence goes on from CP188828.1 coordinate 2,823,428, forward strand.
GGATCGTAGTAGTCGGTGTAGCCGATGACGTAACCGCTGCCGGGAGGCGCGATCGGGGCCCAGCCGACATAGTCGCCGCCGGTGCGCCATGACACCCAGGCAGGCGCCCAGACGGTGCCGGGGACCCAGTACCATCCATAGACGGGGCTATAGCCCCAACGGCCGTAATGATAGGTCGCCCAGGCGAAGGGCTCTTCGGACGCCCAGTACCAGCCGTAGTCGTCCGTGAGCACCCAATGGCCGCGAACATAGGGCCGCCACCCGCGGTCGACTTCCGGCACGAAGACATAGTCATGGTCGGCGTGGCGGACCCAGTGACCGTGGGGTTCGAGCTGGTTGAAGAAAATTCCGATATCGACCTGGTCTGCCTTGGCCGGGGCCAAGGTGAGAAACAGTAGTGCAAGGACGGCGGCAACACCGGCCGCTCCGAATCTCAGTACACGCATCGGATGTCTCCTCCTGATTGTCGGTGACGTGCGCCGTCACCTTTTGTTTACCCAACCGAGCGCGGGGGAATACTGTTCCCGCGAGCTCACTTCTGCACTGGAAAGCGCCGCCAAGCTTGATTGCATCGGGGTCACTCCGCCGATTAGCCTCAGCCATGGATCGCCGGTGCAGATATTCGATCGCCCTGTGGGTACTTTGCTGCTCGGCCGGGCAAGCGCTTGGAGCGGAGGGGTTCCCCGACTGCGACCTCTCCGAGCCCGAACGCGGCACTGTCGTCGATGTGATCGACGGCGAGACGCTGAAGCTCGCTGACGGCGGTACGGTGCGGCTGGTCGGGGCGAAGGCGCCGCGGCCGCCGGCCGGAACGCCCGAGGCCGAGTGGCGGTATTCGCAGGAGACCCGCGACGCGCTGGAGGCGCTGACGAAGGGCAAGACGGTGTTTTTGCGCTTCGGCGGGCAGCGGACGGACCGGCACGGCTATCTGATGGCGCAGGTGTTCGTTGCCGGTGAAGGAGTGGAACAGCCCGTCTGGGTGCAGGCGGAACTCGTGCGCCAGGGGTGGGCGCGTGTCTATAGCCTCTCCGACAATGCTGCCTGCACCGGTGAGCTGCTGATACTTGAGGATGAGGCGCGGACCGCGCGTCGTGGACTTTGGGCGTCAGGGTTCTACGCCGTGCGCGATGCCGCAGCCGTGGACCGGATGCGGCGTCTCTCAGGCACGTATCAGCTGGTGAAAGGACGCGTGCGGGAGGTTGCTGACGTGCAGGACTGGATCTTCCTGAATTTCGACGAGGACTGGCGGGAGGATTTCACCGTCGCCATCGAGAAGCGCGACGCGAAGTCTTTCGCGGAAGCCGGTCTCGATCTCCCGGGCCTCGCGGGTAAACGCATCCGGGTACGGGGCTGGATGGAGTGGCGCTACGGGCCGTCCATCAAGGCGACCCATCCGGAGCAGATCGAGGTGCTGGAGAAAGACGGAGAGGCGAAGGCTCCGCCGTTCCCTTAGGCTCCCTGTTCTCCCAGATCGGGTGCGCCGGTCTTGCTGCCGACCAGGCAATAGCTCATGGGGATCTGGGCCGCACACCCTTCATAGATATCGTATTCCGGTTCGCGGATCGTATGACCAAATTCCTGCAGCGAGGCGATTGCGATGCCGGCTTGGACGCAGGAAGTGACGATCTCGCCGAGCCCATGGATAAACCAGTAGCCAGTCTCGCCGTCGCCGTGATCTTTTCCGTCATAGGTGATCGCTTCGGTCACCTCCTGAGGGCGGCGCTCGAAATAGCTTAAGGCGGGTTCGTAGGGATTCGTGCTGGCCGGATCGAACATCTCCAGAAACGGATGAGTCTCGTAGATCACCAAGGCCCCGGCTGGCTTCAGCAAGCGAGCGACGATACGGAAGAATTCCGGCAGGTCGGGCATCCAGCTCAGAACACCGATGGTGATCAGAGCGAGGTCGAACGCTCCGAGGCCGGCGGGGAGATCGTAGATATCGGCCTCGACGAGCTGCGGCGAAAGTCCCGCCGCTTCCGCGAGTTGCCGGCCTTGTGCCAGGAAGCCGCTGGACTGATCGATACCCAAGGCAGGTTCGATGCCGAGCGAAGCGAGGGAGAGCAGTTCGCGCGCGTTGTTGCAGCCGATCTGCACGGCAGATTTGCCAGATAGATTGAGACCGCGGAGGACGGCGGTTAAGTGCCGATCGAGCACTGAGAATCCTGGCCGGGAGGCGCTGGCCAGCAGTTGCTCCCAAGCTTCGCCTTCGGCGTGGAGCGGAGCGGATGTCTCCCATGCGGCCTTATTCGCCGCCGTGAAGGCTGCGGTGGTCTCGTTGGTCATGCTCGAAAGGCCCTGTCGCACTCGATCGGCTGCATCCTGCGGATCACTAGACCGGGCAAGGGGGGACTCGCGGAACGGGAGGATATGCCGCGAAGGCCGCGCCGCTAGCAATGGGTAAAGCGGATTCGCAAAACGAAAGGGCGGGAGATACTCCCGCCCTTCGAACACGTTTTGAACTGAAGCCCGGCTGCTTATGCGGCCTGCTCTTCGTTCTCTGCCTCGACGGCCTCCTGGGCGGCCTTCAGGCTTTTGGCGCTTTTGGCCAGGATGTCGTCGATCTTGGAGACGGCGGCATCGGTCTCGGTCTTCTCGACAGCGGCGATCTCGCGGGCCATCCGGTCCAGCGCGGCTTCGTAAAGCTGGCGCTCGGAGTAGGACTGCTCGGGCTGGGCCTCGGAGCGATAGAGGTCGCGGACCACCTCGGCGATGGAGATCAGGTCGCCGGAATTGATCTTGGCCTCGTATTCCTGGGCGCGGCGCGACCACATGGTGCGCTTCACGCGGGCCTTGCCCTTCAGGATCTGCAGGGCCTTCTTGACCGTCTTTTCGTCGGAGAGCTTGCGCATGCCGACGATCTCCAGCTTGGAGGTCGGCACCCGGAGGGTCATCTTGTCCTGCTCGAAATTGATCACGAACAGCTCGAGGCTCGCACCGGCGATCTCCTGCTGCTCGATTTCCTGAATACGGCCGACGCCATGGGCAGGATAAACGATGAACTCATTGGTGCGAAAACCATGCCGCTGCTGTGGCTTCTTTTTCTTCTCAACCATACTCTCTCGCTTTGCTTTCTTGGGGGACGCGGCGCTCAATCTGCGACTCCTAACGCTTCTCGGCATCGGAATAGCTGCCGCGCGCGGGAAGCACCGCGTGCGGCCCGACAAACCTATCGATCCACGCTGAAATCTCTGACGCCGGCCGTTGTTCCCAGGCTATCGATGCCTGAAAGGCCTGCCGCAGGCGCGGGATCGGGCAATCGAGTGACGACAGGATTTCCTGCTCGTCCAGCTTCCCTGAAAGCTGAAAACAAGGCCTCGTGCGGAAAATAGCGACCCAATGGGCGCGCTTCACCTGCTTCTCACCCGATATATGCCCAATTGGCGAGCAAATGGCCGCCAATTCACGACCCTACCATAATTTGGGCTATTTCGGAAGCCGTGCTGCAGTGCAAAGCGGCGAAATCGGGCTTCCGGCCTGCGACATTTTATCCGACCGGTAAACGGTCGATGAGCGGGTCTTGGCCCGCTCTAGTCGCCTTCGCCGGGCTCCGGGCTGAAATACTTCTCGTATTTGCCCTCTTCCTTGGCCATCTCGTCGGCATCGGGGGGCGCCGGCTTCTTGGTGGTGATATTGGGCCATTCCTCGGCGAACTTGGTGTTCACCTCGAGCCATTTGTCGAGATCGGGCTCGGTGTCGGGCTTGATCGCCTCGACCGGGCATTCCGGCTCGCACACACCGCAATCGATGCATTCGTCCGGATGGATCACGAGCATGTTCTCGCCCTCGTAGAAGCAATCCACGGGGCAGACTTCGACACAATCTGTATATTTGCACTTAATGCAAACTTCGGTGACGACGTAAGTCATCTCATCTCACACGTGCTTAGGAATCGGCCGGGTCTTAGGGCCGAAATGGCGGCTTGTCAGGCGCCCAACCGAGTGGCCTGCCTATAACACTCGCAGGGTTTGCACAAGGCGTCCGGTGGCCGCTTCGAGAATTCGCAGCATCCGTCGCAAAGGTCAGGGATTGGTCGCAAAATAATTCCAAGGCAAGCGGTCTATAGAAGAGATATTACTATCGTTGCCGAGACCTTCCAGGGGCACAAGGAACGATTTTCTCAAAAACCGAAGGCTTCAGGAGTCCGTTCGATCCGGCGGCGAGGCGCTGGGGGTGAGGTTTTCGTAAAGCTCGGCAACGGCGCTTGCCGGCACCCGGCGCTCGGCGGAATCGATCACCCGGACCACCCAGAGCCTGCCGCCATGGGCGCCGGTGAGCACATCGCCGGGACGGATGCGGCGGCTGGCCTTTCGGATGCGCTCGCCATTGACGCGAACCTTGCCGGCCTCGACCAGGCTGGTGGCGAGGCTCCGGGTCTTCACCAGGCGCGCGCACCAGATCCATTTATCGAGACGTTGGCCTTGTCCGGAATCCGCTTGCACGAAAAGCGTCAGTTCCCTTCGGGTCCGCGGGCCATCATGTTGCGCTTGAGTTCCTCCAGGGCCGCGAATGGCGAATGAGCCGGATCGGGCGCCTTCTCGCGGCGATCCCGCGGGGGCCGGTTCGGCTTTCCGTTGCGGTTCTGGGGCGGCCGGCTGCGTTTTCGCTGCCCGTCCTGCTTTTGCTGGGGCCGTCCGCGGCGCGCGGCGCGCTCCTGGGGGCGGCCATGATTGCGGCGGGAGGGGCGCCAGACCTCGTCGAAACGCTGCTCCAGCTCGGCCGTCTCCTTCGCCTCGGCCTCTCCGGCCGCATCTTGCGTTGCGGTCTCGGCCGAGAGGTCCGGCTCGGCCGACGCTGGTTCAGCGGCGGGCTCCGGCGGGAGGGGCGTGCGCTGGCAGCGGAAGCCGAGCGCCTTCAGGATCGAGGTGAAGTCCTCGCCGGAACAGCCGACGACGCTCATGAGCTCCGGTACGACCCGGAACCCGCCATCGCCCGTGGCGCCGCTCGGCGGCTCGTTGGAGGGCGCCTGTTTCTTCTTCTTGATACCGGCGCGCTTGGCCAGGGCGTCGGAGCGCATGCGGCTCGGCGCAGGCTCCGGCTTCTCCTGCTTCTCTTCGGCGTTCGCGCCTTCGGACTTCGCTGTCTGCTCGGAAGCCTCTGGCTTTGCGGGCTCGGCCTGCGTTGCCTGGGCTTCGGCCGCCGGCGAGGCAGCAGCGGCAGCAGTCGCTTCGGGCGTCGCTTCCGGGGTGGGAGCTTCAGAAGATGCGTCCGATGGCGTCTTCACCTCTTCGGGCTGCTTCGTCTCGGCAGAAGCGTTCGATTCGGCTTTCGGCTTTGCTTCGGTCTCCGGCTTCACCGGCTCGGTGCTCGCCTGCTCGGTGGGCGGGCGCCAGCTGACCCGCTGGCGAATCATGTCGGAGAGGCGCTCCAGCATGTCGATGCGCACGGCGCGGGCGCCGGCCACATGGAAACCCGCGGCATGCCAAAAGGCGATGGGCACGGATTTATCGACCGGCACGGAGGTGAGGCCCTGGGCCGGGCGCTCGGGCATGGAGTCCGGATCGATGCCGTGAGCTGGGCCTTCGTGGAGCACCCAGAGCAGCAGCAGGAGCTCGGCCGCATCGGGCTTCAGCAGGGCCGGCACGTAGACATTGAAGCCGCCGAAGCGGACGCCGAGCTGGCGGAGCTGCCGGCGGGTCGGCTGATCCAGCGCGCGAATCTCCTCGGCCAGGGTATCGCGGCGCAGCACGCCGAGATTCTCGGTCAGCCGGAAGGCGAAGCCGCGGGCCAGGCCGGTCAGATGCTCGGCTTCGGCGAGGGCCAGAAGCGGTCCGACACGCGCCTCGAGATGGTTCTGCAGCCAGGTCTGAAGCCGCTTCTCGATGCGCTCGCGGTCGGGCGGCATGAGGTGCTCGCCGGCGATGACGTTAATGCGCGGCTTGAGCGCCGTTTCGCCCGGCTCGAGCCTTGCGATCTCCGCGCCCTTCCAGAGCACTCGGCCATGGGGGGTCAGCGAAATCTCCGAATCGCCTGCCTCCGACAGGGCCTGGGCGCGGGCGGTCAGCTCCTGGCTGACCACCTGGGTGGCGGCATGGCGCGCCGCCTTGCCGTGAATCCCCTCGCCGCCGGCATCTGCCGTGAAAAGAAAACCTTGCAACTGGCCGACATAGTGGTTCTCGACCAGAATTTGTCCGTCGCTACCGACCTCCGCCACGAATTCCTCCTTGTCGCGCAGGCGCCGCATCAAAACCGATGTCCGCCGATCGACGAAGCGCAAGGCCAGCCGCTCGTGCAGGGCATCGGAAAGGGTGTCCTCTATCTCGCGGCTGCGTCCTTGCCAATACTCAGGATCCTCCAGCCACTCCCCCCGATGAGAGACGAATGTCCATGTCCGAATTTGGGCAAGACGGGCGGAAAGCGTATCGATATCGCCATCGGTGCGTTCGCATCTCTCGATCTGCTGACGAAGCCAGTCTGCCGGAATACGGCCCGAACTGCTCATCACGAATCCGTATAGGGTGGCGATGAGCTCGGCATGGCTGGTCGCCGAGATCTTCCGATAGTCCGGGATCTGGCACATCTCCCAGAGGAGGCCGATGGCGGCCGGCGCCTTTGCCATCTCGCGGATCTTGTCGTCCAGGGAGACATTCTCCAGCGCGATGACGTCGTCAACCATGCGCGCACGCATGAGCCGCCGATTGTCGGGCGTGACCTTGAGGCTTTCCTTGAGCCGGTCGATGGAACCGTAGTCGAGCTTACGGTTGCGCCATTGCAAGGTTGTGACGGGATCGAACTGATGATCCTCCAGAGCGGTGACCAGCTCCGGATCGAAGGGGGCGACCTTTCCCGTCACGCCGAAGGTGCCGTCGTTCATGTAGCGGCCGGCGCGGCCGGCGATCTGGCCGACTTCCGGCGGGGTCAGGTTGCGATGCACGCGGCCGTCGAATTTGCGGATCCCGGCGAAGGCGACATGGTCGACATTGAGGTTCAGCCCCATGCCGATGGCGTCGGTGGCGACGAGAAAATCCACATCGCCGTTCTGATAGAGGGCAACCTGCGCGTTGCGGGTGCGGGGGCTTAGGGCGCCCAGCACAACCGCGGCGCCGCCCCGCTGGCGCCTCACCAGCTCGGCGATGGCGTAGACCTCGTTGGCCGAGAAGGCGACGATGGCAGTGCGCCGGGGCAGGCGGGTGATCTTCTTGTCCGCCGCGTAAGTCAGCTTGGAGAGCCGGGGGCGGGAGACCAGGTTTGCCCCGGGCAGCAGGTCGTGGATCGCCTCGCGCATGGTGGCGGCGCCCAGCAGCAGAGTCTCGCTCAGGCCCCGCGCATTGAACAGCCGGTCGGTGAAGACATGGCCGCGCTCGTCGTCGGCGGCGAGCTGGATCTCGTCGATGGCCACGAAATCCGCCTCGATATCCATCGGCATGGCCTCGACCGTGCAGATGTAATAGCGGGCGTTGGCCGGCTTGATCTTCTCCTCGCCGGTGATCAGCGCCACCTGGGAGGCGCCGATGCGGGCGACGACCTTGTCGTAGACCTCGCGGGCGAGCAGCCGCAGGGGCAGGCCGATGACGCCCACCTCGTGGGCGAGCATCCGCTCGATGGCGAGATGGGTCTTGCCGGTGTTGGTCGGTCCGAGAACGGCGGTGACGCCCCGGCCGCGCAACTCGGCGCCGCGGCGCATGGGGCCGGCGGATCTCGGCGCTGTTGGAGAACTCATCCTCGCCACCTTTCAGGCTTGGGACGGGGAAATCAAGGTGAATCCCGGAACGAGGCGGGAACGAATCTCGTCCGAATCGCTGACTCTCGATGATTCCTGCTTCGTTCTTGTGACTCGGGGCAGAAGATTCGGCGAGATCGGTCGGCTGGCCCTTCATCTGGCGCTTCGGACCGGAAATTTTAAGAGGCGTCGGCGATGCGATCAGTTCTCGCAAGATCAGTTCTCGCAAGATCAGTTTTCGCAAGATCAGTTTTCGCAAGCCTTGGCGCGTTTGAGCAAAAAGGTCTTCTCGCCTTGGTTCCGGGTGAGAGCGGCGGCCCGCTCGAACTCGGCGCGGGCTTCCGACAGGCGGCCCGCCCGGTAGAGGAAATCGCCTCGCGCGGCGGGCAAGGGGGCGTAGTTCCGCAAGGCGGGGGTCTCGTCGAGGCCGCTCAAGAGGCGGAGGCCTTCCTCCGGCCCGAAGGCCATGGAATGGGCGATGGCGCGGTTGAGATCGACGACCGGCGAGGGCATGACCTCGCGCAGGAGGCCGTAAAGGGCGGCGATCGTTCGCCAATCGGTGTCTTCCGGCTTCCGCGCCCTGGCATGGCAGGCGGCGAGGGCGGCCTGAAGCGCGTACGGCCCTTGAGCGCCGCCAAGGGCCCGGACGCGTTCCAGAGCCTCGAGACCCCGCCGGATCAGAAGATAATCCCAGCGGGCGCGGTTTTGTTCGGGCAACGGAATCGGCGTGCCGTCGGCGCCTTGACGGGCGGCGAGGCGCGAGGTCTGCAGCTCCATCAGCGCGAGCAGGCCCAGCACCTCCGGCTCTTCCGGCATCAGATTGACCAAGATGCGGCCCAAGCGCCGGGCCTCGGCGCAGAGGGACGGGCGGATCAGGTCGTCGCCGGCGGTGGCGGCGTAGCCTTCGTTGAAGATCAGATAGACCACCTCGAGCACGGAGCCCAGGCGCTCCTGCCGCGCCTTGCCGCGCGGCACTTCATAGGCGAGACCGGCGCTCTCGATCGTCTTCTTGGACCGGGTGATCCGCTGGGCGATGGTCGCCTCGCCGGTGAGGAAGGCGCGGGCGATCTCCTCGGTGGACAGGCCGCCGATCAGGCGCAGGGTGAGCGCTGCGCGCGCCTGGGGCGACAAGACCGGATGGCAGGCGGTGAAGACGAGGCTCAGCAGCTCGTCGCCGATATCGTCGTCCATGGCGGCCTCGATATCCTCGATACCGGCTGTGGTTTCGGCCGCGAGATCCCGCCCGATCTCGTCATGCTTTTGGGCGATCATCTTGTCGCGGCGAAACCGGTCGATGGCCCGGCGCTTGGCCGTGGCCATCAGCCAGGCGCCGGGGCGCTTGGGGATGCCGGTCTGCGGCCATTCGGACAGGGCGGCGAGAAGGGCGTCCTGGGCGAGATCTTCCGCCAGGCTCACATCGCGGACCAAGCGGACCAGGCCGGCAATCAGCCGGGCCCGCTCGATCCGGAAGACCGTCTCGATCGTTCGATGGGTGTCTTCCGCCGTCACCTGTCTCCCAGTGCTCAGCCCTGTCCCAGCTCCTTGCGGAGATTCTCATGCCGCTGCATGGTCTCGGGCGTTCCGATATCCTCGAAATCGGACAGCTCGTAGAGCGGGCGAATCTCGATCTCGCTGTAGCCGGGCATGGGATTGGGACAGCGTTTCACCCATTCGACCGCCTCGGCCATGTCCTTGACCTCCCAGAGCCAGTAACCGGCGACCAGTTCCCGGGTCTCGGCGAAGGGACCGTCGATGACATTGCGGCTGTCGCCGTCGAAACCGACGCGCTTGCCTTCCTTGGACGGTTTCAGCCCGTCCCCGGTCAGCATGATGCCGGCGGCGACCAGCTCCTCGTTGAACTTGCCCATGTCTTCCATGAGCTGGGCGAACTCGGGCGAAGGGTCGAGGCCCGCTTCGGAATCCTCGGTCGCTTTCACTAGAACCATCACTTTCATCGTGGCGTCTCCTTAATGCTCAGGAGGCTCTGATTAGCCGTCCTGTCCATACGACGAATGACGACCGGCGGAATCGACATCGCTTGATAAAAAAATTCTGGCGGACAAAGAGGACAAAAATGCGGGGCTCGGCGGGATTCGGGATTAACGAGCGGAAACATCCGCGAACGAATCCCGCACGAATCAGGAGACCGTTAATTTTCGGGCTTCGTTCCCTACCAGATGTGGTGGTTTGCCTGCCCGCCGTTAACGTTTGTCCGTATGCGGACAGACGAAGTCCGCGGTGCAGCGCCGGGCTTAACGAAAACGTCCGTCGCAAGGACCGGAAGACCGGAAAATCGGAAGATCAGTCCAGGCTGGCGCGTTTGGCGCCGGTGATCTGGAAGGAGGTCGCCGTGGCGATGCCGTAGCCGATGGAGGTGGGGATGGAGACCTTGTAGGGCACATAGAGGCCGGTGCCGGACATGGGCACCATCCAGATCTCGATCTCGTCGGTCGCGGAGAGCATCCTGACACCGTCATTGGAGGGGCGGTGGCCGCTGATGGGTACGTATTTCGCCTTGCAGACGACGGCTGGGCCGGCATAGGCGCCGCCTTTGGGGATCTGCACCCGGCGCTTGGGGCTCAGCTTGATGTCGAAGCGCGTGCGCCCGTCGAAGACGGGGACGGTCTGACGGCAGACATCGACGTCGCCGCTGGTGTCGGCGGAGCGTGCGAAGAGAAAGGCCGCGCTCATGGGGTCGAGGGAGTTCTGCAGCTGCTTGGCCGTGATCGGAACGGTGTCGGGCTTCGGCGTCTTGCGCGGCACGAGGTCGAGCTCCGTCACCGTCCCTTTGGCGAAGGACATGCGGACCTCTTCCACCGCCTTGCCGCCGCGATAGCTCAAGAGATATTGCGCAGGCTGGATGCCGTCCGTCGTCACGCGCCCGGTGCTGGTCGTGGTCCCCCTCCATTTGTAGAGCAGGCCTTCTAGGATGGAGAAGTTGCCTTCGCCCGTGGTGCGGTAGGCGGTGCCCTGAATGGTGGTGGTGAGCTTGAAGTCGCCGAGCCTGATTTTCGCCAGACGGACCTGATAGCTCGCCTGGATGGTGGCGTTGTCGGCGAGGCCGTTCTGGGCTGCGACGCGATCGGTCGGCAGCATGCCGCCGAGGGCGCAAGCGAGCGCCGCCAGGCTCAAGGCATAGAATGGCTTACGGCTCGACCGCATCGGATGGATTTCCCCGTCAGGTTGCCGCAATCTTGCGACTCACCGCCTAAATTTCAGGCTATTTTCGGCTTTCGTCAATTCCGTGGCGGGCTTGTTCCTGAAATCGAAGCCTCTGTGGCTTGACCGCTGGGCAAGAGCCCCGTATATCACGGGCCGCTGTCTATGATTTTCCGATGCTGTTGCTTTTTGCAAGCGGCGCTTTCGGATCGACGGCTCCCGATACGATTTGAGAATAAGGACGACACGCGATGGCCCGCCGTTGCGATCTGACAGGAAAAGCAGTGCTCACGGGCAATAATGTGAGCCACGCCCACCGCAAGACGAGGCGGCGGTTTCTGCCCAATCTCTGCAATGTCACGCTGGAGAGCGAGACGCTGAAGAAGCGCGTCAAGCTGACGGTCAGTGCTTCCGCGCTTCGTTCCGTGGAGCATCGCGGCGGCCTCGACGGGTTCCTGCTCAAGGCGGCGGACGGCGATCTGTCCCTCAAGGCAAAGCGTCTGAAGCGCGAGCTGAAGAAGGCGCAGGCTCCGGAAGCCCAGGCCTCTTAGGGCTCGCACCTCCCAAGACCTCACCGCCGGCCTCTTTCAGCGCGAACTGCAGAAGCAGGGTGCGCTGAATGCTCATGAAATTGTCGTCGGACATCACGGTCAGGATGGTCTGGCCGTCTGCTGCGCGGTGCGCGGCAATCGCTTCCATATTGTCGATATTGAAATTGTCCCGGACCTGAAGCAGGACCTCGCCCTGCAAGGCGGCGCCCGGCCGGATGTCGGAAGCGGCCAGGCGGCGGATGCGTATCTGCACCCCTTCGGTGAAGGTGAAGCGGCGCTCCAGAAGCGCGATATCGCCGTCCGGCAGCGCCGTCATGTCGGTGATGGTGAAATTGCCGATATCCTTCACCGTCAACAAGCCGGGCTTGGGGCCGCCGATCAGCCAGCCTTGCAATGCGTTCGTGCGGTCGCGCCGTTCTTGCGAGAAGGCCAGCAGGCTTCCGCGCGACGGGCCGGCCTTCAGAACGGCCAGGGCCTCGATGCCGGCATTGCCCATCAAACTATCGTCGGGAAGGCTCACCGCCCCATCGGGCGGGCCGAACCGCGTGCGGTCGAACGGGTAGCGCTCGATCCGATGATCGACCTCGAAGGCGATATAGGCCTCGCCCTCCTCGACATTGCCATTCTTCAGGGCGAGGGCTTCGGCGTCGCGGCGGGAGAAGCGCGAAAGCGGCTTGCCGTCCTTGCCCAGCAGGGGGCCGATGGCGGCGTTGCCGAGCCCTTTCAGATAGCGGCCGTCATAGTCGAGATCGGCGCGAAGCCAGGTGCCGGCGTCAGAGACGGCTAAGATCTTGCGGCCCGAGGGATCAATGGCGAGCGCCGAATAACCGCCGAAATGGTGGGAGCTCGCGAAGAGGTTGAGGCCGCGGCGGAAGATCAGCTTACCGAAATCCTTCCTGCCGGGATGATCCCGGTCGAAATCGATCGGCATGGCCGTGACCTGGATCGGAATCGGCCGCGCCAGCGGCGACCAAGGCTTTCCGGCGATGGCGATGCCTGCGGCCGCGAAGGCCAGGACGAAACCGGCCGCCAATACCGATAGAACCAGCCAGCGGCGGCGGCCGCGCAGCTCAAACATCCCCATCTTAATGAAGACGGCGCCGCTTCATGCGGGCTTCGGCAGGGGCGCTCCGGTGCAGCTCCCGCCAGGTCATGTCCTCATCGAAAAGTTCCGCAAGCTTATCCGTCATCACGCCCGCCAATTCTTCCGCATCGGTGACGGTAACCGCGCGGCGATAATAGCGTGTGACATCGTGGCCGATGCCGATGGCCAGCAGCTCGACGGGCGAGCGGGTCTCGATTTCCTTGATCACCTGGCGGAGATGGCGCTCCAGATAGGCGCCGGAATTGACCGACAGGGTGGAATCGTCGACCGGCGCGCCGTCGGAGATCATCATCAGGATACGGCGCTGCTCGGGGCGGGCGAGCAGGCGGTTATGGGCCCAGGCGAGGGCCTCGCCGTCGATATTCTCCTTCAGCAGGCCTTCGCGCATCATCAGGCCGAGATTGCGCCGAGCGCGCCGCCAGGGGGCGTCGGCGGATTTGTAGATGATGTGGCGGAGATCGTTCAGCCGCCCGGGCAGGCTGGGCTTGCCGGCGTTGAGCCATTGCTCGCGGGACTTGCCGCCCTTCCAGGCGCGGGTGGTGAAGCCGAGGATCTCCACCTTGACGCCACAGCGCTCCAGGGTGCGCGCCAGGATATCGGCGCAGCAGGCGGCGACCATGATCGGCCGGCCGCGCATGGAGCCGGAATTGTCGAGCACCAGGGAGACGACGGTGTCGCGGAATTCCATGTCCCGCTCCTGCTTGTAGGAGAGGGGGTGCATGGGGTCGATGATCACCCGGGAGAGCCGGGCGGCATCGATCATGCCTTCCTCGAGATCGAAATCCCAGGCGCGGTTCTGCTGGGCGAGCAGGCGGCGCTGCAGCCGGTTGGCGAGCCGCGCGACGGCGCCGTGAAGGGTGTGGAGCTGCTTGTCCAGAAAAGCGCGGAGCCGGGTCAGCTCCTCGGCGTCGCAGAGATCCTCCGCGCCGACCACCTCGTCATAGGTGCGGGTGAAGACCTTGTAGCCGAAGGCTTCCGGGTCATCGAGAATCGAATTGTTGGGCTGGAACAGCTCGGCCGGAACCGGCGCGTCCGTAAGGTCGTCCTCGGAGTCGATCCGGTCGGTGGCCGCTTCCTCGCTGACATCGCCCTCCATGCCGGAGCTGTCCTGCTCGCTCTGCTGGTCGGGCTGGGCCTCGGCCCGGTCCTCGCCTTGGGCGTCCTCCCCCTGGGCGTCGGCCTGATTGGTCTCGCCCTCTTCGTTCTCGCCCTCCTGGGCCTCGCTCGCTTGCTCGTCGAGCTGGTCGGACAGATTCAGCGCGGCCAGGAGATCGCGGGTCAGCTTGCCGAAGGCCTCCTGGTCGAAGATCTCGTCGGCCATGCGGTCGATCAGCCCTTCGGCGCGCTCCTGAACCCAGGGACGCCAGGCATTGGCAATCGCTCTCGCCTTCTCCGGGGGCTGCTCGTTCGTGAGCCGCTCGCGGACCAAGAGGCCGAGGGCGTCGGAGAGGGGCGCTTCGGAGCGGTCATCGCCCTCGCCGAAGCGGCTCTTCTCGTATTTCTGGTTGATCTTCGCGGTGAGGTTCTTGGCCACGCCCTCCATGCGGCGGGCGCCGATGGCTTCGACCCGGGCCTGCTCGATCGCCTCGAAGATCGCCTTGCCCTCGCCGGAGCCCGGCGCGAGCTGTTTGTGCAGGGCCGGATCGTGACAGGCAATGGAGAGCGCCGCCGAATCGGCATAGCCGCGAATGGTGGCGAGCTCAGCCTCGGTCGGCACGCGAGAGGGTTCCGGCAGCTTCACCGCCTTGCCCACTTGCGAGGGCTGGTCGGTGGAGAAGGAAACCTCGACATCCTTGTCGCGGGCCAGGGCCCGGGTGGTCAGGGACAAAGCTCGCTTGAAGGGATCGAGCGGGAGCTCTTTCCGCTTCGGGATCGCCATGGGTCAGCTCAGTGCCACATTGGTGGTCGATTGGGGCAGGTCCTCACCGAAGCAACGCTGATAGAACTCGGCGATCAGGCCGCGCTCCAGCTCGTCGCATTTGTTGAGGAAGCTCAGGGCGAACGCGAAGCCGACATCGCCGAAGATCTCGGCGTTCTCCGCCCAGGTGATCACCGTGCGCGGACTCATGACGGTCGACAGATCGCCGTTGATGAAGGCGTTCCGGGTGAGCTCGGCGACGCGAACCATGTTGCTGATGGTCTTGCGGCCCTTTTCCGTGTCCCAGGTCTTCACCTTGGAGAGGACGATCTTCACCTCGTCGTCATGGGGCAGGTAGTTGAGGGTCGCGACGATGGACCAGCGGTCCATCTGGCCCTGGTTGATCTGCTGGGTGCCATGATAGAGGCCCGACGTGTCGCCGAGGCCGATGGTGTTGGTGGTGGCGAACAGACGGAAGGCCGGGTGGGGCCGGATCACCTTGGACTGGTCGAGCAGGGTCAGGCGGCCGGACACTTCCAGCACGCGCTGGATGACGAACATCACATCGGGCCGGCCGGCGTCGTACTCGTCGAAGACGAGGGCCGTGTTGGTCTGGAGCGCGTAAGGCAGGATGCCTTCCTTGAACTCCGTCACCTGCTGCCCGTCGCGCAGCACGATCGCGTCCTTGCCGACCAGATCGATGCGGCTGACATGGCTATCCAGATTGATGCGGATGCACGGCCAATTGAGGCGGGCGGCGACCTGCTCGATATGGGTCGACTTGCCCGTGCCGTGATAGCCTTGAATCATCACGCGGCGGTTGTGCTTGAAGCCCGCCAGGATGGCCAGGGTCACGTCGTGGTTGAACTGATAGTCCGGATCGAGCTCGGGCACGTGCTCGTCGCCTTTGGAATAGGCCGGGACTTCGAGATCGGTATCGAGGCCGAAGACCTGCCGCACCGAAATTTCCATATCGGGTAAGGGGGCGGTCTCGCCGGATGTTTCAAAGGTCATGGGTATCTGGGGGCCTGTATTTCGCTGTTTTCGAGGCTCGTCAGGGGCCGAGCCTGTGACATAGGGCAAGTTTAGCGTTCGGTTAGGCGAGCCCTACCTCTCTTAGATAATTATAGGCTTGGATGGCCTCACGCAACTTGTCCTCGGTCGAGCGGTCGCCGCCATTATGGTCCGGGTGGTGGCGCATGACCAATTCCTTGAATCGGCTGCGAATCTCTTTTTTGCTGGCGCCGACTTCGAGATTGAGCTGGCGCAGGCATTTGCGTTCCGCCTTCATGAGGGGGCGGCCGTTATTGGTGTGCTGAGAGGCGGTCTGCGCGCGCGTATCCTCGCGGAAAAGATCGAAAGGGTCGTGCACGCCAAAGGCGTAGGCGTAGGCCTTCGCGGCCTCGGCGTTGGAGCGGCTGCGGGCGGAGTCGCCGGAGGACCGCTCGCCCATACCCCAGGTGGGCCGGTGGCCGATCACGTCGTCCTTCAGATGCTGGGCCATGGCCTCGTCGGAAAGGCCCTCGAAATAGTTGTAGGATTTGTTGTATTGGCGGACGTGGTCGAGGCAGAAACGATAGTATTGCCCTTCGCGTCCACGGCCTTTCGGAGCGGGATAAAGCCCGGCTTCGGTGCACCCCTTCCACTCGCAGCACGGCTCCGAATTGCGCAAGCGGCGATCGTCCTGCGGCTTTACGCGGAGGCGGTCGAAGAATTTTGAATCGAGCTTCATGGTCGTCATTATGGGAAGCAGTTCAGTGCAGAACAAGAATGGCTCGGGCGGCGCAGGCGCGGTATACTGACCGGTGTCGTCGCAGTCATGACGGCGTCCAGCAGACCCATTTCGCAGTAACAAGATTCGCGCGCCGATGACCATCGAGAACGCAATCAAAGAAAAGTTGACGAAGGCCTTCTCGCCGAAGGGCATGAAGGTGGTGAACGAATCCCACATGCATGCGGGGCATGCCAGCTCGCCCGGCACGGGGGAAAGCCATTTCGCCGTGCTGATCGTGGCGGACGCGTTTGCCGGCAAGTCGCGGCTGGAGCGTCACCGCATGGTCAACACGGCGCTGGCGGACGAGCTGGCCGGCGGCATCCATGCGCTCGCGATCCGCGCCATGACGCCTGAGGAATATTCGGACGTGCAGGCGGCGGCCGGCGGCTAGGCCTATTTCCGGCAGAGCTTACCGGCGAAACGGCGTCACGATGCGGTGCCGTCTTTATTCGTCCCCATCGTCATTCGTCCGTATCGTCGGAAATCGGCGTCACGCGCAGCAGCGTCAGGCGGTTGCGCTGGCGGCGCAGCACCTCGAAGCGGAAGGCGTGGAAGGTGAAGGCCTGGCCCGCATTGGGAATGGTCTGGGCCTCGTGGATCACGACGCCGGCGATGGTGGTCGCCTCGTCGTCCGGAATGTCCCATTCCATGAGCCGGTTCACGTCGCGGATCGGCACCGAGCCTTCGACGATCACCGAGCCGTCGGCCTGGGGCCTTGCCGCGGTGCTGGCGAGGTCGGTCTCGTCGGTGATGTCGCCGACGATCTCCTCGATGATATCCTCCAGGGTCACCAGGCCCATCACCTCGCCGTACTCATCCACCACGATGGCGAAGTGGGCCTTCCGCTTCAGGAAGGCGTTGAGCTGATCCTTCAGGGACGTGGAATCGGGCACGAACCAGGCCGGGTTGGCCAGGGCCACCACGTCGATCTTGGACGAATCGCCATCCGCCTCGCGCAGCGCCCGGAGCAGGGTCTTGGCGTGCAGGATGCCGATGATCTCCTCCGGCTTGTCGCGCCAGAGGGGAATGCGGGTATGGGGGCTGCGCAGCGCGGCATCGACGATCCGGTCGGTCGGCAGGTCGGCGTCGATGGTGTCCATATTGGTGCGGTGGACCATGACGTCCTCGACGGAGAGATCGCGCAAATCCAGCACGCCACCCAGCATGTCGCGGTCGAGCTTCACCACGCCGCCTTCCTTGTGATGCAGCTCAATGGCGCCGCGGATCTCCTCATGAGCGGAGAGCACGTCGGTGTCGGGGCTGATGGCGGTGCCGAACAGGCGCAGGATCGCCCGCACCATAACTTGCAGGGCCGCGGTGACGGGGGCGAACAGCAACACGAAGACGTTCACCAAGGGCGAAAACGTCAGTGCGAAGCGCTCCGGATTGGTGAAGGCCAGGGTCTTGGGCAGCACCTCGGCGAAGACCAGCACCACCGCGGTCATCACGATGGTGGCGTAGACCACGCCGGTCTCGCCGAACATGGCGATGAAGAGGCTGGTGGCGAGGGCGGAGCCGGCGATATTGGCCAGGTTGTTGCCCAGCAGGATGGCGCCGATCAACCGCTCTCGGGTCTGGGTCAGGCGCGAGACCAGGCTCGCCCGGGTGTCGCCGTCCTGTTCCAGCGCGTGAATGCGCGGCCGGGAAACGGCCGTCAGAGCCGTTTCCGAGGCGGAAAAGAAGGCCGAGGCGAGAAGCAGAACGAGGATCGCCCCTATGGTGATGGAGAAGCCGAGTATCATTGGCTGCCGCACTCTCGTTTCAGGAAGTCAGTGAGATCGTCCTTGTCGACGTCGCGTTCCAGAAAGGCGGCGCCGATGCCCCGGGTCAGCACCAGGGCGAGCTGGCCGGACTGGACCTTCTTGTCCTGGGCCATGTGGCGCAGCATCTCCGCCGCGGTCGGCCCGCCGCCTTCGATGTGGTTGAGGGCGGTGGGAAGCCCCACCAAATCGAAATGGCGCTGGACGCGATCCGCATCCTCTTGCGGGCAGAGGCCCTGCTCGACGGAATAGCGGAAGGCCATGACCATGCCGATGGAGATGGCCTCGCCGTGAAGCAGCCGGTCAGAATAGCCGGTAAAGGCTTCGAGGGCATGGCCGAAGGTATGGCCGAGATTGAGCAGGGCGCGGGTGCCGCTCTCCTCCTTCTCGTCCGCCTCGACGATCGCGGCCTTGGCCCGGCAGCTGGTCGCGACGGCGTGGAGGCGCGGCTCGGGCTCGCCCGTCAGCACGGCGCGCCAATTGTCGCCCAGCCAGTCGAAGAATTCCACGTCGTTGATCAGCCCGTATTTGGCGATTTCCGCATAGCCGGCGAGGAGCTGACGCTCGGGCAGGGTGCCGAGCACGTTCAAATCGGCCAGCACCAGGGCCGGCTGATGAAAGGTGCCGATCAGGTTCTTGCCGTGAGGTGTGTCGATGCCGGTCTTGCCGCCGACGGAGGAATCCACCTGGGCGAGCAGGCTGGTCGGCATCTGCACGAGATTGACGCCCCGGCGCAGGATGGAGGCGGCGAAGCCGGCGAGGTCGCCCACCACGCCGCCGCCGAGGGCGATGACGCAATCGCCGCGCTCCACGTCGAGATCGAGCAGGGTCTCGCAGACCTTCTCCAGGGTGGCGAAGCATTTGCTGGCTTCGCCCGGTGGCACGATCACCTCGCCGAGAAACAGGCCCTGCTCCTGAAGATTGCGCTTCATGTCGGCCAGATGCAGCGGGGCGACATTCTCGTCGCTCACCACGGCATAGCGTGCCGCGGGCAGCAGACCGTCGAGCCGCAAGGCGGCATTGGCGAGAAGATCCTCGCCGATGACGATCTCGTAGCTGTGGTTCGCCAGCGTGACGGGGACAGTCGTCTCGACCTTGCCCTCGGACGGTACGGACAGGGATTCAGCCATTACTTCTCTTCACTTCCCTTTCCTTGGATTTCCCTTGGGAGACCGGCTCGTGCCTGGGCGCGTGGTTTCGGAAAACAGATGCTCGTAGAGCATGGCGACGATCTCGCCGACGACCGTATCATGGGGCGCATCCCGGGTCTCGACGACCAGATCGGCCTGGGAATAGACAGGGTAGCGCTTGTCCATGAGCTTCTGCATGGTCTCCTTGGGGTCGCCGGTGGCGAGCAGCGGCCGGTTGTTGCGGCGGCGCACCCGCTTCATGAGGACCGGGAGTTCCGCGCGCAGCCAGATGGACAGACCGGACTCGGCGATTCGGTTCCGCGTCTCCGCATCCATATAGGCGCCGCCGCCGGTCGCCAGCACTTGCGGGCCGTTTCCGAGCAGCCGGGCGATGACCTTGCGCTCGCCTTCGCGGAAATACGCCTCGCCGTGATCGGCGAAGATCTCCTCGATGTTCTGGCCGGCCGCCGCCTCGATCTCGTTATCGGCGTCGGTAAAGGGGAGGCAGAGCGTTCCGGCGAGCCGTTTGCCGACGGAACTCTTGCCAGCGCCCATCAGACCGATCAGAACGAGGCTTCTCGATCCGAGCGCGTCTCGGATCTGCGCCACGCGCGGATTGGCGTCTTCGTTTTTTGCTTCTTGCCGGGGGAGGCTCATCGGGCCGCATGCGGCGGTCGGGCCGCCATCCTTCCTTTGGAGCGGAAAATTTCACAACTTGCCGCTGCTGACAACGGGCTTTGCAAAGGTAAGAATAGAGCGTTCCGACGCGCGATAGCCATATTGGCGCCGCCTTCGGCGCCCAGACACGAAATCATCACGGGGAGCGGCCAAAACCGCCATGCCTACACTGTTTCGACTTCTCACCGTCTTGGCGCTGATCGTCGGAACCGTGGCCGGGTGTCTCTACGTTCTCGCTGAATACTTTCAGCCTACCCCGAAGGAAATCACCAAGCCGTTGCGCAATGTGGAAGTGCGAAGCCAGCAGGACGCCGATGCAGTGGAATAAGCCTGGAGGCTGGGCTTTGCTTCTGGCGGGGCTCCTCCTGTGCGGCTGGCCTGCCGCGATCGAGGCCCAGATCGAGCGCCGCTCTCTCGAGCCGCTCGACGTGCCGCAGCAGCAGCCGGCCCAGCCGCCGTCTCAAGGGTACGGCCAGCAAGGTTACAGCCAGCCGGGCGGGCAAGCGCCGTCCGGCAATTATCAGGATTACGGTCAACCTTCCGGTCAGACCTTCGACGAGTACGGCCAGCCGCCGAACGATGGCGGCCATCAAGATTACGGCGGTCAGACCTATGACGGACAGACCTACGGCGGCCAAGATTTCGGCGGCAATCGCTATCAGCAGGATCCCGGCGCGCCGACATCGCTGACCCCACCCGGCGTGGGCGGGGCGCCGCAAGGCCGGCCGACGGATCAAGGTCAGCCGGCCTATGACGGCACGCCTTCGGGATCGCAATTCTCCCAACCCAATTACGATGGCGAACAGCAGCCGGCCTATGGCGAGCAGCAGCCGGGTTTCTACGGCGATTCCTCCTATGCGCCCCAGGCGTCCTACGGGAACCCGTCCAGCGATCAGTCGCCGATGCCGGCGGATGTCTGGAGCGATGTCGACGGGGCGACGCTGCAGCGGCTGCTTTCCGGCGCCAATCTGCCTTCCTCGTCCCCGGCGCTTTCCAATCTGATCGCCCGGGCGCTGGCGGCCGATCCGCCCCGGGGCGGACAGGAAACCGCCATCCGGGTCTCTGCGCTGGAGCGCGCGGGTCGGGCGGAGGAGATCGTCCAGCTGCTGGGGCCCGCGGCGCAATCCGGCGATCCGGGTATCGCGGCCCGTTACGGGCTGGCGCTGCTCGCGGCGGACCGGGACCAGGAGGCTTGCAGTCTCAATCTGGGCGACGTGCCGCAAACGGCGCGCCCGGACAGCGATGTGACCCGGGCGGCGCTGCTGATCCCGGCCTATTGCGCGGCGCTCCAGGGCAATGCCCAAGGTGCGGCGCAGGCGCTCCAGACGGCGCAGCAGCGCGGGGTGGCATCGCCGGTGGCCTCCGCCGTGATCGGCCAGCTTTCCCAAGGCAGCGCGGAGCGGCCGCCGGTTCCGAGCACCCTGGATGTGCTCGACTATGTGTTCTTGCGGCTCGGCAAGGTGGCCTTGCCGGCCTCGCTTGCGAAATCCGCCAATCCCACGCTGCTCTACCGGCTGGCAAGGGATCGGCAAGTCTCGCCGGAATTGCGGCTGGCAGCGGCGGAACGGGGGGCGGCGCTCCATATCGTCGGCGGTAAGGTGTTGCGGGAGGCTTACGAGCAGGCCGCGCCGCAGCTCGGCAAGGAGGCCAGCGCGCCCTACGCCTTGCGGGCCAAGCTCTTCACCAATCTTCAGAAGGCGCCCTCGGCGGCTTATCGCGCCGAATCCATCGATGCGCTGCTGGCGAGCGGCAAGGATGCGGGCATTCAATTCGAGCTGGCCGAGGCGCTCGCTCCCGAGAATGCCAAGCTCGCCCAGGATCCGTCGGCGGCGAAATTCGCCGAGACGGGGGTGCGGGTCGCCATCCTGGCCGGCGACGATCAAAGCGCGTGGGAGTGGATCGAGCGCGGCGGGCAGGCGGCGCGCAGCTGGCCGCTGCTGGTGGCGATCGGCGATCCGTTCAGCCCGCGGGCGGCGGAAGCCTTGAACTCGGGTGCGACGATCGCGTCCCAGACCGGGCTTCCGGGCCCCGTCCTGCACCGGCTGATCACGGTGCTGGACGCCCTGAACTACGAGGTGCCGATTCCGCTGTGGAATATGGCGAGCCAGTCGGAGCAGCCTTCCGACGGTTATCTGCCGGAGCGGGGCGTGCTCACCGATCTGCAAAAGGCTTCCGAGGCCGGCGAGGTCGGCAAAACCGTGCTGCTGGTGGCCGCGGCGCTGGGGCCGGACGGCCCGTCGGGCGCCAATTTGATCGCGCTGGGCGACTCGGTCCGGGCGCTTCGCAAGGTGGGGCTTGAGGCGGAAGCGCGCCGGATCGGTTTCGAGGCGCTCTATCCCCGCTGGCCCTTCCAGGGGAAGGCGTGAGGCCGTGACTGCCGCCTCGGAGGAAGACATCCGCTCGTCGGAGCTCAAGCTCTTTCTCGATATGCTGATGGCGGAACGGGGCGCGGCCGCTCATACGATCACCGCCTATACGACCGATCTCGCCGCGTTTCTCGGTTTCGCCCGGGGACGCGGGGAAGATGCTCAGTCGGTTTCCCCCGATACGATCCGTGCCTTCCTGGAGCGGCTTGCCAAGGACGGGCTGGCGGCGACCAGCCGGGCGCGCAAGCTTTCGGCGATCCGCCAATTCTTCCGTTTCCTGTTGGCGGAGGGGATCCGGGACGACGATCCCTGCACGGCGATCGACAGTCCTAAGCTCGGGCGTCCCTTGCCGAAGGTGCTGTCGCTTGCCGAGGTGGAGACTCTGCTGGAGACGGCGCGGCAAGGTGTGGAAGAGGCAGACACGGATGTGGAGCGACGGCGGGCCTCCCGGCTCTATGCGCTCTTGGAGACGCTTTATGCGACAGGGCTGCGGGTCTCGGAGCTGATCGGCCTGCCGCGCAATGTGCTGATGGCGGACGATAGAGTGCTCACGATCACCGGCAAGGGCGGGCGGGAGCGGCTGGTGCCGCTGAACGAGACGGCGCGCCGGGCCATCGCAAGCCATCTGTCGGGGCTCGCCCAGGTGCCCGCCCTGAAAGGCTCGCCATGGCTGTTTCCCTCCCAGCGGGCGAGCCAGCATCTGACGCGGCAGCGGTTCGGTCAGGAGCTGAAGAGCCTCGCCGCCGCCGCGGGCATCGCGCCGTCCCGGGTCTCGCCCCATGTGCTGCGACACGCCTTCGCCAGCCATCTTTTGGAGCGGGGGGCCGATCTCCGCTCGGTCCAGCAATTGCTGGGACACGCGGATATCTCGACCACCCAGATCTACACCCATGTGATCGAAGAACGCCTGAGACGGCTGGTGGAAGAGCATCATCCGCTTGCAAAACGGCAAGAGACAGAGCAGAGATAACCACTTCCTCAGATAGTTATGAGAGCAATGGTGGCCGTCGGTTGACACGGTTTCGCCATAAGGCCACTTAACAGAGGCGGTGGCGCCGGCCGCAGGTCTTCGTGCTTCGTCTTCGAGGCAATGCCGAAGCTGCGAGATCTCGAGATAGCCGCCGCCCCGTCCGACGCCGCCATTTTGGGTAATATGCGTACCTATCTCGATTTCGAAAAACCGATCGCGGAACTGGAAAGCAAGGTCGCCGAGCTGAAGGCCCTTGCCGACGACGATTCCGCCGTGTCCATCTCCGAAGAGCTGCAAACCCTGGAGGCCAAATCCAGGGAGGCACTGGAGGAGACCTACGCCAAGCTCACCCCGTGGCAGAAGACGCAAGTCGCCCGCCATCCGGAGCGGCCCCATTTCATGGACTACGTGAACGCCGTGGTGGGCGATTTCACGCCGTTGGCCGGCGACCGGCTGTTTGCCGAGGATCACGCCATCATCGGCGGGATCGGGCGGTTGAACGGCCGCTCCGTGATGCTGATCGGCCACGAGAAGGGCTCCGACACGGAAGGCCGGCTGAAGCATAATTTCGGCATGGCCAGGCCGGAAGGCTACCGGAAGGCGCAGCGGCTGATGGGAATCGCGGAGCGCTTCCAGCTTCCGGTGGTGACGCTGGTCGACACGGCCGGAGCCTATCCGGGCATCGGCGCGGAGGAGCGCGGCCAGGCGGAGGCGATCGCGCGGTCCATCGACACCTGCATGGGGCTCGGCGTTCCCATCGTCTCCGTCGTGATCGGCGAGGGCGGCTCGGGCGGCGCCGTCGCCATAGCCACGGCGAACCGCATCTTCATGCTGGAGCACGCCGTCTACACGGTCGCCTCGCCGGAGGCCGCGGCCTCCATCCTGTGGCGGGATTCGGCGCGGGCCATCGATGCGGCGACCAATATGAAGATCACGGCCCAGGATCTTTTGGAGTTCGGGGTGATCGACGGGATCATCTCGGAGCCGACAGGCGGCGCGCATCGCGACAAGGATGCGGTGATCAAGGCCGCGGCGGCGCAGATCGACGAGGCGCTGTCCTCGTTCGTCGGCAAGTCGGGCGACGAGATCCGCAAGGACCGGCGGCAGAAATTCCTCGCCATGGGACGCAACTAGCGCGCTTTCGGCGCTTTTCGGCCGTTTCTCTAGGGCAAAAGGCGCGTCCCGCGTGCCCACCCCCGCCTCCCCGGCGCATCTCAAAGGCGCTCCTGGAGATATCCCAAGGCGTTGGTAGCGTTAACTTTTTCTCCCTAAAGCGGCCGCTTTTTTAGTCTAGTTAAAGTGGCTATACTCGCTACACTGCGCGAGAGGGACAGCGGCATGGGGGAATGCTGCCGGTAACTTCGCCTTAACCTTGCGGGTTCGATCTTCCGGGACGGGAATTTCCGGATTCGATGTTTGGCCATCGCAGCCAGGGGCACTGCTTGCGTATGCTTCGTATTTTGTCGGCCAAAGCCTTGCTGGCAGCTTTTGCGCTGCTCGCCGTCGCCGTATTGGGCGGCTGCGGCCAATATTCACCCGACTATATGAAGCCGCTCTCGCCGGAGATGCGCGCGCTGATTGCCCAGAAGGGCATGCGGGAGCAAGCGCCGATCACCATCCGCGTCTTCAAGGAAGAATCCGTTCTGGAGGTCTGGAAGCAGAAGGATGACGGGCGCTACTACTTCCTGAAATCCTACCCGATCTGCAATTATTCCGGCGAGCTCGGGCCGAAGCTGAAACAGGGCGACCGTCAGGCGCCGGAAGGGTTCTACATCGTCTCCAAGAACCAGATGAACCCGCGCAGCAAGTATCATCTCGCCTTCAATATCGGCTTCCCCAACGCCTATGACCGGGCCTGGGGCCGCACCGGCAGCAACATCATGGTGCATGGGGACTGCAAGTCGGCCGGCTGCTACGCCATGACCGATGCGCTGGTGGAGGAGATCTACATCCTGGCGCGCGAGGCGCTGGCCGGCGGCCAGGAATATTTCATGATTCAGGCCTACCCGTTCAAAATGACCTCGGCCAACATGGCCAAGCACCGGGGCAACAAGTGGTACGGCTTCTGGCAGAACCTGAAGCAGGGCTACGACTATTTCGAGACCACGCGGCAGATCCCGGAGATCCAGGTCTGCAATCGCAGCTATCTGATCAATGCGGTGTTCAACAATCCGCGGCAACGGCCCGATCCGAGCCGGCCTTGTCCGGCCTATCGCCGCCTGCCGGTGCGTCCGTTCTCGCCGGCCCCGGCGCAGACGGCGGAGAATAAGCAGTCCTCCATCAAGCCGTTGGGCAGCGCGCTCGGCCTCGCCTTCGGACCGCGCGAGCCGACCTATCACATGTTCACGCTCGGCCCGGCGGATCCCCGGCCAGCCTCGTCCGAGTAGAGACCAAGTCGCTCTTTTCGCTGCAGAAAGTCCCACCGCCTTGCGCCATATGCCGCGGATGCAGACCTTTTTCACGCCAAATCGGCACTCTCAATAACCCGCCGTTAACCACGCCTGATTCATCCTGGTCGGATCACGCCGGGGGGCATTGTTTTGCGTTACCTTTCATCGTGGCAGGTCAAGACGATTGTGCGGATCGCCGCACTGGCAGCCAGTCTGGCAATGGGCGGCTGCAGCCAATTCCTGCCCGATTATCTCAAGCCGCTATCGCCGCAGGCGAGCACCGTGCTGTCCCATAAGGACATGGCCTGGGATTCGCCGATCCTGATCCGCATCTTCAAATCGGAGGCGGAGATGGAGATCTGGAAGCAGAAGGACGACGGCCGCTTCCACCTGTTCAAAACCTATCCGATCTGCCGTTTCTCCGGCCGTCTGGGGCCGAAGCGCCGGGAAGGCGACCGGCAGGCGCCGGAAGGCTTCTACACGGTGGCCGAAGACCAGATGAATCCGTGGAGCCGGCGGCATCTGTCCTTCAATATCGGCTATCCCAACACCTTCGACCGGGCCCATGGGCGCACGGGAAGCCTGATCATGGTGCATGGCGGCTGTTCGTCCATCGGCTGCTACGCCATGACCGACGAGGCGGTACAGGATATCTACGCGCTCAGCCGCGACGCTTTCGACGGCGGGCAGGAGGCTTTCCAGATCCAGGCCTATCCGTTCCGCATGACGGACGAGAACATGGCCAAGCATCGGAAGAACAGGTGGTTCGATTTCTGGGCCAATCTCAAGGAAGGCTACGACTATTTCGAGACCACCCACCTGGAGCCGAAGGTGGATGTCTGCGGCAAGCGCTACCTGATCAACGCCGCGTTCAAGGATGAGGACGCCGAGGTCGATCCGCGCAAGGACTGCCCGGCCTATCGCAGGCTGCCGGTGATCCCCTACACCAAGAGCCTTCAGGTGGCGGCACCGATCGGCCCGCCGCCGACACCGCTCGGCGAAGCGTTCGGCCTGGCCTTCGGCAAGAAAGAGCCGACCTACCACATGTTCAGCCTGGGACCGGCGGTGACGCGGAACAACTGATCCGGGTGATTTGCGACTTTATCGGGTCCGATGCGCGGCTCGGGAAGGTTTTCCGGCCGTTTTTCTTCCGCCTGCGCTTCAGCGCTGTTGTCGCTCCACTGTATCCTTGCCACCGTAGACAAACGAATCACCAATGATCGACCGCGGGGGGCGGGGCTTGGTGAAGAAGAAAGATGTGGCACGGCAGCTTTTGCTTTCGAGCACGGCGCTGGCGGCTTCGCTGGCGGGCTATGGGCGGGCTGCCTACGCTCAGCAGGTCTGCACGCGCCAGGGCTCCACGAGTACCTACCTGTGCAGCGGATCCAGCAGCGACACCCAGGATCTGCGCTACGACACGACCAATATCGACAGCATCGAGGTCGTGACGGGGCCGGGCTTCAGCGTCAGCACCGTGATCGAGAGGCCGCTGATCATCACCGGTCACGGCGATGTCTCCTACACGGATTTGTACAATTCGTACCTCTCGTCCGATCTGGAGAATTCTTTTTATATCAGCTCGTTCCCGAGCATCACCTACCGCTCGGGCAGCGTCACCGTGAAGACCAACGGAACGTTCAAGGGCGACTTCGCGGCCTATAACACCAGCGACGGAAATCTCACGGTCACCTTGTACCAGGGCGGCTCGGTGTCGGGCGGCGCATACGGGATCTACGGCTCGAACACCGGCACGACCATGGACATCACCGTCTACGGCGACGTGACGGCGACCCGCTCCGATATCGGCGCGGCCGGCACGGGCATATGGGGTTACAACAGCGGTTCGGGCGACCTCACGATCACCTCGGGGAGCAACGTGACGGTGCAGGGCGAAGGCATCGGCATCCTCGCGACAAACCTCAGCGCCGCGGTCAATATCTACGCCTATGGAGACGTGACCGGAACCAACGGTTACGGGATTCAGGTCTATAACACCGGGACCGACGTCAACATTGTGACGGGGCAGCTCACCCAGGGCGTGAGCGGCAATGTCGGTATTCAGGTGGCGAATTCCGGCAGCGGCGCCACGAGCATCAGCACTTATGGCGACGTCACCGGCACCGGGCTCGACGGTATCGACGTCTCCAATGGGTCCGACGCGACCGACCTTACCGTCACGATCGGTAACGGCACGACGCTGAGCGCGGAAGAAGACGGACTGCAGGCCACCAACGACGGGTCCGGCGCTGTGACCATCACCGCCAACGGCAACGTCACCAGTAGCAACGCGACCGCGATCAACGCAATCGGATACGGTACCGATCTTTCGATCACCGTCGGCCGGCAAAGCACCGTATCGGGCAGCCTCTTCGGGATCGGCGCCGATCAAAACGGGAGCGGGACCCTGTCGGTCACCGTCTTGGGCGACGTGACCGGCCAAGGGGCGGACGGTATCCAGCTCTATAACGGCGGCGGAAGCGCGGCCTATGTGATGATTGGCGCGTACGGAACCGTGGCGAGCACCAGCGGCGGCTCCGACGACTTTGCCATCGAGATGCGGGAGGGGGCGGCCGAGATCACCTTGGCAGGCAGCGTGAGCGGTGCCGGAGGCGGCGCGATCCAGTTCGACCAGGGGTCGGCTCACGACAATCAGCTCACGCTTTTTCCGACGGCCGTCGTTTCAGGCAATGTGATCGCCGGGCCGGGCAGCAACGATTTGCTGGCGTTCGGAGGCCAGGGAGCGGCCAGTTTCGACCTTACGAATATCGATACGGGCGGCGGCACGCAGCAGTATCAGAATTTCGAGGTGCTCGATCTCGTCAGCGGTAACTGGAGCTTCACCGGCGCGACCACGCTGCCGCTGACGGTGGAGAATGGCCGCATTATGGGCAACGGCTCGTTCGGCAATCTGACCATGAGCGGCGGCACTATCGCGCCGGGCAACTCCATCGGCACGATTCGAACCGCAAATGTCACCTTCGGCCGGGGCACGACCTATGAGGTGGAGGTCGATGCGGCGGGCAACGCCGACCGGATCGCCGCGAGCGGGATAGCCACGATCAACGGCGGCACGGTGAATGTGCTGGCTTCGAGCGGCAATTATCGGGATTCGACCCGGTATAAGATTCTGACCGCCGATGGCGGACGGACCGGCCGCTTCGATCGCGTGGTCGACAATCTCGCCTTCCTCACCCCGAGCCTCATCTACAATCCTCGTGCCGTTTATCTCGTTCTGACCCGCACCAACGGTCCGAACGGTGCGAAGAGCTTTTGCGCCGAGGCGAGGACGCCGAACCAGTGTCATGTCGGGCTGGCTTTGGACAGGTTCCCGACCACCAATGGGCTTTTCCTCGATGTGCTGAACCAGACCTCCGTCGGGGCGAGGGCCGCGTTCGATGCGCTGTCGGGCGAGGTGCATGCCTCGTTGGGCGGCGCGCTGATCGGCGAGAGCCGGCATTTGCGCGAGGCGGTGATGGGCCGGCTCGTGCAGGCGGCTCACGGCGGGACGGGGATCGGGACCGGCGGGCCGCAGGCGGCGGAGCTACGAAGCGCCTCGGTGCAGCGGCTCCAGGCCGAGATGATGGCGCTGGGCTATTCCGCCGCCGACCTGGCCTCCCTTCAACCGCTCCCCGGCCGGGGGCCGACGGTCTGGAGCCAAGGCTTCGGGAGCTGGGCCGATATCGATGGGAACGGCAATGCTGCGGCCATCGACGGTACGCTCGGCGGTGTCGTCTCGGGCCTCGATGCCGAAATCCTGCCGGGATGGCGGGCCGGCGTGGCGGGCGGCTATACCGCCTCCGTCCTCGATGTGGATGCGCGGGCCAGTTCGGCCGCGGTGGACGGTTATCACCTGCTGGTTTATGGCGGCGGCACGGTCGGACGCTTGGCGCTGCGGGCCGGCGGTGCCTGGAGCTGGCAGGAGATCGAGACCAGCCGCGCCGTATCCTTTCCGGGGTTCTACGAGATGGAGAGTGCCGCTTACGATGGCGACCGGTCCCAGGCCTTCGGGGAACTCGCCTATCGAGTCCTATTGGGCAGCCGGCTTTCCGCCGAACCGTTCAGCGGCTTGGCTTACGTGCATCAGGAAACGGATGGCTTCACCGAGAGCGGCCCGGTCGCGGGGCTGACCTCGTCCGGCTCGCGCGAGGACGTCACCTATGGGAGCCTCGGGCTTCGCGCCGCGGCGAGCATGAATTTGCGGGGCTTGAAGGTATTGCCGCGGGTCTCGGTCGCCTGGCTGCATGCGTTCGACGACATCGACGCCGATTTGGCGCTCGCCTTCGCCTCCACCGGCATTGGCTTCGATATCGCCGGCACGCCGATCGCGCAGGATTCGGCGCTGATAGAGGCCGGGCTCGATCTTGCGCTGACGCCGCGCGCTACGTTGAGCATCGCCTATGACGGGCAGATCGCTGCCGATGCCATGGAGCATGGCATCGAGGGACGGGCCAACTGGACGTTCTAGGCTCACTCGGCCGGCAGCGCTTTCCCGCTTCCCTTCCGGGAGAAGGGTTTCCCTCATCCGGCCAGGAACCCTAGCGCCGGTCATCTTCTCCGAGAGGGGGAGAAGGATCGTCCAGCGCGTCGTGGGTGATCAGCCCCATGATCTCGCTGCTGGCGAAGCTCAAGGACATGCCGCGCATCACGCCGGGGACGGCGGCGAGATCGTAGAGCTCGCCGACCGGGCCGTCGATGCGGAACCAATGGGCGCACGCGCCGGTCTCCAGATCGATCGCCTGGACGCCGCACCAGGGTTCGGAATCGGCTTCCCGGAGGCGCCGGTCCAGGGCCAGCCCCTCGAACCGCTCGTAGCGCGGCTTGGACAGTCCGACGAAGGCGTGCTTGCCGTGGAAGGCGAGCCCCCGGACGAAGCCGGGACAGAAGGCGAGGGGCTTGAATTCGGCATTGCCGCTTTCCAGCCCGTCGACCCAGCCCAGCTCGCCCGTGCCCGAGTTCAGCAGCCAGAGCTTGCCGTCATAGAGCCGCGGCGAGTGGGGCATGGACAGCCCCT
Organism: Methyloligella sp. ZOD6; assembly: GCA_050110875.1. GTDB lineage: Bacteria > Pseudomonadota > Alphaproteobacteria > Rhizobiales > Methyloligellaceae > Methyloligella. The sequence goes on from CP188828.1 coordinate 2,853,837, forward strand.
CCAGCACGATTTCGTTCGTCTGCACGTCGATCAGGATGCCGCCGTCGAAGCGCCGGTCCCGCCAACCGTCGATGGTGTCGGATTTGCTGACGGCTGTGACGTAGCGCGGAATGCCGTCCGCCATGGCGAGACCGTTCAGATGGCAGCGGTCCTCCCTGACGATCTTCGAGATGAAAGGCGGCTTCCAGATGGGCGTGAAGCTGTGCCGGTCGGAGGGGGTGGCGAGGCAGTTGTAGAGCGTGTTGACGAAGACGATCCGGCCGTCCTTAAGCTGGCCGATATCGTGGGCGTCAAGCTCGCCGGTGACATAGATCTGCCGCGGCACGTAGCAGGTATCGAACAGGTTGTTGATCTCCTGGTCCGGCGCCAGCACGTTGCGGAACCGGATGAGCTGGAAGAGCGTGGCCAGCAGCAGCGTATCCTTGTCGGGGACGGCGATGCCCATGGCCTTGCAGAACAGCCGCTCGTCCACCAGCAGCCCGCCATCCTTGTTCTGGCCGAGCAGATAGAACTTACCGGATTGGTACGAGGAGATCGCAAGCGCGATTCGGTTGCTGCCGAGAAAGCCGGAGAGGCCGGGCGACATGGAGTATTTGACGGCATTTTCCGGCGGCGATGCCTCGTCGCCATCGGCGGACTGTGCCGTTTTGTCGAGCCCGTCAGCCAAATCGTCACCCCCCACCACGCAATCCGCCCGCCTACTCACCTCTGCAAGGTCCTATGCAGAACCACTCTTGACGGAGGCGGTCAAGGCACCACGCCGTCCGGCCACGGCGCCTCGATGTGGGGCACGACGTTTTTGCCTTGGCAAAACCCGATTGAGAAGGTCACTTTCAGCCCATGATTTGGCGCATTCTCCTAAGCGCTCTCTTGGGCTTTCTGGTCGCGGCCGTGATCGGCGCAACGCTCTATCTTGCGAGTCCGGAAGGGCGGCAGCTGCTCGACCGAGTCTGGATCAACGCGACACGGGTCGAGCATCGCAGCCTGTGGCAGGCCGGGCGCCAGCTTCCGGGCACGCCGGATCTGGCGAAGCTCGATGCACGGCTTGCCGCCAAGGGCCTGAAGCTCGGCGATCCGATCTTCATCCGGGTCTTCAAGCTGGAATCGGAGCTGGAGCTCTGGATGGAGCGGGACGGGACGTATGTCCATTTCGCCACTTATCCCATCTGCTACTGGTCCGGCCGGCTGGGGCCGAAGCGGCAGGAGGGCGACCTTCAGGCGCCGGAGGGCTATTACACGGTGGATGCGAGCCAGCTCAATCCGAACAGTCGCTGGCACCGTTCCTTCAATCTCGGCTTCCCCAACAATTTCGACAAGGCGCAAGGCCGCACCGGCTCCTATCTCATGGTGCATGGGGGCTGTGCCTCGGTCGGCTGCTACGCCATGACCAATCCGGTGGTGGACGAGATCTGGCGCATCGTGACGGCGGCGCTCGAGGGCGGGCAGCCGCGCTTCGCCGTGATGGCGCTGCCTTTCCGCATGACGAAAGACAATATGAGCAAGCGGAAGGGCTATCCCTGGCGGGCCTTCTGGACCGATCTCAAGACGGGCAATGATCTGTTCGAGAAGACCCATGTGCCGCCGAAGGCGAGCGTCTGCGACGGGCGCTATGCGTTTGCGCCGGGGGAGAAGGGCGCGCCCGTGCCTGAGGTCGAGGAGGGCTGTACCGGGGCACAGGCGAAGGCGAAGGCGGCTTCGAGCGCGGACTAGCGGAATGGTCCTCCCCCCTAAAAAGGGGGAGCTTGAGGGGGGTCCTCTAGACGTCGACCCCCACCGCGGCCCTCCCCCTTCTAGGGGGAGGGAGGTACCCCGTCGCTACGCCCGAGGCTGACCGCTAGAACGGCCAGAAGAACGCGATGACAGGTGCGCCGACCAGGAGCACGATGAGGCTCAAGGGTAGGCCGAGCCGCCAGTAATCCCCGAACCGATAGCCGCCTGGCCCCATCACCAAGGTGTTGCACTGATGGCCGATCGGGGTGAGGAAGTCGCAGGCCGCGCCGATGGCCACGCCCATGAGGAACGGGTCGGGGTTTTCGCCCAGCTGCTCGGCGAAGCTCGCCGCGATGGGCGCCATGACGAGCACGGTCGCGGCGTTGTTCAGGAAGGGCGTCACGGCCATGGCGACGGCCATGATGAGCAGCAGGCTGCCGATGGGCGGCAGATACATGCCGGCCTCGGAGAGCCACATGCCGATGAGATCTGTGCCGCCGGTGGTGCGGAGCGCGTCGGAGACCGGGATCAGGGCGCCCAGCATGACGAGGATCGGCCAGTCGATCGCCTCATAGGCCTCCTTCAGACTCAAGCAGCGGAACAGCAGCAACAGGACCGCCGCGCCGAAGAAGGCGACCGTGATGGGCACGTAGCCGAAGGCGACCAGGATCATCGCGGCGGCGAGAATGCCGACGGGCAAAAGGCTGGCGCTGCGGCCGATGCGAATATCGCGCTCCGCAAGAGGCAGGCAATGGAGCGCGCCGAGAGTTTCGGGCATTTGCGTGAGGTCGCCGCGCAGCACGATCACGTCGCCGGCCTGCAGGCGCACCTGACGGAGCCGATTGGCGATCCGCCGGCCCCGGCGGCTGACCGCGAGCAGGGCGACGCCGTGACGGTCGAACAGCTTGATCTGATGAGCGGTGACGCCGACCAGCTCGGACTCGGCGGTGACCACGGCTTCCATCAGTCCGATATCGTCGCGGGGCGTATCGACGCTGGCGGCGTTCTCCGACTGAACGAGCTTCAGCTTTTCCAGCACCACGATGCGCTCCAGCGCCTCCGGATCGCCCTGCAGGATCAGCACGTCGTCCGCCTTGATGACGATATTGCCGGCCGGCTGGTAGCGGCGGCGGCGGCCTCGTATATGGGCGATCACCTCGACCTCGTTCTCCGACAAATCCTCGAAGGCGCGGATGGTGATATCGACGCACGGAGACCCCTTCGGGACGGTCACCTCCGTGGTGTAGGCCTCCAGATTGAAGGCCGCATCCATGGTGGGGGCGCCCTTGCGGCCTTGGGGCAGGAGCCGCCAGCCGAACACGAGAAAGGCGACGCCGACGACGGAGAGCACGATGCCGACGGGGGCGAAATCGAACATGCTGTAGGACTCGCCTAGGATGTCCTCGCGCAGGCCTGAGACGATGATGTTGGGCGAGGTGCCGATCAGGGTCACGGTGCCGCCGAGCAGCGAGCCGAAGGCCATGGGCATGAGCAGGGAGGAGGGCGAGGTGCCGGTGCGCCGGGAGAGCTGGAAGGCCACGGGCATCAGCATGGTCAGGGCGCCGATATTCTTTACGAAGCCCGACATGGCGGTGACCGAGCCGACAAGGGCGAAGATCTGCCGGTTCGTCGTGGTGAGATAGCCGCCGACGCTGCGGGCGATGCGCTCGATGACGCCGGATTTGCTGATGGCGGCGCTGACCACCAGGGCGGTGCCGACGATGATGACGATGTCGTTGCTGAAGCCGGTGAAGGCGCGTTCCGGCGGCACGATGCCGACGGCGATGGCGGCGAGCAGCGAGATCAGGGCGACGAAGTCGTAGCGCCAGCGGCCCCAGGCGAAGAGGCCCATCATGGCGATCACGATGACGAAGGCGAGAAAGGACTGATCGACGAAGCTGAGATCGGGCGTCATGAAGGCCAGGGTCCGCTGCCGGTGGGGATTATCCGACGATCAAGCGAGGCGGCGCTTTCCTGTTCAGGTCGAAAGGACCGGGGGATAGCGCCTGGCCGCAGAACAAGTTCCCTGCGGCCTCGGATACCAATAGCAGCGGTTAATAAGCGCCGTGGCAATGCTTGTATTTCTTGCCCGATCCGCAAGGGCAGGGCGCGTTGCGCGGGACCTTGCCCCAGGTGGTCGGATCGTTGGGATTGATCTCGGACGGTTTGCGTGAGCGAGCCGTTCTGCCGCCGGGCTGGGTTCTCGCGACGCCTTCGGTCACTCCGCTCGCCTCCGCCTCGGCCAGGGCGAACTCGTCCTCGCCGGTGCGGGGATCGAAATGGTGGGCGGACATTTCCGGCAGCTCGGATTCCTCGAGCTGGGGCGGCTCCTGCTCGGCGCGTTGCACATGCATCAGCTGGCCGGTGACCGCCTCGCGCAAATGGCCGAGCATGGTCTCGAACAGGGTGAAGCTCTCGCCCTTGTACTCGTTGAGCGGATCGCGCTGGCCGTAGCCGCGCAGGCCGATCACCTGGCGCAGGTGATCCAGGGTCACCAGATGCTCGCGCCAGAGATTGTCCAGGGTCTGGAGCAGCACGGCCTTCTCGATCTGGCGCATGGTGTCGGGGCCGAACTCGGCGGCCTTCTTGGCGGCCTTCTCGTCCGCCGCCTTCAGCAGGCGCTCGGTGATCTCCTGATCGGCGATGCCCTCTTCCTTCGCCCAGTCGGCGATGGGGAGGTCGAGGTCGAAGATCTGCTTCACCTCGGCGTCGAGGCCTTCGATGTCCCACTGCTCGGCGTAGGACTTTTCCGGGATATGCTTGGCGACAAGATCCTCGACCACCTGCTGCCGCATATCGGCGATGGTCTCGTTCAGATCCGTGTCGGTCATCAGCTCGCGGCGCTGCTCGAAAATGACTTTCCGTTGGTCATTCATCACGTCGTCGTATTTGAGCAGGTTCTTGCGGATGTCGAAGTTGCGCCCCTCGACCTTTCCTTGCGCCTTCTCCAGCGCCTTGTTGATCCAGGGATGGACGATGGCCTCGCCCTCCTGAAGCCCCAGCGCCTTCAGCATGCCGTCCATGCGGTCGGAGCCGAAGATGCGCATCAGGTCGTCTTCCAGGGACAGGTAGAAATGGGAGCGGCCCGGGTCGCCCTGACGGCCGGAACGGCCGCGCAGCTGGTTGTCGATGCGCCGGCTCTCATGACGCTCGGTGCCGATCACGTAGAGACCGCCGGCGGCGAGCGCCTTCTCCTTCTGGACGGCGATCTGGGCGGTGATCTCCTCCTTCTTGCGCTGGATGGCGAGATCGTCGGGCTCCTTGCCTTTTTCCCGCTCCTCCTCGATCCAGTTCTCCAGCAGCATCTCCCAGTTGCCGCCGAGCTGGATGTCGGTGCCGCGGCCGGCCATGTTGGTGGCGATGGTCACGGCGCCGGGCACGCCGGCCTGGGCGATGATCTGGGCTTCCTGCTCGTGATAGCGGGCGTTCAGAACGTTGTGGGAGACATTCGCCTTCTTGAGGATCTCCGAGAGCAGTTCCGACTTCTCGATGGAGGTGGTGCCGACCAGGCAGGGCTGGCCCCGCTCCTTGGCATCCTTGATGCGCTCCACGATGGCTTTGTATTTCTCGTTCGCGCTGCGGTAGACCTCATCGTCCTCGTCGTTGCGGATCATCGGACGATTGGTGGGGACCTCGATCACGTCGAGCCCGTAGATGTCCATGAACTCGTCCTGCTCGGTCAGCGCGGTGCCGGTCATGCCGGCGAGCTTCTCGTAGAGGCGGAAATAGTTCTGGAAGGTGATGGAGGCCAGAGTCTGGTTCTCCGGCTGGATCTTCACGCCTTCCTTGGCTTCCAGGGCCTGATGAAGGCCTTCCGAATAGCGCCGGCCGGACATCATGCGGCCGGTGAACTCGTCGATGATGACGACCTCGCCGTTCTTGACGATGTAATCCTTGTCCCGCTGGAACAGCTTGTGGGCGCGCAAAGCCTGGTTCACGTGGTGGACGACGCTGACATTCTCGGTGTCGTACAGGGACTCGCCCTTCAAGAGGCCGGCATCGGAGAGAAGCTGCTCGAGATGCTCGTTGCCCGCCTCGGTGAGGGTCACGGTGCGCTGCTTCTCGTCGAGGTCGTAGTCTTCATCCACGAGTTCGGGCAGGAATTTGTCGATGGTGACGTAGAGCTCGGAGCGGTCCTCCAGCGGACCGGAGATGATCAGCGGCGTGCGCGCCTCGTCGATCAGGATGGAGTCCACCTCGTCCACGATGGCGTAGAAGTGATCGCGCTGGACCATGTCCTCGATCGAATACTTCATGTTGTCGCGGAGATAATCGAAGCCGAACTCGTTGTTCGTGCCGTAGGTCACGTCGGCGGCGTAGGCGGCGTGACGCTCCTCGTCGCTGAGATCGTGCAGGATGCAACCGACGGAAAGGCCGAGGAATTCGTAGACCTGGCCCATCCAGGCGGCGTCGCGCTTGGCCAGGTAATCGTTCACGGTGACGACATGGACGCCCTTGCCGGCCAGTGCGTTCAGATAGACGGGCAGGGTGGCGACCAGGGTCTTGCCCTCGCCGGTCTTCATCTCGGCGATGCGCCCTTCGTGGAGCACCATGCCGCCCATGAGCTGCACGTCGAAATGGCGCTGGCCAAGGGTGCGCTTGGCGGCCTCGCGGACGGTGGCGAAGGCTTCGGGGATCAGGCTCTCGAGGCTTTCACCGTCGGCGACGCGCTTACGAAACGCGTCCGTGCGGGCGCGGAGATCGGCGTCGGAAAGCTTCTCGATCTCCGGCTCGAGCGCGTTGGTCGTCTCGATCAGCCCGTAATACTTCTTCAGCTTGCGGTCGTTGGAAGTGCCGAAGACTTTAGCGGCGATGTTGCCGATCGAGAGCATGGGTCAAGCCTTTAAAAGCATCCGCTTGCAAGGGGATGGTGAGCATCAGAACGTTTCGCTCCGGGGCCGGAGGTTTCCAGGCTCGGCGGGGCATTCGAATACCGGCTGTTTCGGCGCTTTCTCCGTCGTACGATATGGCGGGACATGTCTGCCGACATGCCCTGGAAAAGGCGACCGAAAGCCGCCGGAAACAGTCGCGTGAGACATAAGAGGAGCCCGGAACCTTGTCAACGCGAAGGCCGTTGATCACAAGGCTTTGGCAGGTTGGTGGTGCCGGGGCAGGACGCAACCCGGAGGATAGGGTGCGAACGGGCGCCGGGCCGTCGCTGTGGCCATCAACTGGCCGCACTCCTGGCCAAAAACTTCCCTAAATCGCGACTTGGCAGCGCACCCTTCGAAGGTTTATGTAGGCGCCCGGGGGAAGCGACCGAAACGCCTGCTCTCGTTGCGACGATCTCGTCCGCTCAAGGACGGTCCGAGGCAGGCAGAAAATAAGGACCTCAATCCCGTGAAACGCCCAAGCATGATGCTGCTTGCAGCAGCCTTCGTTACCTTTTTCGCGTTGCCGGCGGCGGCCGAGGACATCGTCGCCCGAGTCAACGGTAAGGATATCACCCAACAGGATCTCGACTTCGCCGCCTCAGAGGTTGGCGGCCAGCTCTCCAGCTTTCCGGAAAACGAGCGCAAGCGGATGCTGGTCCAGTTCGTGATCGAGAACGAGCTGATGGCCACGGCCGCCGAGAAAGAGAAGCTCGACGAGGCCGATAATTTCGATGAGCGGCTGGACTATCACCGCCGCCGCGCCCTGCGTGACGCCTATTACGACGAGAAGGTCGAAGCAGCGATTTCGGAGAAGGTCGCCCAGACCATCTACGAAGAGCAGGCGAAGAAGATGAAGCAGGAGAAAGAGCTCCGCGCCCGCCACATCCTGGTGCCGACCAAGGAAGAGGCCGAGGAGGTGAAGAAGCAGCTCGAAGACGGTGCCGATTTCGCCGAGCTCGCCAAAGAGAAGTCACGGGATCCGAGCGCCGAGAACGGCGATCTCGGCTTCTTCGGCAAGGGCCAGATGGTGAAGCCTTTCGAGCAGGCGGTCTTCAAGCTGAAGAAAGGCGAGCTTTCCGATCCGGTGCAAACCCAGTTCGGCTGGCACATCATCGAGGTCACCGATGAGCGTTCGCGCCAGGTGCCGGAATTCGACGATGTGAAGGAAGCCATCATGGGCAAGCTGCTGCAGAGCAAGGTGCAGAGCTCGCTGCGTGAGCTGCAGGCCGACGCCAAGATCGAGATCCTCGACGAAGACGTCAAAAAGGCGATGCAGGATGCCGCCGTGCGGGGCGAGGTTCCGCCTGGCGCCATGGGCGGCGGCAATGTCGGCGCCGAGGATGTCGAGTCCGAGCATTAGGCGTGTTCGGCCGATGGGGATGGGGGTGCGATAGAGCGTGACAAAGACGTCGCCTTTCGCGCCTGCCGTCCTGCCGACGCTTCCGCCTATCCAGGGTGTCCAGCTCGCAAGCTGTGCTGCCGGGATTCGCTATGCCGGCCGGATCGACCTTCTGCTCGGGACGTTCGATCCGGGCACGGCGGTCGCAGGCGTGCTCACCCAGTCGAAGACCTCATCGGCGCCGGTGGAATGGTGCCGCGCTCATCTCGCCCATGGCATGGCGCGGGCGCTGGTGGTGAATTCCGGCACGTCCAACGCCTTTACCGGCAAGGCGGGCGATGCCGCCGTCAAGGCGACGGCAGAGGCGACGGCGGAGGCGCTCGGCTGTCTCCCGGCGGATGTCTATCTCGCGTCCACGGGGGTGATCGGCGAGCCGCTGCAAGCGGAGCGGATCACCAGCCGGCTGCCAGAGCTGACCGCGACCTGCGTGGCTGAGGGGTTCGAAGGCGCGGCCCGCGCCATCATGACCACGGATACATTTCCGAAGCTCGCCACGCGGGAAGCGGAGATCGGCGGGGTCAAGGTGACCGTCAACGGCATCGCCAAGGGCGCCGGCATGATCGCGCCGGATATGGCGACCATGCTGGCCTTCCTGTTCACCGATGCGGCGATCGAGCCGGCGGTTCTGCAGAGTCTTCTCAAGCCCGCGGCAGATAAGAGCTTCAACGCGGTGACGGTGGATGGCGATACCTCCACCAGCGACACGCTGCTTCTGTTCGCCACCGGCACCGCCACCAAGCGAGGCGCACCGCGGATCGGGCTCGTCGACGACGAGCGGCTTTCCAGCTTCCGGTCGGCGCTAGAGGAGATCTGTCTCGATCTCGCCTTGCAGATTGTCAAGGACGGCGAGGGGCTCACCAAGTTCGTCGAGATCCGCGTCACCGGTGCGGAGGACGACGGCGCCGCCAAGACCATCGCCAAGTCGATCGCGAACTCGCCTTTGGTGAAGACGGCCTTGGCCGGGGAAGATCCCAATTGGGGCCGCATCGTGATGGCGGTGGGCAAGGCGGGCGAGCGGGCCGATCGGGACCGGCTTGCGATCCGCTTCGGCGATATTCTGGTGGCCGAGAACGGCCAGGTCGCGGACGGCTATCGGGAAGAGGTGGGCGCGGCCTATATGAAGCGGGACGAGCTCGTCATCTCGGTGGATGTCGGCGTGGGCGAGGGCGCGGCACGGATTTGGACCTGCGATCTCACCAAAGAGTATATTTCGATCAACGCCGACTATCGCTCGTAGACCACAGGCGAAATACGCCTTGTTAAATAAATCCTGCCAAGATGGGTAACGATTTGAGGGACACTGCACCGGGGCCGATCGTGCTCGTGGCGGCATGCGTTCTCCGCAAAGACGACGGAACGGTTCTGATCGCCAAACGGCCCGAGGGGCGCCCGCTGGCGGGTCTCTGGGAGTTTCCCGGCGGCAAGGTCGATCCCGGCGAGGTCCCGGAAGCGGCCTTGTTGCGAGAGCTCGAAGAGGAACTCGGAATTCGGGTCGCGGAAGAGGATATCGAGCCCCTGACCTTCGTGAGCCACGCTTACGAGACCTTCCATCTTCTGATGCCGGTTTATCTCAGCCGGCGGTGGCAAGGCGAAGCACGGGCTCTCGAGGGACAGGAGCTGGCCTGGGTCGTGCCGGATGCGCTGATCGACTATGGGATGCCGCCGGCCGACGAACCGTTGAAGACGAAGCTGGGCGGTCTGCTCGACCGTTCGTTAGGACGAAGCACATGAGTGCACAGGATAACGGGAACCGGATTGCTTGGATGAGCCGCCGGTTCATCGTAGCGGAAGACGGCGTGACGGCCGTCGAATATGCCGTCTTCATGCTGATTTCGGTCGCCATCATCGGAGCGCTCTCCTTCTTCACCGATACGCTGATCGGGGCCTATCAGGCCGTGTCCGACGCGCTGATCGCGGTGATGAGCTGATCACTCCTCCTTGGACCGGTCGCGAAAGCCTGCCTTCTCGCCTGCCGGCCGTTCTTCCGTGTGCAAGGCTTCCGAGAGCCGCTGCCTGGCGCTGCCCGGCTTCAACGGCTTTTGTTGGGTCGGTGCCGGGGCCCATCCGCTCAAATAGAGGATCTCGAAGCTCGCCTTGATCCGTCCATCGGGGAGGGAGAAGCGTTCGCGATAGATCCGTTCGGCGCGCTTGAGGGTTCGCCGGAGAAGCGGCGTGCGCGTCCGTTCGTTCAGCACGTTGGCGGCTCCCATACCGCGGATCTCGTTCAGAAGGTCGGCAAGGCTGCCGTAGCTCACGGTCAGGGTTTCGGTATCGGTGACCGGGAGGGCGAAGCCCGCCCGCTGAAGCAGCGCGCCCGCCTCCCGGATATCGGCGAAGGGGGCGATGCGCGGACTGGCGCCGCCCTGCTCCTCCGCCTCAGCGAAAATGAGAGCTTCCCTCAGCTCCTCTAGGGTGCGGGTGCCGAGCAGGCTGGCCATGAAGAGCCCGTCGGGCTTCAGGGCGCGGCGGATCTGGATCAGGCTGCCGGGGAGATCGTTCACGTGATGCAGGCTGAGACCGGAGACGACGAGATCGAGGCTGCCATCGGCGAAGGGGAGCCGCTCTTCGTCGCAGACGACGGCCGGGCTCGGGCAAGACAGGGCCAGTTTTTCGCTCAACTCGCCATAGATCACGTGACCGATATTGGGATTTTGCCCGATCTGGCGGCCGTGCAGCCCTTGATGGGCGCCGAGATCGAGAACGAGGGGAAATTCGTGGAGGATCGCCTGGAGCCGGCCGGCGATCTCGTCCGCGCTATGGGCGAAGAGAAAATCGTGACGGGCATGGACCGCCGCGTGGCGGTCGCGATGCCGCCGCAAAAGCGCGCGGTCGAAAAGGCGGGCCGGATCGCTCATGGGCTGCCGTCCTCTGGAAGCATTCTTCGGGCCGTTCCTCGAATCATCCGTTGCTGCAAACCCTCGCCGCATGACGCTTGGTGGCCGGGCGCTCGGGGTATAGCATCCCCGCCAGTCATGGGTGATGTTTCGGCAGGTGAGGGGCAAGCGGCTCCCGAGATGGCGTTGCCGCAGGCGGGCAGGGATGCCCTGCCGATGCTCCGTGCAGCCCTCGGCGCGCTCGCCGATTTTCTCCTTCCGCCGGTTTGTATCGGTTGCCGCGCTTCCATCGACCGGCACGGGCAGCTCTGCGGGGCTTGCTGGTCGAAAATCGATTTCATCACGCCTCCCAGATGCGACCGTCTCGGCATTCCGCTCCCCTTCGAGACCGGCGATGTCATGCTTTCCGCCGGGGCGCTCGCCGATCCGCCGGCTTACGACAGGGCGCGGGCGGCCGCCTGTTACGCCACGACCATGCGGGACCTGATCCAAAGCTTCAAATATCGGGACCGGCAGGAGGGTCTGCCACTTTTCGGGCGTTGGCTGGTGCAAGCGGGGAACGACATTCTGCGGGATGCCGACCTTCTCATCCCGGTGCCGCTTCATCGCTCGAAGCTCTGGTCTCGCCGGTTCAATCAATCCGCCTTGCTGGCCGCAGAGGTGGGACGGATTTCCGGTGTTTCCGCCGATGCGACGCTGCTGAAGCGCATCAAGAAGACGACGAGCCAGGTGGGGCTGAGCGCCGATCAGCGGCGTCGGAACGTTTCGGGCGCATTTGGCGTTGACGTTGCACGGGCGGGATGTCTGAAAGACGCTCGGGTCGTGATCGTCGACGATGTGATTACCACGGGGGCCACCATCGAAGCCTGTACCAGAGCGTTGCGAAAAGCGGGTGCCGCGAGGGTCGATGCCCTGGCGCTCGCGAGAGCGGTCGAGCCGACGGCGGTCACATTTTAACTTCGTATTGCCTTCTTTGAGCTGAGATTGATCGCAAAATGATGCAGGCCAGACTAGCCAACCAATCAAGCAGCTGGTGAGGGATCAGGTATGGTGCGTATTACCCTCTACACGACGCAGCTCTGCGGCTATTGCCGCGCCGCCAAGCAACTTTTGATGAGCAAAGGCCTGGATTTCGAGGAAATCTCGGTCGATTGGGATCCGGAGCTTCGGCAACAGATGATGAAGCGTTCCGGGGGACGGCAGACGGTGCCGCAGATCTTCATCAACGAGTGGCATGTGGGCGGATATCAGGATCTCGCGTCCCTCGACCGGGACGGCAAGCTTCAGGAGTGGCTCGATAGCGATCCGCCGGAGATGCCGATCTTCGTCGAGGATCCGGCAAAGGCATGAACGCTGCTGCCCCGGAGCGTTTCCGGGTTGCGTTGGTTCAGCTTTGCTGCGGGCGAAGCGTTGCACCGAATCTCGACGCCGCCGAGCGCCTGATCCGACAGGCCGCGGAGGCGGGCGCGGACTATGTCCAAACGCCGGAGAACACCGCGCTGCTGGAGCTCGATCGCGAGCTGGCGCTGGCGCAAGCCGCCGAGGAGGATAAGAGCGAAGCGCTGGCGCGCATGAGAGGGCTAGCGGCGGCGCTCGGGATCTGGCTTCACGTCGGTTCCATCGCCATAAAGGTGCCGGGCGACAAGCTCGCCAACCGTTCCTTCCTGATCACCCCTTCCGGCGAGATTGCCGCACGCTACGACAAGCTGCATATGTTCGATGTGGACCTGCCCAATGGCGAGGTCTACCGGGAATCGGAGACCTATCGGCCGGGATCGAAAGCCGTGCTGGCGACGCTGCCCTGGGGCAGGCTGGGACTTTCCATCTGCTACGATCTGCGCTTTCCGGGGCTTTATCGCGCGCTTGCCGGCGCGGGGGCTTCGTTCCTCGCGATTCCCGCAGCCTTCACGCGGGAGACGGGGCGGGCCCATTGGCACGTGCTGGTGCGGGCCCGGGCGATCGAGACGGGGTGTTTCGTCTTCGCCGCGACCCAAGGCGGCTATCATGAGATGGGCCGCTGGACCTACGGACACAGCATGATCGTCTCGCCCTGGGGCGAGGTGCTGGCCGAGGCGGGGGAGGCGCCGCAGATCCTGCTCGCCGATATCGATCCGTCGCTCGTCCAGAAGGCGCGAGCTGCCGTGCCGTCCCTGGCGGGCGGCCGGGATTTCGACGTCGAGATCGTGGACGAGATGCCTTCTGGCGCGACTCTTTGAGCGCGTTGAGCGCGCTGCGCGCGGTTCGTTTCAGCGCGGTTCGTTTCAGCGCGGTTCGTTTGAGGGTTGCTGGTTCTGCCTCAGCGTCGCTTGGCGGCGGCGAAATAATTCACATCCGTATCCTTGCCGAGCCGCCACTCGTCGGTGATGGGGTTGTAGATCAGCCCGGTCTCGCCGGTGGGCGTCAGACCGCTTTGCCGGAAGGCGCCGATCAGCTCGCCGGGGGTGACGAATCGGTCCCATTGATGTGTGCCGGCCGGAACCCAGCGCAAGATGTATTCGGCGGCGACGATGGCCAGGGCATAGGATTTCATGGTGCGGTTGATGGTGGAAAAGACGACCGCGCCGCCCGGTTTCGCCAGACCTGCGACGGTCGCCACGAAGGCCGGCACGTTCTCCACATGCTCGACGACCTCCAGCGCCAGCACAGCGTCGAAATTCATGCCGCGGGCAAGCAGCGCCTCGGCGGTTGTCGCTTCGTAGGTCACATCGAGCCCCGCCCCCTCGGCATGGGTTCGGGCCACCGCCACGGTCTCCTCCGCCGGATCGATGCCCATGACGGTCGCACCGAGCCGGGTCAGCGGCTCGCAGACGAGACCGCCGCCGCAGCCGATGTCCAGGATCCGCAAGCCCTCCAGGCTGCGTGCCGCGGCGGGATCCCGGCCGAAGGCCTCGCAAAGCCGGTCGCGAATATAGGCGAGACGGACGGGATTGATGCGGTGGAGCGGCTTGAAGGGGCCGTCCGGGTCCCACCATTCCTCGGCGAGCTCGGCGAAGCGGCGGACCTCTTCGGGGTCGAGGCTGGAAGGGGTGGCGGCCGTTTCGGTGTCTCGATCTGTGTTTTGCGGAGCCATGAGGCATTGGCCGTCGCGGCCGCTTCTCTGTCAAGCGGGCGGTTGCCACGGCGATGCAGGGCTCAACGGCCGGTGCGGCTTCGGTTGCGGATAAATCCGCCAATCAGTAAGAAGACTTCATTTCGGGCCGGTCCATGAGGGGGCGGCCCCTTTCATTGCTTGGGGTGATTTCGCGCAGACGCGCCACCCGGGAGGGGCGATGGCCCTGCTAGTGCTCAAATTCGGCGGCACCTCGGTCGCCGATATCGACAAGATCAGAAACGCCGCTCGCCATGTGAAACGGGAGATCGACGCCGGCCATGCATGCGCGGTGGTGGTCTCGGCCATGGCCGGCCAGACCAACCAGCTGATCGCCTGGGTGGAGGAGGCCGCGCGCGCCAATGGCGGTGATGCGGCCGGCGGCGATTCTCAGAACGGCGAAACCCGCGCCTACGATGCGTGCGAATACGATGCCGTGGTCTCTTCCGGCGAGCAGGTGACGGCGGGGCTGCTGGCGCTGGTGCTGCAGTCGCTCGGCGTGCGGGCGCGGTCCTGGCAGGGCTGGCAAATTCCGCTCAACACCGATCCGGTGCACGCCAAGGCGCGCATCGCCGGCATCGAAGGGCATACGCTCAAGGGACAGGTGCTCGACGGCGAGGTCGCGGTGGTGGCCGGCTTCCAGGGCATCGCGCCGGACGGGCGAATCGCGACCCTGGGACGGGGCGGCTCCGACACTTCGGCCGTGGCGCTCGCCGCGGCGCTCGACGCGGATAGGTGCGATATCTACACGGATGTGGACGGGGTCTACACGACCGATCCCCGGATCGTGCCGCAAGCGCAGCGCATGGATCGCATCTCCTACGAAGAGATGCTGGAAATGGCGTCCCAAGGGGCCAAGGTTCTGCAGACGCGCTCGGTGGAGCTGGCGATGCAGCGCAGCGTGCCGGTGCTGGTCCGGTCGAGCTTCGACTCGGCCGATCTCGACGCGAAGGCCGATATCGCCGAGCTTGGCACGCTGGTGTGCGAGGAGGATGAGATCGTGGAACAGAAAGTCGTCAGCGGCATTGCCTATGCGCCGGACGAGGCGAAGGTGACGCTGATCAAGGTGGCCGACAAGCCGGGGGTCGCCGCCGGCGTCTTCGGCCCCTTGGCCGAGGCCAATATCAATGTCGACATGATCGTCCAGAACGTCTCCGAGGACGGCCGCTACACGGACCTTACCTTCACCGTCCAGAGCGCCGATTTGGAGCGCGCCCTGGACGTGCTACGCTCGAAGAAGGACGAGATCGGTTATGCCGATCTCGACGGCTCGACGAACGTCGCCAAGGTTTCCGCGATCGGCGTCGGGATGCGAAGCCATGCCGGCGTGGCGGCTCAGATGTTTCACGCTCTTTCCGAGAAGGGCATTAACATCCAGGCGATTTCCACCTCGGAAATCAAGATCAGCATACTGATCGATGCCGCATATGCAGAGCTGGCGGTACGGACCTTGCACACGCTTTTCGGTCTGGACAGTCGTTAGCCCCGCAGCCGGCGTTTCGATCTTGCTCGGAATGATGTCGCAGGCGTGGATTTGCCGGCGAGGAATGTTGTTATGGCCATTTCAGTGAGCGCACCAAGACAGTTGCTCCGCCGCTTGCGCGAGGTGATGGCGGAGCCCGAGAGCGCCCAGGAGCGGCTGAACAAGGTCGTGGTCCTGATCGCCTCCAACATGGTGGCCGAGGTGTGCTCGCTGTACTTGCAGCGGCGGGACAATTCCCTGGAGCTGGTCGCGACGGAAGGCCTGGAAGCGCGCGCCGTACACAACACCCATATGAAGCGCGGCGAGGGTCTGGTCGGTCTGATCGCGCAAGAGGCCGAGGCCATGCAGTTTCCGGATGCGCAGAACCATCCGGCGTTCTCCTACCGGCCGGAAACCGGAGAGGAAATCTATCATTCCTTCGTCGGCGTGCCGATCTTGCGCGGCGGCCATGCCATCGGCGTATTGACGGTCCAGAACCGCACCCACCGACAATATACCGATGAGGAGGTCGAGGCGCTCCAGACCACGGCGATGGTGCTGGCGGAGATGCTGGCCTCGGGCGGCATGCTGACAAATGACGATGTCGGGGCCGGGGAACGAGAAGATTCGCTTCGCTACGAGGTACTGTCGCTTTCTGAAGGGGTGGCGCTCGGCCATGCCGTGCTGCACGAGCCGCCGGTGCTGGTGACCAAGCTGATCGCCGAGGACGTGGAGCTGGAGCAGCGGCGTCTCGATCAGGCGATCGACGATCTGACGGGCATGATCGACGCCATGCTCGAGCGGGGCGATATGGCGCGGGCGGGGGAGCATCGCGAGGTGCTGGAGGCGTTCCGCATGTTCGCCGACGACCGCGGTTGGCGGCGCCGGCTCGAAGAGGCGCTGCAGACCGGCTTGACGGCGGAGGCGGCTGTGCAACGCGTCCGCAACGACACGCGGGCGCGCATGTTACGTCAAACGGACGCGCATTCGCGGGACCGGCTGCACGATATCGACGATCTCTCCAATCGGCTGCTGCGTCTGCTTTCGGGCGGGGCGGGCACCGCGGCGGCGGGGAAGCTGCCCGACGACACCATTCTGATCGCCCGCAATATGGGGCCGGCGGAGCTGTTGGATTACGACCGGGAGAAACTGCGCGGCCTCGTTCTGATCGAGGGCGGCGTGGGAAGCCATGTGGCGATCGTTGCCCGGGCGTTGGGCATCGCGGCTGTCAGCCAGGCAAAAGGTATCCTGGAGACCGTCGAGGCAGGAGATGCCGCCATCGTCGATGCGGATGGCGGCGAATTGCATATCCGCCCGACCCAGGAGGTCGTGCAGGCCTATTCGGACAAGGTGAGGTTCCGCGCCCGTCGTCAGGCGCAGTATGCCGCCTTGCGCTCGGTGCCCGCGGTCACCCTGGACGAGGTCAAGATCTCGCTCAACATCAATGCGGGTCTGTTGTTCGATCTGCCGCATCTGGAGGAATCCGGCGCCGACGGAATCGGGCTGTTCCGCACCGAGCTGCAATTCATGATCTCCTCGACCTTCCCGCGGCTGGATCAGCAGACGCGGATGTACAAGGCGATCTTCGATGCGGCGGGCAACAAGCCTGTCGTGTTCCGCACCCTCGATGTGGGCGGGGACAAGGTGCTGCCCTATTTCGAGACGGTGAAGGAGGAGAATCCCGCGCTCGGCTGGCGTGCCATCCGCATGGCGCTCGACCGGCCGGCGCTGTTCCGGACCCAGATCAGGGCGCTGATGCGGGCTGCGGCGGGCCGGGAGCTGCGTCTGCTGCTGCCGATGATCGCCGATGTGAGCGAGCTGACGGAGGCCAAGGCGCTGATCGCCAAGGAGCTGCAGATCCTTAAGCGCCATGGCAAGCAGGAGCCCTCGAAGCTGCGGATCGGTGCCATGGTGGAGGTTCCGGCGCTGCTTTGGCAGCTCGACGAGGTGATGCCGCTGATCGATTTCGTTTCCGTCGGCAGCAACGATCTGATGCAGTTCATGTTCGCCGCCGACCGTTCCAACGAGCGGGTGGCCGGGCGCTTCGACAATCTCAACAAGGCGGCGCTGCGGTCTTTGCGCGCGGTGGTCCTGGCGGGCAAGCGCCACGACGTGCCGATCACGCTTTGCGGCGAGATGGCCGGCAAGCCGATCGAGGCCATGGCGCTGATCGGGCTCGGCTTCCGCTCCATTTCCATGGCGCCGGCATCGGTCGGGCCGGTGAAGGCGATGATTCTCTCGCTCGACGTGGAACAGGCCACAAGCCGGCTTCTGACGCTCCTGAACGAAGATTCCGGCGATCTCAGGGAGCAATTGAAGGCTTTTGCAGTTGAAAAGGGTGTCCAGATTTAGTGCGAGACCCCGGTCACCTGTGTTTAGCTATGGGTGAAAGAGGCCAATCCCCGGAAAGCAGTGGTTGCAAAAGCCGGGGCGATAGGTTTGTGTTAATGGAAGTTAGCAGGATTTGGGATCGGTTCCGTCGACCCGAGCGGACCGCGCCGCGTTCCGCAAGGGCCGGGCTTCAACGATCTCTTTGGGCCACGCCTGCAGATTCACGGGATACGCAAGATGCCCGCCGGCTTTGATGCGGAGGTGGCAGAGCTTTTTCGAGATCTTCGTCTCGCCAGCAATCTCGACGAGGCGCAGCTCGCCAATAGGCTCTCCACGCAAGTTGAGGTCGTCCAGGCGCTCGAGCAAGGTACGCTTTACGCTTTGCCGCCCTGGCCGGAGACCTCGCGCGTGGTCTCGGCCTATGGCGAGTTGCTGAATCTCGATGTCCAACCCTTGCTGCGGCGGGTCTATGCCCAGGTCGAGGCAGGCGTGATACCCGAAGAGATGCCGCCGGAGACACCTCCGCCGCTGGATTTCTCCATCGGCGAGACTTACGGAGGGCCTTCCACCCAGCCAGAAGAGACCCCGCCGGGACGGCCATCCAACGGCGGGTATGCTGATTCGTCTGCGCCTTATGGCGAGCCGGGCTATGCGGGAACGGCCGGATCGGATATGCCGCCTCGCCAACCGGATTTCGCGCCGGTGCCGGGTCCGCAAGGCGGCCGGCCTCCGCAAGGGGCCCCTCAGGGCGGGCCGTATCCACAAGGCCCGCAAGGGATGCCAGATCCTCGCGCAGTTCCCCGGCCGATGCCGGGCGGGCCAGGGGCCAGACCGCCGGGACAGCCGCCGCAAGGCGCGCCGCGTCCTCCCGGTCAGCCTCCCCAATATCGTCCGCCGCCCCCCGGCGCGCCTCAGGGACAGCCCGCACCCGGTCAGGAATTCCGTCCGCCGCCGCCTCAACCGGCGCCCGGCGGGCCGCAAGGATGGCCACAGCCCGGTCAGGCCGCTCCGCCGCCGCAAGCCGCGTGGCCCGAACAGGATTTCGGCGCGCCGTCCGAGGCGGAAATACCGGTGCAAGAGGGGAAGAAGGGCACGAGGCTGAAAAAGGCGATCGCGATGATCGTCGTTGTGCTCGCGGCCATCTTCGTTCTATGGCTTCTGTTCAGTCAGGTCGGTTCGCTATTCGGAACCGGCGGTGCGCCCCAGCAGGAGACCGGTCAGAGCACCGGAAGCGCTGGCGGCGATGCCGCGCCGGATGAACCGCTCGATCCTGACGATCCGCAGAGCCGCAAGAGCGACCGGCTGCCATTGCCAGACATGCCTCAATAGCCGCCAGTCCCTTTTACTTTTGAGCCCTCACCTTGACCGCGATTCAGTCCGATAAGCTCGATAAGCTCGTCTCCCGCTGGGAGACCGTGCAGAACACGCTCGCCACGGGGCCCGACCAGGAGACCTTCGTGCGTCTGTCGCGCGAATTCGCCGAGCTCGACCCGATCGTCTCGACCATCCAACAGCTTCGGAGCGCCCAGAGCGAATATGACGGGCTGAAGCAGCTGTTGGACGATCCGTCCTCCGACGATGAGATGATCGCCCTGGCGCGGGAGGAGAAGGACGCGCTGGAGGAGAAGCTCGAGGCTTTGGAGCACAAGCTGAAGCTGCAGCTCTTGCCGAAGGACGCCGCGGACGAGAAAGACGCGATCCTGGAAGTGCGCGCCGGGACCGGCGGCGACGAGGCGGCCTTGTTCGCCGGGGATCTCTTCCGCATGTATCAGCGCTACGCCGACAAGAAGGGCTGGAAGATCAACATTCTCTCGGCCAGCGAATCGGCGACCGGCGGCTATAAGGAAATCATCGCCAGCATCTCCGGCAAGGGCGTGTTCGCTCATCTGAAGTTCGAATCCGGCGTGCATCGCGTGCAGCGTGTGCCGGAGACGGAGACGCAAGGGCGCATTCACACCTCCGCGGCGACGGTGGCGGTGCTGCCGGAAGCGGAAGATGTGGATGTCGCGATCGAGGACAAGGATCTTAGGATCGATGTGTTCCGGGCGAGCGGGCCGGGCGGCCAGTCGGTGAACACCACCGACAGTGCGGTGCGTATCACCCACATCCCGACCGGCATCGTGGTGATCCAGCAGGACGAGAAATCCCAGCACAAGAACAAGGCGAAGGCCATGAAGGTGCTGCGTTCCCGCCTGTATGACGCGGAGCGGATGCGCCAGGAATCGGAGCGTGCGGCGAACCGCAAGAGCCAGATCGGCTCCGGCGACCGGTCCCAGCGGATCCGGACCTACAATTTCCCGCAAGGCCGGGTGACCGATCACCGTATCAACCTCACCCTGCACAAGCTGGATCTGGTGCTTGCCGGCGAAGCGCTGGACGAGATCGTCGATGCGCTGACGACCGAGCATCAGGCCAATCTGCTCGCCGAGATGCAGGACCAGGTGGCGGCCGGGACGGAGCCGGATCCTGTCGATGGCTAGGCAAGCATCGTTTCGAGGCGCGACGTTGCGGGAGGCCGTCTCGGGTGCCGCGGCGCGGCTCGCGGCGGGCGGTGCCGCGTCGGCCATGCTCGATGCGCGGCTTCTGCTTTTCGCAAGCACGGGGCGCGGCGTCGAAGATTACATCCGCGATCCCGGCGAGATCCTGACCGAAGCGGCGGCGGACCGTTTTGCGGCGCTCGTCGTGCGGCGGGAAGGGGGCGAGCCCGTCTCGCGCATCCTCGGGTCGCGGGAGTTCTACGGCCGCGATTTTCGTCTCAGCGATGAGACGCTGGACCCCCGGCCCGACACGGAGACGCTGATCGATGCGGTGCTGGAAAGCCGCCGCGAAAAGGCTGCGCCGCGCATTCTCGATCTCGGCGTGGGCAGCGGGGCGATCCTGCTGACCCTTCTCGCTGAAATTCCCGATGCCACGGGGGTGGGCATCGATCGCAGCCCGGCGGCGCTGCGCACGGCCCGGTCCAATGCGGTGGCGCTTGGCTTGCAGGATCGTGCCGCCTTCTGCTGTGGCGATTGGCTTTCGCCGCTCGGCGGCGGCGCGTTCGATATCGTCGTCGCAAACCCGCCCTATATTCCCAGCGCGGAGGTGGATGGGCTTGCGGTGGAGGTGCGGGCGCACGATCCGATCCTCGCCTTGGATGGCGGGACCGACGGCCTGCAAGCCTATATTGCGATTTTGGACCGCGCTCCCCACGTTATGGACGCGGAGGGACAACTTTTCTTCGAGATTGGCGAGACTCAGGGCGAGGCGGTCGCGGCGCTGATGGAAGAGGCCGGTCTGATGCTGGACGAGACCAAGTGGCTTTGGCAGGATCTTGCCGGCCGGCCGCGTTGCGTTGCCGGAAAACGCCAGGTGCGGCGGTCGGGCGCAGTGTTAAGCCAAGTCAAAAAAGAGCTTGGAACTGCAGCGGCTTCGGGCTAGGTTTCTAGCAATGAATGAACACTCTCGGCTGCAGCGCTAAGCGCTCGCTGATTGTAGTGGCAACGAGCGGAATTCTTCTGAACTTCTAGAACCTGACCGAAGGCCGCCAGCCTATGGCGGGACGTTCAGAGGAAGCTCGACCGCCCTTCTTAGAACGGGGTCATAGGCCTCAAAAAGTTGGGTTGCCGCATGGGACGGCTCCAGAATTTCGATCCGGCGCCGCGGTTCGGGCGCGAGGACCATTTCAGGATGCCGCCCTGTTGCTGGAGCGCCGCTGATCGTTCGGCTTTTCGCCGCGGTTTCGACGGACGGGCTGAGTAAGGGCCCGATCCGTCACGAAGGGGTCCATCGGGTAAGGACTCGATCTGAATAAGTTAGGACCGGACGGAACCGGTCCGAAGTTTGGGGAAGGATGGCGGCGAAGCGCCGCCAAGCAATCGTTAAAGGGAGCTGATGAGGCAAGGACAGCAGAATAGGCGGGGGCGTGGCCGCGGTCGCAAACCCCAGAATCCTCTGGCACGGAACTACGAGTCCAACGGTCCGGATGTGAAGATCCGGGGGACTGCCGCCCATATCGCGGAAAAGTATATGTCGCTCGCCCGCGATGCGCTTTCTTCCGGCGATTCCGTCGGTGCCGAGAGCTATCTTCAGCATGCCGAGCACTACAACCGGATCATCATGGCGGCGCAGAGCGCCCAGAATCCGCAGGGCAATCAGAGCAACCAGCCCAATGACGGTGCCAATGGCAGCAATTATCGCGGCAAGCCGGTAGGGGACGACGAGTCCTCCGATAACGCCAACGCTTCCGACGGCGAGGAGCGGGCCGCTTCCCAGCGGAGCGACAAGCCGCGGCGGAATTCCAAGCGCAACGACGATGCCTCTCGCGGCAACGGCGCCGACGGTGCCGCCCATGAGAGGGCTGCCCAAGAGAGTGCTGCCCAAGACGGTGACCCTGAGAGCGAGAAGGCTCGCGACGAGCAGCCGTCTTCCACTGAGGCGAAGCCGCGGGAGGAAGGCGCTCCGGAAGAGGCCGTCAACTAGCGCTCTCCTCGGCGCATCGTCCGAGACCTGACTTTATACGCGACCCTTGATGACGTGGCCCTCGGGGCCCCTGATCTTGGGATCCTCTCATGTCTTGGGATCCTCCCATGGGGTTTGACCGCGGATGCGGGGACGTTCCTCGCGCGGCGGCAGGGCTGCGTGCGCGGCCGCGCCCGGTTCTGTGCCGGCCTGAGACAGACTCTTAGGGGCTTCGTTACCGCGCGATCCTCTTTTGTCCTGGTCAACCCTCCCTATATCCTGCGTTAATAAAACGCGGTTATCAGCGTATCTGTGCTCGTTTCGCAGGCTGCGGCCCGGCCGGTCATGCCTGCCGGTTCGCGAGCCGGATTCGCCTATAGGGATTCATCATGGATATTGAGAAATTTTCCGATCGTCTGAAGGGGTTCCTCCAGTCCGCGCAATCGGTCGCCGTGCGCGAGGGGCATCAGCAGATCACGCCGGAGCATCTCTTGAAGGTGCTGCTCGACGATCCCGAAGGGCTGGCGAGTGGGCTGATCACCCGGGCCGGCGGCAATGCGAAGGAAGCGCTGGAGCGGACCGAGGCGGCGCTCGGCAAGCTGCCCAAGGTCTCCGGCCAGTCCGCGCAGACCTATATGGCGACCGCTACGGCGAAGGTGCTGGACGAGGCGGAGCAGCTCGCCACCAAGGCGGGCGACAGCTTCGTGACCGTGGAGCGGCTGCTTCAGGCGCTGTCCCAGGCGAAGGATACGGACGCGGAGAAGATCCTCACCGGCTGCGGCCTGACGCCGGCCACCTTGCGCGCCGCGATCGACGATCTGCGCAAGGGCCGCACCGCCGATTCCGCCTCCGCCGAGCAGTCCTACGACGCGCTGAAGCGCTACACCCAGGATTTCACCGAGGCAGCCTCCAAGGGCAAGCTCGACCCCGTGATCGGCCGCGACGAGGAGATCCGCCGCACCATCCAGGTGCTCTCCCGCCGCACCAAGAACAATCCGGTGCTGATCGGCGAGCCGGGCGTCGGCAAGACGGCCATCGTCGAAGGCCTCGCCCGCCGCATCGTCGAGGGCGACGTGCCGGAGAGCCTGAAGGACAAGAAGGTGATGGCGCTCGACATGGGCTCGCTGATTGCCGGTGCGAAATATCGCGGCGAGTTTGAGGAGCGCCTAAAGGCCGTGCTTTCGGAGATCCAGGCGGCGGAAGGCGGGATCATCCTGTTCATCGACGAGATGCATACCCTGGTCGGCGCGGGCAAGACCGATGGGGCGATGGATGCCTCGAACCTGCTGAAGCCGGCGCTTGCGCGCGGCGAGCTTCACTGCGTGGGCGCCACCACGCTCGACGAGTATCGCAAGCATGTTGAGAAGGACGCGGCGCTCGCCCGCCGCTTCCAGCCGGTCTTCGTGGCCGAGCCGACGGTGGAGGACACCATCTCCATCCTGCGCGGCCTGAAGGAGAAATACGAGCTGCATCACGGCGTGCGGATTTCCGACGCGGCGCTGGTGACGGCCGCGACGCTTTCCAACCGCTACATCACCGACCGCTTCCTGCCCGACAAGGCCATCGACCTGGTGGACGAGGCGGCCTCGCGCCTGCGCATGCAGGTGGATTCCAAGCCCGAAGCGCTGGACGAGCTCGACCGGCGGATCATTCAGCTGAAGATCGAGCGCGAGGCGCTGAAGAAGGAGACCGACGACGCCTCCAAGGACCGGCTGGAGAAGCTCGAGAAGGAGCTCGGTAATCTGGAGGAAGAGGCCTCGACCGTCGGCCAGAAATGGCTGGAGGAGAAGGAGAAGCTGCAAGGCGCCCAGAAGCTGAAAGAGCAGCTGGATGCGGCGCGCATTGAGCTGGAGCAGGCCCAGCGGGGCGGCGATCTCCAGAAGGCCGGCGAGCTGGCCTATGGGGTGATCCCGGATCTCGAGGCCAAGCTGAAGGAGATGGAAGAGACCGAATCCCAAGGCGGGGTGATGGCCCAGGAGGTCGTGACGCCCGACCATGTCGCCCAGGTGGTCTCGCGCTGGACCGGCGTTCCCGTCGACCGGATGCTGGAAGGCGAGCGGGAGAAGCTGCTGCAGATGGAGACCGGCCTCGCCAAGCGCGTGGTCGGCCAGGAGGAGGCGGTGACCGCCGTCGCCACGGCCGTCCGCCGGGCGCGGGCCGGCCTGCAGGATCCCAACCGGCCCATCGGCTCGTTCATCTTCCTGGGGCCGACGGGCGTCGGCAAGACGGAGCTGTCCCGGGCGCTCGCCGAATTCCTGTTCGACGACGAGAGCGCGATCCTGCGCGTCGATATGTCGGAATATATGGAGAAGCACGCGGTGGCCCGGCTGATCGGCGCGCCCCCCGGCTATGTCGGCTACGAGGAGGGCGGGGCGCTGACCGAGGCGGTCCGCCGCCGGCCCTATCAGGTCATCCTGTTCGACGAGATCGAGAAGGCCCATCAGGACGTGTTCAACGTGCTGCTCCAGGTGCTGGACGACGGCCGCCTGACGGACGGGCAGGGGCGCACGGTGGATTTCCGCAACACGCTGATCATCATGACGTCGAATCTCGGCGCCGAATATCTGGTGAACCAGCCGGAGGGCGAGGATTCGGACCAGGTGCGCGATCAGGTGATGGAGGTGGTGCGGGCCCATTTCCGGCCCGAGTTCCTGAACCGGGTGGACGAGATCATCCTGTTCCACCGGCTGAAGCGCAACCAGATGCGCGCCATCGTGGATATCCAGATGGTGCGGCTGCAGAAGCTCTTGGCCGACCGCAAGATCGATCTGCAGCTGTCCGACGACGCCAAGGAATGGCTCGGCAACAAGGGCTACGACCCGGCCTATGGCGCAAGGCCCCTGAAACGCGTGATCCAGAAATACGTGCAGGACCCCATGGCCGAGCTGCTGCTGGAGGGCAAGGTGCATGACGGCGAGACCGTCAGCGTCACCACCCGCGACGGCGGGCTGGTGTTCAACGGCGAGGCGGTCAGGGCTGCGGCTTAGTCTCGATAGAGATACTGCTGAAAGCCAACGAAGCTATCGCGGATGGTTGGGATGTCGCCGAGTTTTTCGGCGGCATCGCTGACCGTGTGATACTTCAATTCGAGAAGATGACCGAGCTTTGCCTGGTCAAGCTCGTCGACTCCTTGCTCCACGTATTGGGCCAGAACGAAGTCGAGGAAGGTGCGCAATGGGCCGTCATATTCGGCATAGATCTCGCCTTTATGCGCTTCCACACGATCTGATCGCGTGATCGGTGAAAGTGCGAAAGCGATATAGGCGAGCACGTCGAAGACGTCGCTCTTTTCCGCATTGATCATGCGGCCGATCTCGGTCAGCTGCTCTGACCCGAAGCCTTTCTCGCTCAGACTTTGCAGGAGCGCTTTCCGGGTGTCGGGCTTGCTCCAGAGCCGTCGAAGCTCCTCCTCATCCTTGAAGAAATGGGGCAGTTCCCCGTAAAGCGCCTCGATCATCTGATTGGCGGAGATGGGCTTGCCGTCAGGGCTCCAATAGGTGGTCGCGATCATGCTTTGGATGGTGCGCTCTTTGCCGTCCGCGAGCTTGATTTTGATTTTCTTGGGCCGTTCCGGCGGGTCTAGATCTCCGCCGCCTTCGCCATCATCTGCGCAACCGGGAATAGGATCAGGTTCTGCCGGGCGCTCCACAGGCACGGGCTCTATGGGTTCGCCATCCCATTCGGGGTCGCTGAAATGCTCATAGGCCTTCACGAAGTCGTAGATCGTGAAGTAGTCCTTGCCGTCGAAGAGGCGCGTGCCGCGCCCGATGATCTGCTTGAACTCGATCATCGTGCCGATCGGCCGCATCAGAACGATGTTGCGGATGTTTCGCGCGTCCACGCCGGTAGAGAGTTTCTGCGACGTCGTCAGGATCGTCGGAATTGATTTCTCGTTGTCCTGGAAGGTCCGCAAAAACGTTTCGCCGCGCGCACCATCGTCAGCGGTCACCCGCACGCAATAGTTCGGGTCCGTGCTCTTCTTCATCTGATTGATGAGGTCGCGCACCAGCAGCGCATGGCCCTGGGTGGCGCAGAACACCAGCGTCTTCTGGCGCTGGTCGATCTGCTCCATGAACAGCTTTACGCGATAGCGCTCCCGCTCCTCGATTTCGATGGTGCGGTTGAATTGCGACTCGCGATAGCGCTTGCCTTCCTCGATCTCGCCTTCGACGATCGTGTCGTCCGGCGTGTAGATGTAATCGTCCAGGGTGGTGGCGATCTGCTTCACCTTGAACGGTGTGAGGAAGCCGTCATTGATCCCCTCTTTCAGGGAATAGGTGTAAACCGGCTCTCCGAAATAGCGGTAGGTGTCGACATTGTCCTTGCGCTTGGGCGTGGCGGTCAGGCCGAGCTGCACCGCCGGCTCGAAATGTTCGAGGATGCCGCGCCAATTGCTCTCATCATTGGCCCCGCCGCGATGGCACTCGTCGATGACGATGAAGTCGAAGAAGTCGGGCGGATAGTCGCCGAAATAGGGCGCAGGTTCTCCGTCTTCACCCGTGCCACTCATGAAAGTCTGGAAGATCGTGAAGAAGATGCTGGCATTCTTGGGCACGCGGCCTTTTTTGCGGATTTCATCCGGCTTGATGCGCGCTAGTGCATCTTCGGGGAAGGCAGAGAACGCATTATAGGCTTGGTCTGCCAGAATGTTGCGGTCGGCGAGAAATAGGATGCGGGGGCGGCGGACCGGCTCACGGGAGAGATTCCAGCGGCTCTGGAACAGCGCCCAAGCAATCTGGAAAGCGATGGCCGTTTTGCCCGTGCCGGTGGCCAGCGTCAGCAGGATGCGCTGCTTGCCGTTGGCAATCGCTTCGAGGCCGTTCTCGATGGCGTTGTGCTGATAGTAGCGGGTCTGCCAGGTCCCGCCGCGCTCTTCGAACGGCACATCGGCAAAGCGGTCACGCCAGAGATTCGGTTTCTCGAAGACTTTGGCCCATAGCTCGTCTGGTGAAGGGTAGCGGTCGACATAGGTTTCCGCGCCCGTTTCCATGTCAATCTGATAGATGCGCCGCCCATTAGTGGAGTAGGCGAAGCGTGCCTGCAGCTTTTCGGCATAGGCTTTCGCCTGGCCAACGCCCTCGGTATCAGGCTTGTCGCGCGCCTTGGCCTCGATGACGGCGAGCTTGTGATTGCGATAGGTGAGGACGTAGTCGGCGATCTCTTGTCTGCCGCGGCGGCCTGCGCCTTCAATGCGGCCGGAGCAAAGCATCTCGCGGGGGATACGGCTGTCGGCGACCACGCCCCAGCCCGCGTCCTTCAAGGCAGGGTCAATGAGCTCGGCGCGGGTCTCCGCCTCGTTCACTCTGCCGCCTCGTTGATCGCTTCAGTGGGTGGGGCCGTCAGTTCGCCGGAGAATGCTCTCTGCAGTAGCGCCTCTTTCAAGGTCTTAAGCTGAACCAGCCTCGACTCGTTAATCTCTATAAGTCTCGAAGTTTGTCGGCCTAGTCCCTCCAGTCGCGTCGCAACTTTTTCCTGCTCAGGCAATGGCGGCACAGGGACAGACAAATTCCGCAAATCCCGAATATTAATTTGCATCAAAGCAGCCCCATACGTTTTTGCACCGATCTGGCGCTGCACGGTCTTTGAAAGTAGAGCGTAATACCCAAAGCGCTGGATCATTTGGGAGGGATCAAACCTAATTGGGACGATGCCTCGGGTCACATTTCCTCCAGCGAGCTCCTCTGATGCGATTGAAATTGAGCCAGTGGTGCCTCGCACACATAGCAACAACTCCCCTCCCTTCAGTCTCGTCCGGCTGTAGCCTTGGGCTCGCACAGGGTCGATACGCTTTAGGCCACCGACCCTTACTAACTCAGCACCCAAGTCGACGGGGCGAACAACGGGCAACCCATCGGAAACTTCATTGCCCGGTTGAACGATTCCGTACGAAAGAGAGCAATCAGGAGCGGCGATCTCATAAAGAGTTCTGCGCGACCATTCCTCGTTCGCTAGCGCCTCGTCTAGACAGCTCTCGAACAGCTCGCGAGCGTTCTTGAGATTTTTCTCGGCGTTGGCGGTCGCGGTCGCCAGCCCCGCAAATGTCTCGTCGAGAATGGCGACGATCCGCTGTTGTTCGGCAAGTGGGGGCTTCGGAAATCTCAGCGATTTCAGACTTTCAGTCGAAAGCCGATGAACGGTCGCACCCCGGGTCACAAGCTTCAAGATCTGAGGCTCCGCCATCTGCATGAAATAATGCAGGAAGCGGGCGTCAACATCCGGTTTAGGATAAAGCGCTTTGAGATCCTGATTGACGGCAAGATCGCATGAAGTGATCGCCACAGGAATAGTGCGAGCCAAAATACCAGATCGCACAACGACGAGAATTGAATTTCTAGGGATCAGAGAAGCAGCGCTATTCTCGACGGCCTCGGTAGTGATCTTGTCGATCGAGTTGTTGATTGTCGAAGACTTCATGTCCTTGGGCGAGACCCAAGGGATATCGCCGCTCCAATAGGCGGAGTTGTCTTTTGACGGGGTGCCACCTCCCTTGAAGGTGACGGCCTCATCCAAAGTGGTTTCTTCCCAGTTGCCACTCACAGCGTCGCCTCGATGCTTCTCAGGATTGCAGCGCTTTCAGCATCCAGGGCCGCGATTTCGGCAATGATCTCTTTCGGATCGCGCAGGGGTACTTCCTTAGGCTTGTTGGGATTCTTGACCGAAATGTCGAAGGTGTCCGTGTCGATGTCTTTCGCGTCGATTGTCCAAGAGTTCTCGCTGTCTGCGAACTGCGCTTGAAGCGTGACAAACTCTTCGAGATGCGCATCGGTCAGCGGGTTGGTCTTGCCGAGCGGGCGTTCGAGTTCGCGCTTGTAGTACCAGGTCTTCCGGGTTGCCGAGCCCTTCTCGAAGAACAGCACTACGGTCTTGACGCCGGAGCCTTGGAAGGAGCCCTGGGGCACGTCGAGGATCGTATGGAGATTGCAGGTCTCCAGCAGTTCCTTGCGCAGATCGATGGACGCATTGTCCGTGTTCGACAGGAAGGTGTTCTTGATAACGATGGCAGCGCGGCCACCGGCCTTCAGTGACTTGATAAAATGCTGGAGGAAGAGGTAGGCGGTTTCGCTCGTCTTGATCGGAAAGTTCTGCTGGATCTCTTTGCGCTCTTTGCCGCCGAAGGGCGGATTGGCGAGAATGATGTCGAACCGATCCTTCTCCTGGAGGTCAGTGATGTTCTCGGTGAGCGTGTTGGTGTGGACGATATTCGGCGCCTCGATCCCATGCAGGATCATGTTCATGGTGCCAAGGATGTAGGCGAGGCTCTTCTTTTCTTTGCCGTAGAAGGTCCGTTCCTGGAGCGTCGCTCTCGCTTTTGTGGAATCGGCCTTCGGCAGCAGATCTTCGAACGCCTCGCAGAGGAAGCCCGCTGAGCCGCAGGCACCGTCATAGATGCGCTCGCCGATCTCAGGCTTCACCACCTGAATCATGGCGCGGATGAGGGGACGAGGCGTGTAGTACTCGCCGCCATTCCGCCCGGCATTGCCCATATTCCGTAGGCGACTCTCGTAAAGTTCGGAGAGTTCGTGCTTCTGCGCTTGGGTCTGGAAGCTCAGCGCATCGACGAGTTCGAGCGCGTCGCGCAGCGAGTAGCCGCTCTGGAAGCGATTTTTGATCTCGCTGAAGATCTCACCGATCTTGTATTCGATGGTGTCGGAGCTGGTCGCCCGCGTTCTGAAACCCTGCAAATAGGGGAAGAGATCACGATTGACGAAGTCGATCAGGTCGTCGCCGGTCAGAGCGTTGTCGTGGTCGAACGATCCATCGTCCTTTTTCGGCGCGGCCCAGGACGACCAACGGTGGCGCTTGTCGATCTTGTACTCGTACTTCTTTCCCTCGAGTTCCGCCTTCAGCTCGTTGGCTTTTTCGAGATCGTCCAGATAGCGAAGGAAAAGGAGCCACGAGGTCTGTTCGGCGTAGTCCAGCTCCGTGGCGCAGCCTGCTTCCTTCCAAAGGACGTCATCGATGTTTTTGAATGTTTGCTCGAACATACTCACCCCCCAAGCTGGGCATCATTCCACTATTTATCCTCGGGCTTCAATCAGGCGATAAACTCACCCCACCTTTCCTCATGAGGGATGCGTGACCTAGGACCGTCCTTTTCACGTGAGGAGAGGGGCGGCGCCTGGGCTGATGCGAGGCGGGACAGCGGCGATGAGCCGACCCGCTTGGGTGTAACGAACCCGGCTCGGGGGTCTCCATGCCACCACCAGGGCAATCCCTGGCCTTCGTTCGTGGGCGCACGTGTAATACGGCGCCAAGCACGTTCTCGAGATGATAAACGGTGGCCCGGGGCTTCAATATCGCCGCATAAGCGGAGCGCCGGAAGGTTGCTCTAACAATAGACACGGACGGCGGCCTCTCGGCGCTCCGCAATCCCTCACTCTCTCGCGGCTTTCGGGCCGGCGAGGGACGGCGCGTGGGCAGGGGGCTTGCTTGCTCCCCCCTTGCGGGGGAGCACGCTCATGCTCCTGCATGAGCGGAGGGGGGTGGATGTGTCGGCCGATGCCGCGATTGCGATAATTTCTCCCTCCTATCGCGTTACCCCCCTCCCTAGCCCTCCCTCGCAAGGTGGGAGGGGACCCCAGCCTGCGAAGCCGCCCCTCGCTGCCGGACGTGCTCTCGCCGTCGTGGCGTGGATGCCCGGATCAAGTCCGGGCATGACGATCGCGCTTGGCGAAGCGCAGTGGGCTTCGGAAATGTCTGAGGCGGGGAGAAGAGTCTAAGGATTGACGTCGGCGACGCGGGTGGTGATCGGGTCGATCTGCATCAAGCTTTCGATGCGGGCGCGCTCTTTGTTGAATTCGGCGAGCTGGCGGCCGGTCAGCTGAAGGCCGCGGGGGACCTGGATGGTCATCGGGTTCACGAAGTCGTTGTTGACGAGAACCTCGAAGTGACAATGGGGGCCGGTGGAGCGGCCGGTGGAGCCGACATAGCCGATCACCTGGCCCTGCTTCACATGCACGCCGGTGTGGAGCCCGTCGGCGAATTTCGACATATGGCCGTAGGCGGTGTCGAAGCCGTTGGCGTGCTTGATGCGCACGTAATTGCCGTAGGCGCCGTTGCGGCCGACGGATTCGATGGTGCCGTCGCCGGCGGCGAGGATCGGGGTGCCGGTGGGGGCGGCCCAGTCGACGCCGGTATGCATGCGGGTGCCGCCGAGCAGCGGGTGGCGGCGATAGCCGAAGCCGGAGGTGTAACGGCCGCCGCGGACCGGATTGCGCATCAAGAACTTCTTCGCGCTGTTGCCGGAGGCGTCATAATAGTCGACCACCCCGTCGGGGGTGCGGAAGCGGTAGAAGGTGCGGGTCTGGTTGCGCACGGTCATCGCGGTGTAGAGCAGCTCGCCGCCGGCCTGGTTGGCCTCGTCTCCGCCGTCGGGCAGGTCGAAGAAGGCCTCGAAGGTGTCGCCGGAGCGGACCTTCTGCTTGAAGTCGACATCGTAGGAATGGATGCGCAGGAGCTGGCGGATGGCGCTGGGCGGAATGTCCTGCTGGCGGGCCGCCTCGTAGAAGGCCTTGTAGAGGGTGACCTTGGTGGGGTCGGCCTCTTCCTCCTGCTCCTTCTTCATGGCCTCGATGGCGGCGACGTCCACGGCCTGGTCGGAAGCGAGATAGTCGCCGTCCTTGCTGCGGGCCACGGTGGCGAGGTGCTTGTCGTCCTCGCTGAAGACGCTGACCCGGACGGCGTCCATGGCGCCGGTGTCGCTCGGGGTGGGAACGAGGGTGAAGCGGATTTCCTGCTTGGGCTGCAGGGTGTCCGGCGAGAACACCGGCTTCATGGCGGCAATGATGGCCGTCGCCTGGGACATGTCGGTGCCGGCTTTCTTGATGATGCCGAGCAGGCTGTCGCCGCTCTTCACCTCGATGGCCTTCACCTCGGTGCCGGGCAGGAGCTTCGGCTTGTCGTCCTCATCCTCCTCCACGAGCTTGTTGATGACCGTCATGTTGCGGGCCACCGGGCGGTCCAGCCCTTCGTCCGGACGATAGGAGGCGCGGTGGATGGGCAGGCTGTTGTCGCCCTCCGATACCTTCGGCTTGTCCAGGGAGCGTTCGGCATAGGCGAAGTTCTCAGCCGCTTCGGCGACGAGGCTCAGAACTTCGTCCGGGCCGAGCTCCAGGCCGTCATCGGCCAGGGAGTCCATGGGGAGATCGACGACTTCGGAAGAGAAGCGCTTTTGATTCTCGGCGTCGCCGTCGCCCCCGATCGGGGTGTTGTCGGAGTAAAGCTTGAAGGGGTTGAAGGGCGGGATGTCTTCGGGGTGGGAGGGTTGCTCGGTGGAAAGGCCTACGACGAGCCTTACATAGGGCTCGATGGTGATGAACTCGCGGGAGCCTTGGCGCTGCACCACCGTTTCGTGGATGAGCTGGCGGCTGGCAAAGCCCGACGAGGTCGTCTCGATGCGGTCGCCCTTGAGGGCGGTGGGGCTCTGATCGGAATCCTGGGCGATGCTGGCCATCTCCATCGGGCGCAGCGCGGCCAGGCCGGCGCGCTTGATGGAATCCATCATGCCGGCGCCGTCTTCCATATTCATGGAGGCGTAGACCGCGATGCCGATCAGACAAAGACCGACCGTGCCGGCGAGGCAGGTGCTGGCCATCCACTTCAGACGGCCGGTGATGCCGCTGTTCTCGTGGTCGCAGATATAGACTTCGGGGATGCTGCGGTCGGCTTCTTTGTGACGCGCGAGATAGATCTGGGGAAGGCCGCGCGGCTCCGTCTTGATGAGCGCGCCGGCCTTGCGGGTGATAAGCGCAATCGGATCTTGCGATTCGGACAATCCGTTTCCCCCGTCATCCGTCCGATCGTTCCGCAATCGCTTTCGGAGGCCTCCCACCTTCGAAAAGCGCGCAAAGCCTAAAAAAGTCCCTCGGCTTTGCGGCGGACAGCGCCGGACGGCTGCTGAACCCGTATTCGTCGTGAGGCTTGCTTTCGGGGGTGTCGTTGGGAAGAGTTGCCAGTACGCAATCGGTAAAATGCGGCGGACGCAGCACGCCCAACCCGGAAATGCCCGATTTCGATGGCTTAAACTCTAGAAACCCTACAAAACCACCCCGTCAGCAAGGCTTAACCAAACGTAACCATACTTGGTTACCTCACTGTTAACAGAGAGAGGGTGCCCAGCTATTCAGGCAGGAATGTGACGGATATGCCTCAATCAGCCAAAAGCGGGCATGCGAAAAAAATCGCATGAAGGTCTCTTGACACTAGGGGCGGAAACCCCTAAATCCACCTCCAGCGCGGGTCGCACCCACTTCCTGCGGGACTGACCGCGACCGCGACATTCACTTTGACAGTGATGCTGATAGCTCGAAAGTCATTTCGAGAGACGTATCGCCTGTCTTTGACTCTTAATGAAGGCTTTGCTTTCATCAGGGGTTCGGGAAACTGGCCATAGGCTGATTTCTCGGCGGCTCTTTGACATTGTAATACGAAGAAAGAGAAACGCAGGCGGCGGAGTCCTTGCGAGCTCGCATTACGGATCCTCGGATCTGTTGGCGAGCGACGAGACTCCGATCAGTCGAGCGTTTCAAGCCAATATAGCGTGTTGCGCCATTCTTTATGGATGGCCGCGCCACGCTTGTTGGGACTCGTCAAACGTACGCAAGTACATACGCAGTCAAGCGCAAGCGACCCTTGGAGGTCATTCCCCTCCAAGGAAAGTCGGAATCCAAATTCTCAATCTGAGAGTTTGATCCTGGCTCAGAACGAACGCTGGCGGCAGGCCTAACACATGCAAGTCGAACGCACCTTCGGGTGAGTGGCAGACGGGTGAGTAACGCGTGGGAACGTGCCTTTCGGTTCGGAATAACCCAGGGAAACTTGGGCTAATACCGGATACGCCCTTCGGGGGAAAGATTTATCGCCGAAAGATCGGCCCGCGTCGGATTAGCTTGTTGGTGGGGTAATGGCCTACCAAGGCAACGATCCGTAGCTGGTCTGAGAGGATGATCAGCCACACTGGGACT
>CP188828.1:2887987-2997974 GCA_050110875.1 Methyloligella sp. ZOD6
CATCGCCGGTTTCGGTTCCCAAATAGACACGTCTACTCATCCTCCCCGGAAGGCGTCTTTAAATCGCCTATACCGAACGGTACACTTTTAGCCTCGGATGAGCTATCGTCAAAGTGGCTCGGGGGTTTTCCTGTAGACGGCTGCAAGGCCATGACCATCTGAGTCATCGCCATCGGCGTTGGGAACAGATGGTCCAGACGTGGGGAAACTAGAAAGTCCTCAACGATCATAAGCCTTTTTGAGTAACGAGACGTGCTGGATGGATGCCTGGATCCTCCGCTAGCAGCGTCGGTACAGTGTCGAAAATCAGTTTGGCAGCCTCACCCTGCATATGTGCGTCACGTGAGGCACTGTCGCGGAAAAGATCGACGAGGAACAAGGTGTCCGGATCAACTTCCGAATGGAGAATCAGCCAAAGCGAAGTTCCGGTCTCTTCCTTGACATGAGGCAGAGCCGCAGACAGTGCCCGAGCGACATCGATGCCCTTACCGGGCTTTGCTTTGAATGAAATAACGCCTGCCATCTGGTCCATTACCGGCCTCCTGAGCATCAACTGGGGTGGGGCGTCGTGTATCGAAGCCCCGTGGATCTAATAGTGCTGCAATTTAATGCTCCCGCCAGGGTGACCGATTTGCCATTTCGCATGCAGTATCCGCCAAGGGGTCGTACGGGGTCATGAGAATAGTGATTCTGGCTGCCGACAGCTCCTTGCCGTCTGCTTTCATCGGGCTGATGGACGTTCTGACCCTCGCTCAATGGGCACTCGCCGAACAGGGGTTCGACAACTTCGATCTCGTGTCTGCCAGCATGGATGGGAAGCCAGTGAAGGATCGGCGGGGCAGCGAGATCTGTGTCGATACAAGTCTCGACCAGATTAAGAGCTGTGAGGCAGTGGTCATTCCGGGATTCATCCCCAATAGCGATCGCCGCCCACCGAAGATGGAGGAGCTTGCCCCCGTTGCTTCGTGGGTGCGTGCACGCCACGCCTATGGCGCGTTGATTTGCGGGTCTTGCAGCGGCGTTTTTTTGGTCGCGGAAGCCGGTCTTTTAGATGGGCGCCGCTGCACGACCACTTGGTGGCTGCATGACGAGCTCAAACGCCGCTATCCAAGCACAGAGCCGCTCTGGGCATCACCTTTGATCGAGCAGGATAGGATTGCGACCGCCGGTGGGCCGCTCTCGTGGATTGACCTTGCCCTGCACACTTTGCGGAGGCTTTGCGGTGCAGAGGCAGCCAGAGTCGCCGCGGACTTTGCAGTGGTCGATTCTGCGCCCTCGGTAAGCACCGCCTATTCCCCAATCGGCCATCTCAGTCGGGGTGGGTCGCTGTTGCTCGAAGCAGAGCGGGCCGTTCGTCATGCCGGTTCAAGCTCTATCCGGACGCGAGAACTCGCGCGCCATCTAGCCATCTCAGAGCGGACGCTGCACAGGAAGCTGTCAGAAGCGACTGGAGAATCTCCTAAACGTTTCATCGATCGGGTGAGGATCGAGACCGCAAGAGTTCTGCTTGCTTCAGACCGACGCTCCATCAAAGAAATCTCTGCTTCGGTCGGCTATCAGGATGAGAGTAGCTTTCGCCGAAGCTTCAAGCGTTTTGTTGGAACCACACCGGCGGCGTATCGAAGTCGGATGCATGATCGTCAAGCCAAGGCGGTTCGCTCAGCCGAACCTAGGTAGAAGCGCGCCCCGAATGGTCCTGCTCATACGGCGTTCCTAGCTGATCGAGGGATCGGCACAGCGCGCGCGCGGCATCCTTGATAAGGGTGGCATTAGCGCTTCGGAACACTACATGAGTGCCGAAGCCGCTCGGCTCAAAAAACGGGTAACTACCGATATGAACCTGCGGATGGGCCACCTGCACGTCCGACAAAAGCTCCGCTACCTCTCCCTCGACCACGTCAATTCTGACGGATCTGGAAATAATCCGCTCTCCCTTGTCGAGACGCGGCAACACCCATCTCATCATCGCTTGCATAATGCGCGGTACGCCCGCCATCACGACGACGTTCTCCAGCATATATCCTGGAGCGCCCGACACTGGATTTGGAACGAGTTCGGCGCCCTTGGGGATTCTGCACATTCGCATCAGATCGGGCGTAAGCGGCTTTTCTATAAAGCACTCTCGCATGGCGTTGACCGCCCGCGGGTCTTGATCCACCACTTCCACCCCGAACGCTATCGTGACTGCGTCCGTGGTGACATCGTCGTGGGTTGGGCCGAGGCCACCCGTCGTGAGCACGTAATCAAACTCT
Source organism: Methyloligella sp. ZOD6 (assembly GCA_050110875.1). Classification (GTDB taxonomy): domain Bacteria; phylum Pseudomonadota; class Alphaproteobacteria; order Rhizobiales; family Methyloligellaceae; genus Methyloligella. The sequence goes on from CP188828.1 coordinate 2,890,240, forward strand.
CGACGAAGGCTGTTGATGGCGCGCGCGATTTTCGCCACCACGTCAGGAACAATCCGAACCTCATCGAGCGTGATACCGGCTTGATCGAGGCCAGCTGCGATATAGGAGATGTTCTCGTCCTTCGTCTGGCCGCAGAGTATCTCATTGCCAATGACCAGAAGCGCGGCGCTCACGGTACCACTCCGGGACATATCTTCCGCCTTTACTCAAGCTTGAGCACTATCGCTACCAGGGCATATATACCAGTCGGTACATTTTGATTCCAGTGAGTCTCGAGTCAGAGGGAAAATGGGTGGCGATGCGAGAGGATAACTTCATACCCACAGCTCGGTTGGCGTTGGAGTCTGACCTCCCAGGCATCCTGTCTATCCTGAACACCGCGATCGAGGAGACGGCGGCCCATTGGAACCTGGCGCCGATGACGGCCCGTGAAGGGAAAGTATGGTTTCGGACACGTGGTGGAAAAGGCTTTCCCACGCTTGTTGTCGACGGAGCCGAGGGGGTTGTTGGGTTCGCCACCTTCGATGCCTTCCGCCCCTACCAGGGCTTCAACCGCACTGTAGAGCACTCGATATACGTGGCTCCGCATGCTTACCGTCGAGGCGTTGGTCGAGCGCTTTTGCGCGAGGTTATCGCCCGTGCTGCTGAGCTGAAGATGCATGCTCTTATTGCTGGTATCGAGTCGGGCAATGAAGCCTCTCTCGCACTACACCGAGAAGAGGGTTTCGAGGTCGTAGGTTGTTTGCCTCAAGTCGGACGGAAACTCGATCGTTGGCTCGATTTGGTGTTCATGCAAAGACTCTTGTCAGAGTGAGATGCGCCCGTAGGCACTCTCTAAAGTGGGACGGTGTAGGTCTTGGCCGTGCCGGTCAGGCATGCCTCTCCGTTTTGATTAGTGACCGTGGTCAGCAAATCGCAGATTGGTTTGTCGTCGCGAGCATTCACTATCTCAATTCGCCCGGTAATGACGTCGCCCACAAGAACAGCTTTTTTGAAGCTCCAATCGACGTGCAGAAATACGGTGCCTGGTCCTGGTAGGTGCTCCGCTACGATCGCGTTTAGGATCCCTGAGGTCACGCCGCCCTGGACGATCAGACCGCCAAAAACGGATTTCTCGGCGACCTGCTTGTCATAGTGGAGCGGGTTCTTATCGCCGGTGATCTCGGTGAAAAGCTCGATGTCCCGCATAGTGACCTCGTTCTTAAGTTCGGCGGCTTCGCCGACCTTCGGAGCTGCTCCCCGCGCCGTCTCCGACCACGCACTCATCCCGTCCTCCTTGTCCCTTTTTGCTCCCTGAGATGGCCGCAACGCCGTGTTTTTGTTTCTAAGTACCGATCGTTCGTTCCATTCGGGGGTATAGTAAGCTCGACACGCGATTGAACCAAGATTCCAAATTTCGATAACGACTCCAGCTTTGTGGGGTTGTCTGACATCAGCCTGATGCGCCGTATTCCGAGATCCTTTAGGATGGCGGCGGCAAGACCAAAGTTCCTCGCATCGTCCTCCCAGCCCAGTAAGTGGTTCGCCTCAAGGGTATCGAGCCCCTGATCCTGCAGGAGATATGACCGCAGCTTGTTGGTGATGCCGATGCCGCGCCCTTCCTGATCGAGATACAGAACGATGCCGGACCCTTCTTCGGCCATGCGCTCCACGGCGCGGTGCAATTGAGGGCCGCAATCGCAACGAAGGCTGCCGAGCACATCGCCGGTGAAGCAGGCGGAATGGACGCGCACCAACGGCTCGCTTCGCGTACGCGGCGTGCCAACGACCAAGGCGAGGTTTTCCGAACCGTCGGCGAGGCTTCGATAGACCACGATCTTGGCGGTGGACGATGCCGCGATGGGAAGGACCGTTTCCGTAATCCGCTCCACGGCAGGCACCAGATTGAGCTGGGCGGTCACGTCCTCGGCCCTGACCGAGGGATAGCCAGCCTGGGCGAGACGGCTGGCCTCCGCCGGGGTGGTTTGGCCGATCAGCAAAGCTGGCAGCAGCCGACTTTGCTTGACCATGTCGACGGCGACATTTCCATCCATCGGAATCGCGACCGTGTCGCTGAGGCTTTTCACCAGTTGTGGCGCCGTCGGATCGGCGAGGCCGCGTAGCCGTTCAGGCGTCAGATCCTCCCGACGAAGCCGGAAAGCGAGCATGGTCTCGGGCGGAAACAGCGTGTTGTGGCCGAGCGCGCGGGCGCGGCCTGCCGCGATAACCAGGACCAGATTGGATGTGGCGAGCTCCGACAACTCCTCTAGGTTGAGACGAGTCGTTGTCTCTGCCGCCAGAGCAATCAGGGGCCGCTTGGCTTCGAGCACGAGAGGGACCCCGTCCCGCAGCGCGGACATTGCGTGTCTTACCGAACGCAGCCGCTGCTCCGCGGCGCGGTCCGACAACCAAAGTTTCGAGTTTTGCATTTTCGCGAGGGGAGATCTTACAGGAGGCGCGAGGGGACGGAGGAAGAGTTCCGGTAAGCCGGCGGGCTCCCGTTACCCGTTTCCGGGGTGCCGTTTCCCCTACACACCGGGCCCTCGAGGTATGGTGTTTCTGCGTCCGCGCCTGCCATTCTCGTTCCTCCCCAATTGACTTGACATGGATTGATTGATTAGGAGTAGGATAGACCGGTCGGTACATGCTGGCCAGCGAAAAAACCTGGCCCCCGGATCTGCTGGCGATTGGGACGGAAATCCTAAATCGCCGCTCGTAAACCGGGGTGCGTCACAAATAAAGAGGCGGGGAAATCTATGGAGAAGGTGGGCGGCGTTGTTGTGAAGAGGAAGAGAGATCTTTCTCCATCTTCCAGTCAGCCTTTGCGCAGCTCGAATCCCACTGTTTCCGAACAGGTAAACCCACAAAAAAACCTCCCGACGCTGCTGCTTCTCTGCCTGTGTGTGGTTCTCTCCATGACCACGTGGTTTTCCGCCACGGCGGTGATGCCACAGCTGCAAGAATATTGGAGCGTCACTCCACAACAGAGCACGTGGCTTGCCATCTCGGTGCAGCTCGGCTTCGCCATCGGCGCAGTTGGCTCGGCCACGTTGAGCCTTTCGGACATCGTATCGCCGCGGGTCCTTATGGCCGTCGCTTCGACGGCCGTGGCGATCACCAATATTGGGATCCTTTTCGCTCCAGACGCCAATAGCGGCATCATCCTGCGCACGCTGACTGGCGTATTGCTGGCAGGCGTCTATCCTCCGGCTTTGAAGCTGATCTCAACCTGGTTCCGGAAAGGACGCGGTGTTGCCCTAGGTAGCGTCATAGGCGCGCTCACCCTCGGTTCGGCCATGCCTCACGCCATCAATGCGCTCGGCGGTCTCGATTGGCGGATCGTGATCATTACCACGACGATCGCCAGCCTGGTGGCCGCGTTCCTGATGATCGCTTTCCTGCGCGAAGGGCCATACCCCTTCGCCAAGACCACGCTCAATCCATCCCAGATCAAGCAAGCGGTCGGCAATCGCGTTTTCGTGCTCGGGACCCTCGGCTATCTCGGTCACATGTGGGAGCTCTATGCTATGTGGACCTGGCTCCTCTTCTTCGTGAAGGCCAGGCTGGTATCGAGCGATATCGATAGCGGTTATATGGCTTCGCTGCTCACGTTCCTCATCATAGCTGCCGGTGCGCCCGCTTGCATCGTTGCGGGCGCCGCCGCCGATCGAATCGGACGGACCGCGATGACCTTTATATTGATGGTCATCTCAGGGACCTGCGCAGCGTTGATCGGACTCACTTTCGATGTGCCACTCTGGGTCTTCATGGTGGTTGGACTGATATGGGGCGCCACCGTTGTGGCGGATTCGGCTCAGTTCTCGACCATCGTGACCGAAGCGGGCGATCCGCGGCTGGTCGGTACCGCGCTTACAGTGCAGCTCGGGGCCGGCTATGCACTGACCGTGCTGGCGATTTGGCTGCTTCCGATGGCCGAGCACTGGCTCGGAAGTTGGCAGTGGGTTTTCCTGTTTCTGGTCCCGGGTCCGGTGATCGGTGCGGCTGCGATGGCAACGCTCAGACAGCTGCCCGAGGCGAGTCGCATCGCCCACGGCCGCCGCTAGCAAACTCGTTGAATTTCAGGGCTGACGGTGAGGCAAGGAGCGTGCGCTTTCGGCCTTACCGCTGCGCAAATGCGACAGCGCAGGCGCACTTTTTTTAAGGTGGCCCCTAAGGCCGACCGCTAATTAGTTCTCTAAAAATCAGAAGCTTACCAGACCGCAGAGACCGTTCTGCGACGCCCGCAGAGAGATTTTGCAGGCTTCATGCAGATTTGCAGTTGCTTCCGCGCGCTCATGAGTCCACGATTGATGGACCGGTCGGTATAATAATATGATGACGGCATAGGGAGTTAAATATGTGTCTCATTGTCACAGTGAACGGGAGCCCGCGGGAAGGCGGTCGTACGGGTGCGCTACTCCGCGAAACCGCTGAAGCTGTCCGTGGTCAACTGGGCGTGGCACGCGTTGAGGAGGTCAGTCTGGCTGCCGATTGGAAGGAGATCTTCTCCGGCCTCTGGCGCCCGCAGATTTCCGAGCAGGCGGATCAGGTGGTGCAGCGGGCCGAGCAGGCCGATCTGCTGATTATTGGCTCGCCCATCTACCGGGGAAGCTACACCGGGCTCCTGAAACACTATTTTGATCTGGTCGACCGTGCCGCCATGGTGGGTAAGAAGGCCATCATCACGGGAACGGGCGGCTCGCCGCTTCACGGTCTGGCTCTTGAGCATGCCTTCCGCCCCTTGATGGGCTTCTTCAACATTCAGACGGTCGCCACTGCCCTGTATGGCGTCGAGACCGATTTCGACGATGTTGTGATTCGCAGTGATCTCCTGCGGGCGCGAATCGCGCGCGCGGCTAGCGAAGCCGCAGGCTTGCTGAAGGTTTCTCAGCGGTCCGCGCCTGCCGTCGGGGCGGCGACATGACCGGTCTCAGCCCTCACGCCTACCATGACCATGGTGGCATGAAGTTCGCGCATTGGGTCCCCAATGTGAGCGGCGGGCTCGTTGTGAGTAAGATTCCGCAGAGGACCGATTGGGGTCTCGAATATAACGTCAAGCTGGCGCAGATCGCCGAAGAGGCAGGGTTCGAATACGCCCTAACTCAGGTCCGGCTGATGGGTAGCTACGGCGCAGAGTACCAGCACGACTCCGTGATGTTCTCCGCAGCCATTCTGTCCGCAACGCGGCGCATCAAGATCATCTCCGCCATCATCCCTGGCATCTTCCACCCGATCGTGGTGGCGAAGCAGGGGGCGACTGCCGATCAGATCTTCAACGGCCGCTGGTCAATCCACATCGCCACCGGCTGGAATCGTGAGGAGTTCGACGCACTCGGCGTGCCGTTTCTTGAGCATGACGAGCGATATGCTCGGTCGCGGGAATTTGTTGAAATCCTGCGCGGCGCGTGGACGGAAGATGATTTCTGCTACGACGGGGAATATTGGCAGATCAAGAACTTCACACTTCGTCCGAAGCCCTTGGCACTGCCGGATCGTCTCACGCCTGACATCTTCCAAGGCGGCAATTCGACAGCTGCCCAGGAAATGGCCGCGGACGTCTCCGATTGGTATTTCATGAACGGCAATACGCCGGGCGACCATAAGCAGCAGATCGACAACATCAAAGAGATGGCGGCCAAGCGGGGCCGCAAGGTCCGCTTTGCAGTGAACGCTTTCGTCATCGCCCGGGATACGGAAGAGGAGGCGCGCAAGGAGCTCGAGCGCATCCTCAGCAATGCCGATGGAGAAGCCGTCAACAAGTTTAGGCTTTCCGTGAAAGAGGCCGGGCAGGCCACCAAGGACAATGTCGGCATGTGGACCGACTCAAACCTGCGCGACCTCGTCCAGTACAATGACGGATTCAAGACCAATCTGATCGGCACGCCGGAGCAGATCGCCGAACGTATCTATGCCCTGGGCAAGATCGGTGTCGACATGATTCTGTGCGGCTTCCTCCACTTCCACGAGGAGACGAAATTCTTTGGCGAGCGGATCCTGCCGCTCGTCCGTGAGCTTGAGCGGGCTGTACCGCTCGAGACCGGGGAAAAGCAGGGATCGGCCCGTTCCCATCCGGGTCGATCCTCCTCCGGCCCGCGACTTGTGCCTCAGACAGGGGTGTCCTCCGAGCGCGATGGAGGCCGGCCATGACGGACGAACGTCGCTCCAACTGCTTGTCTTTCCCATCGGTCGAGAACGCGATTAGCAACACCGAGGAGATCATCGAAGAGGCTCGTAAGGGCCGGATGTTCATCTTGGTGGATGACGAAGACCGGGAGAACGAAGGCGACCTCGTCATCCCAGCTCAGTTCGCAACGGCCGAGGCGATCAACTTCATGGCGCGCTACGCGCGCGGTTTGATCTGCCTGGCCCTGACGCCCCATCGCGTGGAGCAGCTCGGCCTGCCACCGATGGCGTCGCGCAATGGCGGGCAATTTGAGACGGCCTTCACCGTCTCCATCGAAGCTCGGACCGGCGTGACGACAGGAATCTCGGCAGCCGATCGTGCGCACACCGTGGCAATGGCGATCAATCCCGAGACGGGCCCCTCCGATATCACCATGCCCGGCCATGTCTTCCCGCTTTGCGCCCGCGATGGTGGCACCCTCATCCGTGCGGGCCACACCGAAGCTGCGGTCGATGTCTCGCGCATGGCGGGGCTGAACCCCTCCGGTGTCATCTGCGAGATCATGAACGAAGACGGCAGCATGGCACGGCTGCCGGACCTGGTCTCCTTCGCACAGCGCCACAATCTCAAGCTAGGCACGATCGCCGATCTCATCGCCTACCGGCGAAAGACGGAACGATTGGTGGAGCAGGTTGCCGAGACTGGCCTTCACCATCCTTCATTCGGGGAGTGGCGCCTTACGGTCTACCGCGACCAGGTCGAAAACGGCGAGCATATCGTCCTTTCCAAAGGCGAGCTCAGCGGTCCTGAACCGCTTCTGGTCCGCATGCACGCCACTGATTTCATCACCGATGCGCTCGGCGGATCGGGTGGGGCGCTTCATCAGGCCATGCATCGCATCACCCGCGAAAGCCGAGGCGTTGTGGTGCTGATCAACGATCCGCGCCCGAACGCGATCTCCGAACGGGTGAACACCGTTAGCCCGCACAGGCGGCCGGATACACGCAAGCGGGACTACGGCATCGGTGCCCAGATCCTCACCGATCTGGGGGTGCGTGACATGATCCTTCTGTCGGATCGAGCCACGACGCTCGTCGGCCTCGACGGCTACGGCCTCAATGTCATCGACCCGGATCAACCCGCTCAACCGACGACACAATCGCGGCAGGAACCGAGCGCGATTGATGCCGAGGACAAATCTGAATCGGCCAAACCAGAAGAAGTCAATCAATTGGCTCAAAAGAAGGGATGAACGAAGTGAGAGCAGAAAATCAAAATGTAGCAGGCGCCCAGCTTCACGCAGTGACCAACCTCGCGGCGAATGGACAGCAGCGTGTGGATCCTGAAATCTTCCGGGGAGTCATGCGGCAGCTCGCAGGCGGCGTGACGGTTATCACCACCGTGGACCAAGATAAGCCACATGGATTTACCGCAACAGCCTTCTGCAGCGTTTGTGCCGAGCCTCCCACCGTACTGATTGTAGTGAATCGGACGGCGCGAACCCATCCGCACATCGATGCCCGTCGTCGCTTCGCAGTCAATATCTTGGCGGATGACCAGACGGACGTGGCGAACAGGTTCGCAGGGAAGCTGGAGAACCAGTTCGCCGGGATGTCCTACACGACTCCTGAAGATGGGGCGCCTGTATTCGACGGTGTCTCGGCACACCTTCAATGCATCGTGAGCTCGCGTTTGGACGTCGGTACGCACACCATTTTCATTGGCGAAGTAGTCGGCGGCGGGACGTCAGAGAGCGGACCGCTCGTTTACCACTCAGCGCGCTTTGGGCGCATCGAGCAGATCGACTGATCTGCAACTTCAGCAGGGGGATCAAGGCTGATGGCACTCAGGATAAGACCCGGCTAAGCCGCTAGGAAACTTCAGAAAATTTCACTGCTCCGGAGCTGCTCCGAGAGCATTTGACGGAACACGCACAGTGAGACGTACCATGAAGCTCGACCAAATTTTGGCTATAGCGGTTGCATTCGGTGCCGTTTTAGTTGCACCCGCGCGCGCGCAAGACGCCGCCGATCCCGTCTATAAGGGGCCGCTTTCCAAGCCGGCCAGCAACCTTGCCGCCAAGGGCATCGACCTGCACGCCGATGTCTACAACTTCTTCAATTCCAACCCGAGCTTCGGCCTGGATCTCGGACATACGGGCAACTCGGCCTATTGGGTGACCGGTGTCGATATGGATCTGGAAAAGATGCTCGGCTGGAAGGGCACCAAGGTCCATTTCAAGGAGACCTTCTTCAATCTCGTCGAGAACAACGACTATATCGCCGGGCAGTTCGGCGACAGCGCCATCGGCTACCAGACCACCTACATCCAGCGGGATTCCCAGCTGACCCAGCTCACACTGGAGCAGTCCCTGTTCAACGGGAAGGTCAATGTCGAGTTCGGGCGGACCCACCCGTTCTTCTACTTCACGCCAATGACCTGCGAGACCTTCAACACCTGCTATCAGGACACGCTCTATTACAACGCAGGCTATATCTCGCCGCTCTTCTCGGTCTGGGGCGGCCGGGTGAAGGTCGACCTGACGCCGGACAGCTATTTCCAGGTCGGCATGTTCTCCAACGACAGCGGCTGGCATTTCCATACCGGTTGGGACTGGGGACGGCCGATCCCCGACGGCGTGCTGACGCTGGCCGAATACGGCTTCAACACCGCCTACGGCCCCGGCGGCGCCTATACGGGCAAATACGCGCTCACGGGCTATTACAATTCCGGGGACCACCTGAACAACAACACGACGACGAGCGGGCGGGCCCGCGGGCTGTTCCCGGACGATCCGGCCAGGACCGAGAGCGGTACCGGCGGCATCGTGTTCAACAGCACCCAGATCGTCTGGCGCGAGGATGGCGGCAGCGCCACCCACACCTCGCCCCGGACCCTCTCCTTCTATACGGGGGCCGGCTATTCCTTCGACTCCACGGTGCCGGTGGAGACGGATCTCTATGCGGGCTTCAACCTGCATGCGCCGCTGAAGTCGCGTCCCAACGACAAGCTGGGCTTCAAGCTGCGCTACGAGGCGATGAACGACAGCTACAATGAGTTCCTGTCCCAGGCGAACGCCACGGCGGGAGGCTCGGGCGCGCCGTTCGACGACAAGGTCATCGTCGAGTTGAACGCTCATATCGACCTGTTCAACGGCATGATCCTGGAGCCGGTGGCCCAGTACATCGTCAACCCCAACAGCTACTACAACCCGTACACGGCCGACCGTCCCGAGGACGGCATGTATCTCGGCGGAACCCTCAAGATCCCGCTCGGAAAGTACGCAGGCATCTCACCCCAATAAGTGTGGTGGCGAGGCTGGACCGGGCCGTCGTCCGGGTCCGGCACGCCTGAAAGGTTAGGGAAATGACCGACGACAACGAAAAGCAACCCGAAGAAGACTGTCCCTGCCAGGAAGGCATGTTTCCGAAGCGGGTCTCCCGCAGAAACATCCTGGCAGCCGCAGTCGGCAGTTTGCCGCTGCTCCTCGCCGGGCGGGCCGTCGCCGAGGAGGTGACCAACGCCGACGGCGAGAAGATCGATGTTCCGGCGGACCCGACCAAGGTGCCGGGCCGGCCCGTTGGATCTGACGGCGGGTACGGTTCGCGCTCGCCTTTCGAGACCGAGAAGCGGCTCACGGAAAAGTCGAATCCGAGCCTGATCACCAGCTGGTCCTATACGCCGCTGGCGACCCAGATCGGCAACCTGACGCCGTCGGGCCTGCATTACGAGCGTCATCACGGCGGCATCCCGACCATCGATCCGGCGCGCCACGAGCTTTTCATTCACGGCATGGTGGAGCAGCCGAAGAAATTCAGCATGGCCGAGTTGAGACGCATGCCGTCGATCACCCGAAAGCACTTCATGGAGTGCTCGGGCAACACGCTCACCGAATGGGAAGGGCCGACGGCGAAGACCGTTCAGGTCACCCACGGTCTATTGAGCACCTCCGAATGGACCGGCGTGCCGTTCAGCTATCTGGCGCGCGAGCTCAAGCTCAAGCCGGGCGCGGCCTGGGTCTTGGCGGAAGGCGCGGACGCTGCGGTCATGACTCGGAGCATCCCGCTCGACAAGATGCTGAAGGACGCCTTCCTCGCCTACGGCCAGAACGGCGAAGCAATCCGCCCCGAACAGGGCTATCCGCTGCGCCTCGTGCTGCCCGGCTACGAAGGCAACATGAACATCAAGTGGCTGCGGCGCCTGGAGATCAGCGACCGGCCGTACATGACCCGCGAGGAGACGTCGAAATATACGGGCCTCAACGCGGACGGCCTGGCCGACAAGTTCGTCTTCGACATGGAGGCGAAGTCGGTGATCACCTTTCCATCCGGCGACATGAAGCTGCCGGGGCCGGGCTATTACGAGATCGCCGGCCTCGCCTGGTCGGGACGCGGACGGATCCGCTCCGTCGAGGTCTCTCTCGATGGGGGCAAGACATGGTTCCCGGCCCATCTGGATTCGCCGCCGGAGCCCATGTGTACGGTGCGCTTCACCTTCCCGTGGCGGTGGGACGGCAAGCCGGCGATGCTCGCCAGCCGCTGCACCGACGAGACCGGAATGACACAGCCGACGCGCCAGGAGCTCGTCGACCTGCACGGTCTCAACTACGTCTATCATTACAACGCGATCCAGAACTGGTCGGTCGCTTCCGATGGAGGCGTCAGCAATGCCTAAGCTGCTCTGGACGTTCACGGCGGCGGTCGCTGCCATTCTCCTTCTCTCCTCGGCCGGGGCTTGGTCCCAGACGAGCCAGGAGGTCGCCATCGGGTCCGGCACGCCGCTGAAGCCCGCGGACCTGGAGAAGTTCTTCGCCATTCCGCCGGACGGTGCCGGCCTGCCCGAGGGCAGCGGAACCGCCAGCGCTGGCGAGGAGGTCTACGCCACCGCCTGCGCCATGTGCCACGGGCAGAAGCTGGAAGGCATTCATGCCACCGGCGCGCCGCCGCTTGCGGGCGGCCGGGGCACGCTCAACCAGGTGCCCGCCGACAAGACGGTCGAGAGCTACTGGCCCTACGCCACGACGCTGTTCGACTACGTCAAGCGCGCGATGCCGTTCCACGCACCGGGATCGCTCACCGACGACCAAGTCTACGCAGTGACCGCTTACATCCTCGCCGAAGGCGGGATCATCGAGGAAGACGAGGTCATGAATAAGGATTCTCTTCCCAAAGTCGAAATGCCGAACGCGGACGGATTTCGAGCTTACAGGAGTCCTGATCTCAGACTGTACAAATAAAATAGAGATCGAGGTTCAGATTTAGAACTTAAAAGGCGCAATAAACTTCGGATTAAACCGTAGAAATGCTCATCGAACGATCTCCAAAAGAGAGATCGCAGGAGCGAAAATAAAAATGATGCAAAAAGGAAATGCGAAAAGGGTAGGGCAATGCAAAAGATTCAATTCGCGGAGGGCATCGAAGTTGCTCCTCTGAGGCTTGGAAGTGCCTTGAAGGGGGCGGCTTGGATCTATGGTCTGACGATCGCGTCATGCGCGCTCGTCAATGTCATCGTCACACATTTTCCCATCGGGCCTTGGGTCGGTGACGAGATCGCAAAACAGTTCTGGCTCGACAACGTAACGTGGCAAATCTTTGCCGCCGGCTGGGCATGTCTGTTCGCCGTCTGCAGCTTCTGGCCGTTCGACAAGATGGAGAACCCGCTGACGCGCGGGATCTACGTGGTGATCGCATCCTGGGTTTTGGGGTGGATCACGGCAAAGGCGATTTATGTGACGGGCCTCGGCGCCGACTGGGTGTTCCCCCTGGTGGGCACGTCGTGGTTCTTCCTCGCCTTCTTCTGCTTCAACGGCGAGAACTGGATCGTCCAGGGGCTGAAGCCGTCGCGGCAGTTCTTCATCCTCCTGATCCTGATCGGTGGTCTCACCTATGTGCTCACTCATACGGATGTGGGTTGGATTCCGGCCTGGTGGTTCCCGTTCAACCTGGTCGGCGCCGGCACGGGCATACTCGCCTACCTGACCCGCGGCATGCGGCAGCCCGAGAAATCGGTCACCCAGATGTCGCTGCTTTTCCTGGTCGCCGGCGGGGTGATCTGGGCGTCAATGGCGGTCGGTGTCTGGGATGCCAATGCCGATGGCGTGTCGGCGTTCTGGAACATGGGCGCCATCAGCGCGGGCAATGAGTGGCTCGTCTTCTTCATGGTCGGCACGTCGCTTAACTTCGCGCTGCCGGTGCTGTTCCACAACTGGCCGTTCACCCACATCCCCATGCCGTGGGGCGGGATCCTGGCCTGCTGCTTCTATCTGGGGCTGGATGTTGTGGTGACCATGGCTCTGCTGGCCGGTGTCGGCTCGCTATACTCCCAGGAGCAGCTGCTGACCTATGCCTATATGGGCGTGAACTGGTCTCTCGTGATCCCGCTCGTGTTCGGGGTGGGGCTAACCCAGCCTTATCTCTGGCGCGGTCAACGGACACCGGGCAATTGGGAAGATCTTGAGCCATCGCCGACTGCCACATCGGCATAGAGGAGCGATTGGCCGTCGATAGGAGTAGAAGGCGGGCCGCAGGTGGCCTCGCCTTTCTTATTGCCAGCATCTCACGCTCGGTGGATTGCGCTATGTAGTCGCTCAGAAATCTAGCGGGGGTTGAATGTTTCATCCGGGTATCAGTTCGCTTGCACGTCACTAGCCGTCACGTCATACTGTGGTAGTAAACCGACTTTGCTAGGTTGCACTTTTAGACCTGCTCAGTCGTCGCCGAGCGATATGGAGGACGAAGATGGTGTCGTTCTCTGGTGGCAGGCAGCCGCTGCTCGGTCGAGAAGACAAAATTGGCACGGCTTTATGTGGCGATCATTGCTGCAACAGCGATGGGTTCGAGTGTTGGATGGCGCGGCCCAACCGCCACGGTAGTTGTGCCGCGCAACAGTGAGGAAGGCGACCTTGGTTGACGCTACTACAATCGACACTCCCCCTGCTGACAAGCCGCAGAAAGAGCGGATCCGAAAGATTACCGCAAAGCTTTTTGCCGATAAGGGGTACAGAGCTGTCGGTGTAGCGGAGATTGGCGAGGCCGTTGGACTGGGTCGTGGCGCTCTTTACTACCACATTGGAAGTAAAGAGGACCTCCTCTACGACATCGTGATCCGCTATATTACGAAGCTGGTAACGGCCGGCCATACCATTCTTTACGAATATTCCGATCCGCATGACCGGATCAGACAACTCAGCCGGTACCTTATGCAAACGATCTCGGGCCATCTTTCCGAGCTCACCGTCTGTTTTAGAGAAGCGGACGCCCTTACGGGTGTACGCCACGAAGAAGTGTCCCGTCTCCACCTGGACTATCAGGAGATTTGGGCGCGTGCGCTTAAGGAAGGCGCTGAACAGGGGGCATTTAGAGACCTAAACCCCGTAGCGCTGAAGGGTATCCTGGGAATGTATTTCTACAGCTTCCTTTGGCTCAACCCGAACGGGCGCTATACCTCGGATGAGATCGCTGACATTTTTGCCGACATCGTCTTTAGAGCTGCGGCGAAAGACGGTTCGGGCAGTACCTAATCGCGAAACTCAGCGCTTAGCGGCCTGACACTCTCTGGCCGCCGCCGCCAGGCCGAGAGCGCCTGGACGGCGGTTCGCCGCTCCTCGCGGTCGCGTGCTTGTTCGTTTTTTCCGGCACCGCAATGGTCAGCGGCGGCCTGCAGAGGAGAAGCGGTGTTCCAACTCGATCAGCGACAGACACGCTGCGGCGGCACTCCCGCCCTTGTTACGCTTGTCGACGCTGGCCCGCTCCCACGCCTGCTCCCGGTTCTCGCAAGTGATGATGCCGTTGCCGATGGGAACGGCATGATCCATGGCGAGCTGATGGAGGCCGGCGGAAGATTCCTTAGCGACCACGTCATAATGGCTGGTCTCGCCCCGGATGACGCAGCCGAGTGCGATGCAGGCGCGGTGGCGCCCCGCGCGGCCGACGAAGCCGTTGGCGAGGGTCAGGCTTAGGGCGAGCGGGATCTCAAGGACGCCAGGGACGAAGATGCGCTCATACTCGACACCGTGGATCTCGAGCTCCTCGATGGCGCCCTTGGCGAGCTCCTCGGCGATATCCTCGTAGAAGCGCGCCTCGACGATGAGGACCGATGGCGAGGTTTCTGGCGTCATGACTACTCCAGGGAGGGGTGGCCGATAACGGTGAGGCCATACACTTCAAGGCCAATCTTTTGGGTGTCGGTCTTCAAGTCGTGGGAAGCCAATTCAATCAGATCCGCCAGGGCGCCTGTTCTGCGCAGGCTTCGACCTGATGCAAAAATCAAACAAGCGGCAGCACGCTTAACACGTGCTGCCGCTTGTGACGTAACCGACTTCATATACGGTTGGGAGCCGAAGTCCGTTACGGTCTGCTACAGTTCCGCGGGAGAGGGTTAGCGGAGCTGCGCTTGCGCAGAGTGACGAAATTCTGAGTTCGGCATGATTGAGGGGCCGAGGCACCTGTCCTCCGCCCCTCTGAAGCTATTGTGCGGCTGCCGGAATGCGCTCGTCGGCGAAGTTGGACTCGGTCGTCTTGTCCTGAACGCTCTCCTTGCCGGCAAACGCACCGCGCTGCTTGCCCGCAGGATGCGAATCCTCAGTGTACGGAGTCGGCGTGCCGATCAGCTTCTCGCGGAATGTGCCTTCCTTGTAGGAGGTCTGCGCACGGCCGCGCTTGACCAGCTCCGGAACCACATAGTTGATGAAGTCGGAGGTGGTGCCCGGCGTGACCGCGTAAGCGAGGTTGAAGCCATCGATACCGCCTTCGTCGACCCATTCCTCGAGCACGTCTGCCACCTTCTGCGGACCGCCGACGAGGACCGGCCCGAGACCGCCGATGCAGCGCTCGCGGATCACATCCTTCACGGTCCAAGTCTTCCCGTCATGACCGCTGGTGAGGGATTCGAGAGTCGTCCGAAGGGAGTCGTTCTCCAGAGCCTCGAGGGGCTGGTTCGGGTCGTATGTCGAGAAGTCGATGCCGGTCCAACCACCGTACAGCGCCAGCATGCCTTCCGGGCTCGCATAGGAGAGGAACTCCTGATATTTGCGCTCGGCGGCTTCGTCGTTGGCCCCGGTGATCACCGTCAGCAGAGTGAAGATCTTGACCGAATCTCGGGAGCGACCTGTAGCCTCGACCTGGTCGCGGATCTGCTTGGTCACAGCCTTCGACTGCTCGATGCTGGTGGTCAGGATAAACATGCCCTCGGCATGACGAGCGGCGAAGGCCTGGCCCTTGGGCGAGGCGCCCGCCTGGAAGATGACTGGCGTCCGCTGGGGTGAGGGCTCGCAGAGATGGAAGCCCGGCACCTTATAATACTTTCCATCATGACGAATGGGGTGAACCTTGGAGGGATCCGTGAAGATGCCGCTCTCCTTGTCGCGCAGAACGGCGCCTTCCTCCCAGGATCCTTCCCAGAGCTTGTACATGACCTGCATGTACTCCTCGGCCATCTCGTAGCGCTCGTCGTGACCGATCTGCTTGTCCATGCCGATGTTCAGAGCAGCGCTGTTTAGATACGACGACACGACGTTCCAGGCGACGCGGCCCTTGGTCAGATGGTCGAGGGTGGAAAGACGGCGGGCCAGCACGTAAGGCTGCTCGAAGGTCACCGCGGCGGTGACGCCGAAGCCCACATGATCGGTAACGGCGGCCATGGCCGAGATGGCGCCGAACGGATCGTTCACCGGCACCTGGTCGGCATCTTTCAGCGCGGCAGCGGCGGAATTTCTGTAGACATCATAAACGCCAACAACATCAGCGATGAAGAGGGTATCGAAGTATCCCCTCTCTAGTTCAATCGCCATGTTGGTCCAGTATTCGAGATCGTTATACCGTGACGCTTGGCTTTCCGGATGACGCCATGTACCGGCGGCCTGGTGACTGACGCAGGTCATGTCGAAGGCGTTCAGAATAATACGCTTCTTCGTCATATCATTTAGCTCCTTGGATTTCCCAGATGCGCTCGTTTTTTTTGGAGTCTCTCATGCCAAAGTAGGCCCCCTTGGATGCCCCTACTGACTCGAAACACTTTCCACTTTAGAGCGGCCTTCATTTGCACCGACCAGACTCCGTCCGGGCGCTATCGCACCCCCTCAAGTTTTGTATCGATCGGTATATACAGCATGGGTGGGAAAAGAAACCGAGTCAAGCGCTTCGAGATCGTCGCGCCGAGGGGCTCTGAAGAACCCGAAAACAGTGCTGGGGTGGGGGGCAGCTTCACCAGACGTCTCCTGCGCCGGATGATACCCAAGATGATCACGCCCAGCCGAAGGCCCTGACGCTTCAAGGTGACGGTGTTGCAACCTGAGCCGCGATGGCCGAGCCAGCCATTTTACCGAGTACGCAGTGAGTGTTGGAGTTTGCCCAGCCTACGGTGGACGACGGAGTTGACCGTCTCTTGGATTTGCGTGGAGACGTCTGGCGCCAAGTCCGCCTCCGCAGCCGCGAGTGCCGAGGGCGCCAACTCAGCAATCTCTTCCAGCATCCGGGTTGCCACTTTACGCGGCAGTCCGGCCTCCTCGGAAGTTTCGATGAAATGCCGCGCCTCGATATTAGCGATCGTGTGCTGCCACTCCGCACCAACTGACATGGCGAGCCTTGGATCGAGCCCTCTGGCGGATCCGTCGACGATGCTCGGCTCCACGGTCAGGATGTCGTAAAGCGGGGCGAGGCGGAACCTCTTTCCCGATTCCATCAAGATGCTGAAATTCTTCGCGTGCCCGTCCGTGGCGCCTATGAGCCAAAAGATGAGCTGTGCCTTGAGAACGATTTCCTGATCGCGTGCCGGATCTTCGCTGCCTTCGAGAACTCTTAAAATCTGGACGACACCCGGGCCACCTTGGCGTTCGTACTTAATGGAAGGGTGGATCGACAGCGCTTGGCACATATCCTCCTGATGTAGCCGGACGATCTTGCCGTCTTCGGTGCGCTTCCGGTCGAAACGCTCAACAACGAGCGCGCGAGTCGCGCCGAACGTATGGATCTCCGCGGCTGCCACTGGCAGCCCGAATGCTTCGGTGAGCTTGAGACAGTAATATTCGTTCTCGACGCTGTTGGAGAGGTCCGTGCCTGTCGGCAGCTTGCCGATCTGGGTCTTCAGGATATGTGTCGTCGGCGTCATGCCGCCGGGCTTAAACCAGCGATTGTCGTGGAAGAGGAGCGCTGTCTTCTTCTGTGCGCCGGCCACGGAGACACGAAAATTATCGCGAAAAGTGAGGCCCAGGGGCGAGCTGGGAAGCCCCTGGAGAAGCAGCTCCAGGGCTTCGGCATCTAGCGGTTCGCCGTCCAATTTGGCGGGATCGACGCCATACTGATTAGTTTGTCCATCTTCCCCGGTGAATTGCAAAGCACCAGCGCAGTCGCGGCCAATTTCCTTCAGAAGGCTGAAGGTATCGGCGCCGTCGGCACGGACCTGCTCCGAAATCGTTCTGCGCTGGCTCTCGGAATCGGGCAGCAGATTGTCAAAGGCCGCCAGGACCGCCGGACCGGCGAACGGCTCTTCTCGTAGCGGGAGCATGATCGACGCGGGAAGGGCATCCTTCCTCGCGAGCCAACTCTCGTCGTATCGAAAAGTGAGGTTCCCCTCCGGCGCTTGCATGAGATACCCGACAAGACTGTCATTCATCAAAACCCGCAACGAGGGGGGAGTGGGCATCGTAAAGCATTTCCCAAAGAGTCAGTGACTTAAAGGATCTATAACCCGGTTGTACCGAACGATTAGTACAAAGGCAAAGGCGACGAGCTTAGACGGCCAAGAAGTCGCAAAAGGATTGGGATTGCACCAAACGCTCGGGGGCGTGAGGCTGGCTAGCCATTTTCTGGCAGCCTAGTGATCCAGGATGTCAGATAGAAGGTGCAAGACCGCGAGAACCTGTTTCGAGCCTCAAGGAATCGGCCTTGCTGGGGCAGAGCTCAGTACGTCCGAGATTTTCTCACAGTCTTGCTTCATCTGGTCCGCAAGAGCCTGTGCGGATTCGAATGTTCGATCTTCCCGGATGTACTCGATAAATTCGACCTCGATATTTTCTCCATAGAGATTCCCGGCGAAATCAAACAGGAAGGCCTCGAATTTCTGCACCCCCGCACCGAAGGTCGGCCGTTTCCCCAGGTAACCCGCC
Organism: Methyloligella sp. ZOD6; assembly: GCA_050110875.1. GTDB lineage: Bacteria > Pseudomonadota > Alphaproteobacteria > Rhizobiales > Methyloligellaceae > Methyloligella. The sequence goes on from CP188828.1 coordinate 2,908,443, forward strand.
GCATCGTAAGCTTGGCCGTCGACGATGACGCGGACAGCATAGATGCCGTCGGCGACTTCTTGGCTTGGATGAAGCGCAAGATTGACCGTCGGAAAGCCCAGCCCGGTGCCGCGGCCATCGCCGCTCTTAACGACGCCAGTTATCCGCCACCAATATCCCAAGGCCTCTGCGGCAGAGCGCACTTCTCCTCGGCACAGGTGGTTTCGTACACGATCGGCAGAATAGGGGTGCTCGTGATCACCGACCTGCTCTACCACCGTCACGCCGAAACCGAGCTTGGAGCCCATCAGCTTTAGAGCTGCAACAGAGCTTTGCGATCCTTCACCCAGATCGAAATCGTCACCTACCACGACATGATTAGCCTTGAGCGCATTCGATAGAACTTGCTCGGCGAAAGACGCGGCGTCTAGTGCGGCCAATGTGGCATCGAAGCTCACGACCAGCACATCATCGACGCCGACCTCCGACAACAGATGCAGCTTCTTAGGTAGCGAGGTCAGCCGGAAAACTGGCCGCTCAAAGGAGGCAAGCTCGCGTGGATTGGGCTCGAAGACGATGACAACGCTTGGTCGCTGAGCTCGGTGTGCCACCGAGAGAGCGGCTCGCAGCACGGCCTGGTGGCCACGATGCACCCCATCGAAGTGACCGATGGCAAGGACCGCCCCTTGTGCCAAAGGCGGAATATCGTGCCACCGGCGAAGCAAATCCACTTTTTGCAGTTTTCGGCTCATTCGGTCAGGCGTCTAACGCCTCGATCCGCAGCTGTCGAGATCTACGTTTGCCATCTCATGCCAAGGTTTGTGACCAGTGAAGCAGCAGCAGCTCGCTCTTGCTCTAGAGCGTTTACTGCATCGGTCCCTGTATTTTCCCGGCGAACAGCGAAATGGGGACTGGAGACAGGTTCGCCCTGGCCTCGCAGCACAGCCATCTAGTCTGGCGGCCGTGAACATGTTGGGGCCGGGCGGACTCGCCCGCACCTTGGACAGGACCGGACGGGCCATCGCCGACCGTCCCTAAGCTTCAAATGTAGCGGAAGCGCTGTCTAAGCCCGCGAGCCGGAGCAGGCAACGTCGCAAGCTAGAGCTGCAGTTCGCGGAGCCACCGTTCGTTGGCTCTTCTCAGACGATCGGCAAGATTGTGCATGATTGTAAGGGCAAACATCGGTTTCTCATGGACGAGCCGCAGAAACATTCTTTCAGCGATCGGTGCCACTTCACAATCGATCTCGGCGCGAGCGGTCGCGCTGCGGGGCGCTCCGTCGATCAACGACATCTCTCCGAAGCTATCCCCGGGAGACAGCTCCTCGAGAAGTTTGCCGGCTCGTTCGATTCGCACCTTGCCGGAACAGACGACATACATCTTATCGCCTTGGGAGCCCTCGGGAATGATCACCTCCCCTGCGGCAAATTTCTCAACAGGCAGCCCGGCGCTCGCTAAGAGCACGGGATGGGAATCATCGGTCACCATGGCTCGCTCGTAATATCGTCAGAATATAACGGTGCCAGGCCGGCACCGTCGGCAGAATGCGCAATTTAGCGGAAGTTGGCCAGAACGGACCTGGGAAACCCGCAATATTATTCTCACGATGTTGATTTCAGAGACCACGGCGAGAATGGCCGCCATCGGCCCAGACCGGCCGGTCAGGATTCGGAGCGCTCGCAGCCACCTTGGTCGGCCGGCCGCATTTGACCGAAGTCGTCGACCGGTTCGGTCCAATACGTCAGATGAGGGACGGCCCCCTTCGCCGCGACCTCGTCCAGAAGACTGGCCGCAACCGCTCGGCTCAGAACAGCCACGATCATGCTGCGGGTCACGCGTCCACGCACCCTTTCGCTGACCGTGGCGTCGCCGAAGCCGAAACCATGACCCTCGACCGTCCAGGTCGTGAATCCCGCAAGCGGCGGATCGAGATTCAGCATCAATTCGGTGATGTGAGCGGCGCTGTCGGGCGGGCAGACGAAGGTGATCTTGCAAAGGGATTGGTCCATGCGAGCGTTCCACCGGAGGTTTGAGATGCGGATTTTGCGACGCCGAAACGCCGGAACAGGATGGGCAGTAGGATCAGGGTCAGCGCGGTCGAGGTCACGAGCCCGCCGATCACCACGATCGCCAGAGGCTTCTGGATCTCCGAGCCCGGGCCCGTCGCAAACAGCAGCGGCACGAGGCCGAAAGCGGCGATGCTGGCGGTCATCATCACAGGCCGTAGCCGACGCACCGCGCCTTCGAAGACGACGTCGCCAACGGCCAGGCCGTTCGAGAGAAGCTCGTTGAAGTGGCTGACCAGCACCAGACCGTTGAGCACGGCGATTCCGAGCAGGGCGATGAAGCCGACCGAGGCTGGGACCGACAGGTATTCTCCGGCCATCCACAAGGCCAGCATCCCACCAACGAGGGCAAACGGCACGTTGGCGAGGATCAGCAGCGATTGCCGGATAGAGCGTAGCGTCGCAAACAGAACGCCGAAGATCAGAAGCAATGCGATGGGAATCACGATCGACAGGCGTTCGGCGGCCCGCCGCTGGTTCTCGAACTGACCGCCCCATACGAGACGATAGCCCTCGGGAAGCGGAACCTGCTCCGCGACGGCGCGCTGCGCATCTTCGACGAATCCGACCAGGTCGCGTCCGGTCACGTAAGCCTGCACGACCGCGAAACGCGATGCGTTCTCGCGGTTGATCTTTATGGGGCCCGCCACGCGCTCGAGAGAGGCGACGTCCCCGACACGTACAAGACCTCCATCGCCGGCCGCGAATTGGGTCATGGCGAAGACATTCGGGTCTTCCCGGACGGACGGCATCCCGCGAATGACGATGTTCGTGCGCCGTCCCGGCTCCGCGACGATTCCCGCCCCGGCGCCTTCGAGGATCGAGCGCAGCTCGTCCTGCAGGCGCGTGACCGAAAGGCCCGTCCGGCCTGCGGTCAGGCGGTCGACATCGATCTGCATGTAATCGACGCTGTCATTGGCCACCGTCGAGACCTCGGCGGCGCCAGACACCTCGCGCAGCGTCGCCTGTATCCTTGCGGCAAGATCGGACAGGATCTCCAGATCGGGGCCGAAGATCTTGATGGCCAAATCGCCCCGCGAGCCGGTCAGCATCTCTGCAGTGCGCATCTCGATCGGTTGGGTGAAGGCAAACTCGTAGCCCGGCAGATCGCCCATGGCGGTCCGCAACTGCTCGATCAGCCATGCCTTGTCCGGCACGCGCCATTGGTCCTTGGGCTTGAGGACTAGGAACATGTCCGTCTCGTTCAATCCCATGGGATCGAGACCCAGCTCGTCGGAGCCCACCCGCGCAACGATGCGCTCCACCTCGGGAACCTTCTTCTTCAGCGCACGCTCGATGAGCAGGTCACCGTCGATGCTCGCGTCCAGATTGATCGATGGGTTCTTGGTGACCTGCATGATCACGGATCCCTCGTCCATAGTCGGCATGAACGTCTTGCCGATCGCGCCATAGGCAATGACGAGCAACACGAGCCCTGCGGCGGCGAACAGATACACCGGCAGCGGAAACCGCAGGCAGCCTTTGAGCAGAACACGGTATCCGCGCGTCATCACGCGCATTAGCCACGGATCGGAGTGCGCGCCCGACTTGAGGACGAAGGACGACAGGACCGGAATCAGCGTCAACGACAGGATGAGCGAGCCGCCCAGCGCCATGATCATGGTCAGCGCCACGGGGCCGAACAGCTTGCCTTCCAGCCCGGTGAGAGAAAGCAGCGGCAGGAACACCAGGCAGATGATGACGATGCCGGCGCTCACCGGCGTGGCGACTTCGCTCGCCGCCCTGTAGACCTCATGCAGCTTGGGCACGCGTGAGTTCGGCTTGGCATGCTGGAGCCGGTCGACGGTATTCTCCACCACCACCACCGCGGCATCGACGATCAGGCCGATGGCAATGGCGAGGCCGCCCAGGCTCATCAGATTGGCGGTCATGCCGAACCGCTCCATCATGACGAACGTCACCAGTGCTGCGAAAGGCAGCGTGACGGCGACGACGAACGCCGCCCGCAGGTTTCCGAGAAAGGCCACCAAAAGGATGAGAACCAGAATGGTCGCTTCGATGAGCGCCTTGCCCACCGTTCCGACCGCGCTGGAGATCAAGTCGGAGCGGTCGTAGAAGACTTTGATCTGAACGCCTGAGGGTAAGCTCGGCTTCAGCTCTTCGAGCATTCCACGCACGGATTCGACGATGGCGCTGGCGTCGGCACCGCGTAGGGAAAGCACCAGCCCCTCGACGGCTTCGCCCTTGCCATCCTCGGTCACGGCACCGTAGCGGGTCAGGTTGCCGATCTTGACCGATGCGACATCGCCGAGGCGAAGCACGCGATCGCCATCCATCTTGAGAACGATCTGCTCCAGATCGTTCGGCTCGGTGATGGCGCCCTCCGACCGCACGACCAGGGCCTTCTCGCCTTCGCTGAGTCGGCCTGCGCCGTCGTTGCGGTTGCTGGCTTCGATGGCTGCCACCAAATCGGAAACGCCGAGCCCTGCGGCGGCGAGCGCCGCACTATCGGGTGTCACCTCGAAGGTGCGCACCATGCCGCCGAGCGCATTCACGTCCGCCACACCCGGCAGGGTGCGGAGGGCAGGCCGGATGGTCCAATCCAAGAGGCTGCGGCGTTCCTCGAGCGACAGATCCCCGCCCTCGATCGTGAACATGAAAACATCGGATAGCGGCGTGGAAACGGGCGCGAGACCGCCCGTTACATTCGCGGGAAGGTCGCCTCGGACACCGGCGAGCCGTTCGGCCATTTGCTGGCGGGCCCAATAGATATCGGTGCCTTCATTGAAATCGAGGGTGATATCGGCCACGCCGTATTTCGCTGCCGACCGCAGAATGGTCTGTCCGGGGATGCCGAGCAGCTCCATCTCGATCGGGGTGATGACGCGGGTCTCGACCTCTTCTGGCGTCATGCCCGGCGCCTTCAGGATCATCTTCACCTGAACGGGCGAGATATCCGGAAATGCGTCGATGGGAATGGTGCGGAAGGCGTAGATGCCCGCACCGGCCACGAGGGCGTAGACCAGCAGCATGAAAACGCGCTGGGTCAACGAGAATTCGATTAGGCGGCGCAGCATCGTCTAGTCTCCCTGCAGCATCTGCTCGAGCTGGGGGAGGCCGCTCGCCGCGACCTGGGCATTCGGCGGCAGGTCGCCGACGATGGTGGCGACCTCCGGAGATTTGCCGCACAATTCCACCGTCTGGATCGTGAAGCCGGTATCGTTGCGCACGAACACGGCGCTCTTTCCTGCAATACGCGCCACGGCCTTAGCCGGAACCGAAACGGCCCCGGGCACGGCGGGCCGTTGCAGCTGGATCGACACGAGCTGGCCGGCCACGAGGCCGCTGGAGGCGGGGATCTCGGCGTAGAGCAGCGCCGACCGCGTCATTCCCTGGAGCGCAGCGCCGACCGAAACGACGCGACCCTTGGGACCGCCGACCACCTGGATGGCAGTGCCTGGCTTTATCTGCGAGACGAGACTGGCAGGGACCTGGGCCTCGACCCAGAGCTGGCTGCTCGTATCGACCGTGACGACGGGATCCATGGCGTCGATCATCTCGCCCGGCATGGCGTTGACCTCGACGACCGTGCCGGCCTTCGCAACCGAGATCGAATACTCGCCGTCCTGCCCCAACGAGATCCCGTTGAGGGAGAGCGTCTTCTTGTGCTGGTCGATGACGGCTTTGATCTTCGCCACCTGAGCCTCGGCTTCGTCGGCCAGGAGCGGGCTCTGGAGATTCTTGTCTGCGAGCAGCCGTTTCCGCTTTGCAATCGCCTCGGCCATTTGCAGTTCGGCTTCGGACTGGGAGAGCTGGCTCTGGACATCGAGCAGCTCGCGGCTCGAGATCGTTGCTACAAGGGTCCTGTCGCCGACCTCTTCACCGGGCAGCACGTGAACCTGGGTCACCGTTCCCGCGAAGGGGGTAGTCGCGACGATGCGCGAGTTCAGAGGCGGAATCACGGTCGCCGGCAGCACCGCGATCCCCTCGACCTCGGCGGGGCGCACAGTCTCCACCTTGATGTCGAGGCTTTGCATCTGCTCCGCCGTTAGGGCCACGGTCTTGGTGTCCGCTGAAGCTGGAACGGTGCTGGCCGCGACCGCCGCCAAAATCAGAATTCTCGTCAAAGACAACACGCGCATGGCTTGCTCCGTTCTCGCTGCGAATCTGTCGCGTCAGAGCTTGTGGAACACGGAGCTGAAACCAACCTGAACGGAAGCCGGCGCCTTCAGATAAGGCTCTTCAGGTTCGTTTCAGCTAGCGCGTGGTAAACGGAGATTGCGATTAAAGCGCGAGGACGCCCCCAATGCGCATCCTGCTTGTCGAGGATGATGAGGATATTGCCCAACGGCTGATTGCAGGCCTGACCCAGGCCGGCTTCACGGTCGAGCACGCCGCCAACGGAACCGACGGCTATACCATGGGCATGGACGAGACCTATGCGGCGGCGGTCTTGGATCTCGGCCTGCCGCAGATGCAAGGGATCGACGTGCTGAAGGGCTGGCGATCCGCCGATCGCAAGCTGCCCGTGCTCATTCTCACGGCGCGCGGCACATGGGCAGAGAAGATCGACGGCCTGAATGCCGGCGCCGACGACTACGTGACGAAGCCGTTTCACGTGCCGGAGGTGGCCGCCCGCCTGAAGGCGCTGATCAGGCGCTCCTCGGGTCTGGCGAGTGCCGTCCTCAGTCATCGCGGCATCGAGCTGGATACCGGCTCCAATCGCGTCATGCTGAACGGAACGCCCGTCGAGCTGACGGCCAGCGAATTGAAGATCCTGACCTATTTCCTGCATCGGATCGGCCGCATCGTCTCCCAGGCGGAGTTGACCGACCAGATCTACACGCTGGATGAAAGTCGGGAGTCGAACACCATTGAAGTCTATATCAGCCGGCTCCGGCGAAAGCTGGGGGCGGACCGCATCACGACGGTTCGCGGTCTCGGCTATCGGATGGACTAAAATGCTCAAGACCAGCCTCAAAGGCCGACTGATCGCGGCCGCCTCGCTCTGGATAGTGATCGGCATGATCGGCGCCGGCGTGACTCTTTCGGCAGTGTTCAAGCATCATGTCACCGCGCAGTTCTATGATGAGCTTTACGTCCATCTCGCCGAGCTGCAACGGCTTTCGGAATACCGCCAGGACGGCAGCCTGCAATTGCAGCGCCCCCTGAGCGATCCGCGCTACGACGTGCCGCTTTCGGGCTTCTATTGGGAAATCCAAAAGAAGGATAAGGTCCTGGCCCGATCGGAGTCCCTTGAGGGGCCGCCGCTGCGCCTGCCGTCCGATACACGCCAGGATGTCGGGGTGCACACCCATACGATCGAAGGGCCGACGGGGCCGCTGATCGTTGCGGAGAAGACGGTTTGGAACAATCCAGGCGCCGCTCCCGACAGGTTCATCATCGGAACGGATCAGCGGCAGCTCGATGCGGTGGTCGCAAGCTTCAACATGACGCTTGCTGTTGCGCTGGCCCTCTTCGGCTTGTCCCTGATCGCCGCCGCCACGCTTCTGATCCTGTACGCCCTGAAGCCGTTGCGGCAATTGCGAACGGCCTTGTTCGATGTCCGCCACGGCAAAGCGAAGCAGCTGAGCGGCAAATTTCCGGCGGAGGTCGTGCCCCTGGTGGACGATCTCAACACGCTCCTCACCTCGACCGCCGAACTTATCCAACGGGCCCGAACCCAAGCGGGGAATATGGCTCACGGTCTGAAGACGCCGCTCGCCGTCATCACGGACGAGGCGTATCGCCTGGAGGATCAGGGCCAAACCCAAGCCTCCTCGACGATCCTGAACGAGAGCCGGAAGATGCAGGCGCATATCGACTACCAAATCGCCCGGGCGCGTGCCGTAGCCATGCGCTCGACCCCCGGTGTCGTCGCCGACGCCCGCAAGGGCGCTCTCGAAGTCGCCTCGGCCCTGGGGCGGCTTTACGCGGCCAATGAGATCCGGATCGATGTCGATGTCCCGGAAGGAGCGCTCCTGGCCTGCGATCCTGCCGATCTCAACGAGATGTTGGCGAACCTGGTGGACAATGCCTGCAAACATGCCGAATCCACGGTTCGGATTGGATGGATCGATGGAGCGGCGGCGGCACTGACGGTCGACGACGATGGTCCTGGTCTTCCTCCGGAAGCCCGGGAAGTCGTTTTCAACATCGGCGAGCGATGGGACTCCCGCTTGCCGGGGTCCGGATTGGGGCTTGGCATTGTGCGCGACTTGGCGCGCCTTTACGGCGGCGACGTGAGGCTGGAAGAGTCAAGCCTCGGAGGGGTGCGCGTCGAGCTCGTCCTTCCGTCGAAGAGTTGAGCGGGCCATCTGGAGGCAGTCAGGCGCCCGCGCCGGTCTGCGTGCTCGGGCGGGAATGATCTCTCGGCTTGCCACGACACGTTTGCGGCCTGACCCGTTGCCCGGCGTCTGCTAAGCTGGTGCGTTCTGAATCACTGCCCGATATGGAAGGTGTCATGGGATCGGTCGAGTCAATCGAAGAGCTGGTGGTCAGCGCCACAACGGACGATCAGTTGCTGGCCGCGATCGTCGAACGGCTATCGGCCGATAGCGGTACGATCCACCTGCTCAAGAGCGGTGACATGCTCCATCTCGTCGCGGCGACGCCAGGACTGCCGGCCCCCGTGCTGGAAAAAATCCGTGAGGTTCCCGTGGGCAAGGGCATGGCAGGGCTGGCCGTGGAACGCGCCGCGCCTGTCGATGCCTGCAATATCCAGACCGACACGAGCGGCGACGTGCGCCCCGGCGCGCTCGCCACGGGTCTTGCCGGCGCCATCGTGGTGCCGATCCTACGGGGAAACGAGGTGATCGGCGCTCTCGGTGTCGCCAATCGCGCCGAACGGACCTTCACCCAAGACGAGATCGAGGCATTGCTGGCCGCGGGCCGGGCCATAGCCGCCAAACATTCCGAGATGCCCTCTGGCGGGACCGCTCCGGCGGCATGACCCAAGCCTTATGACCCAAGCCTTATGACCGAAGTCTTGCCGAAGCAACGGGGATCGCGAAACCGCCGCTGGCTCTGGAAGCTCGCCGTCCTCTCCGCCATTCTCATCGCCATCGTGATCGTTCCCTTCGTCCTGTTCGGCGAGGAGCTGGAAGCCTATACCCGCAGCTTCCTGCAAGGCTCTTCCTCCGCCGCGCTCGTGGCGGCTGCCGGCATCGGCCTCTTGATTGCCGATGTGCTGCTGCCGATCCCGTCCTCGGTGGTCAGCTCCGCCCTTGGGGTGCTGCTTGGGCTCCCCCTCGGCCTTATCGCCGCGGCAGTCGGCCTCACCCTCGGCTGCGCCGTCGGTTACGGCCTCGGCCGATGGCTCGGCCATGATTACGCCAAGCGCGAGATGGGCGAGGCGGATTTCAGCCGTCTGGAGCGAAGCGTCAACCGATATGGCCTGGCCATGCTCGCCGTTTGCCGTCCCGTGCCCGTCCTTGCCGAGGCATCGGTCATTGCCGCCGGCGTCCTCGGGATGCGCGTTGTGCCGGTCATGCTGGTCACGGGACTGGCCAATATCGGTGTGGCGCTGGTCTATGTCGGTCTCGGCTCGGCCGCGGAAGGGCCCATGGGCATCGCTTTGGCCTTCTGTGCCGCCATCATCATTCCCGGGATCGCGCTTCTGATCGCCAAAATGATCCGTCAGGACGGGAAAAATCCGTAAGTAACGAAAGTAAGATGGGGAAGATGATCCGTAGGGAAGGGGACCGGCGAGGCGGCCCTGTCTTCACCCTGCTTTATCGGGATCGCCTCCGGAAGAGCCAACCTCCGGCAAGGCCAGGGCCATGGGCCACTCGGCGGCCATATATTGCTTGAGCCAAGCACTGAAGCGCTGAGGGGTGGAGGCGATATCGGCCCGCAGCTCTTCCAGGCCAACCCATTGAAAACCCTCCGCCTCATCCGGGTTGGGTGCAATCACCCCGTCATAGACGCCCCGGAAGACATGCACGAGCTCGTGCTCGATCATGCCCTTGTCGAGCTCGGCCCGGTATTGGATCGTCCCGAGGCCGGTCAGCCGGCAGACGAAGCCCATCTCCTCCTGCAGGCGGCGCGCGGCGCCATCCGCCGCCGCTTCGCCGGGGCGCGGATGGCCGCAGCACGCATTCGTCCACAGCCCGCCGGAATGATATTTCCCGATGCTGCGCTTCTGCAGCAGGAGGCGGCCTTTCCGATCCCAGACGATCACCGAAAACGCGCGGTGAAGACGGCCCTCCCGATGGGTCTCGAGCTTGCCGGCCACGCCGAGAACGGCATCCGTCTCGTCGACCAGAACCATCTGTTCCTCGGCCGCGGTCACCGCCGCGCTCCTTGCGGCGGGGTGCCGGCAGCTTCCCCCGCGTCGAAGAGATGAGACAGGATCAAATCCTTCACCGCCACGGCCTGCACCTCACCCTCCGGCAACAATGTGGGCTCGGAGGAAAGGATGAGCGGATTATGTTCCGCCGGCGTGTCGGCCCGGCCATGGGATCCGCCGACAAGCTCGGAACGCAGCGGGATCACATCCATCAGCACGCGGAAGCCCAGCGCTTTCTTCAGAAGCCGCCAGGCGATGGCGAGCTTCGGAAAGCGGATCTTCGGATCGATGAACAGCTCCACCGGGTCGTAGCCCGGCTTGCGGTGGATCTCGACGGTGCGCGCGAAGTCCGGCGAACGCCCATCGTCCAGCCAGTAGTAATAGGTGAACCAGGCATCCGGCTCCGCCAGCGCCACCAGCTCGCCCGAGCGGGGATGATCGAGACCGAATTCGCGCTTGCCTTCTTCGTCGAGCACGCGCTCCACCCCGGGAAGTTTCTCCAGGAGCGCTTTCACCTCGCCGATGCGGTCTTCGTCGGCGACATAGACATGGGCGAGCTGATGATCGGCGAGCGCGAAGGCTTCGCATTGCGGCACGTCGAGATGCTCGCCGCCTTGCTCCACCCGCACCTTCAGAAGGCCCGCCTTCCGCAGCGCGCGATTGATATGGACGGGACGAGTGACCGGCACGATCCCGTATTCCGACAGCAGGATGACGCGGCGCCCGTTCGCCTTCGCTGCCGCGACGAGATCGCCGACCACGGCATCGATCTCCGCAAGATCGTCCGCCATCGCATCGAGATCCGGGCCATGCCGCTGCAGCCCGTAATCGAGATGGGGCAGATAGACGAGGCTGAGCGTCGGATCTCGGCTCTCCATGACATGGATCGCCGCATCGGCGATCCACCGGCTGGATCGGATGGAGGTGGCCGGTCCCCAAAAATGGAACAGCGGGAAGGGGCCGAGCTTCTCCGTCAATTCGTCGCGCAGATCGGAGGGCGCGGAATAGCAATCCGGAATCTTGCGCCCGTCCGCCTTATAGATCGGCCGCGGCGTGACCATGAAATCGGTGTCCGCCGCCATTGCGTACCACCAGAACATATTAGCGCAGGTGAAGCGCGCATCCCGCTTCTTGGCCGTCTGCCAGACCTTCTCACCCGAAACGAGACGGTTCGACTGGCGCCACAGCCAGACTTCCATCAAGTCCCGGAACAGCCAGCCATTGGCGACCGCGCCATGACCGGCCGGCATCTCTCCCGTCAGAAGGGTCGATTGCACCGTGCAGGTCACCGCGGGCGTCACCGTGCGGAGCGGGCGGACGCCGCCGCTCGCTTCTGCAAGAGCGCTGAGATTGGGGGTGTGCCGCCCGATCAGACTCGGAGTCAGGCCGACGACGTTGATCACCATTACCGGATGCATGACGCTCTGTCTCCGGACGGACCCGCCGTCGTCTTCGCATCGGCCGCCGGCATCGCTCTCTCTATTTGGCTAGCGACCGCACATAGGCGATGATCTTCAGCATGTCGTCCTGATGCATGCCGCGCTGCGCAAAGGAGCGCATGGCGCCGGAAGCGCCCGAATGGATCACTTCGAACATGCCGACATCTGTGGCGACACGCGGATAGGCCACGTCGTCATCCACAAGGTTGAGCCCCATGCCGCCGCTCGCGTCCGCACCGTGGCAGACTTGGCAATTGCTGTCGTAGAGCTTCTTGCCCTCGGCGATTGCCTCCGCGTTGCCGTCATAGGGATTCTTGCCGGTCTCGTGAAACTCCTTCACGGCATCGGTGAAGGTCTCGCCCTCGACCGGGCTGACATCCAGCGGCGCGTCGTCCAGCGCATGCTTGAACTCGACCTCCGCCTTGGCGGGAGAAAGGTCGCCGCTCAAAAGCGTGGCTCCGAAAACGCCGGCGCCGAGCGCGAGGCCGGTCAAAGCGGATGCCAAAAATGTTTTTGAACGGAGTGTTTTGGAACGAAGCGTGATCTGGGTCATGGCCTTGCCTGTTATCTAACCGTGCGGGTTGGGAGCCGGCGTTCTGAATACTTGATCGATTGCGAGCGAACCAAGCTTCCCACAGATACGCTGGCGATAGATAAGGTGTAAAAGAACAGCGGCTCCTTCGGGTTAACGAAGGAGCCGCCAATTTCTAGATATGCGAAACCCTAATTGCGGGTCTTCGCAGTCTCGGCGCCTTCCGGCACGTTGTCGGCCGCAACGATCCGCCACAGCGAGCCGGGCGGGTTTTCCAGCGCGCCCTTGTCGTCCGTGTAGAAGCAGTTGCAGTTCACGGCGAGAACGTTGCCGTCATCGTCGAGACCGCCGCCGGTGAATTGCAGCGAGGTCTGAGCCAGTTCCTGAATCTGCCACTTCTTGCCGTCCCAGCCGGTGCCGAAGACACGGCCCGAGCACCAATCGCCGGAGAGGAACACGCCTTCCATGCCGGCATAGTTGGCAACGCCCAGCGCGATGACCGAGCAGCCCCAGCCTTCTTTCAGGCTGTCGGCACCCGGGTAAGGCGTCTGATGCGGATACTCGGAGACCGGAAGCGTGCCGACGATCGGGCAGGTGTCGTCAGGCCCCGTGGAGGGGTGACACTGGGTGCCCATGTTGAACTTCCAGCCATAGTTCTGGCCGCCCTTGCTGTCGGCCGGCTGCCAGTCGATCTCCTCGTAATGGTTCTGCCCCACATCGGCGATGAACAGACTGCCGGTCTTGGGGTCGAACGAGAAGGAGTAGGGATTGCGCAGGCCGTAAGCCCAGATTTCCGCACGCGCGCCGATATGCAGCTTGGAGAAGCCTTCCTCGGTGATGCCGAACAGGGACATCATCCGCGGATCGTTGGCGCCATAATAGGGATTGGTCTTCGGGATCGAATAGGGCACGTCCTCGGGCGTGTTCACATCGATGCGGAGCATCTTGCCCCACAGCTCCTGCAGGTCCTGGCCGGCGTTCAGCGGATCGCCTTCCCAGCCGGCGTCGCCCTTGCCGATATAGAGATAGCCGTCCGGGCCGAAATGAATGCCGCCGCCATAGTGATTATAGTAGGGCTGCGGAATGTTCATGATGACCTTCACGGTCTCGTTGGCACGCGCCGTGTTCACCACATCGGGATTTTCCGGATCGACCGTGTAACGGGCGATGATGTGGGCGCCGTTGAACGGCAGGGAGGAATAGCTCACGAAGAAGTAGCCATTCTCCTTGAAGTCCGGATGGAAGGCGATCGACCACATGCCCTGCTCGACGAAGCCGGTCTGCACCTCGCTGCCGAGCGGCGTGTTCTGAGTCAGATCGAGGAACGGCTCTTCGTTGATCGAGCCATCCTTGTTCACGATCTTCACCCGGCCGACACGCTCCACGACGAAGATACGCCCGGACCCGTCACCGGCCGAGGTCGCGCTGACGGGATCGTTGAAGCCGTCGGCGATCTTCACCAGAGCGATTTTGGGATCTCCCGGCAGATCGCCGCCGGGCTGAGCAACCTGATCCGGTTCCGTTGGAACCGTTTGGGCAAGCGCAGGTGCGGCACCTGCGAAAGCCCATAGCGCCGCGATTGCGGACGCTGCGAGCGTCAACCGCATTCTCATGAACGTTCCTCCCTGAAATTTTGAAAAATCACGAAAAATTCTACTTTCGTTGACCTTTACAGAGCGGCCTGTCGGGGCGTCTCTGGTGGTCCGTTTATCCACAAGCCCGAGAGCTTGCCCAAAAACGGACACATCCAGCGTAACGGCCGAACCGCTAGTGCGACAAGGAGAAAGACTGGCAGGTGGATCGCAGAAGAATGCCAAGGAAGAGTGGAAGAGGTGGCATGCCGCGATCCGGGCGCCGCAGGCTATGGTGGGTTTGGACGTGTCGCGGAGAGAGCATCCTTGTCACGGCCTCGCAAAGCTAGGCAAAGTGGCATCTAATAAGCCGCAAGAATATTTCGTTCGAGTGAGTTGGGGAGGAGTCCAGAAGTGCAAGGCGTTATGCGCGATGCGCTGGGAGAGGTTGAGGCGCCAGGAGAGGAACGCGTCTTCTTTCAGCAGTTTCAGGTCGCTTTCGAATATCCCGTCTATTTCACGCGCGACCTTTTCGCGCCGGGCAACAGCACCTTTTCAGGCCTGATCCGCCATCTCGGCGGTCAGGGCAAGGCCAAGCTGGCGATCTTCGTGGACGATGGTGTGCTGCGCGAGATGCCCGACCTCATCCGCCGGATTAGAAGCTTCGGGGCCCAGGCCGACGATGAGGCTTCTGACCAGGCGTCGTTCGAGATCGTCGGCGATATCATGCCGCTGCGCGGCGGGGAGCAGGCCAAGAACGAGCCGGGTCTTGTCGCCGAGCTGCAGAAAAAGCTCGTCGAGCTTGGCCTCGATCGCCACTCTTACGTGGTTGCCATCGGCGGTGGCGCGGTGCTCGACCTCGTCGGCTATGCGGCCGCCACCACCCATCGCGGCATTCGCCATATCCGCGTGCCCACCACGGTGCTGGCCCAGAACGATTCCGGCGTCGGCGTGAAGAACGGCGTCAATGCGTTCGACATCAAGAACCTGCTCGGCAGCTTCGCCCCGCCCGCCGCCGTCATCAACGACTCCGCCTTCATCGACGTTCTGCCGGGCCGCGACAAGCGCGCCGGCATGTCGGAGGCCGTGAAGGTCGCCCTGATCCGGGACGGCGCGTTTTTCGAGTGGCTGGAGGAAACCGTTGAGGATCTCGCGATCTTCTCGTCGAAGCCTCTCGACAGGCTCATCCGGCATTGCGCGGTCTTGCATATGCGCCAGATCGCCCATGGCGGCGACCCGTTCGAACGCGGCAGTGTGCGCCCCCTCGATTTCGGCCATTGGTCCGCCCACAAGCTGGAGGCGCTCTCCGATTACGATCTGCGTCATGGCGAGGCCGTTGCTATCGGCATCGCGCTGGACACCCGCTATTCGGTGCTCGCCGGCCATCTGCCGGAAGGCAGCGATGTGCGGGTTCGCAATCTCTTGGAGCGTCTCGGCTTCGAGCTTTGGCATCCGGCCTGTGACATCCGCAATGCCCAAGGCGAGTTGAAGCTTCTCGACGGGCTGGAAGAGTTCCGTGCGCATCTCGGCGGCGAGCTGACCGTCACGCTTCTGGAGGAGATCGGCACCGGCGTGGAGGTCCATCGCATGGACCCGGTGCTCATCAAGCAAGCGCTCGAGTGGCTCCGGCCGGAGGTGCGCTGATGCAACTTGCCCTCCCGGGCAACCCGCATCTCACCTATTGCAGCAACATCCATCCGGGAGAGAGCTGGGGTGAGATCGAAGCCAATCTGCGCGACTTTCTTCCCAGGGTGAAACGGCGAGTCTCGCCGGATGCTCCCATGGGGGTCGGTCTCCGCCTCTCCGGCGATGCCGCCGCCGAGCTCCGAATGCCGGAGACGCTGCGAGCCCTTCATGCGTTGCTGGATAGGGAAGGCCTCTACGTCTTCACCATCAACGCCTTTCCTTACGGCCCCTTTCACGGCCAGCGGGTGAAGGAAGAGGTCTATAAGCCCGATTGGCGGGAGCCGGAGCGGCTGCGCTTCACCAACACCTGCGCCGATATCCTGAGCGCGCTTCTGCCCGAGGGGCAGACCGGCACCATCAGCACCGTGCCCGGAGCCTTCAAGCCCGAGATCACGACCGATGCCGGCCGCGCGCTTATTGCTGAGCAGATGGCGTCGGCAGCGGCGCATCTTCACGGCATCCTCCAGGAGACCGGCAAGAAGATCGTGCTCGCCATCGAGCCCGAGCCGTGCTGCCTCATGGAGACCACCGAGGAAGCGGTCGGCTTCTTCGAGGACGATCTCTTCGGTTCGGCTGGCGTCGCGCAAATGGCCAAGGAGACCGGTCTGCCGAAGCGGGAGGCGCGTGAAGCCTTGGCTCGCCATATCGGACTATGCTTCGACGTCTGCCACGCGGCGGTCGAGTTCGAGGATATCGCGGCGAGCGTCGACGCGCTGGACCGGGCCGGCATCGCCATTGCCAAGCTCCAGCTCAGCGCCGCCATCCGGGTGCCCCGGGTGGGTGACGATATTGAAAGCCTCCTCGCGCCGTTCGACGAAGGCGTCTATCTCCATCAGACCGTCGCCCGCCGCAACGGCGAATTGACCCGTCTGACTGACTTGCCCGACGCCTTCGTCGCATCGCGTCAAGGCGAGCTGATGCACAGCGAATGGCGGGTCCATTGCCACGTGCCCGTTTTCCTGGAGCGTTTCGAAGGGATCGGCTCGACCCAAGCCGTATTGAAGGAAGCCCTGGCGCTTTGCCGGGAACGCGCCATCTCCCCCCATCTGGAGATCGAGACCTATACCTGGAGCGTCCTGCCGGAGGCCCTGCGCCACGCTGAGCTCAGCGACGACATCGCAAGAGAGATCGAATGGGTGCGCGAGGAGCTTCAGGCATGATCGCGCCGCGCACCGCACTCACCCTCGGACGGGTCTCCAACCTGCCGACCGTCTGGTCGAACGTGCTGGCGGCCTCCGTGCTGGCAGGCGGCGCACCGATCTCCTCCATCGTGATCATCGCGATCGCCATGTCCTTCTTCTATGTCGGCGGCATGTATCTCAACGATGCCTTCGATAGTCGCTTCGATACCGAGCATCAGACTTGGCGGCCGATTCCGTCGGGCCGGGCCTCCTTGACCGCTGTCACCGTCATCGGCGGCGCGCTGCTCGCCGGCGGCATCGCCATCCTGGCCGGCTACGGTCTGGCCGCGGGCCTCGTCGGGGCGGCCCTCGCCGCGACCATCCTGTTCTACGACTGGTATCATAAGGGCAATCCCCTGAGCCCCGTGGTGATGGGAACGTGTCGGGCGCTGGTCTATCTCGGCACCGCCGCCGCCCTTGGCGCAGCCCTCACGCCCATGCTCTGGCCCGCCGTTGCCCTTGCATCCTATGTCGCCGGGCTGACCTATGCCGCCAAGCAAGAGCGTCTCATGCAGGCCTCGACCTTGATCCCGCTGCTCCTGCTCTCCGCGCCGCTTGTCCTCGTTCTGGTCACGGTGCCTGGCGCGGTCGCGAGCTGGTACGGCGCGTTTGCCGTGACCGCCGTCGTCGGCGCCGGGGCGCTCGGCCTCTGGCTTCTCTATCGGCGGCGGGCCGGCGATGTCCCGCAAGCCATCGGCCTGCTGATCGCCGGCATTGCCCTCGTCGATGGGTTGATGGCCGCCACCATGGGCGCCAGCATCGCCGTCGTCGCCTGCTGGGGCCTCTTCTGTCTTACATTGCTGTTCCAGCGTTTCATTCCTGGCACCTGACGGGAGCCGCCGACCATGACCGACCAAGATCGCAACGACCGGCATGTCTCTCTTTTGAGAGGTTGGCTCCAAAGTCGCCTCGACGCCGAGCAGAACGCCTGGCTCGACGAGCGGATTGATCGCGTAAAGTCCGCCAACAGCATCGCGCAGCTCGGCATGGCGGTGGGTCTCGTGCCGCGCAAGCTGGGCAAGGCGGACTTGGCTTTGAGCGACTCCGAATATGCCGAGGCGCAAGAGCTGCGCGCGGGGCTCGATCCGTCCGGCTGGAGCATCGATCAGACCGCGCGCATCCTGCTTATTCTCACGAGCTTTCAGGGCGACGAGGACGCCTTTGCCGAAGGGTTGAACAAGCTTTTCGCCACCGGCGAGATCGGCGAGCATATCGCCATCCTGCGCGGCCTGCCGCTTTACCCGGCTGCCGACCGTCTGGTGCCGCTGGCGGGCGAAGGGCTCCGCTCAAACATGCAGCCGGTCTACGAGGCCGTCGCCCATCAGAGCCCTTACCCGGCGGAGGCTTTCGACCAGAATCGGTGGAACCACATGGTTCTCAAGGCGCTCTTTATCGATAGCCGGCTCGCGCCCATCCAGCAGCTCGACGAGCGCCGCAACCAAGAGCTGGCCGAGATGCTGATCGACTATGCTCATGAGCGCTGGGCTGCGGGCCGGAGAATTCTGCCGGAGCTTTGGCGCTGCGTCGGGCCTTATGCGCGGCCCGGAGATATCGCCGATCTGGAGAAAGTCCTGCGCGAGGGAGACGAGACGGAGCGCAAGGCCGCGGCTCTGGCCCTGTCGGAGTCGCCGCTGCCGGAAGCCGCTGAGGCTCTCAAGACTGCGCCAGACCTGGCCGAGAAGATCCGGGCCGGCGAGACCACATGGCAAGACATTGCTTAGAGATCCGAAAGCGCCACGATGCGGGACACCGCCTGGAAAAGCTGCGATAACGGATGTTACAAAATAACAAATAAGTCTGAGGAAAGGGAGCCTCACCAATGCATTTCATCGATCCCCACGCCCATATGATTTCCCGCACCACCGACGATTACGAAGCCATGGCCAAGGCGGGCGTCGTCGCGGTGATCGAGCCTGCCTTCTGGATCGGCCAGCCGCGCACCAACCCCGGCAGCTATTCCGACTACCTCTCCCATATCCTCGGCTTCGAGCGCTTCCGGGCCGGCCAGTTCGGCGTGCGCCACTATTGCTGCATCGGTCTCAACTCCAAGGAGGCCAACAACGAACCTCTCGCCGAGGCGGTGATGGAGTTGCTGCCCGCCTTCGCCACCAAGGAGAGCGTCGTGGCCATCGGCGAGATCGGCTATGACGAGCAGACCGAGCTGGAGGATCGCTACTTCCGTGCGCAAATCGAGCTGGCCAAGGAGCTCGAGCTTCCGGTGATGGTTCACACGCCCCACCGGGACAAGAAGCGCGGCACCTCCCGCTCCATGGATGTGGTCGAGGAGCACAAGCTCGATCCCGACCTCGTGGTGATCGACCACTGCAACGAGGAGACCGTGAAGGAGGTGAAGGATCGCGGCTTCTGGGCCGGCTTCTCCATCTATCCCCACTCCAAGATGACCGCCGAACGCATGGTCGGCATTCTCCGGACCTACGGGCCGGAGAAGCTCATCGTCGATTCCGCCTGCGACTGGGGCGTCTCCGATCCCCTCTCCGTGCCGAAGACGGCCGCGCTCCTGAAAGAGAACGGCATGCCCGAAGAGCATGTCCGCATGCTCACCTACAGCAATGCCTTGGCGATCTACGGCAAGAGCGGCCAGATGAACGAGGAGGATTGGCTCTCGCCGGCCGCCATCGACCAGCGCACCCTTTATCAGGGCAACACCGTCTTGCGGGGCGGGCAAACCCCGCGCGTCGACGAGGCATAGAAGCGGATCTGTCGAGCGTCTGTTGCCGGCCAGCCCGATCGCTTCGGGAAAGTGGCGTCCTTGAGCGAAATCAAGGCCGCCTGACCAGCCGTGATGTCTTTAATGGCTCTTCAAAAGAGGAGTCTCTTCGATGGCAGACACAGAATCCGAATCCGACGATCCTTCTCCGGAACTTTCGATCTCTCCGGAGAAAGTGTTCTTCATCATCGTCAAGGCCCGTGAGTTCGACGAGCAGGTCGCCCCATCGGATCCTGATTCCGGCTCGAATCCGTCCGACGATCGCGAGGTCGATGTATTGGAGGCGCATGCCGACAATCCGGTCGTTCAGGAGCTCCAATCGGCAATCGACGATTTGAATGTGGACGAGCAGCTCGATCTGATGGCGATGACGTGGCTCAGTCGCGGCGATTTCTCCTCTTTCTCCGATGCACGTCAGGAGGCTGAAGGCTTGAGGGAAATACACGCGGCACGCTATCTGATCGGCACGCCGCAGCTCGGCGATTATCTGGAGGAAGGTCTGTCCCAGCTCGGCTACTCGCTGGAGGAATACGAACTCAATCGTCTCTAGCCGGTCCTGGCTTGCCGCGAGCGTCTCTCGCGGGATGACGATGAACCTGCGCAATCAGGTCAGTGCGTCATGAGCACCGGAATGCTCGCCTCGTTGAGGACATACTCCGTCGCGCCGCCCAGCAACCGTTCCCGCCAGCGCCAATGGCTGTAAGCGCCCATGATCAAGAGGGCTTCGAGGTCATAGGCTTTTGCCAAGAGCAACTTCCCGACCTGGTGGGGCTCGCCATTGAGAATCTCGCTGCGGACCGAATCGTAGTGCAGCGCCATATACTCCTCGACCTTCTGCAACGAGGCCGCGTCGTCCTCGCCTTCCTTGATCGTCAGGAGATGAACCTCGCGCGCCGGCGTCATGAAGGGCTGGGCCGCGCTAACGGCACGGGACGCTTCCAGCGAATCCTTCCAGGCGATCGCCACGTTGTCGAAGTTCAGCTTCGCGGCATGGGGCGGCACGACCAGGACGGGGCGGCCGGAGCGAAACAGCGTCGCGTTCTGCACGTCGAACCAGAAGGACGAGCCCCAGAAACCGTCCTCGTGCGGATCCGGGGGCATGATGACCGACATGTCGGCTAGCCTTGCATGGGCGATAAAAGAGGCTTCGATCTCGCCCTCGACGGAGCGGAAGACGGAATCCACGTGAGGAAAACGCTTCGTGGCGGCTTTGAATGCGGACTCCGCGCTCGCGGCGGCGTCCCGCCTGATTTGCTGGGTCGTCTCGATGAATGCCAAGGGGGCGTCCATTCCGGTGATGTTGAAGACGTCGGCCGGCTGAACGAACAGCCCCATCACCTGGGCGGAAAATTTTTCGCCGAGGCGGAAGGCCGTATCGAGCAGCACCTCGAAATTTTTGCCCCCGCCAGCCGGGACCAGAATCCTTTTGATGGTCATGCCGCGAATTCCTCCTCGACCTTTCGTTTCAGCGGGCGATTGCCCTTAAGTCTATCATGGCCGCCCGATCCTATAGCCCCACGGACGCCCGGATATCGGCGGATGTCGCGCCGGCATCGCGTAACGCCGAAAGGGCGAGATCGCGATTCCGTTTCGAAAGCCGCCGCCCCTCCGCATCGCGGATCAGGCGATGATGTCGGTAGACCGGTGTCGGCTTGTCCAGCAAGGCCTGGAGCAGCCGGTGAAGCGGGGTGGAGGGAAACAGGTCGCAACCCCGCGTGACATGGGTCACACCCTGACAGGCATCGTCGAGCACGACGGCCAGATGATAGGCGACGGCGCCATCCTTGCGTCTCAGCACGACATCGCCGATCTGTTCGGTCAGCGCCACCGGATCCAATCCGATCCGACCATGCTCTCCTTGCGGTCCGTGACCGATCTCCTCGAAGGACAGCGCGCGCACCGCATCCGCACCGCCGAGACAGTCGATCGCCTTGGCGATATCGAGCCGAAGGGCATGGGGCTTCTCGGCGGCAGATCGCTGCCGGTCGCGGCAGGTGCCGGGGTAGGGCGGACCGTCGCTGTCGCCCTCTTGAGGCGCACCGGCGGCCGCCTGGATCTCGGTGCGCGTGCAGAAGCATGGATAGACAAGCCCTTTGGCCATGAGCGCCTCGATGGCCTTCAGATGGTCTGCCGCACGGGTGGATTGATAGAGGACGGGTTCGGGCCAGCTCAGCCCGAGATGCCGCAAATCGTCCATGATCGCATCGGCGAATTCCGGCCTGCACCGGCCGGTGTCGAGATCCTCCATGCGGAGCAGGAAGGTGCCGCCCGCGCTTTGCGCGGCCTCCCAGGCGGTCAAGGCCGAGAACGCATGCCCCAGATGTAGGGCGCCGGTCGGGGAGGGGGCGAAACGTTCGACGACGGAAACCATGGCAGAAAGCCGTACGGAAAAGCCGTTGCGCGATCAATTTCTTTGTCCGAAGCCGCTGGACCGTGCCCAGCCGATGCTGCTGTCGGCCAGGGATTCCGACAGGATCGTCGTTCCCGCCGTGCCGGCGATCGCCTCGTCCAGAGCGGATAGCGCGGCGATGGTTGCCGCTTTGCCCGTCGCCCTGGCGAAGCCGCAAGCGGCCGAGAGTTTCGGCGCCATGGAGCCGGCGGCGAACTGCGTCGGATCGCAAGTCTCAGCGTCGATCTGTCGAAGCAGCCGTTGTTCGGGCGTGCCCCAATCGGCGAAGACGCCGGCGACATCGGTCAAGATGATCAGCCGGTCCGCCCCCAGCAGCATTGCCAGGAGAGAGGCGGCGAGATCCTTGTCGACGACCGCCTCCACCCCCGCCAGTCCCGTGTTACCCTCGATCACAGGAACGCCGCCCCCGCCGGCGCAGATCGGCACCGTGCCGGCTGCGACCAGTTGCCGAACCGCCTCCAACTCGACGATGCGCTGTGGTATCGGCGAGCCGACCACACGTCTGAAGCCGTCGCCGTCGGGCGCGACCTGCCACCCGCGCTCCTCGGCAAGCCGCTTCGCCTCCGCCGCGTCATAGACCGGTCCGATCGGCTTGGTGGGATTGGCGAAGGCGGGATCGTTGGCGGCGACCACGGTTTGGGTCAACACCGTGACGCAGGACAATGTTGGCGTCGTGCGGCGCAGCTCCTGTTGGATCACATAGCCGATCATGCCTTGCGATTCGGCGCCCAGCATATCGAGCGGCATGGGCGGCGCGTCGGCATAGGCCTCGCCCTCCAGCGCCAGGAGACCGACTTGCGGCCCGTTCCCGTGCACCACGATCAGCGTATGATCCGCCGCAATGCGGGCCAGCGCCGGCGCGACCTGGCGCATGTTGCGCCTCTGATTCTCCGCCGTCAGCGCCTCCCCGCGCCTCAGAAGCGCGTTGCCGCCGAGCGCCACCACGATCCGCATCGGTCTCACCTCACTCGCCTGCAGGGCGCGGCTGCTGCTGCGTGATGCAGTGAATATTGCCGCCGCCCAGCAAGATCTCCCGCGCCGGGACCGGCAGCACGCGCCGATCCGGAAACAACGCCTCGAGCTGGGTTTTCGCCGCCTCGTCCGCGGGATCGCCGAAGGCCGGCATCACGATGGCGGAATTGGCGATGTAGAAATTGACGTAAGAAGCGGCCAGCCGGTCGCCGGCACATCGGGGCAGAGTTCCTTCGATACTGTCGACTCCGGCGCTTTCTTCCGCGTCGATAGTCACGGGCTGTGGCTGATGGATCTTGTGGATCTCAAGCTTCCGCCCCTTCGCGTCGGTTGCTTCCGACAAGCGTTCGAAGGCATCGGCCGAGATCTCGTATTGCGGATCGGATTTGTCGTCCGTCCACGTCAAAGCCACCACGCCGGGCCGGATGAAGCAGCAAAGATTGTCCACATGGCCGCTGGTCTCGTCGAGATACACCCCCTTGCCGAGCCAGACGATCTTATCGAGCGCGAGATACTCCTTGAGCACCTGCTCGATGCCGGCCCGGTCGAGCTGCGGATTGCGGTTGGGGTTGAGCAGACATTCTTCTGTCGTCAGCAGCGTTCCTTCTCCGTCCACATGGATCGACCCGCCCTCCAGCACGATCGGCGCGGGATAGCGGTCCACCTGCTCGATCTCCGCCACTTTCTGCGGCACCAGATTGTCTTGGTCCCAGGGGAAGTAGAGACCGCCATCCAGACCGCCCCAGGCATTGAACTGCCAATCGATCAGCCGCACGCCGCCCTTCGCGTCGATCACGAAGCTCGGTCCGCAATCGCGCATCCAGGAATCGTTGTTCGTCATCTCCACCACCCGGATCTCCGGCGGCAGCATGGACCGTGCATTGCCGAATTGCTGCGGCGAGACCCCAACGGTGACCAGCTCGCTCGTGGCGATGGCCTTCGCCACCGCCACGAAGGCTTTCTGAGCCGGCTTGGCGCCGAGGCGCCAATTGTCGGGCCGCTCCGGCCAGAGCAGCCAGGTTCCCGCATGCGGCTCGAACTCGCCCGGCATGCGGTACCCGTCTGCCCAAGGCGTCGATTGCAGGGTTTTGACCATTGCTATGTCCTCCACCCTGCCTTAGCGGCGCCCGAGCCGGATCAGCACTTCGCCCACCGCCAGGGTGATCAAGACGCCCGCCACGATCTGGGTGGCGTAGGTCGTGTCGAACTCGCCCGGCGTATAGATGAAGAAGACGATGGCCTGCAGGATGAATAGGGCGCAGATCGACGCCAGCAGCACGGCCCCGCCCATGCCGCCGGGCACCCGATAGGGGCGTGGCGTCGCGGCATCTGTTCTGCGAAGCCGCACGAAGGCGGAGAACAGCAGGAAATAGGGGAGCAGGAAGACGATCGACGAGAAGGCGAACAGCGCCCAGAACAGATCTTCCGCGGTCGCCGCCATCAGCCCGTAGACGATCACCACGACGGTGGTGATGACGCCGGTGGCGATCGCCGCATTGGCCGGCGTGTTGTAGCGGCCGTGCAGCTTGCCGAGAAAGGCCGGCAGATCGCCCTCATGGGCGGCTTCGGACGCCGAACGGTTCGCGCCGATGGTCCAGGTGACCATGTTCGAGAAGAAGGTGTAGAGCGCCGCCAGGCCGAGCACCATGACGATGGCGCCGCCCGCGCCGCTCTCGCCGAAGACCTGCCGCAGCGTGTCGATCATCCCTTCGACCAGGCGGATTTCGCTGAGCGGAACAGCGGCCAGGATGCCGAACGTCGCCAAGAGGTAGAAGGCCGCGATCAGCACGCCGGCGATGAGGATCGCCAGCGGCACGTCCCGGGCCGGGTTCTTCATCTCCGCGCCGGCCCCCGACATCAGCTCGAAGCCGAGGAAGTTGTAGACGATCACCGGCAGGAAGGCGAGGGAGGCATCCCAGCTCGGCGAGACCGTCTGAAGCGTGATCTCGTTCGCCATGCCGTTGCGGGAGGCGTAGTAGATACCGCCGGCGCCGATCGCCAGCATGATCGCCGCCTTCAGCAGAGCGCCCAGATTGGGAATCCACTTGCCGGTCTCGAGCGTGATGACGTTGACCCAGACCGTCAGCCAGGTCAGCGCGATGGCGATCCCGATCTTGGTCCACAGCCCCATCTCCGGGAAGAACAGGGTGGCCGTGATGCCGGCGAACAGGATGAACACCGAAGGTTGCCAGAGAGCGACATTGATCCACCACAGCCAGGCCGCCCGCCCGCCCCATTGCGGACCGAAGGCGCGTTTCACCCAGGCGTAGATGCCGCCCTCGTCCGGGTAGGTGCTGCCGAGCTCGGCGGTGATCAGCCCGTACGGCACGAAGAAGAAGACCAGCGTGAAGATCCACCAGAAGATGGATTGCGCGCCGATCGAGGCGGAGGCCGGCAGCTGATCGATCACCAGGATCGCGCACACCGTGAACAATGTCATGTCGAAGCGGCGCAGAACCTTGCGGAAGCCGCTTGTTTTTACGACGTCGGAACTGGCTGAAATATTGGCCATTTTCGTTTCCTCAATAGGGCCTCTCGGCATTTGCGTTCAGTTGGTCAGGAAGTCTTCCACCAGCCCCTCATGGTGCGCGAGGAGCGACGGCGAGGGCGGCCGCAGCCGCGGATAGATGAAGGCGACCAGCAGCGCCTTCTCCGTGTGCAGCCGGTTCTCGGCCTGGTCGAAAATGATCGATTGCTTGGAATCGAGCACCTCGTCGGTGGCTTCCACGCCGCGCGAGGCGGGCAGGCAATGCATCACCTTCGCGCTGGCCGGTGCGTGGGACAGCAGCTCCCGGTTCACCTGGTAGCGCGGCATGAAAGCCGCCTGTCGATCGGGGATCTCGGCCTCCTGGCCGATCCACCACCAAAGATCGGTGTAGATGAAGTCGGCATCGCGGACCGCTTCGATCGGGTCCTCGGTCACCACGAAACGGGCGCCGGAGCGGCCGGCATTCTCGCGCGCAATCTGCAGCGCCGATTCCGGCGGCTGGTATTGCCGCGGCGCCGCATGGGTGAAGGAGATGCCCAGCGCCGTGCAGATCAGCATCAGCGAGTAGCAGACATTGGTGAAGTCGCCGACGAAGACGACCTTCAGATCCTCCAGCTTTTTGTCCGGCGCATGCTCGCGCATGGTGAAGACGTCGCAGACGACTTGCGTGGGATGGTTGAGATCGGTCAGCCCGTTGATGACCGGGATCGTGGCGTATTTGGCGAACTCGGTGACGGTCTTATGCTTCAGCGCCCGGATCTCGATCGCATCGACCATCCGGGAGATCACCTGCGCCGTGTCGCCGATGGATTCGCGCGCGCCGAGATGGATCTCGCCGGGCCGCAGATAAAGCGCATGCCCGCCGAGCTTGGTCATTGCCACCTCGAAGGAGACCCGCGTCCGGGTCGAGGGTTCTTCGAAGATCATGCCGAGAGAGGCGCCCGCCAATAGCTTGGGACAGGCCCCGTCGCGATCCGCATCCTTCAGCAGACGGATCAGCTCGAACAGCCACTCGATCTCCTGCCTGGAGAAATCCTGGGTACTGATGAAATGCCGGCTCTTCGGCTTCTCGGTGGTGTAGAGGTTTTGCACGTCGAATCTCCTACGATTTGACGTGACGATAGTTCCCCGCCTGTCGGGACGGATTGAGCTGAATCAAATCGGGCCGGATTTCCGATATCTGTCCGATTCCGCTCCGAATCCGGCAGACGTCCCCCTGGCCGAGCCGCCGCCGATGCGTCCCGGCTCAGCGCCCTGAATCGCGGAACTGCGAACGCACTCATCCCGTTTGATTCTTGTCAATGCGGGCAAGCGGCCTCTGGCGAGGATGCAGGGACCAGAGCCATCTTCAAACAGGAGAGTTCGTCATGAAGGTGAAGGAGATGATGCACAAAGGGGTGCAGTCCGTATCGGCCGAAACCCCTATCGGCACGGTTGCGTCGAAGATGAAGCAGTTCGATATCGGCGCGGTCCCCGTCGAGCGCGACGGTGAGCTCATCGGCATGATTACCGATCGCGATATCGCCATCCGCTGCTTTTCCAACGGCAAGGATATTTCGGCCATGACCGCCGGAGAAGTCATGTCCGCCGATCCGATCTATTGCCGCGACAACGAAGAGGTGGAGGACGCGGTGCGGCTGATGGAGAGCAAAGAGATTCGCCGGCTGCCCGTCCTGGACGAAGCCCAGGCCATAGTGGGCATGGTCAGCCTCGGAGATATCTCTCAGGCGCTACCGCGCGATATTTCCGGCGAGATGGCGAAGGCGGTTTCCGCTCATCATCCATAGCCCCAAGCGAGGCACGCGACCGAGAAAGCTGCGAGAATGGCGGTGGGACAAAGCTCGATCCCGCCGCCTTCTTTTTGGTCGTTGAGATCTCGGTGAGCCCATCGGCCGATACGGAAAACCGCTGGACGAGATTGATGGAGATCAACGCGAACCGATCTTGGAAGTCCCACAACTCGGATTGCATGAGCTCATATTATGGAGAGATAGAGAATGGCTGAGAGGACCCCGCAGAATCACCGCCTAACGCCCTGGTATATCGGCATCGTCATCGTCTTGGCGGCGGTTTCCTTCGTCGGTTATCGCATGTGGGCCGGCAACTGCCCGGCGCCCACGATCATCGAGATCGGCGTATTGACAGTGATTCCAGTTGTTTATCTCGTTCTTATGTATCTGACATTCATAAGCCAGAAGTGAAATCCATGACCGTGTGGTTGGTAAAAGCGACCTGGCTCGAGGACGAGGCCGAGGCAAACGAAAAATGGGCGGTAAACGCCGAGACGGTTCAAGATGCCGTTACGGCCGTCGCCCCCCATCTCCGTTTCCATCCGCATCATGTCGAAGCGGATCACGCTCCGGCGGAGATCGGAAATCTCGGTACGGATCTCTCGCCTGGCGAGGTGCGGCGAATTCCATAGCGACGTCGTCCCCATCGATAGGACGACATGCTTCACAAAAGATGCATCTAAAAAGGGGCATGGGCCGGAATCAATATCTCCGGCCGGTCGTGTGTTCTTTTCAGCGCCGCCTGAAAAAGCGTGAGAGCAGCCCTGCGCGGCCGCGGCGGCGGTCGCTCTCACAACGCTCGGTCTCGATGCAATCAGCGAGCAGGCGCCAGTTTCCGATGCCGTTCTGAAATTCGAACTCGCGAATGGCAATTTTTTCTGCGGCACGCGGATTGGGCGCATCGATTTCGAATCTGCCCTGCAAAGGCCGGCAGCGATTGCCGTAGCTATCGACCAATTTCTTGTAAAAACTGACGTGGTACCGCTTCATCTCACGATCGCATATTTGCGTCTGACGAACTGAACCGAAAAGACGCTGATACGGCGGCGCGCATGCTGCATTGACAATTATCAAGCCGCGTGCCGGAGGAGGCTAACGGGATCGACTTCGCGGGTTCACGAAACGCTGCCTCCAGCGGCGATATTCAGATCGTGAACCTGGAACTGCCCAGTCGAATAATCCATCAAGGCCATACATATGGCTTGCTCTCGATCGGCGTCCGCCAGCACGACGAGCAGCAGATAAGCGCCGCGTCTCAGCGCATCCTTCAGCGGTTTCGCCAAACGCGGCGCGATCCATGCATCGAAATCGCCGAACCGGCATAGCTGCTTCGCTGAGAGCCGCAACGTCCCGCCGGAGACGTCGCCCGCACCGTCGATCCCATGAAGCAGTATGCGCAAATCCCCGTCTCGGGACTGCTCTTGGAAACTCTGCGGCATATCGGATCCAGCGCTCAGAGCGTCCGCCCGCACGAAAAGCATCGCCTGCGCATCGATGGATTGGGCTTCGAGCTCCGCCACCACGCGCATGACGAGATCCAGACGATCGAACGCGCAGATCGCAACCCGTATCCTTTTCGCAGGAGTCTCTGTCTGGGGTGTCGGCTCTGTCATGGTATTGTGCCGTTCCAGCAAGAGTGGGTGGATTAATTCCAACCGCTTTCGTTCTCAGCGAGGTCTTTCAGAAGCGCGACGTCGAGCAGCACCACCTTTTGAGTCTGCGGGAGCTCGATGGCCTGCATGCGTCTGAGCTTCGTGAATGCGCGGCTGACCGTCTCGAAGGTGAGTCCGAGATAGTCGGCGATATCGACACGTTTCATCGGCAGATCGAACGAGATCGGCTCGCATTGCTTTTCGAGATGGGAGCGCGCCATGGCGAGGAGGAAGGAGGCGACCTTCTCCAAGGCGGATTTCCGGCCGAGCATGACGAACCGGTCCTGCATCACGGCCAGCTCGCTGGTCGCGAACTCCAGGAGCTTGCGTCCGATCTCCGGCCGCTCCATCGCGGTCTGCAGAAGGGTGTTGCGTGGGATCCGCCGGATTCGTGCGGCCTTGAGCGCCTCGGCGTTGAACCCATGCGTTTCGGATTGCACCAATCCGATCAGATCGCCGGGAAACGAGAAGGCGAGGACTTGGCGGCGCCCGTCGGACAGCAGACGATAGCAGCAGACAACCCCTTCCAGCACCTCGTAGACATGTGCGCTCTCGTCGCCCTCGTAGAAGACTGTCTCCTGGCCCCCCAGCACTTTAATCTGTTGATAACTATCCGAAAGTCCGGTCCAGCTTTGGAAGCCGAATGCGCTCGGATCGGTTTGGCCGATGGCGACTTGCTGAGCATGCATGGTATGATCCTCCTCACGGATGCCTGATGCTCAGCATTCAAAAGGGCTGTCGTAAGCGGGGTATCCCGCGCTTGTAACGAATTGTATCGCCAATCCGCCTCTGACCCGCCGTGAGTGAAACCCGTCACATCCTCGTCGTCGACGACGATCCGAGCGTTCGCCGGCTTCTGCGCCGCTGCTTCGAGCAGGAAGGCTATCGGGTCTCCGAGGCCGCCAACGGTCGCGAGATAGATGCCGCGCCCTTGGAAGAGTTGAGCCTGATCACCTTGGATTTGGGCTTGGGCAGCGAAGACGGCCTTCAGATCGCCCGCGCCATCCGCTCCCGCTCCGACGTTCCGATCATCATGCTCACCGGCAAGGGAGAGATGATCGATCGGGTCGTGGGCTTGGAGCTCGGTGCCGACGATTATATCGCCAAGCCGTTCCACGTCCGGGAAGTGCTGGCGCGGGTCCGCACCGTGTTGCGCCGCCTGGAGCCGCCCAGCCGCGCACCGGCCGCCCAGCCCGAGCCGTCGAATTGCTGCCGTTTCGACGATTGGGAGGCCGATTTCGATCGACTCGAGCTACGCCGCGGCGACGGAACCCCCGTCGAGCTGACCTCGGGCGAGATGAGACTCTTGCAGGTTTTTACCCAGCACGCCGGCCGGGTTCTCAGCCGGGAACAGCTGATGGATCTGCTGAAGGGCCAGGACTGGTCGCCCTACGACCGCAGCATCGACAATCAGATCGCGCGTTTGCGGAAGAAGATCGAGGCCGATCCTCGCCATCCGCAGATCGTCAAGACGGTGCATGGCGCGGGCTACAAGTTCAGCGCCAGGGTTCGGCGCGGCGAAGGGGCGAAATAACCGGCGCCTAGCCGGCCAACGCTTTGCGGATGGCTGCGGCCAATTCCGCGTTCCTATAGGGCTTGCGAAGCAGGCCGATCTCCGATGTGGAAAGCGTCTCGCGCTCGATCAGCTCTTCCGAATAGCCCGACGTCAACAGCACGCCGACGTTCGGATATTTCTCCCGGATCTGCATTGCGAGGTCGTAACCGGATATGCCCCCCGGCATCACCAAGTCGGTGAAGACGAGCTCGATATCCGGCTTTTGCCCAAGCAGGCTGAGCGCCGCCTCGCTTTGAGATGCATCCAGGACGCGATAGCCGAGCTCGGTCAGACGGCGGCAGGTCAGCCGTCTCACCCGGGCGTCGTCCTCCACCACGAGGATCAGCTCGCCGGCGGTCGGTTCGGTCGCAACCTTTCCGGCTGCCATGCGGCCGGCGCCGCCGGTATTGCGCGGCAAAAAGAGATTGATCGTGGTGCCGCTGCCAACCTCGCTCTCGATGGTGATGTGTCCGCCCGATTGCCGCGCAAATCCAAACACCATCGAAAGTCCGAGTCCCGTGCCATGCTTCGCATCCTTGGTGGTGAAGAAGGGCTCGAACGCCCTCTGCCGCACCTCCTCCGGCATGCCGTGCCCGGTATCGGAGACGGAAAGCCTGACATATTCGCCCGGTTCAAGCCCGGCTGTAGTCGCAGCGGCGCGGCCAATCGAGTCGTTGAACGTCTCCAAGATCAGCTTGCCCCCCTGTGGCATGGCATCCCGCGCGTTCACCACCAGATTGAGGATGGCGCTCTCTACCTGGGTCTCGTCGACTTGCGTCTGCCACAGTCCGACGCTCAGGCTGGTGCTGAGATCGATCGTCTCGCCGAGCGTTCGGTGCAGCATCTCGGTCAAACCGAGCACGAGAGCGTTTAAATCGATGACCCGAGGTTCCAGATGGCTGCGCCGTGCAAAGGCCAGAAGACGCGATGTCAGCCGCGCTCCGAGTTCCGCGGCTTCCCGGGCTTCGGTCAGGAGTTCGAGATCCGTCTCGTCTTCCAGACGCAGATCCAGCAGCTCGAGATTGCCGGTAATGACAGTCAGTAAGTTGTTGAAATCATGGGCGACTCCACCGGTGAGCTGACCCACCGCTTCCATCTTCTGGGCTTGATGGAGCGCGCTTTCCGCACGTTTCTGATCGCTCAGATCGCGGATGATTCCGGTGAAAAGCCTAGCCCCGTCGGCGCGAAACTCGCTGACCGAGAGATGCATGGGGAAGGTTGAGCCGTCCTTGCGGCGTCCCGACACCTCCCGGCCGATGCCGATGATGTTGCGTTTGCCGGTCTCGCAATAGCGGCGAAGATAGCTGTCATGCTCCGCCTGATAGGGCTCGGGCATGAGCATTTTGATGTTGCGGCCGACCAGTTCGTCCTCCCGATACTGGAAGAGCCTTTCGGTCGCCGGGTTGATCGTGTCGATCGTTCCGTCTTTCTCGATGGTGACGATGGCGTCGACGGCGGAATCGAGCAGTGCCCAGAGCTTAGCCGCTTCCTTGGAATCTGAATTCGTGCCCATGCCGCCAACCAATCAAACCCGTTCTGCCAACCCGATAACGAAGCCAAAATAATAGGCAGGTGGCAAGAATCGTAGTGGCAGCGGAGCCGCTAGTGAACGGTCCGTTGATTTTAAGCGTCGGGCATCGAGGTCTTTGAGCGTGGGAGATGGATAGACACCGGGTCGGCTATCCCTTCCCGGGTTGCGGCGGCGAGGCTTTCGAGTGCTGCTTTACATCTCCCTGCATCCGCCGCACGCGGTCTTGCAGTTGACGGCGTGCCGCGTCGAAAGCGTCGCGGATGGCGACGTTGACGTCTTCATGCGCGTGATCTTGCCGTCCTGCATGATCCACCGCGACATCGCCGCCCGGCATGCTGATATGGATGCGGATATTATAGAGATTGCCCTTCTGGTGGTGCTGATGCGGCATCTCGATGACGATATCGTAGGCGAGGCTTCTCCCGAAGAAACGGTCGAGCTTCGCCGCATGTTCTTCGATGCGGCTCTCGATCGCCTCCGACGGTTCGATGCCGCGATAGCTGACGTTGATTGGTGACGTCATTTTCAAATCCTGCTCGTGTTGCACATATACGCAGCAGCGCATGGCTGCCGCTCATCGGCATTGACGGAGATCAAGGCGCGCTGAGCGGACTTGCCTCAAACCCCGTGCAGGAAGATTACATAGGTGCTCAACAGATAAACGGCGAGAAGGGCGATGCTCGTCCAGCTGATGGTGCCCGCCAGTCTCGTGCGCGGCCGGTAGACTAGCCCCACGATCACGATTCCCGTCATCACGACGATGGCGAAGGCGGTCACCGCATTGGTCGGAGACGCGGTGGCGAGCAGCGGTCCGTTATTGTAGGCGAGATCGTCGATGCTCAAAATGAAGATGTCGAACAGGTTGCTCCCCAAGATGCTCGCCATGGCGAGATCGGTCGCCCCCAACTTATAGGCGGCAATCACCACCACCAGTTCCGGCAATGTTGTGGCTGCCGCGATGAGCAAGGTGCCGACGAAGGTCGTCTGAAGCCCCAAATTGTCGGCGAGCCTCACCCCGACGAAGGGCAACAGGATGCCGGCAGCGACCACGAAGGCCGCTGCGATGACGTAGCGACGGATCGCTCGGCGCAGCGTGGTATCGGGATAGGGATCGATTTCCGGCGGCACGTCTCCATGCCGGTGCTGATAGAGGAAGGACGCGCGCGTCGCGACGAAGTAAACCAGCATCAAGATCGGCGTCGACAATCCGATATGCCAAAGCGACGGCACGAAAACTTCGCGCTCGATCAGCAGCGACGCCCCCACGAATCCGACCAGAATCGCCCCGAATCCGGCACTCAGGATGTGACCTTGATCGGCAAGCCGGAAGAACGGCTCGTCGCGGTTCAAGGCATCGAGCAGCACCACCATGACGAGATTGAAAAGACAGCTGCCCAGGATATTGCCGACGGCGATATTCGGTGCATCGGTGAGGGTGACGGAGCTCAAGCCGGTGAAGAGCTCCGGCAGCGAGGTTGCCGTCGCGATCAGGACCAGCCCGACCCAGCTTCGCGAAAGCTTGCTCTTGCTCGCGATAATATCGCCTTGCAGGCTGAGCATCGAGCCTGCGACCGCGATCACGGCGGCACAAGCCGCGAACTCGATCAGAATGAGCAATGTCGACACGCTGAAATCTCCTTAGCCAATCAATCGGCCGCTCCAAACGCCCAGGGAGGCGGCAGGGAAGAGAAGCTGGACGGGTCCCTCGCGCCGAACGCCAAATGGCCGAAAGGGTCTATGGCGGCATTGCGATATGACGATAACGTTGCTGTCGGCGACGCAATGCGCTCCTGTTGGGGCCGCTTGGAACGTGTTCGGAGGAAGATCTTGGAGGACGAAGAGGCCGTCGAAAGAAAAGGCAGAACCCATCGCCTCGCATTCGAGGATATCGATTTTCTCCACAGCGACGAGATGCGTCCGCTCCGGCTGGCGCTCGAGTTCAGCAAGGTCGACTTGGCTCTGCAGAAAATGGGAATCGCCTCGACGGTCGTCGTCTTCGGCAGCCACCGTATCTTCTCGCCGGAACAGGCGGAAGACGCCTTGCGCCAAGCCCGGGACGAGGCGAGCTTGAACCGTGCCAGGCAGCGCAAGCGTCTTACCGCTTGGTACGAGGAGGCGCGCAATTTCGGGCGGATCGTCTCCGAACGCGGCGGTGCCTTGGCGGCCGGTGGAGAGCGCCACAACGTCATCGCCACCGGTGCCGGTCCGGGCATCATGGAGGCCGCCAATCGCGGCGCGGCGGATGTCGGCGCACCGAGTATCGGATTCAACATTGCCTTGCCCGAAGAGCAGAAGCCGAACCCTTTCACGACCCCGGATCTCACCTTCCGCTTCCGCTATTTCGGCATCCGCAAGATGCATTTCGCCATGCGTGCCAATGCGCTCGCCGTGTTTCCCGGCGGTTTCGGCACCCTGGACGAGTTGTTCGAGATCCTCA
Organism: Methyloligella sp. ZOD6; assembly: GCA_050110875.1. Taxonomy (GTDB): domain Bacteria; phylum Pseudomonadota; class Alphaproteobacteria; order Rhizobiales; family Methyloligellaceae; genus Methyloligella. The sequence goes on from CP188828.1 coordinate 2,942,711, forward strand.
CCTTGCGGCAATCGCGCAAATGCGCGCCGATCCCCGTCATTCTGTTCTCTCGCGACTATTGGCAGTCGGCCGTCGATTTCGCTGCCCTTGCCGAGCTCGATATGATCGCCCCCGAAGATGCGGGGCTGTTCGAGATCGTCGATACGGCGGAAGAAGCCTGGGATCTCATGGTGAGCCGCGGGGTCATGACCCAAACGCCGTTCCCCGAGGTCTGAAGCGAGCCGGGTTCGGTCCCGCGCCGGGCTCCGTCACATCCAAAGCCGTGCGAAGAAGATCAGGCTCATCGTGAGCCCCGTGACGATGACGACGGCCCGGATGATTCGGCGGGGCAGGGCCCGCGATAGGGGCGCCCCGCAATAGCCGCCGGTGGTCGCGGCCACCATCATCAGCAAGGCCTCCGGCCAGGCCACGATTCCAGCCGCGGCGAAGGCCGCCACCGAAACCAGCGAGAGCGTGAGGGAGACCGCGTTCTTCAGCCCGTTCATGACGTTGATATCGGTCATGCCCCAGAGCGCGAACAAGGCGAGCAGCACGATCCCGAGGCCGCCGTTGAAATACCCGCCATAGATCGCCACCGCGAATGTCCCGGCAGCGCCGAAAGGGGTGAAGGCGAAGGACCGTTCGGAGAGCCAGGCGCGCATCTTCTCCTCCAGCGCGAAGGCGAAGGTCGCCAGAAGGAGCAGAAACGGCACGATGACGCTGAACACGGCATCCGACGAGATAACCAGCAGCCCCGCGCCCACCAGCCCGCCCGCGACGCCGATCGCAAGCGTCTTGAAGAGGGGCGCCCGGTCGATGCTGCGCAGCTCGCGCCTGAATCCTAAAGCGGCGCCGAGATAGCCGGGGCACACGACGAGCGTGCTGGTCGCATTCGCCGCCACCGGTGGAATGCCCGCATAGACCAGGGCCGGCAGTGTGAGAAAGGTGCCGCCCCCGGCAATGGAATTGAGAATGCCGGCCGCGAAGGCGGCCAGGGTGAGAACGAGATAGTCGGCCATCTAGGCTGCGACCCTAATGGATTCGGGACAGGGCGAGCCGGATATTTATCCAATAAGATATATTTGATATATTTGTTTATGGGCGCCTTTCTGCTAGCGTCGATGGCGGAGAAGCATCGCGAAGCTATTCAGGGAGGAAAGCTTCATGAGACTGACGAGCCCATACGCTTCATCCGCAATCGCCGGATTGGTGACCGCGATTATTTGCAGCCCGTCCCTCGCCGAGACTGCAGCCAGTCACACGGCGGAGCTCAAGCCGCTGAACGCATCTGTCACGGGCAGCGAGACCAAAGGCAAGGCGAGCTTCGTCCGTGACGGCGACAAGCTGACCATCGTCATCGACGTGGAAGGAGCACCGGCCGGGATCATGCATCTTCAGCATTTTCATGGCTTCGCCGAGGATGGTGAGATCGCCGCTTGTCCCTCTTCCGGCGATGACGCCAACGGTGACGGTATCGTCGATCTGAAAGAGACCGAGCCGAAGGCCGGCACGACCATGGTGCCTTTCCATGACAAGCCGGCCAGCATGGAGATTCCGAGCGAATCCTATCCAAAGGCCGATGCCGACGGGAGCTATCATTACGAGCAGACGGTCGAGCTCGATAAGCTGAACGAGGCGTTCGCCGAGGCTTTCGACGGACAGGATCTCGATCTTGAGCGCCGAGTGGTTTTCATCCACGGCGTCGATCCGGAGACGGAGTTTCCGGACTCCGTCGCCTCCCTCGGCGATATTCCGGCCCATATCACCCTGCCGATCGCCTGTGGCAAGATCGAAGCAGCGAGGTGAGACTGAGCCTGTGAAATTCGCGCTGTTCTGCAGTGCATGGAGGATGGGAGGGCATCGGAAATCTGATGTCCTCCCTCCCTTCTATTCGAAAAGGCTCTTGGGGGAATGATCCAGAAAGCGGATTGCCGATGCGGCTGACCACCTTCTCAGACTACTGTTTGCGCGTTCTCATTTTCGTCGGTGTCCGGGGGGATCGGCTATCCACCATCGACGAGATCTGTACCGCCTACGACATCTCCCGCGGCCACGTCATGAAGGCGGTCTATCGTCTGGGCCAGCTCGGCTATCTGGAAACCATCCGCGGCAAGAATGGTGGCATGCGCTTGGCCAAGGAGCCCGGCGAGATCGGCATCGGAAATATCATCCGGCAGACGGAAGAGGACATGGCGCTGGTCGAATGCTTTCAGGCGCCGAGCAGCGGCCGTTGCTGCATCGCGGGGAGCTGCATTCTGAAGGGCGCTCTCGCGTCGGCATTGCAAGAATTCTTGCGCGCCCTCGACGGTTACACCCTGGCCGATCTTCTGGTTCCGCGCGAACGGCTGTCGGTTCTCCTCCACATGGACTTGAAGAAGAGCGGGTAACTGGCGACGTTTCCTGTAGCGCCGACGGCGTGACAGGCGAAGGAGGGAGGCCTCGCGAAGGCCGTGTCGAAATTGGAGATCAAGCTCAAACGCGCCTACGAAGCGCCGGCCAAGAACGATGGGCGGCGAATCCTGATCGATCGCGTCTGGCCGCGCGGCATCAAGAAGGAAGAGCTGCGCCTCGACGGATGGAAGAAGGAGCTGGCGCCCAGCACGAATCTCAGAAAGTGGTTCGGCCACGACCCCGAACGATGGGAGGAATTCCAGAAGCGGTATCGTCGGGAGCTCGACGAACAGCCGGACGCCATCGCGGCGCTCCTCTCGCTATGCCGCGGCGGACCTGTGACGCTGGTGTTCGGCGCCAAGGACACCCGGCACAATCAGGCCGTGGCGCTTCGCGATTATCTTGAGACGGCCGCCGAGAAATGACCTCCGACTCGGCGAGGTTGTCCTGATGGCCGGTATCCCCCGCTATAAAGCCTTTCACGGGCCGGCTCTGTTCCGGCAAGGCTTTCGGCCCTTCTTCCTCGGCGCGGGTATCTGGGCGGCGCTGGCGATTCTGGTTTGGCTCACGATCATTCGCGGCGACATGTCTCTCGCCGGCGGTTTTCCGCCCACCCGATGGCACGCCCATGAAATGCTGTTCGGTTTCGCGACAGCGGCGGCCACCGGCTTCCTGCTGACCGCCGTGCCCAATTGGACGGGCCGCATGCCGCTTCAGGGGGCAGCGCTTATCGTGCTGTTCGGCGTATGGGGGCTCGGCCGCGCCGCGATGTGCATATCGTCGGCGATTGGTGAGCCCCTCGCAGCGCTCATCGATATCTCTTTCCTGGCGCTGCTCTTCACCATCGTTCTCCGCGAGGTCGTCGCGGGACGGAATTGGCGCAACCTGCCTGTCGTCGTCGCGGTCGCGTCGCTGCTTGCCGCCAACGGTCTTATGCATCTCGAAGCGAGCCGGGTCCTGGCCAACGGACTCCTGGGCGAGCGTCTGGGGGTCGCCACCTTCGTCCTGCTGATCAGCCTCATCGGCGGACGGATCATTCCCAGCTTCACGCGGAACTGGCTGGTGAAGAGGGACAGTGATGTCCTCCCGGTTCCCTTCAACCGCTTCGATGTCGGAGTGTTGCTCCTGGTGCTGATCGCGCTCGCCTCATGGGTGCTGATTCCGCAAGCGATATTCACGGGCTTCGCCCTGATAGCCGCCGGCGCAGCCAGCCTCGTGCGGCTCGTCCGGTGGCGGGGATGGCTCACCCTGTCGGAGCCGCTGCTCTGGGTCCTTCATCTCGGCTATGCATGGCTCGCCGCAGGCTTGATCCTGCTCGGTGGCGCAGTGCTCGTGCCCGATGCGATCCCTTATTCGGCCGGGTTGCACGCGCTGACGGCCGGCGCGATCGGAACCATGATTCTGGCGGTCATGACCCGGGCGACGCGCGGCCACACCGGACATCCGCTGACGGCCGGGCTGAATACGACGGCGATCTACGCCCTGATCACCCTGGCGGCGCTGCTCCGCGTGGCCGCGCCCTTCATGCCCGATCTTTATCTGGGCCTGCTATCGGCCTCCGGCTGGTTATGGATCTCAGCCTTCACGATGTTCGCCGTGGCCTACGGACCTATGCTGCTCACGGCGTCTCGTTGACCCGGGGGCGGTGCCCGCCAGCCGGACTCAATATTGATAGCCCAGCCCGAAGATCACTTTCTCGGTATCCGTGGCATAGTTGTCCGCCCGGTAATTGGCGTATTTCAGCTCGGCATAGAAGCCGTGGGGCAGCGGCAGGTTCGCATAGGCATCGAACTCCGAGCCGTAATCGATATCGCCGACATCGGAGCGGAACTCGTGATACTGCGCCAGTAGCAGCAATCCGCTCAGCCAGCGGAACCGTCCATCCTGCTTCGGCGCCTTATAGGAGGCCTCGACGAAAAAGTCCTGTAGCCCGTCCGCCGGAGTCACGAGAAAGATATCGGCGAAGCCGTTGAAGATATGGCCCGTCGCGAGCGGTGTCTGAAAGGCGGCTCGGCCATTATCGCTGCCCAAAAGCTCGTAGACGGGCGAGACCCGAAATCCCTTCCAGGAGAGACCCGGCGCCACCCGGGCGTAGGGCGCATCGTATTGCACCGGCTGATCTCCGAAATCGGTCTGTAGCGCTAGCTCCACCCTGTAATCGAAGGTCACCTCGCCGCCGAGCGCCTTCTCGCCCTCCAGGAAGCCGCCATAGCTCGCATTGGAAAGCGCCGGCGCATCGTAGATATCCATGAGATAGGTGTATCCGGTGAGCGTGCCGAAAGGCAGCGGATCGCTCTTTAGATGCATCAGGTGGATGTTCGAGTTGAGATTCCCGACCTCGGAGTCGTCGCTGAAGATGCGGTTCACATTGCCGATATAGGCATAAAGCGCCGTGACCCCCGGAATGACCTCCGTCGTCACCTTGGCCCCGTCGAAGGTCTGGTCGTTCTGCCGCCAGGCGACGGAGCCGACATAGCGCATATTGTCCAGATTCTCGGCGTATCGCCCCCCCTTGATGACGGTCCCCGGCAGATGGAAGGACTCCAGATAGGCTTGGTTCAGCTCCGACGACGGCACATCCGCCACGACCGGATACTGGGTCTTGCCGTTGATCGTGTCGTTATAGTCTTGAGCCCCAACCTGGACGACGAACTCCCCTTGCGCCGCCGCGCGGAAGCCATGGAAGAAGCCCGTCTCGAAGCCCGGTGCGATCCGCAAGGTCGAGGCGCGTGCGTCCTTCGGCAGATTGGCCTGTTCCACGAATTCGTACCGGTAGCGGGCGTCGAACCAGATCTCGCCATTCATGATCCCGGTATGCGGAACGCCTTTCGCGTCCTCCTGCGCCGCAGCGGGAGGTGCCCAGCTCACCAGAATGAAGAGCAAGAACGCCAGGACTGCTGTCAGGCTTCGAAAAAAGGCAAACGTCTCGCGCGAACTCGACATGGGCTCTCCTGCTTATTGTTGAATATTGTGGGCCAGAATCGGGGAATGCTCGACCGCGCATTGCGCAGTCCGAGGTGAGAATACGGCTCCGATGCCGATGATGACCGGGGCGGTGGTATCCACCTCCAGCACCGTCTCCCGCAGATCGGCGAGGCGCCCATGGCAAAGCCGCTGCTCCGGCCGGCTCACCGCGCTCGCAACCGAGACGGGGGTATCGGGCGGCAATCCTTCCGCCATCAGCCGCTTGGCGATCCGTGCCGCCATGCGCCCGCCCATATAGAAGACGGTGCTTGCGGAAGGATCGGCGACGGCGCGCCAATCGAGATTTTTCGGTAGCCCGCCGGATTTGGAGTGCCCGGTCACGAAGCGCACCGACCGGGCAAGGTCGCGATGGGTGAGGGAAACCCGCAAGGCGGCCGCCATGGCAAGAGCCGCCGTGATGCCTGGCACCACATCGACCTCGATATTGGCCGCTTCGAGCTGCGTGATCTCCTCGCCGCCCCGACCGAAGATCATCGGATCGCCGGCCTTCAGCCGCACCACCCGCTTGCCGCCCCGGGCGAGCTTCACCATCATCTCGTTGATCTCGTCCTGCCGGCAGCTTCGGCGCCCGCCCCGCTTGCCGACCAGGATGTGCTTCGCCTCCCGCCTGGCGAGCTCCAGCACGTCGTCGGAGACCAGCTCGTCGAACAGAATGACGTCGGCGGCCTGGAGCGCGCGGATCGCCTTGACCGTCAAGAGCTCCGCATCGCCGGGTCCGGCGCCGACCAGGGTCACGCGGCCGCGCCCCTCCTCTTTGCCGGAGCGAATCTGACGCGCCTCGGTGACGAGGGAGTCTTCGGCATCCGGCTCCGGCTCCGCTCCGAAGGCGCGATCGACGAAACGCTCCCAGAAAGCACGCCGCGGCGCGCCCGCTTGAAGCGATTCATGGAGCCGGTCGCGCAGGCGTGTGGCCAGCTGCGCCCAATCCGCCAGAGAAGGGGGCAGCAGCGTCTCGATCCGCCGCCTTATCGCCTGTCCGAGAATGGGGGCCGCGCCGGCCGTCGACACGCCCACCACCACCGGCGACCGGTTGACGATGGAGCCGAACTGGAACTGGCAGAAGGCCGGCCGGTCGATCACGTTGACCGGCACGCCGGCCTTGCGCGCCGCCTCCGAGAAGGAGGCCGCCTCCGCGTCGTCCGCCGCATCGGCCACGGCGAGCGCCGCGCCTTTCAAACAGGCTGGGTGCCAATGCCGATTATGGTGGACCAGTCGCCCGTCCTGATCGGCGGCGAGCAGCCGCGGAAGTTCGTCCTCTATGTTCTCCGCCGGTGCGTAGATATGAACCTCGGCGCCCGCAGCGGCGAGCAGCTCCGCTTTCCACGCCGCCGCATCGCTGCCGCCGGCCACGACCGCGCGCTTGTCCTTGAGCGTGAAGAACACCGGTAGGACCGACAGATCGGTCATGCGCTGGGGACGCCGCTCACTCGGCGGCTTGGAGACGATTCGCATCGATGATCCCCTTGATCTCTGCGCGGCAGGAGCCGCAATTGGTGCCCGCTTGGAGCGTTTCCCCGATCGCGTCGACGGAGGCGCAGCCGCTTGCGGCGGCGCGGGCGATCTCGTTCGCTCCCACCCCGAAGCAGGTGCAGACGATGGCGCCGCGATCCGGAACGTCGCGGCCCGGGCGGCCTGCGATCACCGCCAGACGCGATTGCCGCTCTTCATGGCTGCCAACGAGCTGATCCACGGCCCAACTCCGCGAGACCGCGACGGGCTCGGTGGCCAGAAACAGGGCGCCGGTCAGCTGCGCCGCCTCGAACATCGCGAAGCGGCGCTGTCCGACGCGATCGTCCTCATAGGCGAGCAGCTCCGCATCGCCGGGCGCATCGAAGAGCTCGGCTGCGAATTGGCGCCACTCGCGCGCGGGATCGGCGAAGCCGAACTCCACCCGCCAGCCCCCTTCGCACCGGGCGAGCGCCCAGTATTCCGCCTCCAGCTTGCACGGTTTCTTCGCCAGGACCGCAAATCCGTAGACTGAGGCCACGAAGCGCTCGATCCGTACCGGCGCGCTCTTCGATGCCGGTTGCCCCGAATGAGGATCGGTCACCGCCGGCACCAGCCGGTCGACCCGCGCATTGGAGGCGAACTGATCCGTCCAATGCATCGGCACGAAGACGGTGCCCATTGCCTGCCGGTCCGACAGAAGCGCGCGGACGAGGATCGCCCCTTCGCCGCTCGACACCCTGACGATATCGGCATTGGCGATGCCGTGACGGGCAGCATCCTTCGGATTGAGCTCCACGAACGGCTCGGCGAGATGCTGGGAAAGCCGCGGGCTGCGCCCCGTCCGTGTCATGGTATGCCAGTGGTCTCGCACCCGGCCTGTGTTCAGGGTCATGGGGAAGGCGGGATCGGTCGTCTGCTGCGAGCGGGGCGAGACGGCGACCAGCCGTGCACGGCCGTTTCCGGTGAAGAAGCCGCCATCGGTAAAGAAGCGTGTCTCGCCTGGCGCTTCGCCCTTCGGATGCGGCCACTGGAAAGGCTGCAAGGCGTTGTAGCCTTGCCGGTCGAGATCGGCGCAGGCACCGATGTCGAAATCTCGCGTGCCGTTATTGTCGAAAGCCGAAAGCGCCGCGTGCTCGGCGAAGATTTCGTCCGGCCCGGAATAGGAGAAGGCATCCGCGAAGCCCATCCGCTTCGCCACCTCGGCGACGATCCACCAATCGGGCCGCGCGTCGCCCGGCAATGGCAGGAACGGCCGCTGGCGCGAGATGCGCCGCTCCGAATTGGTCACCGTGCCGTCCTTCTCGCCCCATGCGGCGGCCGGAAGCTTCACATGGGCGTGGCGCGCCGTGTCGGTCGTGCTCACGATATCGGAGACCACCACGAAGGGGCAGGTCTTGATCGCTTGTTCCACCAGATCCGCCTCCGGCAGCGTATCGACCGGATTGGTCGCCATGATCCACAGCGCCTTGATGCGCCCGTCGGCAACCGCGTTGAACAGCTCCACCGCCTTGAGCCCCGGTTTCTCGGCGACATTGGGCGCCTTCCAGAAACGCCCGACGCGCTCCCGGTCGTCGGGATTCTCCAGATCCATATGGGCGGCGAGCATGTTGGCTAGGCCGCCGACCTCGCGCCCGCCCATGGCGTTGGGCTGCCCCGTGATGGAGAAGGGGGCCATGCCCGGGCGTCCGATGCGGCCCGTGGCGAGATGGCAGTTGATGATCGCGTTGACCTTGTCGGTGCCCCGCGCGGATTGGTTCACGCCCTGGCTGAACAGGGTCACGGTTTTCGGGGTGCGGGTGAAGAGCTCGTAGAAGGCGGTGAGCTGCTCGGCGTTGAGGCCGGTCAGCATCGCGATCCGCTCCAGGGTGGCGGGACGCGCCGCCTTGAGCGCGTCTTCGAGGCCTTCCGTGTGGCGTGCCACATAGTTCCGGTCGATCGCGTCGTGCTCTTCCAGCCAGGCGAGCAGACCGGTGAACAGCGCGACATCGCCATCGGCCCGGATCGGCAAGTGGAGATCGGCGATATCGGCGGTCATCGTCCGGCGCGGATCGATCAGCACGACCTTCATCCCGGGCCGCTTCTCTTTCGCCGCCGCGATGCGCTGGTAGATCACCGGGTGGCACCAGGCGAGATTGGAGCCGACCAGAACCACGAGGTCCGCCTCTTCCAGGTCCTCGTAGGTGCCGGGCACCGTATCGGCGCCAAAGGCCCGCCGATGGCCGGCCACCGCCGAGGCCATGCAAAGCCGCGAGTTGGTGTCGATATTGGCCGAGCCGATGAAGCCCTTCATCAGCTTGTTGGCGACGTAGTAATCCTCGGTCAGAAGCTGGCCGGAGCAGTAGAAGGCGACCGAATCCGGGCCGTGCGCCTCGATCGTCTGGCGAAACGTCTGCGCCACCACATCGAGCGCCCGGTCCCAGTCGGCGCGCCTTCCGTCCACTTTCGGATAGAGCAGCCGTCCCGCCAGCCCGACCGTCTCCGGTAGCGCGGACCCCTTCGAGCAGAGCCGCCCGTAATTGGAGGGATGGTCCGGGTCGCCCGCGAGACGCACGCTGCCGTCGCCGGCCTGCTTTGCCAGCACGCCGCAGCCCACCCCGCAATAGGGACAGGTGGACCGGATCGATTGTGGCTGCTCGATGCTCATCCTAGGCGGCGCGCTCCCCGCTCAAGGCATCCAGGGAAATGAACAGCGTCTCGCCGTCGCATTTGACGGGGATGGTCTGCACCGAGCCCTCGTCCGCGCCGATCGCCTCGCCGGTCTCCAGCGAGATCACCCAGTTGTGCAGCGGACAGGTGACGGCGGCCCCATGCACGATCCCCTGGCTCAAGGGGCCGCCCTTGTGGGGGCAGTGGTCCTCGATGGCGAAGACCTGATCGTCGCTTGTCCGGAAAACGGCGATCTTGCCGGCAGGCGTGGCCACGCATCGCGCGCCGCGGCGCGGAATATCGTCGAGTTGTCCGATTTCGATCCAGCGCATGGCCCTCACTCCGCAGCCTGCAGCTCAAGCGCCGCCATGGGCTTGAACTCGTGTTTGTCCTTGCCGGAGACGCGCTCCGACCACGGGTCGACTTGCGCGAATTTCTGGCTGAAGACGAAGCGGTCGAAGAACGCCTCCCGCTTCTCGCGATCCTCCATGATCTGATGGCGGATCTCGTCGAGGCCGATGCGCTTCGCCCATTTGTAGATGCGTTCCAGGTAGTGGCCCTGCTCGCGATACATCTGGACGAGCGCCACGATATGCTCCAGCGCCTCGTCCTCGGTCTCGACCTGGCCCAGCACCTCGGTGCCTTTGATGTCGAGACCGGCCGCGCCGGCGAAATGGATCTCGAATCCGGCCTCCGTGCAGATCACGCCGACATCCTTGCAGGTCGCCTCGGCGCAATTCCGCGGGCAGCCCGAGACCGCCATCTTCACCTTGGCGGGCGTCCAGGAGCCCCACATGAACTTCTCGATGCGGACCCCGAGACCGGTCGAATCCTGGGTGCCGAAGCGGCACCAATCGGAGCCGACGCAGGTCTTCACCGTGCGCAAGCCCTTGGCGTAGGCATGGCCGGAGACGAAGCCCGCCTTGCCGAGATCGGCCCACACGGCGGGCAGGTCTTCCTTCTTGATGCCCAGCATGTCGATACGCTGGCCGCCGGTGACCTTCACCGTCGGAATGTCGTACTTGTCCACCACATCGGCGATGCAGCGCAGCTCGTCGGCGCTGGTGATGCCGCCCCACATCCGCGGCACCACCGAATAGGTGCCGTCTTTCTGGATGTTGGCGTGCACCCGCTCGTTGATGAAGCGGGACTGATAGTCGTCGGCATATTCGTCCGGCCAGTCGCAGACGAGGTAGTAGTTCAGCGCCGGCCGGCATTTCGCGCAGCCGCAGGAGGTCTTCCACTCCAGCTCCTGCATCACCTCGGGAATGGTCTTCAGCCCCTTCGCCTTGATCAGGCGCCGGACCTCGTCATGGCCGAGATCGGTGCAGCCGCAGACCGGCTGGATTTCGTTCGGCTTGTAATCGCCGCCGAGGGTCGCCGCGATGAGCTGCTCGACCAGCCCGGTGCAAGACCCGCAGGATGCGGATGCCTTGGTATGTGCGCGGACCTCTTCGAGCGAGCTGAGCCCTTGCGAAGAGATCGCCTCGGTGATCTTCCCCTTGCACACGCCGTTGCAGCCGCAGATCTCCGCGTCATCCGGTAAGGCTGCAACGGCCGCCATAGGGTCCAGCGGGGCACTCCCCTGATACGCCTGGCCGAAGATCAGCGTGTCGCGCATGTCCGACACGTCGACCTCGCGCTTCTTGAGGTCGTTGAACCAGGCCCCGTCGGTCGTCTCGCCATAGAGCACCGATCCGATGATCCGGTTGTCCTTCAGGATCAGCCGCTTGTAGACGCCCGCCGTGGCGTCCCGCAGCACGATCTCCTCCCGGTCCTCGCCGTCCGCGAAGTCGCCGATGGAGAACAGGTCGATGCCCGTCACCTTCAGCTTGGTCGGCGTGTCGCTATGCACGAAGGCGGCGTCGCTGTCGCCCGCCAGCTGGGCCGCGGCGACCTTTGCCATCTCGTAGAGCGGCGCCACCAGCCCGTAGGTATGACCGCCGACCTCGGCGCATTCGCCGATCGCCAGGATGTCGGGGTCGTCGGTCCGCATCCCGTGATCGACGACGATGCCGCGATTGACCTCCAGCCCCGCCTCCTTGGCGAGCCAGCCATTGGGCCTGATGCCCGCGGCCATCACCACGAGATCCGCTTCGACCGTGCTGCCGTCGGCGAGCTCGATCGCCTCCGCCTTGCCTTGGCCGACGATCGCCTTGGTTTCGGCACCGGTCTTGACCTTGATGCCGCGCTCCTCCAGGGCCCGCTGCAGCAGGAAGCCGGCCGCCGGATCGAGCTGCCGCTCCATCAGGGTCGGCATCAGATGCAGCACCGTGACGTCCATGCCGCGCATCTGGAGCCCGGCCGCGGCCTCCAGCCCCAGCAGACCGCCGCCGATCACCACGGCTTTCGCGTGGGCCTGGGCGGCGAGGATCATCGCGTCCACGTCGTCGAGATCGCGATAGGACAGCACGCCGGGCATGTCGTTCCCCGGAACCGGCAGGATGAACGGCACCGAGCCGGTCGCGATCACCAGCTTGTCGTAGCTCTCCGTGACCCCGTGATCGGAGCGGACCAGCTTCGCCTCGCGGTCGATCTCGACCACCTTGTGGCCCTTGTAGAGGGTGATGCCGTGGTTGATGTACCAGCCGTCGCCATGGATCACGATCTCCTCGAACTCTTTCTCGCCCGACAGCACCGGCGAGAGCATGATGCGATCGTAATTGACCCGCGGCTCGGCGTTGAAGATCGTGACTTGGTAGCGGTCTGGAGCGTGCTCGAAGAGATGTTCCAGCATGCGGCCCGGCGCCATGCCGTTGCCGATGATGATGAGTTTCTCTTTCATATCGATGCTTCCGTTCTCGTTCATTGCAGGGCAACGGCCTCTGATGCCGGCGCGGATTCGGCGCGCGTCATCCGCCGGACCGCGACATGCATCCAAAGCAGAAGACCGCCGACGAGCAGGAAGAGCAGCATGAAGCAGCTCGTCCAAAGGCCGGTCGTGTCCCGCAGCGCGCCGAAGGCGAGCGGCAGGAAGAAGCCGCCGAGACCGCCGATCATGCCGACCAGCCCGCCGACCGCGCCGACGCTGTTCGGGTAATAGACGGGGATGTGCTTGTAGACGGCAGCCTTGCCGAGGCTCATGAAGAAGCCGAGCACGAAGACCACGCCGATGAAGACCAGTGGGCCAACCCCGATAAGGCCTGACTGGGCCGGCGGCATGGAAAGGATGAAGCAGGACACGAGCGACACGGCGAGCGTCCAATACATGACCTTCCGCGCCCCCATGCGGTCGGACAGATAGCCGCCATAGGCCCGGAAGATCGCGCCGGGGATGGAATAGGCCGCGCCGATCATGCCGGCCGTGGCGATGTCGAAGCCGTAGACGCCGATCAGGTAGCGGGGCAGCCAAAGGGCCAGAGCCACGAAGGCGCCGAACACGAAGAAGTAATAGGCCGCGAAGCGCCAGACCTGGACATGTTGCAGCGGCTTGAACTCCGCCCAGAAGCTGCGCTTCTCGTCCTCGGTGTCCGATACCGGGTTTTCAGACAGGAACCAGAAGCCGATCGCCGTGACGAGCAGCACGCTCGCCCAGATCTGCGCCACCGCCTGCCAGCCCAGCGCGACCAGCACGAAGGGTGCGACGAAGCTGGTGACCGCGGCGCCGACATTGCCGACCCCGAAGATGCCCAGCGCCGTTCCCTGGGCTTTGGCTGGGAAGAAGCGCGAGACATAGGCCACGCCGACTGCGAAGGATCCGCCGGCAAGCCCGACGCCGACGGCCGCGCCGAGGATCGCCGTATAGCTCTCCGCATGGGCGAGCAGGAAAGTCGCCAGCGCTGCGGCGACCATGGTCGCTGTAAACACCAGCCGGCCGCCATAGCGGTCGGTCAGCACCCCAAGCACGATGCGCGACAGGGACCCCGTGAGGATCGGCGTGCCCACCAGAAGGCCGAACTCCGTCTCGGTCAGCCCGAGATCGTCGGCGATACGCACGCCGATAATCGAAAAGATGGTCCACACCGCGAAGCAGGCGGTGAAGGCGACGGTGGATAGCGAGAGCGCCCGCGTCGAATCCGAACCCCAATCGATCTTCTTGAGCAGAGTGTTTGTCATCTCATTCTCCCGTTGGCGCCGCCGAAGCGGCTGCTTTTGACTGCTCCAGAAACAAAAAAAGCTGCCGGCCAGGAGACCGCGCCCACGCAACGGGTCGCGATGTCCTGATCGGCAGCTTTGCCTGGGGCGCCCGCCATTGGACGCCGATATATGGATGGGCCGAACGTTGGCCTGCCTGCAGTGCAGCAGGAATTATGCCAACTTGCGGGCGTCTAAAATATGCGTTTTATATCAGTGTATTACGGATTCTGCGTCATTCGAACGCAGGCGCCGGACCCGACCGATCCATTGGCACTTGCCTAGGCGGAACGCACATTCGTTGTGCAGCGCGGCATAAATGAGCACTCAGTCTCTCGCGCTAGGCGCTTGCGCGGCGATATAGGCGTCGAGTTCGTCCGGATCGAACAGGCTGCGGTCGAAAAACCCGTCCGGACCGAGGATCAGGCTGGCCCCCGCCGAGCCCACCGGCGTTGCCGTCTGCAGAGCGCCTTCCACCTTCGCATTGGCGCCCGGAAGCGCGACGCCGAGCGGCTTCAGAGCCTCCCGATAGAGATCCGGCCGATAGGTCTGCCGCGCGATCTCCGCATGCTCCTCGGAATGGGCCACCTGACCCCAGCGCACCATTTGGCTGTAGAACCACAGAGCATGGCTTTTCCAGGGGAAGGTCGCGGCCTTGTCATGGGTCAGGAAGAAATCCTCCGCCGTGATCGTCTCTCCGCCGCCCGTGACGATCTCGCCGGTGAGCGCCGGCATCATCCAGTCCGCCGGCCGGTCTACATAGGCGGCACCGGAAAGCAGCCGGGCGAGTTCCTCGGTATTGTCCGGAGACGCGCACCAAAGGGCCGCGCGGTAGACCGCCCGCAAGAGGGCGGCGAGGGCATCGGGATTCTGCTCCGCCCAATGCGACTGGACGCCGAGCACCTTCTCCGGGCTGGAGCGCCAGATGAGAGACTTCGCCGTGACGATGCGGCCGCTCCCGGTCATCACCGCGGCGGTGTTCCAGGGCTCGCCCACGCAATAGCCGTCGACATTTCCGGAAGCCAGAGCATCCGCCATCAGGGGCGGCGGCAGGATCAGGATTTCGATATCCCGGTCCGGATCGATGCCGCAGGCGGCCAGCCAATAGCGCAGCTCGTAATTATGCCCCGAATAGGGATGCACCACGCCGAAGCGGAACTTCCCGCCGCTCTCGGCGGTATCCGAGATCACCGCCTTCAGCGCCTCGCCCGCCGCCTTGGGTTCGAGGCCGGAAGGCGCCCCCCGGTCAACCATCTGTTCCCAGAGACGGTTGGAGACAGTCACCGCATTCCCGCCGAGACCCAGCGCCATCGGCGCAACGGTATGGGACGCGAGCGGCGTCAGTCCGAGGTTGCAGGCGATCGGCATCGGCGCCAGCATCTGGGCAACTTGGAAATGACCCACCGCCAGCCTGTCCCGGATATTGGCCCAGGAGCTTTCGCGGATCAGAGTGAGCGCGACTCCCTCCGCCTCCGCGAAGCCCTTCTCCTTGGCCGCGACCAGCACGGCGCTGTCCAGCAGCGGTATGATCCCGGCGGTGATGTGAAATGGCGCGTCGCTCACGACTTGTCTCCCGGATCGAGCAGCCCCGCCGCCGTCACGAGGCTTTGCGCGATCTCGATAATCTTGCGGTTCTGGTTCATGGCCGTGGCACGCAGCATCCCATAGGCCTCTTCTTCCGTAAGCCCCTTGGAGCGCATGAGAATGCCTTTGGCGCGATCGATCACCTTCCGGTTCTCGAGCTCCCCGCGCGCCTCCTCCAATTCCCGCGTCAGCCGCGAGAAGGCGTTGAAGCGGCTCACGGCCATATCGAGGATCGCCTTCACCCGCTCCTTCTTGAGACCGTCCACCACATAGGCGGAGACCCCGGCATCCACCGCCGCCTCGATCGACGCCTCGTCCGAGCGATCGACGAACATGGCGACCGGCCGCTTCACCGCGCGCGAGAGCTGGAACATGTTCTCCAGCATGTCGCGGTTCGGATTTTCCAGATCGATGAAGATGACGTCGGGATTGATGTCGGCGATCTTCCCAGCCACGCCGGCCATGTCGTGAACCAACGTGACATTCTCGTAGCCGGCCTCGCGCAGCCCCGCCTCGATGATCGAGGCGCGGATCTGATTTTCGTCGATGACGAGGACGGTGAGAGGAGTGACCATCGGGCTTCCGTAATCAGGACGAGGCGCGGGGTCTAGCCTTTTGAGAAAACAGGGTTGCGTTTCCGGCGGCTCTTATCGTCGCGCGTTTTCCATGCAGGCCGGCTGGATCGCTGAGAAAGACAGGGAAGACGCGACCTCCACCGAATATCGTTGCATCGCGCAATCGTATGGAAGAATGCCGCAACAAGAAGACAACAGAGATGAACGATGCTTTCCTCAAATAGGGGATCGCCGAGGGGGTGGGAAAGGTCGTGACGTCTCGCGAATCGCATGCAGCGGCAAAGCCCGGCATCGGGAGCAAACCGGCTTTCCGGGGCCGGCTGTCGCAACTCGCCTTCGCGGCGATGGCTTTTCTGCTCTTGGCTTGGCCGGCCACCGGCAAAGCCGCCTGCTTCGACATCGAATCGGCCATCCGGCCTCAACCGAGCACCCTTGAGAGGTGGCGCGCTTCATGGGCGGATCGCGGTATCTCTGTCGGCGGCAGCTATACCGGCGAAGTCTTCGCCAATATCGCCGGCGGCCTCGACGAAACCGCCACCTATGACGGGCTGCTGGATCTGTTCGTCACCGCCGATCTCGATCGGCTTGCCGGCTGGCGGGGCCTCTGCTTCCACGCCGAGGGCTTCCAGATCCACGGCGAGAGCATCACGGCAGAAGGGACTGGCAGCCTGGCTCCTGCGAGCAGCATCGAGGCCGATCCCGCAACCCGGCTGTCGGAAATCTGGTTGCAGCAGAACTTGCTGCAGGGGCACGCCTCCATCCGCTTCGGTCAATTGGCTGCCGATAAGGAGTTCATACTCAGCGGCGAGGCCGCCCATTTCCTGAATGCCACCTGGGGCTGGCCGACCATCGCAGCCTTCGATACCCCCCAGGGCGGGCCGGCCTACCCGATGGCCGCGCCTGGCGTCCGTCTGGCGCTGCACCCCAACGAGCGGCTCGATTTCAGGTTTGCGATCTTCAACGGCCGGGTCGCCGAGCCTTGCAGCGAGGAGGACCCACAGCTCTGCAACCTCCACGGGGTGGCGTTTCCGCTTGACGATCCGCCGCTCATGCTGGGGGAGATGGCTGCCCGCTATCACCTCGCAAACCGTCTGCCGGGGGAGCTCAAGCTTGGCGGCTGGTACCACTTCGACGAATTCGAAGAAATGCACTTCAACGCGGGCGGCAGATCCATCGTCGTCACCAGATTTGCCGGTGCGTTGCTGGGCAACAATTACGGCCTCTACGCCATCGTGAACCAGAAAATCTGGCAGCCCCACGATGCGCAGAACGATGCCGGAATTTCCCTGTTCGGCCGGGTGATGGGGGCCCCCGAAAGCAGCAACCTCGTCGATTTCTACGCCGATGTGGGCGTGATCGTGAAAGGAATGGTGGCAGCGCGCCCCGACGACGTGCTCGCGCTGGGCTTTGCCTATACCGACGTTTCCGACAGCGTCGGCGCGTTCGAGGTCGAGACCGGCGCCATGATAGCCCGCTCATACGAATCCCTGGCGGAGATGACCTATACCCTGTCGCTCCGGGACACATGGAAGATCCAGACGGGTCTCGAATATATCTGGCATCCCGGCGGCGGCTACAGCTTGCCGCCCAGCGATCGTGCACTCGACAACGCCCTCGTCATCGGGACACGCTCCATCTGGACGTTCTAATTCGAGAAGACGGAGCGCCCCGGAAAGCGCCGGAGCATTGGCTAACTCTCTGAAATTTTGGCGTTCTCCACATTATCATTGCCGCGCGACCAAATTCTTGACGCGGAACTGAACAGACCATTAACCTTTGCGCCGACGGTTCCCGATCGGGATCAAAAGGGAACGCGGTGCGAGCTTCGCTCAATGCCGCGACTGCCCCCGCAACTGTGAGCGGCGAGCTTCCTGCCATGAGAGTCACTGGGCTTTTCGCCTGGGAAGACGGCAGGCGGCACCGACCCGCAAGTCAGGAGACCTGCCGTCATCCGCGGTCATGCGCGAACAAGTCGAGCGGGGTGTCTCGGCTGGTGCTGAACCGTTGCGCATATTTCAAGCGCCAAGGGGGAAGGGCTCGTTCGCGGTGACGTGACGTGAATCACCGCGAGGAGTACTCCCGTGTTTTCGAAAATATGGCTTTATCACTTCGCCCGGTCGGCGAAGACGATCTCCCTTTTCTCATTTTCCGCGTTTGCATTTTTCGCTTCGGCCACCGTCGCCTTCGGCCAGGAGGAAACGGACGAGGCGGGCGACACTTACGAGCTCGACCCCATCGTCGTTGAGGCGCCCAACCAGGCCCCGACCCCGCGTCCGAGCAGCAGCAGCAGCAGGAGCAGCCGGTCGTCCGCGCCGGCGCCGGTTCCGGCTGCCGGCCCCGTCGATACCGAAAGCGCCGCACAGGCGGCCGGCCCGTCCACCCCGGCGGCCGACTCGCTCAATCTGAACAGCGAGGCCGACAGCGGCAGCCGTCTCGGCCTCACCCCGTTCGAGACACCGGCCAGCATCGACATCATTCCCAACGAGGAGATGGTCGAGCGCGGCCAGCAGACCGTTCACGAGGCCGTCACACAGGATGCGCCCGGCATCACCTGGCTCGGCGCGCCGGGCAATGGCGGCGGCTCCTACAGCGCCCGCGGCTTCGACGGCGTGAACTCGGTGATGAATCTCTATGACGGCACGCGCTTCTATGTCGGATCGGGCACCATCACCTTTCCATTCGACACCTGGAGCGCCGAGCGGATCGAGGTCTTGCACGGCCCGGCGTCGGTTCTCTACGGCGAAGGCGCGATCGGCGGCATCATCAATGTCGTGCCCAAGAAGCCGACCTTCGAACGCATCAACCGGGGACAGATATCGTTCGACGATCAGGGCCAGAAGCGGGCCGCTTGGGACAGCGGCGGAGCGATCGGCGACAAGGTCGCCTATCGCTTGAACATCGCCGGCCAGGACACCGATGGCTGGCTGGATCAGAACGGCGACTTCAAGGATCTGATGATCGCCGGCTCCATCCTCTACGAGGTGAATCCCGATCTGAAGATCACCCTGTCGAACGATTACGGGTATCAGGAGCCGCTTCGATATTTCGGCACGCCGCTGGTCGATGGCCGCGTCTTGAACGGCATCCGGTTCAAGAACTACAACGTCGACGACAGCGTGGTGGAGTTCCGGGACAACTGGACCCAGTTGAAGGCGGAATGGACCCCGACCGAAAACCTCAAGTTCCGCAATACGGCATACTACGTCACCTCTGACCGCCATTGGCGGAACGTGGAAAGCTATCTCTATCGGCCGATCGCCAACGACATCTTCCGCGATGTCTATATCGAGATCTTCCACGAGCAGGAGCAGATCGGGAACCGCTTCGACGCCAGCCTGAAGCACGATCTGTTCGGGATGAAGAACGAGGTGCTGGTCGGCTTCGACGTCAACCATATCGACTTCAAGCATACCAACAATTCGCCTTATGGCGGCAGCTCGACGGTCGGTCTCTATGACTTCAGTCCCGGCCGCTTCCTGCGGGTCGATCCCACCACCCCGGGCTTCAAGTCGAAGACCAGTCAAGCCTCCGTCTTCGCCGAGAACCATCTGCACCTGACGGACGACATCTCCGTGCTTGCCGGCTTCCGCTACGACGCGCCGGATGTCGAGCGCATCGATCTGCGCGATTCGGCCAACAATTTCGGCAAGAGCCTCGACTCGTTCAGCTGGCGCGTCGGCGCTGTGTGGAACCCGTTCCGGAACACGGCCCTCTATGCGCAATACGCGACCGGCGCCGATCCGGTGACCAGCCTGATCACCATGAACGTCTCCAGTGCGGATTTCGAGCTCTCGACCGGTCGTCAGATCGAAGTGGGCATCAAACAGACCTTCTGGAACGATCGCGCCGAGCTGACCCTGGCAGGGTATCGAATCGAGAAGGACAATCTCCTCACCACGGACCCGTTCAACTCGGCGCTGACGGTGCAGGTCGGCGAGCAGTCCTCCGAAGGCGTCGAGGCGGCGCTCTCCGTGGCGGTCACCGAGACCATACGGGCCGACGGCAACCTGGCGCTGTTGAACGCTCAATACGATGTGTTCAATCAGGACGTGGGCGGCACCGTCGTCTCCTATGCCGGCAACACGCCCCGCAACGTGCCGGAGCAGGTCGCCAATCTCTGGGTGAGTTGGGCCTTCGCGCCGCGTTGGACGGCGCGCGGCGGCCTGCAATATGTCGGCAGCGTCTATAGCGACTACGCCAATCAGTATGAGCGGCCGAGCTTCACCGTCGTGAACGCCATGCTGGACTTCCAGGTCACCGAGAGCTCGGTGCTGAGTTTGCGCGGCTTCAACCTCTTCGACGAGGTTTACGCCCAGACCGGCAACAGCAACACCTGGCGGTTGGGGCAGCCGCAGACCTTCGAACTCACCTACAATATCGGCTTCTGAGAGAGAGTCCGAAGGTGACCCGGAAAGCTGCCGCGATGGCCGTTCGATTGGCCGACCTCTGGTGCCGGAGAGGTGGCAATGACGTGTTGAAGGGCATCGACCTGGATGTCGAGGAGGGCACCGTCCTCGGCATCCTTGGCCCGAACGGATGCGGCAAGAGCACGTTGCTGCGCTGCATCGCCGGGCTGCAGCGGCCGAGCGCCGGCGAGGTCTTTCTGGAGGGGAGGGCGGTTCACCGTCTTGCTCCTTCGGCCATCGCCAAGCGTCTCGCCCTTCAGGGCCAGGATACCGAATCCGCCCTCGGCTTCTCCGTGCGCGACGTGATCGGTCTGGGACGGCTGGCCCACCGCCGAGGCTTCTTCACCGGCGAGAATAGCCGCGATATGGACGTCGTCGAGCAGGCCCTCGGCGCCCTCGAGTTGCAGGCTTTCGCAGAGCGGCCCGTCGAGACCCTCTCGGGTGGCGAACGCCAAAGGGTGACGATCGCCCGCGCCCTTGCCCAACAGCCCGCCGTCATGCTGCTCGACGAGCCGACCAATCATCTCGACATCCAGCATCGCTTTTCCGTGCTGGGCCTGATCCGGCGCTTGGGAATCACCGTCGTTGCCGTTCTGCACGATATCGAGCTCGCCGCGCGCAGCTGCGATCGCATCTTGCTCATGAAGGGTGGTCGGATCGTTGCGGATGGAACCCCGGCCGAGGCCCTGACGCGCGCCCATCTGCGCACCGTCTTCGCCGTCGATGCCGAGATCGAGATGGACCCGAAGACGGGCCGGCTCCGTATCGACCTTTCGCCCCTGGAAGAGGAGAACGCCTTATGAGGCGCCGTTTTTCGCTTCTTGTCCTCGCGACGCTTGCAACGGTTTTCGGCTCGGCCGAAGCGCGCGCCTTCCCGGTCGAGGTGCAGAATTGCTTCGAGACCGTCCGCTTCGACGCGCCGCCTGAGCGTGCCCTCGTGAACGACACCAACATGGTCCAGACCGTGCTCGATCTCGGCCTGGCGGACCGGTTCGTCGGTGTCTCGGGCATCGCCGGCGTCGAGGACAAGCTGATCGGCGATCCCGACACGATCGCTGGGCTCAATCAATTCATCACCCGCTACCCGTCTTTGGAATCCGTGCTCGGCTTGAACCCCGACTTCATGTTCGCCGGCTGGAGCTACGGCTTCTCCGAGGCCACCGGTCTCAATCCGCACTCTCTCGTGGCTCTGGGCGTGAAGACCTACACCTTGAGGGAGAGCTGCGTCCGCATCGGCGAGGTCGAGCCGATCAGCATGGAGACCCTCTATGCGGATCTCCGGGCCCTGGGAAAGATCTTCGATATCGAGGCGCGTGCTGCGAAGGTCGAGACGGATCTGCGTGCCCGGGTCGCCGATGTCGAGAAGCGTCTGAAAGGCATCGAGGAGCGTCCCCGGGTCATGTATTGCGACCATTGCCATGTCGGCACCCCGCCGGTTTCCGCCGGGGCGCAAGCCATGACGTCCCTCATCACCCGGCTCGGCGGCGGCACCAATATCTTCGATGATGTGGACGACAGCTATATCCGCGCGAGCTGGGAGGAGATGGCCCGGCGCAATCCCCAATGGATCATCGTCAACGACCATCGCGTGCCCATCGAATCGACCATCGACTATCTGATCTCCCGGCCCGAACTGAGCCATGTGGAGGCGATCCGCAAGCGGCAATTCATCCCCCTGACCTATGCCGAGCAGACGCCGTCCACCCGCAGTGTCGATGGGCTGGAGAAGATCGCCCGCGCCCTCCATCCGGAGCGCTTCGCGAAATGAGTCAGGCAGTCGAGACGGAGGACAGTATAGCGCGCCCCGCACAGCCGAAAGGCGTCCTCTTCTGGGGCCTCGCCCTGACCGCGCTCCTGCTCCTGTCCTGCATCGTCGCGGTGGGCATCGGTCCGGTCTCCATCGCCGTCGGCAAGGTTGTCGATATCGTCGCCGGGCAGCTTGGTTGGCCGGTCGCCTCTGCCGGCTGGAGCTTGGCCGAGCAGAACATCGTCTGGGAACTGCGCTTGCCGCGCGTGCTGCTCGGCGCCATCGCGGGCGCAGGGCTCGCCGTGGTCGGGGCCGTGCTGCAGGTGCTCACCCGCAACCCGCTTGCCGATCCATATCTCTTCGGCGTCTCCGCCGGGGCGGCCCTCGGCGCCGTCATCGTGATTCTCCATGTCGGACCCTTCGCCGGCATGTTCGGTCTTCCGGCCGCGGCCTTCGTCGGCGCCATGGCCGCCATGCTGCTCGTCTTTGCTGCCGCCCATGGCGGCGGGCAGACGCCCTCCAGCGGCCGCCTCGTCCTCACCGGCGTGGCCGTCGCCTTCATCCTGCAAGCCGTCACCAACACCCTCATCGTCGGCGATGCCCACCGCGCCGGCGAGACGGTGCTGTTCTGGATGATGGGCGGTCTGGCGACGGCCCGCTGGGACAGTTTGCTGGCGCCGGCCCTCGCCACCGTCCTCGGCACCCTATGGCTCTCCTTACGTGCCTCGACCGTCAACGCGCTCGCCTTCGGCGACGAGACCGCCCAGGCTCTCGGCATCCATGTCGGCCGGCTGCGCATCGAGGTGCTTGCCGTGGCCTCTCTTATCACTGGCACCATCGTCGCCTCTTGCGGCGGCATCGGCTTCGTCGGCCTGATGCTGCCCCACATCACCCGCTTCTTCGTCGGCGGTAATCTCAAGCGCCTCCTGCCGATCGCCGCGCTGCTCGGCGCCATCTTCCTGGTCTGGGTCGACGCCCTGTCGCGCACCGTTTTCGCGCCGCGGGAGATCCCTCTCGGCGTCGTCACATCTCTGATCGGCGGTGTCTTCTTCCTCTGGCTCATGCGCAAGAAGAGGATCTGAACGGGAGTCCTTATGAGACTGAAATCAAACGGCGAAACGGCCGAAGTCCTCATTCTCTACGGGCGCGCCGCCTTCGACCGGACCCAAAGCCTGAAGCAGCTCCGCGAAGCTCTCAAGGAGCAGCTTCCTGCGGCATGGGAGGAGAGTCGTATCGAGATCGCCTTCGGCGATCTGACCGGCCCGTCGCTGCCTCAAGTGCTGGACGGGTTGATGGCGGAGGGGGTCAGAAACGCCGCTATCGTGACCTGCATGGTTCCGGCCGACCCCGCGCTCTCCACCTGGCTCGCCGGTGCGCTCAGCCAATGGCGGCAGGACCGGCGAAGCGAGATGCAGGTCCGCTTGCTGCCGCCCGTGGAGCAGGCGCTCGATTTTCCGCGCGCGATCGTTCAGTTGCTTGCGCAGCCCGACAGCAAGGACGTCGCGCTCACCGAGCCGAGCCTCGGCAAGCCCGGCTGGTCCAAGGTGCCGGAGCATAATCGCCAGATTTATTTCTGCATGGGCGCCCGCTGCGCCCATCGGCTCGCAGAACCGCTCTGGCAGCATCTGCGGGCGCGGATGAAGGAGCATCGGTCTCTCGGAGCCGGAGCGGAACGCGTTATGTGCGTCCGTTGCAGCTGTCTCTTTCCCTGCAATCTCGGGCCCCTGATGACCGTCTATCCCGGCGGCATCTGGTATGGCGGCCTCACCATGGAGCGCATCGACCGTATCGTGGCGGAGCATCTCGTGAAGGGTGTGCCCGTGCAGGATTTCATCGTCCACGTCACGCGGTGAGATGCTCCCCGTCGCCCCATGCAACCGCTCCATATTTGAGCCACGATTTTGCGGCCTTCGCGCCGCACTGTGTCGGCAACAAGGTCTTTTCGTGTCATGGCGCGATCGTCCTTGCCGTTTCGGCCCCGCTGCGCTTCCATTCGAATTGAGGAAAATTTAACCCTCTTCAAGCGCCGGGCGCCGGGAATGCCGGAATTGCCCGCGAACGATAATTCGCAGGGGTAGAGAACTGGGGGACTTTGGAGGGACGCGATGCGTCTTGCCCTCAAGCTCGTCTCATATCCGGGTGGCAGCGGTCCGCCGGATCCTGGTGCGACCGGCCGCGACAGCCGGCGCCCGCCACATTCTTCTTTTCTATCGACCTGTCGCGCCGATGGTTTCGGCGGCGCGGGGCCGTAGCGGCATTCTTCACGAGCGGCGAAAGGGGGCGGTCGAGCAGGAGCCATAAGCGTGAGCGCGCCGCGGAACAGTATGAGGGAGGGACCTCGATGAGTAACAGGCAACACGATAGGCTGAGAATGTCGCCGGCGATGGGCACGGCGGGATGGCCACAGCAAAGGGCGCCCCAGCCGCTCCATCCGCGCGAAGAGCTCACCCATGATGCTTTGGCCCGGCATATCGCGCCGGAGCCGCCCCGTCACCCCGTCGAGAGGCCTCGCCCGCCCGTTCCCCCGGGACAGCCGAAACGGACCCAGACGCAACCGTCGCCTCTCGACCCGAGAGGATGGTCCCAAAAGCAGCTGATGTTCGCCGGCGCGGGCGGCATAGTGCTGTTGAGCCTGCTCGTCTTCACCCTCGTCATGCTGCTGTCGCCTGGCACGCCGCCGGTCGACAAATCCATCGAGGCGCGTCTGGAAGAAGACGCCGAGGCGGGGCTGCAATCCGTCTCCGTCTCGCCGGCCGAGGCCGCCACCGCACCCGACCAGGATGCGCCGCCGGTGAAGCCGGTGCTGACCACGTCTTCCATGATCGAGACGGTGCCGGCGGCGGCCGTTCCCTTTCCCATCGCCATCGACGGCACCGACGGGGTGCCGGCCCGGAGCGCCGTGGCGGTCGCGGGCCTTCCTAGCGGGGCGCGGTTCTCCGTGGGCCGCCCTTTTGGCGCGGACGGATGGAACTTGAGAACCGACGAGATCGGCGATGTCGCGCTTACCGTGCCGCCCAGTGCCGCCGGCACCCACGATATCGATATTTCGGTGGTCACGGCGCAAGGCGATGTGATCGCCGCTGCCAAGACCAAGCTCGTCGTCCAGGGATCCACCCCGGCCGATCCGACCCCCGGGACGGTCGCGCAACAGGGTGAACAACAGAGCGAGCCGGCCCTTCAGCCCGCCGCCGCGACGGCGCCGGCCTCTGAGACCGCGGCCGCGGCCGAGACCGAGCAGGGCGATGGGGCGAATGCACCGGCGCAACGGCCGTCTGCTTTGGCGCCGCCTTCCGGCGATGCCCCGTCTGCCGATGCGAAATGGATGACCGCCACCACGGCGGTGAACATGCGGGACAAGCCCTCCTCGTCCGGCAAGGCCATCGGTGTGGTGCAAAAGGGGAATCGCGTCCAAGTCTCGGAAGAGCAATATGGCTGGCTGAAAGCCACCGATACGGAAAAGGGACAGACGGGCTGGATCTACGAGCGCTTCCTGAAGGCGGCGGAATAGGAGGCGCGTCTCCTGACTCAGTCGCCAGCGCTGTCGATCAGATGGAAAAACGCGCCGGTGACGCTGCCCCGCCGTGCCCCGGTGTCCTCCACCGGCTCCCCGCCCGAATTCTCGATCCTCGCTAGCGGCGTGTCAGGCTGATCGAGGATCGTCGCATAGTGGAATTCGTGGCCGTAAAGCGTTCGGCCGGGCAGGGCAGGCGCATCCGCGGCGAGTTCGGCCCGCCGATAACCGAGATGCAGCCGGCGTTCGGCAAAGGATGTCTTCAGCCCCAACAGCCCCAGCATGGCATGGCTCTGCCCGTCCGCGTCTTCGAGGGTCTCGCCCAGCACCATATAGCCGCCGCACTCTCCGTGAATGGGCATGCCGCGTGCCGCTGCCGCCGTCATCCCCGCCCTGAATGTCTCTGCCTCGGCTAACGCCGCGCCATGAAGCTCCGGGTAGCCGCCCGGCAGCCAGATAGCATCGCAATCCGCCCCGGGCGCTTCGTCGGCGAGGGGCGAAAAGGGCAGGATCTCCGCCCCCGCCGCGCGCCACCCGGCCAGAAGATGCGGATAGACGAAGGAGAAGACCCGATCCTGGGCAAGCGCGATCCGCTGACCCGGCGGGAGAAGCGGCACGCCGCTCCCGTCATCGGCACCATCGGTCTTCAGCGGCCGCGCCGTTGCCAGAACCTTGTCCAGCGATACGGACTCCCGCAGCGCCGCCGCGAGTCTGTCGAGCTTTCTGTCCAGTCCGAGCGTCTCGCCCGCCTGCACCAGGCCGAGATGCCGCTCCGGCAGGCGCAAAGCCTGATCGCGCCCAATCGCACCGAGAACGGGCAGCCCGATCGCCGCCAGCGCCTCCCGCACCATCCCCTCGTGGCGCGGACTTCCCACACCGTTCAGGATCGCCCCTGCAATCTCGACATCGTTCCGATAGGTCTTGCAGCCCAGGGCCACGGCGGCGGCGGTCTCCGCCTGCGCGGCGACATCGAGCACCAGGAGCACCGGCCAGCCGGTCGACGCCGCCAGATCCGCCGTCGAGCCGTTCCCGGCTTGCCCGCGCGCACCCGCCCCGTCGAACAGCCCCATAACGCCCTCCACGAGGGAGAGCGCAGCTTCGGACCCCAACGCGAACGCCAGATGGTGGAGCAAGGCAGGACGCATTCCCCAGCTATCGAGATTGACCGCCGTGCGGCCCGCGGCCTCGGTCAGGAAGGCGGGGTCGATATAGTCGGGCCCGCATTTGAAGGGCTGGACGACCATCCCCTGCTGGCGGAAGGCCCGCGCCAGGCCGAGGCTCACGGTGGTCTTGCCGGCGCCGGAGCGCGGCGCGGCGACGATCAAACCGCGCGGTCGCGTCCCGCTCATGGGGTATGCCCCGCAAGCGCCGTCCGCAGCTTTCCGCCCAGCGCGGCGATCTTGCCGATCACCACGATTGCCGGCGCACCGACATCGTGGGCCCTGGCATCCTCGGCCGCTGTCGCAAGCCGTGTGTCGACGATCCGCTCCCCGGCCAGGCTCGCCGAGGCGATGATCGTCACTGGCAAGTCCGGATCGGCGCCCGCCCGCAGAAAGTCCGACGCGATCGCCTCTAGCCGCGACATCGCCATATAGAGGATCACCGGCTGGCCGGTCTTGGCGATCGCCGCCCAACTCTGCCCACCGGGATCGCCCTCCGCCCGGTAGCCTGTTGCGAGGATCACCGCATGGTTGGTGTCCCGGGTCGTCGCCGGAATCCCGGCGAGCGCCGCCCCGGAAAGCCCCGCCGTCAGCCCCGGCACGATGCGGAACGGGATGCCCGCCGCGGCGAGGGCCTGCGCCTCCTCTCCGCCCCGGCCGAACACGAACGGATCGCCGCCTTTCAGGCGCAGCACTTTCCGCCCGTCCCGAGCCAACGCGATGATCTTGGCGGTGATCTCGGCCTGCCGGGGCGAGGGCCTGCCGCCCCGCTTGCCGGCGCTATGGATCGCGGCATCGGGCCGGGCGAGCGAGAGCACGCGCGCGTCGATCAGCGCATCGTGGACGATGACATCCGCAGCGCGCAGGCCGTGCATCGCCATCAGGGTGAGCAGGCGCGGGTCGCCCGGTCCGGCTCCCACCAGCCAGACTTCGCCCGGGGCGAATTCGGGGAAGCCCGGAAATGCGTCCGGAAGCTGAGCGGCGGTCGGATCCTGCATCACGCCGGCCGCCCCCGGTAGCGCCTCTGATAGCCGGCATCGTAGAGGGCGCTGTCGCGGAAATCCGCCGCCTGCAAAACCGGGCCGACCAGAATGAGCGCCGTGCGGTCGATCTCTTCATGGCTCGCGACTTTCTCCGCCAGGGTCGCGAGCGTCCCGTGCACGATCGTCTCCTCCGGCCAGCTCGCCCGATAGACGACTGCTGCCGGACAATCCGCCCCGTAGAAGGGGGTGAGCTCGGCGACCACCCGGTCGAGCGCCTGGATGGAGAGATGGATGGCCAGCGTTGCGCCGGTCGCGGCAAAGGCGGCCAACGTCTCCTTCGGCGGCATGGCCGAGGCCCGGCCCGGCGTCCGGGTCAGAACGAGGGATTGCGCCACCTCCGGCAGGGTCAGCTCCTGGCGCAGCGCTGCGGCGGCGGCGGCGAAGGCGGGCACTCCCGGTGTGACCGTGTAGGGAATGCCGAGCCCCTCCAGCCTCCGGACCTGCTCGCCCAGCGCGCTCCACACCGAAAGATCGCCCGAGTGAAGCCGCACCACATCCTCGCCCGCCTCGGCCGCGCGGATATATTCGGCGACGATCTCGTCCAGCGATAGGGGCGCGGTGTTCACGATTCGCGCGCCTTGCGGACAGAACTCGAGCAAAGCGCCGGGAATCAGCGAGCCCGCATAGAGGCAGACCGGGCAGCGCGCGATCAGATCGCGTCCGCGCAGCGTGATCAGATCCGCCGCACCGGGTCCTGCACCGACGAAATGCACCGTCATGGCCCGTCTCCCACGGCAATGGCGCAGGTTGCGCTCGACAGCGTGGCGCTGGAAGAGGCGACACGCGGGGCGAGCAGCCTGGCCGATGGGCCGGCGGCCGCCAAGGCGACGGTCTCGGCCACGGATGGCACGCCTTTCAGCGCCACGACGCGGCTCGAAAGGCTGAGCGCCCGTTCGGCGACCTGTTTCATCTCCTCCTCCTCCACGGCGATCAGCGGGAGCGAAAGCAAGGTGGCGAGATCGCGAAACCCGGCCTCGTGCTGCTTTTCCGCCGGCGTCGCCAGCGCATCGAGCTGCGACGGATCGATCCCGCAGCGCTCCGCCGCCATGGCGAGCGCCTCGGCGACCGCTTCGCCGGTGACATCTTTCCGGCAACCGAATCCTGCGACCATCATGGCTTCGTGACGCGCCAATGGGTGATGGGCCTGGCGGGGCGCCAGCCATGCAGACTCCCCACCGCATCCGCCCGGGCGATATCGATCCGCAGCAGATCGCCGCCATGGGCTTCGAAGGCGGTACACAAAGTCCGCTCGCCTTCGAGGGTGACGGCATTGGCCGCCAGCCGCCCCCCAGGCTTCAGCGCGGACCATGCCGCCTCAAGCGCCCCGTCCGTCAATCCGCCGCCGATAAAGACCGCATCCGGTGCGGGCAGGTCCCGCAGCGCCGCCGGCGCTTGCCCCTCGACGATCCGAAGATCGGGCACTCCGAGCGCCGCCGCGTTGCGCGCCGCCCGTGCCGCCCGGTC
Source organism: Methyloligella sp. ZOD6 (assembly GCA_050110875.1). Taxonomy (GTDB): domain Bacteria; phylum Pseudomonadota; class Alphaproteobacteria; order Rhizobiales; family Methyloligellaceae; genus Methyloligella. The sequence goes on from CP188828.1 coordinate 2,971,725, forward strand.
GGTCCGGGTCTCGATGCCGATGGCGCGCAGCGAAGGGTGCGACAGCATCCACTCGATGGCGACCGAGCCGGCGCCGAGCCCGATATCCCAGAGCAGCTCGCCCCGGCGCGGGGCGAGGGAGGACAATACGATCGCCCGCACCTCCCGCTTGGTGAGCTGCCCGTCAGTCTCGTAGAAGCCGTCGTCCAACCCGGTCCTGAGTCCGATAATGGGCGCATCCGCCTCCGCGGCCACTTCGATCGCCACCGTGTTGAGCGGATCGATCGCATCGAGATCGAAGGTTTCCGCCTGCGCCGTTCTCACCTGCGCTTCGGGGCCGCCCAGCCGCTCCAGCACCGTCAGCCGGCTCTTGCCGAGCTTCCGCTCCGTCAAAAGCCTGGCGAGCTTTTCCGGCGTGGTCCCGTCCCAGGTCAGCGCGATGATGCGCGCCCCGGGCTGCAGCGCCGGGACAATTCGTTCCAGCGCCCGGCCATGCAGCGAGACCGCCGTCACATCCTGCAACGCCCACCCCATGCGCGCGGCGGAAAGCGAAAAGGCCGATGGCTGTGGCAGGCAAAGGATTTCGTCTGGATCGACCAGCTCGGCGAGAGGCTTGCCTATGCCGAAATGGAAGGGATCGCCTGAGGCGAGCACCGTGACGTGCGCGCCGCGCCGCGCCAGGATCTTCGGGTAGGCCTCCTCGATCGGGCTCGGCCAGGCGAGGCTTTCCCCGCGGATCAGCGGTGCGGCCAGCTTGAGGTGCCGCCGTCCGCCGACCACCAGCGCCGCATCCCCGATAAGCCGCTTTGCCACGTCGGACAGCCCCGCGGCTCCGTCCTCGCTGATTCCGACGATGGACAGCCACCGTCCGCTCGTGCTGTCTGAAGCTCTCGCATTCATCTCAGAGACGGCCATGCGAATCCTCATTCTCGGCGGCACCACGGAAGCCAACGCCCTGGCCAAGCGCCTCTCGGGCGATCTCCGTTTTTCGCCGGTCCTTTCCCTGGCCGGACGCACCGCAGCGCCCGCGGCTCAACCGGTTCCGTGCCGCATCGGCGGGTTCGGCGGTGCGGCAGGCCTCGCCCAGTGGTTGGCCCGAGAGAACGTCGCCGCCTTGGTGGATGCCACCCATCCCTTCTCCACGGGGATCTCGCAAAACGCGGTCGCGGCGGCGGAGGCGGCGGGGCTTCCGCTGCTCACCCTCGTCCGTCCGCCCTGGAACGCGCAAACCGGCGATCGCTGGATCGAGACCGGAAGCCTGGAGGAGGCTGCGTTCGCTCTCGGTGAGAGGCCTGCCCGCGTTCTCCTCACCATCGGCCGTCAGGAGGTCGCCGCTTTCAAGGCCGCGCCCCAGCATCGTTATCTCATACGCTCCATCGAGCCTCCGGATCGGCAGGATCTGCCGCCCCATGCGGAGCTGCTGCTCCGGCGCGGCCCTTTCAGCGCAGCGGAAGAGGAAGCGCTGTTCCGGGACGCCGCTATCGAAATTGTCGTCTCGAAGAACTCCGGCGGAGATGCCACCGCCGCCAAGCTCGCAGCGGCTCGCAAGCTCGGCCTCCCCGTGGTCATGATCGCCCGGCCGGAAAAGCCCGGTGGCGACCGGGCCGCGACCGTCGAGGCCGCGCTTCAATGGCTGGACGCGATGGCCTGCGATCATTTCTCCGCCTCCGAGCGTGGCGTGTAGACCCAGGGCGTATTGCCCTCCCGCGGAATCGTCCGCGTGCGCTCTGCACCGACGATCACCAACGTGCGCATATCGGCTTCCGTCCCATCCGCATCGGCCAGTGTTGTGACCCTCAGCGCCGCATCGCGCGTCCCGGCGGCGCGGGCGAAGATCACCACCGTCTCCGCTCGTCTATGCCGCCGCAGCAGATCGAAGGCCTGGCCGAGCTGACGGGGCCTCGCCTTGGAAGCCGGATTATAGAGCGCGACGACGAAATCGCCGAGCGCGGCCGCCGTCAGCCGTTTCTCGATGGTCGCCCAAGATTTCAGGTTGTCGGACAGGGAAATCGCACAGAAATCGCTCCCTAGGGGCGCGCCGGCCTCGGCCGCGGCCGCCAGCATGGCGCTCACCCCCGGCTGAACCGCGATCTCCAGGGAGCGCCAAGCCTCCTCGCCGGTCTCGACTGCCTCGAAGAGCGCGGCCGCCATGGCGAACACGCCGGGATCGCCGCCGGACACCACCACGACATTTCGTCCCGAAGCGGCAAGCGACAGAGCATGCCGCGCCCGGTCGAGCTCGTACCGGTTATCGGAGGCGTGCACCGTCTGGTCCCGCCGGATATCCGGCACCCGCCTCAGATAGGTTTCGTAGCCCACCAGATCGCTCGCCTCGCCCAGCGCCGTCGTCACCGCCGGCGTGGTGAGTTCCGGCGCGCCAGGCCCCAGGCCGACGACGGTCACGCGCCCGCTCACAACCGCCGCCCCTGGCCGGGAATCAGGATCATCGCGAAATAGGGGCCGGCGAGATCCCCATGCTCGCTGAGCGGCACGATACGCTCCGCCGCCATGGTTCCGCGCTCCACATAGATCGCCCGGTCCAGCAGCCCGGCCGCTTCGATTGCCCGGCGCACCTTCGCAAGATTCCGGCCCACCTTCATGATCACGGCCGCGTCGGTTGCGGCCAGCCGCGCGGCCAGCTTGTCTTCCGGCAAGGTCCCCGGCAGCACCGACAGCACGTCGTCGCCCCATGTGATCGGCACGTTCGCCCGGGTCCAGCAGCCCGACATGCCGGTCACCCCGGGCACCACCTCCACCGGAAAATCTCCCTCCAGCCGATGCCACATATGCATGAAGGAGCTGTAGAAGAACGGATCCCCCTCGGCCAGCACACCCACCGACTGGCCCGTGCCGAGCACCTCGCCGAGCTTTGCCGCGGTCTCCCGATAGAAGGCGGAGAGGGCCTCCCGATAGGTCGGATCGGCGACCGGAATCTCGTCGGTGAACGGGTACTCGAATTTGAGCTGGCGGGACGTCTCGTTGAGAAGCGGCGCGACGATGGTCCGGGCATTGCCGTCATGCCCGCGCTTGGCGAAATAGGCGACGGCATCGACCGACCGCAGCAGGCCCGCGCCGCGCAAGGTGAGATAGCGGACATCGCCGGGCCCGACCCCGATGCCGTAAAGCGTGCCTGGCTTGGCTTCGCCGGCGATCGCCTCCAGCGCGCTCATTCGGCTTCGCTCGCCAGCGCATTGACCGCCGCCGCTGCGATCGCGCTGCCGCCCTTCCGTCCCTTCACGATCAGGAAGGGGACTTGGCCGTAGGCGGCGAGGGCCTCCTTGGATTCCGCCGCCCCGACGAAGCCGACCGGCACGCCGATGATCGCGGCCGGCTTCGGCGCGCCCTGGTCGAGCATCTCCAAAAGGCGAAAGAGAGCCGTGGGCGCGTTGCCGATGGCGACGACGGCGCCTGCCAGAGTGGGGCGCCAAAGCTCCAGCGCCGCGGCCGAGCGCGTCGTTTCCATCTCCTGCGCCAGTGCGGCGACGCGCTCGTCCGAGAGCGTGCAGATCACGTCGTTCTTGGCCGGCAGCCGAGCCCGGGTCACCCCATGGGCCACCATCTGGGCGTCGCAGAGGATCGGCGCGCCATTCAGAAGGGCACCCCGCGCGGCATCCGCGAAATCACCCGACATTTCAATCTCTTGCGCGATCTCCACCATGCCCGTGGCATGGATGATCCGCACCGCCACCTTCTCGGCATGGCCGGAGAAGGGCGAGAGATCCGCCTCGCTCCGGATGATGGCGAAGGAGTTCCGATAGATTTCCGCACCGTCGCGGATATAGGCGTGGGAGGATGTCATGGCGACGGCGGTCCTAGAGCGTTTCGAACAGGCGCAGCAAGCGCGGAATCTGTGTCTGCGGCACCACGGCACACGGGGCCGCTTGCGCCGTCGCCCCCCGGCTTACCCCGTAATCCTGACCCGACCCCACCAGGACGAGATCGGCCGGGGTGGACCGCGCGCAGCCCTTCGCACAGCCCGAGACATGGCAGGAGCAGACCCCGAGCCGCTTGATGTGGGGCGCCAGGGCGCGGGCCGCCTGTCGCGTGTCGAGATGCGTTTGGCGGCACCCCGATACGCCGGGACAGGCATCGATGGCGAGCAGCGGATCGGACTCGTCGAGAATGAAGCCGGCATCGATCGCCGCCATAGCCAGCGCTTCGCCGCTTGCCGGATCCGGAAGAGGCGCATAGAGCGTCCGCCACGGCGAAAGCCGCATTTCCGGGATGCCGGTCTCGTCCGCGATCTCCGCCATGGTGCGAAGATGCTTCGCCTCGATCCGTCCGAACGGTGCGGCGAACGCGAAGGCGAACGGATTGCCGTCCTGGGAAAGGTCGCCGTCCTGGGAAAGAATGCCGAGAGTCCGGTTCCTGCCGGTCACCTCCGGCAGAGCAGGGCAGGGCGCAGGATCCGGCGTAAGCTCCGCCGCGAGTGCCGTGCGCAAGCGGTCGTAGTCCGGGTCGGCCAGATCGCGCAGACGGTCCTTCTGGTCTCCTCGCACATCCAGGAAGCCAAGCGCTGCCTTGACGGCGACCACAGCCGCATCGTCCGGACCGGTCGTCCCGACCCAATCGACGCCGTCCTTCCGGTCGAGCCCTAGCGCCATCTTGGGACTATTGGCCTGGACCGTCCGAAGCCGGATATCGGCGCGCTCTCCCGCAATGGTGAAAGCGCCGCCGCCATCCACACCGAAGCCGAACTTGCCGGGCAGCTCCCACAGCCGGTCGTCGCCCGCAAGAAGCCTCTCCAGCCTGCTTGCGATCGGTCGCGGATCGGCGATTTCGTCGGGGGCGAGACCGGCGAGCGGGCTCACCATGACATTGCGGACCGATTCCGCCTCGGCGCTTTCGTCCAACAGCCCGGCTGCGGCGAGCGCCTCCCAAAGATGCGGCAGGTCGGCTTCGCGCAAACCCCGCAGTTGCAGATTGGCCCGGCGCGTCAGATCGATCGATCCGTTGCCATAGCGCGCGGAAAGCTCCGCGACGAGGTGCAGCTCGGAAGTCGTGAAAGCACCGCAGCGAGGCCGCAGCCGCACGATCAGCCCGTCGCCGCTCTCCATGGGGCGAAGCGCGCCGGGACACCATCCGCGCGGGGTGGGTCTGGTCAGCGCCAGGCTCATCGTGCAGCCTCCTTTCGCGCCCGTCGCTCCGATGCGGCGCTGCGCGCTTCCGCCAGCTCGCCATGCACGGCATTCCGCCGGGGCGTCCAGAGCCCGCGCTTCAACAGGTCCTCCAGCCTGTCGATCATCGCGGCCAGCGCCTCCGGATTGGCGTCGGCGATCGCCGCCCGGGTCTCTCCATCGCCGATCAGCGCCTCGTGCACTTGGTCGAAGAGATGGGTCGGCACGGTCTCCGTGCCCGCGGCGAAAACGTAGAGCGCATCGACCCCTTGGGCCATCTCCGCCACCCCGCGATGGCCGTGGCCCAGCATTCCGGCGATCCAGCGCGGATTGGTCAGCCGGCCCCGCACGATGCGCGCGACCTCTTCCGTGACCGTTCGGGTTACCGGCGTCTCCGGCTGGCTCGTATCGAGATGATAGAGGGCAGGGGCCTTGTCCCCGAATTTGGCTGCCGCCGCGGCGAAGCCGCCCACGAAATCGGCCACCCCGTCCCCGTCCAGCAGGTCGCGTTCCCGGTCGTCTTGCGGATGCACCAGCGCATCCGCATCTGCGATACGCGCGGCGAAATCGTCCTGCGCCGCGATTCCATCGTCATTGGGACCGTAGGCATGGCTGCCTGCGGCGAGATAGGCCTCCGCCAGATCGGTGCGCGAACCCCAGTCGGTTTCCAGCGCCATGTCGCTGGTGCCGGCGCCATAGCTGCCCGGCGCGCCGCCGAAGATGCGGGAGAGGCTATCCCCGCGCCGCCGCGCGGCGGCGAGCGGGTTCCAGTCATCCTCCTCGTCGCGCGCGGCCACCTTCCGCACCGCCATGTCGAACAGAGCGATCTGGGCGGGAAAGATATCCCGAAACAGGCCGGAGATGCGCAAGGTCGCGTCGATGCGCGGCCGGTCGAGCTTCGCGAGCGGCAGCACCTCGATCCCCGTCACCCGATTGGAGCGCGCGTCCCATTGCGGCCGCACGCCGAGATAGGCGAGCGCCTGGGCGAGGTCGTCCCCGCCGGTTCTGAGCGAGGCGGAGGCCCACAGGTCCAGCATCAGCGCGCGGGGGTATTCCCCATGGTCCTGAAGATGCCGCCGGATCACGTCGTCGGCCGCCCGTCCGCCGATGGTGGTGGCGACACGGGTCGGGATGGCGCGTGGATCGATGGTGGTGAGATTGCGCCCCGTCGGAAGGATATCGAGCCGTCCCCGGGTCGGTGCGCCGGCGGGGCCGGGCGGCACACGGCGCCCGTCGAGCGCGGCCAGCAGCCCATCCCGCTCGGTCCTGGCGCTGTCGCCGATCAGCGTCTTGAGCCAGTCCTTGGTCACCGGCGCGCCCGAAGCGGCAAGGCTCGACAACGTCGCCTCGGCGAGATCGCCTGCGGCCTCGTCCTCCGGCGCTTCGCCGAACACATGCAACCGGTCGCGGATCGCCAGATCCTTGATATCGCAGAGCTGCGCATCGAGTTTGGCGATGGCCTCCCGCGGTGGGTCTTGCCGGCTCACCCCGCAATCCTCCGCGAGTCCGGTCCGCCAGGCCACGTCCAGAATCTCCGCTTCCAGCAGCGTCATGCGCCGCCGGTCGACCCCGTCCGCCTCCATATACTCCTCGATCAGCCCTTCCATCTCCGCCATCGGCCCGTGCAGTCCCGCCTCGCTCAAGGGCGGCGTGAGATGGCCGATGGTGACCGCCGAGATGCGCCGCTTTGCCTGCACCGCCTCACCGGGATTGTTGACGATGAACGGATAGATCACGGGCAGCGGTCCCAGCACCGCCTCGGGGAAGCAATCCTTGGACAGCGCGATCGCCTTGCCCGGCAGCCATTCCAGGGTGCCGTGGGTGCCGAGATGAACGAGCGCATCGATCCGCTCCGCTTCGCGCAAAGCGAGGTAGAGCGCGGCGTAGCCATGGCGCGGCGGACAATCGGGGTCGTGATAGCCTTCCTTGCGGTCGGTTCGCGATCCCCGGTCCGGCTGCAGCAAGACGGTCAGCTTGTCGGCCCGCAAACAGGGAAAGCGGAATTCGCTATCCGCGAAGCGGGGATCGTCTTCCGGCGCCCCCCAGGCCTCGGCGATCTCGGCCGCGGCTCGCGGATTCTCGTTCAGCCAGACGCGATAGGCAGGGAGCGGCAACCGCAACGTTTCTTGGGAATTGGGATCGGTCAGCCGGGCAATGATGCGTTCCGCAGGCCAATCGCCATCGCCGATATCGTAGCCGGCCTCCCGCAGCAGCCGCGCGATTGTCCTCACGCTGGCCGGCGTGTCGAGCCCGCAGGCATAGCCGGTGCGGCCGCCCCGGGCCGGATAGTCGGAGATCATCAGCGCGATCCGGCGGTCCGCCGCCGGTGTCGTTCGCAGCTTGGCCCATGCGGCGGCCAGGGCGCCGACATAATCGATCCGATCTGGGGCCGGCCCATGCATCGTTGCGGAATATTCCAGCGCCGGATCCGCCTCCCGCTCCGTCTTGAAGGAAACGGTTCGGGTGAATAGCCGCCCGTCGAGCTCCGGCAGCACCACGTTCATCGCCAGATCGCTCGGCGAAAGCCCGCGTGTGGACTCCGTCCAGGCCTCTTCCGTGGAGCCCGCCATGGCAACTTGCAGGATGGCTGCGTCCGCGGCATCGAGCACCGTGGTATCGTCCTCCCGCCGGGCGGAGAAGGCGGTGGTGTTGAGGATCACCGACGGTCTTGTCCGGCCGATAACCGCTTCGACCGTCTCGGCGGCTTTCGGATCCTTCAGGCTGGTGACCGCCAGCGCGAATGGGGTCAGGCCTTCCCGCTCCAACGTCTCCATTAGCGCCATCACCGGCGCCGCATCGGCGGCCAGCAGATTGGCGCGATAGAACAGGATGAGAGCGGTCGGCCTGGTCGGATCGGCCCTTTGAAGCGCAGCGGGATCCAGCATCGCACCGTCGATGTCCATGCCGATGGCGGGTCCCAGCGCCACCGGTTCAGCCACCTCGAGGTCCTGCCCCAGCAGGCGCGCCCCCAGCCGCAGCGCATTGCCGAGATTTTCCGGACCGCCTTCCCGGAAATACCGGTCGAAACGCGTCACCGCCTCATCCGGCGCGGTGCAGAGTTCCGCCAACCGCGGATCGGGCCGGTCGTCCCCCGGCAGGGCGACGAATTGAATGCCCTTCTCCCGGGCGATCTGCGCCACCCGTTCGAAGCCGTAGCGCCAGTAATCCAGCCCGCCGATCCCGCGGATGATCACCAGCCGGCTCTCCGCGATCACGCGCTCGATATAGAGATCCACCGACATGGGGTGGCGCAGCCTTTTCAGATTCGCCAGCCGCAAGCCGGGCAGCCGCTCCCGCGCTGCCGTCCACGCCGAGGCGAGGGCCGAGAGATCGCTGTCGGAGAAGGAGAGCACGACGATTTCCGCCGGCGTTTGCTCCAGATCGACGGCTGTCTCGACCTCGTCGAGGGTCGCGGTATCTGTGGCGAGCAGATGCATACGCTGAAGCTTACTCCCCTGCGATGGAGCGTGCGATGGCCGCCTGATCCAGCCCCTTCTGGCCGATCACGACGAGGCGCCCTTGGCGCGTCTCGTCCGCCCGCCACGGCCGGTCGAATTGCTGCTGAATGCGCGCGCCCACGCCCTGCACCAGAAGCCGCATGGGCTTGCCTTCGATGTCGAGAAAGCCTTTGACGCGCAGAATGTCGTGATCGCCGGTGGCGGCCTCGATGCGGGCGATCATCTCGTCGGCGGTGGAGACTTGCGGCAGGTCGAGCACGAAGGTCTCGAAATCGTCGTGGTCGTGCGCCTCTTCGCTGTCGTGATGAGAGGGGCGCGCGGCGAGATCCGTTTCCGCCGCCGCGCCGAGCCCGAGCAGCACGCCGGCCACGAGTCTCGCGCCTTCCGTCGCGACGATCTTCACCGCCCGCGGCACGGTCTGCTTGATCTCCTCCGCGACCCGCTTGCGCGCGTCCTCATCCATCAGATCGGTCTTGTTGAGCACGATCAGATCGGCACAGAGAAGCTGGTCCTCGTACACCTCCTCCAGCGGGTTCTCGTGATCGATGGAGCTGTCTTCGCTGCGCTGAGCGGCAAGCGCTTCCGTATCGTCGGCAAAGCGGCCCGCCGCCACGGCCGGCCCGTCCACCACGGCGATCACCCCGTCCACCGTCACTCGCGAGGCGACCGCCGGCCAGTTGAAGGCCTGCACCAGCGGTTTCGGCAGGGCCAGGCCGGAGGTCTCGATGACGATATGCTCCGGCGGCTCCGCCATGCCGAGCAGTCCTTCCAGCGCCGGCACGAAATCGTCCGCCACCGTGCAGCAGATGCAGCCGTTGGAGAGCTCCACGATGTTGTCGCCGGAGCAGCCTTCGATGCCGCAGCCCTCCAGGATGTCCCGGTCGATGCCCACATCGCCGAACTCGTTGATCAGCACCGCAACCCGGCGCTTGCCCGCCGTCTCCAGCACGTGGCGGAGCAGGGTGGTTTTGCCGGCGCCCAGAAAGCCGGTGACGATGCTGCAAGGAATCTTGGCGATGTCGGACATGGAAACTCCTGCAAAAGGGAATGTCGAAGGCCGGGCTGTGGAAGGCCCGGCCGAAGCGTTATTTCGGCGCCAGTCTCGGCCACCAGAAGCCGGCGAAGAATCCGGTCAGCCCCCAAAGCGCGGCGTGCACCGCCAGCGACAGGCTGGCGAATTCGGCGGCGAGATGCGCCGGCACGGCGCTTTCCGCAAGCCCTTCCGGATGCGGCGCGCCCCAGACATGCGGGGCAACGAGGATAAGAAGGCCGAGCGCCTTCGCCCAGCCGTGCTCCGACCGCAAGATCAGCCACAGGGCAACGGCGGTACAGACGGCGGTGGCGATCCACCAGGCTTGTCTGCCGGCCAGCTCGGCTGCCGGCATGCCTGGCAGCTCGGGCGGCAGCCCCGCGGCCGGGGCCAGCCCGGTGACCGCGAAGCCGGCCGCCGCCCAGCCGATCGCAGCGGTCTCCGTGATCCGGTCGCCGGCGAGCAGCATGCCCGCGAGCAGGACGAAGGCGAGACCGATGGCCGTGCCGATGGTGGCGATGCCGGTAAAGACCGTCCGCTCCAGCCCATCCGCCGGCATCCAGGTCTCGGCGCCGTCCTCGGCGTGAACCGCGATCAGCCCGGCATCGTTCGATGCGGTTTCGAAAAGGGCATTGCGGAACAGCGCGGCATGGTCGTGGCTATGCCCGCCCTCGAAGCTTTCCGCCTCGACGATGAGCGGCGTGGTGGTGAAGACCTGCAGAATGGCGACCGCAAGCCCGGCCATGAGGCCGGCCAGCAGACCCGCCGCAAGAACGCGCGAAATCATCGGATGCCCTTAGTGGCAGGGAAAGCCGAGCGCGTGGCGGGTATCGTGAGCTGCGTTGTGAAGGGCGCTTGGATGCGCAAACCCGGTCGTGAAAACCAGGCCGAGCCCCAAGGCCAGCGCCACGGCGGCTGCGGTGAGAACGCTTGAGCGCTCCGAGCTGCCGAGAGCGGTCGTCGTATCGAGATGCGTATTCAAACTGCCTCCTTGGCCACCCCTCCGGGGCCTCATCAGCGTGTGACGGACGGCAGGTCTCCTGGCTTTCGGGTCTTCGCTTTCGGCCACCTTCCCGGTTAACCCAGTGGTATTATGGCCGAAACCTCGCCGATCACAGTTGCGGGGGCAGCTGCGGATTTTGCCCTGAAGGCAGCACCGCATTCCCTTTCAATCCCTTGCGGGGAACCGTTCTAATCTTGATAAGGGGTCGCTTCTGCCGCCGTCAATGAAATTTGCCTCTATGCCCCATTCTTCCCCACACCGGCTGACCCTCGTTCTCGGCGGCGCACGCTCAGGCAAGAGCCGGTTTGCGGAAGAATGGCTCGGGCGGGCACCGGCCCCTCGGCTCTATATCGCGACCGCCGAGGCGCGCGACGCGGAGATGAAGGTGCGAATCGCAGCCCATCGCGATCGGCGCGGGGACGGTTGGCACACCGTTGAGGCGCCTATCGAGCTCGCCCCCGCCATCGAAGAGCACGGCACCCAGCCTATGCTCATAGACTGTCTCACCCTCTGGCTCAGCAATATCGTGCTGGCGGAGCGGGATCTCGAGGCCGAGACGGATCGCCTGCTCGAAGCGCTCGGCAAGGTGCCGGGGCCGGTTGCCGCCGTCTCCAACGAGGTGGGGCTCGGTATTGTGCCGGAGACGCCGCTCGGCCGCCGTTTCCGCGACGCCCAAGGCATTCTCAATCAGCGCGTCGCCGCAATCGCCGACCACGTTGTGCTAATGACCGCCGGCATCCCCCTGACCGTGAAACCCCAATCGAGTGGAGGCCAAGAATGAGCGAGACGACCTCAGACCAGGAACGCCACAAGCAGAAAATGGCCAATCGCAAGGCGGTCCAGGACGCCGAGGTGGCCGGCAAGACCATCGAGAAGGGCTTGCTCATCGTGAACACCGGCAAGGGCAAGGGGAAGTCCACCGCCGCTTTCGGTCTTCTCCTTCGGGCGCTCGGCCGGGGCTTGCGTATCGGCGTCGTCCAGTTCGGCAAGGGCGCTTGGGACACCGGCGAGAAGACGGCGATCGAAGCCTTCGGCGATCGAGTCGTCTGGCATACGCTGGGCGAGGGGTTCACCTGGGAGACCCAGGACCGCGAGCGCGACGTGGCGGCGGCGAATCGCGCCTGGGACAAGGCCAAGGAGCTCATGGCCGATCCCTCCATCCGCATGCTGATTCTGGACGAGCTCAACATTTCCCTCCGCTACGGCCATCTCGATCTCGCAGAGGTGATCTCGGATTTGAAAGCCCGGCGCGGCAATCTCCATGTCGTGGTCACCGGCCGCAACGCCAAGCCGGAGTTGATCGAGGCGGCGGACCTCGTCACCGAGATGACGCCCGTGAAGCACCATTTCGACGCCGGCGTGAAAGCCCAGCAAGGTATCGAGTTCTGATGTCAGCCATGATTGCGGACTTGCGCTCATGAAGGCCATCATGTTCCAGGGCACGGGCTCCGATGTCGGCAAGTCGTTGCTGGTGGCGGGCTTTGCCCGGGCCTTTCGCAGGCGCGGCCTGAAAGTGGCGCCCTTCAAGCCCCAGAACATGTCGAACAACGCGGCCGTCACCGCCGACGGCGGCGAGATCGGCCGGGCCCAGGCGCTCCAGGCGCGGGCCGCCGGGCTGCCCTTGAGCGTGCACATGAACCCGGTATTGCTGAAGCCTCAGAGCGATATCGGCGCCCAGGTGGTGGTGCAGGGCAAGGTGATGGGCAACGCCAAGGCGAGCGCCTATCAATCCCTCAAGCCGAAGCTCATGGCCGCCGTGCTGGACAGCTTCAGCCGGCTCTCGGCCGATGCCGATCTGGCGATCGTCGAAGGGGCGGGGTCGCCGGCCGAGGTCAATCTCCGGGCCAACGACATCGCCAATATGGGCTTCGCCCGGGCCGCCGGCGTTCCCGTCATTCTCATCGGCGATATCGACCGGGGCGGGGTGATCGCCAGCCTCGTCGGCACCAAGGCTGTGCTGGCGCCGGAAGATGCGGCCCAGATCGCAGGCTTTCTCGTCAACAAGTTCCGCGGCGACCCAACCCTCTTCGCCGACGGCATGACCCGCATCGCAGAGCTCACCGGCTGGCGTGCCCTCGGCCTCGTCCCTTACTTGCATGAAGCGCAACGTTTGCCGGAGGAGGACGCCCTCGGCGTGAAAGCGCGGCCTGCTGTAGCGAAGACCGGCAAGTGCCGCATCGCCGTCCTCGCCTATCCGCGCATCTCCAATTTCGACGATTTCGACCCGCTCGCCCTGGAGCCGGGCGTCGATCTCGTCTATCTCAATCCGGGCACGCCGATCCCGGGCGATGCCGATCTCGTCATCCTGCCGGGCTCCAAAGCCACCATCGCGGATCTGAAAGCGCTGCGTAAGACCGGTTGGGATATCGATCTCGCCGCCCATCTCCGTCGCGGCGGTCAGGTGCTGGGCATTTGCGGCGGCTACCAGATGCTGGGCAGGGAAATCGCCGATCCCGAGGGCATCGAAGGCGAGCCGGGCCGTATCGAAGGCCTCGGCCTGCTCGATATCGAGACCGTGCTCACCGGGCAAAAGCTCCTGCAAGACGTCACTGGCGAGGCCTGCGAGTCGGGCGCACCCTTTATCGGTTACGAGATGCATGTCGGCCGGACCCAGGGGCCGGATTGCACGCGGCCCGTGCTCCGCCTTGCCGGCGGACGGACCGACGGCGCCGTCAATGCCGCGGGCACCGTGCGCGGCTGCCACATCCACGGGCTGTTCGCCGATGATGCGCAAAGAAGCGTTTGGCTGGAAAGTCTCGGCGCAGGCCCTTCCGTCCGTAGCCACGATGCGGAGATCGAAAGCGCCCTCGATGCTCTGGCCGATCATCTCGAGCGGCATGTCGACTGCGCTGCGCTGCTCGATCTGGCCCGTGCGCCCCGCCTCAAAGGCTGAAGACGAGCAGCGCCAGCAACGCCACGGTGCCGGCCTGAAGCAGAGCGGCGATCCGAAACAGTCTCAGCGCCCGCCGGATATCGGCCGCCTTGGCCTCTACCCGCCCGTCGCCCATCCAGTGATCGTCGATCCTCGTCCCGCCATAGATGCGCGGACCGGCCAGCTTCAGCCCCAGCGCCCCGGCCATGGCCGCTTCCGGCCAGCCCGCATTGGGCGAGCGGTGTTGGCGCGCGTCCCGCCCCACGGCCTTCAGCGCGGCGGATGCATTCCCGCCCGGGAGCAGGGCGGCGGCTCCCGCCAGCGATAGGGCCGAAATCCGAGAGGCCGGCAGGTTCGCCAGATCGTCGAGTTTCGCCGATGCCCAGCCGAACGCTTCGTAGCGGTCGTTGCGATGACCGATCATGCTGTCGGCCGTGTTGATGGTCTTGTAGAGCGCCGCCCCCGGCAGCCCTCCGATCACCATCCAGACGGTCGGTGCCGTCACCCCGTCGGAGAAATTCTCCGCCAGGCTCTCGATGGCCGCGCGCGCGATGGCCGCCTCGTCGAGGGCGTGCGGGTCGCGCCCGACGATCCGCGAGATCGCCTCCCGCGCCGCTTCGAGCGATCCGCTTTCCAAAGCGGCAGCCACGGCGGCCACGTGATCGTCCAGGCTGTTTTGCGCGATCAAGCTACTGGCGAAAAGGGCCAGCACCGCGATCGCCACCGGAAAGGGCAGCAGCCAATAGACCGCGGAGACCAGCGCAAGGCTTACCCCCAAGGTCACGCCGAGGCAGAGGACGAGCGTCGTGATTCCCTTACGTCGCCGGGCCTGCGGAGATTGCTCCGGCCCGTTCCAGCGCCGCTCGCACCATGTTATGAGCCGGCCGATCCAGCTCACCGGATGGCCGATGCGAGCGAACAGCCAGCTCGGATAGCCGAGGCCGGCATCGAAGGCGATGGCGATCAGGGTGAGGGGAGCGAACATGGGCGATGGGCCTGATGAGACGATCCTAAGTCGTACAGGAGGTAGCATGACGCCGACCCCGCCGGAACCGGCCTTGCATGGCGGCGATCTCGATGCGGCGCGCCGGCGCTTTCCCAATGCCCCCGAGCCGTGGATCGATCTTTCCACCGGCATCAACCCGCACCCATATCCGGTCCCGGCGCTCGATACGGCGCTCTGGGCCCGTCTGCCGCAGAGATCCCAGGAGCGCGCACTCACGGAGGCCGCCTGCCGCCGCTATGGCGTGCCGTGTCCCGACATGCTCGTCGCCGCCCCCGGGACCCAGACGCTCATCCAGCGCATTCCCCGTCTTCTACCCCCCGGGCCGGTGGCGGTGCTCAGCCCGACCTATAGCGAGCATGCTCGGGCCTGGCGCCGCGAAGGCCATGCTGTCCGCGAGATCGCCGATCTCGACGAGATGGGGGACGCCAAGGCGCTGATCGTCGTGAACCCCAACAATCCCACTGGCCGGGTCGTCCCGGTCGCCGTGCTGCGCAGATTGGCGGCCGAGCTGGAATCGCGGGGCGGTCTTCTGGTGGTTGACGAGGCGTTCGCCGACGTCGTGGAAGAGCCGATCAGCCTCATTCCGGAGCTTCCGCCATCGGCCGTCGCGCTCCGCTCCTTCGGCAAGATGTATGGCTTGCCGGGCCTGCGTCTCGGCTTCGCCGTCGCCGATCCGAAGATCGCTGCCCAGCTCCGCGACGATCTCGGTCCCTGGGCCGTGCCCGTCCCGGCGCTCGCCGTCGGTGCTGCGGCCCTGGGCGACGATGCCTGGCTCGCGGAAATGCGCACGGTTCTGCAAGAGAGCGGCGCACGCATGGAGTCCCTGTTCTTCGCGCATGATTGCGAAATCGTCGGCGGCACACCCTTATTTCGCCTGATCGCCCATGACGATGCGGGAAATCTTGCCCTGGCGCTCGGTGCGGCGGGTCTCTATGTGAGGCAATTCCCGGAGCGTCCCGCCTGGTTGCGCTTCGGCCTGCCTGGCGACGAATCCGCCTGGCAGCGTCTGGAAAGCGCGCTCGAGGTCCGCAGATGAGGACCCGTTACAGCCGCCGAGAGATCGTGTAGGGAGCCAACATGAGTATCGCCACGGAAGCCCCCCGCCTATCGCCCTGCATTGGCGTCTGTAAGCTCGACGAACGCACCGGCCTCTGCCTGGGGTGCGGCCGCACGGGTGACGAGATCGGTGCTTGGGGCGGTCTCGATCCGGCAAGCCAGGACGCTATCTGGGCGGAGTTGCCCGCGCGTCTTCAGTCCCTGTCCGTCAGGCTCAGGCTCTTGCCGCTCACAGGCGAGGACTTCGCCCGTTGGGTCGCCGACACGATCGCACAAGGCCGCGGCACCTGGGTCGCCGGCGTACCGGGGGGCGTCGCGGAATTTCCCTGTCACGATCGCGATGTCGAAGTCGGCATGGCGGACGAGACGGTTACCGCCGTCATGCCGAAGGCGCGCTTTCGTCTGCGCATCCACGAGAAGCTGCGCGCCTTCGCCTTCGATGGTGACGGGCCCGTGGTGCTCGGTCTTCCCAAACGCCGCGCCGTCTTGCCCCTCGCCGAGCGCTTCACAGCCCTGGGCAAGGACGAAGACGCCATCGCGCCGGAAAATCGCGCAGAAGAGCTGTTCGATTTCGGCATCGGCCGGCCGGCCCACCGCTTCTGCATCCGCACCGGCGATGCGTCCTTCGCCGAAAAGCTCAAGGCGCAGGATGGGCGGTCTTGGGCCGATGTGATGGCGAAGCTCGGCGCGGAGCTCGTCGAGAAGAGCCCGCCCCGCGTGGTCGAATCCGCCCTGGCAAGGATCGAAGTGTCTTCGGAGATTCCGCCGCCGGGCGGCCAATCTCCCGCCGGGCCGCACACCCATTTCCTGCCCCGCTTCCTGGCGTCAGGGGAGGACGCGCCCGAGGCTCTCAAGATCCCGGAATACGCCTCTCCGATCGCGATCTTCTATCCCGGCGACCCGCCGGCCTAGGCTTTCTTTAAGCGCTTCATGCCGCCGCTGCGACGAGAGCGAGCAACAGCAGGCTCTCGCTCACCTCCACGCTCGCGCCCAGGCAATCGCCGGTGATCCCGCCCAGCTTGTAGCGCCAATAGAGGGAGATCGCCGCCACGATCGGAAGCGCGGCGAGGAGGGGCGGCGCGAGCCACAGGCTCAAGCCCGTGAGAATCGCGCCTTCCACCGCCACCACCGGCCATCGGATCGACCAGGAGAAACGCTCCCCCGAACCGCTGGCGAGCGGCGGCACGGTCAGGCTCCAGGCCAGCGTTCCCCATCGCGCCCAGGCCGGCACCAGGATGAGGGCGGGAAGAAACAAAGGTTCGGCAAGTGCGGCGAGCAGCACCAGCTTGGCCATCATCTGCAGCACGATGGCGATCACCCCGAACGCGCCGATATGGGGATCCCGCAGCACCTCCAGAAAACGCTCCGGGGAGCGGTGGGCGGCGCCCATCCCGTCCGCCACGTCCCCCAGCCCGTCGAGATGGAGCGCGCCGGTGATCCAGACCCAAAGCACGAGCCCCAGCAATCCGCCGAGCCAGGGCGAGACCTGCCCGCCGAGCCATACGGCAAGCGCGAGAAAGCCGCCGATCACGATCCCGATGAAGGGAAACCAGACCGCCGAGCGGGAAAGGTCTTCCTGCCTGAAATCCTTGATGGGCGGTGTCGGGATACGGGTCAGGAACTGGCAGGCATGGCAGAAGCCGAGCCAGCCGTCTTGCCATATCGTCTGACCTGTCGGCCGGCCCGTCATATCGTCCCGACTGTCATGGCTGCACGATCTCGATGACCTCGCCCCACATCTCGCCGTCCGGCGCACGGCCGAAGCGCAAGGTCACCCGTGTGCCATAGGCGATGCGGAGCGTCCAGAGATGGGCGAAGGGCAGGTTGCAGCAAATCGCCAGCGCCGTCCGGATCGGCCCGCCATGGGTCACGACCAGCGCAGAAGTTCTGTCGTCGGCCTTATCTTGCTCCGCGAGCAATCGCGCCAGGGCGCGGGCGACCCGGCCGCGCAGGACGGTCCAGCCTTCCCCGCCCGGTGGCGGCGTGGCGTCTTCGCTTCCATAGAAGGTATCGAGTTGTGCAGCCGAGGCCGGATCGGTGCGGAGCGCTTCGAGCGGCCGTCCGTCCCATTCGCCGAAATCGAGCTCGGCCCAATCGGGGTCGATACGCAGCGGCAGGTCGCGATTCTCGGCCAGCCTTTCCGCCGCCTCCCGTGCGCGCCGCAGCGGTGAGCTCACGATCCTCGGCCAGTCCCGGTCATCGGTCTGGCGGGCGAATTGCGCCCAGCCGTCCTCCGACAGCGGATGGTCCGTCCGCCCGAGCAGCAGTCCCGGCGGCTCCGTCGCGCCGTGGCGGATTAGGTCGATCAGCATGGGCCCGAGACGCTCGCCTCCTCGAAGGTCGCCATCTCGCCATGCAGCGCGCAAGCGAGCCGCAGCAACGGCACGGCCACCGCCGCGCCGGAGCCTTCCCCGAGCCGCAGGCGAAGATCGAGCAGGGGCTCGGCATCGAGCGCTTGAAGCACGATCTGATGACCGCGCTCGTAGGAACGGTGTGAGAAGATCAGCCAGTCCCGGCAGGACGGATTGATCCGGACGGCGGCCAGGGCCGCCGCCGAAACGATGAATCCGTCCACCAGCACGGGAATGCGCGCCTGGGCCGCGGCGATCATCGCGCCGGCAAGCGCCGCGATCTCTAAACCGCCTATCGTTTCAAGCACTTGCAGGGGTGAGATGCCGTCCTTCGTCAGACCGTGCCGGTCCAGCGCATCTGCGATGACCTTGGCTTTCCGGTTGATCCCCTCGTCGTCGAGACCGGCCCCGGCGCCGACGATCTCCATCGGCGCCATACCGAGCAGCGCCGCGGCGATCGCCGCGGCCGAGCTCGTGTTGCCGATGCCCATCTCGCCGAGCACCAGAATGTCCGGCGTCGCCTCCGCCGCCCGCGCCACGGCCCGCCGCCCCGTCTCCAAGGCGAAAGCAAGCTCTTCCGTCAGCAGGGCCGCCTCCACCGAGAAGTCCCGCGTGCCATGGCGTGGCTTGTCCGTGACGACACCGTCGAGCGCGGCTTCGGCCAGCGAGCCGGCATCGATCACTTCCAGCGAAGCCCCCAGCTGCCGTGCCAGCACCGAGATGGCGGCGCCCCCTTGGGTGAAGTTTTGCATCATCTGTGCCGTCACCTCGGACGGGTAGGGCGAGACCCCTTGCGCCGTCACCCCGTGATCGCCGGCGAACAGCACGATGCTGACCTTGTCCGCCTTCGGCCGGTCCGTGTCCTGCAGCCCGGCCAGCGTGATCGCCAGCCGCTCCAGCACGCCCAGCGAGCCCGGCGGCTTGGTGAGCGCGGCCTGCCGGTCCGCGGCTTGCCGTTCTCTCGTCTCCGATGGGCGCGGGCAGGGCTCGCAAAGCCATTCGCTGTCTGACACGGGGATCGTCCTTCCAATGACGGGGGTGAGGCTGGAATGGATGACAGGCGCAGGGGCCCCGTCAAGCGGGCCATCTGCCCCGCCGGCAGATTGAATGCGCGCCCGGCACTCTCTAAGACATCCCAAACGGCTCGCCCCGCAAGCACTGCAAGACATAGGAGAGAGCGTGAAGAAGCTCTTCGTCATCGGGATCGGCACCGGCAACCCGGACCACATGACGGTCCAGGCCATCACCGCCCTGAAACAGGCGGATATCGTGTTCGTTCTCGATAAAGGGACCGAGAAGTCCGACCTGACCGATCTCAGGAAAGACATCTGCGCCCGATTCGCCGGTGGCGAAGCGCCCCGCTGGGTCGAGGCCGAAAGCCCCAAGCGCGATGCGGTCGTGCCCTACAAGGAAGGGGTCGGCGATTGGCATGCGGCGAAGGCGTCCGCCTTCGCCCGTCTCATCCGCGACGAGATGGGAGAAGGCGAGAGTGCTGCGATTCTCGTCTGGGGCGATCCTTCCCTCTACGACAGCACCTTGCGAATCCTCGACCGGGTCGGGCGCGACGAGGGGCTTGCCTTCGAACATGAGGTGATCCCCGGCATCAGCAGCCTTCACGCCCTGGCTGCCGCCCATAAGATACCCCTCAACGAGATCGGCGAGCCGGTGCTCGTCACCACGGGGCGGAAGCTCGCCGAGCGTTTTCCGGATGTCGAAACCGTCGTCGTGATGCTCGATGGCGGCACCGGTCTCGATGCGATCGAAGACCGCGACCTCGACATCTGGTGGGGCGCCTATCTCGGCAGCGCCGACGAGGTGCTGATCGCCGGCCCTGTGGCGGAGGTTCTCGGCGAGATCAAGCGCATCCGCGCCGACCGGCGCGAGAAAAAGGGCTGGATCATGGATATCTATCTGCTCCGGCCGAGGAAGCGATCACCGAGGAGGCGATTGTCATGAGCGATTCCATTTCGGATCTCTTCCGGCGCTTGACCCAGGGCGTCTATCTGATCGGCGTGGCCAATGGCGAGAAACGCAACGCCTTTACCGCGGCCTGGGTGATGCAGGTCTCCTTCGACCCCATGCTGCTGGCCCTGAGCATCAACCCCGGCCATGCGTCCTTCGCCTTGCTGGAGGAGGGCGGCGCCTTCAGCGTCAACGTGTTGAAGCAGGATCAGCTCCATCTCGCCGAGCATTACGGCAAGCCCGGCGATGCCGGCGCGCTCGCCGAACCGGAATGGGGCACGGGCCAATACGGTCTGCCGCTGCGCAACGACGCGCTCGCCTGGTTCGAATGCAAGGCGAAAGACATGGCGCCGGCCGGGGACCACGTTCTGGTCACGGGCCAAGTCGTCGGCGGCAAGCTTTTGGACCCGAAAGCCGTGCCGCTCACCTATGGCGACACGGGAAGCCTGGATGGCGCGGCGGCGCTGTTCCCGAAAAGCTTCGACACGTAGACAACGAGCCTGGACAAGCGAGCCTGGACAAGCGGGACGACGAGCGTCCGTTCATCCCGTTCGCCGAACAAGAGCTTTAAATCCGGCGCTCCTCGGGCAAGGACCCCACCAGGTTGGCCGCAAACAGCGAGACGGGCGACGATTCGGGCAGCGAAGCCGGCACGACGACCTGCAGCTCCTTGGCGAGTTCCAGCCCCTCCAGCCGCAGCGCGACAAGGCTCCCGCGCGCCACGTCTTCCGCCACCGCGCTCGCCGAGACCAACGATACGCCTAGCCCCGCCTTCACGGCCTGCTTGACGGCCTCGGTGCTGCCGAGCGTGTTGCCGATGGTGATTCCGTCGGCGAGTTTTCGCAGCCGGCGGCGCAGCAATGTGCCGGTGCCCGACCCGCGCTCGCCGCCGAGCAGGGGAACGCTTTTGAGCGCTTCGGCCGTCAGCGCTTCCAAAGCCGCCCACGGATGATCCGGCGGCACGATGACGACAAGCTCTTCCCGCCGCCACGCAAGTGCCGTGAAGCCCGGCCGGTCGTCCCACCATTCCATCGCGGCAAGGTCGAGCTCGCCGGCGGTGAGCCTGTCGGCGATTTCCGGATTGGAGGCGATCGTCAAGTCGACCTCGCCGAGCTCCGGCTCGGTCTCGCGAATGCCTCGGAGATAGCGCGGAAGGAGATAGATGCCGATATTGCCGCTCGCGCCGAGAGCCAATCGCGTGCCTTGCAAACGCGCCTTCGCCGTCTCCGCGGTGGCGATCAGGCGGCGTGCGTAATGGGCGAAGATTTCGCCCCGTCGCGTCGCCACGCATCCGCTGCGACGGCGCTCGATCAGCGTATGCCCGAGCGAATCTTCAAGCTGCTTCACGTGCTGGCTGACCGTGGGCTGGCCGATATCGAGGCGCCGCGCCGCCTCGTGGAAGCTGCCGCCGTCCAGCACCGTCAGAAACGCATTGACGTGAACCAGGTTCAGCATGGCTCGGCCTGCTCCGAAACCTGGTTGAGATCGTTGACCGCGCCTCTCGGCGGGCGCCCTTCGAGCACGTCCACGATGCTGTTGGCGGCCTCCATCTCGATGGCGAGCCGCACCGAGCCGACGGCCGAGCCGAGATGGGGCGTGAACAGGGTTCGATCCTTCATGGCCAGCAGGCGAGGCCCGATCTGGCATGGCCGGTCCGCTCGCGCCCAATCCTCCATCTCGTAGACATCGGCGCCATATCCCGCCAGCCGGCCGCTCTCCAGCGCGTCGGCCACGGCCCGTTCGTCCACCAAGCTGCCCCGGGCGGGATTGATGAGGAACGCGTTCCGCTTCATTCGGGCGAGCGCGCGTCCATCGACGATGTGATGGGTGTCCTGGGTCAGGGGAAGCGCGCAGATCACGAAGTCGCTGCCTTCGAGCAAATCTTCGAAGGGAGCGAACGTCGCGCCGACATCGCGCTCCTGCCCGGGATCGAGGCGCGTCCTGTCCCAATAGCGCAGGCTGACATCGAAGCCTGTCAGGCGCCGCATGATGGCCTTGCCGATCGCACCGATTCCAAGCATGCCGACCTGGGATCCCGCGAGTCCGCTGCCATAGAGAGCCGGCCGCCATCCCTTGAAGTCGCGTCTGACATGGGCGTCCCCGGCAGCGACGTGACGGGCGAGCGCGATCGTGAGGCCGATGGTCAGCTCCGCCGTCGGCACGGTCAGCAGGTCCGGCACGATGGTCATCCAGACGCCGGCCCGCGTGCAGGCCGCGATATCGAAATTGTCGTAGCCCTTGAGGGCGCAGGCCAGGATCCCGAGCCGCGGCATGGCCCGAAGCTCCGCCGCGCCGATCGCATCCGGCATGAAGACCATGAGGGCGTCGGCATCGCGGGCCTTCCGCAAAAGCTCGTCCTTCGGCCATGGCTCGGGGCCGGGATTCGCGACAACCTCGCCATGGGCTTCGAGCTTGTGCCGGACCGTATCGTGGATCCGGCTGGTCACGACGATCTTCGTCATCACGCCAGCCTGCGCCGCAGCATCGCGCCGAGACTGTCGACGAGCGACACCATGACCAGCACGAGGATCAGCAGCGCGGCCACCTCTTGGTAGTTCATGATTTGCAGCGACGCGATCAGCTCGAATCCGATGCCGCCGGCGCCCACCATGCCGAGCACCGTCGAGGCGCGGAAATTGTATTCCCAGCGATAGATCGAGACATCGGCCATCTGCGGCGAGACCTGGGGTAGAATGGCGTGCATCACCACTTGCAACGGCGATGCCCCGGCGGCTCTGGCTGCTTCCACCGGCGCCGGATCGACATGCTCGATGCTTTCGGCGAAGAACTTGCCGACCATCCCGATGGAGTGGACTCCGAGCGCCAGAACCCCGGGCAGCGCGCCGAACCCGACCGCGGCCACGAACACGATGCCCATGATGAGCTCGGGGATGGCCCGCAGCATATTGAGCATCGTACGCGCGATCCGATAGACGACGGGATGGGGCGTCGTGTTGCGCGCGGCGAGAAAACCGAGCGGCAGCGAGAGGGCGACCGCCAGAGCCGTTCCGGCGATGCTCATCGCAAGGGTGTCGAGGAGCGGCTTCCACCAATCGCGCCAGGCCGAGAAGTCGGGCGGCAGCATCTCGGTGAACAGCGTCCAGAGCGCCGGCAAACCTTCGGAGAGACGCGCGGCGTCCAGCAGGCCCGTGTAATAGGCGCTGGCGATCACGACGACGAAAACGATGGCGCCGCGTCCGGCGGCAACCAACCAATCGCGGCGCTGATGCGCCAGAATTTGATCTTCGTTCAGGGTCGAGAGAGACATCGTTTTGCACTCGACACCGGGAGACCGAGGGCCTCCCGGTGTCTCGCTCATTGGTTGGCGTTAATTCGTGGCGACGTTGCCGAGGATCTGGGAAAGCTCGCGCACGACGTCGTAATCCGCGTCCTCGACCGGTGCGAACCCTTCGGCCTTGAACGGCTTCAGCACCGATTCTTCGTCGAGCTCGTAGAACGCCGTTTGGATCTTCTTCTTCAGCGCCGGATCGAGATCGCTGCGCATGGTCCAGGGATATTGCGGGAACGGCTTGGACACCTCGATCACGGTGACCTTATCCGTGGAGATGTGTCCGCGGTCGACGAGACTCTTGAAGATCGGCTGGCTGAGACCGCCCGCCTGGGCATGGCCGTTCTGCACCGCCATGGCCACGGCGTCGTGCGAGCCGGTGAAACGCTCGTTGTAATCGTCGCCCGGCTTCAACCCGGCCTTCATGAGGATCGATTTCGGGATCAGATGGCTGGACGTCGAAGCCGTGTCGCCGAAAGCCACGTCCTTGCCCGCGATGTCCTCGACCGAAGTGACGCCCGCTTCCACATTACCGATCAGCACGGAGTGGTATGTCGTCTCGCCGTCCTTCTCCAGGGCGGCAAAAGCCTCGATGTCCGATTTTGACTTGGCGAGCGTGTAGGAGAGGGGACCGAAATAGGCGAGGTCGAGCCGTCCGAAGCGCATGGCTTCGATCATCGAGGAATAATCCGTGGTGACCACCAGCTCGATGGTCTTGCCGAGGCGGTCCTCCAGATAGGTCTTGAGCGGCTCGTTGTTCTTGATGATGGTCGCCGCGTTCTCGTCGGGCAGAAGCGCGACCTTCAAAGTATCCGGATCCGCCTCTTGCGCGGCGGCGCCTGTCATCGAAAGCCCCAGCAGGGCGAGGGCGGTGAATGCGAGCGTAGCAAATCTCATAGCAATGCCTCCATGGCTGCGTGTTGTTCGGAAGTTTCAGGTGCGTCGGGAGTAGCTTGTCGCTTGTCTGGTCTTTCCGGTCCGGCCTGAGGTCCAGCCCGGTAGATGTCGTCGATCATGCGCGGGCTCAGCTGAGATGCGGTCGCCCGTGCCACGATGGCGCCGTCGGCCATGCCCACGATCTGGTCGGCAAAGCGGCGCGCCAGATCCACCTGATGCAGGCTGACGATGGCGGTGATGCCGTCCGTGGCGCAGATTTGGCGCAAGCTTTCGAGCACCTGCGCCGCGGTGGCCGGATCGAGACTGGCGACGGGTTCGTCAGCGAGGATCAGATCCGGCTGCTGGCACAAGGCGCGGGCCACGCCGACCCGCTGTTGCTGCCCGCCGGAGAGTTCGTCCACCCGCGTCAAAGCCTTTTCGAGGAGGCCGACCCGTTCGATGGCGCGAAGGGCGATTTGCTGATCTCGTCGCGGCAAGGGCAGAAGAGTCCGCCACGCCGTGTGATGGCCCAGCCGCCCGGTCAGCACGTTGTCCAAGACGCTCAGCCGGCCGATCAAATGATGGTTCTGGAACACCATGCCGGTCCGCCGGCGATGGGCCTGCAGGGCGTTGCCTTCCGCGATATCGCCAAAGGAGGCTGTTACGACCCGCCCTTTGGAGGGGCGTACCAGACCGTTCAGACAGCGCAGCAGCGTCGATTTGCCGGCCCCGGATTGTCCAAGCAGAACAATGAATTCGCCACTCTTGAATTCGGCCGTGCAATTCCGCAAGGCGGTGACCCCGTTCGGATATTGCACGCTGATATTGTCCAGGCGAACCATCATGATTTGCAATCGAAAAGCCTCGATCATCGCGAATTCAGATCGTGCTTTCGTAGGCTTTCCGGATGACAGATCCCTATCGCCGGTATGACAATCGGATGAAATCTCGTGGGCGGAATGCCAGCGCGATGGGGCCGCTGCCGGCGCGTGGATTGGCGCCCGGCCGTTGGTGCGGCAGGAAATGTCGCTGGTTAGAGAAATGTCGCTGATTAGAGCGATGCGGACAGCCGCGCCGGGATGCGCAGCCCGCAAGATCGCCGAGGCGCGAGGCTCCCCCTAGGGCCGCGCCTCGAGGATCATATTGAACGGCGTCTCGGCGGCCCGCCGGACGCGGCTGAAGCCCGCCGTCTGCAGAACCTCCGTGAGCCGCTTCTCGCCGGCTTGCGCGCCCAACGCCGCGCCGACGTCCTGGCTCAAGGAGGACGGCACGCAGACATTGGTCGAGAAGGCGTAATAGACCCGCCCCACCGGATTGAGATTCTCGGAAAGCGTATCGCCGGCCAGGGGCTCGACCAGCATCAAGGTGCCGTCGGGTTTCAGCGTCTTGCGGATATGCGCCGCGACGCCGGCGGGGTCGCCCATGTCGTGCAGCGCATCGAACACCGTGACGAGATCGAAGCCGGCCCCGTCGAAATCCTGCGCCGTGGCGACTTCGAAAGCGAGATTGTCCTGCCCGTTCATATTACGTCTCGCATGCTTGATCGAGGCTTCGTGAAAATCGATGCCGGTGAAATGCGACCGGGGAAAAGCCTCGGCCATCACCATGGTCGAGACCCCGTGGCCGCACCCGACATCGGCCACCTTGGCCCCGGCCTTCAGCTTGCCGGTCACGCCCTCCAGCGCCGGCAGCCAGTCATGCACCAGATGGGCTTTGTAGCCGGGGCGGAAGAACCGCTCGGTCCCGCAGAACAGGCAATCGTTGTGGTCGCCCCAGCCGATCCCCGCGCCGGAGCGGAACGCCTCCGTAAGCTTGGGCTCGTCGGCAAAGACCGCGGCGAGGGAATAGAAGCCGCCCGTCATGTTCACCGGGCTTTCCGGATCGGCGAAGATGGCAGCCTGCTCCGGCGTCATGGAGAAGTCGCCGCTTTCCGCGTCGTACTCCACATAGCCGGAGGCCGCTTGGGAGGCGAGCCATTCGCGGATATAGCGTTCATGCGTCCCCGTCTTGTCAGCCAGCTCCTGAGGGGTGAGAGGCCCGTCCTCTGCCAAGGCGCGATACAGCCCGAGCTTGTCCCCGATGAGAACCAGCGTGGCATTGGCGGCCGCCCCCAGCTCCTGCACCATGAGACCGAGCAGCGGCTCCAGCTTTTCCATGTTCAGAGTCATCGCTCTCCCTCCTCCCTAGAGACACGATCTTCGAAAACGGAACCTCCAGATTATCACGCGGCACTTCGAGCGAGATAGCGAAT